>NZ_JASCXI010000007.1 GCF_030271515.1 Erythrobacter oryzae | reverse complement strand
CGGGGGCGCGCCGCCGGGGCCGCAGGCACGGCGGGCTGCGAGGGGGCTGCAACCGGCTCCCCGGGCGAGCCTGCAGCGGCAACGGGCGCGCGCAGAGCGGCGGGGACCGGAAGCGCTGCGGCGGCCAGCGCGACCGCACTCGCAGCGCCGGATGGCAGCAGGGGCGGCGGCGCGGTGACCGCATCACCCAGCGGCACCGGCACAAAGGCCAGCGCCTGCACGAGCGGCTGCGGGGTGGTGACACTCTCGAAGGCGATCGCGGGCACCGCGACAGCCTCCGCGGCCTCGGTCGGGTGAGCGCCATCGTCTTCCGGCCCGAGGCTGGACTCGGGCGCGTCCTCGCCCGGCACCCCGTTCGTCAGGAGCATCCGCGCAGGCACCGACGGAGCGGGGCTGGCGACATGGGCGTGCTTGCGAGGCTCGGGACGAAGCGTGGCCTCGGGCAGCGCCGGAAGCTCCGCCGCCGATGCCGCCGCCGCTGCGGGGGCAGGGAGCGGCGAGGGGACGGCAGCGACGGAAACTGCAACCGGGGGCGCAGGCACATCCGTGGTGTCCGCAGCGGGAAGCGGCAGAGCGGGCGGCAGCACGGGCGGCAAGGGTGCGCCCGCCTCCGGCAGGATCTTGCCGCCCGGCCACGCGGCCAGCACGCTCGCCGGCACCGCCTCGGCGCGCAGGCCGGGGACTTGCGGCGGCGTGCTCAGGGCGCCGGACACCGCCTCGGGAGCGCTGCCCGCGTGGGCCAGGGTTGGCACGGCACCCGGCGCTGCTGGCGCAGGCGCGCCGAGCGCCTCGAGCAGGCCGGCAAAGTCGGGCGTCCCCGCCCCAGGCACAATCGCAGCGGCGGGGCCGCCCGCGTGCGCGTCGGTGACGGGAGGCCGGGGGCTATCGGGCAGGAGCGGGAGCAGGCTGGTCACGTCGGGCGGCTTCCTCTTGAACGGGAGGTCAATCGTCCCGGCGGCTCTGCAACTTGCGTGCCAGCGGCACTTCGCGCGCCGCCGCGCGGCGTTCCTGCGCGGCGGCGAGCGCGGCGCGGGCCTCGGCGCTCATCTCGGAGAGGCGCTTGGCGCGGGTCTCGGTGCGGGCGAGCGCGTCGGCCTGCCACTCGCGCTGGCGGGCGGCATCGCGCGCGGCGTCCCCGGCGTTGGCGGCAAGCTGCGCGAGC
>NZ_JASCXI010000006.1 GCF_030271515.1 Erythrobacter oryzae | reverse complement strand
CCGCCGCCCGACGAGCCGCCGCCGCCGCCCTGATCCCAGCCGCCGCCACCGCCGCCGCCGTAGCCGCCGCCCGAGCGGCCACCGCCGCCACCCATGCCGCCGCCGCCGCCGCCCTGGGCACCGTCAAGCATGGTCAGCGTGCCGCCGAGGCCCTGGATCACGATCTCGGTCGAATAGCGGTCCTGCCCGTTCTGGTCCTGCCACTTGCGGGTCTGGAGCTTGCCCTCGACGAAGACCTTGCTGCCCTTCTTCAGGTAACGCTCGACCACGCTGACGAGGCCCTCGGAGAAGATCGCGACGGTGTGCCACTCGGTCTTTTCCTTGCGCTCGCCGGTCTGGCGGTCCTTCCACTGTTCGGAGGTCGCGATGCGCAGGTTGGCGACCTTGCCGCCATTGCCGAAGGTGCGGATTTCCGGGTCAGCGCCCAGATTGCCGATCAGCATGACCTTGTTGAGCGAACCCGCCATCGAAATGTCCTTCCCGTCAATGTCTTGATCCCCGGCCGCCAAGATGCGCCGCGAATCTGTCACAGGCAATAGGGAAGCGACCCGCTCCGCGCGAGCCGTGGCCGAGGGTTAATCCACCAGTTCGGTGGTGTTTAACGCGCCGGGTAGCGCAGCCTTCCGAGGAAGCGCGTCAGGCTCGGCAGCTCGCGGTCCTTGTTCAGGAACTGCGCCTTGACCTTCTCGAACTTCATCACCCCGTCGATGCGGCGGTCGAGGAAGGCGTAGGTGTCGGCCTTGCCCTCGGAGTCGTCGTTGACGAACACCGCCAGCGTCGCCGAGTAAATCCCGGCAAGGATCGCGCGCTTGGTGTAGTGGTTGTAATCGGTCGCGGTGTCCCCGGCGAGGCGCCACATGATGTCGGCCGAATGCCAGCCGAGCTTCAGCGCTTGGGCCGCGTTCTGCGGCTGCGCCATCACCGCCAGCGCGCGGCGCACCGCCTCGTCGATATGCGCGACCGCTTCCAGCCGGAAGGCGACCAGCGTGCGGATGCGCTCGCGGATCTTCAGCGTGGCGAGGCGTTCGGCGGGCCATTCCTCGGCCATCGCCTGATCCACCGAAACGATCCACGCCGCGATCATGTCCATCGGCTTCGCACCCGGAAAGGCGAGCCGGGCCACGTCGACATCGACCCCCGCCATCTCGGCGGCGGCGACCAGCGCGGTCTCGTTCCAGCCGTCGAAAATGGCCGAGGCGGCGATGTCGGGGGCGAGCGCGATGCGCAGCTCGTCGAGGGTCAGGTCTGAAAAATCGGTCATGTCAGAAGGAAGGCCCGTAATCTTTCTTGGTTCCCGCCGCGGCGCGTTTCTCGTCGGCATCGGCGAAGGCCTGCCGCAGAATGTCGTTGCCCGCCTGCAACTCCATGTAGTTGCGCGCCGAGCGGCCCGAATTGTCGTTGCGGTCCGGGTCCGCGCCCTTTTCGAGCAGCAGCCGCACCAGCCCAACATTGCGCGCGTGGACCGCAGTGATCAGCGGGGTCTCGCCGGTCTGGTCGGCGATGTCGATGCTCGCCCCGCCCTTGATCAGCGCCGCGACGCCGTCGGTGAAGCCCAATGCGGTCGCCATCTGGAGCGGGGTCGTGCCCTTCTTGTTGCGGATGTTCGGATCGGCTCCGCGCTGGAGCAGGAAGCGCACCCACAAAAGGTCCGAACGCGCCACCGCGATGTGCAGGCCCGTGTCGCCGCTGGTGATGTCGCGGGTGTTGACGATCTGGGTGCCGGGCTTGGAGAGCATCTCGGTCGCCTTGTCGCCCTCGGACTCCTTGACCGCCTCGAGGAACTCGTAGCCCTCGGACTTGAACTGCGCGGCGAGCGGCGCGGCGAACGCAAGCGCAATCGCGCTGGCAATCGCCCCGCGAGCCCCTAACTTGCGCAAAACACCATGAGCCACGGTTTGATCCTTTCGCATTACCTGCCACACCTTGCCGTGTGGGATGGCGCGGGCGGGCCGGGCCGCAGCGCCTATCACGAAAAGCCAGTTAGCAGAGCATGAACCGCATCAACAAGCCTTCCGCCTTCGCTTCTGTCGCAATCGCGCTGTCGCTGGCGCTGGCGGGATGCGGCGGCGCGAGCGGTCCGACGCAGGAGCCGCCGCTTGCGGGTGCGGCGATCGGCGGGGATTTCACGCTGACCGACAGCAAGGGCGAGACCGTGCGCTGGGGCGATTTCGCGGGCAAGTACCGCGTCGTCTATTTCGGCTACACCTTCTGCCCCGACATCTGCCCGACCGACATGCAGCGCGTCGCGCAGGGCCTCAAGGCATTGAAGGCGAGCGATCCCGACAAGGCGGGCAAGATCGTGCCGATCTTCATTACCATCGATCCCGAACGGGACACGCAGGCCGTGGTCGGCGAATTCGCCGCCGCCTTCTCGCCCGACATCGTCGGCCTCACCGGCACGCCGCAGCAGATCGACGCGGCGGCCAAGACGTTCAAGGTGTTCTACGCCAAGGGCGAGGCGCAGCCGGGCGGCGGCTATCTCGTCGATCATTCCAACGTCGTCTACCTGTTCGGCCCCGACGGCGCGCCGATCGCCACGTTGCCGACCGACAAGGACGGCAAGGCGGTCGCGGCGGAACTGGCGCGATGGGTGAGCTGAGGGAGCGCTTCTGGGAGCTGCCACTGGGCGAGCTCACCCGCGCCGAATGGGAAGCCCTGTGCGACGGCTGCGGCCGCTGCTGCCTGCACAAGCTGGAAGACGAGGACACGGGCGAGGTGGTCGACACCAACATCGCCTGCCGTCTGCTCGACACCAAGACCGCGCAGTGTTCGGACTATCGCAACCGCAAGGCCTTCGTGCCCGATTGCCTGCGGCTGACCTTGCGGATCGTCGAGCAGGTGAGCTGGCTCCCCCAGACCTGCGCCTACCGGCTGCGCGCCGACGGGCGACCGCTGCCAGGGTGGCATTACCTCATCTCGGGCGACCGCGATGCGGTGCGGCGCGCGGGCGTCTCCATCATCGGCCGGGTGGTGAGCGAAGTCGATGCCGGGCCGATGGAGCATCACATCACCGAATGGCCCGCCGCCCGGCGCGACTGGGAGAGCGAGCAGGAGAGCGGGGCATGATCGACTGGCTGCGCGGTGCCTCGGTGCGCCATGCGCTCGACCCGGAGATCGACCTCGGCGGACGGCAGGTGCCGATTGTCCTGAAGCGCATGAAGACCGCACGGCGGCTGACCCTGCGGCTCGCGCCCGACGGCAGCGAGGTGCGTATCACCCTCCCCGCCTGGGCCGAAGGGCGCGAAGCGATCGCCTTTGCCCATTCGCGCGCGGGCTGGCTGGAAGAGCAGCTTGCCCGCCTGCCCAAACGCGCCGCGCCCGAACCGGGGGGCGAGGTGCTCTATCGGGGCGAGCGGCTGCGGCTGGCTTGGGACACGCGCGCCCCGCGCCGTCCGGTGGTGGAGGACGAAGCCTTGCGGATCGGCGGACCGCAGGCCGGGCTCGAAACGCGGCTGAAGCGCTGGCTTGAGGCCGAGGCGCTGCGCCTCGCCGAGGCCGACATGCGCGATTACTGCGCCGCCGCGGGCCTCGATCCGGTGCCCATCGGGCTCACGCGCGCGCAGCGGCGCTGGGGTTCGTGCTCGGACAAAAGCCGCATCCGCATCAACTGGCGGCTGGTGCAGGCGCCCGACTGGGTGCGCCGCTCGGTGGTGGCGCACGAGGTCGCGCACCTCGTCCACTTCGACCACTCGCCTGCCTTCCACGCCCTGCTGGCGCGGATCTTCGAGGGCGAGATCGCCGCGGCGGATCGCTGGCTGAAGGACCACGGGCGGGGGCTTTACGCGAGCTTCGGGTAGGGACGCTTCAGTCCCTCCCCGTCCGGAACGGATGGGGAGGTGGCAGCCCGCAGGGCTGACGGAGGGGTCCTTGCACGGCGGCAGAAGTACCCCTCCGTCACCGCTGCGCGGTGCCACCTTCCCATTCGCGGGGCGAACGGGGAGGGACTTTCCTCGTCTCACTCCCCTCCCGCCTGCGGGAGGGGTCGGGGGTGGGCCCGAGCGCAGCGAGGCTTCCTCACCCCCCTTCCCCCCCGCTCCCCCGCACCCTATAATGCTCGGATGCGCATCCTCCCCTCCCGCTTCAATCCTGCCGGCGGCATTGCCGATTTCTGGAACGAGATCCGGCGGCCCAACCCCTATCGCTGGCCGATCCTGATCGCCTCGATCCTGCCGGCCGCGCTGATGATCTGGTGGGGCGTCAACAGCACCCAGTATGGCGAGCCCGAGCGGCCGACGATCGAGTACATCACCACGCTCGACCCGGCCCGCTCCGAGGCCGAGATTCAGGCCGAGCTGCGCGCCAACCAGGAAATCAAGGACCTGCGCGCGGCCGAGGAAGCGCGCATCGCCGAGGAGAAGCGCGCGATCTACAAGGAGCTGGGACGCGCGGCGGGGATGGATGTCGAGAAGATCGAGCGCGAGGCCGAGGCCGAGCGCGCGGCGGAGAAAGCCGCCGCCGAAAAGCGCCGCGCCGAGGCGCAGGCGGCCGCGAAGGCCAAGCAAGCCGAAAGCACCGGACAATAGCCGCAGGCGCCCTGCCTTCCGATCACGACTGGATGGCCGCCGCCGCGCGGCTGGCGGCGCGCGCGCGCCCGCTGTCGCGCCCCAATCCGGGCGTGGCCGCGCTGGTGGTGGTCGAGGGCCGCGTCGTTGCGCGCGGCTGGACGCAAGCCGGTGGCCGCCCCCACGCCGAGGCGGTCGCGCTGGCGGGCCTTGCGCCGGACGTGCTGGCCCGCGCGACGCTCTACGTGACGCTCGAGCCCTGCGCGCACCAGTCCGAGCGCGGCCCCGCCTGCGCCGACCTGATCCTTGCTACCAAGCCCGCGCGCGTCGTCATCGGCCAGCGCGACCCCGACCCGCGCACCGCCGGACAGGGCATGGCGCGGCTCGAGGCGGCGGGGATTGCGGTTACTTTGCTCGCCGACCCGGCTTCGGCGGCGAGCCTTGCAGGCTTCCTCGCCCGCCAGCGTGCGGGGCGTCCGTGGGTAACCTTGAAGCTCGCAACCTCACTCGACGGTTGCATCGCGCTGGCCGACGGGACGAGCCAGTGGATCACCGGCGAAGCGGCGCGCGCCCATGTCCATGCCCAGCGCGCGTGCCAAGACGCGATCCTCGTCGGCGGCGGGACATGGCGCGCCGATGCGCCGCGCCTCGATGTCCGTTTGCCGGGTCTGGAACAGCGCTCGCCCGCCCGCGTGGTGCTGACCCGAGGGGCCGCGCCCGAGGGCACCGCCGCCCTCCCCGCGCCCGAGGCCATCGCCAGCCTTGAAGGCGTGCAATATCTCTATGTCGAGGGCGGGGCAGCAGCCGCCGCGGCCTTCCTTGCCGCCGATCTTGTCGACGAGATCCACCTCTACACCGCCCCCATCCTAATCGGCGAGGGCCTGAGGGCGCTCGGCGCGCTGCGCCTCGCGGGATTGGCCGAGGCGCATGGCCGCTGGGCCCTCAGCGAACGCCGCCAGCTTGGCAGCGACGCCTTCGCCGCCTATCTGCGCACCCGATAGCTCTCGCAAGGAACCCCGCCCCCATGTTCACCGGCATCGTCACCGCCATCGGCACCATCGCCGCCGCCGAGCAGCGCGGCGACCTGCGGCTGCGCATCACCGCCCCGCTGGACCCTGCGCGGATCGACATCGGCGCCTCGATCGCCTGCTCGGGCGTGTGCCTGACCGTGGTCGAGCGCGGCGGCAGCGCGGGGGACGCGTGGTTCGATGTCGACCTCTCGGGCGAGACTGTCAGCCGCACCGTGCCGGGGATGTGGGAGGCGGGCGCGCGCCTCAACATCGAACCCTCGCTGCGCCTCGGCGACGAATTGGGCGGGCACATCGTCACCGGCCATGTCGATTCGGTCGGCGAGGTGGTGAAGGTCGCGGCCGTGGGCGACAGCTGGCAGATCGCGATCCGTGCCCGCGCCGAAATGGCGCCCTTCATCGCCGAGAAGGGCTCGATCACCGTCAACGGCGTCTCGCTCACCGTCAACAACGTGCGCGACCGGCCCGACGGGACCTGCGACTTCCTGCTCAACATCATCCCCCACACCGCCGCGGTGACCACCTTGGGCGCGCTGAAGGAGGGGGACGCGGTCAACCTCGAGATCGACGTGCTGGCGCGCTACTTGAAGCGCATGCAGAGCCTCGCCGCGGCGCGCTGAGATGCGGCGGGGCGCGCTGGCACTGGCCTTGCTGCTGGCCGCCTGCGAGGGCGCACCGCCCGCTCCCGAAGGAACCCCCGCCGTGACCGATCCTGCCGCAATCAACCCGGTCGTCCACTTCGAGGTCCCCGTCACCGACATGGACCGCGCGATCCGCTTCTACGAGGCGGTGTTCGCGGTCAAACTCGACCGGCGCGAGACCGACGGCTACGACATGGCCTTCTTCCCCCGCGCCGACGGCCGCCCGGGCGCAAGCGGCGCGCTGGCCAAGGGCGATGTCTACAAGCCCACCAGGGACGGCGCGATCCTCTACTTCGATGTGCCCGACATCGACGCCGTGATCGCGCGGGCCGAGGCGGCGGGCGGATCGGTGCTCTACCCCAAGAAGGACATCGGCGAGGCCGGCTTCGTCGCCGAGATCGCCGACAGCGAGGGCAACCGCATCGCGCTTAGCCAAGCGGCGGAGTGAGGCGGGGGCAAGATTTGCCGCCTCTCCAGCCGAAACCTGCCGTTCGGCAACCGCCCCCTATGCGGCCGTTCCCCTATTCGTCACCCCGTGCTTGACACGGGGCTTGGCTACTTCTGCCCCGCCTCGGCTGCGAACCATTGCTCCCAAAGATCGTCCCAATCGGGATTGGCCGCCTCGATCAGCGCAAACTTCCATTCGCGCCGCCACTTCTTGACGAGCTTCTCGCGGGCGATGGCGCCCTCGATGGTGTCGTGGTGTTCAACGTAGACGAGGCGGGTCTTCCCGAAGTCCCTGACGTGGCGAGACCCCGTCCCTTCGCGGTGCTGATACACGCGGGCGAGAGCGTCCGGCGTCACTCCGACATACATGCCCCCGCGATAGCGGGTCGCCATGATGTAGACCCAGCCGCCCCTCTCCATCGGCAGAGCATCGCATTGATCGCGGAGGAAGAAAAGCCAAGCCCCGTGTCAAGCACGGGGTGACGGAGGGGGTGGGATGGCAGCAAACCACCCACTTGCGGCCATCGCATTGCCATGCCCATCTTCCCGAAAGCGGACGTGATCCGCGCCTTCCCCTCGCGCTCTTGCCGCCCGGCGCCGCCGAGTAAGCAGGCCTCAGGCCCGCTCCTCGAGCGGATCGACCGGCGCGCGCTGCGCGAAGTCGAACACCGCCGGTTGGCGCCTCAGCGGCGAGACGCGCACGCCTTCGGCTTCGAGCAGCGCTTGCTGGGCTCCGGTGCCGCCGGGGAACTTGGGGTTGAGGAAGCCGCCCTTCTTCAGCACCCGCCACCACGGGGTGAGGTCTTCCTCGGGCACGCCCATGATGCGGCGCTCCTCGGCGGCGCGGGCGGCCATATTGAGGAAGATCGCGGTCGAGACCGGGCAGGCGACCGCGACGCCATGCCGCCGCGCGAGCGCCGCGCGCAGCACGTCGAGCGTCGCCACCTCGCCCCTGCGCAGGCGGCGCACCAGCGCGTCGACCTCGGCTGGCGAGGACACCACCATCGCGCCGCCCGCGGCCTCGCGGAAGCCGGGCGCGCCGGGCGGGATCATGGGGACGATATGCGGCTCGCGTCCGCTGGCGAGGTGGTCGAGGGCGGATTTGCGCTTGGCCATTGGCGGCTCTCCCGATTGCGATTCGGGCGAGGATTATCGCGGGTCGGCGGCGGGGAGAATAAGCGCGGTTTGTTCCCGCTGTGATCCGCACTCCTGCACGACAGGCTTGCTGCTCAGCGTCAAATCATTGAAAAGCGACGCATGACCATGGAAGAAATTCTGATCGCCGGGGGTTTGATCGGGTTCGGATACGGAATGCTCGGATGGAGCCGGAAGGCCGGTTGGGTTCTGCTGGCGCTGATCGCGACGGGGATGATCGCCATTGTCGCTATCCGGCAGGCAATGAGCCCGGATAGCCTGCGCTCGACAAGCGCCCTCGAATTCCTCGTCGTTCCGCTCTGGCCGTGCCTCGGAGCGTTCTGTGGATGGTCGCTCGGGGCCTTCGCCCGCGCGCTTGTAAACGACCGATAGGCAATCGTCACCCCGCCAGCGGCCCCTTCGCAAAGCTCTCGCGCGTGATGGCGTAGGTGAGGTGCGGGATCACCGCGCCGTCGGCCATCACCCGGTCTTCGCGGCGATCGGTCAGCTGCGCGCCGATCCGTTCGAGCGCGCGACGTGAGCGGATGTTGGTTTCGCCCACGAGGAAGCGCACCTCGGCAACGCTCGCCAGCGCATGGGTCAGCATCAGGCGCTTCATCTCGTGGTTGTATCTACCGCCCCAGTGCGAGCGCGCGAGGAAGGTCCAGCCGATCTCGACCGAGCCGCCGTCAGCCTCCTCGAGCCCCTGAAAGCGCGAGGAACCGATCACCGCGCCGGTCTTCGCGTCCAGAGCGATCAGCGCGCCCATGTTGGCGAGCGCGTCCTCGAAGAAGGCGCGGAACACCGGCTCGCGCCAGCGATCATGCGCGGGGTGCTGCTCCCAGACCAGCGGGTCCGAGGCGACCGCGAAAAGCGCGTCCCAGTCGTCGGCGCGCAGAGGACGCAAGGACACATGCTCGCCCTCCAGCACGGGCTGGCGATCGAGCATCGCGCGCCTCTCAGGCCGCCACCGCCGCCAGCGCGGCGATGAACTTGGGGAGGTTGCCCGGGGTGAGGCCCGCAATGTTGATGCGGCCCGAGGCGGCCATGTAGATGCCGTGCTCCTCGCGCAGCTGAGCTACCTCCTCCTTGGTGATCGGCAGCATCGAGAACAGCCCGTTCTGGTGGCCGAGCGGGGTCAGGTCGACCCGCCCCGCCTTGCCCGCCGCCGCCAGTGCATCGCGCACCTGCCGCATCCGCGCGCGCATCGTGTCGAGCTCGGCCAGCCACTGTGCGGTCATGTCCGGATCGCGCAGGATGATCCGCACCGCCGCGCCGCCGTGATCGGGCGGCATCGACCAGCCCGCGCGGGCCAGGGCGTTGGCGTTGGAGAAGGCGGTGTCGAGCGCGGCCGCGTTCTGCGCCAGCACGTAGAACGCGCCGACGCGGTCGCGGTACTGGCCGAAGTTCTTGTCGCAGGAATAGGCGATGAAGGCCTCGGGCACCTTGGCCAGAACCCCGCGCATCCCTGCCGCGTCCTCCTCCATCCCGTGGCCGAGGCCCTGATAGGCCGCGTCGATGATCGGGAAGGTGCCGCTGGTCGCGAAGGCGTCGGCAATCGCGGCCCACTGGTCGGCGGTGTAGTCGATCCCCGTGGGGTTATGGCAGCAGGCGTGGAGCAGCACGGCCTCGTCGCTCGCGGCGCCGTTGATGGCGGCGAGGACGGCGTCGAGGTTCGCCGTGCCGTCGGGGTTGGCATGGTCGAAGGGCGCGAGCTCCATGCCGAGATCGGCGAGGATCTGCGCGTGGTTGGGCCAGCTCGGCACGCCCATATGGACGCGCTTCACCCCGGCCTTCTGCGCAAGGCCGAGAGCGAGGCGCACCGCGCCGGTGCCGCCCGGGGTCTGCATCCCCTGGATGCGGCCGCCCATGGTGGGGTCGCCCGCGCCGAAGATGTAGGGCATCAGCGCGGCGACGAAGCCCATGTCGCCCTCGGGCCCGAGGTACGACTTGCTCTCCTGCGTATCGAGCAGCACCTGCTCGGCCGCCTTGATCGCGGCAAAGACCGGGGTCGCGCCATCCTCGGTGCGGTAGACGCCGACCCCGAGATCGATCTTGTCCTCGCGCGGGTCGGCGGCGTGGAGGCGGATCAGGGCGAGCAGGGCGTCGGGCGCCTGGGGGCTGAGTCGGTCAAGCATGCGCGGGCGCATGGCCCGCGCGTGCACTTATCGCAACCGGCAATTCGTATTCAGCGACAGATTCTTGCCCTCAGAAGGGCAGCCACTTCTGTTCCTTGGAGAACTTCATGTAGCCCGCATTGACCCCGAGCCGGAGCCCCGCGCCGACCCGGATCGGGATCAGCACCACGTCCCCGCGGCGCAGGTAGCTGGCGGTAAGGCCGCCGACGAAATAGGCCTGCCCCTCGCCCGCCGGGAAGCGCTTGAACAGGTCCTCGGTGTCGAACAGGTTGTAGACCAGCACGAAGGTGTTGCCCGCGTTGGCGCCCGCATCGAATCCGATCGAGGGGCCGGTCCAGTAGACCTTCTGCTCGCCCTCGACCTTGTGGTGGAGCGTGCCCGAGCCGTAGCGCGCGCCGACGATGAACGCCCCGCCCGCCTCGCGCCCGACGATGTAGCCGTTGGGCTGGCCCTGCTTCTTGAGCAGGTCCTCGATCAGCTTGGCGAGCCCTTCCGCGCCCTTGCCGAACACGCCCTCGGCAGCGCCGATGAGGTCGTCCTCGCCATAGGTTTCGGACGTTGCGACAGGGGTGGTCTGGGCGGCGGGCGGCAGGGTGTCCTGCGGCGGGAGCGGGGCGGTGTCGGCGGCGGGCGGCGCGGCGTAATCGCCGAAAGTCGCATCGACGCTCGGATCGGCGGGCGGCGTGGTCTGGGGTGCCTGCGGATTGGCCAGATCGGCATCGATCCCGCCGTTCTGCTGGCTCCAGGCCGCATCGGGATCGACAGTCTCGAGATCCTGCGACTGCGCTAGTCCCGGAGCGGTGAGCGCCAGCGCCGCGAGCGCGCCCAGCGCATAGCCCGCCATGCGGCGGCCGAATTGGGGGAAACGGGCGGTCATCATGCTCATTGTGCGACCTTTCGCATGTCAGTGTCAGCCCCGGTATTCTGCGCATGGGAGGAGAATCGCTTTCCCCGCGCGAGGCAACCGCCCGTCGCCGAGGCGAATCCGAAATGCGACGAGCCGTGGCAGGGCTATCGCTGCGAGCCTGAACATGTCCCGAACCGGCGCGCTGCGGGCAGGCTTCCGGTTTTTTCGCCAAGCCACCTTGCCGCTGGCCCAATGCCCGACTATAGCCCCGCCCTCGCAGCCCAAGCTGATGCCCGGAGACGTGGGTGAGTGGCTGAAACCAGTTCCCTGCTAAGGAACCGTACTCTATCAGGGTACCGAGGGTTCGAATCCCTCCGTCTCCGCCACCGGCCTTTCGAAAATCCGAACTCTTCCGCTCAGGCGGGCCCGGTCGTCTGGGCCGCTCCTGCGCGAAGCCGTCGCTCGCCCAGCCACAGGGCGCTGGCGAGCACCAGCCAGCCGATGAAATAGGGCCATCCGGGCGATCGCCGCTCAGGCAGGTTCCTTGCGGTTGCAGCGGTCTGCTCTGCGGCCCAGCGCGCCGTGGCCTCGCCGGTTTGCGCTGCGCGGAGCGGCGCAAGCGTGGCCTCGGGGTGGACGAAGAAGGCGAAGGTCTGCTCCCCGTCCTCGCCCGGCTGCACGATCCGGTGCACGCCCGGGGACGATGGCCAGTAGGCGGCGCATTGCCGGGCACCGGCGGCGGGATCGATGGCGAGCGTGACTTCGGTGTTGTCGGGCGCGATCACCTTTGCGCCCTCCGAAATGCCGCAGATCGCGGATCGCGTGCCTTGCTGCACCAGCGCGGCGAGCTCGGGCCGGAAGTCGCCGCCGGGCCGCGCGACGGCGCTCAGCGCGTCGCTCCACCACTGCGCGTAGCGATCGCCCTGCCCGCCGAGCACCAGCGCGAAGCTGTTGGCGACCGCCCAAACGGCCACCCGCCCCTGCCCGCGCTGCTGCCAGCCGGCGAGCATCGCGCCGTCGGCATCGGTCACCACCGGCACCACATCCGCCCCGGCGCGCAGGTCCCAGCGCCCGAGTTCGGGGTCCGGGTCGTCGAAGCGGTTGAGGTCATCGGGCGTGTCGGGGGCCTCGGGCCCGCGCTGCACCGCCAGTGCCTCGGCGTCCACAGCGAGCGGGGGGAGCGCGACCGGGACAATCTCGCTCCCGCCCTCGGCGACAAAGCCGAGGCCGCGCCAGATACCGCGCGCGCCAGCGGAGGCGGGGGCGGTCATCCGCACCACCACGCCGAGCCCGCCGGCGACGGCCTGCGCCAGACTCGCCCTGCCGCCGGAGCCGAGGCTGGCGAGCGCGGCATCGTCGATGATCACCACGTCGGCGTCCTTGAGGCTCGCCGCATCCAGCCGCACGCCGTCACCGCCGAGGTCCACCCCGGCCCCGGCATCGAGGCGGCTTTGCAACGCGATCCCCGAGTCCTCGGCCCAGCGGCGCAGATACTTGGCCTCGGGCGAAGGCGCGCCGATGAGCAGGGCCCGGACGGGGCGCTGTTCGAGCGTGCGCAAAGGCACCGGCGTGTCCGAGACGATCGCCTTGTCGCGCCCGCGCAGCCGCAGGGTGAAGGTGGCAAGGCCGGGGGAGCGCGCGGTGGCGCCCAGCGTGAAGCGCCCCTCGCCGCCGAGGGTGCGGCTGTCGACACGGCGTCCGGCCGGATCGAGGAGTTCGGCGGTGCCGCCCTCCAGCCCCGCCGCCTCGCCTGCCAGCGTGAACACCGCGCCCGCGGGCGTGTCGGCGGGCGGATCGAGGCGGATGAGGCCGCGCGGGGGCGGCATCGGGGTGAAGTTCACCGGCATCCCGGCGGCGCTGTCACGGTCCCGCTCGGTCAGCCCGCGCCCGATGATGCGCAGGCGCTGGACTTGGCTATGGCGACGCAGCGCGGTGGCTAGGTCGGGGACGCGCTCGGCCCCGGCGATTGTCGGCGCTTCGGGGAGTGTCACCAGCCGCTCGCTCGGCCCCGCGCGGCTGCCGGGGGGCGTCTCGGCGGTGGCGACCAGCAGCGTCTCCCCGCCGAGCGGGATCGCGGGCGGGAACAGGGCGAACCAGAGGCTGGCCCCGCTCGCCAGCGACAGCCCCGCCAGCGCCCAGCCCTGCCAGCCGCGCCGCAGCAGCACGAAGCGCAGCGCCGCCGCCAGCGCGCCCATAGCGATAAGCACGGCGGCAAGGGTTTCGGGCGCGGGCATCAGCGCAGACCCTCGGCATAGCGGCGGCCGAGCGCGCCGCCATCGCCGCGGCGGCGGACCTGCGCGGGCGGGCGGGTGAGCACGGTCCACAATTGCCCGCGCAGCTTCTCTCGCAGGGCCCGCGAGTTCGGCTGCCCGCGCAAAGCGTCGATCGCGGCAAGCACCGCGAGCGGATCGCCGAGGCGCGCGGAGTTGCCGCGCACCCACGCCTCGAGCCCCGCAAGGTCGATCGCTCCGGGCTGGGCGAGCGCGCGCCATGCGGTCGCGGGCACGGCATCCTCGATCACGAAGGGCGTGAGCTGCGCCCCGCCGCCGACAACCCCCACCCGCTTGCCCGTCAGCCGCCGTGCCATGTCGATCGGGGGCTGCTGCGAGCCGATGCGCGGCAGGTAGATGCGCGTCGCCTGCTGGATGCGCTTGATGTAATCCAGCGCCTTGTTCTCGAACGGCAGCGCGGCTTCGGGCTTGCCGGTGCGCAGGTTGATCTCGGCCTCCCACATCGCATCGAGCGCGAGCTTCAGGAGGTTGCGTGTGCCGGGATCGAGCAGGGTCGCCGCCTCGCTCTCGTCATGGGTGTGGCCGTATTCGGCGAGCACATTGCCGAGATCGCCGAACACCGGGCTTTCGGGCGCCTCGCCGTGGTCGTGGCCGTCACCGTCGTAGTGCTCGGGCTCTTCGGGTTCCTCGCTGTCGGCGGTCGGGAGCGGGGGCTTGGGGGTCTCTTCCGCCTCCATCCCCATGAACTGGCCGTAGCGCAGGCGCAGCAGGCGCTGGTCGACGCCGATGGTGTCGGAGCGGACGAGGAATTCGTCGGCGGAAAGGCTGCGGCGCTGGCGGATCAGCGCCTCGGTGTCGATGATCACCTGCCGCTGGCTGCGGAAATAGGCCGGCATCTGCTGCTTGGCCATCAGGTCCAGCCCCTCGGCCTCGGCGGCCTTGGGTGAGGGGAAGCGCAGGATCACGCCGGGGCCGCGCACCACCTGCGGCCCGGGCGAGCGGGTGTCGGCAATGGTGAGCTGGGCGACCAGATCGCTGCCCGGCACGAGGCCATAGGCGCCGAGCGGCAGGTCGATGACAAAGCGGCGGCGGCGCGGATCGCCGGTTCCGGTGACGCTCTGCGTCCGCTCGGCAAAGCGCACGTTCTCGCCCTCGCCGATCGCGGTGGTGACGGTGAGGCGGGCGAGCGGGTCGACGGCGTAATCGTCGGCGGCTTCGAAGACGATGCGCCAGCTGCGCTGGCCGGACTGCATGATGGCAAGGCCCGAGGCGGGCTCGATCACGCGCACCTGCGGCGGCTCGTCGGCGACGGGCTCGAGCCGGTGCGCGGGCAGTTCCTCGCGCATCCCCTCGGCGGTGACGCGGTAGAGCGAGGGTACGTCGAGCCGCAGCGATCCGCCCCACCCCTCGCCCCCGCGCGTGAGCGGCAGACGCTGGCCGCCGACCAGTTGCAGCGCGGCGGCGGCAGGCTGCGGCGCGAAGGACAGCGTCCATTCGATCCGCGAGCCTGCTGGCGCGCGCACATCGAGGCTGTCGGAATAGCTTGGCGAAAGGCCCGTATAAGCTGGCGGGATGATCCGCACCCGCTGGCCGGTCAGGCGCGGCGCGCCGGGCGCGGCGGCGGTGCGGCCCGCCACGGGCGCGAGCGGCGGCGG
>NZ_JASCXI010000005.1 GCF_030271515.1 Erythrobacter oryzae | reverse complement strand
GCGCCGGGCGCGGCGGCGGTGCGGCCCGCCACGGGCGCGAGCGGCGGCGGCGCGCTGCGCTGCATGTGCCACCAGGCGGCTGCCCCCAGCGCGAGCGCGCCCAGCAGCCAGCCAAGCGCGATGCGACCGCGCGACCAGCCATCGGCCAGCGTCACGGGGTCGACCGACGCGATCCGCGCAGCGATGCGCTCCGCCTGCAAAAGCTCAAGGGGGGCGAGGTCGGCATCGGCGAAGACCAGCGCGGCGCTGTCCTCGAGCTGCGCCTCGCGCGCGTTGAGGCGGCGGACCAGCCAGTCGCGATCGAGGCGGCGGGCGCGGCGCATCGCGGCCCAGCCGAGCGCGGCTGCGCCGACCAGCAGCGCGGCGGCTGCCAACGCGCCGCCTCCCGCCACCCAGCCGAGCGCGGCAAGAGCCAGCACCAGCGGGCTGCCCGCCAGCACCACCTCGCCCGCAGCGCGACGGCGCGCGGGGCGGACCCAGTCGGCGAACAGGATCTCGCGGCTCATGGCGCGAACCTGCGTCGCCGGGTCGCGAGCAGCCGCTCGGCGAGAAAGGCCAGCGCGATCAGCACGCCGAGCCATGGGGCAAGTTCGCGTGGCGGCAGCGGGAAGGGTGCGGCGCCGTCGGTGGGCGCGTGCGCTGCGGCGCTGACCCGCCCCGGCGGGGGCGCGGCGGGCGAGACCAGATCGCGCAAGGTGGCGGCAAAAGAGGGATCGAGCAGCTCGGGCATGGCGGCCGGGACGAGCGGACGGGTGAAGCGCAGCACCCGGCCCGCGCCCATTGGCCCGCCCTCGACCAGCGCATTGCCCGCCGCATCGCGCCACAGCGCCGCGCTCGACGCGGGCATGGCGATCTGCGCCGTATCGCCGAGCAGGGCGGTGCCGCCCGCGCCGATCCAGTCGCCGACGGCTTGGGGAACGGGGCCGGGGGTCAGCCACACCAGCACGCTATCGCGAGGCGGCAGCGCAGAGCCGGTCGCGGCATCGAAGCGGGGCGTGTCGCTCCACGCGCTCGCGGCCGCGCGGAAATAGCGCAAGGCCTGCGCCTGCTTGTCCGCATGGCGCACGGCCAGCGCCGGACTGGCGGGCGGCCCCGGACGATCCGCCTGCCCCTCCCCGGCGACGATGCGCCACGTGACCTCGCGCGTCAGGCGCAGCCGTCCGGCATCGACTCCGTCCAGCACCGGCGGCACGATGATCGTGAGCGGGGCGCCCTCCGGCAATTCGGCATCGAACTGGCGGATCAGGCTGGCGGTTGCGGTGGCGGGCGCGGGGGCTCCCGCTGCGAGCTCGGGAAAGCTCGGCGCGATCCAGCGCAGCTCCGCTTCCGGCCCGGCCGCCTCGCGCGCCGCTGCAGCATCGACCCCCGGAGCGACCAGCACCCGAGCGCCGTCATCCTCCCAGCCGAGCACGGCGGGCCGCGCTAGCAGCAGCGCCAGCAAAGCCACCAGCAGCAGCCGCAAGGCGAGCAGCAGCAGCTCGTCCAGTTGCAGCTTGCGCCTCGGCCGCGGCATCGCCTCGAGCCAGCGCAGCGCGGCAAAGTCGACCGGCACCTCCTCGGTGCGCCGCCGCAGGTGGATCACCAGCGGAAGGGCCAGCGCCGCCAGCGCGGCAAGGCCGAGCGGGGCGAGCAGCAGCGGGGTCACTCGGCCGCTCCGCCGCGTCCAAAGAAGGCGCGCAAGGGCAGGTCGACGGGTTCGTCGAGCACATGGGTCGCGTGGCGGATTCCGGCTGCATCGAGCCTTTCGGCGAGGGCCGCGCGGGCGGCGGCGAAGCGCGCGAAGAAGCTGTCGCGCAGGGCCTTGCCGTCACCGATCAGCGCCTCGCCGCTTTCGGGGTCGAGGAAGCGGTAGCCGCCATCGAAGGGGAAATCGCGCTCCTCCACAGTCAGCATCTGCACGCAGAGCACCTCGCGCCCAGCCTTGGCCAGCCGCTCGATCAGGGCGATCCCGCGCTCGTCGAAGCAGTCGCTGAGGAACAGCACCAGATCATGCGCGCCGATCCGCTCCCACAGGGGCGCGAGGGTGGCGGCATCGGGAAAGGTGCCGGCCGCGACGAGGCGCGCGAAGTCGATCTGCAGGCGGTCCATCTGCGCCCGCCCGGAGCGCGGCTCGGCAAGGCTGAGCGCGGCCTCCTGCAAGCTCATCCAGCCGAACCGGTCGCCCTGCTGCTGCGCGAGCTCGGCGATGCACAGCGCCATGAGCTTCGCCGCATCGAGCCGCGACCAGTCGGGCCGCGCGCGGTCGGCCTGCCCCATCGAGGCGCTGGCGTCGATCAGGATCCAGACGCTGACAGGGCTCTCCTGCTCGGCCTCGCGGACGAAGAACTTGTCGGAGCGGGCGAACAGCTTCCAGTCGATCCGGCGCGGCTCGTCGCCCGGCTCGTAGGCGCGGTAGGCCGCGAATTCGAGGCCCGCGCCCTTGTTGCGGCTGGGATGCAGGCCGAAGCCGCCCGTTCCGAGGTCCGAGCGCGTGCGCAGCCTGAGCCGCTTCAACCGGCTGCGAATCTCCGGCGGAATTGCGAGCGGCCCGCGTGCCATGAATCAGGCCGCAGGCGGCGGCAGGTGTGCGAGCATGGCGGCGACGACATCGTCGGCGCTCTTGCCCTCGGCCTCGGCAGCGAAGGACAGGAGCAGGCGGTGGCGCATGACGGGCGCGGCGAGCGCGGCCACATCCTCGCGCGTGGCGGCAAGCCGCCCGTGGAGCAGCGCGCGCGCCTTGGCGCACAGCACCAGCGCCTGCCCCGCGCGCGGTCCCGCGCCCCAGCGCACATAGGTCGCAACCTCGGCAGGCGCGGCCGGGTCGCCCGGCCGGCTGGCGCGCACCAGTGTGGTGATCCAGCCGAGGAGGTCATCGCTGAGGTAAACGTCGCGCACGAGCGCCTGCAACGCCAGCACGTCGGCCGCCTCCATCACGCAGGGCACCGCCGCGCCCGCCTTGCCGGTGGTGAGCGCGAGGATATCGCGCTCCTCGGCGGCGGTGGGATAGCCGACACGCACCAGCAGCAGGAAGCGGTCGAGCTGGGCTTCGGGCAGCGGATAGGTGCCCGCCTGTTCGAGCGGGTTCTGGGTCGCCAGCACGAAGAAGGGCTTGGGCAATTGGTAGGTCTGCCCGCCATAGCTGACGGTCTTCTCCTGCATCGCCTCAAGCAGCGCGGCCTGCGTCTTGGGGGGCGTGCGGTTGAGTTCGTCCGCCAGCAAGAGGTTGGTGAACACCGGGCCCTTCTGGAAGCGGAAACTCCGGTGGCCGGTGCCGTGATCCTCCTCAAGCAGCTCGGTGCCGAGGATGTCGCTCGGCATCAGGTCGGGGGTGAACTGCACCCGGCGGAAATCGAGCTTGAGCGCGTCGCCCAGTGTCCTCACCAGCAGCGTCTTGCCCAGCCCCGGCACGCCTTCGAGCAGGCAGTGCCCGCCCGCCAGCAGCCCGATCAGCAATTGTTCGACGACATCGTCCTGCCCGACGATGGCGGTGGCGATGGCGCGCCTCAGATCACCGAGCTTGGCGATCCGCTGTTCGATCTCGGCGGCGTCGGCCGCAGCGTGGGGTGGCACCTGTCTTCAACCCTTCAATTGCTGAGCGCATACATGATGATGTTCACCCCGAAGCGGGTGTTGTCCTCGGCGAGGAAGCGCTTGTTGCGCCAGTCGTAGTCCCATTCGCAGCCGTAGTCCTTGTTGCTGTAGAGCAGCCCGAGGCGGCCGTTGATGGTAATGCCTTTCAGGTAATCGTGAATGAGGTCATCGCCCCACCCGTTCAGCTCGAAGCTGGTTGCGGGCGGGCCGGTGAACTTGAAGAAGCTCGAATAGATCGGATGGGTGTTGGGCAGCTTCTCGAGCGCTTGCGGTCCGAAGATGCTCGCGATCTGCGCCTCGAACGACTTGGCGAACAGCCCGTCGATATCGTGGTTGCAATCGTCGACGAACACGAAGCCGCCGTTCCTGACGTAGCGTTCGAAATTGCGGCGCTCGGCGGCGGAGAACTCCACCGCCTTGTGCCCGGCAAGGTAGCAGAACGGGGCCGCCAGCATCGCCGGATCGGCGAGCGCGACGACGTGCTCCTTGGGATCGACGCGCAGGGAGGTGTAGTCGATCAGCGAGGTGATGAGGTTCGCCGGCATGCGCTGGTCGACGTCCCAGTCGCCCGAATTGTATTTGAGGCGGGTGAACCAGAAATCGTAGCCGCCCGTCGCCGGTCCCCCGGCGCGCTGGGCGGCGGCGAGGGGCCCTGCAAACGCCGCACCGGCCATTGCCGCCGCAGCGCCGCGCAGGAAGGCGGCGCGGGTGATCGCAGACGTGCTCACGATTCCCGCGCCCCTCAATCCATCCGTCAGACGGCGTCCGACAGCGAGGTAAAGGTGAAGTCGCGGATCTTCATCGGCGGCAGCAGCATCGAGCCGCCCTCGTCCGCCTTCACCCGCACCGCCCGGCCCAGCTCCTCGATGTTGTTGAGCATGATCACCGGGCTTTCGTTGAAGCGGAAGTTCTTGATCGGATACTTCAGCTGGCCGTTCTCGATGTAGAAGGTGCCGTCACGGGTGAGGCCGGTGAGCAGCACGGTCTGCGGGTCGACAAGGCGGATATACCAGGTGCGGGTCAGCAGGATGCCGCGCTCGGTGCCCGCGATCAGCTCGGCGGTCGACTTGGTGCCGCCGTCCATGATCACGTTGCCCCACCCGGCCTTCTCGGGCTTGCCCTGCTTTTGCGCCCAGTAGCGCGAATATTCGAGGTTCGCGACCTTGCCGTTCTCGATGATCGCCGCCTTCTCGCGCGGGAGGCCCTCGCCGTCCCACGGCAGTGCGGGAACCAGCGGGTGCCACGGATCGGTGTAGATGTTGACGCGCGGATCGACGATCTGCTCGCCGATCTTGTTGCCGCCGCCCTGCTTGGAGAGGAAGCTGCGCCCCTCGTCGGCCGAGCGCGCGTCGAAGAAGTTCATCATGAAGCTGATGAGCCCCGCCGCTGCCGCCGGTTCGAGGATGACAGTATACTTGCCCGGCTCCAGCGCCTGCGCATCGACCGAGGCCGCCGCCTTGCGCATCGCGACCTGCACTTCCTTGCCTGCATCGAACTGGTCGATGTCCTGCACGTTGGAGCCGACCCAGCCCGAACCGCGCCCGTCTTCGGTGCGCACGGTGCAGGTGTAGTCGGCGCTGGCCGCCTTCTGGTAGCCGAAATTGCCCTTGGAATTGGCGAAGGCCGTGAAGCCCGCGCTGTCTTCGAGGAAACCGGCCGCCACCAGCCCCTTGTCGCGGCACGGCAGGATCGAGGCTTCGGCGATCTTCGCGCGCGCTTCGGGGGTCAGCGCGGCGGTCGCCTCGCTCCAGGTGTCGGTCGGCCGGAAGGTCTGCGGGCCGACGGCGGGCATGAATTCCGGGTTCTCCGGCGCGAGCTTGGCGAGATCCTCGGCGCGGCGCACCACACGTTCGAGCGAGGCGTCGTCGAACTGGTTGATGGTCGCCGTGCCGACGCGCTTGCCGAACGCCACCTGCACGCCCAGCTCGACGCTGTCGACGACCCCCGCGGTCGAGATATCGTTGCGCGCGAACCGCACGTTGCCCGAGGTGCCGCCGCCGATCTGGGCGCTGCACTCGTCGGCGGTGGAAAAGGCGAGGACCTTGTCGAGGATGGCCTTGGCCTCTGCTTCTGTCAGAATGGTCATGTTGTCATCTCCTCCCGCGCGCTTAACCGAGCGACCGTGCGGTGCTGATCACGTTGATGCCGTCGAACCGGGTGGTGGACGAACCGTGGCTGACCGCCGAGACCTGGCTCGGCTGGCCCTTGCCGTCGAAGAACGAACCGAACATGCGGTAATCGCTCTCGTCGCAGATCGCCGAACACGCGCCCCAGAATTCGGGGGTGCGCATCTGGTAGGCGACGTCCTCGATCATCGGGCCCAGTTTGCCGCCCTTGATCTCGTAGAACACCGTCCCGCCGAACTGCGCGTTGTAGCGCTGCTGGTCGATCGAGAACGACCCGCGCCCGGCGATGTAGATGCCGTTGTCGACGCCGGCGATCATGTCCTCGGGGCTCATCTTCTGCTTGCCCGGCGCGAGGCTGACGTTCGCCATGCGCTGGAACTGCACGGTCGACCAGCTGTCGGCATAGCAGCAGCCGTCGCTTTCGCTCTTGCCGAGGATGTGCGCCTGATCGCGGATGGTCTGGTAGTCGACGAGGATGCCGTCCTTGACCAGATCCCAGCGCTTGGTCTTCACGCCCTCGTCGTCAAAGCCGACCGCGCCCAATGAGCCCGGCTGGGTCTTGTCGGCGAACAGGTTGACGATCTCGCTGCCGTATTTGAACTTCGCATCGCGCTTGTCGATGGTGGCAAAGCTGGTGCCGGCGTAATTCGCCTCGTAGCCCAGCACGCGGTCGAGCTCGAGCGGGTGGCCGACGCTTTCGTGGATCGTGAGGCCGAGGTGGTTGGGGTCGAGCACGAGGTCGTACTTGCCCGGCTTGACCGAAGGCGCCTTCAGCTTCGCCTGCGCATCCTTGGCGGCGGCGATCGCGTCTTCCTTCATGTCGTAGGACATGCCGTAGGTGGTGAGCCCGTTCGAGAGGACGAACTTGTCCTCGGCGCGGCCGTCCATGTATTCATAGCCCAGCCCCATCGGCGCCGAGAGCCCCTCGCGCGAGCGGAACTTGCCGGTGCTCGGGTCAACCGCGGTGACGGTGAAGGGCGCCCAGATGCGGTGGATGTCCTGATCGATGTAGGACCCGTCGGTCGAGGCGAAGTACTTCTGCTCGTTGACCAGGAACAGCAGCGAGTTGACGAAATTCGCGCCCGCGCTGAGGGCGGCGTCGTTGACGCCCATCAGCAGATCGACCTTCTCGGCGATCGGCACTTCCATCGCGTTCTTCCTGATCGGGGTGCGCCAGCTGACCTCGCCCACGCCCGGGGTCGGGGCGAGCTTGACCGGCTGGGCGTTGATCCGGGCATTGGCCTTGGCCATCGCGGTGGCCTGACGCGCGGCTTCGGCGACGGCGTCCTCGGTCATCGTGCCGGTCGCGGCAAAGCCCCACGACCCGTCGGCGATCACGCGCACGCCGGTGCCGGTCGATTCGGTGTTGACGATGTTCTGGACGTTGCGGTCACGGGTGATGACGAACTGGCGCAGGTAGCGCCCGACGCGAACGTCGCAATAGCTCGCCCCGGCCGCGGTCGCTGCCGACAGCGCGGCGTCGGCGAGGCGCTTCTTGACCGCGACGTCGATGCCGTCCTGCAGCTGTTCGGCGGCGATGGCCTTGCCGAAGATGGACGGCGTCAGCGTGGCGCCGGCAAAAAAGCTGCTCAGCGCCAGGAAATCCCTTCGATCCATTTGTATGCTCCCCAGGTGGGCCGGTCATATCCTTCGGGGAATCCGAAGAAAAATCCGCCTGCCGATCTGTGGCACGGAGGTCTGCGGTCAGGCATTGTGCGTATGCCCGGATCGCCCGGATCCGGTTTTCGCCCTTTGCTGTTCCCCGTGCCAGCGGTCCGGTGTGACTAGCAAGCCGGGAAGGCATCGGGCAAGCGAGCCGACGAAGCGCAAGACTTTATCGACGAAGGGGCTGGCCAAAGCGGTTCCGACCGCTTTGCAAGGGGCGCCCGCCTCCGGCCCCGAACACGGCTGACAGAGTGTTAACCGCTCATGCGCTACGTCCCCCGGTCTGATCCGAGGAGCGCCTTCATGAGCTTTCAGTCGCCTGTCGTCCCGCATGCCGAAACCCTGTGCGCCCCCGTCCCGCCGGCCGCGCCCACGCTGCCGCAGAACGACACCCCGGCTGAGCAGGCCGCCCGCGCCGCGCAGCTCGCGGCGAGCCAGCAGGCCTATCTCTGGGACGACGAGGTGGCGTCGCTCCCCGGCGTGCCGCTGGCGAAATCGGTGCCGCCCGACAACCTGCCGACGCTGCAATGGTGGGGCCTGTTGATCGGCATCAGCCTCAGAATCGTGCGCAATGCGCTCGCGGTGAAGCTGGGCGGGGTCGACCGCGGCGAGCTCGATTCCCCGCGCGCGAAGTTCGAGGCCCTGCTGGCCGAGTGCGACGCGATCGAGGCCTCGACCGCGGCGCTCGTCAACCCGGCGCATGTCGCTGCGGCGGTGCATGAAAGCTTCCTCGGCCATCTGGTCCACGATCTCGAGGCGGCGGTCGCGCGGGCAGAGTACGACACCCGCATCGCCGCGCTCCAGGCGCACAAGGACCGGCTCGACGAGTTGATGAAGGTCGATGACGCCCACGGCCTCGGCAGCAGCCTGCCCGCCGGTCTCGACGCCTATCGCGCGCTGTTCGACACCCTGCCGCTGCCAGGGATCGCATGGAATTTTCAGGACGACGGCGAGTTCGCCGCGCTGCGGGTGCAGGGGCCGAACGCGATGCTGATCGCGGCGGTCGGCGACACGCTGCCCGCCAACTTCCCGCTCACGCCCACCCAATATGCTGCGGTCGTGAACGGCGACACGCTTGCCGCCGCACTCGCCGAGGGGCGGCTGTTCCTGCTCGACTATGCCGTGCTCGCCGCGCTCGAGGACGGCAGCTGGGGCGGGCTCGCCAAATATGCCTTCCAGCCGCTCGCGCTGTTCGCTGTGCCGCCGGGGGGTTCGAGCCTCGTGCCGGTGGCGATCCAGTGCGGGCAGGATCCCGAGCAATGGCCGATCTTCACCCCCTCGCCGGTGGCGGGCGACCTGTGGGGCTGGGAGATGGCGAAGTTCATCGTGCAGGTCGCCGACGGCAACTACCACGAACTCGTCGCCCACCTCGCGCGCACCCACCTCGTGATCGAGGGCGTGGCGATGGCGACCCATCGCCACCTCGCCACGGTGCACCCCGTCTGGGCGCTGCTGGTGCCGCATTTCGAAGGCACGCTGTTCATCAACGACATCGCCGCGATCTCGCTGATCGCCGACAACGGCCCGATCGACCACATCTTCGCCGGCACGATCCAGTCGACGCAGGAACTGGCAGCCGCCGCACGGCTCGATTTCGATTTCACCGCCAAGATGCTCCCCCACGATCTCGCCGCGCGCGGGGTGGGGCCGGGCTCGGCGCTGGCAGATTTCCCCTATCGCGACGACGGCCTCTTGGTGTGGGAGGCGATCCATAGCTGGGTGCGCGGCTATATCGGGCTCTATTATGCGAGCGATGCCGACGTGCTGGCCGATACCGAGCTGGCCGCATGGGCCGCCTGCGTGTCGGGCGAGGCCAAGATCAAGGGCTTCGGGCCGGTGGACAGCGTGAAGGCGCTGGTCGATGCCTGCACCATGATCATCTTCACCGCGAGCGCGCAGCACGCGGCGGTCAACTTCCCGCAGAAGGACATCATGGCCTTCGCCCCCGCCGTCACTGGGGCAGGCTGGCAGAGCGCGCCCGCCGCGCAGGGCGGGCAGGACAAGGCCGGGTGGCTGGCGATGATGCCGCCGATGGCGCTCGCGCTCGAGCAGTTGAACGTGCTCGAACTGCTCGGCTCGCTGCATTACCGCCCGCTCGGCGACTATCGCAGCACCAATGCGCCCTATGCGCCGTGGTTCGCCGATCCGCGGGTGACCGCGCCGGAGGGCCCGCTGCCGCAGTTCCAGGCGCAGCTCGCCAGCATCGACGCTCGGATCGCCGCGCGCAACGCGAACCGCCTGCGCCCCTACCCCTATCTCCAGCCGAGCCTGATCCCGACCAGCATCAATATCTGAGGCGGGGTCGCGCTCAGGTCAGCGTGACCTTGTCCTTCGAGAATTCGAGCTTCGTCGTCAGCAGCGCGCGGAAGCAGTTGTAGCCGCCGGTGCCGGGGAAGAAGGCGTGGAAGAACAGCTGGGGCCGGTCGTCGAGCCCCGGCGCCACCGAGGCGTGGCCGGGGGCCCACCAGGTCTTGACCGACTTCAGCAGCGGCCCCTCCTGCTTCACATAGGGCCCGAGCGGATGATCGGCGACCGCGACGCCGATGCCGTAGGCGGGCGTGCCGAAGTCGTTGCCGGCATAGAACATCCAGTAGCGCCCCTCCTGCCGCGTCACCCACGGGCCCTCGATCAGGTGGCCTTCCCATTCCTGATCGTTGGTCAGCACGATGGTGTCGGTGCCCACGAGATTGCCTTCCTCGTCCATGCGCTGGGCGTGGATCGGGGTGCTCATGGCGTCGACAATGAAGGCGGCCTCGTCGACTTCCGACAGCACGCGCTTCACCTGCTCCCAGTTGTCGAGCACCGCTTCGATCATCGGCTGCATGAGGAAGAAGCGCTCCATCGGGCGGCGGGTGTTGGCCCAGGGCTGGACCGCGGCGGCGAAGCGCGCGGTGAGACGGTCGGCCTCGTCGGTGAACAGGCGATCGACGAGGTCTGGGCGGCGGCGCAGCAGCCCGGCGAGCGGGCGCGGCCAGACGCCGTTGGTGTCGCGCTTCCAGAACAGGTAGCGATCGCCATTGGCGTCGATGAAGATGTGGCTGTCGATCACCCCGCCGCTCAGCATCGGCTGGGTGGGATCGTCGGGGAAATTGGTGGTGTTGATCGAGAAACCCGCCACCAGCGGAGCCCCAAGATCGGTCCACGGCCCCGTCGGGTGCGGCGCCTTGGCGAGGCCTATCGCCAACGCATTGGAGCGCTGGCGGGCGGTGTAGACCAGCCAGTATTCGTCGCCCACTCTGGCCATTTCGGGCGCCCAGTAATCGCCGATAGAGCGGCCATGCGCGGTCCATTCGGGCGCCTCGCCCTCGGGGAAGACGAAGCCCTGATGGCTCCAGCTTTCGAGATCGTGCGAGTGCAGGATCGGGAAGGCATCGAGCGCGTCGTTGGAAGTGGCGACCAGCCAGTAGCCCTCCTCGGTCTTGAGCACCGCCGGATCGCCGTAGCCCGCGGTCGTGCGGGGGCTTAGGTTGTCGAGGATCAGCGGGCGCCAGTCTGGTTCCGGGCCATCGATGGGAACGGGCTTGTGCCCGCCCTGTGCGCGGGTGCCGAAATCGCGGGCGAGCTCGCTGAAGAATACCGCGTAGTGGTTATGCTGGCCGGTGGGGATGCGGTAGCTGTGGGTCTTGTCGCCCAGCGTCACGGTGAAGCGCGTGGCGATGCCCTCGGCCTGCGGCTCGACCGTAAAGGTCAGCGGCACGGGGTCGGCGGCGGTAGCGGCGGCGGCGTTGTCGAGCATCGGTTCTCTCCCGTCACGGCAGTTCGCGCCGGGTGCTGACTCGGCGGCTAAATCTTATTTGTAAGATAAATTGAGTAGCGGTGATGGCAAGCGCTTTCGCGCGCTCACGTTGACCTGTGCGCGAATATCGCTCAGAGTGCGATAAATCATATAAATGAGGGTGCCCTTGTCCGGTCTCGCGCTGATCGACGTCTCGAAGTCCTTTGGGGACGTGCCGGTGCTGGAGCGCGTGTCGCTGCGCATTGCCCCGCGCGAATTCATCGCCTTCCTCGGCCCCTCGGGCAGCGGCAAGTCGACCTTGCTGCGGATCATCGCCGGGCTGGAGACCGCGGACAGCGGCGAGGTGTGGCTCGACGGCGAGCGGATCGACACCCGCCCGCCCGGCGCGCGCGGGATCGCGATGGTGTTCCAGCACTATGCGCTCTACCCGCACATGACCGTGCGCGAGAACATGGCCTTCGGGCTGCGCAACGCGGGCGTGGCGAAAGACGAGATCGCGCGGCGGATCGCGCAGGCGGCGGACATCCTCGAGATCGGCGCGCAGCTCGACAAGAAGCCGGGACAGATGTCGGGCGGGCAGCGCCAGCGGGTCGCGATCGGGCGCGCGATCGTCAAGCAGCCGCGGCTGTTCCTGCTCGACGAGCCCTTGTCCAACCTTGATGCCGCGCTGCGCGGGCGCACGCGGGTGGAACTGGCGCAGCTGCGAACCCGCGTCGATGCGGCGCTGATCATGGTGACGCACGATCAGGCCGAGGCGATGACCCTCGCCGACCGGATCGTGATCCTCGACGATTGCTGCATCCAGCAGGTCGGCACCCCGGCCGAGGTCTATACGCGCCCCGCCAATGCCTTCGTCGCGCGTTTCGTCGGCTCGCCGCCGATGGCGATGCTGCCGGGCGTCGTCGCGGGCGAGGAGGCCGGGCGGGTGCGGGTGCGGCTCGCCGGAGGCGCGGTGCTGGCCACCGACGTGCCTGCGGGCGGGCTGGTGGCCGGGACCGAAGTGGATGTCGGGCTGCGGCCAGAGCACGTGCGCCTCGCCGCGCCGGGCGAGGAGGGGCTCGCGGCCGAGGTCGAGCTGGTCGAGCGGCTGGGCGACCGCACCTTCCTCTATGCGCGCCTCGCCGACGGGGCGGAGATCGTCGCGCTCGAGCCCGGCTTCGGCACGCTGCGGCCGGGCGAGGCGGCGGCGCTTGTGATTGACGCCGCCGCCGCGCACATCTTCACCGCAGGCGGCGCGGCCCACCATCCGGAGCCGAGCGCGTGAACGCCGCGGCGCGGGACCGGTGGGCAGGCTACGCCTTCGTCGGGCCGTTCCTGCTGGTCTATGCCGCCGTTCTGGTGGTGCCGCTGGCGATGGGCCTCGTCATCAGCCTCCACCGCGCCGACCTGTTCGGACGGCGCGCGTGGATCGGGCTCGGCAACTACACGCAGGCGCTGGGCGATCCGGTGCTGCATCAGGCGCTGGGCAACACGATCCTTCTGGCGCTGCTGATCGTCCCGCCGCTGACGGTGATCGCCCTGCTGCTGGCGCTTGCGTTGAACCGGCCCGGACGGTTCGCGGCGATCTTGCGGGGGGTGTTCTTCTCCTCGCTGGTGCTCTCGGTCACGATCGTGACGCTGATCTGGCGCTTCATCCTGACGCCCGACGCGGGGCTGATCGCCGAGGGGCTGGAGGCGGCGGGCCACGCGCCGATCCCCTTCCTGTCCGATCCGGATCTCGTCATCCCCGCCATCGCGGTGACGACCCTTTGGTGGTCGCTGGGCTTTCCGGTGATGCTGATCCTCGCCGGACTCCAGCAAGTGCCGGGCGACATCTACGAGGCCGCCGCCTTGGACGGAGCGAGCCGCTGGACGGTGCTGCGGCGCATCACCCTCCCCGCGATCCGCCGCACGCTGCTGCTGGTGGTGATGCTCCAGACCGCGGCGCAGTTGCAGCTGTTCGGGCAGGCGCAGTTGCTCACCGGCGGCGGGCCGGGCGGGGCCTCGCGGACCATCGTGCTCTACATCTTCGAGGTTTCGTTCGGGCGCTGGGAGCTGGGCTACGCCACCGCCATCGCCGAGCTGCTGTTCGGCATGATCATCGCCCTGACGCTGCTGCAATACTGGCTGGTTACCCGCCACGAAGGCCAGCGCACATGAGCGCCCACCGCCTCTCGCCGCTTGCGACGGTGCTGCTGGTGCTGGGCGCGGCTGTCATGCTCGCCCCGATGGCGTGGACGCTGCTCCTCTCCTTCAAGAGCAACGCCGCGCTGATGGCCGATAGCGGCGCGGCTTTCGCAGGGCCCTACACCTTCGAGAACTATGCCGCGATCCTCAAGGGCTCGCTGACGCTGCAATGGCTGGCGAACAGCCTTGTCGTCGCGACCGGCGCGGCGGTGGGCGTGCTGGTGCTGTCGAGCCTTGCGGGATACGGCTTCGCGCGGCTCGAATTTCCCTTCCGCCGCACGCTGTTCGTGATCGTGCTGCTGGGGCTCGCCGTGCCCGAACAGGCTGTGATCCTGCCGCGCCACCAGCTGTTCGCGTGGCTGGGCCTCCACAACACCTATCCGGGGCTGATCCTGCCGAGCCTCACCGGCTCCTTCGGGGTGTTCTTCATGACCCAGTATTTCCGCGCGATCCCCAGGGAGCTGGACGAGGCCGCGCTCTTGGACGGCGCGAGCCGCTTCACGCTGTTCTGGAAGGTGCTGCTGCCGCTCACCTTGCCGGCGCAGGCGACCTTGGGCGTGTTCACCTTCCTCGCCGCATGGAACGACTATTGGTGGCCGCTGATCTCGGCGACGACGAGCGACTATTTCACCCTTACCGTGGGGCTCGCCTCGGCGCAGATGAACTATGCGCAGACCAGCGGCCTCGGCTTCCTGATGGCGCAGGCGGTGTTCGCCTCGATCCCGATCCTCATCGTCTACATCGCGTTCCAGAAGCAGATCGTGCGCGCGATGGCGGGGACGGCGGTGCGATGATCGGCAGAGCGCTCGCCTTCGGCTTCGCGCTGCTGCTGGCGGGCTGCGCGCCGGTGGACGAGCGGCCGACCATCGTCGTCCAGCGCTTCTTCGGCGAGTGCGGCGCGGCCTATGGCACCAGCACCGATGTCGCCGCGGCCGAGACCGAGTGCGGCATCCTCACCACGCTGATCAACCGCTTCGAGGCCGAGAACCCTGACATCCGCGTGAAGGTCAACGTCGTGGCATGGCCGGGCTACCCGCAGCTTGCCGCGCAGATCGCTGCCGGAGACCCGCCCGACCTCGTGACGATGCACCAGTCGGTGATTTCGGACTATGCCGGGGCCGGACTGATCGAGCCGGTCGAACCGCTGCTCGCCGCGGCCAAGATCGATCCCGCCGCCTTCACCCCCGCCGCGCGTGCGGGTGTGGAGAAGGAGGGCAAGCTCTACGCCATGCCGTGGGACACGATCGGACGGCTGTGGCACATCAACACCGCCCTGATGGCCGAGGCCGGGCTGATGCGCGGCGGCAGGCCGGTGCTGCCGTCCTCGCCGCAGGAATTGCTCGCCCACGCCCGCCAGTTCCGGCAGCGCACCGGCAAGCCCTATCTGATCCAGGCGCAGGTCAGCGCGCCCGATTTCCACGTGGCGCTGCTCTACACTTACCTGCTGGCGCAGGACGCGGTTATCTTCCCCGATGATCGCCACATCCGCCTCGACACGCCGGAGGCCCGCGAGATCGTCACCACCTTCCGGCAGCTCAATGCGGAAGGCCTCACCACCTTGAACCAGGATTTTCCCGCCGCCACCGCCGCCTTCGTGCAGGGCGAGGGCGGGATCTTTCCCGTGGGCACATGGATGCTCGGGCCCTACGAGGCGCAGGCGGCGGACCCGCGCTCGCCCCTCCACGGGCACTACGCCGTCGCGCCCTTCCCGCGGCTGTGGGGCGATCAGGCCGCCTTCGTCGACGGCCATGCCTGGGTCGTCCCCGCCGCCAAGCGCCCGCCCGCCGAGCGCGCGGCGATGGCGCGCTTCCTCGCTTTCCTCGCGCGCTACAACTACGACTGGTCGCGCACCGGCCAGCTCCCCGCCTTCGCGCCCGTGGTCGAGAGCCCCGCCTTCCGCGCCCTCCCCCACCGCGCCGACATCGCCGCGCTCGCTCGCACGGGCAGGCAGCTACCCGGCTATGTCGAGCGCCAGAGCGCGGTGCAGGGCCTGATCGGCGAGGAGCTGGAGGCGGCGATCACCGGGGCCAAGCCCGTCGATGCGGCATTGAAGGATGCCGAGCGGCGGGTGAACCGGCTCTTCGCGCAGATGATGTGATCTAGGCGCTCGCCTCGGCCGCCGCGATCAGTGCCATCACGTCCTCGATCAGCGCGCGCATCGCCGCGCGCGCGGCCTCGGCGTCGCGCGCCTCGATCGCGGTCAGCACCGCGCGGTGCTGCGGCAGGCTGGCGGTGCGGCCCTTGAAGCGGTTGGTGAAGCGGATCGAGGTCCTGAGCGCGGTCTGCACCACGTCGCGGAACTGGGCATAGAAGGGGTTGGCCGAGGCCTCGAGCACGGCGATGTGGAAGGCGATGTCGGCCTCCAGCGGATCATCGTCCCCTGCCTCGGCCGCGACCATCCGCTGGTAGCCCGCCTCGATCGCGGCGATCCCTTGCGCATCAGCCGCATCGGCCGCCAATCCTGCCGCCATCGGCTCGATCGCAATCCGCAACTCGTTGAACTGGCGCAGCAGGTCGAGCGAGAATTTGCGTTCGAGCATCCAGCGCAGCACGTCGGGGTCGAACAGGTTCCAGGCCCGCGCCGGCTGCACGCTGGTCCCCTTGCGCGGGCGCGCCGCGAGCAGGCCCTTGGCGGTCAGCATCTTCACCGCCTCGCGCGTGACCGAGCGGCTGACCTCGTATTGCTTGGCGAGATCCGCCTCGGTCGGGAACGGCTGCGCGTCATAGGCCCCCACCACGATCGCCTTCCCGACGGAGTCGAGCAGCGCATAGGTCAGGTTTCGGCCGGAGCCGATGGTTTCCATTCTGGTCATGTGCGAGAAGCCCCTTTCTCGTCTTTGCGCAATCGTTCGCAGAAATTGCCCTGCGGCGCAATGCGGCAGGCTTACCCATGGGCAGGAACGGCCACCCGCCGCGCGATCAGCGCCGTATCGGCCAGCAGCCGCATCGGCTCGCTGTCGACCGCAAGTGCGCGCGCGGGGACGAGCTCGGCAAAGCGGGCATAGATCGCGCGATATTCCGCGAAGGGCCCGAGCGGCTGCTCCGCGCCATCCACCACCAGCCGCGCGCCGCCGCCCTCGATGGCGATCGCGCGGCCCGAGGCGGTGGTGAGGCGGATTACCCACGCCTCCTCGCCCCGCTCGCGCCAGTCGAATGCGGCGCTCCGATCCGGCCCGGCAAAGCGCAAGCTCGCCGCGATCGGCGCCTGCCTGCCTTCGGGTATCGCGAGCGTGGCCGCCTCGACCTCGAGCCGCTCGGGCAGGATCGCGGTGACGATCGAGAGCGCGTTGACGCCGGTATCGAACACGCCGAACCCGTCGGGCTCCCAGATCCATTCCTGCCCGGGGTGCCACTTGGTCACATCCTCGCGCCAGTCGATGGCGAGGCTCGCAAGCCGCTCGCCCTTCAGCAGCGCGGCGGCGGGGGCGACGGCGGGGGCATATTGCGAATGCCAGGCGGCGAACAGGCAGGTGCCCGCGGCGCGCGCCATGGCGACGAGCGCCTCGAGCTCGCCGAGGGTCGCGGCGGGCGGCTTTTCGAGCAGCACCGCCAGCCCCGCGTCGACCGCCTGCGCGGCGAGCGCGCGGCGCAGGCGCGGCGGGGTGCAGATCGCCACCGCGTCGAGCCCGCCCGGCATCGCTGCGAGCAGCGCGGTGAGGTTCGGGTACACCGGGACATCCGCATCCGCCGCCCCGCTCGGGCTGACCACGCCGACGAGTTCGAACCCCGGATGCGCGGCGATGGCGGGGGCGTGTTCGGTGCGGGCGATCTTGCCGTAGCCGATGATGGCAATCCGGATCGTCATGCGCCCTGGCCCTCCCCGTCCTCCGCCAGCGCGGCGGTGAAGGCGCGGGCGCGCGCGGCGACCTCGGCGGCGCTCATGCCGGGGGCATAGAGCGCGCTGCCGAGCCCGAAGCCATCCGCCCCAGCGGCGCGGTAGGCGGCCATGCTGGCAGGGACGATCCCGCCCACCGGCAGCAACGGGACGGCGCGCGGCAGCACCGCACGCAGCGCCTTGACCACGGCCGGCGAGGCCATCTCGGCGGGAAACAGCTTGAGCGCATCGGCCCCCGCCTCAAGCGCGGCGAAGCACTCGCTCGGGGTCAGGCACCCGGGCGCGGCGACCAGCCCGGCGGCCTTGGCGGCGCGGATCACCAGCCGGTCGGTATTGGGAGAGACCACCAGCCCGCCGCCCGCCTCCGCCACGCGCGCCACATCGGCAATGCCGAGCACCGTCCCCGCCCCGATCAACGCCCGCCCCTCCAGCCGCGCCGCCAGCCGCGTGATGCTGGTGAAGGGGTCGGGGGAATTGAGCGGGACCTCGATGATCGTGATCCCTTCGCCGACCAGCGCCTCGCCGATTGCGACGGCATCTTCGGGCGGCAGGCCGCGCAGGATCGCGACCAGCGGGCAGGCGACGAGGTGGCGGGCGAAGGCGTTGGCGACGAGGGTCATGCGAATTGCCTCAGCAGCGCGGTGCAGCCGGCACGGAAGGCGGCGTTGCCCTCCATCGCCGAGGGGCTCGCTCCGGGCGAGCCCAGCACCTGCCCGATGGCGGCGGCATAGAGCGCAGTGAGGTCGGGCCGCCCGACCATGTGCGGCACCTCGCCCCCGCTCTCCCGCAGACCGCTGCGCACCTCGGCGCCGATCAGCAGCCCGCTGACATAGCCCGACCCGTCGATCATCGGCGCATCGAGCACATGCGCGGCGCGCAGCGCGAACAGGTGGCCGAGCGGATCGCCATCGGCCGAGGCGACCACGCCCGCGGCAAAGCCCGGTCCGGGCCGCGCCTTCCCCGCCATCTGCGGCGCGAGGATCGAATGCTTGCCCAGCAGCGCGAAAATCTCGCCCGTCATCCAGGTCGAAAAGCCGGTGATCCGTCCGCCGCGCAGCCGCACCCACTTGGCGTGCGTGCCGGGCAGGCACAGCGTCGCATCCTCGGGCACCAGCCCGCTGGCGAGCGCGCCGATGATCTGCACCTCCTCGCCGCGCATCACGTCGGGCGCATCGCGGCGCTCCTGCGCGACGCCGGGGATGATGCCGGTGCGCGCGTCGATCCAGACGATGGCATCGGCAAGCGCGCGGGCATCGGCGGGGCAGGCGACATAGGGCGTCTCGCGCCAGCCGCGGTTCGATCCGATCATGCCGCCCATCAGCATGGGCAAGTCGCCGAGCCGCTCGCGTAGCATCGCGACCTCGCCAGTGTAGTCGCCCGGGCCGAGCGACATGATGCCGCCCGCGTCCTCGCACGCCGCCTCCACGTTCCCCCCGGCGCCGATACGCCACGCGCGGCGGTTGGTGGTGCCCCAGTCCACCGCGATGAATGGCTCCCCACCGGTCAGACTGCCGATCAACCTCTGGCTCCCTTGCCGCTTGCTTGGAATTATTTATCTTATAAATAAGACTCAATCAAATGCCATCAGCGAAGTGCGCGCCCATGAAGATTGCCCGTATCGAGACCTTCCTGGTGCCGCCCCGCTGGCTGTTCGTCCGCATCGAGGCCGACGACGGCAGCGCCGGGTGGGGCGAGGCGAGCCTCGAGGGGCATGGCGAGGCAGTCGTCGGCGCCTTCGAGGCCCTGCGCGACCGCGTGATCGGCGCCGATCCGCGCGCCATCGAGGACATCTGGCAAGTGGGCTATCGCGGCGGGTTCTATCGCGGCGGGCCGGTGCTGATGTCGGCCATCGCCGGGCTCGACCAGGCGCTGTGGGACTGGAAGGGGCGGCATTACGGGCTGCCCGCCTACGAGATGCTCGGCGGGCGGGTGCGCGAGCGGGTGCGCGCCTATGCCTGGATCGGCGGCGACCGCCCCGACGATATCGCCGCCGCTGCCGCCGCTCGCCGCGCGCAGGGGTTCACCGCGGTCAAGATGAACGCGACCGCCGACGTCGCGATGCTCGCCGCACCGCGCTTTGCCGAGGTGATTGCACGCGTTCAGGCGGCGCAGGGCGAAGGCATGGAGGTAGCGCTCGATTTCCACGGGCGGCTGCACCGGCCGATGGCGAAGCAACTCGCCCGCGCGCTGGAACCTCTGGGGCTGTTGTTCATCGAGGAGCCGCTACTCTCCGAACATGCCGGGGCGCTGGGGCAGATCGCCGCGCTCACCTCCACCCCGATCGCGCTTGGAGAGCGGATGTATTCGCGCTGGGATTTCAGGCCGCTGCTGGAAGCGGGCGCGGTCGACGTGATCCAGCCCGATCTCAGCCACGCAGGCGGCCTCAGCGAATGCCGCCGCATCGCCGCCATGGCCGAGGCCTACGACGTCGCGGTCGCCCCGCACTGCCCGCTCGGGCCGCTGGCGCTGGGAGCCTGCCTGCAACTGGCCGCCTGCTCTCCCAATGTGGTGCTGCAGGAGATGTCGCTCGGCATCCATTACAACGAGGGTCACGACCTGCTCGAATTCATGACCGATCCGGCGGTGCTCACCCCGGTCGACGGCCACCTCGCCATTCCCGCCGGTCCCGGCCTCGGCATCGCCATCGACGAGACCCGCGTGCGCGCCGCTGCCGCCACCCCCCATCGCTGGCGCAACCCCGTGTGGCGCCACGCCGACGGAACGCTCGCCGAGTGGTGAGCGGGATCGCGCTTGCCTATTAAAGATGATTTATATTATTTATAGCGACGCAAGGGGCGCAATCGACTAATCTGCGTGATGGAACCACCGCCAGAAGAGCGGCGAGAACATGAAAAAAGGGGAGACGGAAATGCGTGCGATCACTTTGATGCGGTGTTCGGTTTCGGCCGCCGCGATTGTCCTGCTGGCGGGCGTAGCCCAGGCGCAGGAGGCATCTCCGCCCCTGGCCCAGCCCGCCGAGGCACCCGAAGAGCCCACCGGCGAGATCGTCGTCTCGGGCCTGCGCCAGTCGCTGGAGTCGATCCGCAACATCCGCCGCAACTCCGACGAGATCGTCGACGCCGTGGTGGCCGAGGACATCGCCAAGCTTCCCGATCTCAACACCGCCCAGATCGCCGCGCGCATTCCGGGGGTGCAGGTCTATCGGCAGGGGGGCGAGGCCTCCAACGTGCTGGTGCGCGGCCTGCCGAACTTCACCACCACCTATAACGGCCGCGAGATCTTCACCGCCGAGACGCGCATCGTCGCGCTTCAGGACTTCCCGGCAGCGAACGTCGCTGCGCTCGAGGTCTACAAGACCTCCGCCGCCGACCTGATCGAGCCGGGGCTGGCAGGCCTCGTCAACGTCCGCTCACGCCAACCATTGGATTTCGCCGACGGGCAGATCGCCGGATCGGTCTGGGGCCTCTACACCGTCCAGGCCGAGGAGGTGACGCCCAACTTCAACCTGCTCGCCACCAAGCGCTGGGACGTGGGCGACGGGGGCGAATTCGGGGTGCTGATCAATGCCTCGCGGGTCGAGATGACCTATCTCGACGCGGAAATCTCGAATACCGACTTCCTCCAGACCTTCCGCGACGGCGGGGCGGGCGTGCTGATCCCCGATGCGGGCGCGGGCACGGCGGCGCGCTTCCCCGATATCCAGCGCCTGTTCTACCGCTCGGGCAACCGCGTACGGCCCTCGGTGAACGCGGCGATCCAGTACAAGCCCAACCCCGATCTCGAATTCTATCTCGAGGGCCTGTGGCAGGGCTTCCGCAACAAGATCGACGACCGCCTGCTCGCCGCCGAGCTGTTCAACGGGGCGCAGGTGTCGAGCCTGCAATTCCGCGAGGGCACCAACATCGTCAGCGGCGGGACCGTAAACGGCCTGCCGGGCTCGCTGTTCTCGTTCCAGGGGGCGACCTACAACAAGACGGACACCTACCAGTTCGCGGGCGGGGTGAAGGCGACCTTCGACCGCTTGAACGTCAAGCTCGACATCGCCCGCACCGACAGCACCTTCACCGGATCGACCGAAAGCGTCGACCGGCGCTGGACCGCCGCGCCGGTGATCAACTTCGACACCGAGACCCCGGCGTTCGAGATCACCAATATCGACTTTTCCGACCCGAGCGCGCAGTTCTTCGACGGGCTGTTCGAGGAGAACCAGCGCTCGGCGGGCGATGACTGGCAGCTGCGCGGGGACTTCGAATATCTCGTCGACGGCACGCTCATCCGCTCGATCCAGGGCGGCCTGCGCTACACCGACCGCGACGCGGTGCGGCAATATGCCAACCGCTTCAGCCGCCCTGGCACGCCGACCAATGCGACCGCGCTGCCGGTCGAGTTCGAGGTGTTTCAGGGCGTCAATGTCGGCGGCACCTCGGTCTGGGCCGCGCCGACCTATGAGAGCATCCGCGAGAACATCGCTGCCATCCGCCAGCTGGTCGGCTTCGGCGCCGATCCGGTGGCGCGCAATCTGCTCTACACCGCTTCCGAGAAGAACTTTGCGGGCTATGGCCAGATCAACCTCGGTTCGGGCGACGTCGAGGGGACGGTGGGCCTGCGCTACACCCGCGTGAAGACCCGCGTCGCCGGGCCTGCGCCGACTGGCATTCCCGCGATCGATGAGGGCAACACCAACGAATCCTGGCTCCCCAACGCCAGCATCCGCGCACGCGTGACCCCCGAGATCCAGCTGCGCGCGGCGGTCTCCAAGACCCGCACCCTGCCGACCTTCGCCGACTTGAACCCCGCGCTGGTGCTCGGCGCGCCGCCGCCGGGGGGCGTGGGGACCGACAGCAACCCCTATCGCGGCTTCGGGGGCAACCCGTTCCTCGAGCCCTTTACCTCGTGGAACTTCGACGTCGCGGCCGAGTGGTATTTCGCCCCCGCCGGCTTCGTCTCGCTGACCGGCTTCCACCGCGCGGTCGACGGGTTCATCCAGCCCAACACCTTCCGCATCGACGATCCGACCCTCGGCGTCGTCGAGATCACCGGGCCGGTCAACACCGGGAAAGGCCGGATCACGGGGGCCGAATTGCAGGCGCAGGTCTTCGCCGATTTTGAGAGCCTGCCCGACTTTGCGCGCGGCTTCGGGGTGCAGGTCAATGTCACTTACATCGACGCCGAGACCCAGCAACCGGACGGTGCAGGCGGCCTCACCTACCAGCCGATCACCGATCAGCTGAACGGCGTGTCGCGCTGGAATGCCAACATCGTCGGCATCTACGAGCGCTACGGCCTCACCGCCCGCCTCGCCTATAACGACCGCTCGCGTTTCCGCGCGACGCAGCAGTTCCGGGGCGACGATGTCTATGTCGAGAACGCACGGCCCGCGGGGCGCCTCGACCTCTCGCTGTCCTACGACATCAACCCTAATTTCTCGCTGTTCGGCGACTGGACCAACATCACTCGCGAGCAGTTCCGGCAGGACTTCACCTCGGCCCGCAATGGCGCGCCCGAGGCCGAGTTCATCCGCTACCTGCGCGACGACGAGAGCACCCTGTCGCTCGGCTTCAGGTTCCGGTTCGGGCGTTAATCCGGCGAGGCGCGCAGGCTGGTGCCGATCACCGGCCTGCCGTCCGCATCCCAGCCGAGCGGGGCGATATACATCGCGCGGCCCTTGCGCGCGTTCTGGCACCCGCCGCGCGCGATGTGGGCGTGGAAGAGGATGTATTGCCGCCCCTTGTCGGTGAACACCGCCTGGTGCCCGGGGCCGCTGAGGCAACCTGCCTTGTGGTCGGCATAGGAGTAGAGGATCGGGTTCTCCGGCGCGTCAGTGCAAGGCCCGAGCGGCCCCTCGCAGGTGGCATAGCCCATCGCGTAGGGGCTGAGGCGCTGGTGCGGCTCCCAGCCGAAGTGGTTGGCGGAGTAGAACAGCACATAACCCTCCCCGCGCCGCACCATCGTCGGGCTTTCGATCACATGCGCTTCCCACGGCTGATCGTTGGCGAGCAGCGTGACCGCCTCGCCGGTGAGGCCGAGGCCGTCCGCCGTCATCGGCTGGACATAGATGTGCGTGGGCTTGCCGACCGCGTTCGCATCGGCCTTGTAGTAGAGATAAAGGCGCCCGTCGGCATCGCGGAAGGGGCTGGCGTCGATCGTGCCGCCCAGATCGCGCTGGCAGATCAGCGGCTCGGCCGCGTCGGAGTTGAAGGGGCCGAGCGGATCGACGCTGGCCGCGACCCCGGTGCACTGGCGCCCGCTCGCCTTCTCGCGGGCGGTGAAGAACAGGAGGTAGCGCCCGTCGAGTTCCATCACCTCGGGCGCCCAGGTCCAGCCGCGCTGCGCCCAGGCGGGCAGCACCGGCATGGCGTCATGCAGCCGCGCGCCGTCCTTCAGGGGCGCCCAGGTCACCAGATCCTCCGAGACCGCCATCTGGACATTGGCCTGATCGCGGTCCGCATTGGTCGCATAGGCGAGGTAGCGCCCCTGATGTGGCAGCACGAACGGATCGGGGAAGTTGGCACGGTAGACCGGGACGAAGGGCTCGGGCTCCTTGGAAGAGGCGGGCGCAGCAAGGCTCGCCGACGCGATGAGCGCGGCCAAAGCGGCAAGGACGGGTTTGCGCAAGCGGCACTCCTCGATCATGAACTGGCAGGCATGGCTTGCCTCCGGAATATTATCATATAAATGAGCGCACGATGAAGGAAACCCCCTCCGAGAGCCTGCCTCAGGGCGTCCACCGTCGGATCTTCGGCCACCTGCCCGATGGCCGCGCGGTCGAGGCGGTGACGCTGGTCAATACGCAAGGGGCCAGCGCGACCGTGATCGCCTACGGGGCGACCCTCCAGTCGATGATTGTGCCAAACCGCGAAGGGACGCTCGCCGACGTCACGCTCGGCCACGCAACGCTGGCCGAATATCTCGCCAACACCGCCTACTTCGGCTCGAGCGTCGGCCGGGTCGCAAACCGCATCGCGGGCGGGCGTTTCGTTCTGGATGGCGTGGCACATCAGGCCCCCTGCAATAACGGGCCGAACGCCCTCCACGGCGGCCCGGGCGGCTTCGACAAGGCGCTGTGGGAAATCGTCGCGGTCGGCGATGCGCCTGCGCCCTTCGTCCGCCTCGCCCACACCAGCCTGGACGGCGATCAGGGCTTTCCGGGGACCTTGCAGGTGACCGCCGAATATGCGCTGGGCGATGACGGTGCGCTGGCGATCACCTACCGCGCGAAGACCGACAGGCCGACGCTCGTCAACATGACCAACCACGCCTACTGGAACCTCGCGGGCGAGGGCGCTGCGGCGAGCGCGATGGATCATGTGCTGACCATCCCGGCCGAGCACTTCCTGCCGACCGACGAGACCGCGATCCCGACCGGCGATTTCGCCCCCGTCGCCGGCACGCCGTTCGATTTCCGCGAGCCGCGCGTGATCGGTGCGCACGTGCGCGACACGTGCCACGACCAGATCCGCATCGGCCGCGGCTATGACCACAACTGGGTGATCGCCCGCGAGCGCGCAGACGCGCCGCGTCTCCTCGCCCGCCTCGCGCATCCGCCATCGGGCCGGATGCTTGAGGTGCTTTCCACCGAGCCGGGGGTGCAATTCTATTCGGGCAATTTCCTCGACGGCAGCCTGATCGGCAAGCGGGGGCAGGCCTATGGCATGGGCGACGGCGTCGCGCTCGAACCGCAGATGTTCCCCGACACCCCCAACCGCCCAGAGTTCGGCTCGATCCGGCTGGAGCCTGGTGAGGAATATTGCCACCGCCTCGTCTTCGCCTTTTCGGCGGACGGCTGACTGGCAACAAAAAGCGCCGACGGCGGGGGCCGTCGACGCTCGGATATCGCATTGCGCGCTCAGGCTGCGGCGGGCTTGCGTTCACCGCCGGTCGCGGCAGCGTAGCTCTGCTCCATCTGCCGCATCTGCGCATGGCGCCACTGATCGTAGCTATAGTCGGCCTCTTCCTCGCGGCGACGCACCGCCATCAGCGTGAACTGCCCGGTCGAGGAGGTTTGATCCTGTGCCATAGTCTGCCTCTTTCCTGTGTAGCTAGCATCCGCCGCATAGGGCGGGAGAGGCACGCATTGTCGCACGCGAGGACGGCGGCGGTCCTATCATGCATCAGGGCCGGAAAGCCCCTTGTCCCCGCTGCGGCGCGGCTGGGCGGGGCGGGCATTGTCGAATGATGCATGCGCGTCCGAATCCCCCTGCCGAGGTCAATGCCCTGCGTTAGAGCGCCCCGCTCGTTTTGCGCCCACGCTGACCGCTCGACGCCAACGAGGAGCCCGTCATGCCCGCCAAATCGAAAGCGCAACAGAAAGCCGCCGGCGCCGCGTTGGCCGCCAAGCGCGGCGAACAGCCCAAGTCCAGCCTCAAGGGGGCATCGAAGGAGATGGAGAAATCCATGTCCGAGGACGCGCTCGAAGACCTTGCCGCCACCAAGCGCAAGGGCTTGCCTGCGCGCAAGGAATGAGCGCCCGCCGCAAGGCAAGGGCGCCTCGGCCCTGCGCGGGTCGATGCCTGACCTAGGTGAAGGTCGCCGCCCGCGGCGGCGCGCAAATTCGGGGTGCCAATCACAGGAGGAACACCCGATGGCAGACACTTTCCACACCGACGAAACCCGCGAGCTCATCGCTTCGAACAAGGTCGAAGGCACCGCTGTCTACGATCTCGAGGGCGAGCGCCTCGGATCGATCGCCAACTTCATGGTCGACAAGCGCTCGGGCAAGGTCGACTACGCCGTCATGCAGTTCGGCGGCTTCCTTGGGATAGGGGCCGACTACTACCCGATCCCCTGGTCGATGCTCACCTACAGCACCGACCACGGCGGCTATGTGGTCGACCTCGACAAGGACACGCTCGAGGACGCGCCGCGCTACGCGGACAACAACAACGAGCCCGACTACGACCAGACCTACAACCAGCAGGTCTATTCCTATTACGGCGTGACCTACTAAGGCCCGCGCCGTAGGCGGCCCCGCTCCGCCCCCGTTGGGCGGGGCCGCCATTACCCGTTGGGATCGAGCGTCTCTGCAACTTCCTCGGTCTTGCGTTCCGGCAAGGCGATCATCCCGAGGATGAACAGCGCGAACACCAGACAGATCGCGTTGGGGACGACCAGCGTCCATTCCCCCTTCATCATCCCGAACGTCGTCCATGCCGCAAAGGCGAGGCAGGTCAGCGCGAACATCGCGAGCGACAACCCCTCGGTCGAACGCTCGCGGATGATCTTCCACGCTTGCGGGGTGAAGCTCGCCACCGACGCGGTCGCGCCGACGGTCCCGATGATGGCGGTCCAGTCGATCGCCATCGCGTCAGCTGCCCACGATGATGCCGCCATTGGGATGCAGCACCTGCCCCGTCATGTAACTCGCATCATCGCAGGCGAGGAACAGGAAGCACGGCGCGACCTCGTTGGGCTGGCCGGGCCGGCCCATCGGGGTGCTCTGGCCGAAGGTTGCAAGCTTCTCCTTGCTCGCCCCTCCGAACGGATTGAGCGGTGTCCAGATCGGCCCCGGCGCGACGCCGTTCACCCGGATGCCCTTTTCGGCGAGGTTCTGCGAGAGCGAGCGGGTGAAGGCCGTGATCGCGCCCTTGGTGGCGGAATAGTCGAGCAGCTCCTCGGCGCCCTCGTACATCGTCACCGAGGTGCAGTTGATGATGCTCGCGCCCTTGCCGAGGTAGGGCATCGCCGCCTGCACCATGTAGAACATGCCGTAGACATTGGTCTGGAAGGTGCGCTTCAGCTGCTTCTTCGTGATCTCGGTCACATCCTTGTCGGGATGCTGCTCGCCGGCATTGTTGACGAGGATGTCGAGCCGTCCGAACTTGCGGATCGCGAGGTCGACGATCTCCTTGCAATGATCGCGCTCGCCGATGTCGCCGGCGATGGTGACGGCACGCGCGCCTTCGTCCTCGACCATTTCGGCGGTGGCCATCGCGTCTTCCTCTTCCTCGAGGTGAGAGATGACGATGTCGGCCCCCTCGCGTGCGAACAGCACCGCGACCGCGCGGCCGATTCCGCTATCGCCGCCGGTGACGATCGCGACCTTGCCCTCCAGCCGCCCGCTGCCGGGGTAACGCGGCTCCCAATCGGGCTTGGGATGAAGGTCGGCCTCGAGGCCGGGCTGCGGGGTGTCTTCGAGCTTGGAGACGGTCTTGGACATGGGAGAGGTTCCTTGTGTGGGGGGAGGTCAGGAGAGGGAGAGGTCAAGCACCAGCATCAGCGTCAGGCCCGCCAGCAGCGCGGGGTTGGCCGATCCGTGGGCCATATGGCGGCGGGTGTGGGGGATGATCTCGGCGGCGACGACGAACAGCATCGCGCCCGCCGCAAAGCCGAGCGCCCAGGGGAGGATCGCGGCCGAAGCCCCCGCGATGGTGACGCCGAAGGCGGCGCCGAGCGGCTCGATCAGCCCGGTCGCCAGCGCCGCCGCCGCGCAGCGCTTGCGGCTCCAGCCGAGGCTGGCGAGGAGCGCCGCGACCGCGAGCCCTTCGGGAATGTTCTGGAGGCCGATCGCGATCATCGTCCCCCAGCCGAGCTGCGGGTCGCCGCCCATGAAGGAGAGGCCTACGGCCATGCCCTCGGGCAGATTGTGCAGGGTGATCGCCAGCACGAACAGCGCGATGCGGCGCTCGTCGGGCGCGGCGGGCCAGAAGCGGCTCCGGGCGGCGAGCGTATCGGTCCACACGCCCAACCACGCCATCGCCGCCGCGCCGAGCCACAGCGCGATTCCCACACTTATTCCGGCAGCGACGAGCGAGGCCCCTCCGCCGCGCAATTGCGCAAAGGCGGGGAGGATGAGCGAGGCGAAGGCGGCAGCGATCATCACCCCGGCGGCAAAGCCGATCAGCAGGTTCTGCCGCCGCGCATCGGGCGCACCCGAAACCGCGACAAGCAATCCGCCGAGGCCGGTCATGGCCCCGGCGAGCAGGCTCGCCGCAATTCCGAGGAACGCCGCCGACATCGTCATTCGGCGTCGGCGCTACCGAGTTCGGCTCCGGTCATCGGATCGCTATCCGGATCGGAGGCGGTACGTGTCGCAAGCGCCTTGAGGGTTTCGAGCTGGCTGGGCGGGAGCGAGACCTTGGCCGTCCCCTCGCCGCCGTCGAGCGGCTGCATCGCTTCATCGCCGTCGAGCCGCTCCCATTCCGGGCCGCTGTTCCACGGGCCGTCCACGTCGCCCGGCCCGGTCGAGAGGTTGATGTAGAGCGAATCAAATTCCGGCATCCCGGCAAGGCGGCCCGGGGGGAAGTTGTCGTCGATCGCATAGAGCGCCTTCTCGAAGCTCTTCTGGTGCGCGATCTCGCGGGTCATGAGGAAGCCGAGGGCGTCCTTGATGCCGGGATCGTCGGTGATCGCGATCAGGCGTTCGTAGACGATCTTGGCGCGGCTCTCGGCGGCGATGTTCGACCTTAGGTCGCAGGTCGGATCGCCACGCGAATCGATATAGGCCGCGGTCCACGGCACGCCCGAAGAATTGGTCAGCGCAGGCCCGCCGCCATAGAGGATCGTCTGGGTGTGGCTGTTCCCGCCCGCAGTCAGCGACCGGTAGAGTTCGGCCTCCTCAAGCGCGGCCTCGGCCAGATCGCCCTTGGCGCCCTTGTTGAGCATGGCGACGATCGAGCCGATCACCTCGAGGTGGCTGAGCTCCTCGGTCGCGATGTCGAGCAGCAGATCCTTGCGCCCCGGATCCTCCTCGGCAAGGCCTTGGGTGAAATAGCGCATCGCCGCGGCCAGCTCCCCATCGGGTCCGCCGAACTGTTCGAGCAGGAGCGAGGCCAGCGCCGGGTTCGGCTCGGACACGCGGACGGTGTATTGCAGGCGCTTGTTATGACTGAACATGATCTATCCTCTCGAAACGGTAGTGTCGCCTGACCGGATCACCGGCTCACCGGTGATGTTGCGGCGATCATTGCGGCGGTCGGGCGGGACGAGATCGCTCTGGCGGGGCATCCGTATATAACTAATGACACTCACGACCAGCGGCACAGCGAGTATCCAGAACGGCAGAGCGTTCGTAATCCAAGAATTGTCCATGAATAGTACTCCGGATACGACGAACATTCTTCGCTCGTCCGTTGCATCAAGACTGGATGCTGCTGCGGCGATACCCCATAACATGGGTTCGCAATCCGCAGTCTTTCAGGCTTATTTGCTGAACTTCACATAGGTAAGACTGAAAGCGGGCAGGACAGGCTAGTCGGGGATGTCGCCCCCAGGCGACGCCGCCCGTGCGAATCCTGACGCCGGCGGCCACTCCCGAACCGGAAGGCACCGCCCGCCATGTATCGCTCGTCCGAAACCAATACCCCTGCCCGCTCGCCGTCCGGACGCCCCGCCCTGGTCTGCTTTTCCCACCTGCGCTGGAATCTCGTGTTCCAGCGCCCGCAGCACATCATGACGCGGCTCGCGGACCAGTTCGACGTGACCTATTGGGAGGAGCCGCGCGTCGATGCCGCCTGCCGCGCGCCCCGGCTCGAGCGCGAGGTGCTGGCAGAGGGCCTCGCCCGCGTCGTGCCGGTGCTGCCTGCCGGGCTCGATGCGGGCGAGACCGATTACGCGCTGCGCGGCCTGCTCCACGAGATCCTGGCCGAAGACACCGCCCCGCGCGTGTTCTGGTATTACACCCCGATGATGCTCGGCTTCAGCGTGGGCGCGCACGCCGACGTGGTCGTCTACGACTGCATGGACGAGCTCGCCAATTTCGCCTTCGCCCCCACCGACATCGCCGCGCGCGAGGGTGCCTTGCTGGCGCGCGCCGACATCGTGCTTTGCGGCGGGCGGAGCCTCTATGCCGCGCGCGCCGGGCGGCACCGCAACATCCACTGCATCCCCTCGGGCGTCGACATCGCCCATTTCGCGCGCGGTGCCGACGGCGTGCCGGACCCGGCCGATCAGGCCGGGCTCCCCCGCCCCCGCCTCGGCTTCTACGGCGTGATCGACGAGCGCATGGACCTGGCGCTGCTCGAGGCGGCGGCAAGAGCGCGGCCCGACTGGTCTTTCGTGATGGTCGGCCCGGTGGTGAAGATCGCCGCAGCCGATCTGCCGCACGCGCCCAACATCCACTGGCTGGGCGGCAAGGACTATGCCGAGCTCCCCGCCTACGCTGCCGGGTGGGACATCGCGCTGATGCCCTTCGCGCGCAATGCCGCGACCGATTTCATCAGCCCGACCAAGACCCCCGAATACATGGCCGCCGGGCTCCCCGTGGTCTCGACCGCGATCCGCGACGTGGTGGCGGATTACGGCCACCTCGACGCGGTCAGGATCGCCGATGAGCCGGCCGCTTTCGTCGCGCAGTGCGAAGACCTCCTCAGCGCCACCGAAGCCGTGCGGGAAGGCTGGCGGGCCGAGGCGCGCGATTGTTTTGCCGACAAGAGCTGGGACGGCATCGCCAGCCGCATCGCAAGGAAGCTCGAAACCGCGCTGGTGACGTCGCAGGTCTCGACCATCGTCGCGACCGGCAGCAACGCCGGGACCAGCCCGCGCCATTACGACGTTCTGGTGGTCGGCGCCGGCTTTGCCGGATCGGTCATGGCCGAACGGATCGCCAGCGAGTCGGGCCGTTCGGTGCTGGTGATCGACAAGCGCGATCACATCGCGGGCAATGCCTTCGACCACCGCGATGTAGCGGGCATCCTCGTCCACAAATACGGACCGCACATCTTCCACACCAACAGCCGCGAGATCCTCGACTACCTCTCGCGCTTCACCCGCTGGCGACCCTACGAGCACCGCGTGCTCGCCTCGGTCGAGGGGCTGCAAGTGCCGATGCCGATCAACCGCACGACGCTGAACCAGCTCTACGGCCTCGACCTTGCGACCGATACCGAGGCGGAGGCCTATCTGGCGTCGGTGGCGGTTCCCGTTCCGCAGGTGCGCAGCTCGCGCGACCAGGTCGTCTCGCAGGTCGGCGAGGATCTCTACGCCAAGTTCTTCGAGGGCTACACCCGCAAGCAGTGGGGCGTCGATCCGAGCCAACTCGACAAGTCGGTCGCCGCGCGCGTCCCGGCGCGGACTAACACCGATGACCGCTACTTCACTGACACGTTCCAGTGCATGCCCGCCGAGGGCTACACCGCGATGTTCGCGCGGATGCTCGACGAGCCGCGCATCACGGTGATGACCGGCACGGGGTTTGAAGATCTGCCCGACGGGATCACCTGGGACCACCTCGTCTGGAGCGGGCCGATCGACGAATATTTCGGGCACCGGCTGGGCAAGCTCCCCTACCGCTCGCTGCGCTTCGAGCACGAGACCCTGCCGTGCGAGCAGGCGCAGCCGGTGGCGGTGGTGAACTACCCGAACGAGGCGGTGCCCTACACCCGGATCACCGAATACAAGCACCTCACCGGCCAGCACGCCCCGCTCACCAGCATCACCCGGGAATATCCGGCGGCCGAGGGCGATCCCTATTACCCGATCCCCAACGACGAGGCGCAGGCGCTCTACAAGCGTTACGACGCGCTGGCGCGGAACTGCGACAATGTCACCTTCGTCGGCAGGCTCGCGACCTATCGCTACTACAACATGGACCAGATCGTCGGCCAGGCGCTCGCCACATGGCGCCGTCTCGACGCGCGCTGGCGCAACGAGGCGGTGGCCGGACGCGGGACGGTGGCGGCGGAGTGAAACGAAAAGGGTCGCAGGCTGCACAAGGCAGACTGCGACCCAAACGGCTACCTCGGGGGCCGACTGTCAGGCCCTAAGCGCGACCTTCTCCGGCTGCGGCAGGCTGCCGGACTTGGCCTGTTCCTGAAGCTGCTGCTTCAGCGCCGCCATCTCCTGCCCGAGCGCGTCAAGGTCGATATCGGTCTTGCGAACCTGCGCGAACATGCTGCCGCGCTGGCGCTCTTCCTCGTAGACGTGGTGCTCGACCTGTTCCTTGAGCACGCTCACCTTGGCCTCGTAGAATTCCTCACCCGGTTCGGCTGTCATCAGCGAGAGGATCAACGCCTTGGCGCTGTCGTGCTCGACCTGCGCCTCGTCCATCATGTCGTCTTCGACCGCGTCGCGCACGGCGGGGTAGAAGACCTGCTCCTCGACCATCGCGTGGATCGTCAGTTCCTCGCAGATCTGGCGCACGATCTTCGCCTGCACCGAGGCGCTGCGGGCATTGTCGTATTTCTCGAACAATGCCTCGACTGTGCGGTGATCGTCGGCGAGCATCCGGAGCGCGTCGCGTTGCGGCTGTTTGGCCATGGGATTCTCCTTCTTTTCGGGGTTCAGGCGACCATCACGCCGGCCATGTTCATCGCGCGGGTGAGCTTGCGGTTCTCGTCGTCCGACAGCCGCTCGCGCAGTGCCGGGAAGAGCACGTCCTCCTCCTCGCGCATGTGCTCCTCCAGCGCGCCGCGAAGCTGCGCCAGCGTCGTGGCGAAGGCGGGGTCGGTCTTGTCCATGCGGGTCAGCTCGAAGAGCATTGCCTTGACCTCGCCGTGCTCCTTGTTGAGCTCGCCCGCCGCATCGCCCGCCTCGCGCGCGATCATCGGGTAGATGACGTTCTCTTCCTGAAGCGCGTGCTTGGCGATCATGTGCTTGATCGCGTTGAGCTGCATCGTGCGGCTGCCGGGATGATCGGCCGACGTCGCCATCAGCTTGTCGATCGCCGCCAGCGTCGCCTCGTGTTCGCGGGTGAGCCCCTCGCACCAGTCGCGCGCCATCGCGGTCGGGGCCTGGGTGAGGGCCTTGCGCCCGAGATTGGCGAGGGCGGCAACCCCGGCGGTGACCAGCACGCTTCTGGCGGTGGTGGCGATGATGCCGGCGGCGGGGGAACGAGAACTGCGGGGCACGGGCTTCTCCTCGGGCATGGCCGACCATGGGCCGGATGGAACGATGCTCCCTTGTCGCCCTCGCCCGCGGCCGCGGCACGTGCCTATGTTACTGCCCGATGATGCAGCCCGGACGGATTGCCGCCACTACCGGTTGAAGTGCAGGTAGTTGTCGTTGAACATCGAGACCCGCTTCAGCCGGTCGAGATCGACGATCCTGAGTTGCCGGTCCGACAGCTCGATCAGCCCCTCGCGGCGCATTTCCTGCACCGTGCGGTTCATGTGCACGAGGCTGAGCCCGTTCGCCTCGGCGAGGTGGTTCTGGGTGATCGGCAGGTCGAAGCCCGTCCCCGTCGCCAGCCCCACCGCCTTGAGGCGATAGTAGAGCTCGACGAAGAGGTGCCCCAGCCGTTCGAGCGGCGAGCGTTGGCCGATCGACAGCAGCCACTCGCGCTGGATCGCGGCCGAGACCATCTCGTGCCACAGCAGCGCGCGCAGCAGATGCGGGCGCGCGTCGATCACGTCCTGAAACTGCTGCGGCTGGATCTCGTAGTAGCGCACCGCCGTCAGCGCGCCGATCGAGTGGTCGAGCGCGGACAGGATGTAGATGTTGAGATCGCAGAAATCGCCCGGCAGAAAGAAGCCGACGATCTGGCGCCGCCCGTCGGGCAGGTCCTTGTAACGGCACGCCCAGCCTGAAATCAGCAGGCGGATGACGGTCGGGTTCTCGCCCTCGCGCGCGATATCGCTGCGCGCCTCGGCGTGGCACACCGGCCCCGTCTCGAGCTTGGCGAGCGCGCGGCGATCGGCTTCCTCGAGCGGCATATAGCGCGCAAGGAGACGGAACAGGGGCTCGATCCCTGCGGCAGTCAGTGTCGGCATCGTCGTCATTCCCCGGCTAGGACGGGCTGGGAGCCCGGCATCATCAAGAAGAACACGCGTGCGATGACACTAACCGAGGTGACTTTCATGGCCAGCAAACTTGCGTTTGCCCGACAGGGAAACGCGGCAGCCCGAGCAGGGCGGCCCGAGCACGATCAATAGGTTGCAGGCGGATCGCTGGCGGGGAAGCTCTGGTCGCTGGCCTCGTCGACCTTGTTCCAGTCTCCGCGCGGGGGATCGCGCATCGCCTCGGGGCCGGCATCGCGCACGGGTTGCGGCCCGTGGGCGGGCTGACCGTCGGCAAAGGCGGCGCTGTGCGGGCCATCACCGCTGCCCTTGCGCCGCGTGAGGACGTAGGCACCGGCACCCAGGGCCAGCAAAGTGAGGATCATGCGCATGGGGGGAATCTCCGCTGAATGGGTCTTCCCGCCTGCGCCCCTCTGCCCTTTGCGTCCCTATCCTGATTTAGCACACCGCCAAGGGCTTTCGGCCCATGTAACATATGTTAATCAGCTTTTAGAACGCGGTCTTATGGTGGCGGACAGCGCGAAAGCAGAGGGCATGGCCGAATACTCTTCCGAGACCGACGACAGCCTGTTCCGCGCCGCGTTCGACGCGCTCCCGGATGCGGCCTGCATCTTCGAGCCCGTCGGCGCGCCGGGCGAAGCTGTGACCGACTGGCGCTATCTCGCCATCAATCCGACCTTGCGCGCGATGTTCGCGACCGAGGATCTGGCCGGCCAGACCCTTGGCCAGCACTTTCCCGGGATGCTGGCACATTGGACGGCCGATCTGGAACGCGTGATCCTCGGCGACACGCCGGAAGTGCTCGTGCGCGAAGGCGCCCAGAGCCCAACCGTCTATGAGGTCATCCTGACACCTCTGCGCTACGCCGGGCGCCGTGCGCTCATGGCCCGCATCCGCGACATGACGAGCGAGCACCAGGCCCGCGAAAAGCGGCGCGAGGCCGATGCGCGCTACAAGCAGCTGTTCGATGCCATCGACGAAGGCTTCTGCGTCATCGAGGTGCTGTTCGATGCCGACAACCGCCCGGTCGACTACCTGTTCATCGAGGGCAACGACGCCTTTGTCGAGCAGTCCGGCCTCACCGACCCGGTCGGCAAGACCATGCGCTCGCTCCAGCCCGACATCGAGGACAAGTGGATCGCCACCTACGGCCGCATCGCGCTGACCGGCGAGGCCGAGCGGTTCGAGAGCGAATCGGCGGCGCTCGATCGCTGGTTCGACGTCTTCGCCTTCCCGATCGGCGAGACCGCACCCTACACGCTCGGGATCCTGTTCGAGGACATCGGCAAGCGCAAGGCGATGGAGCTCGCCCTGCGGCATAGCGAGAACCGGCTCCAGTCGCTGATCGAGGCGACCTCGGACCTGATCTTCCGGATGAACCCCGAAGGCACGCTGATGGAACAGCTCGGCGGCAAGAGCCTGCTGGGCGAGGTCGACGGCGCCAGCGACTGGATCGAAGGCTTCGTCGCCCCGGCCGACCGTGCTGCCGTGCGCAAGGCGGTCGACGACGCGCTTGCCGTCAGCGAGCCGATCGAGATCGAGCACCGCTACATCCGCCCCGACGGCGAGATCGGCTGGCTCTATTCGCGCGCCGTTCCGGTGTCCGGCGAAGACCGCAAGGTCACCGAATGGTTCGGCATGGCGACCGACATCACCAGCCGCCGCAACACCGAACGCGAGCTGGCCCACGGCGCGCAGATGCTGCGGGTGGCGAGCGAGATCGGCAGGGTCGGCCTGTGGGACTGGAACGTCGAGACCGGGGAGATCACCTGGTCGGACGAGCATTACCGCATGATGGGCTACGAACCCGGCGAGGTCGTCCCGACCTACGAATTGTGGGAAGAACGCGTCCATCCCGAAGACCGCGAAGCCACCGATGTGCGGGTCAACGCGGCGATGGAGAGCGGGCAGGACTACATCAACGAATACCGCGTCTGCCGCCCCGATGGCGAAGTCGTGTGGCTGTCGTCGCGCGGGCGCTTCCTTTATGACGAGCAGGGCAAGCCGGTGCGCATGCTCGGCGCGATGATCGACATGACCCAGCGCCGGCGCGAAGAGGAATGGCAGCGGCTGCTCGTCGCCGAATTGCAGCACCGGGTGAGGAACCTCATCGGCATGGTCCGCTCGGTCGCGCGGCTCTCGGCCCCCAGCCACCGCCATGTCGACGAATATGTCGATCACCTGATCGGCCGCTTGCAGGCGATGGGCCGCACCCAGAGCACCCTCACCCGCTCGCCCGGGCGCAATGTCGACCTGTCCGAACTGGTGCGCGAGGAGCTGCTGGTCCACGCCGTCCAGGACGACAAATGCCATGTCGAGGGGCCGGAAATCGCGCTCTCCCCCCACGCGGCGGAGATCGTGACGCTGGCGATCCACGAACTCGCCACCAATTCGATCAAATACGGCGCGCTCGGCGATACCGGCTATATCCGGATCGTGTGGGCCACCGAGGATCGCGGCGACAAGCAATGGCTTACCCTGCGCTGGCAGGAACGGGCGCAGCTGCGCAAGACCAAGCAGAACCGCAAGGGCTTCGGCCGCAAGCTGATCGAGGAACGCGTGCCTTACGAGCTGCAGGGGACGGGGCGCTTCAATGTCCACGACACCGGCGTCCTCGTCGAACTCGAATTCCCGCTGGTCGACGCCGGCAGCATTCTCGATCCGCGATCCTGACGGGAGCGTCCGATGACCGACCGAACCTTGTCCGGATACCGCATCGTGATCGTCGAGGACGACTATTACCAGGCGCAGGACTGCCGCCAGCTGCTCGAGGCGGCGGGGGCCAAGGTGATCGCGGTCTCGGCGACGGTGCCTGATCTGTCCGCGCTGCTCGAGGAAGGGCGGATCGATGCGGTGCTGATCGACATCAACCTCGGCCACGGCCTGTCGTTCGACTTCGCCCGCGAGCTGAAGGCGCGCGCGATCCCGTTCGTGTTCCTGACCGGCTATGATGCGGTGATGCTGCCCGATGATCTGGCAGGCAGCGGCTATCTGACCAAACCTGCCGACGCGCGTCGGATCATGGCCGCGCTGCTGAACGCCGCCGGAGGCTCCCGCTAGCGCGCGCCCCCGTCCGGCGAGAAGGGATCAGGCGGCGATGACTTTCAGCCGCTCGCGCTCCCGCGCGGTCTGGACCCGCGGCGCGAGATAGGACGGATCGAAGCCCGCGATCTGCTGGAGCGTGCGCAGGTCGTGGATCGTCAGCTGCTTCGAACGCAGCGTGATCAGTCCCTCCTGCCGGAGCTGCTGGAGCTTGCGGTTGATGTGCACCGGGGTGAGGCCGAGCACGTCGGCAAGGTCGTCCTGCGTCAACGGGAAGTAGATCTGCTGGCCCTGATGCGCATCGACCAGCGAGAGGCGGTAATGCGCCTCGCAGATCAGGTGCGCCATCCGCTCGAGCGCGTCGCGGCGGCCGACATTGACCACCCACGAGGCGAGCACCGCGTTCTCCATGCAGCCATATGACCGCATCGCCTCGCCGATGGTGGGGAAGCGGTCGATCAGCCGGCGCATGTCGGCATGGGTGATGTTGACGATCTTGCAGGGGCTGAGCGTGATCACTTCCTCGATCGCGATGCCGTTGGGCGAGCAATCGAAGTAGAAGGCGTCACCCGGCAGCAGCAGCCGCGTGATCTGCCGCGCGCCGTTGCGCAGGATCTGGTAGCGCGCGGCCCATCCGCTGAGCACGACCGGGAAGGAATGCATCTCGTCACCATCGCGCGACAGGTACTTCTTTGCACCCACGTCGCGCGGCTGACGGCACAGTTCCTCCACCGCCTCGATCTCGAGATCGCCGAGTTCGGCGGCATGCATCAGTCGCAACAGGAAGGGATTGACCACGTGCTTGCTCCTAAGAGTGTTGCGGGAATTGCACTGTCCCCGATGCGCTCTCTTATATCTCAATCAAAAGTTAGGCTGTGTGTCGAATCCCGTCGGTTCGCCCGATATTGATTGCAGATTGTCGTAGATTCGATGGCTGAGGCCTCCAAGCAAAAACGAAACCGCAGGTCCGGCCTTGCTGATCGGGACGATTGCAAAGGTTTGTCGGTCTTGTTTCGGGCGATCGCGCACCCAGACAGCGCTTCTCTTTCCGAGTCGAATCGCTGCTTTCGGCAGGGCGTCCCGCGATGTCGGCGGGGCGTCCAGCGTGGGTAATGCAGGATAAGGGGTCCGCGCCGCCCGCCTGTCACCTTGCAATCCGGATGCAGCGCGGCGGCCAGCCGCACGGCGATCCTCAAAGGAAAGGATGAAGACATGGCGAACGAGCGCAATCAGAACCGCGAGAGCCAGGGCCAGGATCAGGGCCGCGAGCGCGAGAACCAGATGCAGCAGGGCAGCGACAACCAGCGCGGCCAGAGCAGCTATGGCCAAAGCAACTATGGTCAAGGCGGCAACGACTGGGACCAGAGCAACCGCCCCGGCCGCTTCGGCCAGCAGGAGCAGGGCCAGCATGATCAGGGCCGCTATGGCCAGAACCAGTACGGGCAGAACCAGTACGGTCAGGGCCGGTATGATCAGGGCAATTTCGGTCAGGGCCGCGGCCCCTCCGGCGCGCAGGGCGGCTATGGCAACCAGAGCAGCTACGGCGGGCAGAGCGCTGGCTATGGCCAGGACAATGACGGCCAGAGCGGCGGCTACGGCCAGAGCGGATACGGCAACCAGGGCAGCTATGGCGGGGGCCGGGGCGGCTTCGGCTCGAGTGGTCAGGGCGGGCAGGATGCCCTGATGGGCCACGGCCAGCACGGGCAGAGCCAGTGGGGTCAGGGCCAGCAGGGTCAGGGCAGCCGGGGCCACCACCACGATCCGAGCTACAGCCAGTGGCGCCAGCGCCAGATGGAGCAGTTCGACAACGACTACAACGAATACCGTCAGACCCAGCAGGACGAGTTCAACAGCAAGTTCGATGAATGGCGCAAGAAGCGCCAGAGCGAGGGTCAATCGGGCAGCGGCACAAGTTCGACGGGCTCGGCCGGCTCGGGTAGCCAGACCACCGGAAAATCGGGGTCCACCACGAGCTGATCGAAAGCGGCAGCGGACACGCCCCCGTCCGCTGCCGTCTTTCCTACCCCCGCGCCCCCGGCCGACCTGGCCCGGGGCGCGGTTTTTTGTCCGGCGCGAGGCTGGCCGCCGAGGCTTCAACTATGCCGAAATCCGACAATTCTCGCAGATACAATCTAGGTTAAAGCGTGCCGGGAGCGAGACGGGCAGCATCTGCCTACCCGGGGGTATCCCGATCCCTCTGGTGACTCGGTGACTGGACGCGCGTTAGGTTTCCACTTCGTCCGGTCATTGCCCCAAATTAACTCCCCGCCCAGCGATGGGCGGGGTTTTTTGTCGTGGCATCGCGCGCTGCCCACCGCCTGCGTTCCTATCCGGGTTTAGTGCCCCGCGGCACCGGCACCGCCATGCCCGCGCCACGCCTTCCCCGCCTCCTGCGGCAGAGCACCACCACGATGTCCTATCACCAATTCCTGCTCTTCGCGGGCGCCGCGATCATCCTTGCCTATTGGCTGCCGCGCTTCGTGTCGGGCCGCGAGCCTGCGGCTTCGGCGCTACTGATCCTCGCCGGGGGCCTGTGCGCGCTGGTGCTTCCCGAGGATCCGCCGCTGTTCCGGCCGATCGCCGATCCCGAATGGTGGGAGATCCTGAGCGAGATGGCGGTGATCGTCGCGCTGTTCGCCACCGGCCTCCGGCTCGACGTCGTTCGGCCCTTCGCGCGCTGGGGCGTGACGTGGCGACTGCTCGCCGTGGCGATGCCGCTGACCATCGGCGCCATCGCCCTCACCGGCCTTGCCGCGGGATTCCCGCTCGCGAGCGCGCTCTTGCTGGGCGCGGTGCTCGCCCCGACCGATCCGGTGCTGGCGGGCGACGTGCAGGTCGGCCCGCCGACCGAGGGCGGCGAGCATCCGGTGCGCTTTGCACTCACCACCGAGGCGGGCCTCAACGACGGGCTCGCCTTCCCCTTCGTCTACCTCGCGCTCGCCGCCATCGCCGGGCTGACGATGACCGAGGCGGGCGAGTGGCTGGCCTATGATCTGGTCTACCGCATCCTTGCCGGAACGGCGGCGGGGGCGGGCGTCGGCTGGCTGCTCGGGCAGATGGTGTTCCGCTGGCCCGCGGGCAACGCGCTCTCGGCGACCGGCTCGGGGGTGCTGGCGCTGGCGGGCGTGTTCGTGAGCTACGGCTTGGCCGAGCTCATCCACGGCTACGGCTTCATCGCCTGCTTCGTTGCGGGCCTCGTGTTCCGCCGGATCGAGCGCGACCACGCCTTCCACGGCGACCTCCACCTCTTCAACCTCGCCATCGAGCATGCGCTGACCGCGGTGCTACTGCTGATGGTGGGCGCGGCGCTGGGCACCTATGCCGCCGACGTGCGGCTGGTTCATGTCGCCATCGCCACCGCGCTGGTCTTCGCGATCCGCCCGCTGATCGGCTGGGTGTCGCTGGCGGGCACCGCCCTCCCCCCGCGCGAACGCTTCGTCACCGCCGCCTTCGGCGTGCGCGGGATCGGGAGTCTCTACTACCTCGCCTTTGCCGCCGGGATGGCGCCGGTCGCGATGCTGGCCGACCTGTGGCTGGTGGTGCTCGTGACGATCGCGCTGTCGGCGGCTGTCCACGGCCTCAGCGCAGGCGCGGTGCTCGCCGGAATCCGCGCCGATGAAGAACCCGGGCCTGCCGCGTGACCACCCCGCTCGCCCTGCTGCTCGATTTCGACGGCACGCTGGTTCCCACCGCGCGCACCCCCGACGGCGTGATGGTGAGTGAGGAGCTGCGCGCACTGATCGCTGCGGCGTGCGAGCGCCTCGACGGCCGGCTCGCGATCGTCAGCGGGCGTTCGCTGGGTCAGCTCGATCAGCTGTGGGGCCGGGCCCTGTGGCCGGTGACGGTTGCGGCGAGCCACGGGCAGGAGCTGCGCCACGACGGACGCGTCCGCGCGCCTGCCCCGCCCCGCATCTTCGCCAGCCTTGCGCGCGCCACCGAGGCCCGCTTCGGCGCTGCGCAGGGCGTGGTGATCGAACTCAAGAGCCACGGCCTCGGCCTCCACTACCGCCTCGCCCCGCGGCTGCACGAGCAGGTCAGGGCATGGGCCGAAGAATGCGCCGCCGCGCACGATCTCGTCATACAGGAAGGCGAGATGGTCTACGAGTTGCGCCAGCCCGGCGCGGACAAGGGCGATGCGGTGCGCGCGATCATGGCGATGGCGCCGTTCCGAGGGAGCAGCCCGCTCTATATCGGCGACGACTTCACCGACATTGCCGCGATCGAGGCCGCGCGCGCGCTGGGCGGGCGCGGGCTGGCGGTCGGCAGCCGCATCGCCGCGCATGCCGACGGCGTGCTGGCCGATCCGGCAGCGGTTCTGGAAGGCATCCGGGCGCTTGCGGCGGGCAAGCGGGCCGCTTTCATCACATAGGCGGTTTTTTGCCCGCGCCCCATGGGCGAAGGCACCCCCGGCGCCGGGGGCGAAGCCTTCGCTCCGGCGCGCACCCCCTCCGGCCCGGCGGCCGCAACCAAAGGGCACCCATGCCCCACACGCAAACGCAAGCCCACACCCCGCGCCTGATCGCGGTTTCGAACCGGGTCCAGGTCGAGACCGGAGTCGACAACGCCAACCGCGGCGGCCTTGCGGTCGCCCTCGCCGCCGCTCTGCGGCAGAGCAATGGCATCTGGTTCGGCTGGTCGGGCAAGCAGACCGGGGAATTCACCGGCCAGATCGCCTTCCAGCGCGCCGACGGGGTCGCGACCGCGACGATCGACCTCGAAGCGCAGGATATCGAGGAATATTACAACGGCTTTGCCAACCGCACCTTGTGGCCGCTGTTCCACTACCGGCTCGACCTGACCGAGATCGCGCGCGACTTTGCCGGCGGCTATGCGCGGGTGAACGAGCGCTTTGCCGACACCTTCAGCCCGCTGATTGCGCCCGACGACCTGATCTGGGTGCACGACTACCACCTCATGCCGCTCGGCAGCCACTTGCGGAAGCGCGGGTTCGAGAACCGCATCGGCTTCTTCCTCCACATTCCCTGGCCTCCGCCGAGCCTGCTGATGTCGCTCCCCGGCCACCGCGAGCTCGCGCGCGGCATGCTCGATTACGACGTGATCGGCTTCCAGTCGGAGGAATGGCGGCAGGCCTTCATCGACTATGCGACCGTCCAGTTCGAGGCGACGCTCGAGGGGGAAACGCTGCGCCTCGGCGAGCGGCTGACGCGGTTACTGGTCTGCCCGATCGGCCTCGACGTCGCCGATTTCGCGGGCGCGGTGCATTCGATCGCCGCCAGGCAGGCCGAGACCCGGCTGGTGGTGAGCGCGGTCGGGCGCGACATGATCGTCGGCGTCGACCGGCTCGACTATTCCAAGGGCCTCGCCGAGCGCTTTGCCGCCTACGAGCTGCTGCTCGCCGATCACCCCGAGCTGCACGAGAAGGTCAGCCTGCTCCAGATCGCCCCGCCCTCGCGCGGGGACGTGGCGAGCTACCGCCAGATCCGCGAGGAGCTCGACGCGCTGTCGGGCCGCATCAACGGGGCCTATTCCTCGATCGACTGGGTGCCGATCCGCTACGTCAACCAGGGCTATTCGCGCGACGAGCTGTTCGGCATCTACCGCGCGGCGCGGGTCGGCCTCGTCACCCCCTTGCGCGACGGGATGAACCTCGTCGCCAAGGAATATGTCGTCGCGCAGGACCCGGCCGATCCGGGGGTGCTGGTGCTGTCGCGCTTCGCCGGGGCCGCAGCGCAACTGCCGCAGGCGGTGCTGGTCAATCCGCATGCGATCGAGGACATGGCCGAAGGGATTGCCCGCGCGCTCGCCATGCCGCTCGCCGAACGGCAGGAGCGGCACCGGGCGATGCTCGAGACCATCACCCGGCGGGATGTGCGCTGGTGGTCCGAGACTTTCATGGCGGCGCTCGCCGAGGAGCCGGAGGCCGCACTGGCGCACAGCAACGTCGCCGATCTCCGGGAAGCGGCCGGCGCCAAGCGCTGACACGCAAAGAAAAGCCCCCGCGCGGACAGGGCGTCCGCGCGGGGGCTTTTGCTTGAGGAGACAGCCTAGGGCGCGGGCGTCGCATCCATCGCCGCGCCGGGGATCGGCGAATTCTTGTCGAGCCAGTCGGCGTGTTTCTGGATCGTCGGGATCGTGCTTTGCGCGAACTGGCGCAGCTCGGCATTGTCGCCCGCACCGCCATAGGCCTTGAGCAGGGTCAGCGCCTTGCGGTGCGCGGCGGTCTGCTGGCTGATATATTCGCGGTCGAAATCGGCGCCGCTGAGGCTCTCGAGAATATCGACCTGCGCCTGATGCTCGGCATCGAGCTTGTCGGGCATCGCCAGCGTCTGGCCCGAGGCCGCGACCGCATCCTTCAGCGCCCGCGAGGAGCCGGTGTGATCGGTGATCATCATCTGCGCGAATTCGCGGGTCGGCGTACCTTCGGCGCGCTTCATCGCGAGGCGTGCGGCGGCAAGCTCGTACATGTCCGACATCGCCACGGTCTGGGCGAATTCCTGCGCGGCAGGCGGCGTCTCGGCAAAGGCCCCGTCGGCGTCGGCCTGGCTGTTCGCCATCATGTCCGCCGTGGCGGACGCATCCGGCGTGTCGCGCCCGTCGCAGGCGGTCAGAGCCAGCAGGCTCGCGGCCATCGTCAGTGCCAGTCGCATCAGTATTCCTTCCCTTCGGCGCCCCTTCGGGCCGGTTCGCGCAAGGGTCTAGGCCAGCGGGGCGGGGGATGAATTTACATAGGCCAGTGACCCCGATTAGCCCGCCCCCGGCGCGCGAGGCCGCGGCCAAATCCTTGCCGAGTTTAGGGAACCCGCCGCCGAGGTCGCCGACAACGGTGCCGGGGGAGGGACACGAAGGACAAGGTGCGATGCCCAAACCAGCCTGCGAGACCGCCTCAAAACAGCCGCCGCCCTGTTTCACCGACGAGATGACCGCCTCGCTCCCCGCGCTGCGCAATTTCGCGCGCTCGCTGTGCCGCCAGCGCGACATGGCGATGGCCGACGATCTGGTGCAGGAGACGATGGTCCGCGCCTGGTCCTCGCGCCATACCTTCCTGCCGGGCAGCAAGTTCCGTCCGTGGCTGTTCACGATCCTGCGCAACCAGTTCTACAACGCGGTGAGGAAGCAAGGCCGGCTGGTCGCATGGGAGCCCGAGGCGGCCGAGCGGCTGCTGGTGCAGGCCCCCGATCAGGAAGAGCGCATCCACGTCGCCGATCTCGAGGGCGCCTTGCGACAATTGCCCGACGGCCAGCGCGAGATGCTGATGCTGATCGCGGGCGCGGGGCTGAGCTACGAGGAGGCGGCCGAAGTCGCCGATTGCAAGCTCGGCACGGTCAAGAGCCGGATCAACCGCGGGCGCGCGGCGATGCGCCAGATCATCGCCAGCGGCGAGGCGCTGCCGGAAGCCTGAAAAGCCCGAGGCCTGAAAAAGCTGCGGGCCCGCTCCCGGATGGAAGCGAGCCCGCATGGGGGCGGCGCGGGACGTGTGCCTCGAAACCCGCGTCGCCCGACAGTCTCACGGCCTTATTGCGGCGGTGTCGCCTTCTCGGCATTTTCCTCGACCTGTTCGGCCTTGGCTTCGGCGTTCTCGCGCACGGCATCGGCCTTGTTCTCGAGGTTCTGCTCGGCGGCGGAATCGACCCCGTCGGTGGTCTGGTCGAGCGCGTCGGCCTGCTCTTCCATCGCATCGGCGGTGGCTTCGGCCTGCGCTTCGATCGCGTCGGCGGTGTCTTCGGCCTGATTTTCGGCCGGGCTGTCGCAGCCGGCAAGGCTCGCACCGGCGAGCGCGATTGCGGCGGCGAAGATGTTGATTTTCTTCATTCTATGCACTCCAAGCCTTAGCGGACCGAACCGCGGCGGAACAGGTTGACGATCGCCAGCAGCACCAGCGCGCCGAGGAACGAGACGACCAGCGCGCTGATCGAAAAATCGCCCGCAGTGATGTTCCCGCCGCCGATCAGCGGGTTGATGAGGAAGCCGGCAACAAGTGCGCCGACCACGCCGACGACGATGTTGAGGAAGATGCCTTGCTGGCCATCGGTGCGCATCACCATGCTGGCAAGCCAGCCCAGAATGCCACCGACGATGATGATCAGGATAAGGTTCATTATTGTCTCCTTGCCGAGAGAGGCGTCGCGCGCACGCGGCCATTGGCTGGCCGGGTGCCGCTTGGCTTCGACAGGTGACTGCCTGACAGGCTCGGGAGAATGCGCCCTCACCTATGTTGTAGAGGATGCAACAGCTGCGCGGCCATCTATCGGCGCGGGAGAGGTGCGATGGCCGGGCTGTGCGCGTCAGGCGAGCGGAGGAGGCAGCGAGAACATCGCTACGAAAGCGAGCGCCCGCGCGCGATCGCCGGTGATGGCGAGGCCTGCGCCTGCCTCGAGCTCTTCCCACGGCACACCGGCATAGACGCCTGCAGCGATCACGTCGGCGGAGGGTGCGTGGAACACCGCATCGGCGCCATCGGGATCGCCGCGCCGGATCGGCAGTTCGCGGCCCTGCGGCTCGGCGACGAAGCTCTCCTCGTCGATCACAAAGCCGATGCGGCCCATGAAGGCAGCGCAGGCCTCGCGGTCGAGCATGGTGCGCATCGAGAGCATCAGCGAAACCGCCGAGAGCGGCAGGCGCGGATCGTGGGCGGTCGATTGCGCCGCCCAGCGGCCGAACTCCTGGATCAACGGCTCGGCGGCGAGGCCCCAGGGCGTCAGCGCATAGACTTGCGCCTTGCCCGGCGGCGGCAGCATCCGGCGCACGACCACGCCCGAGGCCTCGAGCGCGGCCAGCCGCTCGGTCAGCACCTTGGCCGAAATGCCCGGGAGCGCGACGCGCAGGTCGGAGAACCGCCGCGCGCCCAGCATCAACTCGCGCACCACCAGCAAGGCCCAGCGCTCGCCGATGACCTCGAGCCCGAAGGCGGTGCCGCAGGCGTCGTTGTACCAGCGCCCGTGCCCTGTCGCGGCGGCGGAAACTCGGCTCGTCCCGTTTTTGGTTACTTTTGGTGACTTCATCGTTGACGAAAGTAACTCTCGGCTCGACAAGACGCAAGGGAGCGAGTCGCCAAGAGCGACACGAGAGGAGGAAAACACCATGTATATCGACGGTTTCGTCATTCCCGTGCCGACGGCAAACCGCCAGGCCTTCATCGACCATGCCACCAAGGCCGACAGCCTGTTCATCGAACTGGGCGCGTTGCGCGTGGTCGAATGCTGGGGGGACGACGTTCCCGAAGGCAAGGTCACCGACTTCCGCCGCGCGGTCGATGCCACGGCGGAGGAATCGGTCTGCTTCAGCTGGATCGAATGGCCCGACAAGGCCACTCGCGACGCCGTCTTCGCCAAGATGATGAGCGAGGACTTCAAGGACCCGCGCATCGATCAGGCCACCAACGCCATGCCCTTCGACGGCAAGCGCATGATCTTCGGCGGCTATGTGCCGGTCGTGGATATGGCAGGATGAGCGCGGCGGCAGAAGCGCCTGCGCCGGGCACGGCGACTGCGGGCGATTTCACCTGGCACGAGCTGATGACCGATGATCCGGCGGGCGCACAGGCGTTTTACGCGCAGGTGTTCGGTTGGCGCTTCGATCAGGGGGCGGTTGGCGGACGCAGCTACAGCGTGATCCTTGCCGGTGACACCGCGATCGGCGGGATGCTCGGCCTCGATCAGGCTATGCTGGCGGGCGGCGCGCGGCCCGTCTGGGCGGGCTATGTCGCGGTCGATGGGCTCGGCGCGGCCAGCGAGAATCTGCACCGCCGGGGCGGGCAGATCCTGATGGACGACCTCGCCATCCCCGGCATGGGGCGCTGCGCCCTCGCCGCCGATCCCGAAGGCGTGCCGATCTACCTGATGGAATATGACGCCCCGCCGCCTGCCTCGGGCACCTTCGTCTGGAACGAGCTGGCAGCCCGCGATCAGGACGGGACGCAGGGGTTCTACTGCGGTCTGTTCGGCTGGCGGCAGGAGGGCGAAATGCCGATGGGGGAACTGGGCGACTACCGCTTCCTGAACCGCGGCGAACGGATGATCGGGGCGATCATGCCGGTCGGCAACAGCGGCAAGGCGAATGGCTGGACGTTCTATTTCGCAGTGCCCGACATCGATGCCGCCGCCAGCCGTGTGAGAGAGAGCGGCGGCACCCTGCTGCAAGGGCCGGACGAAATCCCGGGCGGCGATTTCTCGGCCTCGGCGCGCGATCCGTCGGGTGCGATTTTCGGAATGGTCGGCCCGCGGCGGGCCTGAGGAGGGGGAGAGCAATGCACAAGAACACCATCTGCCTGTGGTATGACGGCACGGCGGAAGAGGCTGCACGCTTCTATGCCGAAACCTTCCCCGACAGCCATGTCAATACCGTCCACCGCGCGCCCACCGATTTCCCCTCGGGCAAGGCGGGCGACGTGCTGACCGTGCAGTTCACCGTGCTCGGCATCCCCTGCCTCGGCCTCAACGGCGGCCCGATCTTCCCGCACACCGAGGCCTTCAGCTTCCAGGTGATGACCGAGGACCAGGCCGAGACCGACCGCTACTGGGACGCGATCGTCGGCAATGGCGGGCAGGAGAGCGCCTGCGGCTGGTGCAAGGATCGCTGGGGTCTCAACTGGCAGATCACGCCGCGCACCCTCACCGAAGCGCTCGCGGCGGGCGGCGAGGAAGCCGCGCGGGCCTTCGGCGCGATGATGACGATGGGCAAGATCGACGTCGCCGCGATCGACGCGGCGCGGCGGGGAGAGGGCTGATGCGCAAGATCCACGCCGCCGCCTTCGTCTCGCTCGACGGGGTGATCCAGGGCCCGGGGGGCGTGCAGGAGGACACCACCGGCGGCTTTGCCTCGGGGGGCTGGGTGTTCGGCCTGTGGGATCCCGCGGTGGGCGAGGAGATCGACCGCCTGTTCGGGCGCGACTACGACCTGCTGCTCGGGCGGCGCACCTACGACATTTTCGCGGGCTACTGGCCCTATGTCGATCCCGACGATCCCAATGGCGGCGACATGGCCCGCGCCTTCTCCGCCTGCCGGAAATATGTCCTCTCGCGCGGCAACCCGCAGCTCGACTGGGCGAACAGCGAGCAGCTCGGCAGCATCGACGCGGTCGCCGCCCTCAAGCAGACCGAGGGGCCCGATCTGGTGATCCAGGGATCGAGCACGCTCTACCCGCAGCTGCTCGCCGCCGGGCTGATCGACCGGCTGACGCTGATGATCTTCCCGCTCGTCCTCGGCCCGGGCAAGCGGCTGTTCGGCGATGGCACCGCGCCCGGCCTGCTGGCGCTGGTCGAGAGCCGCGCAAGCGTTCAGGGCACGCTCATCGTCACCTTTGAACAAAGAGGCCCCCTGCCCTCCATGGCCGAGGCCTCGCCCCCGCCGATGGACAGCGCGCGCGAGGCGGCACGGCAGGAGGCGATGGCGCGAGGAGAATGGTGATGCGGAAGCTGGTTACACTCGCGGCGATGGTGGCTTCGGCTCTTCCGGTCCAGGCTCAGGTGCAGGGGCAGGTCAAGGCCCGCACCGCCCCCGAACCGCAGGCGCAGGTGCCACCCGAAGCGCTCCCCGGCTTCGACCGCTTTGCCCGCGCCCGCGACAATCTGCTGGCGCTGCGCGACGGGCGCCGCGCGGTGGGCGACCTTACCCGGCAGGAGCTTCAGGACGTCATCGACCTCGACCGGCAGGTGCGCGGCAGCGCGGCCGACACCCGCTCGTTCCGCGAGCGCTGCATCGACAACGAGGTGCGGCGCGAAGGCGGCAACCCCTCGCGCCTTGCGTGGGAGGTGATCAAGCTCAAGTGCCGCGACTGAGGCTGCCGTCCAGCACCTCGCCGATCGCTGCGGCGGCGTGGGCTTCGGGGACGCCGAGGCCGGCGAGGCCCATCGCCAGCATCTCGCCGAGCCGCGCCTGTGCCTCGGCGGGTGCGGGACGGCTCTCGGCAAGCAGGATCATCACCACCTGACACAGGCCGAGCCAGTAGGCGACGCCGCTTGTCGCGGCTTCGGCACGCAGGTGCCCCGCGGCGCGGGCGGCGTCGATATCGGCGCGTAAGCCCCGGTTGAGCGGGTGGTCGGCGGCGGCGGCCACGCTCTGGTCGCGCAGCAGCACGCGCGCGCGGCGCGGCTGGCGCAGAGCATAGCCGGCGGCGACCGCCATGCCGCCCGCGATCCGCGCGACCGCATCGCTGCGCCCGGAATTGGCCTTGGTGACCTCCGCCTCTACCTCGGCGCGCACCTCGGCCGCGACCGCCGCGGCGAAGGCGTGCTTGTCGGCGAAGTGGTTGAAGAAGCTTCCCTTGGCGACGCCGGCTGCGGCAACGACCTCGTCGATCGCGATGGCATCGATCGGGCGCGCGGCGAGCAGATCGAGCCCCGCGGCGATCAGCGCGGCGCGGGTGCGCCGGATACGGGGGGAGAGGGCTTGGGTGGCCATGGGCGCTCCATACTTGACTATCTGGTCAGGTTCAAGTTAATTGACCAAATAGTCAGAAATCGACTCGGGGAGGGGTCATGGCGGTCATACGGATAGAAGACATCGCCCATGTGCGCTTCGCGTGTCCCGATCTGTCCGTAATGCGCGGGTTCCTCGAGGACTTCGGCCTCGTATGCTTCGAGGACGCGGGCCGGCTCTACGGCAAGGGCAGCGACGGGCGGCCCTTCGTGCACGTGACCGAGCCGGGCGAGGCGCGGTTTCTCGCGGTCGGGCTCAGGGCTGCGAGCATCGCCGACCTCGAAACCCTCGCTGCGCATGAGGGCGTGACGGTCGAGCCCCTGAACGAGCCCGGAGGGGGCATGGTGGTGCGTCTCACCGATCCCGACGGCTACCTTGTCGAAGTGGTCGCGGGCCAGCACTGCGAGGCGCCCGTCCCCTGCGCCGCGCCGCGGTTCAACTCCGCCGCCGACAAGCCGCGCCAGCGCGCCACGATACGCCTAGAACCCGCCCCGGCGCACGTGCGCCGCATTGGCCATGCGGTGCTCAAGGTCAGCGACTTCCGCGCCTCCGAACGCTGGTGGAAGGAGCGCTTCGGCTTCCTCACCTCGGACGAGATCGAGGCCGCACCCGATGTCCCGCTCGGCGCCTTCATGCGTTGCGACCGGGGGGACCTCCCCGCCGATCACCACACGATCTTCCTCGCCCAGCTGCCCGGCCCGCTCGGCCTGCTCCACGCCGCCTTCGAGGTCGAGAGCCTCGATGACCTGATGTGCGGCCACGAGTGGCTCAAGGCCCGCGAGCGGCAGGCGGCATGGGGCGTCGGCCGTCACATCATGGGCAGCCAGATCTTCGACTACTGGAAGGACCCCTTCGGCAACGAGCTCGAGCACTGGACCGACGGCGACCTGTTCACCGCCGCCGATCCGCCCGCCAAGCAGACCATGCAGGCGCTGCTCGCCGTCCAGTGGGGCGCCCCGCACCCGATGTTCGCGGGGAAGCTTGCCCCGCCCCCCGGCCTCGTCGCCTGGATCACCGCGCTCCAACTGCGCATCAAGCGCCTGTTCTCCCGCTCGCCCAAGGAAGCCTGACCCCATGAAACTCTGCACCTTCACCCACGCCGGCAAGACCCGCACCGGGATCGTCGTCGGCGATAAAGTGGTCGAGATCGGCGTCCCCGGCACGATGATCGACCTGATCCGCGACTGGGAGGCCTTGAAGCCCGGCCTCGAAGCCAAGGCCGCGACGGGCGAAAGCATCCCGCTCGCCGAGGTCAAGCTGGAAGCCCCCGTCCCGCGCCCCGGCAAGATTTTTGCGATCGGCCTCAACTATGCCGACCACATCGCTGAAAGCGGCCTCGGCACGCCCGAGCGGCAAGTGTGGTTCACCAAGGCGCAGACCTCCGTGAACGCCCCCTTCGACCCCATCCTCATCGCGCGCGGCACGATGACGCCCGACTACGAGGCCGAGCTGGTCGCGGTTATCGGCGCAGGCGGCAAGCACATCGCCGCCGCCGACGCGCCCGCGGCGATCTTCGGCTACACCGTCGGCAACGACGTCACCGAGCGCATGTGGCAGCATGCCGTGCCGCAATGGGCCTTGGGCAAGAGCTTCGACACCCACGCCCCGATGGGCCCGTGGATCGTCACCGCCGACGAGATCGGCGATCCCCACACCCTTGGCATCCGCTGCTACGTCAACGGCGAGGAGCGGCAGAACTCGAACACGCAGCACCTCGTCTACAATGTGTGGCAGCAAGTCGAGCACCTCTCGGTCGGCATGACGCTGGAGCCGGGCGACTGTCTCTTCACCGGCACCCCAGGCGGAATCGGCGCGGCGATGGACCCGCGGCAATTCCTGAAAGCGGGCGACGTGGTGCGGACCGAAATCGATCGCATCGGCCATATCGAAGGCACGATGGTCGCCGAGGGCTGACCCACCATGTCGGGGGGCTTCGACTGCGACGTGCTGATCGTCGGCGGCGGGCCGACAGGGGTGACGCTCGCCAGCCTGCTCGCGCGGCACGGGGTCGGCGTGATCGTCGCCGAGAAGGAGGCGGACATCTTCCCCCTCCCCCGCGCCGCCCATATCGACCACGAAGGCATGCGCATCCTGCAGGAGGCAGGCGCGGCCGAGGCGGTGATGGCGACCAGCCGGAGCGCCGATGCCTACGAGTTCCGCAACGCGCGCGGCAAGGTGCTGATGGCGTTCAGCGGCGCGGCCGGGATCGGCCCGGGCGGTTGGCCGGTCGCCAACATGATCCACCAGCCCTCGGTCGAGGCGGCCTTGCGCGCCGCGCTCGCCGGTCGCGCGCCCGATGCCTTGCGCAGCGGGTGGGAGATGCACTCCTTCGCCGAGGATGCCGCAGGCGTCACCGCTACCTTCGCGACGCCGCAAGGCGAGCGCACGCTCCGCGCCCGCTACCTCGTCGGTGCCGACGGCGCGCGCAGTCCGGTCAGGAAGGCCTGCGGAATCACCTTCGAGGACTTGGGCTTCGAAGAGCCATGGCTGGTGGTCGACGTGTTGGTCGATGACCCCGCGCGGCTCCCCACGGCCAACCTGCAGATCTGCGACCCCGCCCGCCCCACCACCTGCGTCTTGATGGGCGAAGGCCGCCACCGCTGGGAGTTCATGATTCTCCCCGGCGAGACCCCCGAACAGGTCAGCGCCCCCGCCAATGTCGAGCGCCTGCTCGCCCCGTGGAACGTCGCGGGCGCGGTGCGGATCGAGCGCACCGCCGTCTACACTTTTCGCGCCCGGATTGCCCAAAACTGGCGACAGGGGCGGGTTCTCCTTGCCGGAGACGCCGCGCACCAGACTCCGCCCTTCGCAGGGCAGGGCATGTGTTCGGGGCTGCGCGACGCGGCGAACCTCGCATGGAAGCTCGCGGCGGTGACGAAGGGCGAGGCAGACGACACGCTGCTCGATACCTACCAGCCCGAACGCGCACCCAACCTGCGCGCCACGATCGACATGGCGATCATGATGGGGCGCATGGTGTGCACCACCAGCCGGCGGGGCGCGTGGATGCGCGATGCGAAGCTCGGGCTCGCCAAGGCGCTGGGCAAGCTGCCCGATGGCCCGCCAGCCTATCCGCCGCTGAGCGCGGGCGCGATTCTCGCCGGAACGCCAGGTGCGGGGAGCTACTTTCCGCAGTTCACCGGCACCGCTGGCGAGCGGCTGGACGATGCGCTGGGCGAGGGCTTCTGGCTGATCGACCGGCGCGACACCGCCACCGCGCGGCTCGGCCCCTTCGGCGCGGACATCGCCCGGTGGCTCGCAGCCCACGGGGCCGAGGCGGTGCTGGTCCGCCCCGACCGCTACGTCTTCGGCACGGGGACCGCCGCCGCGCTCGAGAAGGCTTGGGCTGCGCGGCTCAGCGGCGCTTGAGGATCAGGTAGAGCGCGCCCTCTCCGCCGTGGCGGATATGCGCGCGGCGCACCGCGGTTATCGCATCGGCGTGGCGGCTCGCGGCGAGCCAGTCGAGCAGTTTGGCGCGGATCGCTCCGCGCTTCGCCATGCGGTCGGCTGGGTCGACCGGACGCTCGCGCCCCGCCACCACCAGCACCACCCGCGCCTGCATCGCACGCGCCTGATCGAGCGCGGTCATGATCCGCTCATAGGCGGTGTCGAGCGTGTGTCCGTGGAGGTCGAGCGTCAGGTCGGGCTCCAGCCGCCCGCCCTTCACGCGGCGATCCCAGTGCGAATCGAGGCCGGGATCGGGCGGAGGTGCGGTGGTGGCCGGCACGCGCGGTTTGGTCACGGGCTTGGGGGCGACCTTGGCCGGTTTGACGAACTTGCCCGGCGGAGCCGGTGCGGCCTTGCTCACCCCTCCACCAGCCTTCGGCTGGTCCCCCTCCCCTGAACGGGGAGGACTGGGACGCTTCTTCCCCGGCAGTGGCTTCACGCTTGCCGCCAGATGCGCCCAGGCTGCCTGCTCGCCGACCGAAAGCCCCCGCGGCGTTCTCATCGCTGCTTGGCGAGCCGTGCGGCGGCCTCCTTGGGGAGCAGCACGAAAGCGCGCCCGCGCCCGCTCATGCCGCCCGCGATTACCCGCGCATCCGCGCCCGCACCCCAGAAGGTGTCGAAACGGTTCGCGCCCTTGATCGCCCCGCCGGTGTCCTGCGCGATCCACATGCCCGAAGCCTCGCGCCGGTCGAGATCGAGCCATACCGGCGCGCCCAGCGGCACGAAGGCGGGGTCGGCCGCCACGGAATTCTCGCGCCGCACCGGCACGCCCAAGGCGCCCAGCGGCCCGTCGCCCTTCAATTCGGTGAAGAACACCCAGCTCTTGTTCTCGCGCATCAGCGCGCGGCCTTCTGCCGGGTTCTCGCGGATATAGGCCATGATGCCCTGCATCGAACCCGAATACTGCCCCGGCCCGCTCCCCAAGAGGCCGCGCTCGCGCATCAGGGAGCCGATGCCGACATATTCGCGCCCGTTCTGCCCGGCATAGCCGATGCGGATCACCTCGCCCTCCGGCGTCAGCAACCGCCCCGAGCCCTGGATCTGGAGAAAGAAGAACTCGACCGGATCGGCGGCCCAGGCGATCACCGGCACCCTGCCCGCCAGCGCCCCGTCCTCGATCTCCGCCCGCTCGTAATAGCGCACGAAGCGGCCCTGCACGTCATAGCGCCCGAGCGGCGGGCGGCCGGTGCGCTCGGAAGGCTTCACGTCATCGGGCCAGCCGCGCACCAGATCGGCGGGCATGGCATAGACCGGCACCTCGTATCCGGGGCGCCGGGTGCGGCTGCCGGCGATTTCGGGCTCAAAGTAGCCGGTCGCAAAGGCCTTGCCGTCGCCCACCTGCACGGGGGTGAAATTCTCGGCGAAGAAGGCGCGGGCCCGCGAAGGCGAAGCCGAGCGGGCGCGATCACACGGCCCCTGCCAGTCCTCGCGGCGGGTCAGCCCGCTCGCATCTTCGCGCGCGAGCAGTTTGGGGCAGCTCTCGATGAAGCTCGCCAGCGCCCCGCGCGCGTCGGCATCGGCGAGGTTCAGCCCGGCGAGCGACGGCCCGAGCGCCACGCCCGCCATCACCGCATTGGCCGCGGTCGCCGCGACGGGGGTGCTCGTCGCCGGCTGGGGCACCACCCGCCCGCAGGCCGCCAGCGCCAGCAGCAAGGCCAGAGCAAGCAGCGCGCGCATGGATCAGCTCCTTGTCGGCGGGAGGGGCGAAAGCCCCGGAGTTCAACCCCCGAAGTTAACCTTCGTCGGTCTCGTCGAGCAGCCAGTTGGGATCGCGCGCGGTGACATTGCGCGAGAAGGTCCAGACATCGCGGCTCTCGATCGCATCGTCGAGCGAGCCGGCGATCACGGTGCCGTCTTTGTCGCGCGTGACCGCGGCGATGTCGGCGACGAACAGCAGCGCGATGCGCGCGGTCTTGCCGTCGAGCGAGGCCGAGTGGATCCGCACTTCCTCGATCCGGATCAGCTTGTTGTCCATCGTCTCGCCCGCCGCCTCGCGCGCGTCGATAGCGGCGACGAAACCGGCATAGACATCATCGTCGCACAGCTCGCGCAGGGTCTCGCGGTCGCCCTTCCAGAAGGCTTCGAGGATCATGCGGTAGGCACCGCGCGCGCCGTCGAGGAACTGCGCGAGGTTGAACTTGCTGTCGGCTGCGGCGATTTCGCGCAGCGCCCGCTCGACCGCGGGCATCACGCCTTCGAGCTCGGCCGCGCGCGGGGGCTGCACGGGGGCGGGCATCGCGGCCGGGCGAACCGCGGGCGGCTCGTCCGCCTCGAAACGCTGCGGCACCGGCTCCTCTTCCTGCTCGGCGCGCCGGCCGAGCACCGAATAGAGGCGCAGGCCGAGAAACGCGGCCACCATGGCAAGGAGAACGATTTCGAGCACTGGCACAATCCGATCGTCGCATCTGGCGCGGGTGGGAGGAACCGCCGCGCCATTTTGAGAAACAACACCCTGCCTTAAATAGGGAGTCATTACAATTCGCCAACGCCCGATAGGTTGCGGTGCGGGGCAAATGAAATCGGCACGGCGCGCAGTTGCGGCGACCCCGCGCCCCTGCTAGGCGCGCCCGCAGGCGGCCAGCGCGCGGTTTTCGTGCAGCGGGCGCATCACCGATTACTCATTTTGAAAGACTGGCAAGACCATGGCCGAAGAAGAAGGCGTCCTCACCAACCTCGACAACACCGGGCCGCAGCCGAACGGCGAAGACACCAGCCCTGCCGTCGGGATCATCACCCAGTACGTGAAGGACCTCTCGGTCGAGAACCCGGCCGCGCCCGACGTCTTTCAATGGCCCGAGCCGCCGCAGATCGACGTGCAGTTCAACATCGGCGCCGAAAAGATCAGCCCCGATGTGCACGAGGTGACGCTCAAGCTGACGCTCACCGCCGCCTCGCAGCGCGGCACGATGTATATCGTCGACCTCGCCTATTGCGGCCTCGTCGGCATGCGCAATGTGCCCGAGGAGCAGGGCCACGCCTTCCTCTATGCCGAAGCGCCGCGCCTGCTGTTCCCCTTCGCCCGCCGCGTCGTTGCCGATGCCGTGCGCGATGCGGGCTTCCCGCCGCTGATGGTCGATCCGGTCGATTTCGGCGGGATCTACGCCCAGCAGCTCGCCGCGCGCCGTGCCGAGGAAGCCGCGGGCGGCGATCCGATCGCGCCCGTTACCGGCAACGCGTGAGCATAGCGCCCGGCAGGGGGCTGGCGCGATGAGCCTGATCAGGCCATGAGTCTTATCAGAAACGTCGGCACGATCGGCGGGCTGACGGCGGTGAGCCGGGTGTTCGGCTTTGCCCGCGACATCCTGCTCGCCCGCGTCTTGGGCGCAGGGCTGGCGGCGGATGCCTTCCAGCTCGCCTTCACCCTGCCCAACACCTTCCGCCGCCTGTTTGCCGAGGGCGCCTTCAGCGTCGCCTTCGTGCCGCTTTACAGCCGCGCGCTCCACGGGCGCGACGGCGAGCCGGGGAGCGAGGAGGCGGCGACCCGCTTTGCCGACGATGTGCTGAGCGTGTTCATGTGGGTGCTGCTCGCCTTCAGCGGCGTGTGCATGATTGTCATGCCGGGGCTCGTGTGGCTGCTGGCGCGCGAATATGCCGCGGTGCCGGGCAAGTTCGAGCTTTCGGTGCTGCTCAGCCGGGTGACCTTCCCCTACCTGTTCTTCATCAGCCTTGTCGCCATGCTCTCGGGCCTGCTCAACGCGCGCTCGCGCTTCGGCCCCGGCGCGGCGGCGCCGGTGCTGCTCAACATCTTCCTGATTTCGGGCATTCTGCTCGGCGATCGCTTGCGCGGAGACAGCGGCGATGATGTGGTGGTGGTGCAGATCCTCGCCGCCGCCGTCTCGCTGTCGGGGCTGGCGCAGCTGGTCTACCTCGCGTGGGAGACCCGCCGCGCGGGCGTGCGCCTGAAGGTGCAGATGCCGCGCTTCACACCGGAGGTGAAGAAGCTCGGCCTGCTCATCTTGCCCGCGACCTTCGGGGCGGGGATCTACCAGATCAGCCAGCTGGTCGACACCTTCTTTGCCACCTCGCTGCCGCAGGGATCGCTGACGCTGCTGAAGCTCGCCGACCGGCTGAACCAGATGCCGCTCGGGATCGTCGGGATTGCGCTCGGCACCGCGATCCTGCCGATGCTGAGCCGCCACATCCACACCGGCGACAATGCCGAGGCGCAGCGGTTGCAAGGCAACGCCTTCGAGATCGCGACCCTGCTCACCCTCCCCGCCGCCGCCGCCCTGGCAGTGTGCGCGCCCGCCTTCTGCACGGCGTTCTTCGTGGGCGGCAAGTTCACCATGGAAGACGGCGCGCTGATGGCGAACATCGTCGTCGCGCTGGTCGCAGGCCTTCCCGCCTATGTGATCGTCAAGGTGCTGAACCCCGGCTTCTTCGCGCGCGAGGACACCCGCACGCCGGTCTGGACCGCGCTCGCCTCGCTGATCTTCAACATCGCGGTGAACCTCTACGTGGTCGAGCGCTACGGCATCGTCGGCCTCGCGGGCGCGACCGCGGCCTCGGCGAGCCTCAACTGCCTGCTGCTCTACGCGATCCTGCACCGGCGCGGCTGGTTCCACTTCACGCCCAAGCTGGTGAGCCGCATCGCGCGCCAGCTGATCGCGACGGGCGCGATGACCGGCGTGCTGTGGTTCCTGATGCCGCTGATGACCGAGCGCTATGCGGGCAACCTGTTCGAGAAGCTGTGGTCGCTCACCGCGCTGGTCGCAGCGGGCGGCGCGGTGTTCTTCGGCGCGGCCTTCGCGGTCGGCGCGCTCGACAAGGACCTTATCGGCCAGCTACGGCGGCAGCGACCGGCCCGCACCAAGGCCGATGACGAGATACTGGAGGTTGAATAACATGCGCGTGGTCTCCGGCATCCAGCCGACGGGCAATCTGCATCTGGGCAATTACCTGGGCGCGATCCGCAACTGGGCGGCGATGCAGGATTCGCTGGAGCCCGGTTCCGAGGCGCTGTTCTTCCTCGCCGATCTCCATGCCCTCTCGCAGCCGCATGATCCGGCGACCCTGCATCAAGGCACGCTCGAGATGGTCGCGGCGCTGGTGGCCTGCGGGATCGACCCTGATCGCTCGGTTCTGTTCAATCAGGCGCAGGTGCCCCAGCACGCCGAACTCCAATGGCTTTTGAACGGCACGGCCCGCATGGGATGGCTGAACCGCATGACCCAGTGGAAGGACAAGGCGGGCAAGAACCGCGAAGGGCAGTCGGTCGCGCTCTTCACCTACCCCGTGCTCCAGGCCGCCGACGTGCTGCTCTACCAGGCGACCCATGTGCCGGTGGGCGAGGACCAGAAGCAGCACCTCGAGCTCGCCCGCGACATCGCGCAGAAGTTCAACAACGACTTCGCTTCGGAGGACGCCCCCGTCTTCACCCTGCCCGAGCCGATCATCCCGGCCGAGGCGGCGCGGATCATGTCCCTGCGCGACGGCAACGCCAAGATGTCGAAGTCGGACCCCTCCGACATGAGCCGCATCAACCTTGTCGATGATGCCGACACGATGGCGCAGAAGATCAGGAAGGCGAAGACCGATCCCGAGCCGCTTCCATCCGAAGAGGCTGGGCTTGAAGGGCGGGCAGAGGCGAAGAACCTCGTCGGCATCTACGCCGCGCTGTCGGGCGAATCGGTGGAGGCGGTGCTGGCGCAATATGGCGGTCAGGGCTTTGGCGCGTTCAAACCCGCGCTGGCCGATCTGCTGGTCGCCAAACTCGGCCCGATCCGCGACCGCTTCGTGGCGCTGAAAGAGGATCGCGAAGCCCTTGACGCGATCCTCGCCCGCGGGGCCGCCAAGGCGCGCGAGCGCGGCACGCCGACGCTCGATGCCGCCTACAAGGCGCTGGGGCTGGTGCGACACTAGGCATTTGCGACGAAGTGCTTGTTACTATCGACGGATATTCAATTGCCGTTCATTCGCGCGTAATAGAGTATCCCGGGTAAAGGCCGTTGCCTTCATTGCAATGGCCGCCAGACAGAGGTTGTGCCATCATGCCTTCGATGAAGACTTTCAATCGCCTCGCCCTCCCCGTCGCTCTCGCCCTCGGGCTTTCGGCCTGCGCCACGCCGTTCAAGGCGGACGTCTCGCGCTTCGCCGTGCCGCTGCCTGCACCTGCAGGCCAGACCTTCGCGGTCGTGGCGGAAGACCCCAAGCTGGCCGGCGGGCTCGAGTTCGCGAACTATGCCAACGCGGTCGCCGCCGAGCTGACCGAGCTCGGCTATACCAAGGCTGCCTCGCCCGAGACCGCCGACATGCTGGTGCGCTTCGACTACCGCGTCGATGGCGGGCGTGAGCGCGTGCGCACCGATCCGGGCGTCGGCGCCGGCTTCGGCCCGTGGGGCCGTTGGGGCGGCTGGGGCGGTTGGGGCGGCGGCTGGGGTGGCGGCTGGGGCTTCGGCTTCAACGACCCCTTCCTGGGCGGCCCCAATGTGCGCAGCTACACGATCTACACCAGCGGCGTCGACGTGAAGATCGACCGCCGCGCCGATGGCCAGCGCCTGTTCGAAGGCAAGGCCGAGGCGGTGTCGCGCTCGAACCGCCTGCCGCGCCTCGTGCCCAACCTCGTGGACGCGCTGTTCACCGGCTTCCCCGGCAATTCGGGCGAGACCGTGCGCATCACGATTCGCGACGACAGCGAAAAGACCGTGCGCGCCGTCGATTGATGGTGTAGGACACTCCGCAAGAGACCCTTGGACGGGAACAAAGAGAGGCGGCGCAGGGGATCGCGCCGCCTTTTTTGTTGCCTGCTTCACGCGTATGATCCGCAGTGTGATCCGTCCCGCCCTCCTTGCTCTGATCGCTCTCGTTGCCCCGGCCGCCACCCTGGCGCAAACAGCGCCGGTGCCGCTGTCGCCCGATACCTGGCCCCGTAACATCGACGGGATGTGCGACTGGCACGCTTGCGATGAAGGCGGCTCGGTGCGCTTCGCCCTTGCCGTGACACGCGATGGCCGGGTCAGGGCGTGCGAGATCGTCGAGAGCAGCGGCAATGCGCGGCTGGACGAGAACACCTGCCGGCTCCTCACCCGCTATGCGCGCTTCGCCCCCGCGCGCGACAAGCGCGGGAAGGCGGTTGCGGGCCGCTATGTGCAGTGGATGCACTGGAAGGTGCCCGAAGCCCCGGCCTCGCTTGAGACCGGGGCGCAGGCAGACCGGCCCTAAAGCCTCACCATTCGTTCGCCCGCCGCGCGCCCTCGGCGCTCTGGATCCACGGCAGGCGGGTGTAGCGGGCTGCGGCCCGGCGGCGGGTGGCGGTTTCGTCCTCGCGGCCAATCCCCTGCCGCGTGCGATGCTCGCGCAGCAGTTGGGCGAGCAGCAATTGCCCGAAAGCCCAGTCGTCGATCCCGCTGTCCGCGTTGATATGCCCGATCGAGCCCGCATAGGCGAAGGTCGCGCCCCAATCGGCGGCAAGGCCGCGCGCATTGCGAAGCGAGCAATAGGGGTCGTTCTCGCTCGCGGCGAGGAAGGCGGGGAAGGGCAGCGCGCGGCGCGGCGTCGGGGCGAAGCGGGCGATCCGCTCGTCCACCCCCGCGCGCTCGGCATCGGGCGGGGCGACCAGCAGCGCGCCGACCACGGGGTTGCCATAGGCGGGCTGCTCGTATTCCGCCCACCAGGCGACCGCATGGCAGCCGAGCGAGTGCGCGACGAGGATCACCGGCCGCCCGGCGCGGTGCACCGCGAGGTTGATCTTGTTCACCCAGGTGTTGCGATGCGGATCGTCCCACATCCCGAGCTCGACCCGCTCGGCATCGGGGATCTGCGCCTCCCACTGGGTCTGCCAGTGATCGGGGCCGCTGTTGCCGAGACCGGGGATGATGAGGATCAGCGGATCATCGGCAAGCCGCTCGGGGGTGAGTTCGAGAGAATGGGTCTGGGTAATGGCCATGTCGGCGCTCCTTCAAAGGGCGTTGATGACCGTCCATTGGTATGGTCCGACTCTGGCGAAGATAACTCAACTTATTTGGTTGACAAGAGGCTGGCGACGGGAGCGGGGGATTTTGCGGCGAGTTGTGGTGCGGTTGGACTGACGGGCCGGCGCAGCGGCGAAGGCTCAGCTTTCGAGGCCGAACAAGCTTTCCTGATAAATCTGCATACGCGAACCTTCCGACCATGCAAAGAGATCGGCGCCGCCGTTTTGTGGCCTGATGGACGGATCCGGTTAGGAGGTCGGCCTAATCAGGGCACGCTTTGCTCAAATTGAGGCTTCGAACGCGTATACTCTTGGGGGGTCAAAGCCAGCGGCATTCTACGGTCATCATACCATGCCAGTGTTTCGAGAGCAGCAGAGCGGACACTATTATAGTTGTCGAAGACACAACCAACATAGGCCTCATCACGTGCAAATTTAAATATGCTAGAATTACACTGAACTTCAAAATTTGTAACCGATATTGACGAGCTTGCGGTAACCTTCGATACCTCTAAAATCTCGTAGTAAAAAACTGGATTTTTATCTTCTACTCTTATCTCAAGTTCTATTAAATAATGTCTAACAAAACCGGGGACCGAAGGGTCATTTCCCCATATTTCAGATGATACTTCTTCTTTTTCTTCACGGAGTAAATCAACTGTAGCGCGATATGATTTCTCACCTAACTCTTTAGTGTTTATTGTTAGAACCTTGCTCTCGTCCTGTGTCAAAAAGAACTCCTGGTCATCAGTGAAAAACGATCCAGTAAACTCGAACGAGTCGCGTTCAGCAGCAGGCATTAATGACCGATCCGAGACCCAGCATCCGCTGAGTGCCAAACAGAAGATGAGAAGAGTTACAAGTCGAATAGGCATAGCCATAGGCTCCGAGAATACCTTCGTATTCGAAGACTTAACCGATCCGAACAAAGAGAGCAACGAACGCCTTAAAGCCCGGCGTGCCCCCCGGTCGACCCGAAACCACTCTCGCCCCGCTCGGTCGCGTCAAGCTCCGCGACCTCGTCCCACGCTGCCTGCACCACCGGCGCGAGCACCAGCTGGGCCACGCGGTCGCCGCGCTGAATCGCGAAGGGCTCACTGCCGAGGTTGATCAGAATCACCTTCAGCTCGCCGCGATAGTCGCTGTCGATCGTGCCGGGGGTGTTGGGCACCGAGATGCCGTGCTTCAGCGCCAGCCCCGAGCGGGGCCGCACCTGGATTTCGAAGCCTGCGGGGATCGCCATCGAAAGGCCCGTGGCGACCGCGTGGCGCGCTCCCGGGACAAGGGTCACGTCCTCGGCGCTCACCACGTCCATCCCCGCCGCGCCGCTGGTGGCATAGGCGGGGAGCGGAAGGCCCTCGCCGTGCGGCAGGCGCTTTACCTCAACCTTGACGCTCACTCAGCCGCCTCCGCGTGGAGCGCGGCGGCGATGCGTTCGACCAGCGCCATCGCGACGGCAGACTTGGGCATTTCGTCGAGCGTCTCGACCCCCTCCGCGGTGACGATGGTGACGCGGTTCAGATCGCCGCCCATCACGCTGCCCGACACGTCGTTGGCGACGATCCAGTCCGCGCCCTTGCGCTTGCGCTTGGCCTTGGCGTTGTCGAGCACCTTCTCGGTCTCGGCCGCAAAGCCCACCACGAGGCCGGGGCGATGGCTGCCTGCCGACAGGTTGATCAGGATGTCGGGGTTCTCGGTCAGCATCAGCACGGGCGGCGCGGATTCGCGCTTCTTGATCTTGCGGCCCTGATAGTCGCGCGGCCGCCAGTCGGCGACGGCGGCGACCATCACCGCGACATCGGCGGGCAGCGCGCGGCGGACGGCCTGCTGCATCTCGTGCGCGCTCTCGACATCGATGCGGCTGACGCCCGCGGGGGTCTTCAGCGCGACCGGCCCCGCGACCAAAGTCACCCGCGCGCCAAGCGCGGCCGCGGCGGCGGCGATCGCGAAGCCCTGCTTGCCGCTCGAGCGGTTGGCGATGTAGCGCACCGGGTCGATCGCCTCCCAGGTCGGCCCGGCGGTGACCAGAACGTGGCGGCCGTGGAGCGGGCGGTGTGCGGGCTCGAGAGCGAAATCCTCGCCCCCGGGCACTTCGCCGAGCTCGTCCTCGATCTCCTCGGGCACCTCGGGTACGGCGGGCAGCGGGGGGGCCTTGCGGGGGTCGATCAGGTGATTGACCGCGCCCGCATCCATTGGCGGCGCGGCCCCGGCCTTGCCCTTGCGCGCGAGCAGCGGCCCGGCGAAATCGGGGTTGAATTCGGGCGCGGGCTCCTCGGGCAGCAGGTCCTCGGGGATCGTCTCGGGCAGATCTTCGTATTCGGCCTCGATCTCGTCATGGGTGCGCTTGGCGGTCGAGCGCGGGATGATGCGCGAGAAGAACCCGCTGAGCCCGCCTTCGGGCATGGCGGCGGCGCCGTCGTCCTCTTCCTCGGGCTCGAGCGCTTCAACTTCGATTAGCGGACCGCGTGCGGGGGCATGAGCCTCGGGCACGACCACGCCGAAATGGGCGGCGATCTCGCGCCAGATCGCCTCGGGCTCGGGCAGGCGGCCATAGCCGAACTCGCCGCAGGCCATCGCACCCTTGTCGGGGTGGAGCACGGTGACGCCCGCGGCCTTGAGCAGCCCGATATTGCGCTGGGTCGCCTCGTGCTCCCACATCCGCACGTTCATGGCGGGCACGGCCATCACCGGCTTGTCGGTGGCGAGGATCAGCGTAGTGGCAAGGTCATCGGCGATGCCTGCGGCCATCTTGGCGAGCAGATCGGCGGTCGCCGGGCAGACGACCACAAGGTCAGCCTCGCGCGACAATTGGATGTGACCCATCTCGGCCTCGTTCTTGAGGTCGAAGAGATTGGTGTAGACCTGGTTCTCGCTCAGGGCAGCGAGCGACATCGGGGTGACGAATTGCTGCCCGCCCTTGGTGAGCACGCAGGTGACGTCCCCGCCGCCCTTGCGGATCAGGCGCACCAGCTCGCAGGCCTTGTAGGCCGCGATCCCGCCGCCCACGACCAGCAGGATGCGTGGGGCAAAACCCGCTGCGTCTGCCTGCTCGCTCATCTCGCCAAATCGCCTCTCACGCCGATGCCGGGGTTCTTGCGCACATAGTGCACCCGCCTGCAATCGCAAAGTTTGGTTAAATTTGCTTTGAGATTCGCTCGGTCGCCTGCGCGAAAAGCTCGGCCAGCGCGCGCGGGGCGAAGGCGAGGCCGATGGCGTAGGCGGGCAGGATCAGCTCGACCCAGTAGTAATTCTGGGGCCGCGCGAAGAGCGCCATCATGGTGGCGAGCCCCGTGAACCACAGGGTCGCGAAGAGGCCCATGCGCCCGCCCAGGCCCGCCCAGCCGATAAGCGGCAGCACTGCCAGCGGGGCGGCGAGGATTGGCGGGAGGTGGCGCAGGCCGGTCAATTCGAGAAGTCCCGCCAGCGGCACGCCATAACCCGCACGCGCGTCCCACCCCTGCGAGGCGAGGTCGCCCGGCAGCTGCAGGGCATCGACCGCGAGCGCGTGCGCGGCAAGGCCGCCCGCGAACAGGGCCAACAGGGCGGCGAGCGCGAGCACCTCGTGCCTGCGGCCCTCGGCGAGGGCGAAGGCGAGCCACAGCACCACGAAGGGCGCCGCGAGCTCGCGCACCGCGAGCGCGGCGGCGGCGGCGAGCAGGGCAGGCCACCAGCGCTCCGGGCGCCAGACGAGCAGCGCGAGGCTCAGCAGCACCCCGGCGATGAAGTCATGGTCATACGCGGCCACCGGCGAGAGCGCCGCGCCGCCGCCTGCGGCGAGCAGCGCGGCCGCGATGACGCGCTCCTCGATACTGGCGAGCGGCACCGCCCTCCAGACGAGCGCAGCAATGGCGGCCGCGACCAGCGCCAAGGCCAGCCAGCGCACGCCGTCCGCGCCGATCGCCGCCTGCAACCATGCGAGCGTCGGCAGGCGGACCGTGACGAAAGGGCGCGTCGGGTAGCCGCTCGCCCGGTGCTCGGCGAGCGCGGCTGCGTGGTAGCCCTCGCCCGCGGCGACGCGCGCGGCGATGCGCGCATAGAGCGCCATGTCGCCCTTGGCGCGCGTGACGGAATGGGCCTCCGTGCGCGGCGCGGCGGCGTGCGCCGGCGTTGCGGACCGGTCAGCCGGCCCGCTCGTCGGCGCACGCGCCGCGCTCAAGGCCCCGGCGGCAGCCGCTGCGAGGGCAAGGGCCAGCACAAGCGCCGCCGCCCAGCGGGGCAGGTGCGGAAACGGCCGGCCCAGCGCCTCCCACCGCTCCAAGAGCGATGGCCGAGCGTCGGCCGTCATCCGATCCAGCCGAGCGCCATTGCTCCCCACAGCGCGCCCGCGCCAGCAAGGCCAGCCACGAGGTAGCCGAGCACGCCCGGCCCCTCGCGACGCTCGATGATGAGCGGGATCTCAGGGAGCGGTGGCGGCTCGGGCGCGCCGCCCTTGGGCGGGAACATTTCCTCCACGCGGCGGATCAGGCCGGGCAGGCGCAGCAGGGTCTCGGCATCGGTCTTGAGCCGGTCGGCCAGCGCCGCCTCGGGCCCCAGCTCGTCACGGATCCATTCGCGCACATAGGGCGCGGCGGTGTCCCACATGTTGATGTCGGGGTTGAGCTGCGTGGCAATGCCTTCGACCATCACCATCGTCTTTTGCAGCAGCAGCAGATGCGGCTGGGTCTGCATGTCGAAATCGCGGGTGATCGCGAAGAGCCCGTCGAGCATCTGGCCGACCGAGAGCTCCTTCACCGGCTTGCCCCGCATAGGCTCGCCCACGGCGCGCAAGGCGGTCGCGAATTCGCCGACCGAGTGGTAACTCGGCACATATTGCGCCTCGAAATGGATCTCGGCGACGCGCTGGTAGTTGCCTGTGGTCAGCCCGTAGAGGATTTCCGCCAGCCACTGGCGCGCGCGGCGGTCGATCCGGCCCATGATCCCGAAATCGATCGCGACAATGGTGCCGTCGTCCTCCACGAACAGGTTGCCCTGGTGCATGTCGGCATGGAAGAAGCCCGCGCTGATCGCCTGGGTGAGGAAGCTGATGACGAGGCGCTCGGAGATCGCGGCGAGGTCATGCCCGCGTGCGCGCAGCTCGTCGACGCGGCTGATCTTGACCCCGTCGATCCACTCGATGGTCATCACCCGGCCATTGGTGCGGTCCCAGTCGATGGTCGGGATGCGGTAGCCCGGAACGCCAGCCATCTGTTCGGCGAGTTCGCTGGCCGAGGCGGCCTCGCGCCTGAGGTCGAGCTCGGAATTGGTCCAGCGCTTGAAATTGGCGATGGTGAGGCGCGGGCGCAGGCGGCTGGCCTCACCGCCCATCGCCTCGACATGGGCGGCGGCCCATTCGTAGGTCTGGATGTCGCGCGCGAATTTCTCGCGGATGCCGGGGCGCAGCACCTTGATCGCGACCTTGCGGCCATCGGTGGTGACGCCCTTGTGCACCTGCGCGATGCTCGCCGCGCCGACCGGCTCGGGGTCGATTTCGGCGAACAGCTTGTCGAGCGGCTGGCCGAAGCTCGATTCGATCGCGGCCTTGATCTGCGCGAAGGGCACCGGCGGGAGCGAGTCCTGCAAGGACAGCAGATTGTTCGCCGCCTCCTCGCCGACGAGGTCGGGGCGGGTGGCGAGGCTCTGGCCGAGCTTGATCGCCGCCGGGCCGATGGCGCGGAAGGCCCCGGCGTAATCGCGCGGGCCCGCCTTGCCGGTCAGCGTCGCGAGCCGCGCCAGCCGCACCAGGTTGCGCAGGGCAATCGGCGCGTTGGGATCATTCTCGATCCCCACCAGCGCGCGCCTGCGGGCGAGCGTGACGCCCCAGCGCGCGAGGCGGGAGAGGTGGACGACAGACGCGGTCACTGGGTCAGATCTTCCACCCCGAGTGGATCGCCACCAGCCCGCCCATGATCGGCTCGACCTTGGTGTTGGCGAAGCCGGCCTTGCGGATCATCTGCTCGAAGGCGGGCATGGGCGGAAACTTGCGGATCGATTCGGCGAGGTAGCGGTAGGAATCGGCGTCCCCCGCGATCGCCTGCCCCATGCGCGGCAGGAGGTGTTCGGAATAGATATCGTAGGCCTCTTTCAGCCCCGACCACTCGACGGTCGAGAACTCGAGGCAGAAGAACCGCCCGCCCGGACGCAGGACCCGGAGGGCCTCGGCCAGCGCCTTGTCGATGTGGGTGACGTTCCGGATGCCGAAGGCGATGGTGTATGCGTCGAAAGTGTTGCTGGCGAAGCTGACGCTTTCGGCGTTCTGGCAGGTGAAGACGAGCGCGCCGTCCTCCTCGTCGAACCCGCGTTCGAGCGCGCGTTCGGCGCCGACGTCGAGCATGTCCTGGTTGATGTCGGCGACCGTGATGTGCGCGCCGCGTTCGGCCATGCGGAAGGCGATGTCGCCGGTGCCGCCCGCCATGTCGAGGATCTGCTCGCCCGGCTGCGGCTTCACGCGGCGCACAAAGCGGTCCTTCCACAAGCGGTGCATCCCGCCCGACATGGCGTCGTTCATGATGTCGTACTTGCGCGCGACGCTGGAGAAGACCTCGCCGACCTTGCGGGTCTTTTCCTGGGGGGTGACCTGCTGGTAGCCGAAGGAGACGGTTTCGTCGGTGTTGTCGCTCATGCGGCGATCCCTAGAGGGAATTGAGCCGGGCGCAAAGGGTGTTACAGGGCAACCCATGTGCGAAGATTGCAATGCCTGAACTGCCCGAGGTCGAGACCACCGTGCGCGGCCTCGCCGCCTTCCTCGAAGGCGAGCGGATCACGCGCGTCACGCTGAACCGTGCCGACCTGCGCCGCCCCTTCCCCGCCGATCTGGTGCAGGTGATGACCGGCGCCACCGTGAGCGCGCTCTCGCGCCGCGCGAAGTATGGCCTGCTGCACCTCGATCGCGGGGCGACGATGATCTTCCATCTCGGCATGAGCGGGCGCTGGCGGATCGATCCCGAGACGCCCGATACCCACGATCACCTCTTGCTCGAAACCGAGCGTCACCGCTTCGCCCTGTGCGATCCGCGCCGCTTCGGATCGGTCGATCTGGTGGAGACGGGAGCGCTCGAGGCCTGGCCGCAATTCGCGGCATTGGGCCCGGAGCCGCTCGGACCGGGGCTGAGCTCAGGCCATCTGAAGGCGGCGCTCAAGGGCAAGAGCCAGTCGATCAAGCTGTGCCTGCTCGACCAGCGCATCGTCGCGGGGCTCGGCAATATCTATGTGTGCGAGGCGTTGTGGCGCGCTGGCATCCGGCCCACGAAACCCGCGGGCAAGGTCACGCGGCCGCAGCTCGCCCGGCTGGTGCCCGCGATCGTCGACGTGCTCGAAGCCTCGATCCGCGACGGCGGCTCGACCTTGCGCGACTACGCCCGGCCCGACGGCGAGCTGGGCTATTTCGCCAGCTCCTTCGACGTCTATGGTCGCGAGGGCGAAGCCTGCCGCAGGGATGATGGCGGTATCATCCAGCGCATCGCGCAAGGCGGGCGCAGCACGTGGTATTGCCCCGTCTGCCAGAGGTAGGCGAGAATCGTTGACCTTTGGCGGCTTCGCGACTATGCGCGCTGCTTTCCGGCGGTTGGGCCCTGCGTCCGCTCGCCTCTTTTCGAGCAACCGCCAACCAATTTCCCGGTCGCTACCCGCGGCCCGAAGCAAACGCGAGACAGACACGAATATGGCCAATACGCCGCAAGCCAAGAAGCGCATCATCCGCAACGCGAACCGCGCCGCCATCAATGGCGCGCGCGTGAGCCGCATCCGCAGCTTCATCAAGAAGGTCGAAGCGGCCTGCGAAGCCGGCGACAAGGAAGCCGCGGCTGCCGCGCTGAAGGCGGCCCAGCCGGAAATGGCCCGCGGCGTTGCCCGCGGCGTGCTCCACAAGAACACCGTGGCGCGCAAGATGTCGCGCTTGACCAAGCGAGTCGCCACGCTCTGATTCGAATCGCCTGCGATCCCGTCACCCGCGTTCTACGCGCGAATACGGGGTCGATCGGCTTCAGCGACGCAACGGGCCGCGCTCCATGAGCGCGGCCCGTTTCGTTTTGCGACAATTGCGACCGACGCATCTGCCCCAAATGTCAGGATTCACCGCGATTCGCGCGTTAACCAAGGGGCTTTTCTTTATGATTCAGCCACTTCAACGCAAGTCTGCGGGGTAGAGCCGAGTCAACAGGATTATTTCACTTTTTTTAAAAGTCCGCGCTTGCGCAGCGGGCCGATGCGTTCTTTACATGAACTCCACCCGGCGCGGGACAGTCCGGGTGTTTTACAAACTGGCCGACAGGGGGGTTCCTCGGGAATTGCGATTCCGGGGGAAGGGAAAGGCATAGCCTGTCGCATTGGGATAAATAGTCTGCGCGGCCTCGGGACAGGCTTCGCAGGCGGTACGTGAATTGGGGATGAGCTTGTGCACAGGACTGACAAGGCGCGGACTACTGGCCGCCAGGCCGACGAACATCTGATGGAAGACTCCGAAGCCGTAAATCTCGCCGCCGATTGGGCGGATATCAGTCAGGGCCTGCGCAAGGATCTGGGTCACCAGCTCCACAGCCAGTGGATCAAGCCGATCCAGCTCGGTGCGCTGAACCGCGATTGCGGGACGCTCGATCTCTATCTGCCGACCGAATTTTCCGCCAACTGGGTGCGCGACCGCTTCCATGACCGGCTCCAGCTCGCATGGAGCATCGCGCGCTCGGAAGTGCGCAAGGTCAACATCATGGTGCACCCGGGCCGCCGCCAGCTGCCCGACCTGCGGCTCGACGACGGCCGCCGCCCCGCCAATGACGGGGCGAGCGCGATCGCCATGGCGGCGGGCGCGCTGGGCGATGCGACCTTTACCTCCTCGGTGGGTCTCGATGCCTCGCTGACCTTCGCCGCCTTCGTCACGGGCGAGGCCAACATCCTCGCCTGCAACGCGGCGCAGCGCATGGCGGCGCTCGAACAGCCGCAGTTCTCGCCGCTCTATCTCAAGGCGGCGACCGGACAGGGCAAGACCCACCTCCTCCACGCGATCGGCCACGGCTATCTCCAGGCCCACCCGCGTGCGCGGATCTTCTACTGCTCGGCCGAGCGCTTCATGGTCGAATTCGTCCAGGCGCTGAAGTCGAGCCAGACGATCGAGTTCAAGGCGCGCCTTCGCAGTTTCGACCTGCTGCTGGTGGACGACATCCAGTTCATCATCGGCAAGGCGAGCGCGCAGGAAGAGCTGCTCTACACGATCGACGCGCTGCTCGCCGAGGGCAAGCGGCTGGTCTTCGCCGCCGACCGCGCGCCGCAGGCGCTGGACGGGGTGGAACCGCGCTTGCTCAGCCGCCTGTCGATGGGTCTCGTCGCCGACATCCAGCCCGCCGACATCGAGCTGAGGAAGAAGATCCTTGTGTCGAAGCTCGCGCGATTCGCCCCGCTGAGCGTGCCCGAGGATGTGGTCGATTTCCTCGCCCGCACCATCACCCGCAACGTGCGCGAGTTGGTCGGCGGCCTCAACAAGCTGATCGCCTATGCCCAGCTCACCGGGCAGGATGTGTCGCTCCAGCTTGCCGAGGAGCAGCTGACCGACATCCTCAGCGCCAACCGCCGCCGGATCACCATCGACGAGATCCAGCGCACGGTCTGCCAATTCTACCGCATCGACCGGGCGGAAATGAGCAGCAAGCGCCGCGCCCGCGCGGTGGTGCGCCCGCGGCAGGTGGCGATGTATCTCTCGAAGGTGCTCACCCCCCGCTCCTACCCCGAGATCGGGCGCAAGTTCGGCGGGCGCGATCACTCGACCGTGATCCACGCGGTGCGCCTGATCGAGGATCTGCGTCAGCGCGATGCCGACATGGACGGCGATGTGAGGAGCCTGCTGCGGCAGCTGGAGAGCTGAGGCCTTAGTCCCTCCCCGTTCCGAAGGAATGGGGAGGTGGCAGCCCGCAGGGCTGACGGAGGGGTCTGAAGCAGCGGCGGGGTATTACCCCTCCGTCACCGCTTCGCGGCGACACCTCCCCATTCCTGCGGAACGGGGAGGGACTTGCAACCTCCGCACCCACACCTTCTCCCCGCACTTTCGACAGCCCTGCCCACAGGCCTGTCGACAGCGCGTCCACAGGCTGTAAACAGCCTGTCCATGCCCCACCAACGCCTTTCCCCCGAGCTTGTCACCCTCCCCCAGGGGTGGATTCCCGCGCTGCTCCGGGGCGCGCGCGGCAAGTGTCCGCGCTGCGGCGAGGCTCCGCTGTTCAGCAAGTGGCTCAAGCCGGTGGATCGCTGCGGACACTGCAAGCAGGACTGGTCGGTGCAGCAGGCCGATGATTTTCCGGCCTATATCGGCATCTTCGTGGTCGGGCATTTGCTTGCGCCGGTGGTGATCGCGATGATTTCCGCCGGGCTTTCGGCGTGGCTGACCCTCGCCATCCTGCTGCCGGTGTCGATCGTGATGCTCATCGCCATGCTCCAGCCGACCAAGGGCGCGGTGATTGCCTTCCTGTGGTGGCACGGCATCGGCGCCTTTAAGCAGGAGCGGCGCAAGGACAAGCCCGAGTGAGTCTCTCCCCCGCACGGCTCGAACGTTTTGCCCGCCATATCGTCCTGCCCGAAGTGGGCGGCGCGGGGCAGGTGCGCCTCGCCGCGAGCAAGGTCGCGGTGATCGGTCTCGGCGGGATCGGCTCACCGGCGCTGCAATATCTCGCCGCGAGCGGGATCGGACGGCTCGCGCTGGTCGATGATGACGTGGTCGATGTGAGCAATCTCCAGCGCCAGACGATCTTCACCCAGCGTGATGTCGGCTACGGCAAGGCGGTCTCGGCGCGGCGCTGGCTCGCCAATTTCGACGATTCGCTCAGCGTCGACGTCTCCGACGCGCGGATCACGCCCGAGAATGCCGCAAGCCTTATCGCGGAGGCCGATCTGGTGCTCGACGGCACCGACAATTTCGCCACCCGCCTTGCCGTCTCGGATGCCTGCGTCGCGGCGGGCATACCGCTGCTCTCGGCCGCCGTGGGCCGGTTTCAGGGGCAGGTGGGGGCATTCGCGGGGCACTTGCCCGGCGAGGCCTGCTACCGCTGCTTCGTCGGCGATGCCTTCGATGCCGAGGACTGCGACACCTGCGCCGACGACGGGATGCTCGGCGCGATGGCGGGCTGGGTGGGCACCTTCGCCGCGCTCCAGGCGGTCAAGGTGCTGCTGGCCGGAACCGCACTGCTGGGCGAGCCCGGCTGGGGCCGCCTCCACATCCTCGACGGGCTCGAGCCGGGGATGCGCACCATCCGCATCGCCAAGGACCCCGCCTGCCGCACCTGCGGCTGACCGCTCGGCCTGCCCTGCCCCGGCCACGGCGCGGCACGATTCGCGCGGGGGCAGCGGAACATAGTCCTGCCCCGCAAGGTCGCCCCCCTCTCACCCAAGGAGGCTGGAGCGATGAATTTCGACTACAACACGATCATGCTGCTGGCGGTGTTCACGCTCGGCATGGGGTTGGTGATCGGCGTGGTCTCGTTGCTGCGCGCGAAGAAGGCGCAGGACCACCACGAGGACGCCGCGGTCGCCGAGCGCCAGCGCCACGAGGATCCGGCCGAGCCGGTCGAGGGGACGCCGGGCGCGATCGATCCGACGGTCTCGGATCATCACCACGCCGAACCTTCCCGGGTGACGGGCCGAACCGAAAACGGCGTGCCGGTTGCCCCGACCGACGGCGGGCGCAGCTGGAGCAAGGAGCGCGGCGCCAATCCGCCGACGCCTATTCCGCCGCGCGACTAAGCACCTCTTCGACCCACTCCGGCACCAGCACGCTCGCTGGGCCGAGGCGGGTCTCGTGGAAGAAGCGGCTGCCCTCGCTGCGTTCCAGATTGAGTTCGAGACACCGCGCCCCGGCCGCCCGTGCCTCCTGCACAAAGCCCGCCGCCGGGTAGACCGCGCCCGAAGTGCCAATGCTGACGAAGAGGTCGCAGCTCTCGAGCGCGCGGTAGATGCGGCCCATCTCGTAGGGCATCTCGCCGAACCACACGACATCGGGGCGCAGCATGGGCGCGCGGCAGACGGGGCACGGGGGGCGGTCGATCATGCTCCCGTGCCACGGCGAGCGCATCTCGCAGGCGGTGCACAGCGCGCTCTTCAGCTCGCCATGCATGTGCAGCACGCGGGCCGAGCCGCCGCGTTCGTGGAGATCGTCGACGTTCTGCGTCACCAGCAGCAGCTCGCCCGCAAACGCCCGCTCCAGCCGCGCGAGCGCTTCGTGGGCGGGATTGGGCGCGACGTTCGCCAATGCGGCGCGGCGCATGTCGTAGAAATTGAGGACGAGGTTGGGGTTGCGGGCAAAGCCCTCGGGCGTGGCGACGTCCTCGACCCGGTGCTGCTCCCACAGGCCACCTGCGGAGCGGAAGGTGTCGATCCCGCTTTCGGCGGAAATCCCCGCTCCGGTGAGGATGACGATGCTGCGGGGTTGGCCCATGTCTTTCCCTTGTCGTCACCCTGAACTTGGTTGACCTTTGGTCAGCTTCGCTTCCAGAGTCCATCGCTCCACAAGCGAAGGTTTCACCTAGACGCGAGATGGATGCTGAAACAAGTTCAGCATGACGAGGTAAGGGCAAGATGATGCTGCAATTCGGGGTGATCGGGCACAAGGGCCGAATGGGGCAGGCGCTCGAGGCGGCGATTGCGGATGCGGGGCACAGCCTGTGCGTCGGGGTGGACGCGGGCGGGAGCATCGGGCCGCATGCCGCGCAATGCGACGTGCTGGTCGATTTCTCCGCGCCCGATGCGCTCAGCGCGAACCTCGGTGCCGCTAAGGTGGCGGGCAAGCCGATCGTGGTCGGCACCACGGGGCTGGAGGAGCCGCATTTCGTGATGCTGGCCGAAGCCGCGCGCGCGGTGCCGGTGCTGCAATCGGGCAATTTCTCGCTGGGCGTCACCCTGCTCGCGCATCTGGTGCAGGAGGCCGCCGCGCGGCTGGGGGATGATTGGGACATCGAGGTGCTCGAGATGCACCACCGCATGAAGGTCGACGCGCCCTCGGGCACCGCCAAGCTGCTGGGCGAGGCGGCGGCGAAGGGGCGCGGGATCGTGCTCGCCGACAACATGGAAAGCGGCCGCCACGGGATGACGGGCGCGCGGGGGCAAGGCGCGATCGGCTTTGCGACTTTGCGCGGCGGCACGGTGGCGGGCGAGCATTCGGTTATCTTCGCGGGCAGCGAAGAGCGCCTCGTGCTGGCGCACTCGGCGGAAAACCGCATGATCTTCGCGCGCGGGGCGGTGAAGGCGGCGGCGTGGCTGACCGGCAAGCCCGCGGGCCGCTATACCATGAACGACGTGCTTGGGCTCTAGCTTGACCGCTTCGGGCCGCGGTGTATTGTCAGCGCAATACACAGGGGATCACCGGACATGACAACCACCCTCACCCCCGCGCAGGAAGCCGCGCGGATGGTCGACAGCCTCGGGCCCGAGGCGCTGGCAAAGGCGCAGGCCTATACCACCGGCAATCACTGGCTGCTGCTGGGCGGGGTGCTGGTCTCGGTGCTGGTCGCTTTCATAATGGTGCGCCTGAGGCTGCTCGACCGCATCGCTGCGCGCTTCAAGGAACCGCGCCGGTTTCTTCCCACGCTGGTCGTCGCGGCTGCCTTTCTGGTGATCTCCACCCTGCTCGCGCTGCCGTGGAATCTCTATTCCGATTGGCACCGCGAGCGCAGCTATGGCCTCTCCAGCCAGCCGCTCGGCGACTATCTCGGCCAGATGGCGATCGGCGAGAGCATCGGCACCGTGATGGGCGCGCTGTTCCTCGCCGGGGTCTATGCGCTGATCCGCAAGACCGGCAGGCGCTGGTGGCTGTGGAGCGGAGGCTTTGCCGGCATCGTGACCCTGCTGGCGCTGCTCGCCGGACCGCCGCTGATCGAGCCGCTGTTCAACGACTACAAGCCCGTGCCGCCGGGCGAGGTGCGCACCGCGCTCGAACAGATCGCGGACGATGTCGGCATCCCGCACGACAAGATCTTCATGTATGACGGCTCGCGCCAGTCCGACCGCTTCACCGCCAATGTCTCGGGCCTCGGCCCCTCGGCGCGGATCGCGATATCGGACGTGGCGCTCAAGGAAGCCAGCCTCGCCGAGGTACGCGCGGTGACGGGCCACGAGGCGGGGCATTACAAGCTCGGCCATGTGTGGCGCTACGTGGTGATCTTCCCGCTGCTGGCGATGGCGTTCTTCTTCCTGCTCGACCGCCTGTTCGCGCCGACCGCGCGGATGCTGGGGAGCGACGCGAGCCTCGACGAGCCGCGCGGGCTGCCGGTCTTCGCGGTGGTCGGGTCGGTGCTGGGCCTGCTGGTGACCCCGCTCACCAACACCCTCACCCGCGTCGGCGAGACCGAGGCCGACATCTACTCGCTCGAAACCGTGAACGAGCCCGATGCGTTGGCAACCGCCCTGGTGAAGACCGCCGAATACCGCTACCCGCGCCCCTCGGCGCTCGAGGAGATGCTGTTCTACACCCACCCCTCGGTCGAGAAGCGTGCCCTTCGGGCGATGGAGTGGAAGGCCGCCCATCCCAAGGCCCCGCCCGCCGCGCCGCCTGCGCCCTGACGGATGGACTGGGGGGCCTTCGTCTTTGCGGTCGCCTTCATGGCGGTGGTCGTGGTGGTGGCACAGTGGCGTGCGCTCCGTACGGGCTGGCGCTGGTGGAAAGAACGCCCCGAACGTGCCGCCCGCGCCCGCGCAGCGGAGGAGAGCCTGGGCGCATGGCGCGCCGAATACGAGGCCGCCAACCCCGAAGGCCCGCCGATCACGCCAGAGGAACACGCGGACTTTTCCGCCTGGTTCGCCGCGCAGGTGCGCCCGGCGATGCGGCTCAGCCCGAAGCCCGGCCCCGCTGCGCCGGACGGCTGCCGCATCGGCGGGCCGGTGTGGCTGGCCGAGGAGCAGGAGTGGCCCTTATCGCCGCGAGGAAATCGCATGGAATTCCTCGCCCAGCTCGACTTTGCGGCGATGCCCGCCCTCCCCGGCTTTCCGCGAGGCGGCGTGGTGCAGGTGTTCCTGCCGACCGATGATGACCTGATGGGCATGAACCCCGATGATCCCGTCGCCAGCACCGTCGCTGTGCTGTCTCGGCCCAATGGTGCGGGCGCGGTGCGGCATGAGAACCTCGCCGCCGCCGAACGTGACGGGCGGGTCTCGGCCCTCTCCGACACGGCCAGCCGCACCGGTATGCCGCTCGCGCCCGAGGCCATCACCATGCCCATCATGCTCGATCAGTGGCAGATCGAAGCCCGGCTGCACGGCCACCACCGGCGCGAGGGATTCGAGGAATGGGAAGACCTGCTGGACGAAATCGTCGCACCGCCGGAAACGCACCATGTCGGCGGCTACCCCAGTTTCGTGCAGTATGATTTTCGCGCGGAAGGCCGCCACGATGATTACGACACCTGCCTTCTGCGCCTCACCTCGGACAAGCACCTGCAATGGGGCGATGTGGGCGAGGCCAATCTGCTGATCCGCGCCGAAGACCTTGCCGCGGGCGATTTTTCGCGGGTGATTTTCTGGTGGGATTGCTCTTAAGGTCACAGGCATGACCCAAGCGGACGATTTCGACGATCTGGCCTATCACCGCGAGCATGTGAGCGGACTGATCGCGGGCGGCTTTTTCAACGAGGACGACCTCGAGACCTACCTTGCCGACATGGCCTTCGATCCCGATGCCGCGCCCCACGCGGCGGCGGTGCGAGATCATGCGCGCGCGGCGATGGCGGCCAAGCGCGCGGCGGAGGCGGGGTGGCCCGCCGTCACCGACTGGGACAGGCTCGCCCGCGCGTTCGATGCGCTGGAGGCGGACCACATCCTCGCGCTCCACAACGCCGGGGTGACCACCAGCGATGCCCATTCCGACGCATGGGACCTGATCGGCCGCGATCCGCCCGGCACATGGCGCGGCTTTGCCTTCTACCACGGGCAGGACGTCGAGCGGGCCGTGGCCGGGGGCGCGCTGTTCATGGGTTTCGATGCCGTCGAGGAAGGGGCGGAGGCCAAGCGCGCGATCGGTGCGGCGATCGTCGCCGCGCTGACGGCGCAAGGGTTTGCGCCCAACTGGAACGGCGATCCCGAGACGCGGCTCGATGTGCCCGGGATCGTGTGGCACAAGCGCACCGACTGGGTGCGCCCGGCCCCCGCTCCGCAAGCCGCACGCGGGAACGGCTTCTGGTCCCGGCTGTTCGGCTGAACGATGAACAAGGCCCAGATCTTCGAATTCTTCCGCCGCCTCGCCGAAGACAACCCCTCGCCCCAGACCGAGCTGGAATATGGCAATGCCTACCAGCTGCTGGTCGCCGTGGCGCTCTCGGCGCAGGCGACCGATGTCGGCGTCAACAAGGCGACCCGCGCGCTGTTTCGCAAGGTGGAGACGCCCGCTCAGATGCTTGAGCTTGGCGAGGACGGGCTGAAGGAGCACATCAAGACCATCGGCCTGTTCAACTCCAAGGCCAAGAACGTCATCGCGCTCTCGCAGATCCTCGTCGACCAGCACGGCGGCGCGGTGCCCGACAGCCGCGAGGAACTGGTGAAGCTCCCCGGCGTGGGCCGCAAGACCGCCAATGTGGTGCTCAATTGCTGGTTCGGGCAGGAGACCTTCGCGGTCGACACCCACATCTTCCGCGTATCGAACCGCACCGGAATGGCCAAGGGCAAGACCCCCGATCATGTCGAGGCCAAGCTCGAAAAGCGCGTGCCCCAGCCCTTCCGCCGGGATTCGCACCACTGGATGATCCTGCACGGCCGCTATGTCTGCAAGGCGCGGACCCCGGAGTGCTGGCGCTGCAAGGTCGCCGACCTGTGCAGCTTCCGCAAGAAAGTGTTGGAAAATCCGCGCGCTTGATCCGCAAAATCCGTTGCAAAACCATACCATTAGGCGGGATGCCCGAATCGCGTTAGTCTCGTGCTCCATAACAGGGGAGATGAGCCATGCGCTTCATACCGTCGTCCCGCCGCGCTCTGATGCTGAGCGCCTGTCTGTCGCTGCTGGCCACGCCGGCGCTCGCGCAGGACCCCGCCGCCGATCCGCCCGAAGACGAAACCGAGGCCGAGGTTGACGATACCTCGGATCAGTACATCATCGTCACCGCCGCCGTCCGCGTCACCCAGGGCGGGGCGAAGGATGTGCAGCACTTCCGCTCGATCGCGTTCGATGACCTCGCAGGCAAGCTCCCGCAGGCGACCAGCCTCACCTCCGAAGGCTTGCTGAGCGAGCACGACCTTGTCCTGCCGAACAGCGGCCCGTGCGAGCAGCTGTTCTGCGTTGTCACCCATGCCAAGCCCGCGCGCTGGGATGCGGGCACGCAGTTCGTGGGCATCGGCTTCGACAGCAATGTCGACGCCGAGACCTACAAGGCCGAGCCGCTCAGCTTGATCGCGGTGGTTGACCGCTCGGGCTCGATGTCGGGCGCGCCCATCGAGCGCGTCAAGGAGGGGCTGCGCGCCGTGCTCTCCCAGATGCGCGAGGGCGACCGCTTCGGGATCGTGATCTACGGATCGGAAACCGTGGTCCACCAGCCGGTGACCGATGTCGAAGGCAACCGCGCCGCGCTCGAACGCGCCATCGACGCCATCACGATCAACGGCTCGACCTACATGGAAGCCGGGCTCCAGCTCGGGTTCGAAACCGCCTTCGCTGAACTCCCCCAAAGCCGCGGCAAGACCCGGCTGATGCTGTTCACCGACGAGAACCCCAATGTCGGCGACACTTCGGCGGAGGGCTTCATGGGGCAGGCCATCGACGGCTCGAGGAAGGGCGTCGACATGACCACCATCGGCGTCGGCGCGCATTTCGACGCGGAGCTGGCGACCGAAATCTCCAGCGTGCGCGGCGGCAATCTGTTCTTCCTGCCGACCGAGGGCTCGGGCAAGGACCTCTTCGCGCGCGAATTCCGCAACATGGTGAGCCCCGTCGCCTATGACCTCGTGCTGTCGATCGACCCGGCGGACGGCATGAAGGTCGGCGCGGTCTATGGCGTTCCGGGCGAGCTGATCGAGGACGCGGGCGCGGGGACCGTGACCGTCACCATCGCCAGCGCCTTCCTGTCGAGCAACGGCGGCGGCATCTTCGCCACCTTGGAAGGCACCCCGCCCGCCGGGGGCAGCCCGCTGGCGCAGGTCTCGGTGAGCTACACCGACGCGATCACCGACCGGCGCGAGAGCGATGCGAAGCCGGTGCTCGCGGCAAGCGAGGGCGTGCCCGCCAACCTCGCCAAGGCCGAGGTGCTGGTCGACCAGTTCCGCAGCACCAGGCTGGCGCTGGCAGCCTATCACGAGGACGACGATCCCGCAGCCGCCGCCGCGATCCTCGCGCAGCTCTCCGAGCGGATGGAGGAATCGGGCGCGAGCGGGCTCAAGGAGGAGCTGAAGCTGGTCAGCACCCTGCAACAGCGCGCGGCCAAGCTCGCAGGGCTGATGACGGACGGCCGGACCGAGCCCTACGAGGTGGTCGGCAGCTGGCGCGTCGTGCGGCATCAGGGCGTCGAGGACGTCGCGCGCGGCGACATCATCGAGATCACCGACGACGGCGGCTTCTACACCGAACGCCGCCGCGGGGACGACATCGACCAGCGCTTCGCGATCAACGAGCGCCAGCTGCATATCGAGGACACCGACCTCGTCTTCGACTACCAGATCCGCGGCAACCGCCTGACGCTTCGCACCCCCTTCGACGGGGTGAAGATCGTGATGGAGCGCGAGGAGACCTGAAGCGCCCTCATGGATTAAGGCGCGGTTCAAGCGCGGGGGTGATCATGGGCGCATTCTTTCGGTGGAGAGAGATGCCATGACCCCCCGCACACACCTCGCCCTCGCGCTTGCCCCCCTGCCCCTGACGGCCGCGCTGGTGCTCGCCGCCTGCGCGCCGTCTCCCGAGGCCGAAGCCGCGCGCGCCGCGCGCGATGCCGAGCGCACGCCTGCGGTGACGGTGGTGGGAGAGGGGCAGACCTGCATCACCCAGTCGCAGATCCGCCAGAGCATCGTGCGCTCCGACAGCGTGATCGATTTCGAGATGCGCAGCGGCAAGGTCTACCGCTCGACGCTCCCCAACCGCTGCCCCGGCCTGACGATCGACCGGTCGATCAGCTGGGAGAACTCGATCGACCAGCTGTGCCGCCAGCAGATCGTCTATTCGCTCCAGAACTTCGCGGGCACCCTGCAACGCGGCGCGGGCTGCGGGCTGGGCGAGTTCGTGCCGGTGGAATATGTGAAGGTGCGGGAGTGAGGCCAGCGCGCTAGAGGACGGTCGCCTCGCGCACATAGGCCCACTCGCCCTCGCCGCTCCAGGCAAGGCCGTCAGGATAGCGCACTTCGACCCCGGCGAGATCGGCCGGATTGGCCAGCCACATATTGACGCCCATCATCATGTTGCCGTGCTGCGCTATCGCCGCCTCGGTCATCACGAAATGGGTGGTCGCCCCGCAAGTCCCGCAGGCATGAACTTCGGCATTCGCGCTCGGCCTGTCGGTGCGGCGGCGGCCGGAGGTGGCTCCGTCAACGGCCACCTCGGCCGGATGATAATAGCCCCAGCGCGCCGCCGCTTCGGTGCAGAGCGTGCAGTTGCACTCATGGATGAAGTCGGGCTTGCGCGCGACTTCGAGCGTGACCGCGCCGCAGGTGCAGTTGAGCGTCATGGCGTTGCGGTCCTCATCCGCGCCCGCCCTCTTCAAAATTGCTCGGATCGAGCTCCAGCCCCGCGCGGCCGTCCGCCGCCGTGTGGGCAGGAGCGTGGGGGTGTTCGACCACCTCGGGTTCTTCGATCTCCAGCATCCCTTCCCACTTGGTGATGACCGCGGTCGCGACCGCATTGCCCACCACGTTGGTCGCGGTGCGGCCCATGTCGAGGAACTGGTCGATGGCGAGGATGATCGCGACGCCCTCGACCGGCAGGCCGAACATCGCCAGCGTGCCGGTGATGACCACGAGGCTTGCGCGCGGCACGGCGGCGATGCCTTTCGAGGAGATCATCAGCGTCAGCAGGATCATGATCTGCGTGCCGATGCTGAGCTCGATCCCGTAGGCCTGCGCGATGAAGATCGTCGCGAAGCTCATGTACATCATCGAGCCGTCGAGGTTGAACGAGTAGCCGAGCGGCAGCATGAAGCCCGAGATGCGGCGCGGCACGCCGAAGCGGTCGAGCTGTTCGAACAGCTTGGGCAGCGCGGCCTCGGACGAAGCGGTCGAGAAGGCGATCATCAGCGGCTGGCGGATGTAGCGGATCAGCGTGATTGTGCGCCGCCCGAGGAACAGAGCGCCCGCGCTCAGCAGGATCACCCAGAGCAGCACCAGCGAGAAATAGAACTCGGTCAAAAGCGTCAGATAGGTGCCGAGGATCGCGAGCCCGCTCGCCGCCACCACGTTGGCAAGCGCGCCGAACACCGCGACCGGGGCATAGCGCATGACGTAGCCGGTGACCTGAAGCATCATCTCGGCGAGCGCATCCGCGCCCTTGACCAGCGGCGCCCCGCGCTCGCCAATGGCGGACAGCGCGACGCCTGCAAAGATCGAGAAGACGAGGATTTGCAGGATGTTGTTGGTCGCCAACGCCTCGACCGCGTTCTTCGGGAAGATCGAGAGGATGAAGTCGGTCGCCTTCAACTCCTTGACCTCGCCGACGGCGGCGGTGGCGGTGGCGACGTCGGGGATCGGCGCGCCTACGCCCGGCTGAAAGATGTTCACCAGCAGCAGCCCCAGGCCGATCGAGATGAGGCTCGCGGTGATGAACCACGTCAGCGCGCGGATGCCGATGCGGCCCAATGCGGCGCTGTCGCCCATGTGGGCGATGCCGACGACGATGGTCGAGAGCACCAGCGGCGCGACCAGCATCTTGATGAGGTTGAGGAAGATGTCGCTGAGCAGCTTGAACCAGGGGGCGATCGAGGTCTTGATCACCTCGGCGGGCAGGCTCTGGTTGAGCACCTGGCCGACGATCACGCCGAGCACCATGCCGGCAAGGATGTAGAGGGTGAGCTTGCGGTCCATCGCCGGTGTCTATCCTTCGGGTGTGTCGAGCGCCAGCGCGGCGCGGGCGATGCGGGCGTAGATGCGCGCCAGCACGGCAAGGTCGGGGATCGCCACTGCCTCGTCGCGCTTGTGCATGGTCGCGTTGCACAGGCCGAATTCGATCACCGGGCAGACGGCGCGCAGGAAACGCGCGTCGGAGGTGCCGCCGGTGGTGGAGAGTTCGGGGGTGAGGCCGGTCTCGGCTTCGACCGCCTCGCTAACCAATCTGGAGAACGCCCCCGGCTCGGTCAGGAAGGGCTCGCCCGAGATCACGGGGCGCGCCTTGCCGCCATGCTTCTCGGCGATGGCGCAGACGCGCTCGGACAGGCTGTGGCCGGTGTGGAGGTCGTTGAAGCGGATCGAGATGCGCGCCTCGCCGCGCGCGGGGATGACGTTGTGCGCCTTGTTGAGCGCGGCGATCTCGGTGATTTCGAGGTTCGAGGGCTGGAACCACTTGGTGCCCGTGTCGAGTGTCAGCGCGTCCAGTTCGGCGAGAATCGCGACCAGTTTGGGCAGCGGGTTGTCGGCCAAATGCGGGTAGGCGACATGGCCCTGCGTGCCCTCGACGGTGAGGAAGATGTTGACCGAGCCGCGCCGCCCGATCTTCACCATATCACCAAGACGGTTAACGCTGGTGGGCTCGCCCACAAGGCACAGGTCGGGTTGGATGCCCTCGGCCGCCATGTAGTCGATCAGCGCGCGGGTGCCGTGGAGCGCGGGGCCTTCCTCGTCGCCGGTGATGATGAAGCTGATCGTGCCGGCCTCTTGCGGGACTTCGGCGACCGCAGCCACCATCGCGGCGATCGCGCCCTTCATGTCGACCGCCCCGCGCCCGTGGAGCAGCTCGCCGCGCACGTCCGGCGCGAAGGGGTCGGAGGCCCAGCCATCCCCCGGCGGCACCACATCGAGGTGCCCGGCAAAGGCGAAGTGCTTCGAGCCTGCGGGGCCGGTGCGGATCGCAAACAAATTCTCGACCGGCGCTTCCTCGGAGCCCTCCGGCCCATCCCCGCGGGTGAAGCGGTGGACGGCAAAGCCCAACGGCGCCAGCATCGCCTCCAACTCGGCGAACACCGCGCCGGTCGCCGGGGTTACGGAAGGCGCGGCGATCAGGCGCTTGGCAAGGTCGGCTGTGTCGAGCATCAGGGCAGGCCTAGCAGGAGATGCCGCCGATGCCCAAGCTCGATCTTGCCGCGATTCCCCAGACCAATGCGACCGGCTACCCCGCACCCTATGACACGGAGGTCCAGGGCCGCTGGTATCGCCGCCTCGCGCCCGTCAGCGGCCTGACCCGCATGGGCGCGAGCCATTGCACCCTGCTGCCCGGCGCCTTCTCCTCGCACCGCCACTGGCACCGCGAGGAGGACGAGCTGGTGGTGATGCTCGAAGGCGAAGCGGTGCTGATCGACGACCACGGCGAGACCCCCGTCCGCCCCGGCGACGTGCTCGCCTTCCCCGCGGGCGAGGCCAACGGGCACCACCTCCACAACCGCTCGGACAGCCCTTGCGTCTTCGTCGCCGTCAGCGCCGGGGACAAGGCCGCCGACAGCGGCGAGTACCCCGACATCGACATGGTGTTCGACCCCGAGGGCTATGCCCGCAAGGACGGCACCCGCTACGCGGCGCGCCGCACGCCGTGATCGACCTTGCGGGCTTCGCCCTCGCGGTGCTGCTGATCGAGCTGACGCCCGGGCCCAACATGGCGTGGCTCGTCACGCTCACACTGTCCGAGGGACGGCGCGCCGGGCTCGGGGCGATCGCGGGGGTGGCAGCGGGGCTTGCCGCCAATGCCGCGCTGAGCGTGCTCGCGGCCAGCCTCGTCCTCTCGGCCGGCGAGGGGCTGACGCAGGGCGTCTCGCTGCTGGCCGCCGCGATGATGGCGTGGCTCGCGTGGGAAGCGTGGCGCGAGGCGGGCGAGAGCTCGCAGGCCGCCGCGCCCAAGGCCGCCACCGGCCGCCATGCGCTCGCCGGTTTCGTCATCAACCTCCTCAATCCCAAGTCGGCGCTGTTCATCATCACCGTGATGCCGCAGTTCGTCGCCGGAGGCCGGCCGAGCCTCGCGCAGGGGTTCACCCTCGCCGCGGTCAGCGTCGGCATCGCCACGGGTGTGCACCTCGCGCTGGTGCTGCTCGCCGAGCACGCTCGCGCCGCACTGATGGCCGAGGCGCGCGCCCGCGCCGTGCGGCGCGGGCTGGCACTGGCGATGCTGGGCGTTGCCGCCTGGTTTATCGCCAAGGCCTTCGCCTAGCCCCGGCGGCGCCGCGGTTCGTCGGGCACCAGCGGGCCGGGCCGGAACGCCGCCTCGAGCAGCCCCGCGATCCTCAGCCCCGCCTGCACAACGCGCTTCCGCGCGATCGGCACGCCGCGGACGATGTCCTCCTGGCTGAGCGCGGTCTTCTCGGGCAGCGGCTGCGAGCACAGGTCCTCGGTGTCGAAGGCGGTGGGGTAGACGAAGCTCCTCGCGATCTCCCAGCTCTCGCGGCCCCAGTCGTCGGGGGTGCCCCCGGCAAGCTCGGCGCGCTCGGCGGGGGTATAGCGCCGCGCCACCGGATCGGCCGGATCGCTGATCGCGCGCTCGGCCAGCGGGCCGTCCCAGATCGAGTGCAGGTTCAGCCCCGGCTTGATCCCGTAATCGGCCTCGCGGTCATTGCCGCCGCGGTCCTCATTGTCGCCCGAATGGAGCGGCATGTGCACGTCGCCGGCGAAGTGCACCATGAAGGCGAGCGCCTCGAGCCGCACGGCCGCAGGCAGGCGCTCGTCGGCGAGCATCCGCTGCGCCCGCACGATCTGCGCCGTGACGCAGTTGCCGCCCGAACAGTTGCCGCGCGCATCGAAGGCCTTGCACACCGGCGCGGTGCGATAGTGCCACGCGGCGGTGTAGCCCCAGCGCCAGCCCTCGGAGCGCACGCAATCGGCCCAGACGGCGGCATCCTCGAGCGTCTTCAGCGGGCAGTTCGGCGTGCCGAGGTCCTTCTCGCGCGCCAGCAACGCCCGCACCTTGGCGCGCACTTGCGGAGAGACATTGGCGAGCGCGATGCTGGCCGTCTGGCGGTGGGCATACTCGCCCCACGCCAGCGCGGGCACCGGCGCGAGCGCGAACAGCACCACCAAGAAGGCCAGCAGACGCCGCATCACGCGACCCGCTCGAACTGCTCGATCACCCATTCCTCGTGTTCCGCCGCGGCGGTCCATTCGCGCATCCAGTCATGCTCGCAAATCGCTTCCATATAGGCCTGCGCGAAACCGGGGACGCCGATGCCGTAGGTGACGAAGCGCGTCACGACGGGCGCATAGAAGATGTCGGCCGCGCCGAAGGTGCCGAACAGGTAGGGCCCCGCGCTGCCGTGGCGCGCGCGGGCCTCGGCCCACAGGGTGAGGACGCGCACGATATCGTGCCTGGTCTGATCGGCGATGCCCGGCAGCTCGACCCGGCGGCGCACGTTCATCGGCAGCTCGCGGCGCAAGCTGAGGTAGCCCGAGTGCATCTCGGCCACCATCGCGCGCGCCATCGCTCGGGCGGCGTCGTCCTTGGGCCAGAAGCGCTCGCGCCCGACCTTGTCGGCGCAGTATTCGAGGATCGCGAGGCTGTCCCACACCACCGCGTCGCCATCCCACAGGATCGGCACCTTGCCGCTGGAGGGCTGGACCTCGCCCATGTCCTGCTTCAGCCGGTCCCACTCCTCGCCCATGATGGGCACGGTCAGTTCCTCGAAGTGCAGGCCGGATTGCTTCAATGCGAGCCAGCCGCGCAGCGACCAGCTCGAGTAGTTCTTGTTGCCGATGATGAGTTTCATGCCGCCGCGTGCTCCACCTTGCCGCGATTCAACCGGCCTTCCCCCTAGGCGTTCATCCGCGCGCTGTCGACGCTGAACGGGGAGACACGAGAGACACTGTCCAGAGGCAGAAATCCGCCGCGCCCGCCAGCCTTCCAGCAAGGCGGCCGCCTCCGTGCGGGTCATGGTGATATCGGCAGGGCGGAGATGGGGGCGGCGCATGGCAATGACCGGCCTGACAGACGCGGAGCGAGTAGGAAAATCCTTTCCTCCCTACTCGCCCGCGCGCTATCCCCGCCGGGCAACAGGAGCCAGGACGCCCATGACCCTCCCCCCCTTCCACCTCGCCTTTCCGGTCGACGATCTGGCCGCCGCGCGCCGCTTCTACGGCGAGGTGATGGGCTGCGCCGAGGGGCGTTCGAGCGAGGAATGGGTCGATTTCGATTTCCACGGCCACCAGATCGTCGCCCACCTCACGCCGGGGCAGGCGGGCGACCGCGCCAGCAATCATGTCGACGGCCACGGCGTGCCCGTCCCCCATTTCGGGCTGGTGCTGTCGATGGCCGACTGGGAGGCGCTCGCCGGGCGGCTGCGGGCGGGAGGCTGCGACTTCGTGATCGAGCCGACCATCCGCTTCAAGGGCCAGCCGGGCGAGCAGGCGACGATGTTCCTGCGCGATCCTTCGGGCAATGCGCTCGAGTTCAAGGCCTTCGCCGATCCGGCGAGCCTGTTCGCCACCTGAGCGTCGGCGCGCGGTGACCCCATGCCCGCAAGCGCGGCAAGCTGACAGAGCCTAACCAAAGTTAGATTTTTCATGCCCTGCAATCCGCCGCTTTCCGGGGCGCGGAGGCGCGGTCGCGCGTCTGCGGCGGCGGCATTCGAAATCAAATTGTTAGCTAATTCTGCTAACCGGCGGACTACCCGAAAGGGCTAGGGTCCGGTCCGGAAGCAGGAGGGATTGCGATCCGGAATCGTCATCTGATGGCTAACCGAATGCTAACCATTCCTACGTAGTTCCCCGTGGAATGACCAAGCACGCACGCCAGTATGGCCCCCTCGCCTCGATCATCGCCACCGCCCTCATCGCCGGTGCCGCCACCCCTGCGCTCGCAGGCGGCGTCACTGCGGGCACGCTGATCGAAAACACCGCCACCGCCAATTTCGAAGAGGCGGGCACGCCGCGCAGCGTGGATTCGAACACTGTCACCGTGCGCGTGGACGAGCTGCTCGATGTCACCGTGACCTCGCTCGACACCGGCCCGGTCAGCACGACCCGCAGCGATGCGGTGCTGACCTTCGAAGTCACCAACCCCGGCAACGGCCCCGAGGCCTTCCTGCTCACCCCCGAGGCCGCGGTGGCCGGCAACGACTTCGACGTCACCATTCGCGGCGTGGCCATCGATAGCAACGGCAACGGCACCTATGACGAAGGCGTCGACCAGGTCCTCACCGGCCCGCTGACCACTCCGGTGCTGGCGCCCGATGCGCGCGTCACCGTGTTCGTGCTCGTCACCGTGCCGCAGACGGCCGCCGACGGGCAGACCAGCAATGTCCAGCTCACCGCCGCCGCCGCGACCGGCAACGGCGCGCCGGGCACCACCTTTGCGGGCCAGGGCCAGGGCGGCGGCGATGCCGTGGTCGGCTCGACCGGCGCGCTTGCCGACGCGCGCGGTCGCCTCAGCAGCGCGGTCGCGAGCGTCCAGCTCGTCAAGTCCGTCTCCCTGCGCGATCCCTTCGGCGGCACCAGCGCGGTGCCGGGCTCAGTCGCGACCTTCACCATCGAGGCGCGCGTCAGCGGCTCGGGCAGCGTCGCCAACCTCGTGGTGACCGATGCCATTCCGGCCGGCACGACCTATGTCCCGGGCACGCTCGCGCTCGACGCCGGGCCGCTGACCGACGCGGCCGACGCCGACGCCGGGACCGCCTCGGACGCCAGCGGCATCAGCGTGACGCTCGGCAGCGTGACCGCGGGCACCAACCGCAGCGTCACCTTCAACGTGACCATCGACCAGTAATCCCATCCGCGCGCCCGGGCCTGACCAGCCCGGGCGATTGCAAACGATAACATAAGCTTGCGAGCCACCAGGGGCCAGACCATGAAGACCGTGACCACATTTCTCCTCGCCTGTGCCGCAGCGGTTTCGCTGACGGCGCCGGTCGTCCCGCTTGCCGCACAGGATGCGGCGCCCGCGATCTCGGTCGATGGCGACATCAAGTCCGAGAAGACCGTCACCGATGCGGATGGCAAATCCCGCGTCGAGCTGGTCGATCCGGCAAGCTTCCTGCCCGGGGATCGCCTGATCTTCGGGCAGAACTACAGGAACTCCAGCACCGAGGTGGTGACCAACTTCACGATCACCAACCCGCTGCCCGAAGCCGTGCGCCTCGCACCCGACGCCGATCCGGCGCTCGAGGTGTCGGTCGACGGCGGCAAGACCTGGGGTCTGCTCAAGACGCTCAGCGTCACCGCTTCCGACGGGACCAGCCGTCCCGCCACCCATGCCGACGTGACCCACGTCCGCTGGGTGCTGGCCACCATCGCTCCCGGCGCGTCCGGGCGAGTGGCCTTCCCCGTGATCATCCGCTGACCGGCGGGCGATAACCGCCAAGCCTCGCGGGCGGCACTTTTGACGCGGGGCAAACACTCGGGACCATAACCATGAAGACCACCAAGCAGCTGCTGGGTGCGGTGAGCGCTGTAGCGCTCGTCGCGATGTCCAGCACCCCTGCACTGGCCGCAGGGACCAGCGCAGGCACGACGATCACCAACTCCGTCACCGTCAACTACAACGTCGGCGGCAACGCCCAGAACGCGGTCGTCGCGCAAGACAGCTTCACCGTCGACCAGCGCGTCAACGTGAACGTCACCGCCATCGCCTCGCCCGTGACGGTCTCGCCGAACCAGACCAACCGCGTGCTGGCTTTCGACGTCACCAACCTCGGCAACGCCACGGCTGACCTTGCCCTCACCACCGCGCTGCGTGCCGGCACGGCGGCGAACATCAGCAATATCCGCATCTTCCGCGATACCAACGGCAACCGCTCGCTCGACGCGAACGAACTGACGGCCGGTCCGATCACCTACCTCGACGAAGTCGCCGCCGACGCGACGGTCGCCGTGCTGGTGGTCTCCGACATCGGCATCAACGCGGTGAACGGCAACTTCTTCGACGTCGCCCTAACGGCTGCGGCGCACACTTCGGGCACCGCCGGCACGCTCGGCACCCGCATCCTCGCGACCACGGGCGCGAACCAGGTCAACGTGGTCGACACCGTGCTGTTCGACGGCGCGGGCGTTTCGGACGCGGCCAATGACGGCGCGTTCTCGGCGGAGGGCCGCTACACGGTCTCGGGCGCGGTGCTGACCGTCGCCAAGACCAGCCGCGTGGTGAGCGATCCGGTCAACCTGACCAACAACCCGAAGGCGATCCCGGGCGCGACGATCGAATACTGCATCACCGTGGCGAACGCCGCGGGCGCTGCAACCGCGACCGGCGTCAACCTGCTCGACGATCTTCCGGCGGACGTGCAGTACAGCGCGGGCTTCGGGATCTTCATCAACGGCAACGCGACCTGCGCCAGCGGCACGCCGGGCGGCAACTTCGCTGCCGGGGCCGGGGTGAGCGGGCGTGACCGCATCACCGGCACGCTCAGCGACGTGGCGGCGGGCCAGACCCGCTCGCTCTACTTCCGGGTCACGATCCGCTAAGCGTATCGGGACTTAGGTCTTGCGTGTTTCCCCCTTCTTGCGGCGCGTCGCAGCGGTGCTGTGCGCAGCACTGCTGCCGCTGTGCGCGTTGCAGGAGGGGGTTCACGCCCAGGCGACGGGTGGCGGCAGCGCGGTGCGCACCGTCACCAACATCGCCGAAGCCAGCTGGGAGACGCAGGGCGGCCGTCAGGAGACCGCCAGCAATCCCGTGCGCTTCGATGTCACCGCCCAGCCCCCTTCCCCGCCCGCGATCCGCGTCTTCCGCCGCGTGCCGGGCGATGCCGGCGGGGCCGAGCTCGTCTACCGCGCGCCCCAGTGCAGCGCCGGCGGGATCTCCGCCGCCTCGCTGCGCGCCAATGCGACCGCCAGCCTGACCCCGGGCGGCAACGCCGTTTCATCGGCTCCCACTTCCGTCGCCAAGGTCCAGCAGACCGACGAGCTGCGCGGGGGCGAGCCGCTTTTCTTCGAGATTACAGCCGCTTCGGCCAACCTCGATCCGACCGTCATCGACAGCCTCACCGTGGTGCTGACCACGCCGGAGGGCGACCGCGAGACCATGACGGTGTTCGAGACCACCGCCGACAGCGGCATTTTCGCCGGCGTCATCGGCACGCAGCGCATCCCCCCGCCGCTGGTGCGCGAGGATTGCCGCCTCAGCGTCGGCGCCGATACCCGCATCACCATCGCCGCGATGCGCCCCGGCAGCGACGCGATCCTCGTCAGCGCCGACGTCACCGTGCTGGTCGATCCCTTCGGCGTCGTGTTCGACAGCGAGACCGGTGCGCCGGTCGACGGCGCGCGCGTCACGCTCGTCAATGCCGACACCGGCGCGCCCGCGACCGTCTTTGCCGAGGATGGCGTAACCTCCTGGCCTTCCAGCGTAATCAGCGGACAACCCATCACCGACGGCTCGGGCCGCGCGGTGCAGATGGGGGCGGGCGAATTCTGGTTCCCGCTCACCGCGCAGGGACGCTTCCGGCTGGTGGTCGAGCCGCCCGAAACCTACACCGCGCCCTCGATCGCGCCGCGCGACGTGCTCGCCCGCCTCACCCGGCCGGACGGGCGCGCCTATATCATCCGCGAGGGTTCGTTCGGCGACATCTTCGTGCTCGACAACCCCGTGCCCTTCGAGGTCGACATCCCCGTCGATGGCCCGGCGGCCGATCTCGGCCTCGTCAAGACCGCCTCGCGCGCCCGCGCCGAGCCGGGCGACGTGGTGTTCTACACGCTGACCGTCAGCAACACCGATGCCGCGCGCACACGCCGCGCGGTGACGATCACTGACACCCCCTCGCGCTGGCTGCGGCTGCGGCCCAATTCGTTGAAAATCAACGGTGTGCGTGCGCCGGGTGCGCTCACCACCTCGCCCGATGGCCGCGTCATCACCGTCGCGCTGGGCGACATTGCGCCCGGCACTTCGGCCAAGGTGACCTACGCCATGTCGGTGCGCCCCGATGCGCCTCCGGGCCGCGCGGTCAACCTCGCCACCGCCCGCGACGCGTTGGGGCGCGAGGTGCGTGCCGATGCCGTGCTCGACATCGACCGCGACGGGATCGCCGACCGCATGACCATCATCGGCCGCGTCACCGAAGGCCCCTGCACCCTCGAGGACGCCCAACGCCGCGGGATTCCGGGCGTGCGGGTGATGCTTGAGGACGGCAGCTTCGCGGTCACCGACGCCGACGGGCGCTACCACTTCGAGGGCGTCGTCCCCGGCACCCACGTGGTGCAGGTCGCGCCCATGACCCTGCCCGAGGGCGGAAAGTTCGTCGATTGCACCCGCAACACCCGCAGCGCGGGCAGCGCGATCTCGCGCTTCGCCATCGGGCAGGGCGGGAGCCTTGTCGTCGCCGATTTCCACGCCGTGCTGCCCGAAGAAGCGCGCGCCAAGCTCGCGCCGCTCCCGGCCCCGGCCAAGCCCGCCACGGACGCGCCCGCCGCCGAGGCTCCCGCCGCCGCGGACGCCCCCAAGGACGAGCCCAAGGACAGCGGCCCGACCGTCACCGATTACCTCGCGCTGGGCGACGGCGAGGACGGCTTCCTCGCCCCCGCGCCCGACGCCAACCCGCGCGCGCCTGCGATCAAGGTCGCGGTGCGCCACCGCGCGGGCCAGTCCGTCCAGCTGTTCGTCGACGGCAAGCCGGTCGAGCCGCTCGCCTTCGAGGGCACGCAGGAATCGCAGACCGGCCCCTGGGCGGTCAGCCAGTGGCGCGGCGTGCCGCTGCTGACCGACACGACCGTGCTCGAAGCGCGCATCATCAATTCCTTCGGCGAGGTCTCCAAGACCTTCACCCGCGAGGTGTTCTTCACCCGCGCCCCCGCCAAGGTCGAATTCCTGCGCGAACTCTCGAACCTCACCGCCGACGGGCGCACGCGTCCGGTGATCGCGATCCGCGTGCTCGATCGCAACAACCGCCCCTTGCGCGAAGGCATCTCGGGCAGCTTCACTCTGAACGCCCCCTACCAGAGCGCCGAGCAGATCGACCGCCAGCAGCTCAATCAGCTCACCGGCATGGCCCCGATGGCGGCACGCTGGGTGGTGGACGGCAACGAGGGGATCGCGAAGATCGAACTCGCCCCCACCATGGTCAGCGGCTCGCTGCGCCTCGGCTTCACCTTCGACGACGGCGAGATCACCCGGCGCCAGGAACTGGAAGCGTGGATCGAGCCCGGCAATGTCGAATGGACCGTGATCGGCCTTGCCGAAGGCACCGTGGGTGCGCGCTCGGTCGCCGACAACATGGAGCGCGCCGGGCGTTTCGACAGCGACCTTGGCGATGACGCCCGCGTCGCGCTCTATGCCAAGGGCCGGGTGCTGGGCAAATATCTGCTCACCCTCGCCTATGACAGCGCCAAGCAGCGCGCCGACCAGCGCGCATTGGGCGCGATCGATCCGGCCGCCTATTACACCGTCTTCGGCGACGCCTCGGCGCGCCAGTTCGACGCCGCGAGCCGCGAGAAGCTCTATGTCCGCATCGAGACCAGCGCCTTCTACGCGCTCTACGGCGACTTCCAGACCGCCTTCAACCAGACGCGGCTCGCCGCCTACAACCGCACCGCCACCGGCGTGATGGGCGAGGCGCGCGTCGGCGGCGTCAAGGCGCAAGGCTTCGCCGCGCAGATTTCGAGCCGCTTCCAGCGTCAGGAGACGCAGGGCCAGGGCATCTCGGGGCCCTATGCGCTCGAAAACCGCCGCATCCTCGCCAATTCCGAGCGCGTGACCATCGAAGTGCGCGACCGCTTCCGCCCCGAACAGATCGTCTCGAGCCGCCAGCTCGCGCGCTTCACCGATTACGACATCGACCTGCTCGCAGGCACGATCCGCTTCGCCGCGCCCGTGCTGAGCCGCGACGAGAACCTCAACCCGCAGTTCATCGTCATCGAATACGAGACCGACAGCCGCGGCGAGGCTGAATGGAACGCAGGCGCGCGCGCCGACTGGACCAGCGAAGACGGCCGCATCCGCATCGGCGCGAGCGCGATCAGCGATGCGGGCCTTGAGGGCGCGGGCGGCACCGCCCGGCGCACGGACCTTGGCGCTGTCGACGTCCTCGCCAAGATCGGCGACAACACCGAAGTGCGCGCCGAGCTCGGTGTGAGCCGCCGCGAGGGCGAGACCGCGCAGGGCTGGCTCGCCGAAGTGCAGCACCAGACCGGCGACCTCGACCTCATCGCCTATGCCCGCCAGGTCGACGCCGATTACGGCATCGGCCAGCAGAACGCGGTCGAACGCGGGCGGCGCAAGTTCGGCGTCGATGGCCGCGTGCTCATCACCGAGGAACTGACCTTCACCGGCAGCCTGTGGCAGGACGACAGCCTGACCGACGCCGCGCGCCGCCGCGCCGCGCAGGGCCAGATCGCGCTGACGAAGCAGAACACCAACCTGCGCCTCGGGCTCGTCCACTTCACCGACCGTCTCGCCAATGGGGACACCAAGGCCTCGACCGTGCTCGAAGCGGGCGCGACCCAGCGGCTGATGGGCAACAAGCTGGAGCTTTCCGCCGGGACCGCCGTGGCGCTCGGCAAGGCCGAGAGCGTCGATCTCCCTGCCCGCCACCGCTTCGCCGCGCGCTATGCGATCACGCAGGACGTGCGGCTGGTCGGCACCTACGAAATCGCCAAGGGCGAGCGGCTCAACGCGCGCCAGCTGCGCGGCGGGATCGAAGTCGCCCCCTGGCAGGGCGGCAAGATCGCGACCACCATCGGCGAGGAGACCATCGGCGAGAACGGCACGCGCACCTTCGCCGCCTTCGGCCTCGCGCAGACGCTGCAGGTGAGCCCCTCGCTGACCCTCGACGCCACGATCGACGGCAACCGCACCATCGGCGGCGCGCCCCCGGTGGGCGACCTCGTCAACCCGAACCAGCCCCCGGCAAGCGGCGGCCAGCTCACCGGCGGGCTGCTGTTCGAGGACTTCACCGCGGTCACGCTGGGCGGCGCATGGCGCAAGGACCGCTGGAGCGTCACCGCGCGCGGCGAATGGCGCGACGGCGAGACCACCGACCGCAAGGGCGTGCTGTTCGGCGCGATCCGCCAGCTCGGCGAGGGCAGCCTCGTCGGCTCGGGCGCGAGCTGGACGCGCTCGGAAACCACCGGCGGCGCGGTCGCCGAGATCGTCGATGCGAGCATCGCCTTCGCCCACCGTCCCTCGGACTCGCCGCTCGCCATGCTCGGCCGGCTCGAATACCGCAGCGACGAAGTGACCGGCGCGACCGCGGGCGGCTCGGCGCTGGGCGGCACCGCGCTGACGGTCGATGGCAACGCGGTCGCCCGGCGGCTGGTGGCGAGCTTCTCGGCCAACTACTCCCCGCGCGGGGAAGACGATGCGGGCGCGCAGGTGCGCCGCCACGAAGTCGCGCTGTTCCTCGGCGCGCGCCACAATCTCGATGCCTTCGAGGGCACCGAGTTCAAGGGCACCTCGGTGCTGGTCGGCAGCGACGCGCGCATCGGGATCGGCGAGCGCTTCGAACTGGGCGCCAGCGTCACCGCCCGCGCCAATCTCGACGACGAGACCGTCAACTTCGCCTACGGCCCGACCATCGGCTTCGTGCCCGTGGAGGGCATGCTCGTCACCGTCGGCTACAACGTCGAAGGCTTCCGCGACGGCGACTTCGGCCCGGCGCGCAACACCGACAAGGGCGTCTTTGCCGCGGTGCGGATGAAGTTCGACGCCTCGAGCTTCGACTTCCTCGGGCTGGGGCGCTGAGCATGGCGGGCGGGCGTCAGCGGCGGTTTGCTAACCGTGTGTTTACCATGATTTCCTATTCCGGCGGGATGTTCGGGAGGGTTTCGCAGTTCCGCCGCCTATTCGCGCTGCTGGTGATGCTGTGCGTGCTCGCATGGAGCCCCGCCGCCCGCGCGCAGGACTGTGCGCAGGCCGCAACGCAAGGCACCGCGCCCGCCAGCTGGCAGACCTATTGCTGGCTCGACATGACCGATTACGACGATGCCACCGCGCGCTCGGCAGCGGGGCAGAACCTCAGTTTCACGCTGCCCGACGGCTCCACCCTCACCTTCAACGCGCGGGTGACGGGCACCAATCCGGCCTATAACGACGTGACCGCGCCCTCGTGGAGCGGCTCGGCGGTCGGCAACAGCGCCTTCATCGGCATCCCGGGCCGCCCGGTGCTCTACTCCGCGCAGGCCGGCACCAGCACGATCGCGATCACGGGCATCACCATCACGCCTCCGGTGGGCGGCGGGGTGACGGTCTATTCCTTCGTCGTCGCCGACGCGGAATCGAGCAACGAGAACGAATATATCCGCATGACCAGCAATGGCGGGCCATGGCAGCTGCTCGACTCGGTGCCGCCGAGCTCGGGATCGACCATGCCGCCGATCACGGGGGTCGGATCGGGCACGGTCAACATCACCGGCACGGGGGGCACGGTCGGGGCCTATATCCTCGGCAGCAGCAGCCCGACGAGCGTGACGGTCGAGACCCGCGCCGGGGGTCTGCAGGGCGTGATGTTCGCGATCCGCTTCGCCTCGATCCGGCTCCAGACCCAGATCCTCGGCACGCGCGCCAACAGCGCCGACCAGCTGACCTTCCAGGTCGCCTCGACCGGCACCGGCACCACGCTGACCTCGGGCACGACCACGGGATCGGGCAACGGCCCCTTCACCGGCTCGGTGCTCAACATGTCGGCGGGCGTGCCGGTGACGCTGCGGCTGGCGATGGCGGGGGGAAGCGTGAGCCCGATCAGCGCCTATGCGGCGAACCTCAGCTGCGTGAACACCGCAGGCACCACCCGCGCCGCGCTGCCCAACAACTTGAACACCACCAACACCAATATCGGCCAGCTCGAATTCGGCGAGTTTCTGGTCTGCACCTTCCAGGCCGGCGCCCAGCCGCGCCTGAGGGTGAGGAAGGTGCTCGGCAGCGGCAATGGCGGCGGGCGGCGCTTCACCGGCGACCAGTTCACCGTGCGGATCATGGACGACGGGGTGGTCACCGCCTCCTCGACCACCACCGGCACCGGCACGACCATCACCACCGGCACCGGCGACACGGGTCTGGTGCAGGTCGTCAACCAGAACACCTACCAGGTCGACGAGGTCGCGGCGGGCACGACGATCCTCGGCAACTACACCGCGGTCCTTTCCTGCACCAACGGCACCAGCGGATCGCCGACCGTGCTGCCGACCACGCTTGGCGGCGGAATCACGCTGCGCCCGGGGGATTCGGTCACCTGCACCATCACCAACACCCGCCGCGCCGCCGCGCTGCTCGAGATCAGCAAGGTGAGCACCGTGATCTCCGATCCGGTCAACGGCACCACCAACCCCAAGGCGATCCCCGGCGCGGTGGTGGAATATGCGATCACCGTGCGGAACGTGGGCGCGGGCACGGTCGACGCGAGCTCGATCGTGCTGCTCGACGTGATGCCCGCCGAAATGGCCTTCGCGGTCGGCACGCCCGTGACCTTCACCAACGGCACCCCGACGAGCGGCCTCAACACCTTCAACGCGAACACGATGGTGACCTACTCGCAGGCCACCAACGGGGTCGCGCCCTACAACTACACGCCCACCGGCACCTTCGACGCCAACGTGCGCGGCATCCGCATCGCCCCCACGGGCACGATGGCTGCCGCGACGAGCGCCACCGCCCAACCGAGCTTCACGATCAGGTTCAGGGCGCAGGTGCGGTGACGAGGTCTTAACCTCGCCCCTTCTAGGCTCGGGCCATGCGCAAGCCCCTGATTGTCCTCGCCGTCGCCCTTGCCGTTCCGGCGAGCGCGCCTGCCGCCGCCAATGTCCTCGCGGGCCCTGCCGAAGTTGTCGACGGCGACACCATCGACATGACCGGCACCCGCATCCGCCTGCTCGGCATCGACGCGCCCGAGAGTGCGCAACAATGCCGGCGCGACGGGCAGGCATGGGACTGCGGCAGGGAGGCTGCGGCTGCCTTGCACGAAATCCTCTCCGCCGGCCCGCTCGAATGCACCGCGCAAGGCGTCGACCTCTATGGCCGCACGCTCGCGACCTGCCACAACGGGCTATTCGATCTCGGCCACGAGCTGGTGCGCCGGGGCCTCGCCGTCCCGTTCGGCGAGGACGCGCCGCCCGAATATGCTGAGGCGCGCGATCTGGCGCGGCAGCTCGGGTTCGGGATCTGGGCAGGCGAGTTCGAGGAACCGGCCGCATGGCGCGCCGCCAATCCCCGCTCCGAGCCGCAGCTCGCCCGCGCCGAGGTGGACGAGCGCCCCGCCCGCGCCGCCCCGCGGGAGCGCCCGGCCCGCGAGCGGCGCTACACCAACGCCTTCGGCTGCGCGATCAAGGGCAATCACAGCCGCTACGGCGACTTCATCTACCACCTGCCCGGCCAGCGCTATTACGACGGCACCCGCCCCGAACGCCTGTTCTGCACCGAAAGCGAGGCGATGGCGGCGGGGTTCCGGCGGTCGAAGGAATAGCGCGCGCCTAGAACGTCACGCGCGACTGGAAGGTCGCGGTCACAGGCTTGCCGGCGGCGTTCTTGCCGGGCTCGAACCGGCTGTCGGTGCGCAGCAGGCGGCACACCTCGTCGTCGAGCGCGCGCGAACCGCTCGAGCGGACGATCTCGCAGTCGGCGATGGAGCCATCGGGCGCGATGGTCAGGCGCCAGCCCACCTCGCGCCGCGTCGCGCCTTCGAGCGGGAGGTCGCCTGCCCTGATTGCCGGCGCGCGGGTCATGCGCGGCTTGACCGCGACGATGCTCGCCGGATCGCGCGGCACGAGGGTGGCGGCGCAGGTATCGAGCTGCTCCAGCGCCTCGGGCAGTCCCTCCAGATCGATCACCACCGGATCGGCGCCCCCGATGGCGACCTCGGCGATCCCGCCTGCGCCGAAAGCGTCGCGCAGATCGCGGCGAGAGCCGATGATGAAGCCCGGCATCCCGTCACTGGTGCGCGCGCCCATGCCCTCGAAGGCCAGCTGCCGGTCGCCGATGGTGAGGGTCACGGGACTGGCCGTGCGGTCGGGAATGGCGAGGTCGGGGTGGTGGATGCGCAAGCCCTGCTTGCCTTCGGGATTGACGTTGAGCAGCACGAAGACCCCTCCCTGCCGCGTGCTGATCGCGCAGCCATCGGGCGAGGCGTAGAGCCGCCACGCGGGCGGTGCGTCAGGGGTTTGGGCAAGGGCGACGTCCGCCGATGCAAGCACAGCCAGTGCCGCAAGGGTAGCGGAGAGGTGACGCATCAGGGCCCCTACCCCATCCACCCCTCACCCAGCGCATCGGCCACCACGGCGGCGCGCAGGCGTTCGATGCCCATGCCCTTTTCCGAGCTGGTGAGGTGGATTTCGGGGTGGGCGGCGACGTGCTTCTTGGCCTCGGCGGCGGTCTTTTCGGCGACGGCGGCCAGCTCGCTCGCCTTGATCTTGTCGGTCTTGGTGAGGACGATGCGGTAGGAGGCGGCGGCCTTGTCGAGCATGGTCATCATCTCGCGGTCGACGTCTTTCATGCCGTGCCGGCTGTCGACCAGCACCAGCGTGCGCGCCAGCACCTGCCGCCCGCGCAGGTAGCTGTTCACCAGCGCCTTCCACTTCTCGACCACCTTCACCGGGGCCTTGGCAAAGCCGTAGCCGGGCATATCGACCAGCCGGAACAGCGGCAGCGCGCCCTCGTCCTCGGGGCGGCCGACATCGAAGAAATTCAGTTCCTGCGTGCGCCCCGGCGTCACCGAGGCGCGGGCGATGGCCTTCCTCCCCGTCAGCGCATTGAGCAGCGAGGACTTGCCCACATTCGAGCGCCCGCAAAAGGCGATCTCGGGCACCGCCGGATCGGGCAGGAATTGCAGCTGCGGGGCCGAGCGCAGGAAATCGACCGGGCCGGAAAAGAGCCGCGATGCCGCTTCCTCTCGGGCAGCCTGAAGTTCGGGATCGTCCACGCGCCCGCCCTAACCCTTCGCCGCTTTCGCCTTCTCGGCCGCCGCGGCTGCCTTCAGCTGCGGGTGCTTCGAATAGAGATAGCTCTGCTGCGCGACGGTCAGGATGTTCGAGGTCACCCAGTAGAGCAGCAGCCCGGCCGCGAAGGGTGCCATCACGAACATCATCATCCACGGCATGATCGCGAAGACCTGCTGCTGGACGGGGTCCATCGCCGCCGGATTGAGCTTGAAGGTCAGCCACATGGTGATCCCCAGCAAGACCGCGAGCGGCCCGATGGCGAGGAAGCTGTGCTCGGGCAGGACGAAAGGCAGGAGGCCGAACAGGTTGAGGATGTGCGCCGGATCAGGCGCGGACAAGTCCTTGATCCACAGGATGAACGGCTCGTGCCGCATCTCGATCGCGAGCACCAGCACCTTGTAAAGCGCGAAGAACACCGGGATCTGGATCAGCATCGGCAGACAGCCCGAGAGGGGGTTCACCTTCTCGTCCTTGTAGAGCTTCATGATCTCCTGCTGCTGGCGCTGCTTGTCGTCCTTGAACCGCTCCTGGATCTCCTTCATCTTCGGCTGCACCGCCTTCATGGCCGCCATCGAGGCAAAGCCCTTCTGCGCGACGGGGAACATCAGCCCGCGGATGATGACGGTGAGCAGGATGATCGCGAGCCCGAAATTGCCGACCACGCCGTTGAGCGTGCGCAGCAGCCACAGGATCGGCTTTTCGACGATGGCGAACCAGCCCCAGCTGATCGCGAGACCGAAATTGGTGATGCCGCCCTCTTCATACTTGTCGAGGATCCGGCTGTCCTTGGCGCCCGCGAAGAGCCGCGTCTCCTGCGTCAGGCTGCGGCCGGCGGGCACGGTGGTGGGGCCGTAGATCAGGTCGGTGCGATAGAGCGTGCTGCCAAGGCTGCGGAAGCCCGCATCGTCGACCTTGACGTTGCCCTTGCCGTCACCGGGCACCAGCGCGGCGAGCCAGTACTGGTCGGTGAAGCCCAGCCAGTCGGGCGCGCCTTCGGGCTTGTCGGAGGGGATTTCGGAGATCTGGCCGACCTCGAACTGCTTGCGCAGCGGCGCGAAGATCTCCTCGAGCTCGGCATAGGAATGCGGATCGTAGAGCTTGCCGCCGAACACGCCCACCGGGCCCGAGTGCGAGGCATATTGGTCGATCGTCGCATTCGTGCTGGTGCGCTTGATCAGCGCGAAGGGCTGGACCACCGCCGGGACCGCGCCGGCATTGCTGACCGACTGGCTGGCGGTGATCATGTAATTCTCGTCGACCGCGAACCTGATGCGGTAGGTCACCCCGTCGGCCTCGGTGCGGGTGAGCGTCACGGGCGTGGTCGGGGTGAGCTTCGTGCCGTCGGCCTGCCACAGCAGGTTCGGGTCCTGCCGGTTGCCGTTCACGACGAAGCCGAACTGGGCGAAATACTGGGATTTGGTGCCCTCGGGAGAGAAGAGGCGGACGGGGCCGGAATCCTTCTTCACCGTCTCGCGGTAGTTCTTCAATTCGATATCGTCGATCCGCGCGCCGACGAGGTTGATCGAGCCTTCAAGGCGCGGGGTGTCGATCACCACGCGGTTGCCGCCCGTCAGCGCGGTCTTGAGGTCGACCTTGCGCGCGGCAGTCTCGGCGCCGAGCCCGCCTGCGCCCTTGGCGGCAGCGGCCTGCTTGGCGGCGGCGGTCGCGGCCTTGGGGCTGGTCTGTGCTGACATCGAGGCTTCGGGGTAGAAGTACCTGAGGCCGACATCCCATCCCAGGATCAGCAGGCCCGAAAGCACCACGGCGAGCAGAAGATTGCGATTGTCCAAGTGTAAGCCCCGCGAAATGCGACAGTGGGTGTATTATGGGGGTAAGGCGGTCCCGTTTCCAGACCCCCGCAGGATTCAGCCCTCAGGGAACCGGGTCATGGCCATGCCCGCCCCAGGGGTGGCAGCGCATTAGCCGCTTGAAGGCCATCCATCCACCCTTGAGTGCGCCGTATTTGCCGAGCGCCTCGATCGCGTACTGGCTGCACGAGGGAGAGTAGCGGCACGAGGGCGGCAGAATGCGCGAGGGGCCGAGCTGCCAGCCGCGCGCGATGAGGATGAGGAGGTGCTTCATTTCTTGCTTCCCCGCCGAGGCCGCCGCCCGCCCGCCGGATCGCCGCGCCCCTCGCGCGCGCGCTCCAGCGCCTTGGCGAGTTCGTCGGCCATGAGGTGAAAGTCCCGCTCGACCCCGCCCGCGCGGCCGATCAGCACGTGGTCGTGATCGGGCAGGCCAGCGGAGGGCAGAGCGGCGCGCAGCAACTCGCGGAACCGGCGCTTCATGCGGTTGCGGACGACAGCGTTGCCGATCTTCTTGGTGACGGTGATCCCGAAGCGGATGCCCTGCCCCTCGTTCGGGCGTGTCAGCAGCACAAACCCGGCGCGCGCGTTGCGGGTGCCGGAGTTCGCGGCAAGAAAGTCGGAGCGCTTGGTCAGCGTTCGGATGGATGGAATTGCGCTTGCCGCCTGAGTCATTTGTTTGCGCCCTCAAACGCCGGGCGCGGGCCGTCCGGCCCGCTTGGCTTTCGCGGCATAAGCCGCGGCGGCCGTTCGGCCTTGCGACCCGCTACGCGGTTCGTTCCATCTCTATCCAGCAAGGCCGGAAATGCAAACGGGCTCCCGAAGGGAGCCCGCAAGCGCGAACGCGCGCCCGCAGCGACGGGGGCTTCAGCCCCCGTGAGCGAGGAAATCGCACCCGCGGAGGCGGGTGCGCAAAAAATTACGCGCAGAGCTTCTTGCGGCCGCGGGCGCGGCGGGCGCGGAGCACCTTCTGGCCGCCCGGGGTGGCCTTGCGGGCGAAGAAGCCGTGACGACGGGCGCGCACGAGATTGCTGGGCTGGAAGGTACGCTTCATATCATCCTCGAAAAATGCTGACCGGCACAAGCACCGGGGCCTGCGACAAGCGCAAGCCGTAAACAGACGCGGGCCGTTATGGGAAAGCGAGCCCTGAGTCAAGCAGAGTGCCGCCTTGCATCGCATAGGCAAGGCGCGGCGCCGCGACGGGCGCCGGGAGCGCGAAGCGCGGCAGACGCACCGGCGAAGGCAGTGCCTCCTTGAAGCTGGCCCCGGCGCGGGCCAGCGCCAGCCGCACCGCGCCCGCCGCATCGGCGTCGATGCTGCGCGCGGCGGGGGCAATCCAGCGGGCCATCTCGGCCCCCTCGAGCCACAGCGCGCCCGAATGCGGCACCGAATTGGTCATGGCGTAGAAATCGCGCGCCTGGGCCTCGCTCATGCCCATCTCGGTGTAATAGTCGAGATAGAGGCGGTTTTCGGGCGCGTCGGGGGCGAAATCGGCAGGCTCGCGGCCGCGCTGGTCGCGCCACGAATGCACCGCGAACAGCGCGCCCGGATCGACCGTGCGGTGGGTGCCCGCGAGAAACAGCTCGACCGCGCCCGAGCGCGCCGAGCCGCCTGCGGGCACATGCGTCGCGAGCCCCGCGGCCCGGATCGCGCGGCCGAGGCGCAGGTTGGCGAGGTCATGCGTGGTGCCCGGCGCGTCAACGAATTCGAGCACCTCGAGCCCCGGATAGGCGGCCATCATCGCGGCGAAGGCCTGCGGGCTGGTCGCATCGGTCGGCGCGACCAGCGCGGCGTGCTGCGCGTCGATCACGCGGAAGGGGCCGAAAGCAGCGATCCCGGCGGCCCCGGCGGGCAGGCGCGTGCCCTGCGCGATAAAGCGGACGGGCTGGGGCTCTTCGACGATGGTTTCGGTAATCGTGGTCGCCCCGGCGCGGGTAACCGTGGCTGAGACCGGCTCGAAAGCTGCGGCGGTGACGCTGGCGGGGCTATCCTCGACCCGCACCCATTCGCCGGTCGCCGGGTCCCATTCCTCGACCCAGGCGACGTGGCTGACGACGCGCGCGCCCGACTGCGCCAGCGCGCCGCTGCCGGGGAGCAGCAGCGCAAGGGCAGCCAGAAACAGGGCGAGAGCGCGGTTCATGGACGTGAATGTCGCCCGCCGCCCCTTCCGAATTCGCCAAGATTTATGCTTTAAAAAAGCCTTAGCATTCGCGCGGAGGGGCCGGTGCGGGGGCGCTTAAGCATGATCGCCGCGGGCGCATTGTCCAACAGGTTGGATCGCCGCAGGGGCTTTCCAACACAGAGCCATCAACAAACCCGGCCCCTGCATGAACTATATCAACTTGCGCTGTCGCCGCTAAGCGCTCGACAAGCCCTTCGAAACCCCGCACAATCAGCGCCTTGGGGTAGGGCAGGGGGCTGTCGATGGTCGCGCTGGTGAGGACGGTTGCCTATCTCGGGCTGGAGGCGCGCGAGGTCGAGGTGCAGTGCCACATCGGCCCCGGCCTGCCGCGCTTCAACGTCGTCGGCCTGCCCGACAAGGCGGTGAGCGAGAGCCGCGAGCGGGTCTATGCCGCGCTCGCCGCGATCGGCCTCGCGCTGCCGCCCAAGCGGATCACCGTCAACCTCTCGCCCGCCGACCTGCCCAAGGACGGATCGCATTTCGACCTGCCCATCGCGCTCGCGCTGCTTGCGACGATGGGCGTGACCGATGCCGAACAGCTGGGCGACTGGATCGCGGTGGGCGAGCTGGCATTGGATGGCCGGGTGGTCGCGAGCCCCGGCGTGCTGATCGCCGCGCTCCATGCCAGCACGGTCGGCAGCGGGTTGATCTGCCCGCAGGAGCAGGGCCCCGAGGCGCGCTGGGCGAGCGGCGTGACGGTGCTCGCCCCGCGCGATCTGACCAGCCTGCTTGGGCACTTGAAGGGCAGCCTCGTCCTCCCCGAACCCCCGCGCGGCGCGGTGGCGGATGCTCAAGCAGGCAATGACCTCAGGCAGGTAAAGGGGCAGGAGACCGCCAAGCGCGCGCTGGAGATCGCCGCCGCCGGGGGTCACAACCTGATGATGGTCGGCCCGCCCGGATCGGGCAAGAGCCTGCTCGCCTCGTGCCTGCCCGGCATCCTCCCCCCGCTGACCCCTGCCGAGGCATTGGAAGTCTCGATGGTGCAATCGGTCGCCGGGATGCTCGAAGCCGGGCGCATCAGCCGCGTCCGCCCGTTCCGCGCGCCGCACCATTCGGCGAGCATGGCTGCGCTCACCGGAGGCGGGCTGAAGGTCAGGCCGGGCGAGGTCAGCCTCGCGCATCTGGGCGTGCTGTTCCTCGACGAACTGCCCGAGTTCCAGCGCCCGGTGCTCGATTCGCTGCGTCAGCCGCTGGAGACCGGCCACGTCGATGTCGCGCGCGCCAATGCCCACGTCACCTTCCCCGCGCGCGTCCAGCTCGTGGCGGCAATGAACCCCTGCCGCTGCGGCTATGCGGGCGACCCGGCGAGGAACTGCAACAAGTATCCGCGCTGCATCGGCGACTACCAGAGCCGCCTCTCCGGCCCGCTGCTCGACCGCATCGACCTCCATGTCCACGTCGGCGCGGTGAGCGCCTTGGACATGACCCTGCCGCCGCCCGCCGAGGGGAGCGAGGACGTCGCAAAGCGCGTCGCCGCCGCGCGCCAGCGGGCCGTGGTGCGGGGCGTAAGGTCCAACGCCGAACTGGAAGGCGAGTTGCTCGAAGGCCACGCCACCCCTGACGAGGCGGGGCGCAAGCTGCTCTTGCAAGCCGCCGAGAAACTTCGGCTCTCGGCGCGCGGTTACACCAGGATGCTGCGCGTCGCCCGCACCATCGCCGACCTCGCGGGGAGCGAAACGGTTGGCCGCGTCCACATCGCCGAGGCGCTATCCTATCGGCTGATGACAGGTTGAGAGCCTGTTCCGGTCAGGGGGAAACGTTGGCACGGAGCCGATTTTGGCCTAGCGCAAGAAGTGAGGAGGGAGCGATGCGCGCTCATCGTGACCGACGAACGACGCCGCGATGGGCCAAAATCGGCCCGCCCCTGCGGGGTCGCGTCAGCAATCCCTCCGGCTTCGTCGCAACGCTTGCAGGGGCAACCAGCCCCTGCTTCGCGCTGCTCCTGTCCGGAGAGATTGCTGACGCGATGCGAACGCTTCCCCCTGACCGGAACAGGCTCTAAGACGCGCCCTCAGGGCCGCCCCCCTCCCGGCCCCGGCAAAGGCGCAGCGGCGATTTTCGAGGATCCTTCACGACTGGCTTTCGAAGAGCCGCAGGGTGTCGCCCGCTGGCTCGCGGCCCTGCGCGACATGTCGCGGCGGCGGAAGCTCCAGAGCCTCGCCATCGCGCTCGCCGTAGAGGCTTTGATCGTGCTGCTGCTGCTGACCCTCGGCGCGAGCATCGTCGGCGAGAAGGACGCGGAAGAGAAGCTCACCACCTTCAAGGCGCAGGAATTCGCCGCGCCCGAACCGGCCCCGGAGCGTGAGGCCGAAAGCCCCCCCGCGACCGACGCGCCCGACACGCCCCAGACCGAACAGCCGGTTCCGCTATCGCCGATCCAGCCCTCGCCGCTGGTGCTGCGCCCTCAGCCTGCCCCGCCCCCGCCACCGCCCGCGCCCACCCCGCCCGAAGCCAAGCCTTCCCCGCAGCCTTCGGCCAGCCCCTCGCGCAAGATCGGCGTGCGGATCAGGCCGGGCGCGGCTGCCGGCCCCGCCGATACCGGCAACCCGAGGACAGCGGGCGACAGCGAGCGGGTCGGCACCGCGCCCAATGGCGAGCCGCTCTACGCCGCGCGCTGGTATCGCGAGCCGACCGACCAGGAGCTTTCCGGCTATCTCTCGACCGCCAAAGGCCCGGGCTATGCGCTGATCGCGTGCCGCACGGTGAAGGGCTATTATGTCGAGGACTGCCAGCTGCTCTCCGAAGGCCCGCAAGGCTCGCAGATCGGCCGCGCGGTGATGGCGGCTGCATGGCAGTTCCGCGTCCGGCCTGCGCGGATCGGCGGGGCGGAACAGTTCGGCAGCTGGGTGCGCATCCGCATCGACTACACGGTGCGGCGGGCGAAGCCTTGACGCTTATCTCCCCCTCCCTTGGGGGAGGGGGTCGGGGGGTGGGGGCCCCTCCCTCGCAGGGGCAGAGCCCCCACCCCCAACCCCTCCCCGATGGGGAGGGGAGTTATAGGGCGCTATCCCCGCAGGTGCTCGCGCACCACATCGAGGAAGTCAGGCCCCCAGGTCTCGAGCTTCTTCGCCCCCACGCCGGGGATCGTGCCCAGTTCGGCGAGCGTCTCGGGGCATTGCAGCGCCATGTCGCGCAGCACCGAATCATGGAAGATGACATAGGCCGGGAGGCCATGCTCCGAGGCCAGCGCCTTCCTCTTGGCGCGCAGGGCCTCGAACAGCGGGTTGCCGACGGGGTTGGGGGCGCTCTCCGCGCCGCCCCGCGCCCGGCGTTCGCGGCGTTGGCGCTTGGGGGGCGGCTCGGCGATGGTGACGCCGGCCTCGCCCTTGAGGACGGGGCGCGCCTCGGGACCGAGGGCGAGGCCGCCATGTTCGGTCGCGGTGAGCATTCCGCGGGCCACCAGCGCGCGCGACAGGGGGCGGATCAGCCGCGCCTCCTCGCCGCCGACGATGCCGAAGACCGAGAGTTGGTCATGCGCGCGGCTGACGATGCGATCGTCGCTCTGGCCGGTCAGCACCTTCTCGATGTGGCCGATGCCGAAGCTCTGGCCGGTGCGGTAGACTGCGGACAGGAGCTTGCGGGCGAGTTCGCTGGCGTCGACCACCTGCGGCGCTTCGAGGCAATTGTCGCAATTGCCGCAGGTCTCGGGCGGGTGCTCGCCGAAGTGCCTGAGCAGGATCGCGCGGCGGCAGGTCGGGGCCTCGACCAGAGCGGCAAGCGCATTGAGGCGGGCGTTCTCGGCGGGCAGGCGCTCGGGCTCCACTTCGCCCAGCCATTGCCGCGCGCGGGCGAAGTCGGAGACGCCCCAGAACAGGTGCGCTTCCGAAGGGTCGCCATCGCGGCCCGCGCGGCCGGTCTCCTGATAATAGGCCTCGATTGACTTCGGGAGCCCCGCATGGATCACGAAGCGCACGTCGGGCTTGTCGATGCCCATGCCGAAGGCGATGGTGGCGACCATCACCATGCTTTCCGAGGCGACGAATTCTGCCTGCACCCGCGCGCGGCGTTCGGGCTCCAGGCCAGCATGGTAGAAGCCCGCCTCCCGCCCGGCGCGGGTGATCGCGGCGGCGAGATCCTCGGCCTGCTTGCGGCTGGGGGCGTAGACGATGCCTGCGCCGTCGAGGCGCTGGAGCAGTTCGGTGATCTGGCGCGGCCCGTTGTCCCTCGGGGTGATGGCGTAGCGGATGTTCGGGCGGTCGAACCCGGCGACGATCAGGCCCTGGTCCGGGATGCCGAGTTGCACCAGAATGTCCGCCCGCGTCGCCCGGTCGGCGGTGGCGGTCAGCGCGAGGCGCGGCACCTCGGGGAAACGGTCGAGCACCGGGCGCAGCATCCGGTAGTCGCGGCGGAAATCGTGCCCCCATTCGGAGACGCAATGCGCCTCGTCGATGGCGAACAGGGATACGGGCGCGCGGTCGAGCAGGCTCTGGAAGCCGGGTGTCGAGGCGCGTTCGGGGGCCACATAAAGAAGGTCGAGCTCCCCTGCGCGGAAGGCCTCGGCGGTCGCCGCGTTGTCCGAATCCGCCGAGGTCATCGAAGCGGCACGGATGCCCGCAGCGGTGGCCGAGCGGATCTGGTCGTGCATCAGCGCGATCAGCGGGGAGATGACGATAGCGGTGCCGGGGCGGGCGAGCGCAGGGATCTGGTAGCACAGGCTCTTGCCCGCACCCGTCGGCATCAGCGCCAGCGTGTGCGCCCCCGCCATGACGCGCCCGATCACCGCCTCCTGCTGCCCGCGGAAGGCGGGGTAGCCGAAGGTGCGGTGGAGGATTTCGTGGCATTCGGGGGGCACGGCCAAGCTCATGGCCGCGGCCCTAGCCCAAGCATCGCGCGATGGGCACCCGCCGCATCGCGCCTATCGACGGATTAGCGCCAGAAAATCAGCGAATGCTCGCCTTCTTGCTGGCGAGATCGACCACGTCGCCCTGTGCCAGGTCGGCGCCGCGCGTCGCGATGCTGCCGTCGGCGCGCTTGCCGAGGTTCTCGGGCTTCACCAGCCACAGATCGTGGTGGCCGAGGATTCGCCCGTCATGCGCGAGGATCGAGACCGGGCCGATCGGCAGGCGGTCACGCTCGTCGACCAGCACCGGGTCTTCGACGACCCGCTCGGCACCGTATTTCTGGCCCCACTGGCGCAGCGCCAGCATCGCGGGGAGGAGGTCGAAGCCCTTTTCGGTCAGGCGGTATTCGATCTTGCGGCGGTCGTCGGCGCAGGGCTCGCGCTTGAGGATACCGTGCTCGACCAGCTTGGCGAGGCGGTTGGAGAGGATGTTGCGGGCGATGCCGAGCTCGGTCAGGAATTCCTCGAAGTGCTTGAGACCATTGAAGCTCGCACGCAGGATCATGAACGACCAGCGTTCGCCCATCACCTCGAGCGCCTGCGGCAGCCCGCATTCGATCAGCTCGCGCAGCGGTTCTCTCAAATCACCCATAGGTTTCCTGTCCCTTCCCCTTCCGGGGGTCTGTGTAACCGATTTTGCGCGGCTCTCAAAAAAATTTCAGTTTTCAGTTGCAACTCACAACCTAATGGCATAGGTAGCGAATAGCAACTGGTTTCGAATCGAAATGTTGCGTTGCAAAATACGGTGACAGAGACCATGAGGCAGCGGCCTCGGAATACAAAAAGGCAAAGGACAACAGCGATGATCAAGACCCTCTCCCCCTCCGCCTCCGGCAAGCTCGCGATCCTGGCTTCGGCGCTGGTCTACACCGGCGCGAGCTTCGGCGTCGCCACCAGCAGCGCTCCGGTGAACGCGGCCGGCACCGCCTATTACAGCGCCACCCTCGCCACCCCGGCGAGCGAATCGCGCTTCGTCGCGGGCGGTGTCGCCTGGACCTGCGAAGGCACCACCTGCGTCGCCGGCAAGGCGAGCGCGCGCCCCCTGCGCATCTGCCGCGGCCTGAACCGCAAGTCGGGCGAAATCGCCAACTTCAAGGTGCTCGGCCAGCCGATCGAGGCCGAGGAACTGGCCAAGTGCAACGGCTGATAGCCGCGCGCTGACACGAAGTCCCTCTCTGTCCGGGCGTCCCCCCTCTCCAACCGGACGGAGCATAAACCCCCGGCGCACCCGGCGCCGGGGGTTTTTCTTTTTGTGCCTTCTACCGGGTCAGCGCTCCAACGCGCCCGATTTACAACAATCCCGCCGCAACTAGCTGCGCTTCCAAGCTCGCCGCATCGGTAAACAGATGCGCATCCCAGCCGCGCGCTTTCGCCGCCGCGATATTGTCCGGGTTGTCGTCGGTGAAGAACAGCGCGTCCCCGCTCCGCCCGCTGCGTTGCTCGACGATTTCGTAGATCCGCGGGTCGGGCTTGGCGACCTGCTCCTTGCCGGAGACGATGACGTCCGCGAAGTGGTCGAAGATCGGCTGGGTCGGGCGGAACCCCTCCCAGAACTCGTCGCCGAAATTGGTGAGGCAGAACAAGGGCACCCCCGCCGCCGCCAGCCGCTCGACCAGTTCGTGCGAGCCCTCGACGGGGGCATGGATGGTCTCGTTGAACCGCTCCGCATAGGCGCGAATGTGGCGTTCATACTGCGGGAAGAGCGCGATCCGCTCGGGCACCATATCCCCGAGCGCGCGGCCGCGGTCGTGCTGGAAATGCCATTCCTCGGTCACGACGTTGGCGAGGAACCAGTCAAGCTCGCGGGTGTCATCGATCAGCTTGGCGAACAGCGCGCGCAGATCCCAGTGAAACAGCACCCGCCCGACATCGAACACCACTGCCCGTTCACTTGGCGCCTTCTGCATCGCGAGACCCCCAAAAGCCTGCGGCCCGCGCTCCGGTGAGGAGGCGGGCCGCCATGTCCGTCAGCCGCCCATCGGGCAGCCGCGCCAGCTTAGCCCTGGCGGGCCTTGAAGCGGCGATCGGTCTTGTTGATCACATAGGTGCGGCCGCGGCGACGGATCACGCGGTTGTCGCGGTGACGGCCCTTCAGCGACTTGAGGCTGTTGACGATCTTCATGGCGCTTTTCCAAAAGAGAAGCGCGCCGGAAACGTCCCGACGCGCGGAAATTGAAGCGTGCCGTTAGCGACGCCGGGCGCTCAGGTCAATGCAGGACTCGCCCGGTCAGCCCCGCAAATCGGTCAATTTGCGCTCCCAGGCGAGGGCATGGGCGATGATCGTGTCGAGATCGGCGTGCTTGGGCTCCCATCCGAGGGTCGCCTTGAGCCGCGCGGGGTTCGAAATCAGCGAATCGGGATCGCCCGCGCGGCGCGGCTCCAGCTTGCGCACCAGTTGGCGATTCGTCACCCGGTCGACCGCGTCGAGCACCTCGGTCACCGAGAAGCCCCGGCCATAGCCGCAGTTCATCGTCAGCGAGCGCTGGGGCTCGGCGATCAGCGCCTCGAGCGTCAGCACGTGGGCGGCGGCGAGATCGCTGACATGGATGTAGTCGCGCACCCCCGTCCCGTCGGGCGTCGCATAGTCGGTGCCGAACACGGCGACCGATTCGCGCTTGCCGAGCGCCGCTTCGATCGCGACCTTGATGAGGTGCGTCGCCCCCGCGGTCGATTGCCCGCTGCGCGCCTCGGGGTCGGCCCCCGCCACGTTGAAATAGCGCAGCACGCCGTAGTTCATCGGATGCGCAGCGGCGACATCGGCGAGCATCTGCTCGGTCATCAGCTTCGACCAGCCATAGGGGTTGATCGGGCGCTGGGGCGTGTCCTCGGACACGGCGGCAACATCGGGGATGCCGTAAGTCGCCGCGGTCGAGGAGAAGATCATGTGCGGCACGCCCGCCGCTACCGCCGCCGCGATCAGCGCGCGGCTCTTGGCGGTGTTGTTCTCGTAATATTTGAGCGGATTTTCGACGCTCTCGGGCACCACCACCGAACCGGCGAAGTGCATGATCGCGCGCGTCCCCTGCTCGGCGAAGATCCGCGCCAGCAGCCCCGCATCGGCAATGTCGCCCTCGTAGAAGGCGACGCCCTCGGGGACCGCGAAACGGAAGCCCGTCACCAGGTTGTCGATCACCGCGACCGGCCAGCCCGCGTCGCGCAGGGCGAGCACCGCGTGACTGCCGATATAGCCGGCCCCGCCGGTCACGAGCACGGATGGTTTTGTGTTGGTCATCATCGCGCCCCTATCACAGATTCCGATTAGAGAAATCTCAACCTGAAGCAGACACTCGCGGTCTGTGAATGTTCAGGCGCGCGGCCTATAGTCGGCGGATCACGAGAGGAATTTGCGCCATGTTGCCCTTCCGCCTGCTTGCCCCGCCCCTTCCCGTTGCCCTCGCCGCCGCCACGCTCGCCCTGTCGGGCTGCGCGACCACGCCCTATACCGGCCCGGTCGAGGTCACCCGCTTCGTCGCCCCCTCGGCCAGCGAGCTCGGGCGCGGCACGATCGCGATCACTTTCGCCGAGGAAATCGCCAACCAGACCGCGCGCAATGCCTTTGCCGATGCGGTGCGGGCCGAGCTGACGAAGGCGGGCTACACCGTCGTTGCCGAGGGCGAGCCCGCCGACCAGACCGCCGCGATCCGCTCCACCCGCAAACCCGTCCTTGCCGCGCCCATGCAGCGGCAGGGCCCGGTGAACGTCGGCGTGGGCGGCGCGATCGGTGGCGGCGGCGGCAATTTCGGCACGGGCGTCGGGCTCGGGGTCGGGATCAACCTGGGCGGCGGGCGCGAGGGGCCGGCGGCCGACACCGCGCTCGAACTGCGCATCTCGCGCACCGGGGGCGAGACCCTGTGGGAAGGCCGCGCGCAGATCACCACCGGGGTGAAGTCCCCCTATGCGCAGGTGACAACCGCCGCCCGCACGCTCGCGGCCGGGTTGTTCCGGGACTTCCCCGGTGGCAATGGCGAGACCGTGACGATCAGCGTCAAGAAGCTTCAAGGAACCAAATGACCTCTCTTTTCATCGATGCCGGGTTCGACAGCGGCAATATCGACGTGCTCGGCATCAGCGGGAACACCGCCCGCCTCGCGATCCGGCGCGACAATGAATCCGAGTTCTTCCAGTGGTTCCACTTCCGCGTGGCCGCGCCCGCGGGCGAAGAGGTTGTGCTGAAGCTCACCGGCCTTGCGGCGAGCGCCTATCCGGGCGGCTGGCCCGACTACAACGCCTGCGTCTCCGAAGACCGCGACTACTGGGCGCGCGCGACCTCGACCTACGACAAGGACGAGGATGGGGGCACGCTGACCATCCGCTACCTCCCTGCGGGCGGGGTGTTCTGGTGTGCCTATTTCGCGCCCTATTCGATGGAGCGGCACCACGATCTGATCGCCGAGGCGGCTTCGTCCGAAGGCGTCGATTACGTCCGGCTCGGCACCACTCTGGACGGCCAGCCGATCGACTGTCTGGAGATGGGCGAAGGCAGCACGCAGGTCTGGCTCTACGCCCGCCAGCACCCGGGCGAGACGCAGGCGGAATGGTGGATGGAAGGCGCGCTCGAGTGCCTGACCGATCCCGCCGATCCGGTGGCGCGGGCGCTGCGCAAGCAGTGCCGCTTGCACATCGTGCCCAATTGCAACCCCGATGGTTCGCGGCGTGGGCATCTTCGAACCAATGCGGTTGGCACCAACCTCAACCGCGAATGGGCCGATCCCACCCCCGAACGCTCGCCCGAAGTGCTCGCGATCCGTAACCGGATGGACCAGACCGGCGTCGATTTCGCGATGGACGTCCATGCCGATGAGGCGATCCCGGCGGTGTTCCTCGCCGGGTTCGAGGGCATCCCCTCGTGGAAGGAGGAACAGGGCGAAGGCTTCTACCGCTACCAGCGCATCCTCGACCGCCGCACGCCCGATTTCCAGACGAAGCTCGGCTACCCAAAGGCCCCTGCGGGGCGCGCGAACCTCACCATGAGCACCAACCAGCTCGCCGAACGCTTCGGCGCGGTGTCGATGACGCTGGAGATGCCCTACAAGGACCTCGCGGATTTCCCCGAGCCCGAACAGGGTTGGAGCCCCGAGCGCTGCAAGCTGCTCGGGCGCGAGTGCCTCGCCGCGCTGGTGGAGTGGCTGGAGGGGCGGGACGCCTGATTCGCGGCGCGGATGTAGGAACGGCGGCGGTCGCTCCGCCGCCCCTTGCCCCCCGCTTTCCTACTCGCCTGCGCCGTGCCAGCATGGGGACATGAACCTCGCGCTGCGCCCGTTTCAGACCCCTGCGAAGCCCCGGCAGAAGGCAGAGAGATTCTGCCTCTGGACAGTGTCTCATGTGTCTCCAACACGCGCCCCGCAGGCAGGGGCGTGGCGGGGCGCTCAGCCGAGGTGCGCAGGGCCAAAGGCGTGGGGCAGCAGCGCGGAGAGCGTCACGCGGCGCACGCTCTCGGCGCTGACGCACAGCACCAGCGGGTCGGTGTCGCCGAGGGCTGCGACCTCGTTCAAGACCTGGCGGCAGCGGCCGCAGGGCGTGATGGGCTCCTTGTCGGCCTTGAGGCCCACCACCGCGACCGCCGCAAGGCCCCCGCGCCGCCCCGCCTCGAAGGCCTTGGCGACCGCGACGGTCTCGGCGCAGAGCGACAACCCGTAGCTCGCGTTCTCGACATTGCAGCCGGTGACGACCGCGCCGTCATCGAACAAAAGGGCTGCGCCGACGGGGTAGTCGGAATAGGGCGCATAGGCCCCGCGCGCGGCGGCGAAGGCCGCGTCGATGAGGGCCTGCTCCTGCGTGCTGTCCAAGGTCACTTCTGCACCACCACCCATTCGACCGGCTCCTCGCTCGCCTCGGTCACGCGCGCGCTGTTGGCGCTCCATAGCAGCCATGGCCGCCCGGCGTAATCCGGCCGCGCCCGGTCACGCGCCAGCCACAGGTCGCGGGCGAGCGCGGTGGCGGTGCGGTGGCGGGCCTCGAAGGCGGGGGAGAGCTTGAGGATGACGGGCTTGCCCGCGTGCAGCTCGACCTGGTTGATGAGCGTCATTAGCTCGCTCTCGGTCGCCGCGTCGCTGACCTTGGGGTCGCAGGCGTCGGCGAGTGTGCCGAGCGCGATCGCGGGAGGCAGCAGGCTCGCATCGCGCGGGACCATCTGGGCGAAGACCCCGCTCTGCGCGTCGGCCCCGAGGCAGGGGTCGAAGGGGAGGACGACGCCGACCTTCAGGCCTGCCTTGCGGGCCTGCGCGAAGCGGTCGGCAAAGCCGCCGGGCGCGTCTGCCCCCGCCCCCGCCGCAAGGGGCAAGTAGACGAAGCGCGCGCCGATCGCCTTCAGCGTCTCGAACCGCACTGGCGCAGTGCCGGCGGGAACGAGCGCGCCCTGCTCGGGGTAGAGTTCGGGATCGGGCCGCCAGCTGCGCATGTCCCACCACAGCCACGCGGCAAAGGCGAGGCCGAATAGGACGACGAGCGCCGCCAGCCGCAGCAGCCAGCGCCGCGGCGCGCGGCGCTTGGAGCCCCTCGCCATCGCCCTCAGCCCTTGATGTGCAGCACGCAGATCAGCGTGAACAGGCGGCGGGCGGTGGCGAAGTCGGTCTCGACCTTGCCCTCGAGCCGCTCGAGCAGCAGTTCGGCGGCGTTGTTGTGGATGCCGCGGCGGGCCATGTCGATGGTCTCGATCTCGGCCGGGGTCGCCTTGCGGATCGCCTGGTAATAGGAGTCGCAGATCGCGAAATACTCGCGGATCGGGCGGCGGAAGCGGGCCATGCCGATCATCAGGGTTTCCATCAGCTGGTCGCTGGTGTCCTTGATGTCCATCGCCAGCCGCCCGTCGGTGACCGAGAGGTGCAGGTGATAGGGCCCGCTCGCCCCGCGCTCGGCGCTGCGCACCGGCTTGAAGGTGTTCTCCTCGATCAGGTCGTAGATCGCGACCCGCCGCTCCTGCTCGACATCGGCGTTGCGCCACAGGATCGTCGCCTCGTCGAGCGTCACCTGGGCAATGCGCTGCGCCCCCGCAGCACCGGGCGCGGGCGAGACAGGCAGGGAATCGGGCGGCGTGTCGGCCATCGCATGCCCCTCTCGCAGATGGAGGGCCCGCACTTCAAGCACTTCGACAATCTCTCCCCACTATCCACAAGCCTTGACACCCCGGTTGACACATATTGGCCTTGCCCGAGGGGCCGCACACGCCCATCACGCCCCGCATGGCCGAACCCGAAAAAGTCACCCCGATCAAACCGCAAGACCCCGCCGGAGAGCTTCCGGTGAAGAAGCTGCCCGCCAATCTCGACGCGGAGGCCGCCTTTCTCGGCGCGGTGCTGATCGACAACCGGGTGATCGAGGAACTGCCCGTCCCGATCCGGCCCGACCATTTCTTCGAGCCGCTCCACGCCCGCATCTACGAGCGCGTGCTGGCGCTGATCGAGCGCAACGCCACCGCCTCGCCGGTCACGCTGCGGCCGTTCTTCGAGGCGGACGAGGCTCTGCGCGAACTGGGCGGCACGTCCTATCTCGCCCAGCTCACCGCCAGCGGCGCAGGCCTGCTGGTGCCGCGCGAGCTCGCCCAGCAGATCTACGACCTTGCCCTGCTGCGCGAGCTGGTGAGCGTCGGGCGGGGGCTGGTGGAAGGCGCGCTCGACACCTCGGAAGACACCTCGCCGATGGACCGCATCGCGCAGGCCGAGGCGGAACTGTTCAAGGTCGCCGAGGGCGCAAGCACGGGGCGCGAGGCGGCGACCTTCCGCGAAGCCGCCATGACCGCGATCAAGATGGCCGAGGCCGCGATGAACTCCGGCGGGGGCCTGTCGGGCAAGACCACCGGCCTTGCGACGATCGACCAGAAGACCTCGGGCCTGCACAATTCCGACCTCGTGATCCTCGCCGGGCGCCCGGGCATGGGCAAGACCTCGCTCGCCACCAACATCGCCTTCAACTGCGCCGAGGCGCACCTCAACTGGCAGCGCGAGGGCGGCGAGTTCAACTACGGCGCGCCGGTCGCCTTCTTCAGCCTGGAAATGAGCAGCGACCAGCTCGCGACCCGCATCCTCGCCGAGCAGGCGGAGATTTCTTCCGAGGCGCTGCGCAGCGGTAAACTCAGCCGCGAGGATTTCCAGAAGCTCTCCTACGCCAGCCAGCGCCTTGCCGAACTGCCGCTCTATATCGACGACACGCCAGCCCTCACCATCGCCGCCCTGCGCACCCGCGCGCGGCGGATGAAGCGGCGGCACGACATCGGCCTCATCATCGTCGACTACCTCCAGCTGCTGCAGGGCTCGGGCCGCGCCAACGACAACCGCGTCAACGAAATCTCCGAGATCAGCCGCGGCCTCAAGACACTGGCGAAGGAATTGCAGGTCCCGGTGATCGCCTTGTCGCAGCTCAGCCGCGCGGTCGAAAGCCGCGAGGACAAGCGGCCGCAGCTCTCCGACCTCAGGGAATCCGGCTCGATCGAGCAGGATGCGGACATGGTGTGGTTCATCTTCCGCGGCGATTATTACCACCTCTTGGTCAAGCCCGACACGCCCGACGCGAGCAGCCCGCCCGACGTGCAGGAGAAGTATCGCCAGTGGGAGGAGAAGTTCGAAGGCCTCGTGGGCCGCGCGACGCTGATCGTGGCGAAGCAGCGCCACGGCTCGACCGGCAACGTCCCGCTCCACTTCCAGAGCGACATCACCAAGTTCACCTCGCCCAACTTCAAGGACTATTCGGACTACGGGTACGAATAGCGGGGGCGGCGTTCAGGGTGCTACTCGGTCAGCGCACACCATAGCGGCCTAGTATCCGAAATCGAAGGTCGCCCGATCAAATCGGCGGTCCCGAAGGTCCGCTTCCGAAATGAGGATGACCAGACCGCCCGTGTCCCCGTGGGCAAAGTGCGTCAGGTCGTTGCTCGGGATCTGGAACATCATGATCATCGGCTCGGTCGCCATCGTCAGGGTGTCGCATTCCCCTGCGGGCTCGCCGCCCACCTGGATCAGGGCCCGGTGGGCTTCGTGTTCCCACCGGCGTTCCATATGAGCCCGCACCGGGGCCGATAGCTGTCGGGGATCGTGGCGATAGAGCCGTTTGGCGATCTCCGACCTGACCGTCTCGTAAGTGACGTTCCAGGAATCCCGGAGGAGCGCAGACCCGATGCACTCATCAATCTGTCTGAACAGATGATGATGGTCCGATGCCGAATATGTGGCGCCGCGATCCTGCAGCTTTGCATCGCTCATCGCGCTGCGGAGTTTCAACGCTGCCTCCGAGGACTGGCGCGCAATTTCGTTGCGTTCCTCGATGAAGGCTATGTCGGCGGCGCTGGCACCTGCAGTGATTTTGGCCAGTTCTTTTTCTGCCCACGCGGCAATCTGCGACGCTTCGTCAATCGCCTCGACCCAGTTGGCAGGCAAGGGGAGACGTCCCCATTCGCCCATCAGCTCGTTCACGGTCTCCTGATTGTCCAGCCAGAAGCCGATGAAATCGGCCCTGATCTCGAGGATCTTCTCTTTGTATCTCAGCCACTCGGCAGGGTATCTGGAGCGGTAGTCCGCAAAGGCAACGCGATCCGGTGAGAGACTTCTGGGATCCTGCTTGGGCACATCCGGATCATTGTCCAGTTCGGCCACAAGCTTTTCAGCCTTGCTCAAGATCTGCGCATGCGAACGGCCCGCGTGATCCGTGGGCGCAAAGAACGGGGACCGGAACCGCAAGGACCGGACAGTGCCGAGATTGTTCGCCTTTTCGATCCGGGCCAAATTGACAAAGCCTTTCAGATCATTGTTGTTCTGCTCCAGCCCGGCTTCGGTTTGCAGCACCTGTAGGCGAACAAGATCATCCTTCCGGGAGCGCCACGTGGCCGGAGAAAACGGCTTGCGTAGCGAAAGTTCTGTCCAATGGCCCACGAGACCTGAGGCCAATGTCCTGAGTTCCGACAGCAACTCAGTCAGGCGCGGCGCTGGCAGGCTCAGCTTCGCCGCCCGCTGCCTTGCCGCGTCCGCAAAACCTTGCGCTCTGTCTTCGAGACTGCGGATCGCTTCGTCTATCAGGAGGAAGTGGGTGTCCCAATCGATCGGCCAACCCGCTTCATGGAACCGACGAAAAGAGCTCTCACCCGTTCTCGAGTGCCTGCCCGACCAGGATGTGTCTGCCGCTTCCACGGCAATGAGCGGCCACGCCACAGGGGCCTCGAGGAACCTGTGATATCGCTCATCGAGATACGACAGAGAGGTGTGCTTGGGATCCCACGCGTCTTGCCTGTGATGTTCGATCTCGGCGGCATCAGAGTAGATTATCCGAACGTCGAACTGGCCAGCAGCTGTGGCAAACACCGATATCCAGCCGGATCGGGGCATTAGCCCGTTCCAGGTGCCTGCCGGCATTTTCGCGCAATCGATCTGCAGCAGAAACCGGTACGGCTTCCCGTCGCGGGCGGGATAGGCCTGACCGGCCGCCAGGTGAGGGTTCCCTCCGAGATGCCCGCACTGCGCAACATCCTCGGACTGCGAGACGAGCGGCTGGAGGAACAGGCATGAACCTGACATCGATATATCCTGGCCTTTGAATGCGGCGTGTGCCGTCCGTGTCTGCCTTGTGCGGCGCTACGCGCTGAGGGCCGCCTGCTCTGCGGGTGCCGCCACCCGCTGCCCCCGCGTCTCCGCCTTGGCCTGGTAGAGCGCGCGGTCGGCGAAGTCGAACAGGGCTTCGGCGTCCCTGCCGTCGGCGGGCCATTGCGCCACGCCCACGCTGGCGCCGACGCTGACGGAGAGGCCCTCGATCAGGTGCGGGCGCACCAGCGCGATCAGCAGGCGCTCGGCGAGCGGGGCGTCCTGCAGGCGCGAGTGCGGCGGGACCAGCACCGCGAACTCGTCGCCGCCCTGACGCACCACGAGGCCATCCTCGCCCACCACTTCGGACAGGCGCTCGGCCACGCCGCACAGCAGGCGGTCGCCGACGGCGTGGCCATGGCGGTCGTTCACCGGCTTGAACCCGTCGAGATCGAGCAGCACCAGCTTGAACGGCGGCGCGCCCTCGCCCTTGCGCAGCAGCGCCTCGATCCGCTCGTCGAGCGCGCGGCGGTTGGCAAGGCCGGTGAGCGGGTCGGTGTGCGCGAGGTCACGGGTCTGGTTCTGCAATTGCAGCAGGTCGACCAGCATCGCGTGGCCCTGCAGGATGAAGCGCACGAGGATCAGCGTCGCCAGCACCAGCGAGGTCGCCGCCGCGATCTCCGGCGGGCGGCCCGAGAGCAGCATCAGCGTCGACATCGGCACAACCCCGATGACGAGGTTGAGGATCGCGGCAAAGCGGATCGCCGAGAGGCAGTAGGCGGTCGCCAGCGCGCCCATCGCGATGATCATCGCGAAGGCGGCGTGGGCCTCGGGGGGCGAGGCGAACCAGTTGAGCACCGCCCAGCTGCTGCACATCACCGCGACCCAGCCCGACACGGTCGCCGCCTTGCCCACCAGCAGCTGCGCGCGGCGCAGGCTGAGATGGCGGCGGCGGTTGACCGCGTTCTCGATCAGGCCGAGCACGCACAGCACCGCCAGCAGCGCGGGCATGCCGTATTTGATCGCCCAGTGGAGATTGGCCGCCCCCGCCCACGCCGCGGTCGGCGTGGTGGCGAGCAGCATGACATACATGACGTTGGTCTGCGTCTCCATCCGCCCGGCACGCAGTAGCGTGAACTGGTCGCGGATCTCCTCCGGGATCGGCGGCATGAACCGCTGGCGCAAGTTGTCGAGCAGTCCCCGCATGGGGCCATGCCTAGGGGACGATCCGTAAAAGCCGCGTTAACGATAATTAGCCGCCCCGGCTAACAGGCTAAACCGTGCCAGCCTTGCTGATGCGGTAGTCGGCAAGGCTCATCCAGTAGGCGATCCGCCAGCGCATCCGGTTCCAGAAGGTGCTGTGACGGGCGTACCAGGCCGGGGTGATCGGCTCGCTCGCTGCAGCCATGTGGTCGATCAGCCTGCGCATCTCGGCCGCAACCGCCGCATCCTCGATCCGCACCATCAGCTCGACATTGATGCGGAAGCTCCGCTTGTCGAGATTGGCGCTGCCGACATAGGCGATGTCGTCGACCACCAGCAGCTTCATGTGGAGCTTGCAGATGGCGAATTCGAACAGCTTGACCCGCGCGCGCAGGAGCTTGCCGTAGAGCAGCCGCGCCATGTCGATCGCGGCGGTGATGTCGGACTTGCCGGCCATGATCATGCGCGCTTCCCCGCGCCGGCCGATGCGGGCGAACAGGCGGCGGAAGCTGCGCGGCGGGCTGAAATAGGCCGAGACGGTATCGAGCCGCGTGGCGGTGACGAGGTCCTTGCGCAGCACCCAGGCCCAGTGCCCCTGTCGCACCAGCGGCCCGCCGACCAGCAGGCGGACGGGGCCGTCCCCGCCCTGCCAATCCTTGACGATGTCGCGCAAGGCTCGAAGCTGGCTGGTGCGGCCCGCCTCGGCATTGGCGACCCAGGCCTTGAGCAGGCCGAACCAGCGGGTGAACTGCTCCACCACCGGCCCCTCGATCTGCACGGAGAGATCGCACCAGCCGTTGTCGGCGGGGATGGCGAAGTAGTGGTCGGAGACATTGGCCCCGCCGGTCATCACCCGCGCGCCGTCGGCAATGGTCATCTTCTGGTGGTTGCGCACGAGGTAGCGCTTGCCCCATTTGGGCGAAAACACCGCGAAGGTGCCGCCGGCCTCGACCAGCGGATCGAAGAACTCCGCGCCTGCATCATTGCCGAAATCGTCCACGATCAGATCGACCGCGACCCCGCGCCGCGCCGCCGCGACCAGCGCATCGCGGACCATGGTGCCCGAGGTGTCGCTGTCGAACAGGTAGTAGAACACCCTGAGGCTCTCGCGCGCGCTCTCGATCAGCGCGACGAGCGCCTTCAGCCGGTCCTGTCCGTGGGGGTAGAAGGTGAAGTCGTGCCCCGCCGCGGTGAGGGCGAAGGGCTCGAGATCGCAGTAATCGGGGGCGTCGGCGGACGCCTCGGGGAGCGATTCGGAAGGGGCGGTGGCCATGGTCGCCCTTCTAGACCGGGATTGCGGCAACCCGACAGCCCCGCGCGGTGAACGGGGGCAGGCTTGCGAGCGTGGACGAGCGCGGGTTCGGGGCTCTCCCGCCCTTGACCGCACAGTTTGCGGGGCGGATAGACGATCCCCCATGCTGTCGCAGAAGACCCGCTACGCGATCCGCGCGATGCAGCACCTGGCCGACAATTACGGGCAGGGGCCGGTGCAGCTTGCCGCGATCGCCGAGGAGCAGAAGATCCCGGCCAAGTTCCTGACCGTGATCCTGTCCGAGCTGACGCGTTCGGGCCTGGTCGAATCTTTGCGTGGGCGCGACGGCGGCTACTGGCTCGCGATCCCGCCGCTCGACATCACCTATGGCGACCTCATCCGCCACATGCGTGGCAGCCTCGCGCTGGTGCCCTGCGCCAGCCGCTATGCCCACGAGAAATGCCAGAACTGCCTCGAGGAAGGCGAATGCCGCACCCGCGCGCTGATGCTCGACGTGCGCGACCGGACGGCGCAGATCCTCGACGGGATCCGCCTGTCCGACCCGATCACGCCGGTCCCCCCGTTCGAGGGCGACACGGTCTGAGACCGGGGCCTTCGGCGGCCCGGCGCATAAAGCCCACCTTCCGACCGGCGACAGAAAAACTGCGCCGTTCGCCCTATTGTCAAGCAAATCGCTAGAGTTTACTTCCTTGCCCGGCGGGCACCTCCCCGCGCAAGGAAAGGCCCATTGATGGACCACTCTGAGAAAGACACGGCGTCCGGCGGCGTTCTGCCCGAGGCCCTGGGGCTGGTAAGCGAGGCGCTCGGCCGTCTGCGCTATGGCGCGATCCAGCTCACCGTGCATGACGGCAAGGTCATGCAGATCGACGTGACCGAGAGGAAGCGGCTGACCGACTGACGGCCTGCCCGGTGACCCGCGCACCCGCAGCGCAGCCGTCGTCGTCACTTTCCGAAATACCCGCCCCTTCCCCCGTCGCGTAAGAGGACCGCCTCATGCCGGACATCACCCAGCTCGTGCTCGACATCCTGCCGTTCATCGCGATCGGCTTCACCGCGCAGATGATCGACGGGGCGCTGGGCATGGCCTTCGGCGTCACCACCCAGACCCTGCTGGTGAGCGCCATGGGCGTGCCCCCGGCGAGCGCGTCTGCCAGCGTCCATCTGGTCGAGATGTTCACCACCGGCGCCTCGGGCCTCAGCCACATGTGGCAGAGGAATGTCGACTGGGGGCTGTTCCGGCGGCTGGTGCCGTTCGGGGTGCTGGGCGGGGTGACGGGGGCCTATATCCTCTCGAACATCGACGCGAGCGCGGCGCGGCCCTTCGTGATGCTCTACCTCACCGGCATCGGCTTTTACCTGCTGTGGCGCGCGATCCGCCTCTCGAGCCCCAAGTTCGAGGACCCCAAGTTCACCAGCCCGCTGGCGCTGGCGGGCGGGTTTCTCGACGCGGCGGGCGGAGGCGGCTGGGGGCCGGTGGTGACGAGCAACCTGCTGATCCAGGGCGGCGATCCGCGCAAGGTGATCGGCACGGTCAACACCGCCGAATTCCTGCTCACCCTGTCGATCTCGGTCACCTTCCTGCTGACCCTGGGCCCCGCCGCCTTCACGCTGATCACCGGCGGGCTGATCATCGGCGGGGTGGTCGCCGCGCCCTTCGGAGCCGTGCTGGCGAGCCGCGTCCAGCCGCGCACGCTGCTGCTTGCGGTCTCGCTGGTGCTGATCGTGACGAGCGCCTACAGCATCTACAGGGCTTGGCCGATCATCTAAGGGCGGGCCACGGGATACCCAATGGACACCGAACTGCTGCTGATCTGCGCGCTGACCGGCGTGATCAACCTCATCGGCGCGCTCGCCTATGCGGCGCGGATCGCGGGGGTGCGGACGGGACGCATCGCGCTGTCCTTCGCCCTGTTCAACGTGCTGCTGCTGGTCAGCCGCACCTCGAACGGCTTCCTCGGCCCCTTCCTCGCCAAGCGGATCGAGACCGCGCTGGCGACCGGCGACGGCGCGATGCTGATCTGGGACCTCAGGCTGGTGCTGTTCGCCGCCGCTGCCTCGGTGGCGCTCGGCATCGTGCTGGTGCCGACCGGCCAGCGGGTGTTCGCCGCGGCGATCACTTTCTTCCAGACCAACCGTTCGACCACCCGGCTGATCCTGCGCTCGATGACGCCCTCGGGCCTCGCCACCTTGCGGGATTCGGTCGCGATCCCCTCGGGCGAGACGCTGAAGTCGCTCAAGGGCGAGCGCGGGGTCAGCTGGAGCGTGCTGATCGCCAATGCGCTGGCGCAGGCGCTGCTGGCGGTGGGGGTGATCGCTTCGCTCTATGCCGGTTACCTCGTCCCCGAATTCCGCGTCACCGCCTCGCAGATGACCGCGATCGTCAACGGCTTTGCGACCATCCTGCTGTTCGCGCTGATCGACCCGCAGATCTCGGCGCTGACCGACGATGTGGTCGATGGCTCGGTGAGCGAGGCGACCTTCCGGCGGGCCATGATCTGGGTCTCGCTGAGCCGGCTGGCGGGCACGCTGCTGGCGCAGGTGATGCTGGTGCCCGCCGCAATCGCCATCGCCTACGCCGCGCACTGGCTCTAGCCCACAAGGCTGAGCGCCAGCCCTCCAGCCGCGCACACCGCCAGCAGCCGCAGCACGCCCCACTTGGCCCCGAAGGCGAGCGCAAAGGCGAGCGCCGCCAGCACCCCGGCGCGCCAGTCGAAGCTGGCAAGTTCGGGCCATGACAGGCGCAGCGGCCCCGCCTCGACCTCGCCGACGCGGGCGAACAGCACGTGGAGCGCGAACCACGCGGTGAGGTTGGCGATCACGCCGACGACAGCCGCGGTCACTGCCGCAAGGCCGCCCTTGAGCCACACCGCCTGCCCCAACCGGTCGATCCACGGCGCGAAGGCGAAGATCCACAGGAAGCACGGCGCGAAGGTCACCCAGGTCGTCAGCCCCGCTCCGAGCAGCCCGGCGACCAGCGGCGAGAAGGGCTCGGGCGCGCGGAAGGCGGCGAGGTAGCCGACGAACTGCGTCACCAGGATCAGCGGCCCCGGCGTGGTCTCGGCCAGCCCCAGCCCGTCGGCCATCTCCCCCGCCTGAAGCCAGCCGAACCCCTGCACCGCCTCCTGCGCCATATAGGCGAGCACGGCATAGGCCCCGCCGAAGGTCACGATCGCCAGCTGCGAGAAGAACGCGCCCACCTGCCACAACACATGATCCTGCCCCAGCGTCGCGGCGATCAGCACCATCGGCGCAGCCCAGATCGCGCCCCACACCAGCACCGAAGCAATCGTCGTGCGCCACGGATTGGGAGGCAGCGTCCCACCGCCCTTTGCGGGCTTCAAGGCGAGCAGGTCGGGCCGCGTGCGCGCGATCACCATGCCCGCTACCCCCGATCCGAGCACGATCAGCGGAAACGGCAAGTCGAGCAGGAACAGCCCCGCAAAAGCAGCTACCGCCAGCCCCTTCTTGACCCCCGTGTCGAGCGCCCGCCCTGCGATCCGAAGCAGTGCCTGCACCACGATCGCCAGCACCGCCGCCTTCACTCCGAGAAACAGCGCCGCCACCCAGCCAAGGTTCGCCGCGAGCGCATAGAACACCGAGAGTGCAAGGATGATGCACGCGCCAGGAATGACGAACAGAAGCCCCGCCGCCAGCCCCCCGCGCACGCCGCCGAGCCGCCACCCGATCCACGTCGCCAGCTGCTGCGCCTCGGGGCCGGGGAGCAGGTGGCAGAAATTCAGGGCATGGAGGAAATCCTCCTCGGCCACCCAGCCCCGCTCCTCGACCAGCTCGCGGTGCATCAGCGCGATCTGCCCGGCAGGCCCGCCGAAGGAGAGGAACCCGATGCGGGTGAAGGCGGAGAGAAGTTCGGAGAAAGAGGGTGCGGTGCTATCCGCGCCCGGTGCAGCAATCGATGCGTCCGTATCGGCCATGCCTACCTCGAAAATGGCCCCGCCGCACGCAGACACGCGAAGGGGTGATGACGAGGCAACGCTTGGGCTTTTCTCGGCCTGGACGGGAGGTTGCTCGGCCCCGTGGAAGGGGAGATAACGGGGCCGGCGTGGCGGTGCAAGACCCGGCGCGCTACCCCCGCACCAGCGCTGCGGCCGTTTCGGTCAGGCGGGCGAGTTCGGCGAACAGGGCGGGATCGGGCTTCCTGAAGTTGAAGCAGCTCTTGCCCTGGCGCCGACGCGTCAGCGCAGCGGACATCCCCTCGCCGATCATCGGGTGGGTGTAGAGCGGGAAGAGGTGATAGGCGACATAGGCCTTCTTGATCGCCACCGTGCCGAACCATTCGGGGCGACCTGCGGCCGGATCGGGGTGTGGGTTGTTCATCACGAAATGGCCGGGCGTGTCATCGGCGATCACCAGCCCAGCGGCATGGGTCTGCATCAGCGCGCGCAGCTCGGCAAACAGCGGCTCGAACTCGCTCATCGGGCGAACCTCCTTTCGGCAAGTCGCGCGCCCAGCCACCAGCCGCTCGCCAGCGCGATGGCGGCGGCGGGGACGAACCACACCGGGTGGGGAAAGGCGAAAAGGTTGATAAGCGCCAGCACGCCCAGCACCAGCGGCACCGCGATGCTGAGGCTGCGTCCCGCCAGCGCCGCGCACACCGCCGAACCCGCCAGCGCGCCGAGGCCGTAGCCCGCGACCGCCAGCGCGAACACCGCCTCCCCGCTCGCTATGCTGTGTCCGGCGGTCTCGACCCCGGCAATCACCAGTCCGGTCGCCAGCACGCCGCCCACCACCCCGCCAATCTTGCGCAACATCGTCATCGCGTGGTCTCCTTTGCCGCTCCTTTGGCGCGGCGGCGCGAGGAAGGATTGAACAAAGCGGTCAGCTCAGCGGAAAAAGATGCGGCGGCAGGTTCTCCGCACGCTTCTGGAGCGCGGCAGGGGTCGCGCCGGTCAGCGCGCCGACATCGCGGGTGAGGTGCGCCTGATCGGCATAGCCCAGCTCCTGCGCGAGATCGGCGAGCGACTGCTCCGCTCCGCCCGCGCGCCGCAGCACCGCATCGAGCCGGTGGAGCCGCAGCCAGCGCTTGGGGCTGAGCCCGGCGGCGCGGGCGAAGGTGCGGCGCAGGGTTCGCGGGTGCACCCCCAGCGCCTCGGCCAGAGCGCCCGCGCGCGCGGCATCGGCGAGCGCGCCGAAATCGGGCCGCGCGCCGCCAAGCGCGTTCTGCTCGGCGAGCCAGCGTCCGAACAGCGCGAAGCGCGCCGCGTCGCTCCCCGCCGCGCGCAGCAGCTCCACCAGCGCGCGCGCTTCGTCGGCGTCCCAGACCTCGGCGAGACGCGGCGGCGGCATGCCGTCACCGGGCGGCAGCGCACCGAGCAGCGCCTGCGCCGCCCACGGCTCAAGCCGCGCGCCGATCAGGTGGCGACGCCCGACCGAGCGGGCAAAGCGCGGCCCGGACTGGATCGGCGTTACCCAGGCATCGCAATAGAGATGCTCCGCCCCCTCGATCGCGGGCCGCCACCAGTGGACGCCTGAGAGGCTGACGACCAGTTCGACATAGGGCTTGGGCAGGCCCGCGTGGAGCCGTCCGTCGTCTTCGAGCTGCCACAGCTCGAACACGCCTTGCGCGATGGCGGCAGGCGGGGCGGCGGTGACGAAACGGGTCTGCGGCAGCGCGGGCACGCCCGCCCGCTTACACCATCGCAGGCCGCCCGCGAAGGGGCGCGCCGCGCCGGGACCGCCCCCCTCCCCGTGCCACCACCAACCCGCAATATTACGCATGCCCCCCGCAAGGCCCGTGAACGCCTCGCCGCTCTACATCCTGCGCCCACACGATCCGGTTCGAAAGCGCCTGCATCCCGCCGGTGCACGCCCCGTGACATTCTGGAGTGAAGGTGATGGCGCTGGTCAAAAGGGAAAATCTGAACGGGGCAGGCGTCCCCAATGGCGTGCTCGCCGACAAGGCTGTGGGCACCGCCAAGGCGCGGGCGAAGACCGCCGGCGAGGGCGCTTCCGCCCGCGAGGCCGACGCGAAGAAGCGCGCCGCGCGCACCTATGCCCGCCAGCAGCAGGCGGCCGAGCGCATCGCTGCGGCCAGCACGCAATTCGCCGGCGGTGTCGCCGAGGCGACCGAGGCGCTCGAGCTGCTGCAATCGGCGATGACCCAGATCGCCGCGGGTGCCGAACAGGCCTCCAGCGCCTCGCAGCAATCGCTCCACAATGTCGCGATGATCGGCACGCTGGTGCGCGACTGCCGCAGCGCCGCCGATGTGTCGCTTGATCGGACCCGCGACCTACAGCGCCTGCTGGAAACCAACCGCACCCAGATCGACGCCTCCGTCCGCGCGCTCGAGACCGCCTCGGAGCGCCAGACCGCCTCGGTCAAGACCGTCAGCGATCTGGAAGCGCAGGCGACCAATATCGGCGAAATCGTCAAGGCGGTCGCGCGGATCGCCGACCAGACCAACCTCCTCGCCCTCAATGCCGCGATCGAGGCCGCGCGCGCGGGCGAACACGGCAAGGGCTTCGCGGTGGTCGCCGACGAGGTGCGCACGCTCGCGGAAACCTCGGAGAAGAGCGCGTCGGAAATCCAGTCGCTGGTCGGCCAGATCCAGGCCGAGGTGCAGGTGATTGCCGAGGGCATCCTCGCCTCGGCCGAGGCGGCGCGCAGCGAGGCGCAGAAGGGCGCGGACGTGACCATGCGGCTCGCCGGGATCCGGCAGGACATGGAGGCGATCCTGACCGGCGCGGAAACCATCGCCCGGCTCAATTCCGAAAGCGAGACCGCGGTGGTCGAGGCGCAGAAGGGCTCCGAGGCCATTTCCAGCGCGGCGGCCGAGCAATCGGCGGCCTGCGAGGAAGTCTCCGCGACGCTCGAACAGCAGGCCGCCGCGCTGCGCGAATGCGACCAGACCGCGCAGAATCTCTCCGAAGTCGCCGAGGAGATGAAGAACTCGACCGACGTGAGGAAGAGCGCCGAAGAAGTCGCCTCGGCGGCCGAAGAGCTTTCGAGCGCGGTCGAGGAAATCAACCGTTCGGCGAGCCAGATCCTCGTCGCCATCGACCAGATCGCGGGCGGTGCGCGCACCGCTTCGGCGGCGGCCAACCAGTCGGGCGCGGCGATGGAGCAGATCAGGAAGGGCGCCCAGCTCTCCGCCGAAGCCGCGCTGACCGGGCTCGAGCGCGGCGAGGCGGTCTCGGGCCTCATCGCCGAGAGCCGCGCTTCGGTCGAAGAGATGATCGCCGGGGTCGCCGCCTCGGTCGACAGCAACGCCGCCCTGCGCGGTCAGGTGACGCAGCTGGGGCAGGTCTCGCGCAAGATCGACAAGATCGTCGAGGCGATCACCACGGTGGGGATCAAGACCAACATGCTCGCGGTCAACGGCTCGGTCGAAGCCGCGCGCGCGGGCGATTTCGGGCAGGGCTTCGCGGTGGTCAGCAACGACATCCGCAACCTCGCCGAGGAATCCTCGGAGAACGCCGACCGGATCAAGGATCTGGTGCGCACCATCCAGGAACAGATCGCCAATGTCGCGGGCGATCTCGACGAGATCAGCAGCGCCGCGCTCGGCGAGGTCGAGACCAACAAGGCGATCACCGCCGATCTTGCCAAGGTCACCGAGGACATGGCCGAGGTGCTGGGCGGCAACAAGTCGATCCGCGAGGCCGCCGACGAGATGCTCAGGCAGGTGACCGAGGTGCAGGCCGGGATCAACCAGATCGCCGCCGCCGCGACCCAGGCCGACCAGGCCTCCGCGCAGGCCGCCAGCGCTGCCAAGCAGCAGAGCCAGGGCGCCGAGGAGCTGGCGGTGGCGATCGAGGATGTCGCCTCGATGGCCGACGAGCTCCAGTCGAACGCCTGAACCCCTGCGAAAGGGCCGATGCGATGAAGCATTCGAAAATAGATGCCGCCGCGGGCGAAGTCCCCCCGCCCGCAGAGCTGGCAGGGGGCAGCGGCCAGCGGCAGTTCACCGTCTTCACCGTCGACGGCGAGACCTTCGCGGTGGGCCTCGAGGAGGTGAAGGAGATCGTCCGCATGCCGCAGGTGGTGCGGGTGCCGCTCACCCCGCCGAGCCTCGAAGGTCTCACCAATCTGCGCGGCACGGTGCTCCCCGTGGTCAGCACCCGCGCGCTGTTCGGGTGCGAGGCCGCCGAGCCCGACGATGCGACCCGCGTCGTGGTGCTCGACCACGGCCAGCCGGTCGGCATCGTGGTCGATCGGGTGGTGAGCGTGGTCTCGGTCGATGCCGCGCGGATCGAGGATGCCGCCGGGGTCGAGACCAGCGTCCGCTCCGATCTGCTGCGCGGCGTTATCAAGGATCAGGGCGCGCTGGGCCTTGTCATGGTGCTCGATAGCGCGCGGCTGATCGCGCAGGAATTCGATGCACTGACACTGGGCGGCATGGCGGGCGCAGGGCTGCTCGCCGCCGGGGGCGAGGCTTCCGCTGCCGCCGCGCAGGCCCCCGAGGCGGCCGCCGACGAGGAAATCCAGCTCGTCAGCTTCGAGGTCGCGGGGCAGGAATATGCCCTCCCGATCCAGTCGGTGCGCGAGATCGTGCAGCTGCCCGAGGCGGTGACCCGCGTCCCCAAGGCCGCCACCAGCGTCGTCGGCGTCATCGCCCTGCGCGACCGGCTGCTCCCCGTGGTCAGCCTGCGCCGCCTGTTCGGCCTTGCCGCCAAGGACTCCGCCGAGACCGACCGCGTGGCGGTGGTCTCGCTGGGAGAAGGCGCGAGCGCGCTGGTCGTCGGCCTGCTGCTCGACAAGGTCAACGAAGTGCTCAGGGTGCGCCGCAGCGGGGTCGATGCCATGCCCCCGATGCTCGCCGCCGACCGCAACCTTGCCGAAATCACCGCGATCTGCCGCCTCGATGGCGGCAAGCGGCTCGTCTCGATCCTCTCGGCCGAGGCGATGTTCGAAGCCCCCGCCGTCGCCGAGGCGATCAAGGACGTCGAGGACAATCAGGAGGCCGCCATGACCCACACCGCCAGCCGCACCGCGACCCGCGCCGAGGATATGGAACAATTCGTCGTCTTCCGGCTCGAGGACGAGGAGTTCGGGGTCGAGATCGCCACGGTGCAGGAGATCGTCCGCGTGCCCGAGGATCTCGCCAAGGTGCCGCGCACCGAGGACTATATCCGCGGCGTCATGAACCTGCGCGGCGCGGTGATCCCGCTGGTCGACCAGCGCGCGCGCTTCGGCCTTCCCGCTTGCGAGGACCATGATCGCCAGCGCATCGTCGTCTTCACCATCGCGGGCACGCAGACCGGGTTCATTGTCGACAGCGTCGCCGAAGTGATGCGCATCGCACGGGCCGACATCAAGCCCGCGCCCGAGATGACCGACCCGGCGCGGCGGATGATCCGCCGGGTGGCGAACCTGCCGGACACGCGCCGCATGATCCTGCTGCTCGATACCGAAAAGCTGATCGACCTCGAACCCGTGGCAGCCGCTGCCTGACAGCCCGAGGGGACGCGACCATGAAGGCGCTCGTCGTCGACGATTCCGCGCTGATGCGCCGCCAGATCGGCGACATCCTGACCCGCGGCGGGTTCGAGGTGGTGACCGCGCGCACCGGCGCCGAGGCGCTCGCGCGGATCCCCGAGGACCAGCCCGATGTCGTCACGCTCGACATCAACATGCCCGAGATGGACGGACTGACCTGCCTCAGCCGGATCATGGAGGAATTTCCGCGGCCCGTGGTGATGATCTCCTCGCTGACCGAGGAAGGCGCGCTCGCCACGCTGGAGGCGGTGGCGCTCGGCGCGGTCGATTTCGTCCACAAGCCGGGCGGCACGGTCTCGACCGCGCTGCGCGAGCAGGAGGACGTGATCATCGCCAAGGTTCTCGCCGCGACCGGTGCCCGCGTGCGCCGCGCGACCGGCCTCAGGCAGCGGCTCGTCGCCCGGCGCGACGCGATCATGCGCGCGCCCCACCGCCCCCGCGTGCGCGAGGCGACCTATGGCCCGGGAAACGAGGCGCTGACCCTGATCGGCGCATCGACCGGCGGGCCGGCGGTGCTCGAGGAAATCCTCTCCGCGCTCGCCAATGATTACCCCATGCCGATCCTTGTCTGCCAGCACATGCCCGCCAGCGTCACCCGCCACTTCGCGCAGCGCCTCGACCAGTGCTGCCTGATCCGGGTCGAGGAAGTGCGCCGCCAGACCGAGCTGCGCGCGGGCACGATCTACCTCGCGCGCGGCGATGCCGACATGATCGTGCAGGAGCGCGGCGGCAGCCTGTTCGCCGCGATGGTTCCGGCCTCCAGGGAGCACGCCTGGCACCCGAGCATGAGCCGCCTCGTCGCCTCGGCGATGAAGGTCGTCACCGCGGATTCGCTCATCGGCGTGCTGCTCACCGGCATGGGCGATGACGGCGCGGCCGAGCTCGCACAGCTGCGCAAGGCGGGCGGGCACACCATCGCCGAGAGCGAGGAGAGCTGCGTCGTCTACGGCATGCCGCGCGCGCTGGTCGAGCGCGGCGGGGCCTCGGAAATCCTGCCCGCCGCCCAGATTGCCGCGCGGCTCGAACGGGTCGCCCATGCCCGGATGCGCGGGCAAGCACGGCCAGCCCCAAGGAGAAGCTCATGGGCCTGATGAAAGCGGGCAGCCGCAGCGATTTCGCGCTCCCCGATGCGGAGCTCGCGCCGCCGAGCCTGACCGATCCCGATCCCGCTATCCGCCGCCGCGCGGTGCAGGGGCTTGCGGCCGACGCCGAGGGCGCGGTCGAGACGCTGGTCTGGTTGCTGCGCAGCGAAGCCGACCGCAGCGTGCGGGCCGCGGCCTTCTCGGCGCTGGCGGACTGCGGCAGTCTTGAAGCGGCACAGGCCACGGCAGGGCTCCTCACCGAGGACGATCCGGCCCTGCGCAACGGCGCGCTAGAGGCCCTGAGCGCGATGCCGGACGCGGCGACCGCCATGCTCGAACCGCTCGGCCACCATGCCGATCCCGATGTCCGCAGCTTTGCCGTGCTGCTCGCCGCCGGGCTCCACCGCGCGGAGGCCTGCGACTGGCTGATCGCGCTCGCCGCGCGCGAGGACGAGCCCAATGTCGCCGCGCACCTTGCCGAAGCGCTCGGCAGCACCGGCGCGCCCGGCGCGGTCGCCGGGCTGGAGGCGATCCGCGCGCGGTTTGCCGGCAGCGCCTATCTCGCCTTCGCCATCGACATGGCGCTGCGCCGGCTCGGCGACGGCTGAAGCGCGACAGGGTCGTGGCCGCTTCCCCCTCTCTCGATCCCGGCAAGACCGGCGCGGCGATCTTCGCCTTCGAGGACATCGTCTGCTTCTGCGATTTCTTCTACCGCAAGACCGGCATCAGCCTCGATGCCAGCCGCCGCTATTTCATCGACAAGCGGCTCGAGGAGCGCATCGCGGCGACCCGCTGCGCGAACTTGCGCGAATATCTCGCGCTGGTGAAGTTCGAGCACGACGGCGCGGAATTGCAGGCGCTGATCAACGCGATGACGGTCAACGAGACCTATTTCTTCCGCGAGGATTACCAGCTCACCTGCCTCACCCGCCGGATGCTCGACGAGATCGCCGACCGCAAGCGTCCGGGCGATCCGCCGATCCGCATCTGGTCGGTCCCCTGCTCGACCGGGGAAGAGCCCTATTCGATCGCGATTTCGGTGCTGGAAGACTGGCCGCGTGCGAGCGATTTCGACATTGAGATCCTTGCCTCCGACATCGACAGCCGCGCATTGGAACAGGCGCGCGCCGGGGTCTACGGCCCGCGCGCGCTGCACCGCGTGGGCCCGCGCATCCGCAGCCGCTATTTCGAGCAGCGCGGGGCCGAAAGCTGGCAGATCATCGGCGACCTCAGGGATTCGATCGACTTCAGCCTCGTCAACGTCTCGGACCCCGTCGCGATGGCGCGGATCCGCCGGATCGACGTGATCTTCTGCCGCAACCTGCTGATCTATTTCGACGACCCCTCGCGCCGCCGGACGGCCGAGCATTTCTACGACGCGCTCAATCCGGGCGGCTTCATCGCGCTCGGCCATTCGGAGAGCATGAGCCGCATCTCCGGCCTGTTTGCCCCGCGCAAGTTTCCCGAAGCCCTCGTCCACCAGAGGCCCCTCTCATGACGATCCAGCCTTTTGGCCCCCAGCCTTTCGGAGAGCATCCCTTCCCGCGCGGCCCCGCCCCCTGCCCGCGCGTGCTGGTGGTCGACGACACGCTCACCGTGCGCCTCTACTGCGCCCAGCTGCTCGCGCGCGAGGGCTTCGAAGTGGCCGAGGCGGTGAACGGGGTCGAGGCGCTCGAGCAGGCGCTGGAGCAGGACTTCGACCTCTTCGTGGTCGACATCAACATGGCCCGGATGGACGGCTACGCCTTCCTCGCCGAGGTGCGCCGCACGCCCGCCTTGCAGGCGATCCCGGCGGTGATGCTCAGCACCGAAGCCGCCGAGGGCGACATCGCGCGCGCCTATCAGGCGGGGGCCAATTTCTACCTCACCAAGCCGGTCGACCCGGAACGTTTCGTGGCGACGGTCAAGCTGATGACAGGTGTGCCATGCCGCTGAAGAAGCCCGCCCCCCACGCCCCGCCGCCGGCCGAAGCGAACGCCGAGATGGCGCAGCTCGCCGCCAGCTTTGTCGAGGAAAGCCGCAAGCTGCTCGAGGAAGCGGGCGAGGCGCTGCTCGCGCTCGAACGCGATCCGGATGACGGGCAGGCGATGGGCGCGCTTTTCCGCGCGGTGCATTCGATCAAGGGCGCGGCCGGGTTGTTCGATCTGCCCGCGCTAGTGCATCTGGTCCACGCGGGCGAGGACCTGCTGGGCGCGATGCGCGAGGGGCGGCTCAGGATGGACAGCGGCGCGGCCGACGCGCTGTTCGAGGGGCTCGACCATGTCGGCCGCTGGGTCGAGCTCTTCGCCGCGCAGGGGAGCCTGCCGCCCGAGCTGATGGAGACCGCGCGCCGCTACGCCGCGATCTACCGCGCGCGGCTGGCGGGGCTGGAGGGGGCGGAGGGAGCACCCGCCCCGGCCGCCGCTGCGGTGCGCCACGCCTGGGCCGATGCCGCCGGGCTGCCCGAGGGCGCGCCGCTGGTCACCATCGAATACACCCCCGACGAATCCTGCTTCTTCAGCGGCGATGATCCCCTGCGGATCGCGCAATCGCTTCCGGGCCTCGTGTGGTCCGAACTCGCCCCGCGCGAGCCCTGGGCCGCGCCCGAAGCCTTCGACCCCTATGTCTGCAACCTCGTCTTCCGGCTGGTGTCCGAGGCCCCGCACAGCGAGGTCGAGGCGCATTTCCGCTACATGCCCGATGCCGTCACCATCGGCCTGCGCGAATCCGAACCCGCGCCGGACCCGGAGGCGCCGAAGGCGCCGACGGGCCCCCTCAGCCCGCTCGCGGTGGAGCTGATAGAGGCCCAACGCCGCGCGCTCGCCGAACATCCACGCGGGGGCGCGCACGTCGCGGCGACCTTGCGCAATGTCGCCGCCGCGCTCGGCCTGCCGGTGCCGCCCGAAGAGCCTGCCGCCGCGATTGCCGCGCTCCTCGCCACCGCCCCGCCCGCGTCCGAACCCGAGCCGCTCGCCATCGCGGAAGGCTCCGCCACCCGCTCCGATACCCCCGCCGAACGCACGCTCCGCGTCGAGCAGGCCAAGATCGACACGCTGATGAACCTCGTCGGCGAGATGGTGGTCGCCAAGAACGCCCTCCCCTTCCTCGCCCGCGATGCCGAAGCCCGCTTCGGCAGCCGCGAGCTCGCGCGCGAGATCAAGGACAAATACGCCGTCATCGACCGCATCACCCGCCAGCTCCAGAGCGCGGTGATGGAGGTGCGGATGATGCCGGTCGGCGACCTGTTCAAGCGCTTCCCCCGGCTGGTGCGCGACATCGCGAGGAAGCAGGACAAGCTCGTCCGGCTCGAGATCGAGGGCGAGGCGACCGAGGCCGACAAGAACGTGATCGAAGCGCTCGCCGAACCGCTCACCCACATCCTCAGGAACAGCCTCGACCACGGGATCGAGAGCCGCGAAGCGCGCCTCGCCGCGGGCAAGCCCGAGACCGCCTGCGTGCGCCTTGCCGCCGCGCAGGAGGCCGACCGGGTGGTGATCGACGTCACCGACGATGGCCGCGGCGTCGATCCCGCACGCGTGCGCGCCAAGGCGATCGAGCGCGGCCTGATCGACGAGGCCCGCGCCGCGCAGCTCACCGATGCGCAGGCCGTGCAGCTGGTCTTCCTCCCCGGCTTCTCGACCGCCGAGACCGTCTCCGACCTTTCGGGCCGCGGGGTCGGGATGGACGCGGTGCGCAGCGTGGTCGAGCGGCTGGGCGGCACTGTCACGCTCGAGAGCCGCTGCGGCGAGGGCACCCACGTGCGGCTCGAACTGCCGCTGTCGATGGCGGTCACGCGGGTGCTGACGATCGACCTCGGCGGGCAGGCCTACGGCATTCCGATCGACCTGGTGATCGAGACCGTCAAGGTCGATCCCGCCGACATCCGCCGCCTCAAGAGCGCCGAGGCGATCGTGCTGCGCGATGCTGTCATCCCCATCGCCCGCCTGCGCAGCCTGCTGGGCATGGAGCCGCATCCGGCCAAGCTCGAATCCGTCCTGATCCTGCGCCTGGGCCACGCCACCATCGGCCTCGTGATCGACGATTTCGGCACCTGCATGGACATCATCCTCAAGCCCTTCGCCGGGATCCTCGCCCACATGAGCGGCTTTTCCGGCTCCGCAGTGCTGGGCGACGGGCGGGTGCTGCTGGTGCTCAACTTGAAGGAGATGCTGTGATGCCGATCCGCTACGACAAGACGCGCGCGGTGGTCGAAGGCCATGCCGCGGTCGAGGAGGCGGGCGATCTCGCCGCGTGGCTGATCGCAGGCGCCGCGCGCAAGGTCGATCTGGCCGCCTGCACCGGGATGCACGCTGCGGTGCTGCAATGCCTGATGGCGCTGACGCCGCACGTGACCGCCGCGCCGCAGGACGAGACCCTCGCGCGCTGGCTCGCCCCGGTGCTCGTCCTGCCGGAAGACCCGCCGCCCGCAAAGCCCGCGCGGCGTCGCCGCAAGGTCGCCGCCTGATCGCCCGGCCCGACTACGTAGTTACCGCGGGGCCGCCGTGGCTCCGGAATTCATCCCGCTCGGCAAAAATCCGGCACGCGGCCAAGCGACATTGGCAAGGACAAGCAGCACCATGAGCAAGACCATCCTGATCGTCGACGATTCCCCGACCATGATCATGAGCCTGCGCAGCACGCTCGAGATGAACGGCTTCGCCGTCGAAAGCGCCAGCGACGGCGCGCGCGCGCTCGCGATGCTCGAAGGCGGGCTGCGGCCGCATCTCATCATCACCGATATCAACATGCCCAACATGGGCGGGCTCGAATTCATCCGCGGCGCGCGCGCCCTGCCGTCCTGCCGATTCACCCCGATCCTGACGCTCACCACCGAAAGCGATCCGGCCAAGCGCGAGGAGAGCCGCCGCCTCGGCGCGACCGGCTGGCTGGTCAAGCCGCTGTCCGGCCCTGACCTCGTCGGCGTGGTCCGCCAGGTGCTGCCCGCGGCGGCCTGACACCCGCAAGACGCGCGCCCGTGGTCTTCGCCCGCCCCCTCCACCCGCGCCGCTGGCTGGCCGGCGCCCTGCTGCTCGCCGCCGCGCTCGCCGGTGCGGCGGTCGAGGGCGCATGGGCGTCGGCCGCGCTGATCTGCGCCGCGGCCGCGGCCTTCGTGCTCGCCCAGCGCCCGCGCCCCGCCCCGCCGCCCTTCATCGGCCCGATGAAGCGGCGCGCGTCCGACTTCCTCGGTTTCGGCGGCGTGACCATTCTCGGCCCCGCCGACCTGCCCGAACCCTTGCGCGAGGACATCGAAGCGACCCTGCCCTTCCTCGACACGCTGCGCGGCCAGATCGACGGCGTGCAGCAGGATGTCGCGCAAGGGGTGATGGCGGTGGTCGAACAGGTGGAGGTGGTGAGCCGCCTCTCGACCGGGCAACGCGAGCGGATCGCCCATTCGCTTTCGGGCGTTTCCACCATGCGCGCGGCGGTCGCGGTGCCGGGGACGATCATCGCCCGGCTGAGCGCCATGCTCGCCGAGCGCGACCGGATGATCGCGGGCAATTATCAGGGGCTCGAACAGCTGGCGCAGGAATTCCACGAGCTGCGCGGCGCGGTCGACGTGATCTCGCAGGTCGCCGACAAGGCCTTCTTCCTCGCCGTCAACGCCTCGGTCGAGGCGCACCGCCACGGCGAGGCCGGCAAGGCCTTCGGGCTGATCGCGACCGAGATGCGCGCGCTCGCCACCCAGACCGCCGAGGGTGCGCGCAATGTCGGCCAGCGGATCAACTCCTTCGCCGACCGGATGCAGGCGCAGATCAGCGCCGCCATGCCCGGCCGCAACGATGCCGGCACGCAGGAAGTGGCGCGGCTGATGGGCGAGCTTGATGCGGCGCAGGCCGAGATCGCCGCCATCAGCGCGCGGCTGGGCGAGCTGATCGCGATCATGGAGGCCGGGCACGGCGATCTGGTGCATTCGCTCTCGGACATTCTCGGGCGCCTGCAGTTCGAGGACGTGATGCGGCAGCGGCTCGGCCAGGTCGGCGATGCGCTCGGCGACCTGCGGGCGCTCGCGGCCGAAGCGGCGGACGGCGTGGACGGCCGCCGCAGCGTGCGCGATCTGCTCGAGGACCAGCAGCGCAGCTATGTGATGGAAAGCCAGAAGGTGGTGCACGCGGTGTTCGGCGGCGGGGGCGAGGCCCCGGCGGACATGGCCGCCGAAGCGCCGGTGCGGCGGATCGAGCTGTTCTGATGCCGCTGGCCTCCCCGCCTTTTCCTTGACTTCGCGAGGGCACCGCCCTAGCTGGCGCGCTTCCCTATATTCGCGATTCTTGCAAAAGGCCCGCTCATGGCACGCGTTACCGTTGAAGATTGCGTCGACAAGGTTCCCAACCGGTTTGACCTGGTGCTGCTCGCCGCACAGCGTGCGCGCGAGATTTCGGGCGGGGCCGAGCTGACCATCGACCGTGACCGCGACAAGAACCCGGTCGTCGCGCTGCGCGAGATCGCCGAGGAAACCATCACCCCGGCGGGCCTGCATGAATCGCTGGTGACCGGCCTCCAGAAGATCCTCCCCGACGACGAGGACGAGGCCGACGAGATCGGCTCGCTCAGCCAGTCGGCCGAAGCGCTGCGGATCACCGCCTCGGCGCCCGCGCGCACCTCGTCGCTCGGCGGCGATTACGACGGCTGATTGCCCGGGCCCGGGGGTTCGCCCCTCGGCGCTGCATCACAAGAAATGGCAAGGGTCGGCGAGAGCCGGCCCTTTTGCTTTGCGCGCGTCATGTTTGACCGGCGTTTGACCGCCGTTTGACCGCCGCGCCCCACGCTTGCCAATGGCAGCAGCAGCGCTATCCCTCGTCCCTGCAATCAAACTGCAACACGGACGGGACGCATGGCATCGATCGCGATCTACAGCGTCAAGGGCGGGGTCGGGAAGACGACGCTCTCGGTCAATCTGGCGTGGTGCGCCAGCGCCATCTCGCGCCGCAAGACCCTGCTGTGGGACCTCGACGCCTCGAACGGATCGGGCTTTCTCCTCGGGATCGACCCGAGGAAGAAGCGCAGCGCCGATAGCATGTTCGACGAGGGCGCCGATCCCGAGAAGCTGATCCAACCGACGGCCTATCCCGGGCTCGACCTGCTGCCCGCGGACGAGAGCATCCGCGCGCTGGACCGCCGGCTCGACAAGCTGGGCAAGAAGAAGCGGCTGGCGCGGCTCGCCGAGGCACTGGGCAAGAACTACGAACGGATCATCTTCGATTGCCCGCCGGTGCTCAACGAGCTTTCCGCGCAGGTGATGCGCGCTGCCGATCTGGTGATCGTGCCGCTGCCACCCTCGCCGCTCTCGGCCCGCGCCTTCGAGGTGGTGGTCGAGGAAGTGCGCGGGACCGGCAAGGGGCACCCGCCGATCCTGCCGGTGCTCTCGATGCTGGACCTGCGCCGCTCGCTCCACAAGGCCGCGCGCGAGGCGAACCCGACCTGGCCAGCGATCCCGCTCGCAAGCGCGGTCGAACAATGCGCGAGCCTGCGCCAACCGGTCGGCGCCTTCGCCCCGCGCTCGCCCGCCGCGCGCGCGATCGCGCAGCTGTGGACGGCGATCGAGCGCAAGCTCGCGAGCAAATAGGGGCCAAATCCCCGCTTTCGTGCCCGCGGCAATTGCGCCTATAGTTCGCGGCGAAGCAGGGGCGCAATGCATGAGCGATTTCGGCGAAGGGTTGGGGACGGCGATCGAGGGCGGGCTGCTCGGCCGCACGCTCGACCGCGAGAAGGCCGGCGAGGCGGGGGAGCACGCCCACGCCGGGCCGGTCACCTGCGCCAATTGCCAGACCGTGTTCTCGGGCAATTTCTGCCCCGAATGCGGCCAGAAGGCCCACATCCACCGCAGCCTTGCCGCGATCGGCCACGACATCATGCACGGGGTGCTGCACCTCGACGGCAAGCTGTGGGAGACGCTGCCGCTGCTGACCTTCAAGCCCGGCCAGCTCACCCGCCGCTACATCGCGGGCGAGCGGGCGAAATTCGTCAGCCCGATGGCGATGTTCCTGTTCACCGTCTTTGCCATGTTCGCGGTGTTCCAGATGGTCGGCATCGGAGCGCCAACCGATATTGCAAACGATCTGTTCGGATCGGACGGCGACAATCCGGTTCAGACCGAAGTGCGCAAGCAGATGGAAGCGCTTGAAAAGGAGCGCGCCACCCTACCCGCCAAAAGCCCCCGCCGCTCACAGATCGACAGCGAGCTCAAGGGGCTGAATCTGGTTTTTGCCAAGGCAGGAAGCCCGAGCGACGCGAAGGATAAGGTCGTCAGCGTGAACACGGGCATGCCGTGGTTTGACAAGGTTCTGCTGGAAAAATGGAAGAAGAACCCGGGCCTTATGCTCTACAAGCTCCAGGCCAACGGGTACAAATTCAGCTGGCTGCTGATCCCTCTATCGGTGCCGTTCCTGTGGCTGATGTTCGCATGGCGGCGGCAGTTCAAGGCCTATGACCACGCGGTATTCGTCACCTACTCCCTGAGCTTCATGTCGCTGTTGTTCATCGTCATGTCGATCCTCAGCACGATTCCGGATGGCGGCGGCTGGGCCTTTTTGCTGTTCGCGATTGGCGCCCCCCTCCACCTCTACAAGCAGCTTCGCAATGCCTATGGCCTCAGCCGCTTTTCGGCGTTCTGGCGGTTCTGCGCGCTTGTGTTCTGCATGCAGATCGTGGTGTTGCTGTTCGTGATTATTCTAGGCCTTCTCGGAGCCTTCTGAGCGCCGTCGGCGCGCAAGCATTAGCGCTCGGCCTGTGCCGCGGCGGAAACACCTCGCCGGTCCGCTTGCGCCTTAACTTACGAAGGGCAGGTGCACACGCAGGAGTGCGAGATGGCGGTGATCGCGGTCTACAGCGCAAAGGGCGGCGTCGGCAAGACGACAATAGCCACCAACCTCGCTTGGTGCAGCGCGCAGCCTGTTTGCCGGCGACATCCCCGCCCACACCCTGATCCACCCCAGCTGCTTTGTCGGGCTCGACCTGCTGCCGGCCGACAGCTCGCTGCGTGAGCTCGCTGCGATGCTGCTGCGGATGGGCCAGCGCCACAGGCTGGCGCCGATCCTGCCGGTGCTCTCGATGATCGACCGGCGGCGCACGCTCCACCGCGAGGCGCTGGCGGCCAACCCGGCGTGGCCTGCGATCCCGATGGTGAACGTGATCGAGCAATGCGCCGTGCAGCGGCGGCCGGTGGGTGCCTTCGCGCGGCTGTGGGACGGGATCGAGCGCAAGCTGGCGCAACGCGCCGCGAAGACCGCAGCCCTGCCCGCCTAGCCCCGCAGCCAGCCGGTCACCGAATAGCGCGCGCAGGGCGCGGCGCGGCTGACTTCGGAGACCGAGTGGTATTGGGGGACCGCGAAAAGGTTCAGCCGGTTGAACCCGGGCACCAGCGCATCCGCGCCATGTTCGTCGCCCACATGGTGCATCAGCAGCAATCCGCCCCATTCGATCCGCCACACCGGGTTGAGGCTGAAGACATAGGCCGCGATGCGGTTCTTGCCGGGGACGTGATCGTGGTGGCGGGTGAGGAAATCGCCGGGGGAAAAGGCGGTCGCCTGCGCATCGGCGAAGGCAACCTCCGGCTCGCCGACGACCGTGCGCAGCAGATCGCGCGCGGGGCCGGACGACATGAAGCGGGCAAAGGCGAACAGCGGATCGTCCGAGGCGGACCGTGCCTCGTCCTCGTCCGGCACGCGCACGCTTTCATAGCGGAACTGGAAGTCGTTGCGGGCCCCGGCATAGACCACCTCGTCGATCGCCGTGCGCCGTTCGGGGGTGAAGCCCGCGCGGGTTGCACGGTCGAGCTCGAAGACCTTGTCGGGGCCGCTGTTCATCACCTGGCGCCAATCCTCGCGCGTCTGGAGCAGGGCATGGAGCGCCAGCGCCTGCTCATGGGCCAGGAATGGCGCGATCGTCACCCGCTTGGCCCGCGCGAATTCCTCCGCAAGCGCCGCAGCGTCGATCCCGCCGTGCAGGCTGAAGGCTTCCATCACCGGGCTCCGCGCGGCGGCTCTGTGCGGATCAGGCGGGGTTGACGCCCGCCTCGTCGCCGCTGTCCTTGGCGGGGCCGAAACGCTTGCCCGCGCGCGGGATCGCCGAGCCGCGCACCGGGGCCGCCAGCACCGGCCCGCGCGGGGCGTCCGGACGGTCGATCTTGCCGGTTTCGAGCAGCGCGTTGATCTCCTCGCCCGACAGCGTCTCGTATTCGAGCAGCGCCTGGGCGAGCAGGTGGAGCTGGTCCTCGTGCGTCGTCAGGATCTCGGTCGCGCGCTTGTGGGCGCCTTCGACGAGGCCCTTGATCTCGTTGTCGATCAGCTCGTTGGTCGTGCCCGAACGGAAGGTCCGCTGCGCCTGGCCATAGCCGAGATAGCCCTCGGACTGCTCCTCATACTGGAGCGGCCCGAGCTTTTCCGACATCCCCCACTGGGTCACCATGTTGCGCGCGAGGTTGGTCGCGTACTGGATGTCGGACGAGGCACCGGACGAGACCTTGTCGTGCCCGAAGATGATCTCCTCCGCCACGCGGCCGCCCATCGAGACCGAGAGGTTCGCGTGCATCTTGTCGCGGTGGTAGGAATAGGAGTCACGCTCGGGCAGGCGCATCACCATGCCCAGCGCGCGGCCGCGCGGGATGATGGTGGCCTTGTGGATCGGGTCCGAGGCAGGCTCGTGCACCGAGACGATAGCATGGCCGGCCTCGTGATAGGCGGTCATCTTCTTCTCGTCGTCGGTCATCACCATGCTGCGACGCTCGGCGCCCATCATGACCTTGTCCTTGGCGTCCTCGAACTCCTGCATCGCCACCAGCCGCTTGTTGCGGCGCGCAGCCAGCAGCGCGGCTTCGTTGACGAGGTTCGCCAAGTCAGCACCCGAGAAACCCGGGGTGCCGCGCGCGATCACGCGGGGGTTCACGTCCGGCGCCAGCGGCACCTTCTTCATGTGCACGCCGAGGATCTTCTCGCGGCCGTCGATATCGGGCACCGGCACCACCACCTGACGGTCAAACCGGCCCGGACGCAGCAGCGCGGGGTCGAGCACGTCGGGGCGGTTGGTGGCGGCGATGATGATGATGCCTTCGTTGGCCTCGAAGCCATCCATCTCGACGAGCAGCTGGTTCAGCGTCTGCTCGCGCTCGTCGTTCGAATTGCCGAGGCCGTGGCCGCGCGAGCGGCCGACCGCGTCGATTTCGTCGATGAAGACGATGCAGGGCGCGTTCTTCTTGGCCTGTTCGAACATGTCACGCACGCGGCTGGCGCCGACGCCGACGAACATCTCGACGAAGTCCGAGCCTGAGATGGTGAAGAACGGCACGCCCGCCTCGCCCGCGATCGCGCGCGCAAGGAGCGTCTTGCCGGTGCCGGGCGAGCCGACCAGCAGCGCGCCCTTGGGGATCTGCCCGCCAAGCTTGGAGAAGCGCTGCGGATCGCGCAGGAACTCGACGATTTCCTGCAGCTCCTCGCGCGCCTCGTCGATCCCGGCGACGTCATCGAAGGTCACGCGGCCCGAACGCTCGGTCAGCAGCTTGGCCTTGGACTTGCCGAAGCCCATCGCGCCGCCGCCGCCGCCCTTCTGCATCTGCCTGAGGGCGAAGAAGGCGATCCCGAGGATCAGGATGAAGGGCAGAGAATTCAGGAGGATGAACAGCAGGATGTTCTGGCTTTCACGCTGCTTGCCGGTGAAGCGGACGTTGTTCGCTTCCATCAGCTTGGTGATTTCGACGTCGTTCGGCACCGGCACGGTGGTGAAGCTGTCGCCGTTCTTGAGCGTGCCGGTGATGACATCGCTGCCCATCTGCACGTCCTGCACCTCGCCCTGGGCGACCGCCGCGCGGAAATCGGAATAGCGCATCGCGCTGCCGGCCGACTGGCTGGAGTTGGTGAAGATCGTCACCACGAACAGCAGGGCGAGGAAAATCCCGCCCCAGATCATCAGCTGCTTGACCCAGGGGTTGGGGCCTTCGCCTTGCGGCTGGGGATCGTTCTGCTGACTCATGCTCGGGGAATCCTTTCGTCAGCTTCGCAATGTAGGATGCCGCTTGTGAATGGCAAGATAATGCGCGGGCGCGGAGCCGATGCTAATTTTCGAACACGAGGGTGCGAATTATCGATCTTGCCGCTTACCGTAGGCGGCGAGGAAGACATCGACCGCCCCGGTGATCCGCCGGTCGCGCTCGGCGGCGCTGCCGCTGGCGCCAAAGCGGCGCTCGAGATCGCCCATGCCCTTGACCATCGAGACGAATTGCTCGGCCGCCAGCATGGGGTCGGGGATCGCCAACTCGCCCAGCTCGCGCTCGCGCGCCAGCCACGCGCCGAAGCCCTGCTTCATGCGCCACGGGCCGGCTTCGAGAAAGGCGATGCCGATCGCGGGATCGGCCTCGGTCTCGGCGGCGATGCGGCGCTCGAACTGGATCATCTCGGGGCGGAACAGGAAGCCGTAGACCGCCTCGCCGATGGCGGTCAGGCGCTCGCGGATGGTGCCCTGCGGCGTGGCGTCGAGCGAGAAGTGCCCGCGCATCTTCTCGCATTCGCATTCGACCGCAGCGGTGAAGAGCGCGCGCTTGTCGCCGAACTGGTTGTAGATCGTGACCTTGGAGACGCCCGCATCGGCCGCAATCTGCTCGATCGCGGTGGCGGCATAGCCGTGGTGGAAGAAGTGATGAGCCGCGCTGTCGACGATCGCGGCGCGCTTGGCGGCATCGAGCGGCCTGCCCGCTTTCCGGCGAACAGGTTTTTTTTCAGGACTGGCTGAATGCCCGATTGACAAAATGAACGGCTCCGTTCAGTTAAACGCGACCGTTCAATAATGCAGCGAGTCTCTCCCTCGCGCAACCCCACCTGCTGATAAAGGTTCCTGCCCACGTGCTCTGGATCGCCATCAGAATGCTCACCGGGGACGCCCAGAAGTTCTATGGGCTGCTGTTCGGTATCGGCTTTTCGACCCTGCTCATCACCCAGCAGATGACGATCTTCGTCAACCTCGTCGAACGCGGGGCAAGCGGGGTCTACAACGCGCCCGAGGCCGAGGTGTGGGTGATGGACCCGGTCAGCCGCACCACCGATGTGAGCTATGCCATGCCGGGCACCGCGCTCGACAAGGTGCGCGCGATCCCCGGGGTCGAATGGGCCGTGCCGCATCTGCGCGCGGTCGCCAATGTCCGCACCAAGGACGGCGATCTCGAAGGCGTGACGGTGATCGGGGTCGACGATGCGACCCTCATCGGCCTGCCCAAGCGCATGGCGGTGGGCGACAAGTCGGTGTTCTTTGCCCCCGATACGGTGGTGATCGACGATGTCGGGGTCGACCGCCTGTTCTCGAACGGCGCGAGCCCGCTGGGCGAGCGGCTCGAGCTGAACGACCAGCGCGCGATCATCCGCGGCATCGCCGACGCGATTCCCTCCTTCACCAGCCAGGTGACGCTCTACACCCGCTATTCGAGCGCCCTCAACTTCGTCCCCGGCACGCGCAACCGCCTGTCCTTCGTGCTGGTGGGGGTGGCCAAGGGCGAGACGCCCGAGGCCGTGGCCGCGCGGATCGAGCAGGAAACCGGCCTCAAGGCCGAAACCCGCGCCGAACTTGCGCAGGCGGGCGTCAATTTCATCATCGAGAACACCGGCATCCCGATCAATTTCGGGATCACGGTGTTCCTCGGCTTCGTGGTCGGGGTGGCGATCGTCGGGCTCACCTTCAGCCTGTTCCTGCGCGACAACATCAAGCAGTTCGGCGCGCTGAAGGCGATCGGCGTGACCAACAGCAAGATCATGCAGATGGTCGGCGTGCAGGCGGGCCTCGTCGGGCTGGTCGGCTACGGCATCGGCGTCGTCGGCACCATCGCCTTCATCCGCGGTTTCGGGTCGAACCCGTTCTTCAAGGGCTTCTACATCCCCTGGCAGATCCCGCTGATCAGCCTTGCAGCGGTGGTGATCATCCTCGCGCTGACCGGCTTCATCGCGATCCGAAGCGTGCTCAGGACCGAACCGGCGGCGGTGTTCCGGTGAGCGAGACGGCGATCATGACCCAGCAAACCACCCCCGGCTGCGCCCCCGAAGCGGCGATCTGCGCGCGCGGCATCACCCGCGATTTCGAGGCCGGGCAGACCACCATCCGCGTGCTCCACGGGATCGACACCGACATCCGCCCGGGCGAGCTCACCTACGTCGTGGGCGAGAGCGGCAGCGGCAAGACCACGCTGATCTCGATCATGTGCGGCATCCTCTACCCGACCGAGGGCGAGGTGCGCGTGTTCGGCACCGACATCTACAAGCTGACCGATACCGAGCTGGTGAACTTCCGCCTCAAGAACATCGGCTTCATCTTCCAGCAGTACAACCTCATCCCCTCGATCGACGCCGCCGCCAACGCCGCGGTGCCGCTGATCGCGCAGGGCGTGCCGATCAAGGAAGCGCGCGAGCGGGCCAAGGTGCTGCTCGACAAGCTCAATATCGGCAACCAGGCCGACAAGCTGCCGCGCCAGCTTTCGGGCGGGCAGCAGCAGCGCGTCGCCATCGCCCGCGCCCTCGTCCACGAGCCGCGCCTCGTCGTGTGCGACGAGCCGACCGCCGCGCTCGATGCCTCCTCGGGCCGCCGGGTGATGGACCTGCTGCGCGAGGTCGCCGTCTCGCCCGACCGCGCCTGCATCATCGTCACCCACGACAACCGCATCTTCGATCTCGCCGACCGCATCATCGTGCTCGAGGACGGGCGCATCACCCATGACGGCACCGAGATGCCCGATGACCACTGACACCCCTACCCTCTCCAACCCGCCGAGGACGCCATGCTCCGCAACCTGAGTTTTGCCCGCCAGATCTTGCCCGCGCTCGCGGTGATCGGTCTTGCCATCGCCGCGTGGCTGATCCTTGCCGGGCTCCCCGACCGCTCGACCGCCGAGCCCGCCGAGCAGCCCCCCAAGGCGGTGGGCGACCTCGCCGGCAAGGCGCGGGTCGCGGGGGCGGGGATCGTCGAGCCCGCGAGCGAGATCATCGACATCGGCTCGGCGCTGTCGGGCCTCGTTACCGATGTGCGCGTGCGCCCGGGCGACCGCGTGGCGAAGGGCGACGTGCTGTTCACCGTCGACGCCCGCGCCGCGCAGGCGAGCCTTGCGCAGTCCAATGCCGCCATCGCCGAAGCCCGCGCCTCGATCGCCGAGGCGAGCGCCGCGCAGGCGACCGCGCGCCAGCAGCTCGCGCTCTATCGCGGGCTGGCCGATCCCGCCGCGGTCAGCCGCTCCGAAGTGATCCGTGCCGAGGGCGAGGAAGCCGCCGCCACCACCCGCCTCGGCCTCGCCCGCGCGCGGCTCGCCTCGGCGCAGGCCGCCGCCGCCGCCGCGCGCACCGAGATCGAGCGCCTCGTGGTCCGCGCGCCGATCGCGGGCGAGATCCTCGCGGTCAACATCCGCAGCGGCGAATTCGTCTCCACCCAGGGCGGGGGCAACTCGACGCCCTTCATCCAGATGGGCGAGACCAACCCGCTCCACGTGCGCATCGACATCGACGAGAACGAGGTCAGCCGCCTCGCCATCGGCGCGCCCGCCATCGTCTCCCCGCGCGGCGCGGCCGAGCTCCACGTCAAGGCCACCTTCGTGCGCGCCGAGCCGCAGGTGGTGCCCAAGCGCTCGCTCACCAACTCGGCCGCCGAGCGCGTCGATGTGCGCGTGCTCCAGCTGATCTACGCCCTGCCCCCGTCCGAGGCCTTCCGCGTCGGCCAGCAGATCGACGCCTTCATTCCGGCCAAGGCGGGTGCGCCTGCCAAGACGGAGGGCTGAGGCGATGCGCCGCCTGCCTGTGATCGGGGCGATGCTGGCCCCGCTGACACTCGCTGCCTGCGCGAGTGTCCCCGAGGTCGCCACGCCGACGCCGGAGCTGCCGCGCGCCTTCTTCGCCCAGCCCGAGGCCGCGGCCGGGGCGGCGCTCGCGGCACTGATGCCGAACGGCGACCCGGCCTATGCCGCGCTGTCGCAGGCCGCGCTCGCCGATGCGCCCAACCTCGCCGAGGCCGCCGCGCGGATCGACGCCGCGCGCGCCGGAGCCCGCGGTGCAGGGGCCGCGCGCCTGCCCAACATCACCGCCGACGCCGATGTCACCCGCAACCGCATCAACCCTGCGCAGTTCGGGCAGGCGGGCCAGCAGGGCTTCATTCCGCGCGAGCAGACCTCCTACGGCGCGAACATCACCGCGAGCTGGGACCCGGACATTTTCGGCCAGCTGAAAGCGCAGGAACGCGCCGCGCTCGCCCGGATCGACGGCGCCACCGCGCAGGCGCAGGGCGTGCGTCTCGCGCTGCTCGCCGAGATCGCTGCGAGCGTCACCGACTGGCGCGTGCTCGACGCGCGCGCCGCAGCGATCAAGGCCGACGGCGAGGCTGCGCGCCAGCTCGCCGCGCTGGCCAAGGTGCGCGAGGATGCAGGCATCGCCCCCGGCTTCGACCGCGTGCGCGCCGAGGCGACCGCGAGCGGCTCCGCCACCCGCCTCGCCGCGCTCGAAAGCGAGCGCGCGCAGCTGATCGGCCGGCTGGTGACGCTGACCGCGCAGGATGCCGCCACGGTGCGCGCCGCCCTCGCCGCGCCCGCCCCGGCGCTGGCCGCTGCGCCCGCGCCCGCGAGCCTGCCTTCCGACCTCCTCGCCAACCGGCCCGATGTCGCCGCCGCTGCCGCCGAACTCGCCGCGACCGACGCCGATCTCGCCGCGGCGGCACGCGCGCGCTTCCCGCGCATCACGCTTTCGGGGGTGATCGGGCTGCTGTCGTTCCGCCCGGCGGATTTCTTCGACGATTCGGTGGTCGGCACGCTCACCGGCGGGATTGCCGGGCCGCTGCTCGATTTCGGGCGGGTGGCCGCTCAGATCGATGGCGCCGCCGCGAACAAGCGTGCCGCCTTCGCCGCCTATCGCGGCGCGGTCTATCAGGCTTTGGGCGATGCCGAGGCGGCTTACGGCGTGGTCACCGCTGCCGATGCCGAGGCGGCACTCGCCATTACCCAGCGCGACCAGCTCTCCCGCGCCGCCGCGATTGCCGAGACCCGCTACCGCGCGGGGCTGGCGAGCTTCCTCGACGTGCTCGAAGCCCGCCGCGCGGCGGATTCGAGCGGCGAGAACGCGGCAGCCGCGCTCGGCCGGGCGCAGCGCGCGCGGATCGTGCTGTGGCAGGCGCTGGGCGGCGAGGTGATGGCGGCGCGGTAGATTTTCCTACAGGCCGGCGGTCTGCTAAGCGGGGGGCGATCTTTCCCATCGTCGCTCCCCCCGCAAGCACCGCCACAGGCCCGCGCAACGCCGAAAAATGTGTGAACTTTGTTTTTGCGCGGTATCAAACTGATATTGCAGAGTAAATCCTGTAGGATTGCACGTTTTGCAATGTGAACTTCGTGAACTTCGTCGCCGTCCGACTCAGGCGACGAACCACCACACCCCGTAAGTCAGCGCCGCCAGTGCCACCGCGCCGCCGATCAGCAGCACCAGCCCGTCGCGCACCATCAGCGCGAGGCTGAGGATGGCGATCGACAGGAACGGCGCCGCCGCCGCGAAGGGCACCAGCTCGAGCACCGGCAACGCGAGGCACAGCACCACGACCAGCCCCGCCGCCACCCGCCGCGCCGGCCCGCTCGCCAGCGCTTTGAGCCGCTGCTTGGCGACGGAGTCCATGACGTCCGCCACCTTGTCGAGCTTGTCCTTGCCCCTGGTCAGCCGCTTCGACTTGATCCCGCGCCGGGTGACGAATTTGGGTAGCCAGACGTGCTCCCGACCCCACGCCATCTGCGCGGCGATCACCGCGATGCACAGGCCGAGGATTGTCGGCACGCTCGGGATCGCGCCGACCGGGGTGATCCCGACCAGCGCGAGGATCAGCATCAGCGGCGCGAAGGAACGGTCGCCGAAGGTGTCGAGCAGGTCGTCGATCGCGACTGTGTCCTGCTTCTCCGCGACCTCCTCGAGCCCGTCGACGACTTCGCCGATGCTGTCCGCGTTACTGCCCTTGGCCATGCATCCTCCTTCGGGAGGGTTACACGCCACAGGGCCGAAAGGTTCACCCCCGCCGCTGGATCAGCGCCGAACGCTCGCAGCGGCACACCACTTCATCGCGCTGGTTGGTCATCTCGTGCACCCAGGTGACGATCCCGGCATCGGGGCGCGACTTGCTCTCGCGCAGTTCCTTGACCTCGGAAGAGGCCCGCAGGGTGTCGCCGATGAACACCGGCTTGGGCGTCACCACCTTGTCGAAGCCGAGGTTGGCAACCAGCGTGCCCAGCGTCGTCTCGCCGACCGACAAGCCGACCAGCAGGCTGAAGGTGAAGGTCGAATTGACGAGGATCTGCCCGAACCCGCTGGCCCTCGCCGCCTCGACATCGATGTGGAGCGGCTGGGGGTTGTGGGTCATGGTCGAGAAGAGGAGGTTGTCGGTCTCGGTCACGGTGCGGCGGATCGGGTGTTCGATGCGCTCGCCGACCTGCCATTCCTCGAAGTACTTGCCGGCCATCAGGCAGCACCCCAGCGCGCGACCACGTCGGCCCCGTCGTCCGCGCTCGAACGCAACGTCCCCGGTGTGCGGCTAAAGCGCGGCGCGGGGGCGGTGTGCCAGATGCCGTCATGCTCCACGTAAGCCCCGCGCGCCTTCATATGCGGATGCTCGCGCGCTTCCTCGATCCCCAGCACGGGGGCAAAGCAGGCGTCGGTGCCCTCCAGCAGTTCGCACCATTCGGCCTGGGTCTTCGTCAGGAACAGCGCGGCCAGCTTTGCCGCGTAGTCGTCCCAATTGGCCGGGTTCATCTGCCCCTCGGCCAGCTCCGCCGGAGCCCCCGCCCGCGCCAGCATCTCGGCGTAGAACTGCGGCTCGATCGATCCGAGGCTGATCTCCTTGCCGTCGGCGCAGGTGAAGCAGCGGTAGAAATGCGCCGCCCCGCCGAGCATCCCTTTGCCGCGTGTCGTGGAGAGGTGCGGCACCGCGCGCACGCCGAAGAAGAAGCTCATGAGGCTGGTCGCCCCGTCGACGATCGCGGCGTCGACCACCTGGCCCTTGCCCGAACGATCGCGTTCGTAGAGCGCGGCCATGATCCCGAAGGCGCAATACATCGACCCGCCGCCGAAATCGCCGACGAGGTTCTGCGGCGGGGTCGCGGTCTCGCTTGGGCGGCCCACGGCGGCGAGAGCGCCGGTGATGGCGATGTAGTTGATGTCGTGCCCCGCAGCCTGCGCGAGCGGGCCTTCCTGTCCCCAGCCGGTCATCCGCGCATAGACCAAGCGCGGATTGGCCTCGAGCAGCGTGTCGGGCCCGAGGCCCAGCCGCTCCATCACGCCGGGGCGGAAGCCCTCGATCAGCACGTCGGCGCTGGCGGCGGCGGCGAGCACGGCGGCGCGGCCCTCCTCGCTCTTGAGGTCCAGCGCCAGCCGGTGCCGCGCGCGTTCCACCACCGGGTTGGTCGGCCGCGCGCCCGGCCGGTCGACCCGCACCACCTCGGCGCCAAGGTCGGCGAGCAGCATCGCGACATGCGGCCCCGGCCCGATACCGGCGAATTCCAGAACACGAAGACCCGTAAGCGGACCCGACGATTGGCTCATATGTCTCTCCCTCTGCCCCCGCCTTAAGCAAGCCGCCCGACCGAGGGCAAGTGCCGACATTGCCAGCCCCGGACCTCCTGCCGGAATGCGCCGCATGCACCGGTATCTTCGTCGCTCCGGACGCCTCTTGTGCATTGCAACACGCCGACCCGCTTGCTACGCGGTCGGCGTCCGGAGGGTCGCACTTCAGGGGATCGATCGTGAAAGTTGCCATTTTCGGACTGGGTTATGTCGGCTCGACTGCTGCGGGCTGCATTGCCAGTCAGGGCCACACGATCATCGGGGTCGACGTCAGCGAGGCCAAGGTCGCCGCCCTCAATGAGGGGCGTGCGCCGGTCTACGAACCCGGGCTCGACGATCTGCTCGCCGCCGCCCATGCCGATGGCCGCGTGAAGGCGACAACGAAGCTCACCGACGAGCTCGACGATGCCGACATCGCCATCGTCTGCGTCGGCACGCCGAGCGGCGTCGATGGCGCGCACAACATGAGCTACATCGCGCAGGTCACCCGCGCGATCGCCGCTGCGCTCAAGCCCGATCGCAAGACCCCGCTGACCCTCGCCTACCGTTCGACCATGCGGCCCGGTTCCTGCGAGAACATCATCTGGCCGATCCTCGAGAGCCACTTGGGCGACGCCGCCGCGAGCGCGGTCGAGCTGGTCTACAACCCCGAATTCCTGCGCGAAGCCACCGCGATCGATGACTTCTTCCACCCGCCCAAGATCGTCATCGGCACGCTTGGCGGCAAGCCGTCCGCCAACATGGCGAAGCTCAACGAAGGCATCGACGCGCCGGTCTTCGAAGTGGGCCTGCGCGAGGCGGAGATCACCAAGTTCGTCGATAATTCGTGGCACGCGGTCAAGGTCGCCTTCGCCAACGAGATCGGGCGCGTGTGCCAGAACCTCGGCATTTCGGCGAAGGAAGTCCACGCGATCTTCAAAAGCGACACCAAGCTCAACCTCTCCGCCTATTACACCCGCCCCGGCGGCGCCTTTGGCGGATCGTGCCTGCCCAAGGATGTGCGCGCACTCCAGTATATCGCCGCCGACACCGGCTCTGCCACGCACCTCGTCGACTCGCTGATCCGCTCCAACGAGGCGCACAAGCACCACCAGTTCCTGCACGCCACGGCCGGGATCGAGCCGGGCGCGAAGGTGCTGCTGGTCGGCCTCGCCTTCAAGCTGGAGACCGATGACCTGCGCGAAAGCCCGGCGGTCGACATGGCGAGGAAGCTGCTCGAAGCGGGCTATGATCTCGACATCTACGATCCCAAGGTCGCGCCCGACAATCTGGTCGGCCAGAACCTCGGCTATGCCTATTCGGTGCTGCCGCGGATCGACGGGCTGATGGTCGACAAGGCTGCTGCCGAAAGCCGCGACTACGCGCGCATCATCGCCACCAACCGCCTGATCGACACCATCAACGTCGACAAGGCGAAGGTGGTCGACACCAGCGCCATCGCCTGACGATGAACGCGCCCGCCACCATTGCCGCCGAGGAAGGCATCCCCGCGGTCATCGAGGGCGAGCCGCTCAAGGGCCGCCACGTGCTGATCGTGGTCGAGAACCTCCCCCTGCCTTTCGACCGGCGGGTGTGGCAGGAGGCGCGGACGCTCAAGGCGGCGGGCGCGCAGGTCTCGATCATCTGCCCGACGGGCAAGGGCTACGAGAGCCGCTTCGAAGTCATCGATGGCATCGAAATCCACCGCCACCCGCTACCGCTCGAAGCCAAGGGCGCGATCGGCTTCTTCGCCGAATATGGCGCAGCGCTGTTCTGGGAGACGGTGCTGGCGTGGAAGATCCATTTGAAGCGCCGGATCGACGTGATCCAGGGCTGCAATCCGCCCGATCTCATCTTCCTCGTCGCGCTGCCGTTCAAGCTGCTGGGCGTGCGCTACATCTTCGATCACCACGACATCAATCCCGAGCTCTACGAAGCCAAGTTCAACAAGCGCGGCTTCTTCTGGCGGCTGATGGTGCTGTTCGAGAAGCTGACCTTCATGGCCGCCGACGTCTCGATCGCGACCAACCACTCCTACCGCAAGATCGCCGTCGAGCGCGGCGGGATGAGACCTGAGCGGGTGCATGTGGTGCGCTCCGGGCCTGACCTGTCGAAGCTCAAGCGCGTCGCTCCGGTGGAGAGCTGGAAGAACGGCCGCGCGCATATGGTCGGCTATGTCGGGGTGATGGGCGAGCAGGAGGGGATCGACCTCTTGATCGACGCCGTGGATCACCTCGTGCGCCAGAAGGGCCGCGAGGACATCCAGTTCGTCCTTGTCGGCGGCGGCCCGGCGCTGGCCGAGCTGAAGGACATGACCGCGCGCCGCGGCCTTGGCGACTACATCACCTTCACCGGCCGCGCGCCCGATCAGGACCTGTTCGAAGTGCTCTCGACCATGGACCTCGGCGTGAACCCCGACCGGGTCAACGCGATGAACGACAAGTCGACCATGAACAAGATCATGGAATATATGAGCCTCGGAAAAGCCATGGTGCAGTTCGACGTGACCGAGGGGCGGTTCTCGGCGCAGGAAGCCTCGCTCTATGCCGAGGCGAACAACCCGGTCGACATGGCCGAGAAGATCGTCGCGCTGGTCGACGATCCCGCCGCGCGCGAGCGGATGGGCGCCTATGGCCGCGAGCGGGTGGTCAATGAATTGAACTGGCAGCACCAGATCACGCCCTTGCTCGCCGCCTATACCCAAGCGCTGGCGAAGTAAGCCGCTTCACATGGTAAAATCGCGGCAAGCCTAACGCGATTTTAAGGGCTTTGCGGCCATCACGGCTCCCGAGAACCGGGACCCTGACCGCATGAACGCTCCTTTCGATGCCACCGCCGCGCTCGGGCGCAAGGCTCTGGCCCACCCCGCGCCCGACCATCAGGTTGCGGTGATCGGCCTCGGCTATATCGGCTTGCCCACCGCCGCGCTGCTCGCCTCCTACGGGTGGAGCGTGTGCGGCGTGGACGTGTCGCAGCGCGTGGTCGACACGGTCAATGCGGGCGGCGTGCATATCGAGGAGCGCGATCTCGACAAGCTGGTGCACGACGCCATCACCGCCCAGACTTTGGTCGCCTCGACCGAAGTGCCCACCGCCAGCTTCTACATGATCGCCGTACCCACCCCGCTGGGCGAGGGCAAGGCGCCCGACATCACCTATGTCGAAGCCGCCGCGCGCGCGATCGCGCCCAAGATCCTGCCCGGGGCCTGCGTAATCGTCGAGAGCACCTCACCGGTCGGCACCACCGAGCGCGTTGCCGAAATCATCAGCGAGCTGCGCCCCGATCTGGTCGTGCCCAAGGACGGCAGCGATGACGAGGCCGACATCGCGCTCGCCTATTGCCCCGAGCGTGTGTTGCCGGGCCGGATCGTCAACGAACTGGTCCACAACGACCGCGTGATCGGCGGCGTCACCCCCGCCTGCGCCGAGCGCGCGGCGGTGCTCTACACCAGCTTCGTGAAGGGCGACTGCCTCTACACCACCGCGCGCGTCGCCGAGACGGTGAAGCTGGTCGAGAACAGCTTCCGCGACGTGAATATCGCCTTTGCCAACGAGCTGTCCATGATCGCCGATGTGATCGGGGTCGATGTGTGGGAGGTGATCCGCCTCGCCAACCGTCACCCGCGCGTCAACATCCTCCAGCCCGGCCCGGGCGTCGGCGGGCATTGCATCGCGGTCGACCCGTGGTTTCTGGTGGCGGGCGCACCCTCGGCCGCGCGGCTGGTGAAGACCGCGCGCGAGGTCAACGACCACAAGGCGGTCCACACCGAAGGCAAGATCCGCGCGCTGCTCGATGCGGCGCCCGACGGCAAGGTCGCGCTGCTCGGCCTCGCGTTCAAGCCCGACATCGACGACTTCCGCGAAAGCCCCGCGCTCGAGATCGCCGAGGCGCTCGCGCACACCCATGGCGACCGCATCCTCGTCGTCGAACCCTTCACCGACGAATTGCCCAAGGCTTTCGACGGCACGGGCGCCGAGCTGGTGACGCTTGACGCCGGGCTCCGGCAGGCGGAGATTGTCGTCGTGCTGGTCGATCACACCGCCTTCAAGCATCTGGGCTCCGAGGATCTTTCGGGCAAGCTCGTGTTCGACACGCGGGGCATGCTGCGGCGATGACTTCCGAGCGCGCGAAACCGCGCTTCGTGGTGACCTTCGGCACCCGGCCCGAAGCGATCAAGATGTTCCCGGTGGTCTTCGCGCTGCGCGAGACGGGGCTGTTCGACGTCAAGGTGGTGGTCACCGCGCAGCACCGCGAGCTGCTCGATTCCGTTCTGGCGCTCGCCGGGATCGAGCCCGATGTCGACCTCGACCTGATGCAGCCCGACCAGACGCTCGACGGGCTGGCGAGCCGCATCCTCACCAGCTTCGGGGCGGCGCTCGACGATTTGAAGCCCGACCGGGTGCTCGTCCACGGCGACACCCTCACCACCATGATGGCGAGCCTCGCCTGCTATTTCCGGCGCATTCCCGTCGGCCATGTCGAGGCGGGGCTGCGCAGCGGCGACATCTATTCGCCCTGGCCCGAGGAGGTGAACCGCAAGGTCACCGGGGTCATCACCGATCTGCACTTCGCCCCGACCGAAACCGCGGCGGCCGCCCTGCGCGCCGAGAACGTCGACGCAGCCGCCATTCACATCACCGGCAACACGGTGATCGACGCCCTGTTTTTTGCGCAGCAAAGGCTTGCAGCAAATCCGTCGCTGGCTCCGGCTATCGCGCCGCTGCGTGAACGCTTCGCAGGCAGGCGGATCCTCGCCGTGACCGCCCACCGGCGCGAGAATTTCGGGGCCGGCATGGTCGAGATCGCCAAGGGCTTGCAGCAGCTCGCCGCGCGCGACGATGTCGCGATCATCTATCCGCTGCACCCCAATCCCAATGTCGGCGGCGTGATGCGCCCGGCGCTTGCGGGCCACGACAACATCGCCCTGATCGATCCGCTCGATTACCTCGATTTTGTCGCGATGATGGCGGCGAGCGATATCGTGCTGACCGATTCCGGCGGCATCCAGGAAGAAGCCCCCAGCCTCGGCAAGCCGGTGCTGGTGATGCGCGATACGACCGAGCGGCCGGAAGGTGTCACTGCCGGCACCGCCAAACTGGTGGGCGCAGAGGCTTCCGTGATCGTTGCCGAAACATCCCGCCTACTGGACGATCCGCGCGCCTACGAGGCGATGGCCAAGGCGCACAATCCCTATGGCGACGGCACCGCCAGCCGCCGGATCGCGCGGATCATCGCCGACCGGCATTGCGCAGTCTGACCAGCCTCACATATTTCAGCGCCGCCCCAAGCACTGCAACGCTGCTCCCCAGATCCGCGATCCAGTTCAGCTTGAGCGGCCCGTAGAGCAGCGTGTCCATCTGGTGCAGCGAGACGATCCGCATCACCACCAGAGCCAGCATCACCACCGCCGCACCCAGCGCCACCAGCACCGCCCTGTCCCGCTGCCCCCGCGCGGTTCTCCAGCGGAAATACAGGCTCCAGCCGACCGCTGCGCTGAACAGCACGATCACCGCGACCGCCAGAGGCCCCTGCACGCTGCGACGATCTTCGTAGGTGCCGAACACCCTCAACTCTTCGCGCAACAGGCTGCGCACAAATTCCTCGAACCCGGTAAAGCGATTGCATGCCAGCAACAGGAACATGGCGGCCAGCATCGCCCAGGTCCGTGCATGGTGCGGCAGCTGGCGGTATCTTGCGGCCGTTGTCGTTGCCAGAACGCAAGCCAGCATGACCAGGCCGTAAAGTCCTGCAGCACTCACGCTGAAGATCGAAGAAGCGGAAAACGCCATTGATCGGTGTTCCTGGATGCGAAAGCGAAGAGGTGGCTTGCCGGCAACAGCAGCGTGACGCTCTTGCATCAGTTCGGCTCGATCCGGAAGAGTCCAAGGCGACCCGAAACCAGCCAGCGTCCTCGGAAGGCCGCAATAATGTTGCACCGCAGAAACCGAGGGTATAAGCCCAAAAGCGGATGTGATGGAGGCTGTGGTGAAGCAACGCAGGATTAAAACTGGGCTTGGCGCAATGTTGGGTGCCGTGACGGCAATGGCGCTTTCGGGCTGCGCGTCGACGCCGGAACCGATGATCGGCGCTGCGGCCTCGCAGCCGGACAGCAGCCTGGGGCAGGCCGCCTTCAGCGTCGCCCGGCCGAGCACCTATCTGCTGCGCCCGACCGACAAGATTTCCGTGACCGTGTTCCGCGAACCCGATCTCACCGTCGAGGCGGTACGAATCGGGGTGGAGGGCAATGTCTCTCTCCCGATGCTCGGCTCGATCCCCGCCTCGGGGATGACCGCCAAGCAGTTCGAACAGGACCTCACCCGCCGATTCGCCGCGCTCGGGCTGAAGTCGCCGATGGTGAGCGTGAACGTGACCGAATTCGCCTCGCATCTGGTCACCGTCGAAGGTGCGGTCGAAAAGCCGGGCGTCTACAGCTTCCAGCCGGGCACCCGGCTTTCGGGCGCCATCGCGATGGCGGCCGGGCCGAAGCGGGTCGCCAAGGTCGATCAGGTCGCCGTCTTCCGTGAAAGCCCGGAAGGGATCATGATCGCAAAGTTCGATTACCAGCAGGTACGGCAGGGCACGATGCTTGATCCGGTGCTGGAACCGGGCGACCGCGTGGTGATGGGGACTGACGGCCTTTCGGCGTTCTGGGAAGACCTGCTCAAGGCCCTTCCGGTCTTCGGCGTGTTTGCCGTTGCCGGGCTGAACAACAACTGACCCTGATCGGTCGGTCGCCCGCATGACGCGGCGGGTTGCGCGTTGGGAATGATGAAAAGCGCGCGCACCCCGCAGTGCTCAAGAACATGGATTTTGCTTTAATGAACGAACGATCCATCATCCAAGCCCCGGAACCGAACGGCGGCAACCTGTGGGTCGACCAGTATCTGCCATCGACCGTGGTGGAGCAGCCCAAGGGCCCGCAGATCGACGTTGCCTGGCTGCGCGGCGCGCTCTTCCGCCAGCGCTGGCTGATCGGAGCGATCATCGCCCTCGCCCTGATCGGGGGCGTGGCGCTGACATTGGTGACGCCGCCGACCTACCAGGCCAGCGCGACCGTGCGCGTCTCGCCCTGGGGCACCAAAATCATGGAGGGACAGGAAGTCGAATCGCCGATCGCTTCGGCGAGCGAAATCGACAACTACATCCAGACGCAGATCGAAATCATCCAGAGCCGCAGCCTTGCCGAGCAGGTCGCCCGCGCGCTCAATTTCGGCAAGCGGACCGATCTTCTCGGTGCGGATGTCGAAGCCAGCCGCCCGTCCAACCGCACCGACGCGCAGTGGGAAGAAGACAAGATCAAGATGGCCGCCGGCATCCTGCGCGGCAGCGTCTCGGCCGAGACGACCGGCGGCGCGCTGATCATTGCGATCAGTGCGTCCTCGGAAAAGCCGGCCCTCGCGGCAGAGATCGCCAATGGCTATGCCGCCGCCTTCGTGCAGACCGACGTGCGCCGCAGCATCGACAGCAACGCCTATGCGCGCGAATATCTGATGCAACAGATCGAGCAGGTGCGCGGCCGTCTGAACGAGGCGGAACTGGCGGCCAACGCCTATGCCCGCAATGCCGGCATCGTCACCCAGCAGACCATGGGCACCGACCCGGAAGGCGGTGCGAGCACGATCGTCGGGGCCAACCTCTCGAGCGTCAATGCGACCTTCGCGACCGTCCGGGCCAACCGCATTGCGGCCGAGCAGAAATGGCGTGCGATCGCCAACCTGCCCGCCTCGCAGATCCCCGAAGTGCTCAGCAGCCCGGTCGTGCAGGGCCTGACCGAGGAGCGCGCCAAGCTGAACGCCGAGCTGGCGGTGCTGCGCCAGCGCTACAATGACGATTTTCCCGCGATCAAGGACATCCGGTCGCGGCTGTCCTTCATCGATCAGCAGATCGAGCGCACCGGGGCCGACGTGAAGTCCTCGATCCGCAGCCAGTTCCAGATCGCGCGCCAGCAGGAAGCCGCGATGGAGCAGGAACTCGGCTCGGTCACCTCGAAGGCCATGGTCGAGCAGGACAAGAGCATCGAATATTCGGGTCTGGAGCGCGAAGCCGAGGCGCTGCGCGAACAGCTCAAGGCGCTGCTTGACCGCTTCAACCAGATCAACACCGGTTCCAACCTGCAGAGCAGCTCGATCACGCCGCTCGATACGGCCACCGTGCCCACCAGCCCGGTCTCTCCCAGCCTTTCGCGCAATCTGCTGATCGCGCTGGTGCTCGGGATTGCGGCAGCGGGCGGGCTTGCGCTGGTGCGCGAGACCTTCGTCGACCAGTTCCGCCGCGGCGAGGACATCGAGGATCGTCTGGGCCTGACCTTCCTCGGCCAGACGCCTTTCGTGAAGACCGAGGACCTGGAGGGCGAGGAAGCCAACCAGTTCAGCACGCTCATGGAAGCCTATGCCGCGATCCGGTCGACGATCGACTACGCCGTGCCGCGCCGCGGCGCGGTGGTGCAGTTCACCAGCAGTCAGGCGTCCGAAGGCAAGAGCACGACCTCGCTGATCCTCGCGCAGCTGTTCGCGCGTTTGGGCCGCAACGTGCTGCTGATCGACGGCGACTTGCGCAAGCCTTCGGTGCACGCGCTGCTGGACCTCGAGCGGCCCCCGGCAGGGCTTGCCGAAGTGCTGCTGGGCCATGTCAGCTTCGACGATGCCAAGATCGACATCGTGCGCGAAAACCTCACGGTGCTTTCGGTGGCGGGGGTTCCGCCGAACCCGGTGGAGCTGGTGTCCTCGCAGGCCTTCCGCGATTTCGTCGAGGAGCGGCGCGCGGAATACTCGATGGTCATCATCGATTCGAGCCCGATGCTGGGCCTCGCCGACTCCGCGGAAATCGCGAAGGTTGTCGATGCGACCGTGTTCGTGATCGAAGCCAACCGCACCAGCCTCGCGCAGGCCCGCACCTCGATCAACCGCCTGCGCGCGGTGGGCGCCAACCTGCTCGGCGGCGTGCTGACCAAGTACCGCGCGCTGGAAGCGGGGGCCGACTATTCCTACCAGTACCAGTACTACCAGTACGGCAAGAACTGACGGGTGTCCGGTCTGCTGCGGCAGGCCGGGCGCTTCCTTTCCCGTCACCGTTCCCGCAACCGGAGCCAGCCCTCTCCCGTGACGCGCCTCGCGCCTCCCTTGTCGAAAGCTGGCGGGCGTGACAGGCCCTATGTCCTGCACCTGTCAGGCGACTTTCCCGATCCCGTAGAATCCTTCAAGACCAAGGTGATCAAGACCCTGGTCGACCTGACCGCGGATGCCTTCGATCACCGCGTGGTATCGATCAACCGGGTCAGCCCCAAGGCCGGGGCCTTGGCGTCTCTGCTGCCGGGCCAGCCGATCCGGATCGTCGAGCAGGCCTTCGAGCATGGGATCGCGCTCAGCTATGTGGCACCCGGGCGCGGGATCATGCATCGCACCATGCTGCGAAAGCTCGCTGACTGGCTGACCGCGCGGCTGCTCGCCGAAGACCGGCGCCCCGATCTGATTGTCGGCCACAAGCTCACGATCGAGGGGATCGCCGTGCGGCAAGTCGCCGAGCGCCTCGGCATTCCCTACGCGATCTCGATACAGGGCGACACGGACACCAAGATCCTGTCGGTGCGCCGCGATCTGGGAGGGGAATACCGGCGGATCCTCGAGGGCGCGAGCATGGTGTTCCCCTTCTCCCCCTGGGCGTTCGAGCGCATCCTGTCGCAGCTGGGCATTGCCGAGCTGCCCTTCCTGATGCTGCCCTGCCCGACCGATATCGACACCCCGCTCGCACCGCGCATCGGCGGCGAGGGATGCGTATCGGTGTTCCATCTCAAGAGCTTCAAGCGCAAGAACCTCGGCCATATGGTCGGTGCCGCGCGGCTTCTGGCGCAGGATAGTAGCGGCTTTCCGGGGCTCACTGTCATCGGCGGCGGCGAACCCGGGGAGGTTGCGGCCTGCAAGGCCCTGATCGGCGACACCCCCGGAGTGGTTCTGGCGGGACCGATGGGACGGGAGGATGTGCGTCAACGCCTCAACCGCGCGACTGCTTTCGTCCTGCCGTCGGTGAGCGAAACTTTCGGACTGGTGTTCGTAGAGGCGCTGTTTGCCGGAACGCCGATCATCTACCCGGCCGGCACCGCGGTTGACGGCTACTTCGACGACTGCGGTTTTGCGATAAGGGTCGATGCCCGCGATCCGCGCGCGATCGCCGATGCGATGGCGCGGGCCTGCCGTGAGGAACAGGCACTCAAGGCGGAGCTCGCCGTCTGGCAGACCAGCGAACATGCCCGGCAGTTCATGCGGCCCGCGATCGCGGCCACCTTCGCCGCGGGCCTCAACCGGGCGATGGCGGGCAGCGCGGCGTCAGGTTGAGGGGATCTGCCGGGTGCCGACCACCCGCGCAGGCACACCGACCGCAATGGCATTGGCGGGAATGTCCCCGCGCACCAGCGCCCCCGCCCCGATGATCGCGCCATCGCCGATGGTCGCGCCCGGCAACACGATCACCCGCGCACCCAGCCAGACATCCCGGCCGATCACGACATCGGCTTCGTCCATCAATTGCTTGGTGACGGGCGCGCCGTCGTTGAAGCGGTAATTGGCGGCGGTGATCAGCACGTCGGGGCCGAACAGCACGTCATCCCCGATCACGACGCGGCCCTGCTCCGGGCCGGCCCAGATGAAGCAGCGCGATCCGATGCTGACCCGCGCCCCGATGACGATATTCCGCTCGTTGCTGAAATTGACGTCCGGCGAGATGCGGCAATCCTTCGATGGCCGCATCACCTGCATCGGCTTCACATGCGAGTAATTGTAATAATTGACGATTTTCACAAGGTGAAGCCATGCGCGGATATTCAGCACGGACTTGATCAGCCGCACCAGCCGCTCCGAGCGCGACAGGGAGACCTTGCGCGCACCCTCGGCCAGAGGAGATGCCCCGATCTGTTCCATCAGTAGCCTGCCAACCATTCGCTGCGCCGCCGCCAGACCGATCGCCACGGGCGCGCCGCCTCGGGCTTGCGACCGGTGACGCTCTCCAGCAGCGTCCGCATCATCGCCCATACGACCAGCAGGACAATGCCCAGGGGTCGGGTGAGCGCGTTCCAGTGATCGCGGATCAGGGTCACCTGTCCCTTGAGGACCTTGACCATCCGGTTCTCGCTCTCGCTATAGGAGGCGCCGACATGGTGGACGATCTGCGCATCGGGGGTCACCATCGGGCGATAGCCGAGCTTGGCGGCGCGCAGGCACAGATCGGCCTCCTCGCCGAACATGAAGTACTTCTCGTGAAAGCCGCCGAGTTCGTCCCACACCTTCTTGCTGGTCATCAGCAGGCAGCCCACGACGATGTCGACATGGCGCACCGTGTCGCGCTTCCAGCCGCCGATCGCCTCGGGGTTGAACAGCACCGAATTGGGAAAGGCCCGCGACAGGCCGAGGGCGCGCGACAGCAGGCTCCAGACGGTCATCCGGTTCCAGCACGAGGCAATGTTGAGCGAGCCGTCCGGAAAGACCGTGCGTCCGCCGACAATGCCCGCCTCGGGATGGGCCTTGGCAAAGGCGAGCAGGTTCTCGATCGCGCGCGGGTGGGTCTCGGTGTCGGGATTGAGCAGCAGCAGCCAGGGTGTGCGGGCCTCGGCAGCGGCAGCATTGTTGGCGGCGGCAAAGCCGAGATTGTCGGCCGAGCGCACCAGCTTGACCTCGGTCGGGAAGCGTTCGGCCACGGCATCGGCCGAGCCGTCAACCGAGGCATTGTCCCACAGCACCACATCCATCGAGACATCGCCGGCATTGGCCAGAAGGGTCTCGAGCGCGATCAGGGTGAGCTCGCGGGTGTTGTAGCTGACCATGATCACGGTCAGTTCGGGAACGGCCTGCGTCCTCGGCGTCACGGCACCTTCGCGCTCTTCCGCAAGGTTGTCAGTCATGATCGTTGTTCCCTGCGTCATCGATGTTCCTTCGGAGTTCACGGTCCGGCAAGCGCCCCACTGCCGGATCGATGGCACGCAGATGTTGCTCGCGTACGTCGGCGTCGGCGAAACGTCCGTAGTGTCCCACGGCGATGCCCGACTTGATGATCCGGGCCGGATTGCCCGCAACCACCGACCCCGGCGGCACGTCCTTCGTCACCACGCTGCCGGCACCGACAACCGAGCCGTCACCGATGGTGACACCGGGCAGGATGATGCTTCCCCCGCCGATGAAGCAGTTCCGGCCGATGCGCGTGTGCAGGTAGAGCCCGCGCGTGCGGTCGTGGGTCAGGATGCGCGCGTCGAAGGCGACATAGCTGTATTCGCCGATATGCACGCCGCGCGGAAAGGTCTGGTCCGGCTTGGCAGAGAAGGACATCTGCACCGTGGGATGGATGTCCATCTTGGAGATGTGGCACAGGTAGGCCCATCTGCCTTTCAGGACCAGCTGACGCAGCCAGGTTGACCGGTTCAAGCTCATGGGTCAGATGCGCCTGATTATGGCGCGCCTTTGTGGCTGGGGCTCAGCCTTCACGGTTCCCAGGGTCGAGCCGATGCCCAGCAACATGGCATACCAGGTCAGCATCCCGCCGAAGAAGGACACGGAGAAGGCGGCGATCGCAAGGATGGCCAGCGCGATCGACAGGCCGATGAGCGTCGAATGATCGGGATCGGACCTGCGCCCGGCCGTCAGCGCTGTGCCCGCCACGGCCCACAGCGTCGCGAGCAGCAGGAACAGTGCCGAAGGCAGGCCGCTGCGGACTGCGAGGTGCAGCCAGAGGGTGTCGATACTGTCGCCCATCCATGCCAGCGCTTCGAATTTCTGATACCCGATGCCGAAGAGCGGATGGCGCACCACGGACTTGCCCCCGTATTCCCAGATCAGCAGGCGGTAGAGCCCTGTGGCCGGGTCCATCGTGAAGCGGATGAGGACGGAGAGGATGCCGTTCTTGGACACCACGTGCAGGACGGCGAACAGCGCCGCGACAGAACCCAGGAACAGCGGCCAGCTCAGGAACGAGACGACACGGCGCAGATAATCGTAGATCGCCAGCGCGATGAACAGGACCACCCCGAGGATCGCCGCCGAGCTGAGCGAGAAGAAGGCAGCAAAGCCCGCCGAGAAGCCGAGGAACCGCGGGATCCCGCGGGTCTTGGAGAAGTAGTAGATCGGCAGCAGGGTCGAGAAGAACACCCCTGCCAGAATGGGGTGGGAGAACGGCCCCATCGCGCGCAGCAGGCCCATGCGCGTATCGGTCGCGATCCGGAAGGCGGAGGTCTGGCCGTATTCCGACGTGCCGAGGCTGCCGAACGCAGCCGCCGCCGCATCGCGAATGAAGCGGCTCTGGGTAACGCCTTCGACCGGCATCAGAACCGCAAACACGAACACGACCGGCGAAAGGATGATCATAAGGCGCCGGAAATCGTTCATGTTCCGGATCGACGCGCGCGCGATGAAATAGGGGGCGATGAGGTCGAGCGATGCGCCGATCCCCGAAGGGATACCGATCACGGCTCCGTAGTTGGCCACAAAGGAAACGGTGATCCAGCCCGCACCGATCGTCACGAACAGATCGTTCGCCCGGAATTGCATCGCGCCGCGCGAGAACTGGAAGAAGACGAAAGGCAGCAGGGCGATCCACGCGATCCGGTAGGCGTAAAGCGTCTGGCCAGCCAGAGCGACCCTGACCTCGGCCGGCATCAGCAGCGCGAGGGCGAGGATCAGCAGCGGCGCAATCCGGAGATATTCCGATGCGGCGCTGGCGGGCCTGGGACGGACGACATGGCGAGGCCCGGCCATTCCCCCCGGTACGCCCGGCGGAATGATGGCGCCCGCAGGCACCCTGAGGCTAGGGGACTTGTTGCTTGTCGTCACAGGTCTGTTCCGTCCCCGGCACTAAACCGCGTGCCAGACGGTGGCAACACAGATTGCCCCGCCCGCCCTGCGCTCCGCCGCATCTCAACCATGTGACGCTCCGGCGCGCGCATTCATGCGTTTACGAATGGCAGCCATGGGCGACTCCACAAGCCGGTACATGACGTAGGCAAAGGCCAGCGAAAGCGCGGCGGCAATTACCGCCCGCACGATTGCCGGCGCATCGGGCGCGCCTTGCTTGACGGCGATGATGAAGGCGTAGTGGATCAGGTAGATGGTATAGGAATACAGCCCGACCAGCTGCACGGCCTTCCATCGCAGCGGCGCGATCAAGGGCGACCTGCCTTGCAGGATGAAGGCGAAAACGAAGAACAGAGCGATGCCCTGAACGGTGTATTTGAAGCCATATTCGAAGGCATCGAACTTGATGACAAAGGACACCAGCACGGCCAGACCGGCCGCCGCGAGGTGCCAGAACCCGACCTCGATGCACTCGTCCGGCTCGTCCAGCAGCGGGTTCGACCACAGCGCCAGCACCGATCCGAACAGGATCGAGTCGATCCGCGTGTGGGTCCAGTAATAGTTGGAATAGGCGATATCGAGGATCGCGATGTTGAACATGCGGATCAGCAGGACCGCCATGCACATGACCGCACAGATCAGCGCAATCTTCCGGGGTTCGAACCGCCGCGCCATCAATCCGAACAGCAGCGGGAAGGCGAGATAGAAATGCTCCTCCACAGCGAGCGACCAGAGCGGCGAGGGCAAGCCTGTTCTTTGTGCAAAGTCAGGCATGTAGTTCGCGAAAAACAGCGCCTGGCTGAGGATGTCGTACCAGGTCAGCTCGACCTTGAGCACGCCGAGCGCAACCATCGACCCCATCGCGATCATGGATATCCAGAGCGGCGGGTTGATGCGCAGAAAACGGCGGATGTAGAACGCCTTGAGATCGACCCGGCCGTTCCTGGCGAATTCGACCCGCATCAGCGAAGTGATCAGATACCCGCTGAGAAAGAAGAAGATCGTCACCCCGAATCCCGAAGGAAAGCTCGGCAATATCTGGGCATGGCCGATAAAGACGATCGAAACCGCAATCGCCCGCATGCCATCGAGCTCGGGCACATGCTTGAACGTCCTGGGCACCGCTTGCTGATCACTGGAGGTGCTACGTTCAAGCATTCTTGCCCCATTCGTGCCCTGAGCAGGATTTCGGCCGCGCCCCTTCAGTCCAAAGCGGGAGAGAGAGAGTTTGGAGGGCGCGCTGCCTTTCCTTCGTCAATTTTGATCACCGAGACCAGTCCAATCTCGCTGCACCGGGGCCAAAAAGCGTTTTCCTACTCCCGATCGATGTGAAACAAGTTGTTCTCACTTTGTTCAAAGGAGATGACTATGCCCGAACGCACCTTCGAAAATTCCGTCGACAGCCCGACCGCGCCTTCGCTCGATTGCATCACCATCACGCCCAGCGACACGCTCGACCTGCCCCAGATCACCAAGGCGATCTATGTCGGGGAAGGTGGCAACGTCGTCCTGCGTCCCGCGCTGGGCAATGCAGACGTGCTCTTCAAGAACGTGCCGACCGGTAGCACGCTGGACGTGCGGGTGCGGGCCGTGCGGGTGACGGGGACGACGGCGTCGGCTCTGGTGGGGCTGCTCTGATGTCCGGTTTCGGCTTCGGCCACCGGGGCTCCCGGCGACAGCAATTCACGAGCAGCAGTGCACAGATCCTCAATAGCCTCACGGTCACCGGGGTCACCTTCACTTTCGCCGCGCCGCGGCCTGCAGGCCAATACGCCAACGGCGACTGGTGGGTGCTCGGACCGGTGGCGATCACCGCGATCTCGCCGCCGGGCGGCGTTCAGGCGAGCGGGGTCGACGGGAACGGCGCGACCTTCACCAACCGGCGCGTCCACGGGACGGTCGTCAACCCGGGCCATCGCAGCTATGCGCCCGGCGGCCTCACCACCAACAACACCGGCAACGGTGTGCGGCAAGGCTTCGACACGTTGGGGAGCGGGGTCGGTCTGGCCCTGCAATATGATCCGGCCATGAACGTCGACCCGGGGGCGACCGGCGTTCCCCTCGTGGTGGTCGAGGGGAGCGTCATGAAATTCGTGTCGGCACTCACCAACATCCCGTTCCAGAACCGCCCCGTCGGGCTCGACATGGTGGTTCTCACGGTCGTGAGCAGCATCCCTCCTCTTGATGCGGCCCGCCCGGGCGTATCGCGTGGCAACAAGTCATGGCGCATCCGGCGGTCGAACTTCTCGCTCGCGCCCTTTCGCAACCTTGCGCCGACGCCGAGCGCGTTCACCTACGCGCAGGCGCTCGATGCGGTCGATCGCTATATCGAGACATCGTTCCCCGACTTCATCAACAGCAACTCGGCCAAGGGGGTCAACAATCACGACGAATATGGCCGCAACGTGGGCAATGACCTGCACCGGGCCCTGCTCTGCCTGCACCTTTCCAGCTTCACCGCCGAGCAAAAGCTGACCCTTCTCACCTACATGGCCGCCATTGCCGACGACATCGTCTCGCGCATGGAGGAAGGCGCCGTCGTGCTCGGCGGCGGCGGGGGGAACCAATGGAAGAAGCCGATCGTGGTGATGTGCGCTCTCGCCTTGGGAGCGAATGCCCCGCAATCGTGGCTCAAATACCTGTCGGCCGCCGAAAACTTCCGCTGGGCCGAAGACAGCCAGATCTTCCGGGTCGAGGCGCTGGATATTTCCGTCCCGAAATTCGCCGGTGATGGTCGCCCCCGGGCACCCTATACCTACCAGATGTTCGGCAGCGCCGAATGGGGCGAACTGCACTCGGTCACCCGTGAACGGGACGGGTCCAACTGGAACGCCTATTATCGCGATGTCGTGGGCTACTCGCTTTACCCCGGCGTGCTGGCAGTGGAACTCGCCACCGGCGGCAAGGCCCTGTGGGATAATCCGGAATTCTGGCTGTACATGGACACCCTCTATCTGCGCCGCACCGAAGGCGGAGCAGGCAACACGATGCTGCCCTTCGGCCTTGAAATGACGAACGCCTACCGCCCTGCCAAGACGACGGTTCCGGCGCTGGTGGAAGCAGGCATCAGAGGCAACGCGATCTGGCTGCGCTTCGATCATGCCCTGAACGAGCTCGCCACTCCCCCGGCGGTCTCCGATTTCGTCGTGACCGTGAACGGTGCGCCGGTGACTGTCGCCACTGCATCCGTGTGGCGCCAGAACGCGGGCCTCTCGCTCGTAAACGCCGTGACAGGCGGCGATGTGGTCACTGTCAGCTACACCAGCGGTCTGAACAAGCTGCGCAGCGTGGACGGGATCAACGTGGCGAGCTTCACCGGTCAGGCCGTCACCAACATCTCCGAGACCACGGGCGGGCCCAACCCGGCCTATCCGGTGGTCGAGTTCACCAACGGTGTGCGGCGCACCCTTACCGGTGGCGGTCTGGCGGCGGCCGATAGCCAGGTGGGGACCATGGCGCTGCTCAGGTTCCGCTTTCCGGCCCTGCCGGCAGCCGACGTCGATCTTATCGGCAACACTTCGGGCACGCCCGGACTGAGGCTCATGCTGCGCAGCAATGGCCAGCTGGAAATGCGGATCGCCAATGCCGCAGGCACGGCGCAGGCGCGCGTGCAGATCGGCGCGGCAGGCGCGTTTGCGCCGAACACCGACTACGACATCCTGATCAGCCTCGACCTTGCCCAGCCGACGGCCGTGGCGGGCTGCAACTGCTACGCCAATGGCAATGCCGTGACAGTGACGGGATTGACCTGGGTCGCCGGAGGAAGCGCAGGCTGGACCCGCGCAGGCTTCTCCGGAACGCTGCTCAACCATGGCAACGCTACCTTCCGCCTCGGAGCGTTCTATCTCAATACCGCGACCCGGCTCGATCTGGCGAACAGCGCCAACCGCGCCAAGTTCTCCAGCGTCACTTCGGGGAATCTCGATATCCTGACGCGCGGCGACGGGATCACGGGTGCGATTCCGGCGCAATTCCTGGTCGGCAGCGCCACCCAGTGGAACGATGCGGGCGGCATGAACCGGGGCAGCGCGGCGGGACGGTTCTTCGTCACGAGCGGCGCGACGACGCTGATCAGCGGGGCGGACTGGATCTGACTCGCCACTTTGGCGAGGCTCGGGCGGTCAGGCGGGATTGGCCGGCCGCCCGAGCCGCGTCAGGATGGCCTGCTTGGCCGCAGCCGGCATCTGGAACCAGCACAGGGGGGCAAGTAGTCCTCCAAGGATGACGGCGCAGGCCATGGCAGGCAGCCAGCCATCGGCGTAAGGCGACACGGCCAGCGCTGCGGCGATCAGCGCGGCGGGGCCGGCCAGATGGAACAGCACCCGTGCCTCGCCGAAGCCGGCCTTGGCGAACATGATGACGCAGTCGATCAAGGCGCGAAGCGAGAAGGCCAGCGCGATCCCCGCCAGACCCAGCCACAGTCCGAAGCCGTAGAGCATTGCGCAATAGAGCGGCAGCTCGGCCAGATGGACCAGCGCGGTGAAACGCGAATCCCCGCGCGCATGGATATGCGCATAGGGCACATTCGCCAGTGCATTGACCCAGAACCCGACCAGCGCGATTTGGCCCACAATCACCGAACGCTGATCGAGATTGTCGCCCAGCCAGAGCCGCAGCAGCGGCTCGGCCATGCAGATCAGGCCAATCACCACGAAGGCATACATCTGCCCGACGAGCACCACGGCATCCTTGCCCAGCGCCTCCGCGCGCTCGGCAGATTGCGATGCGAGGCGCGGGAACAGCGCCTGCACGATAGCCATCGGCAGCATTACCGTGCGCTGGGCAATCTGGAACGGGACCGAATAGGCGACCACCGCCGCTGCACCGATCGCGGCCCCGATGACCACCCGATCGGACATCGTCATCAGTGGTCCGATGATGGCTGTCACCATGATCCACACGCCGAAGGTGAACAGCCGCCGCAGCTCGGCGGTCGAGGGATTGACCGTCTGGCGCCGCAGGAACACCCGCCACATGCTCGCCATCACCATCAGCAGGCCCGCCACCCGGCCGACGAGCGATGCCGCGAGCAGCGAACTGAGATCCGCCGAATAGAAGATCGCCACCAGCAGCGGCAGGATCTGGGCCAGCAGATTGCTGACGGTGGTCCCGACCGACACGACCCCGAACCGTTCGAGCCCGGTCAACGCCCCCGAGGACACGCCGGTATACATGATCACCGGGACGCACAGCGCGAACAGCCAGGTCGACCGCAGGGCCTCGGCCTTGAGCGCCTCGCCCGCTTCGAAGTAGGATCCGAAGAACACATTGGCCGCGACGAACACCAGGGCTGCCCCGGCGAGCGCGATCAATGTCGCCCCGTAGAGCGCCGACCACACCACGCCCGCGCGCTCGGACGCGTCGGCATCGGGCATCGACGAGAGCCGCTGGGTGATCGCGCGACCGAGCCCGAAATCGGCCTGCCCGAAATAGCCGAGCAGGATCCAGGCGATCAGCAGGGCGCCATACCGCTCGTTGCCGATCAGCGAGATGTAGAACGGCACGGTCAGGATGCTGACGACCACCCCGGCAACAGTCGGCATCAGGCTAAGCAGCGAATTCTTCGCCAGTTTCATCCGGGAACCCTTGGCAGCAGCATCAAACGAGCATGCTGCAATGCGGCAAAAATCGCGGCAAAGCTACATTTTGCTGTTTCAAAGCCGTGCACGGCGGGTTATTGCCTTATGCAAGGCCAACAGGCAACAGATCATAGCCAATCAAGCTTGTCGAATTTGCCATAAAATTTGCGGTAATTCGCACAGTCCGGACAGGAAAACTCCTCTCCTTCTCATGGGCCTAGAAGAATAGTGATGGCATCAGATTTATCTTCACTGGCACAGTCCCCTTCAGAAGAGGGTATTGAGCTCGCTTCGTCCTGTCTTTTCTGCGGGAACGATGAATTTGAAGTCGAAGCGCAAGATGTTCGGGACTTTTTCTTCAAATGCGATGACGGGCACTTCGACTATCTGAGGTGCACCGCCTGCAGCGCCATCCTGTTGCGCAACCGGCCGGTGGGCGAACGCCTGCTGCGCGCCTATGCGAGCTACTACACCCATGGCGAGGCGACGGGCGGAGGTGGCGGCGGGTCGGCGGCCAAACGGTTCATCCGCTCCGCCTATGTCCGGAACCGCTATGCCGCCGCGAGCGGCATCATCGACCGGTTGATCGGCACGGCGCTGCGGGCTGCCAGCTACGACACCTCCGGGATCGACGAGCAGTTCCGTTTCGCGCCCAAGGCGCCCGCCAAGGTGCTCGACTATGGCTGTGGGAGCGGCGAGTATCTGCTGCGGCTACACCCGCTCGGCCACGACCTCGCCGGCGCGGAATATGATCCGCAGCTGATCGGCAGCATGGCCGGTCGCGGGATCGCCATCGCCGATGTCGCCACGCTCGAGGAGTCGCATTGGCAGAGCGAATTCGACCACATCACGCTCGCCCATGTGCTCGAACATGTACCGGACCCGGCGGCCTTGCTGCGGCGTCTCCATGGATGGCTGAAGCCCGGCGGCACACTCTATCTCGAGGTGCCCAACGCCGATGCGACGGGGCTTGCGATGTTCGGACGCTACTGGCGCGGCCTCGAAGCACCGCGCCATTTCGCGCTGCCGAGTCAGCCCGCCCTCACCCGCGCGCTCGAAGCGGCGGGCTTCGCGAGCTGGACGCAGCACATCAACACCTGCGCGCGCGGCTGGGTGTGGGCGGAATCGCTCGAGGCTACGCCCGTGGAAGACCGCGCGGCGCTTCAGGCCAAGATGGCCGCCGCACCGCCCGAAACCCGGGCCAACGCCGAATTCCTGACCTTCGTTGCCCGCAAGCCTGACGCATGAACGCCCGCAATTTCCTGAAGCAGAACCTGCCGCCGCAGATGAAGGCGATCGTGCACCAGCTGCGCGGCAGGATCGCATCGCCGCCGATCGACGAAGTGGTGCTCGCGGAATTCGGGATCGCGCCCGATGCCAGCATTACGCCGCGCCTGACCATGGTGGTGCCGCTGCTGCAAAAGGGCGCGGACTTCGGCGGCACCGCGACCGGTATCGACATCTTCGCGCGGGCCTGCCTTGCCCTCAGGGCCACGGGGCCGCTCGATGTGCGGGTCATCATCACCGATGTAGTGTCCGAAACCGATCCCACGATCATCACCACGCGCGCCGCGAAAGCGGGGCTGACGATCACGCCCGACCAGATCGAGCTGGTCCGCAGTCCGCATGCAGCTATCCCTGTGCGGCCGCACGAGATCTTCGTCACCTATAACTGGTGGACGACGCTCAACTTCGCCGCCGTGCGCGATGCGCAGGCCAGGGCCTTCGGCCAGCCGCCGCGCCCGCTCGTATGGCTGATGCAGGACTACGAACCGGCGTTCATGGAGTTCTCCTCCGCCCACATGCTCGCCCGCGCCGCCTATGATACGAGCGCACCGCTGTGGGGCATCATCAACAGCTCGAACCTCGCCGAGTACATCACCGCCGTCGGCCATTCGGTCGAACGCAGCTTCATGTTCGAGCCGGTGATATCGGACGCGCTGCGGCCCTATCTGGCGCAGGTCGGCACGGCCCCGCGCAAGCCGCGCGTGCTGGTCTACGGGCGGCCGAATGTGGCGCGCAACTGCTTTCCCGCGCTGGTCCGGGGCCTCAGGCGCTGGGCGCGGGACTATCCCGAGTTCGGCAGCTGGGAGGTGGTGTCTGCCGGGATGTCCCACGATCCGGTCGATCTGGGCGATGGCCGCAAGCTGACGTCGGTCGGCAAATTGTCGCTCGACGATTATGCGCGGATGCTGCTCGAGACCTCGGCCGGGGTCAGCCTGATGGCCTCGCCCCATCCGAGCTATCCGCCGCTTGAGATGGCCCATTTCGGGGTGCGCACGGTGACCAACGGCTATGTCTGCAAGGACCTTTCGACCTTCCACCCCAACATCACCTCGGTGACCTCGATCGCCGAAGCCCCGCTCGCTGCGGCGCTGGCCGATGCCTGCCGCGCGTCGGGCACCCCTGCGCAGGCCTTCGGCAATCCCGAATACCTGCGCGAGGACGCCTATCCGTTCATGGATGATCTGCGGTCTGCGCTAGTCGAGGCGCTGCGCTAGCGCGGTTTGCGCTTCTGATGCTCGCGAGCGCGCGCTCCTCGATGAGGTGCCATGACAGCGCGGCAAGGACCAGCGTCACCGGCAGAGCGATGAGGATATTGCCCAGCGGCCCCGTGCCGGGGAAGAGGTACGCCGCCGCCTGCTGCACCGGAAAGGCATAGAGATAGGTGCCGTAGGAATAGTCCCCGAGCCGGTTATAGGCCAGCACCCGCCCGCCCGGCAGAAAGCCCAGACAAGCGATGGTGTAGCCGAGCGGCACCACGATCGTGAAGGATTGCAGCACGGTGCCGTGGCCGAGAAAGGGCAAGACCCAGAGTACCGCGGCAATCCTCGGGTCGAGCACAACGTGATCGCGCCACACATAGGCCAGCGAACCGAGCGCGAAGGGGAAACCCAGCACCAGCAGCAGCTTCAGCCGGACGGCAGCGCCGGCATCGGGCTGCCATTGCTGACTGGCGAGGTAGGCGAGCGTGAGAGCCACAAATGTCGCCGTGAACGCGAGCCGCCGACGCAGCAGGCCCGCCATCCCCACGACCACGACCATCCCGTAGCAGACGACCTCGTAGAACAGCGTCCACAGGCTGCCATTGATCGAGCGCGGCAGGGGGTTGGCCTCGAACACGCCCGGAAGCGGGTATTGCAGGAACGCAAGGCTGAGATTGCGCGGCACGTAGGTCAGTGTTTGTGGCGCGGCGAGATATTGCGCCAGCGGCAAGGTGGTGAAGAACGCCCCCGCCAGCACCGTCAGCACGGTCACCACGATCAAGGCAGGGTAGAGCCGCGCCGCGCGGGCCAGCGCGAACCGCTTCAGGTTCTGCCCGCGATCGTAACTGCGCGCGATCAGCAGGCCCGACAGGATGAAGAAAATGATCACCGCATGACCGCCTAGGGTTTCGCCGGTCAGCGCCTGAAGCGGCTCGGGCGTTCCCTCGCCGAGCGCGATCGGGAAGGCGTGGGAGACCAGCACGCAGGTCGCCGCGAACATGCGGATCGCGTTGAGATTGTTCTGCCTGCCGGAAAGGCATTGACCAAGCGTCGGATGGCCCGCCCGGTCGGCTTGCGCGCTAGGCATGTTTCGCGATCAGCGGCCGCCACCAGGCTTCGCGGTCGAGATACCAGCGCAAGGTCTGGCGCAGGCCATCGTCGAAGCCGTGCACCGGCGCATAGTCCAGTTCGGCGCGGGCCTTGGTTTCGTCGATCGCGTAGCGGCGGTCGTGGCCGGCGCGGTCGGTGACGAAGGTCTTGAGGCTCTCGGTCGGCTGGCCCTTGGCGGCGGGTGCATCGGGGTAGCGTTCGGCAAGGCCTTCGATTTCGGCAAAGGCGCGATCGACCTCGCGGCAGATGGCGGCGATCACTTCGAGGTTGGGCAGCTCCGCCCCGCCGCCGATATTATAGGTCTCGCCCGGCTTGCCGTTGACGAGGCAGGCCTCGATCCCGCGGCAGTGATCCTCGACATGCAGCCAGTCGCGCACGTTCATCCCGTCGCCGTAGATCGGCAGGTTGCGGCCGTGGAGCGCGTTCAGCAGGAACAGCGGGATCAGCTTTTCGGGGTATTGGTACGGGCCGTAATTGTTCGAGCAGTTGCTGGTCGTCACTTCCAGCCCGTAGGTGTGGTGATAGGCGCGCACCAGGTGATCGGACGCGGCCTTGGATGCCGAATAGGGCGAGTTAGGGGCATAGGGCGTCGTCTCGCTGAAGGCAGGATCGTTGGGCCCGAGCGAGCCGAACACCTCGTCGGTCGAGATGTGGTGGAACCGGTGGGCCACCCCGCTGCCCGACAGCCACACGGCGCGCGCGGCCTTCAACAGGCTGTTGGTGCCGAGGATGTTGGTGTCGATGAAGGCGTCCGGCCCGCTGATCGATCGGTCGACATGGCTTTCGGCGGCGAAGTGCACCAGCGTCGTGATGTCATGATCGCGCAGCAGGCGTTCGACCAGCGCGGTGTCGCGGATGTCGCCTTCGACCAGCTCGGCATGGGGCGCGCCTTCGAGGGTCGAGCGGTTGCCGGCATAGGTCAGCGCGTCGAGCACGATGACCCGGTCTTCGGGATGCTTGGCGTTCCAATAGTGCACGAAATTGCCGCCGATGAATCCGGCGCCGCCAGTAACGAGAAGATTAGCCAAGCTTTGCTTCCTCTTTGAGCATCAGGCGCAGATGGGTGCGCCAGTGGACCGGCGTCTCGTCCAGCGCCGCGCGGGTGGCGCGGCAGTCGAGCAGCGAGAAGGCCGGGCGCTTTGCCGGGGTGGGGTAGTCGGCCGTGGTGAGCGGCCGGATGGTCGGTATGCGTGCCAGCAGACCGAGCGAGTGTGCTTCCTCGGCGATGGCGACAGCGAAATCATACCAGCTTGCGACCCCGGCATCGCTGTGGTGGAAGGTGCCGGTGGCCTCGCGCTCGACCAGCCCCCAGATGGTGCGCGCCAACCCCGTCGCCCAGGTGGGCGCGCCGATCTGGTCGGCGACGACGCCGAGCTCCTCGCGCTCCTTCATCAGGCGGATCATGGTCCGCACGAAGTTCGCCCCGCCCGCTTCATAGACCCATGCGGTGCGCACGAGGATGTCCTGCCGGCGCAGCTTGTCCTCGCCTTCGGCCTTGGTGCGGCCATAGGCCGATTGCGGATTGCGCGGCGCGTCTGGCAGATAGGGCGAAGACGCGGTGCCATCGAAGACGTAATCGGTCGAAACATGGACGAACCTGCCGCCCGTGCTCTCCATCGCCGCAACCATAGTGGCGACCGCATCGACGTTGATCGCCCGCGCCGTATCCTCGTCGCTCTCGGCCTTGTCGACCGCGGTATAGGCAGCCGCATTGATGATGAGATCGGGCGCCTCGACTACCAGCCGCGCGGTCAGCATCGCGCTGTCGGTGAGGTCGACATCCTCGACATCGATGGCGTTGATGTCCGCCCAGGCCGGGGCGGTGCGCTGCAAGGCCCCGCCGAGCTGGCCGTTCGCGCCGGTGATGAGCACTCTCATGCGAACACCGGCACGTCAGCGAGCGCGAGGCCCCGCGCGTCCTTTTCGGAGATCAGCGGGTCGAGCCCATCGACCGGCCATTCGATCCCGACCGCCGGATCGTTCCACGCCAGCGTGAATTCCGACTGCGGCGCATAGGGCGCGGTGCACTTGTAGAGGAAGTCGGTGTCGTCCTCGAGCGTCAGGAAGCCGTGGGCGAAGCCCTCGGGCACCCAGAACATCCGCTTGTTGGCGGCGCTCAGTTCGACGCCCACCCAGTTGCCGAAGGTCGGCGAGGCGGCGCGCAGATCGACCGCGACGTCGAACACCGCGCCGTTCGTCACCCGCACCAGCTTGCCCTGCGGCCCCGGGTTCTGGAAATGCAGGCCGCGCAGCACGCCCTTCTGCGAGCGGCTGTGGTTGTCCTGCACGAAGGCGAGATCGAGGCCCGCGGCAGCAAAGGCCGCGGCGTTCCACGTCTCCATGAAAAACCCGCGCGCATCCCCGAACACGCGCGGCTCGATGATCAACACGCCCGGAATGGCGGTTTCGATGATGTTCACGGCAGCACCGGCTGGTCGAGCAGTTTGAGGAGATATTCGCCATAGCCCGACTTGCGCAGCGGCTCGGCGATTTCGCGCAGGCGGCCCGCCGTGATGAAGCCCTGCCGCAGCGCGATTTCCTCGGGGCAGCAGATCTTGAGGCCCTGCCGTTCCTCGGTGATGCGCACGTAAGTCGCAGCATCGAGCAGCGAGGCATGGGTGCCGGTGTCGAGCCAGGCGAAACCGCGCCCCATGATCTCGACCGACATGGTGCCTTCATCGAGATAGAGGCGGTTCAAATCGGTGATCTCCAGCTCGCCGCGCGGCGAAGGCGCAAGCTCGCGGGCGCGATCGGCCACGGTCTCGTCGTAGAAATAGAGGCCGGTCACCGCATAGTTCGACTTGGGGACCTTGGGCTTTTCCTCGATCGAGACGGCCTTGCCGCCGGCATCGAATTCGACCACGCCGAAGGCCTGCGGGTCGTTCACCCGATAGGCGAACACCGTGGCCCCGCTCTCGCGCGCATTGGCGCTTTGCAGCAGCTGCGGCAGGCCGTGGCCGTAGAAGATATTGTCGCCGAGGATCAGCGCGCTCGGCCCGCCCTTGACGAAATCCGCGCCGATATGGAACGCCTGCGCGAGCCCCTCGGGCCGGGGCTGGACTTCATAGGACAGCTCCACCCCGAAGTCCGAACCATCGCCCAGCACACGCTTGAACTGGGCGGCGTCTTCGGGGGTGGTGATGATCAGGATTTCGCGGATCCCGGCCAGCATCAGCGTGCTGAGCGGGTAGTAGATCATCGGCTTGTCGTAGATCGGCATCAGCTGCTTCGACACGCCGCGCGTCAGCGGATACAGTCTGGTGCCCGAGCCCCCCGCCAGAATGATCCCGCGCCGCTTCGTTTGGATCTGCATGAGGGGTGCGCACCTTTTAGGGAGATATCCGTAGCGACCGCGCGCTGCATTGCAGCATGGTCGGACGAGGTCAACCGCAAAAGCGCGAAGCGGCTTGTGCCGAAACGAGAATTGGCTAACTGCTTTTGCTGCGGTTGCGGCTGCCGCCGAACCGTTGCCGGAACATGGGCGGCGGAACAGGATCGAACCGGGCAGGTGTAACGGAGCGCACGGACAGATGAACGAAGCCATCGACCGCTTCCTTGCTGTCGCCGTCCGCTGCGCCGTCAAAGGGGAAGGCCTGCCGGTCTGGCCCGAACAATGGCCGCAGGACGAAGCATTTGCGGACAGGCTTTTCCGCCGGATCGCCTTCCACGGCATCTCGCGGGTCCTGCTGGAAGGGGGCGACCGGCTGGCGGCCTGGCCCGCAGTGGGCGAGCAGGTCCGCGCAGAGGCGCGCGCGCAGAGCTTCTGGGAATTGGGCCATCGGCAGGTCTGCTCGCGCATGATCGCCAGCCTCGATGCGGCCGGGATCGCCAGCGCGGTGACCAAGGGGACGGCGCTCGCCTATTCGGTCTATCCCGATGCCGCGATGCGGCGACGGGGCGACAGTGACGTCTTGCTCGACGACCGGCAGAAGCCCGCAGTGCGGCGGGTGCTGCGCGAAGCCGGCTTCCGCCCGCTGGGGGATGCCCGTCCGCTACAGGAAAACTGGGCCAGCGAATGTCCGATGGGCTTCACCCATTCCTTCGATCTGCACTGGCGCATCAATGCCAGCCCGATGATCGCGCAATGTCTGGAGCGCGGCGGAATCGGCACGCGCACCGCAGCGCTGACGCGGCTTGCACCCCAGGCGCGCGCGATCGCCGGGCCTGACAATCTGGTGCTGGTGGCGATCAACCGCGCCTCGCACGGGGTGTTCGGATACCAGTCGGACCGGCGCAAGCTGTTCGAGGGTGACCGGCTGATCTGGGCGCTCGACGTCCACCTGCTGTGCGCCGCCTTCACGCCCGGCGACTGGCAGCACCTGCTCGACACCGCGATCGCCAGCGGCACCGCGCCGTTCGTGCTCTCGGCGCTCGACTTCGCGGCCGGGGCGCTGGAGACAGCCGTGCCGCCGGCAATCCGAGAAGCGCTCGCCGCCCATCCCGGCGACGAGCGGCTGGCGCGGTGCCTCGGCCCGCTTTCGGGTGCGGCGCGGCTGCGGCTCGATCTGTCCGCCAGCCCGACCTTGCGCGACAAGCTGGCGCTGATCGCCTATACCGTCTTTCCCGGCGCCGAAGTGCTCCACGAGCGCTTCCCCGATGCAACGCACCTGCCGCTTTACGCCCTGCAGGCCAAGCGCATCCTCGGGGCGCTCGGCCGCCGTCCGCAGCATCGCACCTGACATGGGGCTGACCGCCATGCTTCCCTGGGCGCGGCAGCATGCACGCAGCCTTGCCGTGATCGGCGGCCTGTCGCTGCTCGGCTCGCTGGCGACTCTGGCGATGCCGTGGCTGGCGGCGCAACTGGCGGCAGCGATCGTGGGCGAGGCGGCGATCGACCTCGACACCACGCTCGTGCTGCTGACGATCGCGCTGGTGGCGATGACGGGCGCCAGCATCCTCGTCACCATCGTCTCGGAGCAGGCAACGGGCCAGATCCTCGCCGGGCTGCGCCGCGATGCCTATGCCCATATCCATGCAATGCCGGTGTCCTTCCACGACACCAGCCGGCAGGGCGACCTGCTGTCGCTGATGAGCTACGAGGTGCAGACCCTCAGCACCTTCCTCACCGCCACGCTGGCGCAATTGCCCGCGATGCTGATGACCGCAGGCGGCGCGGTGGTGCTGATGTTCCTGATCGACCCGGTGATGGCGCTGGTGGTGCCGGTGCTGATCCCGCTGTTCTATCTCGGCATGCGGCTGCTCGCCCGGCGCCTGCGCACCATGGGGCGCAGCGTGCGCGATGCCGAGGTCGAGGTGCTGTGGCAGGCCGAATGCGATCTCGAGATGCTGCCCGCGATCAAGGCCTTCGCGGTCGAGGATGAGCGCTTCGCGCGATACCGCGCCGCGATCGAGAAGGCCCGGCAGATGAAGCTGGCGCAGGCGCGCATCACAGCCTTCATCGGCCCGGTCGTCACCTTGATTGCCGGGCTGGCCGCGATCGGCATTCTGGTCGCCGGCACGTCGTCGCTCGCCAGCGGCAACCGCAGTCCGGGCGAGATCTTTGCCTTCCTGTTTTATGCCGCGCTGCTGACCCGCCCGGTCGGCAGCCTTGCGGGCACCTACGGCGCCTATCAGCTGGCGCGCGGGGCGATGGAGCGGCTGGAGGCGGTGCTCGCGCTGCCCGGAGAGGCGGGGTATCGCCAGACGGGCGACCCGGGCCGCGCGCAGGGCGCGATCGGGTTCGAAGCGGTGGATTTCGCCTATCCCGGCCGCCCGCCGGTGCTGTCGGGGTTCAGCCTCAACATCGCCCCGGGCGAGACCATTGCGCTCACCGGGCCGAACGGGGTCGGCAAGTCCACGCTCGTGAACCTGCTGCTGCGGTTCTACGAGCCGCAGGCGGGGCGCATCACGCTCGACGGGGCCGACATCACGAGCCTCGACGTGAAGGCGCTACGCCGCCAGTTCGGGGTCGTGCCGCAGCGGGCGCTGCTGGTCGACGGGACGATCCGCGAGAATATCGCCTTCGGCCTGCCCGATCCCGATGCGGCCAGCCTCGAGCGCGCCGCGCGGCAGGCTCAGGCGTGGGATTTCATCAGCCAGCTGCCCGAGGGGATGGACACCCGGATCGGCGATGACGGGGTGCGCCTGTCGGGCGGGCAACGCCAGCGCATCGCCCTCGCCCGTGCGCTGCTGCGCGATCCACCGGTCTACATCTTCGACGAGGCGACCAGCATGTACGACCTCGAGGGCGAGGCAGCTTTCGTCGAGGAATGCGTGCGCGCTCTGTCAGGCCGTACCGTCATCCTAATCACCCACCGCCCCGCCAGCCTCGCGCTCGCCGACCGCATCATCCGGCTCTCTCCCGACGGCTGGAGCGTGGTGGGACAGGACGCCTGACATGAGCGGCATTTGCGCCGTGCTGCGCCTCAATGGCGCACCCGCCGAGACCGCCAGCCTTGCCCCCGTCCTCGCTGTGATGGAAGCGCGCGGGCCAGACGGATCGGCCCTCGACGCCGATGGCCCTGCAGCCTTCGGCCATGCGCTCAATGCGACCACGCCCGAAGCTGTGGTCGAGCCCATGCCGTATCGCCATCCCGGCAGCGGCTGCATCATCACCGCCCACGTCCGGCTCGACAACCGCGCCGAGCTGATGGCCGATCTCGGCCTGACATCCGGCGAGCGGGTGGTGGGCGACGGCGAGCTGATCGTCTGCGCCTACCTGCGCTGGGGCTACGACTGCCTCCCGCGCCTGCTCGGCGATTTCGCCTTCGCGCTGTGGGACCCGCGCGCGCACCGGCTGCTGTGCGCGCGCGACAAGGTCGGGATGCGGCAGCTGACCTACCATTTCGCGCCGGGCCGCCTGTTCGCCTGCGCCACCGATCCCGAAGCGCTTGCGGTCCATGCCGAAGTGCCGGATCGCATCAACGAGGCGCGGGTCGCGGACTTCATCGACCAGCTCGAGGCGATCGACCATGTCTCGACCTTCTTCGAGTGCATCAGCCGCCTACCGCCGGCCCATGCGCTGGTGATCGAGGACGGGGCCCTGCGCCAATGGCGCTACTGGGAACTGGCCGCGCCCGGCCCGGTGATCCACCGCGCCAGCGACGCCGAATATGACGCCGCCTTCCTCGACGTCTTTACCGAGGCCGTGCGCGCCCGGCTGCGCTCGCCGGCTCCGGTCGGTGCGATGCTGTCGGGCGGGATGGATTCGGGCACGGTCACCGCGATCGCCGCCGCGCTGCTGCACGAAGCGGGTGCACCGCCGCTCAGGACCTTTTCCGGGATCGACACCGATCCGGCCTGCCCGGAAAGCGCCTGCGTGCGCGCGTCGGTGGCGCACATTCCGCACATCGCCCCGCAGCTCGTCTCGCCCGAGGATGCCGAGAGCTTCCGCGAAGAGGTGATGCGCCTGACCACGGGGCAGAGCGATCCTTTCGACGTCGGCATGGTGTTCAGCCGGTCGATCTATGTTGCAGCGCGGCGCGCAGGGATCAGGGTCATGCTCGACGGAGTGGGCGGTGATACGACGCTGGCGACCGGCGACATGGTGGCCCACCATCTGCGCCGCGGCGAGGTGCGGGCGGCTGTGCGCGATGCTCTCGCGCAGGAGCGTTACTGGGGGGATGAAGCCAAGGCGCTGCCCGCCCTCATGTCCGCCGCGCGGCGGCTGCTGGTCCCCGAATCGCTGCGCGAGCGAAGGCGGGCAACCTGGCAGGAGGCCGAGGTGGAAAGGCTCGCCGCCCGCAGCATGGTCGCTCCCAACCTTGCCGCAAGGGTCGACATGCCGGCGCGGCGACGCGCCAATATGCGCCACATAACAGTCGGGCAGAGCAACGATCAGGCCAACCAGGCCCGCCGCATGCTGCACCCCTACATCATTGTCGCGCGAGAAAGGTACGACCGTGTCGCCGGCGCGATCGGGATAGAGCCGCGCGATCCGTTTCTCGATGTCCGGGTGCTGGAGTTTTGCCTGACCCTCCCTCCGGAACAATTGCACGGCCGGGGCTGGGCCAAGTTCATCATGCGCCGCAGCATGGCAGGCCGCCTGCCCGATTCGGTGCGGTGGAAGCTCGGACGCGACCATGTCGGGTTCCGATTCGTCGAAATTTTCCTTGGAACTGCGCCGCAAGTGCTTGATGATTCGGCTTCTTCAAATCTTGCTAGATATGTCAGGAATGCGCCCGAAGGAGGCGAATTTGCGCTGCGGTGCAGCGAAGATGGGGTTGTATCCGAGACCGATCTGATTTATCTGGCTTTCTGGTTAGCGAAATTTAACACCTCCCGGGATTGATTGGAGACCACGATGTCGAAGCAGGAAAAGACCGCCAAGGCCCCCTACGCGCAGCCGAAGCTGGCCGTCTATGGCGGCTTCTCGCAGCTGACTGCATCGGGCAGCATCAACGCCGTCGAAACGCCCACCATGATGGGTCTCATGATGGTGCGCCCGTAACACATCGATTGAGGTGTGCTGCAACTGATTGAATCGGTTGATTCTGGTGCTCCAAATAGTCGGCCCCGCCCTTTCGGGTCGGGCCGACTTTCTGCATGGGCGGTGTCTCAGGACATAGCCGTGTCGTCCGACTCGGCCGGCGCAAAGACAGGGGTGCAGGCCCTCGGCGATGCCGAGGAATTCGGTCCCGCGGTCGAGCAGACCGCTCCCGGGGTGTTCACCCTCGACTTCGGTAGCTTGGCGCGGTTTGTCGTGAGCTTCGAAGACCGCTCGGTCCGGCTGGTCGCCGCCCGGCCCGAGGCCGATCAGGACACCATCGACCACCTGCTTGACGACCACATCGCCCCGCGCATCATCGCGGCTGACGGCACGCTCGTGCTGCACGGCAGTTCGATCGTCGTCGGCTCGCACCTGGTCGCCTTTCTCGGCGGGACGGGATCGGGCAAGTCCACCTTCGCTGCCAGCATGCACGGGATCGGGCACAGGCTGCTCGGCGATGATGCCATCGTCATCAGCGACAAGGGCGGCGTGCTGCATGGCGAGGCCGTCTATCCCAGCCTGCGGCTCTATCGCCGATCGATCGAGCAGGTGTTCGACCGAAGCGTCGAGACCTCGCCGATGGCGTTCTATTCGGACAAGCTCCATGTCGCGGCGCCCGAATTCGGCAGCCCCGCGCCCGAACAATTTCCACTCGGCGCGGTCTTCTTTCTGTCCGAAGGCGATGCGATCACGCTGGAGACAACCTACCCCTCCGATGCCTGCTTCGGCCTCGTTGAAAACAGCTTCGCCTTCGATCCCAATGACCAGACCGGTGCGATGCACAGGATGGCCAAGGCCGCACGGGTCGTGTCGGCCGTCCCCTGCTACGAACTGACCTATCCGCATGATTTTGGCCAGCTGGGCGAGGTTCGCGCGCAGGCGCTTGCCGCGCTGGCCCACCTCTCCCCGCCCGCATAAAGCGGCACTCCCGAAAAGGTTCTGACCCATGTTCCGCCCTGCCGGTTACTCCGTTGTCGACTACGGCCACATGATCGAATGCGAGCCGCGCATGGGGATCTATGCCGAGGCGATGCGCGCCGCGATCACACCCGGTTGCACGGTGATCGATCTGGGCGCGGGCTTCGGCGTGTTCGCCCTGCTGGCGTGCAAATATGGCGCCGGCCACGTCATCGCGATCGAGCCCGACCCCAGCATCGAGCAGCTGATGCCGATGGCGAAGGCGAACGGGTTTGCCGACCGGATCACCGTGGTCCGCGACATCTCGACCAACTACACGCCCGAGACCAAGGCCGATGTGATCGTGTCCGACTGCCGGGGCTCGATCTCGCTCTACCAGCACCACGTCGCCACGCTGGCCGACGCGCGCGCGCGGCTGCTGGCGCCCGGCGGCACCTTGCTGCCGATGCGTGACACCCTGCGGATCGCGCTGGCGCAGTGGGTCAGCAATCGCCGCTCCACGATCCGGCCGTGGCTGACCAACAATTTCGGCCTCGATCTGTCGGTCGGCTACCGGTTCGCCGTCAACGAGGAGCGCAAGGCCTATCTGCGGCCCGAAGACCTGATGTCGGCTGCGGCGGAACTGGCGGTGATCGACTTCAGGACCATCACCGACCCCAATCTCGATGCGACGGTCGAACTCGTCGCAGAGCGGGGGGGCGCGGTCGATGGCCTGCTGATCTGGTTCGACGCCGAAATCGCCGAGGGCCTGACCTATTCCAACGCGCCGGGCGAGCCCGAGCTGGTCTATGGCCAGATGTTCCTCGCGCTCGACAACGCCCCGCGCCTCGCCGCGGGTGACCGGGTGACAGTGCGGCTGCGGGGCATCCTGCAGGGCGATGACTATCTGTGGACCTGGGACTGGCAGGTGCTGGACGCCGCCGGCACGCCGCGTGGGCCCAGCGTGCGGCAATCGACCTTCCTCAGCCACATGTTCTCGCCCAAGGCGCTTGCACGTGCCTCAGATCTGAACACCCCTGCATTGAACAGCCAGATGATGATCGATCGCGATTGCCTCGCGCTGGTGGGCGATGGAAGAACGCTGGACGAAATTGCCCGGACGTTGCAGGAACGCCACCCTGAGCATTTGCCGACCCATCAGGCGGCACTCGACCATGCCGCACTGTGCCTGGGCCGCTACAACCGCGGCTGAGGCCGGCCTGACCGTCATATTCGGAGGAGATACTGTGTCCGATACCCTGGAAGCCCGTTGGCGCATCAGCGATCAGGCGATTGCCAATGCGGTCGCCGACGAGACCGTGATCCTGCATCTGGGCAACGGCACCTATTTCGGCCTCGACCCGATCGGCGCCCGGCTGTGGGACGCGCTGAAGGCGGGCGACCCGCCGAGCTCGATCTGCGCGGCGGTGCTCGAGGCCTATGACGTCGAGCCCGAACAGCTCAACGCCGATCTGCGCGCGCTGCTCGAGGAGCTGCGCAGCAACGATCTGGCCGAACCGGCCTGATCCGGCGGCGGTCATGACCGGGGCATGACGCGGCCCTCGTCCACCATCGGAAAGCTCGCGCTGGCGGCCGAGGCACTGCTGGCGCTCGCTGCGGCCCGATTCGTGCTGCACCGCACCAAGCCGGCAGACGTCCAGCAGCGTAACCACGAGGCCGCCGCTGCCGGGGGGCTCTCCCCGGGCGGAGCGCACGCGGGGCGACAAGGTGCAGAGGTCGCCTGGGCAATCACATGGATGTCGCGGCGTCTGCCGTGGCGGGCCGATTGTCTGGTGCAGGCGTTGGCCGGTCAGAAGATGCTGATTCGGCGGCGAATCGCGAGCGAAATCAGGGTCGGCACCGCCAAGCACGACGACGGCAGCTTCGAGGCCCATGCATGGCTGGTATGCGGCCCGCAGGTCCTGCTGGGCGGCGACATCGACCGCTTCGAACCCCTGCTTGACGCTTCCGACCCCGCGCCAAGGGCCGACTGAGGCGGGCGGAAAACCCTGACTATCCTCACGGACCAATGCGATGAATGGTGCTGCAGGCACGCTTCATTTACCAAATTCGAGCTATGGGAGGTTGCAAAGCTTGCTGCATTGCACTACGCAATAGTCCGAGGGATTTGAATTAAAGGGCTTCTGACATGATCAAGACCGTGACTCGCATGCTTGCTGCCACCGCAGCGCTTGGCCTCGTCGCCGCGCCGATCATGGCCCAGGCGAACACCCGCGCTGCTGACAGCGCCGCGGCCTACAGCACCGCGAACGCGCTCCCCGGCCTCGGCCGCGCGGCTGGCGGTGAAGGTCAGGCCGAAGAAGGCGCCGGCGGCAGCGCGCTGCTCATCGGCGGCGTCGCGGTTGCCGTGATCATCGGCGGCATCGTCGTTGCCTCGGACAGCGGCGACAACGGCTGCGCCTCGCCGGGCGCCTGCTGATCGCGCGAGCCCGACGCGAAAGCCTTGAATTTGCGATAGATCGCCCGGTACCCAGTGCCGGGCGTTTTCTTTTGTCCTGCACCTCGTTGACCGGATCCGCCCGACGCCGGCCCGGATCGATCGCGGAATCTATCGTGTGACCCAGCAAGCCACAGACCGGCTCCCCTTCCTGCTATTGGCCGCGCTGCTGCTGGTCGCCTTCCTGTTCGGCGGCGGCGGCATCGGGGCAGCGCTGGCCAATCTCGCGGTGCAGCTCACCGCGCTCGCGGTGCTGGCAATGCGCCGCGAGGCCTTCGCGGCATTCTGGCGCGAATCGCCCTTGGCGCTGCGCGCGCTCGTCGTCCTCTCGATTGCCCTGCCGCTGGCGCAGATCATCCCGCTTCCCGAAGCGCTGTGGCAGAGCCTGCCCGGCCGCGCACCCGTCACTGCCTCGCTGGCGCTGACCGGCGCCGGCAACAGCGCGCAGTGGATGCCCTTCAGCTTTGACCCGCGCCGCACGCTGCTCGCCGCGACCGCCCTCGTCACGCCGCTTGCCGTGCTGTGCGCAGGCTGGACGCTCCCGCGCGAGCGCCTGATCGACCTCGGCTGGGGTGTGGTCGCACTGGGGCTGGTCACGGTGCTCATCGGCGCGGCACAGCTGGCCGGCGGGAGCGACGCGGCGACACTCTACGGGTCGCGGCAGCCGGGCCAGATCCTGCTTGGCACCTTCGCCAACCGCAACTCGACCGGCCTGTTCCTGACCTTCGCGCTCGGGCTTGCCGCGCTGCTTCCCGCGCGGCGCCCGCATCCCGTGGTGATGCCCGCGCGCCTCGCGACCTGCGCGCTGCTGCTGCTGGCGGTGGTGCTCACCCAGTCGCGCACCGCGCTCGTGCTGGCGGCGATCCCGGTGCTGCTCGGCGTGCTGCGTGCGCTGACCCAGCGCATGCCGGGCGGCTCGGCACCCCGCACGGCAATGATCGGGCTCGGGGCGCTCGCCCTCGTGGCGATGGGCGCGGGCGCGCTGGTGGTCGCCGCGCCCGGCCGGATCGCCGCGACGCTCGAGCGGTTCGAAGCCAAGGACGATCCCCGTCGCTTCATCTGGGATGATGCGGTCTACACCGCCGGTCGCCACTGGCCGGTGGGGGCCGGGATCGGCACCTTCGACGAGCTCTACCAGATCGACGAATCGCTCGAGAACCTGACCCTGCGCCGCGCGGGCCGCGCGCATAACGACTATATCGAGATCACCATCGAGGCCGGAGCCCTCGGCCTTGCACTGGTGGCCGCGTGGCTGGTGCTGCTGGCGTGGCTGAGCTGGCGCGCGCGCGGATCGAGGGCGCATTGGGCTGCCTGGGCAGGCAGCGCCTTCCTGCTCGCGATCGCATTGCAATCGGTCACCGACTACCCCTTGCGCAACCAGACGATCCTCGCGCTCGCAGGCTTCGCGCTGCTGCTGCTGACCCGCATCGCCGCGGGCGAACCCGGGCGCGAGCGCGCAAGGAGGGACGCATGATCGGCCGGATCCTCTGGTTCACCGCGCTGGTCCTTGCTGCGCTGCTGACGGCGGGATTGCAGCTCGACCTGCGCGCGCGCAGCGTGCCCGGCCTTGTGCCGGCCGTGCCTTCGCTGCTGCGCGATCAGGCACAGATGGTCGTTACCCGCGAGGCGCTGGCTGGCGGCGACGCGCAGCAGGCGCTTGCCGAGGCGCAGACGCTGGTCACGCGCCGCCCGCTGCCGGCCGAGAACCTCATCCTGCTCGCCGCCGCACAGGCCAAGGCCGGTCAGGAGGAGGCCGCGCTGCGCACCATGCAGATTGCCGGCCGTCGCGGCTGGCGCGAGCCCGCGGCGCAGGAAGTGATGCTGCGTCTTGCGCTCGCCAATGCAGACCGCCCCGAGGCCGCGCGCCGCTATGCCGCGCTGTTCCTGCGCACGGCCACCCCCGATGCGCTGCTGCTCGAACTCGGCCCGGCGGTGTTCGGCAACGGGGACGCGGCGGCGCGCGATACGCTGGTGGCGATCGTCGTCGGGGGCGAGCGCTGGCACGCGGCCTTCCTACGGCGAGGAGCGCGGGTCATGCCCCCCGCTGCCTTCGCCGCCATCGCCGCCGACAGCTTGGTGAGGGGCGCCCCCTTTGACTGCAGGCTTCTGGGCCAGACCATCGGCGGGCTGAAGCAGCGCGACGCGAATGCCGCCGCCACCTTGCGCGCGGCGGCGCTCAAGCGCTGCCCGGGTCTGGCGTCCTAGAGCGTGCGGATAATGCCCGAGAAATCGGTCGCCGCGTTCTCGGCAGCGAAGGCTTCGTAGATCGCACGGGCGTGCTCGCCGAGTTCGACCTTGGCCCCTGCCCCCGCCGCCGCTTCCATCGCGAGCTTCAGGTCCTTGAGCATCAGTCCGGCAGCGAACCCGCCCTGATAGCCGTTGTCCGCCGGGGTCACCGGGCCGACGCCCGGGACCGGGCAATAGGAGGTCATCGACCAGCACTGGCCGCTTGAGACGCTCGAAATGTCGTAGAAGGTCTGCGCGTCGAGCCCGAGCTTGTCCGCCATGGCAAAGGCCTCGCAGGTGCCGATCATGTGGATCGCCAGCAGCATGTTGTTGCAGATCTTGGCCGCCTGCCCATTGCCCGCCGCACCCGCATGGATCACCGCCTTGCCCATCGCGGCGAGGATCGGCTGGGCGCGGGCGAAGGCTTCGTCAGAGCCACCGACCATGAAGGTGAGCGTGCCCCCCGCCGCCGCCGCGATCCCGCCAGAGACGGGCGCGTCGACCATCTGGTAGCCGTGCGCTTCGGTGACCGAGATCACCTCGCGCGCGGTGGCGACGTCGATGGTCGAGCAATCGAGCAGGATCGCGCCTTCGGGGGCGTGGCCGATGACGTCATCCCAGTAGACCTGTTTCACGATCGCGCCGTTGGGGAGCATCGAGACGACCGCCTCGACGCCTTGGCAGGCCTCTTTGGCGGTGACGAATGTCTGGCACCCCGCCTCGCGCGCGGCGGCGAGCGCGGGTTCGGCGAGGTCGAAGGCGCGGACTTCGTGGCCTGCCTTCACAAGGTTCGCGGCCATCCCGCCGCCCATGTTGCCGAGGCCGATGAATGCGATTTTCATGCTGTCTTTCCCCTCCCGCTTGCGGGAGGGGCCGGGGGTGGGCCCGCTCACCGCGGAAACTGCGATGGGACACGCCCACCCCTAACCCCTCCCGCAGGCGGGAGGGGGACTAACTCACCGCCCCTTCCACTGCCCTTCGCGCTTCTCGATGAAGGCGGCCATGCCCTCGGCCTTGTCCTCGCTGGCGGTGAGGATCTGGAAGATCCGGCGTTCGACGATCAGGCCCTGGTCGAGCGTCATCTCGAAGGCCGAGTTGACCATCTCCTTGTTGGCGATGGTCGCCATCGGCGGCATTCCTGCGATCACGGCGGCGGTCTTGAGCGTCTCGGCGATCAGCTCCTCATGCGGCACAACCCGGGCGACAAGGTTGCTCCGCTCGGCCTCCTCGGCGTTCATCATCCGGCCGGTGAGGCACATTTCCATGCTCTTCGACTTGCCGATCGCGCGGGTCAGCCGCTGCGAGCCGCCCATCCCCGGCGCGACGCCGAGCTTGATCTCGGGCTGGCCGAACTTCGCCTTGTCGGACGCGATGATGAAGTCCGCCATCATGGCAAGCTCGCACCCGCCACCAAGCGCAAAGCCGTTGACCGCCGCGATCCACGGCTTCCTCGTCTTCTTGACGATCTCGGACGTCCAGGGGCTGAAGAAGTCGTCGAGATAGAAGTCGGCCGGAGCCTTCTCGCTCATTTCCTTGATGTCCGCACCCGCCGCGAAGGCCTTGTCGCCGCTGCCGGTGAGGATTGCGCAGAGCTGCGAGCCATCGGCCTGATAGGCGGCAAAGGCGTCGATCAGCTCGACGAGCACCTGCGAGTTGAGCGCGTTCAGCGCCTGCGGGCGATTGATCGTCAGCAGCGTGACGCCCTTCGTCCCGCGGGCATCGGTTTCGACGGTGATGGTTTCGTAAGCCATGGTCTTTCCTCGTCGCCCCGGCACACGGCAGGGGCCTGTCTGGCGCGTCAGCTTCGCGTGAAGCCTAGCGGGATTCCCGCCTTCGCGGGAATGACGGATTAGTTAGGGAGCGGCGCCCATTCCTCGCCATCGGGCAGGGGCGCGAAGATCGTGTCGAGCAGGTCTTCGGTCACGTCCTCGGGCGTCGCCGGGTCCCACTTGGGATCATTGGTCTTGTCGACGATCACCGCGCGCACCCCCTCGGCGAAATCGGGGCGGGTCAGAACGCGCGAGGCGATGCGGTATTCCATCCGCATGTTGTCGGCGAAATCGGAGAGCGCAGCGCTCTCCGCCAGCTGGCGCAGCGCGACCTTGCAGGTCTGCGGGCTCTTGGTGCCGAGCGTGTCGCGCTCGGTCGCGGCCCAATCGTCGCCCGCGGCGGCGGCGGCTTCGAGGCTGGCGAGGATGTCCTCGTAGCGATCGGAATGGAAATGCTTGGCGATCTTGTCGGCATTCGCCTCGATCCGTGCCTTGGGCGGAGTGCCCACGGGCTCGGAGAGGATGCCGGCGATGCGATCGGGATGATCGTGGATGCGCGCCTTCAAGTCCTCGAGCATGGCGTGCGGCACGTAGTGGGTCGCAAGGCCCGTCCACAGGCACTCCGACCCGTCGAGCCGCGCGCCGGTCAGCGCAAGGAACTGCCCGAGCCGCTGGCCGAGGCGTGCAAGATACCAGCCGCCGCCGACATCGGGGAACAGGCCGATTCCCGTCTCGGGCATGGCGAAACGGGTGTTCTCGGTCGCCACGCGGAACTTGGCGGGCTGGGAGATGCCTACGCCCCCGCCCATCGTGATGCCGTCCATGAAGGCGACGATCGGCTTGGCATAGGTGAACATCTGGTGGTTGAGCTGATACTCGTCGTGGAAGAACTTCCGCCCGCTCGCGCCGCCGTCGTTCAGCGCCGACTCGCGCAGAAAGGCGATATCCCCGCCCGCGCAGAAGCCGCGGCCTTCGGCATGGTCGAGGATCACCGCCTTGATCGCGTCATCGGCCGCCCATTCGGTGAGCGCCGCGCTCATCGCGTGGCACATCGGCAGGGTCAGCGCGTGGAGCGCCTTGGGCCGGTTGAGGCTGATATGGCCGATGGGGCCATTCACCCGGATCAGAACGTCGTCAGTCATTGCCCCTGTACTTTCGGTTCGATGAGGTCCCAGCGATTGCCGAAGGGATCGCTGAACACCGCTACCGTGCCATAGCTTTCGTGGCGCGGTTCTTCATGGAAATTCACGCCAGCGTCGACGAGCCGTGCATGGGCCCCTGCGAAATCGTCGGTATGGGCGAAAAAGCCCACCCGCCCGCCGGTCTGGTTGCCGATGGCGGCGCTCTGCGCGGGCGTAGCGGGTTTGGCAAGCAGCAGGCGGCCCCCCTCCGTGCCGCCGACCACTACCCAGCGCTTGCCCCCGCCCATGTCGCTGTCCTCGATCAGGTCGAAGCCGAGCGCATCGACACAGAAGGCGATCCCGGCGTCGTAATCGGGCACCACCAATGTCGTCAGGGCGAGCCGGGTGCCCATTTACTGCCGCAGCAGGTCGCGGCCCACGATCATGCGCATCACCTGGTTGGTGCCCTCGAGGATCGAGTGCACGCGCAGGTCGCGCCAGAAGCGTTCGATGGGATAATCCCTCAAGTAGCCATAGCCGCCGAACAATTGCAGCGCGTCGTTGACGATCTTCGAGCCGCTGTCGGTCGCCAGCCGCTTGGCCATCGCCGAGAAGCGCGACTTGTCGGGGGCATTGTCGGTGACCTTGGCGGCGGCGAGGTAAAGCAGCGCGCGCGCGGCTTCGAGATCGGTCGCCATGTCGGCGAGCATGAACTGGGTGTTCTGGAAATCGGCGACCGGCTGGTCGAACTGCTTGCGATCCCTGGTGTAGGCGATCGCCTCGTCGAGGCACCGCTGCGCGCCGCCCAGCGAGCAGGCGCCGATATTGAGGCGGCCGCCATCAAGGCCCATCATGGCAAAGCGGAAGCCCTCGCCCTCGTCGCCGACGCGGTTGGCGACGGGCACGCGCGCATCCTCGAAGATCACCTGTGCGGTGGGCGAGGCGTTCCAGCCGAGCTTCTTCTCCGGCGCGCCGAAGCTGACGCCGGGGGTGTCCTTGTCGATGACGAGGCAGGTGATACCCTTGGTCTTGTGGTCGCTGGTGCGGACCATCGTGACGTAGACGTCGTTGACGCCGCCGCCCGAGATGAACTGCTTTGTGCCGTTCAGCACATAGTGGTCGCCGTCGAGCCGCGCGCTGGTCTTGAGCGCCGCCGCGTCCGATCCGCTGCCGGGCTCGGTCAGGGCGTAGCTCGCGATCTTCTCCATCGTGACGAGGTCGGGCAGATACTTCGCCTTGACCTCGGCCCCGCCGAACTGGTCGATCATCCATGCGGCCATGTTGTGGATCGAGATGAAGGCGGATGTAGAGGGGCAGCCATAGGCCATCGCCTCCATGATCAGCGCTGCCTCGAGCCGTCCGAGGCCGATTCCGCCCGATTCTTCGGAAACATAGATCGCCCCGAAGCCGAGCTGGGCGCTCTCCTTGATGACGTCCTTGGGGAAGATGTGCTTCTCGTCCCACTCGGCCGCGAAGGGCGTGATGCGGTCGGCGGTGAAGCGCTGCGCGACCTCCTGAATGGCCAGCTGGTCGTCGGTGAGTTGGAATTGTCCGTGCATGGCGAGTGCTCTAGCGGCGTTGCGGGGCCGCGAAAAGAGCAGGCGGCGCGCGGGGCGGGCGGAAAATTGCTAGGCGCGGTTGATGCCGATCACATCCCGCGCGCGCGCGGCCTCGTAATCAGGCGAATGGTCGGACACATGCGCACGCTCATCTTCGTATACAACGCCGACGGAGGCCTGCTGAACGCCGCGCGCGACGCGGTGCACAAGCTGGTGCGCCCGGCGACCTACCCCTGTTCGCTTTGCGCGCTGACCTATGGCGCGGTGGCGAAGCGGCCCGCGTGGGCTGCCTTCCTTGCTCGGGTGGGGTTGCCGGCGCTGTTTCTCTATCGTGACGAGTTCCGCGACACCCTCGATACCCGCGATCTGCCGCTGCCCGCGATCCTGATCGGTGGCGCGGGACAGGAGCCGGAGGTGCTGGTGAGCGCCACGGAGCTTGACGCGCTAGCCGATCTGGACGCGCTGATTGCGCTGTTGGAGGCACGGATCAGCCGCTGACACGCTCCAGTCGGCAAGCGTCGGCCTTGCCCGCCTCGGCGGCGGCAGCAAAACGCTCTGCGGTGGGCGCGAGGCGGCGGATCAGGATGACGCCGCGCGACGTCGGGCTCACGATCGCACCCTCTTGCGGGGCGCTCCCGGGCGGGAGAAGGTCCACTTCTATCTGGCGACCGGTGCCGCGCAGAACCGCGAAATTGTCGGTGCGCGCGTCGAAGAATGAGAGCGACTGGTAATCGGGCCAGTCGCCCACCCTTACCGCAAGCCGCGCGGCTGGATCGCTCAGGTCGTAGCGGCACAGCGCGTAATAGAGATCGGGCGAGGAGCGCACCACGGTCTGCGTCTGCGGCGTCACCCGCTGCGGGGTGGTGAAGGCGTGGAGCGCCACGCCCCTCTCCTCGAGCGCCGCCATCGCGCGGTCCATGATAACGGCGGGCGCGAGATAGAGCGCGAGCGCGTGCACGGCCACGGCGGTGACCAGCAGCGTCAGCAGCGGCCCGGCCCAGCGCTTCATGCCGCGCCCTCGCACGCGACGCGCTCGATCCGGGGCGGTTTGAGCACAGCGTTGGGATCGGTGAGCAGCGCGGCCTCGGGCATGTAGAGCCTCAGGGTCAGGTCGAAGGTGCCCGCGCCCCGGCTGGAGATCCACAGCCCGCCGTCTGCCGGGCGCTTGGGCGCGATCACCGCGGACCACGCCCCGCCCCCGGCCCGCTCGGCATTGATGCTCAGCGCGCCATCGGTGTTGGCGGGAAGCATGCTCTGCCCGTCATAAAGCGTCACCGACCACCATCCGGCCGGCATCGGGTCGCCCGACAGGCGATAGGTGCAGGCTTCGCGCAATGGCGCGCCCGTATCGTCGGTGGCGCGGGTGAAATAGACTGCCTCAGTCTTGGCGAGCGCCAGCAGGCCGTGGCGGGCGACGCGGGCGCGGGTGTAGGGATCGGCGGCCTCTGACCCGACCGCGAAGTCGCTGCGCCAGCCGCCGACATCGACATCGCCGAAAGCCATGGTGCCGCGCGCCGGCCACAGCCCCGCCAGCCACAGCGCGCTACCCAGCCCGAGCGCGAGGCCCGCGATCACCGCCGCTAGATAGGCCCCCGCACGCTTCATCAGCCGGGGATCACCGCTTCGGCCTCGATCTCGACCCGCCATTCGGGGCGGCACAGCCATGCCACCCCTGCCATCGTCGCGGCGGGCTTGGCCTCGGCGAAGAACCGCGCATGGACCGCGCCGACCGCATCCTGGTCGGCCGGATCGGTGAGCAGCATCCGGGTGCGCACCACGTCTGCCGCCGAGCCGCCCAGCGCCTCGATCGCCGCGACGATGATCGTGCAGCAGCGCGCCGCCTGCTCGGCCGCGCCACCGGGCGTGGTGGAGCCATCGGGCTCGACCGGGCCGGTGCCCGCGACGATGATGCGGTTGCCTTCGCGCACCGCGCGCGCAAAGCCGAAGGTCGCCTCGAACGGTGAGCCGGAAGTGGTCCGCTGGCGTGTCATTATCCGCAGCTGATGCCCGTGATCTTCATTTTGTCGTCGTAGCGCACGTTCACGCGGTCTTCGCGGTAGTCCATCGTCCACGCGCTGTTCGGCGGGCCCCACCGGAGCGTGCGCGCACCCGAGTCCTTGAGGATCGCGGTCCCCATCGCCTGCGTCGCGTCATGGCCGATGTGATATTGCGCGGGATCGGCCTTGCAGGTCATCGCCGCCGCCTGATCGGGCGCGCTGCCGGTGGTGGCGCATCCCGCGAGCCCCGCTGCCGCGAGCGCTGCGATCAAGATGTGTTTCATCCGCTCCTCCTCTGCCGCGCCGCTTTGCGCAGCGTCGTGCTGGAGGCAGCCTAACAGGCCGATGCGAGGATGAGAAGGTCAGGCGACCCTGAGGCGAACCGGGGCCGCGGCCTCCGCAGCAGCGTCGGTCGCCGCCGCCAGCGCGGCAAGGTCGGCGGCCGGGAGCGGGCGGCCGACGAAATAGCCCTGCGCATGGTCGCAGCCGATCCGGCCGAGGAACTCGAGGCACTCGCCCTCCTCGATCCCTTCGGCCACGACCTTGATGCCCAGCTCGTGCGCCAGCTGCACGGTCGATCGCACCAGCATCGCATCGCCCTTGTCGACATGGGCCTGCGCCACGAACATGCGGTCGATCTTCAGCTCCGACAGGGGCAGCAGCTTGAGGTAGTTGAGCGCCGACTGGCCGGTGCCGTAATCGTCCATCGAGATGCGGATGCCCGCCGTGCGGAAGCGCTCGAGCGCGGCGATGGCGCGGTCCATATCCTCGAACTGCGCGCTCTCGGTGACCTCGAAGGTGACCTGGCCCGCAGCAGGCCCGGCCTTGGCGACCAGCGCCAGCGCGCGGGTCTCGAAGGCCTCGACGGTCAGCAGCGCGGCCGAGATATTGACCGCCACCCCGATGGCGAGCCCGCGCGCGCGCCAGCCTTGCGCGTCGGCCAGCGCCTGCGCGATCACCGCCAGCGTCAGCTCGTCGAGCCGCCCGCGCTCCTCGAACAGCGGGATGAAGCAGTCAGGCGGCAGCATCCCGCGTTCCGGGTGGTTCCAGCGCACCAGCGCCTCGACCGAATCGATCCGGCGCGTAACGAGGTTGAGCTTGGGCTGGTAGAGCACCGCGATGCCGCCGTTCCTCAGCGCATCGTCGAGATCGCCGAGCAGCGAAAGCTCGCGGCTGATCGTTTCGCCCGCTTCGACAGTGTGGAGCCGCCAGAATTTGCCGGCGCGCTTGGCCTGGCTCGCGGCATGGGCGGCGAGCGCGGCGGGATCGGCCATGTCGGCATCGGCGACCCCGAAGGTCAGCGACACGGCAAACCTCTGGCCGCCCAGCTCGAAGGGGCTGCGCATCAGGGCGCGCAGACCGGCGAGCTGGGATTCGAGCTCGTCGATCGGCAGCGGCGAGAGCCACACCAAGGTGCGATCCTCGCTGTGGTAGATCGCGGGCACGCCGCTCGCGACCTTGAGGCGCTCGGCGATGCGCCGCAGCAGCGTGCCGAGGCTGTCGCGCTCCATCGTCAGCTTGAGCGCGTCGAAATCGTCGATCTGCGCGGCGATGACGAAGCGATCGGCCGGCCGGGCATCGCGCGATTCGAAGGCGGTGCGGTTGGGCAGGCCCGAGGCGGGATCGATCCGCCGCCGCGCCTCGGCAAAGCGATGGGCGAGCACGAGGTAGCGAACCACGCCGGCTGCCAGCAGCTGGACCAGCGCCGGGACGATCTCGAACCACACGGAAAGGCCCACCCGCGCACCCATCCAGGCCGCGACCAGCACCAACGCCGCAAGGCCGGTGCGCAGCATCACCGCGCGGCGGCTTCCGGCAGCAAGGATCGCCAGCGCAAGAACGCTGGCCAACAACAGCGGCAGCGACCACGAGCCGTAGACCGGCACGCCGTTGAGGAGTGTCTCGGCCCCCAGCGCCTGGATGACCACTCCCGGGATCACCCCGTGGCCGGGCACCGCATAGCGGTCGCCCAGCTCGATTGCGGTCGCGCCGATGATCACGTCCTTGCCCGCGAAGCTGCCTTTCGGGAACATCCCGCGTTCAACGGCGATGAAGCTGGAGCGCGGGATGGTGTCGGGATCGATCGCGAAGTCGATCGGGAAGTCGGCCCCCACCGATCCGCTGCGCCCGGCAACGGTCGCGGCGAGCGAGGGGCGCGGGGTGGCGCTCGTCACCGTGCCGAACGGCAGGCGGCGGACATAGCCGTCGGGATCGGGCGCGACCGAGACCGAGGCGAGCTGGGCGTGTTCGCGCAGCACCGGGATCGGGAGCGAATCGAGCTGGCGCTTGTCATCGAATCCGGCGGCCTGCGCGAAGGTCGGCAGGGCGACCGGGGCTCTGGCTGCGGCGATCGCAGCGCCGAAGGCAGCATCGCCGGCCTGGTCGGCGGGGCTCGAGAAGTCGACGTCGAAGCTGATCGAGCGCGCGCCCGCAGCGTCGAGATTGCGCACGACGTCGGCGAAATGGTCGCGCGGCCACGGGTAGCGGCGGATCGCGGCCATGCTGGCGGCGTCCATCTCGACCACGTGGACCTGCCCGCTCGCCGCGTGGCCGAAGAGCGCGAAGGTGAATTCGCCGAGGCGGTTTTCGGTGCTGCGGAAGACCCCGGTCAGCGCGGCGGCCGAGACCGGCACTGCGAGCGCGGCGACCATCAGCGCGCCGATGCGCCAGCTATCCGATCGCAGCGCGTCGCGGCAGCGGGTGAGGATGCGGCGCAGGAAGCGCATGGTCGCGGCGGCCGATCCGCTCAGGCCCGGAGGGCGACGGTGACGGGGTTCGGGTTCGCATCAAGGCCGAACGCCAGCCCCCCGCGCCCCCCGCCGCGGCGACCGTCGCGGCCCTTGCCATCACGATCGCCATCGTCGTCGCCGTTCCCGCGGCCGTTGCCGCCGCCATTGCCGTTGCCGTTCCCGCGGCCTTTGCCGTCGTCGCCATCGTCATCGTCATCGGAACCGTTGCCGTTCCCGTTGCCCATGTCGCCGTCATCGTCGTCGTAATCACCGTCATCGTCGTCGGAGCCGTCGCCGCCGTTGCCGTTGCCGTTGCCGTTGCCCTTGCCGCCGTCATCGTCATCGGCCTCGTCGTCGGAACCGTTGCCGTTGCCGTTCCCGTTGCCGTTGCCGTTGCCCTTGTCACCGTCATCGGCGTCGTCGGAGCCGTTCCCGTTCCCGTTGCCGTTGCCGTTGCCGTTGCCGTTCCCGTTGCCATCGCCGCCGACGGAGACGCAGGTGCCGACGAGGCAGACTTCGCCCTCGACCACACCGCCGCCGCCGTTGCCATTGCCGTTACCGTTACCGTTGCCGTTACCGTTACCGTTGCCGTTGCCGCCACCATTGCCGTTGCCCGAACCCTCGCCGGCCGAGACGCAGGTGTTGCCGACACAGACCTCGGCACCGTCGGGGACACCGCCGTTGCCGTTGCCGTTGCCGTTGCCGTTGCCATTGCCATTGCCATTGCCCGACGATCCGTCCGGGGTTTCGCTCTGGCCGCCCCCGTTGCCCCCGGCGTTACCTTCGCCGCGCACATCCGCGACCGCCACGGCGGCCAGCACCACGACCTCGCCGCTGGCAAAGCCGTTCGAAACCTGGCCGAGGTCCTGCGGCGTGCTGACGATCGCCTGGTCGATCCGCGGGCTGGTGTCCGGCAGGCTCGCCGCGGGCTCGGCTGCGGCCGGCTGCAGGGCCGGAGCCGGAGATGCACCCGCGCCCGCGGCAGCCGGCGCAGGGCCGGACGGAGCGGGCGTCGCAGCCGGCGGGGCGGCAGAGCGCCCGGGCGAATCCAGCACACGGCGACCCTCGCCCTCGATCACCATCCGCAGCGGATCGGCCGCCGCGATCATCGCCACATTGCCCGGCGTGACGAGCTCGACCGCGCCGCCATCGAGCGTCGCGGTCTCGACCGCGCCCTCGGTGACCTGCAGGCTCGCGCCCTCGTTGGTCACGGTGATCACGAAGGTCGTGCCCTTCACCACCGCCGCCAGATAGGGCGTGTCCACCCCGAAATGCGGGTTGGGCTGCTTGCCGATGTTGAACAGCGCGCTGCCGTAGTCCTGCAGGATCTGGACGATCCCGCGCTCGCGCTGGGCCGGCGCGATCCGCAGCTGCGCGTTCTGGCGCATCGTCACGAATTCCTTGCCGCGCACCAGCACCGCCGAGGAACGCGCCGCCGTCCGCACCGTGGCGCCCGGCGCAAGCTGGGTTCCGACCTTGGCGGGCCGGGTTCCCTTGGCGTCGATGACCGTAACGGCCCCCTTCGCCTCGGACACGGTCCAGACCGCTCCCTGCGCAAGCGCGGGCGCGCCGCTGAACAGCAGCAGCAGAAGGGGCAGCAAGAGGCGTTGCATGATCCGCATAGGGGTTCTCCGACTTTCGCCCTTATCCCGGGACCTGCGGATTTGCCGTTTACGGAGTTGGTTAAAAAATTATGCGGCTGAGACTCGGTTAACCTTTGAAATGTAGGGGAGAGGCTCTTTCTCGATCGAAAGGGCTGTCCCAATCTTGCGGCGGGTTAATCTGTGGGGGTGCGCGATCACGGCGCTGGCGGCTGGGCCGCTGGCGGCGCAGGACGTGCTCGACCGCACCAATCCCCAGACCCAGGCAGCCCGCGACGACCAGACCCTGCCCGCCGACGATCAGGTGCGCATCGAGGTGCTGCCGGTGCTCGACACCCCGCTCGCTCCGACCGGCGGCCCGGTGCTCGATGTCGGCGCGATCGTGGTCGATGGCCTCGTGGCGATGCGGCAAGCCGATTTCGCGCCGGTGGTCGAACCCTTCGCCGGACGCCCGCTCGACCGTGCCGAACTCGGCCGCCTGACCGACGCCATTGCCGCCCGCGCGCGCGAGGCGGGCTATGTCCTCGCCACCGCATGGATCCCCGAACAGACGCTCATCGGCGGGATGCTGCGGGTGCGGATCGAGGAAGGCCGGATCGACGGGGTGCGGGTCGAAGGCTCCGACGATCCCGCGATCCGCCGTCAGCTCGAACGGCTGACCACCGGCCGCCCCGTCACCCTCGCCGCGCTCCAGCGCGAAGTGCTGCTGGCCGACGACCTGCCGGGGGTGTGGATCCGCTCGACCCGCTTCGACCGCGACGGCGAACGCCGCATTCTCGTGGTCGACGCGCGGCGCAGCGATTTCGGCGGCACTGTGCTCGCCACCACCGACGGCACCAAGCCGCTGGGGCCGATCCGGGCGCGGATCGATCTTGACGCCAACGGGCTGATTTCGCCCCGCGACCGGGTGGATCTCAGCTTCTTGGCGACCCCGCTCGATCCCGAGGAGCTCGCCTTTGTCAGCGCGCGCTATTCGGTGGTCATCAACGATCGGGGCACCACGGTGGGCGCTTTCGGCTCCTATTCGCGCACCGAACCGGGCGCCTATCTCGCGGGCCGCGAGTTGCAGGGCGAATCGTGGCAGGGCGGCATCCGCATCCGCCACCCGCTGATGCGCACCCAGAAGCGCAGCCTGTGGCTCGAGACCAGCGCCGAATTGCAGAACCTGTCGCAGGACAGCTTCGGCACGCTTGCCCGCCACGACCGGATCGCGCTGGTGCGGCTGGGCTTCTACGGCTTCGCCCCGCTCGCCGGCGGCAACCTCCAGGGCCGCCTGACCGCGAGCCAGGGGGTCCCCACCTTCGGCGCTACCCCGACCGGCAGCCCGCTCGCCTCGCGCATCGATGCCGAGCCCGATTTCACCACGCTCGGCTGGTGGCTCAGCTGGCGCCGCGGGGTGGCCCCGCGCGTCAGCCTGCAACTCACCAGCATCGGCCAGCTCTCCACCGCCCCGCTGCTGATCGGCGAGACCTTTTCGCTCGGCGGCACGCAGTTCCTGCGCGGCTACGACTTCGCGCAGGCCGTGGGTGACGAGGGCGCGGCAGGCCTTGCCGAGCTGCGCTACGACTGGCCGCGCGCGCTGGGCGCGGTGCGCAACCTGCAGCTCTATGCCTTTGCCGATGGGGGCACGGTCACCAACCTTGCCGCCGGGCGCGGGAGCGAGACGCTCGCGTCGAGCGGCGCGGGCCTGCGCACCGACATCACCCGCGACCTCGACCTCGATTTCGAGATCGCGGTGCCGCTCACCGAAGACCGCTACGACACCGGCGACAGGACGCCCCGGATCAACGTCAGGGTCAGCCAGTCGTTCTGAGGCGCGGCGCGCGGGGGCCTCAGTCCTTGTGCTTGTCGAGCTCGTCGCCGGTCACGGTCACCACGTGGAGCAGGTTGGTCGCGCCCGGCGTGCCGAACGGCACCCCGGCGAGCACGATCAGCTTCGCGCCCGCACCCGCGACCTTGTGCCGCAGCGCCATGCGCTTGCCCTTGCCGATCATCTCTTCGAAGCTGCCGATGTCCTTGGTCGCCACCGCGTGCGCGCCCCACAGCAGCGCGACCTTGCGCGCGGTGCGAATCGAGGGGGTGAGCACCAGCACCGGCGTCGCAGGCCGCTCGCGCGCCACCCGCCGCGCGGTCGAGCCGCTGGTGGTGAATACCGTGATCGCGCTGATCGGCACGGTGTCGGCGATGGTCATGCAGGCATGCGCCAGCGCGTCCGAGGTGGTCGCATCGGGCGGTGTCTCGAGGAAGCGCACCCGCGCCTTGTAGCCCTCGTCGCGCTCCACCTGCACCGCGATCCGGTCCATCATCGCGACCGATTCCTCGGGCCACGCGCCCGCCGCGCTTTCGGCCGAGAGCATCACTGCGTCGGCCCCGTCATAGACCGCATTCGCCACGTCCGACACCTCGGCGCGGGTCGGCGTCGGCGCCTCGATCATCGACTCGAGCATCTGCGTCGCCACGATCACCGGCTTGCCCGCGCCGCGCGCCATGTTGACGATCTTCTTCTGGAGCGGCGGCACCTCGTAGGGTTCGAGCTCGACGCCAAGGTCCCCGCGCGCGACCATGATCCCGTCAGCGAGTTCGATGATCGATTCGAGCCGGTCGACCGCCTTGGGCTTCTCGATCTTGGCGCAGATCGCGGTGCCGTGGGTGCCGATGAGCTTGCGGGCTTCGGCAATGTCCTCGGGCCGCTGCACGAAGGAGAGCGCGATCCAGTCCGCCCCCTGATCGGTGGCGAAGGCGAGGTCGCGGCGGTCCTTCTCGGTGAGCGCGGGGATCGGCACTTCGGCATCGGGCACGTTGACGCCCTTGCGGTCCGAGATCACCCCGCCGACTTCGGCGCTGCACAGGATGCGGCTGTCGTCCGCTTCGAGCACCTTCAGGCGGATCTTGCCATCGTTGATGAGCAGGCGCTGGCCGCGCTCCATGATCCCGAACAGCTCGGGGTGCGGCAGGCAGACGCGATTCTCGTCGCCCGGCGTCTCGTCCCGGTCGAGCACGAAGTGGCCCGAATGGCGGATCACCGCCTGCCCTTGCGCGAAGGTGCCGACGCGCAGCTTGGGCCCCTGCAAGTCGGCAAGGATCGCGATCGGCCGGGCGAACTGCTTTTCGAGCGCACGGATCGCCGCGACCACGGGCTCGTGATCGGCATGGCTGCCGTGGCTCATGTTGAGGCGGAAGGCATCTGCGCCGGCGCGCACCAGCCGCTCCAGCATCTCCGGCGAGCGGCTCGCGGGGCCGATGGTGGCGAGAATCTTGACCTTGCGGCCGCGCGGGTCGATCCGTCGTGACATTAGTGGGTATCCCTCTTGGGCGATGCCTATGGCACAGGCGCATTTCAACTCAAGGAAAAGCCGTGATGAATACCAATGCCGATCCGCTCGATACGCTGGATGACGCACAGGCCGCCGCCGCCTTCCGCCGGCTGGTGCGCCACCTGCGGCATCGCCACGATGCGCAGAACATCGACCTGATGGGGCTTGCGGGCTTCTGCCGCAATTGCCTCGCTGACTGGATCCGCGACGCGGGCTACCCGGGCGACAAGGAAGAGGCGCGCGAAGTGATTCACGGCATGCCGAGCGCCGAATGGAAGGAGACCCGCCAGACCCCCGCCACCGAGGAACAGCTCGCCCGCATGACCGAGAGCGTGGCGAAGAACGCACAGGAATAATTTTCGCAGGCGGTTCAATCGCGGCGGCGGGCTGGCTATCGCACCCTCCAACCGATTCTCACACAAGATGGAGCCCCCCTATGGCCGAAACCGCCGACGACCGCCTGCGCCTTCTGATCGAGCGCATCGAACGCCTAGAGGAAGAAAAGAAGGGCATCGCCGACGACATCCGCGACGTCTACATGGAAGCCAAGGCCGTGGGCTATGATCCCAAGATCATGCGCCAGATCGTGCGCCTGAGGAAAATGAAGCCCGACGACCGCAGCGAGCAGGACATGCTGCTCGAAACCTACAAGGCCGCGCTCGGCATGGCATGAGGCGTGGCGCCCGCGCGATGATCCGTCATTGAAACCTTATCGGTCCGTGTTATCTCCGTAACACAGCCTTGCAAGGAGAGAGATCAATGGCATCCCCGTGGAGAGACGCGCGCGGCGTCATCGTCAGCACCACCCCGACCCTCGAGGGCCGGCCGATCCAGGAATATCTCGGCATCGTCACCGGCGAGGTGATCGTCGGCGCCAACCTGTTCCGCGACCTCTTCGCCAATATCCGCGACATCGTCGGCGGGCGTTCCGGCTCGTATGAGCGCATCCTCGCCGACGCGCGCACGCAGGCCATCCAGGAACTCCAGGCCGAAGCCGCCGCGCTCGGCGGGAACGCGGTGGTCGGGATCGACCTCGATTACGAGGTGATCGGCGCACAGGGCTCGATGCTGATGGTTTCGGCGAGCGGGACGGCGGTCAGGGTCTGAAGGGACGCATGCACGCTCTGCTAGCATAACGGTCCGGCCCGATTTCTGCCGCGAAAGTCCACCTAAGCGGTTGCGCGATGGCGGCTTTGCGATACCTTGCCACCGCGGCATTTGGGGACCGTGATCTTGGGTGGCATCTTCCTGTCATATTCGCGTGCCGATCGCGACCATGCGCATGCGGTCGTGCAGGGTCTGCGCGCGCTCGGCGTCGAGGTGTGGTGGGACGAAGACATGCCGGGCGTCGACTGGCAGTTCGAATTGACCTACCGGATCACCGAAATGGCGGCCGTCATGGTGTTGTGGTCGCCCAAATCCCTCGACAGCAAGAATGTCGGCGACGAGGCGCGCCTTGCCTACAAGCAAGACAAGCTCATCAACGCGTTGATCGGCGTCCCGGAGCCGCGCGAACCTTTTGCCCGGATCAACGGTTTGCCATTGGACGGCTGGGATGGCCGGGAGCCGCACAACGGGTGGCGGCGGCTGGTGCAGACCGCCGAGAGCTTTCTGGTCAAGGCCGGCGATGTGCCGCCCGGAGCCGTGGTGGCGGCGCTCGACCGGGTCGAGGCGGAATGGGCCGCGCTCAAGCTTGAACACCGCACGGCGACAGAGGCATTCTCCGAAGCGCAGGTCGCACTCTACGACACACTGGAAGCCGAGCAGGAGGCCAAGGCTGCCGCTGCCATCGCCAACAACGAGCTCAAGCGGATTGCCCAGCTGGACCTCGACCCGAAGGTTCTCGCTGCGGCGATCGCGGCAGCCCAGCAGCTGGTCGACGAACGCGCGGCTGCGCTTGCCGAAGCAACCTCGGCAGCCCAATCCGCCCGCGCAAAGCTGAGCCACGCCTCGCGCAAGATGAAGCGGCTGGAGGATGCGCTGAAGCGGCCGGAGGCGGTGATCCCCGCAGGCCCGATCACGCCCGCGCCGCCGCTCGAAGCGAATGAACCCGGGCCGGAGCCGGTGCCGAAAGCGTCTTCCGGTCCCCAGCCGGAGACGCCCGAAACCGACGAGCCGACGCTGGGACCGGGGTCCGAACCGATTGCGGCTGCTCCCACAAACACGCCTGAGGATGATGCGCCCCCGCCGGCGAAGGCGGACGATCGTGCGCTTTCGCCGGCGGGATCGGACGAAGGCGCAGCAACGCCAATTCCCGAAAGACAGACTTCCAAGCCCATCGTCGCAATGGTCATCGGCGGGATGATTGCAACCATGCTGGTCGTGGTTGCCATCGCGAGCCTGATGAAGCCCTCGCCCGCAAAAGAGGTGTCTCCCTTCGAAACCGTGGCGGCGGAGACCGGAGCTGCGCCGCAACCGGTGCAGACCAACTCTCCCGCTCCGGCTTTGCAGCTTGTCGGGACATGGACCCACGCCGGCGTCCCGTGTGCCGAAGCCACCGAAGAGAACGGCCGCCAACAGTTCCAGTGGGACGAGGCTGAGGGGTGGCGGCTCAACGGGACGCCGGTCGACGGCAGCCTGACCCCGAATGCCGAAGGCTGGTTTGAGATCGACCGGGTATTCTGGCGCATCGACGGCGCGCAGCTCTTGCTGAGTGTCAGCGGAGGCAATGACGCCTCGCCCATAACGCTTAACAGGTGTGGCGTATGACTCGTAGTCGGCTTCGAGCACTTCTTGTCCTGTTTGCGCTCTTCGCATGCCATGCGCTGGAAACCCGGCCCGCCTTGGCGAACGACCCGGCAGGCGTATGCGGCGGTGTGAGGGCCGGCTGGGAGCGGGCCGTCGCATCGGGCAAGCCCGGCCAGATCGCGGCCGCGCGCGAAGCGGCGAAGCGTTTGAGCGGGCCCTGTCCGGAACTCCAGCGGCGGATTGCGAAATTTGACCTGGAGGCCAGACGGCAAATCGAGCGCGAACGCGCCGAGAAGAAAGAGGCAGCGCGTCTTGCCGCGGCACGGGCGCGGCAGCAGGACATCACGCTTCGCGCCCCACCACAGCTGACCTACCCGGCCCCGATGCCCCGCCCCCTGACGTTCGAGGAGCTTTGCGAACGCGGGGATGCCAAGGCCTGTGGCGATGCCGCTGAACAATTCTGGGTCGGATCATCAACCGTTCCGATAGATCTGAACAAGGCGATGACGCTCTATGAGCGGGCCTGTCGGGGTGGATCGGCGGGGGATTGCGGCATACTCGGCCTGAAGTTCGAATTCGGACGCGGCCCGGCCAAGGATCTCGTCAAGGCGCGATACTTCTACAATCTTGCGTGTGAGGGCGGGGTTCCGCTCGGGTGCCATGACGCGGCCGACATGGCACGGCTGATCGACGTCAACCCTGACCGAGCGATGATAACCCGGCTCTATGGCACTGCCTGTGACGGCGGGGTCCCCGAGGCATGCGAGCAGTTGGGTGACCAACACTTCGATGGCAATTGGGTCGAGAAGAGCTTTCCGAAGGCGGCGCAATTCTATCGACTGGCATGCGAGACAGATCCGGAAAGCGGAGCCTGTTTGAAATGGGCCAAAATGCTGTTTGACGGCCGCGGCATTCCCGCAGACGGAAAACGTGCCGCCCAGATCTTCGAGCAGGGATGCAAAAACGGCCAGCTAGAGAGCTGCGATCTCTTGGGAGAAGCTTTTGAATCGGGCGAAGGTGTGCCTCAGGATGACAAAAAAGCGGTAGCCTTGTGGAAACCCGCTTGCGAGCAAGGTTACTTGCTATCTTGCCAACATTTTGGGCTAATGCTGATCGAGGGAGCGGGAGTTGAAAAGAACGAGCAGTTGGGCTTTTCTTTCTTGAATAAAGCATGTGCGGAAAAGATTTCGGAAAGCTGTACTGTGCTTTCTGTCGCACTTTTGTCAAAAGATCCTTCTCCGAAAAACAAAACCAAGGCATTCGCTGCCTTTCAAGAATCATGCGAGCGCGGAAACTATCTTGGCTGCGGCCTATGGGGGAGCATGTTCGAGGACGGATGGGGTACAAAGCCCGACCCCGTCCGAGCCCTCGAGCTTTACGAGCAGTCTTGTGAAAGCGGTCTGGCAGCCGCGTGCGCATCGGCCGCCAAGCTTCTCGAGCGCGGCCGTGGCAAGGTCAAACCGGATCGTTACAGGGCTACGCTATTGGTTGAGCGCGGGCTCAAGCTTGACCCCGCCCGGGAAGACCTCCTTCAGCTGCGGGAAAAACTCAAGCGACCCGCAAGGTGAAGCCTTGGCGCTGGACGTCAGGAGCGCACCGCCCCCCGATCCTTCTCCCGCGCCTCCTCCGAAAGCGCCGCCCAAGGCCGCAAGTCCGGATGCAGCCTTCGCGCATTGTCCCGCGGCTCCTCGCCTGACGGAGCCCAGCCCGCCAGCAGACGCTCGGCGCTCCAGCGGTTGTGTTCGGCCTCGGCCAAAGCCTCGATCAGCGCCTCGCCTTCCAGCCCGCTGGTTGCCGCGTCCCATTGCTTGATCGCCAGGTGATCGGCCGCGGCGCGGTTGGCGGCGATGTAGGTTTCGGGGAGGTCTTGCCAGCGCCCGCTTGCGGGGGCCGTGCCGCCACCGCCGAACTGGCGGTCATAGGCGAGGTGGATTTCGGCGGCGCGCTGGTCGGCATCGCGGCTGCGCAGGGTGTTCACCGTCACCCCGGCGCCGGGGATGATCGGCGGCAGGAACACCAGCTTCTCGCTCGCGAGCAGCGGCCCGATCGCGCAGCTTGTGGCGAGGACCGGCTGCACCGGGGCGGGGTCGGCATGCGCCTGCCGCAGCCGCGCTGCCAGCGCGAAGGCCTGCGCCAGCGTCGCGTCGGCATCGCCCGCATCGACCAGGTGGCAGGTGATCTCCACCGCCGCACACGCCGCATCGGCGGAAAGGATGCTGACCTCGGGGCACTGATCGCCCGCACCGAACACCGCCCTGGCATGGCGTGAGAGCTGCGCGACCGTGTCCGGCAGAGCGGTCTCGGCAGACAGCCCCGCCCACACGATCCGCGGTGCGCCCAGCCTCACCGACCAGAATTGCCGCAGCGCCGTCTCGGCCGCCCAGACCAGCGCCTCGCTCATGCCCCACAGGCACAGCGTGACGCGCGGTTGGCCGCGCTCCACCGCGCGTTCGAGCATCGCGGGATTGGCGAGCGCCGCGCGGATCGCCGCGCCCGACAGCGAATGGGGCCGCAGCCGGATCGCCTTGTCGAGCATCAGATCGGGCGATTGCAGCAGCGCGTTCTGGAGCGCGGGCGACTGGACGCGGACATCGATCTCGCCGACCGACAGGCTGTGCCCGCTCCGCAAGGCGGCCGCGGCGGCGATGTTGTCGGCATCGCTGGCGTGCCACACCACCACCGCGCTCGCCCCGGCGACCGAGGCCGGGACCGCGGGGAGGCAGACGATCCCAGCGGTGTGGAGCTGCTGCTCGCGGTCCTGATCGTCCGGCAGGCCGGGATCGATCAGCACGATGGCCTCCCCCGCACTGGCACTGGCCAAGGCCAGCGCATCGGCGCTCCCCCCCTGGCCGAACACCACCGCATGACCGTGCATCCTGCCCGCCGCGAGCCAGCGCGCCAGCCACAGAAGCAGGCGCTGGCGCAGCAGCCAGAAGGCGCCGAGAAACGCTATCAGCGGCCCTGTGGTGCGGGCGATGATCTCAGGCAGCGTCAGTTTGGCCGCATCGGCTAGAGAGAACTGCGGGGCGAGGTAGAGGAACGGCGCGTACACGAAATCGGTCGCCTGGGCGAGGCCGGGCACCGTCCCCGCCGTCCGGTAGCGTTCGGCCACGGCCCATATGGCGCAAGTCGCCGTCACGAGGATCAGCAATCCCAGCAGCACCATCCGCCACGCGCGCAAGGGCGACCGGGCGCTGCGGACCAGCCAGCGGGCGAAACGGGCGGCGAGGTTAGGCGTGGGGGTCATGATCGGGCTCAGTCTATGTCGATGCGTACAAAGTCTTGATCAGTTCTTGCATGGCTTGGTCGATATCGCGGGTCGCATCAATCGTCCCGATCGCGGCAAGCCCGGCCAGAAGCGGGGCGTTGTCGCAGCGGACACCGATAATCCCGGCACAGGCACCCACCTCACCCCAGCGTGATCGGCCGCGCTGCATAGGCGAAGCGCCAGTCGGCGAGGTCTTCGTCCAGCATACCTTGCGTATCGAGCAGCAGGTCGAGCAGCGGTTCGAACAGCGGCGGCTGGCCTTTGCAGGGGTTCGGGTCGCAGTCCGCAGCTCGCTGCTCGAGCTGTGCCGCCCGCTTCGCCAGCGCCTTCAGGCGATCGGCGGTGTCCTTCGATCGCATCGCGAACCGCTCGAAATCGCCCTGGAACCGGATCCCCGCCGCTGCGGCCGCCACCGCCGGCAGGACCGCACCGGCAAACGCAGCGACGTAGCCCACTGCGTCCTTGAGGAGATAGGCAGGCGAATGCGGCTCGATCAGCCCTGCCGCGTAAGCTGTCCAGAGCACCAGAAAGGCAAGGCTGAAACCCGCAGCCCACTGGATCGCGCGCAGGCTGATGGTGTCGAGCCGGTGGTTGAGCGCCTCGAGCCGCTGGTGGTTGAGTTCGTGATAGACCATCTGATCGTCGATCACTGTCCTTGCCGCACGCGCCACAGCGGCGATGCGCGCCGGGGTCATTGCGGTAGCGGGGCCGTGGCCAACCTCGTCGATCGGCAATTCGGGCAGGGCGGCGATGGCATTGGCAAAGTGCGGCGCCCACACCGTGCGCGGCGGCGCGTGGCCCGCGCCATGGCTGTGGTCGTGGTGCTCTTCATGATCCTCGAGCGCCGCTGCCTCGAGCGGACGGCGCCCCGAAAAACCGGCCCATGCCAGCAATTGCCCGCTGCGCTGGCTCTCGGCGATCAGCCGTGCATCGAGCCATCGCTGGTGAGTGTCCTGCGCGTGCAGCCAGCCCGATCCCCGGCGGCGCGAGTGCCGATCGGCAGGATCATTGGCGCGGTTGGTCATGAAGATCGCGGTGGCGAGCAACACAACGCCCAGCTCGATCAAGACCAGTATGGGTTTGGACTTCGGGAAATCGAACATCAGCAGAGCCGAAAGCACCGCGCAGGTGACAGCCGGGGGGGCGAGCAGGAAAATCCAGACATAGGCGGAGCGGTACTGGTTGCTCAGCCTGGTCGCGAGCGCATCGGCCTGCGCGGCGTAATCCAGCAACGGGGCGGCATTGGCCGTCCCCGCGTCGCCGCGTTTGACCCCGAACCAGAAGCCGTAAAGCAGGGCCGAACGATACCACCCGCCCGTGGCAGGGCGCGCATGGCGGAAGGGGTTGGTGCGCAATTCCGTCGCGATCTTCCCCGCCTTGCGCTGGGCCTTGGTCAGCTGGCGCAGCGCCGCCTTCGGATATTGCAGAACCCAGTAGAGCATCCGGGCATAGGCGCGATGGGTGTCACCCGGCACCGGATCGGGCGGGTTCTCGCCCGGCGCATGGCTTTCGATCCATTGTTCGGGCGGCTTTTCGTTCAGATAGCGCGTGATGCAGATCGCGCGGGCATCGTCATTGCCGAGCAGAACCTGCCCGACCGCAAGATCGATTGCCTGACATGCCTTGTCGCAGACGGGAGCGGTCTTGTCCCTCGCCGGAGCGGGGGGTGACCACAGCCGCACCATGTCGCTCGCGGCCATGGGGGCGCCGTCGGTGCGGGGAAGGAGGCTGACACTGCTCGCGGGCTTCGCCGGGTCGATCCAGACCACCGGCACCCCGCTGCGCAGCGCCTCGGTGACGACGTCCGCCGTGCCGCCGCGTCCGCGCGGGGGCGTGCCGTCCCACAGCGCGATCAGCAAATCGGCGCGGCGCACCAGCATCTGGCCGATGGTGGCATAGCGGCGCGCCTGCCAGTCCTCGTCGGCGCGCGCGTCACCGCTCGGCTGCCAGTCGGCGAGCGTCAGCACCCGCCCGGCCTTGCCCGCGAGTTCGGCGATGCCATCGACCCCGGCGGTGATGTCCGCAGGGGCCAGTTGCGGCGCGCGGCGGGCCTTCCTTTCGGCATTGCGCTTGGTGAGCGCGGCGCGGGCGAGCTGTTTGCAGACGCCGGTCTCGAACGGCAGGATCGCCTCGAGCCTCCACCCCGCGCCCGCACTCTCGGGCAAGATCGCCGCACGGGCACCGATCTGGTCTGCCCCCGGCGCGAGCGCCGACAGGAACCGCAGCGTGACCTCGCGCGGGGCGTCGATCGGATTGCGGACCTTCTCCCGATCGAGGTGCCGGGCCGCGAGCGATAGCACGGTGCCGATCTGCCCGATCAGCGCCGGATGGGCGTCGGCGGCGATATCCTGATGCCCGGTTATGGCAACGGTGAAGACAAGGGGCGGCGCGGCGGTGGGGGCGGTAAGAGGGGCGGTCATGGGGTGTCTCCTCGGCCGAGCAACTGGAGCAGAGTTTTGCGCGCGCCTTCGATCCGACGATCGGGTTCAAACCCCATCGCGTCCCACTCGTCGAGATGCGTTGCTAGCGTGCGGGCGACGGCGAAGGCATTCTCTTCCTGACCGAGCTTCAAGAGGACAAACAGCAATCGTGTCAGCGGGACAATGAGTTCGGCGCGCAGCTCGCCGATCGCAGGATTGGCCGCGACCAACTCATGACGGGTGACTGCGGCTGTCTCAAAATAGTCAAGCGCAGCCTCTAGATCTCCTGAACCGCCCCGCTGCTCGTAAAAATCACCAAGCCGCTCATGCGAGATCGCCAGATCGCGCTGTGCCTCCCCATCCTGCGGATTGTCGCTCGCCAGCCGTTCGTCTGTAGCAAGGCTCGCCAAATAGAATGCAAGAGCCAGATCAGTATCACCAGGATCGCCACGGAGTAGGAAAAAATCACCGAGATTGGTCTGGGAACCCGACAGGTCGCGCTGCGCCTCGCCATCCTGCGGATTGTCGAGCGCCAGACGTTCGCGCGTCACGAGGCTCTCCGTATAGTATCCCAGCGCCAGATCGAAATCACCAGGTTCCCCACGGCGCAGGAAAAAATCACCGAGAATGGCCTGCGAAACCGACAGGTCGCGCTGCGCCTCGCGGTCCTGCGGAATGGTGCGCGCTAGCTGTTCGCGGGTCCCAAGGCTCGCCCGATAGTATCCCAGCGCCAGATCGGCATCACCCGGACCGCCGCGCCGCCGGTAAAAGTCACCCAGCCTGTTCTGTGAAACCGAGAGGTCGCGCTGCGCCTGCCCATCCTGCGGATTGTCACGGGCGAATGGCTCGGTTGCGTCAAGAGCCGCCTGATAATAGCCCAGCGCCAGATCGAAATCACCCGGACCGCCGCGGCGAAGGAAAAAATCACCTAGCTTGGTTTGCGAAACCGACAGATCGCGCTGCGCCCGCGCATCCTGCGGATTGTCGCGCGCCAGCCGTTCGGCCGTCGCAAGGCTCGCCTGATGATAGCCCAGAGCCAGATCGGCATCCCCCGCACCGCCACGCCGCTGGTGAAAATCACCCAGCCGCTCCTGCGACACCGAAAGGTCGCGCTGCGCCTGCTCGTCCTGCGGGTTGTCGCGCGCCAGACGTTCGCGCGTCGCAAGGCTCGCTTGATAATAGCCCAGCGCCAGATCGGCATCCCCCGCACCGCCACGCCGCTGGTGAAAATCACCCAGCATGTTCTGCGCCACCGACAGATCACGCAGTGCCTGCCCATCCTGCGGATTTGCTTCAGCATGAGCCACCGCCATTTCGTGGCGCATTTCAACCAAGCGCTGCGCCGCGGTGATCCCGCTCAGGCGCGTGGCGAAATGGGCGCACACTCCGATATTGGAGATCAGGCGCTGGTCTGGTCGATCCCGTTCGAGCAAGGCCATCGTCAGCTCGGTCAAAGGTGTCAGCCACCGCTCTGTCATACCGCGCTGAAGCCGCGCCTGATGTTCCAGCACAGTCGCAAAATCGTCAGCCAACCCAATCAACAACTCCCGCAGCGCCTCACGCCGTTCGGCTCCCATGCGCACCCTCAAGGTCTCGGCCACCAGCCGGTGGATGCTGGCGCTCGGCTCCTCGTTCTCACCCTCCTGCGGATTGGCCCTCAGCAGTCGCCAGTCGTCCAGCCGTTCCAGCGCCTGTGGCCACGGATCGGCCGCAAGGCTCGGGCCCTCGGGCGCGGCGAGTTCGGGGTGGTCGCTCTCCACCAGATCGCGCAGCCAGTTCACCGGCACCAGATCGGGCGGGCACAGGCTGGCGTATTCGAGGATCGTCACCTCCGCCGCGCTCAGCCGCGCCAGCGTCTGCTCCATGATCGCGCTGATCGTCTGCGCCGTCACCGCCGCGCGCAGCTCGCCGCGCGCCTTGCCCAACGCCGGATCCTCGAACGCGCCCACGCCCTGCGCCTTCAGGGCATCGCGCATCTTCGCATAGGAATAGCCCGCCCGCGCCTGCACCCGCACATGCGCGCCGATCAGGTCGATCGAGAGCACATGGCCCTGCACCATCGCCACCAGCTCGCGCGCGGCGGCCTCCTCGGCGTCGCCGGCAAAGGCATGGTGCGAGCGCAGCAGCGCCAGCGCGTCGGCCGGGGGCAGATCGCCGATCTCGATCGCCGCGGCCTCCTCCAGCCCGAGCTCGTCCGGCCCCAGCCGGCTGGTCACCAGAAAATCGAGCCACTCGTCCTTGGGAAAGGCGCCCAGCTGCTGCCCGCCGAGCAATTCGGGCTGATCGACATTATCGAGGATCACCAGCATCCGCGGGGCGATGTTGCAATCGCGCTGCTCGACCGGGGTGAACCAGTCGCCGCCCTGCTGCCGGAGCAGGCCCACGATCCGCTCCCGCCCCGCCTCGCAATGCGCCTGGAACCGCTGGCGATAGAGCGCGAACTTGGCCTGATCGGACAGCGCCTGCTCGGCATCGCTCAGCGGGCAGCCGAGCATCAGCGCCAGCGTCTCGAACACCTCGAGCAGATTGCGCTTGCCCTCGCACCCCACCAGCCAGCGCCCGCCGCAGGCATAGTAGCCGCCATAGGCATAGGCATATTGCACCGCGAGCGCGCTCTTGCCCTGCCCGCCGAGGCCATGCAGCGCAGCGATCAGCGACACCCGGCCTGCGCTCAGCAAGCGGTGGAGATCGCGCAATTGCTGCCCGCGCCCGACAAAGCGTTCGTAACTCGCGGTCAGGAACCCGCCCATCTGGGCCTGTTCGGCCAGCAGGGCGAGATCGAGCCGGTGAGCGATGGCGCGGTCGAGCTGGGCGAGCTGGTCGGCAAAGTCCTGCGCCCGCAGCGTGGCGTCGGCGCGCGGGGCGGCGGCGAGCTGCTGCAACCGCTCCTCGCTGGCGAGCAGTTCGAGCGCCTCTGCCCCGCCATCATACCACGGGCGCACATCGATCAGTTCCTGATGCTGCACCCGCTGGATGTCGGCGATCCAGGCGCGGAACTGCTCTTCCAGCTCGACCTGCTGCTTGGGGTCGAGCTCGGGCGCGGAGGCGAAATAGACCGGCACGATCCCGCCTTCCGAGCGCGACAGCGTGTGTTCCAGCCGGAGATATTCCTCCCACTCGCGGCGGCACCAGGCGCTCTGGAGATAGGCGGGCGAGAGGAAGGCGAGCAGCAATTGCGACGAGCGCAGCGCCTGACCGATGCGGTTCTCCCAGTCGTCTCCGGCGCGCAGGCAGTGGGAATCGTAGAAGATGCGCAGCGGCTGGCCCGAAAAGGCACGGTGGCGCTGTTCGAGCCGCTGCTTGAACCCCTCGACCCAGCCGATCGCCCCGGGGCGGGCAGGCTGGTTGTCGGCATGGGCATAGGAGAGGAAGAGATGATGCTGAACCGCCATGAAGCCCCCGATGCGGCGCACACGCTCCCCAGCGCGATTCGCCCCAGGCCATTGTGCAGTCGCGGCAGGGATGGGGCAACAGAGCGCGGTTCAGTCGTCGCGGAAGATGTGCGGCCAGAGTTCGGCGGGATCGAAGCCGCCTTCAATCATGAGTTCGGCGAGGGTCTGGATGATTTTTTCGCGGGGCCAGCCGAGGTCGACCAGGCACGACGCGTAGTTGATGATGGCTGGGCGCAAGTAGGGTAGCAAATGCCCGCTCGCTTTGCTGGATTTGAGCAGGATCAGAGCGCAGCGGCGAAACAACGGCTCGGCCTCGCCTAGCCGGTTGGTGGCAGACAACAGCAAGGCAAGATTGTTGAGGCGGACCGCCACAGCGGGATGATCCGGGCCATAGCTCGCCTCGTCAATTGCCAGTGCCCGGCGATGCAGCGGCTCGGCCTCGCCTTGCCGGTCAGTGGCGCGCAATAGCTCTGCGAGATTATTCAGGCAGGTCGCTACCCTAGGATGATCTGGGCCATAGCTTGCCTCGTTAATCGTCAGCGCCCGGCGATACAGCGGCTCAGCCTCGTCTAGCCGGCTAGTATCTTGAAAAAGTCCTGCGAGATTGTTGAGGCGGATCGCCACTTCGGGATGATCAGGGCCAAGGCTCGCCTCAGCAATCGCCAGAGCCCGGCGATACAGCGGCTCGGCCTCGCCTAGTCGATTGGTCGCTTGCAAGAGGGATGCGAGATTGTTGAGATCTCTCGCCACCTCCGGATGATCCGGGCCGTAGCTCGCCTCATCAATCGCCAGCGCCCGGCGAACTAGCGGCTCAGCCTCGGCAAGCCGGTTAGTTTCTTGCAAGAGACCCGCGAGATTGTTGAGGCGGATCGCCAGATTGGGATGATCCGGGCCACGGCTTGCCTCGTGAATCGCCAGCGCCCGGCGATAAAGTGGCTCAGCTTCACCAAGCCGGTTGGTGGTACGCAATAGCTCTGCGAGATTATTGAGCCGAGTCGCCACATTGGGATGATCCGGGCCAAGGCTCGCCTCCTCAATCGCCAACGCCCGGCGATACAGCGGCTCGGCCTCGCCAAATCGGGCAAGCGCTTCAAGTATCGCGGCATACTCATTGTAAGACGCGGTTTGTGCTGCATAGGGACCAAGATCGCGGGTCCGCTCGAATAACCGCAGTCCATGCGGCAGCAGTGGCAGCAGCACCGGCCAGCAGCGCACGTCGCTGGCATGCATTTCGGGATTGGCAGCATACAGCCACCCGAACAGCGCCTCCAGCACCGCATCCCGCCGCGCTTCGTCGCGCGACTGCAAATCGCGCGCCACTTCCTGCACCAGCCGGTGCACGGTGATCGCCGCGTTGCCATCTTCCCAGCGCACGAAGCTGTAGCGCGAGAGGTCGGCGAGGGCCTCCTCCAGATCGATCTTTTCGGCGAGCGGCCACACGTCCCACAGGCTGCGCGGCAAGGGTTCGATCGAGAGCCAGGCCAGCATGTCGAGCAGCAGCCGCGCTTCCGGGCCCAGCTGTTCGAAGCTCGTCAGCCATGTCTGCGCGACCGCCATCGGGTAGGCGAGCTTGCTTGCATCGCTCGCGCCGAATTTCGCCAGCAGGGTCGGCGCCTGCTTGTCGAAATCCTGCGAATAGCGCGCAAAGCTGATCCGGCGCGTGTCGATGTAGGCGGCGGCCTGCACCAGTGCGAGGCTGAGGCAGCCGAGTTGCTCGTCCGCCAGCCGCCGCAGCGCCGCATCCTCGTCCGCCGTGCGGGTGCGGTGGGGGGTCGCCTCGCGCAGCAGCTCCATCGCCGCGTCGAGCGAGAGCAGGTCGAGCTGCAACGCCTCGACCCCGAAGCCCCAATCGTCCAGCCGGCTGGTGATCAGCACATGGCCCTTGCCGCTCGCGACCTCGTTGAGGAACTGCCGCACCGCGCCCGCTGCCGCCGCATCGTCGACGTTGTCGATCACCAGCAGCCAGCCGGGGTTGGCCTTGAGCCAGCGCACCACCGCCGCCACGCGGATGTTGAGATCGGGCGCGTCCTTCTGTTCCAGTTCCAGCACCCCGCACAGATTGGCGAGGCCGTCGGTCAGGTCGTTGGGCGACTTGCCGACGAGGAAGAACAGCGCCGAGTAATCCTCCTGCCGCGCATAGCCGTATTCGACCGCAGCGCGCGTCTTGCCCACCCCGCCCAGCCCGTGCATCGCGGTGCCGACGATGGCGGCCGCGCCGCTCTTGCTGCGGAAGCTTTCGGTGAGCTGATCGAGAAAATCGTCGCGCCCCTTGAACAGATGGCCGATGCTGCCCGGCAGGTTGCAGGGCTTGCCCGCGACCGGCCAGTGGAGCGACATGACCTCGGCCGCGAGCTGGTCGGGGTTGGCGAATTGCCGCCGGTCGAGGCCCATGGTGCCGTCGAACAGGAACGCCCGCCACGCGGCCTGCGCCGCCGCGTCGTCATCCGCGCCGGGCTCCCTTTCGGGCGCGCATCGGTCGCTCTCGAACAGGAAGGTCTTCACCCCGTAATGGCGCGCGAAAACCACCTCCCACTGGGTGTAGGACAATTGCGCGAGCTTTGCCGCGAGCGCCTCGGGCACCATGGCGCGCAGCTCCGGGGTCACCGCGCCCTCGGGCGGGTAGGCACCCGAATAGTCGCCGACCAGCGCCAGCACCCGGTCGCAGCCCTTGATGTAATCGTGGAGCTTGGCCAGCGTCGTGCCCTCGACCTGCGCGAAGGCCGACTGCACCTCGACCGTCAGCCCCCGGCTGCGCAGCCGATCGGCAATCGCATCGCGCGCATCCCCGAATTCGCGCGAAACGGCAGAGATGAAGATTCGCTGGGCCATTGGAACTGCAGACTAGCGCAAGCTGCGGGCAAGTCATCGACAATCGGGCACCTGCATCACCATTGACCTGCCCTGCCCCTTGCGCAACAACAAGGCGGCGTATCGGCCTGAAGTCGACGGGGGACTGATTGAAGCGCCGTCTGTTCATCAGCCACACCAGCAAGACCGCCGCCGCCACCGAAAGGCTGGAAAGTTTGCGCGATGCTCTCGTCGCGCGCGGCTTCGATGTGCTTGTGGACCGCGACCACCTCGAACCCGGCGATGACTGGCGCGAAGAGATCTACACCTGGCTCGGATTGTGCGACATGGCCGTGGTGCTCATCGCCCCGCGCGCGCTCGAGCCGGACAATCCGTGGGTGGCGCGTGAGGCGACAATCCTGATGTGGCGCCGTGCGCTGGACCCGGGCTTCACTGTGGTTCCGGTGTTGGTCGACGGGGTGACAGTGGAGAGTCTCCAGGCCGGGCCGTTCCGCGACCTGCTGCTCGAAGCGGTGCAGAGCGAGGTCGTGACCGATGACGGCGGGAACGCGTGGATAGAGCCGCTGGCCGATCGGCTGAAGAGCAAGGCGGGCGGTTCGGGAATTGCCGCCGAGGCACCCGTCAGGCGCCTCGCGGACCGGCTCGCTACCGAGTTGGAGAAAGTCAGTCCTCGCCTCCTGCCCAGGGCAGCCGAACTTACGAATGTCGAACTTGGCCCGTGGCGGCCGGATGCCGACCTGATCGACCGCCTCGCGCTGCAAATCCTCCATCTCGGCATGGCGGGCAGCGAACAAGCGCTGGTGCATCTGCACGAATACGGCACGGCCGCCGCCTGTCTCAGATCGGTGCTGGATGTGATCGCTCCTGGCTGGGTGGATCTATGCGCCGCGCATCACCTTGCCGGCTTGGCGGTGGGCGAAGATGCCGGCACGTCCCTGCTGTTGAACACTGAGACAACCTGGGCAGCGGAGATGTTCATCCGCCGCGCGAGCGGCAGCCCCAATCCGGAAAGCTGGCCCTACGTGCCCCTTGCCGACGTGCTCGACGAGGACGTCGAGAGCCTGGCCGAGGGACTACGTGAAGCGCTGATCAACAAGTTGCGGTTGGTCGACGATTTCCACGCGGGCAATCTCGATAACCGGCTGGCGGGTTTGCTGGAGGAAAGGAAAGCGGCCCGCAAGCCAGTCTTCGTGGTGATGCGCTATTCTGCCGGACTGATGCAGCATCTGAAAGCCTTGAAGCAGCGCTTCCCGACCTTGTGCTTTATCGTGCTGGGCGGTGCCGACAGCGACGAGGCGGCTGGCTTGCCGGGCCTGCGCATTATCGAACCGCGGCTCGGGCCGGACGACGTGGCCAGAGCCCAGCTTCAATACGACAACATCAACAGCCAGCTGACGGGGAATTGACCGGCGCATGTCATACACAAAGCTCTTCGATCCGCTCGCCGCGCCGCTGCCTGAGCCCGGCCCCGCCGGCATGGGCACGGCCACCCGCATTGCCGACCGCAGCGATACGGTCGCCTATGTCTATTCGGACGCCGTCGTGCTGGCCGTCAATCTCGCACTCGCCACGGGCCGGCCGCTGCTCGTGCGCGGGCCCAGCGGCACCGGCAAGTCCTCGCTCGCGCGCGATCTCGCCCGCCGCACCGGGCGGGTGCTGACCGAGGTGCAGATGACCTCGCGCATCGAGGCACAGGACCTGCTGTGGCAATTCGACGCAATCCGCCGCCTGCAGGATGCGCAGGTCCAGCAACTCAAGCCCGACGCCGCCTATATCCGGCCCGGGCCGCTGTGGATCGCATTCGACAAACATTCGGCGGCGGCACAAACTGCGGCCTACCGTCGGGGAGCGGCACCGCAGGACGGCGACAACGGTGCCCGGCCCCCCGCCGCGCAGCCCGCCGTGCTGCTGATCGACGAGATCGACAAGGCCGATCCGGACGTGCCGAACAACCTCCTCACGGTGCTCGGCAACCTCGCCTTCATGGTCGAACCGCTCGGGCAGACAATTGCCTGCGAGCAGCCGCCGCTGGTGGTCATCACCACCAACGACGAACGCGACATGCCCGCCGCCTTCGTGCGTCGCTGCATCGAGCTGGTGATCCCCTTTCCCGATCGCGCGCAGCTTGAGGCGATCGCGATGGCGCACTTCCCGGATTTCGACCCGGCCACGCTGGCGCGGCTGGCGGATCTGGCAATCACCGCGATGGAGGCCGAAAGATCGGGCGTGAGCACCGCCGAATTCCTCGATCTGGTTCAGGCCTGCGCCGAGCTGGGGATCACCAGCGAGGACGAAATGTTCGGCCTGGTGATCGATGCGACGCTGACCAAGTCGCGCTTCGCCTCGCGGTGAGCCTTGTCGCCGATCTTGCTGGCGCCCTGCGCGCTCTGGAACGGCTGCGGCCATCCAGCAGCGCCGCGCGCATCGCGATCTGCGCAGGCTTCAGGGTAGAGCTTGTCGAGCAGCGCGAAGAGCGTCCTGCGCCCGCTGCAAACTCCGCCTCGCCGCCCCTCGCGCCGCCGCGCCGCAGCGAGCCCGGACGTCCCCAACCGGCACCGCAGCGTCCGGAACCACGGCCGACCGAAATCGAGCAACTCGAGGCGCAGCCCACCGCCCGGCCGCAATGGCTGGGAAAACACACCATCCCGGCGCCGCCCCTGCCCGAAGCGCGCCCCAAATCCCTCCCCGCGCGTCCCGCAGGTGCACAGCCATGCCTGCTCCCGCTCGCCTCGCGCCGCTCGCTCCTGCTGGAGCTGACCGCACGCAAGGCTGCGACAGGGCCGCTCGATCTGGCGCGATTGGTCGATCAGGTCGCGCGCGGACGCCAGATTGGCCGCCTGCCGCGCCGCGCTGCCAGTCATCTTCCCGCCCGGATCCTGCTGCTGCTCGACGCGGGACCCGGGATGGATCCCTTCGCAGCCGACCAGCTGGCTTTCGCCGCCGCGCTGCGCCGCGCGGTCGGGCACGAGCGGATCAGGGTCCTGCGCTTTGCCGGGTCGATCGTCTGGGGCCCGCGCGATCCCCGCGCCGCGGAAGGGGCCGGACTCGGCGAGGTCCAGGCCGGTGACGCGATCGTCATTCTCGGCGACCTCGGGATCGGTCCGCGTTCCCTCCCGCTGCCCGCCGGCGAGCTCGATGCGCTCACGGCAAAAGGCTGCCGCGTGCTGGTGCTCAATCCCTACCCGCCCGACCGCTGGCCCGCGGCAATGGGCTCATCGGCGGTGATCCTCCATTGGCATGAGGCACTGCGCAGTGCCGACCTGCGCAAGGCCCGCACCCGCGCTGCGACGTCCGGGCCACAGGCCGGAGCGAGCGACGCGGCATGAACCGCCCGTTCGACGGCCCTGCCGCGATCGCGGCACTCGCGGCGACCCGTCCCGCAGCCGTGGCGCTGGCCGAAATCGTTTCGCTGGCGGTAACCGTCGAGCGCACGCTGCTGCGCGAGGCACGGCTGTCCTTGCCCGGCGCCGGGCCCGAGACCGAGGCCGATCTCTACTTCAGCGACCTGGTGCTCGATCACAATCCCGCGCGACTGGTTCTGAGGCCGGAAGCGGCACACCATCTGCGCCTGCGCCTCGCTGCCGATCCCGCGCGGCTCGAACAGGCCTGGCAGCTCGTGTCCGCCCGTCATGAGCACATTTCCGCCACCGCCCGCACCGAGGAGCTGCTGCAATGGCACGCCCTGCGCGGCGACACCCCGGCGGTCCGCGAGCTGCTGCGGGCCTGTGTGAGCACGGTGGTCGATGCCGGACGTCCCGGCTTTGCCGCCTGGGCGATCGATGCGATCGGCCGGATGGATCCGACGGTGCGCGAGCTCGAGGAATACCGGATGCTCGGCATCGGCGCGGCGATGCGCACCGGCGGGCAACGCGACCAACTGGCCACGCTCGCGGACGACAGGCTCGGCGAATGGCTCGACTGGCTCGCCCCCGAAGCGATGGATCGAACCGAACTGGGTGTGACGCTGGTCGAAGGCGGCATCGAGTTCGGCCCGGCGAGCGAGGCGCGCTACGGTCAGCGGATCAGCCTGCCGGCGCGCTTCCCGCAGGTGATCGAGGTGCGCGAGAACGGCGGGCAGACCCACCCCCTCGCCCTGCGCGCCAACGCGCCGACGCTTGTAGAGACGGGGAGCGACAATCTCACGATCACAGCGGAGGACGGCACGCGGATGAGGGTGCGCGCCCCGACGCAGAGATTTGTCCAGCAAAGGCGCAAGCCGCGCGTCCACCTTACATACGAAACCGAAATGTTCGGCAAGATACGGCCGGTAGAGCTTCCCTTTGTCATCGGCGTCATCGCTGACCTTGGGGGGCATCGGATGCCGGGACGCACGCGGCTGGCAATGCGAGAGTTTGTCGAGGTCGATTATGCCAACCTCGATGCGCAAATGTCGCGCATTCGACCGTTCCTGAATCTGATGGTTCGGGACGTCATCACAGACGTTTCGGTAAGTGAGTGCCGCCTTTCCTTCGCAACGATGGCTGATTTTCAGCCGGACAAAATCATGGAGCAAGTACCCGAAATAAAGTCTCTTTACAGTGCCCGCCAGTGCCTAACGGACCTATTGGCCTTCATGGATGGGAAAGACGGGGCCCAGAGCCTGATGCGGGATGTGTTTGCAAAGGACGATTACATTTTTGCGTTGTCGACCATGACGGTCGGGCGGTTCGGCCGCCGTTACGATAGCGAAAGGCGCTTGGCCCGAGAGCAATATCTGAAAGGCGACATCTCAGGCGCAATCGCAACGATGGAGGGGTTCCCACGCGGCAGTCCGGAAACACAACTGGCAAGTGATCAGGCATTTCTGGCTCGCCTGTTGGCGCTTCAGGAGGAAGGACTTGGCGAAGTTTCGGGGCAGACTGGAGGTCAGTCGAGGGGAACGAAACCCGACCCACATGTTCGGAAGCGCTCGCGCAGGCAGTCCTTCAAGCGGCAACAAAAGCCCCTTCCTGCGCAGATTGTGGAGGTGATCAGCGAACGCGTGAAAGTAGCATTCGCCCCGCGAGATCAAGAGCGGCAGGACCGGATCGAAATAGCGATCGCCGAAGTTTGCGCCATTCTCGCCGACTATCCCGACCTCAACGATGGCGACGCCTTCTCTACCATCGACGCCGCAATCTCGGTGCTCGACGATTACATCGGACGCCAGATCAATCAGATCATGACCCATCCCGATTTCCGCAGGTTGGAGAGCACATGGCGTGGGCTCGAATTTCTTTTGAGCCGCAGTGCGACCGGGCCAAACCTCAAGATCAAGGTACTCGACATCGCTCGATATGAGCTGTCGGCGGCATCTCGGTGCCGCGCGCCGCTTGCCCCGGATGGCACGCGAGGGGAGTTGTTCCGGCACATCTACGAAGCGGTCTTCGGCCAGCGCGGCGGAGAACCTTTCACGGCCATAGTCTGCGACTTTGCCTTCGGCGACGGCAAGGATGATCTCGACATTCTCGAGCAGCTCGGCACCATCGGCAAATATGCCCGCACAGCTTTCATCGCCGCAGCCGCCCCAGCAGCGCTCGAACTGAATAGCTGGGACAACCTCGCCGATCCCCGCGATCTGGATCCTGACCGGCTGACGCTGTCGGGCAGTCGCAACTATACCGAGTGGTTCCGCAACACTGATGCGGCGCGGCATATAGTCCTGACTCTGCCGGGTATAGTAGGCCGTCCGCAGTGGTCGGACCGCGACAATCCGGTCGAGGCCTTCTCCTTCAACGAGAACTCCCCCCCAGTGTTGATCAATGCCGCCTGGGGGCTCGGGCATTGCATTGCCCGAGCCTGCGCAGATTATGGTTGGCCGGTCCGCATCAAGGGAGCTGAAAGCGGCGGCATCATCGACAACTTGCCCGAAGCACTATTCGAGGGGGAAGTGCAGCCCCGCAATGTCGAGGTGATGGTTACTGATCGCCGGGAATGGGCGCTCTCACAGCTGGGGCTTACGCCTGTGCTGGGCATAAAGGACGCCGATCGGACATGCTTTGTCAGCGCGCAGACGCTTTACCGGTCGGTCGACGATGCGTCTCCAATCAGCAGCCCTATGGGATCGCGCTTGCATTACGAGCTCGCCCACGCCCGCTTCGCGCATCACCTTATGTGCATGCACCGGGATCGGTTGGTCAGCAAGACAGATACCGCCACCCTCCAAGCCGACTTCACCGACTGGGTCCAGACGTGGGTAAGCACCGACGAAACGATGTCGGACGAGACCCGCGCGCGGTTTCCGCTCCGCGAAGCGCGCGTGGACGTAGGGACCGCAGATCCTTTAACGGATTATGCCGAGGTCAGACTGGCAATTGATCCCGCCTATCAGCTCTATGGCGCACCGAGCCTCATTGAAGGGCATTTCTGGGTTCCCTTAGCATCCTGACCCCCACCCCCTCGCATCACATAGCCCCCACCACCAGCACCACCGCATTATATCCCGCGTGGTACGCCATCCCCGTCGCCAGCCCCGCGCGGGTGCGGATGAAGGCGAGCAGCAGCCCGCCCAGCACCTGCGGCAGCACTACGGCAACGCCCAGCGGACTCGCCAGAGCGGCGTAATTGCCGAGGTGGATCGCGCCGAACAGCAGCGCCTGTGCCCACACGATCACGGCGAAATGGCGGATGAAGGCGGGGGGCACTGTGCGGGCATCGGCGCGCGCTTGGGTCAGGCTCCAGTGGACGAGGCCCGCCAGCGCCACGCCCGCGCCCGCCCATGCCAGCATCCGGCCATGCTCGGGCACCAGCGCCACCCCCGCCAGCATCAGCGCCATCGCCGCAAAGCCGCAGGCGGCAAAGCGCAGGGCCGCAACGCTCCCGGAGAGCCAGCCGCGGAACACCAGCTCCTCGAGCAGCGGGGCGATCACGAGGAAGGCGAGCGGGCTGGTCGCGAGGCCCTTCGCCTCGGCGTCGGGCGTAGGCAGCACCCCGGCGCTGCGGCTCGCCAGCCACAGCGGGCCGACCACGGCGACGAGCAGCACCAAGTGCACCGCGCCCGCCGCCAGCAGCACGCGCGCCCGCTCGCCCGGCGATGCCACGAGCTGCGCGGCGTAGCTCGGGCGCAGCAGGAAGCGCGCCGCCTCGGCTGCCCCCGCGCGCAAGCTCAGCGCACGCGCCCTTGCGTCCCCCGCGCCTGCCGGAGTAAGGCCCGCGCCCGTATCTCCAACATTTCCGGTGAAGTCATCCAATGGCAGGCCATTCCAAGTTCAAGAACATCATGCATCGCAAGGGCGCGCAGGACAAGAAACGCGCGGCGATGTTCTCCAAGCTCTCGCGCGAGATCACCGTGGCGGCCAAGATGGGCATGCCCGATCCCGACATGAACCCGCGCCTGCGCCTCGCGGTTAACGCCGCCAAGGCGCAGTCGATGCCCAAGGACAATATCCAGCGCGCGATCGACAAGGCCGCGCAGGCGGGCGGCGAGGATTATATCGAGATGCGCTACGAGGGTTATGGCCCGGGCGGCGTGGCGCTGATCGTCGAGGCGCTGACCGACAACCGCAACCGCACCGCGACCAATGTCCGCACCGCCTTCAGCAAGAACGGCGGGAATCTGGGCAGCGAAGGCTCGGTTTCGCATGGTTTCGAACGCCGCGGGCTGATCGAATACTCCGCCGCTGCGGGCGACGAGGAGAAGGTCCTCGAGGCTGCGATCGAGGCGGGCGCGGATGATGTCGAAAGCTCCGAGGACGGCCACACCATCTGGACCGCCGCCGAAGACCTGCACGGCGTGGCGGGCGAGCTCGAAAAGGTGCTCGGCCCGGCGGACAATGTGAAGCTGGCGTGGAAGCCGGTGCTGACGGTGGAAGCCGATGAAGCCACGGCCGCCACGCTGATGAAGCTGATCGACACGCTTGAGGACGATGACGACGTCCAGACCGTGTGGGGCAATTACGAAATCTCCGACGAGGTGATGGAGAAGCTCGGCTGACCTTCCGGGAATGGCTTCTGGCGATTGCCCTCGGCAGCGCCTTCCTGCTGGCCGCCGCCTGGCGCCTCGGCCTGACGATCGGGTTGTAAGGCGATGCTGATCCTCGGCCTCGACCCATCGCTGTCCTCGACCGGCTGGGGCGTGATCCGCGTTGAGGGCGCGCGGCTCAGCCATGTCGCCAATGGCCAGATCAAGACCGACCCCGCCGCCCCGATGGCGGAGCGGCTGGCGGCGCTTCAGGCGGGCCTCGCCGAAGTGATCGCCGCTCACCGCCCCGACCGCGCGGCGGCGGAGGAGATTTTCGTCAACAAGAACCCGCAGTCGACCCTCAAGCTTGCGCAGGCGCGCGGGAGCGTGCTGGCGGCGTGCGGGGCGGCGGGGCTGACGGTCAACGAACACGCCGCGCGGCTGGTCAAGAAGGCGGTCACCGGCACCGGCGCGGCGGAAAAGGCGCAGGTCGCCGCGATGGTCAAGGTGCTGCTCCCCGGGGTGCAGATCGCCGGGAGCGATGCGGCGGATGCGCTGGCAGTCGCCATCGCCGACGCGCATCTCGCGCCGCGGGGCTGACTATTCGAAGACCTCGAGGTCGTCGTCGCCGAATCCGGTGCCGCGACGCAGCGCCCAAGCGCCGCGCACGCCCTGCACCACCATCACCAGAAAGAACAGGTTGAGCACCAACCCGCCCAGCCCGGTTAGCGTCAGCAGCTTGTTGAAGATCTCGAGCACCAGCATCGCCGCCACGGCGCCGCCCCAGAACACGCCCTTGCCCGCCTTCAGCCGGAACCCCGCGATGAGCGCGATCAGCGCCTGAAGGCCGATCATCCCTGCGGTGACCTGACCCTCCAAGGTGTCGAAGCCCGCCATCCCGCCGTAGAACAGCGCGCTCAGCACCGTCAGCCCGGCCGTGATGAAGCACGCCAGCCCGCCCTGATCGGCAGCGGTTTCCGCTCCGCCGCGCGTCGAAAGGTCCGCATCCCAGATCGCCATTGCCACCCCCGCGATTGATCGCCAAACACGTCCCACTCCGGGCCCCGGCCCGTCAAGACGGCAAATTGAGGCAAGCAACGGAATTGCAATGACGATCCACCTTTACGGCATCCCCAACTGCGACACGGTGAAGAAGGCGCGCACGTGGCTCGACGCGCAGGGCCGCGCCTACATCTTCCACGATTACAAGAAGGAGGGCGCCGATCCGGAGCGCATCGCGGGCTGGATCGCTGCCGCCGGGCTCGATCTCGTGGTCAACCGCAAGGGCACCACCTTCCGCGCGCTGTCCGAGGACGACAAGGCCCGTGCCGCCGATGCCGCCACCGCGCCCGCTCTGCTGGCCGCCAACCCCAGTGTCATAAAGCGGCCCATCGCCGAACACGCGGGCGGCATTCTCGTGGGCTTCAAGCCCGACGAATGGGCCGCCGCGCTCGGCTGAGCCCAACTCCACGCACAAAATGAACCCGCTCGAGATCATCGCCGTCGTGCTCGGCATCGCGAATGTCGGCCTGCTGGTGCGCCGCTCGATCTGGAACTACCCCTTCGGCATGGCGATGGTCGCGCTCTACTTCGTCATCTTCCGTGAGGCGCGACTCTATGGCGAGGCGGGCTTGCAGGTGTTCTTCTTCGTCGTGCAGGGCTGGGGCTGGTGGCTGTGGGCCCGCGCCGGGGGCTTGGCGCGGATGGTCGAAGTCGAATGGATGGGCTGGCCCGCGCGCGTCGCCGCGCTGGCGCTGGTCGCCGCCTCGAGCCTCGCGATCGGCTGGGCGATGGCGACCTGGACCAATGCCGCCCTGCCCTTTGCCGATGCCGCCATCGCCGGAGCGAGCGTCGTCGCGCAGGTGCTGCTGGCGATGCGCCGGGTCGAGAATTGGGCGCTGTGGATCGCGATCGACGTGCTGTCGGTGGGGGTCTATATCAACCGCGAGCTTTATCTCACCGCCGGGCTCTATGTGGTGTTCCTCGTGCTCGCGGTGGCGGGCCTGAGGGAATGGACCAAGGCGGCGCGCAGCGGCGCGGCGGTGGAAGCGTGAAGCGCGGCTTCCTCCTCGGCAAGTTCATGCCCCCGCACGCCGGGCACCTGTCGCTGATCCGCGCCGCGCGCGCGCTGGTGGACGAGCTGACGGTGCTGGTGTGCTGGCTGCCGGACGATCCGATCCCGGGCGAGACGCGCCTCCAATGGATGCGCGCGCTGGCCCCCGATTGCCGCGTGGTCGGCCACGGCGCAGTCGTCCCGCAGGCCCCAGAAGACAGCGCCGATTTCTGGCCGATCTGGCGCGCCATTGTCGCGGAGGTGCACCCCGAACCCATCGACTACCTCTTCGCGGGCGAGGATTACGGGGCGGAGCTGGCGCGGCAGGTGGGCGGGTTCTTCGTCCCTCTGGGCGGCCGGGTGCTGGGCCTGTCGGACGATCCCGTCGCGGGCCTCTCGGCCAGCGCGATCCGCGCCGATCCGGCAGCGCATTGGCGCTACCTCCCCGCGCCCGTGCAGGCCCATTACCGCCGCACCGTCTGCCTCCACGGGGCCGAGAGCACCGGCAAGTCCACCCTCGCCGCCGCCCTCGCCGCCGAGACCGGCGCGCTCACCGTGGGCGAATATGGTCGCAGCCATTGCGAGGTGCATGAAGGCCCGCTCACCCTTGACGACCTCCTCCTCATCGGCCGCGCCCAGACCGCTATGATCGCCGCCGCCGCGCCTTACGCCGGGCCGCTGCTGATCGCCGATACCGACGCGCTGATGACCGCCGCGTGGGCCGAAATGCTGCTGGGGACACGCCCCGCCGCGCTGATGCAGGCCGCAAAGTGCGACCTCTACCTGCTGTTCGAGCCCGACCTCCCCTGGGTCGACGACGGCACCCGCTTTTTCAGCGATTCCGCCGACCGTCACAGGTTCGCAATGATCGTGGAACAGGTGCTGGTCGATGCCGGCGTGCCCTTCGCACGGGTTTCCGGGCAAGGCGAAGCGCGGCTCGCGGCGGCACGCGCGGCGATAGGAGCGATGGAATGATGAAACCCGTGATGATCCTCGCCGCGCTGCTCGCCGCAGCACCCGCGGCCGCGCAGGACATGCTGATCATCGCCCACCGCGGGGCGAGCGCCGAGCGGCCCGAGCATACCCTCGCCGCCTATGAACGCGCGATCGATCAGGGCGCGGATTATATCGAGCCCGATCTGGTGGCGACCAAGGACCTCGTCCTCGTCTCGCGCCACGAGAACGAGCTTTCGGCCACCACCGATGTCGCCACCCGCGAGGAATTCGAGGATCGCCGCCGCGACAAGACCATCGACGGCCGGTTGGTGGCAGGCTGGTTCGCCGAGGACTTCACCCTCGCCGAACTGCGGACCCTGCGCGCCAAGGAGCGCATCCCCGCGCTGCGCCCCGCCAATACGCGCTTCGACGGGCTCTATCAGGTGGCGACGCTCGCCGACATCGTGAAGCTGGTGCGTGCGAAGGAGGCCGAGACCGGGCGGCGGATCGGGCTCTATCCGGAACTCAAGCACCCGACCTTCCTGCTCCAGAGCGAAGGGATCGACCTCGTCGACCTGCTGCTGCGCGACTTCCGGGTGCTGGGCATCACGACGGCGGACCCGGTGTTCATCCAGAGCTTCGAGGTCGCCCCGCTCCAGCGCCTCCGCCAGCGCGCCCCCGGCTTCAAGCAGGTGCTGCTGGTCGAACCGCTCGGCGGCCCGGCGGACGAACCCTCCTTGCGCTATGCCGAGATGGTGAGCTCGACGGGGCTCGCCGAGGTGGCGAAGTATGCCGATGTGGTGGGTGCCTATGCCGGGATGGTGCTGAACCCCGACGGCACGCCCACCGCGCTGGTCGCCGACGCGAAGGCGGCAGGCTTGCAGGTCCACGCGTGGACGATCCGCCCGGAGAATGATTTTCTCCCCCCGATGCTGCGGACGGGCGAGGACCCCAAGGGCCGCGGCTGCGGTGACGTGAAACTGGCCGCGCTGCTCAAGGCGGCGGGCGTGGCGGGCGTGTTCAGCGACGGGCCATTGAAGGGGCGCAGCTGCCCGGCGGGCTAGAGCGGTTTCCGCTCTGTTCCGTCACTACTTTTTTTTCACTTATTCCGGCTAACTCTCCCCGAAACACATCAATCGGGGTCGCACATGAAATACGCCTTGCTGCCGCTTGCGCTCGTCTGCCTGTCCGGCTGCGGCGCGCTGTTCGGCCCGCCGGCCACGCTAGAGGAAACCCTCGAGGATGCCGCGGGCTTCTTCAACCGGCGCGGGACTGTGTCGCTGCCGTCCGAATTCGGCGACGCGCGAGTCGAGGCGAAGGTCGATGGCAAGGACACCATCACCGTCCGCATCGTCGACGCGCCGACCGGCTACGACACGCTCGACCCCAACCTCGCGCGCAAGCTGCTGCGGGGCAAGCTGTGCGACATCTCGAGCGTGCGCCACATCTTCACCCGCGGGGGCAAGATCCGGGTCGAGATCATCTCGAACATCGGCGTCGAGGCGACCTCCTTCCAGCTCGCCCAGTGTTAGGCGCGCCGCGCTGACAGGATGTAGTTGAGCGCCATGTCGTCCGACAGGTGCAGCCCCTTGCCGGGCCGCCATGCGATCCCGCGCTTGGCGGTCACCGTCAGCCCTACATCGGCCAGCATTGCCTCCAGTTCGTCGGGCGTGACGAAATCCTCCCAGTGGTGGGTGCCGCGCGGGACGTAGCCGACCGCCTCGGCCGCCCCCACCAGCAGCACGCGGCTCGCGGCGGTGCGGTTGGGGGTGGACATCACGAGCAACCCGTCAGGCGCCAGCCGCGCCGCCACGTCGCGCAGGAAGGCGGGCTTGTCGGCGACGTGCTCGATCACTTCGACGCTGGTGACCAGATCGAACTGGCCGATGTCGAGCCCCGCAACCTCGCCCGCCATGTAGCGGATATCGAGCCCCACGCCTTCGGCATGGGCGCTCGCGGCAGCGATATTCTCCGCCGCCGCGTCCACGCCCGTCACAGCCGCGCCAAGCCGCGCCAGCGGCTCGCACAGCAGCCCCGCCCCGCAGCCTATATCGAGCGCGGACTTGCCCGCGAGCGGCTTTGCCGCGCGCGCCGCCTCGGGCCAATGCGCGTCGATCGCATCGCGCACGAAGGCGAGCCTGACCGGGTTCACCTGATGCAGCGAGGCCATCGGGCCTTTCGGATTCCACCAGTCACGCGCCAGCTTTGCGAAAAAATCTGCCTCTTCGGGGCGGATTGTAACATTCGGAATGTTTGCGTTTGCCATCATCCATCCCTAACAGCGCGCGCGAACACTCACCAGCAGGAGCTGAGCTTTGGCCCGGATCGTGATGAAATTCGGCGGCACCTCGATGGCCGGGACGGAGCGCATCCGCCGCGTCGCCAATATCGTGCGCGCGCAGGCCGCGCGCGGCGATCAGGTGGCGGTGGTCGTCAGCGCGATGGCGGGGGAGACCGACCGCCTCGTGAATTTCTGCCGCGAGGCCAATCCGCTCTATGACCCGGCCGAATATGACGTGGTCGTCGCCAGCGGCGAGCAGGTGACGAGCGGCCTCCTCGCCCTCACCCTGCAAGCGCTGGGCTGCAAGTCGCGCAGCTGGCTCGGCTGGCAGCTCCCCATCCACACCATCGAAGCCCACGCCAAGGCGCGGGTCGAGAGCATCGACGCCGAGGCTCTCATCGCCAGCATGGAAGCGGGCGAGATCGCCGTGATTCCGGGCTTTCAGGGCCTGTCGGAAGCGGGCCGCGTCACCACGCTCGGGCGCGGCGGATCGGACACTTCGGCAGTCGCGGTTGCAGCCGCGATCAAGGCGGATCGCTGCGACATCTACACCGATGTCGACGGCGTCTACACCACCGACCCGCGCATCGTCGCCAAGGCGAAGAAGCAGAAGGCGGTGACCTACGAGGAAATGCTCGAACTCGCCAGCGTCGGGGCCAAGGTGCTCCAGACCCGCTCGGTCGGCCTTGCCATGAAGGAAAAGGTGCGCGTGCAGGTGCTGTCGAGCTTCATCGGCGAGGGCGCGCCGCCTGCCGATGATTTGCCCGGGACGATGATCGTCTCGGACGAGGAAATGGACGAATTGGTGGAGAAGGGCCTGATGGAACGCCAGCTTGTGACCGGCATCGCGCATGACAAGAACGAGGCGAAGGTGATCCTCACCCGCGTGCCCGACCGTCCGGGCGCGGTGGCCAACATCTTCGAGCCGCTCGCCGCGGCCAGCATCAATGTCGACATGATCATCCAGAACGTCGGGCGCGACAAGGGCGAGACCGACGTGACCTTCACCGTCCCCCAGTCCGACCTCGCCCGCGCGCAGGCGCTGCTGGAAGACCGGCGCGGCGAAATCGGCTTCAACCGCATTATCACCGACAGCAAGATCGCCAAGATCAGCGTCGTCGGCGTCGGCATGAAGAGCCACGCGGGCGTCGCCTCCTCGATGTTCCGCGCGCTTTCCGACCGCGGGATCAACATCCAGGCGATCTCGACCAGCGAGATCAAGATCAGCGTGATGATCGACGAGGACGAGACCGAACTCGCGGTGCGCGTGCTGCACACGGCTTACGGGCTCGACGCGAAGGACTGACGCCAGGGAGCGGGTTAGCTGAAAGATAGCCCGCTATATCGGCATTAACCATCTTCGGTGACTTCGCCTTAAGGATTCTCACCAGAGTGTAACCGGGCTCACTCCCGAGCCCGGAGCCCCCTGTGTCATGGCCATCAAGGCCCACCTCGATTCCCAGCCCGTCGCCAGCCCCGAAGGCAACCAGCGCGGCGCCCCCCGCCGTGCGCTGTGGCTGGAGACCAGCGGCTTTCCCGCCGATGCCGACCCCGATGGCGTGGCGGCCAATGTCACGATCCACAACATCTCGGCCGCCGGCCTGCTGCTCGAGACCGCGCTGGTGCTGGCCGAGGGCGATGAGCTCGCGCTCGATCTGCCCGAGGCGGGCGCGGTGGTGGCGACGGTGGTGTGGCGTTCGGAGAAGCTCTACGGCTGCGCCTTCGCCACCCCGCTGAGCAATGCCGCGCTCGCCGCGGCACAGTTGCAGGGCTTTGCCCCCGGCGTGCCGACCCGGCCGCCGGAGAGCCCGCTTGCGGCCGCCGCGCCGCCTTCCGGCGCTTCGGCGAGCGAGGGGCTCGGCAGCAGGCTCAACCGGCTGCGGCGCGAGGCGGGGCTGACGCTTGCCGATGTCGCCAATGCTCTGGGGGTCAGCAAGCCGACCGTCTGGGCGTGGGAGAAGGGCAAGGCCCGCCCGCTGCCCGAACGCCTCGATTCCATCGCCGCCGCGCTGGGTGTCGATCCCGAGATCCTCGCCGCCGCGCCCGCCCCGCGCGAGATCGAGGGCGTGATCGCCGAGTGCCGCGCGCGCATTGCCGCGGCCTGCGGCACCGCGCCGGAAGCCGTGCGGATCATGATAGAGCTCTGATTCGCACGAGTTCCCGCAGCTAGAAAGCGCTACCTACTGCGTCCAATACGTATTGGATGGGCTGCTCCATTGGCAAATTATGGTAAACGGAACCCGGAGGTGATTCGTTTTTTAGTCGAGTAACATTACTTAGCTAACAAGAATTTGCTTTGTCTTCGGGAAAACAGGGGAAAGTTTTCTTAGGTACGGCTTAATTTAGTTACCAAGTAAATCTGACTAGGAGCGAGTTGGCGAATTCATCGTTGGACCGCTGGGGCACTATTGGGATGAAAATTGGTTTAAGTGAGGTCGAAGGCCATGTTCTGCATGGTCTGCTGGAAGAAACTTCCGGCGATATCGTGATCAGGATCGACCGGCATGGCTTTATCGTTCACGCATCGGCGAACATCGCCGAGCTGGGATCGGATCTGACCGCCGCGCTGCTCCCGCCGCACATCACAGATCTGGCCGAACGCGATCACGCCGCCTTCCTCGGCGAGCAGGTGACGCGCGGCCTTCAGGGCTGCACGCAGGTCGGCTGGATCGAGTTTCCGGTCGCCGCCTGCGCCGATCGCGGCACGATCCGCGAGGTGCATTTCCCGCGCTGGTATGCGCTCACGCTGAAGCCGATGTGCATGCCCGACGGCACCCCCGACGGGGCACTGTGCCTGATGCGCTCGGTCCAGCAATTGCGCAGCCTCGAGGGCGAGCTCCACGCCCGTGCGGTCACCGATCCGCTGACCGGGCTCGCCAACCGCACCGCCTTCTGCGCCAGCCTGCGCCGTCACCTCGCGCGCGGCGGCGGGCAGAAGGTCGCGGTCTTCGCGGTCGACAACATGCGCGCGCTGCTGCTGCGCTATGGCCAGCGCACCGCGGACGAGGTGCTGTGGGGCTTTGCCAAGTTCCTCGAGACGATGGCGCTGCCGGGCCATGAGCTGGCGCAGCTCGATGGCGAGCGCTTCGCGGTGCTGCTGCCCGACATGACCGCGAGAGCCGCGCGCGAATGGACCGAGGACGTGATCGAGACCTTCGCCGGCCTCGCCGCGCCCGCCCCCACTGCCGGCAAGGCCAGGACCCCGCACCTCACCGCAAGCGCGGGGATCGCGCGGGTCGAGTGCACGGTCGACTGGACCTTGCGCGAGGCGGAACTGGGGCTGGTGCTGGCGCGCGCAGGCGGCGGGCGGCAGGTGGCCGTCGCCGGGCATCGCAGAGCCGCATAACTGGACTCGCGCGGGCGGTTCGCTAAACCGCCCTCATGAGCCACATTGCCACCATCCTGCTGCTCGGTTCGGGCGAGCTGGGCCGCGAATTCGTCATCTCCGCCAAGCGCCTCGGGGCACGGGTGATCGCCTGCGATTCCTACGACGACGCCCCGGCGATGCAGCTGGCCGATGGGCGCGAGGTGTTCTCGATGCTCGACGGGGCGGCACTGAGGGCGGCGGTGGAGAAGCACCAGCCCGACCTCATCGTCCCCGAGATCGAGGCGATCCGCACCGAGATGCTGGCCGAACTGGAGACGGAAGGGTTCACTATCGTCCCCTCGGCCCGCGCCGCGCAGCTGACCATGAACCGCGATGCGATTCGCGACCTGGCGGCCGGCGAGCTGGGGCTGGTGACCTCGCAATACGGCTATGGCGAGAGCTTCCCCGAATGCGAGGCCATCGCCGCGCGTATCGGCTATCCGCTGGTGATGAAGCCGGTGATGTCCTCCTCGGGCAAGGGCCAGAGCAAGGTCGACGGGCCCGAGGCGCTCGAGGCCGCGTGGGACTATGCCGTCGCCAATATGCGCGGGGATCGCGCAAGGGTCATCTGCGAACAGTTCATCGCCTTCGACTACGAGATCACCCTGCTGACCGTGCGCCACGCGGGCGGCATCAGCTTCTGCCCGCCGATCGGCCACCGGCAGGAGCGCGGCGATTACCGCGAAAGCTGGCTGCCTGCCGCGATGTCTCCCGCCGCGCTCGCCAAGGCGCAGGACATGGCCGCCAAGGTCGTGATGGCGCTGCAAGGCGGCGGGCGCGGCTGGGGGCTTTATGGGGTCGAGTTCTTCGTCAAGGGCGAAGAGGTGATCTTCTCCGAGCTCTCCCCCCGCCCGCATGACACGGGCATGGTGACGCTGGTCAGCCAGGATTTGACCGAGTTCGACCTCCACGCCCGCGCGATCCTCGGCCTGCCGGTGCCCGAGAGCATCGCCGCCCGCCCCGCCGCCTCCGCGGTGATCCTCGCCGACCGGGAGTCGGACAGCTTCGCCTTCGAAGGCCTCGCCGAAGCGCTCGCGCTGGGCGACACCGATGTGCGGATCTTCGGCAAGCCCGTCACCCGCCCCTATCGCCGCATGGGCGTGGCGCTGGCCCGCGCGGCCGACGCGCCCGCAGCGATCGACCTTGCCAAGCAGGCGGCAACGGCCGTGCGGATTGTCTATTCGCCTTCCAGCGACTAGGGCGCAGCGGATGGAAACCTACCCCAAGACCGCCGCGCTGATGGAGCGCGGCACCGACTTCCTCGGCTGCGACACCGCGATCCTGTGCGGCGCGATGAGCTGGGTGAGCGAGCGCAACCTCGTCGCCGCGATCAGCAACGCAGGCGGCTTCGGCGTGATCGCCTGCGGGGCGATGACGCCCGAACTGCTCGATACCGAAATCGCGGCGACCAAGGCTCTCACCGTCAAGCCCTTCGGCGTCAACCTCATCACCATGCACCCGGCGCTGTTCGATCTGATCGCGGTGTGCCGCAAGCATGGCGTCACGCATGTGGTGCTGGCGGGCGGCATCCCGCCCAAGGGCTCGGTCGAGGCGATCAAGGCCGACGAGAGCGGTATCAAGGTGATCTGCTTTGCCCCTACCCTTGCCCTCGCCAAGAAGCTGCTGCGCTCCGGGGCGGATGCGCTGGTGATCGAGGGGATGGAAGCGGGAGGGCATATCGGCCCGGTCTCGACCTCGGTGCTGGCCCAGGAAATCCTGCCCGAGCTCGCCGCCGATCACCTGATCTTCGTCGCGGGCGGCATCGGCCGGGGCGAGGCGATCGCCTCCTACCTCGAAATGGGCGCGGCTGGCGTGCAATTGGGCACCCGCTTCGCCTGCGCCACCGAGAGCATCGCCCACCCCGATTTCAAGAAGGCCTTCTTCCGCGCCTCGGCCCGCGAGGCGGTCGCGAGCGTGCAGGTCGATCCGCGCCTGCCGGTGATCCCGGTGCGCGCCTTGAAGAACAAGGGCACCGAGGAGTTCACCGCCAAGCAGCGCGAAGTCGCCGCGCTGCTGGACGCGGGCGAGGTCGACATGGCCGAGGCCCAGCTCCAGATCGAACATTTCTGGGCCGGCGCGCTGCGTCGCGCGGTGATCGAGGGCGATGTCGAGAACGGCTCGGTCATGGCCGGGCAGTCGGTCGGCATGGTGACCAAGGAAGAACCCGCCGCCGACATCATCGCCGAGCTGATGGCGCAGGCCGAGGCGGCGCTGGCGCGGTAGCATGGCCGACCCGCTCGTCCTCACCCTCGCCTGCGCCGACCGGCCCGGCATCACCGCGCGCGTGACCGGCTTCCTGTTCGAGCGGGGCGCCAACATCCTCGACGCGCAGCAGTTCAACGACCGCGGCGAGGCGGGCGGGACGGACCGCTTCTTCATGCGCGTGGTGTTCGACCCCGACGGCTCGACCCGCGACATGCTGCGCGCCGATTTCGCGGCGCTGGCGGGCGAATTCGGGATGGAGTGGAAGATGGCGCGCGAGGACCGTCCGCGCCGCACCATCATCATGGTCAGCAAGTTCGACCACTGTCTGGTCGACCTGATCTACCGCTGGCGCACGGGAGAGCTGGCGATCGATCCGGTGGCGATCGTCTCCAACCACCCGCGCGATGCCGCGATCCGCGTCGATATCGGCGACATTCCCTTCCACCACATCCCCGTCACCCCCGACACCAAGCCTGCCGCCGAGGCGCAATTGCGGGCGCTCGCCGACGAAACCGACGCCGAGCTGGTGGTGCTGGCGCGCTACATGCAGGTCTTCTCGGACGACCTCTCGGGCCATTTTGCGGGCCGCGCGATCAACATCCACCACTCCTTCCTCCCCGGCTTCAAGGGCGCCAAGCCCTATCACCAGGCCCACGCGCGGGGCGTGAAGATCATCGGCGCGACCGCGCATTTCGTCACCGCCGACCTCGATGAAGGTCCGATCATCCACCAGGATGTCGAGCGGATCACCCACGCCGATTCCCCCGAGGACCTCGTCCGCAAGGGCCGCGACATCGAGCGCCGGGTGCTCGCCGAGGCGGTGCGATTGTTCGCCGAGGACCGCGTGCTCATGAACGGCAACCGGACGGTGGTGTTCAGGGGTTAGGGTGTTCAGGGGCTGATCCAGCCCGCGCTACGCAACTCTGCAATCCGGCTGCGGCTGACCGGGGCGGCAAGCCCTCCGTGGAGCACCAGTTGCAGGTCGCGCCCGGTGCGGCGCTGGCCTGTCACCGCGCTCTTCGCCACCCACCAGCTGCGATGCACCTGCGCGCCGCCACCCTCGGGCATCAGCGCGGCGGCCTCGGCCAGCGGCATCAGCACCAGCGCGCTCTTCCCCTCGGCGATGACGCGGACATAGTGGTCCTCCGCCGCCAGCGCGAGGATCGCAGGGAAGCCGGGCGCAAGCCGCTGGTGCAGCGCAGAGGTCGCCACCCCGGGGACGGGCGGCGCGGGAGGGGGCGGCTCGGGCGCCGCCACAGCCTCCACCGGCTCGGGCAAGCGGGCGTGCTCGGCGCGGGCATAGAGCACGAAGAACAGCGCGAAGAACCCCGCAGCGACCACCAGCGCCTGCACCCACACCGCGCCGAACTCGCTGCCGAACATCGCGCGCGGGCCACCCACGAGGCCAAGCACGCCATAGGTCACCGCCACCCCGACGAAGGGCACCGCCAGCGCATGGCCCCAATAGTCGGCGAGCCCCAGCAACCGCGCCACCGCAATCCCGATACGCGCGGCTGCAAGATAAACCAGCCATGCCGCCAGAAACCCGGCGAGCGAGAGGGCCAGCCGCGCGCCCAGCGCCACCTCGCCGAAGGGCAGGAGATCGAACACCGCCACCACCACCGCGACCATCGCCACGACGCCCGCCTCGGCCATCAGGCGCTCGGCCCCGGATAGTCGCCGCGCGACCATTCACGCAGCCCCGCCGACCATCCGCGCATCGCCGCGACAGCCCGCGAAGGGAGGGCTTGCGGCAGGGCGGAAGCGGCGGCTTTTCATGGCCATCGTCATAAATCGCCAGACCGAAAGGAGGCAAGCATGAGCCAGCACAACGCCGCCCCGCAGCGCCAGATCAGCCTGGGCGCGACGGCAGCGCTCACCATTCTCGTCACCGCTGCCCTCACCATCCTGTCGATGATGTTCGGCGGCTTCGGATCGGGCAGCCCGGCCACCCCGCAGGCGCGCGCGCTGTCGCTGCCGATCATGCTCCACCTCGCCACCGTGGTGCCCGCGCTGCTGCTCGGCCCGGTGGTGCTGCTGCGGCGCAAGGGCGACGCGACGCACCGGATGCTGGGCCGCGTGTGGGTGTGCCTGATGCTGGTGACGGCGATCACCTCGGCCTTCATCCGCTCGCCGGGAGGCGGCATCGCGGGGACCGGCTTCAGCTTCATCCACGCCTTCACCGTGTGGACGCTGGTGAGCGTGCCGCTCGCCGTGCGCGCGGCGCGGCAGGGGCGGATCGCGGCGCACCGGGGGATGATGACCGGGCTCTACGCAGGGCTGGTGATCGCCGGGGCCTTCAGCTTCCTCCCCGGCCGCCTGCTCGGGAGCGCGATGTTCGGCGCGCCGTGATATGCAGCACAGGGTTCACTTCCCGGCGCTGGCGGGCAGGTCGATCGCCTGCACCTCGGTGCCGATGGCGTAGACGCGCAGGCCCTTGTCGGTCGGCACCGTCTGGAACTTGTTCGCCGCCCGCGCGATCGGGGCGCGCTCCCATGTCGCGCCGCCGTCGCGGGTGGCGAAGCCCCCTGCGGCGGTGCCGACGAAGCCGACGTCCTTGCTGACAAAGCCGATGCCGAACTGCCGCGCGGTCGCGTCCTGCGCCATTTCAATCTCGCGCCATGTCCGTCCGCGATCATCGCTGCGGATCACCAGCTGGGTCGCCCGCGTCTGATCATAGGACTGGACGGTGGCATAGCCGGTGTCGCCGCCTTGCGGAAAACTCGCCTTCCAGATCAGCTCGAGCTTGCGGCCCGAGCGGTAGACTTCCTTCCACGTCTTGCCCCCGTCCTCGGTGCGCAGCACCAGCCCCTCGGCCTGCTGGGGGTCGGCATTGGTGGCGGCGAAGACGAGGCCCGTGTTCTCGTCGAAGAACCTGATGTCGAGGATCATCCCTGCGTGCGGGGCCATGTCGATCACGTCCCAAGTCTCGCCGCCATCGACCGAGCGCAGGATGCCGGTCGGCCCGCCCACGCGCCCGGCGGCGTGGATCACGGTGCGCGGCACCAGCGTGCCCTGATAGATGCGCTTCACCGTCAGGATGTCGATCGCGCAGACGCCCTTGATGGTCGCCTCGCCGGTATCGACCGCCTCCCAAGTCTTGCCGCCATCGCGGGTGCGGTAGAGCGGGGTCGTGTCGGTGACGCCGGGGTAATAGTCGGTGCCGATATTGCCGATGAAGCCGTTCATCCGGTCGACAAAGCCGACCGCGCGCACGAAGGTGCCGGGGCGGCTGGCGACCTTCTCCCATGTCGCGCCGCCGTCTGTCGTCGCAAAGAGATCGCCCGCGCCGGTGCCGTACCAGCCGTGGTCGGGGTCGACGAAGCTGACCGAGTCCCGCTTGCCGCGATAGGCCTCGGTGGCGAAGGTGCGCCACTCGCCCGATGCCGCCGGAGTCTGGGTGGGCGCGGGTGCCTCCTCGGCGGCGAGCGGCGCGGTGAAGGCCAGCGCGGCGAGCGCTGCGGCAATGGTCATTCTCATGCGGTGCGACCCCCTGAAATTAGCGCCGGGCGATCTTTTTCCCCGCCTCGAGCGCCTTGTCCTCGTTCGCGCGCTTGATGACATAGGCGCGGATCGCCTCGATCTCGTCTTTCGACAAAGAGCCCGCAAAACTCGCCATACCGCGATCCTTCAATGCGCCATCATGCACCACCGCGCTCCACGTGGCGGCGCTTTCCAGAGCGCCCGCGCGGCGCAGGTCGGGGAGCACGGTGGAACCCACCGCGCCCGGCGCATGGCATACTGCGCAGTAACGGGCATATTTGGTCTGCCCCACCGCGATCACCTGAGCGGGCGCGGTGCTCGGCGGCGGGTCGAGCGGCAGGTCGGCCGAAGCGGGCGGCGCGGGCAGCTGCGCCTTGCCGCCGAGCTTGAACACCAGCAGGCGGCTGATGTTGCGCACGGGGGCCTTGCGCTCAAGCAGATCGCCGTCGACCGTGATCGCATAGGCCCCGCCCCACCCTGCGAGCACGGCGACATATTGCTCGCCATTGACGGTGTAGGTGACGGGCGGCGCGACCACGCCGGTCTGGGCGGCGAAGCTCCACAGCTTCTTGCCGTTGGCAGCGTCGTAGGCGTTGAACTCGCTCCCCGCGGTGCCCTGGAACACGAGGCCGCCGCCGGTCGCCAGCAAGCCGCCGTTCCACGGGCCGGGATGCTCGACCGTCCAGCGCGGTTTCTGCGCTACGGGATCCCACGCCACCAGCATCCCCCGGAGCGTTCCGGCAACCTGCTTCCTGAAGCCCCCGTCGGGCGGCAGATCACCCGCGCCCAAGTTGAAGCCGACATTGAACCCGCGCGCCTTGTCGGGCTTCCACCCGGACTCGGGCGCATACATCATCCCCGCCTCGAAGGCCGGGATGTAGACCAGCTTCTCGGTCGGGCTGAAGGCCATCGGGTGCCAGTTGTGGCCGCCCAGCGCGCCGGGCATCACCAGCGCAGGCTTGCCGGTGCGGTCGACGCGGGCCTCGGGGTTCTCGATCGGACGGCCGGTCGCGGGGTCGATGCCGGTGGCCCAGTTGATGCTGACATAGGGCTTGGCGGAGATGAACTTCCCCGTCTCGCGGTCGATCACGTAGAAGAAGCCGTTCTTGGGCGCCTGCATCAGCACCTTCCGCAGCTTGCCCTCGATCTCCATGTCGGCGAGCATGATGTGCTGGGTGGCGGTGAAGTCCCACGTCTCCCCGGGCGTGGTCTGGTAGTGCCAGACATATTCGCCGGTCTTGGGCCGGATCGCGACGATGCTTGAGAGGTAGAGGTTGTCCCCCTCCCCGCCGCTGCCGTCCTTGGCCGGCGAGCGATAGGCGCGGTTCCAGGGCGAGCCGTTGCCGACGCCGATATAGAGCAGGTCAAGCTCGGGGTCGTAGGCCATCGAATCCCAAACGGTGCCGCCGCCGCCGATCGCGTCATTGGCGCCGAGGACATCCATGTTCCAGGTTTCGGCGGCCTTCTGGAGATAGGCGGGCTGGTCTTTCGCGTCGCCGCCCTCGGGGACGGTGAAGAACTTCCACAGCTGCTCGCCGGTGTCGGCGGAATAGGCGGCGACGAAGCCGCGCACGCCGAACTCGGCCCCGCCATTGCCGATGATCACCTTGCCGTCGATCACGCGCGGCGCGCCGGTGATGGTGTAGCTCTTGGACTGGTCGACCGTGACCTTTTCCCACACGGGCTTGCCGGTATTGCGGTCGAGCGCGATCAGGCGGCCATCCAGAGTGCCGAAGAACAGCTTGTCGCCATAGGCGGCCAAGCCCCGGTTGACCACGTCGCAGCAGGCTTTCACGCCCGTCTCGCCCGGGACCTCGGGGTCGTATTCCCACAGCTTCGCGCCGGTGGTCGCGTCGAAGGCCTTCACCTTGCTCCACGCGGTGGTGAGGTAGAGCTTGCCGTCGATGACGATCGGCGTCGCCTCCTGCCCGCGTGCGGTGTCCATGTCGGCATACCAGGCGAGGCCGAGCTGGCCCACATTGTCGCGGTTGACGGCGTCGAGCGGGGAGAAGCGCTGCTCGGAATAGGTGCGCCCGTGGCTGATCCAGTTGGCGCTGTCGCCGTCCGCGCCGACCAGCATGGCGGTGGTGACGCCCTCGCCGCTCTCGCCGCCGAAGATCTGGCTGCAATTCGCCAGCATCCCTGCCGACAGCAACACGGCCGCCCCCGCGGCCCAGCGCCTCACGTCCATCGATCCCTCTCCCCGTATTCTCTTTTGTCGCATGTTGCCGCGCGATGCACGGCTTGTCCATTGTCGCTTGTGGAACACGCGCGGGCGCGCCAGAACGGGGCCCGGACGGGTGCGGTGAGGAGACCAGCGATGTGCGATGAAACCAAGCTCGAGGAATGGGCCCGCGGCGTGGTGAGCCGCCGCCAGTTCGGCGCGCTGAGCGGCGCGGCGGCGCTCGCGGCCTGCGCCTCGGGGACGAGCGAGAGCAAGGCGACTGTCGCGGCGGGCCTAAAGGAGCAGGGCGTCAGCTTCGCCACCCCCGACGGCACGATGGACGCCTTCCTCGTCCAGCCCGAGACGGGCAAGCACCCCGCGGTGATCCTGTGGCCCGACATCGCCTCGATCCGCGAATCCAAGCGCAACATCGCCCGCACCCTCGCCAGCGCGGGCCATGCCGTGCTCGTGGTGAACCCCTATTACCGCGACGTCGCCGGCGAGCAGTTCGCCGATTTCGCGGCATTCATCTCGCAAGGCGGCTTCCAGAAGGTCGGCCCATGGCGCGGCAAGCTCAATGCCGAGACGATCATGCGCGATGCGACCGCGATCACCGCATGGCTCGACCAGCAGGAGGGCATCGACACCGCGCGCGGGATAGGCACGCAGGGCTATTGCATGGGCGGCCCCTTCACCGTCTGGAGCGCCGCCGCCGTCCCCGCCCGGATCAAGGCCGCGGCAAGCTTCCACGGCGGCGGCCTCGTGCGCCCCGACAACCCGATGAGCCCGCACAAGGTGCTCGACAAGGTCGACGCCAGCCTGCTGATCGCGGTGGCGCAGGACGACGACGCCAAGGCCCCCGCCGACAAGACCACTTTTGCCGACGCCGCCAAGGCTGCGGGCGTGAGCGCGACAGTCGAAGTCTACGCCGGCGACCACGGCTGGATGGTGTCCGACAGCCCGGCCTACAACGCCGCCGCCGCGACCAAGGGGGAGGCCGACCTGCTCGCGCTCTACAAGGCGGCGCTGGCCTAGGACGCCTCGCCCCGCCCGGCACCTATCGCGCCATGACGACGCCCTCCCCCCTCAAGCTCAAGCTCCAGATCATGTGCGGCGACGAGATCGCGATGGGACCGGGCAAGGCCGATCTGCTCGATGCCATCGCCGCGCACCGCTCGATCTCGGCGGCGGGACGGGCGCTGGGGATGAGCTACCGCCGCACGTGGCTGCTGGTCGATGCCATGAACCGCTGCTGGCAGGGGCCGCTGGTGGCGACCACCCCGGGCAACCCGAAGGCCGGCGCGCACCTGACCCCGCTGGGCGAGGCGGTGCTGGCCGGTTACCGCCAGTTGCAAGGCGATGCCGAAGCCGCCGCCAGCGCGGGCTTTACCGCCATCGCCGAAGCCTTGCTCCCCGCTCCCCTACCCCCGAAGCGCAGCGAGGGGCCCGCCTAGCTCCGCCACCTGACCGTCACCCCCACGGTGCGCGGATCGCTCGGGCTGCCGAGGATCAGCCCCGAATTGCCCGCCTGGATGGTGAGGTTCTGGATGTAGTCGGCACCTAGCAGGTTGCGCGCGAAGACCGCGATCTCCCAGCCCTTGCCGCCCGCGTCCTCGCGCCGGTAGCCGAGGCTGGCATTGGTGAGGTTGTAACCCTCGATATAGGTGAAGCGCGACAGGCTCGGGTCGCCCGGATAGCCGCTGCGCCAGTTGCTGTCGGCGTGCAGGAACACCGCGCCCCGGCCGAGCGGTACGGCATAATCCGCGCTCAGCGTCTGCGACCAGCGCGGCAGGCCCGCAACGCGCTCGCCCGTCAGGTCGCAGGCGGCAGTCGCGGCCGTCTGGCGTTCGAGCGGACAGGGGCCCGCCGGGTAGTCCGTATACTCCCCGTCGCCAAAGGCAAGCGCGCCAATAAGCGTGAGGCGGCCGACAGTCAGCCGCGCATCGGCCTCCACCCCCTGCACCCGCACTTCGGGGATGTTCGAGAGGTAACCGCGCAGCGCCACGGTCTGGCTCGAATCCACCACGGTCGCCTGAAAATCGCGCACCGTGGTGCGATAGGCGGCGAGGTTTAGGATCAACCGATCGCCCCACAGCGCCGCCTTGAGCCCCGCCTCCCATGTCGTGTTGCGCTCCGGCGCGATCACGGCCGTCGCCAGCGCGGGCTGGTTGTTCGCATCGAGCGGCAGGCCCGACATGTTGATCCCGCCCGATTTGAACCCGCGCGCGAAGCTCGCGTAGAGCAGCAGGTCGTCCGCGGGCTCCCACGCGATATTGGCGCGGCCCGAAAGGCTCCCCTCGCTGTCGCGCGCGGCATAGGTCTGCGGCCGCAGCACGCCGAGCCGCGCATTGATCAGCGCGGGCGCGGTGACCTCCGCCCCCCCGAACACCCGCGTGCTGTAGTCGCCCTCCTTGCTCTCGTAGGTGTAGCGCAGGCCCCCGGTCAGCGTCAGGCGCGGCGCGATCCGCCAGTTCGCCTCGGCGAAGGCGGCATAGCTGTTCACCGCAAAGCGCGTCTCGCCCGTCTGGCCGTAACCGTCGAGGAGGTTCGCGGGCACGGGCGTCGCACTCGAGCCGGTCGTTGCCCCGATCAGCCACGGCGCGCCATAGGGGCCGAACACCGAATTGGGGCTGCCGGTCAGCACCTGCCGGAAGAAATAGAGCCCCGCGACGTAGGACAAGGGGCGATCCCCGTCCGACGCGATCCGCACCTCCTGGCTGAGCTGGTCCTGCCGCGAGGGGATGCGCTGGATCAACTGGATCGGCAGGCCGGTGTAGTCGCGGTCGTTGGCCGCATCCCAGTTCCAGAAGCGCCATGCGGTGATCGACGTGATCGTCGCCGGGCCGATGTCCCAGTCCGCGGTCGCCGCCACCCCGCCCTCGCTGGTGTCCACGCCGAGTTCTGCGTCGATATCGGTCAGACGGTCATAGGGATCGGTGCTCGCCGGGGCATAGCCTGCCGCTGCTGCCAGCACCGGATATTGCCGCGCGGCGGGGCGCAGGCTAGTGCCGACCCGCAGGAACACCTGCGTGCAGCATTCGCTGTCGAAATTGGCGAAGTCGGCGATCAGCCGGAGCCGGAAGTCCGGCGAAGGCTGCCACAGCACCTGCCCCCGCACGGCCTGCGCGCCCAAGGTGTTCTGGTCGGCGCCGGTCCGCACGTTGCGCAGCACCCCGTCGCGCCGGGTGAAGGTGCCCGAGAGACGGTAGGCCAGCGTCTCGCCCGCGAGCGGCCCGGTGGCCGAAAAGCGCCCCTGCGCGAAAGCCCGCTCGCCGCCGCTCAGCTCGGCATTGTAGCTGCGGGTGAAGCTGGGCGCGGCCGAGACGATGTTGATCGCGCCCGCCGTGGTGTTCTTGCCGAACAATGTCCCCTGCGGCCCGCGCAGCACCTCGATCCGCTCGATGTCGGAGAAGTCGAAGGCGGCGGTCGCAGGCCGCGCGTGATAGACCCCGTCGACATAGTAGCCCACCCCCGGCTCGAGCCCGTCATTGGCCTGGCTGACCGCGACCACGCTCGACCCCAGTCCGCGGATCGTAAAGGCGGTGTTGCGCGGATTGGCTGAGGAATAGTTGAGTGCAGGCACCAGCGTCGTCAGGTCGCGGGTGTTGAAGGTGTAGGACTGCTCGATCCAGCGCGCGTCCACCACCGAAAGCGCGGCGGGCACATCCTGCGCATCCTCCGCCCGCTGGCGCGCGGTGACGATGATCGGCGCGCCGGTGGCCTCGCCCGCTTCCTCGCTTGCCGACGCATTCTCGGCCATCGCCATGGCGGGAGCAAGGTTCAGCGCGCCGCCGATGAGGCCGAGCCGGAGTAGCGTGTGCAAGAGGGCCTCGCGCGTGGTTCGAATCTATATTCGATGATATATAGATCGACCCTCAAGGCAACGGCGATCGGCTGCGCCGGGTTTTTGGCGCAAGATTCGTGAAAATTCCGGTGGGGCAGCCATGCTGCCCGGAACAAGGGCGAACGCGCCTTTCCGGATGGCAGCGCCCTCTCAGGTGCAGGGCCCCTCTGACGAACTTCCTTGCGCCATCGTGCGACCAGTTTACGGTCGCTTTCACACCTTCGGCCTTCGTGGCGAAACCCGCTGAAGCTGCCCGGCAGGTTTCAGCCCACCCGGCCGCCCCGCGTATGAGCGGGGTTGGGTGGGGAGCGAAACGGCAAGTGTCAGGAGTAACAAGTGCTATTTCATGCTGTTTCCGAAACTAATTGCCTGAAAAGAGGATGATAAAACTGCAACGGCTAATTTGATGGCTTGGGTCCGAAAGTTCCAGCCCTATCGGTGAGAGAGGCCAGCTATGGTAAATTACGGACTTCCCACTGAAAATAAATGTCCTTTTCGAACAGGTCGATCAATTTGATTAAGATGCAGAACGTAGCCCCTTTAGGTTGAACAATCGCAATCATACCTTTCTTCATTCTGGCGAAATGACTCGGGAATCTAAAGACGGTTGGGTCACTGATATCGCTGAACTTGCTAGCACCGGATGCAATCCGAACCGCACCATTATTGCTCAAGAGATCTACGCATCCGTGGATAGGCTGCAGGCTTCCCCATGAAATGTCTATTGATCGCTGATCGGCTTCGCTAAACTGGACCGTGATGTTGATCCCGCTCCCGACAACTGGCACGCGGCGCTTGCCGCTTCCGACTACCTTCTCGATAACGCCGTATTCGAAGGTTTCTTCCTCAATTGCCTCTCTCAGCTTCCGTTGGAAGAACTTGACGCTGATGCCGTTTTCCAAAAGTTTTCTGAAACCCTGAGAGTATATGGTTCCGTTGGGATCAAGGACGCCAACGAACACTTCCCGAACCCCGGAAGCGATAATCAAGTCGGCACACGATTCAATTACTTGGCTAGGCTGAATCGAGACGCACGGCTCGAGGGTCGTAAAGACCGTTGCTCCAATTCGAGCTGACGGCGACAACTTCTCTAACGCCACCCGTTCCGCATGCAAATTAGGGACCTCTCCTCGGAATCCAGTGGAAAGAAGCTCACCTTCTTTGGCTACCACCACTCCTACTTTCGGGAATTCTGTGCATTTCAAATGCTCCTCGACAGCGAGCTTCATCAGGTCTGAATTGGAATAAGGTTTCGCCAAGTTAGGTCCGCCCCGTCTAGCCAAAAGCGGCATACCATAGTCGACTGCCACGGGGTTTGCACCCATGGGGGGCGACACATCAACAAGCGCAGGCTCCAAGATGCGGGGCGACGAAATGGGAGCGACCGCTTCGGGGTCGATTGCAGAATGTCAGGAATTTTCCGTCGCGAAGGTGAAGCCGCCGTCCTGCTGCCGGGATGGCGCAGCGGCCCGGTTGGAAATCGCGGGCCCTGCGCTCGCGGAACTGCGCGCTTTCCTACTGCCCCTGCGCGGGGTTAGGCTCGCCCTCATGGCCCGTCCCCTGCCCCTTGTCTGCCTCCTGCCCGCCCCTCGCAGCACGCTGCGCGGGAGGAGGGTTTTCCGCTCCTGGACAGTGTCTCATGTGTCTCCAACAGCGGGCCAGAGACGCAGCAAGCTGAACGGGGCGGGACGACTCGCCGCCGCCCGCCTCAGGCGCTGTGGCGCTTGGCCCGCTCGTTCGCCGCGCCGAAGCGGCCGTGCTTGCGGTAGCGCAGCATCCACTTGTCGAGGAACAGGCCGAGCGGCTTCGCCTCGATCCCTAGGTCTGCAAGACCGAGGGCCCCCTCGGCCACCGTGCTGCCGGACTTCAAGAGCGTCCACTGGTCGCGGCTCATCGGGGTGAGCGGGAGCGCGGCGAAGGTCGCCGAGACGCCGTCGGGCATGGCGAGGAAGGTGCGCTTGCGGCCTTGCGCGGCGGCGATGCGGCGGTGGATCTCCATCATGGTGAGCTGCTCGGGCCCGCCCAGTTCGAAGGTCTTGCCGCCGTGGAGCTCCGGGTGCTCGAGCGCGCGGGCCACGGCTTCCGCAACGTCCTCGGCGTGGACCAGCTGGAGCTTCGCCTCGGGCCCAAACACGGGGAGGACGGGGAAGAGCTCGATCATGCCGGCGAAGAGGTTGATGAACTGGTCGTCCTGCCCGAACACGATCGAGGGGCGCAGGATGGTGGCATTGGGGAAGGCGGCGCGGGTGTTGGCCTCGCCGAGCGCCTTGCCGCGGGCATAGGCGGTGGGGCTGGCAGGGTCGGCGCCGATCGCGCTGATCTGGACGAGTGCGGTGACGCCGCGCTCGCTGGCCAGCCGGGCGACGGTCCCGGGCGCCTCGCCGGTGAGCTTCTCGAGGTCGCCCGCGAAGGCGCCCACGAGGTTGACGACATGGTCCGCCCCGTCAAGCGCGGCGGCGACATGCAGCGGGTTGGTGACGTCGCGGGGGGTCAGCTGAAGCTGGCCGAGATTGGCAAGCGGCTTCAAGCTCTGCGCCTTGGCCGGCGCCCGGCTCGCCAGCCGCAGCCGCGCCCCGCGGCTCAGCAGAGCCTGCGCGACGTAGTTGCCGATATAGCCGGTGCCGCCGAAGACAGTGACCAGCTTGCCGGCCAGCGGGGAAGGATTGGAGGGGGGCATTGGGGTGTGCTCGCTCGTTTGGCTGCCAAGTGTTGCGCGGGTGCTTTGCGGCAAGCACGCGGACGAGGCAAGAGGGCGCAAGAGGCGGCGCGACCATCGCCACGCGAAATGCGCGCGAGGCAGGAGGTTTGCATTGACAGCCCCCCGAACCCTTCGCTAATGGCCCGCGCCTACCCGGCCTGCGGCAGCGATGACCGAAGGCCCCGTGCCCAGATGGCGGAATTGGTAGACGCACCGTCTTCAGGTGGCGGCGCTCGCAAGGGCGTGGAGGTTCGAGTCCTCTTCTGGGCACCAAAACTCCTGCGGGAGTGGCATCAAGAACCTTGAAAAAACCGCAGAATTCTGCCATTTTTGGCTGGATTTTGATGCCGCGTGTTTCACGCTGTTTCAGGCCGTGCCCCCACAATCAGGGGCATGGAGCGGGGCATATGCCCCCACATGCCCCTTTCTGGCGAAAGGTCATGCCCCCAAATGTCACTGACAGCCTTACAAATCCGAGCTTTTTCGCCCGGAGCTACCGCCTACAAGCGCGCCGATGAGCGCGGCCTCTACCTCGAAATCTTCCCCAACGGCTCGAAGCTCTGGCGGCTGAAGTATTACGTAGGCGGGAAAGAAAAGAGGATCGCTCTTGGAGCCTGGCCCGAAGTTAGTCTTCAGGCGGCCCGCCTCGAGCGCGACGAGCTCAGGCTGCGTATTGCCAAGGGCGAAGACCCTGCTTTGACGCGAAAGAAGAACAAGGCGACGGCAAAGATCAGCGCCGCCAACACCTTCGAGTCGGTCGGGCGCGAGTACATCGAGATCAAGATGGTCGGCGAAGGCCGGGCCGAGGCCACCCTACTCAAGGCTCGCTGGTTCCTCGACCTGCTCAAGCCAGCGATCGGGCATATGCCGATTTCGGATGTGGACCCGCAGATGATGCTCGCGCCGCTCAAGAAGCTGGAAGCGCGAGGCAACCGTGAGACCGCGAAGAAGTGCCGCTCCTTTGCAAGCAGGGTGTTCCGCTATGGAGCCGCCACCGGGCGCTGCGCCACAGACCCGACGGCTATCCTCAAAGGCGCGCTCCTGACGCCGCAGGCGCGCCACTATGCTGCAATCCTTGAACCGGAAAAGCTAGGCGAGTTGCTGCGCGCCATTGACGCGTTCGAGTGCTACCCAATCACAAAGCTTGCACTGAAGGTTGCCCCGCACATTTTCGTACGTCCGGGCGAGATGCGGCATGGCGAGTGGCAGGAGATTGACTTCGAAAAAGCGATCTGGACGATCCCCGCGGGCAAGATGAAAGCGCGCCGCACGCATGCGGTGCCACTGTCCCGCCAAGTGCTCGAACTGCTCAGAGAGCTGAAGGCCATTACCGGGGGGCAAGGCTACATCTTCCCTGCCTTTCACACCCGACTGCGCCCAATGAGCGAAAACACGATCAACTCGTCGTTTCGCCGAATGGGCTACAGCAAGGATGAAATGACCGCCCATGGGTTTCGCTCGACGGCGTCGACGCTGCTCAACGAAAGTGGGCTCTGGCACCCAGACGCTATCGAACGGGCGCTGGCGCACGGCGACAGCAATGCCATTCGTGGTACGTACAACCGCGGCCAGTACTGGGATGAGCGGGTCAAGATGGCGCAGTGGTGGAGCGACTATTTGGATGATCTGAGGGCGGGCAAATCCGCCAATTAGGCTACCATCTGGAGCGGCACTACGTAGCCTTCAAACGAGGTGATGCGGGGTCGCTCCAACACCCCATAGTTTAGCCGCCCCGATACCTTTTGAGGCGCCGCTAATTGACGGACTTCAAGCCGAGAGCGGTCATTCTGACGCGGTAGTGCCTTTAGTCACCGTTCAGCCAGTCGCGAAATCTTTGGGTTGCACTTTTCTGGCCATCCTGTATGTGGGATTCACCGCGACACGGATTTGCGGGCGCTTCACCTCTCGACTCGATCGCGAGGGCGGCAACGAAAGCTGGTCGATCATATCGGCCAACTCTCACGTCTCGGAACCGCCTTTATGACCCGTTGCCGCCCTGCGTGACGCCGGAATTTGTCGGCAAGCGTTGGGGGATGCGCACGGAGCTCAATGCTCCTTGGCAGCCTGGAAAACCGCAACCATTGCGCGTCCGGGTTGGCTCCATGCTCCCGGCGCGTGCCGAGGAGTATTATCATGGCTACACATTCTGACATGTCCAAGCTGATCCGCGAACTTGAGCGGGATGGCTTTATCGCGACCCGCACGCGCAAGGGTCACATCAAGTTTCAGCACCCTGCGATCAGCGGGTGTATCATCGGGCCGGGCACTCCCTCCGATCACCGGAGCGTGAAGAACATGCTCGCGTTGCTCAAGCGCAAGCTTCGTGCCGCGAACGACCGTTGAACAGCGATGCCGCGCGAGGCGTTGTCCTCGCGCGGCACTTACTCACCCCTTGTTCCATTTTCGCGAGCTGATGAGCTCGGAAGGAAATTCCCATGATTAAGATCAACCCTGATGACCACGTTCTTCCGCGTCCTGTTGAGCGTCTGCCCGACTACGCAAATGCCAAGGCGCGCCAGACCCTCGCTGAAAGGCTGACCGATGCCTTTGGACTGACTGAGGCTTCCGCAACGACTATCGCCAATGCCATCGTGAATCCGACTGAGGTCCGGCGTTCAATCGGTGAACCCAGCGATCCTGACGTTGAGCGCATCCCGGTGCCGGGCGGTACCTTGCTCGGTATCCGCACTCAGGTTTGGGCGCGGCGTGTCATGCCCGACCCTCGTAATCCCCGCACCCTTCCTTCGCGGAAGCATCCTTTCGCGGTTGATCCGGGGACTGGCGATGAGGATTCGCGTTTCCGTCCCGTTCCTGAACCGCAGCCGCTCGATTTGGACCGGCCACAGTCGGCGGAACTCGCCGTAGAAGTAGAGAGCCGTCACCATTTGGCATGGGCCGCACAGCAGACTGCCGCTTACGTCCTGAATGACAATGACTGGCGGGTTTCGATCCGGAGCCAGGGCGTAATGGAAGCTGTGTGGCTGGTTGCCACGACGTTCAAGCACGCCGATGGCTCCGATCCCGCAACTACGTTGACGACGGCGGAAGGCTCGTCGCGTGCAACGGCTGTGCACAACCTTCTTCAGGTTGTGTCGGGCGACGTGCCATACGACGACAACGATGCCGGTATGCGCGCCCGGGTTAAGCGGTTGAACGATGCATTCGACCGGGGAGAACGGGACTCTGACACGCTGGTTGCATTGCGCTGCGAGCGGATTCCGGCACTTATCTTGGTAGGCTTTGAGCCATATCCCGGCGGCGCTACCGGCTTTCCGACTGCCGTGCGTTCTTTCGTGGCGCTTCGTCACGTCGATCCGCCGAAGCCCTGGGGCGAAGGGCCTGAAAATGAGTCTCTGGCAGACGAAGTGCTCGATGAACTGCTGCGCCGTGGCCTGATTACCGCTACTGAACGCGAGTATTATGCAGGTTCCTGCACGAAGGCCGAAGCGCGCGCTGCGCATTTGCCTGACGATCCTGTATTGCGCGCGGCCCGGCTGGTGCATTTGTTCACGGCAGGAGACGGCGAGGTTTTTGAAGCCATCCGGACGGCCGTGACCAGTCAGTCCACGCGCAAGCGCATGACGCCAAAGCTCAAGAACGATCTGGCGACTGCGCTGATCCTGCGCGCGGTTTCCAAGGATCGCGCCGACGTTGACCAGATTCGGCGCTATCTGCGTCACGCTTTTGGTAAGGCAGCTCATCGTCGCGAGGCTTGGACTGCCACGAGCCGGTCAATTTCTGATCTCGAAAGCGCCGCTCTTAAGGAGGTCGCCCAGGCGATTGCCACACAGGGCGAGGAGCCGGGACCAGCATCGGTTGAGTTGGCGGTGAGGGCAGCCTTCCCGCTTGTGGTCGATGGTCGCCTCAACGCGGATCGTGGCACGTCAAACAATGACCAGCCTGACCGCCGCACTCCCGGTGAAGTTCTCGATGCGATGCGGCGGAATCCGCAGGGGGTTCGTCAGCTTGCGCAGGCCTTGCGCGACTACTCTGATGGCGTAGCCATCCGTGCAGTTGGCGAGGATGGCGCGGTTCGTAAGTTGCAGGGCAGCGGAGAGGAACAGGTCGTCAGCGATGTGTGGCTGCGCAATGAGTATCCTCCGGCGGGTAAGGCTAAGGCTGCGCGGCCCGGCGACTCGCCTACGGATCGCTATGACCGGGCGGTCGAAGCACTCGGTGGAGCGATGCAGGAATTGCAGCGCTGCTTTGATGCTCTGGCCGACGTAGTTGGCGATGATGGCCAGCCGCTCGTTGAACAGAGGGGAGTCGAATTGAGGCTGACGGAGCCGTGGCGTGAAGCGCTGCGCTCAGTTGACGAGGAGCTGCTTCTTTGGTCGCGCGCATTTCGTCGGCGGCATGGCCAGCCTCGGACCACCGCTCCCGCATACGACAATGATGCTGATCGCGAGTTTGATGACGAAATCGAAGATCAGTGGGACGCTGACGAAGGCGAGGAACAGGGGGAAGGCGAAGAACGCGATACCGAAGAGGTCTGATCGCATGAAGCCGGACAAGAATCGTCTTGTCCGGCTTTAGATCCGTCGGCTTGGACCCAATGCTAGCATTCAAAGCCGGGGCGTAGCGGGCATCGCCGGGCGCTAAGCACCCGGCTGCACTTCCTTGGTCTCCTCGTCGAGCGGGGTCCGCAACACGATCCGGCCATTGATCGGCACAACCTCAAGCTGGAGCGACAGGCCCTTGCGGTCGCGGTGGAACCAGGCGGCTCCGACCTTGGTCCAGAAGGCTTTCTCGCCGCGATTGCTGACATGCCAGGCGATGAAATCGGGAGCCCTGGGCTCGGGCGCGGTGGCTGGGGCGGATGCTTGGGTGGTGCGGGCCATGGAATGTTCCTTTCGTGTTGGTGGCTCGTTGCACCAAACAGAGAGGCCGCGCGGCGTAGGGCGCAGGGTCATGTCCAACACGGCTGACTGCAAGGAACCGGTGCGGGCCGGACATTGACCCTCGACCGCGTGCGGCCAGTGCGGGTGCTCAAAACGAAGCCACCGGACCGAAGGGCACACAGGCCAGCCCCTCTATCCCCCGCTTGCACCATGCCACGCTCTGCCCCAAACCCTTGTCATGGCAATGGAAGGCACCGCGCGGAAACGCTGGAGCGAGGAGGAGACGGTGCTCGCGCTCTACCTCTATTTCCAGCTGCCGTTCGGAAAGCTGCATTCGGGCAATCCCGAAATCCAGACGCTGGCCGCTGCCATCGACCGGTCGAGCAGCTCGGTGGCGATGAAGCTGTGCAACTTTGCCAGCCTCGATCCCAAGATCACGGAGAGCGGGCGCAAGGGGCTGGACGGCGCATCGAAGCTCGACCGCGCCACCTATGCCGAGTTCGGGCAGGATTGGTCGGGCCTTGTGGCGCGGGCCGAAGAGCTGTGGTCCAGCCAGGTCGACCGCCAGATGGCCGCCGCGCAATTGCCACTGCCCGTCAGCCAGCTCCTCCATGAAAAACGTAGCGAGTTCAAATTCGAGCCTTGGCAAGGCGAGTCCACCACGCAGGCGGAAGTGAACCAGCGCGTCGGTCAGGACTTCTTCCGCCGTGCGGTGCTCGCCAATTATGAGGAGGCGTGCTGCATCACCGGCATTGCCGATCCGCGCCTGCTGACCGCCAGCCATATCAAGCCGTGGGGCAAGGACAGCCAGAACCGCCATAATCCTGCCAATGGCCTGCTGTTGTCGGCAACGCTCGACCGGGCGTTCGATCGCGGGCTGATAACGGTGGACCGCGCGCGGCGCATTCATGTCTCGCGCCAGCTGCGCGACAGCCGCAGCCGCGAGACGCGCGACTATTTCCAGCAATTCGAGAAGGCGACGCTGCGCCCGGCAGCGCGGTTCGATCCCGAACCCGCTTTTCTCGACTGGCACAATGAACATTGTTTCGTGGATCACCGCGCCGCCTGACGTGTCAGGCGGCGCGCCTCGGCCAGTAGACCTCCATCCACCGACCAGATCAGAACAGGGACAGCTGCGCCTCCTCGCCTGCGACGAACATGACGGGCGGACCGGCCATCACAAGCTCCCGTCCCGCGTGACGCACAATGATGCCGTCATAAAAGCCTGCCTGATCGCCGCGCGCGCGATCGCCATCGCTGCACCGATCATGATAGCTGCGCGCCGTGCCGCCATAGAGCGAAGGGTGGACGAGCCGGTAGCCCTCGGCTCCCGCAGGGCCTGTGCCGACACAGACCCAAAGCTCTCCACTATATCGGAATGGCTTGCGGATGGGCTGCCCCATGCCGATGCGGTCAGCGCTGTAG
>NZ_JASCXI010000004.1 GCF_030271515.1 Erythrobacter oryzae | reverse complement strand
ACGGCGGCGGCGGTGGCGGCGGCTGGGATCAGGGCGGCGGCGGCGGCTCGTCGGGCGGCGGCGGCGGCTTCGGCGGCGGCGGGGCTCCGGCGGGCGGCGGCTACGACGATCTCGACGATGATATTCCGTTCTGAGGGCAGGCTTCGAGGCCCTGCGCCTCAGAAGGTCACGAACAGGTTCAGGTTCGCCGTGTGGTCGATCCGGTCCGGCCCGTCGCGCCACACGCGCTGGTTGAGGTAGCCCGGCACCACCTCGACCCCTTTCGCCAGCGGGAACGAGACCCCGACGAAATTGCGCCACACCGACAGCCCCCCGCGCTGCACCGGGCCTGCGTCCAGTTCGACGAAAGGCTCGGTATAGGCGACGATCCTGTTGTCCTTGCTCACCGGCACCCTCAGCTGCACGAATTGCCGCAACCGCCACGCCGTGCCCTCGCGCTCCTCGAAGGTGCGCTGTTCGAGCCGGGTGCGGCTGTCGAGCGTCGTCCCGCCGCTGGTGGCCAGCAGCCGGATGTTAAGCTCCTGATAGAAGCGGTGTTCGTTGAACTTCGCCGGGCCGACCGGATCGGTCAGCACATAGGCATAGCCCGCGCCGATATTGACCCCCTTGCTGATCCGGTAGCCGACCAGCGAGCGCAGCAGCAACTGCCCGAGCCGCTCGGCGTCATTGGTCAGGCGCTCCTGCGCCTCGAGCCGGACGTAAATGTCCTCGCTCGCGTTCACCGTCGCGAACTGGCCCAGCCAGACATTGCCGTCCTCCTCCGCCGCGTCGAGCGGGCTGGGGATCAGCACCAGGCTGAAGAGGGGCAGGAAGCGTAAGGCGGACATGGCAATAGTCATGCACCCCTCCGGCTTAACGGCGCGGCGGTGCGGCCCTCAGGACTTCTTCAGACCGGCGAGCAGATCGGCGAGCGGCCCCAATTGCTCACCCTCCTGCACGATCCCCGCCGCCTTGCGCGCGGCATCGGCATTCGGCCCTTCGGCATAGGGGTCGATGGCGAGGCCGAGGGTCTGCGCCACCGCCTCGCCGAGGTCGAACATCTCGCCCGAATATCCGATCTCGTCGCAATCATCGGCTTCGAGTTCGATCTCCTCCGCCTCGGTGGCAGGGCGCTGGCCCTCGTCGACGAAGCGCAGGTCGATGGGTTCATCGATGGCAACGGGAAAATCCTCGCCGCTGATCGCGCAGGGCTGCTGGATGGTGGCAGTCAAACGTCCAGTCGCACGGATCGCGCGCGGGCGCTGTTCGAGCGCGACCTCGGCCCGCAAGGCCTCGACCGCGCCGAGGCCGAAGCGTAGCGCCAGCGCGGCGCGTTCCTCGGCGCTCGCCTCGATCACCACCGGGCCGCCGGCCAGCGGACGGGTCTTGATCATCCGGCTGAGTTCGGAAAGGGGCGGTGCGCCGCTCACCAGATCGCGCTCGCTTTCAGCATTTCCGCGTCCGAGAAGCGCCCAAGCCGCTCGAAAAGCTTCATCAGTCGCTCGGCCACGGCGCGCGCGCTCGCGGCCTCGTCAGCGCCTTCGGCAAAGGTCACGTTGCGCGCGATTGCGGCGGTGAGCTTCTCCAGATCGCCCGCATTGAGCGCGCTGCGATAGGTCCCGAGCCGCCCGCCGAGCACGCTCATCAGCTTGCCGATGCGCTTGCCGACCACGACGTCGTTGACGCCGAATTCGCGCAATTGCCCGTCCATGTCCTCGACGAACAGCTCGGCGAGCAGCGCGCTTTCGGCACGCAGGTCCGAGGCCTCGATGCGCACCATCACCGCGCTGAGCACCGCGCAGATCATGTCGAAGCGCCCCGCGATGGAGTCCGCCACGCCGCAATCGGTGTAGTAGACCGAATCGCGCGCCAGCTCGATCACGCGGTGCCACAGCGGGCGCACGCCCTCGCGCGGGTCCGGGGCGGTGCCGAGCAGGCGGGAGAGGAAGGACATTTTTTCTGGCAGCCTTTCACGGGTGGCAGGGGTGGCGAGCAAGTCACGCCGACCCCAATCGCTTACGCTAACGCACGAGCGGCGGATGCGTTCAAGCCGCATTCAAGCGCGCCCGCCCACGGGTTTCCCATATGGTGCGTTGCATGCCGACGCCTAGCCCCTTAAAGCACCTCGCGCGAGGGAAAAGCCGCCCCGCGCGGCACGAGACGGAAACGGACGAGATTTTGGCGCAGACGATGAAAACAGGCGGCATGAACAAGGCCCGCACCGCGGCGGCGGTGTTGCTGGCGGCGGCGCTGCTGCCGGGCTGCACCTCGATCCGCGAATCGCGCGGCTATATCGAGGATCCGACGCTGACCTCGCTGATCCAGCCCAAGATCGACAACCGCCAGTCGGTCGAAGGCACGCTGGGCCGCCCGACCTTCACCAGCCAGTTCGGCACGCCGACGTGGTATTACGTCTCGAGCATCACCGGCCAGCGCCCCTTCAACCGCCCGCGCATCCGCGACCATTCGGTGCTGGCGGTGACCTTCGATGCCAATGGCCGGGTGAGCGAAGTGAAGCGCAGCGGGGTGGATCAGGTGGTCTATCTCGATCCCGAAGGCGACAAGACCCCGGTGCTGGGCCGCGAGCGCAGCTTCCTCGAGGATCTGTTCGGCAATATCGGCCAGGTCGGTTCGACCGGCCTGCCGGGCGGTGCGGGCGGCGGGCCCAACGGGCAGTAACTTGAACCCCTGCTCGCCTGCTCCATATTGGCAGGCATGAGCAACGATTCCAGCGCCCACGGCCTCGTGCAATGGCACGGCACCACCATCATCGGCGTCCGCCGCAATGGCACCACGGTCATCGCCGGTGACGGGCAGGTGTCGATGGGCAACACCGTGATGAAGCCCAACGCCAGAAAAGTGCGGCGCATCGGCGATGGTAGCGTGATCGCGGGCTTTGCCGGCGCGACCGCGGATGCCTTCACTTTGTTCGAGCGGCTCGAGAAGAAGCTCGAGCAGTATTCCGGCCAGCTGATGCGCGCGAGCGTGGAGCTCGCCAAGGACTGGCGCACCGACAAGTATCTGCGCAATCTCGAGGCGCTGATGATCGTCGCCGACAAGGACACGCTGCTGGTGCTGACCGGCAATGGCGACGTGCTCGAGCCCATCGGCGATATCGCCGCGATCGGATCGGGCGGCAACTTCGCGCTCGCCGCGGCGCGGGCGCTGGCGGACTACGAGGCGGACGCCGAGACGATTGCCCGCAAGGCGATGGCGGTCGCGGCCGAGATCTGCGTCTTCACCAACGGCAATTTGACGGTCGAGACGGTTTAGCCCTATCCGCCCCGGGTGCGCGAAGCGAGCAGGGGGGCGTAACCATCCTTGAGGCGAACACCGCTGCGGACGGCAAGATCGCCGTGATTCAGCTGCTGCGCGCGGCCGCCGCGCTGACGGTGGCGGCGGTGCATCTGGCCTTTGCCTTTGCCGATCATCTCGGCGCAGGCTTGCGGATAGGGTCGGCCTCGCGCGGCGAATTGCCCGGGCAGATCGCGGTGATGGTGTTCTTCGTCATCTCGGGCTTCGTGATGGTGGTCTCCTCGCGCGGCCTGTTCGCCCGGCCGTGGGCGCGCCGGGTGTTCTGGACGCGGCGGGTGGTGCGGATCATGCCGCCCTACTGGATCGCGACCGGGCTGCTCGCACTCCTGTTCCTGACGCTCTATCCCCGGCCGATCGACGGCTGGCGCTTCGCCCAATCGCTGCTGCTCATCCCCTATTGGCCGCCGGACGGGTCGATCCGGCCGCTGCCGTTCCTGTGGGTCGGCTGGACGCTGTTCTACGAGATGATGTTCTACGCGCTGTTCGGCCTCTTCGTCGCATGGCGGCGCGAGGCGGCGGTTGCGGGGACCCTTGCGGTGCTCGGCGCGCTGGCGCTGGCGGGTCTGCGGGTCCCGCCGGAGAACGCGGTGATCTATGCTGCAACCCGCCCGATCACCCTCGTCTTCGGTGCCGGGATGGTGCTGGCGCTGTGGCGCGAGAGCGGCGCGCGCGCGCCCGGCTGGCTGCGGTGGGCGGCGCTGGCGGGATTGGCGGCGGCGCTGTGGCTGGTGCCTGCGCCGGACGATGCGGCGACGATGAGCTTCGACTATCTCGCCTGGGCCGCGCTCCCGGCGCTGCTGATCGCCTTTGCCGCCCTGTCCGGCCCGCTCGCCCTGCCCGGCGCGGGGCTGATCAACCGCGCGGGCGATGCCAGCTACGCGGTCTATCTGCTCCACGTGCCCCTCGCGTGGTTCTGGCTGTGGTTCTGGGGCCGCCTGCCGTTCTTCGATGCCGGGCCCTGGGACTATTGGTTGAGCGCCACGGCCGCGACCTGCGGGCTCGGCTGGGTGTTCTTCCGCTGGATCGAGCGGCCCATGACGCTGGCCTTGAACCGCCGGTTCGCCGCGCCACATAACGGCGAGGCAATTCGCAGAAAGACCCCATGACCACCTCTTCCCCCGCGACCCAGTCCCTCACCCCCAAGGCGATCGTCGCCGCGCTCGACGAGCACATCATCGGCCAGGCCGAGGCCAAGCGCGCGGTTGCGGTGGCGCTGCGCAACCGCTGGCGGCGGCAGCGGCTCGGCGCGGATCTGCGCGACGAGGTCACGCCCAAGAACATCCTGATGATCGGGCCGACGGGCTGCGGCAAGACCGAGATCAGCCGCCGCCTCGCCAAGCTCGCCGAAGCCCCCTTCATCAAGGTCGAGGCGACCAAGTTCACCGAAGTCGGCTATGTCGGCCGCGATGTCGAACAGATCGCCCGTGACCTCGTCGAGGAGGCGATCCGGCTCGAGAAGGAACGCCGCCGCGAGAAGGTGCGCGAGGCGGCCTCTACCGCCGCGATGGACCGGCTGCTCAACGCGCTGGTGGGCGATAACGCCTCCGAGGCCACCCGCGAGAGCTTCCGCCAGCGCATCGTCCAGAATGCGATGAACGATGTCGAGGTCGAGATCGAGGTGAGGGACACCCCCGCCGCGCCCTTCGACATAGGCAACATGGGCGGGCAGATCGGGATGATCGACCTCTCGGACATGATGGGCAAGGCGCTGGGCCGCAAGAACACCCGCCGCCAGAAGCTGCGCGTGCCCGATGCCTGGGACAGGCTGGTCGACGAGGAGGCCGACAAGCGCCTCGACCAGGACGATGTCGCGCGCGCCGCGCTCCAGAATGCCGAGACCAACGGGATCGTGTTTCTCGACGAGATCGACAAGATCGCGGTCAGCGACGTGCGCGGCGGATCGGTGTCGCGCGAGGGCGTGCAGCGCGACCTGCTGCCTCTGATCGAGGGCACCACGGTCGCCACCAAGTATGGCCCGATGAAGACCGACCACGTGCTGTTCATCGCGAGCGGCGCCTTCCATGTCGCCAAGCCTTCGGACATGCTGCCCGAATTGCAGGGCCGCCTCCCCATCCGCGTCGAGCTGCGCGCGCTGACCGAGGCGGACTTCGTGCGCATCCTCTCCGAAACCCGCGCCAATCTCGTCGCGCAATACACCGCGCTGCTGGCGACCGAGCAGGTGACGCTCGACTTCGCCGAGGACGCGATCCCTGCCATCGCTGCCATCGCCGCGAAGGTGAACGCCACGGTCGAGAACATCGGCGCACGGCGCTTGCAGACGGTGATGGAGCGGCTGCTGGAAGAGATCAGCTTCGAGGCCGAGGATCACGTGGGCGAGACGATCACCATCGATGCGGCCTACGTGGAGGCGCGGCTCGCGGGGCTGGCGGGCAACACCGACCTTTCGAAGTATATCCTGTAATGACGGGCGGCCCGGTCGGCGACCTTGCGGGGATGCTGGCGGGGATGGCCCCGGCGCTCGACGCGCGGCGCTGGGCCTTTGCTCTGGTGGACGGCGCTGCTCCGGATGAGGCCTTCGCGATCGTCCGCGAGGACGAGGGCACGACCGCGATCCTGCCCGACCCCGCCGGGGACTTCGCGCGCATCACCCTGACGGTCCACTCCGCACTGGACGGCGTGGGGCTGACGGCGGCGGTCGCGGGCGTGCTCGCCGAGCGGGGGATTGCCTGCAATGTCGTCGCGGGCTTCCATCACGATCACCTCTTCGTGCCCTTTGAGCGGGCAGAGGAGGCCGTGCGAGCGCTTGCAGCGCTGAGCACGGGCGCGGCCGCTGGCGAGGGCCCCTCGGCCTGACGGCCCTCGGGGTCCGGGACGTGGCCGCTGGCGGGGGCTTGGGTTCAAGCAGGGATCGCGGAGCGTAATTGTCCCGCTTTCATATCGACTTAACCTCCTGCGGCTTAAGTCCCGCCAGAGGCAGATTTCGATAACGGCACAGAGACATGGCCCAGGCAAACCATCCCGGCGCGTCCGCACTCCTCGTGGTGCATTATTCGCGCCGGGCACTGGCATTACTGCTCACGTTCGGCGCGGCACTTGTGGCCTTGGGCTGCTTCCTGTTCTCCGTCGGGGAACTATCCGCTTTTGCGCTCGTCCTGGCGGGTCTGATCGTTTTGGCGCACGCGGTGCGATATCTCGTTGCGACGCGGCTGGTGACGATCCTGCCGACGGGCCTGATCTATCACGGTTTTGTGAAGTCGTTCCGCGCGGACTGGAGCCAGATATCCAAGGTCGGCGCGGGGCAGGGCGAGGAAGTCGCCGACAGCTTCACCTTCCACGCGACCGGCCCGTTCGGGGTGTTCGGCGAGTTCGCGATCAACGAGTTGCTGATCCGCGGGCCGAAAGGCGAGCTGGCGGCAATTGCCGAAGCGCTAGAGCGGGCGCAGCGCGGCGCGCACCCGACGTCGCAATTCGGCAAGCGGCGTCCGCTTTCGTTCTGATTGCTGACCTCCGGCTTTCTCACACAAAGCCACAAAGACACAAAGAGGGCGCGCCAGGCCGCAGGCCAAGCCCTTCTTCCTTGTGGCTTTGTGCCTTTGTGTGAACCTCCCCGCGGCTTTGCCGCGTAACCTTCTCCGCGGCCTCCTTTCCTCCGTGTTATCTGCGCGAACCCGAAAAGCAGGACCCCGGGGCAGGCGGGCGCGCATGTTGGACAAATACCGCTTTCCTACTCGCCCAGCGCCTGACAGCGTGCCTGCATGAGCCAGCAACCCGCCCGTAATGCGCCTTGTGCCGCCGCCAGCGGGGCGGGGTGTTTTTGGGTTCCGGACAGTGTCTCATGTGTCTCCAACACGAAGGCCGGAGACGCGGTCACTCGCCCAGGAGGTAGCGCTTCCAGAACACCAGCTGCGCAAGGAAGGCGTAGTCGGCATTGGCCTTCTTGCGGAAGCCGTGGCCTTCGTCGGCGGCGATCAGGTGCCATGCCTCGCCGCCGTTCTTGCGGATCGCGGCGACCATCTGGTCGGCCTCGGACTTGGGCACGCGCGGGTCGTTGGCGCCGGTGATGACGAACATCGGCTTGGTGATCTCGCCGACGCGGGTCAGCGGGCTGATCTCGGTCAGCTTGGCGCGCTGGGCAGGGATGCGTTCGTCGCCATACTCCACCCGGCGTAGGTCCTGGCGGTAGGGGTTGGTGTTCTCGAGGAAGGAGACGAAGTTGCTGATCGCGACGATGCAGGTGGTGGCGGTGAGCTTGTCCTTGAGCTGGACGGCGGCGGCATAGCACATGTAGCCGCCGTATGAGCCGCCGGTGAGGCCGATCTTGGCAGGGTCCACGGCGGGGTCGGCGCGCACGGCGTCGATCAGGGCGGCCATGTCCCTGACCGAGTCCTCGCGCTTGAAGGGGCCGTTGTCCAAGCTGACGAAGCGCTTGCCGTAGCCGGTCGAGCCGCGGACGTTGGGGAAGAAGATGCCGACGCCGAGCTCGTTGAGGTAATAGTTGTCAGAGCCCATGAAGCCCGCGGTGCTCTGGCCTTCCGGCCCGCCGTGGACGTCGACGATCAGCGGGCGCTTGCCCGGGAACTTGGCGGGGTCGGGGAGGTAGAGGAGGCCCGAGACTTCGAGCCCGTCGAAGCTCTTCGTCTTGACGATGCGGGGTTCGACATTGACCGAAGGGTCGAGCCCGCCGGTCTCGGACTGGGTCCAGCGGGTGAGCTGCATGGTCTTGGGGTCGAGGCTCCAGACGTCCGAGGCGCTCTTGGCGCTGGAGAAGGAGAAGCCGATCTCCCCCCAGGGTGCGAACCTGAGGCCGCCGATCTGGCCCGCGGGGAGCGCGTCGACGCGGGTAACCTTGCCGGTCGCCACATCGAGCAGCCGCATCCGGTCGGAGCCGGCCTCGTTGACCTCGTAGACGATGGTCTTGCCGTCGTCCGAGATGGCGAAGCCGTCGACGTCCCAGGCCTCGGTGGTGACGGGAGTGAAGGCGCCGGTGGCGGGGTCGAGCCGGCCGAGGCGCTGGAAGTCGGAATCGCGGTCGGTGGTGACCCACAAGGTGCCGTCGGGGGCGACGTCGAGGCCGGAATAGCTGACCTTGGCCTTGGAATCGCCGATCGGGGTCATGGTGCCGGTGGCAAGGTCGAGGCGGTAGATGTCGACGTCCTCGACCGAGCGGTAGTCGGCGACGTAGGCGGCGGCGTTGTCATTGGAGAAAGCCGCGATCGCCCAGCCGCCGCCCTTGCTCTCCCACACAATGCGGGAGGAGGCGGGGTCGCGGGGGTCCATGACGTAGAGGTCGGCGTCGATCCCGTTGCGGCGGGTGGAGCTGAAGCCGATCAGGCTGCCGTCATTGCTCCAGGCGTTGATCTCGTTGCGGCTCCTGCCGTCGGTCAGCAGGGTGAGGCGGCCGTCCTTGAGGGTGTGGAGCTGGAAGTACTCGTCGCCCCCGCGGTCCTTGGAGACGACGATGACGTCGCCCCGCACCGGAGCGTAGGAGCCGCGCACGGTCTCGGCCTCGAAACTGATCTGGGTGCGCGCGCCCATCGGCATGGCGACGCGGTGGAGCTGGCTGACGTTGGCGAAGCGGGTGGTGATGAGGACGGCGCGGGTCTTGGGGTCCCACCCGGCAAAGCCCGCGCCGCGCGCTTCGAGATAGGGGCGCACGTCGGCGGCCAATGCCTGCGGGATCGGCGGCATCTCCTCGGCGGTGAGCGCGGCGGGGAGGGGGACGGCGGGGGCCGGGGAGGGGGCGGGTGGGGCCGCCTCCTGCGCGGCGAGCGGCATGGCGGCGGCGGCGAGCAGCGCGCCCAAAGACAAAGAACGAAGCATCCGGTGGTCCCCTTGCGATGACGGTTCCCGCGCGGCCCCCGCGCAGGTGGCGAAAGCCCGGCGAGGGGCCATTGCCTGAAAGAAGCGGCGAGCCTAGCCTCCCCGATACGCCAAGCCAAGCGGGCCGGATGACCACCTTGGCGGTGCCGATGACAAGAAAGGAGCCAGCCCATGCCCACCGGTCGCTGCCATTGCGGGGCCTGCGCCTATTCCTTCGACGACGCGCCGACCCGCGCCTCGGTGTGCCACTGCGCGGACTGCCGCCGCTGCGCCGGTGCGCAAGGCGTGGCGTGGCTGGCGGTGCCGAGCGGGGCCTTCCGGCTGGCCCAAGGGGAGCCCGCGATCTACCGCTCCTCGCCCGGCACCGAGCGCCACTTCTGCGGTGCTTGCGGCTCGGGGCTCTTCTATATCAACGAGGAGGTGCTGCCCGGCATCGTCGACATCCAGATCGGCACGCTCGACGATCCCGATGCCTTCCCGCCCGCCGCCTTGATCCAGATGGCCGACGCGCCCGCGTGGGTGGAGACGCTCCACACGCTGCCGAAGTTCGACCGCTTCCCCGGCTGAGCGGGTTACTCCGCTGCCTCGGCCGTCAGATCGTCCTCGCGCCGCTCGCTCGCCTGGCGGTTCCACATCTCGGCATAGAGCCCGCCGTGCGCGATCAGGGCCGCGTGGTCGCCGCTCTCGACCAGCCGGCCGTGATCGAGGACGAGGATGCTGTCAGCGTCGGCAATGGTCGAGAGCCGGTGCGCGATGGCAATGGTGGTGCGGCCCTTGGCGATGCGCCTGAGGGTGCCAAGAATCTCCTGTTCGGTGCGCGTGTCCAAAGCGCTGGTCGCCTCGTCGAGCAGCAGGATCGGCGGGTTCTTGACCAGCGTGCGGGCGATGGCGACGCGCTGCTTCTCCCCGCCCGACAGCTTCAGGCCCCGCTCGCCCACCATCGTCTCGAACCGGTCGGGCAGGCGGTCGATCAGCGGGGTGAGCGCGGCATCACGTGCGGCCTGCTCGACCAGCGCCATGTCAGCGCCTTCGGCTCCATAGGCGATATTATAGGCGAGGTTCTCGTTGAATAGCACCGAATCCTGCGGAACGATGCCGATGGCGGCGCGCAGCGAGGTCTGCGTGACCTGCGTGATGTCCTCGCCGCCCACCAGCACCCGGCCCGAAAGCGGATCGTAGAAGCGGAACAAGAGCCGCCCGATGGTGCTCTTGCCCGCGCCCGAGGGGCCGACGATCGCGGTGGTGCTCCCGGCGGGCACTTCGAAGGATAGGCCATTGAGGATCGTGCGCCCCGGATCATAGCCGAAGGTCACGTTGTCGAACACCACCGTGGGGCGCTGGACGATCAGCGCGGGTGCGCCGGGCTTGTCCTTCACTTCGATATCGGTGTCGATCAGGCGGAACATCTCGGCCATGTCGATCAGGCCCTGACGGATGGTGCGATAGACCCACCCCAACACGTCCAAGGGACGGAACAGCTGGATCAGATAGGTATTGACCAGCACCAGATCGCCCACGGTCAGCTGGCCCCGGCTCCAGCCCCACACCGTATAGGCCATCGCGCCCGCCACCAGCGCATTGGTGATCGCGCCCTGCGCCATGTTGAGCAGGCCCACCGAGTTTTCCGACTTGATCGCCGCCTCGGCATAGGCGCGGGCGGCGTGGCTGTAGCGCGCCTCCTCGCGCGCTTCGGCGCCGAAATACTTCACCGTCTCATAATTCAGCAGCGAATCCACCGCGCGGTGCAGCGCCTTGCCGTCGAGATCGTTCATCTCGCGCCGCAGCTTGGTGCGCCATTCGGTGATCGCGCGCGTCACCCAGACATAGGCGACCACAGTGAGGGCCGTCGCCGCGACCAGCTCGATCCCGAAATTGAGGTAGAAGATCACCCCCACCGCGATCAGTTCGATGATGGTCGGCGCGATGTTGAACAACAGGAAATAGAGCATCTGGTCGATGCTCTTGGTCCCGCGCTCGATGATCTTGGTGACCTCGCCGGTGCGGCGGGCGAGGTGGAACCGGAGCGAGAGGCGGTGGAGGCGCTGGAACACATCCTCGGCCAGATGCAGCGTCGCGACCTGCCCGACCCGCTCGAAGGCGATGTTGCGGAAATTGTCGAAGGCGACCGAAGTGAAGCGCCCCAGCGCATAGGCCGCCACCAGCGCCAGCGCGACCGTCACGCCCTCGCGCGCCGTCCCGCTCATGGCATCGACCGCGCCCTTGTAGGCGAAGGGCAGCGCCAGCGTGACCGCCTTGGCGGCCAGCACCAGCGCCATCGCGATGACGATGCGGGTGCGCAGGCCCGGATTGTCCTTCGGCCAGAGATAGGGAAGGAAGCGCTTCAGCGTCGGCCAGCTCTCCGCATCGCGCGCGCGAGTCTTCTTATGGGGATCGGCGGCAGAGGCGGTTTCGGGTGGCATGGCCCCCAAGTGGGCGTCGCGGGGCGATCCCGCAAGGCGCGGCAGCTAGAACCGTGCGCGGTAGCTTTCGCCGCGCTGCGCTGCACGCAGGGCGCGCGCGATGTCGGCGGGGACATCGAAGGCGATCCGCTTGCGCCCGAAATCGATCGCCACGCGGTCGAACAGCGAGAGGTGCTGCATCCCGATCGAGAGCACCGGCTCCTCGTGGAAGCCGAGCGCCTCGAAGGCCGGGGCATCGGCGAAGGTCAGCGGCACATCGGTGAGCGAGAGACCCTCGATGGTGAGGCTGCGCACCACGGCAAGTTCGCCCATGATCTCTACCCCGTTGACGTCGGTGGTCACAACATCCTGCGCGCGGCGGGCGCGGATCTTCTCGCGCAGCGCGAGGTTGCCGAGGCTCGCCTGCGCGCCGGTATCGATGATGACCGTGGCGCGCACGCCCTCGACCAGCGCATCGGTGATCAGCAGCTGGCCGAGCCGGCTGCGCGCGCGCACGATGATCTCGAACCCGCCGCGGCCTTCCTTCTCGCGCGCGTCCTCGACGCTGATGGTGGCCTTGCGGAAATCGAGGAGCACGCGGAAGTCCTGGAGCGCGTCGAGGCCGATGATCCCGTCCGCCCCCACGTGCGCGCGCTCGAGCACCGGGGCGGCGAAGTTGGTGTAGCTGTTCGCGCCGAACTCGATGCGCCCGACATTGGCGAGCTCGACCTGGCGGCGGCTGGCCATGCCGACGAGGGTGGCGGTGCCGGCGGGGGAGAGCCCGGCGATGTCGCGGATCTCGCGGGTGATCGCGGTCGCCTGGCTGCCGGTGTCGATCATGAAGGCAAACGGCCCGGTGCCCTCGACCGTGACGGGGAGAGTGAGGCGGCGGTAGCGTTCCTCTTCCAGTGCGAGCGTCTCGGCGGCGGGATCGACGATACCGGCGGTGGCGCCGTTCGGGGCAGGCGCGGGGGGAGTTGGCGGCAACTCGGGGCTTGCCGCGGCGGGGGCAGCGAGGCTCGCCAGCGCGAGGGCGGCAAGGGTGCGTGGCGCTTTCATGGCTTCTCCCGTGCGGCAGGAAGATGGCGATCCTGTCCGCAGGCGCGATCCTACCATTCTTCGGGAACGGGCCCAAGGCGGCGTTGATTCGGGGAATCGCGAGATTCGAAAGGGGCCGGTCAGGGTGAATCGCGGAATGGCGGGTGGTCGGCGGGGTGAAAGGGGGGCGGAAGGGGTGATTCAGGCCCCGATTCACCCGGATTCGGCCGTCAGAAGGGGGCCATTTACCCCATCCGGAGGGCCGAAATGGGGGCGAATGTAGGCAAAAAATGGCGGAATTCTGCGGTTCTTGCGCCCCTGTGAAATAAAATTGCAAAAAGGCGTTGACCGAATCAGGAAGCGCTCATAGATGGGCTCCACCGACGCGGCGCTGACGGCTTCCACCGCCACCGCAACAACGCTTCGGTCGCCAACAAATTCGGATAGCCGGTCCCCCGGTGTAAATCGGGGAACCAAGCGCTGTCCGCTATTACTGTCTGGCGGCTCTTTGACATCGTTGGTTTTTGATGAAGGGACATGTGGGCGACGGCGCCCGGTCCGGGGACCTCAAGGCTCCGGTAACCGGTTAACTCAAGCCGATCGCCACATCCGATCGCGGGCTCCACGCCTGCCCGGATGGCAAGCATGTTCATTCGTATCCATTACGTTTGACAGTGCAGGTATCGGCTCCTTGCAGCTCATGCCAGTCTGGCGGATGGGGTTTTCCCCATGCCTGATTGGTGTGTGACACAACTTGAGAGTTTGATCCTGGCTCAGAACGAACGCTGGCGGCATGCCTAACACATGCAAGTCGAACGAGACCTTCGGGTCTAGTGGCGCACGGGTGCGTAACGCGTGGGAACCTGCCCTTAGGTTCGGAATAACTCAGAGAAATTTGAGCTAATACCGGATAATGTCTTCGGACCAAAGATTTATCGCCTTTGGATGGGCCCGCGTTGGATTAGCTAGTTGGTGGGGTAAAGGCCTACCAAGGCGACGATCCATAGCTGGTCTGAGAGGATGATCAGCCACACTGGGACTGAGACACGGCCCAGACTCCTACGGGAGGCAGCAGTGGGGAATATTGGACAATGGGCGAAAGCCTGATCCAGCAATGCCGCGTGAGTGATGAAGGCCTTAGGGTTGTAAAGCTCTTTTACCCGAGATGATAATGACAGTATCGGGAGAATAAGCTCCGGCTAACTCCGTGCCAGCAGCCGCGGTAATACGGAGGGAGCTAGCGTTGTTCGGAATTACTGGGCGTAAAGCGCACGTAGGCGGCTTTTTAAGTCAGGGGTGAAATCCCGGGGCTCAACCCCGGAACTGCCCTTGAAACTGGGAAGCTAGAATCTTGGAGAGGCGAGTGGAATTCCGAGTGTAGAGGTGAAATTCGTAGATATTCGGAAGAACACCAGTGGCGAAGGCGACTCGCTGGACAAGTATTGACGCTGAGGTGCGAAAGCGTGGGGAGCAAACAGGATTAGATACCCTGGTAGTCCACGCCGTAAACGATGATAACTAGCTGTCCGGGTTCATGGAACTTGGGTGGCGCAGCTAACGCATTAAGTTATCCGCCTGGGGAGTACGGTCGCAAGATTAAAACTCAAAGGAATTGACGGGGGCCTGCACAAGCGGTGGAGCATGTGGTTTAATTCGAAGCAACGCGCAGAACCTTACCAGCCTTTGACATCCTAGGACGACTTCTGGAGACAGATTTCTTCCCTTCGGGGACCTAGTGACAGGTGCTGCATGGCTGTCGTCAGCTCGTGTCGTGAGATGTTGGGTTAAGTCCCGCAACGAGCGCAACCCTCGTCCTTAGTTGCCATCATTAAGTTGGGCACTTTAAGGAAACTGCCGGTGATAAGCCGGAGGAAGGTGGGGATGACGTCAAGTCCTCATGGCCCTTACAGGCTGGGCTACACACGTGCTACAATGGCATCTACAGTGGGCAGCTATTCCGCAAGGATGCGCTAATCTCCAAAAGATGTCTCAGTTCGGATTGTCCTCTGCAACTCGAGGGCATGAAGGCGGAATCGCTAGTAATCGCGGATCAGCATGCCGCGGTGAATACGTTCCCAGGCCTTGTACACACCGCCCGTCACACCATGGGAGTTGGATTCACCCGAAGGCAGTGCGCTAACCGCAAGGAGGCAGCTGACCACGGTGGGTTCAGCGACTGGGGTGAAGTCGTAACAAGGTAGCCGTAGGGGAACCTGCGGCTGGATCACCTCCTTTCTAAGGATACTTGCGAAAGCGCCTGAGCTAGGCTCGGGAAGTGCTTCGCGGTCTTCCAAAGAACATTGCCGTCGTCCTCATGTCCTTTCATCAATCGGAATACAGCGCGCCACTGGTGCGTTGTGTGCCTTCGCCGGCTCACGCCCTCGCGGCAGCCTGTTCCTTCGGGGATGGCGGCCGGTCGCAGTGGAGTGGGCCTGTAGCTCAGTTGGTTAGAGCGCACCCCTGATAAGGGTGAGGTCAGAGGTTCAAATCCTCTCAGGCCCACCATTGTCTGCGCGGGGCCTTAGCTCAGCTGGGAGAGCGGTTGCTTTGCAAGCATCAGGTCATCGGTTCGATCCCGATAGGCTCCACCAGGCACTTCAAAATTCCGATGGATGAAACGAAACCAGATCCTGCTTCGGCAGGTCAGGCGATCGTGCTGATTAGTCAGCGTCGCCGTTCTTTGACATTGTGAATGGGTTTTTAAATCGATGCCGTGGCGCATGGATTGTAACGGACAGGGTTCGCCCTGTGCCGACGATCGTGCATCACAAATCAATCAAATTGATTATCTGGCTGAGATAATTCTCCCACCATCTTCAAGCGCTCGGGCTTTTATGCAGGCCTGACGTTGATGGTGTGGATTCTCAAGCGTGAGGTAAGAGCATTTGGTGGATGCCTTGGCATGTACAGGCGATGAAGGACGTGGCACGCTGCGATAAGCGTCGGGGAGTTGTGAGCAAACTTTGATCCGGCGATTTCCGAATGGGGAAACCCACCTTCACCATTTCTTCCAGTTGGCTTTCGGGCCAGCCGGGCGAGGTGGATAAGGTATCACCGAGCTGAATATATAGGCTTGGTGAAGCGAACCCGGGGAACTGAAACATCTCAGTACCCGGAGGAAAAGACATCAACAGAGATTCCCGTAGTAGTGGCGAGCGAACCGGGACCAGGCCAGTGCCTTCTTTTCAACTAGCAGAACACTCTGGAAAGTGTGACCATAGCGGGTGACAGTCCCGTATGCGAAAGTGATGAAGAAGGACTTGAGTAGGGCGGGACACGTGAAATCCTGTCTGAACATAGGGGGACCACCCTCTAAGCCTAAATACTCGTACATGACCGATAGCGAACACAGTACCGTGAGGGAAAGGTGAAAAGCACCCCGATTAGGGGAGTGAAACAGTACCTGAAACCGGATGCTTACAAGCAGTTGGAGCCCCATAGGGGGTGACAGCGTACCTCTTGCATAATGGGTCAGTGACTTAATCTAGCATGCGAGCTTAAGCCGTTAGGTGTAGGCGAAGCGAAAGCGAGTCTGAATAGGGCGACTGAGTATGTTGGATTAGACCCGAAACCCGGCGATCTAGGCATGAGCAGATTGAAGGTGCGGTAACACGCACTGGAGGATCGAACCGTTGCATGTTGAAAAATGCTCGGATGACTTGTGTTTAGGGGTGAAAGGCCAATCAAGCCGGGAAATAGCTGGTTCTCCGCGAAATCTATTGAGGTAGAGCGTCAGATGTATGCCGATGGGGGTAGAGCACTGGATGGGCTAGGGCTGCGCGAGCGGTACCAAACCTAACCAAACTCCGAATACCATCGAGTCTTGTCTGGCAGACAGACGGCGGGTGCTAAGGTCCGTCGTCAAAAGGGAAACAGCCCTAACCTACAGCTAAGGTCCCCAAGTCATATCTAAGTGGGAAAGCATGTGGGAATCCCAAAACAACCAGGAGGTTGGCTTAGAAGCAGCCATCCTTTAAAGAAAGCGTAACAGCTCACTGGTCTAAATAAGGGTTCCTGCGGCGAAGATGTAACGGGGCTAAAGATATGCACCGAAGCTTAGGGTTGCAGTTTACTGCAGCGGTAGCGGAGCGTTCCGTAAGCGAGTGAAGGAGAAGGGTAACCGACTCTGGACGTATCGGAAGTGCGAATGCTGACATGAGTAGCGACTAACAGGGTGAGATACCCTGTCGCCGAAAGACCAAGGGTTCCTACGCAATGCTAATCAGCGTAGGGTGAGCCGGCCCCTAAGACGAGCCCGAAGGGGGTAGTCGATGGGAACCACGTTAATATTCGTGGGCCTGGTGGTGTGTGACGGATCTCGTAAATTGTTCGACCTTATTGGATTGGTCGGGCGGTGAAGAGGTTCCAGGAAATAGCCCCACCGTATAGACCGTACCCGAAACCGACACAGGTGGTCAGGTAGAGTATACCAAGGCGCTTGAGAGAAGTATCCTGAAGGAACTCGGCAAATTGCCTCCGTACCTTCGGAAGAAGGAGGCCCCATCTTAAGGCAACTTTTGGTGGGGGGCACAGGCCAGGGGGTAGCGACTGTTTATCAAAAACACAGGACTCTGCTAAGTCGGCTTCAAGACGACGTATAGGGTCTGACGCCTGCCCGGTGCTCGAAGGTTAAGAGGAGGAGTGCAAGCTCCGAATTGAAGCCCGAGTAAACGGCGGCCGTAACTATAACGGTCCTAAGGTAGCGAAATTCCTTGTCGGGTAAGTTCCGACCTGCACGAATGGCGTAACGACTTCCCCACTGTCTCCAGGATATGCTCAGCGAAATTGAATTCTCCGTGAAGATGCGGAGTACCCGCGGTTAGACGGAAAGACCCCGTGCACCTTTACTGCAGCTTCAGAGTGGCATTAGGAAAGAGTTGTGTAGCATAGGTGGGAGGCTTTGAAGTGACGGCGCCAGCTGTCATGGAGCCATAGGTGAAATACCACCCTGCTGTTTTCTGATGTCTAACCACGCACCGTTATCCGGTGTTGGGACCCTCTGTGGCGGGTAGTTTGACTGGGGCGGTCGCCTCCTAAAGAGTAACGGAGGCGCGCGATGGTAGGCTCAGGACGGTTGGAAACCGTCTGTTAGAGTGCAATGGCATAAGCCTGCCTGACTGCGAGACTGACGAGTCGAGCAGAGACGAAAGTCGGTCATAGTGATCCGGTGGTCCCTCGTGGAAGGGCCATCGCTCAACGGATAAAAGGTACGCCGGGGATAACAGGCTGATGATTCCCAAGAGCTCATATCGACGGAATCGTTTGGCACCTCGATGTCGGCTCATCACATCCTGGGGCTGGAGCAGGTCCCAAGGGTTTGGCTGTTCGCCAATTAAAGTGGTACGTGAGCTGGGTTCAGAACGTCGCGAGACAGTTTGGTCCCTATCTGCCGTGGGCGTCGATACTTGAAAGGAGTTGCCCCTAGTACGAGAGGACCGGGGTGAACGTACCTCTGGTGTACCTGTCATTCTGCCAAGAGTGCCGCAGGGTAGCTATGTACGGACGGGATAACCGCTGAAAGCATCTAAGCGGGAAGCCTCCCTTGAGATTAGGTATCTTTGAACCGTGATAGACCATCACGTTGATAGGCCGGGTGTGGAAGTGCAGTAATGTATGGAGCTAACCGGTCCTAATAGTTCATATCGCGCTTGAGAGTCTGCACTATCAACGTCAGCCCTGCCTCGGCAGTGCGCGTTGGTGGAGAATGCTCCAGCCAGATACGCCCTTAATCACTCATACCCATGAGTGTGCATCGATTTAAAACCCGCATCCACTGGTCCCATTGCTTGGTGGCCATAGCGTCTGTGACCCACCCGATCCCATCTCGAACTCGGCCGTGAAACCAGACAGCGCCGATGGTACTAACGCTCAAGCGTTGGAAGAGTAGGTCGTCGCCAGGCATTGCGACCAGTGGGAGCGGGGTTGACCCATTCACAAGTCAACAGGGCTGACCCGCAAGGGCGGCCCTTTTGGCGTCTTTGAGGCCTTCGGCCTCTCGACGCTTCGGTATCGCGGGATGGAGCAGCCCGGTAGCTCGTCAGGCTCATAACCTGAAGGTCGTTGGTTCAAATCCAACTCCCGCAACCACCGTTTGAAACCCACCACAGATCAACGCAAACTACGCCCGCAGCCTCGCTGCCGGGCGCAATCGGCGTCTGGTTTGCCAGCGTGAGGGTCACGATGGAAGGCGCCGCCTCCCTCCCCATCAGCCGGATCAACAACGCTTTCCCCAATGCCTCACGCGTCGACCGTGAACGACCGCACATGAAGATCAGGCGTGCCCGCCTCTCATTGCTATAGGCTCGCGAGCGAACGCGTCGCCCGACGGACCATGGTCACCCGAGTCTGTGCCCGTCCCTGCTTGTCCCCGCCTGCATTTGCGCAATCCCCGCAAGAATGCGCAATCGTGGCCAACGACAGACATGGCGCCGGAAATGTATGCTTGCCCCATTCGGAAAAGTGACCGCAAGCGACATGACGCAAGCACAAGGCGACAGGACTTCGGGAGGGGGTCAGCAGCCCGCTGCAATCGGGAAACCGCGCCTCCCCTGGGCCTAGCGGATATGCCTGATCGGAGAGGCCAATGCTGAAACTCCAATTCCTCCCGATTGTCGCTCTCGCGCCGATCGCGATCGCAATTGCACCGTTTTTGCCAAGGAGATCCCGCAAATGGATGCTGCCATTACTGAGCCCCAGACCTTTTCCGCTGACCTCGATGGCCAGACGGTCGCTTATCTGAAGGCCGGTCACGGGCCCGCCCTGGTGATCATTCATGGGCTGGGCGGGCACAAGGAGGACTTCGGGCAGGTCGTCCAGCTGCTTGGCCCCCATTACACGGTTTACGCACCGGACATGCTTGGCTTCGGCGGTTCGTCGCGGGACGCGCCGTCGGTCGGTCCCAACGCGCAGGCCGCGATGGTGAGGGCCCTGCTCGATCACGAGGGCATTGCGCACGCTCACATCGCAGGCAATTCCGCCGGGGGCTGGGCTGCGGCGGTATTTGCCCAGAGTTACCCTGAGCGCATCGGCAAACTCGCGCTGATCGACGTCGCCGGTCTGAGTGTCACCTTGTCCGGCCCGCCGCCGGTCAATTTCGCTCCGGACACGGTCGAAGAGATGCATCAGCTGCTATCGGTGACGATCGCATCGCCCTTCGCGCAGACGCAGGACTTCGCGTCTCAGGCCCTTGCCGCCTTCAAGGCTAGCGGCGAGGCCGCTTCCCTCGGCAAACTGTTTGCCGGTTTCTCGGCGCCCGATAACGCCGACCCGGTGCTCGACGACGTCCTGCCCAACGTCCACGCGCCGACGCTGGTGGTATGGGGCGAGAAGGACGGTCTGTTTCCCGCCGCGCTCGCCGATATGGTCGTCAGCCAATTGCCGCCCGGCGCAACCAAGGTCATTATCCCCGAAGCGAGCCACTTCTCGCAGATCGACGACCCGGACGCTCTGGCGCGCGCACTCGCCGACTTCTTCGGCTGAGGATCACGGTCAGGGCCGTCCAGGCGCAGCGCGCGTCCGGGGCAAGCGCGGGTCGCCTACCCCGCCCGCACCGTCCGCAGGAAGCCGCGCACCTGATCGCCGAGATGGGCGGCCTGCGCTTCCAGTTCGTTGGCGCTCAGCAGCACCTGCGAGGCGGCAGCACCGGTCGAGAGCGACAGCTGGCGCACGTCCTCGATATGCGCCGAGACCTTCTCGGTGCCGCGTGCGGCAAGGTCGATGCTCTGGGCGAGATCGCGGCCCGCCACGGACTGCTGGTCGACCGCCGTGGCAATGGAAACCGCCGTCGACTCAAGATCGCGCACCTGCCCGGCAATCGCCCGCAGCGCCTTCACTGAAGCGCCGGTGGTCGATTGCATCGCGCGGATCTGTTCGGCGACCTTTTCGGTGGCGCGGCTGGTCTGCATCGCGAGTTCCTTGACCTCGCTGGCGACGACCGCGAAGCCGCGACCCGCCTCGCCGCCGCGGGCGGCTTCGATCGAGGCGTTGAGGGCCAGCAGGTTGGTGCGCTGGGCGATGGTCTGGATCAGCTCGACGATCTGGCCCACCTCGTCCGCCGAGGCCGCGAGCGCCGAGATCGTCTCGTCCGCCTCGCCGGTGGCGACGGTCGCCAGACGCGCCAACTCGCTTGAGGAGGCCGCCTGCCGGCTGATCTCGCTGATCGAGAGCGCGAATTCGTCGCTCGCCGCGGCGGCTGCGGTGGCGCCGGCATTGGCTTCCTCCATCGAGGACGCGACTTCGCCAGTGCGGCGGCTCGCTTCCTCGGCGCTCTGGGCCATGCGGGTGGCGGTGGTGTGGAGCTGGCTCGAGGCTGCGGCGACGCCGCTCACCACATCGCCCACGGTGCGCTCGAACTGGCGCGCGACATCATCGAGCAGCGCCGCGCGCTTGGCTTCGGCCTCGACCCGCTCGCGCTCGCGCTCCTGCTGCAATTGCAGTTCCTGCTCGGCCCGTTCGGCCTTTTCGCGGGCGCGGTCTTCCATCCACTTGTTGGCGCGCTTGAACAGGTCGAGCGCGCGGACCATCTGGCCGATCTCGTCCTGGCGCTCGGCGCCGGCGATGGTGAAGTGCCGGTCGCCCGAGGCCAGCTGGTTCATGCCCCTCGCGATCTCGACGATCTTGCGCGAGAAATCGCGGCTGAGATAGGCAAGCCCGAGCAGCAGCACGGTGCCGCCCAGCGCGGCGAGGCCGGCGATGATCAGGATCATGTTGAAGAAATAGGCGATGCCGGTCGCTTCCTGCGTCTCGCCGCGCGCGGCAATGTCGGTGGCGAGGGTGCCGGCGGCGGTCATCACCGCGCTCGCCTGCTCGGCGACGCCGGTCACCAGCGCATCGCGGTCGGCGCCGCCCCGCACCTTGTCTGCGGCGCTGTCATAGGCGCTCTCCATCTGCGCGATCTCCTCGCGCACGGCCTTGACGCGCGGAGTGAGTTCGGGGGCTTCCTGCGCGACCGCCGCTTCGATCGCGGTGATCTGGGTGGTCACGGCGGTCTCGGCCGCGCGCTGCGCCTCGCGGGTAGCCTGGGCCGGACTATAGAGCGCGCGCACCGAATGGTAGCGCAGCTCGCCCGCCGCCATCTGCAACTGCCCGGCCGCCACCAGTGTCTCCTGCAGGCGCGCCGAGGCATTGTAGCGGTTCCACAGCTCGCCGAGCCCGAGGCCCAGCACCAGCACCATCAGCAGCCCGGCGGCGAGGAAGGTGCCGAACACGGCGTTGATCTTCTTCGCGAGGCTGAGGTTGCGGAACCATGCGAGGCGTTCGAGCAGCGAGACGCCGTCGGTTGCGGCGGCAGGGACGGCGGCGCTGTCCGCCGCGTCCTCGGCAAAGTCGTTTCTGAGTTCGCGCACGTATGAGGGGACCGCCATTTCCTCGGCCCGATCCTGCCAGCTCATCATGTTCATGCCGCTCGTCCCCCGAAGGTCATATGGCGGCATTGATGAAGGAAAATACTTTATGAAGGGTTGATCGCGGAGGATCGCCTAGGGGTTCAACCCGCCCGCACCCGCGCCAGGAAGCCCTGCACCTGGGCGCGCAAGGTGGCGGCCTGGCTTTCGAGGCTGGTGGCGCTGGAAAGCACCTGCGCCGCCGCCGCCCCGGTCGAGAGCGAAAGCTCGCGCACGGTGTCGACATGGCCCGCGACCTTCTCGGTCCCGCGTGCGGCGAGGTCGATCGAGCGGGCGAGATCGTGCCCTGCGACCGATTGCTGGTCGACCGCGCTGGCGATCGAGACCGCGGTGGTCTCGAGGCTTTCGATCTGCGCGGCGATGTCGCGCAGCGCGCTGACGCTGGCGCCGGTGGTCGATTGCATCGCGCGGATCTGCTCGGCGACCTGTTCGGTCGCGCGGCTGGTCTGGTTGGCGAGTTCCTTGACCTCGCTGGCGACCACGGCGAAGCCGCGCCCGGCCTCGCCGCCGCGCGCGGCCTCGATGCTGGCGTTCAATGCCAGCAGGTTGGTGCGCTGGGCGATGGTCTGGATCAGCTCGACGATCTGGCCGACTTCCTGTGCGCTCGCCGCAAGCGCGCCGATAGTGCTGTCGGCCTTGCGCGCCGAGACGCTGGCCTCGCGCGCGAGTTCGGCGGAGGATGCCGCCTGACGGCTGATCTCGCCGATCGACATGGCGAATTCGTCGCTCGCCGCGGCGGCGGCCGAGGCGCCGAGATTGGCTTCCTGCATCGCCGCGGCCGCCTCGCCGGTGCGGCTGCTGGCGTGCTCGGCGGTGTTCGCCATCAGCGTGGCGGTCGATTGCAGCTGGCTCGAGGCGGAGACCACCCCGGTGACGACTTCGCCGACGGTGCGTTCGAACTGGTCGGCGATGCCGGCGATCATGCGCTCGCGCTCGCGCCGCGCCTCTTCGGCGATGAGCTGCTGGCGGGCGTGCTCGTCAAGCTCGGCCTTGGCGCGTTCGGCGCGTTCGCGGCTGAGCTTTTCGAGGCGGAGCCCAGCGCGGTGGAACACTTCGGTGGCGCGCGCCATCTCGCCGATCTCGTCGGCGCGGTCCTTGCCGCTGATCGCGACATCGCGCTGGCCGGCGGCGATCGCGGTCATCTGCTGCGCCATCGCGGTGAGGGTCGCGCCGACGCTGCGGTTGAAATAGCGCTGGGCGAACAGCGTGATGAGCGTGAGGATGGTGGCAAGGCCGATCCACATCATCAGCAGCCGCGCAATCAGCGCCGCGCCGAGATCGGCGGCGGCGTCGGCGCGGGTGCCGAGCGCTGCGGCGAGGGCCTTGGCGGTGCCGGTCAGCTTGTCGCTGGTCGCGGCAAGGGCTTCGGCATCGCGCGGACGGTCGATCTGCCGCGCAAGGTCGGCCATGCCGGCGCGGATGTCGGCGAGCTGCTGCGCGCTGGCGGGGTCGGGGATGCCCTGCGCGAGCGCGGCGACGGTGGCCTCGGCGCTGGCGAGCGCCCGGCTGGCGGCGCGGGCGCGGGCGGGGTCGCCGGTCGCGGCCAGCAGTTCGGCGTGGCGCTGGCTTTCGCCGAGCTGCACCAGCAGGCGCTCGGCCTGCAAGGCTTCGGCGTGGGTGACGCGCACCCTCTCGCCGCGCTGGCCAAGCTCTATATAGCCCGCCACCACGAACAGCCCCGCGGCGAGCGCGAAGCCGAGGTTGATGCTGAAGAACAGCGTGATCTTGCCGCCGATCGAGAGCTGCGCGAACCAGCGCTGCCAGCGGCCGAGCCGGGTGGCGGGGGCGGCTTCGGGCGCGGCGGCCTGCGCTTCCATGTCGAGGGCAATGTCCTGAAGCGCGCTCATGCGGCCTTCCCGTCCTTGGTGTCAGCGTTCTGGGCGGCGATCAGCCGGTCGATCTCGGCGGCGGGGACGGCGCGGTGGTAGAGCCAGCCCTGGATCTGGTCGGCCCCGGCAAGACGCACGAGTTCGGCCTGTTCCTCGGTCTCGACCCCTTCCGCGGTCACCCCCATGTCGAGCGCGCGGGCAAGCGCGATGGAAGAGAGCATCATCGCCCGGCTGCCGTCATCGACGCCCGCCAGTTCGACCAGCGAGCGATCCAGCTTCAGCTTCTCGAAGCGGAAGCGCCGCAGGAAGCCGATCGAGGCGTAGCCGGTGCCGAAATCGTCGAGCACGATGCGCACGCCGAAGCTGCGGATCACGTCCAGAGTGCGTTCGGCCACCACGGGGTCGAGCACGAGGCAGGTCTCGGTCACTTCGAGTTCGAGCCGATGCGGCGGGAAGCCGGTCTCTTCCAGCACCTCGCCCAGTTTGATCGGGAATTCGGCATTGCGCAGCTGGGCGGCGGAGATGTTGACCGAAAGGGTGATGTCGCCCCAGCGGCCCGCGTCGCACACCGCCTGGCGCAGCACCCACTGCCCAAGCGGATTGATGAGCCCCGAATCCTCGGCCACCGGGATGAAGAGATTGGGGGTCAGCGGATCGCGATCCGGCCCGCGGTTCCAGCGCAGCAGTGCCTCCACCGCGACGATGCGCTTGTCATTGGCATCGACCAGCGGCTGGTAGGCGAGGCTGAATTCGCCCGCCGCGATCCCGCTGCGGATCTCGTCCTCGATCTCGCGCACCCGCTCGCGGCGGCGGTCGAAGCTTTCGTTGAACCATGTGCAGCGCATCTTGCCGCCGCGCTTGGACATGTCCATCGCCACATCCGCGCGGCGCAGCATCTCGGAGGAGGGGATGCGCAGGTCCGCGGTCGAGCGCGCAAGGCCGATGCTTGCGCCGACCGCGATGTGGCGGCCGCCGAGGGTCAGCGGCGTGCCGAGCTTCTCGAGCAGCGCGCGGCAGATGCCTTCGAGGATCGTGCCCGCGACCTTGCCCCCCATCACCGCCGCAAACTCGTCGCCGCCGAGGCGGTAGCAGCGCGCTTCCTTGCCGCAGACCTCGCGCAGCACCTGCGCACACAGGTCGATCAGCTGGTCGCCGACCGCGTGGCCATAGTGGTCGTTGACCTGCTTGAAGCTGTCGAGATCGATCATCGCCAGCGCCACCTCGTCCTCGCCGTGGCTCAGGAACTGCACGTCCTCGTGCAGCGCATGGCGGTTGGGCAGGCCGGTGAGCGGATCGACATGGGCGCGCTGTTCGAGACCGCGAATCGTCGCGATCCCGCTGCGCCCGAGGAAGAACAGCGTGGCGGCATAGATCAGGATCGCGGTGATGATCAGCGGCGCATGCGCGATCACCGCCCAGCGCCCGGTCAGCCCGATGGCAAAGCCCAGCCCCCCCGTCACGGCGCTCGCCACCCCGATCGGGATGAGCACCAGCCCGACGGGCGAGAGGTGCAGGGGTTGCTTGGCCTTGAACAAGAACAGGGTTTCCCGACAGGCGCGCGTGGAGCTTTGCGCGGTTTCCCGAACGTCCTAAACAGGAGCGGCTAATGAAGGGTAAAGCCGCGGCCACGCAGCCTGCCAAAAGTGCGAGATTTCAGGCGATCCTGCGCGCCATCGCGGGGACGGGAGCGGGGGCGAGCTCGAAGAAGCTTGCACGGCGCTGGGTCGGCACGAAGCGGTCGGTCTGGCCGACCACGGTCTCGCCCGCGCCGAGCATCAGGAACCCGTCGGGCATGACCGCGCGCGACAGGCGCTCGAAGGCCTCGTGGCGCACCTGGCGGTCGAAATAGAGCAGCACGTTGCGGCACAGCACCAGATCGAAGGGCAGGCGCGAGGGATGAGGGGCGGTCAGCAGGTTGCCCTGCGCGAAGCGGACCATGTCCTGCACCTCGCCGCGCACCTGCCAGCCGCGCGGGGTCTCGTCGAAATGGCGCAGCATCTGGGTGACGCCGAGGCCGCGCTGCACTTCGAACTGGCTGTAGAGCCCGCCGCGCGCGGTCGCGATCGCCCGGTGCGAGACGTCGGTGCCGATGATGTCGATCGTCCAGCCCTGCCAGCGCTCGGCCTGTTCGGCGAAGAGCATGGCGAGCGAATAGACCTCCTGCCCCGTCGAGCAGCCCGCCGACCAGATCGACAGGCGCTTCACGTCGCGGCGGCGCTGGGCAAGCTCGGGCAGGATTTCGCCTGGCAGCTGGTCGAAGGTCGGCTTGTCGCGGAAGAAATAGGTCTCGTTGTTGAGCAGCGCCTCGACCACTTCCTGCGCCAGCGCGTCCGAGCCGGGGTCGGCGAGCAGGCACACCAGCTGGTCGACATTGGAGATGCCGTGCTGGCGGAAGATCCCCGCCAGCGCCGAGTTCACGCGCCAGCGGCGGCTTTCGGTCAGGTGCTGGCCGGTGCGCGCTTCGAGCAGATCGGCGATGATCTGGTGGGAGGCTTCGCTCGCTTCCATCGCCGCTCTACTTGTGCACGGCGGTGGCGGGGACGGCAGCGGGCGCACTCGCCAGCGTCATCACCGCCTCGCCGATCCGGTCGGGGGTGGCGATGAAGCTCGCCAGCCCCGCGCGCGACACGGCGCCGGGCATGCCCCACACCGCGCTGCTGTCGGCGTCCTGCGCAAAGATCGTGCCGCCCGCCTCGACCAGCGCACCGGCGCCGAGCACCCCGTCGCGGCCCATGCCCGACAGGATCACCCCCAGCGCGCGACCCTCGCAGGCCTCGGCGAGGCTCGCCAGCATCGGGTCGACCGAGGGCAGGCAGCCGCTCGGCTGGGGTTCGGTGCTGATGCGGGTGACAAGCCCGCCCGATGCCTTGCGCTTGATCACGACATGGCCGTGGCCGGGTGCGATCAGGATGCGGCCCGGGGTGAGTATCAGCCCCTCGGCCGCGATCTCGGCGGGGCGCCCGCAGGCGGCCTCGATCTGGCGGGCGAAGACCGGCATGAAATTGGCGGGCAGGTGCTGGGTGATGACCAGCGGAATGTCGAAATCGGGCGCCAGCCGCCGCAGCATCAGGCCGAGCGCGTGGATGCCGCCGGTCGAGGCACCGATCGCGATCACCTCGGGGCGGCGGGTGCGGCGGACGAGGCCGGTGCGCACGAAGGAGGGCGCGGGTGCGGGAGCCTCCTCGGGTGCGGGGGTATCGGTGTCAGGAGCGGTGGCCGCGGCGGCGCGCGATCCCAGCGCGCGGATCTTGCCGAGCAGCGCGGCACGGTAATCCTCGGTGAACCCGCCCGGACGCGGCTTCAGCAGCGTGTCGGCGGCCCCCATCTGGAGTGCAGAGAGGGTATGCTCGGCCCCGTCGACCGTCAGCGAGGAGACCACCAGCACCTGCGGGCGGCCGGGGGTGGCCAGGATCGCGGGCAGCGCGCCGAGGCCGCCGATGCCGGGCATCTCGAGATCGAGCAGCACCACATCGGCAGGGGTTTCGGCCAGCTGGGCGATGGCGCGCTCGGCGCTCGAGGCGGTGCCGGCGATCACCAGCGCGGGGTCGCTTTCGACCATGCGCTTGAAGATCGTGCGCACCGTCAGCGAATCGTCGACGATCATCACCCGGATCGCAGGTGCGGCTCCGGAGCGGGGCGCGGGGCGATCAGACTCCCGCGGCAGCAGAGGGGCGGGGCGGCTCACGCAAACCCGACGAGCTGCAACTTGATCTGCAGCGTCTCGTGATCGAAGGGCTTCATCACATATTCGTCCGCCCCGGCCTGGATTGCCTGGCGGATGTGCGCGACGTCGTTCTCGGTGGTGCAGAACACGACCTTGGGCTTGTCGCCACCCGGGCGCTGGCGCAGCGCGACGAGGAATTCGATCCCCGTCATCACCGGCATGTTCCAGTCGAGCAGCACCACATCGGGCATCGCCGCATCGCAGGCATCCAGCGCCATCTTGCCGTTCTCGGCTTCCTCGACGGCGAATCCGAGCGTTTCGAGGATATGCCGCGAAACCTTGCGGATGACGCGGGAATCATCGACGATGAGACAAGTTTTCATGGGCGTTCCTGCGGTTGGTGCCGCGAAACTAAGGGTGATTTGGTAAGGATTGGATTAAGGCGCGGGGCGTTCTGTCCCGATTGTCGCGCGGTTTGCGCCCTCAGGCGGCCGCCTCGATGTCCTCGGGCCCGGCGAGCAGCGCGGGCAGGTCGATCAGCAGCGCGGGGCCGGCCATGGTCTCGATCATGCCGAGCGCGATGCGCGACCATTCGGCACCGAAGCCGCCGGGGATCTGCCCCACCTCGCCTGCGGCGGTGGTGATGTCCTCGATCCCGTCGACCAGCAGGGCGTAGGAATGGCCGCCCTCGGTGATGACCGCGGCGCGGTGGTCGGTGGGCCAGTCGCCCGCTACGCCAATCGCGCGGCGGCAGTCGATCACGGTCAGCGCCTGGCTGCGCAGCGCGGTGATGCCGGCGATCCACGCAGGCGCGCGCGGGATCGGGGTGATCGCGCCGGTCTCGATCACCGAGCGCACGTCGAGGGCCGAGAGCGCGCAGCGGCGACCGGCGATCTGGAGGATGACGAGCAGCTTGTCGGTCATGCGGCCTCTCCCGTGGCGGCGGCACGCGCGGCGGCATCGGCGGCCGCGGCGGCGAGCGCGGCGAGCAGGCCCTCGCGGTCGTAGCGGTAGATGGTCTGCGCGCCCGCGGGCGCCTCGGGCTGGTCGCGCAGGCGGATGACGCGCGGCGGCAGCGGGCGGCCGAGGGTCTCGGCGACTTCGTAGACGTCCTCGAACAGGATGCCGATGGCGGTCTCCCCGGCCTCGGCGGGGTCGACGATGTCGTAGCCTGCGGCGGTGACCAGGGGCCCAAGGATCGCGCGCGCCCACTCGCCCTCGGGCAGGGTGCAACGCGGGCGTTCGGCGGCCTGCGGGGCCTCGCCGTGGCGGGCGAAGAGTTCGTGCGCGTCGATCAGGGTGACGGGCGTGCCGCCGATCAGCGTCATCGCCTCGGCCAGCGGGTCCTCGGGGACGGGAGCGAGAGGCTGGGTGAGCTCCACCGCATCCTCGACCTCGCGCACCGCGTAGAGCAGCTCGCAGGCGCCGTCCGACAGGCGCAGCAGGCGGACCTTGGGCTGGGTGAGCGGGGTGTCGGGCAGGCCGATCAGCGGCAGGATCAGCCCGTCGATGACGACGCGCGGGCGCGCGGCGGAACGGTCGATCGCGGTGACCGGCGCGGTCTCGATGCGCTGCACCAGCTCCAATCGCACCGCCGAGCGGCGTCCGGCAAAATCGGTGAACAGCATCGCGCGGCTCGCATTGTCGGCGGCGGCGTCCGCCTCCTCGGCGAGCGGGCCGAGCACGCGGGTGCGGGTGTCGGACACCAGCGCGTGCTGCGCGGCGATATTGGCGACGTCGAGCAGCAGCACCGGGGTGCCGTCGTCGAGCAGGGTCGAACCGGCGTAGAGCCCCGACCGCATCACCGCCGGCGCGAGCGGCTTGACCACCAGATCGCCGTGATTGTGGATGCCCTCGACCGCGAGCGCGAAAAGATCGCCGCTGGCAAGGCGCAGCATGACGAGCGTCGGCTCCTTCGCCGCTTCGCCGTCGGTCAGGCCCAGCACCTCGCCCAGCATCAGGCAGGGAACGCGCTGCCCGCGGAAGGTGACCAGCGCGGTCTCGCCCAGCCGGGTGAGATCGAGCGCGCGGGCCGAGCCCTGCACGATTTCCTCGACATAGCTCTGCGGGATCGCGAAGCGCTGCCCGCCCGCATCGACCGTCAGCCCGGCGATGATGCTGAGCGTGAGCGGGATCTGGAGCGTGAAGGTAGTGCCCTCGCCGGGGACGCTTGCGACCTTGATGCTGCCGCCGACCTTCTCGAGGTTCTGGCGCACCACATCGAGCCCCACGCCGCGGCCCGAGACGTTGCTGACGGTCTCGGCGGTGGAGAAGCCGGGCTCGAAGATGAGGTTGAGGATCTTGTCGCGCCCCATCGCGCCGCGCTCGGCGGCGGTGACGAGGCCGGTGGCGACCGCCTTGGCGGCGATGCGTTCCTCGTCCAGCCCGCGCCCGTCATCGGCGAGCACGATCGAGATGGTGTTGCCCGATTGCCGCGCGGCGATGGCGAGGAGGCCGATCTCGCGCTTGCCTTGGGCAAGGCGGGCCGAGGGCGTCTCGATCCCGTGGTCGATGGCGTTGCGAATGATGTGGGTGAGCGGATCGCGGATCGTCTCGATCATCTCGCGGTCCAATTCCACGTCGCCGCCGTCGAGATCGACCATCACCTGCTTGCCGAGTTCGGCGGAAAGGTCGCGGACGAGGCGGGGGAGGGCGCCGAACAGGGTCTCGATCCGCTGCATCCGCATCCGCGTGATCGCGTCGCGCACGTCGGAGAGGATGGTGGTGAGGCGCTCGAAGGGGCCGTCGATGGTCGGCTGGTTGCCCGCCTGCCTGAGCCGGTGCGCGAGATCGTTGCGCGCCAGCACCATGTCGGACACGCCGCTCATCACCCGGTCGAGCAGTTCGACGGGCAGGCGGATGGTGCGCTGGTCGGAGCGGCGGAAGGTCGCGGTCTGCTCCTCGCCAGCACCGAGCTGGGCGGCGGCGGGAGCGTGGAGCGGGGTGTCGGCAGGCGCTTCGGGCGCGCCGTCGAGTGCGGCGATCAGCGCGTCGTCACCGCCCTCGGGGAAGTCTTCACCGGCCTCGATGGCGTCGATCATCGCCGCAATCCGGTCGATGATCGCGAGCACGCCGGTGACCAGCGCGGCGTCCGCCTCGCGCCGCCCCGCGCGGCAATCGGCGAGCGCGTCCTCGGCGGCGTGGCTGAGGCTGGCGAGGCGCGGGAAGTCGAAGAAGCCGCAATTGCCCTTCACCGTGTGGACGAAGCGGAAGATCGCATCGAGCCGCGCGCGGTCGGCCGGATCGGCTTCCCAGGCGACGAGTTCGCCGCCGGTGGCCTCCAGCATCTCGCGGGTCTCGGCGATGAATTCCGCCAGCAGGTCGTCCATGGGTGTGCGCGCCCTCAATCGCGTGTGCGTGAGAGGCTATGCGGCAGAGTTGGTTAACAATGGCCTAGCGCGCGGCTCGCTGCGCGGCGGCGTGGCGCGCGAAGACGAAGCGCACCAGCAGCAGCGCCGAGACCGCTCCGAACAGGTTGGCGGCGAGCTCGGCGGTGTAGATCGCGGCGCTCCCCATGCGCGGCTGGAGCACCAGCGCCACCGGCAGCATCACCAGAAACACCCGCGCCACCGATTGCGCCAGCGCGAAGCTCGCCCGGTCGACCGCGTTCATGATCCCGTTGCCGACGATCAGCAGGCCGAAGCCGGCATAGCCCCAGGCGGCGATCTTCAGGTAGAGATCGAACTCACGCACCACCGCGGGATCGTCGGTGAACACCCGCCCGAAGGTCGCCCCCGCAGCCATCATCGCGCCCGCCACGATCAGGCCCCAGACGATGCAGAAGCCGAAGGCATAGCGCACTGCCTCGGCCGCGCGGTCGTCACGCCCCGCGCCCCAGTTCTGCCCGACGATCGCCCCGATCGCGCCCGACAGGCCGAGCAGCGGCACCAGCACGAGGCTCTGCAAGCGCCCCGCCGCGCCGAAGCCCGCCACTGCCGCCTCGCCCTCCAGGGCGATGCGCGAGGTCAGCACCGCCAGTCCCAGCGGGTTGATCGCGTTGGAGAAGGCCGCAGGCAGCCCGACCTTGATGATCGCCCGCGCGGGGTCGATCAGGTCGCAGTTCCGCAGCAGGCCAAGATTGAGCGGCAGCGGCGTCCCGCGCAGCAGCCACAGCGCCATCCCCACCCCCATCGCCCAGCCGATCCCGGTCGCATAGGCCGAGCCCGCGATGCCGAAGCCCTCGAAGCCGAAAGCGCCCGTAATCAAGATCGGATTGAGCACCCAGTTGGCCGAGGCGAAGGCGATCGAAACCGTGCTCGTCCGCCGCGCCTCGCCCTGTCCGCGCAGCACGCCGTTGAAGCCCATGATCGCAAGGCTCAGCGGGAAGGCCATCGCATAGGGGGTCATGTAGGCGTGGATCAGCGGCATGAGATGTGCGGGCGCGTTCATCGCGGCGAAGATCGCGTCGCTCGCGAGCCACAGCGCGAGGCCCATCGCGATCCCGCACAGGCAGGCAAATACGATGCCGAAATTCGCCCGGCGCGCGGCGGTCTCGAGGTTGCCTTCGCCGAGCGCCCGGGCGACCACCGAGTTGATCCCCACCATCACGCCCACGCCCAGCGAGGTGCAGGCGACCGAGACCGGAAAGATGAAGCTGATCGCGGCCAGGGGCTGCGGGCCGAGCTGGCCGACGAAATAGGCGTCGATGATCCCGACTGACATGATCGCCGCCACCCCGACGACGGCGGGCAGCGTCTGGCTGACCAGATGGCCCGGGATGCTGCCGGTGACCAGTTTGGCGGGGGCGGAAGGGGCAGGCGATGTCATGCTTGCGCACGGGCCTAGCGGGCGCTCGCGCGGCTTGCAAAGCATTCCCTCGCCATGCGATAGCAGGGCCAAAGGAACGACGGAGAGGAACCGCGCCATGGCAACCCAGCTCAAGCCCACAATCGAGTGCAGCCCCGAGGAATGGCAGGCGCGCCTCGATCTTGCCGCCTGCTACCGGATCTTCGATCACCTGGGCTGGTCGGAATCGATCTACAACCACATCTCGCTGAAGGTGCCCGGCGAGACCGACACTTTCCTGATCAACCCCTTCGGGCTGCTCTACAGCGAAGTCACGGCGAGCAACCTCGTCAAGATCGACGTCGAGGGCAATAATGTCGGCGGCTCGCCCTACATGGTGAACAAGGCGGGCTTCACCCAGCACGCCTATTTCCACAAGCACCTCGGCGGCCGTGCGGATGCGATCTGCCACGTCCACACGACTGCGACGATGGCGGTGGCGAGCCACAAGGACGGGCTGCTGCCGACCAATTTCTACGCCTGCAACTTCCAGGGCCAGATCGGCTATCACGATTTCGAGGGCGTCACCGTGCGGCCTGAGGAAGGTGAGCGGCTGGTGCAGAACCTCGGCAATCACACCATCCTGATGCTGCGCAACCATGGCCCGGTGGTGATGGACCGCACGATCCAGGGTATGTTCGTCAAGATGTGGGCCTTGCAGCGCGCCTGCGAGATCCAGGTGGCGACGCTGAGCATGGGCGATCCGGTGCTCGTCCCGCAGTCGGTGATCGACGTCCACCAGCGCGACCTGTCGGTGATGCAGGGGCAGGGCGGCGCGGGGCTGTTCGATTTCGAGGCGTGGAAGCGCCGGATCGACAAGATCGACGACAGCTGGCGCAGCTGACCCCGGCAAGGGGGAGGCGCTAGGAGCAACTGCCTGTTTCCTACACGCGGTGAAGCTGGCATGGACGAATCCATGACCCGTTTCGGCCTCTTTTTCCGTGACTTTGACGTGGCCCGTGCGGGGGGCGGTTTTCGCTCTCTGGACAGTGTCTCATGTGTCTCCAACAGCCGCGCTGAAGGGGCCCTGCGATGAGCCGCATGACCGTCAACGAGAGGCCGGTGCAGTTCGACCTCGATCCGCGGATGCCGCTGCTCTACGCGCTGCGCGAGGCGCTGAACCTCACCGGCACAAAGGCCTGCGGGGGCGGGACCGAGTGCTCGGGCGCGTGCATGGTGCTGGTCGACGGGGTGGCCTTGAGGTCATGCGCGATCACGCTCGCCGAAGCGGAAGGCCGGCTGATCACCACCATCGAGGGGCTGAGCCGCGACCGCTCGCACCCCGTGCAGCAGGCGATGGTGGCGCAGCAGGCGGTGCAATGCGGCTATTGCACGCCGGGCATGGTGATATCGCTCGCCGCGCTGCTCCAGCGGAATGCCGCGCCGACGGCGGCGGATATCGAGGCGGCGGTGCCCAACCTGTGCCGCTGCGGGGTCTATCCGCGGATCGTCAAGGTGATCGAACAGGCGGGCCGCATCGCGGCGCGGCAGGAGCGGGTGAGCGCCGCGCCCGCACCGGGCATCGCGCCCGAGGATGCGGCCAAGGCTGTGCCTGCGCTGCGGGTGCCGGGCGAGGGGGAATGAGATGGGCAAGATGAAGGCGACGATCTGGCACAACCCCGCGTGTGGGACGTCGAGGAAGACGCTGGCGATCCTCGAGAGCTTGAGCGGCGTGGAGCTGACGGTGGTCGAGTATCTCAAGGAGCCGCCCACCGCGCGCAAGCTCGCACAGCTCTACCGCGATGCGGGGCTGACGCCGCAGCAGGGGTTGAGGCTGCGCGGGACGGATGCGGCGGAGCGGGGGCTGCCCGAGGCGGATGACGCGACCGTGCTGGCGGCGATGGCGGAACAGCCGATCCTGATCGAGCGCCCGCTGGTGGAGACCGAGAAGGGGGTGCGCCTGTGCCGCCCTCAGGATCGGGTCTTGGAGATACTCTAGCGTCGTTCGGTGGTAAGATCCCGATCCGCCTGGAGCTTGAACCAACCATGCAACAGCACCACGGCGCACAGGGCAACGATCAGCCCGAAGCCGAGCCAGTCTGAGTGGCCATATAGCCACACGCCCAGCGCCGGGGCGTAGATGTAGGAGGCTCCGGCAAGGCTGGCGACGATGCCTGAGGCCTGCCCCTGCTCGGTGCGGGTCACGGCGAGCGAGGTGCCGGCGGTGGTCCCCGGGCGGAACAGGCCGAAGCCGAGCGAGGCGATGGCATAGCCGAGGGCGATCAGGTGGAGGTCGCCCGCCACGGCGAGGATGGCGGTGCCGATCGCGGCGGCGGTGATGCCCCACAGGGTCGCCGCCCGCGGGCCGAGGTCGAAGCGCGGGATCAGGCCCCACTGCGCGAGCAGGGTCGCTATCGCCCCGCTCATCAGGACGAGCCCGATGGGCCCGGCGCCCGCATCGGGGGTGTCGCGCAGGGCGAGGCGGTCGAGCACGAGGAAGCCGGCGATGCCCTGCACCATCGCCTGCGCATGGCCGCCGACGAGCCCGGCGAAGACCCATGGCCTGAGGCGCGGGTCGCGCCAGCTGAGGCGGGGCGGGTCGGTGTCGGCGGCCGCGGCGGCGTCCTCGGCCTCGCTGGTCTCGCCCGGATCGGCGGGCGCTCCCGAGGCGCTGGCGTAGGGGGCGGCCTGGCCTCGGGCGGCGAAGCGCGGCTCGTCATCGGGCAGGCGCAGCCGCAGCAGGACGAGCGCGACGACGCCGATGGCGGCGAAGGCGATAAAGGGTCCGGTCAGCCCCAGCCCGAGGAACGGCACCACCATCAGCGGTGCCAGCGCCGGGCCGATGACCGTGCCGAGCCCGAAGCTCGAGGCGATCAGCGAGAGCGCCTGGGTGCGGGTGGCTCTCGGGGTGCGCGAGGCGACGTAGGCCTGCACCGCCGGAGGTGCAGCGCTCCCGAAGCCGCCGTAGAGGCTCCGCGCGGCGGCGAACAGGATGAGTGTCCAGAAAGCGGTGAGCCAGCCCGACAGCCCCGCCCACAAGGCCGCGCCGCACAGCACGAAGGAGGTGATGAAGCCCGAGAGCCCCAGCGCCATCATCGCCTTCCTGCCCCGCTTGTCCGACCGCCTTGCCCAGAACGGGGCGCACACCACCCAAAGGAGCGCCGACCACGAATAGGCAAGGCTGATCCACACGTCCTCGACCTTCAGCGCGGTGCCGATCGAGGGCATCACCGACTGCATCGCGGTGTTGCCCGCCGCCGTCACCAGCATCACCATGAACAGCAGTGCCATGCGCGAGGGCGGGATCGCCCCGGCCTCGGGGGCGGAAGCGGGTGCAGCGGTGCGGGTCAGGTCGGGATCGGTCTCGGCCATCGCTCTTGCGCGCTGCTGCCTACTCGAACAGCGCGGCCTCGCGCTCGGGCGAGGGACCGGCAAGCTGCCGGTAGATCGCCACGGTCACGACGAGGAACAGTACGGTCAGCAGCGCATTGATCAGCGCGTCGATCACGCCGCCGCCGATCAGCGCCACCGCCTCCCCCATCGCCGACAGCACGAGGCTGAGCGTGCCCCCGACCAGCAGCGCGATGATCCCGAAGACCACCACCAGCAGCAGCACGAACAGCAGGATGCGCAGCGAGTTGCCCTTGGTCAGCTGCCACGAACGCCCCAGCGCGGCGAGCGGGTTCATCCGGCCCTCGATCGCGATCACCGGCCCCGTCAGCGACAGCTTGACGATGACGTAGAGGATCGCCACCAGCGCCACCAGCAACGCCAGCAGCCCCACCGCCACCCCGCCGAAGGCCGAGAGCACGCCGACCGGAATGCCGATCGCCAGCGACGCGCCGAGCACGGTGAGAAGCTGCGCGGCGAGATAACTCGGCAGGCTCCGCACGCCGGTGCGCAGCGCCTCGCCCACGGTCGGGTTGGCGCGGTCGGTGAGCAGTGCGAAGAGGCTCATCGAGCCGATCACCTGCACCGCCGTCAGCGCCAGCAGCAGCGGCCAGTTCTCGGCGTAGATGGTGGAGATCTGGTCGAGCATCGCCCGGAACGCGACCTCGGGATCGGCACCGGGCGCGGGCTGCGGCGGGTTGGCGAGGCCGGGCAGCAGCAGGCTGCTCGCCAGCGCGGGGAGGAAGAAGAACAGCCCGGCAATCGCGCTGATGGTGTCGCGATTGGCGCCCATCAGGCCGGTCGCCTGCGTCCAGGCGGTTCCCATGTCGAGCTTGCGGTGTTGCATCGCGGATCCCTTCGTGACGCGAGGCCCATTTCGCCTCTTGATCTCGCCGCTCAATGCCCCCACCGCTGCGCCATGGCAAGCACTGCTCCCGCCGCGCGCGGCACATTCCCGATCGAATGGCGGCGCGAGAGCGCACCGGTGGCCTATGCCACCGCGCTCGCAGAGATGGAGGCGCGCAATGCCGCCGTGTTCGCGGGCGAAGCGGCGGAGCTGGTATGGCTCCTCGAGCATCCCCCGGTCTACACCGCCGGCACCAGCGCGGACCCGGCCGAGCTGGTCGACCCGCGCTTCGAGGTGGTCGAGGCCGGGCGCGGCGGGCGCTACACCTATCACGGGCCGGGCCAGCGGGTGGGCTATCTGGTGCTGAACCTTGCGGAGCGCGGGAAAGACGTGCGCTGCTTCGTCCACGCGATCGAGGGCTGGGTGATCGCCACGCTCGCACGCTTCGGCGTGGAGAGCTGGCGCGCCGAGGGCCGCGTCGGCATCTGGACCCGCGACATTGACGGCTCCGAGGCCAAGATCGGCGCGATCGGCGTGCGGGTGCGGCGCTGGGTGACGATGCACGGTTTTTCGGTGAACCTCGACCCCGACCTCAGCCACTTCGGCGGGATCGTCCCCTGCGGCATCGCCGAATATGGCGTCACCAGCTTGGCGCGGCTGGGCCTGAACGTCTCTGCCGAGGAATGGGACGAGGCGCTGATCGCAACCTCGGCGGATTTCCTTGACGCGCTGGACGCCGCCGCCAAAAGGGCGTGCCGATGAAACGCCTAGCGCTCCTTGCCCTGCCCCTCGCACTCGCCGCCTGCGAGCAGCAGGCTGCCGACGCCCCTGCCGAGCAGGGCGGCGCGGCCTCGGGCGAGGTGCTTCCCGGATCGATCTCGGACGCGATGATCCCGCTCGAACAGCTCGATTCGCAAGCCCCGCTCGCCCCGCGTCAGGTCCGCACCACGGGCGAGGACATCGACGCCGAGCAGCCCGAAGTCACCCCGATGGAAGGCATCGAGGGCGCGCCTGCTCCGGCTGACGCTCCGGCCGCGCCTGCGGCACCGGCTCCGGCCGAGTAATCTGTCATGCCACTCCCGCCGTCACCCCGTGCTTGACACGGGGCTCGGCTTTTCTTCTTGCCCGGGAGTGAAACAAAGGAGCCAAGCCCCGTGTCAAGCACGGGGTGACGAGGTGGGGAACATCCGCAATGCGGTTAAAAGCCCCCCGGCAGCGCCCGATGCGAACGCTGCCGGGGAAGCAAAATCACTCCGCCGCTTCGGCCTGTTCTTCGGCGAGCGTCGGGTAGTCGGTGTAGCCCTGCGGGATCGGGAAGTACCAGCTTTTGGGCACGTCCTTGTTGGGGTTCCAATGCGCGCCCGCCGCGATGCGCTTGTCGAGATCGGGGTTCGAGATATAGGGGCGGCCGAAGCTCACCGCGTCGCACTTGCCGCTTTCGACGTCGGCGACCGCTTCCTCGGCGGTGTAGTCGCTGTTGAGGATCAGCTTGCCGGTGTAGATCTGGCGGATCAGCGGGCTCTGCTTGGGGACGTCGGTCTGGCCGAAGGTGCCATTGGGGCCCGGCTCGCGCAGTTCGACGAAGGCGAGGCCGAGTTCCTCGCACACCTTCGCCGCCGCGCCGAAGGTCGCGGGCGGGTTGCTGTCATCCGTCCCTTGCGAATCGCCATTGGGCGAGAGGCGGATGCCGACGCGGTCCGCGCCCCAGACGTCGACCAGCGCTTCCAGAACCTCGCGCATGAAGCGGGTGCGGTTCTCCGGCGAGCCGCCGTATTCGTCGGTGCGCAGGTTGGTCTTGTCGCGCAGGAACTGGTCGACGAGGTAGCCATTCGCGCCGTGGAGCTGCACCCCGTCGAAACCGGCCTTCTTGGCGTTCTCGGCGGCGCGGCGGTAGTCGGCGATGGTGCGCTTGATGTCCTCGTGGGTCATCTCGCGGGCGACGGCATAGGGCTGCTTGCCGGTCGGGGTGTGCGCTTCGCCGGGAGCCTGCGTGGCGCTCGCCGAGAAGGGCGGCTGGCCGTCGAGGAACACGGGGTGGACGATGCGCCCCATGTGCCACAGCTGCATGACGATGAGGCCGCCTTCCTCGTGCACGGCCTTGGTGGTGGCCTTCCACGCCTCGGTCTGCTCGTCCGACCAGATGCCCGGCGCGCTCGGCCAGCCGAGGCCCTCGCGGCTGATGCCGGTCGCTTCGGTGAGGATCATCCCTGCGCCTGCGCGCTGGCGGTAATAGGTCGCCATCAGTTCGTTGGGGACGAACATCGGCTCCGCGGCGCGCCCGCGGGTGAGCGGGGCCATGTGGATGCGGTTCTTGGCATGGAGCGCGCCCATCTGGAGCGGCTGGAACAGGACGTCGTGCATGTGTGGGTAATCCTTCCGGACCGGTTTCGATTGGCTATCCACTTGGGGGCAGCGGGGCTAGGGCGCAAGCATGGAAAATGAGGATGGGCCCCAAGAAGAAGTTGCCGTGCAGCCCGCGCGCCCGGCGGCGTGGCTGCTGCTGTTCGCGCTGTTCGGCGGCAATGTCGCGCTCGCGATCGGGCCGTGGTTCGTGCGGGTGGCCGACACCGGCCCGGTCGCGGCGGGGTTCTGGCGGCTGTTCCTGGCGCTGCCCTTCATGGTGGTGCTCGCGCGCGCGAACCGCCAGCGGCTGACGGGTATCCCGGCGGGGACGCTGGCGCTGGTGGCGCTGGGGGCGGTGACCTTCGCGCTCGATCTGGCGAGCTGGCACATCGGGATCGCCATGACGCGGATCGGCAATGCGACTCTGTTCGGCAATGCGGGCTCGATCGTGCTCCTGTTCTGGGGCTTCATCGTCCACCGCGTGGTTCCGGGGCGACTGGAGGCGCTGGCGATCGTCTTTGCGTTGGGCGGCGCGGCGATCCTGATGGGGCGCAGCCTCGAGATCAGCCACGAGACGCTGATCGGCGACCTGTTCAGCGTGGCCGCGGGGCTGCTCTATGCGGTCTACCTGCTGACGCTCCAGAACGCGCGCGGTGCCTTCGGGTCGTGGAGCCTGCTGGTGTGGGTGAGCGTCTTCGGCGCGCCGGTGCTGCTGGTGATCGCGCTGGCGCTGGGCGAGCCGGTGTGGCCGCAGGCGTGGGGGCCGATCATCGGGCTGTTCGTGCTGAGCCAGCTGGTGGGGCAGGGGTTGATGGTGTTCTCGCTGAAGTATTTCCCGCCGCTGGTGGTGGGCCTCGCCCTGCTGACCCAGCCGGTGGTGGCGTCGCTCTACGGCTGGCTGGTGTTCGGCGAGGTGCTGAGCGGGCTGGATATTGCCGGGATGGTGCTGGTGGGCGCGGCGCTGGCGGTGGCGCGGGCCAAGGCCTAGCGCGCGCAGGGCGGCAAGCTTGCGATCATCGGCCGCATTGCAGCCATGCGCTCCGCTTCGGAAAAACTGACCCGCGCGCCGATCGTGGCGACTAGGCCGTGCCATTGCCAGAAGCGCACATTGTCAGGGTAGCCCGCGATATGGGCCTGAACCGCGCGGATGAAGGCCCGGTCCGCGACACGATCAAGCCGCTTTGCATCGGGGCGGGACAGGCAGGACCAGACCGGCCGCGCCAGAGCGCCCTCGTCCACCGCGTCGCGCACCCGCAGGCTCGCCCACAGCGCGAAGAAGAAGGCGGCCAGCACTAGCCCGCCAGCGACCCATCCGGTCAGCCGCAGGAGGCGCGCCACGCGGTCAATCCCCGCTGAAATGCACCTTCCCCAGATCGCCCATCCCGACAGTCCCGCTCGCCATTTCGAGCATCCGGTCGAGGCTGCGCTTGGCCTTGAGGCGGATGCCTTCCTCGATCTCGATCTGCGGCTCCAAATCCCGCAGCGCCACGTAGAGCTTCTCCATCGTGTTCAGCGCCATGTAGGGGCAGATGTTGCACGAGCAGTTGCCGTCCGCGCCCGGCGCGCCGATGAAGGTCTTGTCGGGCAGGGCCTTCTGCATCTGGTGGATGATGTGCGGCTCGGTCGCGACGATCAGGGTGTCGCCGGGGAAGGTCTTGGCGAAGGAGAGGATACCGCTGGTCGAGCCGACATAGTCCGCGTGGTCGATGATTGTCGGCGGGCATTCGGGGTGTGCGGCGATGGGCGCGCCGGGGTATTGCTCCTTGAGCTTGAGGAGTTCGGTCTCGGAGAAGGCCTCGTGGACGATGCACACGCCGGGCCACAGCAGCATCTCGCGGTTGAATTTGCGGGAGAGATAGCCGCCGAGGTGCCGGTCGGGGCCGAAGATGATCTTCTGCTCCGGCGGGATTTGGGCAAGGATAGTCTCGGCGCTGGAGCTCGTCACGATGACATCGGAGAGCGCCTTCACCTCGGTCGAACAGTTGATGTAGGTCAGCGCGATGTGATCGGGGTGGGCCTCGCGGAAGGCGCGGAATTTCTCGGGCGGGCAGGAGTCCTCGAGGCTGCACCCGGCGTCCATGTCGGGCAGGATCACGGTCTTCTGCGGCGAGAGGATCTTCGCCGTGTCGGCCATGAACTTGACCCCGCAGAAGGCGATCACGTCGGCGTCCGTGGCCGCCGCCTTGCGCGACAATTCGAGGCTGTCGCCTACGAAGTCGGCGATGTCCTGGATGTCGGGCGTCTGGTAATAATGCGCCAGGATCACCGCGTTGCGCTCTTTCCGCAAGCGGTCGATCTCGGCGAGCAGGTCGGCGCCGGTGGGGTTGCGGGTCAGCAGGCTCATGGTCGGGTTCCCCGTAATCGCATCGAGCCGCCGATATAGGCGCTGGCCCGCGATTATCGAGCGAAAACCGTCAGCCGCCGAAGCCCGGCGGGAGGAAGGGCGCCATCGGCCGCTCGGCCCCCGGGGTGCCCGCCACCAGCCACTCGGTGATGGCGATGCCCAGCGCCGAATGCGCGATCAGCATCGATGCCGCGAACACCGCGATATACAGGCCGAAACCCCGCGCATAGGCCGGATGCACGCGGCCATCGCGCCGCCAGTCGGCAAACATCCCGATCAGCGGGAAGAGCCACGTCACAGCGATCGAAATCTGCCAGGCATAGGGGATCATCAGCGGTGCAGGCAGGATCCGCCCGAGGCCGGGCCCCGTCAGGATGCTCATCGCCACCAGCATCAGCCGCCGGTGCCAGCCCTGATGCCGCCGCACCCTCAGCGCCCAGAACGTCAGAATGCCGAAGGTGTAGAGCAGCATCGTGTTGCTGATCACGAATTCGTTCATGCCGAAGAAGAACGGCCCCCCGCGCGACTGCGCCGAGTGCACCATCACCGCCGTGCCCGCGACCATCATCACCGGAATGAAGCCATAGGCCGCCTTCCCCAGCTGCCGGTGCAGCGCGACATTGCCGCTCGCGATGCTGATCGCCTGCGCCGCATAGAGCCCCAGCCACGCCATGAAGACCATGCCGTGGGCGTGGACCGTCACCGGCTCGGCAAAGCTCGACCTGCCGAGCGCAAGATTGAGCGCAAAGCCCGAAACGGTCGCGGCGCACATGACCAGCGCCATGACCATGAAGAAGCGCGTGTCGCCGGAGCGCTCGGTGCGCGGTGCTGCTGCTGTCGCCATGCGATGATCCCCCATATCGCTATCTCGCGAGGTTTGATCATGAAACCGCGCGGGCCGCAAGCCGCCGTATCAGTAGCGGCACAGCCCTTCGCAGCCCGTGTCCGCCAGCGCGGTCTTGAGCAGCTGCGTGGTCTCCAGCACGCCGGCGTCCTGCGTCGGCGGCAGCGCCTCGAGCTTCGCCGCGAGATCGGCGCGCATCTGCGGCGTCAGCACCCCGGCGAGCGGCGCGGCGACCTCGGCGACATAGGCGATGACCCGCGCCCTGTTGGCGGGGGTGGTGGCCGGTTCGCGCAGCACGATCATGAAGCCCAAGAGCGCCTGCGTGCCGCCGCGCCGCATCCCGTCGGCCCCTTTCAGCCGGGCGGGCGTGAGCTCGGCCTCGGGCAGCTCGGCGAGGAAGGCGGTGATCGCGGGAAAGTGCTTGACCATGCAGCGCATCCCGCCGCCCGCCAGCACCGTGATCGCGTCGGGGTAGCGCGCGGCGTTGCGCGATTGCAGCGCCACCACCTTGGCCGTCAGCACCTGCAATTCGGCAGGCGTGGGCGGCGGGGAGCCGGGCGGGCGGGCCATCGCCGAAACCCCGTCGAGCCCGTGGCGCACCGACAGGCGGTTGACCGCCTCGCACACGCTTTCGAAGGTCGCGAAGCCATCGACCGGGAAGGCCGGGGTGCCCAGCACGTCGAGCGCGCGCTCGATCACTGCAAGGTCGGCGGCGTTGGCGGCCTGATCGGTGGTCGCGATCTCCGGCCCGGTCTCGATCGTACCGAGCCGCGCGCTTAGCGAGGCGACGGCGCGGGCGAAGTCTGCGGGGGTGGAGTCCTGCGCCATCGCGGGCGCCGCGGCGAAGGCGGCGAGCGCTGCGGCCAGCGCGGGTTTGAGAGTGCGAAGAAGCATCAGCCTTGAACTCCTGTCTGCCAGACACCCTCGGACAGCCGCGCAAGGCCGCGCTTCTCTAGGTCGATGAGGTGCGCGGTGACGCTCATCTCGGCCGCCCCGATCAGGCGCGGGTCGAGGCCCTTGTACATCTCGGGGATGAACCCGCTGACGGGCCGCGCCTGTTCGCCCAGCAGGCGCAGGATCTGGTTCTCGCGCTGGCGGCGGTGGCCGATCATGCCGCGCACCAGCTGCCTGGGCTTGTCGATCGCCGCGCCGTGGGCGGAGTGGTAGACCCGGTCCTCGCGCGCCATCAGCTTTTCCAGGCTCGCCATGTAGTCGCCCATGTCGCCATCGGGCGGGATGACGACGCTGGTCGACCAGCCCATGACGTGGTCGCCGGTGAAGAGGGCGCCGCTCTCTTCGAGCGCGAAGCACAGGTGGTTCGAGGTGTGCCCCGGCGTGGCGACGGCGGTGAGTGTCCAGCCGGTGCCGCGCATCCCCTCGCCGTCGACCAGAACGCGGTCGGGGGCATAGGTCGGGTCGAAGGCTTCGTCCGAGCGGGGGCCGGCGACTTGCAGCATCAAGGGCGCGCAGCCGACGATCGGCGCACCGGTCTGCGCCGCCAGAGGCGCTGCGGCGGGCGAGTGGTCGCGGTGGGTGTGGGTGCACATGATCGCGAGGATCTTGCGGCTGCCCACCGCGGCGAGGATCGCGGCGATGTGGTCGGCCTCGTCCGGCCCGGGGTCGATCACCGCGCAGTCGGGCCCGTCGGCCATCCCCACCACATAGGTCTGGGTGCCGGTGAAGGTATAGGGCGAGGGATTGGGCGCCAGCACGCGCTTGACCAGCGGCTCGACGTCCTCGGCAAGGCCGGTCGGCCAGGGCTGTGGGGGGATGGTGACCATGCGCCCCATTTGGGCCTGTCGCGGGCAGACAGCAAGTCACTTGCCCACCCCTAACCCCTCCCGCAAGCGGGAGGGGGACTTACCTCCCCTCCCGCTTGCGTGAGGGGCTGGGGGTGGGCCTGCACGACATCTCGACTTCCCGCGCGCGCTCCGGCTAGGAGACGGGAAAAGAGAGAGGGTTCCCCATGTCCGACTACATCCTCGTGCTCGACGAAGGCACGACCTCCACCCGCGCGATGCTGTTCGCCTCCGACGGCGTGCTGGTCGCCTCGGCGCAGGAGCCGCTGACGCAGCATTACCCGCAGAGCGGCTGGGTCGAGCATGACCCGCGCGAGATCTGGGACAAGACGCTCGCCTGTGCGCAGAACATCCTCCCCAAGGCGGGCGGGGCGGCGATGATCGCCTGCATCGGCATCACCAACCAGCGCGAGACTGTGGTGGCGTGGGACCGCGCGACCGGCGAGCCGCTCACCAATGCGATCGTCTGGCAGGACCGCCGCACCGAGCCCTTCTGCATGGCCCTGCGAGAGGCGGGCCACGAGGCGGGGGTGCAGGAGCGCACCGGACTGCTGCTCGACCCCTATTTCTCGGGCACCAAGATGCGCTGGATGCTCGACAATGTGCCGGAAGTGCGCGCGGCGGCGGAGAAGGGCACGCTTGCCTTCGGGACGGTCGAGAGCTGGCTGGTCTACAAGCTCACTGGCGGTGCGGCGCACATCACCGATGCGAGCAACGCCAGCCGCACGCTGCTGATGGGGCTCGAGGACGCGCAGTTCGACGAGGGGCTTTGCGACCTGTTCGGCGTCCCGCGCGCGGCGCTTCCCGGGGTGGTCGACACCTCGGGGCCGCTCGCGATGACCGACGCGTCGCTGTTCGGCCGCGCGATCCCGATCACCGGCCTTGCGGGCGACCAGCAGGCCGCGACCGTTGGGCAGGGGTGCCTCGCGCCCGGCCAGACCAAGGCGACCTATGGCACCGGCGCCTTCGTGCTGACCTGTCAGGGGAGCCGCATCCCGCGCTCGAAGAACCGGTTGCTCGGGACGGTGCTGACCCAGCTCGATGGCCAGCGCACCTATGCCATCGAGGGCTCGGTCTTCGTCGCGGGGAGCCTTGTGCAGTGGTTGCGGGATTCGCTCGGGATCGTCGAGGTCGCCTCCGAGACCGAGGCGCTGGCGCGCTCGATCCCCGACAGCGGCGGCGTGGTGATCGTGCCCGCGCTGGCGGGCCTCGGGGCGCCGCACTGGCGGGCCGAGGCAAGGGGCGTGATCGCGGGGCTCTCCTTCGCCAGCGGCAAGGCCGAGCTGGCGCGCGCGGCGCTCGAGGCGATGGCGCACCAGACCCACGACCTCGCCGAAGCCTTCGCGGCAGATGGCGCGCCGTGGCAGACGCTCAGGATCGACGGCGGGATGGCGGCCAACGACTGGATGGCGCAGGACTTGGCCGACGTGCTGGGGGTGACGGTCGAGCGCCCCGGCTTCGTCGAGACGACCGCGCTGGGCGCGGCGATGCTCGCGGCGGCGGGGGCGGGGCTCTATCCCGACCTTGCGAGCGCGTGCCAGACGATGCGCGGGCGGCTGGCGACCTTCGAACCGGCGATGGCGGATGAGGTCAGGGACGCGCGGCTGGCGGCGTGGAAGAAGGCGCTGGGGGCGAGTTGAGCCCCAGTCCCTCCCCGTTCCGCAGGAATGGGGAGGTGGCACCGCGAAGCGGTGACGGGGAGGTAAGGCCGCGACGGAGCTACCCCTCCGTCAGCCGCCTGCGGCGTCTGCCACCTCCCCATTCGCGGGGCGAACGGGGAGGGACTTGGGTCTAACCCAACCGCCCCAATTCCCGCCCGATGCGGTCCTGAAACGCCCGCGCCGGGGAGGCGATCTCGAAGTGTCCGCGCCATGCCTCGTCCAGCCGGGCGATGCGCTGGTGGAGCTTCTCGGTGTCGGCGATCAGTTCGCGGGTCTCGGGCTCGAGCAGCGCGAGCTGCGTCTCGTCCGAAGCACGGTCCGGCGGCAGCGCGCCGTGGAGGCGCACCTGGTTCTCGGTCAGCTCGCCCGAGAACAGCGCGCGCTGGTTGAGGAGCCATGCGAGGATATGCATCATCCGCGTGGTGGTCTTGAGCCCCTCGGTCGAGAGCGCGAGGCGCACGAAGGCATCCTCGCTCGCAATCGGCTCGCGCACGCCCGCGGCAAACACCGCACGCACCTCGTCGGCGAGGACCAGCGCTTCGGTGTAGAGCGCCTCGATGATCGGGCGCGAGAGATTGGTGGTGCGAGCCATGGCGCACGGGTTTACGCGCGGGCGGGGCGGGCCGCCATACGACTATGGTTACTTTCCAAGCAATTTTCGCATCCGTCCCTTCCGGGAACAGAATTGACGGTTGGGTAACCATAGGTGCGGGTGCAAGTCCCTCCCCGTCCAGCAGGGATGGGGAGGTGGCAGCCCGCAGGGCTGACGGAGGGGTCTAGTGCGGCCGGCGGGACATTACCCCTCCGTCACCGCTTCGCGGCGACACCTCCCCATTCGCTTGCGAACGGGGAGGGACTCACTATCACGCAATGATATCGGGCAGCAGCGTGTCCTCGATGATCGCGATCTGGTCCTTGAGGCGCAGCTTGCGCTTCTTCAGGCGCGCGATCTGGAGCATGTCGGCCGACATCGACCCGCGCGCCGCCTCGGTCAGGGCGGCGATCGCGGCGTCGAGGTCGCGGTGCTCGGTCTTGAGCAATTCGAGCTTTTTCCTGAGCTCCTGCTCGGTCATCTGTAGCCCCTGATCCTTCCTCGGCCCCAATGCAGCGTCCCGCTACGCGTTCCCGACGGATTTGGGTAGAGGCTTCGCGATTGCGCCGCGTCCCGCACGCGTCGCCGCATTCCGCCCCGTAGATGCGGCGTAAGGATTCATCAGGGCTTTGCATCCTAGCTTCCTTGTGGTTCTTTCGAACCTGCGGCCCGGCCGCACCGTCGGCCGAGTCGCCTGCCCGGGGGCATCCCCCCGCTTTGACAGGAGAACGCCATATGGCATCGACCGCAGTGTCCTCGCACCTCAACGCCCTCCAGACCAAGCACGCCGGCCTCGAAGCCCGTCTGCGCGACGAACTGGCCCGGCCCGTGCCCGACACCGCGACGATCCAGCTCCTCAAGAAGCAGAAGCTGCGATTGAAAGAGGAAATCGCCGGGGTCTGACCGGCCCGATCGGGGCGGGGCGGCGATAAGCGGCTTTTGCATTTGCCGGGCGGTTTGATACACCGCTCGGGACATGACCGCCGCAGCCGCCGCCCGCCAGATCCTGCTCCGCCTCACCGAGGTCATGGCCTCGCGCATGCACGCGCAGGCCAAGCTCGACCAGGTCGTCGAGATCATCGGCGAATGCCTGTCGAGCGAGGTCTGCTCGATCTACCTGCTGCGCGAGGGGATGCTCGAACTCTTCGCCACCCGCGGCCTCAACCAGAGCGCGGTGCACGTCACCCGCATGGCGATCGGCGAGGGGCTGACCGGCGCCATCGCGCAGAAGGTCGAGACGCTGAACCTCGCCGAGGCCAAGGCGCACCCCGACTTCCAGTACCGCCCCGAAACCGGCGAGGAAAAGTTCCACTCCTTCGCCGGCGTCCCCATCGTCTACCGCGAGCGCGCGGTGGGCGTGCTGTGCGTCCAGCACGTCGAGCCGCGCCGCTATGAAGAGGTCGAGATCGAGGCGCTCCAGACCACCGCGATGGTGCTCTCCGAACTGATCGCCAATGCCGAGCTGATCGACGAGGAACAGGCCCTCGGCCTCACCGCCGAACAGTCCGGGCCGCAGACGCTCACCGGCCTCACGCTGGTCAAGGGCCTGGGGGCGGGGATTGCCGTCTACCACCAGCCGCGGGTCGAGATCACCCAGGTCATGGCCGAGGACATCGAGGCCGAGCGTCAGCGCGTCTACCGCGCCTTCGACCGGATGCGCGAGCAGATCGACAGCCTTGCGAGCCAGGCCGAGTTCGGCGTCGGCGGCGAGCACGAGGAGGTGCTCGAGACCTACAAGATGTTCGCCTATGATGAAGGCTGGTCGCGGCGCATCAACGAGGCGATCGACTCAGGCCTCACCGCCGAGGCCGCGATCGAGCGCGTCCAGCAGCACACCCGGATGCGGATGCGCGAGATCGACGATCCGCTGCTCGCCGACCGGATGCACGATCTGGAGGACCTCGCGAACCGATTGCTGCGGATCGTCGCTGGGCGCTTCGGCACGGCGGCCTCGCAGGGGCTGCGCAAGGATTCGATCCTGATCGCGCGCAACCTCGGCCCGGCCGAACTGCTCGAATACGACAAGCGCCGGCTGAAGGGCGTGATTCTGGAAGAAGGCTCGCTCACCGCGCATGTGGTGATCGTGGCGCGGGCGATGAACGTCCCCGTCATCGGCCGCACGAAAGGCGTGCGCACCACGATCCGCGAGGGCGACGAGATCCTGCTCGATGCCACCGCAGGCAATGCCATCATCCGCCCCCTCCCGCAGGTCGCCGACGCCTTCCAGGCGCGCTTCGCCAAGAGCCGCGAGAAGCAGGCGCAATATGCGGCCCTCAAGGATGTCGAGCCCTTCACCCGCTGCGGCACGCGCATTCAGGTGATGATGAATGCGGGCCTGCGCGACGACATGAGCGCGCTCGGCCTCACCGGCGCGGACGGGGTGGGGCTGTTCCGCACCGAGTTCCAGTTCCTCGTCAGCGCCACCCTCCCGCAGCGCGAGCGCCAGACGCGGCTCTACCGCGACGTGCTCGATGCGGCGGGCGACAAGCCGGTGATCTTCCGCACGGTCGACATCGGCGGCGACAAGTCGGTGCCCTATCTCGCCAGCGAGATCGCCGCGCAGGACGAGAACCCGGCGATGGGCTGGCGCGCGCTGCGGCTGGCGCTGGAGCGCGAAGGCCTGATGAAGATCCAGGCGCGCTCGCTGCTCGAGGCGGCGGCGGGGCGCTCGCTTTATGTCATGTTCCCGATGGTCTCCGAACCGTGGGAGTTCGATGCCGCCAAGCAGGTGTTCGACGAACAGCTCGCCTTCCTGCGCGCGCAGAAGAAGCTGCTGCCCGAGCGCATCCACTTCGGCGCGATGCTGGAAGTGCCCGCGCTCGCCGAGGTGCTCGACATGCTGCTGCCGCGCCTCAGCTTCCTGTCGATCGGGACCAATGACCTCACGCAATTCCTGTTCGCCGCCGACCGGGCGAACCCCAAGCTGGCCGAGCGTTACGACTGGCTCAGCCCCTCGATCCTCAGGTTCCTGCGCCGGGTGATGCAGACGAGCGTCGGCAGCGGGGTCGATATCGGCGTGTGCGGCGAGATGGGCGGTCGCCGGCTCGAGGCGCTGGCGCTGCTCGGCATCGGCTATCGCCGCCTCTCGATCACGCCCGCGGCGGTGGGCCCGATCAAGGAACTGGTGCGCAAGGTCGACCTCGCCGAGCTGACCGCGGCGATGAACGGCTGGCTGCTCAGCCCGCAAGGCAGCTTGCGCGACGAGCTCGCCGCATGGGCCGCGGCGCGCGACATCGAGTATGATTGAGGCCGGCTTGCGGAGAAGCGTGGCCCCGGTGCGGCAGCGTGCTATGGGGATGCTTGACAGGACGCACCCGAGCGGGTGAGTCCCGCAGCGAGCCACACACACATCACTCTCACACGACGCCTCGGCAAGAAGGCGCGGGACCCGGGTCATATGGACAGCGAAGAATTGAGCAGCGCCCCCGATGCGCCCCGGTCGCCCGCAGGCCCCGGTGCGACCCTGCGTGCCGCACGCGAGGCGAAGCGGCTGGAGCTGTCGCATATCGCCGCCGAAACCCGCATCCCGCTGCGCCATCTCGAAGCGATCGAGGACGACAATTTCGAGAGCCTGCCGAGCCGCGCTTATGCGATCGGCTTTTCGCGCACCTATGCCAAGGCGGTGGGGCTCGACGATGTCGCGATCACCGATGCGGTGCGCGCCGAGCTCGCCGATGGGTCGATGCACCGCGCGGCGGTGCCGGGCGGGATGGAGCCCGGCGATCCGGCGCGCCTGCCCTCGGCGGGCCTCGCCTGGGCGGCGGCGGCAGCGGTGGTGATCCTCGCGCTCGGCATCTTCGCCTTTGCCGGCACATATTTCGGCGCGGGCACCGGCCCGGGCTCGCTGCTGGCTCCCGAGCCCGCGGCAACTGTGGCGGCCAAGCCCGCCGCCGCGCCGGCCGCAGCGCCTGCCCCCAGCGGCCCGGTGGTGCTCACCGCGCTCGAGGACGGGATCTGGGTGCGGCTCTATGAAGAGGGCGGCGAGCGGCTGACCGAGCGCACGCTGAAGCTCGGCGAGACGATCGAGGTGCCGGTGACGGCGAAGGACCCGCGCATCAACACCGGGCGGCCCGACGCGCTGTCGGTGACGATCGGCGGGCAGGCGGTGGCCAAGCTCTCCGACCAGCCCGTGACGATCTCGGGCGTGCCGGTTTCGGCTGCCGCATTGGCCGCGCGCGGGACCGCGACCCCGGCGGCTGAGGGGACCCCCGCAGCGACTGCCCCAGGAACCGGTGGCGCGGCACAGAGCGCGCCGCAGGCGGCGCGTCGGCCTGCGTCCCGGCCCTCTGCAGCCAGCACTGCGGCCGCACCGGCGGGCGAAGCGGCGGCGGCTCCGGCGGCCAGCGCGCCCGCTCCTGCCGCAGAACCCGCAGCTCCGGCAGGCCGTTAACCGATTTCCCGTTGATTAGGGGCGCGCGCGGGGTCGACTTGCACCGCGGCGCGCGGCTAGATTCGGTTAACGTTCATGTGCTGCCCGCCACTTGGGAGCAGAAATAGCCAGGGAACCTGACGCACCATGACCACCTCCGCCAAGAACCTCTCCCTGCGCCTTGCGGCTGCCGCGCTGATCGGCGGCACCGCGGCGAGCTTCGGGAGCATCGCGCTGCCCGTCGCCGCGCAGGAGACCCCGGCCGCCGCCGAGGCGCGCCTCAAGAAGATCGAGGCCGAGGTCCGCGCGTTGCAGCGCAAGGTCTTCCCGGGCGGTGACGGCAAGTTCTTCGAGCCGCAGATCACGCCCGGCACGCAAGGGGCCGCGCAGACCCCTGCGCCCACCACCGGCGGGGTGCCCGCCGCGACTGCGGTGACGGACATCCTCGTGCGGATCGATGCACTCGAAGCGCAGCTCCAGCGGCTGACCGCGCGCAGCGAGGAGCAGGCCAACGCGCTCGCCCAGCTCGAGCTGCGGCTGGCGGCGCTCGAGACCAAGGCCGATACGCCGCTGCCCGATGCCGGCACCGGCGCTGCCGCGCCCGCGATCCAGCCTGCCGCGACGCTGACCAGTGCCGGGACGGGAACGACGACCCAGTCGGGGGGCGCGCCTGCCACCACCACCCGTCCGCCCGTCCAGACCCCACCCCCCGCGGCCACCACCGCCGCGACCGTCGCCGCGCCGAGCCCCTCGCGCCTTGCCGCGGTGCAGGCGATCACCAAACCGCAGACGGCCGACGCGGGCGACGACGAATATTCCTACGGCTTCCGCCTGTGGAACGCGGGCTTCTTCCCCGAGGCGCGCCAGCAGCTCACGAAATATGTCGAGCAGTACCCGACCCACTCCAAGATCAGCTACGGGCGCAACCTCTTGGGCCGCGCCTTCCTCGACGACAAGATGCCCGAGGATGCGGCGCGCTGGTTCCTCAAGAACTACCAGGCCAACAAGGCCGGCGAGCGCGCGCCCGACAGCCTGCTCTATCTCGGCGCGTCGATGGTGGCGATGAAGGACACCAAGCGCGCCTGCATCGCGCTCGCCGAATTTGCCGAGACCTACCCGCTGGTCGCGGCAGGCCGCCTCGCGACCGAGTACCAGACCACCCGCGCGAAGGTGAAGTGCAGCTGAGCGACCACGCGGCGCGCTTCGCTGCCGATCTGGCGGCGCTGTGGCCCGAGGAGGAGCGCGAGGGGCGCGCGCTGGGCCTCGCGGTCTCGGGCGGGCCGGACAGCCTCGCGCTGCTGCTGCTCGCCAACGCGGCGCTGCCCGGGCGGATCGCGGTCGCGAGCGTCGATCATGGCCTGCGCCCCGAAGCTGCCGACGAGGTCGCGCTGGTCGGGCGGATCGCGGCGGAGCGGGGCATTCCTTTCACCGCGCTCAAGGTCGACCTCGCCCCCGGTAATGTCCTCGCCGAGGCGCGCTCGGCCCGCTACGCGGCCCTTGCGCGCTGGGCGGGGGAGGCGGGCCTCGGCGCCGTCGCCACCGCGCACCATGCCGACGATCAGGCCGAGACGCTGCTGATGCGGCTGAACCGCGGCAGCGGGCTCGCGGGCCTCGCCGGAGTGCGGCCGCACACGCGGATCGAGGCCACCGACGTTTCGCTGCTGCGCCCTCTCCTGGGCTGGCGCAAGGCGGAGTTGGCGGCGGTCGTCGCGGCGGCAGGCATCGTGGCTGTGCAAGACCCCTCCAACACCAACCCCGCCTTCGACCGCGCCCGCATCCGCGCAGGGCTAGCCGGGGCCGAGTGGCTCGACCCGGTGCAGATCGCCGCGAGCGCCGCGCATATCGCCGAAGGGTGGCAGGCGCTCGAATGGTATGCCGAACTCGACTGGCACGAGATGGTGCTGCGCGAGGAGAGCGACGGCGGCGCGCCCGGCTTCTCCTACTGCGCCAACGTGCCGCGCGTGATCGCGATCGAGACGATCCTGCGCATCATCCGCGAACTCGGCGGCCACGCCACCCGCACCGAGGCCGCCCGCGCGTGGGAGCGGCTGTGGGCGGGCGAGAACGCCTCGCTGGGCGGGGTGCTGGCAGTGCCGGGGGTGGAGAAGGTCGAGAAGGTCGGCGTCCCGATGCGCGTCTGGCGCTTCCGGCCGGAGCCTGCGCGGGGCTCGGTAAACTAAGTCCCTCCCCGTCCCGAAGGGATGGGGAGGTGGGCGCGCGTCAGCGCGGTCGGAGGGGTAAGCGGCGACGGATTGACCCCTCCGTCAGCCCTGCGGGCTGCCACCTCCCCATTCCGTTGGAACGGGGAGGGACTTTCACTAGAGAATCTTATCGCCCAGCCCGACCATCCGCCCCCGTGTGATGATCACCTTGTCGCCGCGCTTGGCGGCCGCGAACAGCTTGGCGGCGAAGTCGTCGGGCACGCCGATGCAGCCGTGGCTGGCATAGCCGTTCATCACCGGCGAGCCGTGGATCGCGATCCCGTCCCAGGTCAGCCGCAGCGTCCAGGGCATCGGCGCGTTGGCGTATTTCTCGGAGACGTTGTTGCGCTCCTTGGTGAGTATGGGGAAGGTGCCGAGCGGGGTCGGGTGCTCCTGCGTGCCGACCAGCACCACCGCGGTGCCGATCTCGTGGCCGTCGCGAAAGGCGCTGATGACGCGCGCTTCCAAGTCGACGGTGATGACCAGCGGGCCGGTCGCGGGCGCGGCGCTTTCGTCCCAGTACCAGTCGCCATAGCGGAAGGCGCCCTCGACCGGGAGGATCGACTTGATGACGAAGCCGCCGGAAGCCTTCGGCTTGGGGGCGGGGGCGAGCGCGGCGGGCTCGGCCGCCGGAGCGGGGGCCGGGGCCTGCTCGGGCAAGTCCTGCACCACCGGCATCGCAATCATCCGCACCGCCGGCCCGCGCGGGGCGTCGGCGTCGGCATCGGCCACGGCTTCCACTTCAGCGGCGATGGCGGGCGCGGGGGCGGGGACGTCGGCCGCAGCCGCAGCGGCAGCCTCGGCGGCGCGTTCGGGCGAGAGCGGCGGGAGGCCGGCATAGGTCGCTGCGGCATCGTCGGCGGCAGGCATCTGGCTGTCGGGATCGATCTCCTCGAAGGTCCCCGTTGCGCGCGCAGCGACCGCCTCGGCGGCATCGGCGGCGCGATCGGTTGATTGCGCAAAAGCGGCGACTTGCAGCGCGATGACCGCGAGGAGAAAGGCAATGATCCGGACCATGGCGCGGAATATGCCGCGCGGGGGCGTAAGTTTCCAGCGCTTAACCGCGCGGCGTCCCTTGCGGGGACGGGCGGGGGGGAGGGGTTAACGGGGGTGGCTCTCGTGCCCACCCCTAGCCCCTCCCGCAAGCGGGAGGGGGACTGTTGGCGCTGATACTCCCCTCCCGCCTGCCCCCGGGTCAAGCCCGGGGCGGGTATCGGGGCCGGGGGTGGGCCTGCGCTGCGCCAGAAGAACTCTCCCATCCCCTCTTCCCTTTCCGCCCGAAACACGGGAAAAGACCCGAGGAACAAGGGGATCGCACCATGACACAGCCTTTGCGCGCCGCACTCGCGCTTGCCGCAGCCGTTCTTGCCGCGCCGCTGGCGGCGAAGGACGCCAAGCCCGAGCCGCTCCCCGATCTCGCCGCCATGACCATCCCTGAATTGCAGGCGCTGTTCCGCAAGGATTCCGATCGCTGGTCGGACGAGCCCTGCACTTTCGGCGTCCCGGTCCTCGCCCAACTCGAAAGCCGCACGAAGCAGCCGCCCGTGCCGCTGCGCCGCCTGCGGCTCGTCGCCGAGGCGCTCTGCGCCGACAACGAGAAGCGTTACGAGGACGGGCTCAAGCTCTCGGCCGATATCGCCGCGCTGACGCCGGATGATCCGGCGACCGGCCTGTCGCTCTACTTCGCCGGAAGGCTCAAGAGTGTCGATGCCATGCTGGTGGTGCTGCGCGGGCTGAACGACACGGGTCTCGGGGAACTCGGCCCCGATTCTTACTGGAGCGTGTTCCGCACCGCCCGCGATCAGGGGCGGCTGGACGAGCTTGATGCGCTGGCGCTCGAATGGGCGAGCACCGGCAAGTTCGCCTTCCTCGACACCAAGCTGCACGAGGGGATCGCGATGGCCGCCCTGCGCGCGGCGGCCAAAACGGGGCGCGCCGATGTGGTCGATGGCCTGCTGGTCTCGATCACCGGCCCTGCGAGCTATATCGACCTCCTGACCTTCCGCACCTACGAGCCCTTCTGGCCGCAGATCGAGGCGCGCGCCGGGAAGAATCTGGCGGCGGTCGGCGAGGAGAATGTGCGCGTCGCCCGCGCGCAGCTGACCAATGCCCCCGAGGATCGCGACCGCTTTTCCGCCGCCGCCACCGCGCTGCATTACAACGGCCAGTTCGAGGAGGCGATCGCGCTCGCCCAGCGCTGGCGCGAGCGCAAGGCGAAGGGAGTGGCAATCGAGGAGGGCGATGCCTGGGCGCTCAATATCGAAGCCTATGCCTATGATTCGCTCGGGCAGTTCAAGAAGGCCGATGCGGTGTTCGACGAGCTGGCGAAGTATGAGGCAAAAGAGCACCCCTGGGTGGTCAACTTCGTCATCAACCGCGCCTCGCGGCTGACCGGGCAGGGACGCTGGCGCGAGGGGCTGAAGGCGACCGAGCTGGCGCGGCGGGTGGCCGAGGATTACGGCAGCACCTACGCCAAGCTGATCATCGCCAGCAACCGCGCCTGCGCCTTCGAACGGCTCGGCCGCGCCAGGGACGCCGCGCCCGAACTCGCCTTCCTGCGCGCAAACTGGAAGGACGGGATCGGGCTGACGGTGCAGGGGTTGATGTGCCACGGGCTCGGGGACGAGGCGGCGGCGCTGCTGCTCGGGGCGCTGCGCGACGAGGACGAGCGCGATGAGGCGCTGGGCGCGTTCCAGACCGACGAGCTCGACCTGTTCTACACCGCAACCACGCTGCCCGAGGCGCCCGATCTGCTGGAAAGCCATCCCGAACTTGGCGTGGAGCTTGCCAAGCATGTGCGCGCGATGCCGGAGGAATTCATTCCGCAGGCGGCTTTGCGGCGCGTGGCGCGCAAGGAGGGGGCGGTCAGGTAGCGGGCATTTTCTTGCAGGCGGGCCTGAGCGGCGCTGGACCCGTTGCGACTCGGGAGGCTTACGCGATCACCCCGAACAGGTCGTGCGCGTCGGCGTCCTCGATGGTCGCGGTGACGATGTCGCCCGGCTTGAGGGTCCCGGGCACGTTGCGCAGGTAGACCGCGCCGTCGATCTCGGGCGCGTCGGCCTCAGAGCGGCCGGTGGCGCCGATGTCGCCATCCTCGTCCGGCTCGCCGACCTCGTCGATGATGACGGGGAGGCTGCGGCCGACCTTGGCGGCAAGCTTGGCGGCGCTGATGCGCTCGGTCACTTCCATGATCCGGGCGTAGCGCTCCTCCTTGATGGCCTCCGGCACCTGGTCAGGCAGGGCGTTGGCGGCGGCACCCTCGACCGGCTCGAAGCGGAAGGCGCCGACGCGGTCGAGCTGGGCTTCCTCGAGCCAGTCGAGCAGGTAGCGGAAGTCCTCCTCGGTCTCGCCCGGGAAGCCGACCACGAAGCTGGAGCGGATTGCGATGTCGGGGCAGATCGCGCGCCACGACTTCAGGCGCTCGAGCACCTTGGCCTCGTTGGCGGGGCGGCGCATGAGCTTCAGCACCTTGGGGCTCGCGTGCTGGAACGGGATGTCGAGATAGGGGGTGAGCAGCCCCTCGGCCATCAGCGGGATGACCTGGTCGACGTGCGGGTAGGGGTAGACGTAGTGGAGGCGGACCCACGGCGTCCGGCCTTCGGGGGTGCGAAGCTGGCCAAGCTCGCGGGCAAGGTCGGTCATGTGGGCGCGGACGGGGTGGCCCTTCCAGTCGCGGCTCTCGTGGCGGATGTCGACCCCGTAGGCGCTGGTGTCCTGCGAGATGACGAGCAGCTCGCGGGTGCCCGCCGCGACCAGCTTCTCGGCCTCGCGCAGCACCGCGTCGATGCGCCGGCTGGCGAGCTTGCCGCGCAAGCTGGGGATGATGCAGAAGGCGCAGGAGTGGTTGCAACCCTCTGAAATCTTGAGGTAAGAATAGTGACGCGGGGTGAGCTTGATATCAGGCTGCGGGATGAGGTCCACGAACGGGCCCTGCGAGGGCGGGGCGTGGAGGTGCACCGCCTCGACCACCTGCTCGTACTGGTGCGCCCCGGTCACCGCGAGCACGCTGGGGTGCGCGGCGCGGATCGCATCGGCCTCCTCGCCCATGCAGCCCGTCACGATCACGCGGCCGTTCTCGGCGATCGCTTCGCCGATGGCGGCCAAGCTCTCCTCCTTGGCGCTGTCGAGGAAGCCGCAGGTGTTGACCAGCACCACGTCGGCCCCCGCATAGTCCTCGGCGAAGGCATAGCCATCGGCGCGCAGGCGGGTGAGGATGCGCTCGGAATCGACGAGCGCCTTGGGGCAGCCGAGGCTGACCATGCCGATCTTCTTCTGATCGGGGAGAGTGAGGGGAGCGGAGGTCATTGCGGCGCGCCCATAGTCCCGCGGGGGCCGCCTGTCACGCGGAACCCGTCAGGTCGGCATCGGGAAGGATGGCTGATGCCCGCGCCGCATGGCGTATTCGCGCGGGTCCATGATGTCCTCGAGCACCGCCTCGGTCAGGTCCTTGCCGCCCGACAGGTTCTGCCACAGCGACTGGACGGTGTAGATCGGCCCCCACGGAATGCCCCACCAGCCGAGCACGAAGGTGAGCAGCGTCCACGGCAGCCCGCGCACAATGCGGTTGCTCGAGCCGGGGACGAAAATGATGTCGGTGGGGTTGCGGAACGAGGCGACGATGATCGAGACCGACCACTGGTACATCACGAAGCGCCCCCCGGCGTCGACCGCCTCGACGATCTCGTCGACGCTCATGTTGTCGATGCCCTTGATCTTGATGCTCATTCCCGGTGCCCCCTGCGCGATTCGTCCGTGCCTCATGTGATGCAGGGCCTGATGCGCGAAGGAAAGGGGCCCTGTGGACAGCCGCCGGGCTTGACCGCCGGGGCCCCGGGAGGGCATCGGGGGGGCATGATCGCCAAGCTCTTCACCGACCACCCGCGCGCCATCGGCGAGACCTACACCCAGCACGCCCGCACCGCCTTCAGCTTCGGCTGGCGCATGACGGTGGGCGGGCTTGCCTGCATGGTCCATGCGGTGGTGCCCGGCGTCTTCGTCAAGACCGCGAGCCGCACCGTGGTCCAGCTCGATGCCGAGATGCGCGGGCGCAAAGCGACGCCTGCCGAAGAAGAGTTCGCTTACGTCATCTGAGCGGTGCGCTCTGTCCTGCGCCTGCGGCTTGGAGTATGGATCGCGGGATGCGGATCACGATCACCAAAGGGGCCAGCGCCGACCGGGTCGCGCTCGAGCGCGCCGACGGATCGCGCGCCGCCTTCGGCTTCCCGAAGAAAGGTCCCTATCCGCACGACGCCTACCATTTCTTCGTCGAGCGTGAGCTCGGCATGGCGGCGGGGTTCTGGGGGCTGGTTGCGGGCGGGATGGCGCCCGATGAGGTGCAGGCCATGGCGCTCGCGGGCGGCCATCCCAGCGCCAAGCGCGCAGGCGTGCCTGATGAAGGCCTCGTCCAGCTGATCCAAGCCGAACGCCTCGTCGAATGCTTCGAGGCGGCGAGCTGGGGCGGCGGCGCGGACGACGAAAGCATCATGGCGATGGCCGAGCCCGGCTGGGCCGCAGGCCACGTGCCGCCGCCCGAGGGCGTCCCCCACAAGCTGGCGGCGATCCGCGCCGACCTCGATCCCTTCCTTGAGGCATGGAGTGCGCTTCCCGAGGGCGAAGCGCTCACCCTCGACTGGCCCCCGCATCTGGAGACCCGCGCATGAACGACTTTGCCCTGTGGCCGGTGCTGGCCGGCGCGGCCGCCTTCTTCGCGGTGGGCGCGCTGTGGTATGGCGTCCTGTTCAGCAAGCCGTGGCAGCGCGCCGCGGGGCTCTCGAACACCCAGCTGCGCGAGGGCAACATGGCCGTGATCTTCGGCCTGACGCTCGCCTTCGAGATGCTGATCGCGATGGTGCTGTGGCACCTCCTCGCCCGCACCGACCCCAAGCCCTTCGTCGTGATGATGATGGCGGTGGGCTTTGCGGTCGGGGTGATGATCCCGGCGATCGGGATCAACTACCTCTACCTCAGAAAGCCGCTGGCGCTGTTCCTGATCGACGCCGGACACTTCCTGTTCGGGATGGCGGCGATGGGCGCGGTGTTCGTGTGGTTCAGGAGCTAGGGGCAGCGGCTTCGGTGGGGGCGGTCGGCACGATCTCGACCACCACGTCGCCGGGCTGGAGCATCTGGCACTCGTCTTCCCAGAAGCCGATCGGGCGCCCGTTCCGATAGACCCTGAGGCCCTTGCCGCCGCTCTTGAGTTCGCTGATCGAGCGTCCGCACTCCTCGGCGCTCACCACCCGCTCGACCAGCTGCACCCGGCCGCCGACGCTGGCGAGGTCGGCGAGGTAGTCGGCGATGTGCGCGCCCTTGACGCTGCCGGCCAGCAAGAGGCCGGTGAAGCGCACCGGGTTGATGACGTTGTTCGCGCCCGCCTGCCGCGCCAGCAGCTCGTTGTCGTCGGCGCGCACCACCACGCTGATCGGCACCCGGGGGGCGAGGTGGCGGACGGTCAGCACGATCAGGATTGAGGTGTCATCGCGCCCCGCACTCACCAGCACGCTCTGCGCCTCGGCGATGCGCACCGCCTTCAGCGTCTCGTCGCGGGTGGCATCGGCGGCCATGACGTTGACGCCGAGCTTCTCGGCTGCCGCGAGGCGCTCTTCCGAGGGATCGATTACCACGATGCAGCGCGGATCGATGCCGCGCTCGATCAGCTCGCCGACGCTCTGGCTGTTGGAGGTGCCGTAGCCGAGCACCACCACGTGGCCGGTCAGCTGTTCCTGGATGCGGGCCATGCGAAACTTCTCCCAGCTGCGCTTGATGACGAAATCGTAGGCCGCGCCCACGAAGATGAACAGGACGGCGATCCGGACGGGCGTGACGATCACCGCCTCGATCAGCCGCGCGCGGTCGGAGATCGGGGCGATGTCGCCGAAGCCGGTCGTCGTGATCGAGATCATCGTGAAATAGACGACGTCGAGGAAGCTGATGACGCCATCGTGCCCGTCCTTCAGCCCCTCGCGGTCGAACCAGTGGATCGCGATCACCAGCGCGATCAGCACGAAGGCCGCGCCCATGCGCAGGCCGAGGTCGCCCCAGACGGGGAGCTTGACCTGCCGCCGCAGCGGGCGGAACTGGTCGGCGAGCAGCGTGCGCCGTTTGAACGGATTGCGGCTCGGCGGAGCTGCCATCAGTCCGCGAACCGCTCGGCGAGGATGCCGATGGTCGAATAGTGGGTGAGGTCGAGCTGGAGCGGGGTGACCGCGACATAGCCTTCCTCGATCGCTTCGAGATCGGTGCCGTGGTCGAGGGTATGCTCGATCTGGTCGAGGCCGAACCAGAAATAGCGGTAGCCGCGTGGATCGCGGCCCTCGACGATGGTGCCGCGCGAATAGTCGTGGAAGCCCTGGCGGACGACCCGGATGCCCTTGACCTCGTCGGCAGGAATGGCCGGGAAGTTGACGTTGATGAGCGTGCGGTCGGCCATCGGCGCGTCGATCAGCGGGGCGAGGACCTTCGGCCCCCACTCCAGCGCCGCGCCGAAGGGCACCTCGTCGCCCATCCCCTCGCGGGCATAGACCTGGCTGAAGGCGATGGCGCGGATGCCTGCCAGCGCGCCCTCGATCGCGGCCGAGACCGTGCCCGAATAGGTGATGTCGTCGGCAAGGTTCGCGCCGCGGTTGACGCCCGAAAGGATGATGTCGGGCGCGTCGGGCATGACTTCGCGCAGGGCCATCATCACGCTGTCGGTGGGGGTGCCGCTGACCGCGAAACGCCGCTCGCCATGCTTGTGGAGCCTGACCGGTCGGGTCAGGGTGAGCGAGTGGCCCGCGCCCGATTGCTCCTCGGAGGGGGCGCAGATCCAGATGTCGTCGGAGAACTGGCGCGCGATTGCCTCGAGCACCTTGAGGCCGGGGGCGTTGATGCCGTCGTCATTGGTGAGGAGGATGCGCATCAGTTGGCGGGTTCCAGTCGGGTGACGCCGCCCATGTAGGGCAGCAGGGCCTCGGGCACAGTCACGCTGCCATCGGCATTTTGATAATTCTCGATCACCGCGACCAGCGTGCGCCCGACCGCGAGGCCGGAGCCGTTGAGGGTGTGGACGAACTCGGTCTTCTTCTGCTCGCCCGCGACGCGGTAGCGGGTGTTCATGCGGCGGGCCTGGAAGTCGCCGGTGTTCGAGCACGAGCTGATCTCGCGGAAGGCACCCTGGCCGGGGAGCCAGACTTCGAGGTCATAGGTCTTGCGCGCGCCGAACCCCATGTCGCCGGTGCACAGCAGCAGCTTGCGGTAGGGCAGGGCGAGGCGCTCGAGAATGGTCTCGGCGGCGCGGACCATGCGCTGGTGTTCGGCCTCGGAGTCTTCGGGGCGCACGATGGAGACGAGCTCGCACTTCTCGAACTGGTGCTGGCGGATGAACCCGCGAGTGTCGCGTCCCGCCGCCCCGGCCTCGGAGCGGAAGCACAGGGTGAGCGCGGTGAGACGCATCGGGAGCGCGGCCTCGTCGAGCAGCTCGCCCATGACGCTGGCGGTGAGGGAGACTTCGCTGGTGGGGATGAGCCAGCGGCCGTTGGTGGTGTTGAAGCTGTCCTCGGCGAACTTGGGCAGCTTGTCGGTGCCATACATGGCATCGTCGCCCACCAGTACGGGCGGGTTGCATTCGGCATAGCCGTGCTCGCCGGTCTGGACGTCGAGCATGAACTGGCCGAGCGCGCGGTGGAGCCTCGCCATCCCGCCGCGCAGGAAGGTGAAGCGCGCGCCGGATAGCCTTGCGCCAGTCTCGAAATCCATGCCGAGGGCGGGGGCGATGTCGGCGTGTTCGCGCGGCTCGAAGTCGAAGGCGCGCTTCTCGCCCCACTCGCTTTCGACCCGGTTGTCTTCCTCGCTTGCGCCGTCGGGCACATCGGCGCCGGGGAGGTTGGGGATGATTTCGAGCGCCGCCTTGAGCTGGCCCGCCAGCTCCTCGGCGCGGGCTTCCATCGCGGGCATCGCGTCCTTCAATGCGGCGACCTCGGCCTTGATCGCTTCGGCACCTTCGCGGTCGCCCTTGGCCATCGCCGCGCCGATCAGCTTCGATGCCTCGTTGCGGCGCGACTGTGCGACCTGCACTTCGGTCACCGCGGCGCGGCGTTCCTCGTCGAGGGCAATCAGCGATGCGGCCTGCGCGGGCAAGCCGCGGCGGGCGAGGCCGGCGTCGAAAGCTTCGGGATTTTCCCGGATAAGGCGAATGTCGTGCATGGCCCGCGCCTATGCCCGCTCGGGCTGCCCAAGGAAAGGGGGAAGGGCGGGCCGCCCACGCCCTGCGCCCTGGGATGGAACCTGCAAGCCTCTTCGCCGGTAAGCAAGGGCAAGGAGAACAAAGCCATGCTCAAGAAGATCATCGGCGCCGCGATCGGTGCCAAGCTTGCCAAGAACTCGCCCGCCGTGGGCGGCGCCACCGGCGCGGCGCTGGGGGCGGCGGTGCCCTTCGTGCTCTCGCGCATCAGCCTGCCGGCGATGGTGGCGCTGGGCGTCGGCGGCTATGTCGCCAAGCGCTGGCTCGACAAGGAAAAGGCGGAGCAGGCCCCGCGGCCCGCTCCGCCCTCTGCTCCCGTCCAGCAGTAAGAGGTGAGAGGGGCGGCGGTGGCTGAAGAGAGGCCGCCGCCCCCTCGGGGAGAGATGGGGCTCAGAAGTTGACCTGAGCCGTCACGAACACCCGGCGCGGATCGCCGTAGAAGCCGGTCAGCGTGCCCTCGCGCCCGAGCGTGGGCACGAAGGGCGCACCGCCCACGCCGCCCGCGACGAAGTTGTAACCGGCGACGATATACTCCTTGTCGAACAGGTTCTTGCCATGGACGCCGAGGCTGTAGCGCCCGTCGTCCGAGGTGTAGACGATGCTCGCATCGACCAGCACGAAGCCGTCCTGGTCGAGGAAGGGGTTGGGCACCTCGAACTGGCTCGCGTCGGAGCGCAGCGAGGCGATGCCGATGAAGTCGACGATCCCGCCCGCCATCGGCAGACCCATGTCGAAGCCCATGTGCGCGGTGACGTCGGGGGTGTTCTGGAAAACCCGCTGGTCGGCGACATCGCGGCCGAAGGCGTCGATGAAGGTGTTGAACTTGGCATCGATGATGCCGAGCGACCAGTTCACCGTGAAGCGGCTGCCCTCGCCCGCGAAGTCGCGGCCGACCAGCGCATTGCCTTCGAATTCGATCCCGTTGACGTCGGCGCTCGCGGCGTTGGAGGTGATGCCGATGAAGCTCTCGTTCACCCCGTCGCCATTGGCATCGAAGCCGACCGAGCCGGGGATCTGAACGTCCTTGTACTGCCCGAGGAAGCCCGCGATGCTGATGTTGACGCGGTTGTCGAGCAGCGAGGCCTTGTAGCCCACTTCGTAGCTGTCGACCGTTTCGGGGTCGAAGGCGAGGAAGTCGTACACCTGCTGGGCATTGCACGCGCCGCCGGTGGGGTTGCGGCACGCGGTGGTCTGGCCGCGCGGGTCGAAGCCGCCGCCCTTGAAGCCCTGCGAATAGGTGAAATAGAGGTTGTGGTCCGGCGTCGGCTGCCAGCTGATCGAGGCGCGCGGGTTGAAGTCCTCGAAGGTGGCGCTGCCGGTGAAGTTGCTGGTGGTGGCGATCACCGCTCCGGTGCCACCGAACAGGTTCGAGAACCCGCCGAGGAAGGTGCGGCGCAGCACCAGGCTGGTGCGCTTGTCGTTGGTGTAGCGCCCGCCGACCGAGACGCTGAGCGTGTCGGAGAGGTCGTAGGTGAAGTCGCCGAACACCGACCAGGTCTCGGTATCGACATCGCCCAGCGTCTGCGCGGTGAGGCCGGGGATGGTGGTGAACAGCGCCACGTCGAAGGCGGTGAAGGCGTTGGCGTCGAGATAGTAGAAGCCGAGCACGCCCGACAGCTTGTCGCCTTCGTAGAGCAGCTGGAGTTCCTGGCTGAACTGGTCGTTCTCGTAGATCGCCGGCACGTCGAGATCGACCGCGGGAAGGCTGTCGAAGTCGATCGGGGTGGTGGAGGCGTCCTCGCGGTAGCCGGTGATCGACTTGAAGGTCAGCGTGTCGGAGAGCTCGATCGCGATGTTCAATGCGCCGCCATAGGCCTCGACCTCCTGCTCGACGATGTTGAGCCCGGCGCGGGTGTCGAACACGTCATCGAGCACCGGCGCGCCGCTGAGGAGGCCGGGGATGAAGCGGTGGCCCTGGCGGGCTTCGGAGTTGTCCTTGACGTAGTCGCCCGAGAGCCGCGCCTTGACGATGCCGCTCTCGAATTCGATCGTGCCGCGCGCGGCCCAGACGTCCTTGTTGTAGTTCTCGGTGCCGAGCGTGAGGTTCTGGCCGAAGCCCCCGCGCGACAGCCGCGCGCCGCTCGCACCGATCTTGAGGCTGTCGCCGATCGGGGTCGAGGCGGTGACGATCAGGTCGGCCTGGTCGTAGGAGCCGTAGGTGCCGCGGACCTTGAGGCTGAGGTCGTCGGGCAGTTCGGCGGTGACATACTTGATCGCGCCGCCGATGGTGTTGCGCCCGTAGAGCGTGCCCTGCGGCCCGCGCAGCACTTCGATGCGCTCGACGTCGTAGACATCGAGCACCGCGGCCTGCGGGCGGTTCAGGTAGACGTCGTCGACATAGAGCCCGACGCCCGCCTCGAAGCCCGCGACCGGGTCCTGCTGGCCGACGCCGCGGATGAAGGCGGTGAGGGTGGTGTTGGTGCCGCGGCTCACTTCGAGCGTGATGTTGGGCACCTGCTGGGCGACCGCGACGATATCCTGCACGCCCTGCTTGGCGAGCGTCTCGCCCGAGATCGCGGTGACGGACAGCGGCACGTCGATCAGCTTTTCCTCGCGGCGGCGGGCGGTGACGTAGATCACGCCGTCTTCTTCGGCGGCGGCAGCGGCCATCTCGTCGGCGACTTCGGCGGCGGCATCCTGCGCCATCGCGGGCGCGGCATAGGCGGCAAGTCCTGCGGCGCCGGCAAGCAGCAGCGCGCGGGTGCAAAGCGTCTTTTTCATAGGGTAGTTTCCTCTCCTGGCCCTCTTATGAAGGGATACTTATTGAAAGTTGAACCACCTTTCAAGTTTAGACTTGTGCAGACCCCTTGCGCGGCCTACCGAAAGCGCCGAGGGAGAGGCAGATGGGCAACACTTCGCAAAGCGTGGCGACGCTCGCCGGGGATGCGGCGGTCGACGCCAAGACCCCGCGCACCGAGCGCGGGCGGCGGACCTTGCGCAAGCTGCTCGACGCAGCGGCCGAGGAATTCGGCGAGAAGGGCTTTCACGAGGCCTCGGTCAGCTCGATCACCCGCCGCGCCGGGATGGCGCTGGGCAGCTTCTACACCTATTTCGACAGCAAGGACGCGCTGTTCCGCGCGCTGGTCGCCGACATGAGCGAGAAGGTGCGCACCTCTGCGCGCTCGGCGCTCAGCGAAGGCATGGGCGCGCTCGAGATCGAACGCGCGGCGCTGGCGGCGTTCCTGCGCTTTGCGGCCGAGCACAAGGAAATCTACCGCATCATCGACGAGGCGGAGTTCGTCGATCCGGCGAGCTACCGCGCGCACTACGAGACCATCGCCGCGCGCATCGCCGACCGCTTGCGCGCAGGGGCAGCGGCGGGCGAATTCCGCGACGGGCTGGGCGAGCTCGAGGCCTGGGCGATGATGGGGATGAACGTGTTTGTCGGCCTGCGCTATGTCGTGTGGGCGGATAGCAAGGAGCTGTCGCCCGATGCGGTCGCGGCGGGGGTCAACCGGCTGCTGGCAGAAGGCCTGCTGCGGCGCTGACGTCAGCCGAGCGAGGCTTGCTAATGCGACGCAAACGCATCTCTGAAGGTTGGTTCATACCCGCTCGCCGAGCAGCCACTGCATGCACTATGTCAACTTGCTTGCCCTCGCAGGGTGCGCGGGGGTAGGCCTGCTGCCCATGATCCTCGCCGTCCACGCCATCCCCGAGGCCGATCGCCTCGCCGCCATCAATGACCGCATCGCGCTGCTCGAATGGCGCGACGGGCGCGAGACCGCAGGCTCGGTCGCGCGCGAGGTCAAGCGCAACGAGCAGGCGGTGCTGGATTCCACGGCGGGCCGCTCGCTGACGGACGAGATCTCGCGGATCCTGTGGGACAACCAGGTGATCCGCGCCGCCGCGCAGCCGCGCCGCCTGTCGCACTTGCTGATCAGCCGGACGGGTGTTGGCGGGGCCTACGGCCAGCATGTCGACAACGCGCTGATGGGCAAGGGCGAGCGGCGGGTGCGGACCGACCTCTCCTTCACGCTGTTCCTGACTCCGCCGGGGGACTATGACGGCGGCGAGCTGGAGATCCACACCGCCGGGATCACGCAGACGGTCAAGGGCGAGAGCGGGCTGCTGGTGCTCTACCCCTCGGGCTCGATCCACGAGGTGCGGCCCGTGACGCGCGGCACGCGGATCGTGTGCGTCGGCTGGATCGAGAGCATGATCGCGGACAACGCCCAGCGCGAGATGCTGTTCGACCTCGAAAACCTGCGCGCCACGCTGCGCCCGCAGCTGCCGAGTCAGTCGCCCGAGCTGCTAACGCTCGACAAGACCATCGCCAATCTATTGCGGATGTGGGCGCGGCCCTGAAGCCAGAGGCTTGGCGGACTTCTTGCCCTTGAGGGTGAAGTAGATGATCAGGCTCACCCCGATGACGCTCGGCCCGGCCCAGATCGCGGGGTTGAAGACGTGCTCGGGCACGAGGCGGATGAGGCCCACCGACAGGAAGGCGGTGTAGGCCGAAATGCCCATGCCGATGAGAGCGCGGAAATGTTCGCCGACGTGGGTGCCCCTCGGGAAGTCCTCGGCCCGCCAGATATAGCGCTGCTGGATCAGCATCGCCACGATGCCGATAAAGGCGACCAGCATCATCAGCGGATGGCCGACCAGAAAACCGAAATAGCCGCACCACGCCCCGCTCGCGATCACCGCCGCGATCACCGCCTGATAGCGGGCGCTGCGCAGGGCGCGGCGGTCGCGGCTATGCTTCACCACGCCGAGGCCATAGTCGACGAAGCCGATGGTCAGCACCCCGAGGTAGAGCATCATCCACCCGAACAGCCCGTCGAACAGCGTGCGGTCGGTGATTTCGGGGTGGCGGTATTCGCTCCCGTAGAGCGACAGCAGGGCCATGCAGATGGCAAGCGCGCCCGCTCCAAGAAAGCCGTAGCACGCGGCGCGCCCCCACTTCCGGTGATTGGCCGCGCCCTTCCGCGTAACGATCGGCCCCCAGAACGCCGTCAGCCCCACCGCGCCGGTGGCGACATGGAGCACGACAAGCGCGTGGAACAGCGTCATGCCCGCGAGCATGACACAATGCGTGTCAATCCGCTAGGACAGTATCACCGCACTCGCGAGGGCGCGAGCAGCACCGCGTTGGCGATCATCAGGTCGAGCCCTTCGAGGAACCCGCGGGTCGAGGGATCGTGGGCAAAGCCGATCACCAGCCCGCGGCCCGTGGGCTGCGCCATCAGGTAGGGCTTGTAGGCCATCTGCCGCCGGTTCTCGTCCCACACATAGCCGCTGGCGATGAGATTGCCGGGCGCGGCGAAGCGCACCGCGTTGACCCCCTTGTCGCGGCCCAGCGGGGTGAAGATCTGCGTCCCCGTCGCCAGCACCACCGCGCCGTCGTCGTATCCGGCCGAGAGGAAGTGGTCAGGCTCGCCCACCACGTTGAGCAGCGCTCCGGGCAGGGTGTCGGGGAGCGCCGCCGGGTCCTTGATCGCCTCGCGATATTCGGCGTCGCTGGTGATTGCGACCGCTTCGGCGAGATCGCCCTTGTCACCCCCGGCCTCGCCCGGATCGCGGCCCAGCGCCGCCTCGCGCTTGACGGCGAGGAGCGGATTGTCGCCGCCGCTGAAGGTCTCGAGGCTGTCGCCGATCGCCACCAGCACCCCGCCGCGCTGAACGAAGCTGCGCAAGTTCCGCTGCCCGCCATCGCCGATCTGGGCGGAAGGGTTGCCCTCGGGCACCAGCACCACGTCGTAATCGGAGAGGTCGGCGCGGGCCAGGCGGGAGGTGCGGATCGGGGTCACGGGCAGGCCGATGCGCTGTTCGAGCACGTAGCGCAGCGCGCCGGCCGAAAGCTGGTCGATCCCGTCGTCCCACGCCACCGCGACGCGCGGCAGGGTGAGGCGCACAAAATGCTCGCTGCCGAGGTTGGGCCCGCTATCGACCCACCCGCTCTCGAGCGCGACGGTCTCGGCGCCTACCAGTCTGGCCAGATCCGCGAGCGTGGCCATCTTCTCGGGCGTGTTGCTGCCTGCCGGGAAGACCACGGTGCCGCGCGGGAACTGGCGGCCCCCGGCGGCGAAGGCCTTGTCGGTGACGCGCCCCTCGATCCCCTCGCGCAGGGCGAGGGTGACAAGCCGCGCCTGCCCGCTGTCGGTCCACGGCACGGCGATGGCGAAGGCCCCGCTGCCCTCCACCTTGGGCGCAATCGGCGCGTCGGGCGCCATGGCGTCGCCGCCGACCACGCCATTGCACAGCGCCACATCGACCCCCGCCATCGGCCCCACCGCCCAGGCGGTCACGTCGTAAAGCTCGTGCGGCAGATCGACCGAGCGGCGGCGCTCCTGCTCGGCGAGAAAATCGGGCGGGAGCGGCGTGTCGCGGTCGAGCAGGCTGCGGATCAGCCGCGCGGCGGGCTGGGCCTGGGGCACGGCGAGGTAGCCTGCGGGATAGGACTTGCCGCAAGCGCTGGCGCTGCCCTCGCGGCGCAGCACGGTGATGCCCTGCGCGGCCAGACGCCGCCCGAGCCGCTCGGCATTCCAGCGCCGCTTGCCGAGGTCGATCACATAGGTGCCCTTGCCCGCCGCGCCGCTCGCATTGCCCGCGCGGTAGGCGGCGAAGTCTGACAGGAACTTCTGTGCATTGTCGGCTACTGCACTCGCCGTGGCGAGGCTCGCCGAGAAGTGGTTGGCGATCCCGTCGGCATAGGTCAGCTCGGTCCCGTCGCGCCGCTTGAAGACGAGGCCCCGCGCCGAGCCCTGTTCGTAAGTGCTGCCGACCGCGCCCTGATGCGCGTTCCAGGTATCGCCGTAGCCGGGGTAGAACAGGTCATAGACCTCGCGCGTGAAATAGGGCTCGCCGCGCGCGTCGAAGGCGGCGGCGTTGTAGCGGCCGATCAGCTCGTAGGCGCGGATCTGCGCCGGGGTGAGGTTGGGGCTGAAGGGCTGGGCGGCGGGCGAGAAGAAGTAGGTCTCGTCCCCGCCCATTTCGTGGAGGTCGACCACCACCACCGGGTTCCACTGCCGGATCGCGGAAACCTTGCCGCGGGTTTCGGGCTGGGAAAGCGTGAACCAGTCGCGGTTCAAATCGAACATGTAGTGGTTCACCCGGCCCGAGGGCCAGGGCTCGTCATGCTCGGCCGCCTGCCGGTCGGCGTCGGGGGCGATGCCGGTCGCGGCGAGGAAATTGTTCACGAAGCGCGCGCGCCCGTCGGGGTTCTGCATCGGGTCGATGACGACGATGGTGCTGCCCATGATCTTGTCCGCGCGCGCGTCACCCTTGGCGGCGAGCAGGTGATAGGCGGTCATCAGCGCGGCGTCGGTCGAGGAGATCTCGTTGCCGTGGACGCCATAGGCGAGCCACGTGACGGGCAGCGCGGTGCCGTTGCCCGCGCGCCCGGCGGCGATGTTCGCCATGTCGGCGCGAATCGCCTCGAGCCTCGCCATGTTGGCGGGCGCGGAGAGCACGAGGTAGTAGAGCGGCCGCCCCTCCCAGCTGGTCGCATATTGCACCAGCCGCGTCCGGTCGGGTGCGGCGGCGGCGAGGGCCTTGAGATAGGCATAGGCCTGGTCGGGCGAAGTGATCCGCGCGCCCGGCGCATGGCCGACTGTGGCGGTGAGCGTCGGGATCGCGGGATCGAACTGCCCCTCGGCATAGGACTGCGCGGCGGCGGGCGCGGCGAGGCCAAGCATCGCGAGGAGCATGAGGCAAAGGCCCCGGATTACGTCGCGCATCATCAGTCCCCGTTTGGCCGCAAAAAGCAAGATTGACGCGCTTGCCGCGAACACCGGCACGCGGTCAAGCGGGGAGGGGCGAATGACGAGGGATGATGCAAGGCCGCCCGCGGCGTGCCGCGCCATTCCTGCCGAAACCGGATTGTGCAGAAATGGTGGGCGCGACAGGGATTGAACCTGTGACCCCACCCGTGTGAAGGGTGTGCTCTACCGCTGAGCTACGCGCCCGCCCGTGTCGGCCAGTGGCCGGGGCAGGGGCGGGCCATTAATCGGGTCGGGGGCGCTTGGCAAGCGCCTGCGACGTGCTGATGGCGATTTAGCTTCCCGCCAGCCATGCGAGCAGCGCCAGCATCCCTTCCGGACGCTGCGTCGCTGCGGCGGGCTTGCCGCCCGCGGCGTCGAGCGGGGCGGGGCAGGTGAGGCAATAGGCCTGCACGCCGCGCGTGCCCAGCAGCCGCTCGGCATCGCGGGCGATGCGGGTGCCCAGCGCCTGCGAGCGCATCGCGGTGAGCGCAAAGATATCGCCCGCCACCGGGGTGCGCGCCTTGGCGCTCTCGCTGGTGACCAGCTGGCGGATCAGCGAATCGTAATTCGCCTCCTTCTCGCCGAGGTAGACCGCGTGCCACTCGCCCTTCTTCGCGCCCGCCTTGGCCGCCGCCCATTCGAGCGCCTCGGCGAGCCCGCCGAATTCGTCGACGAGGCCGATCTGGCGCGCCGTGCCGCCGTCCCATACCTGGCCTTGCGCGATCTGGTCGACGCGGCTGACCGGCAGCTTGCGCGCGCCCGAGACCAGCTTGAGGAAGTCCTGATAGGTCCCCCCGATCGAAGTCTGGAGCAGCGAGTCCATCGCCGGCGAGAACCCGCCGATGATGTCGGGCTGGCCCGAAAGCTCGGTGGTGCGATGGCCGTCCGCCGTCACCCCGAGGCGCGCGGCGGCGTTCTCGAAGGTCGGCACCACGGCATAGACCCCGATCGATCCGGTGATCGTCTCGGGCTCGGCGAAGATGCGCTCGCCCGGGGTGGAGACCCAGTAGCCGCCGCTCGCGGCAAGGTTGCCCATCGAGACGGCGACCGGGATCTTGCGGGCACGGAAGCGCTGGATCGCGCGGCGGATTTCCTCCGAGGCGGTGACCGAACCGCCCGGCGAATCGATCCGCACCACCAGCGCGGCGAGATCATCGTCCAATGCCTCGTCGAGCAGGTTCGCGATCCGCGTGCCGCCCGCCGTGCCCGGCCCGGCCTCGCCGTCGACGATCTCGCCCGCGATGGTGACGACGCCGATCGCCTTGCCCTTGCGGACATCGCCGAGGTCGGCGAGGTAGGCGGAAAGGTCGCTCGAGGCATAGGCGCCCGGCAGCTTGCTCCACGGGTCCTCGCCCGCCAGCTGCGCCACCCGCGCGCCGAACGCCGCCTTGTCGCCGAGCTTGTCGACCATCCCCGCATCGAGCGCGGCCTTGGCCATGTCGCCGCCGGAGCTCGCGATCCACGCGGCCGGATCGCCGGTGATCTTCGCCAGCTGGAGCTTGGGCCGCGCGCGGGAAACGTTGGCCTTGTATTCCTCCCACAGCGCGCCGTAGAGCCCGCCGATATTGGCGCGCGCCTCGTCCGACATGCTGGTGCGGGTATAGGGTTCGACCCCCGCCTTGAACGCGCCCACGCGGTAGACCCGCGCAGTGACGCTGAGCTTCTCGAGCAGCCCCGCATAATAGAGATTGCTGCCGCCCGGCCCGGCGATCACCGCCATGCCCTGCGGATCGAGCCACACCTCGCTGGCGTGCGCGGCGAGCAGCATCTGGTCGTCGGCATAGGCGAAGCCGAAGGTCAGCACCGGCTTCTTGGCCTTGCGCACCCGGTCCATCGCCTCGCCGATGTCCTTGAGGTGCACCTGCCCGCCGCCTATGAAGGTGGTCATGTCGAGCACCACTGCCTTGATGCGCGCGTCGGTCGCGGCGGCATCGAGGGCGCGGATCACGTCGCGCGCGCGGGTCTCCTCGACCGGGGCCTCGCGCGCGAGCAGGGCGGTGAGCGGATCGAGCGCGCTCTTCTCCTCGACGACGATGCCCGCAAGGTCGATCTGCAGCGCCCCGTCGCGCACCTGCCCGGGGTTGGGGCGGGCAGAGAGGATCGCGAACAGGCCGACGAAGAACAGCAGCATGAACAGCAGGACAAGCCCGTCCTTGATCCCGACGAGGATCTTCCAAACCTTGCCCACGAAGCTCATTGCATATCCCTTATGTTCGCCCCGACTGCGATGTAGGGTCTTTGGCAGCTTAGTTCTATCGGAAAGCTTACGGCGCGGGTTGAGTGACAGACGCGCTTCGACTAAGCGCATCGCTTTAATGGCCAGCACCGATCTTTCCGCCCCTCCGGGCCGCTTTCCGCCCGGAAGGCTCGCTTTCCCGCACCGCGATTTGACCGGCATCGGCAAGCTCGCGCGGCACGAGATCCTCTATCTGCTCGATCAGGCCGAGCAATGGGTCGCCTGGAACCGCCAGAGCGCCAAGCACACCGATCTGCTGGGCGGGCTCACCATCATCAACGCCTTCTTCGAGAATTCGACCCGCACGCTGCTGTCCTTCGAGATCGCGGGCAAGCGGCTGGGGGCGGACGTGGTCAACATGCATGCCGCGACCAGCAGCGTGAAGAAGGGCGAGACGCTGATCGACACCGCGATCACGCTGAATGCGATGCGGGCGGACGCGATCGTGATCCGGCACGGGTCTTCGGGGGCGACCGGGCTGATCGCGGACAAGGTCGATTGTCCGGTGCTCAACGCGGGCGACGGGCAGCATGAGCACCCGACGCAGGCGCTGCTCGATGCGCTGACCCTGCGCCATGCGCTGGCCGAACGGGGCGAGGGCGCGGAGGATTTCACCGGCCTCACCGTCACCATCTGCGGCGATATCCTGCACAGCCGGGTCGCGCGCTCGAACATCCTTTGCCTGACCGCGCTGGGCGCCCGCGTGCGCGTCTGCGCGCCGCCTGCGCTGATGCCGCAGGGCGTGGAGGCGATGGGGGTGGAGGTGTTCCACAACTTCGACGCTGCGCTCGACGGTGCCGAGGTGGTGATGATGCTGCGCCTGCAATCGGAGCGGATGAGCGGGCAGTTCATCCCGTCCCCGCGCGAATACCGCCACCTCTATGGCCTCACGACCCGGCGCCTCGCGCTCGCGCGGCCCGATGCGCTGGTGATGCACCCGGGCCCGATGAACCGGGGGGTGGAGATCGACAGCGAGGTCGCCGATCTGGCGGGCCGCTCGCTGATCACGCGGCAGGTCGAGATGGGGGTCGCGATCCGCATGGCCTGCCTCGACGTGCTGACCCGTGAAGCCCGCGGTGTGGAGGGCTGGGCATGAAACAGCAGCAGGCCCTCACCCTCACCAATGCGCAGCTGGTGACGCCCGCTGGGCTGGTCACCGGAGCGCTGCGCTGCGCGGACGGGATCATCACCGCGCTCGGGCCCGATGTGCAGGCCGAGGAGGGTGATGCGGTCGTCGACGCGCGCGGGAAGCTGCTCGCCCCCGGCCTCGTCGATCTCGGGGTCTTCGCGGTCGACAAGCCCGCCTTCCACTTCGGCGGGATCACCCGCGCCGCGCTGATGCCCGACCAGTCGCCCCCGCTCGATCTGCCGAGCCGCGTCGGCTTCATCGCCAAGAGCGGCAAGCCCGATCTGTGGGTGCACCCGCTCGCCGCCGCCACGCGCGGGCTCGAGGGGCGCGAACTCGCCGAGCTGGCGCTGATGCAGGATGCGGGCGCGAAGGGAATCGCCACCGGGCGGCGCTGGATCGCCGATAGCGGCGTGATGCTGCGGCTGCTGCAATATGCCGCGATGCTCGGCCTCGTGGTCGTCACCCATGCCGAGGATGGCGGCCTTGTCGGAGAGGCTGCCGCCACCGCGGGCGAGATCGCGACGCGGCTGGGCCTCCCCGCCGCGCCCGCCGAGGCCGAGGCGCTCGCCATCGCGCGCGACATTGCGCTCGCCGAACTGGCGGGTGCGCGGCTGCATATCCGGCAGGTGACGACTGCGCGCGGATTCGCGCTGGTGCGCGAGGCCAAGGCGCGGGGACTGCCGGTGACCTGCGGGATCACGCCCGCGCATTTCATGCTCTCCGACCTCGCGACGGTCGACTTCCGCACCTTTGCCCGCCTCTCGCCCCCCTTGCGCACCGAGGCCGACCGGCAGGCGGCGCTCGCGGCGATCGCCGATGGCACGGTGGACGTCATCGCCAGCGGCCACGATCCGCGCGGGCCCGAGGACAAGCGCCTGCCCTTTGCCGATGCCGCCCCGGGCATGGCGGGGGCCGAGACGCTGCTCGCCATGACGCTGGGGCTGGTGCGCGACGGTGTGATCGACACCCCCCGCGCCTTCGAACTGCTGGCGACCAATCCCGCCAAGCTCCTCGGGGTGCCCGCAGGGATGCTGGCCGAAGGGCTCGAAGCCGACCTCGCCCTCATCGATCCGGACGCGCCGTGGATCATCGACCGCCGCAAGATGGAAGCGACCGCGGACAACACCCCCTTCGACCGTCAGGGCGCGCAAGGCCGGGTGCTGGGCCTGTGGAAGGGCGGCGTCAGGCTGGGCGCGGGCGCATAAGAAAACTCCCGGACAGCGGCTGGCTGTCCGGGAGCAGGGTGCTCATTCCTGTTACGGAAATCCGATTACCGGCTGCGCGAGGCAACCTGCACGTCGCGCTTCACCGCGCCCGCGGGCGGGGTCGCAGCGGCGTAGGCGAAGCAGCCGCGACCGGCCGACTTGAGCGTGCCGCACATCGCGCGGGCGCTCTGCGAGGTGAAGCCGTCGGCGGCGACGCGCCAGAAGGTGCGGCCGTTCACCACCGCTTCGGTGATGACCGGCTTGCGGTCCTTCAGCTGCGGGAACTTGCCTTGCAGCGAATTCCATCCGCGCAGGGCTTCGGCCTTGCTGTCATAGGAGCCGAGCTGGACGAGGTGCGTGGCCGGGCCCTTCGGCGCCGGGGCCGCAGCGACCGAGGTCGCGGCCATGCGGCGCTGCGAGGCGGCCTGGGCGACGCGCGGAGCCGCCGGAGCGGCAGGCGCGCGCACCGCGGCGCGCGCGGCGGGCAGCTGCTGGACGACGGGGTTCGAGACGTACTGGATTCCCGCAGGCTCGGGCGCGGCGGCGGCGAGGACCACGGGCTGCGGTTCGGGAGCCGCTTCGGCCGCAGGCGCGGCGAAGGCGGCGGTGAAGGTCGCGGACGGGGCCGGATCGACGACGTCGATCGTCTCGGCCACCGGCTCGGCCGCGGCCAGCGCGACATCGGCCTCGGCACCGGCACCGGCATCGGCGTCAGCGGCGGCTTCTGCCACCATCACCGGCTGTTCGGGGAAATTGGCGAGCGCGAGGTGTGCGGGCTGGCCGGCATCGGCGCGCGGGAGCACGTCGAGCAGCGCGGCGACCCGCTGCGGCGCCATTTCGGGCGCGCTCATCTGGGCCCACTGGGCAAGGCGCGCTTCGAGCTGGTCGGCGGGCACGTCCTCGGCCGCCATCACGCGGGCCGCGCGCCAGTTGCCGGCCAGCGCATAGGCATAGGCAAGGTTCTGGCGCAGCTTGGGGGTGGCCTCCTCGGCGCTGCGGACGCCGTTCACCAGCACGCCGACGCCGCGTTCGGGCTGCCCGGCAAGCGCCAGGGCCAGACCGAGGTCGGCAGGGTCGAGCGCGGCCGAATAGCCATCGAGCATCCCGATCGCCGCCTGCGAATCGCCCAGCGCGATCTTGGCGAGCGCGAAGCTCAGCACCGTGCGCGGGTTGCTGTCACCCAGTTCGAGCGCGTCGCCGAAGGTGGTCGCAGCCGCCTCGAAGCGACCCGCCTCGAGATAGGCAGCGCCCAGCAGCGCGCGGTAGCCGGAATTGCGCCCGTCGGCCTGCACTGCTGCCTCGGCGTGCTTGATCGCCTTTTCGACCTTGCCCTTGGCGAGCGCGTCCTGCGCGTTCTCGAACGAGGTCTCGGCACGCGGCGCGGCGGAGGCCGGCGCGGCGGTGAAGGCCAGCCCCGCGATCGCGGTGGTCACAGCCAGCGCGAGCCGCGGCGAGGTCTTCAGTCCGGTGATGATGCTGCGGTCCATCTTGGTAGTCCCCCGTAGATCCTGTTGGTTCACGTCGTGGTGGTAGTGGTGGCGGGCGCTCAGTGGCGCTTCAGGTGATTGGCGATGACGTCGAGCTCGTCATATTCGGCGAGCAGGCGGTCCAATGCCTCGGTCACTAGCACCTGGGCGCTGACGCCCTGCATGGTCGCGGCGAGGCGAAGCTTGAGATGGCGGTCGGCGTCGAGCCGCAGGGTGAAGGCGGCGCGGCGACCCGATTGCGGCGCGGGCATGCGCGGCTTGGCGGCGCGGGGCGCAGCGACGGGTGCTGGCTCGGGCTCCGGCTCCGGGTCGGGCAGGGCGATGTGCGGCGCGAGCGGCGAGTAGAGCGCGGTGTCGGCTTCCTCGCCCTCTTCGTCTTCGTCGTAACCGGCGTCGAAGGCTTCGGCGTAGAGCGATTCGTCGTCCTCGCCTTCGTCCTCGTCATATTCGTCGGTCTCGGGGCCGGTCATCACCGCATCGGCGAGCACGCGCTCCTCGAGACGGCGTTGCTGACGGCGGACGATCGGGCCGGGGCCGGCAGTGTTGGGGCCAGCGGCGAGGTCGGCGCTGATCGGCACGATCTGCGCGCCGAAGCCTTCGCTGTCCGAATCGCCCATATCGTTCCAGCCGAGATCCTCGAGCGCCTCCTCGGGCACCACGGCCGCCTCCTCGGCGACCAGCGGCGCGACCTGCGGACGCATCGCGGGCTTGGCGCCGCCCTTGCGTGCCAGCAGCGAGGGACCGAGCGAGGCGAAATCGGACATGGCCGTCAGCGCCCGCGCTTACTGCGCCACCCGGCGGCCGAAGCCACCTGCGGGGCGCGGCACGCCGCCGAGCTGCTGCGCGTGCCCGCCGGGGGCAGGCGCGAAGACGGTGCGACGGAAATTCTTCTCGAGCCGGTCGGCGACATAGCGCCACAGCGCGGCGATCTCGGCGGCCGAGCGGCTTTCGGGATCGACTTCCATCACCGTGCGCCCGTCGATCATCGAGGCGGCGAAATCGGTGCGGTGGTGGAGCGTGATCGGGGCGACGGTGCCGTGCTGCGACAGCGCGACCGCGGCTTCCGAGGTGATCTTGGCCTTGGGGGTGGCCGCGTTGACGACGAACACCAAGGGCTTGCCGGCACGCTCGCACAGATCGACCGTGGCACCCACGGCGCGCAGATCGTGCGGGGACGGGCGGGTCGGCACGACGATCAGCTCGGCAACCGAGATCACCGATTGGATCGCCATGGTGATCGCCGGCGGCGTGTCGATCACGGCCAGCTTGAAGCCCTGCTGGCGCAGGACGGCAAGGTCATTGGCAAGGCGCGCGACGGTGGTCTGGGCGAAGGCGGGATATTCCGCCTCGCGCTCGTTCCACCAGTCCGCCAGGGAGCCCTGCGGGTCGATGTCGATCAGCACGACCGGCCCGGCGCCAGCGCGCTGGGCCTGGACGGCGAGATGTCCGGACAGGGTGGTCTTGCCCGATCCACCTTTCTGCGATGCCAAAGCGAGTACACGCAACGCCTGGGTCCCCCATGGATTGAACCGCTGCGTAGCTGCCCTATTGCAGCGCCTGACAACGGCTGGATGACCACGGGATCGCAGGATACCCCTAATTTAGAGTTAACATGCTGGCCGTCCTCGCAATCCCTGTTGCCTTCCGACGGGCAACCGGAGACGCGGCGCACCTCGCCTATGGGGCGGGCAACCATTTGCTAACCGTGATCGGCTAACAGGCGTGCAGTATCTTTTTGCGCACACCCTCTTCCCGGCAGCAACAGGCGAGACCCGATCGATGGCACGGTTCATGACGGCAGCATCCCACAAGGCGACTTTGGCAGGCACGGCTCTGGCGGCAGTGCTGCTGGCAGCGGCACCCGCCATCGCGGACGTGAAGGCCGGGGTCGATGCGTGGAGCGCGGGCGATTATGCGCGCGCGGTGGTCGAATGGCAGGGCCCGGCAGCGCAAGGCGATCCCGACGCGCTGTTCAACCTCGCGCAGGCCTACCGACTCGGCCGCGGGGTCGAGATCGACAATGCCCGCGCGCGCCAGCTCTACGAGCAGGCCGCTGCACTCGGCCATGTGAAGGCCGCCGACAATTACGGGCTGATGCTGTTCCAGGAAGGCGAGCAGCAGAAGGCCATGCCGCTGATCGTGGCCGCCGCCGACCGCGGCGATCCGCGCGCGCAATATGTGCTGGGGCTGTCGCACTTCAACGCCGATTATGCCCCGCGCGACTGGACGCGCGCCTATGCGCTGATGACGCTGGCGAACTCGGCCGGCCTGCCGCAGGCGCGCGAGGCGCTGGTGCAGATGGACAAGTATATTCCCCAGGCCCAGCGCGTGCAGGCCCAGACGCTCGCCCGCGATCTGGAATCGGGCGCCCGGTCGCAGCGCCAAGCCGAACTCGCCGCCGCCGAACTCGCCACCCGTCCGGCAGCTGCCCCGGTGCCTGCCGCCAAGCCGCCGGTCGTGACCGTCGCCGCCGCCGCGCCCAAGCCGGCGGGCCTGCCGCCCGCGCCCAAGCCGCTTGCTCAGGCCCCGGCGCAGGTTACGCTCGCCTCGGCCCCCAAGGGTTCGACCGTCACCCCGGTTCCGGCTGCGCTCGCCCCGCGCAAGCAGGGCAACTGGCGCGTGCAGCTCGGCGCCTTCGGCGTCGCGAGCAATGCCGACAAGCTGTGGCGCGAGGTCGGCAGCCACGCCGCGCTCGCCGGCACGCGCAAGGCGCTGGTGCCCTCGGGCGGCCTCACCCGCCTGCTCGCCACCGGCTTTTCGAGCGAGGCCGAAGCCGGCCGCGCCTGCGCCGCATTGAAGCGCGAGGGCAAGGTCTGCGTCGTCGCCGGGCAGGGCTGACCCGCCCGAGCGCCGTTCCGCATCGACGGGCGGCACTTTTCAAGCCGACGCGAATCGCTAAGTTCCCCGGGCACAACACCGGCTCGGGGGATCAGCCATGAACGAGACTTTCGCTGCCAGCGCAGCATCCGGCGGGGCGACCGCGGCCGATGTCGCGCCGGTCACCGCCGCACAGCGCATCGACACGCTCGATTTCATCCGCGGCATCGCCGTGATGGGCATCCTGTGGGCCAATATCGTCGCCTTCGGGCAGCCGATGCTGGCCTATTTCACCCCGGGCAAGTTCCTCGTCCCCAACGGCGATCCGCAGGGGTGGATGTGGATCGTCCAGTTCATCCTGATCGACGGCAAGATGCGCGGCCTGTTCACCGTGCTGTTCGGTGCGGGGATGGTGCTGTTCATGGAGAAGGCCTGGGCGCGCGGCGCGACGCGCTGGCTGCAGGCGTGGCGGCTGGTGCTGCTGCTCGGCTTCGGCCTCATCCATTTCTACTTCATCTGGTTCGGCGACATCCTCTCGGGCTACGCCATCCTCGGGCTGATCGCGCTGCTGTGCATGAAATGGCGTCCCAAGACGCAGCTCTTGGTCGGCCTGTTCGGCTATCTCATGGGCATCCTGTTCTACACCTTCACGATCTTCCCCTGGCTCGTGGTCAATACCGACATCGGCACCAGCTCGCCCGAGTTTGCCGAGATGCGCACCGGCATGCTGGCCGAAATGGAGAGCCAGATCGCTGCCGAAGCGCCGGTCAATGCCGCCATGGCCTCGGGCGACTATGCCGCGCTGGTCGCGCACCGGATCGGCGAGCAGGGGCTTGATCCCTTTACCAACGCCTTCCTGTTCGGGTTCGAGACCCTGCCGCTGATGCTGATCGGAATGGCGCTTTACGGCATGGGTTTCTTCTCGGGCGGCGTGGAGCGCGGCAAGCTGGTGCAGTGGGGCTGGATCGGCGTCATCGCTGGCGGCGCGGCGCATCTCGCGATCGGGCTGGTGATGCAGGCCGACGGGTTCAGCTTCTTCGGCACACAGGCCGCTTTCCTCGGGATGAGCGCCCTGCCGCGGCTGTGGATGGTGCTGGGGCTGGCCGCGCTGCTGGTCGCCTATGCGCCGTCGGCCACCGGCTGGCTGGGCGACCGCATCCGCGCCGCAGGGCGGGCGGCCTTCACCAATTACCTCGGCACCTCGATCGTGATGATGTTCCTCTTCCAAGGCTGGGCGCTGGGGCTGTTCGGGCAATTGAACCGGCCGCAGCTCTATGTCGTGGTGGTGCTGGCGTGGATCGTGATGCTGGCGTGGTCCAAGCCCTGGCTCGACCGCTTCAACTACGGCCCGCTCGAATGGCTGTGGCGCTGCCTGACCTACCGGCGGGTGTTCCCGCTGCGGCGCTGAGGCGCGGGGGATTGCTGGCTGACCTGGTAGGCCACCATCCGCGCGAGCGCATCGTCGGGCAGCTCGGCGATCGCCCGCTTGATTCCGAGCGCGAGTTCGCAGACCTCGGCCTTCTGCAAGGCGCGAATGGCGGCCGGACTGCCGAGCGCCTGCAACGTGTCCTGGTCGATGCCCTGAGCGAGCAGATTTGCCCCCGCCTTGTCGCGTTCCGCCTGGCTCGGTTCGGCATGCTGCACCGGGCTGTCGCGGCCTTCGGCGGACGCGGTGATCGTGGCCGCATTCAGTTTCACCATCGCCGCCTTGGCCTTGGCGAGTTCGGGCTCGTCCCCCAGCGTAATCCCGCCTTCGGTATCGTAGCGGGCGCACAGGTCGGGTGACACTTGCGCGAGGGTCTCGGTAAACCGGACGTCCGCCTTGACCATCTTCCGCAGCATCTCCGGCGATGCATGGGCAATGTCCGGAGCGGTCGAATCGAGCAGCTTGACCAGCCATGTGTCGATGACGCGCCGCATCGCGAGGGAATCAGACCGTTCGGCTGGGGCGAACGCGCGGATCTTTTCGACCAACTCGGCGAACTCGGCCGGATAATGGCGCTCGACCGCGCGCCATAATTGGCGGGTCTCGGGATGCGTGAGCAGTTCGCGCTTGATCGCCTCGCGCTCGCGTTCCGGGTTGGGCGCGCAGGCCGTGACGAGGCCGAGCGCGAGTGCCGCCGCGAGAAAGTGCAATCGTCCCTGCATGATGCGCCCCCGATTCACGCGCCTGTTCTAGAACGAGGCAGGCTGCCCGCGATAGGGGCAAATCCCCCTTGTTATTAAGAATAATTCGCATACATTGCCTTCTGCAAACGCTTCGCAGGAAAGATTCGCACGCTCATGTACATCTGCATCTGCAATGCCATCCGTGAGAATGATTTGCGCAAAGCCGCGCTCGCCTGCGACGGCGATGCCGAAGCGAGCTATGCCTGCCTCGGCAAGCGTCCCAATTGCGGCCAGTGCCTTGAAGAGGCGCAGGAAATCATCGACGCCGAGCGCGCTGCGGCAAAGTGCGATTTCCTCGCAGTAGAGGCAGCCTGACCCGCGATTGCGAAAGCCTCGCAAGACGCTGATTCATAACGAATTTTGAAACCCGCCCCCTTGCGGACAGGCCCCGGCAGCGTCTACAGTGACGCAGATGCCGCAACCCGGCTTTGACAATTCTCAAGGGACATCTGCCATGAAGGGCGACCAGAAGGTCATCGACTATCTCAACCAGGCGCTCACCAACGAGCTGACCGCGATCAACCAGTACTGGCTGCACTACCGCGTGCTCGACAACTGGGGCCTGAAGAAGCTCGCCGCCTATGAGCGGCACGAGAGTATCGAGGAGATGGAGCACGCCGACAAGCTGGCCGAGCGCATCCTGTTCCTCGAGGCGCTGCCCAATTTCCAGGCAATCCACAAACTGAAGGTCGGCGAGAATGTCGAGGAAGTGCTCAAGGCCGACCTCGCGCTCGAGCACGAGGCGATTCCCCTGCTGCGCGACGCGATCGAGCATTGCGAAAGCGTGCGCGACTATGTCAGCCGCGACCTCTTCGCCTATATCCTCAAGAACGAGGAGGAGCATGTCGACTTCCTCGAAACCCAGTTCGAGCTGATCGAGCGGATGGGGCTGCACAATTACTGCCAGCTCCAGAGCCAGGCCGCGGGCGAGAGCTAAGGGCGGCCCGCAAGGGCTGCACAAAAAGGGGGCAGGGCCGGATGCGGCTCTGCCCCCTTTTTTGCATCTAATCCTTGGGCGAAGTCGCCCCGATTGCCGCGAGCCGGGTCTCGAACAGGAAGAACCCGAGGCCGGTCACCAGCAGCAGCATCGTCAGCACCCACATCGCGGCGATCAGCGTGCCGATCTGGGCGAGGATATAGGCCGAGACGAACAGCAGCATGATCACCGCGCTGATCATCACTGCCGCCGCGGTCGAGAACATGATCGCGCCCTGCATCAGCTTTCTGCGCCGCATCAGCCAGCCGAGCTCGCGCGCCTGCTTGGCGGTGCGCTGGTTGTCCATCTTTTCCTCGATGTTCTCGATCCGCTGCGAGATCCAGATCATGCGGCTCATGATGACATTCATCACCGCCCCGATCCCCGACAGCAGGAACGCCGGGGCAAGGCTCAATTGCACCACTTGCTGCACGCGCGGGGTGGAGGCGGTGCGTTCGATGATCTCGAGCGCGAAGGGCGTGTGGGCCGCCGCGTTGGCGAGGGTGTCGAGCAGCGTCACCGCTTACTCCTTGGCGTAGGGGTTCTTGTTGGCCTTCAGCGTCACGCGCACCGGCACGGCGTCGAAGCCGAGTTTGGCGCGGATGCCGTTGACGAGGTAGCGCTCGTAGCTCTTGGGGAGCAGGTCGAGCCGCGTGCCGAAGATCACGAAGCGCGGCGGGCGGGTGCCGGCCTGGGTGATGTACCTGAGCTTGATCCGCTTGCCGCCCGGCGCCGGGGGCGGGTTGGCCTCCATCGCATCGTCGAACCAGCGGTTCAATGCCGAGGTGCTGACCCGCTTCGACCACGCCTCGCGGATTTCGAACGCCCCGGCGAGCATCTGGTCGAGGCCCTTGCCGGTCTTGGCGGAGACTGCGAACAGCGGCAGCCCGCGCACCTGCGCAAGGCCATCGTCGAGCGCCGCGCGGATGCCGTTGAACAGCTTGCTCGCGTCTTCGGCCACATCCCACTTGTTGATCGCGATCATCAGCGCGCGGCCTTCCTCGAGGACGAGGCTGGCGATCTTCAGATCCTGATGTTCGAGGCCCTGCGTCGCGTCGAGCAGCAGCACCACCACTTCGGCAAAATCCACCGCCCGGCGCGCATCGGCCACGGAGAGCTTCTCCAGCTTCTCGGTAACGTTCTTCTTCTTGCGCATCCCCGCGGTGTCGATCAGGCGGATCTCGCGGGTCTCGCCGGTCTTGGGATCGGTCCAGTTCCAGTCGATCGCGATCGAATCGCGAGTGATCCCGGCCTCGGGGCCGGTCAACAGGCGGTCTTCGCCGAGCAGGCGGTTGATCAGCGTGGACTTGCCCGCATTGGGCCGCCCGACGATGGCGAGCTTCAGCGGGCCGGAGGGGCGCTCATCCTCGTCCATTTCGCGCAAGGCCGCGCGTTCCGCGTCATTGGCCTCTTCCCATTCCTCGGCCTTGGCACCGATGATCGGCCACAGCCCGCCGAAGAGGTCGGCCACGCCCTCGCCATGTTCAGCCGAGACGCCCAGCGGTTCGCCGAGGCCCAGCGCATAGGCTTCCATGATGCCCGCTTCGGCCGCGTTGCCCTCGGCCTTGTTGGCGACCACCACCACGGGGACTTCCTGCTCGCGCAGGTAGCGGGCGATTTCCTCGTCTAATGGGGTGAGCCCCGCGCGCGCATCGACCACGAACAGCGCCGCGTCGGCGCCGGCCAGCGAGGCCTCGGTCTGCTTGCGCATCCGGCCGGGGAGCGAGAGCTCGTCCTCGTCCTCCCACCCGGCGGTATCGACGATGGTGAAGTGCAGCCCCGCAATCACCGCATCGCCCATCCGGCGGTCGCGCGTCACGCCGGGCTGATCGTCGACGAGGGCGAGTTTCTTGCCCACCAGCCGGTTGAACAGCGTGGACTTGCCGACATTGGGACGGCCGATGATGACGACTTCAGGCTTCTTGGGGAGGGACATAACCCGCGCCAAGTGGGCGCAAACGGCCCTTTTGGCAAGTTATGAGGCGCCTCAGCCCTTTTTGGCCACCGGCGGGTTCTCGCCGAGGTCCTCGTACCACGCCTCGACCGGGCCGGTCAGCTTGATCGTCAGCGGCTGGCCCTTGCGGTCCACCGCCTTGCCCGCCTGCACCCGCACCCAGCCTTCGGAGATCGAATATTCCTCGATATCCGTCCGTACCCGGTCCTTGAAACGGATGCCGACCCCGCGCTGGAGCTTCTCGGCATCGAAGAAGGGGCTGCGCGGATTGACCGACAGGTGATCGGGCGGCACGTCCCCGTTATTGGGGGCGCCGGAGCTGACGGGAGCGGTTTCGGGGGTTTCTTCGGTCATGGTGCGCGCCCTTATCGGGGGTTTGCGACAGCATCAAGCGTGTTGCGCTTGCCCTTTCGGGCCAAGGGGGATAAGGGCGGCGGCTGATACGCGCGGGGGGCCATGCTTCCCGCGCGGCTTCGTTCGGGCATGCGGGCGTGGCGAAATTGGTAGACGCACCAGATTTAGGTTCTGGCATCGCAAGATGTGGGGGTTCGAGTCCCTTCGCCCGCACCAGTTCGCCCTCCCGATGGCCCGATCCACGGAATTCTAGCTTAGAAGGCATCAGACCAGTTCCCATGCAGACCCAGCAGACCGTCAACGAAGGCCTCAAGCGCGCCTATCTGATCACCATCACGGCGGGCGAGATCGCTGCCAAGATCGATGCCGAGATCAAGAAGGTCGCGCCGCAGGTGCGCATGCCCGGCTTCCGTCCGGGCAAGGTGCCCGCCAATCTCGTCAAGAAAATGCACGGCGAGGCGCTGCACGGCCAGGTGGTGAACGACACGATCCGCGAATCGGTCGACACGCTGATCCGCAACGAGGCGCTGCGCCCGGCGATGCAGCCCGAAATCGGCCTCAACGAGGACTATGAAGAAGGCAAGGACGCCGCGATCACCGTCGCGCTCGAAGTCCTGCCCGCGATCGAGGCGCCGAGCATCGACGGCCTCAAGCTCGAAAAGCTGGTCGTGCCGGTGACGGACGCGCAGATCGACGAGGCGCTGGGCAACATCGCCTCGCAGAACAAGTCCTACAAGGACGCGCCCAAGACCAGGAAGGCGGCCGAGGGCGACCAGCTCATCATCGACTTCGTCGGCAAGCTCGATGGCGTCGAGTTCGATGGCGGCAAGGCCGAAGACGCCGCGCTGGTGATCGGCTCGAACACCTTCATTCCCGGCTTCGAAGACCAGTTGGTCGGCGTGAAGACGGGCCAGGAAAAGACCATCACCGTTACCTTCCCGGCCGAATATCAGGCCGAGCACCTCGCGGGCAAGGAAGCGACCTTCGACATCACCGTGAAGGCGGTGAAGGTCGAGACCGAGACCACGCTCGACGAGGATTTCGCCAAGAGCCTCGGGCTCGACAGCCTCGAGAAGCTGCGCGAGATCATGAAGGCGCAGCTCGAGCAGCAGACCGCCGGCCTCACCCGCACCCAGATGAAGCGCGCGCTGCTCGATCAGCTGGCCGCGGGCCACAGCTTCGAAGTGCCCGGCACCATGGTCGAAGCCGAATTCCAGCAGATCTGGGCCCAGCTCCAGCAGGAAGCCGCGCGCGACGAGAACCCCGCCGAAGCGCTCAAGCAGATCGAGGACGAGAAGGACGAATACCGCGCGATCGCCGAACGCCGCGTGCGTCTGGGCCTGCTGCTTTCGGAAATCGGCCAGGCCAACGGCGTGGAAGTGACGCAACAGGAAATGGGCATGCTGATCCAGCAGGCCGCGATGCAGTACCGCGCCGAGGACCGCGAGCGCTTCGTGCAGTACATCCAGTCCGAGCCGATGGCCGCCGCCCAGCTGCGCGCGCCGCTCTATGAGGACAAGGTCGTCGACTTCCTGTTCGACAAGGCCGAAGTCACCGAGCGTGAAGTGACCGTGGAAGAGCTCCAGGCCGCGATCGAGGCCGAAGAGGGCGCGGAAGCCGCTCCGGCGCTGAAGAAGGCCCCGGCGAAGAAGAAGGCTCCGGCCAAGAAGGCCGAAGCTGCTGCCGAGGAAGCCCCGGCTGCCGCGGAAGAAAAGCCCGCCAAGAAGGCCGCCCCGAAGAAGAAGGCCGAAGCTCCCGCCGAGGAAGCTGACGCCAAGCCCGCCAAGAAGGCTCCGGCGAAGAAGGCCGAAGCGGCTGCGGCTGAAGAGAAGCCCGCTGCCAAGAAGGCCCCGGCCAAGAAGGCGGCTGCCAAGAAGTAGGGCTCCGGCCAGATCACAAAACCAGTGACAGGCTCGACCTGTTGACCGACCCCCGGCCGCTGCAACGGCTGGGGGTCTTTCGTTTCAAGAAGCGCACGGCGTGTGGCTCGCGAACGCCCCTCCTTTCCGGGAGGGGTCAGGGGTGGGGCGAGGCCGCAGGCCTCGCTGCGTGGCCGCTGGCGTGGAGCCCCCACCCCCCAACCCCCTCCCCGAGGGGAGGGGGAGAAGAGCGCTCGCCGTCTCGCTCACTCCCCCGCCGGTTTCCACGGCGCGAAGGTCGGCACCGGCAGCTTGGCCGTCCGCGCCCTCTCGAAAACCGCGCCCGCCTTAAGCACCGCGTGGTCCTGCCACTGGCCGCCCATGATGCTGAGGCCGATGGGGAGCCCCTCGACCCCGCCCATCGGCACGGTGATATGCGGATAGCCCGCGATCGCTGCGAGATAGCCCGCGCCGATGCCGCCGGAGAAATGGTCGCCGTTGACGAGGTCGGTGGTCCACGCTGGGCCTTCGGTGGGTGCGACGAGGAAGGTGACCTTGTGCTGGCTGAGCAGCTTGTCGATACCCTCGGCCCGCGTCAGGCGCCTGAGGGTGGCGAGGTTCTTCGCGTAGGCCTCCGCGTCCGTGGTGGTGAGCGCCTGCTCGAACAGGTCCTGGTTGAACCAGCGCATCTCCTTGTCGGCGTTGGCGGTGTTGAAGGCCACGACCTCGGCAAGGCTCCTCGGGCCGCCGGTGCCGGGGCGGCCCGCAAGATACTTGTCCATCTCGACCCTGAGCTCGAACAAGAGCACCGGGAGCGAGGCCTCCCACAATTCGCCCGGAGCCTCGTATTCGACATCGACCAGCTCCGCGCCGGCGCGCTGCAAGTCGGCGAGCGCGGTTTCGAACAGCGCCTTCACGTCGGGCCGATCGCCCACCGCGCCGCGCAGCACGCCGATGCGCACGCCTTGCAGTGAGGCGGTGTTGAGGCCGGCAGTGTAGTCAGCGACGCGCTTCGCCTCCAGCGTCACCGGGTCGGCCTGATCCGGCCCGGCGATGGCGGTGAGCAGCAGGGCGGCGTCATAGACCGTCCGGGTCATTGGCCCGGCGGTGTCCTGCGTCGAGGAGATCGGCACCACATGGGTGCGGCTGACGATCCCGACCGACGGCTTGAATCCCACCAGACCATTTATGGACGCCGGGCAGGTGATCGATCCGTTGGTCTCCGTCCCGATCGCGCCCCAGGCGAACCCCGCCGCAATCGCAGCGCCGCTCCCGCTCGACGAGCCGCAGGAATTGCGGTCGGTGGCATAGGGGTTCTTCGTCAGCCCGCCGACGCCGCTCCACCCGCTGGTCGAATTGTTCGAGCGGATGTTGGCCCACTCGCTGAGGTTGGTCTTGCCCAGCACCACCCCGCCGCTCCGCCGCAGCAGCGCGATCATCGGCGCGTCGCGGCCCGTGGCGTTGTCCGCAAGGGCAAGGCTGCCGGCGGTGGTGGGCCACTCGGACGTCTCGACATTGTCCTTCACCAGCACGGTGCGCCCGGCGAGCCGCGTTCCGGCCTCTTCCGCCTCGTTGGCGTAATTCGCCGCCTCGGGCTCGTAGACGATCACGGCATTCAGCTTCGGCCCGGCATCGTCGAGCGTGCGGATGCGCTCGATCTGCGCTTCGGCGGCGGCGGCGGCATCGGGCACGGCCTCCTGCGCCAGCGCGGGCAGGGCAGTGGTGGCGAGCAGCAGGGCGAGGGCCGGACGGGCGAGACGATAGGTGGTCATGCGAATGGTGTGCCACGCTGCGGCCAAGGCTCAAGGGGTAAAACGCCCCCTCGCGCGGTGCAATTCACATGAACAAGGTAAACGCCCTTGAAATTGCCCCTGACACTCCGACATAGCCAATTCAGAACAAGCAAGGGCAAAGGCACCACATGATCGATCTGTTCGGCAACGCAGGCGAAACCTACGGCACGCAGGGGCAATTCACCCGCGATCCCCTGACCGGCGCACTGGTGCCCGTGGTGGTCGAGCAGACCAGCCGGGGCGAGCGCAGCTTCGACATCTTCAGCCGCCTGCTGCGCGAACGCATCGTCTTCGTCACCGGCCAGGTGGAAGACGGCATGGCCTCGCTGATCGTCGCCCAGCTGCTGTTCCTCGAGAGCGAGAATCCGTCGAAGCCGATCAGCATGTACATCAACTCGCCCGGCGGCGTGGTGACCGCGGGTCTCGCGATCTTCGACACCATGCAGTACATCAAGCCGCGCGTGTCGACCGTGTGCATCGGGCAGGCCGCCTCGATGGGTAGCTTCCTGCTCGCCGCGGGCGAGCCCGGCATGCGCATTGCGCTCCCCAATGCCCGCATCATGATCCACCAGCCCTCGGGCGGGGCGCGCGGGATGGCGTCGGACATCGAGATCCAGGCGCGTGAGATCCTGCGCATCCGCAGCCGCATGAACGACCTCTACGTCAAGTTCACTGGCCGCAGCCTCGAGGAAATCGAAAAGGCGATGGACCGCGACACCTTCCTCGAAGCCGAGGAAGCGCGCGCCTTCGGTCTCGTTGACAAGGTGTTCGAGACCCGGCCCGACAGCGAGGAAACCGGCGCCGAGGACGGTTCGGGCGGCGCGCCTGAATAAGGCCTCCGCCCCGATCTGCCCCCGCACGGGACAGGGCCGCGCAAAGCGTGCTTTTTCCGCGCCCGGGCGAGGGCAGGCTTTATGGTAACACCACGAAATCGCGCACCATGTGTTGATTCATGGGTGCCACGCGATACACTTGACGAATCCGCCCGGGGTGTTCCGGCACGGCCTTACGCGGATTCGAGGACACAGGAATGACCAAATTGAGCGGATCCGACAGCAAGAGCACCCTCTACTGCAGCTTCTGCGGGAAGTCGCAGCACGAGGTGCGCAAGCTCATCGCCGGCCCCACCGTGTTCATCTGCGATGAATGCGTCGAGCTGTGCAACGACATCATCCGCGAGGAAACCAAGGCAGGGATCGCCGGCAAGAAGGACGGCGAGATCCCCACGCCGATGGACATCTTCACCACCCTGAACGATTACGTGATCGGTCAGGACCGGGCGAAGCGCGTGCTCTCGGTCGCGGTGCACAACCACTACAAGCGGTTGAAGCACTCGGGCAAGGCGGGCGATGTCGAGCTGGCGAAGTCGAACATCCTGCTGGTCGGCCCCACCGGCTCGGGCAAGACCCTGCTCGCCCAGACGCTGGCACGCACCTTCGACGTGCCCTTCACCATGGCCGACGCGACCACGCTGACCGAAGCGGGCTATGTGGGTGAGGATGTCGAGAACATCATCCTCAAGCTGCTCCAGGCCTCCGACTACAATGTCGAGAAGGCCCAGCACGGGATCGTCTATATCGACGAGATCGACAAGATCACCCGCAAGGCCGAAAACCCCTCGATCACCCGTGACGTTTCGGGTGAGGGCGTGCAGCAGGCGCTCCTGAAGCTGATGGAAGGCACCACCGCGAGCGTTCCGCCGCAGGGCGGGCGCAAGCATCCGCAGCAGGAATTCCTGCAGGTTGACACGACCAACATCCTGTTCATCTGCGGGGGTGCTTTTGCGGGGCTCGACAAGATCATCGCCGACCGCCTGCAGAAGCGCTCGATCGGCTTCGGCGCGCATGTCGCCGATCCCGACAAGCGCCGCGTGGGCGAGCTGCTGGAAAAGTCCGAGCCCGAGGATCTCCTCAAGTTCGGCCTGATCCCCGAATTCGTCGGCCGTCTGCCGGTGATCGCCACGCTGCACGATCTCGACGTGCCCGCGCTGGTGACCATCCTGCAGGAGCCCAAGAACGCGCTGGTCAAGCAGTACAAGAAGCTGTTCGAGCTCGAGGATGTCGAACTGACCTTCACCGACGACGCCCTTCAGGCGATCGCCGAGCGCGCGATCAAGCGCAAGACCGGCGCGCGCGGCCTGCGCTCGATCGTCGAAGGCCTGCTGCTCGATACGATGTTCGATCTGCCTGACATGGAAGGCGTGACCGAAATCGTGCTCGACGCCGATGTGGTCGCGGGCAAGAAGGACCCGATCCGCGTTCACGGCGGCGAGGCGGCGAAGAAGGAAGAGGCGGCGTAGTCGCCCTTGAGTCCCTCCCCGTTGCGCAGCAATGGGGAGGTGGCAGCCCGCAGGGCTGACGGAGGGGTTCTGCGTTCTCTCAGACCTCTCCGTCGATAATCCCCCGGCACATTCGTACCACGGCTTCGGCAACGCCCGTCGGATCGGCCAAAACCTCGCGCGCGGGGATGCGGACCACCCGAATGCCCTGCCCGCCCAACCATGCATCCCTCGCTTCGTCGCGCTCAGGCCTTGTGCCCATGTCATGCGCGACGCCATCGATCTCGAACCCGCACTTGGCCGCCGCGCAGTAAAAATCGAGCACATATCTCCCGACGGGATGTTGGCGGCGGAATTTGGTGCCGCCCGCCTTGGCGCGGAGTTCTCGCCACAGGAGGCCTTCGGGGAGCGATGGCGTTTTGCGCTGGGCTCGGGCGAGAGGGTAATTGTGGTCGCTTTTGCGCAATGACCCCTCCGTCAGCCCTGCGGGCTGCCACCTCCCCATCCTTTCAGGACGGGGAGGGACTTAACATTCTGCGGATCAACCGAAAAGTCCCTCCCCGTTCCAACGGAATGGGGAGGTGGCACCGCGAAGCGGTGACGGAGGGGTAGCTTTCACAACCCCAAACCAAAACCCCGCCCGGCCCAAGAGGAAGGCCGGACGGGGTCGGGAGAAGCGCTGCCCCCCTTGGGGGGATGGGGGAAGTGGGGGGTAGCGCCAGCCGGGGAAGGCTTAGGCGGGCAGGAAAACCCCGTCGGTCACGTGGACCACACCGTTCGAGGTCACGACGTCGGCCTGCGTCACGGCGGTGGCGCGGCCCTTTTCGTCGGTGATGATGATCTTGTCGCCCGAGAGGCGCGCGGTCAGCTCGCCGCCCGCGAGGGTTTCGATCACCGCCTCGCCGTGGCCCTGCTTGATCAGCGCGACGAGGTCGCGGCTCGTCACCTTGCCGGCGACCGCGTGATAGGTGAGGATCTCGGTCAGCGCGCCCTTGTTGGCGGGCTTCACGAGGTTGGCGACGGTGCCGTCGGGGAGCTTCGCGAAGGCGGTGTCGGTCGGGGCGAAGACGGTGAAGGGGCCGGGGCCCGAGAGCGTGTCGACGAGGCCGGCGGCCTTCACGGCGGCGACGAGGGTGTTATGGACGCCGGTGCTCATCGCGACCTGGACGATGTTGGGCGCAGCAGCGGCCTCGGCCTTGTGCTGGTGCGCGGCGGCGGGGAGGGCGGCGAGGCCGGTGGTCGCAGCGAGGGCAGCCGCGGTCAGCGCCGCAAGAGTGGTCTTGGGGGTCATAGGGGGATCTCCGTTGGGGTTTACGTCACGAGTGCAAGCCCCTCCCGCTTGCAATAGACGTTACGGAATCCTTGGGCGAGCGGATGCAAATAAAATTCAGTAGCAGTAAAACGGGCCTGCAAGGGCGCGCATTCAGACGCGGCTGAAGGCGCCCTTGGCGACCACCGGGCCTGCATCCTTGCCCTTGGGCTTGCCGCCGATCGGCTCGCGGGTGAGGACGAGGCTCGCCCCGTCTCCGAGCTTGGCGACCGCCGCGGCGGGGAGGGTCATCGAGCGCACTTCGCCCGGCTTTACCACGCCCAGCGATTGTAGCGGGGTGCCGTCGGCGGGCACGAGCCACAGCTCGTGGTCGTGGACACCGTCGGGGGTGAGCCCGATGGCTGCCACCACCATCCGCTCGCTTTCGGGGATGTAGGTGACATCGAGCCGGAGGCCGGTCTCGCCGATGGGCACGGTCGCCACCATTGGCGCGACGGCGGCGATCTGTGCGGGCTGGGGCGCGACGGGGCTTTGCGAAGGGGTGAGTGCGACCCAAGCGAGCAGCGCCGCGGCGGCGATGGACGAGAGCCCCGCCACCCGCTGCCACAGCCGCACACGGGCCTCGAGCGCCACGACATTCGAACCTGCCACAGGCTCGCCCGCCGGGGTGCCTGCAACCGCTTGCGCGGCGGAAACGCGCGCGGCGATGCCGTCCCACACGTGATCGCCCGGTTCGGCGCCGGGGATCGCGTCGGAGAGCGGCGCGAACCAGTCGTCCCACCATTCCTTGCGCCAGGCGAAGGCCGGATCGGTCGCATACTTGCCGCGCGCGGCGAGCAGTTCCTCGCCCTCGAGCAGGCCCAAGGCCCACTCGGCGGCGATCATCGGATCGTCGCGGGTCACGTCAGGCCCGGTATCTTCGGGAGCGCTCATGCCGCCTCGCTCGCTTCGAGACAGGCGCGCAGGCGCTGGAGGCCGCGGCGGATCCAGCTCTTCATCGTGCCCAAGGGAACGTCGGCGGCTTCGGCGAGCTGCGCATAGGTGTAGCCCTCGAAAAAGGCGGCGCGGATATGGCCCTGCGTGCGGGCATCGAGAGCGCCGAGGCACTTGTGGATCTGCGCGGTCTGCTCGGCATCGACCAGCAGCATGTCGGCCAGCGGGCTCTCGTCGGGCAGCGGCGCGGCTTCCTCGACCGGCACCGCCCCGCCGCGCACCTTGCCCGTCCGCAGCCGGTCGATCGCGCGGTTGCGCGCGAACGCCGCCAGCCACGCGATTGGGCTCGCGCGGGTCGGGTCATAGCGGTCGGCCCGCTGCCAGAGATTGACATAGACGTCCTGCAAGGCGTCCTCGGCTTCCTTTCGATCCCCCAAGATACGCAGGCAGATGCCGAAGAGCTTCACCCGGGTGGCACGATAGATTTCCTCGAGCGCCGCCTGATCGCCCGCCGCCAGCCGCGCCATCGCGTCGCGCAGCGCCTCGCGCGCTTCGTCGGAGGAGGGGCGGGGGCGCGCGGCCATCAGCAATCGGCTCCGCAGGGGTGGGCGCAGGGGTCCTCGCCGGTCTCGATCTGGAGCGTCGCGTGGTGGACGCCGAAGCGCTCTTCAAGGCTCGCGGCGACCTCGCGCAGGAAGCTGTCGGAGGCGGGGCGGGCGGGCATGACGAGATGCGCGGTCAGCGCGACCTCGGTGGTCGACATCGGCCAGACATGGAGATCGTGGACCGCGGTGACGCCCTCGAACCCGGCGAGGTGCTGCCTGACCGCGCCAAGCTCGATTCCCGCAGGCGCGGCGAGCAGGCCCATCGCGACGGAATCGCGCGCGAGGCCCCAGGTGCCCCATGCGATCACGGCGAGAATCACGAGGCTCACCGCCGGATCGACCCACGCCCAGCCGGTGAAGACGATCGCGAGCCCCGCCACCACTACGCCCAGCGACACCAGCGCATCGGCGGCCATGTGGAGATAGGCGCCGCGGATGTTGAGATCGCCCTGGCCCTTCATGAACAGCCACGCGGTGAAGCCGTTGATCGCGATGCCGACCCCTGCCACCGCCGCCATGGCGAGGCCCTGCGGCTCAGCGGGGTTCGCCATCCGGTGCAGCGTCTCGAACAAAATCGCCCCGATCGCCACCGCCAGCAGCAGCGCATTGGCGAGCGCGGCGAGGATGGTCGAGGACTTGTAGCCGTAGGTGAAGCGCCCCGATGCGGGCTGCTTTGCGGCGATGCTGGCGATCCACGCGAGCGCCAGCGCCAGCACGTCGGACAGGTTGTGGCCTGCGTCCGCGATCAGCGCCATCGAACCGTAGATCAGCCCGGCAGCCGCCTCGAGCAGGACGAAGCCGGTGTTGAGGATGATGCCGATCAGGAAGGCGCGGCCGAAATCCGCGGGCGCATGAGAGTGGCCACCATGCCCGTGCCCGTGGCCATGCCCGTGGTGTCCATGGCCGTGATCGTGGTGGTTATGGGCGTGCGCGTGGGCCATCGTCAGGCGCTTGTAGCGGCAAGCTTGCCGCGCGTCACGCGCGACGATGGTGCGGCGCTATTTGCAGGAGAAGCCGCCGCTGCCGTTGAAGTCGATGTAATAGCCTGCGCGGAAGTTCATCAGGGCCTGCGCATATTCGGCCGGGCACTGTTTTGTATTGAGCTGGCCCCCGGCGTTGTCGATGGCGACGCAGCCGTTCTGGATGTCGTATTGCCCGGGCGGCGAACCGAAGGAGCCGGCGCGGATCCATACCTTGATCTCTCCTTGCGCCTGGCGGAATTCGCGGGTGGCCTCGGCCACGCCCTTGTCGACGATCGCGCGGCATTCGGCATCGAGGCGGGCGGCGGCGGCACGCGCTTCGGCTGCACGTTCCTCGGCAGTCGGCCCGCCATTGCGGGAACGGCGAAAGCTTGCGAGCGCGCTCTCGCCGATCAGTTCGGGAAACGGGAGAGTGAAGCGGGCCGGGCCGCCCGCTTCCAGCAAGGCCGGACGGCAGGCATCGGCCAGCACTGCCATCTGCGCGGGCGACAAGGCGGCTTGAAGCAACGCGCCGCGATCCTTGACGAGCTCGTCGGACTCGCTCTGGCCTCCGCCGGCAAAAGCAACCCATGTCGCCAGATAGCGGTCCTTGGCCTCGCCCGAGGTGGCATCGACCATCAGGTATTGGGCGATAAAGCACATCTTCATGTCGTGCTGGGTGAAGCGCTCGAAGTGCTTTACCGGCTCGCTGACCTGCGCCGCCGCCGCGCCCACCAGTCCCGCAAGCGCCGCTGCGAACGCGGCGGTGCCGAGTGTTCTGCCGGTCCGTCCTGTCATGCCCTGGCTTGCCCCCTGCAAGCGACCCCGCCGCGCGGATTAGACCGCCGCCGCCACGCCTGACAAGCCGTCTTTAGTTGTAGACGCAGGCGTCGAGCCCGTCGCGCCGGACGATCCCGATGCGCCGCTCGATCCGGTTGCCGTGGCGCGCGAGCCAGCCGCCGGGGCTCTTGACCGAGCGCTTCTTGGGGCTGGGGAGGGCGGCGGCCATGCGGCTTGCCTCGTCGCGGCTCATCCGCGCGGCGGAGTGGCCGAAATAGCGCTGCGATCCGGCCTCGGCGCCATAGGTGCCGATCCCGGTCTCGGCGACGTTCAGGTAGACCTCCATGATCCGCCGCTTGCCCCAGACGAGCTCGATCCAGAAGGTGAACCACGCCTCGAGCGCCTTTCGGAAATAGCCACCGCCCTGCCACAGGAAGACGTTCTTGGCGGTCTGCTGGCTGATCGACGAGCCGCCGCGGATCTTCCCGCCCTCGAGGTTCTCGCGCATCGCCTGCTCGATCGCCTCGGTGTCGAAGCCGCTGTGCGAGCAGAAGCGCTGGTCTTCCGAGGCGATCACCGCGCTCACCAGATTGCGGTCGATATTGTCGAGGCTCTCCCAATCCTTGGTGATGCCGTTGCCGTCCATGATCATGGTCGCGGTGACGGGGACGGGGAGCCACTTGAAGGCCACCACCAGCACCAGCGTCAGCGCGAAGAAGGCGGCGATCGCCTTGGCGGTGTAGCGAAAGATCAGGGAGACCATGTGCCCGGCTCTAGCGCAGCGCGGGGGACGTGTGAAGCATCCGCGCTTGCGTGCCCGCGCTGGCGGCGGCTAGCTTGCGGTCAAACTCAAGGGGAGACCACCGACATGCGCCTGTTCCACCTCGCCGCAAGCGCCCTCGCGCTGGCCGCCGCCGCCTCGCCCGCATGGGCCGAGGATGTCGCCACCAAAGAGGCGATCGAGGCGGAATACGACAGCTACCTCGCGCCGCTGTTCCTCGACTTCCACCAGAACCCCGAACTCGGCTTCCTCGAAAACCGCACCGCGGCCAAGATGGCGGCCGAGCTTAAGGCGGCCGGGCTCGAGGTGACGACGGGCGTGGGCGGCACCGGGGTGGTGGGCATCCTCAGGAACGGCAAGGGCCCGCTGATCCTGGTCCGTGCCGACATGGACGGGCTGCCGGTCGAGGAGAAGACCGGCCTCGCCTATGCCTCGAAGGCGAAGCAGGTGGGCGAGGACGGGAAGGAATATCCCACCATGCACGCCTGCGGGCACGATACCCACATCACCGCGATGATCGCCACCGCGCGGCGGCTCGCAGCCACCAAGGGCCAGTGGAGCGGCACGCTGATGTTCGTCGTCCAGCCCGCCGAGGAAGGCGTGCGCGGGGCCAAGCGGATGATGGAGGACGGGCTCTACCAGCGTTTCGGCAAGCCCGACTACGCGCTCGCCTTCCATGTCGCCGCAGAACTGCCGACGGGCGTGGTCTCGGCCGCCGAGGGCATCCAGTATTCGAGCTCCGACACGCTCGACGTGCGGGTGCCCGGGATCGGCACCCACGGCGCCTCGCCGCACCTGGGCAAGGACCCCGTCTACATCGCCTCGCAGATCGTCACCGCGTTGCAATCCATTGATTCACTAGAGATTTCTCCGCTCAAGCCGGTGGTGGTGACGGTCGGCGCCTTCCACGCCGGGTCGGCCTACAACATCATCTCTGACGAGGCGAACCTCAAGCTGACGGTACGCGCCAATGACGAGGAGACGCGCGCCAAGGTGATCGCGCTGGTCGAGCGGATCGCGGTCAATATCGGCAAGGCGCACGGGCTGCCCGACGACATGCCGGTGACGGTCAAGCACTTCTCGGGCACGCCGACGACCATCAACGACCCCGCGCTCGCGCGCCGCCTGAACGCGGCGATGAAGCGCGCGCTGGGCGAAGGCGCGGTGGTGCCCTTCGAGCAGCAGAACATGGGCGCGGAGGACTTCACCTATTTCGTCGCGCCGGGGCTGGGCGTGCCGGGCTACTACTTCGCGGTCGGCGGGACGACGCCAGAGCGCATCGCCGCGGCCAAGGCAGGCGGGCCGCCGATCGCCGGCCACCACTCCCCTCTGTTCCAGATCGCGCCGAGGGAGAGCATCACCGTAGGTGCGCGGGCGATGGTCGCTGCGGTGATGGATCTGGCGGGGAAGAAGAGGTAGCCCGTCAGCCCCGAATGCGAAAAGGGCGCCGCGATCTCTCGCGGCGCCCTTTCGTTTTCGTGACGGTGCGCTGTCAGGCCACGCCCGGCAGCAGCCTCTCGCCCGCGATCCGCTGCATCGCCTTCTGGAGCTTTTCGAAGGCGCGCACCTCGATCTGGCGGATGCGTTCGCGGCTGACGTCGTATTCCTGGCTGAGCTCTTCCAGCGTCTGGGGCTTCTCGGTCAGGCGGCGTTCGGTGAGGATGTGGCGTTCGCGCTCGTTGAGGCTGCCCATCGCTTCGGACAGCATCTCCATGCGCATCTGCGATTCCTGGCTTTCGGCGACGGTCTCGTCCTGCAAGGGGCGGTCATCCGCCAGCCAGTCCTGCCATTCGCCCGAGCCTTCTTCGGCCCCGCGCAAGGAGACGTTGAGCGAGGCATCGCCGCCCATCATCATCCGGCGGTTCATGTTGACCACTTCCTGCTCGGGCACGCCGAGGTCGGTCGCGATCTTGGCGAGATCGTCGGGGCGCAGGTCGCTGTCCTCGTAGGCGTCGAGGTTCTTCTTCATCCGGCGAAGGTTGAAGAACAGCTTCTTCTGCGCGGCGGTGGTGCCCATCTTCACGAGGCTCCACGAGCGCAGGATATACTCCTGAATGCTCGCCTTGATCCACCACATCGCGTAGGTCGCGAGGCGGAAGCCGCGATCGGGTTCGAACTTCTTGACGCCCTGCATAAGGCCCACGTTGCCTTCCGAAATGAGGTCGGCGACGGGCAGGCCATAGCCGCGATACCCCATCGCGATCTTCGCGACGAGCCGCAGGTGGCTGGAAACGAGCTGGGCGGCGGCCTCGGGGTCTTCGTGTTCCTGATAGCGCTTGGCGAGCATGTATTCCTGCTCGGCCGTCAGCACCGGGAACTTGCGGATTTCGGCGAGATAGCGGTTGAGCGACTGCTCACCCGAGAGCGCCGGCATCGAGGCGGCTTTAGTCTTGGTCACTGGTTACCTAACCTTTCTAGCGTCGACCGCTTGGCAAGGACCCCTGATGGGCATCCGTCGCGCTGGGCCACGGATTCAAGTTATACGCGAAAATCGATCTGATGTATGCGCGTTTCATCGATCACTACGGCTGAGTTCGTCGATCAGTTCCGCCATGTCTTGCGGCAGATTGCTCCGGAATTGCACCATTTCGCCCGTGAGCGGGTGCTGGAAGCCCAATTCTGCGGCATGGAGCGCCTGACGGGCGAAGCCGAGTCGCTCGAGAACGGGACGAAGCTGTTTCGGGGTGCGGCCATAGGCAGGGTCTCCCAATAAAGGGTGGCCGATTGACGCACAGTGAACGCGGACCTGGTGGGTGCGCCCCGTCTCCAGCCGGCATTCGATCACGGCAGCGTCTTCGAGCCGTCGGATCACCTTGTAATGGGTCACGGCCGATTTCCCGCGCGAGGAATTGTTGGGCAGCACCGTCATTTTCTTTCGGTCCGCGTCCGAGCGGCCGATGCGCGCGTCGATGGTGCCCTCGGCCGGGGAGGGGTGCCCGGCGCAGACCGCGATATAGCGGCGGTGGACGGTGTGCGCGGCAAATTGCGCGGCGAGGCCCTCGTGCGCGGCGTCGGACTTGGCGATGACCAGCAGCCCGGAGGTGTCCTTGTCGATCCGGTGCACGATCCCCGGCCGCGCGACCCCGTTGATGCCGCTGAGGTTGCCCCGGCAGTGGTGCAGCAGCGCATTGACCAGCGTGCCGGTGATGTTGCCCACCGCCGGGTGGACGACCATCCCCGCAGGCTTGTCGACCACGACGAGGTGCTGGTCCTCGTATGCGATGATAAGCGGAATGTCCTCGGGCTGGGCTGCGGCGGGCATGGCGGCGGCGAGGATGATGCGGAACGGAGTATCGGCGGCGACCTTGGCCGAAGCGCTGGTCGCGGTCTTGCCCGCGACATCGACGCGGCCTTCCTCGATCAGCCCCTGCACCCGCGCACGGCTGAGCCCCGTCGCCTCGGCCAGCGCCTTGTCGAGGCGGGCAGGGGCGGCGATGGTGCCGGTGATGATTTCGCTGTCGGCCATGCTATGGCCATGCGCGATGCGGATCGACGTGACAAGCGAAGCCCTGGCGGCCATGCGCGCCCATGCCGCCGCCGCGCATCCGCTCGAGGCCTGTGGCATCCTGCTGGGGGAGGGCGGGTGCATTACCGAATCCCGCCCTGCCGCCAACGTCCACCCCTCGCCGCAAACCCATTTCGAGGTCGACCCGCAAGCCCTGATCGACGCGCACCGCGCCGCGCGCGCCGCAGGACCAGCGGTGATCGGCTATTACCACTCGCACCCGCGGGGTCCCGCCGAGCCCTCGGCCACCGACCGCGCCTCGGCCAACGGCGACGGCGCAGTCTGGGCGATCATCGCTGGGGAAGACACAAGGTTCTGGCTGGACGGCAAACAAGGGTTTGTCGCACTTCCATTTACCATCATCGATGGCTAGGACAGCGGGCATGATTTCCCAGACCGATCTCGCCGCGATGCTGTGCTCGCGCCTGTGCCACGACATGCTCTCGCCGGTCGGCGCGCTCGCCAACGGGCTGGAGCTGCTCGCCGAGGAGAAAGACCCGCAGATGCGCGCGCAGGTGGTCGACCTGCTCGAGCAATCGGCGAAGATCAGCACCGACAAGCTGAAGTTCTTCCGCCTCGCCTTCGGCGCTGCCGGGGGCTTCGGCGAGGCGATCCCGGTGGACGAGGCCAAGGCGGTGATCGACGCGCTGGCTGGCGATGCCAAAAAGGTCGAGGTCAACTGGGCGATTGCCGAACCCAGCCTGCCCAAGCCTGCGGTCAAGGTGCTGCTCAACCTCGCGCAGATCGCGCTGGATGCACTGGTGCGCGGCGGCACGCTCGACATCGGGGCCGAGCGGCGCGACGGCGCGGTCGAGATCGTCGCCCGCGCGCGGGCCGAGCGCATCGCCTTCGACGAGACCATCGGCCGCGCGCTGCAGGGCGAACTCGCGCCGGGCGAAATCACCAGCCGCACCGCCGCTGCGCACATGATCTGCGTGCTCGCCGAGGAGATGGACGGCGGCCTCCAGTACAAGCTGGGTGACGGGGCGCTGGTGCTGGGCGCGGTGCTGCCCGAGCCCGAAGGCATGATCGGTTAAGGGCAAGGGGGGCTGACGCGAATGGAGGGGGAGGACGAGCTGGTTCACGAGGAGCGCCTCTCGCCCAATTTCGACGAACGCAGTCTGCCGATCACCATGGCGGTGATCCACTATACCGAGATGAAGCCGGTCGGCGCGGCGATCGAGCGGTTGACCGATCCCGAGGCCAAGGTCAGCGCGCATTACCTCATCACCGAGGAGGGCGGAGTGATCCGCCTCGTCCCCGAGGACAAGCGCGCATGGCATGCGGGTGCGAGCTACTGGCGCGGCATTCCCGACGTCAATTCGGCGAGCATCGGGATCGAGCTCGACCATCCCGGCCACGGCCTCGGCTATCGCGGCTTTGCCGAGGCGCAGATCGACGCGCTGATCCCGCTGCTGCACCGGATCGTGAAGCAATACGACATCCCGCGCGCCAACGTCGTCGGCCACTCCGATGTCGCGCCGATGCGCAAAGTGGATCCGGGCGAGCTGTTTCCGTGGGACCGGCTTGCGCAGCACAAGCTGTGCCTGCCCAAGCCCGAATGCCTTGCGGCGGGCAATCCGTTCCACAACTGGGGCAGCTTCTTCCTCGCGCTGGAACGCTTCGGTTACGACATCACCGATCAGGCGAAAGCGGTCGAGGCCTTCGAGCGCCGCTGGCGGCCCGAGCGGATCACCGGCGTGCCCGATGGCGAGGTGGCGGCGATCTTGTGGCAATTGCTGCTCGACCGCGACCAGGGGCGGACGCGCTAGCTTTCCCGGCGTAGCCGGCCTATAGGCAGCCGGTCAGGGGGCCTGAGGCAGCCGCGTGCTTTCGGGCGCGAGGAAAGTCCGGGCTCCACGAAACAAGGGTGGCGGGTAACGCCCGCCGGTCGCTCGCAATGGCGGCAAGGGAAAGTGCCACAGAGAGCAAACCGCCGATGGCCCTTCGGGGCACAGGCAAGGGTGAAAGGGTGCGGTAAAAGCGCACCGGGGGGCCGGCAACGGCAACCGCATGGCAAACCCCACCCGGAGCAAGGCCGAATAGGGGTCTCGCGCCCGCTTCACGGCGGGCAGGCGTGTTTCGCGCCGAGAGACCCGGGTTGGCTGCTAGAGCGTGGGAGCAATCCCCCGCCCAGATGAATGGCTGCCACCGCAGGCCCGTCCGCAAGGATACCGCCCGCGGAGACAGAACCCGGCTTATGATGGCCCCCTGATTTTTTGTTTGCGTGCCTGCCTCCGCGGGCACGTCCTCGCTAGACGTCCTTCGCTGCGCTACGGACCCGCTGCGGGCGGGCGTTCGCCCTTGCGGCCCGTCCGTTGGCGGGCCGGATCAGCGTTATATGGCCAGTCCCTCCCCGTTCCGCAGGAATGGGGAGGTGGCACCGCGAAGCGGTGACGGAGGGGTAAGGCTGCAAGCGGGCAGACCCCTCCGTCAGCCGCCTGCGGCACATGCCACCTCCCCATCCTTTCAGGACGGGGAGGGAATATCCCTCTTGTCGGCGGGATTTGTCTAGCGCCATGCCTTCGCGTAACCTCCAGATCGGGAGGAACCGCCGCCAATGTTCACGCTCGCCGCCGCGCTCGCTCTGGCCGCGCAGGAGCCGGAGGTTCCGCCCCCAGAACTGGCCGAAGACCCGCCCGTGACCGACCTGTGCGCCATGCCCGGCAAGGATGCCGCCGCCACCCGCTCCGGTTGGGCGATCATCGACGCGCGCGCGATGACCAACCCCGCCGCCCTCGCCGAAGCCCTCGCAGCAGCGCCTAACGGCAAGCGCCGCGTCGTGCTGGGCGGCAGCCTCAAGGGCGCGGACATGCGCCCCCTCGCGCCGCTGCTGGCAGGCGCCTGCCTCGCCGAGACCGAGCTCGAGGGCACCAATTGGGAAGGCACCGCCATCCCGAACCTGCGGCTGGTGCGCATCGCCTTCACCGGCGCCAAGGCCGCCCGAGTGCGCTGGCCGGGGCTCTCCACCCACGGCGTGAACCTCGCAGGCTCCGACTTCGCCGGCGCTGATTTGACCGGAATGCGCTTCGTCTCGGCGTGGCAGGGCGCGGATTTCGGTGACGTCAGCTTCCGGGCGGCCAACCTGACCGACGCGAGTTTCGCCTGCGGGATCACCATCGACCTATGGTGCATCAACGGCGCGCCCGACTTTGCCAGTGCCGACCTGACCCGTGCCGACATCAGCGGGTTGTGGCTGTGGGACGCCAAGGGGGTTGCAGGCGCGGTGCTCGACGGCACGATCATTGCCCCGGCCGCCTTTGCCTCTCTTGGTGATGCGCAGATTGCCGGACCGGTGCGAATGGCGAAGTCCTACACCTCGCCCTATCCCAGCGAGCCGGGGGAGGGGGCCAGTTTCCCCGCCATCGTTACCCTCACCGCCGAGGAAGCGCGGAAGCTGATGGAAGCGACTGGCGCGAAGGCCAGCACGCAAGACAGACCCTCCTTCGATTGCGCAAAGGCCACCGCGCCGATCGAGAAGACGCTCTGCGGCGAATACGAAAGCGAATTGCGCAGCCTCGACCGCGACCTCGCGGCGGCATGGGCAGCGGCGCGCGCCGCGGGGAAGGGCGACCTTGCCGCGCAGCGCCGCTGGCTCGCCTTGCGCGACAAGTGCGGGGGCGACCGGACGTGCCTTGCCGACCTCTATCAGGCGCGCATCGCGGTGCTGCGCGGCGTGCTCGGCCCCGGCATCACGCTGAAACCGGGCGAGAGCGTGACCTATCATCACGACAGCCTCCCGCTCCCAGACGCGACGCGTTCAGGCCCGCTCTATGAGCGCATCCTCCCCGTGCTGATCGACGCGAGCAACCAGCAAATCACCCTCACGGGCAATCCCGATGGCAGCATCGCTGCCGAAGGCTTTGCGCTGGGTGCCAATGCGCATATGTGCGACCTGGGCGTGGCGGCGGCACGGTTCGACCAGACGAGCGGTTGGTGGAGCGCGCGCAGCGAGGCGGGACTTAAGGTGCCGCTGTTCCGCGTTGACGGTCGGCGGATCGTCCTGCGCTACAGCGGCAATTCCGGCGATACCCCGGACGAGGCGATGGAATTCGTCACCTGCGGAATGCGCGCAAGCTTTCAGGAGGCGATTGATCTGACGCCGCGTTAGGACCCAGTCCCTCCCCATTGCTACGCAACGGGGAGGGACGGGCTCGGTCGCGCAGCGACCGCAAGCGCACGCGCGCGAGCCGCAGGTGCTCAAGTCCGCAGGACTTGAAACAGCACCAAGGACGAACGCGCGGAGGCGCGTTCGCAAAAGAAGGCTACGCCCGCCCGACGCTCGTATACTGGAACCCCGCCGCGCGCATGTCCTCGGGCTTGTAGACGTTGCGCAGGTCCACCATCACCGGGGCGTTCGCCAGTTCCTTCACGCGGCGAAGGTCGAGCGCGCGGAAGGCGTCCCATTCGGTCACGATCACCACCACGTCCGCGCCTTCGATGGCGGCATAGGCGTTTTCGCACATGGTGACATCGGGGAGCAGCGGCTTGGCCTGTTCCATCCCCTCGGGGTCATAGGCCGCGACCGCAACGCCCGCGTCGAGCAGCGTCTGGGCGACCGCGATCGCGGGGCTGTCGCGCATGTCGTCGGTGTTGGGCTTGAAGGTGAGGCCGAGCAGCGCCGCCTTCTTCCCGCGCGCTGCGTCCATGCCGCCCAGCGCATCGACTACCTTGCGGCCCATCGCGCGCTTGCGGCTGTCGTTGACCTTGACCACGGCCTCCACGATCCGGGTAGGGCTGTCATAGTCCTCGGCGGTCTTCAAGAGCGCGAGCGTGTCCTTGGGGAAGCAGCTCCCGCCATAGCCGGGGCCAGCGTGCAGGAATTTCGACCCGATGCGGCCATCCATCCCGATCCCGCGGCTCACATCCTGCACATTCGCGCCGACCTTCTCGCACAGGTCCGCCATCTCGTTGATGAAGGTGATCTTGGTCGCGAGGAAGGCGTTCGCCGCATATTTGATCAGCTCGCTGGTGCGGCGGCTGGTGAAGAGGATCGGCGATTCATTGAGGAACAGCGGGCGATAGACCTCGCGCATCACCTCGCGGCCGAAATCGTCCTCGGCGCCGATGACGATGCGGTCGGGGCGCTTGAAATCGCCGATCGCCGCGCCCTCGCGCAGGAATTCGGGATTGGAGACGACCGCCACCTTATGCGCCGTCCCGGTCTCGGCAATGATCCGCTCGACCTCGTCGCCGGTGCCCACGGGCACGGTCGACTTGGTCACGACCACGGCATCGTTCGCCAGCTTCTCGCCCACTTCGCGCGCGACTTCGTAGACGAAGGTGAGGTCGGCGTGGCCGTCACCGCGGCGGCTGGGCGTGCCGACCGCGATGAAGATCGCGTCCGCGCCCCGGATGCCCTCGCCCAGGTCGGTGGTGAAGCTGAGGCGGCCGGCCTTCACATTACTGTCGACCAGCGCGTCGAGGCCGGGCTCGTAGATCGGCATGATCCCGGCGTGGAGCCGGTCGATCTTGCCCTGGTCCTTGTCGATGCAGACCACATCATGCCCGAAATCGGCAAAGCAGGCCCCCGAAACGAGCCCCACATAGCCCGATCCCACCATTGCAATCTTCATGAAACCTTGACCCTCGGGAATGACATCGGCGCGGGTCGGGGCGCCGGATGCGTGTTGGCGAGCTTATTGCGCCCGGTCACCGTGGAACACCTGCGCCGTTCCGCCGTCAACGGTCCGGGCCTGCAGGATGCGCCGCTGGTCGCCCTCGAGCACGAGCGCTGTAAGCACACCCGAGCGGAAAGCGCCAGTGTCAATGCCGATCCGGTTGCCGCAATCCATCACGTGATCGAAGATGGTGTGGCCGTGCACCACGACCTTCTCGAGCGGGCCCTCGTGACTGAGAAAGCGCTCGCGGATCCACAAGAGGTCGCTGCGGGTCTGCTCGGCGAGCGTGCGCGAGGGATCGATGCCGGCATGGACGAAGACATAGTCGCCTGCGCGGATCATCGTCTCGAAGGAGGCGATGTAGTCGCGGGTGCTCTGCGGGATCACCTGCGGGAGCGCGGCGAAGATGTCCTCGAGCGGCATTTCGGACAGCTGGCGCCGGGTGAAGCCGTAGCTCAGCAGCGTCTCGTGCCCGCCGTGCTTCATGAAATGGCGCAGCGCCTCAGGCTTGGCGAAGGCGGCGAGGAACATCTCCTCGTGATTGCCCGCGAGCACGCGGACATTGCGCGCCTGCTGCCAGTGTTGGGTGAGTTCGACCACGCCCGCGCTGTCGGCACCGCGGTCGACGAGGTCGCCGAGCAGCACGATGCGGTGATCCACCCCGGGGGCGCGCGCGATCTCGTCTTCGATCGCGGCGATCAGCGCCTCGTAGAGATCGAGCCGGCCGTGGATGTCGCCGATCGCATAATAGCGCCGGCCGTCGGGCACCGCCGCCAGGCGGGGCGGGGGCGGGGGAGTGAAGAATTCGCGCAGACGCTGGAGCATGGGCCGTATGGTTTTCCGACTGGTGCGACCCGGCCAAAGCCTGGGGGTCGGGCAGATTGTGCCACGCCCCGTGTTGGGGGGCGCGATAACTTCCTCAACGTGGCGGCGCAACCGACCCTCTGCTGCGCGCGACGGAAAGTGCGAAATTGTCGGCAGGCGGTAGCAATGGCCGCCCTAATCGAGCGTGAAGCTCACCGTCGTCACCACCCGCACCTTCTTGTAGGGGCTGTCGGCCTGGCCCCAGCCGCCGCCGGAGTCCCCGTCGCGCGCCTCGATCTCGAAATAGCCTTGGGTGGCGTCGCGAATCTTGCCGACTCCGGAATTGGAATCCTTGGCGAATTGCTGCGCGGCGGCGCGCGCGTCGCGGGTTGCGGCGGCGACCATCTCGGGCTTGATGTCGTTCAGTTTGGTGAAGGTGTAGGCCATCCCCGACCCTTCCTCGAGGAACACGCCGCGCCCGACCAAGTCGAACTGGCGCGCGACCGCCTTCTGGGCGCGCTTGATGTCGGTGGTGCGCAGGGCGAGGCGCTGGCGCACGGTATAGGTGGTCACCCCCTCGTTGGTGAAGCTCGTCACATTGGCGCCGGTCGGCTGGAGCGCGTCGGCGGGAAAGCCCAGTTCCTTGAAGAAGGCCTCGATGCTCGCCGTGTCGCCGCGCACTTTCGCTTGCGCCTCGGCAAGACTGGTCGAGGAGGCCGAATAGCTGATCGTCCAGGTCGCAAGGTCGGCGGTGACATCGCGCTCGGCGAGGCCGCGCACGGTGACCGCGCGCTCGGCATCCTTGGCGCGCAGCAGCCCGTCGCCGAGCAGATATCCGCCCGCGATCATGCCGACCGCGAGGATCGCCGCGGTGCCGAACCAGCGCAGGGAAGCGGGCTCGCCGAGCACTCCGTACGTCGCAGGTGCCGGTTGCATGTCATCGCCGCTCATCGCATTGTCCCCCATAAGAGTTGGTGCGACGAGTTGTGCATCAGTGTCGATGAATGGAGTTTGAATGGAGTGAGAAGGATGCCGCCTTCGCAACCCCGTTCGCGCCGCCGTTTTTGTTTTCCGCGCGCCCTCCGGCGCGCGGTCCTCGCTAGACGCGCAGCAAGCTGCGCCCGCTGCGGGCGGGCGTTCTTGCTGCCCTATCGCTCCGCTACTTGAGGGCGTTCGCCCTTGCGGTCGCTGCGCGACCGATTATCTCGCCCCCTGAAAGGACGCTTTTATGGTCAAATATCTCCACTCGATGATCCGCGTTGCCGACCCGGAGGCGACCGTCGCCTTCTTCAAGCTGATCGGGCTCGAGGAAGTGCGCCGCTTCGACGGCGAGGCCGGGCGCTTCACGCTGATCTTCCTTGCCGCGCCCGGGCAGGCCGGGGTCGCCGAGGTCGAGCTGACCTATAACTGGCCGCCCGAAGACGGCAGCCCGGCCGAGGAATACACCGGCGGGCGCAATTTCGGGCACCTCGCCTACCGTGTCGCCAATGTCTACGAGACCTGCCAGCGGCTGCTCGACGCGGGTCACACCATCCACCGCCCCCCGCGCGACGGGCACATGGCCTTCGTCAAATCGCCCGACGGCATTTCGATCGAGCTGCTTCAGGAAGGCCATCTGGAACCGGCCGAACCCTGGGTCAGCATGCCCAACACGGGCAGCTGGTAAATCTGTCGAATTTATACAAGTCGCGGATTTTAAATCGAATTAAACCAACAAAATATCTCCGCACTGTTGCAATGGAGCCCCTGTCAAGGTAAGTTAACACCTTGATTGGGGAAGGGGGTCGCCTTGTCCATTGCACAGCCTGCCCTGTGGCAGGGCTTCGCCCTGTTGCAGCATGAATTGCTGCTTTTCGCCGGGGTATTCTTCCTCGTCGGCGCGCTTGACGATCTTGCGGTCGATGCAGCGTGGCTGTGGCTCAAGGCCAGCGGCCGGGCGATCACGCCGCGGCGCAGCCGTGCCAGCCTCCTCCAGCGCGAGCTTGCGGGGCCGGTCGCGGTGCTGATCCCCGCCTGGCGCGAGGCCGCCGTGATCGGCCAGACCATCCGCCACCTGCTGGGCACCTGGCCGCACGCGACCTTGCGGCTCTATATCGGCTGCTACCGCAACGATCCCGAGACCATCGGCGCCGCCATCGCCGCCGCGCGCGGCGATCCGCGGCTGCGCGTGGTGATCCACGGTCGCGACGGGCCGACCACCAAGGCCGATTGCCTCAACCGCCTGTTCGCCGCGCTCACCCTCGACGAGGAGCGTAGCCGCCAGCGCTTTGCCATGCTGGTGTTCCACGATGCCGAGGACATGGTCGATGCGGGCGCCCTCGGCCTGCTCGACGAGACCATCGCGGGCGGAGCGGATTTCGTGCAGCTGCCGGTCGAGCCGCTGGTGCCGCGCCACCGCGGCTGGCTCGCGCGGCACATCGGCGCGCATTACTGCGAGGAATTTGCCGAGGCCCACGGCAAGGCGCTGGTGGTGCGCGATGCGCTGGGGGCGGGGCTGCCGGGGGCGGGCGTGGGCTGCGCCGCCTCGCGCCGCGCACTCGACTGGCTGGTGACGCGCCACGGGGGCGAGACCGGCGCGGGTCTGCCGTTTGCGAGCGACTCGCTGACCGAGGATTACGAGCTCGGCCTCGCCATCGCCGCCGAGGGCGGGCATTGCCGCTTCGTGCGGGCGCGCGGCGAGGATGGCCGGCTGATCGCCACCCGCGCCTTCTTCCCCCACCGCTTCGGCAATGTGGTGCGCCAGAAGAGCCGCTGGGTGCTCGGCATCGCGCTGCTCGGCTGGGACCGGGTGGGCTGGTCCGGTGGCTTAAGCGAATACTGGATGCGGTTCCGCGACCGGCGCGGGCCGCTCACCGCGCTGGTGCTGCTGGTCGGCTATGTGCTGGTGCTGCTGACGGGGCTGATGGGCCTGATGATCGCTTTCGGCTTTGCCGAGCCGCCGCCGGTCACGCCGCTGCTGGCCGCGGTGCTCGCCGCCAATCTTGCGGCCTTCCTGTGGCGGATCGCGATGCGCTTTGCCTTCACCGCGCGCGAATATGGCCTCGCCGAGGGCGGCTGGGCGGTGCTGCGCCTGCCGCTCGCCAATGTCATCGCGATCATCGCCGGCCGGCGCGCGGTCTTCGCCTATGCCCGCACGCTGCGCGGCGGGGCGGCGGCGTGGGACAAGACCGAGCATGATGCCCATCCGGCCAGCACCGGCCAGTTCGGCACGGCCAGACCGTGACCGCCCCGGCCCGCCACGCCCCGACCGGCGTCCGGGCCGAGACCCGCAGCGCTCCCCGCGTGCCGCCGCGCGGCGGCCCGCTGGTGATGCTGGTGCTGCTGATCGCAGGCTGGTGCGGCGCGCGGGCGATGTGGTGGGAAGACCCGTTCGCGACCCCGCCTGCCGCCGCCGCGCGCGCCGCGTCCGCTCCTGTGCCTGCCGCCGCTCCGCTGCCGCCCTACCGCCTTGCGGCCGTCAGTTGGGGCGAGGCGCCGATCGATCTGGCGCGGGCGCGGGTGCTGCTGTTCATGGAGATGCAGATGCTCGCCGAGGCCGAGGCGGCCGCGCGGGCCTATGGGGGCTTGGCGGTCCTGCCGTTGCTCCCGCGCCAGCGCCCGCCCGTGCGCGTCAGCCCGCTCGCTCCCGCGCCGGGAGGCGATCCCGCGCGGCTGCCCGCGCTCGACGGCCGCCCGCAGTGGCGCATGGCCGCCGGGGAGGGGACGGGGGCCCCTGAGCGCGGCAAGGATCCCGCGCCCTCCGCGCCTTTCCTGCCGCCGGTGCTGCCGCTGCCGGTCGCCGCGCCGCCCGGGCGCTGGTCGCTCGATGGCTGGGCGTTCTGGCGGCAGGGCTCTTCCGCTGCGCCGGTCAGTCAGGGGCGCGTGCCGGTCTATGGCGCGAGCCAGGCGGGCGCGGTGCTGCAATACCGCCTCGCGCCTTCGAGCGGCCACGACCCGCGCCTCTACGCCCGCGCCTACCGCGCGCTGGTGACCCGCGGCGAGAACGAGATCGCCGCCGGCGCCTCGCTGCGCCCGCTGGCGCGCCTGCCGGTGCGGGTGGCGGGCGAGGTGCGCTACACCGACGCCGCCTTCTTCAGCGCCTTCCGCCCCGCCGCCTATGCCGTCACCGAGCTCCCCCCGCTGCGCCTGCCCTTCGGCGCCGAGGGCGAGCTCTATGCGCAAGGCGGCTGGGTCGGCGGCCCGGGCGCGACCCCCTTCGCCGACGCGCAGGCGAGCGTGACCCGCAGCCTGCCGGTGGTCGCCCGCCTCACCGACGAGCGCCTGCGCCTCAGCCTCGGCGCAGGCGCATGGGGCGGGGCGCAGAAGGACGCGCAGCGCGCCGACATCGGCCCGACGCTGCGGCTCGATACCCGCATCGGCAAGGTGCCTGCGCGCATCGCGGTCGACTGGCGGCTTCGCGTGGCGGGCGACGCCGCGCCGGGATCGGGCGTGGCGGTGACGGTGTCAGCGGGGTTTTGAAGGTTTTTGAGTTGCGTGGCGGGGGGTCTGCATCGCGCGCAAGCGCGATCATGGAACTCGTCCCTCCCCGTCCCGCAGGGATGGGGAGGTGGCGCGCGCCGCAGGCGCGTGACGGAGGGGTTCTTTCCCGCCGCCTGACCCCTCCGACCGAGGCCTGACGGCCTCGCCCACCTCCCCATTCGTTCCGAACGGGGAGGGACTAGGTTCGCCATCGCAAAAACACCGAGGATAGGCGCTCCCCACGCCTTCCAACCCCCCGCCGCCTCGGCTAGCCTGCCGCGCATGGACGTCTACCTGCCCATCGCGAATCTCTCGGTCAACGGGCTCTACATCGTCCTTCTCGGCGGGCTGACCGGGATCCTCTCGGGCCTGTTCGGGGTCGGCGGCGGGTTTCTGACGACGCCGCTGCTGATCTTCTACGGCATCCCGCCGACGGTCGCCGCCGCTTCGGCCGCCACGCAGGTGACCGGCGCGAGCGTTTCGGGCGTGCTCGCCCATTCGCGCCGCAAGGGCGTCGACTACCGGATGGGGGCGGTGCTGGTGATGGGCGGGATGATCGGCGCGCTGATCGGCGCCGTGCTGTTCAGCGCGCTGCAGTCGCTGGGCCAGATCGATGTGGTGATCTCGATCCTCTACGTCCTGCTGCTGGGCTCGATCGGCACGCTGATGATGCGCGAGGCGGTAAGCGCGCTGCGGCCCGGCATGTTCGGCAAGGGGCCGCAGGTGCGCAAGCGCCGCCACCACCCGCTGGTCGCCTCGCTGCCCTACCGCTGGCGGTTCTACGCTTCGGGCCTCTACATCTCCCCGCTCGCGCCGCTGATTCTGGGGATGCTGGTCGGCATCCTCACCATGCTGATGGGCGTGGGCGGCGGCTTTCTGCTGGTGCCGGCGATGCTCTACATTCTCGGGATGAGCGGCAACGTGGTGGTCGGCACCTCGCTGTTCCAGATCCTGTTCGTGACGATGGTCACCACCATGACCCACGCGCTCACCACCAAGGCGGTCGACCTCGTGCTGGCGGCGCTCTTGCTGCTGGGATCGGTGCTGGGCGCGCAGTTCGGGACACAGATCGCGCTGAAAGCCCGCCCCGAGCTGCTGCGCCTCGCGCTCGCGACGCTGGTGATCCTGATCGCTTTGCGGATGCTCTACGGCCTCGGCGTCCAGCCCGACGAGATCTACACGGTGGTGCCGCTGTGAGACTGGCGGGGCGGCTGCTGTTGCTGCTCGGTGCGTTCCTCGCCTTGGGGGGCGCGCTGACCGCCCCCCCTGCACTTGCACAGCGCGAGCCGGTGCTGGTGCCCGCAGTCAGCCAGTCGCTGATCGAGGTGCGGCAGGGCTTCACCGGCGCGCGGCTGCTGCTCTACGGCGCGGTGGTCGACCCCGACAGCGGCGGGCGCGCGGGCGATTACGACATCGTCGTCGTCCTCAAGGGCCCGACCGCCCCGGTGCGCATCCGCGAGAAGGAGCGCATCCTCGGCATCTGGGCCAATGCCGGCTCGTCCGATTTCCGCTCGGTCCCTTCGTTCTTCGCGGTCGCCTCCTCGCGCCCCATCGAAAAGATCGTCGATGAACGCACCGCCGCGATCTACGAGCTCGGCACCAACTTCATCCAGCTCTCCCCCTCGGGCCAGATCGATCCCGAGGAGCAGGCGCGCTTTGCCAGCGGGCTGGTCGAGCTGCGGCGGCGGCAGGGGCTTTATCAGGAGAACCCGGGCGGGGTGAGCATCGCCGAAAAGGTGCTCTACCAGGCGCGCATCGACCTGCCATCGACCGTCACCACCGGCTCTTACACCGCCGAGACCTTCGCCATCAGCCGCGGGCGAGTGGTGGCGAGTGCGACCGCACGGATCGAGGTGGTCAAGGCCGGGCTCGAAGGGCAGGTGGTGACCGCCGCCCAGCGCTGGTCCTTCCTCTACGGCCTCGGCGCGATTCTCCTGTCGCTGGGGATGGGCTGGCTCGCCGGACGGCTCTTCGCCCGCACCTGACGCGCCCCGGCGGGCGGCCCATTGTTGACGCGATCTTAACTTAGATGCCGCTAATTCTCTCGGGTATTTGCCCACCCGCGCGAGGAACAGGCGCCGATGACGGATCACGCCAATCAGGATTTCGAACGCTTCACCGGCCCCAACCCGACCGGTGCCGAGGAAGTCGCGGCGGCCTATGCGCGCGGCGGCCACGACAACGCGCGCCTGCCGATCGGCGTGGTGCTCGAGATCTCGGGCTCGGGCTCGCAGATCGCGCTCGATCTCCAGCGCATCAACGAGTGCATGGAGGACGCCGATCCTTCCGTGGCGCTCGCCGGGCAGGTCGGCAGCCAGATCAAGATCCGCGTCGGTGACAGCTGGCTGCTCGCCAGCGTGCGCGACCAGCGCAAGGACCGCCGCACCGAGGGCGGGATCATCGCCCATATCGACTTCCTCGGCGAAGGCGGCGAGGAGAAGCTGACCGGCCGCATCCACGGCTTCCGCCGGGGCGTCACGCGCTATCCGATCCCGGGCGCGATGATCTATCCCGCCACCACCTCCGATCTCGAGCAGATCTACGCCAGCGACGGGCGCGCCAGCATCACCATCGGCAAGGTGTTCCCGACCAAGGACATCCGCGCCGGCCTCTATATCGACGCGATGCTCGGCAAGCACTTCGCGCTGCTCGGCTCGACCGGCACCGGCAAGTCGACCAGCGCGGCGCTGATCCTCCACCGCATCTGCGAGATGGCGCCCAAGGGTCACATCGTGATGATCGACCCCCACGGCGAATATGCCGCCGCCTTCCGCACCACGGGGCAGATCCTCGACGTCTCGAACCTCCAGATGCCCTACTGGCTGATGAACTTCGAGGAGCACTGCGAGGTGCTGCTGAGTTCCAGCGGCAACGACCGCCAGACCGATCAGGACATTCTCGCCAAGGTGCTGCTCGCCGCGCGCACCAAGAACCGGCTGGCGCAGGTGATGGGCAAGATCACGGTGGATTCGCCGATCCCCTATCTGCTCAGCGATTTCAGCAACATCCTGCAGGACGAGATGGGCCGCCTCGACAAGGCGACCTCGAGCGCGCCTTACATGCGGATCAAGCAGAAGCTCGACGAGATCAAGGCCGATCCGCGCTACCAGTTCATGTTCTCCGGCATGCTGGTGGGCGACACGATGGTCGATTTCATCGGCAAGATCTTCCGCATGCCCGGTGGCGGCAAGCCGATCTCGATCATCGACGTCTCGGGCGTGCCCTCCGACATCACCTCGACCGTGGTCGCGGTGCTTTCGCGTCTGGTGTTCGACTTCGCGATCTGGGGCCGCGACGAGAAGACCCGCCCGGTGCTGCTGGTGTGCGAGGAAGCGCACCGCTACGTCCCCAACGAGAAGAACGCCGATGGCTCTTCGGTCGGCAAGATCCTGAGCCGCATCGCCAAGGAGGGCCGCAAATACGGCATTTCGCTGGGCCTCATCACTCAGCGCCCCTCCGACCTTGCCGAGGGCGTGCTGTCGCAGTGCGGCACGATCATCTCGATGCGCCTCAACAACGACCGCGACCAGGCCTTCGTCAAGGCCGCCATGCCCGAGGGCGCGCGCGGCTTCCTTGATTCGATCCCTGCGCTGCGCAACCGCGAATGCATCATCTGCGGCGAGGGCGTCGCGATCCCGATCCGCGTGACCTTCGACAGCCTCGAGGAACACAAGCGCCCGGCCTCGGAAGACCCGAGCTTTGTGGAGCTGTGGAACAAGGACGGCGGCGAGGAAGAGCTGGTCGAGCGCGTGGTGATGCGCTGGAGATCGCAGGGTTAAGTAGTCCCACCCCCGACCCCTCCCGCAAGCGGGAGGGGAGGAGCAGCGCCCTAAATCCCCCTCCCGCTTGCGGGGAACCGCAGGTGTGGCGCAGCCACAGCGGTTAGGGGTGGGCCTGCTCCTCCTAAACCCCGCCCAATTTCGCCCCGATCAGCAGCGCGCGGCGGCTGTCGGGCTGGGCGCGGATCGCTTCGTTGAGCGTCACCGCCGCCTCGCAGGCCAGCTCTCCGCTGATCGAGGACGGATCGGCCTCGCCCGACAGCACCTTCATCTGGTCCTCCATCAGACCGCGCGCCTTGAGGTCCTTCGCCAGCGCCTCGCGGTCCGTGGGGGTAATGGCAAAGCGCATCTGCTGGTCGGTCCGCCCTGCCTTGATCGCGGCGAACTTGCTCGCCACCAGCGCGCCCGCTTTCTCTTCAAGCTCCGCCGTCAGCGGCTTGTCGAGCGGCGTGCCGGTGACGACCGCGCCGCACACGATAGGGTCATAGGCCTGAAGGCCCGCAAGAAAGGTCTGCTCGGCCGCCAGCGTCGCGTCGAGCGCGGGGAGCGGCGCGGCGGCGAAATCGCGGGCGTGGGCGGCAAGGAAGGCGCCGAGCCACCGGTTCGCCACCGTCAGCACCTGCTTCTCGCCCCCGCCCGCGCGCGCCGCCTTGCCGACCTTTCCGACGAAGTCCTTGTACTCGTCGGGGAAGTCTGCCTCGAGCTGCGCGATCAGCACCCCGTTGCCGGGGAACTTGCCGAGCTGGGCTACCAGCTGCTTGTCGACCGCGCCTGCCGGATAGAAGTAATCGTCGAACCCGCCGGCCTCGACCACCCCGAAGCCGACCCGCGCGACCAGCCCCAGCACGACCAGACCGATCATGCCGCTGGCGTGCTTCGTGGTAAGAAAACTCATGCTGCGCCCCTGTTCAACCCCTTGAGGGCGCTACCTTAAGTGCCTCTTGTGTCGCCAAACAAGTGGATATGCATCCGGTCGCTCATCCGGAAGCCGTGTTCGAGGCACAGTGCCGAGAGCCACGCCTGCCGCGTGCGCAGCGTGGCGCTGTCGGTGCCCTCGGCCATCAGGAACACGCGATCGGGACGGAAGCGGTAGCGGCGGTGGAGGGCGAGCACTTCGTCCACGTCGGCAGGTGAGGCGACCACGAACTTGAGGAAGGCGCGCGGCTCGGTGGCCCATGCGTCGAGACGCTCGGGGAGCAATGCCAGATCGGCCGGGTTGCCCGAATGCGCCAACTTCGGGCTGACATTGTACTGGTCGACCCGCACATCGAGCCGCGGCGGCGGGGCGACGGTGCCGTTGGTCTCGATCTCCACCGCGATGTCGGGCAGGTGCGCGAGCATCTCGGCCAGCGCGCCCGCCTGCAACAGCGGCTCGCCCCCGGTGATGACGAGACGCTTCTGGCCCAGCATCGCGATCCGCTCCGCCGTTTCGGCAGGGGAGAGCGTCACCTGATTGGCCTTGCGGTCATAAGCCACCCCGTCGCGGTGGGGCCGGTTATCGCCCTCGAACCGCCACGTATAGGCCGTGTCGCACCACGTGCAGGCGAGGTTGCAGCGCGAGAGGCGCACGAAGGCGACCGGCATCCCCATGCTCGGTCCCTCGCCCTGAAGGCTCGCAAAAATCTCCGGCCCGCCGGTGTCGTCGGTGGCAAGGACGAGGTTCATGGAATGTTGGTCTCGATCGTGCCGTCGTTCCAGATGTTGAAGTCCATCACCGGAAAGTCATCGACCCCGTCCAGCAGGTAACGGAAGCCGATATCGCCATTGTCGAAGGCGGAGACCTCGACCAGCTTGAGCCGTTTGGTGAAATCGGCGCGGGTGAGGTAGGGCCCGCCCGGGCGGCGGTATTGCTCGAGCCACAGATCGTGGAAGCGCTGCAATTCCTTGCGCGCGCGCCGGTCGTGCCGCTGCCGCCCGTCCCACGCCTTGGCGAGCGCCGCCAGCGTCCGCGCGCGCGTGTCGGCGAGGCGCAGGTCGAGAAACAGCACGACCTCGACCGGCTGGCCGAGCCATTCGCGATCCTGCGAGAAGACGGAATGGGGCCGGATTGCGGGAAGGAAGGTGCCCAGCTCCGGGTCGGTGATGGGCGCCGGTTTCAGCACTGCGGCAGCGGCGGCCATCAGCGCGGGGTCCTCGGCAGCGGGCAGGACTTCCAGCAATGTCGCCTCGGGACGGTTCTTGTCGAAGGTGACATCGCCCACAACCGTGAAGCGCACCACCTGCCGTTCGGGCAGCTGTGCCCGCAGGGCCTTGACTGAATCCTCGGTGTCGGCGGTGAAACTGACCTCCATCTGCGTCGACTGCACCGGGCCATCGCCGCTGCGCCACGCGACCAGCTTGAACGCGGTGCTCCACGGCTCGGAGGGGTGGAACTGCCAGACGTTCTCGTGCTCGAGCACCACGCCGGTAATCGTCACCGGCGCGGGCTCCTCGGCGCGCAAGGGCACGGGCAGGGCCAGCAGCAGGAGCGCGAGGAGCGCGCGCAGCATCCGGCCTATCCCAGCCGCGCCAGCGCCGCCGTCAGCCGCTCGACCTCGCCCGTGTGGTGGGCGAGATCGGCGCGGGCCTTTTCGACCGCTTCGGGCTTGGCCTTCTCGGCGAAGGCGGGGTTGGAGAGGCGGCCCTCCAGCGATTTGGCTTCCTTCTGCGAGGTCGCCAGCGCCTTTTCGAGCCGCGCCTTCTCCGCCGCGATATCGACGATGCCTTCCAAGGGGATGACGAACACGTCCTCGCCCGCGGTCACCTGCATGGCGGGGCCAGCGGGTGCTTCGCCGATGGTCACCGGGGTGAGGCGCGCGAGGCGCTCGATGGCTGCTGACGAGCGCTCGATGGTGCGCGCCGCCACGTCGGAGGGCGAGGCGAGCCACGCGGCCAGCTTGGCCCCCGGCGCGATGCCGAGCTCGTTCTTCGCGCTGCGGGTGCTGGTGGTGAGGTCGATCACCCAGTCGATCGCGTCGGTCGCGTCTTTGCTGACTTCCGCTTCCGGCTTGGGCCACTGCGCCACGATCAGCTCGCAGTCGCGCGCGCCCAGCTTGTGCCACAGCTCTTCGGTGATGAAGGGCATGAAGGGGTGGAGCATGACGAGGATCTGGTCGAGCGCCCAGCCCGCGACCGCGCGGGTTTCCACGGCGGGCGGGCTGTCGGCATCCCCGGCGAAGACCGGCTTGATGAGCTCGAGATACCAGTCGCAGAACTTGCTCCACGTGAACTGGTAGATCGCATTGGCCGCCGCGTCGAAGCGCAGATCGGTCATCGCCTTTTCGATTTCCGAGACGCAGGCCTGCACCTCGCCGATGATCCACTGGTTGGCGGCGAGGCGGGCGGACGGGGCCTTGATGGTGTCGGAGGCACCGATCCCGTTCGACTGGCAGAACCGTGCCGCGTTCCACAGCTTCGTCGCGAAGTTGCGGTAACCCTCGACCCGCTTTTCATCCATCTTGATGTCGCGGCCCTGGCTCTCCATCGCCGCCATGAAGAAGCGCAGCGCATCGGCGCCATACTGGTCGATCAGGATCAGCGGATCGACGACATTGCCCTTGGTCTTGGACATCTTGGAGCCATCCGCCGCGCGCACGAGGCCGTGGAGATAGAGCGTGTCCCAGGGCTTCTGGCCCATGTTGTAGAAGCCCATCATCATCATCCGCGCATCCCAGAAGAACAGGATGTCGAAGCCGGAGATGAGCAGGCTGTTGGGGAAGTGCTTTTGCAGCAGCGGGGCGTCGCCCTCCGGCCAGCCGAGCGTGGCGAAGGGCCACAGGGCGCTGGAGAACCACGTGTCGAGGACGTCCTCGTCCTGGGTCAGGGCCACGCCATCACCGGCCATGGCCTGCGCGGCCTCGGCGGTTTCGGCAACGAAGCAGCGGCCATCATCGGCGAACCATGCCGGAATCCGGTGACCCCACCACAGCTGGCGCGAGACGCACCAGGGCTGGATGTTCTCCATCCAGTTGAAGAAGGTCTTCTCCCAGGTCTTGGGGACGATCTGGATGTCGCCCGAGCGCACCGCTGCGATCGGCTTCTTGGCGAGTTCCGCGGCGTTCACATACCACTGGTCGGTCAGCCACGGCTCGATCACCACGCCGCCGCGGTCGCCGAAGGGGGTGGCGATCTGGCGGGGCTCGGCGTCGTGTTCGACGTCGTTGCCTTCCTTGTCCTTGGTGATGTGCGGGATGAGCAGGCCCAGCGCCTTCATCCGCGCCACGACCAGCTCGCGCGCGCCGTCCTCACCGTCACGCTTGAAGCGGTGGAGGCCGAGGAATTCCTCCGGCACCAGCCCGTCGGCGGTCTGGCAGACGTTCGCTTCGGCATCGAGCATGTTGAGCATCTCGGCCGCGGCAAAGCCGGCGCGCTTGCCGACTTCGAAGTCGTTGAAGTCATGCCCCGGTGTGATCTTGACGCAGCCGCTTCCCAGCTCCGGATCGGCGTGCTCGTCGGCGATCACCGGGATGCGGCGGCCGGTCAGCGGCAGGATGACGTGCTTGCCGATCACGCTCTGGTAGCGCGGGTCGGCGGGGTTCACCGCCACCGCCATGTCGGCGAGCATCGTCTCGGGCCGGGTGGTGGCGACTTCGAGATAGTCGCGGCCATCGGGCAGAGTCGCGCCGTCGGCGAGCGGGTACTTGAAATGCCAGAAGCTCCCCGCAATCGTCTGCGTCTCGACTTCCAGATCGCTGATCGCGGTCTTCAGCTTGGGGTCCCAGTTCACCAGCCGCTTGTCGCGGTAGATAAGGCCGTCGTTGTAGAGATCGACGAAGGTCTTGATCACCGCAGCGGTAAAATGCGGGTCCATCGTGAACTGCTCGCGGCTCCAGTCCATCGAGCAGCCGAGGCGGCGCAGCTGGTTGGTGATGGTGCCGCCGCTTTCGGCCTTCCACTCCCACACCTTCTCCACGAAGGCCTCGCGCGAGTAGTTGGTGCGCTTGTCCTGCCGCGCCTCCATCTGGCGCTCGACCACCATCTGTGTGGCGATGCCCGCATGGTCGGTGCCGACCACCCACAAGGCGTCCTTGCCGCGCAGGCGTTCATAGCGGATGACCACGTCCTGCAGCGTGTTGTCGAGCGCGTGGCCGATGTGGAGGCTCCCCGTCACGTTGGGCGGGGGGTTGACGATGGTATAGGGCTCGGCCTCGGGACGCTCGGGCCGGAACAGGCCCTTCGTCTCCCAATGCTGGTACCAGCGCGCCTCGATGGCGGCGGGGTCGAAAGTGGTGGGCAAGGTGTCGCTCATGATAGGGCGCGCCATGCCAGCACCCATGTTGCGATGCAATGATGCAAAGGGCCGCAAGGAAGCCCAAACTTCCCGCCGCGAGAGCCTTGCGGGGCCGGAAAATTCCCCCCATACCCCGCTACCGATGCAAAGCGCCGCGCAACATTTGCTGGAGGATGCGGGCGACGGCGGTCCCCGGCTGGTGCTGTCGGGGCAGCTGACGCTCGCCGCGATCGCCCCGCTCGAGCGTGCCCTCAAGACCATCGACGGCCCCGTCGGCGCGGTCGATCTGGCCGAGGTCGACGAGATCGACACGGTCGGCGCATTCGTCGTGTGCCGCTTCGCGCGCGAGCACGAGAGCGACATTACCGGCGCCAGCCCCGAGGCCGAACGCCTGCTCGCCGCGATGCGCGATATCGACGCGAGCGGCGATACCCACCCCCACCGCCTGCCGGTGTGGGAGCGCGTGCCGCTCGCGGTGGGCGAGACGGTTTTCGGCGCGCGCGGCGGGATCTACGGCGTGGTCGGCTTCTTCGGGCAAATCCTGCTCGGCGCGGCGAGCCTCGCCCGCCACCCCAAGCGCTTCCCGTTCAAGGCGCTGGTCCACCAGATGGAGCTGGTCGGCGTCACCGCGCTGCCGATCATCGGCCTCATGAGCTTTCTCATCGGCATCGTCATCGCCCAGCAGGGATCGGTCCAGCTCCAGCAGTTCGGGGCCGAGGCGCTGACGGTCAACCTCGTCGGGCGCATCACCTTGCGCGAGCTGGGCGTGCTGATGACCGCGATCATGGTCGCGGGTCGATCGGGGAGTGCCTTCGCCGCGCAGCTCGGCACGATGAAACTCACCGAGGAGATCGACGCGATGCGCACCATCGGCATCTCGCCGGTCGAGGTGCTGGTGATCCCCCGCATCCTCGCGGCGACCTTCATGATGATCCTCCTCGGCTTCTTCGCCGCGCTCATGGCGATCATCGGCGGGGCGGTGGTGGGCCAGGTCGCGCTCGGCATCCCGTTCTTCACCTTCCTGCTGCGCATTCAGGAAGTGGTGCCGGTGCACGACCTGTGGGTCGGGCTGATCAAGGCCCCCGTTTTCGGCCTGATCGTCGCGCTGGCGGGCTGCTATCACGGGATGCAGGTGCACGGGAATTCCGAGGAAGTCGGCCGCCGCACCACCATGGCGGTGGTCTCGGCAATCTTCGCGGTGATCGTGCTCGACGCCTTCTTCGCGGTGTTCTTCACCGAGATCGGGTGGGGCTGATGCGCATCGCGAAACACCCCGAGGACGACGAGCCGGTCATCAGGATCGAGGGCCTCGTCAACTCCTTCGGCGATTTCAACGTCCACGACGGGCTCGACCTCACCGTCAGGCGCGGCGAGATTCTCGGCGTGGTCGGCGGGTCGGGGACGGGCAAGAGCGTGCTGATGCGCTCGATCATCGGGCTCCAGCGGCCCAGCGCCGGACGGATCGACGTGCTCGGGCGCTGCATCACCGAAAGCGATCTCGAACAGGGGATCGGCGTGCGGCGGCGCTGGGGCATTCTGTTCCAGGGCGGCGCGCTGTTCTCGACCCTGACGGTGGGCGAGAATGTCGAGGTGCCGCTCAAGAAATATTACCCCGATCTCGATCCCGAATTCCGCCACGAGATCGCGCGCTACAAGGTGATGCTGACGGGCCTTCCCGAAAGCGCGGTGCAGAAATACCCTTCCGAGCTGTCGGGCGGCATGAAGAAGCGCGCGGGGCTGGCGCGGGCGCTGGCGCTCGACCCCGAGCTGCTGTTCCTCGACGAGCCCACTGCGGGCCTCGACCCGATCGGCGCGGCCAAGTTCGACCGGCTGACGCGCGAGCTCAAGGAAACCATGGGTCTCACCGTGTTTCTCATAACCCATGATCTCGATACGCTTTACGAGATCTGCGACCGCGTGGCGGTGCTCGCCGACAAGAAAGTCATCGCGGTCGGGACCATCCCCGAACTGGTCGCCACCGGCCACCCGTGGATCGAGGAATATTTCAACGGCCCGCGCGGCCGCAGCGCCCATGCGACGCATCTCGAAGGAGAGCAGGCATGAGGGCGATAGCATTGGACAAGCCCGCCCGCCGGGCCGCATAGGGAAGACGCATGGAGACCAGAGCCAATCATCTGTGGGTCGGTGCGGTGACGCTGGTGCTGCTGGCGGCGCTGGCGGCCTTCATCGTCTGGATCGCGCGCCTCAATGAAGGGGCGAAGGACGAATACGACATCTTCTACAACCAGTCGGTCTCGGGCCTTGCCAATGGCAGCCAGGTGACCTTTGCCGGCGTGCCCGTGGGGCAGGTGACCGAGATCGCGCTCGCCAAGGACAATCCCGAATTCGTGCGCGTGCGGGTGAAGGTGAAGGACGACGTGCCGATCCTCGTCGGCACCCAGGCGACCATCCAGGCGAGCTTCACCGGGGTCTCGACGATCCTCCTGGACGGCGCGCGCAAGGACAATCCGCCGATCACCTGCGAGACCACCGCCTGCCCCGAAGGCCGCCCGGTGATCCCCCCGGGGCGCGGCGGCTTCGGCGAGATCGTGGCGAATGCGCCGCTGCTGCTGGAACGCCTCGCGACGCTGACCGAGCAGCTCAATCTGATCCTCGGGCCCGAAAACCAGAAGGAGCTGGCGGGCATCCTCAAGAACTCGAACCGTCTGACGGCGGGGCTTGCCGAGGCGACGCCCGAGCTGACGCAGAACCTGCGCGATTTCCAGGTCACGATGAAGGAATTCAACGAGACGCTGAACGCAGTCGAGCGGCTGGCCGACAACACCAACGGCCTCGTCGGCAAGGAGGGCGAGCCGCTGGCGGCCGAGCTGCGCGCGACGCTCAAGAGCGCCAATGCGACGCTCGCCAGCCTCACGGCGACGCTCGATGACACGCGGCCCGCCGTGCGCCAGCTGCGCACCAGCACGCTGCCCAATGCCGAGGCGACCTTGCAGGACCTGCGCGCCACCAGCCGCGCGCTGCGTTCGATCACCGAGAAGCTCGAAAGCGAAGGCGCGGGCGCGCTGGTGGGCGGCAAGTCGCTGCCTGACTACAAGCCCGAATAAAAAGGACTGACCGCCATGAACCTCCGTCTCCGGCCCGTCCTCTTCGCTCTCCCGCTCGCGCTGGCGCTGCCGGGCTGCATCAGCCTCGGCGGCGAACCGCCCGAGAGCCTGCTGACCCTGAGCCCCGCCGCGCGCGCGCCCGCCGGGCCGGGCGTGGCGGCCGATGCGACCCGCCCGGTGATCGCGGTCATGCCCTTCGACACCCCCGCCAAGCTCGACGTGCTGCGCGTGCCCGTGGCGGTGAGCGACACCGAGCTCGCCTATCTGCAAGAGGCCTTCTGGGTCGAAAAGCCCGCGCGCCTGTTCCGCCGGCTGGTGGGCGAGACGATCCGCGCGAAGGGGCAGGCGATGGTGGTCGACGGCGACGATGTCGCGACGCTCGCCACGGTGACGGTGCAGGGCACGCTGACCGAGATGGGCTTCGACGCGACGACCTCCGAGGCGGTGGTGCGCTTCGACGCGGTGCGCATCGCCAAGGACGGCGCGGTCGTCACCCGCCGCTTCGAAGCGCGCGAGGGCGGCGTGACCGCCGACGCGCGCTCGGTCGGCGCGGGGCTCAATGCGGCGGCGAACAAGGTCGCGGCGGACGTCGCGGAGTGGGTGTCGGCGGGCTGACGCCCGACCCCTCCGTCACCGCTTCGCGGTGCCACCTCCCCATTCGTTCCGAACGGGGAGGGACGTTTTTGTCGGCCTACCGCTTCGCTACTTGAGGCCAACGAGTTCCTCCCCGTTCGCAGCGCGAATGGGGAGGTGGCAGACGCCGCAGGCGGCTGACGGAGGGGTAGGAAAGCCCCACCCGCGCCCTCACGCAACTACCTGCTTTCCTACATGATTTGCGCATGACAAGATGCGCGAATGACTCGCGTCTCGCCGCTTTTGTCTTCGCAACTCGCAGGGCGGAGCAAGGGCAGGTTTTTCGGCCCAGGACAGTGTCTCATGTGTCTCCAACACGGAGACGGCTACGGCGTCCCGGCCAGCCGGGCGAAGGCGGCGGCGCGCAGGAAGTCGGCCTCGCGGCGCTGGCGGCGCTCCTCGGCCTCCCAGTCGCGGCCCCACAGCTCGGCCTGCCACTCCTCCTCGAGACACGCCGCTTGCCACAGGGCGAGCGGTTCGTCCTCGTGGGTCGCCTCGAGCGCCGAAAGGCCGATGGTGAGCGAGGCGGCGAGCTTGGTCATCGCCTCGAGCCCTGCCAGCTGGAAGGGGCTGAGGGTGAGGAGCCGGGCGTGCAAGGCGGCGAGGGTCGCGGGCGGCTGCGGGCGGTGGAGCACGCCGCTCACCCGCGTGAAGGTGACGCCGTGGGCGGCCTCGAAATGGCCAAGCAGCGGCTCCCACACCGCCTGCTGGCGCGTGTGGAGCGGCTCGTCGGGGTCGGCGCGGTAGCACAGCGTGTCGGTTTCGGCATAGCTGAGGAGGCCCTCGGCTGCGCCTTCGGGATGGGGGCTGAGGATGTCGATCGCGTAGTCGGCCATGTCCCGCAAGGGGAGGCTGGCGGGGTCGATCTGCTCGCCCTGGCCGCGCCACTCGGCGGCGAGGGCTTCGGCAAGCGGGCGGGTGGGGAGTAGCTGCGGCGCGCCGCCGACGGTCTTGACGCCGCGGGCATCGAGCATGACCTGCCAGCCCTCCGGCTGCTCGGCGAGGGAGACGGTGGTGTAGAAGCGGCTGATCATGGGCGGCGCTTGTCTCCAGCCTTCCAGCGCCGCACCAGCACCAGCGGCATGACGAAGACGTCGGCCACGCCCACCAGCACCAGCACCGCGCCGACCGTGCGGGGCAGGTCGATGACGCCGCCGATGATGGCGAAGCCGAGCATCACCAGCCCGACGCCGGCAAAGCGCATGGCGGTGATGACGATGAAGCGGGTGCGGGCCTGCGCCTCGGCGGCCTCGCGGGGGGTGGGGGTCATGGCAGGGTCTCCTCGAGTGCGACGGCGAGGTCTCGGGCGGTCTCCACCACCTGCGCGGCCCCGCTGGCGATGAGTTCGGGGGTGCCGTGGTAGCCCCAGCCGACCCCGATCGCGGCGACCCCGATCGAGCGGGCCATCAGCATGTCGAAGCTGGTGTCGCCGATCATCACCGCCTGCTCGGGAAGCGCCCCGGCCTCGAACAGCGCGGCCTCGAGCATCGCCGGGTGGGGCTTGGAGGGGTGGCGGTCGGCGGTCTGGAGCGAGGTGAAGAGATGGGCGATGCCGTGGGAGGCAAGGCAGGCGGCGAGCCCGCGGTCGGACTTGCCGGTGGCGACGGCGAGCTGCCAGCCGCCCGCGTGGAGGGTGTGGAGCAGCTCGGCGATGCCATCATACAGAGGCTCGTCGAGCAGGCCCTCTTCGCGGCGGGCGCGGTAGCTGGAGCGGTAGAACTCGGTGACCGCGCGGTTCTGCTCGTCGCTCAGCGCGGGCGCGAGCGACCGGACGGCGGCGGGCAGGCTGAGGCCGACGATGCGGCGGACGGCGTGGTTGTCGGGGGGCGTCAGGCCAGCACGGGTGAAGGCGCGCTCCATCGCCCAGCACACGTCGGCCTGCCCGTCGACGAGGGTGCCGTCGCAGTCGAATACCGCGAGCCGGGTCATGCGGGCAGGCTCCGGATCAGGTGGGCGAGGGCGGCGTGGCCTGCTGCCTCAAGCCCCTCGGCGATGCCTGCGCGTTCCTCGGGCGTCTTCTTCTGGGAGAGCTTGAGCGTGGGCCGCCAGGCCTGCACCTCGAGCTCGAAGCCCGCGATGCCGCGGAACAGGCCGGACCATGTTGTCTCGGAGGACTCCTCGGCCAGCCACGGCTCCCCGCCAAGCCGCCCCTCGTGCTTGAGGATCGCGGCATGAAGGAAGGCCTCGAGCCCCTCGTCGGCCATGCGGCGCACGCGGCCCTCGAGCTCGAGCGCGACGTAGTCCCAGGTCGGCACGGTGTCGCGGTTCGCATACCAGCGGGGGCTGACATAGGCGTCGGGGCCGTTGACCACGACCAGCGCGGTCGCGCCGTCCAGATGCCGGGTCAGGGCATTGCCGCGCGCCAAGTGGAACTGCACCGCCCCGTCGCCGGTCGAAAGCAGCGGGGTGTGCGCCACGCGTGGACCGTCGGGCGTCTGGGCGAAGACCATGCCGAAGCCGATCTCCTCGATCAGCGACTCCATCAGGCCGCGGTCGTCGGTGCGGAAGAGCGGGTTGGGGTGCATCAGCGGGTCGGCTTGCGGCCGGCTCCCTTGGGCTTGGGCTTGGCGGCGGTCTTGCCTTTCGGCTTCGAATGGGGCTTGGACGCCTTGTTGGCGGCACCGCGCGCACGACGCGGCGCGCGCTCTTCCTTGCGGGCCTGCTTGAAGTGGCGGCGGGCGGCCTGCTTCTTCTCTTCCGCCGTCTTCTCGGGCACCTCCTCCCGCAGCGGCGAGGCGTCGGACATGCCGGGGTCGAAGCCCAGCACCTCCATGCTCGCGGCGAAGTGCGGGGGGAGTTCGGCGGTCACATCCAGCTTGCCGCCGGTGCCTTCACCGGCCTTGGGCTCGGAGATGATCAACCGGCGCGCGTGCAGGTGCATCTTGCGGCTCACCGCGCCGGTGAGGAAGGCGTCGGGCCCGCCATATTTGCCGTCGCCCACGATCGGATGGCCGATCGCCGCCATGTGGACGCGCAGCTGATGGGTGCGGCCGGTCAGCGGCTCGAGCTCGACCCACGCGGCGCGCTGGCCCGCGCTGTCGACCACGCGGTAGCGGGTCTTGGCCGAAGCGCCGTTCTCCTCGTCGATGTGCATCTTCTCGCCGCCCGTGCCCGGCTGCTTGGCGAGCGGAGCGTCGATCACGCCCTCGGCGAGGTCGGGCTTGCCCACCACCAGCGCCCAATAGACTTTCCTCGCGCTGCGGCTCGCAAACCTTTTGGAGAAACTCGCCGCGCTCCCCGGGGTGCGGGCGATCAGCAGAACGCCCGAAGTGTCCTTGTCGAGCCGGTGGACGAGACGGGGGCGGGGTGCGTTGCCCTCGACGAAGGCGTCGAGCAGGCCATCGACGTGCTTCGTCGTCTTGCTCCCGCCCTGCGTGGCGAGGCCCGGCGGCTTGTTGAGGACGATAGCGGTGGGGGTCTCGCGGATCACCATGTCTTTCGCTTCGGCGATCTGTTCGGGGCTGAGCGGGCGGGCGCGGGGCTTGGCGGGCTCGCGCGGGGCCTCGTCGCCGCCCGGCGGCACGCGCAGCACCTGTCCTTCCGCAAGACGATCCTCGGGCTTGGCGCGTTTGCCGTCGACCCGGATCTGCCCGGTCCTCGCCCAGCGCGAGACGGTGGCGAAGCCCACCTGCGGCAGGTTGCGCTTGAACCAGCGGTCGAGCCGGATGCCGTCGTCATCCGCGCCGACGGTGAACTGGCGGACGTTGTCGGAAGGGGCCTCTACGCTCATCGCGGGCCTCCCTGCATGGCGACAAGGCCGATGATCACCGCCGCCATCCCGGCGATGAGAGAGGCCGCGGCATATCCGAAGGCGAGCCCCGCCTGCCCGCGGTGGAGCATGGTGACGAGCTCGGCGGAAAAGGCGCTGAAGGTGGTGAAGCCGCCCAAAAGGCCGACGCCCAGCAAGAGCCGCGCGGTCTCGGCCGCCGCCTCGCTCGGAGCGCCGCGCGCATACCAGCCGACCAGCGCGCCCATCAGCAGGCTCCCGGCGATATTGACCGCGAGCGTCCCCCACGGGAAGGCGTTCCCCTCGCCCGCCAGCGCCGCCACCCAGCGCCCCGCATGATAGCGCAGCACCGAGCCGACAGCGCCGCCCGCGGCGACATAAAGGCTTGCCTTGAAGGGAGAGATCACAGCGTCCATCGCGCGGCCATAGCGAGGCTCTCGCGCTGTGGCTAGGCGGGCTTCTTGCGCGCAAGCGCTCAGACGGGTTGCCATTTTGCCCGGGTTGGACTATCGGGGCCCCGTTTGAAGGGCGGCTCCCCTCGGGAATCGCCCGCGTTTCATTGGAAATTCACCGCGCACCCCCGCGCAGAATCACATGCGGGGCTCTGGCGTATGAACATGAGGTAGTCGTCGTTTATGCAAATCATGGTTCGCGATAACAATGTCGATCAGGCCCTGCGCGCGCTCAAGAAGAAGCTGCAGCGCGAAGGCGTTTATCGCGAAATGAAGCTGCGTCGCCACTACGAGAAGCCCTCCGAGAAGCGCGCCCGCGAAAAGGCCGCCGCCGTGCGCCGCGCCCGCAAGATGGAGCGCAAGCGGATGGAGCGCGACGGGAGCAAATAATCCCGTTGCCAAGCGCGCGTCCGGCACCGGAACCGCTTGAAACACCCTTTCCGATCAGCCATCAGGGCGCGGTTTCATTCCGCGCCCTTTTGCTGTCACGCCTCCGTGATGAACAGGACAAAATCATGACCGAGATTACCCGCGTTCCCATCCAGCCTGTCGCCAAGGGCTCGCTTACCAAGCTGTGGATCGGGGTGGTCCTCGCCATTCTGGTGGGTGCGGGCCTTGCCTGGGCGGCCGTGCCGCGCGGGCTCGATGTCGATGTGGTGCAGGCCGGGACCGGCCCGACGCCCAAGGAAGGCGAGGTGATCTTCGTCAAATATAAGGGCAAGCTCGCCGCCGACGGCACCGTGTTCGAGGACGCCCAGACCAGCCCCTTCCCGATGCAGGACCTGTTCCCCGAGGGTAACCCCTTCCTCTACGAGAAGGGCCAGATGATCCCGGGCTTCTACGAGGGCCTCAAGGACGTCCAGAAGGGCGGCAAGTACACGATCTTCATCCCCGCCGACATGGCCTATGGCGCGAGCCCGCCGCCGCAGTCGCCGATCCCGCCCAATGCCGATCTCGAGTTCGAGATCGAGGTGACCGGGATCATGAGCCGCGCGGCGGTGGAGCGCAATCTGCAGGTGCTGCGCGAGAAGATGCAGGCCGACATGGGCGCCCAAGGCGGGGCACCGGGCGGTGCGGCTCCGGGCGGCGCAGCGCCGCAGGGCGCTCCCCAGGGTGCACCTCAGGGCGCTCCGGGCCAGTAAGGGCGGACGCAAGCATGTCGGTCGACAAGGCAACCGTCGCCAAGATCGCCAGCCTCGCGCGCATTCGGATGGATGATGCCGCGCTCGAACAGATGGTGCCGGAACTGAACGGCATCCTCCAATGGGTCGAGCAGCTGGGCGAGGTCGATGTCACGGGGATCGAGCCGATGGCGGCGGTGATCCCCAACACCCTGCGTCTGCGCGACGATGTGGTCGACGCCGACCCGCTCACCGGCGGGGGCAAGCGCGAGGACGTGCTCGCCAATGCCCCGGCGGCCGAGCACGGGTTCTTCGGCGTGCCGAAGGTGATCGAGTGATTTTGCGCTTTGCCCGCCTGTCCCCCTCCCGCACGCGGGAGGGGGCGTTGAGAGTCACGTGCCTCTCAACGCGGGTGGGCACGAACAACAAGACCTCCGTCTGCGGTCAGGCCCACCCCCGGCCCCTCCCGCAGGCGGGAGGGGAGAACACATGACCGACCTTACCTCTCTGGGTGTCAAAGAAATCCGCGACGGTGTCGCCAGGGGCGATTTCACCGCGCGCGAAGTGGCGGAGGCCTTCAACGCCGCCGTCGCCGAGGCCGCCGCGCTCAACGCCTTCATCGTCACCACCCCCGACCACGCGCTCGCCGCTGCCGACAAGGTCGATGCCGCGCGCGCCGCGGGTGAGACGCTGGGCAAGATGGCGGGCGTGCCGATCGGGATGAAGGATCTGTTCGCCACCCACGGCGTCCAGACCACCGCCGCCAGCCACATCCTAGAAGGCTTCACGCCGCGCTACGAATCGACCGTCAGCCAGAAGCTGTGGGACGCGGGCGCGGGGATGCTGGGCAAGCTCAATCTCGACCAGTTCGCGATGGGGAGCTCCAACGAGACGAGCTATTTCGGCAATGTCGCCTCGCCGTGGAAGAAGGCGGGGAGCAATGCCGCGATGAGCCCGGGCGGCTCCTCGGGCGGTTCCTCGGCTGCGGTTGCCGCGCGCATCGCACCCGCCGCGACCGGCACCGACACCGGCGGCTCGATCCGCCAGCCTGCGGCCTTCACCGGCATCTGCGGGATCAAGCCGACCTATGGCCGCTGCTCGCGCTGGGGCATCGTCGCCTTCGCCTCTTCGCTCGATCAGGCCGGGCCGATGGCGCGCTCGGTCGAGGATTGCGCGATCATGCTCGGCGCGATGGCAGGGTTCGATCCCAAGGATTCGACTTCGCTCCAGATGGACGTGCCCGACTGGGAAGCCGCCTTGAACGCCGACCTGCGCGGCAAGAAGGTCGGCATCCCGCGCGAATACCGGATGGAGGGCACCGATCAGGCGATCCTCGATTCGTGGGAGCAGGGCAAGGCGTGGCTCAAGGACGCGGGCGCGGAAATCGTCGACGTCTCGCTGCCGCACACCAAATATGCGCTGCCAGCCTATTACATCGTCGCCCCCGCCGAGGCCTCGAGCAACCTCGCCCGCTATGACGGGGTGCGTTACGGCCTTCGCGACCTGCCCGAGGGCGTCGGCCTTCAGGACATGTACGCCGCCACCCGCGCCGCCGGGTTCGGAGACGAGGTCAAGCGCCGCATCCTGATCGGCACCTATGTGCTCTCGGCCGGCTTCTACGACGCCTATTACACCCAGGCACAGAAGGTGCGCGCGCTGGTCGCCCGCGACTTCGCCCGCGCCTTCGAGGAATGCGACGTGATCCTCGCGCCGACCACGCCGACCGCGTCCTTCCCGCTGGGCTCGATGAACGAAGACCCGCTGACGATGTATCTGAACGACGTCTTCGCCGTCCCCGCGTCGTTGGCTGGCCTGCCCGCGATGAGCGTGCCCGCGACGATCAACGCCGATGGCCTGCCGCTCGGCCTCCAGCTGGTCGGCAAGCCCTTCGATGAGCAGGGCGTGCTGAACGCCGGCCTCGCGATCCAGCAGCGCGCCGGATTCAGCGCCAAGCCGGAGAAGTGGTGGTAAAATGGGCCAGCTCGGGCTCCATCTGCGCGTCAACGATGCCGAACTGGCGGCGCTCGCCGCGCACGAAGGCTATGCGAGCGTGATGGAATACATCACCGAGGAACTGGAAGAGTCGAAATTCGGCAGCGGCGACGTGGCCGAGACGGACAAGAGCTGGGCCTATATCCACTCGGCCTTGCTGGGCATCGATCCTGACGGGCCGCTTTCGTGCGAGCCGCAGGATGCGTCGCTTGCCGAACCGGGAATGGCGCGGTTTGCGATCATGGGCACCGAGGTGCTTGAAGCGTCGGGCGATGACTATGTGGGGCTGACCCGCAAAGCGCAGGTTGGCGAAGTGGCGACCGAGCTCGCGGCGATCTCGCTCGACGACCTCTCGGCCCGGGTGACACGCGCGCACCAGCGTTTCGGCGCCACCGGTGACGCGGGCGAAGCTGCCGAGTATGCCGCGAGCTGGTTCGAAGGGCTGGTCGACTTCTACCGCGAGACCGCCGTGCGCGGCGATCACGTTATCTTCACGGTGTCCTTCTGATGGTCGCCGCCGACACACCGCTGTGGATCGCCGGGATCGGCATCATGCTCGCGGTGCCGCTGACTTTCATGGTCGCCAATTGGGTAAGGAAGAACGTCGATCACGGCGAGATGCGCTTCGGGCCGGATGGCAAGGTGATCGAGGACGAGGACAGGAAATGAGCAACTACCGCATCCAGGGCGCAACCGGGGAATGGGAGGTCGTGATCGGCCTTGAAGTCCATGCGCAGGTCACCTCCAACGCCAAGCTGTTCTCGGGCGCGGCGACCGCCTTCGGGGCCGAGCCCAACGCGCAGGTCAGCCTCGTCGATGCCGCGATGCCGGGAATGCTTCCCGTGCCCAACCGCGAGTGCATCCGTCAGGCGGTGCGCACCGGCATGGCGATCGAGGCGCAGATCAACGCCTGGAGCCGGTTCGATCGCAAGAACTACTTCTACGCCGACCTGCCGCAGGGCTACCAGATCAGCCAGCTCTACCACCCCATCGTGGGCGAAGGCTCGCTGCTGATCGAGGCGGACGAGAAGGCCGGGATTCCCGAAGACAAGGTGATCGGCATCGAGCGCATCCACGTCGAGCAGGATGCGGGCAAGCTGATGCACGATCAGCACCCGACCATGTCCTATGTCGACTTGAACCGCTCGGGCGTTGCGCTGATGGAGATCGTCTCCAAGCCCGACATGCGTTCGCCTGCCGAAGCAGGGGCTTACCTCAGGAAGCTGCGGGCGATCCTGCGCTATGTCGGCTCGTGCGATGGCAACATGGAAGAAGGCTCGATGCGCGCCGACGTGAACGTCAGCGTGCGCAAGGCCGGCGAGCCCTTCGGCACCCGCACCGAGACCAAGAATGTGAACTCCGTGCGCTTCGTCATGCAGGCGATCGAGCATGAGGCGATGCGCCAGGTCGATGTGCTCGAGAGCGGCGGGACTATCGTGCAGGAAACCCGCCTGTTCGACCCCGGCACCGGCACGACGCGCACGATGCGCAGCAAGGAAGACGCGCACGACTATCGCTACTTCCCCGATCCCGACCTGTTGCCGCTGGTGCTGGAAGACGATTTTCTGGCGGAATGCCGCGCCTCGCTCCCCGAACTGCCCGATGCCAAGCGCAAGCGTTATGTCGAGGTGCTCGGCCTCACCCCCTACAACGCGCGCGAGCTGACCGCCGAGGTGGAAACCTTCGCGCGGTTCGAGACCTTGCTTGCCGAGACCGCCAAGGCCACCGGCAAGGATGACACCGCGGTCGCGACGCAGGTCGCCAACTGGTCGCTCTCGGTCGCGCCTGGGGTGTTGAAGGCGCTGGGTGACGAGGCCGACCCCGCCAATGCCACCGCCACCGCGCAGGCCGCCATCCTCGCCATGGCCGACAAGGCCGAGATCAGCGGCGGGCAGGCCAAGGAGATTTTCGAGATCGTCCTCAGGACGGGGCGCGACCCGAACGAGATCGCCGAGACGGAAGGCCTCAAGCAGGTCAGCGACACCGGCGCGATCGAAGCCGCCGTCGACGCGATCATCGCCGCCAATGCCGACAAGGTCGAACAGTACCGCGCCGGCAAGGAAGCGCTGTTCGGCTTCTTCGTCGGCCAGACGATGAAGGCGATGCAGGGCAAGGCCAACCCGCAGCTGGTCAACCAGCTCCTGAAGGCCAAGCTGGGGTAATTTGACGCACGAGGCGATCCGGATCGAGCGGGAGGAGTTCACGCAAGTCACGCTCGATCTGCTCGGGCGCAGCTTCGGGGCCGGCTCGCTCGACGGGTTCGACGTCTTCTATACCGCCGAGGACCTGTTCGAGGAGGTGATGTACCGCCGCGCCGGGCACGAGCCGGCGGACAGGTGCGACACCGCGATGCTGTTCTTCCGCCTGCGCGGCCAGTTCGAGCGGCTGAAGCCGGGGGTGCGGATTGCGCCCTCGACACGGTTGAAAGACATCGCCCGCATGTCACCGACCCGGCTGAGCAAACGCCTCGCGCGCGAGACCGGGCTGGCCATGCCCATCGTGTCGTTCGGCTATGTCGGCTGCGCGGCATGGGCCATGGGGCTGATCGGCAGCCCGCTGGTGTGGTGGCTGATCGGTGTCGAGGCCTTTGCCGTGGTCGGTTTCGCCTGCTTCGTGATGATGATCGCCGACCGCGGGCGCTACTGGCTCGAATGGGAGACGGTGTGGTCGCTGGCCGATGCCATCGCCCGCAAGAACGTGCCGCGCAAGGACGCGGTCGCCGCGCGCGGCCGGACCGAAGACCTGTGGCAGCGCTATGCCGAGATCCTCGCGCTTTCCGCCATGCCCGAGCCCAACGGCGCGCGGCTGGTCGATGCGCACCGGATCGCGCGGGCCACGCGGATCGAGCTGGTGTGAGACGATGACCGGCAGCCCGCTCCGGACCGTCTATTTCCACGGCCTGCCCGGATCGGCGGCAGAACTGGCGGGCTTCGGGCCCGAGATCGCGGGCCGGACGGCCGGGTTCCATGTCGCGGCGCGGGGCGGAGATTTTCCGCGACTTGCCGCTGGCCTCGCGGCGCGCCTGCCAGAGGGGGCGCTGCGGCTGGTCGGTTTCTCGCTGGGCGCGCAGGCCGCTTTGCGGGTCGCGCCCTTGCTGGGCGAGCGGGTGACGCGGATCGACCTCGTCTCCCCCGCCGCGCCGCTGCAACTGGGCGTTTTCCTGAAGGGGATGGCGGGTGCTCCGGTGTTCCGCGCGGCCTTGGCAGGGCGCCGGGCCTTTGCGGCGCTGACGCTGGTGCAGGCGCAGGTCGCCCGCCACGCGCCCGAACGGATGGCCGCCGCGCTGATGGCAAAGGCCAGGGGCGAGGACCGCGCGCTCGCCGCCGATCCGCGCTTTATCGCCGCGCTCGCGCAGTCGCTGCGCCACAGCCTGCTCGATAGCCGCGAGGCCTACATGGCCGAGATCCGGGCCTATGTCGCCGACTGGCGCCCCGATCTGGCGCGGGTGCAGCAGCCGGTTAGCATCTGGCAGGGGAGCGAGGACGACTGGACCCCGCCCGCAATGGCCGAGGCCCTCGCCGCCGCTCTCCCGCACCGCCCGCAGGTGACGGTGCTGCCGGGCCTCTCGCACTTCTCGACCTTGCGCCACTATCTCGAAGCCGAAGCCGCATGACCGCAATCGTCCTCGTCCAGCCCGAAATCCCCGGCAACACCGGCGCGGTGGGGCGCACCTGCGTGGCGCTGGATATGGAGCTGATCCTGATCCACCCCTTGGGCTTCACCATCGACGACAAGCGGGTGAAGCGCTCGGGGCTGGACTACTGGCCGCATGTGCGCCTCACCGAATATGCCAGCTGGGAGGCCTTCCTCGAAGCCCGTACCCCGCGGCCCGACCAGCTGTTCCTGTTCGAGGAATTCGGCGCGCGGTCGTTCTATGAACCGGAATACCCCGAGGATGCCTTCCTCGTCTTCGGGCAGGAGACCAAGGGCCTGCCGCAGCCGATCATCGCCGCCCACGCCGACCGCCTGTTCAAGCTGCCGATGCGCTCGGAGGTGATCCGGTCATTGAACCTCGCCAACACCGTCGCGGCGGCTGCCTATCAGGCGCTCAGGGGGAAAATCTGAGCGGCCTGTGGCGCACCTGCCCCGTTCCGGCGAAAAATGCTTGTGCTTTCAAAAACCCGTTGCGGGCCGCAAATCGTCTGATATTTCCTGCCTCAGACATTTTTTCGGGGGCGCAATCAATGATTTTGAAGACTGTGCGTGCGGGCGTGATCGCTCTTGCCGGAGCCAGCATGCTTGCCTTTGCGGCACCGGCCATTGCCGGGGACACCACCCGCGAGGGCTTCGTCTTCCCGGCTGACGGCAGCATGAAGATCGTGGTCTTCCGCCCCGACGTCAGCGTCGGTTCGCAGAAGGCCGGCGGCATCGTCGAGCCCAATGCCGACTGGACCGAAACCGCGCGCACCAACATCAAGGCCAAGCTGATCGAGCGCGCCGCGGCCTTGAACGCCAGCCTCGAATTCGTCGACGAGCTCGAAGGCGAGAACGCCGAGGTGCTGACCGAATACCGCGCGCTGTTCGAAGCGGTGTCGGCCTCGATCTTCACCCACGTCACGGTCGGTGACAGCCTCGCGACCAAGCAGAAGCTGGTCTACGATCCCAAGCTCCCGGGCGCGCGCCCGAAGAAGGTCAACCAGCTCGACTGGACGCTCGGGCCGGGCACGGCCAAGCTGCGCGAGGCGACTGGGGCGGACTATGCGATGTTCGTCTTCACCAACGACGCCTATGGCGATGCGGGTCGCAAGGCGGCGCAGGCGGCCGGGATGCTCGGCTGCCTGATCGGGGTTTGCGTCATGGTGCCCTCGGGCATCCATGTCGGCTATGCCGGGCTCGTCGACCTCAAGACCGGCGATGTCGTGTGGTTCAACACCGACCTCGCGATGGGCGGCGACCCGCGCGAGGTGGAGGGTGCCGACAAGCGCGTGGGCCAGCTGCTCGAAGGCTTCCCGCTGCGCGACGGCTTCGGTCCGGCGGAAAAGGCCAAGTGAGCACGCCCCGCGCGGAGCGGCCCTGCGCCGCTCCGGGCGGCGTGACCGGGCGTCGCTTCCTGTCCTTGCGGCTTGCCCTTGCGGGCCTCTTCGCCGCGGCCTCGCCGGTTGCGGCGATGGCAGCGGCGCAGGACGCGCCTGCGCCTGCGCCCGCCAGCGAGGAATTCGAAGGCCCCTACCAGCCCTCCGACGATCTCGAGCGCGGCCTGTGGCACCAGATGGCCGAGGCCGAGCGCTCGCTGCGCACCTCCAAGCAGGTGATCCGCGATCCTGAATTGAACGCCTATCTGCGCGAGGTGCTGTGCCGCACCGTCGGGCCGGAATGCGCGAGCATCCGGCTCTATGTCCTGCGCTCGCCCTATTTCAACGCGACGATGGCGCCCAACGGGGTGATGACCGTGTGGTCCGGCCTGTTGCTGCGCGCCCAGAACGAGGCGCAGCTCGCCGCGGTGCTCGGCCACGAATTTGCCCATTTCAAGCGCCGCCACTCGCTCCAGCTGTTCCGCGAGGCCAAGGAGAAGAGCAACGCGGCGACCTTCCTCGCCTTCACCGGGATCGGCGCGCTGCTTTCGATCGGGCTGATGGAATCGCTCTTCGCCTTCTCGCGCGGGATGGAGGAGGAGGCTGACCGCGACGGCCTCGCGATGATCGCCAAGGCGGGTTACGATCCGGCGCAGGTGCCGCTGATCTGGGAGCAGATGCTCGACGAGCGCGATGCGACGCTGGTGGCGCGCGGGCGCGACAAGGACAAGCGCAAGGCCAAGGCCGGGATGTTCGCGACCCACCCGCCAAGTCAGGCGCGGGTCGATTACCTGCGCGCCGCGATCCCCCAGCTCGCCGCCGCACAAGGCGGCGAGACCGGGGTGGAGCGCTATCGCGCGCGGCTCGCGGCATGGTGGCCGCAGTTCCTCGACGACCAGCTGAAGCTCAATGACGACGGCGGCAGCCTGTTCCTGATCGACGCGATCGACAAGACCAACGGCTGGACCCCGTGGACAGGCTTTGCCCGCGCCGAATTCCATCGCCGCCGCGGCGCGCTGGGCGATGCCGAGGCGGCGGTCGGGTTCTACACCGATGCCATCGCCCGCGGCGGCGATCTGCCCGAGCTGTGGCGGGGCCGCGGCTATGCGCTGCGCAAGGCGGGCCGCGCCGAAGAGGCCCAAGCCGATTTTCGCGAATACCTCGGCCGCGTCCCCGACGCGCCCGATCGTGCCATGGTGAGCACCCTAGCAGGAGTTGAATGATGAAGAGGCTGTCCGTCCTTGCCCTTGCCGCGGCGCTGGTCGCTCTCCCCGCCGCGCCGGTGATTGCCGGGTGGAAGATCGTCGAGCCGAATGCGCCCGTCGCGGTCGGCAAGAGCGCGATGAAGGTCACCGCGTCGGAGAAGTGGAACCGCTGGAGCGTCCGACCGGTCAAGCAGGGCGAGGTCTGGACCCGCGACGGGACCAACTTGAACGAGCTCTATTTCGTCACCGGCTTGCCTGCGGGCATGACGCTCTACAAGGACACGCAGAAGAAGGAGCGCCCGCTCCCCAAGCTGTCGGCCAAGATGGAGCTGACCGAGATCCCCGAGTTCTACGAAAGCTCGACCCGGCTGGTGCTGAACACCTCGGTGTTCCAGATGACCTCGGTGGAGCCCGCCAAGATGGGCGGGCAGGATGCGGTCAAGTTCGCCTTCGAATATTCGGTCGAGGGCAGCCCGCTGAAGCGCCGCGGGATCGCGGTCGGGACGATGGTGAAGGGGCAGCTCTACCTCATCAGCTTCCTCGCGCCCGCCACCCACTTCTTCGAGCGCGACCAGGCCGAGGTCGAGAAGATCATGGCGAGCGTGACGTTCTGATTTTTGAGCGGCGCGGGGGCTATTCCAGCCCCAGCGCCTTCAAATTCATCGTCGCCGCGTTGTAGCTCGCTTCGGCAAGGCGCCCGGCGAGCTGCGCGCGGATCGCGCTGATGCGGGCGTTGGCGGCGGTTTCCTCGCGCGCGTTGACGAGGAAGAACTCGCCCGCGCCGAGGCGGAAACGGGTGCGTTCGGCCTGCACCATCGCGTTGGCCTGTTTGACCTCGGCATCGGCCAGATCGGCGAGTTTGATCGCCGCGCCGAGATTGGCGAGGATGTTGGCGACGTCGGTTGTGATCTGGTCGCTGATGCGGCGCTGGCGCAGCTCGGTCTCGCGCAGCTCGGCCTCGGCGCGCTGGACCGCGCCTTGCGCGGTGCGGCGCTGGAGCGGCACCGAGAAGGTGAGGCCGACCACGGTGTCGGTCGAATCGAAGCCCGGGCCGCCCGGGCCGATCTGGCCGAAATCGCGCGACAGCTCGACGCTCGCGTTCAGCGAGGGCTGGAGGTCGTTCCGCCGCAGCGCCACCCGGTTGTTGGCGCGTTCGAGCGCGATCTTGAAGGTCTGGAGCTCGGGCCGGTTCCGGATCACCTCGCTCACCGGCGTCGCGGCGAGCGCCTCGGGCTTGGCGACGGACTTCATGCGCGCCAGATCGGGCAGCATCTCGCGGGTGGGGATCACCATCTCGCCGTCGGCGCCGCGCAGGTAGAAGCCGAGGCTGTTCGAGGCGGTGAGAAAATCGCGCCGCGCCTGTTCCAGCAGCGTGCGGCGGCGCAGCAGGTTCTGCTCGTTCTCGGTCAGCGCGATGCGCGCACGCGCGCCTTCGTTCACCTCGCGGGTGAGGCCGACCTGCCGCGCTTCTGCGATCTCGAGCAGTTCCTCGAAGACCCGGATCTCCTCGCCCGCCGCGACCCAGCGCCAATAGGCGCGCAGGGCCTCGTGCTGGACGTTCAATTGCACCAGCATCACGTCGAGCTTGGCTTGGCTGGCGGCGAGGCGGGTGTCCTCGATCGCGAAGCGGCGGCTGTCGATGTCGCGGTTGCGCAGCAGCGAGAACAGCGCGCCGACCTTCACCTCGCCGAGATTGTTGGTGTAATTGTAGTTCTCGTAGATCGGGAAGTCGCCGCTGGAGACGCGGTAAGAGCCGAACACCTCCGCGCCGTAGAGCCGCAAGGGCTGGCGCGCCTCGACCTTGCCGAAGCCGCCCGAATAGTAGCCGGTCAGGCGATCGTAATATTCGCCCTTGAGCATCAGGTCGAAGGCGCCGTCCGCGCCGAGCTGGTCGGCGCGCGCGGCGGCCTCGCGCTCGAAGGCCTCGAGCACCTGCGGGAAGGTCAGCGCCGAGGAGCGCAGCACCTCGTCGGGCGTGAGCGGGCCGGACTTGAGCGCGGCCTCGATCGGCTCGGCATTGGGCTCAATGTCCTGCGCGAGGGCTGGCGCGGCGCAAAGCAGCGCCAGCGCCGCACCCGGCAGCATCAGGGCAGGCCTGCGCATGCGTTTCACTTCTTCGTTCCGGTGCTTTCGGCGGCGGGAAGCTGCGGCGGGAAGTTGTTGAGCTGACGCCAGATCTCGTAGCCCACCGGCACCGTCTCGAGCAGCACCCAGGCCTGCACCGCCGCGCCGAAGCGGACGTAGCGTTCTTCCGGCCAGCCGATGCCGTCGAGCTTTTCCTCGGCGATCAGCACCCGGAACTTGCCGTCGATCTGCGCCGAACGGTCGACCGTGATCACCCGGCCCCCGAAGGTGCCGACCGCGACCGAGGGCCAGCCGGAGAACTGCACCGCCGGCCAGCCTTCGAACTGGATGCGCGCCTGATCGCCCGGCCGAACCAGCGCGACATCGCGCCCGTCGATGAAGATTTCGATCACCCGCCCCGCACCGTCGGGAACGAAGGTCGCGAGCACGTCGCCCGCCTTGATGAAGGTGGCGGCATCGCCTGCGTTGAGGCTCTGGATGAAGCCGTCACGCGGCGCGCGCACGATCTGTTCGGACTGCCGGGCGAGGCCCACATCGGCGCGGTTGAGCGCGGCTGTCGCGGCGGCCACCTGTCCCTCGCGCTCGGCAATGCGGATCTGCGCCGCCTCGAAATCGCGCCGCGCGGCCAGCCCCGCCTCGAACAGCTCGCGGGTGCGGCGTTCGTCGATCCGGGCGGTGGCGAGCGCGCTCTTGGCAGCTTCGAGTTGCAGGGCCACCTGCGCGCGTTCGGCCTGGAGGCGCTCGATCAGCTGCGGGTCGATGTCGGCGATGCGGACGATCGGATCGCCCTTCTTCACCGATGAGCCGTCGCGGACGTACCACTCCTCGATCCGGCCCGGCACCAGCGCGTTGATGTCCTGCTTGCGCTCGTTGGGGCTGAGCGTCGTCACCACGCCCTGGCCCGAGGTGGTCTGCACCCAAGGGACATAGATGAGGAAAGCGACCGTGATGATGATCGCGGCGAGGATCATGTAGAACACCGCCCGCATCACCTTCGGCACCCGGATCGAGGCGAGGGTGGTGAAGTGCGCCATGTCTTCCTTGAGCGTGGCCATGGTCAGCCCTCCTTCGCTTGGCGTTGCGCGGCGGCGAATTCGTCGAAGCTGGCGAAGCTGCGCTGCTGGTGGGCCTCGAGATAGAGGAAGCGGTCAAAGCCCAGATCGATGCGGCGGCCCGAGAAGTAGATCACCGTGGTGTAGGCCTGCGCGCGCAGCTCGGCGACCGCGCGCTCGATCGGCTCGGGCTCGAGCAGGTCGAACAGGCGGCTGAGCACCAGAATGCGCGGGCGTTCGAGCAGCGCGTTGGCGAGCTTCAATTGCTGCAGCTCCACCGCAGAGAGCGGATAGCCGGTCGAGGCGAGCGGGGTGTCGAGACCCTTTTCCAGCGTGGCGATGGTGCCCGCCAGCCCCACGGTCTCGAGCGCACTCAGCATCCGCTGCGGCGCTGTGTCGGGGCAGGACAGGGCGAGGTATTCGCGGATCGTCATCTCGACGATGCTCGGCCGGTCGAGCACGTGGACGTTCTTGCGCAGGTGATGCGCCTCGATCGCCTTCATGTCGATGCCGCCCAGCGTGGCGATGCCGCCCTGCGGCAACACGTGCATCTTGAGCAGGTTGGTGAAGAGCCGCTGCACCCCGTGCTGGCTGGCGGCGGCCATGATGATCGAGCCCGAGGGAATCTTGAGATCGAACTGCGCGTCCTCGTGCCGCGCGCGGCCGCGCACGCCCTTCATTACGATGGTGTGGTCGGGCCCGTCAAAGGGATCGGCGCCCTTGGGCTGTTCCTGCTCGACATCGTAGAACTGGGAGATTTCCTCGACGGCCGCGAACAGGTCGTAGAAATAGTTGAGGTAGCTGCCGAGCTGCGAGACCCCAACGAAGGCGGCCGACAGCACCAGCTCGGCTGCGACCAGCTGGCCGAGGGTGAGCTCGTTCTGGATCACCAGATAGCCGCCCAGCCCCAGCAGCGCCGCGCTGGCGGCGGCATACATCAGCAGGAAGGCGAGGGTCTGCGAGAACAGGTGGCGGAAGTGCCGCCGCCGGTCGTTGATGTAGTTGCGGGTGTAATCGTCGGTCTTGTCGAGTGCGTAGTCGATCCGGCGCTGCGACTTGAAGAAGCCGTTCGAGTGGCCGATCGTGTCGAGCCAGGCGGCGGTGGCGTGCTTGGAGTGGCTCACGTCCACGCCCGTGCGCAGCGCGCGCGCGCCCCAGATCAGCCACACCACCCAGATAGCTGCGATCATCACCAGCGTGAAGCCGAGAAAATAGGGGTGGTAGAGGCTCACCAGCACGAAGCCGACAGCGATCTGCAGCAGCGTGGTGAAGCCGCCGATCATCAGGATCGGGATCGCGGTCTGGACATAGACCACGTCGAAATAGCGGTTGAACAGCGAGCCCTTCTTGGCGTCCGAGAAGAACGGGTTCTGGGCATAGACCGAAATCAGCGCGATCTCCGCCACCATCCGCGCGTGGAAGCGGCGGGCGAAGATCTCCATCAGGTGGACGCGCAAGGCATAGAGCAGCACCGAGAGGGTGAGCAGGCCGAACAGGGTGAGCGAGAGCACCACCAGCGGCGCGGTCAATGCGGTGTTGGCGATGGTGTTGATCAGCATCTGCACCGAGATCGGCGTCGCCAGCGAAAGCAGGCTGATGCCGATGCCGTAGACCGCCGCGAGCCAGTAGAAACTCGCCTCGGGCTTCAGGATGTCGAAGAAAATCCTGAAGAATTTCACCAGCGAAATTCTGGAGCCGTAACTTTGGCCTTCGCCTGCCATGTCAGCCTTTCCGTTGCGAAACCCGTGTGCCTGCGCTGCGATGCCCCGGAAGCGGGACGCCGCCGCAATAACTTGCCTCTATTGCAACTGTCACACGCCGCAAGCGAACAATGGTCCAGAGCCTTGCGGGTTCCGTGCATGACAATATGTGCAAATTCTTGAGGATACAGGGGTTGGCAATTAATGAGAGGTAATAAAGTATCGCGGGCCCCGATAGCGCGCAAAGCTTGCGGGCAGATGAACCGCGCGCGATGAAGCGTGGGTGATGGCCGTTTCCGAGACCTCCGACGCGCGGATTGGCGCCGACGTGCTGCTGGTCGGCGGGGGGCACGCGCATGTCGCGGTGCTGGCCGACTGGATCCGCCGGGGCGTGCCGCGGGGTCTGCGCGCGGTGCTGCTGACGCCCGAGCCGGCCTTGCGCTATTCGGGCATGGTGCCCGGCTGGCTCGTAGGGCAGCACGCGCAGAGCGACGGGCTGGTCGACCTCGCGGCGCTGGCCCGGCGCGCGGGGGTGGATCTGGTGCTCGGCCGCTGCGCCGCGCTCGATCCCGAGGCGCGGCTGGTGACGACCGCGGACGGGCGCGCAATCGCTTTCGGCCTCGCCAGCTTCGACACCGGCGGCGAGGGGCAGGGCGCTGCGCTGCTGGGCGATGATCCGCGCCTTGTGGAGGTGCGGCCCATCGGCGCGCTGGTGGAGCGCCTCGCAAGCTCACGCGCGTCTCGGCGGGGGCTGTCGCGCGTGGTGATCGCGGGCGGCGGGGCGGGGGGTGTGGAACTGGCTTTCGGGCTGCGCAACCTTGCTGGCGCCGATCCGCGCCCCGAGGTGACACTGGTGACGGGGGCGGGCGGCCTGCTCCCCGGATTTGCCGGGAGCGTGCGCGCTCGTGCCCTGCGGGCGCTCGTGCGGGCCGGGATTGGGGTGATCGCGGAGGATGCGCGGTTCGAGGGCGGGGTGCTGATGGCGGGCGGGCAGTCGCTCGAACCCGCCGACTGCGTCATCGCCGCCACCGGCAGCGCCGCGCCCGCATGGGTGCGCGCCTCGGGCATCGCCACCGATGCGGCCGGCTTTCTCAGCGTCGATGCGCACCACCGCTCGCTCTCGCACCCGCATATCTTCGCAGCAGGCGACGTCGCCGCGCGCATCGACCGGCCGCTCGCCCATGCCGGGGTGCACGCGGTCTTCGCCGGGCCGGTGCTCGCGGCAAACCTGCGCGAGGCGCTGGCGGGCAAGCGGCCGACAGCGACCTACCGCCCGCGCCGCCACAGCCTCTATCTGCTCAATACAGGCGACGGCTCTGCGATCCTCAGCTACGGCCCTTTCAGCGCCGAGGGGTGCTGGGTGCTTGCGCTCAAGCACCGGATCGACAAAGCTTGGATCGCGAAATACGCAAGGCTGGCAGGCAAGGCGTAACGGCACGGGGCCCGGGAGCGAACCGGGCCGCAAAGGGGATCGTCTCGTGAAGAAACTCGCCATCATCGCCGTGCTGGCCGCGCTGGTCGCTGCCTATTTCATCTTCGATCTGGGGCAGTATCTCACGCTCGCCGGGATCAAGGCGCTGTCGGCCGATATCGCCGCCTTCCAGCAGGACAATGCGCTCGCCGTGATCGCGGGCTTCTTCCTCGCCTATGTGGCGGTGACCGGCGCCTCGCTGCCGGGCGCGGCGATCATGACGCTGGCGGCGGGCGCGCTGTTCGGGGTGGTGCAGGGGACGGTGATCGTTTCCTTCGCCTCGACATTGGGGGCGACGCTTGCCTTCCTCTCCTCGCGCTATGTGCTGCGGGACACGATTGAGGCGCGCTTCGGCGAGCGGCTGAAGGCGATCAATGCCGGGCTTGAGCGCGACGGACCCTTCTATCTCTTCTCCCTGCGGATGATCCCCTACATCCCCTTCTTTGCGGTCAATCTGGTGATGGGTCTGACCCGGATCCGCACTTTCACTTTCATGTGGGTCAGCCAGATCGGGATGCTGCTTGGCACCGTGGTCTATGTGAATTTCGGGACCCAGCTTGCCGATATCAGCGACCCGCGCGATCTGCTCTCGCCGCTATTGCTGATTTCGTTTCTGTTGCTGGCGCTTGTCCCGTGGATCGCCAAGGGCATCATCGGCGCGCTGCAACGCCGCAAGGTCTATGCCGGGTTCACCCGCCCCAAAAAGTTCGACCGCAATCTGGTGGTGATCGGCGCGGGCTCGGCGGGGCTGGTGTCCTCGCTGATCGCGGCGACCGTGAAGGCGAAGGTGACGCTGGTCGAGGCGCACGAGATGGGCGGCGATTGCCTCAACACCGGCTGCGTGCCCTCCAAGGCGATCATCAAGAGCGCCAAGGTGGCGAGCCAGATGCGCCATGCCGACAAGTATGGCCTCGCCGCGCAGGAGCCGCAGGTGCCGTTCAAGGCGGTGATGGCCCGCGTGCTCGAGACCATCAAGACCATCGAGCCGCATGATTCTATCGAGCGTTACGAGGGGCTCGGCGTCGATGTGGTCAAGGGTTATGCGCGGATCATCGACCCGTGGACGGTCGAGATCGCCCGCAACGATGGCGGCACGCAGCGGCTCACCACCCGCAGCATCATCATCGCCAGCGGGGCCGAGCCGGTGGTGCCGGACATCCCGGGCATTGAGCAATCGGGCTACGTCACCAGCGAAACCCTGTGGACGACCTTCGCCGCGCTGGACGACGCCCCGCGCCGGATCGCGGTGCTGGGCGGCGGGCCGATCGGGTGCGAATTGTCGCAGGCCTTCGCGCGGCTGGGGAGCGAGGTCACCCAGATCGAGCGCGGCGCGCGGGTGCTCTCGCGCGAGGACGACGACGTCTGCGCACTTGCCCGCGCGTCGCTGGAGGAATCGGGGGTGCGGGTGCTCACCGGCCACAAGGCGGTGCGGATCGAAGGGCGCACGCTGATCGCCGAGAGCGGCGGGGCGGAGGTTGAAGTCCCCTTCGATGCGCTGATCGTCGCCATCGGGCGGAAAGCGCGCCTTACCGGCTTCGGGTTGGAGGACATCGGCGTGGACGTGGCGAAAACCGTCGTCACCGACGAATTCCTCGCCACCAAATTCCCCAACATCTTCGCCGCCGGGGACGTCGCGGGGCCCTACCAGTTCACCCACACCGCCAGCCATCAGGCGTGGTATGCGAGCGTGAACGCGCTGTTCGGCACCTTCCGCAAGTTCAAGGCCGATTACCGCGTGATCCCCGCGGTCACCTTCCTCGACCCCGAGGTCGCGCGCGTCGGCCTCAACGAGCGCGAGGCGGCCGAGCAGGGCATCGCGGTAGAGGTCACCCGCTACGACCTCGACGATCTCGACCGCGCGATTGCCGAGAGCGAGACGAAGGGCTTTGTGAAAGTGCTCACCCCCGCAGGCGGCAAGGACAAGGTGCTCGGCGCGACCATCGTGGGCGCAGGCGCGGGCGAGCTCCTCGCCGAATATGTGCTGGCGATGAAGCACGGAATCGGGCTCAACAAGATCCTCGGCACGATCCACGCCTACCCCACGATGGTGGAGGCCAACAAGTTCGCCGCGGGCAACTGGAAGAAGGCACACAAGCCTGAAGGCCTGCTCAAGTGGGTCGAGCGCTATCACGACTGGATGCGGGGCTAGAGCGGGGTGGAATTGTTCGACCAGTTGCGGGGCGTGTTCGGGATCGCGGTGCTGATGGGCCTCGCATGGGCCTTCAGCGAGAACCGCCGCGCCTTGCCCGGCTGGCGCTGGATCGCGGGCGCGCTGGTGATGCAGGGCCTGCTCGCGGTGCTGATCGTGCGCGTGCCCGCGGTGTGGGCCGCGGTCGGCCTCGTCAATAATGCGGTGAGCGCGGTCGAGGCGGCGACCTTGAAGGGCTCGGCATACATGTTCGGCTATCTCGGCGGGGCGGAGCTGCCCTTCGCGCTGAAGCCGGGCGCGCAGCCGCCGCTGGTGATCGCCTTCCAGATCCTGCCGCTGGTGATCGTCTTCTCGGCGCTCTCGGCGCTGCTGTGGCACTGGGGCGTGCTGCGTTGGCTGGTCAACGGGCTTTCCTTCCTGCTGCGCCGTTCGCTGGGGGTAAGCGGCCCGGTGGGCCTCGCGGGCGGGGCCGCGCTGTTCCTCGGCGTGGTCGAGACCCCGCTCGTCACCCGCGCCTATTTCGCCCGCGCGAGCCGCTCGGAGCTGTTCCAGCTGATGGTGCTGGCGATGGCGACCATCAGCGGCGCGCTGCTGGTGCTCTATGCCACCACCTTGCGCGCGGTGGTGCCCGACGCGGTCGGCCACATGATCGCCGCCTCGCTCGTCTCGATCCCCGCCGCGCTGCTGGCCGCGCGCATGATCGTGCCCGAAACCCCCGCTCCCGAAGCCGCAGGCGAGGGCCCCCTCAAGCCCGAAGAGGAAGGCGAGCCCGGCCTCGCCTATGACAGCAGCATCGATGCGATCATGCGCGGCACCGCCGATGGCTTGCAGCTGTTCCTCAGCGTCATCGCGGTCATCATCGTGGTGTTTGCGCTGGTGGCGCTCGCCGACCAGATCCTTGCGGCGCTGCCGTGGATCGAGGGCGCGCCGCTGACCTTGAAGCGCCTCATGGGCTGGGCCGCTGCGCCGCTCATGTGGCTGATCGGCGTGCCCTGGGGCGAGGCGCAGGCGGCGGGGGCATTGATGGGCACCAAGGCGGTGCTCAACGAATATGTCGCCTATCTCGAGCTTGCCGCGCTCGCCCCCGGCACGCTCGGGCCGAGGGCGACGCTGATCGTCACCTATGCGCTGTGCGGGGTGGCCAACCTTGCGAGCGTGGGCCTGCTGGTCTCGACCATCGGCACCCTGTGTCCCGAGCGCCGCGCCGAGGCGGCGGGGCTGGGGATGAAGAGCTGGGTCGCGGGCAACCTCGCCAGCGCCATGACCGGCGCATGGATCGGGCTGGTGACGTGGTGAGGGCGCGCCGGTGCTAGACGCCAAACTCCGCCCGCTGATCGACCCGCCCCTGAACGCCGTCGGTCGCGCGCTGGCCGATGCGGGCGTTACGGCCAACGCGATCACCTTCACCGGCCTCGCCCTCGGCCTTGCCGGGGCCGCCGCCATCGCCGTGGGCCACATCGGCTGGGGCCTCGCGCTGATCCTCGCCAACCGGCTGCTCGACGGGCTTGACGGGGCGGTGGCACGCGCCCGCGGGCCGTCCGACCTCGGCGGCTATTTCGATATCGTCGCGGACTTCGCCTTCTATGTGAGCGTGCCCCTCGCCTTCGGCTTCGGGGATCCCGCGCGCACCCTCCCCGCGCTGGTGCTCGTCGCGAGCTTCGTTCTCACCGGCGTCAGCTTCCTCGCCTTTGCCGTCATCGCCGCCAAGCGCGGTGCGAGCACCGAGGCGCACGGGAAGAAGAGCTTCTTCTACTCGACCGGCCTCGCCGAGGGCACCGAGACCATCGCGGTGTTCATCGCCATGTGCCTGTGGCCCGCGTGGTTCGGCGCAATCGCCTACGCCTATGCGACGCTATGCGTGCTGACTGTATTCCAAAGGAGCGCGATGGCCGCGCAGGGTTTTCGCGACTAACGCGCCGCCGTCCCCAGCAGCGCCTCGGTCCGGCTGCGCAGGTCGTTGATGCGCGCGGTGTTGGCGCCGAGGTCGCTCACCCCCACGCGGCTGACCGAACGGAAGTCGATCTGCGCATCGCCGACACGCGCGACGACATCGTCCTTGAAGCCGAACCAGAAGCTTGTCGCCACGCCCTCGACCGTGCCCGCAGCCTCGTCGGCGCGAATGTCGGTGAGGCCCATCGCGCTCATCGCCGCCTTGACCGCCGCGATACCCGCCGCCTTGTCCGCGCCGCCCAAGGGCAGCGGCGCCGGGCGGTCGGCCTTGGCGGTGATGATCTGCGCGAGGCTCTTGACCGCCAGCTCATCCGAAACGCGCCCCTGATAGGGCTTCAGCTGGCCGATCGGGGTCTGGTAGTCGTTGACCGGATTGAACTCCGCCCCCGCCCGCTCGGCCATCACGGCGGTGGAGAAGACCGGCGGATTGCCGGTGTCGGTGGCGATGTCGGAAACCGGGTTGGCGGCCGCCTTGCCGCCAAGGCTCGCGATCATGCCGAACACCCCGAGCACCGCCAGCAGCGCGACCGCCGCGACCGCCAGCGGCACCGTCCGCCGCGGCTTGGCGCGGATCGCCAGCACCAGCGACACCAGCGCGACGAGCCCGAGAATGCCGAGCAGGATCGGCCCGCCCGCGATCGTCAGGGTGAGGAGGCCGAACTGCCAGCTCCAGATCCCGAACTTGGTGCCCAGGGCGGCGATCACGAACCACAGGGGCACGATTGCCATCAGGGCCAGCGTCAGCTTGGTCGATTTGGGGGTAGGGTTCATCGGCGGGTTGAGCGGCATGTTCATGACGGCGAGCATAGCGCGCCTTCCCCTCATGGCAATGCCTGCGCGGCAGGGCGTTGCAGCAGGCATGGAACCTCTCCCGATCCTCGTGCGTTAGGGGTTGGCGGAGTTGGGGAAAGGGGCGCGTTCCATGCGTGAAGTCCCGCTTTTCTTGCCCGAGAAACTGGAGTAAGGCCCGCTGGGATGCGGGAGGAACAAGTTGTTCAGAGGACAAACGACCATGAAGCGTAATTTCCTGATGGGCGCAGCTGCGCTGGCAGCACTCGCCACCCTTTCGGCTTGCGGTGGCAAGAAGGAAGAAGAAGCTGCGGCTCCGGCTGCGGCGACCGAAGAAGCGGCCGCTCCGGCTGAAACCGCTGCCGCCACCCCGGCCGCTGCTGCCGCCGATGCCAGCGCCAAGCTCGAATATGCCAGCTTCACCGGCGATGCCGCTTCGGGCGAGAAGGTCTTCGCCGCGTGCCGCACCTGCCACGTCTTCGACGACGGCGTGAACCGCGTCGGCCCGTCGCTGCACAAGATCGTCGGCCGCAAGTCGGGCTCGGTGGCGGGCTTCGCCTATTCGGACGCCAACAAGAACAGCGGCATCACCTGGACGCCGCAGGTCCTGTTCGAATACCTCAAGGACCCGAAGGCCTATGTCCCGGGCACCAAGATGAACTTCCCGGGCGTCAAGGACGACCAGAAGCGCGCCGACCTCGTCGCCTATCTGGAAGCCCAGTCGAAGTAATTCGACCGGCGCCTCAGGGCACAAGAAAAACGGGCGGTGCAGCATGGCTGCGCCGCCCTTTTTCGTGGGTCTTGCGCGGGGGGCCTCGCCCGGGTCCAAGCGCGGGGAGGAGGCTGAGGGGGCTTGCGGGCGCGCGCGGCAAAGCCGCGCGCGCCCGCAAGCCCCCTCAGCCCCGCCCTCAGGCGGCCAGCAGCCTTTCGTCGACCGGGCAGTGGCGCGCGAGATAGTCCTCGTGGGTGGGCAGACTGCCAACCGCGCGCGCGGTGAGGGTCTTCACGTTGGTGAGGAACTCGGCGAGCTGGGCGTCGCTGATCTGGTCGGCCATCGGATCGTAATCCGCCGGCATCACCCCCTGGCCCAGCATCACCTGCACCCAGCTCGCATCGCGGAACAGATCGTCCACGTCGCGGCCCACGCGCCCGCCTTGCGCGAACAGCGCGATCTTGTGGGTGAGGCTCTCGGGCACCTCCATGTTCTTGCAATAGCGCCAGAACTCCGAATCCTCGCGCGCGGTCTGGTGGTAGTGGAGGATGAGGAAGTCGCGGATCTGCGCGAACTCGGCTTCGCAGCGCCGGTTGTATTCCTCGCGGATCGCGGCTGGGTCTCCGGCGCGCGGGAAGAGCTGGATCAAGCGGCTGACATGCGACTGAATCAGGTGGATCGAGGTCGATTCGAGCGGCTCGAGGAAGCCGCTGGAGAGGCCGATCGCGGCGCAGTTGTGCGCCCAGAAGGCCTCGCGCCGCCCGGTGGTGAAACGGATCGGGCGCGGATCGCCCAAGGGCTTGGTGTCGAGCCCCGCCATCAATGTCTCGGCCGCTGCCTCGTCACTGGTGAAGCCGCTGGAATAGACATGGCCGTTGCCGGTGCGGTGCTGGAGCGGGATGCGCCATTGCCAGCCAGCGTCCTTCGCGGTCGCGCGGGTATAGGGCACGAGCGTGGGCAGCCGCTCGGAGGGTACGGCCAGCGCGCGGTCGCAGGGGAGCCACTTCGACCAGTCCTGATAGCCGACCCCCAGCGTCTCGCCGAGCAGCAGCGCACGGAAGCCGGTGCAGTCGATGAAGAAATCGCCCGCGACCTCTTTGCCGCCCTTCAGCGTGATCGCGCGGATATCCCCGCTCTCGCCGTCGCGCTGGACGCTCTCGACGATGCCCTCGGTGCGGGTGACGCCCTTCTGTTCGGCATAGGCGCGGAGGAACAGGGCATAGCGGCTGGCGTCGAAGTGATAGGCATAAGCGAGGCCGGTCATGGAGGTGTTGCCGACCCGGTCGAGCTTGCCGAAACGCGCGCCGTCTGCCGCCATCTGGTGGAGCGAGTAATCCCACAGCCCCTTGGGATCGGGCGTCGCCCCGGCGCTGCGCCGCCAATAGTGGTGGAAGGGCACGTGGCCGAGGCTCATCCCGGTATCGCCGAAGGTGTGGAGGTAGCGGCTGCCCTTCGCGCCCCAGTCGACGAACTCGATCCCGAGTTTGAAGGTGCCCGAGGTGGCGCGCAGGAAGGCGTTCTCGTCGAGCCCGAGGATGGCGTTCAGGCGGATAATCTGCGGGATCGTCGCCTCGCCCACGCCGACCGTGCCGATTGCCTCGCTCTCGACCAGCTCGATGGTGAGGCGCTGGCCCAGGAGGCGCGCGAAGGCGGCCGCGGTGATCCACCCGGCAGTCCCCCCGCCGACGATCACGAGCTTGTTCACTTCAGGCCTTTGCATATGTCCTCGTCCCATGTGTCGCCGCTTCAGCCGGGGGCCGGGCGGAAGAAGGCATTGATCGTCAGCCGCCCCTCGCGGGGGTCGGCGCTCAAGGGGGCGTCGTTGTCGACCACCCCGCTGTGGAGCAGGTTGCCGCGGTAAAACACCGCGCGGTTGAAGGTCCCCTCGGCGACATGGACCCGCTCGAAATGCGGCGCGCCGTCGGTGGGGTAGGCGGCAGGCGGCAGGCCGGTGCGGCCATATTCGGCCTGCACCGCGGCGGCATAGCGCGGGTAGGTCTCGGCGGTGAGCGCCGCGAGCCCGGTCGAGCGGTGGCGGAAAAAGGCGGTGCCGCCGTGGCCGGTGTGATGGAGGTAGAGCATCATCGCGATCTGCTGCGGATCGGTGCCGTCGACATGCGGCAGGCGCTGCATCGGGGCGAGCGCCGCGGGCGGGCTCGTCACCAGCGAATACCACGCCTGCATGGCCCAGGGGCGGCCCGTCCCGCCGAACCACTGGTCGAGCAGCGGCGACAGCCGCGCTGCCCACGCGGCCTGCACCGCCGGATCGAGCGGGGCGCGCACCCCGGGATATTGCGGCGTGATTTTTGCAAAATTTTGCAAAACTGCTTGCGAAATGGCGTGCCCGGGATCGACGAGAAAATTGTCGAGGCTGACAAGCCGCTGTTCTGCATCGCAAAAATATTCCTCGCACCAATTGGCGAGGGCAATTCCCCAGCGCGCGGGGGCATCCTGTCGGGGCGAGGCGGGCTGGCTGGCCATGCGGGGGAGCCTAACAAACTCGCGGCGGGGCTCCAAGCTGGAAGCTTAAAACACTAGAAAAGCGTCGAAAAATGGCCGACAAGCGGACACGTATGAGGGTCATGGCGGGGCGCGGCGACGCAAGGCGCTCTGCTGCACTGCGCCGCAAGCCAAAACTGTGACAATCGCGCAACATTCGCATTGATGATAGCGCTATCAACAAGCGATTTGGGCGGGAAGTTCGCCTTCAAGACAATGAAAAAGCTATAGAACACAAGATTTTTGGGGTCTCCGCGAAAGCCCGCCATTTGGCGATTTACCTGCGGTTCAGGTTCGGCTATGAAAAAACCTGCAAAAGCGCTGCCGAACGGCGCTTGCGGGAGGGGACTTCTGATGAAAATGAACGGGATCAATGCAAGCGCGCGCCTGCTGTGCGGGGCCGCGACCTTTTTGGCGCTCGCTGTCACCGGCACGCCGGTGCTGGCGCAGGAGCAGTCTGACGAGGACAAGGCCGCCGCCGTCGAAGGCCAGGGCGAAGCCGAAGGCGAGGCGATCATCGTCACCGGGATCCGCGGCTCGATCCAGTCCTCGCTCGACGCCAAGCGCGAAGCGACCTCGATCGTCGAAGTGATTTCGTCCGAAGACCTCGGCCTGCTGCCCGACCTCTCGATCGCCGACTCGCTCGCCCGTCTGCCCGGCGTGACCGCCCAGCGCGTGCGCGGCCGTTCGCAGCAGGTCTCGATCCGCGGCCTCGGCCCGGACTTCTCCCTCGCGCTCCTCAACGGCCGCGAAGTCGTTTCGGCGGGCAACAACCGCGGGATCGAATTCGACCAGTTCCCCTCGGAACTGATCGGCCAGGGCATCGTCTACAAGACCGGTGACGCCCAACTCGCCGCGATCGGCATCGCCGGCGCGGTCGACCTGCGCACCGTCAAGCCGCTCGATTCCAAGAAGCGCCAGATCACCGTCTCGGGCACCTACACCTACAACGACAACGGCTCGCTCAACCCCGACTTCAGCTCGAGCGGCTACCGCTTCTTCGGCAGCTACATCGACCAGAACGAGGCGGGCACCGTGGGTTGGTCGATCGGTGCGACCGTGCAGTCGATCCCGACCCAGATCATCCAGCGCGAGCTCAAGACCAACAACGGCCAGATCGCCCGCACCCCGGCCGGCGTGATCTTCCCGCGCGACAACCCGCGTCAGGGCGTCCAGAGCCGCGAGTTCAAGCGCACCTCGGTCGCAGGCTCGCTCCAGTTCGAGCCGACCGACCGCTTCTCGCTCACCGTCGACGCCTTCTACACCGGCACCAAGGATGAGGGTATCTTCCGCGGCACCGAAACCCCGATCGCCTCGTGGAGCACCAATGGCGGGGCGCAGGTCGGCGCGGTCACCGGTTCGGGGCCCTTTGCCGACACCGCGACCTATTCGAACGTCTACCCGATCCTGCGCACCGACACCGAAGGCGCGGATTCGGACATCTTCGCCATCGGCGGCAACATGGAGTGGAAGGCGACCGACAACCTCGGCTTCGTCCTCGACTACGGCTATTCGACGCTCGACCGCAACGATGTCGACTACGAATCCTACGCCGGCACCGGCCGCGCCGGTTCGGGCCCGGCCGACACGCTGACCTTCACCTTCCCGAAGAACGGCGAATACTCGATCGACGGGCTGATCGACTACACCAATCCGGCCAACGTCCTGCTCACCGATCCGGGCGGGTGGGGCCAGGTCGGCTTCCTGCGCGAGCCGGAAATCAATGACGAGCTGCACCAGCTGCGCGCCGAGACCTATTGGGAGTTCGACGGCGGGCTGATCGACAAGATCACCGTGGGCTGGCTCTACACCGACCGCTCGAAGGACTTCGACAACAACGGCACCTTCCTGCGTCCCGGCACCGGCTTCGTGAACTCGTCGCTGGCGATCCCGGCCTCGACCATCGTCGGCGTGACCAATTCGAAGGGCATCGGGCAGGACATCATCGCCTATCAGCCGGCCGTCCTGCTGACCAACGGCGCCTACCGCCTCGAGCGTGCGACCGACGACACCGAATGGACCGTCGACGAGCAGATCAACAACTTCTACATCCAGGCCGATATCGACGGCGATCTCGGTTCGGTGCCGGTGCGCGGCAACTTCGGCCTGCGCTATATCGACACCAAGCAGGGTTCGACCGGAACGCTGGCGGGCGGCCGCATCAATGATGTGGAATACAGCTACTCCAACTGGCTGCCGAGCGCGAACCTCAGCTTCGAGGTGATGCCGGATACCTTCATCCGCCTCGCCTTCGCGCAGACCATCACCCGCGCGCGGCTCGACCAGCTGGCGGCCAACCAGAACCTCACCTTCCGCCCGCAAGTCTGCCCGGACGCCAATGGCGACCAGGTCCCCGACTCGGTGGTGGGCTTCAATCCCCCGGCGCAGGTCTGCTTCGACCTGAGCGGCGGCAACCCCTCGCTCGAGCCCTACAAGTCGACCTCCTACGACATCTCCTTCGAGAAGTATTTCTCGCCGGGCAGCGCGATCATCGTCGCGGCCTTCTACAAGGACCTGTCGGACTGGGTGGTCAGCCTCGGCGAGAGCGCAGATCTCACCCAGCAGATCCAGAACCGCGGCTTCGGTGCCTTCCTTGCGGCCAACCCGCAGGTTGCGCTCGGCCAGTTCAACGGGCCGGTCAACTTCTCGAACGGCAAGATCGCCGGGGTCGAAGGCACGGTGCGGGTCAACTTCGGCGACCTGTCGGAGAAGCTCGACGGGTTCGGCGGGTTCTACTCGCTGACCTATTCGGACGCCGAGATCACTCCTCCGGGCACCAACGCGATCCCGATCCCGGGCTATTCGGACCTCACCTGGTCGGGTGACGTGTTCTACGAAAAGAACGGCTTCCGCGCCAAGCTCGCCGCGCGTTACCGCGGCGGGTTCCTCTCGGAAGTGCCGAACTTCGCGGGCGGTCTCGAAGGCGCGGATGCGCAGAGCGAAACCATCCTCGACGCGCAGATCGGCTACACCTTCACCCGCGAAGGCAGCTTCCTCAACGGGGTGCAGGTGCTGGCGGAAGTGTTCAACCTGACCGACGAGCCCTTCGTGACGCAGAACGAGCTGTTCGGGTCGAACGGCACGTCGCTCGGCCAGTCCTTCCCGAGCCGTCACGAAATCTACGGCCGGACCTTCCAGTTCACGCTGCGCAAGAGCTTCTAAAGAGCCAACACCCTCGGGTCGCATTGAGGGTTGCAAGGGGGGCTCGCCGGAAACGGCGGGCCCCTTTCGCGTTGGAATTGCGGGGGCGTTGGCGCGGCGAAAGCACCGCTTTCCTACAGGGTGCGGGATGTGTCACGAAGGGGCATGCGCGCTGCCCTTTCCCTCGAGATTGCCTGCCCTTGGAAGGTCCTGCGCAAGGGTCGCTTTTCCGGCCCTGGACAGTGTCTCATGTGTCTCCAACAAGGGGCGGAGACAGGCCTTGCTCAGGCGGCGAGCGGCGGGGCGGCGCAGTGGCGGGCGATGAACTCGCCGTGGGACGGCATGGCGGCGACCGCCTCGTCCATCGCCCGGCGGATCTGGCCGAGCCGCTCGGCCACCGGCACTTGCGCACGCATCTGGGCGAGCGCCGGGGCGCGCTCGGGGGTGATGCCCTGGCCGAGGTACACCGCGATCCAGCTGGGGTTGGCGAACAGCTCGTGGGTCTCGGCGACGAGGGTGCCGTGGGCGCGGAAGTGGTCGATCTTGTACTGCAAGCTGTCGGGGATCGGCATGGCGGCGCAGTAGCGCCACAGCTCGGAGTCCTGCCTTTCGGTTGCCTTGTAGTGGAGGATCAGGAAGTCGCGGATCAGCTCGTACTCGCGGCTGGTCTGGGCGTTGTACTCGCGGACGAGCAGCGGCGGCATCGAGGCGTCGGGCAGCAGGGCGATGAGGCGCAGGATGCCGTACTGGATGAGGTGGAGCGAGGTCGATTCCAGCGGCTCCATGAAGCCCGCGGCAAGGCCGATGGCGACGCAGTTGCGCTTCCAGAACTCCCGGCGCTTGCCGGTGACGAAGCGCAAGGGGCGGGGATCGGCGAGCGCCTTGCCGTCGAGATTGGCGAGGAGGGTGGCAGCCGCCTCGTCCTCGGAGATGAACTGCGAGCAGTGGACATAGCCATTGCCGGTGCGGTGCTGGAGCGGGATGCGCCACTGCCACCCGGCCTCGCGCGCGGTGGAGCGGGTGTAGGGGGTGAACTCGCCGCGCTCGCAGGGCACGGCGACCGCGCGGTCGCAGGGGAGCCAGTGCTGCCAGTTGTCGTAGCCCGCTTCGAGGGCCTCCTCGATCAACAGGCCGCGGAAGCCCGAGCAGTCGACGAACAGCTCGCCCTCGATGCGGGTGCCGTTGTCGAGGGTGACGGCCTCGATGAAGCCGTCCTCGGCCCGGAGGGTGACGTCGACGACCTTGCCCTCGACGCGGCGCACGCCCCGCGCCTCGGCATAGCGGCGCAGGAAGGCGGCGTAGAGCCCGGCGTCGAAGTGGTAGGCGTAGTCGAAGGTCGACTGGATCAGGCGCGGGTCGGGCGAGGGGTGGGCGAAGCGGCCGGCCTTGGCCATCGCCCAGCACATCGAGAAGTCGTCGATCGGGCCGGGGGCGCGGCCGGCGAGGTGCTCGGCCATCCAGTGGTGGTAGAAGGGCACCGTGTCGAACTCGGCGCCGTACTGGCCGAAGGGGTGGAAGTAGCGGTGGTCCTTGCGGCCCCAGTCGACGAACTCGATGCCGAGCTTGAAGGAGCCCTGCGTCTCGCGAACGAAGGTCGCCTCGTCGATCCCGAGGCGCTGGTTGAAGTTGCGGATCGGCGGGATGGTGGCCTCGCCCACGCCGACGGTGCCGATCGCCTCGCTCTCGATGAGGGTGATGGTGCAGGCCCCGCCCACGGCCTGGGAGAGCGCGGCGGCGGTCATCCACCCGGCAGAGCCGCCGCCGACGATGGTGATGGACTTCAAGGGTGCAGGCGGAGCGGTCATCCCCCGCAACTCTCGCGGATCAGGAGGCTGGTTTCAAGCCGCTGCGAGATCGCCGGGCCATCCCCCTTGTCGATCAGCTTGGAGACCAGCATGCGCCCGGCAAGGTTGGCGTCCTGGTCGATGGTGGTGAGCTGCGGGGTGACGAGGCGGGCGGCGGGGATGTTGTCGTATCCCACCACCGAGACGTCCTCGGGCACGCGCATGCCCGAGCGGGTCAGCGCCCGGATCGCGCCGATGGCGATGAGGTCGGAGGCGGCGAAGATCGCGTCGAACCTGAGGCCGCGGGCGAGCGCGCTCCTGACGGCGGCCTCGGCGGAGTGGACCTCGAAGTGCGCGGGGACGACCAGATCGTCGTCGAAGCCGATGCCCGCCTGCTCGAGCGCCTGCTTGTATCCGCGCAGCCGCTGCTCGGCCTCGGGCGCCTCGCTGTCGCCGAGGAAGGCGATGCGGCGGCGGCCAAGGCGGGCGAGGTGCGATGTGGCGCGGCGGCCGCCGGCAAGGTTGTCCGATCCGATGACGCAGTATTGCGCGTCCGGAAACTCCGCGCCCCACACCACGAAGCGGTTGTCGCGCGCCGCCAAGGCATTGAACTCGTGATGCAGCGAGGACTGGCCGATGAAGATCACCCCGGTCGCGCGGCTGGTGCTCATCGCGTAGTCGAGATCGCCGGTGGCGCGCGGGGCGAGGTGGCTGATGATGAGATCGGCGTTGCGCTCGCGCGCGGCCTCGGCGATGCCGGCGAGCAACTCGAGGAAGAACGGGTCCGACACCCGCCCGTCGCGGCCCTGCGGGGCCGGGACGACCACGGCGAGCGTCGCGTCGGCCCCGATCGGGCCGCTCGGCATCGAGGCGCGGAACTCGTAGTCGTGCGCGCGGGCGATCTGCCAGATCTGCTGCTTGGTCCGCCGCTTGACCGAGGGGCTGTCGTTCAGTGCACGGCTGACGGTCGAGATCGAGACCCCCGCCTCGCGCGCGATATCCTCGAGCGTGGCGCTGCGCCGGGAGGAGGGGTTGTCGGCCATCCGAGTGCTTCAGCCGCCCGAGACGCGGGCCCAGTAGCCGGTGCCGGGGGGCAGCGCCTGCGGAACCTCGCCCGTGCCGACATGGCTCTCGGTCGCGATCAGGGTGAGGGTTCCGAGGCCCTCCGGCGCACTCCAATGGCCGGGTCCCTCGCCGAGGTTGAAGACGCACAGCACGGTGCCATCGGCGTCCGCGCGCAGGAAGGCGAGGATGTCCTCCGGGCTGTCGAGCAGCATGATCCCGCCCACCGCCAGCGCCGGAGCCTCGCGCCGCGCGGCCAGCAGCGCACGGGCATAGGCGAGCGTCGACGCGGGGTCGGCCGCCTGCCGGTCGACCGCAAAGCCGGTGTGGACCGGATCGAGCTTCAGCCACGTCCGGTTGGCGCTCGAGAAGCCGGCCTGCGGGGCACTTGCCTGCCACGGCATCGGGGTCCGCGCGCCGTCACGGCCCAGCGTATGCGGCCAGTTCACGATCGCCTCGGGGTCCTGCAGGTCCTCGAAAGCAACCTCGCCCTGCGGCAGGCCGAGCTCCTCGCCCTGATAGATGATCGGATTGCCGCGCAAGGCAAGCAGCACCAGCAGGTTGAGCCGCGCCATGCGGCCCATGTCGCCATCCAGCGTCCAGCGGGTGACGGCGCGCGGGGCATCGTGGTTGGAGAAGGCCCAGCTCGGCCAGCCTTCGCCCTCCTCGCCGCTCCACTGCGACAGGCTCGCGCGCACCAGCGGCGCGGTGAGGCGCGGGGCGTAGAGGAAATCGAAGTTGTAGGCGCTGTCGAGCCGCTTGCCGCCTGCGGTGAAGGCCTTCATCTCGGCGAGCGGCTCGGGCCCGCCGACTTCGGCGACGGTGAAGCGGCCCGGGAACTCGTCGAGCGTTGCGCGGATGCGTTCGAGGAAGGCGACGATGTCCGGGTGCGACTGGTTGTACTGCTTGATCTGCATGTCGAAGGGCCGGGTGACCAGCTCCATCGGTACGCCGCTCGGGGGGTTATCCCGCAGCTCGGGGTCATGCATCGAGAAGTTCAGCGCGTCCAGGCGGAAGCCATCCACCCCCCGCGCCAGCCAGAACCGCGCGACATCGAGCAGCGCGTTCTGCACGTCCGGGTTGTGGACGTTGAGATCGGGCTGCGAGGTCAGGAAGTTGTGCAGGTAATACTGCTTGCGGGGCCCATCCCACTGCCATGCCGAGCCGCCGAACACCGACTGCCAGTTCGACGGCGGCGAGCCGTCGGGTTTGGGATCGGCCCAGACATACCAGTCGGCCTTGGGATTGGTGCGATCCTGCCGGCTCTCCTGAAACCAAGCGTGCTCGTCGGAGGTGTGCGAATAAACCTGGTCGATGATGACCTTGAGGCCGAGGGCGTGCGCCTTCTCGATGATCCGGTCGAAATCGGCGAAGGTGCCGAAGCTCGGGTCGATGCCGCAGTAATCGGCGACGTCGTAGCCGAAGTCCTTCATCGGCGAGGTAAAGAAGGGGCTGATCCAGATCCCGTCGACCCCGAGGCCGGCGATATAGTCGAGCCCGTCGGCGATCCCGGCAAGATCGCCGATCCCGTCGCCGTTGGTGTCACGGAAGGAGCGCGGGTAGATCTGGTAGATGACCGCCCCGCGCCACCATGCGAGCGGGGCGTCGGTGGCAACGGCGGTGTCGGCAAGAGCGGTTGCCATTAGTCGTCGGACTCCAGAATGCAGGCGGCAAAGCCGAAGGCGGGCAGCGTGACCGTGACCGCGCCCGGTGCGGCGAGCGCGGCGGGGCAGGTTCCAATCAGGGGTGCGACGCCGCGCGCCGCGTAGCTGACCTCGATGGTTTGCGAAAGTGGGCTTTCGCCGGTGTTGAACAGCGCAAGGACGCGCTGTCCGGTTTCGGGATCGTGGCGCTCGACCGCGAGGAGGCCGGGGCCGGTCTCGGTGAAGGCGCGCACGGTGGTGAGCCCGCGGCGCAGCGCGGGCGAAGCGGTGCGGGCGGCGGAAAGCTCGGCGATCAGGCGGTAGAGCGGGTGGGCGGGGTTGAAATTGTCCTCAGCCGTGGTGGCATTGCTACCGATCAGATTGTTGTCGTTGTAGGCGGCGACCTTGCTGGGGAACATGTCCTCGCGCGCCAGCTGGTCGTTGCCGTCGGAGATGAAGCCCTGCTCGTCCCCGTAATAAACCGTCGGCACCCCGCGCAGCAGGAACATCATCGCATGGCCGAGCCTGACGCGGGCGAGGAGCTTCGCTTCGTCCTTCGAACCGCTCATGTCGCGCACGAACATGGAAAAGCGCCCGAAATCGTGGTTGCCGAGGAAGGTCGGGAGGCCGAGCGCGGTCTTCGGCCCGCCGGGGTAGATCGCGTCCTGTTCGAGGAATTCGGCCATCAACCGGGGGCCGGCCTTGCCGGATGCCACCAGCTGCGCGGCCTTGGCGAAGCCCATGTCGAGCGCATAGGGAAGACCGCTCTGCGCCATCACCTGCGCGGCGATGGTGGCGGTGGGTTCTTCATAAGCGATCTCGCCGAAGATGTGGAAGTGCTTGATTCCCTTGGCGTGCGCGCGCTTGAGGATCGCCGGAGTGAAGGCCTGCCAGAATTCGGGGTTCACGTGCTTGGCGGTGTCGATGCGGTAGCCGTCGATCCCGTAATCGTCGATCCACTGGCCGAAGATCTCGATCATGCCGGCAACGACGCGCGGGTTCTCGGTTGCGAGATCGTCGAGGCCCGAGAAGTCGCCGTAGAGGCTGCTCTCGCCCACCCAGTGCGAATTGCCGCGGTTGTGGTAGAGCGTGACGTCGTTGAGCCAAGCGGGGACCTTGATGTTCTTCTCCGCCTCGGGAACGACCGGGGTGTAGGCGAAGGTCGGGTCGGTGAGCTTGGCCCAATTGGCGGGATCGGGGTCGGCGTCGCCCGCGAAGCCCTCGTTGATCGCCTTGCCCTTCGGCCCGCCGCGGCGCGAGAAGGGATATTCGCCCTTGCTGCGGTAGCGGTAGCCGTTGGCTTCACCTTCGGCATAGCCGATCACGTCGGCGGTGTGATTGATGATGATGTCCATGTAGACCTTCATCCCGCGCGCATGGGCGGCATCGACGAAGGCCTTGAACTCGGCATTGGTGCCGAAATGCGGATCGACCTGGGTGAAGTCGGTCACCCAGTAGCCGTGATAGCCCGCGCTTTCCTGCCCGGGCATGCCCTGCACCGGCTTGTTCTTGAAGATCGGCGCGAACCAGATCGCGGTGACGCCCATGCCCTGGATGTAGTCGAGCTTGGCGGTCAGCCCCTTGAGGTCGCCGCCGTGGTAGAAGCCCTTGTGGGTCGGGTCGAAGCCGTGCTGGAAGGGGCCGCCCTTGAGGCCGCCCTTGTCGTTCGCCGGATCGCCATTGGCGAAGCGGTCGGGCAGGACGAAATAGATGATCTCGTCCTCGAGCGCGCGTTCGGCGAGGGGGGCGGCAGCGGGGACGGGCGCGGGGGGCGTTTCGGCCGCCAGGGGCACCCCCAAAAAGGCGGTGCCCGCACACAGCACAGCCGTAGCCTTCGCGAAGATTCGCTTCATCGTCCAACTCCCTCCGGCACGGGTTGTGACAGCTTGGGAAAGTTTTTGCAAATCTTTGTGACGACGCTCTGGCACACAGCGCGCCCTATGCAAGCTGTTTGATTTGCTTGCTAAACTGCCCGTCAACGCGACGAGTTGCCGATTTTTCCCGCTCCGAACCGCAAAGTTTCTTGCAAATTTTTGCAGGGCGTCCAGACTGCGGCCCGGCCACGACAAGCCGCCACGCCGGACGCAAGAACCGGAAGCATAGGCGGATGGCCATGCCGCGTCACGCCCCGGGATGGCGCGCGCGGCGGGGAGAGGGATGAAAGCGACCATGACGCACGTCGGCCACAAGCCTGCGCTGAGCGCGGGGCAGATCTGGAACATGAGTTTCGGGTTCCTCGGGATCCAAATCGGGTTCGAGCTCCAGAACGGCAATGTCAGCCGCATCTTCCAGACGCTGGGCGCCGATGTCGGCGAATTGGCGATTCTGTGGATCGCCGCGCCGATGACCGGGTTGATCGTGCAGCCGATCATCGGCCACCTGTCGGACAAGACCTGGAGCCCGCGTTTCGGTCGCCGCCGCCCGTTCTTCCTGATCGGCGCGCTGCTCGCGAGCCTCGCGCTGTTCGTCATGCCCAACGCGCCGGTGCTGTGGGTCGCGGCGGGGATGCTGTGGGTGATGGACGCTTCGCTCAACATCACGATGGAGCCGTTCCGCGCTTTCGTCGGCGATAATCTGCCCGATCGCCAGCGTACGATGGGCTACGCGATGCAGAGCTTCTTCATCGGCGCAGGTGCGGTGATGGCGGGGGCCTTGCCGTGGGTGATGACCAACTGGCTCGGCCTCAGCAACACCGCGCCCGAAGGGATGATCCCGCAGACAGTGCAGTGGTCGTTCTACATCGGCGGCGCGGCGCTGCTGGCGGCGGTGGCGTGGACGGTGTTCACGACCAATGAGTATTCGCCGGAAGAGCTCGCCCGCTTCGAAGCCGCCCGCGCCGACACCCCGCGCCAGACCGAAGGCGCCGCTCCGCGCAGCGCCGCTCAGTTCACCAGCGGCGGGACGCTGTGGGTGATCGCGGGTCTCGCCATCGCCGCCTTCGTTGCCTTCGCCCGCAGCGAGCCGCGCCCCGCTTTCCTCGGCACGATCGAGATCGCCAAGGACATCTACGTCCTCGCCGCGCTGGTCGCGGGCTTCGGGGTGGTGCAGCTGATCGCCGGGGCGCTCCGCAAGCAGGGCCGCGAGGAGAGCGGCTTCATGGAGGTCGTCACCGATCTCTTCGCCATGCCGCGCACCATGCGGCAACTGGCTGTGGTGCAGTTCTTCAGCTGGTTCGGGATGTTCGGGTTGTGGATCTACGGCACGCCCGGCGTGACCGAATACCACTTCGGCGCGAGCGACGCGGCCAGCGCCGCCTATCAGAACGGCGCGGACTGGTGGAGCCTGATGGGATCGGTGCGCAACGGCCTCGCCGCCGCCGCGGCACTCGGCTTCGTGATGATCGCCGCGAAGATCGACCGCTGCCGCCTCCACGCTGTCAACCTGATCGCGGGCGCGGCGGGCTTTGCCGCGGTGCTGCTGGTGCGCGATCCGGCGCTCCTGTGGATTCCGCAGATCGGCATCGGCATCGCCTGGGCCTCGATCGTCTCGATGCCCTATGCGATCCTCGCGGGCTGCGTTCCGCAGGAAAAAATGGGCATTTACATGGGGGTGTTCAACATTTTTATTGTTGTGCCGCAGCTTCTGGCCTCGACCCTGCTCGGCTTCCTCCTCACCAACCTGTTCGGCGGCCACCCGATCTGGGCGATGGCGATCTCGGCGGTGAGTATGGTTCTGGCCGCCGTCGCGACCTTCTTCGTCGCCGATGGTGAGGGCGCGCGCGCGCCGCAGCCGGTGGCGGGGCAGGCGTGATGCGGCTTGCTCTTGCGCTGCTGGCGGGCGCGCTCGCCGCCGCTCCCGCGCTGGCGGAAACGCCGGACTACGCCCCGCGCGATGTGGTCGAGTTGCAGAACGCCGAGTGGACCCGCGATGCGGTGCTCTACCAGCTCAACACCCGCCAGTTCACGCCCGAGGGCACCTTCGCCGCCGCGCAGACACAGCTGCCGCGCCTCGCGGCGATGGGGGTCGACATCATCTGGCTGATGCCGGTCCACCCGATCGGCGAGGTCAATCGCAAGGGTTCATTGGGCAGCCCCTACGCCGTGCGCGACTACCGCGCGGTCAACCCGGAGCTTGGCACCGAGGCCGACTTCCGCGCCTTTGTTGACGAGGCGCACCGGCTGGGGCTGAAGGTGATCCTCGACTGGGTCGCGAACCATTCGTCCTACGACAACCCGCTGACGCTCTCGCACCCCGAGTGGTACACCCGCACCCCCGAAGGCGCGATGATGTCGCCCGCGGGGACCGACTGGAGCGACGTCGCCGACTTCGACTACTCGCAAGCGGGCCTCAGGCAATACATGACCGAAAGTCTCGCTTTCTGGGTGCGCGAATATGGCATCGACGGCTTCCGCTGCGATGTTGCGGGCTGGGTGCCGACCGATTTCTGGGAAACGGCGCGGGCAGAGTTGAACGCCATCAAGCCGGTCTTCATGCTCGCCGAATGGGAGCAGCGCGATCTCCACACCCGCTCCTTCGATGCGACCTATGGGTGGAAGTGGAAGGAAGCCTTCCAGAAGCTCGCCAAGAGCGGCGAGGGTGCAGGGCCGATCCGCGGTTACTACAACGAACAGCAGGAAACCTGGCCGCGCGCGGCGATGCGGATGGTCTATACCGAGAATCACGACCAGAACTCGTGGGACGGGGTCGCCGCCGAGATCTACGGTCCGGCCTATGAGGCGGCGATCGCGCTCTCTTTCGTGGGCTCGGGCCTGCCGCTGATCTACAACGGGCAGGAAGCCGATAACGACCGCCAGCTGGAGTTCTTCGAGCGCGACCCGATCATGTGGAAGGAGGGCCGCTACGACGCCCTCTTCGCCAAGCTGATCGCCCTGAAGACCGCTCATCCGGCGCTGCACAACGGGCGCTACGGCGCGGCGATGGTCGAGGTGCCGACCAGCCAGAGCGCCGACGTCTATGCATTCACGCGGGGTGAGAAGGGCGCGCGGGTGTTCGCCGTCTTCAACCTCTCGCCCCGCCCCCACGCGGTGACCTTCAGCCTCGCGCGCCACCACGGCAGCTACACCGAAGCGATGACCGGCGCGCCCGCGTTGTTTGCAGGGGGCGAGAGCCTCGATCTGCCCGCATGGGGTTACCGCATCTACACCGAGACCAAGTGAGGCAGGCCGCCCCCGAAGGCCTGCGAGGAGAGGACGAATGACGAAGCACTGGAAGCCACTGGTCGCACTGGCCGCGATTGCGTGGGCCGCCGCGCCCGCCGCCGCCGAGACCCTCACGCTCGCCTCGCCGGACGGGAAGATCACCGTCACCGTCGCCGATGACGGCGGCCGCGCGACCTATGCCGTCAGCTACAATGGCGAGCAGGTGATCGCCCCCTCGCTGCTCGGCATGCTCTTCGCCGAACACCACGGCTTCGAGCGCGGCATGGCCATCGCCGGCTCCACCCGCGCCTCGCAGGACACCACTTGGGAACAGCCCTGGGGCGAGCGCCGGCTGGTGCGCGACCAGCACAACGAGCTCGCCGTCACCTTCCGCACCGCAACCGACGGCCCCGCGCGCGACATCACCGTCCGCTTCCGCGCCTTCGACACCGGCATCGGCTTCCGCTACGAGCTGAAGGAACAGCCCGCGCTGCAGGGCGACATCGCCATCGTCGAGGAGCTGACCCAGTTCGGCGTCGGGGAGAAGACCACGATGTGGTATACCCCCTCCGACGAGTTCAACCGCAACGAATATATCTACCGCATCGCGCCCGCCGGGCAGGTCGACGATGCGCACACCCCGTCGACCTTCCGTACCCCCGGCGGCATCTACATGGCAATCCACGAGGCGGCGCTGGTCGACTATTCCTCGATGTCGCTGGACCAGCTGCGCCCCGGCAATTTCCAGGCGAATTTGCGCAACTGGGCAGGCGGACCCAAGGTCAGGACCAAGGCCCCGTTCCACTCCCCCTGGCGCACCATCCAGATCGCCGACAAGGCGGTGGGCCTGATCAACTCCGACATCATCCTCAACTTGAACGAGCCGAACAAGATCGGCGACGTCTCCTGGGCCAAGCCCGGCAAGTACATCGGCATCTGGTGGGCGATGCACATCAATGACCGCACCTGGGCGAGCAACAAGTTCCACGGCGCCACCACCGCCGAGACCAAGCGCTACATCGACTTCGCCGCCAAGCACGGCTTCTCGGGCGTCCTCGTCGAAGGCTGGAACAAGGGCTGGGACGGCGAGTGGTTCAACAACGGCGACGTCTTCAGCTTCACCGAGGCCTACCCCGATTACGACATCGAGGCCTTGAGCAAATATGCCGCCAGCAAGGGCGTGCAGCTGATCGTCCACCACGAGACGTCGGCCAACCTCACCAATTACGAAAAGCAGCTCGAAGCCGGGCTCGATCTCGTCCGCAAGATCGGCTCGCACTACGTCAAGTCGGGCTATGTCTCGGACGCGGGCGATGCGGTGTGGGTCGATGACAAGGGCATCCGCCACTACGAATATTACGACAGCCAGCGGATGATCGATCACCACATGACCGTGATCAAGGCCGCCGCCGAGCGCCAGATCGCGATGGACACCCACGAGCCGGTCAAGGACACGGGGCTCCGGCGCACCTATCCCAACTGGATGAGCCGTGAGGGCGCGCGCGGGATGGAGTTCAACGCGTGGGGCACGCCGCCCAACCCGCCGAGCCACGAGGCGATGATCGCCTTCACCGTGCAGCTGGCCGGGCCCTTCGACTACACCCCCGGGATCTTCGACCTCAGGCCCAACGAGCGCCCGCCGGTCCGCCCCGACATGCCGCGCGGCGACCCCAAGAACCGCCCGCAGACGACGCTGGCCAAGCAGCTCGCGACCTATGTGACGATCTACTCGCCGCTTCAGATGGCCGCCGACCTGCCCGAGAACTACGAGAAGCGGATGGACGCCTTCCAGTTCATCAAGGACGTCGAAGCCGATTGGGAACAGTCGATCGCCCTCGACGGCGAAGTCGGCCAGTGGGTCGCGATGGCGCGGCAGGGGCGGAAGTCCAAGGAATGGTTCCTCGGCGCGCTGACCGACGAGAATCCGCGCGATGTGTCGCTGGCGCTCTCCTTCCTCGAACCGGGCAAGAAATACCGCGCCCAGATCTACCGCGACGGGCCGCACGCCCATTGGGACTACAACCCCTATGACATCGTCATCGAGGAGAAGGTCGTCACCGGCGGCGAAACCTTCGCCGTGCATCTCGCCGCGTCCGGGGGCGTGGCGGTGCGGTTCATTCCGGTGAAGTGAGGGGCCGAGGCGGACAAAGCGGACACCGTGCCCGCCTTGTCCGCGCCGCGCCCGCAAGATCAGTTTGCGGCGGGGATCGGCGGGGTCTTCCAGAACAGCGCGACCTCATCGTCCTCGCCGAGCATCTCGTAACGGATCAGCGCGATCGGCAAGCGGCCCGCGGCAAGGAACTGGTCGTGGAACTCGCGCAGCGAGAAGTCCTTTCCGAGCTGGCTCGCACGGTCTGCCAGCAGGGCGTCCATCTGCAACTTCCCGATCGTGTAGGCGACGCCATAACCGGGCGGGCGGCGCAGATAGATCTCGGCATCGACCCGCGCCACGTCCTCATCCAGCCATGGTGTCTTTGACCGCATGTAATCCACCGCCCGCTGGACGCTCCACAGGTTCTGCTGCATCCTGATATCGGCAGGCACGCGCGCCGCGCGGAAAATGCTGAACATCTCGATGAACTCGTCGGCCCGCGGTGAATGACGGGTCGCACCCGCCAGCATCAGCGCTTCCTCGAGATAGGTCGCCCAGCCTTCGGCGCGCCCGCCGTCGCTGTATTCCCCCCTGATCGGCCGGGTGTCGCGCTCCGCCAGCACCGCGTCGAAACGGTGGCCGGGAATGACGGCGTGAAGGTGGTCGGGGATCGGGTCGCGAAACTGGATCTGCTCCCAGAAATTGGGCCCCTTGGGGCGCTCGACATAGGGCGTGTTGCTGCCCAGTTCGCCGACGAAATCGGGGATCGTGACGATCTCTTCCTCGGTCAGGAACTTGCGAACGATGGCATCGGTGGCGGCGACCTTTTCCGCCTGCTCGCGCGCGCTGCGTGACAGCTGAAGCTCGGGCTCGTCGCGGTTGCGATGGCGCAGCAAGGTCAGCGCTGCGGTCGTGCGCTCGTGCTCGCGCTCAGACAGCGTGAGCATCTCGCTCGCCGAGAGCGGGATCATCCGCACATGCCGAATGTACCATTCGTAGCGATCGGCCCCCACGCCACCCGGTGCTGTCATGCTGGCGCGTTCGGATTTGAGCCAGTCGCGGAACGCGACCAGCGCGGTCCTCGCCGCCGCGATATCCTCGACCAGGTCGGGGCGCTGCGTCCGCGCCCTTGCGAGCAGATCCTCGTACCAGCCGATGATCCCCGCAGGCGGGACTGGGCGATAGGGGTGGTAGTGATTGACCCCGTCGCTGTTATCGAGGTTGAACAGCGCCAGATCCGCGAAATCGCCGGCCACTTCGGTGAGGTTCGCGCGCGCCGAGGCCAGCAGCGGCGGCACGCTTCTGAGCCGCGCCCGCAATTCCTCGACCTGCGCGCCGTCCTTCGACACATCGGTGAAGGCCACGCGCATCAGCGGATCGAGATAGAAGCCCGGGTCGCGCTTCCACGGCCGCAGCACTTCGAGATTGAAGCGGTATCCGTTGAGGATCGATTTGACCGCGAGGAAATCGACCTGCTGCGCGCGCGGCCAGCTCTCGACCGGCATGGCGGCAAGGTCCTGTTCGAACCGCGCAAGGCCCGCGAGCTTCTCCGCCATCAGGCTGTCGCCGTAGACCTCGCCGATGCGTGCGCCCGATTCCAGCACGACCCCGGCTGTGAAACCGGGAACCATGTAGTCGCGCAGCTCCCCGTGCAATTCGACGAGGTCGTCGTAATCGCCGGGCTCCTGCGGGCCGGCATGGGCGGTGCCGGTCCAGACCAGCGCCAGCGCCAGCGCAACGATCCCCATGATGGATTTCATATCTGCCTCCCTGCCACCCCAAGATGCGAGAACGACCGGTGGCTGTCCAGTCAGCTTCGCCTCCGGACGATGGGGCGATGACGTGCGGGCGCCCGGACGCACCGCCGCCGCCGCAACGCAAAGAGGGCGGCCGCCTTCCCCCAAAGGCGACCGCCCTCACTCCCGTCCAAGGGAGAGCCGGTATTCTCGTCAGTCAGTAGGGATCAGGCGGCCTTTTCCATCCGGGCGAGCTCGCAGTGCGACCAGATCTCGGACAGCGCCTTGATCAGCCGGTCGATGTCGCCATCGCTGTGCACCGGCGAGGGCGTGACCCGCAGCCGCTCGGTGCCGACGGGCACGGTCGGGTAGTTGATCGGCTGGACGTAGATGCCGTGGTTGTCCATCAGCCAGTCGCTGATCATCTTGCACTTCTTGGCGTCGCCCACCATCACCGGGATGATGTGGCTCGGGTTGTCGAGGTGCGGGATGCCCATGATGTCGAGCGCGCGGCGGACCTGCGCCACGCGCTTCTGCTGAAGCTCGCGCTCGGCGCTTGAGGTCTTGAGGTGCCGGATGCTCGCCGCCGCACCCGCCGCGATGGCAGGGGGGAGCGCGGTGGAGAAGATGAAGCCGCTGGCGAAGCTGCGCACGAAATCGACGAGGTTGGCCGAGGCCGCGATATAGCCGCCCATCACGCCATAGGCCTTGCCGAGCGTGCCTTCGATCACGGTGATGCGGTCCATCAGCCCTTCGCGTTCGGCCACCCCGCCGCCGCGCGGGCCGTAGAGGCCGACGGCGTGGACTTCGTCGATATAGCTCATCGCGCCGTGCTTTTCGCACACGTCGAGGATGTCGGCGATGGGGGCGATGTCGCCGTCCATCGAATAGACGCTCTCGAAGGCGACCAGCTTGGGCACTTCGGGGCCGTATAGCGAGAGGAGCTCGTCGAGGTGCTCCGCGTCATTGTGGCGGAACACCTTGTAGGGCGCGCGGGAGTGGCGGATGCCTTCGATCATGGAGGCATGGTTCAGCGCGTCCGAGAACACGACGCAGCCCGGGATCTTGCTCGCCAGCGTGCCGAGGCCCGCCCAATTCGAGACGTAGCCGGAGGTGAACAGCAGCGCGGCTTCCTTGCCGTGCAGGTCGGCAAGCTCGGCTTCCAGCTCCACATGATAGTGGTTGGTGCCCGAGATGTTGCGCGTGCCCCCCGCGCCCGCGCCGCATTCATCGAGACAGGAATGCATCGCCTCGAGCACGGCGGGGTGCTGGCCCATGCCGAGATAGTCGTTCGAGCACCACACGGTCACCGCCTGGGTCTCGTTCTCGACGAAGCGGGTGGCGTGGGGGAAGCGGCCGCGGTGGCGCTTGATGTCGGTGAACACCCGGTAGCGGCCATCGGCGCGCACCACGTCCAGTTCGCCGGCGAAAAAGGCTTCGAAGTCCATGCGGGTTCCCTCTGTCGTCATTATCTTGCTTTCAGTCTTGCTTGATCCGGGCCGCAGCCTTGCGCTGCGGATAGGCCCAGCCCCACAGCATCCCGTCACGGAAGGGGAGGGCCAGAAACAGGTGTTCGAGCACGCCGAGGAGGGCGAGCGTGGTGAGGAGGCTCGCGCCGACCATCGCGGCGCTGCCGACGGGCGCGGCGAGCGCGGCCTGCGCGAACCACGCCGTCACCCCGGCGATGGCCAGGATCGAGGCGGCCAGGAGCAGCGTCATCCGGCTCGGGCCGAAATAGGTCTTGAGGTAGGCGAGCTGGTCGGGGAGCATTTCGGAGGTCGAATTGGGCACCCCCACGAAGAGGTTGATCTTCGAGATCAGCCGCATCCCGAACATCAGCACGAACACGGTCGCGCCGATCTGGTTGGGGACGTTCCACGAAAGCGAGATCAGCAGCAGCGCGGTCACGGCCAGCGCGACCTCGTGGTGCATCACCGTGGCGGCCGCCTGGCGAAAGCGGGCTATGCCGGTCAGCGAAGGGTCGGCAAGGCCACGGCGCGGCCCGGCAGAGGCACCGGTGAGGAAAGACAGCTCGTGCCAACCCCACACCATCAGCGCGCCGATGAAGGAGAGGTAGACCGCCCAGACCTGCACCGAGAGCGAGGAGACGAGGATCACCAGCAGCCCGGCGATCCCCGCCACGCTGCCCACCAGCAGGCTGCGCGAAAAGGTGGCGCGCTCGCGGTTGTCCGCCCAGGCAATCAGCCCGGTCGCGACAAACCAGATCGCCACCGTCACGATGAACGGCACAACATGGCCGCTCCAGCTCACCACGCGGGTTGCAGCCGGATCGAGCGGGGGAGGGTGTTGGGCTTGGGCCGCTGGAGATACATGCGCGCAAAGGCAAGGCCCGCGCCCGCCGTGCCCGAGGCGCGGCTCAAAAGCCCGCCGATGCCGCCCTTTGCCTTGCCTTCCTCAATGCGTTCTGCGGCGAGGCGCAGCTTTTCCATCTGGCGGCGGAAGGAAGGGCTGTCGATGTCGAGCTCGACCGGGAAGACCTGCCGGGCGATTTGGTTGCAGATCGCGAAGACCTTGTAGTCATACTCGGTCGGATCAACGCCCAGCGCGGCGTGGAACACCGGCCGGTTGTGATCGCGCACATACATTGTCGCATAGACCGACAGCAGGAAGAAGCGCACCCACAGCTTGTTGGCGCCCTCGAGCAGCTTGGGGTCGGAACGCAGCAGCATGGCGAAGGCCTCGCCGTGGCGGAACTCGTCGTTGCACCATTCCTCGAACCAGTCGAAGATCGGGTGGAACTTGTGCTGCGGATTGCGCGCGAGGTGCCGGAAGATCGTGATGTAGCGCGCGTAGCCGATCTTCTCCGACAGATAGACCGCGTAGAAAATGAATTTCGGCTTGAAGTAGGTGTATTTCTTGGTCCGCGTCAGATAGCCGAGGTCGACGCCGATGCCGGCATCCTTGAGGCTTTCGTTGATGAAGCCGGCATGGCGGCTTTCATCGCGGGCGAGCAGGCGGAAGAGCTGCTTCACATCCGGGTTCTTGGTGCGCCGCGCGATTTCGGCATAGAGCACGCAGCCCGAGAACTCGCTGGTCATCGAGCTCACCATGAAGTCGGTGAATTCCCGCCGCAGCGCCGGCTCCAGCCCCTCGATCACGCCCTTGAAGCTGTCGTTGTGCTTGAAGTGGAGCTTGTTGGGATCGCCCACCATGTCGGCGATCAGCTGGTCCCACTCGGCGCGCACGGGGGTGACGTCGATCGCATCCAGCGCGTCGTAATCGGTGGTGTAGAAACGCGGGGTCAGCATCGTGTCCTGCGTCGCGATCGCCATCGCCTCTTCGCTGGTCATCGGCTTGTAGGCGTTCATTTGATCCTCCCGGCGTTGAAGCTGACTTCGTAGAGTTCGGCCAGATCGAAATAGGCGGCGGCCTTGGTCAGGGCGCGCTTGAGGGGGCTTGCGCGGGTGACGGTGGCGCGGCGTTCGAACACCTGGCGGGTGCCGAAGGGGATGGAGATCGGCGCGCCGTGGACGCGGACCTTGTCGCCCGGCTCCATGGCGATATCGCCGTCGAGTTCGACATGGGCGTGGAAATGCTCGGAGCTCTGCTCGACCGTGATCGTGCAGGGCGTGTCGAAGCTGGTCGCGGTGAGAAAGGCGAGCGCCATCAGCGGGTCGCTCCCTTGGCGGGAAGCAGGTTCTGGTAGACCGCGCGGTTGTCCGGCCCGAAGGAGCTGACCTCAACGCTGCGGCCCGTCGCCGGATCGGCGAGGGTGAGGTTGCCGTTCTGCCATTCGGTGAGGGTGAAGGCGGTCTCGGGCCCGATATTGCGGATGCGGCGCTGGTGGACGAGGCTGCGCACGGTCGCGCGGATGAAGCCGCCTTCGCCGACGCCATGCCGCGCGAGCACCTCGCCGGTCGCACCATCCTCGATCCGCACGGAGCCGTCGGCCTCGTCGAAGAACCTGAGGGTGCGCTCCTGCGCTGCCTTGATCCCGGCAGCCGCACGTGCCTCTGCAGGGACCGATTGCTTGGGCACGAAGCCCAGGGTCACCGAGGCGGTCAGCGCAATGGAAATGGCGATGATCCCGCTCATCAGCATCAGCGGCACGCGGTGGACGGTGATCTCGTCCTTCTCGTATTCGCGAACGATCATGCGGGGGCTCCCTCGAGACCGGGCTCGCCGCGGTGGATAGCCGGGGCGAGGCGGGGCGGCGTGCTTGCGGTTTGGCCGCTCGCAGCCGCGGCTTCCTTGATCTCGCTCAAATTGCGCTCGATCGCGCCGAACCGCGCGCGGGCTTCGGCGATGGTCTGCGCGAGCGCCGCCGCATCGGGGACGGAGCGCAGCATCGGCTCGGGGCGCGCATAGCGGAACGGACGGACATGGGGCCACAGCAGCAGCGTGCCGAGCAGGCGCTCGCCCGCGAGTTCGAAGGCGATATCGCCGTGGCCGTCCTTGGTCAGCACCGCGAGATGCGCGGCGGTGATCTGCTTCAGCGGAATGTTCACCCGCGTCTCGATCGCGATGCCGATGCGCATGATGAGGCGCTGATCGGTGAGGATGTAGAGCGTCGAGCGGGCGCTCGCCCAGGCAAGGATGTGCAGGATCGCGGCGAGCGCGATGCCGAGCAGCGCGGCGACGATCGCCGCATCGTTGCGGCCCGTCACCAGTGCGATCACCACCAGCGCGGCCATGTAGGCGCTCGCGCTGCGGCCGTGGAACGCGGTGCGCGCGAGCAGGCCGAACTGCGGCCGGCCCTTCCACAGCACGCGTTCGTCAGGCTGCGGCGTGCCCATGCGGTCGCCGAAGGCCTTGGGGCCGTCATTCTCGAGCGCGGCGTGATCGAAGCTGCCGGCCGGCAGCGGCGTTTCCGCCGCTGCCCCCGGTGCTGCTGCCATCACGTCCGCTTTGGACTTCAGATCCATGCTTCCGACCTTTCGGGAGTGGCATACATGTAGCCCCCGCCGAAGTAGGCCTGGATGCGGTCTTCCTCGTAGCGGGTGATGGTGCCGGGGGTCTCGAGCGCGGGAACGCCCTCGAACTGCGCGGCGGTGATCGCGTCGATCTCGACGTAGTCCTTCTCGTCGCTGGTGGTCGGCAGGATCGCCGCCAGCAGGCTGTTGCCGTGCACCACCGCGACCATCATCGGCGCCATGACCTTCTTGCCGCCGGTCAGCTCGATTTCGAGATAGCGCACCATGTGCTCGGCCTGGTCGACCCAGATGTCGCTCACCGTGCCGACGGTGACGCCGTCGGCGGCGACCACGGGGTAGCCGACGAGCTGCGGATCATTGGGCGCGATCACCAGCTCGTGGCTCTGCGCGATCGGCACGATGCGCGGCTTGCCGTCGAAGGTGAGGTCGGGATACTTCGCGCGGTTGGCGAAGGCGGCCGGGCCCATGCCGTCAGCCATTGCGTTGCCGGTCGGCACCCAGGGCGCGCCGCCGGCGCGGAAGGCCTGGACCGCGGGGACGTTCACGTCGTCGCGGGCGACGTCCTCGGGCACATAGGTGCCGCGGCCGTGGGGCAGCGGGAAGACCTTCTTGTCGCCGTCGAACAGGCTGCTGTCGTTCTCGACAACGCCGGTGACCTCGTCCTCGAGCGGGTAGCCTTCGCGGCGGCTTTCCTTGTTGAGGTAGAAGACCAGCGCGACGAAGAAGCCGAAGAACAGCAGGAAGGCGAGTTCGGCAACATCGAAGGTGCCGACGATATAGGCAGCGTTCATTTCATATTCCTCTCATGGAAGAACCCGGCTGAGGCGAAGCCGGGCAAAGGGACGGGATGGTCAGGCGGGCACGGGTATTCATGTCGGAAACTCCGCAAGTCCGAACGGCCGCGCGAGGGGATCCCCTTCCCCCGAGGCAGGTTGGCGCTGGTAGCCCACAAGGGGCCCGATGGCGGCAAGGCCCGCCAGGAGCAGCGCGATTTCGAGAATATAGACAGTGCCGTAGCCGGTGGCGCGCGTCGCCATGCTGGCGGCGACATGGTTGCTCTGGAGCAGCGCCGCGACCGCATCGCGCAGCAGCCCGCCGACCGCGATGCCGAGGCCCGCGCAGCTCGCCTGCACCGCGCCCCATGCGCCCAGCGCCAGGCCTGCCGTGTCGCTTTCGGCAAGGTTCATCGCTTCCATAAGCGTGCCGACCGAGAACAGTCCGAGGCCGACCCCGATCCCCATTGCGCCTGCATAGAGCATCAGCGGCGCCGCGAAGGGCCCGGCGAACAGCACCACGAGGAAGGCGTTGATGCCCACAACCAGCCCCGCGCCTGCAAGCCGCAGCGGGTCCCACCCGCGCGCGAGCGCCCGGCCCGAGAGCATGAAGCCGCACAGCGATCCGAACGCCCAGGCTCCGGTCAGCCCGGTGGTCGCCCCGACCGACAGGCCGAGGATCTCGCCGCCATAGGGCTCAAGCAGCGCGTCCTGCATCGCAAATCCTGCCGCGCCGATGCCGATCGCGGTGAGGAGGCGCGCATTGCGGCCGCTCTTCACGAAATCGTTCCACAGCTGCGAGAAGCTCGGCGCGCCCGGCTGCTTGCCCTTGGTGATCGCCGGGTTGCGCGCTTCCTGCTTCCAGATCGCGATCACGTTGATGATGATCGTCAGCACCGCGCAGCCCTGGATCACCTGCACCAGCTTGGTGTTCGTGAAATCGGCCAGCACGCCGCCGATCACGAAGGCGGAGAACATCATGCCGACCAGCAGCATCACGTAGTGCAGCGCCACGGCGCGGGCGCGCTTGTCCTCGGGCGCGAGGTCCGAGACCAGCGCGAGGCCGGCGGTCTGGGTGGTGTGGAAGCCCACGCCGGTCAGCAGGAACGAGGCCGCCGCAGCGACCATGCCGAGCGTGAAGTTTGCCTCGCCCTTCAGCAGCAGCAGCGCGAAGGGCATGATCGCCAGCCCGCCGAACTGCATCATCGAGCCGAACCAGATATAGGGCACCCGCCGCCAGCCGAGCACCGAGCGGTGGGTGTCGGACTTGTGCCCGATCAGCGCGCGGAACGGGGCGACCAGCAGCGGCACCGCGATCAGCATCGCCACCAGCCAGGTGGGCGTGCCGAGCTCGACCACCATCACGCGGTTGAGGGTGCCGTTCAGCAGCACCGTCGCCATGCCGACGCTGAACTGGAACAGCGACAGGCGAAGCAGGCGCGGCAGGGGCAGGTCGGTGCTCGCCGCGTCCGCAAACGGGAGCAGCCGAAACAGCAGTTCGGCAAAGCTCTGCGGAGCATCCTGGCGAGCGGGGCGGTTCATCCGTGCCGCACCAGTTCGAGCGCCTGCGAGGTGTAGAACCCGCTCGAGATGCGTTGGGTGCGGCCGATGCTCCAGCCCTGGAGCCGCGTGAGGCGTTCGCGCAGCTCGCCTTCGGCGACCGGCACGATCGCGGGCGAGCGGTCGGACTTGGGGAAGGCCTTGCCGACGGTGTGCATCGCCGCGAGCAGCGTGGTGCGCGGGGCGAAGGTGAAGAGGATCGAGCCGGTGGTGCGCTGCGCCAGTGCGCTGAGGGCGGCGACCAGATCCTCGGGCTCGTAATGGATCAGCGAGTCCATCGCCACCACGTGGGCGAAGGTGCCAAGCTCGGGGTCGAGCATGTCGCCCGAGCGCCAGTGGATGCGGCCGTGCCCGATGAAGGACGGCGTGCGCTCGCGCGCCACCTCGACCAGCCCTGCGGCCACGTCGATCCCGGTGACTTCCGCGCCCCGGCAGGCAGCCGCGACCGCGAGCGAGCCCGTGCCGCAGCCCGCATCGAGGAGCTTCGTGCGCCGAAGGTCGGTCGGCAGCCAGTCCAGCAGCGTGGCGCGCATCGCATCGCGCCCGGCGCGCACCGTGGCGCGGATGCCGGAGACCTTGGTGTCCGAAGTGAGGTCGATCCACGCCTGGCGCGCGGTGCTGTCGAAATAGGTCGCCAGCGCCTCGCGGCGGTCGTCATATTCGGAAGGGTTGCGGCTCGCCATCACTCGAACCCCAGGAAGTCGAAGATGTCGCGGTCCTTCATCGGCTGCGCGGTCGAGGGTTCGACCCCCGCCCACAGCATCGCGGCGAGGCGCAGATATTCGTCCTGCGCGGCGATCACTTCGGGATCATCGCCCATCTCGAACAGAGTGCACTTCTTGAGGCGCGAGCGGCGGATCGCATCGACATCCTTGAAGTGCGCGAGGCGCTGCATGCCGATGCGGTCGCAGAAGCGGTCGATCTCGTCGGTCTCGCGGCTGCGGTTGGCGACCACGCCGGCGAGGCGCACGTCGTAGTTCTTGGACTTCGCCGCGATCGCCGCGACGATGCGGTTCATCGCGAAGATGCTGTCGAAATCATTGGCCGCCACCACCAGCGCGCGCTCGGCATGCTGGAGCGGGGCGGCGAAACCGCCGCACACCACGTCGCCCAGCACGTCGAAGATCACGACGTCGGTTTCTTCCAGAAGATGGTGCTGTTTCAGCAGCTTGACCGTCTGCCCGACGACATAGCCGCCGCAGCCCGTCCCTGCCGGAGGCCCGCCCGCCTCGACGCACATGACGCCGTTATAGCCCTCGAACATGTAGTCTTCGGGCCGCAGCTCTTCCGAGTGGAACTCGACCGTCTCGAGCACGTCGATCACCGTCGGCATCAGCTTCTTGGTGAGCGTGAAGGTGCTGTCGTGCTTGGGATCGCAGCCGATCTGGAGCACGCGGTGGCCGAGCTTGGAAAAGGCGGCCGACAGGTTCGACGAGGTGGTCGACTTGCCGATCCCGCCCTTGCCGTAGACCGCGAAGACCTTGGCGCCCTTGATCTTGTCGGCCGGGTCGAGCGCGACCTGCACCGACCCCTCGCCATCGGGCGGGGTGAAGGTCGAACGCGGGTTGTGCAGGTTCATGGTTCAAGATCCCTTGGTCATTCGGCCGGGAACACGCCTTCGAGGCGGTCCTCCAGCTCGTCATTGGCTTCGCGCAGGGCGGCGAGCGTCGCTTCGTCGGGGGCCCAGAGGTTGCGGTCGCAGGCTTCCAGCAGCCGTCCTGCCACACGCCCGGCACTCTTGGGATTGAGCTCGGACAAACGCCGGCGCATTTCGGCATCGAGCACGAAGGTCTCGGAAATCTTCTGGTAGACCCAGGGCGCGACCTGCCCGGTGGTGGCCGACCAGCCCAGCGTGCTGGTCACGTGCCCTTCGATCTGGCGCACGCCTTCGTAGCCGTGCTCCAGCAGCCCCTCGAACCACTTGGGGTTCAGGGTGCGGGTGCGCGCCTCGAGGTCGATCTGCTCGGCGAGCGTGCGCACCTTGGTGCTGCCGCGGGTCGCATCGAGGATATAGACCGGGGTCTCCGCTCCCTTGGCGCGCGCCACCGAACGGGTCACGCCGCCAAGGCCATCGACATATTGGTCGACGTCATTGATCCCGAGCTCGATGCTCTCGAGGTTCTGGTAGGTAAAATCGACCGTGCCCAGCGCGCTTTGCAGAAGTTCCCGCTGCTGCACCGGCTTGCCGCTGACGCCGTAAGCGAAGCCCTTGTTGCTCTCGAAGGCGTTCGCCAGTTCGTCGGGATCCGCCCAGACGCCGCCTTCGATCATCTGGTTGACGTTGGCGCCATAGGCACCCTCGGCGTTCGAGAAGACGCGCAGCGCGGCGGTCTCGAGATCGCAGCCGTGCTTTTCCATCTGGGCAAGGGTGTGCTTGCGGATGAAATTCGCTTCCTCGGGCTCCAGCGCGCGGCTCGCCAGCAGGGCGGCCTCGGCGAGCATCCGGGTCTGCATCGGCAGGAGGTCGCGGAAGATGCCCGAGAGGGTCACCACCACGTCGATCCGCGGGCGGCCGAGCTGCTCGAGCGGAATGAGTTCCGCGCCAGCGAGGCGACCATAGGTGTCGCGGCGCGGGCGGGCGCCCATCAGCGTCATCGCCTGCGCGATCTGGACGCCTTCGGACTTCATGTTGTCGGTGCCCCACAGCACCATCGCGATGCTCTCGGGGAAGGGCTGGCCGCCGTTCACGTGGCGCGCGATCAATTGCTCGGCCTGCTCGCTGCCCATCCGGCAGGCGAAGGGCGACGGCAGGAGGAAGGGATCGAAGCCGTGGATGTTGCGGCCCGTGGGCAGCACATCGGGGTTCACCACAACATCGCCGCCCGGTGCGGGGGCGACATAGCCGCCGTCCAATGCGTGGATCAGCGAGCCCATCTCGTCGGACGAGTCCAGCAGCGCGGCAAGGCGGGCGCGGTCGGGCGTCGGCCCGTCATGGCTGCCCGCCTCCATCATCGCATCGAGCATATCCTCACGCTCGGCACCCGAAGGGTTGCGGCCGAAGATGTGGAGGCCGTGCGGGATCAGGGCCTCTTCCATTTCATAGAGCCGCTCGGGCAGTTCGCCGATGTCGCGATATTCGATGTCGAGCGCGTCGCACTGGTCGGCGATCAGCGCAGCGAGATCGGCGCGCTCGCCCGCGTGGTCGGCGTCGTCGATGGTCGCCCGCCAGCGCTCGACACTCGCCTTCAATTCGCTGAGGCCCTTGTAGAGCCCGGCCTGTGCCAGCGGCGGCGTGAGATAGCTGATCAGCGTCGCGCCCGAGCGGCGCTTGGCCAGCATCCCCTCAGAGGGGTTGTTGGCGGCGTAGAGGTAGAAATTGGGGATATCGCCGATCAGGCGGTCAGGCCAGCACTTGCCGCTCATCCCCGCCTGCTTGCCCGGCATGAATTCGAGCGCGCCGTGGGTGCCGAAATGCAGCACCGCATGCGCGCCGAAATCCTCGCGGATATAGCGGTAGAAGGCGCTGAAGGCATGGGTCGGGGCGAAGGTGCCCTCGAACAGCAGCCGCATCGGATCGCCCTCATAGCCGAAGCCGGGCTGGACGCCGACGAAGATGTTGCCGAAGCGCGCGCCCTGGACGAGGATGTTGCCGCCATCGGACAGCTGCTTTCCGGGGGCGGGGCCCCATGCGGCTTCGATCTCGGCGAGGTGCTTCTCGCGCCGGACATGTTCGTCGGCCGGGATGCGGTGGGCGACATTGGCGTCGGTGCCGAAGCGCTCGCGGTTGCCCTGCAAGAGCGCGTCGCGCATCGCATCGAGGCTTTCGGGGACGTCGACCTGATAGCCCTCGGTCGAGAGGCGCTGGAGCGTGGCGTAGAGGCTTTCGTGGACGCCCATGAAGGCCGCGGTGCCGGTCGCGCCCGCGTTCGGCGGGAAGTTGAAGACCACGATGGCGAGCTTGCGTGCGGCCCGTTCAGCGCGGCGCAGGCGAACCAGCTTCAAGGTCTTGGCCGCCAGCGCCTCGGCGCGTTCAGGGCAGGCCTGCATCGGGCGCGCCTTGTGCGATTGCGGGCGGGCGCAGCGGCGCTCGCATCCGCCGCAGCCTGCTCCCGACTGCCCCGCGCGTCCGCCAAACACGTGCGGGACAGTCGAGCCGTCAAGCTCTGGAAGCGCGACCATCATGGTGGATTCGAGCGGCAGCAGCCCCTGCGGGCGGTGGGCCCAATCCTCGATGGTCTGGAACTCGATGGCGTGGGCCGCAAGGTAAGGCAGGTCGAGCCCGCCCAGCATTTCGCGCGCGGCCTGCGCGTCGGAGTAAGCCGGGCCGCCGACAAGGCTGAAGCCGGTGAGGTTGACGATGGCATCGACCGTCGGGCGGCCATCGGGGCCGATGAAGAATTTCTCTATGGCCGGGCGCGCGTCGAGCCCGGCGGCGAAGACCGGCACCACCTTCAGCCCCGCCGCCTCGAAGGCGGCAATCGCGCCGTCGTAATGCGCGCAGTCGCGGCCGAGCAGGTAGGAGCGCAGCAGGATCAGCCCGACGGTGCCCTCGCGGCCCGCTGCGGTGGGCAGCAGGCGCAGGCTCTCGGAGATGCGCTGCTGGGTGGCGGGGTGATAGACCCCGGTCTCGGGATATTCGAGCGGTGCTTCGGCCTTGGTGATGCCGCGGCGATAGAGGCGCTCGCCCGCCGCATAGCGGTCGATCAGCGCGCGGACCATGGCGACGACGTTCTCGTCCGAGCCCGCCAGCCAGTATTGCAGCGTCAGAAAATAGGCGCGCACGTCCTGCGCGGTGCCGGGGATGAAGCGCAGGATCTTGGGCAGGCGGCGCAGCATCTTCATCTGCCCTGCGCCCGAATTGGGCTTGCCGTCCTTGCCCGACGAGCCGCGCAGTTTCTTGAGCAGCGCCAGCGGGCCCTTCGCGGGCGCGTCCATGCGGTAGCCGCCCATCTTGGTGAGCCGCACGACTTCGCCCGCGCTCATCAGGCAGACCATCGCGTCGCACTCCTCGCGCCGCGCTTCGAGCGCGGGGAGGATCATGCGGATGTGATCGTCGAGGAACAGCATCGTTGCGATGACGATGTCGGCGGAGGCGATGGCGGATTTGACCGCTTCAAGGTCTTTCGCGTTGCTGCCCCATTCGCTCGCGGCGTGGAGGCTGAGGTCGATGCCTTCCTTCGCCAGCGCCTCCTCGGCCCGGTCGACCGCGCCCTTGAGGTGATTGTCGAGCGTGACGATCACCACCCGGACGGGTGCGCGCGGGTCCACCGAGGCGGCCGAGGCGACACTACCGTGCATAATGCGCCTTGGCGTCGTAGAGGGTTTCGAGATCGATCTGGCGGCGCCCTTCGGCGGCGGCGAAGTTCTCGGTGTTGCGACGGGCCTTGCCGCGCACGAAGAAGGGGATTTTCTTCAGTTCGCGCTCGGCTTCGGCGGTCCACAGCGTGCCGCCTTCCTCCGCCATGGCGGGGGCGGGGATGTCCTCGACCGGGGCTTCCGACACGGGGTCGGGCGTTGCCGCCTTGCGCGGGGAATGCGCCGCATGATGCGATGCGCCCGCCTCGTCGGAGAACTCGAAATCCTCGCGGAACATGGTGAGGAGGTGTTCTTCGAGGCCCATCACCAGCGGGTGGACCCAGGTGTCGAAGATCACGTTCGCGCCCTCGAAGCCCATCTGGGGCGAATGGCGCGCGGGGAAATCCTGCACGTGGACGGGCGCGGAGATCACCGCGCAGGGGAGCCCCAAGCGCTTGGCGATGTGCCGCTCCATCTGCGTGCCGAGCACCAGCTCGGGGCAGGCCGCGGCGATGGCATCTTCCACCGCGAGATGATCGTCGGTGATCAGCGGCTCGACCCCGCAACGCGCGGCCTCGGCGCGGATTTCGCGGGCGAATTCGCGGTTGTAGCAGCCGAGGCCGCAGACCTCGAAGCCCAGCTCCTCGCGCGCGATCCGCGCGGCGGCGACCGCGTGGGTTGCATCGCCGAAGATGAAGACGCGCTTTCCGGTGAGGTAGGTCGAATCAACCGATCGGCTCCACCACGGGAGCCGGGAAGAGGTGTCGCCGAGGGCAGGCGTGGGATCTGCACCTGCCAGCTCGGCGACGTCGGCAATGAAAGAGCGAGTCGCTCCCACGCCGATAGGGATGGTCCGGACCGCGGGTTGCGCGAAAGTGCGCTCAAGCCAGCGGGCGGCCTCATCTGCGATTTCAGGGTAGAGGACGATGTTGAAGTCGGCATTGCCGATCGTCTTGATGTCCTCCGGGGTGGCGCCCAGCGGGGCGACGAGATTGATCTCGACATCCAGCGCGCTGAGGATTTTCTTGATCTCGACCAGATCGTCGCGGTGGCGGAAGCCGAGCGCGGTCGGGCCAAGGATGTTGGCGCGCGCCTTGCGGCCTTCGCGCGGCGCGCGGGTCACGGAAGTGTCCGCAAGGTGCCGCACGATCTGGTAGAAGGTCTCCGCCGCGCCCCAGTTTTCCTTGCGCTGGTAGCTCGGCAGTTCGAGCGGGATCGCGGGGATGGGCAGGCCCATCGCCTCGGCCAGCCCTGCCGGATCGTCCTGGATCAGCTCGGCGGTGCACGACGCGCCGACGATGATCGCCTGGGGGTTGAAGCGGGCCACCGCCTCGCGCGCGGCATCCTGGAAGATCTGCGCGGTATCCTTGCCGAGATCGCGCGCCTCGAAGGTGGTGTAGGTCACCGGCGGACGCTTGCCGCGCCGCTCGATCATCGTGAACAGCAGGTCGGCGTAAGTGTCGCCCTGCGGCGCGTGGAGCACGTAGTGGAGCTTCTCCATCGCCGTCGCCACGCGCATCGCGCCGACGTGGGGCGGGCCTTCATAAGTCCAGACGGCGAGCTGCATCGGCCTAGACCTCCAGCAGATCGCGCCGCCGCAGCGGGCGGGCAAAGAGTTCGGCGAGATCGGCGGCCTGGTCGAAGCCGTGGATCGGCGAGAAGACGAGTTCGATCGCCCACTTGGTGGTGAGCCCTTCGCCTTCCAGCGGGTTGGCAAGGCCGAGGCCGCAGACGGTGATGTCGGGCCGGTCGGCGCGCACGCGGTCAAGCTGGCGCTCGACATGCTGGCCTTCGGAGAGGCGCACGTTCGGGCCGAAGCTTTCCAGCTCGCGGGCGAGGTGCGCGCGGTGGAGATAGGGCGTGCCGACCTCGACCAGCTCCATGCCGAGCTCGTCCTGCAAGTAGCGGGCGAGGGGCACTTCGAGCTGCGAGTCGGGCAGGAAGCTGATGCGCTTGCCTTCGAGCTGCGGGCGCAGCTTGGAGAGCGCGATGCGTGCGCGCTCGCGGCCGGGCGCGAGGACCTGCTCGGTCAGCGCGGCGTCGACGCCGAATTCACGCGCGGCGGCGCGCACCCAGTCCGAGGTGCCTTCCACGCCGAACGGGAACAGCGCCTCGATCCGCTTCGCACCGCGCCCTTCGAGCGCCATCGCGGTGTCGCCGAGGAAGGGCTGGGCGAGGAGGTAGCGGGTGTTGGGGCCGACCGCCGGAAGCTCGCGGGCATTGCGCGCGGGCAGGCAGCCGACGCGGGTAATGCCGAGATCGGCGAAGAGGCGCAGGAACTGGTCCTCGACGATATCGGGCAGGCTGCCGACGATCAGCAGCTCGGCCGGAGCTTCGGCGGGCAGGGCGGGCATCACCGGCACCAGCGCGGCAAGGCATGCGTCTTCGCCTTGCGTGAAGGTCGTCTCGATCCCGCTGCCGGAGTAGTTGAGGATCCGCACCCGCGGCATGTGCACCGCACCGAGGCGCTGGGCAGCCTTGGCGAGATCCAGCTTGATCACTTCCGAAGGGCACGATCCGACAAGGAACAGCGTGCGGATGTCCGGGCGGCGTTCGAGCAGGCGGTTCACTACCCGGTCAAGCTCGTCCTGCGCATCGACCATGCCAGCAAGGTCGCGTTCTTCCATGATCGCGGTGGCAAAGCGCGGCTCGGCGAAGATCATCACGCCAGCGGCCGATTGCAGCAGGTGCGCGCAGGTGCGCGAGCCGACCACGAGGAAGAAGGCGTCCTGCATCTTGCGGTGCAGCCAGATGATCCCGGTGAGCCCGCAGAACACTTCCCGCTGCCCGCGTTCGCGCAGCACCGGGCGCTGGGCCTCGGCTTCGGGGCGGGCAAGCTCGGCAGCGCAGCCATCGAGGAGAGTGGCGGCGCTCATGCCGTCACCGCCTGAGGAGCCAATGCGCCCTCAAGCCGCGCCATGCGCAGCTTCCACAGGAACTGGCCGGCGTTGATGACATAGGCGGCGTAGCCCGCCAGCGCGACCAGCAGGCGCTGCTCGGTCGAACCGAACCCGCCGAAGAGCATCACGAGGTAGAGGCTGTGCAGCGCCAGCACGAGCATCGAGAAGACGTCTTCCCAGAAGAAGGCGGGGGCGAACAGCCATTTGCCGAACACCACCTTCTCCCAGATCGAGCCGGTGATCATGATGGTGTAGAGCACGCCCGTCTTGACGACGACTGAGGCGTCGGCGGCCCATGCGCCCTCGCCGGTCGATAGCGTCCGCAGCACCAGACCGAGGCTGACGAGGAAGACGAGAAACTGCACCGGCGCGAGGACACCCTGCACGATCGTCCAGACCGACTCGTCGCGCCGCTTCCGCTCGTCCGCGGTGTAGAGTGCGCCGGGTTTGCCCCTCTCGTGGCCCGCCCCCTTCACCTTGGTGTTGGGTTCGACCGGGGATGCAGGATCCTTCCGAGTCATTAGTCGCGTCAGCCTTTTCTCTCAGACTCGGAGGTTTACGCTTTCCAACATAAGTGTCAACTCAATTGGACGTTCAGTTCTGTTGACGACTGGCCTATCATGGGTAAGGTCGTTTGCGCCAAGAGCGAAAAAGGCGTAGATAGGAGTCGCTGGCTTTTCGGGATCAGAGCCAATGGCTGCCCTCGAGGCAGTCACTACCTCCTGCGGAAGGTTCGTCCGCACGACCTGGGAGGGTCTGACGAATGGGAGAGTCCAAGGCATCGGGGATGTTCGGCGCCGGCTTGCGCGGGGTCATCACGGCCCCGCTCGAAGCCGTCCGCCGCAGGGCATCGGGGCAGGCCGAACAGCACGATTCGGTCAACACCATCATCGAGAGCGAGATCATACCCCGCCTGCTGATGGCCCATTCCGCCACCGAGACCCGGACCCGATCCCGCCTGCTGCGCGCGATCAGCCCCGATGAGGCCGCAGACTTTGCCCTCCTGCCCTTGCGGCTGGAAGCGGCAGCTCTCCTCGAAGAGGTCGACGGCTTCATCGCCAAGGGCGCCTCGGTCGAGACCATCTGCCTCGATCTGCTCGCCCCCGCCGCCCGCAAACTGGGCGAGATGTGGGAGCGCGACGAGTGCGATTTCCTCGACGTTACAATGGGTTTGTGGCGACTTCAGGAAGTGATGCGCGAAGTCGCGGCGCGCTCGCCGGTCGACTTTGCCGGCCTCGCGCTGCCCTTCAGCGCGCTGTTCTCGCCGATGCCCGGCGACCACCACAATTTCGGCACGCTGATGCTCGAGGAGGTCTTCGCCCGCGGCGGCTGGCGCAGCGAGGCGCTGGTCAAGCCCGAGCGCCGCGAGCTGCTCGACCGGCTCGCCCGCCAGCCCTTCGATCTCCTCGGATTGACGCTGGCCCGCGATTGCCCTAGCGCGGCATTGAGCAACCTCATCAAGGCGGTGCGCAATGTCTCCGCCAATCCCCACATCATCGTGCTTGTCGGCGGGCGAATGATCAACGAGAATCCCGGAATGGCGATGGAAGTTGGGGCCGACGGCACAGGGGCAGACGCGCTTTCGGCGCTCGAACTCGCAAATGGCCTGGTGAAGGTTGCTGCTGACCGTGATCTGAACCTCCGGTAGGTTCGACAGCAGATGCTCACCCGCAAACACTCGATCGAAGGCAAGCACCCGTTCGGGAAGGCGGCTGAGCTGTTCAACACGCTCGATGCCGATGCGGCGATGAAGCTGGCGATGGTCGCGGGCGATGTCACGCTGGTGCTTGACGATACCGGCACGATCCTCGATGCGGCATTCGATCCGCGCGAGTTTCCGAGCTTCGCCAATCTCGTCGGCAACAACTGGATCGAGACGGTCACCGACGAATCCCGCCCGAAAATCATGGAGATGCTCGCCGCCGCCCGGCGCGGCGAGGTGCAGCACTGGCGGCAGGTCAACCATCCCTCGCGCGATGGCGACGTGCCGATCCGCTACGCCGTGCTGAGCGTCAACGGGGGCGAGCACCGCATCGCTTTCGGGCGCGATCTGCGCGAGGCGGGGAAGCTCCAGCAGCGCCTGCTGCAGGTCCAGCAATCGCTCGAGCGTGACTATCTCAGGATGCGCCAGCTCGAGGCGCGTTACCGGATGCTGTTCGAGCGTTCGACCGAACCGGTGATGATCGTCGAGGCTGGCACGCTGCGCATCCGCGAGGCGAATCCCTCGGCGCACGCGCTGGTCGGCGCGCGCCCTGGCGGCCTGCCGGGCAAGAAGCTCGCGACCTTCATCGACAAGAGCGCGCAGGAAGCGTTGCAATCGCTCGTGGGTGCGGCGCTGGTGTCCGACACGGTGAGCCCCGCGCGCATCCGCATCGCCCGCGGCCAGCGCGAGGTAATGGCGAGCATCGCCGGCTTCACCCAGGACCGCGGCCAGTTCCTGCTGGTGCGCCTTGTCCCCGCGACCGATCGTCCCGCGGGCGAGTTTTCCCCCGTTTTGGCGCTGGTCGACCAGATGCCCGATGCCTTCGTGGTGGCCGACAGCAATCTCGAGATCGTCACCGCCAATGCCGCCTTCGTCGAGATGCTCCAGGCCGCGAGCGTCGACCAGCTGCGCGGGCGGCACCTGTCGGAATCGATCGGCCGGCCGGGGATCGATCTCGATCTGATCGAAGGCCAGATCGACCAGCACGGCGCCGCGCGCAATGTCGCGACCGTCCTGAGAGTGGGTCACGATATCGAAGGCGAACCGGTTGAATTGTCGGCGGTTCGCACCTCGGGCGAGGATGGCTATTACGCCTTCGTGATCCGCCCCGTGGGCCGCCGCTTGCGCGATCTGCCGCCGGGCCAGCAGGATCTGCCGCGCTCGGTCGAGCAGCTCACCGAACTGGTGGGCCGCATGAGCCTCAAGGACATCGTGCGCGAGAGCACCGACCTGATCGAGCGGCTGTGTATCGAGGCGGCTTTGAGCTATACCTCGGACAACCGCGCCTCGGCGGCCGAGATCCTCGGCCTGTCGCGCCAGAGCCTCTATTCCAAGCTCCACCGCTACGGGCTCGGCAATCTGGCGGGCGACGGCGAGTAGCGCCGCCCGGCCGCTGCGCGCGGCTCGCATTTTTGCCGCCCGACGCCGGTTTTCCGCCATTCTGGCGCCGGGCATCGAGGCCCGCCCCCAAAAAATGAGTGTCAAGCGCGCTGTCATGTCCCGAAGTGACATGCTGCGCGCGCATTTACGATTTTGAACGCCGAAATCGGGGTTTGGCCGATTCGAGGTGTCAAAATAATTTGACGCTCTTGCTTGTCAGGCATAGCCTCGAAATATGGAGCACTCGGTACCTTCGACTCGCACCGTGCCCACCCCGGCAGCACGTTCCGGCCGCGGGCCGCAGCCACGCGATGTGCTCGAATTGCTCAAACCCATCACCTGGTTCCCGCCAATGTGGGCCTTCATGTGCGGTGCCGTGTCCTCGAGCGCAGGCCTGGAGGGGCGCTGGTGGTTCGTCGCGGGCGGCGTGATGCTGGCGGGGCCGCTGGTGTGCGGCACATCCCAAGCGGTCAACGACTGGTTCGACCGGCACGTCGATGCCATCAACGAGCCGCACCGCCCGATCCCCTCGGGGCGGATCCCGGGCCGCTGGGGGCTCTACATCGCGATTATCGCGAGCCTCGTCTCGGCGAGCGTCGCCTGGGCGCTGGGGCCGATCGTGTTTGTCGCAGGCCTCGTCGGGCTTGCGTTTGCTTGGGCCTATTCGGCTCCGCCGCTGCGCTTCAAGGCCAATGGCTGGCTCGGCCCGCTGGTTTGCGGGCTCACCTACGAGGGGCTCTCGTGGTTCACCGGCGCGACCGTGATGCTGGGCGCAATGCCCTCGGCCCACGTGCTTGCGGTGCTGGTGCTCTATTCGCTCGGCGCGCACGGGATCATGGTCTTGAACGACTTCAAGGCGGTGGAGGGTGACCGCCAGACCGGCCTCACCTCGCTTCCCGTCGTGCTCGGCGTGAGCCGCGCGGCGCGGCTCGCCTGCCTCACCATGGCGGGCGCGCAGGTGGTGGTCATCGCGCTGCTGGTCTTGTGGGGCTATGCGATCTCCGCCGTGGCGGTGACCGCCGTGCTCGCCGCGCAGATCGCCGCCATGCCACGGCTGCTGCGCGATCCGGCGAAATATGCGCCGTGGTATAACGGCGTGGGCGTAACGCTCTATGTGCTCGGGATGCTGGCGGCGGCGCTCGGGCTGGGGGGGCATATCTGATGCACGCCCCGCTCGCCTCCGCGCCCGTGCAGACCAAGGGCTTCGGCTGGCTCGCGATCATCCGCATCGGCATGGTGCAGGCCGCGATCGGCGCGCTGGTGATGCTGGCGACGACGGTGCTGAACCGCATCATGGTGGTGGAGTTGAAACTCCTTGCCGCGATCCCTGCCGGGCTGGTCGCCTGGCATTATGCGGTGCAACTGTGCCGCCCGTTGTGGGGCCATGCTTCCGACAAGGGCGGCAGCCGCACCTTGTGGATCATCGGCGGCCTCGTGGTGCTGGCGGGCGGGGGCCTGCTCGCGACGCAGGCGACGCTGATGATGGAGGGCAATTTCCCGCTCGCCGTCGCGCTCGCCGTGGTCGCCTATGCGCTGATCGGCGCGGGCGTGGGCGCGGGCGGGACCTCGGCGCTGGCCTTGCTCGCGAGCGGCGTCGCGCCCGAAAGGCGTGCGGCAGCCGCGGCGGTGACGTGGATCATGATGGTCGGCGGCATCGTCGCCTCGGCGATCACGGTCGGCACGCTGTTGAAGCCCTACAGCCCCGAGCGCCTGATCGAGGTCGCCACGGGCCTTGCCGCGGTGATGGTGGCGGTGACGGTGCTCGCGACCTTCCGGCTCGAGCGGCAGGCGGGCCATTTCCGCGACGCCGCCGACGATGCGCCCGCCCCCGATTTCCGCGCCGCGCTGGCCGAGATCTGGCACGAGCCTGCCGCGCGCCGCTTCACCATCTTCATCTTCGTCTCGATGATCGCCTTCTCGATGCAGGACCTGATCCTCGAGCCCTTTGCGGGGCTCATCTTCGGGATGGCGCCGGGGGATTCGACCAAGACCGTGGGCCAGTTCCACCAGGGCGGCATCCTGATCGGAATGATCGTCGCCGGGATCGGCGGGAGCGCCTTTGCCGCGCGCGCGGCGGGGAGCTTGCGGCCATGGGTGGTGGGCGGCTGCCTTGCCTCGGGCGCGGCGCTGGCGGCGCTGGGTGTTGCCGCAATCACCGGGCCGCCGTGGCCGCTGGAGGCGAACCTCTTCGTATTGGGCTTCGGCAACGGGGTCTTCGCGGTCGCAGCCATAGGCTCGATGATGGGGCTGGCGGGCGCGGGCGAGACCACGCGCGAGGGCGTGCGCATGGGTGTCTGGGGCGCCTCGCAGGCCATCGCCTTCGGGCTCGGCGGTTTGCTCGGCGCGGTCGGGCTCGATCTGGCGCGCGCCGCGCTGGGCGAGGTCGGCGCGGCGTTCCAGCTGGTGTTTGCAGTCGAGGCTGCGGCCTTCGTCTGGGCGGGTCTGCTCGCGGTCAAGGCGACCGGCGCGGCCGCAATCCGGGCGAGCGCGGGCGAGGGTAAGAGGGAGCAGTTCGCATGAACCACACTATCTATGATGCGGTCGTGATCGGCGGTGGGCCCTCGGGCGCGACCGCGGCGACGGACCTTGCGCTGGCGGGCCATTCGGTGCTGCTGATCGAGCGTGGCGGGCGGATCAAGCCCTGCGGCGGCGCTGTCCCGCCGCGGCTGCTCGCCGATTTCGACATTCCCCAATCGCTGCTGGTCGCCAAGGCGCGCTCGGCCCGGATGATCGCGCCTTCGGGCCGTGCGGTCGACATGCCCGTGGGCGAGATCGGCTATGTCGGCATGGTCGACCGCGAGGAGTTCGACGAATGGCTGCGCGAACGCGCGCGCCACTCGGGCGCCGAACGCCTTACCGCGACCTTCGAGAAGATCGAGCGTGACGATCAGAAGCACCCGCTCGTCACCTTCCGCCGCACCCGCGGAGGGCCGATCGAAAGCGTGCGCGCCCGCGTGGTGATCGGGGCGGACGGGGCACGCTCGGCCGTGGCCAAGCAGTGCCTGCCGGGCGCGGAGCGCATCCCCTGTGTCTTCGCCTATCACGAGATCATCAAGTCGCCGCCCAAGAACACCGACCAGTTCGATGCCTCGCGCTGCGACGTCTATTATCAGGGCCGCCTCTCGCCCGATTTCTACGCTTGGGTCTTCCCCCACGGCGAGACCGCGAGCATCGGGGTGGGCAGCGCCAACAAAGGCTTCAGCCTGCGCGGCGCGATCGCCACGATCCGCGACGACCTCGGGCTCGACCGCTGCGAGACCGTGCGCCGCGAAGGCGCGCCGATCCCGCTGAAGCCGCTGAAGCGCTGGGACAACGGCGCGGACGTCATTGTCGCCGGGGACGCCGCCGGGATCGTCGCGCCGGCCTCGGGCGAGGGGATCTACTATGCCATGGTGGGCGGCCGGATGGTCGCCGAGGCCAGCGCCGCCTTTCTCAAGACCGGCGAGGCCAAGCAGCTGCGCACCGCCCGCAAGCGCTTCATGAAGGAGCATGGGCGGGTGTTCTGGGTGCTCGGGGTGATGCAGTATTTCTGGTACTCGTCCGACAAGCGCCGCGAGCGCTTCGTCACCATGTGCGACGACAAGGACGTGCAGGAGCTGACCTGGCAGGCCTACATGCACAAGAAGCTGGTGCGCGCCAAACCGATGGCGCACGTCAAGATCTTCCTGAAGGACACCGCGCACCTGCTCGGCCTGAGCCCGGCGCACTGAGCGCGAGGGGGCAGAGTGCCGCGCGGGCGGCCATTGCCAGGAGGCGACGATGCAGCCTAGACTTGTGCTCATGAAGCCGACGATCGTCATCCCCGTCATCGTGGCGACCATCGCTGCGGCCTGTGTCGCCGCGCTGGGCGCGACCGTGACCGATCTGGGGCCGTGGTATCAGGGCCTTGCCAAGCCCGACTGGAACCCGCCCGACGCGCTGTTTCCGATGGGCTGGACGCTGATCTATGCGCTGATCACGCTGGCGGGCGTCGCGGCCTGGCGCGCCGCACGCACCTCGGCTGAGGCGGAGTGGGTGATCGGGCTGTTCGCGCTCAACGGCTTTCTCAACATTACCTGGTCGATCCTGTTCTTCCGCTTCCAGCGCCCCGACTGGGCCTTTGTCGAGGTGGTGGTGCTGTGGCTCTCGATCCTCGCGATGATCGTCTATTGCGGCCGCTTCTCGAAGGGTGCGGCGCTGCTGCTGGTGCCCTATCTCGGCTGGGTGAGCTTTGCGGGCGCGCTCAACTGGGCGGTGGTGCAGCTCAACGCGCCCTTCGGCTGAGGCCGGACGGGGCGGGGGATAAAGCGATGATCGCGGCCTTCTTCGCCAGCGGCCACGCGGCCGATCTGATCCTTGGCGTGTTGCTGGCGGAGGCCCTGTGGTTGCGCCTTAGGGCCGGGTGGCGCTGGGGCAGGGTGATCGGCCTCATCGGCCCGGCGGCGCTGATCGTGCTTGGGCTGAGGGCCGCGCTGACGGGGGCGGATTGGTGGTGGATCGCGCTCCCGCTCGCCGCCTCGCTGCCGCTCCACCTGATGGACCTGCGCACCCGCCTCGATCCCTGAGCCACCAGTTCTCCCGCCTGCACGCCGGGCATAGAAAAACCCGGCCAGGCTTGCCGCCCGGCCGGGTCTTTCATCTCTGGCGGAAGCCGGACCCTCGCAGGCCCGGCGCCCCCTCGGTGTGTCAGCCGCCCTGCGCGGCCTGCGCGGCGCCGCTCGGATCGTAGTTGATCGTGTCGGGCGCGTAGTAGTGCTCCTGGGCCCACAGGTACCAGTTGTCGACCACCGTGCCGGTCAAGAGGATGCCGATCCCGCCGGTAAGCGTGGTCAGCACCGCGAACCACCAGGCCCAGCGGTGGATCGACTCGAAGGTCGCATTGAAGCCCATCACCCAGCGCCAGAACAGCGCGCCGCGTTCGGCAGCCGTCCCGCGGTCGGTGATCTGCTCGATCTCGCGCTCCCCGCCGTAGCGGCCGAGAGCCAGGATCGTCGCCCCGTGCATCGCGAACAGCACCGCCGACCCGTAGAGGAAGACGATCGAGAGCGCGTGGAACGGGTTGTAGAACAGGTTCCCGTAAGTGAGCGAGAAGTTGTTCGTCCAGTTGAGGTGCTCGAAGATGCCGAAGGGCACCGCCTGCGACCAGTCACCCAGCAGCATCGGGCGGATGAAGCCCAGCACCAGGTAGAGCCAGATGGCCGAGGCGAAGGCCCAGGGAATGTGCATCCCCATGCCGAGAGCCTTGGCGCGGGTGTAGGTGCGCACCCACCACAGCAGGATCGAGACCGTCAGGCTGAAGCCGGCGAGGATCCACCAGCCACCCTTCTCCAGCGGGACGAAGGGGCTGAAGCCGTATTCCGGCCCCGGAGGCGCGAGGTAGAGCCAGAAGAACTCGCGCATGAAGCCTTGCGGGCTCCAGTTCACCTGCGCCCAGAAGTTGAGCCCGATGATCATGATCGCCAGCGTGCCGAAGGCAAGGCTGAGCATGCCCGACCAGCCGAGATAGACGGGCCCGAACTGGGCCTGCCCGATCTTGCCGAGCCAGTAGTTGTATCCCGTATAGGGAAGGCGGATATCTTCCTCGGGTGCCAGCGGGACACCCATTTCGGGTGGCCCCTTGACCTGCACCTGCGTGAAGATGTTCTGATAAGTCGCCATGGTTCAGGTGCTCCTTACGACCAGATCGGGATCTTCTTCCAGAAATCCCAGAATTCGATCCAGCTGCCGACATACAGAGTGCCGGAGATGACGATGCAGATGGCGCTCCAGAACCCGGCATTGAGTGCCAGGAACAGCCCCACCCGGTGAATGCCGAGCGTGCCGACCGAATAGCCGATGAAGTCACGGAAATAGGTGTCTTCGTATTCGGGCGTCTTGACGTCGGTGCCCCCGCTCGGATTGACCGCCGACAGCACCAGGCCGCCATGCATCGCGAGCGCGAGACAGTTCGTGAAGAAGAACGTGATCGCGAGCATGTGCACGGGGTTGTAGTGGAAGTTGCCGAAGGCGTAGCCGACGTTCGAGACCCACTCGAGGTGGGTCCAGATCCCGTAGGGGAAGCCGTTGCCCCACGCGCCCATCCACAAGGGACGGATGACGTTGAGCGAGACATAGGCGAAAACCGCGACGCTGAATGCGATCGGCACATGGTAACTCATGCCGAGCTTGCGCGAGATTTCCGCCTGCCGTCCGACCCACGATGTGAAGGCGATGACGGCGCAGCAGGTGATGATCTGCCAGTATCCGCCCTGCTCCATCGGAGCGAGGCTGAGGCCATATTCGATCGGCGGCGGGTTGATCGAAATGAGCCACGGGTTGAGGGTCGGCCCCTGGGTTGCAGCAGCAAAGATCAGCATGGTGCCCAGAAGGGCGCTGATTGCCGCAGTCACTCCAAAGAATCCGACATAAAACGGCCCGACCCAGAAGTCGAAAAGGTCGCCGCCGATCAATGTGCCACCGCGGACGCGGTATTTCCGCTCGAAACTAAGGAGCGCCATAGGTCCATCCTCCTCGCCACAAGGGCGGGTGCTATAGGTTGTCGACGAGTGTTAGGAGGCAGGCAGGCGAACCTGCCCCCTCACATTTCGTGGGTGCTATCCCGCCGCCGGAGCTTCCGACGAGGTGACAGCAGCCGCAGCCGGCGCAGCGCTGGCGTCTTCGAGCCAGTTGTAACGATCGGTGCTGAGCAGGATGAAGTGGATGGTGAACGCCAGGACGGCGAGACCAACGTGCAGCGCCACGAGGGTGCGGCGGATGTCAAAGTAGAACCAAAGTCTCCACATGGTGAATTCCTTCGAATGTTTCGCAAAGATAGTCGGGGTGTCAGCCGTGAAGGCGCGAGGGATTACCCCGGCCGTGCGGCAGCAAACCGGCTATCGATCAGATCGGCAGCCAGGGCTTGTCGGCCCAGACGAGCGCGTGAGCGACGAGGGCGATCACCACGTAGATGGTGAAGGTGCCCGTGAAGCCCTTGTGGATTTCCTGAGCCTCTTCAGGGGTCAGGTGAGTCCCGATGCGTTCATTCATTGGGTTGTCTCCGTTCAGTTGGGTGTGAGTGGAAGCCCGAAGGCCCCCGTCGGCATCCCCGCGTGATCCCCCACGTGGATTGGAGAGCCCCCTGTGGAAGGGGGGCATGGGCTTGTGCCGATGCGGGGATTGCCCGCAGCAGCGACAAAGGGTGGTGAAGGGCGGTTTGCATCATCGTCATGCTCCCGTTCCTTCGAGCAGTGCCTCGGCGAGGCAATCTGCCGTAACTGTGGTCTCGCCCCGCTGGCGCGCGGTCCGCTCGGCCGCGTCGCGCAAGCGCTTGGCGGCGGAGATGCGGATCAGCACCGGCTGCGCTTCGACAAGCTGGTCGAGCTTGGCCTTGGCGTCATTGTCCCAGGTCAATTGGGCCTCGTTGCGCGCCGGGGTCGGATCGACCTTGTCCATCTCGGTGCCGAGCGGGAGGATGTGGAACAGCGCATCGAACAGCGCATTGCACACTTCCTGCACCAGATAGGTCGCGCCCGAATAGCCCATGAAGGGCGTGCCGGTGTGGCGGCGGATCGCCGCGCCGGGGAAGCTTGCGGGGATATACATCCCGCGCGCGCCGCACTCGGCCATGTACATGCGCTCGTTATAGCTGCCGAACACCACCAGCGGCGGGTTGGCGCGAATCGCGGCGCGCACGTCCTCGTTCTTGGGCTTCACGCCGGCGCAGCGCGAGAAAGCGAAGGCGCAGGGCAGGCCCATGTCGTCTTCGAGGAAGTGGCGGATGCCACGCGCGTAAGTCTCGTTAGCGACGATGCCGAAGCTCGCGGTGCCGAAGAAGTCCTGCGTGACCGAACGCCACAGGTCCCACAGGGGCTTGATGGTGGTGTGCTTCTCGCGCTCGATGAAGGGCTCGGGGTCGAGCCCGAGCTCGGCGGCGAGCGCGCGCAGGAACTTGGTGGTCTGCGACAGGCCGACGGGGGCCTGGAAATAGGGCCGCTCGAGCGTCTCGCACAGATTGCGGCCGAACTCGCGGTAGAGGCAGACATTGGCGTCCGCGTTCGCCAGCTTGGCGATGTCGGCAAGGTGGGTGCCGAGCGGGAAGACCACGCCGACTTCCGCGCCGATGCCTTCGACCAGACGGCGGATCTCGGCGAGGTCGGAGGGCATGTTGAACATGCCGTAGCTCGGCCCGATGATGTTGACGACCGGCTTCTCGCCCTCGCGCCTCTCGCGGCGGGCGGGCATCTTCTTGGGGCCGAATTCGGTCCACAGCCAGGTCAGCGCGCGGTCAGCCGATTGCCACTGGTCCTCGTCGATGGTGCGCGGCAGGAAGCGCTTGATATTGGTGCCCTCGGGCGTGACGCCGCCGCCGATCATCTCGGCGATCGAGCCGGTGACGACCACGGCGGGCAGTTCGGGATCGAGGGTCTTCCACGCGCGCTTCATCGCGCCTTCGGTGCCGGTCTTGCCCAGCTCTTCCTCGCCCAAGCCGGTGACGACGATGGGGAGTTCGTGCGGGGGCAGGGCGTCGGTGTAGTGCAGGACGCTGGTGACGGGCAGGTTCTCGCAGCCGACCGGGCCGTCGATGATGACCTGCAAGCCCTTCACCGCAGTGAAGACGTAGGTGGCGCCCCAGTAACCGCCGGCGCGATCATGATCGAGGACGAGCGTCATGTGCCGATCGCCTCCGACGCCTTGCGCGCGGCCTCGTTCAAGGCGGCGTATTTCTTGCGGAACTTGGGCCGGTCGACCGGGAGGTCTTCCCACACGCCCGCGGCATGTTCAGTGCCGACGCCTTCGAAGAAATCGCGCATCGCATCGAAGCGCGCCTTGTTGCCCATCGCGGCGTTGATCACGGTCGCAAGGCTGCCAGCCCCCGCCGGGCCCATCAGCGGGCGCGCGGAGATCAGGTTGGTGAAATAGAGGGCGGGAATCGCCTTGGCCTTGGCGTGCTGCACGACGGGCGTGGTGCCAATCGCGAGATCGGGGCGGTATTCCTCGACCGCGGCGATGTCCTGTTCGAGGCTCGCGCGGAACTGCACCTGCACGCCGCGCGCCTCGAGCCATTCGCGGTCGGCGTCTGACCACTTGGTGCGCGGGCAGGCGGAGCCGACATAGCGCACATCCGCGCCGCTTTCGACCAGCAGGCGGGCGACCAGCAGCTCGGAGCCTTCATAGCCCGAGACGGTGATCCGCCCCTTGATCGGCATATTGGCGAGCGCGCCCTTGCAGGCGGCGATCATCGCGTTCTTGACGCCGTCGACCTTGGCCTGCGGCAGGCCCATGACATCGCCCAGCGATTGCAACCAGGCGGCGGTGCCGTCCGCGCCAACGGGGGCGGAGCCGATGACCGGGCGGCCGGCGGCTTCGAATTCGCGGATCGAAGCGGTGTAAAAGGGGTGGATCGCGGCGACGACCGCGCAATCCAATGCGGCATAAAGCTCGCGCCATTCGCGGGTCGGGACGACCGGCCCGGCAGCAAGGCCGAGAGGTGCCAACATCTGGCCGATCACCACCGGATCGGCCGGGAACATCTCGCCCAGCAGCGCCACCGAGGGCAGGTCGGAGCGTTCGCGCGGGGCCGCAACCGGCCCGCTCATCACTTCCTCGCGGGCATATTGCAGCATCGCGCCCGCCAGCACGTCCTTCGCCTCGGCGTGGGTCGGGATGCCGAAGCCGGGGACATCGATGCCGATGATCCGCACGCCGTTGATCGCCTTGCCGAGCAGCCGCAGCGGCACGCCGCTCGCGGTGGGGACACACAGGTTGGTGACCACGATGGCGTCATAGAGCTCGGGATCGGCGAGGCCTTCGACCGCTTCCTTGATGTCCTCGAACAGCTTGCCCGTCACCAGCGTTTCCGAGGAGAAGGGCACATAGCCCACCGTCCGCCGCGCGCCGTAGAAGTGCGAGGTGAAGGTCAGGCCATAGACGCAGCAGGCCGAGCCCGAGAGCACGGTCGCAGTGCGCCGCATTCTCAGGCCCACCCGGAGTGACCCGAACGCGGGGCACATGGATTGGGGTTGGTCATGCGGGCCGACGGGGTAGTCGGCCGCATACTGATCGAGGATCTCGCTCTTGCCGGCGGCGCGGGCGGCCTCGTTCATGGTGTCCTTGGACGCGCAGGCGCCCGCACCGGGATCGAGATCGATCCGGTCGGCAGAGCGCTGGGGCGCGTCAAAGGCGGAATGCTCGCTCATGCCTCGTCGTAGACCACTTCGAGGCTGGGCCTCGTCTCGAACACGCCGCCGCGCATGTCGGCCTGGGTCGCGGGGACGAGCTCGACATTGCCGCCCACCACATCGGCGCTGAACAGGCCGAGCAGCCCGTCCTGATCGAGCGGGTTGGGCCGCAGCGGCGGAGCGGTGGCGACATTCTCGGCCAGGGTTTCGAACAGGCTGCCCCACTCGCCGCCGGGGATGCCGATGATCTGGTAATTGGCGCTCTTGCGGCGGATGTCCTCGTTGGCGGGGATCGCGGTCAGCACCGGGATGCCCACGGCCTCGGCAAAGGCATGGGCCTCGCCCGTGCCGTCGTCCTTGTTGACGATCATGCCCGCGACGCCGACGTTCCCGCCCATCTTGCGGAAATACTCGACCGCCTGGCACACGTTGTTCGCGACATAGAGCGATTGCAGGTCGTTCGAGCCGACCACGATCACCTTCTGGCACATGTCCCGCGCGATCGGCAGGCCGAAGCCGCCGCACACCACGTCACCCAGAAAGTCGAGCAGGACGTAATCGAAGCCCCAATCGTGGAAGCCGAGCTTCTCGAGCGTCTCGAAGCCGTGGATGATCCCGCGCCCGCCGCAGCCGCGGCCGACTTCGGGGCCGCCGAGCTCCATCGCGAAGACGCCGTCGCGCTGGAAGCACACATCCTCGATGCGCACTTCCTCGCCTGCAAGCTTCTTGCGGCTGGAGGTCTCGATGATCGAGGGCGTCGCCTTGCCGCCGAACAGGAGGCTGGTGGTGTCGCTCTTCGGATCGCAGCCGATCAGCAACACGCGCTTGCCCTGCTGGGCCATCATGTAGCTCAAATTGGCGAGCGCGAAGCTCTTGCCGCTGCCGCCCTTGCCGTAGATCGCGATGATCTGGGTTTCGCTCTTCACCTCGCCGGTGTGGACCGGATCGGGCTCATGCGAAGCCTCGTCGCGAAGGTTGGCCGCCTGGGTATCAAGCACGGACATCAGCATTCGCTCCAATCGAGAACCATCTTCAGGCAATCGGGATCGCTGAAGGCTTGGGGGTAGGCGTCTAGCGCCTCGCCGGCAGGACGCCGGTTGGTGACGAGGCCCTTGAGGTCGAGCCTCCCGCATTCGATCAGCGCCCGCGTTTCGGCGAGGTCGCCCGGCTGCCATTCGGCGGCGACGCGGAAATGCGCCTCGCGCATGAAGGCGGCCGGAAAGGCGAAGCTGACGCGTTCGGAATAGAAGCCCGCGAGCACGATCTCGCCGCCCTTGGCGAGGCGCATGATGAGCTCGTCGATCAGGCCCGCGTCGCCGCTGGCATCATAGATCGCGTGGTAATCGCGGCGCTCGTCGGCGGCGGGGTCGATGACGTTGTAGCCAACAGCGCCCGAGCGGCGGGCGGGGTTGGTTTCCCACACGGTGGGAGCCGCGCCGCCCAGCGCCAGCGTCAGCCGGGCGAGCAGGCGGCCCAAGACGCCGTGGCCGATGATGAGATCGGGCAGCGCCTCACGCCGGGCAAAGCCGCCCTTGATCGCGTGTAGTGCCGTCGCCGCGAGGGCACAGAGCACCCCGGCCTCGCCGAGGTGTTCGGGGATCGGCAACGCCCGCGCCGACGGCACTATCACGCGGCGCGCTGTGCCCCCGAAGAGGCCGCGCGCATCGGTGTAGCAATTGGCTCCTGGAACGAAGACCCAGTCGCCGATCCGGGCGCGGGCTTCGGGCCCGGCATCGGTGATGCGGCCGACCGATTCGTAACCGGGCACCAGCGGATAGCCGAGCCCCGGGAAGGGCGGCATGCGGCCGGTGAAGAGGAGTTTCTCTGTGCCGGTGCTGATCCCGCTCCAGGCGATTTCGACGAGAACATCCGAGGCCTCCACGGGCTTCATCTCAAGCGCCCGGAGAGCGAGGCGCTCCGGTGCTTCGAGAATGACGGCCAACGTGTTCATTTCCTCGGTCTCCCTGAGGGGTGGATTCGAGGCGCGAACGCCGAGTCGAAAACCCCGCAGCTACGTTCTCCCAACTGTGTGCTACGCCTTACGTTCCTGACTGTCAAACCGATTGGACATTTTATCGTCAGGCGGTGGCGATAATCACGCTTGCGTTGACCGGTTGCGCGGTTGCGACGAAGCGCGCGCTGGCAAAGCCCGCGGCGCGGGTCATGGCGATGATTTCGGCCGGGCTGCGCGGGCGGCCCGAGCCCATCGCCCAGAGGTAGAGGCCGAAGAAGGCCTCACCCATCGCCTCGCTGCCGGGGATGCGCGCCATCGGCTCGGCGATGAGGAGGCGCGCGCCGGGGGCAAGGCTCTTGCGGATATTGGCGAGCAGCGCCTGCGCCGGGCCATCGTCGTGATCGTGCAGGATACGGATCAGCGACACCATGTCGTAGCCCTGTGGTATGGAATCGCTGAAGAAATTGCCCGGATGCGCGGTGACGCGGGTCTCGCCCAGCGCCGCGCCGAGCACGCCCGCGCCCGTCGTCGCGACTTCGGGCAGGTCGAACAGGCCAAGCTTCAGATGCGGCCATGCCGTGCCGATATGCCGCAGGAACGCCCCGTGCCCCCCGCCGACATCGAGCAGCTTGCGCACATCGCGGAAGGCCATGCTCGCCAGCACCTCGTCGGCGACGAAGTGCTGCGAGGCGGCCATGAGCTGGGAATATTCTGCCGTGTCCTCGCCCCTTTCGGCCACGCCCTGGAGCGCTCCGGCATAAGTCCAGAAGCGCGAGAGCGAGGTCGGCTCCTTGCGGTCGGTGCGCAGCAGGGCGAGTGGGTCGGCGAGGTCGGCATAGAGCAGGCGGTGGTGGCGCACCATCGCCTGCACGCCGGGATTGGATGCGAATACAGCGCCTTGCTCGCCAAGCATCCAGTGATCGGGCGCAGGCTCCTCCGACAGCATCAGCGGGCGCCCGGCGCGCAGCAGGGTGAGGGCGGCATCCTCGGTCAGGCCCATCCGCCCCGCGATCGCCCGCGCGCCGAGGGGGCCGTCCTTGAGGATGTCGAACAGCCCGCCTTCGACATAGGCGCGCAGGACCTGCGAATAGGCGAAGCCCGCGAGCAGGTCGAAGGCACCATTGGCGCGGCTCCTGGCGATCCACCTGATCACCGGCAGGCGGGCGGCCCAGTGCTGGAACTTTGGCGAGGCAAACACCCGGTTGCGGCGCGCCACATAGCCGAGCCTTAAGGCCGTCCAGCGGCTCACTTGCGGGATGCTTTACAGGCCATATGTCTAAATAGTTGGACAGATGGCGGCGTAAGGTCAATGATAATCGCGTAGGATCGACGGGAGCGAGGGCAAGTGAACGGGCGAGTCGTCGTCATCGGTGCAGGCATCGGCGGGCTGACCAGCGCCGCGCTGCTGGCCGCGCGCGGGTGCGACGTTACGGTGCTCGAGAAAGAGGCCTGGGTCGGGGGCAAGGCGCGCCGGGTCGAGGTGGATGGCGTGGAGATCGACGGCGGGCCGACGGTCTTCACCTATCGCGGGGTGTTCGACGCCATCTTCGCGGCTTGCGGCGCGCGGCTCGAGGATCATGTGACGGTCCGCAAGGCCGATGTGCTGGCGCGCCACTGGTGGGACGATGCAAGCGGGCATCTCGATCTCTTCGCCGACCATAACGCGAGCGTCGATGCGGTCGGCAAGTTTGCCGGGGCGGAGGCTGCGCGCGGCTATGCCGCCTTCGCAGCCGAGGCGGCGCGGATTTTCAGAGTGCTCGAGGACCCCTTCCTCCACGGCGACAAGGCGAGCACGCCGCTGCCGATGATGTGGCGCATGGGCCTCTCCAAGCTCCCCGAGATGCTGGCGATGCGGCCCTTCGACGGGATGTGGGCGGCGCTGGGCGAGCACTTCAGGGACCCGCGCTTGCAGCAGCTGTTCGGGCGCTACGCCACCTATTGCGGCTCCTCGCCCTTCAAGGCCCCTGCGACGCTGATGCTGATCGCGCATCTCGAGGCGCGCGGGGTGTGGCTGATCGAGGGGGGCATTCACGCGCTTGCCAGGGCGCTCGCCAGCCTTGCCGAGCGGCAGGGGGCAAGGGTGCGCACGGGTGCTGCCGTCGCCGAGGTGCTCGTCGCCAAGGGCCGCACCAGCGGGGTCAGGCTGGCGTCGGGCGAGGTCATCCCGGCCGACACCGTCATCTGCAACGGCGACCCTTCCGCGCTCGCCACCGGCCGCTTCGGCGCGGCGGCACAGCGTGCCGTGCCTGCGATCCCGAGGCCCAAACGCTCGCTCTCCGCGCTGGTCTGGTATGCCCATGCCGAGACGCGCGGGGCCGCGCTCACCCACCATAACGTCTTCTTCTCCCGCGATTACCGCGCCGAGTTCGCCGACATCGGCGCCGGCCGCACGCCCGCAGAGCCCACCGTCTACGTCTGCGCCATTGACCGCGGCGCCGACCACCACGCGCCCCCGCCGACTGGGCGCGAGCGCCTCCAGATCATCGTCAACGCCCCTGCCGACGGAGACGTCCACGCCTACACCCCCGAGGAGAGAGACCGATGCACACGCGCCATGATGGCAACGCTTCGGCGCTGCGGCCTGACACTGGACGAGCCCTTCCCGCATCGGCTCATGACGCCCGAGGATTGGGAGCACCTCTTCCCGGCCACGGGCGGCGCCCTCTATGGGCGAGCGTCGCACGGCTGGGCGGCCTCCTTCCAGCGGCAGGGTCCGAGGACCCGGCTGCCCGGTCTCTACTGCACGGGCGGGGCGACCCATCCGGCGGCCGGCGTCCCCATGGCAGCCTTGTCCGGGCAGCTGGCCACGCGGGTGATCGCGAAGGACCTCGCTTCGACGAGGCGATCCCGGCAGGCGGCTACACCTGGTGGTATGTCGATGCCATCTCCGACGACGGGCAGCACGGGCTGACCATCATCGCCTTCCTGGGCTCGGTCTTCTCGCCCTACTACAAGCGCTCCGGCCGCCACGACCCGCTCGACCATGCCTGCCTCAACGTCGCGCTCTACGGGCCCCAGCACCGCTGGGTGATGACCGAGCGCGGCCGCGCCGCCGTCCAGCGCGACGCCGCCACCCTCGCCATCGGCCCCAGCAATGTGCGCTGGGAGGGCGGGGCGCTCACCATCGACATCGTCGAGGGCGACACCCGCCTGTTCGTCCCCTGGCAGCGCAAGGTGACCGGCACCGTCAGGGTCTACCCCGAGATGCTCAACCGCGCCGCCTTCGCCCTCGACCCCGCCGAGAACCACATCTGGCACTGCCTTGCCCCCTGCGCCCGGATCGAGGTCGCCATGACCTCCCCCGATTGCAGCTGGAGCGGCAAGGCCTATCTCGACCACAACCGCGGGGCCGAGCCGCTCGAGAGCGGCTTCAACACCTGGCACTGGTCGCGCGCCCACCTCAAGTCGGGCGCGCTGGTGTGCTACGAGGGCGAGCGCGGGGACGGCTCGCTCTTCGCCAGTGCCCTCCGGTTCGACCGCCACGGCGTGCCCGAGCCGGTCGAGCTGCCCCCCATCGCCGCCCTGCCCGACAGCCGCTGGGGCATCACCCGCCGCACCCGCTCCGACATCGGCGTCGCCGAGGTGCGCCGGACGTGGGAGGACACCCCCTTCTACGCCCGCTCCGAACTCGCCTCGCGCTTCCTTGGCGAGGAGGTGGTCGCGGTGCAGGAGAGCTTGGACATGCGACGCTTCTCGAGCCGCCTCGTCCAGTTCATGCTCCCCTACCGCATGCCCCGCCGCCCGCGCTGAGGCCGGATAGCGAAGCCCCGGCGCGACTCGGGCGGAGGCCGCCGGACACCCCCGCGCGGATGCCGCGCCGGTTCAGCAAGCGCAGCCCTTTCCTGTAGTTGGAGACACGAGAGACACAGTATAGGGGCAAAATCCCTTCCTCTGGCGCGAGCCTCCCACACCCACACCTCGCCGCCGCTGCCATGGCGGGTGCAAGCTGTGGGAAAGGGGCGGCGGGGGTCATTCGGCAAGCCTGACAAATGCGGCGACTGTAGGAAAGTTGTTTTGCAGGGAGGGCCCGCCTTGCCGCCCTTGCGGCTTGCGCCATCGCGCCCCGCGTCACGCCGCCAGCCACTCCGCCTTGAGCGTCCCCCGGTGCCCCTCGGGCGCGAGGCTCGCGCGCAGGGCTTCGAGCAGCGGCGGCAGCTCTTGCGTGAAGGCATAGGGCGGATTGACGATGAACAGCCCCGCGCCGTTGTATATCCCCGGTTGGTCGGTGTCGTAGAGCCAGTGCTCGATGTTGAGGAACTTGGGGATGCCGAGCCGCCGCAGCTTGTCCTTCCAGACCGCGTGGGCGGGCCGTTCCTTCAGGGGATACCAGATCACAGTCACTCCGTGCGCCCATTTGCGGTGCGCGGCGGCGAGGGTGGCGGTGATGCGGGCGCGCTCGTCGGTGGCCTCGTAGGGCGGGTCGACCACCACCACGCCCCTGGGGGTGCGCGTCGGCAGCATGGCGAGCCACAGCTCGTAGGCATCGCGGGTGTGGATCGCGGCGGGGGTGCCCTTCATGGCCTCGCGCAGGGAGCGCGCGTCCTCGGGGTGCTTCTCGTTGAGGATCAGGTTGTCCTGCTCTCGCAGTAGCTGTGCGAGGAACCGGGGGCTGCCGGGGTAGAGGCGGGGCTCGGCGCCCGGGTCGTTCACGGCGCGCACGGCGGCGCGGTAGTCGTCGAGCAGCGGGTGGCTATCGGCAAAGGCGCGCAGCACGCCGCCCGCCGCCTCACCGGTGCGCCCCGCCTCGTCGCCCTTGAGGTCGTAGAGCCCGCAGCCCGCATGAGTGTCGATCAGCGTCAGCGCGGAGGGCTTGAGTTGCAGCGCGCGGATCAGCGCGATCAGCAGCGCGTGCTTGACGACATCGGCGCTGTTGCCGGCGTGGAAGGCGTGGCGGTAGTTCATGTGGAAATTTCCACAAAAGTGCCCGGCGCGATGCCGCCGAGGCTCCAGTCGCCCACCCGCCAGCGCACCAGCCGCAATGTGGGCAGGCCCACTGCTGCGGTCATGCGCCGCACCTGCCGGTTGCGCCCCTCGCGGATGGTGAGCGAGAGCCAGCAATCGGGGACGGACTTGCGCACCCGGATCGGTGGATCGCGCTCCCACAGGTCGGGCGGGGCGATGCGGGCGGCTTCGGCGGGGAGGGTCATCCCGTCGTTCAGCCGCACGCCCTTGCGCAAGGGTTCGAGCGCTGCGTCGTCGGGATCGCCCTCGACCTGCACGAGATAGGTCTTGGGCAGCTTGAAGCGCGGATCGGCGATGCGCGCCTGCAAGCGCCCGTCGTCGGTCAGCAGCAGCAGCCCCTCGCTGTCGCGGTCGAGCCGGCCGGCGGGGTACACGCCCTTCACAGCGATGAAGTCGCTGAGCGTCGCCCGGGTGGTGGGCGAGCCCTTGTCGGTGAATTGCGAGAGCACGCCGAAGGGTTTGTTGAACAGGAGCAGCCGGGCCATCGCGCGCTCATATCGGGCGATTGCGGCGCTGTCTCCCCGTCAGGCGTCCGGTGCGCTGTCGCGCTCGGCAGCTTCCCTCGCCTCCCGCTCGGCGCGGGTCTGCTTGAGCTTGCGGTCCATCGAAATGTACTGCCACAGCCCGAAGGCGACCGCGATGCCGTAGAACAGCCCGATCTCGATCCAGCCGAAGTTCATGCGCGTGCCGCTCCTGCATCTGCTGCCGCGAGGAACGCCGCCATGTGCGCGGCGATGTCTTGCGGGGCTTCCTCATGCGCCAAATGGCCGAGGCGGGGGAGAAGTTCCAGCCGCGCGTTGGGCAGCCATCCGGCGGCATCGCGCGCCCAGTCAGGCGGGATCGCGGGGTCGTTCGCGCCGTGGAGCAGCAGCACGCGGTTGCGCACCGTACCCATCTGTTCGCGCAACGCGGGCAGGTCCCAGTTCGCCATCATGGCGAGCGCCCCGCCAGCATGGCCGGGGTGCTTCAGGAGCTTGGCATAGCAAGCAAGGCCCTCGCGATCGATCCGCGAGTGGGTAGAGCGCCACAGGAACTTCTCCGCGCCCCCGACAAGGTCGATGCTGCCGGTAAAGATGCGGGGCACGAGCGGGTTGACGAACAGCGTCTTGGCGATGGCGGGGAAGATTTGTGCAAGGGCGCCGGGGAAGGGGCGCAGGGCGGCGCTGAGGCCGACGATCGGGCCCTTGTGGGCGTGGTCGAGCGCCAGTTGCAGCGCAATCGCCGCGCCCGCCGAGTGCCCGACGATGGCGGCGGGCGTCACCTCGAGAGCCTCCAGCAGCCGCGCCACCTCGCGCGCCATGGCGGGCAGGCTCATGGCGTAGGCGTCGTGCCCGGTGGTGAAGGCGTGGCGGGGCAAGTCCATCGCGATGACGTCATGACGCTGCGCGAGCAGCGGCATCAGCCCGCGCCACGAATGGACCGAGGCGCCGGTGCCGTGGAGCAGCAGGAGCGGCGTGCCGGACCCCATCCGCTGCACATGCCAGCGCGCGCTGCCGGTGCGGATGAACTGGCTTGTCTCCCGGTACGGCCAGATCAGGCCCTCGCGGTTCCAGTCGAGCGCGCTCATGCCGCGCGGGCCCCTTGTGATGGTGGAGCTTGCACCGCGTCGATCGCCTGCTTGAGCATCCGCGCATCGGCGCGGGGGAGGGCGAGGAAGCGGCCTCCCAAGGCGGCGGCGAGCGCGGCGCCCTCGGGGCCGGGGCGGGCGGAGATGTCGACCACGAGGCTGTCGATTTGTCGCGCGGCAATTGCGCGTGCTGCCGTCTCGGCATCCTTGGCCGCCTGCGGGCGGCCGGGCGAGCCGTCGGCGGCGATATTGGCGCGCCCGTCGGTGAGGATCACCAGCGCGGCGCTCCTCCCCTTGGCGATGACGGCCTCGGCCACCTCGCGCGCGGCGTTGAGCCCGAGCGCGAGCGGGGTGCCGCCGCCGCCGGGCAGTTCCGCGAGCGTGCGCCGCGCGCGGGTGAGCGAGCGGGTGGGGGGGAGCAGCAGCTCCGCGGAGGTGCCCCGGAAGGCGACTAGCGCGACCTCCGAGCGGGTGACATAGGCTTGCGCCAGCATCAGCTCGACCGCGCCCTTGGCCTCGGCCAGCCGCGCGGCGGCGGCGGAACCGGAGGCGTCGACCGCGAAGATCGTGACGCGCGCGGCGCGCTCCTCGAAGCGGCGGATGCGCAGGTCTTCCTTGCGCATGATGATGGGCGCATCGGCGTCCGCGCCGTTCTCGCGGCGGCGCACGGCCTGCCAGGGGACGGCGGCGCGCAATGAGTCGATCAGCGCGAGTTTGTGCCCCCCGCGCGGCATTCCCGGTCTTGCGCCCAAGGGCTTGCCGCGGGTCGCGGCCTTGCGCTTCTGCCCGGTGCCGCTGCTGGAGCTTCGCCGCGGGGCTTTCCCTTGCGCGAGTTGTTCGAGCAGCCCCGCCGGGATCGCGGCCTTGGCCGCCTCGACGAGGATTTCCGAAAGGTCGGGTTCCTGTTGCTGGCGGTCGCTGTCGGTCGGGTCGTCGCGCTCGCCTCCGGGCGGCGGCGGTTCCTCCGGAGGCGGCGCTTCCGCGTCCTGCGGCGGCAGACGGGTCGCGCGCGGGGCGAGCACCAGCCGCACCGCGCCCGCCAGATCGGCCTTCCCCGTCTCAAAGCGCCCCTCGAGCGCCGCTAGGCCGCGCGCAGCCTCTGCGGCGACAATCAGCGCGCGCAAGCTCTCGACCCCCAGCGCTTCGGCGGTCGCTGCGAGGGCGCGCAAATCCTCCTCGCCGAGCGGCCGCACGGCCGCGAGGCGCCCTCCCGCTTCCTCCAGCGCGACCCCCTGCCAGCGGCGCGAGGCCGAGAGATCGCACAGGAAGGCGAGCCTTTCGGTGAGGCTCGCAGGCGGGGCTTCCTCGGGCTCGGCGGCATCGTCGAGCAGCACCAGCGCTGTGCCGCCCTCATCGAGCGCCTGCGCCAGCCGCCCCGCGATGCTCGCATCCATCCTCTCGGCCATTCCGGCGATCAGAGCGCCCCCGCGCGCCTCTTCGATCAGCCCGGTCTGGCGGATGGGGCGCCCGGCGGAGAGGCTGGCGGCCAGATCGATCCCGCCCAGCAGCCGCTCGTCGTCGACATGGCCGGGCAGGCGGCGCAGCGGGAGCACTTCTCCCAGCGCCGCCACCAGCGCCTCGCGCGCAGGGCTGCTACCGCGCAGGGTCAGGCCCTTGAAGGTGCCGGGAGCCAGCAGAAACAGCCGCGCCGCCAGCACCGCGTCATCGAGCGGGTCGGCGACCTCCGGCGGTGTCATCCGAACAGCTCGGCAATCGCCCGGGTGATGCGCGTGGTGGAGCCGGTCTCGTCGAGCACATCGCGCCGCAATCGGTGCCGTAGCGCCGAGGGCGCAATGGCGATCAGGTGCTTGCGCGTGACCTTCTTGGCCCCCTCGAGCGCGGCCAGCGCGCGGGCGGCGCGCATCAGGGTCAGCTCGCCGCGCAGGCCGTCGGCGCCCACCGCCAAGCACAACTCGGCGGCATCGCGCAGCACATCCTCGCCCGGAACCAGCTTGGGCAGGCGCGCCTTGCCCTTGGCGACCTGCTTGAGGATCGCCTCATCCGCCTCGGCCCAGCGCGCGGCGAAGCCTTCGGGATCGGCCTCGTTCTCGGCGACCAGCTTCATGATGGCGATGCGGGTCTCGATGTCCTTGGGCGTGCGCACCTCGACCGACAGCCCGAAGCGGTCGAGCAGCTGCGGGCGCAACTCCCCCTCCTCGGGGTTGCCGCTGCCGATGAGGACGAACTTGGCCGGGTGGCGGACCGACAGCCCCTCGCGCTCGACCACGTTCTCGCCCGAGGCCGCGACATCGAGCAGCAGGTCGACGAGGTGATCCTCGAGGAGGTTGATCTCGTCGATATAGAGGAACCCGCGATGGGCCTTCGCGAGCAGGCCGGGCTCGAACGCCTTCTCGCCGCTGCGCAGCGCGCGTTCGAGGTCGAGGCTGCCGATCACCCGGTCCTCGGTCGCGCCCAAGGGCATGTCGACGAAGGGGACGGGGCGCTTCACCAGCTTGCCTTGTCCGCACACGTCCGGGTATCGCGCCTGATCTTCCTTCGAGGCGCCATAGGGGCAGCCGTCGGCGGCCATGATCGGCGGCAGCAGGCCCGCGAGCGCGCGCGCGGCGGTGCTCTTGCCGGTGCCGCGGTCGCCGAACACCATCACCCCGCCGATCGAAGGGTCCACCGCCGCGATCAGCAGCGCCTGTTTCATCTCGTCCTGACCGACGATTGCGGAGAAGGGGAAGCGTGCCATTGCTCGCGCTTGTGAACCTTCCGGGCGCTTTGGACAAGCGGAAGTGACAGGCTGGCCTGACAGTTTTGCCTAGCGCTTCCCCAAACGGTTCAACACCAGCACCGGCAGCAGCCCCGCCGCGAGCAGGATCAGCGCCGGGATCGCCGCCTCGACCAGCCGCTCGTCGCCCGCCAAGCGGTAGGTGCGGGTGGCGAGGGTCTCGAGATTGAAGGGGCGCAGGATCAGCGTGGCGGGAAGTTCGCGCAGGGTGTCGATGAAGACCAGCGCGGCGGCGCCTGCGAGGCTCGGGGCGAGCAGCGGGGCATAGATCCGGGCGAGCACCCGCGAGGGGCTCGCGCCGAGGCTCCGCGCGGCGGCGTCGAGGGCGGGGGGGATGCGCGCGAGGCCGCCGCTCACGGTGTTGTAGGCGACGGTCATGAAGCGCACGCCCAAAGCATAGACCAGCACCGCGCTGGTGCCGGTCAGCAGCAACCCGCCGCTCCAGCCGAGGCTGTCACGGGCGAAGCGGGTCAGCGCGATGTCGAAGGCTCCGAGCGGTGCCAGCAGGCCCACCGCCAGCAGCGCGCCGGGCAGGGCATAGCCCAAGGTCGCCAGCCGGATCGCCCCCGCGGTGAGTGGCGAGGCGGCGCGGGCGCGGGCGAAGGCGAGCAGCAGCGCGGCAAGGACGCACAGCGCCGCAGCGACCACGCCCAGCCACAGGCTCGCGCGCAGATAGGTCGCCAGCTGGCCCGCCGCGGCTTGTGCTGTCGGGGTGAGGGCGAGGCTGACGAGGTAGCCTGCGGGGATGACGAATCCGAGCAGCACCGGCGCGGCGCAGGCGGCGAAGGCGAGCGCTTTGCCCGCAGGCGAGAGGTGCACCAGCGGTTCGTCGATATCGCGCGCGGCGAGGCCGTCGCGGCTGTCGCTGCGCCCGCGCCGCGAGCGTGCCTCCCAGGCGACCAGCGCGATCACGAAGACCAGCATCACGCCTGCGAGTTTGAGGGCGGCGGGCTTGTCGCCCATCGCCAGCCACGAACGGAAGATGCCGGTCGAGAAGGTGGGGATGGCGAAATACTCCGCCACGCCGAAGTCGGCCAGCACCTCCATCAGCACCAGCGCTAGGCCGCCCGCGATGGCAGGGCGCGCCGCGGGGAGGGCGACCTTCCAGAAGGCGCGTGGCGGTGTCGCTCCGAGGCTTCTTGCGGCGCGGAACTGGGTGCGGCTCTGGGTGGCAAATGCGGTGCGCGCGAGGAGGTAGACGTAGGGGTAGAGCACAATTCCCAGCACGAAGGCCCCTCCGGGCAGCGAGCGGATGTCGGGGAACCAGTAGTCGCTTGGCCCCCATCCGGTGGCATCCCGCAGCGCGCTCTGCACCGGCCCGGCGAAATCGAGCAGTCCGGCGTAGATATAGGCCGCCAGATAGGCCGGGAGCGCCAGCGGTAGCACCAGCGCCCAGCCCAGCACCCGCCGCCCGGGAAAGCGCGTGGCGGCGACCAGCCATGCGCAGCCGGTCCCCGTGACCGCCGCGATCCCGCCTGCCAGCGCCATCAGGGCGGCTGTGTTGGCGATGTAGGTCGGCAGCACCGTGCCCGCGAGCGCGGCGATCGACCCGCCCCCGTCGCCCAGCGCCGAGGTGGCCACCGCGGCGATCGGCAGGCCGACCAGCGCCGCCAGCGCCAGCGCGCCCAGCGTCCAGCCGCTTCCGCGGGCCGCCCGGCTTGCAGCCCCGCCGGCAGTTCGCCTAAGGCGGCTCACCGATATCGTTGCGGACAGCGCCATTGAGCCTCGAATTTCGACATATTGCCCATGCTTACGGTGCGGTGCGGGCGCTGGAGGACGTGAGCTTCACCGCGCCCGCGGGGGAGATCACCTGCCTGCTTGGCGCGTCGGGTTGCGGGAAGTCAACGCTTTTGGGGCTCGCAGCGGGCTTGCTCCGCGTGCAGCAGGGCGAGATCGCGCTGGGCGATGAGCTGCTGGCGGGGCCTGCGCACAACCCCCCGCCCGAGGCGCGGCCCGTCGGCCTCGTGTTTCAGGACGGAGCGCTGTTCCCGCACATGACGCTGGCCGCCAATGTCGCCTTCGGCCTCCCGCGCGAGCGGCGTTCCGAGGCGGACGGCTGGCTCGCCAAGGTCGGCCTTGCCGGGATGGGCGCGCGCTATCCGCATGAGCTTTCGGGCGGCCAGCAACAGCGCGCCGCGCTCGCCCGGGCGATGGCACCGGGGCCGCAGGTGCTGCTGATGGACGAGCCCTTCGCCAGCGTCGACATCGTGCTGCGCCGGAGCTTGCGCCGCGAATGCCGCATCCTGCTGCGCGAGGCGGGCTCGACCGTGGTGCTGGTGACGCATGACCCGGCCGAGGCGCTCGACGTTGCGGATCGCATCGCGGTGATGGAGGCGGGCCGCATCGTCCAGTTCGGCACCCCGCTCGAGCTGCACGAAGCCCCCGCCACCGCCGCAGTCGGCGCGATCTTTTCGGGCGCGCAGGTGGTGCCGGGGATGGTTGCGGAAGGCGGGCTCGACACTGCCTTCGGCCTGTGGCCGTTCGAGAGCCTGATGGGCGAACTGCCCGATGGCGCGGTGCAGCTCGACCTTCTGGTGCAGGCCGACCGCCTCGTCCCGGTCTCCGACATGCGCGGCGGGCGGGTGCGTGACATCCATCCGCTGGGGCCGAGGAACCGCGTGCTGCTCGACGGCGCGGATGGGGCCGCGATCACGGTCGAGACCGCGCTGACGGTCGATCCCGGCAAGGCCTACAGCGTCATCCCCGATCCCGAGAGCGTGCGCGCCTTCGTTCGCGGTTAGGGCTTGCATGGCGGGCGATAATATTGCAAGTCATTCGCAAATACTGATCCCCGCGAAAGCCTCCCACCCGATGAAACACCTGTTCCTCGCCGCCCTCGTCAGCGTCAGTCTGGCTGCGCTTGCCGCTTGCGCCGGAGAGGGCGGGGGCGCGGCGAAGGCCTGCGCCGCGCCCGCTGGCGTCGTCAACGTCTACACCTCGCGCCACTACGACACCGACCTTGCGCTCTACGAGGACTTCACCTGCTCCACCGGCATCAAGGTCAACCGCCTCGAAGCCGATGCCGACGCGCTGATCGAGCGGATCGCGGCCGAGGGCGAATATAGCCAGGCCGATCTGTTCGTGACGGTCGATGCAGGCCGCCTGTGGCGGGCCGAGCAGGCAGGTTTCCTCGCGCCGGTCGACTCCAAGGTGCTGCAAGAGCGCATCCCCGCCAACCTGCGCGATCCCCAGAACCGCTGGTTCGCGCTCACCACCCGCGCGCGGATCATCGTCTACAACAAGGCCAAGGGCGCGCCGCAGGGCCTCGCCACTTACGAGGATCTGGCCAAGCCGGAATTCAAGGGCCGCATCTGCATGCGCTCCTCCTCCAGCGTCTACAACATCGCGCTGCTCTCGAGCATGATCGCGCATGACGGCGAGGCGAAGGCGGGCGCATGGGCCAAGGGCGTCGTCGCCAATTTCCAGCGCCCGCCCGAGGGCAATGACATGTCGAACATCGAGGCCGTGGCGGCGGGCGAGTGCGACATCTCGCTGGTCAACACCTACTACCTCGCGCGCTTCGACACGCCCGAGAAGCGCAAGGTGCTCGAGTCCATCGGCATCATCTTCCCCAATCAGGCCACCACCGGCACCCACGTCAACATGAGCGGCGCGGGGCTGGTCAAGACCGCGCCCAACCGCGAGAACGCGGTGAAGTTCCTCGAATATCTCGCGACCGACAAGGCGCAGCAGTTCCTCGCCAACGGCAACAACGAGTATCCGACGGCGACCGGCGTCGCGCCCACATCGGCGGTCGAGAAGCTCGGCACCTTCAAGGCCGACACGCTGGGCGCGGCCGAGATCGGCAAGAACGAGGCCCGCGCGGTCGAGCTCTACAACGCGGCCGGGTGGAACTGAGCCTTTGCTGGATTTGCGCGCGATCAAGGCGCGCTTTCACGGCCTATCGCTAAACTGTCTTGAAGCGCGCGCTTCGCTGGTTCATTGGCGCCGCCATCCTGACCGCCCCTCCCGGGCGGCGTGCACCCGTATCCGAGGCCCCTTGTGACCCAAACCGCTCTGACCCGCGACCAGTTCACCGAAAGCGCCGCGCTCTCGGTCGAGACCATCACCGATGTCCACCACTGGTGCGACGGGCTGTTCAGCCTCAAGATGACCCGCCCGGCGAGCTTCCGCTTCCGTTCGGGCGAGTTCGTGATGATCGGCCTGCCGGGCGACAACGGCAAGCCGCTGCTGCGCGCCTATTCCGTCGCCTCGCCCTCCTATGCCGAGGAGCTCGAGTTCCTGTCGATCAAGGTGCAGGACGGCCCCCTGACCTCGCGGCTGCAGCACATCCAGGTCGGCGATCCCATCTACCTCGGCAAGAAGCCGACCGGCACCCTCGTCACCGACGCGCTGCTGCCGGGCAAGCGCCTCTTCATGCTTTCGACCGGCACGGGGCTGGCGCCGTTCATGAGCCTCGTGCGCGATCCCGAGGTTTACGGGATGTTCGAGGAAGTGATCGTGGTGCACTCGGTTCGCAACGTGAACGAGTTGGCTTACCGCGAGCTGCTGGAATCGAAGCTCGAAGGCGACCCGCTGCTCGAGGACGAAGACCGCGCGCGGATGATCTACGTCCCCACCGTCACCCGCGAACCCTTCCGCACACAGGGCCGCATTCAGGCGCTGATCGACGATGGGCGGCTGTTCGAACAGTCCAAGGGCCCTCAGCGCTTCGTGCCGGACGAGGACCGCGTGATGCTTTGTGGGTCGATGGCCATGATCAAGGACCATGCGGCCGACCTGGAACGCCGCGGGTTCGAGGAAGGCGCGAACAACAAGCCGGGGCAGTTCGTGATCGAACGGGCGTTTGTGGGGTAACCCCGCCTGTGTTACCCCTCCCCCCCGGGGGGATGGGACATGGAAAAGCTGCGACCCTTGTGGATCTGGATGATCGCCGTGATGGCGATCATGCAACTCGGCATCGCCATGGATTACTGGGGTGATTTCACCAGCAACACCTGGGCGGTGCACATCCACTATTGGAACGCGACCGCCTGGTATGCTTTCCTGATCCTCCAGCCGCGGTTTGTCGCCAAGGGCAAGATCGCGGCGCACCGGACGTGGGGCCTGTTCGGGCTCTTGCTGGCAGGTGCGATGATCCTTCTGTCGGTCTCGCAGCTGTTCCGTGACATCGTCTTTGCCAACTCCGTGCGCGACAATCCGCAGGATTGGGGCCCGTTCGAGCCGTGGTTCTTCTTCTGGATCATGCAGAGCGAAATGCTGCTGATCACCGCCTTTGCGGTCGCGGTGGGCATGGCAATCGTGACGCGCAAATCGCCCGAGGATCACGGCTGGTGGATGGCGTCGACCGCCTTCATCCTGATCATGCCGGCGCTCGGCCGAGGGATGCAGAATGTCTGGATCATGGCCTATGGCTTCGTCCCGGAGAACAAGGCCGCGATGGATGTGCCGCTGTATCTCTGTCAGGCGATCATCATCGCGATGACGCTGCTGTTCGCGTGGCGGTTCGGCAAGCTGCGCCACCCGGCCACGGTGTTGGCGGTTGTTGCGAATGCGGGGATGATCCTGCTCAAGCCGGTGGCGCAATCTCTTGCGATGCAGGAATTCTGGCGCGGTTTCATCCCTCATTGACCGGGCAGCTTGCACTTTTGGCGCTTGACCCCCGCGCCCCCGCACGGTTCTATCGTGGCAAATCAAAACCCATCTGCCGGAGAGAACCCCCATGCTCGCGACCTCCTATCGCACCGCCTATAACGAAGACCACGAGGCCTTCCGCGACACCGTCCGCAAGGTCTTTGCCGAGCACCTGACCCCGCACATGGACGAGCACGAGGCGAATGGCATCGTGCCCCGTGACGTCTGGAAGAAGATGGGCGATGCCGGCATGCTGTGCATGACGGTGAAGGAGGAGAACGGCGGCCTCGGCCTCGATTTCGGGTTCAACTGCGTGCTGACCGAGGAGCTTTCCTACCTCGGCTCCTCGGCAGGCTTCACGCTCCAGAACGACATCACGGCGAACTATTTCGAGCGCCTCGGCAATCCCGAACAGCGCGCCAAGTATCTCCCCGGCATGGTCAGCGGCGACATCATCACCGCGATCGCCATGACCGAACCGGGCGCGGGGAGCGACCTTCAGGGCATCCGCACCACGGCGAAGAAGGACGGCAACCACCTCGTCATCAACGGCTCGAAGACCTACATCACCAACGGCCAGAACGCCGATTGCGTGATCGTGGTCGCCAAGACCGATCCCGAGAAGGGCGCGAAGGGCATCAGCCTCGTGCTGGTCGACGCCGACACCCCCGGTTTCGAGCGCGGGCGCAATCTCGACAAGATCGGCCAGCACGCCGCCGACACCTCCGAGCTGTTCTTCAACGATTGCCGCGTGCCGATGACCAACATCTTGGGCGCCGAAGGCATGGGCTTCGTGCACCTCATGGAAGAGCTGCCGCAGGAACGCCTCGGCATCGCGGTCGGCGCGCAGGCGGCCGCGCAGCGGGCGTTTGATGAAGCCGTAAAATTCACCAAGGACCGCAAGGCTTTCGGGAAGACGGTGTTCGAGTTCCAGAACACCAAGTTCACCCTCGCTGACCTCAAGGCCAAACTGCAGGTGGGCTGGGCGCACCTCGACTGGGCGATCCGCAAGCACTTGGCGGGCGAGCTCACCACCGACGAGGCGAGCGCCGCCAAGCTGTGGCACACTGACCTCCAGTGGGAATGCTGCGACACCGCGCTGCAACTCCACGGCGGGGCGGGCTACATGAACGAATACGCCATCGCCCGCCTGTGGCGCGACGCGCGCGTGACGCGGATCTTCGGCGGGACGAACGAGATCATGAAGGAAGTGATCTCGCGGAGTATCTGAAGTGGCGGGCGACCTCGACTTCACCGGCCAGCGCGTCCTCGTCATCGGCGGATCGTCGGGGATCGGCAACGGCATCGCGCACGGCTTCCGCCAGCGCGGTGCGCAGGTGACCGTCACCGGCACGCGGCCCGATTTCGGCGACTATCTCGAGGCCGAGGACTCCGACTTCACCGGCCTCGATTACCGCCAGCTTGACCTCACCGATCGCGACGCGGCAGGGCGGCTGGCGGAGGGCTTCGGGCCGCTCGACGTGCTGGTGCTGTGCCAGGGCACGGTGCGCTACGGGCGGCAGGAGTTCGCCCGCGAGGGGTGGGACGCTGTGGTCGACATCAACCTCAATTCGGTGATGGACGCCGCCCGCGCGTTCCACCCGGCGCTGGCGGAAGCGAAGGGCCGGATCATCATCGTCTCGTCGGTCGCCGCATTCAAATCGACCATCGGCACGCCAGCCTACGCCGCCTCCAAGGCGGGCGCGGCGAGTCTTACCAAGACGCTGGGCGAGGCCTGGGCGAGGGACGGCATCCGGGTCAACGGCATCGCCCCGGGGCTGGTGCCGACCAAGCTCACATCTGTCACCACCGACCACCCCGAACGCCTCGAAGCGAGTCTCAAGCGCATTCCCTTGCGCCGCATGGGCACGCCCGAGGATATGGCCGGTGCGGCGCTGTTCCTCGCCTCGCCTCTAAGCGCCTACATCACCGGCCAGACCCTCGTTGTGGACGGGGGGCTGACGCTCGCCTGACACCGCGGCCCGAACCTTTCGGGACATTGTTACACTCAACTGAAAAGCAGTCACAAACGCGTCACACGCCTGCGCCAATCCTCGCTGCGAAAGCGGGGCAAGCGCAGATGGATGTCGTCAATATCTTCCTGACGAGCGAACTGGGCGAGAGCCTGGAGGACTTCGTGCACGACCAGCGCCGCTTCACCTTCGACCGGCTCGGGCCCGAGGGCCCGCGGCGGCTGGTCGAGGGGCCGATGTGGGCCTTTGTCGACTGGGTGATGCCCGAGCTGGCGGGACTCGAGATGTGCCGCCGGTTGCGCGCCGATGCCCGCACGGTCGATGCCCATGTCACCATGGTGCTCGAGGAGGACGACCCCGAGGACCGCCGCCGCGCGCTGCGCGCCGGGGCGGACGACTACGTGATCGGCCCGCTCACCCGCACCGCGGTGCTCGACCGGGTGCTGGCGCTGCAATCGCGCGGGGTCGAGCGCCAGGCGACTCGGCGCTTCGAACTCGGCGCGCTGACGATCGACATGGCGGCCTTGCAGGCGCGCTGGAACGAGCAGCCAATCCTGCTGCGGCCCAACGAATTCCGCCTGCTGCGCTTCCTCGCCGAGAACCCCAACCGTGTGCTCACCCGCGAGGACCTCATCAACGGCCTCGGCAAGCGCGAACCTCCGATCGACGAGCGCACGGTGGACGTGTGGATCGGCCGCCTGCGCCGCGCGATCAAGGCAGCCGGCGGCGGCAACCCGCTGCGCACGGTGCGATCGCTGGGGTATGTGTTCGATCTTGGGTAAAGAAGCAGAACACTTCGTCACCCCGCGTCAAGCACGGGGTGACGGTGGGGTTGGCATGGCAGCATCCACCCGCTTGCCGCCAAACTGAAAAGGCCGCCCCCCGAAGGGAGCGGCCTTTCCGCTAGCTATCACACCCGGATCAGAATTCCGCCTTCACCCCGATCGAGAAGGTGGTGCCGACCTGGAAGGTGTTGATCTCGGCGCGGTTGCCGTTGATTTCCTGGAACTCGAAGTTGTCGCGCCCGAAGATGTTGCGCGCCTCGAGGCTCACTTCGAGCGGCAGGCCGCCGAGCTTCACCTCCGAGCGGACCACCACGTCGACGGTGAGGCCCGGGTCCTCGACCACGTCGGGCAGGGCTCCGCCGCGCAGGGTCACGCGCTCGCTCGCATAGTTCAGCAGCACGGTGAACTGCTGGACCTTGTCGTCATCCTCGATGCCGAGCGAGAGGTTGGCGACGTGGTCCGACTGGCCAACCAGCGGCGCGCCGTCGTCGAACAGCTGGCTGGCGAGCTGGCCGGTCGCACCGGGGATCGGGGCAAGGTCGGCCGCGCCCACCGCGATGTTCGATTGCGTGTAGGTGTAATTGGCGAGGATCAGGAACTGCTTGGTCTCGAAGAACCCGCCCCAGCTGGCCAGATCGATCCCATAGGCAAGATCGAGCTCGGCCCCGTAAAGCTCGGCGGAAGGGGCGTTGGCGTAGCTCGTCTCGATGATGCCGGGCGCGGTGATCAGGAAATTTTCGATCGGGTTGTCGATCTTCTTGAAGAAGCCGGCGAGGCTCACCCGGCGCGGGCCGCCGAAGTAATATTCGGCGCGCGCTTCCAGGTTCAGCAATTCGCTGTCGACGAGGAAGGGGTTGCCGCGGAAACGGCGGTTCGATTCCGGGTCGAAATAGGTCTGCTCCACCAGCTCGCGGAACTGTGGGCGGGCGATGGTCTGCGAGGCCGAGAGGCGCAGTTGCAGATCGTCGATCGCCTCCCAGGTGACGGTCGCCGAGGGGAGGAAGTAGTCGTTGGCGATCCGCGTCGGGTTGGCAAGGTTGCCGCCGCCGAAGGTGAGATCGGGCGCGGCGACCTGAAGTCCGTCCTCGTAGCGCACCCCGGCTTCGATGCTGAGGCGATCGGTCGGGCGGTAGCGGGCAAGGCCATAGCCCGCGTGGACGGTCAGCGCCGCGTCGAACACCGGGAAGGGGGTCGGATCGGAGACGGTGACGGTGAAGAAGCCGTTGCCGTTGGCATCGGTCGCCAGCGTCGCGCCGTTGATGATCTGCCCCGGCTGGCGCAGGCCCAGCGCGCGCAGCGCAGTGTTGAACTCCGCGGTCGAGGCGACCAGCGGGCGGATGATGAAGGACAGCGAGCGGCGGCTGGTGTCCGAATAGGCATAGCCCGCGGTCAGCGAGAGGGTGTCGGTGACCTCGAAGGTGACGTCCGCACCGCCGAACCACAGTTCCTCGGTGAGATCCTCGAAGCCGACCTGGATGCGGTCCGTGCCGCCGATGATCGCGCCGACATCGACCACATAGCGGCTGCCGAAGGGGTCGTTGGGGATGTTGGTGCGGATATAGGGGACGATCGCGTTGTAGGGCGCCTCGCGGTCGGTGCGGGCATAGCCGCCGCGCAGGTCGACCTTGATGCTGTCGAAATCGAGTTCGGCGACGATCTGCGAATCCATCAGCTGGCGTTCGAACCAGCCGGTCTGCTGGGTGATGAAGTCGAACGGGCGGGCGACATCGGTGAAGGCGTCGGTCCCGGTGGCGAGACGCGCGGTCTTCAGGGTGTCGCGGATGTAGAGGTTGGTCCAGCGGATGGTGTGTTCGCCGATGTCGAGCCCGAGGCCGACCAGCGCGTTCACCAGCACCTTGTTGTCGGTGATGAAATTGTTCGAATCGAACAGGATCTGGCCCGCCTGCGCATCGCCGAACTGCTGGCTGATGACCGAGCGGTTGCGCCAGGTGTTGGTGATCCCGGCGGTGGCGATGATGCCGAGATAGTTGCCGTCGCCCACTTCGAACGAGGTGCCGCCGGTGATGTTGGCACCGAAGTTGATCGGCAGGTGGTCGTTCTTCTGCAGCGTGACGAGGTTGATCGGGAGGATCTGTCCGGCGAGCTGGCGCTGCTGGGCGGCGCTCAGATCGTTGACCCGGGTGCCGGAACCGATCGCGTCCTGCAACACGCTGGGGAAATCGCGGTTGCCGTTGTCGAAGCCGAAGGTGTCCCAGCGGCTGCCGAAATAGGTGAGGCCGTTCTCGAAGGTCGTCTCGGTGTCGCCGCTGCCGGAGAAGCCGACGGTGAGGAAGCTCTCGGTCGGGATCGCCTTGGTGGTGAGGTTGATCACCCCGCCGCCGAATTCGCCCGGGAAGTTGGCCGAATAGGTCTTCTGCACGAGGCTCGACGCGATCACGCTGGTCGGGAAGATGTCGAGCGGGACGACGCGGCTCAGCGGTTCGGGGCTGGGCAGCGGCAGGCCGTTCAATAGCGCGAGCGAGTAGCGGTCACCCAGACCGCGCACGAAGACGCGGCCGTTGCCCACTAGCGAAAGGCCCGAGACACGCGCGAGCGCGCCGGCGATGTCGCCTTCGCCCGAGCGGGCGATGTCGGCTTCGGAGAGCACACTCAGCACCTGGCCCGAGGAGCGCTCGGGATTGCGCTGGCGGCGGCCGGTGACGATGATGTCGCCGCCCGGGACCGAGATGTCGGTCTCCTGCAGTTCCTCGGCCGGGGGCTCGCCCGCGACTTCGTCGGTGAGCGCATCCTGCGCAGGCTCGTCGACCTGGGTCTCGGCCTCGGTCTCCGGCGCTTCCTGCGCGTGAAGCATCGAAGGCAAGGTGAGCGACGTGGTGAGAAGCAGCAGCCCTGCCAGGCGCGTGCCGGTCGACATAGGTGAGGACCCCCTCATGAATTGGCCCGTATCAGTGGACAGGCTGCACTTGCAGCCCGGATTCAATCGAAACCGGGGGGGAGGCGCTGCACCATGCTGCGGCCTCGCCCCCCGGCATTTTCTTCGTGTCGCTTAGGCCGGGTAGACCGGCAGCGAGGTGCAGTTGCCGGTGGTGCTGCCGAAGGCCTGGATCGACGAGTTGCAGGTCCAGTTGCCGAAGATGCTGGTCAGCGCCGCCGCGTTCTGGATCGCCCCGATGTAGGTGCGGGTCGGAAAGAAGGTCGAACGGGTGTTGGCGTTGAATGCGGTGCGGCCGGTTTCGCCCGCGCCGTTGACCACGTTGCTGGTCAGCGTGATGGCAAAGGCGAAGTTGTTGTTGGTGCCGGCGTTGATCGCGGTGGCGACATCGGCGTTGGTGTTGCCGCCGCCGCCGCGGATCGGATCGACCGCGGGGCAGTCGCCGACCACCGAGTCCACACCGATCAGCGCCGCGAGTGTCGGGGCTTCGTCGATCTGGAAGCAGTGGTTGGTGCCGGCATTGATCACGCCGTTGGTGAGGCCGAGCGCCGCGCCGCCGCGGGCCTGGATCACCTGCGGCGCCCCGTCGCGCATCACGAAGGTGAAGTTGTTCACCTGGAAGCGGGTCTGCGGGAGCGCGTTCGAGGGCGTGCGGTCGGCGACGTTGGGCGAATCGAGTTCGATCGCGCGGTCACCGGTGCCTGAACGCTGCACCGCGATCACGGTGTCGAGGTTGACGAGCGCGCCGGTGTCGACGTCGAGCGAATCGTCCGAGGCGCCGATGATCGCGAAGTTGCGGGCGTTGAACCCGCCGCCGAAGAACTCGATGCCGTCATCCGAGCTGTTGAACGAGAGCAGGTTCTCGATCACCGTGCCCGAACCCGCGCCGCCGGTGGTGAGCGACTGGAGCTCGTTGTTGGGCGCCAGTTCGAAGCCCGAGAAGCGGATCTGGTTGAAGCGGAACGAGCCCGAGCTGTCGGCCGCGTTGGCGCCGCCGAACGGGGTCGCGACCGCCGCACCTTCGAGGCGGCCTTCGCAGGTCGCATTGGTGGTGGTGCCGTTGTTGAACACGCCGGTCGAGCAATCCGAGATCGGCGCGCGGCCGAGCAGCACGACGCCGCCCCACTGCTGCTGGCTGTTGTCGTTGGCGAGGCCGAGGATGTTGTCGCGGCTGGTCCACACGATCGGACGCTCGGCGGTGCCGTTCGACTGGATCGCGTTACCGCGGTTGACCACCAGGTAGGAGTCCTGCTGGCCGAACAGGATCACGCCCGGCTCGATCGTCAGGGTGACGGTGGTACCGGTGCTCGAAAAGCCGCGGTCGGCGCCGACTTCGACGCGGCCCGGGATCTGGTACACGAGGCCGCGGATGTAGGGCAGCAGGTCGGTCGAGGTGAAGCGGGCCGGGAGCTGGCACACGCGGTAGGCACCGGTCGGGCCCGAGATCGTGCCGGCATCGACGAGGCCGCCGGCGGTCGCGATGGTCGGGCAGCCCGCAGCCGCGGTCACCAGGGTCTGGGTGGGCGTGGGGGTCGGGGTGGGCGTCGGGGTCGGCGCCGGGTTGTTGATGATGATGTCGCCGCCGGTTCCGGGCGAGACGATCTCATCGGCGCCGCAACCCGCCAGAGCGACCAGGCTGCAACCCAGAATGAGAGTGCGTTGGATGTTCTTCACGAGCTTGGGTCCCCTCTTGAGCCGAGAATCGAGTTAGGCGCTTGGTTTGTTGCGCTGAGGGGTCGCTAGGTGTCGTTCGTGACAGAATTCTTGCAGCATTACAGTCGCATGGCATTTGCAGCATTATGACCAAAAAATGACAAATATGACAACGCGCGATCCGGCTTGAGAAGTCCGAATGTCACACAAAAGACAATTTAATTCAGGTGGTTGAAATTCTAGATTACAAGAAAAAGACAATGTTACAGTTATGTTGCATTGACGACCAACTGCATGCATCATGCGTGTCTGCTGAAGAGGAGCCACGCCGATGTCCCTTTCCTTCCTTGCTCTGGCGCTCGCCGCCGCAAGCCCGCTTCCCGTCGCCCCCTCTGCCGTTGATGCCGCGCGCGCTGCGCCCGAGGCCGCGCCCGAACTCGCCGCGCGCACGCTGGCCGCGGGCCGTGCCGAGCAGGCCGTCGCCACGCTCGAGCAGGCCAGCGCCGCCGATCCGCGCGATGCCGCGGTGCTGATCAATCTCGGGATCGCCTATGCCCAGACCGGTGACGAGGCGCGCGCGCGCGATGCTTTCCGCCAGGCGCTGGCGTGCGAGGAGGTGGTCGAACTCACCACCGCCGAGGGCACCGCGACCGATTCGCGGCGGCTGGCGCGCAAGGCGCTCAAGATGCTCGAGCGCGGCGAATTCCGCACGGCGACCGCTTCGTCGGGGCAGCTCACCTACCGCGACCGTTGATCCCCTGATGCGGAGCCCGGGGCCGATTTGCGCGATCTTGCGCAAGGAAATGCCCCGGTAACCGCGTGGTAAGCATGTCGGGGCTTTCCTCATACTGTCACCTGCCTGTCATTTAGGATAGACAAAGGGAGACACTCTGGAGGGCCGAGACATGATTCTCGCCGCGGCTTGCCGCGTCATGACAATTGCTGCGGGTGCCGGACTAGCCTTCGGCCAGGCGGCCGAGGCGCGCGCCGATGTGCTCGAACTCGATGCCGAGGGCGCGCGCTGGGTTTCCGGGCCGCGCGCCGGGCAGAGCGCGACGGGCGAGCCCGTGCCGCCTGTCACTCCGGCCGAGCAGGGTGAGGCACCCGACTACCCGATCCCCGCCTTCGCGATCGCCGACCCGGCGCAGTCCGCGCGCGGCATCCCGCTACGCTACGCCGCCAAGATCGCCGAGCTTTCCGCCCGCTTCGATCTCTCGCCCGCGCTGCTCGAGGCGGTGGTGTGGCAGGAGAGCCGCTGGAACGAGAACGCGGTCTCGCCGGTCGGGGCGCAGGGCCTTGCCCAGCTGATGCCGGGCACCGCGCGCTATCTCGGGGTCGATCCGCGCGATCCTTTCGCCAATCTCGAGGGCGGGGCGCGCTACCTGCGCGAACAGCTCGACCGCTTCGACGGCGACATCGAAAAGGCGCTCGCCGCCTATAATGCCGGGCCTGGGCGCGTCGCGCGCGCGGGCGGCATTCCCAATATCCGCGAGACACAGCAGTATGTTGCCGCCATCATGGGGCGGCTGTCCAACCATTCGCGCGCGCCGGGGCAATGACCGGCTGCGCTCTGAGCCCAAGTGAAAGTCTGACACCGAAATGATGCCTTCCTTCCGCCTTCCCGCCCGTCTCGCCGCCATCTTCGCGCTCGCGGGGGCGCACACCGCCGCCTTCGCGCAAACCGCCGATCCGGCCGGCTCGGGCCCGATCAACAATGCGCTACTATGGCTTCAGGGCACCTTGCTGGGCACTGTGGCGACCACTATCGCGGTGATGGCGGTCGCCGCGATCGGCTTCATGATGCTCACCGGCCGGATGAACTGGCGCTTCGGCGCGACCGTCATCATCGGCGTCTTCATCCTGTTCGGCGCGACCACCATCGTCGCCGGTATCCAGTCGGCCGCTGGCTGATGACCGACCTCGTCCGCAACCCCGTCCACCGCGCGCTCACCCGCCCGCAGATGTTCGCGGGCGTGACGATGAATTTCTTCATCATCAACATGATGGTGACGACGATCGCCTTCCTGATCCTGCGCAATCTGCTGATCCAGAACGGGCTGTTTCTGGTGGGCTTTCTGCTGGTGCCGGTGGTGATGCACGGGATCGGCTATTTCGCGTCGCTGCGCGAGCCGCGCATTTTCGACCTGTGGATCACGAAGGTTTCCAAGTGCCCGCGCGTTCCCAATTTCAAACGCTGGGGGTGCAATTCCTATGCCCCGTAAATGGATCGGTGCCGCCGCGTGGAGCGCGAGGGAAGCCAGGGTCGGCGACCGCCTGCCCTATGCGCGCCTGATCGACGAGAACACCGTGCTGCTGCGTGATGGCAGCGTGATGAGCGCGATCCAGGTGCCCGGCCTGCTGTTCGAGACCGAGGACAGCGATGCCCTCAACGCCCACGCCGCCACGCGCGAGGTGATGCTGCGCTCGACCCTCGATGCGCGTTTCGTGATGTATCACCACGTCATCCGCCGCCGGGTCGAGGTGGAGCTCGACGCCGAGTTCCCCGATCCCCTCTCGCGCCATATCGATGCGCGCTGGAAGCAGCGGTTGGCGGGGGGATCGCTGTTCATCAATGACCAGTTCGTGACCCTCATCCGCCGCCCCGCGCGCGGCAAGACGGGGTTGCCTGAGCGCCTCTCCAAGATGTTCTCCCGCGCCGGCGCGGACGAACTTGAGGCCGATCCCAAGGACCTGCGCAGCCTCAAGGCCGCGATCACCGGCCTTGTCGCCTCCTTGCAGAACTACGGCGCGGCGGTGCTGGGGGATTATCAGGCCCCGGGTAGCGCAGGCACCAATTCGGAAATGCTGGAGCTACTCTCCGCGCTCTACAACGGCGAGATGCGCCCGGTGCGGCGGCCTTCCGACGACACCGACATCGGCCATATGCTCCCCTATCGCCGCGCCAGCTTCGGGCTCGATGCGATGGAGCTGCGCGGGAGCGCCGCGCCCGATTTCGCCGCGATCCTCGGGCTGAAGGACTACCCCGAGGCGACTTCGCCCGGCCTGCTCGACAACCTGCTGCGCCTGCCGTTCGAGATGGTCGTCACTGAAAGCTATGCGCCCAACGAGCGCACCACGGCCAAGGAGCGGATCGACTTGGCGCTGCGCCGCTCGCGCTCGGTGGACGAAGAGGCCGCAGCCGAACGCGCCGACATGCTCGCCGCGCGCGACCTGCTCGGCAACGGGGCGGTGGGCTTCGGCGATCATCACCTGACCGTGCTGGTGCGCGAGAGCACTCTGCCGCGCCTCGACGACGCGATGGCCGCATGTGCCGCCGCGCTCGCCGATACCGGCGCGATCGCGGTGCGCGAGGACACCAATCTCGAACCCGCCTTCTGGGCGCAGTTTCCGGGGAACGAGGAATATATCGTGCGCCGCGCGCTGATCTCGTCGGCCAATATGGCGGGCTTCGGGAGCTTCCACGGCTTTGCCCTGGGGCAGGCGGGCGGCAACCACTGGGGCGATGCAGTCACCCTGCTGGAGACGACCAGCGCGACGCCGTTCTTCTTCAACTTCCACCACGGCGACCTCGGCAACTTCTCGGTCATCGGGCCGAGCGGGTCCGGGAAAACGGTCGTCATGAATTTTCTGGCGGCGCAGGCCCAAAAATTCAAACCGCGCACCATCCTGTTCGACAAGGATCGTGGGGCGGAGCTGTTCATTCGCGGGATCGGCGGGCGCTATGACCGCATCGCGCCGGGGCTGCCGACCGGGTTCAACCCGCTCGGCCTGCCCGACACCCCCGCCAACCGCGCCTTCTTGCGCGACTGGCTCGCCGTGCTGCTCAAGGCCGATGGGCCGGAGGAATTCGCGACGCTCTCGGCGGCGGTCGATGCGACCTACGCGAATGATCCCTCGCTGCGGCGCTTGCGCCACTTCAAGGAACTGCTCGCCGGGGCCCGCCGTCCCGAACCGGGCGATCTGGCGGATCGTCTGGGCGCGTGGATCGGGGAGGGCGAGCATAGCTGGCTGTTCGACAACGCGCGCGACCAGCTCGACCTCGAAACCCGCGTGCTCGGCTTCGACATGACCGCGCTGCTCGAAAACCCGCGCCTGCGCACGCCGACGATGATGTACCTGTTCCACCGCATCGACGAGCGGCTGGATGGGCAGCCGACGATGATCCTGATCGACGAGGGCTGGAAGGCGCTGGACGACGAGGTCTTCGCCGCGCGCATCCGCGATTGGCTGAAGACGCTGCGCAAGCGCAACGCGCTGGTCGGCTTCGCGACGCAATCCGCGCGCGACGCGCTCGACAGCCGCATCTCGACCGCGCTGGTCGAGCAGACCGCGACGATGGTGTTCATGCCCAATTCGCGCGCTCGGCCTGAGGATTATTGCGACGGCTTCGGCCTCACCGCCCACGAATTCGCGCTGATCCGCTCGCTCCCCGCGCACAGCCGCTGCTTCCTTGTGCGCCAGCCCGATGCAAGCGTCGTGGTGCGGCTCGACCTCTCCGGCGCGCCCGAGGTGCTGACGATCCTCTCGGGCCGCGAGAGCGCGGTGCGGCGGCTCGATCTGCTGCGCGAGGCGGTCGGCGATGCGCCCTCGGCATGGTATCCGCCGCTCACCGGCCGCGCCTGGCCTGATGGCCCCGGCGATCCCGAGGACGATTCCATGTGGCAGGCCGCCGAATGAGCGCGAACTGCGACACCGCCGCGCAGGCGATGGGCACCGGCGTCTCGGCCGCGCTGACCGCGGTCGACTGCATCGCGAGCAATGTCTCCGAACAGGCCTTCAACCGCCTGTTCGGCGACGACGGCCAGCTCGCCTTGGCGCTCACCATCGTGCTCGGGCTCTATGTCGGCTTCTTCGGCATCTCGCTGATGCTCGGCCGGTCGAACATATCGGTGCGCGCGCTGGTGCCGAAGATGATGACCCTGGGGCTGGTGCTGACCTTCGCGACCAGCTTCGTCGCCTTCTCGAGCGTGTTCTACAACATCTTCATCGGCGGGCCCGACCAGATCGCAGGCATCCTCACCGGCACCCGCGGCGAGAGCGCGACGATGGTCTTCGCGCAGAAGCTCGATGTGGTGTTTCAGGCGATCCAGCAGGCGAGCGGGGACACCAAGGATATCAGCGCCTTCTCGCCGCCGGGGATGATGTGGCTGGGGGCGATGCTGCTCCTGCTGGGCACGGTCGGTATTCTGGTGACCGCGCGGATCGCACTCGCGCTGCTTCTCGCGGTCGGGCCGATTTTCGTGGTGCTGGCGCTGTTCGACGGCACGCGCGGGCTGTTCACCGGCTGGCTCAAGGGGCTGACGATGATGGCGCTGACGCCGCTCTTCGCGGTGCTGGGCGGGTCGATCATGCTCGAGATGTCGGTGCCGGTGCTCGCCGCGCTGGTGGCGGTGCCGGGCCAGATCGACCAGCAGGCGGCGATGGCCTTCTTCCTGATCGGCGCGGTGCATGTCGCGCTGATGCTGCTCGCGCTCAAGGTCTCCTCGACGATGGTGGCGGGCTGGCAGGTGTTCGGCCTTGTGCCCTCGAAGGAGCGCGAGCGCCCCGCCGAGACTCCGCGCCCCGTGGCCGTCCCGCAACCCGCGGGCAGCGCGCCGCGCAATACCAATGTCGCCCCCGTCACCCCCGCCGCGACCGCGCGCCGCACCGATGTCGCGCCGCCACCGCAGGTGGTGGTCGCCAATGACACCGCCGCCGATGGGGCCGCCTCGCGCGACGTGCGCGTTATTGCGGCCGCGAGCGGCGGCGGGCAGGTCGTGCCCCTCGGCGCAGCGCCTGCGCGCACCCGCGGGATCGGGAACCGCTTCCGCCCCACTTCCCCGGCCCCGGCCGCGCCCGCCCCCAAGCCGACGACGCCTTCGGAGACCTATCAATGACCCGGTTCTCGCTCCTTGCGAGCCTCGCCCTGACCCTTGCCGCTCCTGTCGCCGCACAGGACAGCCGGCTTCAGACCCTCGTCTACGATGCCGACCGGGTCGTGCAGATCGACGGGCGGGTGAAGGTGCAGACCACCATCAAGTTCGCCCCCGATGAGATCATCGAGAACGTCGCGATCGGGGATTCGGCGGCGTGGCAGGTGCAGCCCAACAAGGCACAGACGATCCTCTTCGTGAAGCCTCTGGAGCCTGCCGCGCGCACCAACATGACCGTGGTGACCGACAAGCGCACCTACCTGTTCGACCTCGTGGCAAGCCCCAAGGCGGGGGCGCTCTATGTGCTGCAATTCCGCTATCCTGAGCTGGAAAAGGCCGCCGAGGAAGCGCGCCTCGCCGCCATCGCCGAGGCCGAGGCGCAGGCCGAGCTCGCCGCTGCCGCGCCCGATCCGGCGACGGGGGCCGTGCCGCAGGGCAGCGCTGCCGATCCGGCCAAGCTCAACTTCGCCTGGGCGAGCGCGGGCACGCCCGAACTGCTCCCCGCGCGCACCTATGACGATGGCGAGGCGGTGTTCATCACCTGGGCCCCGGGCGCGCCGATCCCGGCGATCCTCGTCACCAATGCCGAAGGGGAAGAAGGCCCGGTCAACTACACCACCCGCGGCGATACCGTGGTGGTCGACGGGGTCCCGGCGAAGATCATCCTGCGCTCGGGCCGCGACACCGCGACACTGACCAACACCGGGCCGATGCCGCCGTCCTCTCGGCAGGCGGGCCTCTCCGCCCCGCGCAAGGGCAAGAAATGAATTACCTGTCTGCCAAGGAGAGCATCTGATGCGTCTGGCCATGCGTTTGCCGCCCAAGAAGGGCTCCGGAGAAGCGGGTGAGGGCGCGATCGATCCGCGCACCCGCGAGAGCGCCGAGATTATCGACCTTGCGAGCCGCGCGGCCTTCCCTGCGGTCACCGACCGCAAGGCCAAGGGTGACGGCGTGGGCCTCGCCGCTGGCGTCGCCGTGGTCGGCCTGCTCGGTGCAGTGACCTTCTGGGCGATGAATGCCGCGCGCACGGCCGAGCCGCAGGGCATCGGCAATCCCGCCGTCACCCAGCCGCAGGCCGCTCCGGTCGTGGTGCAGCCCGTGCCGCCGGTCGATCCCGCGCAGGTGCAACCCGTCCCGCCCGTCGCGCTCCAGCCCGATCCGGCGCCTATGCCGATCTATTCCGGCAACCCCGGCGCAGCGAGCATTCCGGCCGCCAATCCCTACAACAGCCCGATCACGGTGTTCGACGGCAGCTCGGCGCGCGGCCTGCGCGTGGCCGAAGCGCCCTCTGCGCCCCCGCCGGGCGCGCCGCAGGGCGCTGCGGGCGGCACCGGCCCTGCCTCTGCTTTCGCCAGCAGCATCGGCGGGGTCGGCGGCGCGCCCGCGCAGGCACGCGCGATGAGCAACCCCTCGACCACAGTGACCGAGGGCACGCTGATCCCCGCGATCCTCGAGACCGCGATCAACACCGATGTCCCCGGCTATGTCCGCGCCGTGGTCAATCAGGACGTGCGCAGCTTTGATGGCAAGCGCGTGCTCGTCCCGCGTTCCACCCGCCTGATCGGCCAATACCGCGCCGGGGTGGAGCAGGGCCAGCGCCGCGCCTATGTGATCTGGACGCGGCTGATCCGGCCCGATGGCGTCTCGGTCAACCTCGCCTCGCCCGCGGTCGGCTTCGACGGGGCGACGGGGATCGAGGGCGACGTCAACAGCCACTTCTTCAAGCGCTTCGGATCGGGCCTGCTGCTCTCGGTGGTCGGCGGCCTCGGCGCGGTGGCGACCGGCGGGATCGGCGGCGCCTTGCTCGGCAGCAGCGCGCAGAACGCGGCCAATTCGGCGGTGCAGTCGCAGGGCCAGATCAGCCCCACCATCAAGGTGCGCGCGGGCGAGCCGATCCGCGTCTACACCGCGCGCGATCTCGATTTCACCGCGGTCGGCGGCTGAAACAGGTGAGCGCGGACGTGCACCGGATTGGCGAGGGCGAGGGGGCGACGCCGCTGCCGGCCGAGCGCTCGGTCTATCTCGACGCCTATCTCGCGCCCTTCCGCCGCTGGCTCGAACGCGACACCGTGACCGAGATCATGGTCAACCGCCCGGGCGAGGTGTGGATCGAGGATGCCGCCAGTCCGGGGATGCAGCGCATCGCAACGCCCGAGATCGACGACCGGCTGGTGCAGCGCCTCGCCGAACAGGTCGCGCGGGTCAGCCACCAGGGGATCAACCGCGAGCACCCCTTGCTCGGCGCGACGCTCCCCGATGGCGCGCGCGTGCAATTCTGCGGGCCGCCAGCGAGCCGCAAGCACTGGGTGATGGCGATCCGCCGCCACCGCCGGCTCGACCTGCCCTTGGACGCCTATGACACCGGCCTGCTGGTGGGCGAAATGCAGTTCGACCTGCCCGATCCGCAGGCCCAGCCGATCGCCTACCTGCGCGCCGCGATCCGCGCGCGGCGCACGATCCTGATCTCTGGCGGCACCAGCACCGGCAAGACCACCTTCCTCAACGCTATGCTCGGCGAGATTCCTGCGGAAGAGCGCGTGGTGCTGGTGGAGGACACCCCCGAACTGCGCTTCCCGGGCGAGAACGCGGTCGGCCTCGTCGCGGTCAAGGGCGAGCTTGGCGAAGCGAAAGTCACAGCCAACGAGCTGCTCCAGGCAGCGCTGCGCCTGCGTCCTGACCGCATCGTGCTGGGCGAATTGCGCGGCGCGGAGAGCGTGAGCTTCCTGCGCGCAATCAACACCGGGCACCCGGGCAGCTTCTCGACGATCCACGCCAACTCCCTGCGCGGCGCGCTCGAACAGCTGTCGCTGATGGTGATGCAGACCGGCATCGGCCTCACCCGCTCGGACACCATCGCCTATGCCGCGAGCGTCATCGACGTGATCGTGCAACTGGGCCGCGACGCCAATGGCAAGCGCGGGATCACGGCGATTGCGGATAGCAGATCGCTGGTGTGAACGGGTGGGGGACCGCGCCCCCCTACCACCCGACATGTTGACATTCATGTGACAGAGACCTCCTTCGCATTTACACGTAAGCCGCTTGCGAACACATGCGCGCCCGGCGCATCATGGCGCGCAAGACAAGACCTGCCCCGCAGCAGCGCGGCGGCAGGCGGGACAGGGAAGCGATGAGTACGTCACCGATCGGCACAGACCCCGCGCCAGCAGGCGCGGCGGGCACCACCCAGATGGCGGTTCTGGGGCCGGACGAATCCCCCTATTTCAACCGCGAGCTTTCGTGGCTCCAGTTCAACCAGCGCGTCCTCGCCGAGGCCTGCAACGAGGCCTATCCGCTGCTCGAGCGCCTGCGCTTCCTCTCGATCTCGGGCAGCAATCTCGACGAATTCATGATGATCCGCGTCGCCGGGCTGGTGGGCCAGGTGCAGCGCGGGTTCGAGGTGCCCTCGATCGACGGGCGCTCGCCCGCGCAGCAGCTCACCGCGATCCGCGAGAACCTCGCGATCCTCTCGCAGCGCCAGCAAGCGGTCTGGCGCCAGCTTCGCACCGGGCTCGCCCAAGCCGACATCCACGTCGCCGACGAGGAGCGGGTCAGCCCCGAGGTGCACAAGTGGCTCAAGGGCTACTTCCTCGACAATATCCTGCCGATCATCACCCCCCAGGCGCTCGATCCCGCGCACCCTTTCCCCTTCGTCCAGAACGAAGGCCTTGGCCTGCTCTTCACCCTGAAGCGTGAGGCGACAGGCGAGCAGCTGATCGAGATGGTGCTGATCCCCAGCGCCCTGCCGCGCTTCGTGCGCGTGCCCGACGCGGTCACCGGGGCGGGCGGGGCGCTCTACATCTCGATCGCGCGGCTGATCCAGCGATATGCCGAGGCGCTGTTCCCCGGCTTCACAATCGAGGGTGACGGCTTGTTCCGCGTGCTGCGCGACAGCGACATCGAGATCGCCGAAGAGGCCGAGGATCTGGTGCGCACCTTCCGCAGCGCGCTCCAGCGCCGCCGCCGGGGGCAGGTGATCCAGCTCGAGATCGAGGAGGACTTCGACCCCGCCGCCGAAGCCCTGCTGCTCGACCAGCTCGGCATCAACGAGGCCGCGCTGATCAAGACCGACGGCATGATCGGTATCGACGGCCTCGCCGAAATCGTCCGCGAGGACCGGCCCGACTTGAAGTTCGATGCCTATTCCCCGCGCCTGCCGGAGCGCATCCGCGAGCATGACGGGGACGTCTTCTCGGCGATCCGCGAGAAGGACATCGTCATCCACCACCCCTACGAAAGTTTCGAGGTGGTGGTCGATTTCCTGCGTCAGGCGGCCGCCGATCCCGATGTGGTGGCGATCAAGCAGACGCTCTACCGCGCCGGTTCGCAATCGGCGGTGATCGGCGCGCTGATCGAGGCGGCGGAAGCGGGCAAGTCGGTCACCGCGGTGGTGGAATTGAAGGCCCGCTTCGACGAAGAGCAGAACCTGCAATGGGCGAGCAAGCTCGAACGTGCAGGGGTGCAGGTGATCTACGGCTTCACCGACTGGAAGACCCACGCCAAGGTGGCGATGGTGGTGCGCCGCGAGGGTGACGGTTTTCGCACCTATTGCCACTTCGGCACCGGCAACTACCACCCCGTCACCGCCAAGATCTACACCGACCTCAGCTTCTTCACCGCCGATCCCAAGCTCGGGCGCGACGCGGCCAAGATGTTCAACTTCGTCACCGGCTATGTCGAGCCCCACGCCCTCGAGCGGCTGCACATCGCCCCGATAGACCTGCGCCAGGAGATCTACGACCGCATCGACGCCGAGATCGACAATGCCCAGAAGGGCAGGCCCGCCGCGATCTGGATGAAGTGCAACCAGCTCACCGACGAGGGCATGATCGACCGCCTCTATGCCGCCTCGGGTGCCGGGGTGCAGGTCGAACTGGTGGTGCGCGGGATCTGCTGCCTCAGGCCCGGCATCGCCGGCCTGTCCGAGAACATCCGCGTCAAATCGGTGATCGGCCGCTTCCTCGAACACAGCCGCATCTATGCCTTCGCCAATGGCCACCCGATGCCGAGCGCCCATGCCGCGGTCTACATCGCCTCGGCCGACATGATGAGCCGCAATCTCGACCGCCGGGTCGAGACGCTGATCCCGGTGCTCAACCGCACGGTGCACGATCAGGTATTGCAGCAGGTGCTGCTCGCCAACATGCTCGACAGCGAGCAGAGCTGGTGGCTGCATCCCGACGGCAGCTACACCCGCGTCAAGGCCGAAGAGGGCGTCAAGCCCTTCAACTGCCACCGCTATTTCATGACCAACCCCTCGCTCTCGGGCCGCGGCGGGGCGCTGGAGGCGGGCGCAGTGCCGAAGCTCTCGCTGCGAAGGGGCGCGGTGGCATGATCTGGGGCAAGCGGCGGGCGGACCGCAACAGCGCGATCGGCGGCGCGGGGAGCGAGCGCGCGATTATCGACATCGGATCGAACACGGTGCGCCTTGTCGTCTACGGCGGCACGATGCGCGCGCCGACGGTGATCCTCAACGAGAAGGTCACCGCCAAGCTCGGGCGCGAGATTGCCGCGACCGGCAGGCTGGCCGAGGAGGCGATGGCGCTGGCGCTGAGGGGGCTGCGGCGCTTCGCCCTGCTGCTCGCCGACATGGGCATCAAGGACATCGAGACCGTCGCCACCGCGGCGGTGCGCGATGCGGCCAATGGCCCCGAATTCGTGGAGCAGCTGCGCGCGATCGGCCTCAAGCCGCGCGTGATCTCGGGCGAGGAGGAAGCGCTCCTCAGCGCCCACGGCGTGATCGGGGCCTTCCCCGATGCGCACGGGATCGTCGCCGACCTCGGCGGCGGGAGCCTCGAACTGGTTCGCGTCGCGGGCGGGGCCTGCGAGGGGGCAAGCTCACTGCCGTTGGGCACGCTGCGCCTGCCCGAACACCGCGGCAAGAACCCCAAGACGGCCAGCGCCGATATGAGGAAGTCGCTCGACAAGGCGATCCGCAAGGGCGGGTGGGACCTCGCGGCCAATCCTCCGGCACAGAACGGCGCGCTCTATCTGGTGGGCGGCACGTGGCGGGCGATGGCGGTCTATGCGATGGCCGCGCGCGGCTGGCCGCTGAGCGATCCGCACGGCTTCGAGCTCGATGCCGTGGCGGCGCAGGAACTGGCGCAAGCGCTGTCGGCGAGCGAGAGCGACGCGCTCAAGACCCGAGATCGCATCTCGACGATGCGCGCCGAGAAGCTGCCCGACGCCGCGGTGCTGCTGTCGGCGCTGCTCGCCCGGTTGGCGCCGGAGCGCGTGGTGTTCTCCTCATGGGGCCTGCGCGAGGGGCTGCTCTACGACCGCCTGCCCGAGCACACCCGCACACAGGACCCGCTGCTCGCCGGGGTAGCGGTGTTCGCCACCCAGCGCGGCACCCAGCCTACGCTGGCGACGCGGATGGCGGCCTGGACATTGGACGCCGCCCCTGCGCGGGGTCACGGCTCGGAGCGGTTGCGCCTCGCCGCGACGATGCTCGCGCTGGCCTCGATGCAGATCGAGCCCAACATCCGCCTGCCGCAGGCGATCAACTGGGCGCTGCACAAGCGCTGGATCGGGATCGACGGCAAGGGCCGCGCGATGCTCGCCGCGGCGGTCTCGGCCAATGGCAACCAGCTCGCGATTCCCGCCGAAGTGCGCGCGCTCGCGAGCGAGGAGGCGCTCGAGGAAGCGGTGCGCTGGGGCCTCGCGCTGCGGCTGGCACGCAGGCTGGGTGCGCAGAGCGCCCGCTCGCTCGAGGTCAGCCGGCTCAGGGTGGCGGAGGGGATGCTGGTGCTCGAACTCGCCGCCAGCCACGCCGCGCTGTTCGGCCAGCCGACCGAGAAGGACATGAAGCTGCTGGCGGGCCGTCTGGGCCTCGGCTGGCGGGTCGATATCGTCGACGAGATCGTGATGTGAGCCTTTGTCGCGCTCACGCGCGATGCAGACCGCCCGCCCCGCCTCCCCACCCGGCCACCAAGAATACCATTACGGTATGGTGGCCGGGTGGGGAGGCGGGGCGGGCGGTCTGCGCCACCGAAGGTGGCCGAAACTAGGTCAATCCCGCTTCTCGCTCCCGAAGGGCGAGAAGTCGGTGTCGATGTCGTAGAGATCGATGCCTTCCGCCTTCTTCAGCCGGTTCACCACCACATAGGTCACCGGCGTCAGCACCGCTTCCCACACCACCTTCAGCGCCCAGTTGGTGATCATCACCGTGACCACCGCCTCGGTCGTCCAGATGCCGAGGAAGGCGACGGGGTAGAAGATCAGGCTGTCAACCGCCTGGCCGAAGAAGGTCGAGCCGATCGTGCGGCTCCACAGGGCGCGGCCCTTGGTCCAGACCTTCATCTTGGCGAGCACGAAGGAATTGACGAATTCGCCCGCCCAGAAGGCGGTGATCGAGGCGACGACGATGCGCCAGGTGCTGCCGAACACGCTTTCGTAGGTCATCTGGCAGATCGCCCCGCCGCTGATCGCGGGATTGGTCGAGGTGGTGGGCGGACGCTCGCCTCCGAAGCCGCTCGCCGCGCATTCCCACCCGCCGAACGGGGGAAGGGCGGTTACGACGTAGGACATGAAGGCGAGGAAGATCATCGCCGCGGTGCCTACCCAGATCACCCGGCGCGCTTTCGCAAAACCGTAGATCTCGGTCAGCACATCGCCGATGACGTAACCCAGCGGGAAGAACAGGATGCCCGCGCCGTAGATGAAGGTGCCTTGCGGAGCGGGCCACAGGCCCTCGGGCCAGAAGGGCACATCGACATAGGTGAGCTTCGCCGCGCCGATGATGTTCGACAGGAGCAGGATGGTGACGAACCCCGCCATCACCAGATCGTAATAGCGGAAGGTCACCGGCGCGCGGGCCCTTGCGACGATCCCGTCGGTCGGATCGCGGTCGAATGCGGCAGCAGGATCGGGGGCTTGGTCGGCTGAAGCGGTGTTTTCCATCGCCCGGACGGTTAGCGCGATTCCCTCGGGGCGAAAAGCGCGCTAATGCCCCACCCGGCGCGCGCCCGTAGCTCATCTGGATAGAGCGCGAGACTTCTAATCTTGAGGCAGCAGGTTCGAGTCCTGCCGGGCGCGCCACGATCCATTGGGGGACAGGATGGACGGTGTGTGGTCATGGTCGCTGGTGGTGATTGTGCCCATGCTGCTGGCAGCGATGATCGCTGCGCACGAGGCAGGCTTCAGGATCCACACCCGGCTGCGGCGCGTGTCCGGCACGGCCGGGGACGAGGCCGGCAATGACGAGAGCTTCATTCTCTCGGGCGTGCTCGGCCTGCTGGCGCTGCTGATGGGGTTCTCCTTCTCGATGGCGCTCGCCCGGCTCGAGGATCGCCGCGACCTGATGCTTCAGGAGACGAGCGCGGTCGGCTATCTGGCGATGCTGGCCGAGGGCCTGCCGCCCGAGCGCGCGGGGCCCTTGAAGGCCGACCTTGCCACCTATGCCACAGCGCGCCTCGCCGCGGCGGAGATGGCCGACGGGGCCGAGCGGCTGGCGGCCGAGCGCAAGGCCGCGGCCCTGCGCGCGCCGCTGGCAGACAAGATCCGGGCCGCGCTGCGCGAGCTGCCCTCCGGGCCGCTCACCGTGGCGCTGGCGGGCGCCTATGACACCGTCGAGGACAGCGCGGTGCGGCGGCAGGCGCTCGCTCAGGCGCACCTGCCCGCGCGGGTGCTCTGGCTGCTGGGGGTCTATGCGACAATCTCGGCGGCGATGCTCGGCTATTCGCAGGCCGGCGCACGTGCTCCCCGGAGGGCGGCCGCGACCACGCTCTACCTGCTGATCGCGCTCGCCTTCGGGGTGATTCTCGATCTCGATCGGCCGCGCGCGGGCGCGATCACGGTCGATCAGGCCCCGTTCGAGGAGGTGGTCGCGGGGCTTTCCGCCGGCTAGCCCCGCATCGTCCCGTCGGGGTTCAGCGCCACGCTCCGGCCACTGGCTGCCGAGGCATAGATCGCTTCCATCAGCCGCAGATCGCGCAGGCCCATTTCGCCTGGGGTGATGATCGGCGTGCCCTCGCGGATCGCGGCGGCGAGGTGATCGAGCATCGCGCCGAATTGCACCTCGCTATCGCCCGGCTCCAGCGTGCGCCGCTCGCGGCCGGTCTCCAGCACCAGCGTGTTGCCGAGATAGCCGGTCGCCGGGTGCATCCTGAGCGCGCCTTCGGTGCCGCGCGCCTCGACCATGTTGATCCCGGCCGAATCGTAGGAGGTGACGACCTGCGCCACCGCGCCGCTCGGGAAATGCATCTGCACCGCCACGTGCGCAAAAACCTCGGCAAAGCGCGGATCGCCCTCGGGCCGGAAGGCCGAAGCGCTGAGCCGTTCCGGCATCTCGCCCGAGAGGTAGAGCGCGGCCTGAAGGCCGTAGATGCCGTAATCCTCGAGCGGGCCGCCGCCGGTCTGGGCGCGGGCGATGCGCCAGTTGGTTGCGGGGGTGTCGGGGCCGAGGCGGTAGGAGTGCTCGGTGCGGATCAGCCGCAAGTCGCCGAGCTTGCCGCTTGCGGCGAGTTCCATGGCCGTGCGGTTGTAGGGCTCGAAATGGCAGCGGTAGCCGATCATCAGCTTGCGGTTCGCGCGCTCGCTGGCGGCTATCATCGCCGAGCATTCCGCGGCCGAGAGCGCCATCGGCTTCTCGCACATGACGTGCTTGCCCGCGGCAAAGGCGCGCTCGGCCCATTCGGCGTGCAGGCCGGTCGGCAGGATGATGTAGACGGCCTCGACGCCCTCGTTTGCGGCGATCTCGGCGAAGTTTTCGTAGGAGTAGCGCGCGCTCACAGGCACCCCGTAGGCCTCGCCCACCTGCGCCAGCTTCTGCGGATTGCCCGAGACCAGCGCGGCGATGTGGCAGCGCTGCGACTGGGCAAATCGCGGCATGATCTGCTTGAGCGCATAATCGCCCAGCCCGATGATCGCAAAACCGACGCTGCCCGGGCGCGGCGAGGGCGGGGGAGCGGAAGGCAGCGTCACGCCTTCGGGCATGGGCTGGCCCTTCTCGACCGGCGCGGGGCCCTGTGCCAGCGCGCCGCTCGCCACCATCGCCGCTGCCGCCGCGCTGCCCGCTTCGATCGCCTGCCTGCGCGTCATGCCTCGCCCTCCCATCTTCGCTTACGCCTCATACTGCCCGTCGACCCGCCTTAGCACCGGGCTCGGTCCGTCGAGCAGCGCCTTGGGGAGCAATGCGGCGGGCAGGTCCTGATAGCTGACGGGCCGCAGGAAGCGCGCGATCGCGAGCGTGCCGACCGAGGTGCTGCGACCGTCGGAGGTGGCGGGGAAGGGGCCGCCGTGGACCATCGCGTGGGTCACTTCCACGCCCGTCGGCCAGGCATTGGCGATGATCCGTCCGGCACGGTTCTCGAGGATCGGGAGGAGGCCGCGCGCCGCATCGTAATCGGCCGGGGCCATGTGCAGCGTGGCGGTGAGCTGGCCTTCCATCCCTTCGAGGATTGCGGCGACCTCGGCGAGATCGGCGCAGGTAACGATGATCGAGGAGGGGCCGAACACCTCGTGGCCCAGCGCCGGATTGGCGCGGAAATCGGCGCCGCTGACGGTGAAGACCTGCGCCCGCCCGCATGTCGAAGAGCCCTCCGCCCCCGCGCCGACCAGCGTCGCGCCGTGGGCTGCGATCGCTTCGATGCCCTTGGTGTAGGCACTCTGGATGCCCGCGGTGAGCATGGTCTGGGCGGGCACGGCGGGCAGCGCCTCGCCGACAGCGGCGATGAAGCGCCGGGTCGCAGCGCTTTCGACGGCCAGCAGGATGCCGGGATTGGTGCAGAATTGCCCCGCGCCCAGCGACAGCGATCCGACATAGGCGCTCGCCAGCGCCTCGGCGGCTTCCTCGAGCCGGGCGGGCATCAGCACCACCGGATTGACGCTGCTCATCTCGGCATAGACCGGGATCGGCACGGGGCGGGCGGCGGCGTGGCCCATCAGCGCGAGGCCCCCGGCGCGCGAGCCGGTGAAGCCGACCGCCGTGATGCGCGGGTCCTTGACCAACGCCTCGCCGAGCGCGTTGGCGGTGCCGTTCACGAGGCTGAACACGCCCTCCGGCAACCCCGCCTCGCGGATCGCCTCGAGGATCGCGCCTGCGACCAGTTCGGAGGTGCCGGGGTGGGCAGGATGACCTTTCACCACCACGCAGCACCCCGCCGCCAGCGCCGAGGCTGTGTCCCCGCCTGCGACCGAGAAGGCGAGCGGGAAGTTCGATGCGCCGAACACCGCCACGGGGCCGAGGGGGACGTTGCGCAACCGCAGGTCGGGCTTGGGCAGCGGCGCGCGGCCCGGCTGCGCGTGATCGATCCTGAGACCCTGCCAGCCGCCGTTCTCGACCTCCTCGGCGAAGAGGCGCAGCTGGCCCACCGTGCGCCCGCGCTCGCCATTGAGGCGCGCTTCGGGCAGGCCGCTTTCGAGCATGGCGCGCTGCGTGAGCGTGTCCCCCAGCGCGTCGATCTTCGCCGCCATCAGCCGCAGGAAAGCGGCGCGTTCGGCAAGGGGGAGAGCGGCGTAAGCGCCTTGCGCAGCCGCAGCCGCAGCGCAGGCAGCGGCAACGTCATTTGCCGAGCCTTCGGCAAAGACCGGCGCGAGCTGCGCGCCGCTGGCGGCATCGTGCGCGGTGAAGTGGCTCTCGCCCTCGCGCCATGCGCCCGCAATGAGGTTCCTGCCGGTCAGTGTCATCATTCTCTCCCGCGTCCTTGCGAATCTTGTGTGAAAACGCCGCTTGCCATAGCGCGTTTTTCGGTCAAAGGTAGCGCTACCATAAATGGTGCGGGTTGCAACAACGCAGCCGGGGAGAGGGATCTTGGAAACTACACGGGGCGGCGCCAACATGGCGCTGATTTCCGCGATCGTCGCGGTGGCGACCATCGGCGGGTTGTTGTTCGGCTATGACAGCGGAGCGGTGAACGGGACGCAGGCGGGCCTCAAGGAGGCCTTCGGGCTCGACGAGGACGGGCTGGGCTTCACGGTCGGCTCGCTGCTGATCGGCTGCGCGGCGGGCGCGTTCCTCGCGGGCCGCCTTGCCGACGCGCTGGGCCGCAAGCGGGTGATGGTGATCGCTGCGCTGCTGTTCCTCATCGGTGCGATCGTGCAGGGCGAGACCGACAGCCACACCCTGTTCGTGATCGCGCGCTTTGCCGGCGGCATGGCGGTGGGCGCTGCCTCGGTGCTCTCGCCGCTCTACATCTCCGAAGTCGCCCCGGCGAAGATCCGCGGGCGGCTGACCACGGTGCAGCAGGTGATGATCATCACCGGTCTGACCGCGGCCTTCCTCGTCAACTATTTCCTCGCGCAGGCGGCGGGCGATTCGCTCGGCGAGGTGGCGGGAATGCCCGCCTGGCGCTGGATGTATCTCGCGCAGGCCGCTCCCGCCGCGGTGTTCCTGGTGGCGCTGCTGTTCATCCCGGAGAGCCCCCGCTACCTCGTCAACCGCGGCCGCGAGGATGAGGCGCGCAAGGTGCTGACCAGCCTGTTCGGGCCTGAAGAGGCAGAGCGCAAGGTCGGCGAAATTCGCGAGTCCTTCGCGGGCGACCACCGTCCGCGCCTGTCCGATGTGCTGGCAAAGGGCACGATCTTCCGCCCGATCGTCTGGGCCGGCATCCTTCTCGCGACCTTCCAGCAATTCGTCGGCATCAACGTGATCTTCTACTACGGCGAAACGCTGTGGCGGCTGGCGGGCGTCTCGGAGGAAGTCGCGCTCGAGCGCAACATCATCTCCGGCCTCGCCTCGATCGCGGCGGTGTTTGCCGCGCTGGTGCTGATCGACCGCATCGGGCGAAAGCCGCTGCTGCTGATCGGCTCGGCCGGCATGGCGGCGACCTTGGGTGCGATGACCTGGGCCTTTGCGGGCGCGGGCACCGATGCGGCAGGGAATCTTTCGCTGAGCGAGAGCGCGGGCTGGATCGCGCTGGTCGCGGCCAACCTCTACGTCATCTTCTTCAACTTCAGCTGGGGCCCCGTGATGTGGGTGATGCTGGGCGAGATGTTCCCCAACCAGATGCGCGGGTCGGCCCTCGCGGTGGCGGGTCTGGCGCAGTGGGGCGCGAATTATGCCGTGGTGCAGACCTTCCCCCGCATGGCGAGCGGCCTCGGCCTTGCGCCGACTTACCTGTTCTACACGGTGAGCGCCGCGATCAGCTTCTTCCTCGTGTCGAAGTTCATCACCGAGACCAAGGGCAAGGAGCTTGAGGAGATGGTCGGCTGACCCTTGCGGTGATAGCGTGGAGGCCATGATGGAAGACCCAACCAAGCCTGTCCGCGTGGTCGTCCTCGGCGGCGGCACCGCCGGGTGGATGACCGCGGCGGGAATCGCCAAGCTGCTCCCCGGGATCGCCAGCGTGCAGCTGGTCGAGAGCGAGGAGATCGGCATCGTCGGGGTGGGGGAGGCAACGCTGCCCCACATCCGCGGCTTCGTCGAGAAGCTCGGGATCGACGAGGCGGCGTTCATGAAGGCGACCCACGCGACCTACAAGCTGGGGATCGATTTTCGCGACTTCGGGCGGATTGGGGAGAGCTATATCCACCCCTTCGGAAGCTTCGGCGAGGAAGTCGCGGGGGTGGGCTTCCACCACTGGTGGCTCGAACTGGCCCGCCACGGCATGGCGCGCGAGATCGGGGACTATTCGCTTGCCGTCGCAGCCGCCAAGGCCAACCGCTTCCGCCCGCCCGCACAGGATGACAGCCTCGCTTCGACCTATGGATATGCCTACCAGTTCGACGCGACGCTGTTCGGCCCCTTCATGCGCGATTTCGCGCGCGGGATCGGGGTGGAGCGGCACGAGGGCCGCGTCGTCAGCGTCGAGCGTGATGCCCAGAGCGGCGATGTGGTCGCGCTGGTGCTGGCGGATGGCCGCCGGATCATGGGAGACCTCTTCGTCGACTGCTCGGGCTTCCGCTCGATCCTTCTGGGGCAGGAACTGGGCGAGCGTTGTGAGGACTGGACCCACTGGCTCCCCTGCGACCGCGCGGCGGCGATGCCCTGCACCCATGCGACGCCAGACTTACGCCCCTACACCACCGCCACCGCCATGCCCGCAGGGTGGCGCTGGCAGATCCCGCTCCAGCACCGCATGGGCAACGGCTACGTCTTCTCCTCGGCGCATATCACCGAGGAGCAGGCCTGCGAGGCGATCATCGCCGCTGCCGAGGGCACGCCGCTGGCCGATCCGCGCATCCTGAAATTCCGCCCCGGCAGGCGTTCCAAGTCATGGAGCCACAATGTCATCGGCGTCGGGCTGGCGAGCGGGTTCCTCGAACCGCTTGAGAGCACTTCGATCTATCTCGCGCAAATGGCGATCACCTATCTGATCGAGCTGTTTCCCGTGGGCGGCGCGATCGACCCGCGCGACCGCGAGGAGTTCAACCGGCTGGTCGACATGGAATATGACCGGGTGCGGGACTTCCTGATCCTCCACTACCACGCCACCACGCGCGACGATTCCGAGTTCTGGAACCATGTGCGCACCATGCAGGTGCCCGACAGTCTCGCGGGCAAGCTCGAGCTGTGGCGGCGTGCGGGGCGGATCGAGAAATATTCCGACGGCCTGTTCTACGATGCCAGCTGGATTGCGGTCTATGTCGGGCAGGGGATGCTGCCCGAGGCCCATGACCCGCGCGCAGGCATGATCGCGCCCGACGCCCTCGCTCGCGCCACCGAGCGGCTGCGGATGGCGGTGACGGGCGAGGTCGCGGCCATGCCCGGCCACCGCGACTACCTGATGCGCGAGGCCGCGCGGCTCGCCGAGGCGGCGTGAGCGCGGCGCGCGAGCCCATGCGCCGGGTGCTGGTGGCTGGAGGCGGCCAGCTCGGCATCCTCGCCGCCATCGCCCTGCGCCGCGCGCTGCCCGCCTGCGAGGTGGTGGTCGTCGGCGGCGATCCCGGCCCCGCCTCCTTTGCCGATGCATCGCCCACCGCCATGCCCTTCACCAACAAGCTGCACGACCGGCTGGGGATCGAGGAGGCCGCGATCGTCACCCGTGCGGGCGGCTCCTACCGGCTGGTTACGCGGCTTTCCGGGTGGGATGCGGGCGGCGCGGGCGGAGTGGTCGCCTATGGCGAGGTGCTCGACCCGGCCCTGAAGACCGCCTTCGCGCGCGACTGGGGCAAGGTGCGGCTGCCGGGTGCCGGAGGCCCGCCCGCCGGGAGCCTTGCCGAAGTGCTCGCCGCCGCGGGCCGCTTTGCCCCCCCTCCGCCGGGCGAGCCGACGCCGATTTCCTCGGTCGACTACGCCCTGCGCTGGAACCCGGCTGCCTATCGCGATCTGCTGATCCAGGCGGCCGAAGCGCTGGGCATCGGCTATGTTGCGGGCGTGATCGACCGGATCGAGCCGGGCGAGGGCGACACCATCCGCGCCATCGGCATTGCCGGGCAGGGCGAGATCGAGGCCGATTTCTTCATCGATTGCACCGGGCCGCAGGCGGCGCTGCTTGCCAGCCATCCGGGCTTCGCCTTCACCGACTGGTCGGCCACGCTGCCGACGCGCCATGTCTATATCGGCGAGCCCACAGCGCCGCTGATCGCGCTCGAGGACCGGCTGACGCTCACCGGCGGCGGGTGGGTGAGCGAGGTCGCCGGGATCGACGGACGCCGCGCCATGCTCGGCACCCCCGGACCGATTGCCCGCGCCGAGGCCGAAGCGCTGCTCGGTGCGCGGGCGCTGGGAGCCGTTGCGCTCACCCCGGGGCGGGCCGCAGCGCCGTGGCTGGGCAATGTCGTGGCGCTGGGCGATGCGGCGGCGCGGTTCGAGCCCTTGGGGCCGCTCCAGCTCGACCTTGCCCACCGCCAGCTCGCGCTGCTGATCGAGATGCTCCCGGGCCGCGCGATCACCCCGCTGGAGCGCGAGGAGTACAACCGCCGTTCGGTGCTGATGATGGAGGGGGTGCACGAGGTGCTGGCGCTCCATTTCGCCACGCCCCACGCGCAGGCGGTGTTCGGCGCGCGCCCGCTCCCGGGGCGTCTCGCCGCCGTCATCGACCAGTTCGAGCGGCGCGGCCGCATACCGTTCCGCGAGGAGCTACCGCTGCTCGGCCAAGAGCAGTTCGCGCTGATGGTCGCGCTGGGATGGACGCCTGGGCTGCCACCCGCAGCGCTGGCCGCCGATGCCGCAGGCGAGGCGCACGCCCGCGCCGCCTTTCAAGCCGAAGCCGAGGCCGCGCTCGCCTTCGCGCCGCCCTACGACCAGTGGCTCGCACGCACCCTTCAGGCTAGTCGAGCGCCCGCCGGATAACCGCCTTCATCTGCGCAAACAGCGAGCGCGAGGGCGGCCCCAGCACGCCTCTCGCCGGGGGCGGCAGGTGAGCCGAGGAGCCCTCGCGGTCCCCGAAGGCGTAGTAATCGAGGTTGTGCTTCCACACCGCGCGCTGATCGTCGGGCAGGTGGCGGTAGGCGGCGATGGCGTGGATCAGCGCCTCGTAGGGGCTCACCACGCCATCGGGCTGGCCGGGGTTCCACCAGTAGTTGACGAGGATGCTCACCGGCGCGAGCGAATCCACCCCGTGCCACCAGCCATAGGGAATGTAGATCGCATCTCCCGGCTCGAGCGTCGCGGTCTCGGCATGGCGCGCGGCCTCGGCAAACAGGGGGAATTTATCGAGATCGGGCGCGGTCGGATCGACCATGCTGACCGGCACGCCCGCCGGGGTCAGCTCGAAGGGGCCGGGATAGAGACCCGCGATCTGGCCGGGCGGATAGGTCGTGAACCGCCGCTGCCCGGCAACGCAGCAGGCGACATTCTCCTTGGCGTCGTAATGCGTGCCGACGCGGATGCGGTTGCCGATCCAGATCCGCGCGATGACGTCGGGCAGCAGCGCCAGCCGGTTCTCGCGCGCGAAGGCGGGGAGCAGCGGCGCGATCTCCTCCGATTGCACGGCCATCGCCGGTGGCTCGGGCATGGCCGCAGCGCGCAGCAGATCGGCGAGGAAGTTCTCGAGCCGGCCTTGCCCGCGCACGAAGTTGAGGCGCATGACGTCGGGGGTGTAGAAGAACCGCCCCTTTACCGACGGCGCGGCGGCAATCGCCGAGACGGGCCGCGGGGTCGGCTCGCGGCACAGATAGCGCACGATGTCTTCATCGCCTTTGCGCGCTGCGGCGACCGCGGGCCAGTCCGCCACCTGTCCGCGCAGCACCACGGGCTTGCCCGCAGCGCGGATCGCGGCGAAGCCCGCGTCGTCGACGGGGCCGGTGACTTCGGTGAGCGGGGTGGGCGGGGGCAGGGCGCTCATGCGGTGAGGTAATCCTCGGCAGCAATCGCGCCGCCGTTCGCGCGCAGGAACTCGGCCTGGCTCGGCAGCTGCGCGACGGTCTGCGCGATCGCACCACGGATATGGGTGAGCCGCTGGCGGGTTTCGGCCGCATCCAGCATCCACGCCGCCGGATGGTAGCTCTGCGGCGTCACGCCTTGGCTGAGCATCACCGACAGCCAGCTGTCCTCGGTGAAAAGCTCGTTGTTCTCGCGGATGATCCGGCCTGAGGATGTGAACAATTCGAGCTTTTCCTTCAGGCTGTCAGGCGGTGGGAGATTGCGGCAATAGCGCCAGAACTCGCTGTCGTCGCGCTCGGACTGGCGGTAGTGGAGCACCAGAAAATCGCGGATGTTGCGATATTCGCGCTCCGTCTCGAGATTGAAGCGGTCGCGCTCGACGGCCGAGAAGCTCGTGTCGGGAAACAGCGCCATCAGCCGCGCGATGCCCGATTGCACCAAATGGATCGAGGTCGATTCGAGCGGTTCGAGAAAGCCTCCGGCGAGCCCCAGCGCCACCACGTTCTTGTCCCAGGCCCGCGCCCGGTGCCCGGCCCGGAAGGCGAGCTGGTTGGGCTGGGCCAGCGGCTTGCCGTCAAGGTTCGCCAGCAGCAGATCGGTCGCCGCCTGCCGGTCCAAATGCGCCGAGGAGAACACATGGCCATTGCCGATGCGGTGCTGGAGCGGGATGCGCCATTGCCACCCGGCGGGGCGCGCGGTCGAGCGGGTCAGCGGCTCGTTCGCCCCGCCCAGCTCGCAGGGGATCGCGACCGCGCTGTCGCAGGGGAGCCACTTGCTCCAGTCGGTGAAGGGCACGCCCAGCGTCTGCCCGAGCAGGAGCGAGCGGAAGCCCGAGCAGTCGATGAACAATTCGCCCGCCACCTCGCGCCCGTCTTCGAGAACGACGCCCGTGACGAAGCCGCTCTCGCCGTCCTGCCGCACCTCGGTGATCCGGCCCTCGATCCGCACCGCTCCGGCGGCTTCGGCATAGCCGCGCAGGAACTTCGCATAGCGGCCCGCGTCGAACTGGAAGGCGTAGGACAGCTTCGACATCGGCGAGCGCGGATTGTCGGGGCGCGGCCAGCCGAACCGCCCCGCCTTGGCCGCCACAGCCGCGATGGAATAGTCGTCGATCCGCGCCGCCTCGCCCTGTTGGGCGCCGCGCAGGAAGAAGTGCTGGAACTCGATCCCCAGCATGTCGAGCCCGAAGCTGCCGAAGGGGTGCACGTAGCTGTGCCCCGGCCGCAGCCAGTCGACGAATTCGATGCCGAGTTTGTATGTCGCGCGGGTCTCGCGCATGAAGGTCATCTCGTCGAGGCCGAGCAGGCGGTTGAAGCCGATGATCTGCGGGATCGTCGCTTCGCCGACGCCCACCGTGCCGATCGCCTCGCTTTCGACCAGCGTGACCGAGAGCCCCGGCATTGCCCCGAGCACCCGGACGATCGCGGCCGCCGTCATCCACCCCGCGGTGCCCCCGCCGACGATGACGATCTTGCTGACCGGCGGGGCGCTCATGCGACCGCGGCCTCGGGGGCCACGTGCCAGCTGCCCGATTGCCGCAGGAAATCTCCGTGAGCGGGCAGGCGCGCAGCGACATCGGCATAGGCGGCGCGCATCTGCGCCATCGCGGCGGCGACCTTGGCCTCGTCGAGCGTGTCGGCGATCGGGTCGTGGAGTTCGGGCCAGATGTTCTGCCCCAGCATCACCGCCACCCAGCTCGGCTGCGCGAAGAGCTCGGCATTCTCGCGGAACACCCGGCCGCGGCGACGCCACAGGTCGATCTTGCGTGCGAGGCTGTCGGGGATGCTCATTTGCTTCACGTAGCGCCAGAACTCGGAGTCCTCGCGCTGCGTCGCCTTGTAGTGGAGGATGATGAAATCGCGCACGTCCTCGTAAAGGTCGTGCATCCCGCGGTTGTATTCGTCGCGTTCGAGCGGGCTGATCGGCAGGTCGGGGAACAGCGCGAAGAGGCGCTGGAGGCCGTTCTGGATGAGGTGGATCGAGGTCGATTCCAATGGCTCGATAAAGCCCGACGAGAGCCCCAGCGCGATGACATTGTGGTTCCACGCCTTGCGCCGCATGCCGGTGAGGAATTTCAGGCCGCGCGGTTCGGCGAGCGGTTCGGTCTCGAGGTTGGCGAGCAGGATCGCGCGTGCCTCGTCCTCGCCCATGAAGGCGCTTGAGTAGACATGGCCGTTGCCGGTCCGGTGCTGGAGCGGGATGCGCCATTGCCAGCCGGCGCTGTGGGCAGTGGCGCGGGTGAAGGGATCGGGCGGGCCGGGCGAGCGGCTCGGCACGGCCAGCGCGCGGTCCATCGGGAGCCAGTGGCTCCAGTCCTCGTAGCCGGTGCCGAGCGCCTCCTCGATCAGCAGCCCGCGGAAGCCCGAGCAGTCGATGAACAGGTCGCCCGCAATGGTGGTGCCGTTCTCCAGTGTGACGCTGGCGACATCGCCAGTTTCACCGTCGCGCGTGACCTTGGTGATCTGCCCCTCGATCCGCGTCACGCCTTGCCGTTCGGAGAGGCGGCGCAGATAGGCGGCGTAGAGCCCGGCGTCGAAGTGATAGGCATAGGCGATCTCGCGCACCACCGACTGCGCACCGGCTGCGGGCCGCGCGAATCGCCCCATCCGCGCGGCCGCGGTGCACATCGAATAGTCGCCGATATCGCCAGCCCCGCCGACGCCCGAGCGGGCGTGCTCGCGCAGCCACAGCTGGTGGAAGGCGATACCGTGGAGGTCCTGGCCATAGGTGCCGAAGGGGTGGAAATAGCGATCGCCCTGCCGCCCCCAATTGACGAACTCGATCCCGAGCTTCGCCGTGCCGCGCGTCTCGCGCAGGAATTCGTCCTCCGGAATGTCGAGCATCGCGTTGAAGGATCGGATCGGCGGGATCGTCGCCTCGCCCACGCCGACCGTGCCGATGGCGTCGGATTCGATCAGTGTGACCGTTCTGCGACCATCGTTGAAAAAGCGCGAGAGTGCCGCGGCCGCCATCCATCCGGCGGTGCCGCCGCCCACGATCACGACCCGCGCGAGGCGGCCCGCGTTACCGATACCATTGCTCTCTCTCATCCCGTCCCGATCCTACCGCAGCGGGGCGTTGTTGGCAAATTGCCACACTTCCCCTGCAAAAATGCGAAGACCTATTGTCAAGCAGCCTCGGCCTCGATAATCCAAGGTCCCACAAGAGGGCAAGCTATCTGCGAATAAATGATAGCGCTAACATGGGGAGGGATCTAATGCGCACTTCGATGCAGCCGCATGGCGTGGGGGTCGGTGGCCGCCAGCCGTGGTACAAGAGCCTGCTGCGCGCCGGGGCTTCGGCTCTCGTGGTCGGCAGCGCGATCAGCGCCACCGCTGCTTTCGCGCAGGACCAGGCCGAGGCCGAACCCGAAACCCAGGACGCCGTCGCTGCCGATGAGCCCGTCTCAGAGATCATCGTCAGCGGCATCCGCGCTTCGCTCGCCAATGCCCAGAGCATCAAGCGCGATTCCGATACCATCGTCGACGCGATCACCGCGCAGGACATCGGCGCGCTGCCCGACCGCTCGGTCACCGAAGCGCTCCAGCGTGTGCCCGGTATCTCGATCAACCGCTTCGCCGGCTCGAACGATCCCGACCATTTCTCGGTCGAAGGTTCGGGCGTCGTGGTGCGCGGCCTCAACTTCGTGCGTTCGGAATTCAACGGCCGCTCGGCCTTCGCCGCGGGCGTGGGCGGGCAGGCGCTGAACTTCGCCGACGTGCCGGCCGAATTGCTCGGCTCGGTGATCGTCAGCAAGAACGCCACGGCCGAAACGATCGAGGGTGGCCTTGCGGGCACCGTCAACCTCATCACCCGCAAGCCGTTCGACAACAAGGGCTTCAGGGCGGCCTTCACCGCCGAGGCCAATTATGGCGACTTCCGCAAGGAATGGACGCCGACGGTCTCGGGCCTGCTCAGCAACACCTGGGACACCGACAAGGGGCGCTTCGGCCTGCTCGCCAGCGCCTCCTATTCGCGCATCAAGAGCCGCGCGGACGGGCTTCAGGTCGCCAACTACCAGACCCGTGACGGTCGGCTGGTCAATGCCTCCAACACCGATGGCGTGCTGGTGTGCCGCAACCCGCTGCCGGGCGCGACCGATACCTTCACGCTGCCGGGTGGCGGGGCGCAGTGCGGCAACTTCGGTGCCGCCGGGGCGGATGGCTTTGCCGACTACGCCGCCAGCCGCGTGGCCCCGGTGGGCGGCCAGTTCCGCACCCAGGAATTCGACCGCGAGCGCTTCGGGATCGCGGCGTCGGCGCAGTTCGAATCGATCGACGGCAAGACCCTGATCACCGCCGAGTTCATCCGCTCGGCCTCGAGCAACAAGTGGGGCGAATACACCTTCGAGACCGCGCCCGACCTTGCCGAATATTCGACCTACCCGCTCGGCTGCCAGCAGAACGATGCCGGCCCCAACCGCATCAACCCCGATGGCAGCCTCGGCGATCCGACCGCGCGCGCGCAGTGCCCGGTGGGCGGCTTCACCGACTACATCTACAACGAAAGCGGCCTGTTCCAGTCGGGCTACATCGTCAACGCCTCGAACGGCTGGCGCGGCAACCCGGGCACCTCGCCCTTCGTGCCGATCGGCGGCCTGCAGCAATCGCTCGCGCGCCGGCAGGTCGACGACCGGATCAAGAACGAGGACTACTCGATCAACCTGCGCACCGAGCTGACCGACCGTTTCACTGTCGAGCTCGACGCGCAATACGCCAGGTCGCACAAGGAAAACCTCGACTTCAGCCTGTTCGGATCGTCCTTTGCCGATCAGGAACTCGATATCTCCGGCAACCTGCCGGTGGTCATCCCGCGCAAGCCGCAGTTCCTCGGCTACACTTGGTCGACCCCCGGCGCCGATCTGGCGGGCGCGACCGAGGCGCAGTACTTCACCGATCCGCGCTTCCAGTTCTGGCGCGCGGCGATGGACCACATCGAGGATTCGCGCGGCACCCAGTATGCCTTCCAGGCCGACATGGCCTACGAATTCGATGACGACGCTTTCCTGCGCAAGGTGAAGTGGGGCGCTCGCTATCAGGACCGCGAGCAGGCGGTGCGCTACACCACCTACAACTGGGGGATGCTGAGCGAGACCTGGTCGGGCGACCGCCCGGTCAATTTCGCCGACACGCCCGCCGACAGCTCCGTGCGCTACGACTTCCCGAACTTCTTCCGTGGCAAGGTCCCCGGACCTCCGGGCGCGTTCTACTACGCGGGCGACCTGACGGGCGACTATCAGGGGACGGTCGACTTTATCCGGTCGGTGCAGGGTCAGGCCCGCGCGCTGGGCGGCTCGCCGACGTGGGTTCCGCTCGCCGCGCGCAATGCCGGGACGCCGCAGGCCGCCGATGCCGAAGGCTTCATCGACAATGACCGCCAGCCCATCACCCAGCGTGACTCGGCCGCCTATCTCCAACTCGAATTCGGCACCGACGATCTGTTCGGAGGCGTGCGTTTGTCGGGCAATGTCGGCCTGCGCTATGTCGATACCAGCATTATCTCGAGAGGGTCGATCGGGGTTCCGAGCCAGCAGGCGCTCAACATCCAGGAACCCTTTGCGGTGCGCTGCGCCGCGGTTGTTCCGCCGGGCGCACCTCCGGGTACGCTGCCGCAGACGCCGGGCGGGGTCTGCAACCTCGGCGCGGCGGGCTATGCCCAGCTCCAGCAGTTCGCCGGCGACGGCGTATCCTTCCGTGATGTCGCCAATGTCAGCTACGATTTCTGGCTGCCGAGCCTCAACCTGAAGTTCGGCCTGTCCGAGGACGTGATCCTGCGCTTTGCCGGATCGAAGGTGCTGACCCGTCCGGACAACTCCTATGTCCGCAACTTCCTCAATGTCGGTCTGGGAGGTAGCGGCGAACTTACGGCCGAAGCGGGCAACCCCTTCATCCGTCCGGCCACCGCCTGGCAGTTCGACGTCAGCCTCGAATGGTATTTCGACACCGTCGGCTCGCTGACGCTCAACGGCTTCTACAAGGACATCAAGGACTTCTTCTATCAGGAGATCAGCAGTCGCCAGATCACCAGCAACGGGATCACCCGCGACGTGCTGGTGCGCGGTCCGGCCAACTTCGACGAGAACGGCAAGATCAAGGGTTTCGAGGTGGCCTATCAGCAGACCTACGATTTCCTGCCCAAGCCGTTGGACGGCCTCGGGATCGCGGCCAACTACACCTATATCGAGAGCGAGGGCCTGCCCAACACTTTCCTCAACACGGGCGAGCCGGTCAATCCGTCGACCATCCCGCCGGGCAACCTGCCGCTCGAGCAGCTCTCGAAGCACAACATCAACGCGACCGTCTTCTACGAGAAGGGCCCGATCAGCCTGCGTGCCGCCTATAACTGGCGCTCGCGCTTCCTGCTGACCCCGGCGGACGTGATCTTCCCGTTCTACTCGATCTTCAACGAGTCGACCGGGCAGCTCGATGCGTCGATCTTCTTCAACATCGGCAAGAGCATCCGGGTCGGCGTGCAGGGGGTCAACCTGCTCGACGAAGTCACCAGGACGACGCAGGCCTATACCGGCGATCCCTCGGTGCTCGCCCCGCGCTCGTTCTTCATGAACGACCGACGCTTCTCCTTCATCGTGCGCGGCAACTTCTAAGGCGCCGCGCGGGGTCGCACGGCTCCCCAGGGAAAGGGCTCCCCGGCACATCGCCGGGGGGCCCTTTTCGTTTGTGCGCGCCGATCGTTCGCGCAGGCGGGCGCATAAAAAAGGGCCCGGGCATCGCTGCCCGGGCCACAGGGGGAAACCGTCGGCGAGAGGATCAGCCGGCGGCGGTCAAGACGTTGGCGAGCGCGCTGCGCAGCGGCTTGGCGCGGTAGGTGCTGTCATAGGGTGTGCCGCGCACCTCGAGCCCGTCGGCGCGCCTCGCGGGATCGAAGCCCTGGAGCCAGTTGAACCGGTCGACCATGCCCCAGGCGAGGATGTCGTCGAGGTGCGCTCCGTAATCGAGCATCACCTCGAAATAGCGCCGCGCGAAATCCGCGACCTTCTCGTCGCGCTGGGCGACATTGGCGGGAAGCGCCTTGTCCTTGACGTCGAATTCGGTGACCAGCAGGCGGTAGCCCATGCCGGTGACCTCGTCGAGGAAGCGCCGCCATTCGCGTTCGGCATAGGGGCCGACGCCGGTCGCGGGGTCGATCGAGAAGATCTCGATATGCGACTGGATCCCCAGCGCATCGACCGGCGTGCCGCGCTTCCTGAAGCCCTCGAGCAGGCGCAGCACGTCGGCGCAGTGGCGCTGGTGCTGCGGCTCCCAGCTCATGTAGTCGTTGTAGACCAGCTGTTCGGTCGGCAGCTCGGCCCGCGCGGTGTGGAAGGCGAGGTCGAGCACCGCCTCGGGGCTGCCCATCGCGCGGCTGAGGCTGGTCTCGATGGTGGCGTTGCGATCATGGTCGATCGCCTCGTTGACCACATCGTAGCTCTGGATCACGCCCTTGTAGCGGCGGGTCACGGTCTGGATGTGCTCGGTCAGCAGCCTCTCGGCCTCGCGTACCGGCGTCGCACCGAAGTCGTAGGTGTTGAGCCAGTTCGGGAACCACTGCGGTCGGTGCCACAGCAGGGTGTGGCCGCGCACCGCGAGCCCGTTGGTCTGTGCCCAGCGGACGATCTCGTCCATCCGGTCGAAATTGTAGACCGTGGGCGCGGGGCGCACGGCCTGCCACTTCATCTCGTTTTCGGGGACGACGATGCCGCATTCGCCCTTCACGATGGCCGTGTAGTCCGGGTTCTGGATCGAGCCGGCGTTGGTCGTTCCCGGAATCGAGGCGATCGCGCTCCCGAACTTGCGGCCCCCGCGCGCGGCGATGGCGTTGAGCCCCGGCGAGGGTGCGCCGGTCGGCGCGGGCGCGGGCGGGGGCGCGGTGCTGACGGGGGCGGGAGAGGCGCCGGTCGACCCGCCGCCACAGCCGACCAGCGGCAGCGCGGCCAGCGTGGTGCCGATCGCGCCCAGCGCGTCGCGGCGGGAAATCGTCACGGCCGCACCTCCAGCTTCACGGTCTGCAATTCGGCCGAGTTCGCGCCGGTCATGATCGCGAAGGTGCCCGGCTCGGTCACACGCTGCATCTCGGCGTTCCACATCGCGAAGGCGCGCGGCTCGATGGCAATCGCCACATCGCGGGTCTCGCCCGGCTGGAGCGTCACGCGCTTGAAGCCGACAAGCTCCTTCACCGGGCGGGTGACCGAGCTCACTTCGTCGCGCAGATAGACCTGCACCACCTCGTCGCCCGCGCGTGCCCCCGTGTTGGTGACGCGCACCGTCACCGTCACGCCTTCGCCCGGCTTGATGCTCGAAGCGGAAAGCTGCGGCGCGGCGAGGCTGAAGGTGGTGTAGCTGAGGCCCCAGCCGAACGGGAACAGCGGCGTCACCTCGTCGAACAGGTAGCCGCGCCGCGCGCTGGGCTTGTAGTTGTAGAAGTTCGGCAGCTGGCCGACATTGCGCGCGGTCGAGACCGGCATCTTGCCGCCCGGATTGACCTTGCCAATCAGCGCATCGGCAATCGCGGTGCCCTGCTGCTCGCCCGCATACCACGTCTCGAGGATCGCATCGGCCTCGGCGGCGATGGTGGGATAGCTCGGCGGGCGGCCGTTGATCAGCACCACGACGACCGGCTTGCCGAGCGCCTTCATCGACTTGAACAGCTCGTTCTGCTCGCCGACGAGGTCGAGACTGGTGCGGTCGCCCAAGTGATTGGCGGCCCAGCCTTCGCGGCTGGTCTTCTCGGTGTCGCCGATGAACAGGACAATGGTGTCGGCATTCTTCGCCACCTCGACCGCCTCGGCGATGCGCTGGCGGTTCTTCTCGGGGTCGGCGAGCACGACCTTGTCGTCCCACCAGTCGCTGTCGCCGTCGATGATCTCGACGCCGAGGGCGTGGACGACGTTGGCCTTGCCCGCCACGGCCTGCTTGATGCCCTGAAGCGGCGTGACGCTCGCGCGGGGCTCGCCGTAATAGCCGCCGAGGCGCGCGACATCGGCGTTGGGGCCGATCACCGCGATGGTCGGCTTCTTCGCAGTTGCGCTTTCCTGCAGGGCCAGCGGCAGCGCGCCGTTGTTCTTGAGCAGCACCAGCGAGCGCTCGGCGGCCAGCCTCGCCAGCGCCACGCCGGTGGGGCCGTTGGAGGTCTTCGCCTTGGCAAGGTCGGGCCAGGGGTTTTCGAACAGTCCGGCGTTGAACTTCATGGTGAGCAGCCGCCGCACCGCATCGTCGATGGCCTGCATCGGCACGCGGCCCGCGCGGACGCCCGCGGCAAGGTCCCTGAAGCCAGCGCCCTCGGGCAGGTCGACATCGACCCCGGCCTTCAAGGCGATTTCGCCCGCAGCGGCATTGTCGGGGGCGATGTGGTGGAGGCGGGCCATGTCCTCGATCGCGTAGTAGTCCGAGACCACCGCGCCCTCGTAGCCCCACTCGCCGCGCAGCACGTCCTGAAGGAGCCATTTGTTCGCGTGGGAGGGCACCCCGTCGATCTCGTTGTAGCTCGCCATCACCGCGTCGATGCGGGTGCGTTTCACCACCTGTTCGAAGGGCGGGAAGAACATCTCGCGCAGCGTGCGCTCGCTGATCTGGGCGGGGGCAACGTTGTTGCCGCTTTCGGGCTGGCCGTGGCCGGTCATGTGCTTCAATGTCGCCATCACCTTGCCCGGTGCGAGCTTTCGGGTCGTGCCCACGCCCATCAGCCCCTCGACCGAGGCGACGCCCATCTCGCCGACGAGGTAGGGGTCTTCGCCGAAGGTTTCCTCGATCCGGCCCCAGCGCGGGTCGCGGGCAACGTCGACCACGGGGGAGAGCACCAGATGCACGCCGCGCGCGCTGGTCTCGTCGGCGATCAGGGCGTTGATCTCGCGGATCAGGTCAGGGTCCCAGCTGCTCGCAAGGCCGATCGCCTGCGGGAAGGCGGTGGCATCCTTGGCGGCGAGGCCGTGGAGCGATTCCTCGTGGAACAGGATCGGAATGCCGAGCCGGGTCTTCTCCATCGCCCACTTCTGCGCGGCGATCACATAGGCGACCGATTCCTCGATGCTGCGCCGCCCGACCTGACGGGGGGAGGAGGGCCCGCTGCGGTCCGAGGGCCGCGCGATCTGGCCGATCCCGTCGGGGTAGACGGTCGCCGCCTTGGCCGGGTCGAACACGTCGCCCGGGCCCTGAACCTTGCCCTTGCTGTCCCACACGGTGATGATCTGGGCGATCTTCTCTTCGAGCGTCATGCGGGCGAGGAGGTCCTCGACGCGGCTCTCGACGGGGAGGGCGGGGTTCCAGTAGGGCGCGTCCTTCATAGCGCGCTCGACCTTGATGGCGGCAGTCCGCTCCTTGGCCAGAGTTGCGGGCGCGGCGACCATGCCGAAAGCCGCCAGACACACCCCTGCTGCCAGCGCAGCCCGCTTGATCCCGTTCATCGAAAGTCCCTCTCCCTGGGCACGGCAGCTTGACTGGCCCCGTGATTGTGGTAGCGCTACCATGATGAGAGGGAGAGGGCTTGTCAACGGCTTTGCGATGGTCGCTGCTGCGTTGCTTGCGGCAGGGCAAGCCTGTGCCGAGGACGGCTACGCCCTGTGGCTGCGCCATGCTCCGCTCGAGGGCGAGGCGCTCGCCGACCTGCGCGAAGCCGCTCCGATCGTACCCGTGATCGTCGGCAGACCCGGCAGTCCGACCCTCGCCATCGCCGAGGCCGAACTGCGCCGCGGGCTGGCCGGTTTGCAAGGCTATGACCGCCCGCGGCTGACCCGCGATTCGACCGAGATCGTGCTCTCCTGCGGCGAGGAAAAGGGCGATGGGGCGGCAGGCTTCGGCATTGCGCCCGAGATGATCGAGGGGCGGCAGGCGGTCGTCATTGCCGCCGAGGATCATGTCGGGTGCCTCTATGGCAGCTTCGCCCTGCTGCGCGCCCTTGGCGAGGGCAAGCCGCTGAGCGAAATCCGGCTGACCGAAGCGCCCACCATGCCTTTGCGGATGCTCGACCACTGGGACAACCCCGACGGCACCGTCGAGCGCGGCTATGCGGGCCGCTCGATCATCGACTGGTGGCACCTGCCCGAGAAACTCGATCCGCGCCTCGTCGACTATGCCCGCGCCAATGCCAGCATCGGGATCAACGCCATTGCGGTGAACAACGTCAACGCCAAGGCCTTCATGCTCGAACCGCGCTATATCGCCAAGCTCGCGCGGCTCGCCGATGCGTGGCGGCCCTATGGCATCCGGGTGTTCCTGTCGGCGCGCTTCTCTGCCCCGATGGAACTGGGCGGCCTCCCCACCGCCGACCCGCTCGATCCCGCCGTAAAGGCATGGTGGAAGGCCAAGGCCGACGAAATCTACGCGAGCATCCCCGATTTCGGCGGGTTTCTGGTCAAGGCGAACAGCGAAGGCCAGCCCGGCCCGCAGGACTATGGCCGCAGCCACGCCGAGGGCGCGAACATGCTCGCCGCCGCGCTTGGCGAGAGGGGCACGGTGATCTGGCGCGCCTTCGTCTACCGGGCCGAGGACAGCACCGACCGCACGATGCAGGCCTATGCCGAGTTCCAGCCGCTCGACGGGCAGTTCGCTGGCAACGTCATCCTCCAGATCAAGAACGGCCCGCTCGATTTCCAGCCGCGCGAGCCGTTCCATCCGCTGTTCGGGGCGATGCCGAGGACGCGCGTGATGCTCGAGGCGCAGATCACCCGCGAATATCTCGGGCAGGCGAGCGGGATCGCCTACCTTGCGCCCCTGTGGAAAGAGGTGCTGGACGCCGATACGGGGCGGGGCGGAACCGTGGCGCAGATCGTCGCGCCGACGGGCATGGCGGGCGTCGCCAATGTCGGCTCTGACCGCAACTGGACGGGCACCCACTTCGATCAGGCGAACTGGTACGCTTTCGGGCGGCTGGCGTGGAACCCGGCGCTTCCGAGCGAGGACATCGCCCGCGAATGGGCCGCGCAGACCTTCACGCGTAACCCGCAGCCGCTCGGCACCATCACGGCGATGATGCTCGCCAGCCGCGGGACGGTGGTCGATTACACCGGGCCGATGGGGCTCGCGCATCTGATGGGCACCGGCCACCACTACGGCCCCGCGCCGTGGGTGTGCGATCTCGAACGGCCCGACTGGAACCCGTGCTACTACCACCGGGCAGACAATGGCGGGGTCGGCTTCGACCGCACGGCCACGGGCTCCAATGCCCTTGCACAATATGCGCCGGCCGTTGCCGCGCAGTGGAGCGACCCAGCCACAATCGACCCGCGCTTCCTGCTGTGGTTCCACCACATGCCCTGGACGCATCGCTTGCCCTCGGGCCGCACGCTGTGGGAGGAACTGGCCACCCGCTACGATGCCGGTGTCGCGGGGGTCGATCGCATGGCCGCCGACTGGGCGAGCCTCGCCCCCGCGATCGACCCCGAACGTCACGCCGCCGTCGCCGGCGACCTTTCGATCCAGCGCAAGGAGGCGCGCTGGTGGCGCGATGCCTCGCTTGCCTACTGGCAATCGGTCAATGGCCTGCCGCTCCCCCCGGACACCGCGCCACCCGCCGAGCCGCTGGATGCCTACCGGCAGCGCAAGTTCCCGGAAGCGCCCGGGCAATGATAGCGCTTATCATGCCGCTTGCCGCCCATTGCCCCCGCGCAGTATGGCGGGCGCCATGAGCACCAAGGCCGACACTCTCGCCCCGTCCGCAACCCAGGGCCGCAAGCGCGCCGCCCGGCGATCCAATGCGGCGCCCACGATCACCGATGTCGCGCGCGAGGCGCAGTGTTCGCCGATGACGGTGAGCCGCGTCATCAACGGCGAGGAGAACGTGCGCGAGGACACCAAGCAGAAGGTTTTGGGCGCGATCGCCAAGCTCAACTACGTCCCCAACCGCGCGGCGCGATCGCTCGCGGCGGGATCGCAGCTGCGCATCGCGCTCTTGTTCGACAACCCCTCGGCCTCCTACCTGAGCGAGTTCCTGATGGGCGCGCTCGAAGAGGCGAGCCGCCGCGACATCTACCTCGTGGTGCAGGCCTGCGAAAATGTCGCCGAGGCGCAGAAGGTGATCAAGAAGCTGCTCGACGGCGGGATCGAGGGCTACATCCTCCCCCCGCCGCTGTGCGACGATCAGAGCGTGCTCGACCTGATCCGTTCCTCGGGCGGAATCGCGGTTGCGGTCGGCCCGGGCCGGGCCACCGGCAGCCACGGGGCGGTGCTGATCGACGAGTTCCAGGCCGCCTACGACATGACCCGGCACATCATCAGCTTGGGGCATGAGCGCATCGGCTTCATCATCGGCAACCCCGAACAGGTGGCGAGCGGCCAGCGCCTCGAAGGCTATCGCAAGGCGATGACCGATGCCGGGCTCGCGATCGACGAGAGCCTGATCGCGCAGGGCCAGTTCACCTACCGTTCGGGCATGGTCGCGGCCGAGAGGCTGCTCGGCGCGGCGCATCGCCCGACTGCGATCTTCGCCTCGAACGACGACATGGCCGCCGCCACGGTCGCGATGGCGCACCGCCGGCACCTCGATGTGCCCGGCGACATCACCGTTTGCGGCTTCGACGATACCGAGCTCGCCAGCTCGATCTGGCCCGAACTCACCACCATCCGCCAGCCGATCCGCGAGATGACCGCGGAGGCGGTCGCGATGATAGCGCGGGTGCACAAGAACAAGTCGCGTGCCGCCCGCACCAAGGCCGAGCAGCTGACGCTCGCCTACCAGCTGATCCGCCGCAATTCCGACGCGGGGCCGAGCCTCGCGGCATCCTTCAGCAAGCCCCCCGGGAGCCCATGACAGACCAAGCCTCACCCCGCCGCCTGCGTTCGCGCGACTGGTTCGACAACCGCGAACGCATGGACATGACGGCGCTCTATCTCGAACGCTTCATGAATTACGGGGTGACGCCCGAGGAGCTGCAAAGCGGCAAGCCGATCATCGGCATTGCGCAGAGCGGCAGCGACCTTTCCCCCTGCAACCGCATCCATGTCGACCTCGCCAAGCGCACCCGCGACGGGATCCGTGATGCGGGGGGCATTCCGATCGAATTCCCCGTCCACCCGATTTTCGAGAACTGCCGCCGGCCGACCGCGGCGCTGGATCGTAACCTGCTCTATCTCGGGCTGGTGGAGCTGCTGAACGGCTATCCTCTGGACGGGGTGGTGCTGACCACCGGCTGCGACAAGACCACGCCCTCGCAGATCATGGCGGCCTCGACGGTCGACATTCCCGCAATCGTCCTCTCCGGCGGCCCGATGCTCGACGGGTGGCACGAGGGCGAGCTGGTCGGCAGCGGAACCGTCATCTGGCGCAGCCGCCGCAAGCTCGCCGCGGGCGAGATCGACGAGGAAGAATTCCTGAACCGCGCCACCTCCAGCGCGCCCTCGGCCGGGCATTGCAATTCAATGGGCACGGCGAGCACCATGAACGCGGTCGCCGAGGCACTGGGCCTCTCGCTGACGGGATGCGCAGCGATCCCCGCGCCTTATCGCGAACGCGGGCAGATGGCCTATCGCACCGGCCGCCGGATCGTCGAGATGGTGCTGGAGGACCTGAAGCCCTCCGACATCCTCACCCGCGAGGCCTTCGAGAATGCGATTGCCTGCGTCAGCGTGATCGGCGGCTCGTCCAACGCCCAGCCGCACATCATGGCGATGGCCGCGCACGCGGGCGTGCCGCTCGAGACCGAGGTGTGGCAGGCGCACGGCTACGACCTGCCACTGCTCGTCAACATGCAGCCTGCGGGGAAGTATCTCGGCGAACGCTTCCACCGGGCGGGCGGAGTGCCTGCGGCGATGTGGGAGCTGCTGCAAGCGGGCCGCCTCAATGGCGACGTGCTGACCTGCACCGGCAGGACAATGGCCGAGAACCTCGCAGGCGCCGAAAGCCCCGACCGCGAGATGATCCGGCCCTTTGCCGATCCCCTGATCGACAAGGCCGGGTTCATGGTTCTGTCGGGCAACCTGTTCGACTTCGCGATCCTCAAGACCAGCGTGATCGGCCCCGCCTTCCACGCCCGCTACCTCTCGCGCCCCGGCAGCGAGGGCGTGTTCGAGGCGCGCGCGATCGTGTTCGACGGCTCGGACGATTACCACCACCGCATCAACGACCCTTCGCTGGCGATTGACGAGGACTGCATCCTCGTGATCCGCGGCTCGGGCGTGATCGGCTGGCCGGGCAGCGCGGAGGTCGTCAACATGCAGCCGCCCGACGCGATGATCCGCGCCGGCAAACCGTGGCTGCCAACCTTGGGTGACGGGCGGCAATCGGGCACGAGCGACAGCCCCTCGATCCTCAACGTCAGCCCCGAAAGCGCGGTCGGCGGGGGCCTCTCGTGGCTGCGCACCGGAGACATCATCCGCGTCGATCTCAATCAGCGGCGCTGCGATGCGCTGGTCGACGAGGCCGAAATTGCGCGGCGCCGCGCCGAGGAGACCATTCCTCCGGTCCCCGAAAGCCAGACGCCGTGGGAGGAACTCTACCGAGAGAAGACGGGCCAGCTGGCCGAGGGCGGGGTGATGGAATTCGCGCTCAAGTATCGCGGGACGGCGAAGAAGCTGCCGCGGCATAACCACTGAGAGGACCGCCCATGCGCCTGCTCCTGCCGCTCGCCGCGCTGCTGGCCGCTGGGCCCCTCGTGGCGGACGACGCGCCCGGATCGAACCCTCTGTTCCGCGACCGCTTCACCGCCGACCCGGCTCCACTGGTGGTGGGGGACACGCTGTGGCTCTACACCAGCCACGATGAGGCTGCGGACGGCGAAATGTTCAACATGAAGGACTGGCTCGTCTGGTCGACCACCGACATGCGCAATTGGACGGCGCATCCGCCGATCATGGATATCAAGGGCTTCGCTTGGGCCTCGCACGACGCCTGGGCCATTCAGGTCATCCAGAAGCACGGCCGCTTCTGGATGTATGCGCCGGTCGAACACGACCGGACCAAGCCGGGCAAAGCGATCGGCGTTGCCGTTTCCGACAGGCCGGAAGGCCCGTTTGTGGACGCGAAGGGCTCTGCCCTCATCAGCAACGACATGACGCCTAAGGGCACCCACAGCTGGGAGGATATCGACCCCACCGTCTTCACCGACGACGACGGCACCACCTGGATCGCGTGGGGCAACCGCCAGTGCTATATCGCCAAGCTTGGCGAGGACATGATCAGCATCGACGGGCCGATCACCGAGATCACGCCGCCGCATTTCGAGGAAGGGCCGTGGCTGCACAAGCGGGGCGACCTTTATTACCTGACCTACGCCTCGCTGGATCGCAGCGATCACGAGAACGAGCGCATCTCCTACGCCACCGCGCCCTCGATCAGGGGACCGTGGACCTATCGCGGCGAGCTGACCGGATCGGCCGAGGGCAGCTTCACTATCCACCCCGGCATCGCCGAATTCAAAGGCCAGTGGTATCTCTTCCTCCACAACGCCGCGCTGACGATTGGCGATCAGAAAGGCGCGCTGGGGCGGCGGGCGGTGACGGCAGAGTATCTCATCTATGACGAAAATGGGCTGATGCGCCCCGTGGCCCAGACCAAGGCAGGGGTGACGGCTCCCGCTCCCTAGGACGCGGCGCGGGCTACGTGCTTGCGGATCACCTCGAGCATGCCCGCATCGCTGTCGAACACCCCGTACCAGCCTTGGGGTTCGTGCGGGGGATCGCCCATGTAGGCGCGGTCGCCATCGCGGAAGCGGGCGTCGGGGTGGGGCGTGCGCGCCTCCCCGTTCCACGCCCAGAAATTGCTCCCGGCGATCACCCCGCCCGCCGCCCAGCTGGCCTCGACCGCGCCGTAGATCAGGCGGTAGTAGTCCTCGCGGAACTGCGTGCTGGCCGAGGGCGCATAGGCCTCGCCGTCGCGCGGGAAGCCGAATTCCTCGATCAGCAGCGGCTTGCCGAGTTGCTCGGCGATGGCGACGTGAGCAGCGATATAGGCTTCGACCTTGCGCCGTCCCTCGGGCCATGTCCCGGCAAGATCGTCGCCCTTCACCCAGCTCCAGTTCAGGGGCCAGATGTGCGCGGTGACATAGTCGATGTCGCGGTGGGCATCCGCGACCAGCGCGGCGCTGCCATTGGTCGCCTGCGTCCCCTCCTGCCCGAGGCTGACGAGATGATGCGGCGCGCCCGCGCGGATCAGCGCCGCGGTGTCGGCGATCCATGCGAGGTAGGCCTGGCGGTTCGCCGCAATCGCCGCATCGCTCCCACCCGGGCGGGGCTCGTTGGCGAGCTGCCATGCCATGATCGCCGGGTCCTCGGCATAGGCGATGCCGGTGATGGAATTGCGCCGCGCGAGCAGGCGGCGGACATGATCGCGGTAAAGCGCGATCGCTTGCGGGTTGGCGTAGACCTTGGCGGTGGCGTCGGCGAAGGCGGGCCATGGGTGCGCGGGATCGCCCATGTCGATATAGCTGCCAGTGGCGCGGTAGAGCAGGGTCTGGAGGCCCCCCGACCATTCCCAGAAGTTCGAGAGCACCACCACCGCGGTCATTCCGCGCTTGGCAATCTCGGCCATCACGAAGTCGAGGCCTTCAAGCAGCGCCGCATTGGGGCTGCCGTCGGCATGGGTGAAGCCGGGTTTGATCGAGTTCTTGAGCGGCCCTTCCTCGGCCGCCGCCATGATGCGCAAGTTGTTGATACCCAGCGCCTGCAGCCGGTCGAGCTCGCGCACCAGCCTTGCGCGGTCGCCGTAATCGGCATCCGCGCCAAGCCATGCGGCATACCACAGGTTCGCCCCGGTGATCCGGTATGGCTTGCCGCCGCGCAGCAGCCGGGTGCCTTCGCGCGTCACGAAACCGGGGGAGGGCGCGGCGCTGGCGGCGTGTCCCCGCGCCGCCAGCGCCAGCGCGCCCGCCGCCGAGGCTGAGAGGGTCTCGCGGCGGGTGAAGGTCATTGCGCGATCGCCAGTTCGAAGCCCGGCACCGGCATCCCCTCGCCGTCGACGAGGTTCACCACCGGCGCATCGGCCCAGGCATAGCGCACCCGTGTGGGCGTCAGGCCGTCGGGCACGGCGATCAGCAGGCGGCTGCCCTCGGCCCGCGCGATCACGAATTGGCAGGAGCCCGGCGCGGCGCCGCACAGCTCGACCCCGAGCGGGTAGGGCCCGCCCTGCACGACCAGCGCGCCGGCGATGCCGCTGAAGCTGACACTGACGCGGGCGCCCTCGCGCACCGCCCGCTCCGGCATGGGCATGGCGCGGCTGTTGAAGGCCACCGCCAGCCGCTTGCCGAGGTCGTTCTTGTTGGCCGGGTGAATGTCGGTCGGCTCGCCGATGTCGATTGCGGTAACGAGCGCGGCGTTGGCGTCGGCGGCGACGCCCTTGCGCTGCTCTTCGCGCAGCTGCGCCCAGCCGGATTCGGCCGGGGTCGAGCGGCGCTCGCCGTAGTCTGCCAGCTGCACCACCAGCATCCGCGCCTGCGAACCGAACTGGCGGCGCCAACCGGCGAAGAGTGCGGCGAGCTTCTTGTCGTAACCCGGCGGGCCCACGTCCGCCTCGCCCTGATACCACGCCACGCCCGCCAGCTTCATCTTGCCGAGCGGCGCGATCATCGCATTGTGCATCACGCCGAGGCCCGCATTGGCATCCCACGGTGCGCGGGGCGGGATGTCGGTGACGGCGGTCTGGGCATATTCCCAGTCCGCGCCGAGCATCACGCGGCTGCCATTGGCGGCGGTGAAGGCAAGGCGCTCGGGCCCGGCGAAGAAGCCGCCCGTGTCCCACATGTTGTTGGCGGCGATCAGGATTTCGTTGCGCCCTGCTTTCAGATGCGCGGCGGGCACGCGGTAGGTGCGCTCCACCCCCCAGCCGAAGGTGTAGCCGACCGGGTGACCATTGACGAAGGTCAGGTCCATGTCGTCGATCGCGCCGATCGCAAGGCTTCCCTCACCCTTGGCCTGTTCGGGCGTGAGCGTGATGACCTTCCGAAGCCACACATTGGCGCGCGGGGCGGTGTCGAGCCCGGTGCCCTTCCACTCGTTCCAGAACGAGAATTTGGGGATCGGCTTCCAGTCGAGCAGCGCGGAGTTCTTCCATGGCTCGCGCCCCCCGTCGGCCTTGCGCCACCAGTCGAACCACTGCGGTACGAAGGCCTGCGCGGCAGCGTAGGGATCACGAGCGTAGAGCGCGAGGAGGTCGATGTCGGCCTTGCCGTGCATCGCCGCCGCGCCCTCGGCATCGTACCATGCGCGCGCCGCGCTGCCGCCCCAGTTCGAATGGATCAGGCCGACGGGAACCGCAGGGTCCTTCTTGCGCAAGGCCTTGGCCATATAGAAGCAGGCGGCGGAGAAGGGCGCGACGGTCTCGCTGGTCGCCGCGTTCCATGCGACAGGTGACGGGAAAGCGGCCTGCGGCACCGGCGCGGTGGTCTTGGGGATCATCAGCAGGCGGATGCCGTCGTCAGGAGCGAGGCGCAGCTGGTTCCAGACATCGAGCGCCCGCTCGACCGACAGCTCCATGTTGGACTGCCCGCCGCACAGGAAGACATTGCCGAGGAGGATGTTGCGATAGGTTGCCGAGCCCGAGGCATCGCGGATGACGAGGCTGACGGGCGCGGTGCTCGCAGGCTGCGCGGGCAGAGTGGCGAGGAAGTTGCCGGACGCGTTGGAGCGGACGGTCGAGCTGGTTCCGCCAATCTCGACCGTCACGTCGGACGATGACTCGGCCCGCCCCGAAAGCGTCAGCGTCACCCCGCTTTGGAGCACCATGTTGTCGCCGAAGCCTGCATCGAGCCTCGGAGCGGCGAGCGCGGCAGCGGGCGACAGAACCGCGAGCGCGAGCGGCGCGGTCTTGAGGAAATGGCGTATCACGAAAGCCTCGCGCGGGTCTGGGCAAAGCCCGCGACAGGGGCGGGGAAGGCGAACAGGCTGCCGGCGAGCGGGCGCGCGGCCATGTCCTCGGCGCTCATGTTCTTGGTCGCCGTGGTGACATAGGCGGTGCGCATGTCCGGCCCGCCGAACGCCATCTTGGTGATGTCGCGCGCGGGAACGGCGACAGTGCAGTCGAGCTTGCCCTCCGGGGTGAAGCGCGCCACGCAGCCGCCGAAATACATGCCCGTCCAGACATGGTCGACGCTGTCCACCACCGGGCCATCGGGATAGGCCCCCGGGAACAGCGCACCGGTGTCGGCGAACAGGCGGATGTCGCCGAGGCCCGCTTCGTTGAGGTCGGCGACGAAGATCTTCTGCCCGCCCGTGTCGGTGAAGTAGATCCGGCTGCCGTCGGCGCTCACCGCCGGGCCGTTGGTAATCGTGATCCCGCTCGGGCCCGCGGGGCGGACCTCGCCGCGGTCGAAGACGTAGAACCGGCCGGTCGCCTCAGACTCGCCATCGTCCATCGAGCCGAACCACACCCGGCCCCAAGGGTCGGTGCAGGCATCGTTGAGACGGTTGCCGGAAGGCTCGCCCGGCACCTCGCACAGCTTGGTGAAGGCGTCGGTTTCCGGGTCAAAGGTGTAGACCCCGTCCTTCAAGCCGCACAGCAAGAGGCCGCCCTCGGCAGGGATCGCCCAGCCGATCGGCGCGGGCGCATCGGCGAAGCGGTTGCTGCCGGTGGCGGGGTCGAAATGCCACAGGCGGCGGCGCTTGATGTCGACGAACCACACGACGCTGCGCTCCGCGTCCCACAGCACGCCTTCACCCAGCAGGCAGTCGGCCGCGAGCACCTGCGTGACGGGGAGGGTCATCTCCATCCCGCGTCCACCCAGTAATTGTGCCCGGTGCAGTAGCGCGCATCGTCAGCGGCGAGGAACAGTGCCATCGCGGCGATGTCGGCGGGCTGGATGCGCCCGTCGAGGCACTGCGCAGCGACGATCTCGGCCTCGCCCTCGGGGGTGTACCAGCGCATCTGACGCGGGGTCTGGACGTTTCCGGGGACGATGGTGTTTACCCGAATGTTGTCGCGCCCCAATTCGCGCGCGAGGCTGCGCGTGAGACCCTCGATCGCGGCCTTGGCGGTCTGGTAGATAACCAGATCCTTGAGGCCGAGGTGCCAGCTGATCGAGCCCATGTTGACGATCACCCCGCCACCCGCAGCGCGCATGGCGGGCACCACCGCCTTGGCGGCGAAGAACTGGTGCTTGAGGTTCACCGCCATGCGCTCGTCCCAATAGGCGGGCGTCACGTCATCGACGGCGTGGCGATCATCGCTCGCGGCATTGTTGATAAGGACATCGCAACCGCCAATGCGGTCGATCAGGCCCTCGAGTGTGCGGGTGTAGGCGTCGCAATCGGTGATGTCGCAGCGCGCGAAATGCGGACGCGTGTCGGCGCCCGCCAGCCGCGCGATCAGCGCCTCGCTGGGGGCGTCCTGGATGTCGACGAAGGCGACCGCCGATCCCTGCCGGGCGAAGGCCTCCACCATGCCCTCGCCTATCCCTGAGCCGCCGCCGCTGACGATCACCCGCTTGCCCGTGAGGCTCGGGTAGATCGCGCTATGCACGCCTGCGCTGCTGGTTTGCGCGTCCAAGTCCTGTCTTCCCCATCCCGTTGCGGGCCCGCGGATCATCCCCATCCGGCGCGCCCCTTGTATAGTTTATCAAATCGCCTCGATCAGCCCCCGGCTGGCGAGGTTCCTCGCAAAGGCGGCAAATCCCATCGTCCAGGCCGGCGCATCGCGCGAGGTCGTCACGGTGTTACGAAGCGTGCCGAGCTTGTCCGAGCGGATCGTCACCACATCGCCCACCTTGTGGGTGAATCCCGCCCCCGGCGTGTCGCGGTCCTGCGTCGGCGCGAACAGCGTGCCGCAGAACAGCACGAAGCCGTCGGGGTAGTGATGCTCCGAGAGGCACTGGGCGACCAGATCGAGCGGGTCGCGGCTGATCTGGCTCATGTCGTTGCGGCCCTCGAGGCGGTAGCCTTCCGGCCCCTCGATCACCAGTTCGATGGCGGCCGAGCGCACGTCGTCGATGGTGAAGCTGTCGTCGAACAGGCGGATAAAGGGGCCGATGGCGCAGCTGGCGGTGTTGTCCTTGGCCTTGGAGAGCAGCAGCGCCGAGCGGCCCTCGAAATCGCGCAGGTTGACGTCATTGCCGAGGCATGCGCCGACCACTTCGCCATGCGCGCCGCAGGCGAGGACGACTTCGGGCTCGGGATTGTTCCAGTGCGAATCCGAGCGCACGCCGACCGGCGCGCCGGTGCCGACTGCCGAGAGCACGGGGGCCTTGGAGAAAATCTCCGCATCCGGCCCGATCGCGACCTCGAGATATTGCGACCACATGCCCTCTTCGATCAGCGCGGCCTTCAGCTGCGCGGCGGCGGGGCTGCCCGGCACGACCGAGCGGATGCCGCTGCCGACCTTGTCCTCGAGCTGCGCGCGGATCGCGGCGGCCGCGCTTGCATCGCCGCGCGCTCGCTCCTCGATCACCCGCTCGATGGCGGAGAGCGCGAAGGTTACACCGCTGGCCTTGATGCACTGAAGATCGGTGGGGGCGAGCAGCGACCAGCCTTCGGGCAGACCGTCCTCGACCTGGCCGATCATCGTGCCGCCGGTGAAGGTGCGCCGCGCGATCGCGCCCGCTACCGTGCTGGCCACGCCCGTCAGGTCATGGAGAATGCCGCCTTCGACAGTGATGACGCACGGCCCCTCGGGCGAGAGCGCCCGGCCGATAAAGTGCCCTTCGCGGAAATCCGCGGGCAGACTTTCCAGAATCCCTTCGGCCATTTCTGGCTCTTGCCTCCCTCAGTGATAGCGCTACCATAAGCACACAATCGCGGGGCGGCAAGCCCCCAAGCGACACGAACCGGAGGGGAAATGCGATGCGGCTGAAGGCGGGATTGCTGGCGGGTGCGCTGGTGCTGGCGGGGAGCGCGCAAGGCGCGGCGGCGCGCGATGTGGTTGCCAGTTTCGACTGGCTGGCCTACGAATCGGCAGACCCAAAGGCCCCCGAGGGGCGCTATGCCAATCCGGTGATCCCCGGCTTCCACCCCGATCCCTCGATCGTGCGCGTCGGCAAGGATTTCTACGCCGTCACGTCGACCTTCAGCTGGTATCCGGGCCTGCCGATCCTGCATTCGACCGATCTCGTCCATTGGCGGATCATCGGCAATGCGATCGACCGGCCGGGGATGCTCGACTTCAACGGCATCGGCACCAACCGCGGTCTGTTCGCGCCCGCGATCACCCGCCACGACGGGCGGTTCTGGATCGTCAACACCTGCATCGAATGCGGCGGCAACTTCGTCATCACCGCCGAGGATCCGGCGGGCCCGTGGAGCGACCCGGTGTGGCTCGATTTCGGCGGGATCGACCCCTCGCTCCATTTCGAGCCCGATGGCACCGCATGGATCGTCTACAACGACGCGCCTCCGGGACCCGAGGAATATGAAGGCCACCGCGCGCTGTGGCTCCAGCAGTTCGACCCGCAGGCGATGAAAATGCTGCCCAAGCGCGTGTTGCTGCGTGACAAGGGCGTCGACCCTTCCAAAAAGCCGATCTGGGCCGAGGGGCCCCATATCTACAAGGTGGGCGATTGGTATTTTCTCCTGACTGCGGAAGGGGGGACGGCGGACCAGCATTCGCAGACCATCTATCGCTCGCGCGCGCTTCAGGGGCCCTACGAACCGGGCCCGGACAATCCGATCCTCACCCAGCGCGATCTGCCCGCAGGCCGCCCCGACCGGATCGAGGCGACCGGCCATGCCGACATCGTCCAGCTCGAGGACGGCAGCTGGTGGGGGGTGTTCCTCGCCACCCGGCCCTTCGCCGGGCAATCGACGCTGCTGGGGCGCGAGACCTTTCTGCTTCCGGTGACGTGGAACGACGGCTGGCCGCGCTTCCTCGAGAAAGGCGCTCCGGTGCCGCTGACGCCGCCCGCGCCGAAGCTCCCTGCCTCGGCCGGAGCGGCGTGGGACAATTGGCACGAGGAGTTCGTCTCGCCGCTCTCGAACGAATGGCTCGCGCTGCGCACGCCCGGCGCGACGCCGCAATGGGAGGTGAGGGACGGCGCGCTCGACGTCATCGCCGGCCCCGCCGCGCCCGGCGGCATGGCGCGCCCAGCCTTCACCGGACGGCGGCTGCGGCATCACAAGGCGGCCTTCAGCACGAGGCTCGCTTTCACCCCCGAACGGCGCGGCGATTTCGCCGGACTGCTCGCCTTCATGGACGAGACCCACTTCCTCGCCGCTGGCAAGGAGCAGGGGCGGATCGTTGTGCGGCTGCGCACCGCCGCGAGCGATTGGGCGGGGGGCAAGGAGGTCGCCTCGGCACCGCTCGCTGCTGCCGGGCCGGTCGAGCTCAAACTGTCGCTCGACGGCGGGACGGCGACCGTGTTCTTCCGCGAAGAGGGCGCGACTTCGTGGCGGCAGGTGGGCGGCCCGATCGATGTCGAGCCGCTCGCCTCGGTCCATGCGGGGCTGTTCACCGGGCTGGTGGTCGGCCCCTACGCCTATTCTCCGGGGCCCTAGTTGGTCTTGAAGACATAAACCGGCCCCACCTCGATGGTCTGCGCCGCGGCGGCGAAGTGCAGCGTCACATTCGCATCGCCCGCGCCGAAGCCGCGGGTGGCGGTGAAGGGCAGGCGGATCATCTGCCACTTGTTGCCGAGCTTGAAGGCCTTGTCGCCGAAGCCCTCGTAAGGCGGGGTGCCGCTCTGGAGGCGGGCATAGACCAGCCCCATGCCGTCATCGGTCTGCGCGCTGATCGTGCGCGCGATGACGACCGCGACGAAGGTGTCGCCTTCCTTGACGTCCGGCACGATGGGAATGCCCGTAACGAGATCCCAGCGGTTCTCGCCCACCTTGGTGGTGGTGTAGCGGGTCGCCTTCTTGAGCCAGATCTCCGGCACCTCGAGCGGCAGCACGGTGCCCCCCGTGCCGCCATTGGCCCAGCCGCGGTTGGTGGGATCGTTGACCAGCTGGCCGAGGCTGCGGATCGCGTCGGGCATTTCGAGCGCGGCGGCATCCTGCAGGGTCGGTGCGGGGGCGCTCGCCTGCGTGGTCTGGATCGCGGCCGCGTTCTTGACCACGATCGCCTGCCCGATCTCCAGCACCTGCTTGGCGCCCGCCAGTTGCAGGGTCACCAGTGCATCGGACTTGCGGATGCGGCGGTCGGCCTTGGCGGTCACCTCGTACCATTGCCATTCGCTGCCGATCAGCACCGTGGTGTCGCCGAAGCCGTCATAGGGCGCGACGTTCTCCTGGAAGCGCAGGCTGACCACGCCCTTGCCGTCCGATCTTTCGGTGCTGACCGTGCGGGCATAGAAGCCGATCGTCACCTGCTCGCCGGAGGCGATGCCGTCGAGCAGCGGGATATTGGCGGCCGCGCGGTAGGGGAAGTCCGCCCGCTCGGCGACGGTGAACACCCGCGCGGCGCCACCGCCAGGAATGTCGGCCGCTTGCCGCCCGCCCGCGTTGAAAGCAGGGCCGTAGCTGTCCCAGTCGATGCGGGTGGGATCGTTGATGAGATCGCCCGGCACCTGGTCGTCGAAGGCGGCAAGCTCGGGCGGGAGCTTGGACTTGGAGGAGGAAGAGCGGGCAGGCGCGGGAGCGGGTGCGGCGGCGCGCGCCGGGGCGGGCGGGGCGGTGGTGTCGTCCTTCAGCCCGATCGCACCGCGCAGGCCCGGCAGCCATTCGCCCTTCTTGTGATCGAAGAAGGGGAAGGTGTTGGTATAGGCCCACATGCACATGCCGATGCCGGTCGGCTTGAAGGCTTCGTAGATCGTGCGGTGATACTTCACCCGGTCGGCCAGCGGGATGTGCGCGTCATAGGCCCCGACCTCGCCCATGAAGGGGGTCTTGCCGGTGCGCGCGACATAGGCCTGGATCGCGGCGACATCCTTGGCGAGCTGCGCCGTGTCCCCATCGGTGGGGAAGCTGCGGCCCACCGGCGGCATGTCGGGCTTGGTCCATTCGGCGCCCTGGTGGGTGTAGAGGAACGGATCGTAGTAGTGGAAGGTCGGGTGGATGTTCGGATCATCCGGCAGCGGCAGGGTCTCCAAGGACTTGATCCCGCTCCAGTTCTCGCCCCCGATGATCACCGCGCGGGTGGGGTGGAGCTTCCTCACCTCGGCGAGCGCCGGGGCGAGGGTCTGCAACAGATTGGTGTGGTTGAAGTTCTTGTGCGGCTCGTTCTCGAGCTCGAACCACAGGCTGTCCTCGGGATAGCCCTTGAAGGTTTCCGCGATCTGCTTCCACACCCCGCCGTGCCACGCGGCGACCTTCAGCGGATCATCGTGGATCGGGTCGAAATGGTGGCTGTTGAGAATGACGTTGAGCTTTTCGGCCAGCGCCCAGTCGACGATCTGCTTCACGCGCGCCATCCACTTGGGATCGACCGTGTAAGGCGACTTGTCGGAGGACTTGTTGTGCCAGCGCACCGGCAGGCGGATGGTCTTGAACCCGGCGGCGGCGATGCGCTTCAGGTCCTCCTGCCGCACCGGCACACCGCCCCATGCGCCTTCGGCTTCGGGCTCGAGCGTGTTGCCGAGGTTGATGCAGGTGCCCACCGGCAGCGGCGGGGTGACGGCGGGGGCTGCGGCGACCGGCGTTGCGGCCAGCGGCGCAAGGGTCAGCGCCGCGAGCGGCAGCAGCGAAGCGAATGCCTTGAGGTTCATCCCTGTTTCTCCATAGGTTCGGCTCTGGCGGCCTGTATTCAATCCCGCGCGCGTTTCAGCGGCACGGCAAAACCTGCTCGGCGTCCGAGCCGAGGCGCACTTCGGCGATGGCGTAATCGGCCTTGCCCGTGGTCTCGAGCACGAAGGGCCGGTCGAGCTTCGCCACATCCGCCCCCTTGCCGCGCAGGCACTTCAGCGGGATGCCGTAGCGGACATAGCCCGGGGTCTCGGGCAGGGTGACGGCGGTGAAGCCGTCGGTGCCGGGCCCGCGCACCCCGATGCGGGCGGCATCGGGCGCGTCCCATACCCTGAGGGTTACCAGCACCATGACATCGCCATTGGTCTCGCGCGCGAGATCGATCGTCTCGAACTTGCCGAGCTGGGCGCTGGCCGTGCCGCCCTGCACCGCGATGCGGCGCGCGCCTTCCTGCACGCGGTAACTCTCCGCCGTCACCCGCGCACGGCCACCCAGGGCCTCCGCGGGGAGGGTGGTGACGCGGGTCTCGACCTCGTCACCCGTGCCCGCCACCCACAGTGACCAGCGCGCTGCCGGGGTGCCGGCGTTGAACCACACCCGCGCGTCTGCGCCCGAGGCGTTGGCGTCAAGCTCGGGGAGCGCGGTGAAGGCCGGGGCGGGCGAGGCATAGTCGAGCCCGTAGCCGAGCGGGAACAGCGCCCCGTCGGCGATCTGCGCGGTGCGCGGCCATGCGGCGGGGAGCTTGCCGCTGAAGTTGAAGCGGGGCTTGCCCGCGCTGTCTCCCACCAGCACGTCGGCGATCCCGCCGCCCTCGCTGCCCGGCAACCACGCGACCACGAAGGCATCTGCGGCATTGAGCGCGGGGTTCACATAGAGCGGCCGCCCGGTGATCATCACCGCGACCACGGGAATGCCCTGCGCCTTCAATTTCTTCATTGTTGCGAAGGGCCCGGTGTGCTCGGGATCGAGCAGCAGCGCCGCCCTGTCGCCTTGAAACTCGGCATAGGGGGTCTCACCGAACACCACCACGGCGGCGTCCGGCTTCTCGGTGAAACTGCCATCGGGCGAAAGCACCGCGCTGCCGCCGCCCGCCTCGACCGCCTGCTTCAACCCGCCCCAGATCGAGGTCGCCCCGGGGAACTGCGCGTTGGAGAGGCCCGTGCCCTGCCAGCTGATCGTCCAGCCGCCCGCCTGCCGCGCGATATCGTCCGCGCCGTCGCCCGCGACCAGCAGACGTCCGCCGGGTGCCAGCGGGAGCACGCCCTCGTTCTTGAGCAGCACCAGCGATTTCCGCACCGCCTCGCGCGCGACAGCGCGGTGCTCGGGCGCGCCGAGGAGGTTCCATTGCCCGGAATAGGGCCGGTCGGAGGGCTTGCCCGCCTCGAACAGCCCGAGCCGCGCCTTCACGCGCAGGATCCGCGCCACGCCCTCGTCGATCCGGCTCATCGGGATCGCCCCTGATTTCGCGCGGGCGAGGAGGTCGTTGTAAATCGGCTTCCACGTGTCGGGCGCCATGTACATGTCGACCCCCGCCATCAGCGCCTGCGGGCAGGCCTCGTTGGTGCAGCCCGCGACCTGTCCGTGAGCGTTCCAGTCGGAGACGACGAAGCCGCCGAAATCCATCCGCTCCTTGAGCACCCCCGTCACCAGCGAGTGGTTGCCGGTCATCTTGACGCCCTGCCAGCTCGAGAAGCTGACCATCACCGTCGCCACGCCCTCGGCGATTGCCGGGCCGTAGGGCTTGCCGTGGATGTCGCGCAGCGCCGCCTCGCTGATCGAGCTGTCGCCCTGGTCGACGCCGCGGTCGGTGCCACCATCGGCAAGGAAGTGCTTGGTCGAGGCGATCACGTAGGGCCCGGCGAGCAGGTTGTCGCCCGTCGGCGGTCCCTGAAGTCCGCGCACCATCGCGCCCACATACGAGGCGACCAGATCGGGGTCGGAGGAATAGCCCTCGTAAGCGCGGCCCCAGCGGAAGTCCTGCGGCACGGCGACGGTGGGCGCGAAGGTCCATTCCTGGCCGGTGACGCGGATTTCCTTGGCGGTGACCGCGCCGATCTTCTCGATCAGCGCCGGATCGCGCATCGCGCCGAGGCCGATATTGTGCGGGAACAGCGTCGCGCCGATGATGTTCGAGTGGCCGTGCACCGCGTCGGTGCCCCAGATCATCGGGATCCCGACCCCGCCGTCCGAACGGTCGACCGAGGCGAGGTAGAAGTCGTCCGCCGCCTTCAGCCAGTCCTTCGCGGGCGAGAGGTCGTTGCCATTGGGGCCCGAATTGCCGCCCACCAGCAGCGAGCCGAGCTTGTACTTGCGGAAGTCCTCGGGCGTGACGCAGCACAGGTCGGCCTGCACCAGCTGACCGACCTTCTCCTCGATCGTCATGCGCGCGATGAGGTCGGCGATCATCTTCTCGTGATCGGGGTTGGTGGGGACCGGGTAGGTGTAGGCGGGCCACTGATCGGGATGCGCGGTGCCCGGCGGCGCGGCGGAGGGCGGGGCGGCCGGGGTCTCGGCGACCGCGACGGTTGCAAGGCTCGCGGCAGCGAGCAGGCCTGCCGCAAGGCAAGCGCGTGTGGAGGCCCTGTGGCCCATCATGTCCCTCTCCCGCGGCGATCCTGCCCGCCGTGCCAGGCGTTTTGCTAACGCTAACATGAATGTTGTAAAATCTGCGGGCGGAAGTCAATCCGATGGCGAGGCGGTGTGCGTGGCGCGTGCCCGAAAGATCGGCATTGCATTGAAAGTCAAGGGAATATTGCGCCAAAAATACGAATGCAGGGAAGCGCGAAAGCGTATGGTAGCGTTACCACAGCAAGCGAAACCTCGATTCGGCGGGCAAATTCAGCACGACTATCCCCGCGCTACGGTCTCCAGCAATTCCCCGGTCACCGGATAGCCCGCATCGGAAAGGATCGTCAGCCACGGCTTGCCGTCCTGCTCCACCACCTGCGGCATGATCGTGCGCACCGGGATCGCCTCGGCCTGGGCCTTGGCCTCGGCGAAGCTGGCGAACAGGGCGAGGCGCTCGAGATTGCGGCGGGTGGGGAAGATCAGTTTTATGTCCCCGCGCGCGGCCGCATCGAGCGCGCCCTGCGCCGTGGTCCAGAACAGATGGGTGTTCTCGGCATGGTCGATCGACACGTCGACCGCCCCGGTGCCGAGATTGGCGAGATAGAAGCGCGTGTCATAGACCCGCGCGATCGCCTCGTTCTTGGGAAACCAGCGGGCAAAGGGCGTGATCTGTGCAAGGTCGAGCTGCCAGCCGAAGGCCTCGAGCACCGGCGCGAGCGCGCCCCACTCGGCGAGCATCTTGCGGGCAGCGTCGGCGCTCGCCGCGTTGATCTCGCCCGACAGGCCGAGCGCGAGGCCGGTCTCCTCGAGCGTCTCGCGCACCGCGGCGATCTGGTGCGCGGCTTCATCGGGCGCGAGGCCGTGGGCGGCCGCGACTGCCTCGCCCAGTTCGAAGTCCGCCGGATCGACCCGCCCGCCGGGGAACACCGCCATGCCGCCCGCGAAGGTCATGTTCCGCGAGCGAACCGTCATCAGCACTTCCGGCGCTCCATCGTCAGGGGCGTTGCGGAAGATGATGATGGTGGCGGCAGGAATGCCTTCGGGCGCTGAATCGGTGGTCATCGCGGCAAAGGATGGCCGCACGGCGCGTCCTTGCCAAGACCCAAGGCGAATTGCTGCCGGGGCGCGCTCCCCTGGCCGGGCGAGGGGTGTCGGGACGCTTTACAACTCGCGGTTAAGGAGAAGCAAACGCGGTCGGAAAAATGCCGGAATTCCGTGCTTTTTCGAGTTTGGCACGGGGTTTGCATTGTGTGGTGCGGTCCCAATGGTCTTCGACGAGAGGCGCGACCCTTCCTGGTCTCCGGGTTGCGCCTCCCCGAAAATGAAAGAGCGCTCCGCACTGGTCCTGCGGAGCGCTTTTTTGTTTTCCGCACCCGCCTCCGCGGGTGCGTCCTCGGCGCTGTTCCTTCGCTTCGCTACGGGCGCCTGCGGGCGGCCGGTCGGCCTTGCGGCCCTGTGGGCCGGCTCAGCGAAACACTATCGGGATGCGCTGATATCGGTCGCGTAGTGACCGCAAGCGCGAATGCGCGCCCGCAGCGGGCGCAGCTTGCTGCGCATCCAGCGAGGGCGCACCCGCGGAGGCGGGTGCGCCCTATAAAAATCAAACCTTGGCGACCCCGCTCTCATCCAGCATTGCTTGCAATTCGCCCGCCTCGAACATCTCCATCATGATGTCGCTGCCGCCGACGAATTCGCCCTTCACGTAGAGCTGCGGGATCGTCGGCCAGTCGGAGAAGCTCTTGATGCCCTGGCGGATCTCCATGTCTTGCAGCACGTCGACGCTTTCATAGGCGACGCCGCAGTGGTCGAGGATGGCCACCGCGCGGCTCGAGAAGCCGCATTGCGGGAACAGCGGCGTGCCCTTCATGAACAGCACCACATCATTGCTGGTGACGAGATCGGAAATGCGCGCGTTGACGTCGGACATGGGGTTGCGGCCTTGGCAGGTGTTGCTTGGAATGAAGGTTACTTGGGAACCACAGTGGTGACTTGCAAGGCGTGCAGCACCCCGCCCATCCGCCCGCCGAGCGCGTTGTAGACCAGCTTGTGCTGCGCCACGCGGCTGAGGCCGGCGAATTGCGGGGCGGTGACGGTCGCCGCCCAGTGGTCGTCATCGCCCGCAAGGTCGCGCAGTTCGACCACCGCGCCGGGCAGGGCCGCAGTGATCGCCTCGGTGATCTCGCGTGCGGTCATCGGCATGGGTTCAGACCTCGCCGAGCAGCTGGCGGCGCGCCTCGATCGCCATTTCATTGAGCTTGGCGCGAATGTCGGCTTCAGTGATGTCGATCTGCGCGCCCGTGAGGTCGCCCAAGAGCTTCCTCACCACGTCCTCGTCGCCCGCTTCCTCGAACTCGGCCTGCACCACGGCTTTGCGATAGGCGTCGGTCTCTTCGGGGGTGAGGCTCATCAGCCCGGCGGCCCATTCGCCCAGCAGGCGGTTGCGGCGGGCGAGGATGCGGAAGGCGGTTTCGCCCTCGAGCGCGAAATGGGCCTCCTCGGCGCGTTCGCGATCCCTGAAGTCGGTCATATGTGTGTTGTCCCTTGGGTGACGATCCAAGCGGAGCGATAGAGCGGGCAGGCCGCGCCTTCAAGCGCCAACCGGCCCGCTCCGGATGATCAGTCGATCGTCACGACAAGCTTGCCGACCGCCTCGCGCGCTTCGAGCTTGGCGATGGCGTCGCCCGCGCGGGCGAGGGGGAAGGTTTCGCTGACCAGCGGGTCGATCTTGCCCGCCTTCATCAGGTCGAACAGCTCCATCACCTGCGCGTGGAAGCCCTTGGGGTCGCGCGCGGTGAAGGCGCCCCAGAACACGCCGCAGATGTCGCAGGACTTCAGCAGGGTGAGGTTCAAGGGCATCTTGGCGATCCCGGCGGGGAAGCCGACCACCAGGAAGCGGCCCTCCCAGGCGATGGCGCGCAGCGCGGGCTCCGAATATTGCCCGCCGACGATGTCGTAGACGATGTTGGCGCCTTCCGGCCCGCAGGCCTGCTTGAAGGCGTCTGCCAGGGCTTTCGAGGCATCCTTGTCCATCGCCTCGCGCGGGTAGATCACGACCTCGTCCGCCCCTGCCTTGCGCGCGACTTCGCCCTTGGCTTCGGAGGACACGGCCGCCACGACGCGTGCGCCAAAAGCCTTGGCGAGCTCGATCGCCGAGAGGCCCACGCCGCCCGCCGCGCCGAGGATCAACACGGTGTCGCCCGCCTTGATGTGCCCGCGGTCCTTGAGGCCGTGGATCGTGGTGCCGTAGGTCATCAGCAGGCTCGCGGCCTTCTCGAAGGGCACGCCATCGGGAACCTTGAACATGCGGCCTGCGGGCACGGCCACCTTCTCGGCCAGCCCGCCATTGCCGATCCCGGCGAGCACGCGGTCACCCACCGCAAAGCCCTCGACCCCCTCGCCCACTGCCTCGATCACGCCCGAAATCTCGCCGCCGGGGCTGAACGGCCGCTGCGGCTTGAACTGGTACATATCGCGGATGATCAGCCCGTCGGGATAGTTGATCGCGCAGGCCTTGACCGCGACGAGCACCTCGCCTTTGCCCGGGGTGGGGGTTTCGACCTCGTCAAGGGTCAGAGTCTCAGGCCCGCCGGTCTGGTGGGTGCGAATGGCTTTCATTGTGTCCTCTCCCGGTATGCTAATTCTATGCCGCCGCGGTGCCGCGCATCAGCCATGGCTGGGCGGCGGTCCGCTGCGCCTCGTAACCGCCGATCGCCTCGCCCCGCGCCATGGTGAGGCCAACCTCGTCGAGCCCGTTGAGGAGGCAGTGCTTGCGGAACGGATCGATCTCGAAGGTGAAGCGGTCCTGATAGGGGGTGGTGACGGTCTGCGCTTCGAGATCGACGCTGATCTCCAGCCCCTCGCGCGCGACTTCCAGCAGCCGGTCGACCGCTTCCTGCGGCAGCACCACCGGCAGGATGCCGTTCTTGACCGCATTGCCCGAATGGATGTCCGAAAAACTCGGCGCGATCACCACGCGGATGCCGAGGTCGAGCATCGCCCAGGCCGCGTGCTCGCGGCTGGAGCCGCAGCCGTAATTGTCGCCTGCGATCAGGATCGGCGCGCCCGCATAGGCGGGATCGTCGAACACATTGCCGGGCTCGGCACGCAGCGATTCAAACGCGCCCGCGCCGAGGCCTTCACGGCTGATCGTCTTGAGCCACTTGGCGGGGATGATGATGTCGGTGTCGACATTCTTGAGGCCGAGCGGAATGGCGCGGCCTTGGACGCTGGTGAGGGGCTGCATGGCGAGGTGTCCTTAGTCCGTCTGAGGCGGTTCGCCCGAGGGGATTGGGCCGGGCTGGGCGGGCTCGTCGGGCTTCTTCTTGCGCTTGCTGGCGTAGAGCAGGGCAGCGGCCACGGCGGCGGATCCGATGGCTCCCGCAGCGGCAATTGCGGCATTGCGGGCGGTGTTGTTCTTGGGCTTGTCGGTCATGGTGTTTCCATGCGCCTCGCGGGCAAGGGTTTCAAGGGGCTGGGGTCAGGTCATAGACGGGCAGGCGACGAATCGAGCCTTGCCGCCGCGTGCCGCACATCACTCCGCCCATTGCCCGAAGGGCGGCAGCTTGCCGATGTCGCGCGCGTCATGCTGGACGATCACCGCCGCCCCCTCGACGCCTGCGATCTTCTTGAACCGGTCGAGCGAGGCGAGCGTGTCGGCGCGGTCAGTGTTGAACCGCGGCACGCCGTCGCTGTCGTAGTTCTCGCGAAAATGCGCAAGGTCGCCGGTGAGCAGCAAGGTGCGGCCCCCACCCAGGCGGACCATCAGGCCGTGATGGCCGGGCGTGTGACCCGGCAGGTCGAGGATCATCACCCGTCCGTCGCCGAACACGTCCTTGTCGCCGCTGACCGTTTCGACCTTGCCTGGCCCGCTGACCCAGTGTTCGAGTGGCTTGGCGTTGGCGCCCGGTGCGCCTGCCTTCAAGGCGTCGAAATCGCCCTTGCCGATCAGCAGGATAGCCTGCGGGAAACTCGCCGCCTGTCCGCTGTGGTCGAAATGATAGTGGCTGATGCCCACCCGCGCGATCTGCTCGGGCTTGAGGCCGAGTTCGAAAAGCTGTTCGACCAGCGTCTTGTCGAGCGTGTAGTCGAACGCGGCGTTGCGATCGAGCGGCTTGCCTTTTGCGGCGGCAGCGAGACCGGTGTCCCACAGGAGATAATCCGCGCCGTGGCGGATCAGGTAGCAGCTGCCGGTCAGCGGCTTGCTTACGCCCTTCATCGATCCGGTGTCGGAAAAGTCGTCGAGATCATTGGCGACGAAGGTGCCGCAATCGAGCCGCATGATTGCGAGTGGTGCGGCAGGCGGGGGCGGGGCGCTCTGGGCGGTAAGCGTTGTCGCGGCGAGTGCCGCGAGAATGATCCGTGCGACCGGTTTCATATTGCGGTCTCCCTTGCCAGCTCGCGCACATCCGCCAGGCGCCCCGTGACCGCCGCGGCTGCGGCCATCGCGGGCGAGACGAGGTGGGTGCGCGCGCCCGGGCCCTGCCGCCCGACGAAGTTGCGGTTGCTGGTCGAGGCGCAGCGCTCGCCTGCGGGCACCTTGTCAGGGTTCATGCCGAGGCACGCCGAACAGCCCGGCTCGCGCCACTCGAAGCCCGCTTCGGTGAAGATTTTGTCGAGGCCCTCTTCCTCGGCCATGGTCTTGACGAGGCCCGAGCCCGGCACGACGATCGCCCAGCGCACGTTATCGGCCTTGCGGCGGCCCTTGAGCACCGCGGCGGCGGCGCGCAGGTCCTCGATGCGGCTGTTGGTGCAGCTGCCGATGAAGACGTTCTCGATGGCGACCTCGGTCATCGGCGTGCCGGGTGTGAGGCCCATGTAGTCGAGCGATTTCTGCGCGGCGACGCGCTTGCTCTCGTCGACGAAGTCCTCGGGGTGCGGCACGCGGCCACCGATGGGGACGACATCCTCGGGGGAGGTGCCCCAGGTAACGCTGGGTTCGACTTGCGCCGCGTCGATCACCACCGACTTGGCGAACACCGCGCCCTCGTCGGTGTGGAGCGAGCGCCAGTAGGCCACCGCCGCATCCCATTCCGCGCCCTTGGGGGCCATCGGGCGGCCCTTGAGATAGGCGAAGGTCGTCTCGTCGGGCGCGATCAGCCCGGCGCGCGCGCCCGCTTCGATGCTCATGTTGCAGACCGTCAGGCGCTCCTCGATGGTCATGCGCTCGAACACCTTGCCGCGGTATTCGATCACATAGCCAGAGCCGCCCGCCGCGCCGATCCGACCGATAATGTGGAGGATCAAGTCCTTGGCCGAGACACCCGGGCCGAGGTCGCCCTCCACCCGCACTTCCATCGGCTTCGACTGCTGGAGCAGCAGCGTCTGGGTCGCCAGCACGTGCTCGACCTCGCTCGTCCCGATGCCGAACGCGAGGGCCCCCATGCCCCCGTGGCAGGCGGTGTGCGAATCGCCGCAGACGATGGTGGTGCCGGGCAGCGAGAAGCCCTGCTCCGGCCCGACGACATGGACGATCCCCTGCTCCTTCGCGGTCGCGGGGATGTAGCGGATTCCGAAGGCCGGCGCATTGACCTCGAGCGCGGCGAGCTGCGCGGCGCTCTCGGGATCGGCGATGGGCACGGGCTTGCCGCTCGCATCCACCCGCGCGGTTGTCGGCAAATTGTGATCGGGCACGGCGAGCGTGAGCTCGGGCCGCCGCACCGGGCGGCCTGCCACCTTCAGCGCCTCAAAGGCCTGCGGGCTGGTGACCTCGTGCACCAGATGGCGGTCGATGTAGATCAGCGCCGTCCCGTCATCGCGCGTCTCGACGACATGCGCGTCCCAGATCTTTTCGTAGAGGGTGCGGGGGCGGCTGGCCATGGCAGGTTCCATCGGTTGGAGGGGGCAGGGTGCGACCCGAAACGAGACGCCCATAATCCTGTTCCGCGAGCCGTGGCAAGATTGCGGCAATTTACCGCCACGCAGTAATGGAATTTGTCATATTCTTGCGCTAGTTTACATTTATGTCAGCAAGCGAATCTCCCGCCCGCCCGTTTTTCCACCCGATCACTGTGGCAGCGGAGGACATCGACTTCATGGGCCACGTCAACAACGCGCGCTACCTCAACTGGGTGCAGGACGCGGTGCTGGCGCATTGGCGCGGGATCGCTCCGGCCGAGGACGTGGCGAGCAAGGCGTGGGTCGCGCTGAAGCACGAGATCACCTACCGCAAGCCCGCTTTCCTTGATGACGCGGTGATCGCGCAGACCGTGCTCGAACGCTTCAACGGCGCGCGCGCGTTCTACTCGACGCTGATCAAGCGCGGCGAGGAAGTGCTGGCCGAGGTGCAATCCTCCTGGTGCTGCATCGATGCCGAAACCCTGCGCCCGGCGCGCATCGGCGAGCATCTCCGGGAATTCTTCTTCCCCAAAGTCTAGCGGCCCCAAGCGGGGCAAGCTCAGCGATAGCGCGCCGGTTTCAGCCCGTGCTTCGCCAGCTTGTCGTAGAGGGTCTTGCGCGGGGTTTGCAGCATCTGCTGCACCGCGACCACATCGCCGCGACATTGGCGCAGCGCATCCTCGAGCACGGTGCGCTCGAACTCGGCGACGATCTGGTGGAGCGGGCGCCCACCACTGGTTGGGGCGGGAGCGGGGTCGACGGTGCCGGAGCCGGTCAGGCCGAGAACGAAGGCGCGGGCAAAGCCGCCCAGTTCATGCAGATTGCCGGGCCAGTCATGGGTCTGCACATGATGCCACTCGGCCGCGCCGATGGCGGGGGCGGGGAGGCCGTATTCGCGCGCGCGGGCGATGACGAAGAGGCGGAAGATTTCGGGCACGTCTTCGCGGCGTTCGGCGAGCGGCGGGAAGGCGATCTGCACCGCGCCCAGCCGGTGCCACACTGGATCGCGCGCCTCGGCCTCGCTGCCGTCGGTCTGGCGGGAGAGGATGATGCGCAGGTTCAATGGCCGCGCCTTGGCCGCGCCGATCGGCCACACCTCGCGCTTTTCCACCAGCGCGGCGAGCCGCGTGACCAGCACATCACTGGCGGCACTTATCCCATCGAGGAACAGCGTCCCGCCATTGGCGCGCTCGATCAGGCCGGTGCGCGACAGGCCCGCCGAAGGCTCGCGCCCGAACAGGAGCCACTCGGCATCGGCGTGGGCGAGCACGCCCGCATCGACTGTTACGAAGGGCCGGCTGCGGCGCGGGCTGAGGTCATGGATCAACCGCGCGCCGTAGCTCTTGCCGGTGCCAGCGGGGCCGGTCAGCACCACGTCGATCTCCGAGCGCGCGACGCCCTCGATCACCGATCGAAGGCGCTCGGCTGCCGCAGAGGTGCCGGGGATGGCATGGCCTAGCGATCGCCCCGTTTCCTCGCGCAACCGGCGGTTCTCGAGCGCCAGCGCGCGCCTTTCGCTGCTGGCCCGCACCGCGCGGATGAGATCGGCGGAAGGATAGGGCTTGGTGAGGAAATCGGCCGCACCGTTCTTCATCGCCGCCACCGCCATGGCAATGTCGCCGTGGCCGGTGGTGAGGATCACCGGGAGCTCGGGGTCGATGCGCCGCAATTCGGCGAAGAAGGCGATCCCGTCGATCCCCGGCATCCGCACGTCGCTCACCACCACGCCCGGAAAGTCGGGGGTGAGCCATTCGAGCGCCGCGCGCGCATCGGGAAAGGCGACCACCTCGGCGCCTTCGAGCGAGAGGGTCTGGTGCGTCGCATCGCGCAGCACCTCGTCATCCTCGACGAGGGCGACCAGCAGCGGCGGGGCGGGGGAGGCGGGCGCGGCGGTCATGCGGCGGGCATCACCATGGTGAAGCGCGCGCCGCTGTCGGTAGCCTCGTGGATCAGGTCGCCGCCAAGCTGGCGCATGATGTCGCGCGCGATCGCAAGGCCAAGGCCGATCCCGTCCTCGCGCGCGGTGACGAAGGGCTGGAACAGCGTGTCGACCAGCGCCGGGGGCACGCCCGGCCCGGTGTCGGTGACGCTCAGCCGCACGGTCCCGCCCGCGGTCGTGATCGCCAGCGTGATCCGCCCCTCGGGCGCGCAGGCCTGGATGGCGTTCTGGAGCAGGTTGACCAGCACCTGCTCGAGCTGGACGTGGCGCGCACGCACCGTGGTCGCGGCGGCCTCGGCAGCGGGCAGTTCGAGCGCGAGGCCGTGCTGGCGCAGCTGGTCGCGCAGCAGCAACAGCGAGCCGTCGATCACCTCCGCGAGCCGGATCTCGCGTGGTGCCTCGGCGGAGCGGCGGCTGAAGTGGAGCTGCTCGGCGGTGATCTCGCCGATCCGCCCGGCGAGCTGGGCGATCCGGTCGAAATTGGCCGCTGCCTCGGTGCGTCGGTCGGCCTCGAGCAGGCGCAACCCGTTCTCGGCATAGGCGCGCATCGCGGCGAGCGGCTGGCGGATCTCGTGGCCGAGCCCGGCGGTGATCTGGCCGAGGGTGGCGAGGCGGTTGGCCTGTTGCAACTGGTCGCGCAAGGTTGCGGTCTGTGCGGCAACCTCGGCTGCCGCGCGGGCGAGGCGCTGGCGCTGCCACAGCCACGCGCTCGCTCCTGCCAGCCACGCCAGCAGCAGCAGGACCACGCCCGCCAGCCGCGCATTGGCGCGCGCCACCGACAGGCGTGGGGCGGGATCGGCGAGGAGGTGCAGCTCCCAGCCGACGGGGGCGATCGGCTGGATCTTCTCGATCATGGTGACGGGCTGTGCCCCGCCTTGACGGGCGGGAAGCTCGATCGGGCGCGGCTCGGCGACGCCGAACTGCATCGCATCGCGCACGGGATCGCGCGGGCGCGCGGAGCCCGCCGCCGCGCGGAACCGCCATGCCGGGTCGCTCGCCAGCAGCACGATCCCGCCCGCATCGGTCACGAAGACCCCGTCCTCGGCGCGGCGCCACTTGGCCTCGAGGCTGTCGAATTCGACCTTGACCGCGACCACGCCGCGCGGAGCGCCCGCAGGGCCGACCCGCTCGGACAGATAGAGCCCAGGGCGGCGGCTGACCGTGCCGAGCGCAAATTCATTCGCCGTCCCGTTCGCGAGCGCGCCGCGGAAATAGTCGCGGAAGCGGTAATTGGCGCCGATGAAGCTGTCCGGCCGGTCCCAGTTGCTCGCCGCCAGCGTGGTCCCGCGCCCGTCCATCAGGTAGATCGCGGCCGCATTGGTTTGCCGCGCCAGTGCCGCCAGCCGCCGGTTGAGCAGGTCGCGCCCGCCCGCCGCGCCGCCAAGCAGCGCGGCGACCTCGGGATCGACGGCGAGCACGCGCGGCACGAGGCTGAACTTGTTGAGCTCGCTTTCGAGACCTGCGGCAAGGATCGCGGCCTGACTGGTCGCCGCGGCGCGGGTCTCCTCGAGCGCGGAGACCCGCGCCGCGCGTTCGAGCCCGAGCATTGCCAGCGCCGCAAGCAGCACCGCCGCGACTCCCGCGAGCGAGATCAGATAGCGGCGCCCAAGACGGCCGGACGCGGGTCGGGAAAGGCTGTCCGTGCTGCGCAAACCCTTGGCCTTCCCCTGTGCTGCCCCTCGCGGCTTGTGCGCCTTTCCGCACGCGGCGCAAGAATTTTGTGCGGATTTCCGCACAAATCGCCGGACGGATTCGCTCAAGCGACTGAATTTACATGCATTGCCACCCGCGCATGAAGCGCTTGCAGCCGCACCAGCGCGGCCCGATCCTCTACGACGAGAGGTTTTAGCCGGGGGACACAAGCGCCAATGGGTGCGCAGTCGATCAACATCGGGGACGCGGCCGCGCCGGTGCGCAAGCCGTTCTACCGCCTGCTCTATGTGCAGGTGCTGACCGCGATCGCGCTCGGCGCGCTGGTCGGCCACTTCGCGCCCGAATTCGGTGCCAGCCTCAAGCCGCTGGGCGATGGCTTCATCAAGCTGGTCAAGATGATCATCGCGCCGGTGATCTTCGTCACGGTCGCCACCGGGATCGCCGGGATGAGCGATCTGAAGGCGGTCGGCAGCGTCGCGGGCAAGGCCTTCGCCTATTTCCTCACCTTCTCGACCCTCGCGCTGGTGATCGGCCTGGTGGTCGCCAATGTGGTGCGCCCGGGCGAGGGGCTGAACATCGATCCCGCCACCCTCGATACCGCCGCGGTCGCCGACTATGCCGACAAGGCAGAGGCGACCACCATCACCGGCTTCCTTCTCGGCATCATTCCCGACACCCTGTTCAGCGCGGTCACCGACGGGCAGATCCTCCAGGTGCTGCTGGTCGCGATCCTCGCCGGTGTCGCGATCGCCGCGACGCGTCCCGCGAGCGACCTCGTGACCGACGTGCTCGCCTCCTTCGGGGCGGTGGTGTTCAAGCTGGTGGGCATGCTGATGAAGCTCGCGCCCATCGGCGCCTTCGGGGCGATGGCCTTCACCATCGGCGAGTTCGGCATCGGCAGCCTTGCGAGCCTCGCCGCGCTGGTCGCGACTTTCTATCTCACCTCGCTGTTCTTCGTGGTAGTGGTGCTGGGGCTGTGCGGCTGGGCGGGAGGCTTTTCGATCTTCGCGCTGATCCGCTATCTGCGCGAGGAACTGCTGCTGGTGCTCGGCACCTCCTCCTCCGAGGCCGCGCTGCCGAGCCTGATGGAGAAGATGGAAGCCGCCGGATGCCGCAAGGCGGTGGTCGGGCTGGTGGTGCCCACCGGCTATTCCTTCAATCTCGACGGCACCAACATCTACATGACGCTCGCCGCGCTGTTCATCGCGCAGGCGGTGGGGGTGGAGCTGAGCCTCGCCGAGCAGCTGACGCTGGTGCTGGTCGCCATGATCAGTTCGAAAGGGGCGGCGGGGGTGACCGGATCGGGCTTCGTGATCCTCGCCGCGACGCTGTCGGTGGTGCCGGGGGTGCCGGTCGCGGGGATGGCGCTGATCCTCGGGATCGACCGCTTCATGTCCGAATGCCGGGCACTCACCAACTTCATCGGCAATGCCGTGGCGACGATCATCGTCGCCAAGTGGGAAGGCGCGCTCGACCGCGAGCGGCTCGCCGCGGCGCTGGCGGGCACGCCGCTGCCGCTGCCGGTGGAGGATATCGAGCGGCACGAGCGCAGCGGGCCGGTGAGCGAAGAGATTGCCCGGGTGCTGGAGAAGACGCCGTGATCCGCTTTCTGATCGCGCTTCTGGTGGCGCTCGCACCTGCGGCGCTCGCGGCCGAGGGTGCGGCTCCGCAGCGCGAGGAAATCGCGCTGTGGCCGGCCACCCCGCCGGGCAATGGCAAGGTCGAGGGGCCGGAGAAGATCGGCAGCGAGGGCTCGGGGCTGGGCGCGGTCTCCAATGTCGCGGTGCCGCGGATGCGGGTCTATCGTCCCGCCGTGCCCAATGGCGCGGCGGTGCTGGTGGCAGGCGGGGGCGGCTATTTCCGCATCCAGCTCAAGAAGGAAAGCACCCCTGCGGCCGAGTGGCTCGCCGCGCAGGGCTTCACCGTGTTCGAGCTGATCTACCGCCTCCCCAATGACGGATGGGACGCGAGCGCCCCCTTCATGGATGCGCAGCGAGCGATGAAGATCATCCGCACCCGCGCGGGCGAATTCGGCGTGCGGCCCGACCGCATCGGGATCATGGGCTTTTCGGCAGGCGGGCATCTCGCGGGCTTCACCGCCTACCAGCCCGGCCGCGCGCTCTACGAGGGCAAGGACCGCTTCGAGCACGTCTCGGCCCGGCCCGACTTCGCGGTGCTGCTGTTCCCGGTCGTCACTCTGCGCAAGCCCTACGACACCACCCGCACCCGCCGCGAGATCGTGGGCGACAAGGAAACGCCCGCCGCAGAGGCCGCGTGGTCACTCGACACCTACGCGACCAAGGACGCACCGCCGACGATCATCTTCGCGGCTGCCGACGATCCGACCACGCCGCCGGGGCACGGCATCCTCCTGTTCCAGACCCTGGTGGCCGCCGGGGCGAGCGCGGAGCTGCACCTGTTCCGCGACGGTGGCCACGGCTGGGGGCTGGGCGAGCCCGAGCAGGTCATCAGCCAGTGGCCCGGGCTCTTCACCCATTGGGCGCAATCATTGCAGATAATTGAAAAACGGGGAGAATAACCATGTCCACCACGTTCTTGAGCAGGCTTGTCCTGATGTGCGGCGGCAGCCTGATCGCCGCCACTGCCGTGCACGCGCAGGAAGCGGCCCCGCCGCCGCCTGCGCCCGAGGAGGACGTCAGCCGCGAGATCATCGTCACCGGCACCCAGATCCAGGGTGCCAAGATCAACGACGTGCTGCCCGTCACCGTGGTCGACGAAGTCGACATCGCCAATGTCGCTGCGACATCGGGCGACGAGCTGTTCCGCGCGATCCCGCAGTCGGGCGGGGTGGCCTTCAACGAGCAGAACGATGTCTCGTCGAACAACGCCCGCGGCGATGCGGCCTCGATCAACCTGCGCGATCTCGGCACCGGCAACACGCTGCTGCTGATCAACGGCCGCCGCATGGTGCTCAACCCCGGCTTCCAGACCGAGCTGCTGGTCCCCGTCGTCAGCCCCGACACCAACGAGATCGCGCCCGGCTCCGTGCGCCGGCTCGAGGTGCTGCGCGACGGCGCTTCGGCGATCTACGGCGCGGATGCGGTGGCAGGCGTGGTCAACACCGTGCTGCGCGGCAACCGCCGGGGCGGCTTCATCGAGGGCGAATACCGCAATTCGGACGGCACCGGGCTCTACAGCGCCCAGATCAACGGCGGCTACGGCTTCGATTTCGCCGGTGGGCGGGCCAACCTGACCGTCTATGGCGGCTATTTCTACGAAAACGGGATCGACGCCTCCGAGCGCGCCTATTCGGCCGATGACGACAAGACCCCGCTGCTGGTCGGCACCGCGTTCGAAGGCGATACGCAGTTCAACAACCGCAACACCTTCGGCCCCTTCGGCCAGTTCGACATCCAGATCACCAACAACAACCAGACCCCGATCCGCGACGACGACTTCTATCTCCAGCCCTCGAGCCAGACCGGCTGCCGGCTCGACTTCGGCAACGGCCTGTGCGCGCGCAACGGCGACAACCCCGTGGCCGCGGTGCGTTACAACCGCGCCTTCGGCACCACGCTGATCAGCGAGAAGACCCGCTACAACGCCGCCATGCTGCTGAACTACGAATTCAGCGACAATGTCGAAGGCTATTTCGAGGGCACCTATTACCGCTCGGAAAGCAGCCGCAACATCACCCCGGCCGCGATCCTCAGCGCCGTGCCCGTGGGGATTTCGCGCAATGCCTACTGGAACCCCTTCGGCCCCGTCACCTTCCCGGGCGGCGCGGCGAACCCCAACCGCCTTCCCGGCCTCACCGTCCCCGCAAGCGGCGCCAATGTCATCATGGAGCGCTACCGCTTCGTCGATGCCGGCAACCGCACGGTCGATGTCGACAAGGATTCCTACCGCCTCGTCGCCGGCCTCAAGGGCAATTTCGGCGACTGGGATTTCGACACCGGCTTCGTCTATTCCGAGGCCCGCAGCACCGATCTCGAAGGCAACCGCGTCTCGCTTACCCTGCTCCAGCAGGCGATCAACCGTTCGACGCCCGATGCCTACAACCCGTTCAACGGCGGCTGCGTGACGGGCGACCCGGGCAATGGCGACTGCACCCCCAATCCGGCCAGCAGCGTCGATCCCTTCCGCATCAGCGTGTTCCGCAAGGGCGGCACGAGCCTCGCGCTGGCCGACTTCAAGGTCAGCAATTCCAGTCTCCTGACCCTGCCCGGCGGTGATGTCGGGGTCGCGGGCGGCATCGAATGGCGGCGCGAGACCTTCTTCGACGACCGCGATCCGCGCATCGACGGCACCATCACCTGGACCGATAGCGTCACCGGCGTGTTCGACGGCAGCGATGTCGCGGGCACCAGCGCCTCGCCCGACACCAGCGGTTCGCGCGAGGTGTGGTCGGCCTTCCTCGAAACCTTCGTGCCGCTGGTCAGCGAGGACATGGACATCCCGCTCGTCCACGCCCTGAACCTCCAGTTGGCGGGCCGACTGGAGCACTTCCGCGACATCGACGAGACCGCGATCGTCCCGCGTGCGGCGGCATCCTGGACCGTGGTGCCGGGCCTGATGCTGCGCGGTGCATGGTCGCAGGGCTTCCGTGCGCCCAACCTCGTGCAGGTCAACGACGAAGGCACCACCCGCTCCAACACCCGCGACGATTTCGTGCGCTGCCAGGCGCAGGTCATCAAGGGCCAGCTTGCCAACCTCGGCCTGTGTCCGGGCGAGGGCGTGATCAGCTTCCGGTCGGGCACCGACCAGCTGCGGCCCGAGGACAGCGAGAGCATCAACCTCGGCATCGTGCTCGAACCGGAATTCATCCCCGGCCTGACGCTGACGGCGGATTACTGGCGCGTGAAGCAGACCGGCCTCGTCGGCACCTTCGGCGATGACAATGCGATCGCGCTCGATCTGCTGCTGCGCCAGACCGGCAGCTTCAACCCGGCGGTGATCCGCGCCGCGCCGACGCAGGAGCAGATCGATCTCTACGCCGGCACGGGGCTGGCAGCGGCGGGCGACATCATCCGGGTGCTCGATCCCTATCTCAACCTCGACAGCCGCATCTCGAAGGGCTGGGACTTCGGTCTTGCCTATAATGTCCCGGATTTCGGCGCGGGCGATGTGCGCCTGCGCTTCAATGCGGCGCGGCTCAACGGCTTTGTCCAGTCGGCCGGGGCAGACGGGCAGGCGCTGCTCGATGCGGTCGCATCGGGCGATCTGCCGCCGGAGGTGCGGATCGAGGGGCTCGGCGAGCTGCTCGAGCTCGACGGCCGTCCCAAGTGGCGCTTCAGCGGCTCGGTCAACTGGGGTCTCGGCCTGGTCGATGTGGGCGTGTTCGCGCAATATGTCGGGCAGGTCTGGAACACCAGCGTCACGCGCGACCTGCCGTTCACCTCGGACGATCCCAACATCAACTTCTACCGCGTCGATGACATGCTGACCTTCAACCTCAGCGTCGGCTATTCCTTCGAGGATGGCGCACTGGAAGGCACCCGCATCCGGCTGGGGGTCAACAACGTGTTCGACACCGATCCGCCGCTGGCCGACGAGACCTATGGATTCTTCAGCGCGCTGCATTCGCCCCGCGGGCGGGTGTTCCGGGTCGAACTGCGCAAGACGCTCTGATAGGCCGCGCGCCCATGGGCATCGCAACGCGATACGTATGGGCCGGCCTCTCCCTGCTGGCGGCGGCATGTGCGGGGGCGCCGCCGCCGCCAGCGGGGATTGGGGTGTTATCCGAAGCGAGGGTCAGCCTCGCGGCGTGCCGCAGCGCCTCGGTCAGCCTCCATTTCGATTTCGACGGCGCCGCGCCCAGCGCCTGTGCGATCACGGGCGAGCGCGCCTTCGAACTGCTCGTCACCCCCGAGCACGCGCCTCCCATCAACCCCAGCCCGTGGTACGCCTTCCGCTACGAGGCCGAGGGCGATGCGCCGGTCAGCGTCACCCTGCGCTACCTTGGCGCGAAGCATCGCTACGACCCCAAGTGGTCGGGCGGGGGCGAGAGCCGCGATCTGGCGGTGGAGGTGCGCGAGGATGGCGCTGCGGCGCAGATGACGCTGCCGCCCGGCGGCGGCATCGTCTCAGCACGGGAAGTGATCGCGCCCGCCGACGCCCGCGCCGACCTCGACCGCTGGAGCGCGGCGAGCGGCGCGACGGTCTTCACGCTCGGAACCTCGCATGATGGCCGCCCGATCGAGGCGATCCGGCTGGGCCGCAAGGACGCTCCGCGACTGGTGGTGCTGCTCGGCCGCCAGCATCCCCCCGAGGTGACCGGCGCCATCGCGATGCGCGCCTTCGTCGATGCGCTGGTCGAGGCGCGCAGCCTTCCGGCCGATGTCCAGATTCTGATCGTGCCGATGCTCAACCCCGACGGCACCGCGCGCGGGCATTGGCGCGCGAACCGCGGCGCGACCGACTTGAACCGCGACTGGGGGCCCTTCACCCAGCCCGAAACCCGCGCTGTGAAGGCTTGGCTCGACGCCCTGCCGCAAGGCGTGCGGCCGGTGCTGATGGTCGATTTCCACTCGACCCGCAGCAACCTTTTCTACGTCCAGAGCGATGACGAGATGGACGGGGGCCAGCGCCGCTTCCTCGCCGCATGGCTCGCAGGGCAGGAAGCAGCGCTCGCCGACTATCCCTTCACGATCGAGCGGCGCAACGCCAATCCCGGCAGCGGTACGGCGAAGAACTGGTTCCACGCCGTCTATGCCATCCCCGCCTATACCTACGAGGTCGCCGACACCGCAGACCGCGCCGCGATCCGCACCGCGGCGCGGGCGCTGGCGGGGCGGCTGGCCCCGGCGCTCGAGGCAGTCGCTCCGGGCGGCGGGGAATAGGCACGCGGGGTTTCCGCGCGGCGCATGAGCCGCGCAAGCAAACGCAATTGCCGTTTGGCGAGCGCGCTCTATACGCATCTCCATGCAAGCCCCGTGCGTATCCTTCGGCTGATGAACCCGCATTTCGCCTTGCCCCCCCACGGCTTCCAGCGCGCCATCGGCCTTGCGCTGGCGCTGGCGATTGCCGGGAGCTGGCTGGCGATCCACGCCTATGCGATGTTCGTGTTCGAGCTCAGCTGGACCAACTGGCCGCTGGCGCTGGCGATGGCGGCGGTGCAGTGCTGGCTTTCGGTCGGCGTGTTCATTGTCTGCCACGATGCGATGCACGGGACGCTGGTGCCCGGTCACCGGCGGGTCAACGCCGCGATCGGGACGGTGCTGCTGGCACTCTATGCCGGCTTTGGGTGGAAGCACCTGCGGGACGCGCACCTCACCCACCACAAGCTGGCAGGCCACGCGGGCGACCCCGATTTCGACGAGCACAATCCGGCCGATTTCAAGCGCTGGTATGCGACCTTTTTCCGGCGCTATTTCGGCTGGCGCTCGATCCTTTTCGTGCATACCGTGGTCGGGATCTACTGGCTGGTGCTGGACATTCCGATGGTGCAGATCGTGCTGCTCTACGGGCTGCCGGCCTTGGCATCCTCGCTCCAGCTGTTCTACTTCGGCACCTTCCGCACCCATCGCCACATCGCGGGCGAGCCGGCCAACGGCTTTGCCGATCACCACAACGCCCGTTCGGAAGACTTCGGCACGCTCGCCAGCCTCGCCACTTGCTTCCATTTCGGCTATCATCTCGAACACCACCGCCGTCCCGACGTGCCGTGGTGGGCGCTCCCGGACGCGCGCCGGGCCGGGGTGGGCCGTATCGAGATTGCTGAGAAGGTGCCCGCATGAGCTGGCTCGAGATATTCCTGACCGTCATGTCCTCGCTGATCGGGATGGAGCTGTTCGCGTGGTATGCGCACAAGTACATCATGCACGGCTGGGGCTGGGGCTGGCACCGCGACCATCACGAGCCGCATGACAACGTGCTCGAGAAGAATGACCTCTTCGCGGTGGTCTTCGGCACGATCAACGCCGCGATGTATATCTACGGCTCGCTTTATTGGGACTGGCTGTGGTGGTTTGCGGTGGGGATCACGCTCTACGGGGTGATCTACACGCTGGTCCACGACGGGCTGGTGCACCAGCGCTACTGGAAGTGGGTGCCGAGGAAGGGCTACGCCAAGCGGCTGGTGCAGGCGCACAAACTGCACCATGCAACGATCGGCAAGGAAGGCGGGGTGAGCTTCGGCTTCGTCTTCGCGCGCGATCCGGCGAAACTGAAGGCGGAACTCAAGGCGCAGAAGGACGCGGGTATTGCCGTGGTGCGCGACAGTGCGGGGGCCGATGGCTACGAAACGGTCGGGCGCAACCTCTAGGGCGCTTGCGTCAGGCTGAGATTGTTGCCCTCGGGATCGAGGAACCACGCGACCTTCGCTCCCGATGCGGGGTGCGTCCACACGCCGCGCGCGTCCTGCCCGTAGCCCTCGTAAATCGCAAAGGTCACGCCCTTGGCGGTCAGCGCATCGATCGCCGCCTCGATGTCCGCGACCTGCCAGCCGAGCACCGTATGCTGGCCGGGCTGGTGGTTTTCGATCTTTGTCAGCCGAAGCGTGGTGCCCGCCAGATCATAGCTGACCGCGAAAGGGTCTTCGCCGGTTTCGGTGAGGCCCAGAGTTTGAGTGTAGAAGCCGCGCGCCTTGGCCAGATCGGCAGTGAGCACGAAGCAAACGGGCTTGGCATCGGTGAGCATTGCGCCCCTCCCAATTGGGGCGACTCGCCCAGCGCTTGTCCCCCGGGGCCGAGATTACGCTATCTGCTCCTTCGCGCCAAAGGGTCAGCCAGCCGCCAGCCGCGCGGCGTGCTCCTTCACCAGCGCGATCATGTTCGGCACGCCTTGGGTGCGGTTGCTCGAGAGCTGGTTCCTGAGGTCGAACGGGGCGAGCGCGCCCATCACGTCCATGCTTGCCACCTCGGCGGCAGGCTTGTCCTGCACCGCGGCGATCACCAGCGCGACGATGCCCTTGGTGATCGCTGCGTTGCTATCGGCGAGAAAGTGCAGCTTCTGACCGTCAGTCCCCGCCGGATAGACCCATACGGCGGCCGAACAGCCGCGCACCAGCGTCGCATCGGTCTTCAGCGCCTCGGGCATGGGCTCGAGACTGCGGCCGAGCTCGATCAGCAGGCCGTAACGCTCGTCGCCTTCGAGGAATTCGTACTCTTCGAGAATGTCGGAAAGGGTGCGCATGGCCCGCCCTTAGACAGGGGCGGGCCGCAAGGCAAAGGGGGCGTTTACCCGCCGATCCCGCCGGGGCGGGTCAGCGCGTAGTAGATCACGTAGAACCAGCCGAAGAAGCCGTGGATCGCGGCCCAGATGATCGACTGGTGGAGGCTCCAGCTGATCGCGACCGCGATCGCACTGCCGAGGCCGATGCCCGCCTTGGTAGCGGTGTCGCGGGCCGCGCTCACAGTTCCACCCCGCTGGCGATCGCTTCGAGCTTGCGGATGCGTTCCTTGAGGTCGGCGAGTTCGATGCGCGCGGTGCCGAGCCCCGAGCCTTCCTCGCCGGCGGGACGCACGGCCAGCTGGCCGAGCTCCTGGCGCTTGAGGTCGAGCCAGCCCTGCCAGGCGCGCAGGGCCGCGCCCGCGAGGACGATGACAGCCACGAGCAGCCCTGCGGTGAGCACCACAGTGGGATCGAGAAGAACGCTCGTCATTGGTCCGGTTCCTCTTTCTTGGCTGCGGGAATCTTGCGCAGCGCTTCGATTTCGGCAGCGATCCGCGCCTGTTCGCGCGCTTCGCCGGTGTTGGCATCGGTGGCGATGCGTTCGAGCACCTTCACCCGTTCCCTCAGTTCCCCCAGCTCGCGCCGGGCCGCATCCAGCTCGGCGGAGTTGCCCTGCTCCTGGCGCGGGGCGATCTTCTGGTTGCCGTCCTCGTCGGTGATGATCCCGGCGCGGGCGCGGGCGGTCTCGACGATCCCCCAGATCACGATCGCGACCAGAGCGACGATGGCCCAGCTGCTCATTACTGCATCCGGTCCTTGTCGGTGCGGATGTCCGCGCCGATCCGCAGGTCCTCGATCTCCATCGCCAGCTGCTGGCCGCGGTCGGTGGCGATCCGTTCGAGCACCTGCATCCGCGATTCCAGCTTCTCGACCTTGGCGGCATATTTCGCCGCCTTCTGCGCCGAGCGGTCGGCCATCAGCTCGAGCTCCTTCTCGCGGTAGGCGAGCCAGCGCTTGAAGATGTCGCTGCCCACGCCCAGCACGACCGGCACGATCACCACCATGAAGATCAGGGCAAGAAACAAGAGCTCGTCGTCCATCACACGGTCTCCTTAGCGATCCTGAGCGCCTCGATCTCGTCGGCGAGCAGGCTGCCACGGTCGGTGGCGATGCGTTCGAGCACGCGCAGGCGATCCTCGATCATCTGCTGGCGCTCGGCGATCTCGCGCACCTCGGGGCCGGGCTGCACGCCCCGCGCCTCGATGCGCTGGCGTTTTGTGGACATGACCTTGTCGACGATGCCGTTGAGACTGATCCCGGCGATCAGCACGACCGCGACGATGGTCATGGAAATGATCACCATCTCGCCCATCACGCCGCGCCCTTGTCCTTGAGGCCTTCGAGCGCACGGTCGCGCAGGGCGTCGATCTCGTTGGTGAGATGATAGCCGCCGTCGGTCACGATCCGCTCGACATTGGCGAGGCGGTCCTTGACCGAGCCCAGTTCGGCGCGCAGCTGCGCGTTTTCCTGGGTCAGCAGCACGATCCGCTCGGCCGATTGCTTGTCGGAACCGGGCTTCAGCGACTGGCCCCACATGCCTTCGAGCGGGTAGCCGTTCTTGATCTTGAGCCTGGTCGAATGGACCGAGGCCATGATCCCGGCGACCGAGACAACCACGGTGCCGCCGATCAGCCAGCCGATATAGGGCAGGATCGCTGCAAAGGTCGGGTCCATCACACGCGCTCCTTGCCCAGGGCCGGCGCATCGCGCAGGGCTTCGATCTCGGCGCTGAGCGAATAGCCGCGGTCGGTCACGATCTTCTCGAGCACGATCATGCGGTCCTGCATGGCGTCGAGCTTGTCGTGCAGCGCCTTGTTCTCGGCCTTGAGACGCAGGGTCTCGCCATTGTCAGGCTTGACGGTCTTGCCGCCCCACTCGTCCTCGAGCGGATAGCCGTGCTTGGCGCGGATCCAGTTGTTGATCAGCCAGCCTGCGGTGCAGACGATGACGATCATGATGACAAAGGGCGGGGCTCCGAATTCCATTACACGCGCTCCTTCTTGTCGAGGCCGAGCGGCACGCCCGCGCCTTGTTCATCCACCCGGCGCGTGTCGCGCAGCGCCTCGATTTGTGTCGCGATGTCGTAACCGCGGTCGGTGACGATGCGTTCGAGCACCTGCACGCGGTCTTCGAGCCGCTGGATCTGGCCGACATATTGCGCGGCCTTCTCGGCGGTCTGCTCGGCGGTGGCGCCGACCTGCATTTCGGCCATCTTCTGCTGGTGCCTGGTCCAGAGGGCGACAATCGGGATCATCAGGGCGATGATGGGGATCATCACGCCAAGGGTTCCTGCGTCCATGATACTTGTCCCTGTTGCTGGTGTGGGGCCTTAGCGCAGCCGCTCGATCTCGGCGGTCAGGCGCGGGTTGCTGCTGACATAGTGCGCTTCCACTGCGGCCAGCCGGCGGTCGATGTCGCGAAAGCTCGCCTTGATCTCGCGCGCGGTGCGACGCGGGCTCTGGCGCACGCCCTGCCAATACTTCTGCTCGCTTTCGTCGCGGTAGAGGTAGGGCGGCTTCTTGTTCAGGATGAAGCCGGCGATGAAGTAGGCGAAGATCGGCCAGCCCATGCTGAAGGCGAGGGCGAGAGCCACCAGGCGGACCCAGAAGACATTCACCCCGGTGTAGTCGGCCACCCCGGCGCAGACGCCCATGACCTTGCCATTGTGCTTGTCGCGGTAAAGCGTGGTGCGGGGGCTGTTCACGAGCGGGTTCCTTTCTTTTCGAGCATCAGCTTTTCGAGTTCGCGCAGCTGCTCGTTGTCTTTTTCATGATCGGCGATGAGGCGACGGGCGGGGGTGAAGCCCGGGTCGTCGGAAGCGACGAGGCGCTCCACTGTGTCCATCCGCTCGTCGAGCCGCTTGGCGAGGTTGTAGAGTTCCTCCAGCAGCACCTCGTCATCGGCGGTGATGGTGGGGGCGGTCTTCCACTTGGTCATGTAGTGAAGGACCATCCAGGGGAGGCCGATAAACAGCATCCCGACGACCATGATCGGCACCAGTTCATCCATGACTTATTCCCCCTTGTCTTCGGTTTTGCCGAGCGCCTTCTTCATGGCGGCGAGTTCATCATCAATCGCGTCCGACCCACCGAGTGCGGCAATCTGGTCGGCGAGCGACGGCGGGCCGTCCTCGGCGATGCGCAGCGCGTCAGCCCGGCCTTCGGCATAATCGACGCGGCGTTCGAGCTGGTCGAAGCGCGCCAGCGCCTCGTCGGTGCGCTCGGTGCTCATCAGCGTGCGCAGCTTGACGCGGTTCTCGGCAGATTCGAGGCGTGCGGCGATCGCGGTCTGGCGGCTGCGGGCTTCGCGCAGGCGGTGCTGGAGCTTGGCGATGTCGGCCTCGTAGGCGCGCAGTGCGTCGTCGAGCACGGCGATTTCCGCCTTCAGCTGGTCGGCCATGTCGCCGGCCTTCTTCTTCTCGACCAGAGCCGCGCGGGCGAGATCCTCGCGGTCCTTGCTGAGCGCAAGCTGCGCCTTCTCGGCCCAGTCGGCCTGGAGCCGGTCGAGCTTCACGCAGTGCCGGTGCATCTCCTTCTGGTCGGCAATGGTGCGCGCGGCGCTCGCGCGGACTTCGACCAGGGTTTCCTCCATCTCGAGGATGATCATGCGGATCATCTTCGACGGGTCGTCCGCCTTGTCGAGCATGTCGTTGAAGTTGGCGGCAATGATGTCACGGGTGCGGCTGAAAATGCCCATGAAGGCTACTCCATCGAGAAACGAATTGACCCGGTCGAGGGGAGCGACTCGCTCCTCTTGCGACGCGGTGCTGGCTCCGCGAGATTGGCCCTTGCCGGGGTTCCGGCGCAAGGCTTCGATTTCCTCGTCGAGGCGCGACAGGGGATTGCCGGCCGACAGCAGGCGCGAGGGTTGGGCCGGAGCTTCGCCGAGATCGACATTGCGGGTGGGCACCGCGATGCGATCGGCGTCGGCAGGGGGGACAGCCTGCGAGGGGCGCTCCGGCCCGAGGGGGTCATGGTCGCCCATCTTAGGCGATCTCGATCACGGCGTGCGCCGGGGCGAGCGGCGCGGCGTTGGCGGCGCTCGGCTGAAGCTGCGAGGACAGCGCGATCATCATCACCATGGCGGCGATGCTGGCCATCGCGGCGTGGCCGAGTTTGGTGTTCCAGAAGCTGGCCTGGCTGGCTTTGCGGTCGATCATTGTGGGCCTCCCCATTGGTGTCCGTGGTCTTGCCCGGTATTTTGCACGGGGCGTGCCAAACTGCGCGAATGGCGGAAATCCGCGGTTTTTCGCGTTCGGGGCGGACGGAGCGTTGGTCTCTATTGCCAAGCATTGGGGAATTTCACTATAGTTTGGACATGAAGCTCGAGAGCCAGTTCATCGGCCAATCCGGGGCCTTCCTCGACGCGGTCGAACGCGCCTCCCGCGCCGCGGCCATGAACCGCCCCGTGCTTGTGATCGGCGAACGCGGCACGGGTAAAGAACTGATCGCCGAACGCCTTCACCGCCTGTCGAGCCGCTGGGACGAGCCGCTGGTGACGATGAATTGCGCCGCGCTCCCCGAAACCCTGATCGAGGCCGAGCTGTTCGGTCACGAGGCCGGAGCCTTCACCGGCGCCACCAAGTCGCGCGCCGGCCGCTTCGAGGAGGCCGACCGCGGCACGCTGTTCCTCGACGAGCTGGGCACGCTCAGCATGGGCGCTCAGGAACGCCTGCTGCGCGCGGTCGAATATGGCGAGGTCACCCGCCTCGGCGCCTCGCGGCCGATCCGGGTCGACGTGCGCATCGTCGCGGCCACCAACGACGATCTTCCGGCGCTCGCGGCCTCGGGCGAATTCCGCGCCGACCTGCTCGACCGCCTCAGCTTCGAGGTCATCACCCTGCCGCCGCTGCGCGTGCGCGAGGGCGACATCGGCGTGCTCGCCGAATATTTCGGCCGCCGCATGGCCGCCGAGCTCGACTGGGAGCGCTGGCCGGGCTTCGCGCCGCACGTGATGGAAGCGCTCGAGGATCACCCCTGGCCCGGCAATGTCCGCGAGCTGCGCAACGTGGTCGAACGCGCGGTCTATCGCTGGGCGGCGGACGACATGCCGATCGCGCATGTCCAGTTCGACCCCTTCGACAGCCCCTGGCGCCCGCGTCCGCCCGAGCACCGCCGTTCAGGGGCGCCCTCGGCTTCGCCTTCGGGCGGGGCGAACGGGGTGGCCGCGCCTTCTCCTGCTGCCGCCAATTTCGACACCATCGAGGACCTGCGCGCCGCGGTCGACGCGCACGAGCGCGCGATCCTCGCCCATGCGCTGGGCAAGCACCGCTGGAACCAGCGCCAGACGGCGCGCGCGCTCGGCCTCACCTACGACCAGCTGCGCCACTGCATCCGCAAGCACGCGCTGATGGAAGGGCAGGACTGACGGGCCGCCGCCGGAGCGGCTTTCTAACGGATTTGAAAGTCTTTTCGATTATTGCTCCAAGTCCACTTGGGGCAGATCGACAAAGTGCTGAGGCTATCCGAATATTTCCCGAGAAATTTCGGCGCTCTGCGTTACGGCGCGGGCGAACCGCGCCTGTCGTGCGCCCCCATGCGACGGAGCGCGCGTTGACATGCGCCCCGAGATTTCCGCCATGCCCCCCGTCTCTTTGTCACCGACGCCCGCTTCGGGTAAGCTAACGTCGGTCGCACCGGTTTCCGGCGCCCAATCGCTTGCCCCCGATACGGGCGGCCGCGCGTCGCCGGATTACCTGCGCGGGGAGCAAGGGATGGCGGATCCGAAGCCTCAGCCGACCGATGGACCGGCATTGCAAGTCGGCCGGCGCTCGGCTCCGCGCCTCAGGCTCAGCCTGCCCGCCCAGCTGATCGCGGTCGAGAAGGTGCATACCTGCATCCTGCTCAACCTATCGCGCACCGGCGCGCAGGTCGCGATCCTCGAGGCGATGCGCGAGGGCGAGGGCGCGATCCTGCGTTGCGGCATGATCAACCATTTCGCGATCGTCACCCGCACCGAATTCGGCCTCAATGCGCTCCAGTTCGACGAGCCGCTGACCGACGCAATCGTGCTCGAGACCCGGCGCTACCACGAGAACTTCGAGGAGCGCGAGAAGCGCGCGCTGATCGAGACCGCGCGCAAATGGGTGAGCGGCGAAACCGGAGACGAGCGGCCGAAGTGACCGGGCGGGCGGCGCCCGTCTAGGTATTGCCCCCGGGCCCCGCCCGACCGGACGTTCACCACCCTTCCGCTAGCCTCGCGCCCGTCATGGTAACCGGGCATGAAACCTCCCTGACGCAGGACGCGGCGGCGGCGACAGTCGGCCGCCGCGCCGCCGCACGCCTGCGTCTGGCGATCCCGGCGCGCTTCGTCTCGGTCACCGCCACGCAGGGCTGCATCCTGCTCGACATCTCGCGCAGCGGCGCGCGGATCGCCCTTGAAAGCCCCGCACCGACGCGGAAGTCGGGCTATATCGAGATCGGTCGGCTCGAATTGTTCGGCATGGTGGTGCGCAGCGAGCGTCTCGGAGATGGCGGGATCAACGCGGTCGCCTTCGACGACCCGATCAGCGAGGCCGAGGTGCTCGCGATCCGCCGCTTTGCGGAGGCCTTCGAGCAGCGCGAACGCCAGACCCTGCGCGATCAGGTGCGGCGCTGGGTTTCGGGCGAACCCTAGAACGCGAAGGGCTTGCCAAAGCGGGCAAAGGCGACTAGGTGCAGCGCCAATCCCGACATTGTCACAACAAGGTTTGGATGCTGGCGCCTCGCGGGGCCGGCCCGAAACCGCGTTGCTGCAATGATCCGCTAACGAAAGAATGCATGGCCGATATTGCCCGCCTGACCCAGCTGATCGAGCCCGAAGCGACCGCTTTGGGCTTCGAACTGGTGCGCGTGGCGATGGTGCCGTCCGAAGCCGGTGACGGCGGCATGGCGCTCCAGATCATGGCCGAGGACCCGGCCACCGGCCAGCTGGTGCTCGACCAGTGCGCCGCCCTGTCGCGCCGCATTTCCGACGCGATCGACGCGGCGGAAGAGGCGGGGGAGGAACTAGTCGAAGGGGCCTATCATCTCGAAGTCAGCTCGCCGGGCATCGACCGCCCGCTGACGCGCGAGAAGGACTTTGCCAACTGGGCCGGCCACGAAGTGCGCATCGTCATGGACAAGGGCCATGACGGCCAGCGCGTCAACAAGGGCGTGCTCGGGGGCCTCGAGGATGGTATGGTCCTCGTCAAGGAAGTGAAGGCGGGCGATGTCCGCCTGCCGCTCGCCGCAATCCATTCCGCGAAGCTCGTCCTCACCGACGCGCTGATCGCCGCCACCCGCCCGCTGGACACCAGCGGGGCCGACGAACTCATCGAAGATACAGAGAAGGCAGACGACTGATGAGTGCCATTTCCGCCAACAAGGCCGAACTCCTCGCGATCGCCAACGCGGTCGCCTCGGAAAAGATGATCGACAAGTCGATCGTCATCGAGGCGATGGAAGAGGCGATCCAGAAATCGGCGCGCAACCGCTACGGCGCGGAAAACGACATCCGCGCCAAGCTCGATCCGCTGACCGGCGATCTGACGCTGTGGCGCGTGGTCGAGGTGGTCGACGTGGTCGAGGACTACTTCAAGCAGGTCGATCTGAAGCAGGCCGAAAAGCTCCAGCCGGGCGCCAAGGTCGGTGACTTCATCGTCGACCCGCTGCCCCCGGTCGACCTCGGCCGCATCGACGCGCAATCGGCCAAGCAGGTGATCTTCCAGAAGGTCCGCGATGCCGAGCGCGAGCGCCAGTTCGAGGAATTCAAGGATCGTCAGGGCGAAGTCATCACCGGCGTGATCAAGTCGGTCGAATTCGGCCACGTGATCGTCAACCTCGGCCGCGCCGAGGGCGTGATCCGCCGCGACCAGCAGATCCCGCGCGAAGCTGCCCGCGTCGGCGAGCGTGTCCGCGCGCTGATCACCAAGGTCGAGCGCAACAACCGCGGGCCCCAGATCTTCCTTTCCCGCGCGCACCCCGACTTCATGAAGAAGCTGTTCGCGCAGGAAGTGCCCGAAATCTACGACAACATCATCGAGATCAAGGCCGCCGCCCGCGATCCGGGCAGCCGCGCCAAGATCGGCGTGATCAGCCGCGATTCGTCCATCGACCCGGTCGGCGCCTGCGTCGGCATGAAGGGCAGCCGCGTGCAGGCCGTCGTGCAGGAACTCCAGGGCGAGAAGATCGACATCATCCCGTGGAGCGAAGACACCGCGACCTTCGTGGTCAACGCGCTCCAGCCCGCCACGGTCAGCCGCGTGGTGCTCGACGAGGATGATGGCCGCATCGAAGTGGTGGTGCCTGACGATCAGCTCAGCCTCGCGATCGGTCGCCGTGGCCAGAACGTGCGTCTGGCGAGCCAGCTCACCGGCCACCAGATCGACATCATGACCGAGGAAGAGGCTTCCGAGAAGCGCTCCAAGGAATTCGCCGAGCGTTCGAAGATGTTCGAAGAAGAGCTCGACGTTGACGAAACCCTCTCGCAGCTGCTGGTGGCCGAAGGCTTCGCCGAGCTGGAGGAAGTGGCTTACGTCGACCTCGCCGAACTCGCGAGCATCGAAGGCTTCGACGAGGAACTCGCCGAGGAACTCCAGAGCCGTGCTCTCGAAGCGCTCGAGCGTCAGGAAGCCGCGCACCGCGAAGTGCGCCGGGGTCTGGGCGTCGAGGATGCCCTCGCCGAAATCCCGCACCTCACCGAAGCGATGCTGGTCACGCTCGGCAAGGCGGGGATCAAGACCCTCGACGATCTCGCCGACCTTGCCACCGACGAGCTGATCGCCAAGAAGCGCGAAGCCCCGCGTCGCCGCAACAACGATGCCAGCGGCCCGCCGCAGCGTCGTCCGCAGCGCGAGACCGACAAGGGCGGCGTGCTCGGCGAATACGGCCTCTCGGAAGAGCAGGGCAACGAGATCATCATGGCTGCGCGCGCGCACTGGTTCGAAGACGAACCCGTTGAGGAGGCCGCCCATGCGGACTCCACCCAATGAGCGCCTGACGTCCGACATCGCTAGGCCGTCGCCCTCCGCCAAGGCGGAGAGCGAGCGGCGTTGCATCCTCACCGGGGAGACCTCGGCGCGGGATGGCCTTGTGCGTCTGGCGATATCGCCCGACGGGCTGGTGCTGCCCGATGCTGCGGCCAAGGCCCCCGGGCGGGGTGCGTGGATCGGGGTGACGCGCGCGGAGCTTGAAGAAGCGCTCGCCGATGGCCACCTCAGGAAAGCGCTGATGCGCGCCTTCAAGGGTGCGCCTCTCACCATTCCCGACGATCTCCCCGCACGGGTCGAGGCGGCGCTGGCGCGCCATCTCGGCGACCGGCTGGGGCTTGAACTGCGCAGCGGCAATATCGTGATGGGCTCGGCCCGGATCGAGGAGCAGGCCCGCAGCGGCCGGATTGCCGTGCTGCTCCACGCCAGCGACTCCAGCGAGGACGGTCGGCGCAAGCTCGATCAGGCCTGGCGCGTCGGCAACGACGCCGAAGGATCGGGTGAGCGCGGGCAAGTCTTGCCCCTAGACCGCACCGCGCTGTCTGTGGCATTGGGCCGCGACAACGTGGTCCACCTCGGGGTCGCCGGCCATCCCGGCGATATGCGCGCCGCAGAGCGCGTGCTCCAGGCGGTCTCCCGGCTGGTGCATTATGCCGGGAACGACGGGACGAAGGCGACGAACAGGACAGGCCGGGATGCATCCGGCGACGCCGATCTGCTGGAGGGCGGGGCGGCGCATATTGACGAATACGTGAAGGACTGACGAGCGATAATGAGCGACGACAACGACACCCAGCGCACCCGCAAACCCCTCGGCCTCAAGCGGTCGGTGGATGCGGGCGAGGTCAAGCAGACCTTCAGCCACGGCCGCACCAACAAGGTGGTGGTCGAGGTCAAGCGCCGCCGCGTGCTCGGCAAGCCCGGCGAGGTCGCGCCTGCCGCGCCGACGCCCGCTCCAGAACCTGTGGTGGCAGCGCCCCCCCCGCCGCCCCCGCCGCCCCCTCCGGCCCCCGCGCGTCCTGCCCCTGCGGGCGAGACCCCGCAGGAGCGTGTGAAGCGCCTCCAGCTGGAAGCCGAAGAGGAACGCCTGCGTCTCGCCGAGGAAGCCCGCAAACGCGAGGAAGCCGAAGCCCGCGAGCGCGAGGAAGAAGAGCGTCGCCGCGCCGAGGATCGCGCCCGCGCCGAGGAAGAGGCCGCGCGCGCCCGCGCCGAAGCCCCTGCCGCACCCGAATCCGAGGCCGCGCCGGCGGACGAGGCTCGCTCGGCACCCGCAGATGATGCCGCCGCCGCCCCGGCGCCGAGTGCTGCCGTCCCCGCCGCGCGCCGCTTCACGCCCGTCGAGCGTCCCGAGCCCAAGCGGCCCGCCGCTGTCGAAGCCAAACCCAAGAAGAAGGACGACAAGCGCGCCGCCCCTGCCGACGAGGGCAAGGACAACCGCCGCTCGGGCAAGCTCACCGTCACCCGTGCCTTGAACGAGGACGAAGGCCGCCGTGCGCGCAGCCTCGCCGCGCTCAAGCGTGCCCGCGAGAAGGAGCGCCGCGGGCAGGGTGGCCCGTCGAAGCCGCGCGAGAAGCAGGTGCGCGATGTGGTCGTCCCCGAGGCGATCACCGTCAGCGAACTCGCCAACCGCATGGCCGAGAAGGGCGCCGACCTCGTGAAGGCGCTGTTCAACATGGGCATGATGGTCACGGTCAACCAGACCATCGACCAGGACACCGCCGAGCTGCTGGTCGAGGAGTTCGGCCACAACATCACTCGCGTCTCCGCGAGCGATGTCGATATCGACAGCAGCGCGGATGAAGATCCGATCGAGACGCAGAAGCCGCGTCCGCCGGTGGTGACGATCATGGGCCATGTCGACCACGGCAAGACCAGCCTGCTCGATGCCCTGCGCGGCACCGACGTCGTGAAGGGCGAAGCCGGCGGCATCACCCAGCACATCGGTGCCTACCAGATCACCACCAAGGACAAGTCGAAGATCACCTTCCTCGACACCCCGGGCCACGCGGCCTTCACCGAGATGCGGATGCGCGGGGCGAACGTCACCGACATCGTGATCTTGGTGGTCGCGGGTGACGACGGGCTGATGCCGCAGACGATCGAGGCGATCAATCACACCAAGGCGGCCGGCGTGCCGATGATCGTCGCGATCACCAAGTCGGACAAGCCCGAGTTCAACCCGCAGAAGATCCGCGAACGCTTGCTCGAGCACGAGATCGTCGTCGAGGCGATGTCGGGCGACGTGCAGGACGTGGAAGTCTCGGCCAAGACCGGCGCGGGGCTCGACAAGCTGATCGACGCGATCAACTTGCAGGCCGAACTGCTCGAACTCAAGGCCCGTCCCGACCGCGATGCCGAGGCGACCGTGATCGAGGCCCAACTCGACAAGGGCCGCGGGCCGGTTGCGACCGTGCTCGTCACCCGCGGGACGCTCAAGCGCGGCGACACCTTCGTGGTCGGCACGCAGAGCGGCAAGGTTCGCGCGATCGTCGACGACAAGGGCCAGCAGCTCAAGGAAGCCGGCCCCTCGATGCCGGTCGAAGTGCTCGGGCTTGGCGGGGTGCCCTCGGCGGGCGACAACCTCACCGTGGTCGAAAACGAACAGCGCGCCCGCGAGGTCGCCAAGTATCGTCAGGAACTCGCGACCGAAAAGCGCACCGCACTCGCGCCGACCAATTTCGACACGATGTTTGCAGGCCTCACCTCGAACGTCATCGAATTCCCGGTGGTGGTGAAGGCCGACGTGCAGGGTTCGGTCGAAGCGATCGTCAACGCGCTCCACAACCTCTCGAACGACGAGATCAAGGTGCGCGTGCTGAATGCGGGCGTGGGCGCGATCACCGAAAGCGACGTGCTGCTGGCGGGGGCATCGAAGGCGCCGATCATCGGCTTCAACGTGCGTCCCAACGCCAAGGCGCGCGAATTGCTCAAGCGCGATAACGTGCGGATGATGTATTACGACGTCATCTACCACCTCACCGACGCGGTCGCCAAGGAGATGGCGGGCGAGCTCGGGCCGGAGCGGATCGAAACCGTTGTGGGCCGTGCCGAGGTCAAGCAGGTCTTCCCGGCGGGCAAGAAGGACAAGGCAGCGGGTCTGCTGGTTCTGGAAGGCGCGATCCGCAAGGGTCTGTTCGCGCGTCTCACCCGTCAGGACGTCATTGTCTCGGCCACCAAGATCGCCTCGCTGCGGCGCTTCAAGGACGACGTGGACGAAGTGCGCGCCGGTCTCGAATGCGGCGTGGTGCTCGAGGATACCAACGACATCAAGCCGGGCGACAACCTCGAAGTCTTCTCGGTCGAGGAGCGTGAGCGGACGCTGTGAGCCGCTTAGAGGAGGTCTTGCATGGGAGAGTATGAACCGGGAGAGGGCTCGTGGGTCCAATCCCCCCATACCGCGCTGCTGGGCTCCGAGTTCGTCAGCTTCGACGAGGCGACCCAGACCGCGACCATGCGCTTCACCGTCAAGCGCGAGGTCTGCACCTGGCGCGGCGGCGTGCAGGGCGGACTGGTAGCTGGCTATCTCGATGACGTGATGGGCTATGCCTACGTCGCGGCCACCGGCGGCGTCATGGCGCCGCTCAACCTCGAGATTTCGATGAGCCTCATCCGCCTGATCCCCGAGGGCGCGACGATCATCGGCACCGGCCGGGTGGTGAAAGCCGGGCAGCGGGTGGTGTTCCTCGAAGGCGAGCTACGCGGGGAGGATGGCACGATCCACGCCCGCGCCACCTCGACCGCGATTCCCACGGCAAAGCCGACGCCGACCGAGTCAGGAATGAAGCGATAATGCCCGAGGGGGACCGGCGCTATCTGGCGCTGCTGGGCAGCATCAATGTGGGCGGCAACCGGATCGCAATGGCCGATCTCAAGCTTGCGCTGGAGGAGGCCGGGTTTCGCGACGTCGTGACGGTTGCAGCCAGCGGCAATGTCGTTCTGAGCGACAATCGCGATCCGGCCGGCATCGAAGCCGCGCTCGAAAGCGTGATTGCCGCGCGCTACGGGTTCAAATCCTGCGCCATGGTCCGCACTCGCGAAGAGGTCCGCGCCGCGATTGACGAAAACCCGTTCCACGGCACCGGTCCGCAGCATGGATCGGACAAGATGGTCCACTCGATCTTCCTGAGCCGGCAACCGGACCGCGCGGATTTCGATCAGCTTGTGGCGGACCACCGCGCCCGGGGCGGCGAGCGGTTGGCGATGGGTGACCGCGTGCTGTTTCTCGACTATGTCCACGGGGTGGGCGTGTCGGACCTGTCGAACAAGACGCTGGAGCGCAGGCTCCGCTGCAAGGGCACGGCGCGCAACATGAACTCGCTCAAGAACCTCCTGTCGAAGATGACCTGACGCCATGGCCGCCAAACAACCCTTCACCGCCGAACAGCAATCGGTCCGCGTCCTCAAGGTGGGCGAGCGGGTGCGGCATATCCTCTCGGAACTGCTCGCGCGCGGCGAGGTGCATGACGATGTGGTGAGCGCTTCGCACATCTCGGTCACCGAGGTGCGCATGACCCCCGACCTGCGCCACGCGACGGCCTATGTGAAGCCCTTGCTGGGGGCCGGCGACGAGGAAGTCGTCCATGCCCTCAGGCAGAACACCGCCTTCCTCCAGCGCGAGGTCGCTCAGCGCTTGGGCCTCAAATTCGCCCCCAAGCTGCGCTTCCGCAAGGACGAGAGCTTCGCCGAGGCCGACCGCATCGAGGCGCTGCTGCGCGACCCCAAGGTGGCGCGCGATCTCGCGGACGAGGACGACTAACGCGGCACCATCCGCGCCTTCAGCGTGATGTCGACCTTGTTGCCGACGATCAGCTGGTAGCTCGTCATCCCGAACTGCCGCCGGTCGATGGTCGTCGTTCCGGTGAAGCTGATGGGCTTGCCGACATTGCGCACCGGATCGGCATCGAAGGTCACGGCGAGCGTCGCCGGCTTCGTCACGCCGCGCGCGGTCAGATCGCCTGACACCGTGCCCTTGGTCGCGCTCGCGAGCTTGAGCGAGCGGCCCGTGAAGCGGATCGTGGGGTATTTCTCGACCCAGAAGAACTTGTCACCGCGCAGCCGCGCCAGCGTGACGCTGTCGGGCGCCTGGATCGCGGTCGCATCGAAGGTCACGTCGATCATCGCTTTCTCGGGCGCGCCGGGGACGATCGTCACCGCACCCTCCATCCGCGGGAACTTGGCGGTCTTGCTGGCGAGTCCGAAGAAGGGAACCTTGGCCGAGACATTGCTGGCCGAAGCATCGAGCGTGTATCGCTGCGGGGCGCTCGCCGTGTTGGCGAGCGCGAAGGCGGCCAGCAGCGGCAGCGGCAGAAGGCGGGTGAGGGGACGGGCGCGGTTCATACAATCTCCGATACGCATGACTTGCGCAAAAGGTTCACATCGCGCTCGCCCGTAGCGCAGCAAAGCGATAGGCAGCCGCGATGGCCAAGCTCTACTTCTACTACGCCAGCATGAATGCAGGCAAATCCTCGCACCTGTTGCAGGCCGATTTCAATTACCGCGAACGCGGGATGCGCACCATGCTGTGGACCGCCGCGCTCGACAGCCGGTCGCAGGGCATGGTGAGGAGCCGCATCGGGCTCGAGAGCGAGGCGCACAAGTTCACGCCCGAAACCGATCTGTGGGCGGTCGTCAGCGCCGCGCACAAGGTGGAGCCGCTCGATTGCGTGCTGGTCGACGAGGCGCAGTTCCTGACGGCGGAGCAGGTGTGGCAGCTCGCACGGCTGGCGGACGAGGGCGGGATACCAGTGCTGTGCTATGGCCTCAGGACCGATTTTCAGGGGGCGCTGTTCCCCGGCTCGGCGGTCCTGCTGGGGATCGCGGACGCGCTGGTGGAGCTCAAGGCCGTGTGCCACTGCGGCCGCAAGGCGACGATGAACCTCAGGGTCGATGAAAGCGGCGCGGCGGTCAGGCAGGGGCAGCAGACCGAGATCGGCGGCAACGACCGCTATGTCGCGCTGTGCCGCAAGCATTTTTCGGAAGCCCTGAACGGATGAGCGCGCCGCTGTCAGGCTGGCTGATCCTCAACAAGCCGAAGGGGATGGGCAGCACGCAAGGCGTGAGCGCGGTCAAGCGCGTGCTGCGGCAGAACGGCTATGCGAAAACCAAGGTCGGGCATGGGGGCACGCTCGATCCGCTGGCCGAAGGCGTGCTGCCGATCGCGCTGGGCGAGGCGACCAAGCTCGCCGGGCGGATGCTGGACAGCGACAAGATCTACGCCTTCACGATCCGGTTCGGCGAGGAGACCGACACGCTCGATACCGAGGGGCCCGTGATTGCGACCAGCGATGTGCGGCCGACGCTGGCGGAGGTAGAGGCGGTCCTCCCCCGCTTCACCGGGCCGATCGAGCAGGTGCCGCCCGCCTATTCCGCGCTCAAAGTCGACGGCCAGCGCGCCTATGATCTGGCGCGGGCAGGGGAGGCGGTTGAGCTGAAGTCGCGTGCCGTCACGATCCATTCGCTCACCGTCACCCGTGTCGAAGGGCAGGGCACGCTGGACGATGCAACTCTCGTCGCCCACGTCTCCAAGGGCACCTACATCCGCAGCCTCGCACGCGACATCGCCCATGCCCTTGGCACCTGCGGCCATGTCACCTATCTGCGCCGCATCAAGGCCGGGCCCTTCCGCGAGGAACAGGCGATTTCGCTGGACTTCATGGAGGAAAGCGCTAAGGGGCGGGGCCTTGAACACCTCCTCCTGCCGCTGGAGGCGGGGCTGGACGACATCCCGGCCCTAAGCCTCGACCAGACAAGCGCGCAGGCGGTCCGACAGGGCCGGGTGCTGTCTGGCATGCCCCATTCATCCGGGCTCTACCTCGCCAAGCTGGGCTCCGTCCCGGTGGCGCTGATGGAAATTTCGGATGGCACAGCCACGGTCGTGCGCGGGTTCAACCTTCCCGATGTCGCTGAGTAGAAAGAGAATATCATGTCGGTGACCGCCGAAAAGAAGCAGGAAATTATCACCTCGAACGCCCGTGATCCCAAGGACACCGGCAGCCCGGAAGTCCAGGTCGCGATCCTCACCGAGCGCATCCGCAACCTCACCGAGCACTTCAAGGATCACCACAAGGACAACCACTCGCGTCGTGGCCTGCTGATGATGGTCAACAAGCGTCGCACGCTGCTCGCCTACCTCAAGAAGAAGGATGTCGAGCGCTACAACGCCCTGATCCAGAAGCTGGGTCTGCGTAAGTAAGAGTTTTGCGAGGGGGCGGCTCAAAGGGCCGCCCTTTCTGCATATGGGGCTTGGTAGGCATCCGGTCTGCATCGCCCCGGGGCCAGACCAGTGCCCCGCACCGGACCGGGACGGTTGTTTCCCCGGCACATGAGGCCCCGCCCGGCAATATGGCCGCGCGGGTCAGAAGGAAAACCAATGTTCGACACGAAAACCGTATCGCTGGAGTGGGGCGGAAAGACCCTCACTCTGGAAACCGGGCGTATTGCCCGTCAGGCCGATGGCGCCGTTCTGGCCACCTATGGCGAAACCGTGGTGCTGTGCGCCGTGACCGCCGCCAAGAGCGTCAAGGAAGGGCAGGACTTCTTCCCGCTCACCGTCCACTATCAGGAAAAGTTCTCGGCTGCTGGGCGCATCCCCGGCGGCTTCTTCAAGCGTGAACGCGGCGCGACCGAGAAGGAAACGCTCACCAGCCGCCTGATCGACCGTCCGATCCGTCCGCTGTTCCCCGAAGGCTTCTACAACGAGATCAACGTGATCGCGCAGGTCCTGTCGTTCGACGGCGAGACCGAGGCTGACATCGTCGCGATGATCGCGGCTTCGGCTGCGCTCACCATCTCGGGCGTGCCCTTCATGGGCCCGATCGGCGCCGCGCGCGTCGGCTACATCGATGGCGAATATGTCCTCAACCCGAAGCAGGACAAGGCGCTCGCCGAAGGCCGTCTCGACCTCGTGGTCGCCGCGACCCACAACGCGGTGATGATGGTCGAATCCGAAGCCAAGGAACTGACCGAGGACGAAATGCTCGGCGCCGTCATGTTTGCGCATGACGAGATCCGCAAGGTCATCGGCGCGATCGTCGACCTCGCCGAGAAGGCCGCCAAGGATCCGTGGGACGTCGACACCAGCGACAACACCGCCGACATGAAGGCCAAGCTCAAGGAGCTGATCGGTGCCGACATCGCGGCGGCCTACAAGGTCACCGACAAGTCGCAGCGTTCGAACCTGCTGAACGAAGCCCGGGCCAAGGCCAAGGCGGCGTTCGCGGACGAAGGCGGCCAGACCCAGATGGTCGCGGGCAAGCTGATGAAGAAGCTCGAAGCCGAAATCGTGCGCACCGCGATCCTCAAGGATGGCCAGCGCATCGACGGCCGCAAGCTCGATCAGGTCCGCCCGATCGAAGCCATCGTCGGCTTCCTCCCGCGCACCCACGGCTCCTCGCTCTTCACCCGCGGCGAGACCCAGGCGATCTGCACCACCACCTTGGGCACCAAGGACAGCGAGCAGATGATCGACGGTCTGGAAGGCCTCAGCTATTCCAGCTTCATGCTGCACTACAACTTCCCGCCCTATTCGGTCGGTGAAGTGGGCCGCTTCGGCGCGCCGGGTCGCCGCGAAGTCGGTCACGGCAAGCTCGCCTGGCGCGCGCTCAACCCCGTGCTGCCGAGCAAGGAAGACTTCCCCTACACCATCCGCGTTCTCAGCGACATCACCGAGTCGAATGGCTCGTCCTCGATGGCGACCGTCTGCGGCGGCTGTCTGTCGATGATGGACGCGGGCGTTCCGGTGAAGGCTCCGGTTTCGGGCATCGCGATGGGCCTGATCCTCGAAGGTGACGAATTCGCTGTCCTCTCGGACATTCTGGGCGATGAAGACCACCTCGGCGACATGGACTTCAAGGTCGCCGGGACCGCCGAAGGCATCACCACGATGCAGATGGACATCAAGGTCGCCGGCATCACGCAGGAGATCATGGCCAAGGCGCTGGAGCAGGCCAAGGCCGGCCGCCAGCACATCCTGGGCGAAATGGCCAAGGCCCTGACCGGTGCCCGCACCGAAGTCAGCAAGCACGCGCCGCGCATCGAGACGATCCAGATCGACAAGTCGAAGATCCGCGACGTCATCGGCACCGGCGGCAAGGTGATCCGCGAGATCGTCGCCGAAACCGGCGCCAAGGTCGACATCGACGATGAAGGCGTGATCAAGATCTCGTCCTCGAACCTCGACGAGATCGAAGCGGCGAAGAAGTGGATCCTCGGCATCGTCGAGGAAGCCGAAGTCGGCAAGATCTACAACGGCAAGGTCGTCAACATCGTCGATTTCGGCGCCTTCGTGAACTTCATGGGCGGCAAGGACGGTCTCGTCCACGTCTCGGAGATGCGCAACGAGCGGGTCGAAAAGCCCACCGATGTCGTCTCCGAAGGCATGGAAGTGAAGGTCAAGGTCCTCGAGATCGACCAGCGCGGCAAGGTCCGCCTGTCGATGCGCGTGGTCGACCAGGAAACCGGCGAAGAGCTGGAAGACACCCGTCCGCCCCGCGAACCGCGTGAACCGCGCGGCGACCGTGGTGATCGCGGCGACCGTCGCGGGCCCCGCGGCGGCGGCGACCGTGGCCGTGGCGGCGACCGTGGTGGTCGCGGCGGCGGTGACCGCGGCGGGCGCGAGCGTGACAGCGGCCCTGCCGGCCTGCCCGACTTCCTGAAGGACTAATCGCCTCTCCTGAGGTATGAACAAGAGGCCGCCCGGAGCGATCCGGGCGGCCTTGCTTTTGGATTTGCACCGATGCTCCAGCGCGAACTTCTAGACACCACCCAGATCGAGGACGGCGTCACCCTCGAACTCTACACCCATGCCGGTCACTTCATGATCGTGATGGGCCGCAACGAGCTGATGAGCACGCGGATGCGGTTCTCGGAAGAGCAGCTGGCCGATCTCACCATCGACCGGCTGGGCAAGGCCAACGCCCGCATCCTGATCGGCGGCTACGGCATGGGCTTCACCTACCGCGCCGCCGCCGCCAAGCTCGGCCCCAAGGCGCAGATCGTCGTGGCCGAGATTTCCGAGGTGATCATCGACTGGGCCAAGGGGCCGATGGTGGCGCTGACGGGGGAGGGCCTGTCGGACCCGCGGCTCGACCTGAAGATCTGCGATGTCGCCGCGCTGATCGATGACGCGAACGACGGCACCTGCGACAAGTTCGATGCGATCCTGCTCGATGTCGATAACGGCCCCGACGGGATCGTGCGCGATGCCAACAACCGGATCTATTCGCGCACCGGCCTCGCCAAGGCGCGCGATGCCTTGAAGCCCGGCGGCATTCTCGCGGTGTGGTCAGCGGGGCCCGATCCGGCCTTCCGCAAGCGCCTCTACGATACCGGGCTCCAAGTGACCGAATGGAACGTCCGCTCGCGCCCCAACAACAAGGGCGCGCATCACATCATCTGGTTCGCTCAGAAATCGTAGATCAGCGTCACGCGGCTCAGCGTGTCGGTCTGCACCGCGCCCGGCGCCGGGTTGCTGTCATATTCGACTGCATAGGAGAACCGCGCCTTCAGTTTCCTCGCGATCGCCGCGTCGAGCCCGGTCACGAGATCGATCGAAGTGTTGCGCGAATCGATGATCGCTACCGCCGAACCCCCGGTCTCGGCCACCGCATTGGTGTCCTGCGTCAGCTTTAGCCGGTCGGTGATCTGCCAGTCGAAATCGAGCGCGAGCAGCCCGGCGATGCGGCTTTCGCTGCGTCCGTCGGTGAACTCGGTGACGCGGTAGGCCGGGCCTGCCTTCAGGGATAGCTGGACGTCTTTGGCCTTGATCGCCTGATAGCCCATCCCGCCCGAGATCGCGTAGCGCGCATCGAAGCCCTGAAAGCGGTCGGCCTCGTATTGGGCGAGGGCGTAGACGTAGAAATTGTCCGAGACATTCACGTTGGGCTCGTAGCGCGCGAGATACTGCTCGCGCGTCGTGACCCCGCCCGCGCGCTGGTAGTCGGCGCGGCCCGTCAACCGGTGGCGCCACTTGATCCCCTGCCGGTCGAGCGAGAGCGCGGCGGTGAGGCCGGTGTTCGAGGTGTTGCCGGTCGAGCGGAAGCCCCCGAGCTCGCCCCGGCCGCTCCAGTTGTCGAACAGGTCGGCCTCGCGCAACGCGGCGAGCTTGGCCTCCTCCTCGGCCTTCTTGCGCGCGGCGAGGGCGGTGTTGAAGTTGGCGACGATGGCATCGATCTCGGCGGTATCGGCCGGGTTGGTCTGCTTGGCGATGTCCGCGACGGTGCGCACCTTGCCCTCGTCCCCGGTGGCAATCGCGGCGTCGATCATGGCGCGCACGGGCTCGGGAAGCTCGGCGAGGGCAGGCTGGGCAACCCCGGCGAGGGCAGCGGCGATGGTGAAGCTGACGATCCGTCCCGCACTCACGGTAGCGCTCCCTTCGGTTCGACCCTCACTAGCGTTCAGTGGAGGGCGAGGGCAAGCCTTGCCGCGCGCGGGCGCAGAAAACACTTTCCTACAGCACCTTGCTTGTCGCAGCCTGTGTTCATGCCGATCAGCCGCCCTTTCTCCCCCGCATCACTCCCGTGGAAGGGAGCGTATGCGGAGGGGGAAAATTTGGCATTATACAGTGTCTCATGTGTCTCCTACGGCAGCCTCGCAGGTGCGAAGCTGAACGGAGCCACCGGCGACTCGGAGGCGTTACCGAACTCTCGGTCCGCCGAAGGGCAGCGGCGGGGGCGGGCGGCGCACGCCGCGCGGCAGCTGCGCCTGATAGGCGCGGCCGCAATGCTCGACGCAATAGGGGAAGCCCGGGTTCACCTGCTCGCCGCAGAAGTGGAAGTCGGGCTCGCCCGGGTGGCCCATCGGCCAGCGGCAGACTTTGTCCGACAGGTCGAGCAGGCTGGTCTTGCCGGCGATCTCGGGGCTCGGCTTGGCCGGCACGAGGCGGCGCGGCGGGGCGGGCGGGATCGGGGCCTGCTGGTCGCCCGGGCCCTGCCGCAGGAAGCCGCCGGGGCCGACCGAGACGATCTTGGGGAGGTTCTCCGCCGGAGCAGCGGGCGCGGCGGCGTCGGCAGCCGGAGCCTCGGCGCGCGGGGCGGGGGCGGGGCTGCGGGGCGCGGGACGCTCGGCCGCCTCGACCGGAGCGGCGCGCTCTGCCGGTTCGGGCGCCCGGGGCGCAGCGGCGGGAGCGGGTGCAGCCGGCTTCTTGGCCGCGGGCGCGGCGGCGGGCTTCTTCTTCTCGTTCGCCTTCACGGGGGAGGGACGCGCCTTCAATCCGAGGCGATGCGCCTTGCCGATCACCGCATTGCGGCTGACCCCGCCCAGTTCGGTGGCGATCTCGCTGGCAGTCGCGCCGCCTTCCCACATCTTGCGGAGCGTTGCGATGCGCTCGTCTGTCCAGCTCATAGTGTTCTACCTGTTCCTGTGCCCGGCGGGTGCGGGTGCTTGTCAGCGGCGAGGGTGCAGCCTAGGCACCGTGCCCATGGCTGACAACGCAACTGCAAACCCCTCCGGCAATGCCGCTCCCGTGACGGATGTGACGGCGGATGACAAGACCGGTGGGAGCTTCCGGTTCACCCCGCGCGGTGTTCCCGTGATCACGGGCGTCAATCGCGTGGGGCTCTCGGCGCTCTATATGAAGGAGGTGCGCCGGTTTCTCAAGGTGCAGACGCAAACGATCTGGGCTCCGGCCTTCACGACGCTACTGTTTCTGGTGATTTTCAGCGTCGCATTGGGCCGTGAGGGGCGCGAGGTGCTGGGCGTGTCCTTCGCCAGCTTCGTAGCGCCGGGGCTGATCGTGATGGCGATGATGCAGAACGCCTTCGCCAATTCGAGCTTCTCGCTGCTGGGCGGCAAGATGCAGGGGACGATCATCGACTACCTGATGCCGCCGCTGTCTTCGGGCGAGCTGATGGCGGGGATCCTTGGCGCGGCCGTCACGCGGGCGGTGCTGGTGGGTTGCGCGGTGGCGCTGGCGATGGCGCTGTGGCCGGGCGTGTCGCTGGGCGCGGCGCATCTGTGGGCGGTGGTGTGGTTCGGCCTGATGGGGGCGTGGCTGCTGGCGACGGTGGGCCTCGCAACCTCGATCTGGGCCGAGAAGTTCGATCACAACGCGGCGGTCACCAATTTCATCATCGCGCCGCTCTCGCTGCTGTCGGGCACGTTCTACACGATCGACAACCTCCACGGGGTGTTCCAGACGGTGAGCCGGTGCAATCCGTTCTTCTACGTGATCTCGGGCTTCCGCTATGGCTTCCTCGGCCAGAGTGACATGGGGGACGGCGCGCATGTGGCGGCCGCGGGGCTCGGGCTGCTCGTGCTGAACGGCGTGCTGGCGGCCGGGGTTTACGCGCTGCTGCGCTCGGGCTGGAAGCTCAAGAGCTGAGCGCGGACGCGCTGCCTGCGCCGGACGGGGCGGCCCGCGCGATCCGCGCAATCGCCGCGTTGGCAGCCGCAACATCGTTGATGGGGCCAATATCGAAGTATTCGATCTCGCGGTCCCCCTCCCTGTCGCGCCCGATCCGGACGGGCAAGCGGAGCCAGCCCGATCCGTCGCTCTGCTCGCGGCGCTGGGCGGGGCCGATGCGGTCAGCGGGGAGGGTATCGACCGAAAGCTCGCGCCCGATGACGAGCTTCATGACCCGCCGGTCGGTCACGACATGCAGCACGCGGCCCCTCTCCCACAGGGGCACGAAGGGGCGCGAGAGCATCCATGCGCCGACCGCGACGAAGGGCACGCCGAAGAGCGGGAAGGCCCAGGCGACAAACCCCACATCCTCGGCCCCGCCACTGGCGACGGCGGCGGTGGCGATGCCCGTCCAGGCCAGCGAGAACGCTGTCCACGGCACCGAGAAGACGTAGGAAAGGAACTGCTTGGGATCGACCCGCGCCTGTTGCCAGCCGTGCCATTCGACCGTCTCGCCGGGGCCGAGCTCGCGCTCGAGCGCCTGCCGCAGTCGGGCCATCGCGGTGTTGTCGGGGGTGCCTGCCTCGCTCATTGCCCCGCTTCTAGCAGGGCAAGGTTGTCAATGTGTGAGCGAGCGCCGCATCCGGTAGCGGCCGTCCTTGAAGCTGTCGAACAGCTGGCGGACCGTGGGATGGTCGACCGGGCCGCCCTCGGCGTCGGCGACGAGATTGCCCTGGCTCACATAGGCGACGTAGGAGGAATCCTCGTTCTCGGCGAGCAGGTGGTAGAAGGGCTGGTCCCGGCGCGGGCGGATGTCCTCGGGGATCGACTGGTACCACTCTTCGGAATTGGCGAAGACCGGATCGATGTCGAAGACGACGCCGCGGAAGGCGAACAGGCGGTGGCGGACCACATCGCCGATCCCGAAGCGGGCGCGGGTCTGGCGCGGCGCGATGATGGTGCGTCCGGCCTGGCTCGAGAAGAACTCAGCACGTTCCATGAGGAGCAATATGGACCTTTGCCGACGCAAAACAAGCGCGCGCGGGCCGGGTGTGCCAGATATGCCCGCATTTTGTGCGCCGCCCCCCCTTGGCAAGGGCGAAACCTTGGGCTAACGGGCGCGCTTCCTGTCGCCAGCCGCCTCCGACCGCGCGGCCCGCGATACGCGCGACAGGCCTCGCGGAGAGGTGGCAGAGTGGTCGAATGCGCCGCACTCGAAATGCGGTTTACCGGCAACGGTAACGTGGGTTCGAATCCCACCCTCTCCGCCAGCTGCCCGTCGATTTGAGCAATCTCGAACCATTGCGGACGCCCGTTCGGGCCAGAACTCAACCCGGTGCACCGATAAGCCCGCGGCAATAGCCGCCTCTCCGCTTTCGGATGCCTCGACGTGGCATGCCGGCATCCGGAGCAGATCGCGACCCTGATGCGATGCGCAACCGCGGCTAGAATGCCAGCTGGAAGCGCACCAAGCCGAGATTGCCGCTGGCATCGGGCACCAGCGCACTGCCGGCCGTGCGGGTGTGCGCGTAGTTGGCGAGAACCCGGATGTTACGGGTGATGTACCAGGTCGCCCCCGCGGTCAGGATCGTGGCGGTTCCGCGGTCCAATGCCGGATCGTCGAGATCGGCACGGCTGTAGCGCGCGTTGAGTTCGACCGCGCCGCCCTTCTTGCCGATCCGCGCCCCGCTCGGCACGCCGCTGGCGCGCGAATAGCCGTAGCGCTCGCCGGTGACGAGCCAGCCCGCCCCGACATACCAGCCATTGAAATCGAGGCCGGGTGCCGCGACGCGATCGATGGTGGCGGCGATGTACTGCGCCTGCACCTGCAAGCCCCCGCGGGAATAGGCGAATTCGGCATTATAGGCGTCGAGAGTGCGCGCGCCTGCAAGCGCGCCGGTCGATGCAAGATTGGGGGCAAGGCTCGAGGCGGAGATCGCGGTGAAGCGCGGCGGTTCGGCGGCGTTGAACGAACGGTGTTCATAGGCCGCGCCCAGATGCAGGAAGCTGTCGCGCTCGCGGACGGGGGCGAAGGTCGCGCGCAGGACATAGCCATCGCCGCGCACCCGCGACTGCCCGACCTCGTCGTCGAGCGCATCGGTGAAGTAGCCGCCGGCGATGGTGAAGCTTTCGCCCGCATATTTGACGCTGCCGCCGAGGCCGAAGCCGGGCGAGAAGGAATTGGCCAGCGATCGTTCGGCCAGCGGCATCGTGTTCGAGCTCTGCATGTCCTCCATGCTGAAGGGGACGATCATGTTGCCGCCCTTGATCTCCAGCCCCTCGACCGGCTCGACCGCCAGCCACAGGTTGCGCCAGCCATCGGCCTGCGCGAATTCGCGGTCGACCCGCACCGTCACCACATCCCCGAACTTGGCCGAGAACTCGAGCCGCGCGCGGCGCACGTCGGCGTCGCTGCCGTCGGTGAGGCCGTGCTCGAACACCGAAGCATCGAGATGGAGCCTGCCGCCGAGGTTGAATTCGATATCGCCGGTCTTGAGCGTCAGGCCGTCCTCGTCGGCGCTGGCATCGGCGACCTCTTCGGCGCAGGCCGCGCTCCCGGCACCAAGGGCGGCAAGGCCTGCGGCAAGCGCGATGGCGCGCAGCGATGCGGCGGGGCGGAACGGGTGCTTGGTCATGTCTCGGTGTCCTGTTGCTGCAAGGCCGACCCGAACACGGGCCGTCCCGCTGCCAACGGGACAGCCCCGTCACTTATTCCCGCCGACCCCGACAAAGTTTTTTCCGCGCGCTGCGGAATAAGCGGCGCCCCCCCTCCGTTAGCATCGGGCAAGCCCAGCCATGAGGAGACAAGCCAATGACCATCCATGACTTCCAGTCGCTCGACGGGGTGGCCTATGGCGAGCGGCTCGAGCGGCGGCTCGCGGCAGCCAAGCGCGCTTTCACCACGCGCAATGTCGATCTGGCGGCGGCATCGCGGCTGGTGCGATCGGGCCGCCGACCGCAGCCGGGCGACCTCATCCTCGCGCGGGTCACCGGCCTCGGCCAGCACCGCCGGCTCGAGAATGTCCACGGCCGCCGCGGCGATCTCTACGAGGGGGACGAGATCATCGTCGCCTACGGCAACCGCTACGCACCCGACCAGTTCGAGGCCTATGTCCCCGACAACCTTGGGCCATGCCATCTGGTCGCAGGCGGCGGGGTGGCAGCGCTGGTCTCCTCGCGTCACGCGGGCATCAAGCCCGCCACGAAGATCGAGGTGATCGGCGCGCTGATGCGGGCCGATGGGCAGGCGGTCAATCTTGCCGATTTCGCCCTCGCGCCGCCGCCGTCCGCGCGCCCGGCCCGGGTGATCGCGGTGGTCGGCAGCTCGATGAACGCGGGCAAGACCACGACCGTCAGCGGGCTGATCCACGGCTTGAGCCGCGCAGGCTTCAATGTCGGCGTGGCCAAGCTCACCGGCACCGGGTCGGGCGGGGACCTGTGGTCGATGCGCGATGCCGGGGCGGCGCTGGCGCTCGATTTCACCGATGCAGGCCATGCCTCGACCTTCGGGGTGTCCGACGAGGATCTGGGCGATGTCGCGCAGCTGCTGCTCGCCCGTCTCGGCGCGGCGGGGATGGATATCGCGGTGGTCGAGATCGCCGACGGGCTGCTCCAGCGGGAGACCGCCGCGCTGGCCCTGACCGGTCATGCCCGCGGCTGGTTCGACGGCTTCCTGTTCGCCGCCGCCGACGCGATGGGCGCGGCTTTCGGCTGCGAGTGGCTGACCCGGCGCGGAATCGAGCCCCTGGCGATTTCCGGGCTGGTCACGGCCTCTCCGCTCGCCGCGCGCGAGGCGGCGATGGCGACGGGGATCGAACTCGCCGATCTTGCCAGCTTGCGCGATCCGGTGGCGGCCGCGCGCATCGCCTTCAGCGCGCCCGGATTGCGGGTCGCCGCGTGACCTCTGCCCCGAGGCTTCTGGCAGGGCGACGTCGCGGTCTTGCCGCGGCGCTGGTTACGCTGGCGATCGGCGAGGCGCTGCTGGTGGTGCTGTTTGCAGCCGAGCTCGACCAGTTGCTCTCCAGCCCCGTCCCTGCGCCCTCGGCGCTGGCGGCAGGTGCGGGCATCGCGGGTGCGGCTGCCACCGCGCTGCTGCTCCAGCGCTGGGTCGGCGAGAGCTTCGCGCAAGGCTATGTCGCCGATTGCCGCGCCGCGCTCTACGCTGCGGTGGTGCGCTGGCGCGGCGCAAATGCGGGCGAGGGCGGCGCGCGCTGGCTCACCGGTCTTATCAACGACATGGCGTCGCTGCGAAATTACGCCTTGCGCGGATCGGTGCGGCTGTGGACCAGCGCAACGGCAGCCGGAGCGGCGGGCCTGTGGGTCGCCCTCACCATGCCGCAACTACGCATCGGCCTGTTTCCTCTGCTGATCGGCACGGCGGTCATCCTGCTGCTGACCTTGCCGCTGTCCCGCGCGATTCTGGTGCAGCGTCGCGAGCGCGGGCGGCTCAACCGCTTCATGGTGCGCAAGGTGCGCGCCGATCTCGAGAGCGCGCCGCCGCGCAAGGGCAATGGCACCCGCAAACTCGCCTCGCTCTCTGCCACGCTGGCGCATGCTTCGGTGACGCGCGCGGCCGCGATCGGCGCGATGGAGGCTGTCGCAACGCTCGCCGGACTGGCAGCCGCGCTCGTGCTGGTGTGGCAAGCCGGGGGGCGCGGCGGCCATGCCGGGATCGCCGGACATCTGACCGTGATCGGCTTCATCGCCGCCCGGCTGCTGGAGAGCGTGCGCGCGCTCCACGCGCGGATCGGCGGGCGGATCGCGCTCGACCGGCTCGCCGGCCTGATCGCCAGCGCCCCGCCCCGCAAGCGCTCGCGCCGCTCGGGGACGGCGCGCAGCCGCGCGGCGCGGGCGCGCGAGCTCGAATCCTCCGCCGCGCCGCGCGCCGCGCTTGCGCCGCCATCAACTCCTTTGACGCAGGAGCGAGTGTCGTGATGCCCTTCCTGAAGCCCGACCTGGTCGCGCCCGCCTCCCAGCCGCGCTTCCGCCCTGCCAGCCACGGGGCGATGCCCGATTGCTACATCGCCAATGTCAGGCCCGGTCAGCCGGTGCTGGTCGCGGTGCACGGCATCAGCCGCAACGCTGCCGAGATCGCGATGCGATTTGCGCTCGACCCCGCCTTTGCCGGGACGACGATCATCGCCCCGCTGTTCACCCGCGAGGCGTTCGGCCAGTATCAGCAATTGGTGGCGCGCAAGAGCGGACAGGTGCTCGCCGACCACGCGCTTATCGCGCTGCTCGACGACCTTGCTGCCGAATACGGCATCACGGCCGATCGTTTCGCGCTGTTCGGCTTTTCGGGCGGCGCGCAGATGGCGCACCGCTTTGCCCTGTTCCATCCCCGCCGGGTGCGGCGCCTGTGCGTGGTTTCGGCTGGGTGGTATTGCATGCCGCACACCGACATCGCCTACCCCCACGGCATCGGCGACGGGAAGGGCGGGGCGATTGTCGGGCCGGAGTTCCTCGACATCCCGACCACGGTGATCGTCGGCAACCGCGACACGCGGGTCGACGCCTCGGTCCGGCAGGACGAGATCATCAACCTGCGCCAGGGCCGCAACCGCCTGCGCCGCGCGCGGTGCTACACCCGCGCGCTGCGCAGCTATGCCGAGGCACAGGGCAAGGACAGCACCCCCACGCTGCTGACACTGCCGGGCATGAGCCATGATTTTCATCAATGCGTGACCGAGGGCGGGCTGCTGAAGATCGCCGCGCAGGCGTTGCTGTAGCAATCGTTTTCAATTAGCCATGCCCCGAGGGGCCATAAAGAAAAGAGCGGGATATGCCGAATTTGGGGGGTTTGCGCAGGCTGGGCTGCGGCGTGCTGGCGGGATTGACGCTGGCGGGGGCATCGAGCGCGCGGGCCGATGAGGGGCTCGGACCGCTTGAGGTGCAGTGGCAGGGCTTCGACATCCGCCTGACTGCCGGCGCAGCGGCGCAGGGCGCGGTGTTCGAGGACCGGGATCCCGCCACCGACTCACCCGATGCCAAGATCGATCTCTTCGCACGGCTCAATGCCGAATGGACCTCGCCCGGCGGGGTTCTGATCGGCTTCAATGTCGAACAGAACAGCCGCCGCCGCGCCTCCGAAGTGCTCGAGGCGGGGGAGATCTACGCCTTTGCCGCAACCGACTATGGCCGGATCGAGGTCGGCCTGCAGGATGGCCCGGCCGACACGCTCGCCTTTGCCGCGCCGCTGGTGGCGCTGGGGCAGGTGCGCGGCGAGTTCTCGCGCTATGCGGGGAGTCAGGCGCTGCTGCGCGCGCTCGATACGCAGGACGCCTTCAAGGTGATCTACCTCTCGCCGCCGGTCGGGGGTCTGCGCGGCGGTGTGTCATGGTCGCCCAAGGTGCGCCGCAATTCGGCCGCCGTGGACTCGCGCGAACGGATCGCGCTCGACAATGCCTTCGAATTCGGGCTGCAATATCAGCAGCCGGTGGGCGACTGGATCCTGGGGGCGAGCGCAGGCTATGCCACAGGCGAGGCCGATCCGCTGACCACCCGCGCCGACCTCGACAGCTGGAGCCTCGGGGCCGAAGCGCGCCGGGGGCCGTTCCGGATCGGCGGCGCCTATGTCGACCGCGGCGATTCCAACCGGCTCGATCGCGGGTTCGATCAGTGGGAAGTGAACGGCGGCGTGGGCTGGGTGACCCCCGAATGGGGTGTCGCGGCGAGCGCGGCCTACACCAAGGCCTCGGACCGCAGCAACCGGCTGATCGGGGCGGGCGGGTTCTACCAGCTCCACCCCAACGTCCAGCTGCGCGCTGATGTGGTGCGGTTCCGCGAGGAGCAGTTGCTCGCCGGTGTGAACAAGGGCGTGGCCGCGGTGATGGAGATCGCCTTCATCATCTGACGGCAGGGCCGGGGATCCCCCGGCCCGCCTATTTCCGCTTGAGCTCGGCCAGCTCCTCGGGCCCGATCAGCGGATCGCCCGCGATCTGTTCGTCGACCGCAGCCACCACGCCCACCGCCGCATCGCCGCCCGCGAGCTTCATCTCGCCCACCGGAGCCGCACGGCGGCCATAAGCCTCGACCTGCCAGTCCCCGCCCTTGGCCGCGCAGGCCAGCGCGTCGCTGGTGGCAGCCCCACCGGGCGCGGTGATGGTGAACTGGCGGCACAAGGCGCCCGCGCTGTTGCGGAAGGTCAGCACCACCTCTCCCTGTCCGAGCGCGGCAAGATCCTGCGCCTGCCCGCTGGGGGCGGCATCGAGCATCGCCGAGACCTCGGCATTGGCGAGCAGCAGCGCGCCCGGATCGCCCCCAGATGCGCCCTCGCGTCCGCCCAGCAGCGGCCCGCCGATCATCACGCCAAGCGCGAGGCTGGCGGCGAGGCCTGCGAACTGCGGCCAGCGCCAGCCGCTGCCGGTGTCGTTGGCAGGCTGAGGCAGCGCGCGGGTCTGTTCGCGCCGGTCGGCGAGATTGACGACCTCGGCACCACCCGGCGCGGCGAGCGCCTCGGTCAGGCGGGCCGGGACCGGCGCGTCGAGCACCGGCGCAAAGGCATCGCGCACCGTCTGCGCGGCGGCATCATCACCGCCCTCGGCGAGCGCGATCGCCCGTTCGGCGAGCGCAGGATCGGCGTTGATCGCCGCCTCGATCGCTTGGGCGAGCCCATCGTCCTCCAGCGTTCCGTCAAGGAAGGCGGCGAGCTGGGTATCGGTGAAGGCGGCGGTCATTGCACCATCCCCTCGGGCATGGCGAGTACCTTGGCCAGCGCCGCCTTGGCGCGCGACAGGCGGCTCATCACCGTGCCGATCGGCAGATCGAGCGCCTCGGCCGCGTCGCGGTAACTGAACTCCTCGAGCATCACCAGCGCGACCACATCGCGCTGATCGGGCGGCAGGCGGTCGACCGCGGCGCGCACCTTGCGCGCGGCATCGCTTGCCTCGACCAGCGCCACGCCGTCATCGCCGGCTATGTCCATCAGGGCGTCGATGTCGTCATGCCCGGCGCGGTTGTGCGCGCGGCGGCGGTCGTCGATCCAGGTGTTGCGGGCGATCCGGAACATCCAGCTGTCGAGCCGGGTGCCGGGTTGCCACTGATCCCAATTCAGCATCGCTTTCTCCAGGCTCGTCTGCACGACATCGTCGGCATCGGCCAGATTACCCGTGAGCACCCGTGCAAACCGGCGCAGACGCGGCAGTAGCGCAACCAGCGCTTGTCTTGTCTGCTCGTCGGCATTCATCGGGTGGCTCATGGCGAAAACGGTTCGGCGGTCGGGATTATTCCCGAGCCATAAAAAGTCGCGGGAATAAAGTCACTCTGTGAACCGTATCCTCATCAATGGTCAATCCGGCGGCTGCGTGATATTCTGCGACCCGCGCGTGGGGAGAGGCGATGCGTTCGAGAATGCCCTTGTTTGCTGTGCTTGTGCTGCTGGCCGTGCATGGCCTCCAAACCGGCGCGCCGCTGTCCGCGCCGCTGTTTGCGCAGGGGCCGGGCAGCGACGACGACGACGGCGGCGATGACGATGCTGTCGATCCGGGTGCGGACAATGATGTCACCGACCCGGACGATGCCGATCCCGGCTCCGACCCCGGGGCGGACGGGGATGCCGATGCGGGCGATCCGGACACAGGCGACCCGGATGCGGGCGGTCCCGACGACGTCGATTCCGGGGGCTCCGACGATGGCGATGGCGGCTCGGGCGATGGCGGTTCCGATGACAGCGGCAGCGGCTCGGGCGACGACGGCGGCAACTCCGGCCACGGCGGCGACGACGATGACAGCGACAGCTCCGGCAAGGGGGGTAGCGGCAGCGACGACGACGCCTCTGACGACGACAACTCCGGATCCGGCAAGTCGGACGACGATGATGATGCCGACAAGGTCGACAATTCCGGCAAGGGCAATGCCGAAGACCGCGGCGACGACGATGACGATGATGACAGCGACGACGACCAGGCCGACGACAAGGGCGATGACAGCGACGACAACCTCGGTTCGTGGGATCTGCCCGGCGCGGAAAGCGCTGCCACGCGCGCCGAACTCGACCTGCGCGACCGGATCGACACCGACGACGAGGGCTTCCGCTACCGCCGCGGGGAATTCGTCGCGCTGGATCTGAGCGAGGATGACCTCGCCTTGCTCGAGGGGCAGGGCTTCGAGGTCGTCGCCCGCGAGCAGCTGGCCTCGGTCGATGGCACGCTGCTGCTGCTGCGCGGCCCGCCGCAGATCACCGGAGAGGCTGCCCGCGATGCGCTGGACGCGCTCGGCGATCCCGACAGCATCGGCCTCAACCACCTGTTCGACAGCGCCGCCACCCGCACCCGCAAGGCGCGCGGGAAGGCCGCGCCGCCGCGTGTGGCCTGCGGCTGCGAAATCGGACTGATCGACACCGGCGTCGCCGGCGATCTCGCCCAGTTCAAGCATGTGCAGCTAACCCAGCAGGCCTTCAACGGCAAGCAGACCGAAGCCCGGCTGCACGGCACAGCGGTCGCCTATCTGGTTTCGGGAACAAAGGGCAACCCGGACCGCGCCACCCGGATCTACGTCGCCGACATCTTCAGCGGCCCGCGCGAGACAGCCGGATCGAGCTTCGCGCTGATCAAGGCGCTCGATTGGCTCGCGGCGCGCAAGGTGCCGGTGATCAACATCAGCCTGTCCGGCCCGCGCAACCCTGCCGTTGCCAAGGCGATCGCGCGGATCGCGGGACAGGGCCACATCATCGTCGCGGCGGCCGGCAATGACGGCCCCGCGGCCCCTCCGGTGTTCCCCGGTGCCTACGAGGGCGTGGTCGGCGTGACGGCGGTCGATGCCCAGGATCGGGTCTACCGCTATGCCAATCGCGGCGGCTATGTAGATTTCGCCGCGCACGGCGTCGCGGTCGCGGCGATCGACGACAAGGGCGCGCTGCGCGATGCGACCGGCACCTCCTTTGCCTCCCCGATCGTCGCTGCAAGGCTCGCTGCCCGGCTGCGCACACCCGACACGGCCGCCTCGCGCCGCGCGGTGCAGGCGCTCGAGGGCGAGGCCCGCGATCTGGGCCCGCGCGGACGCGATCCGATCTACGGCGTGGGCCTGATCGGGGAGCGGCCATGACCCTGAGCCTGGTCGCCGCAGCAGCGGCCGCCGCCACGGCGTTACCCTCCCCCATTGCTCTCCCGCAATACGAGGGCGGCGATGCCTTCGTCTTTTCCGACGGGCGGGTCGAACGCGTGGTCGAGAGCCGCGGGGACACGGTCATCTGGGCCGGCCTATCCGGTCCGAGCTACACCCGCAGCCGCAACTTCATCGTGCCGGTGCTGGCATGGCGCAGCGGCAGGGGCACCGGCAGGCGCGAGGTGCACGGCAATCCCGACGCGATCTGGCCGATGGCCCGCCCGCGCTCGGTCCGCTTTCGCGTGGTGAGCGAGACGCGCACCAGCCCCGAGGCGGCGCTCAGGCGGTCGGTCGCCCTGTGGGTGTGCAAGTCCGGCAAGCTGCGCGGCTTCACCGTCAAGGCCGGCTCCTTCGAAGCGGTTCCGGTGGTGTGCGACCGCTATTCATCGACCACGATGCGCCTGATCGAGCGGCGCGAATGGGACTACGCGCCCGAGCTCGGCCATTACATCCGCCGGGTCAGCATCAACTACCTGCGCGGCAGCAAGCGCGAGGTCGAGCTGGTCGCCGCCCTGTCGGGACCCGCCGCCAGCCCGGCCCGGCTCAGTGCGCTCGCGCGTCAGGCATCGGCAGATCGCGACCTGCCGCGCCGGCCGTGACCAGCGCCGCACCATCGCGCGGGCGCAGATCGAAGATCAGGTGGATCCGGTCGTCATCCCCGTCATTGCGGGCCTCGTGCAGCTGGTCGTTGTCGAACCACCACAATTCTCCGTTGCGCATCCGCACCTCCTCGTCGCCCGCACGCATCCACGAGCCCGATGACTTGAGCACGAGGTGATAGCGGTCGCGCAGGCGGTAATATTCGCCCCGGTCGATGTGCGGATAGACGCGGTGACCCGGCGGCAGGCAGACGATCTTCGCGCGTGACAGCTCGCCATCGAGATCGCGCGCGATTGACTTCAGAAAAGCGCGGGCGAGCGGATATTGCGGCGAACCGCTGGTCCACCGGGTTTCATGGACATCGCGCCGCTGGCGTTCGCCGATGGCCGATGCCCGCACGCCGCGCAGGGGTATCGCAAGCGCCTCGCGCTGCACCGTGACCTTCTCCTGCCGCCCGCGATGCGCCTCGAAGGCGCCTGTGTTTGCGGCGATTTCGGCAAGCAGGGGGGCGGTGTCGATCCGCTCCCGAACCAGCCTGAAATATTTCATGAGGCGACCTCCCGTCCTGCGATTATCGCGATCAGGGCAAGAACGGATTGTCGTGAGGAGTTATTCCCGGATGCCGCAGCCGATCACGCAAAGCCGGTCAGGCAGTTGTCCGCCCGCTTGCAGTCATCAGCGGGCTCAATGCTCGCTCCCGAAAGCAGCACCGGTCATCGCTTCGGACCTCGCCCACAGGCCTGCGGCAAGGTCTGCATCGCGAATATGCGGCCACACGCCGCTCGCACGCGGTGGCGGGTCTCCGGCCATCGCGCCGATATTGCAATCCTCGCAGTAAACCCCGCCCATGCCCTCGAGCAGCGGCGAGGTGGCGCACCAGACCGATGTCGCAGCGCCTTCGGCCGGGGTCTTGAACATGGCGTTCAGGGTGCCGGCCTCGTCGTACCAGCCCATCGCCTTTTGCTCGTCCATCGTAAGGTGGCGCTGGAGCGGGGTGGCGATGCCGCCGGGATGCACCGCGAAGGCGCGCACGCCGTGGGCCTGGCCCAGTGTGTCGAGATGAAGTGCGAACAGCGCATTTGCCGACTTGGCCTGCCCATAGGCGAGCCACTTGTCATAGGGGCGATGTTCGAAGTGGAGGTCTTCCAGCACCAGTCCATGGAGCCGGTGGCCGATCGAGGAGACCGACACCACGCGCGCACCCCCGGCAGCCTTGAGCAGCGGCCAGAGCCGCGCGGTGAACTGGAAGTGCCCGAGGTGGTTGACCGCGAACTGGCTTTCGAACCCGCGCGCATCGCGGGCCAGCGGGCAGGCCATGATCGCGGCGTTGTTGATGAGGATGTGCAGGGGTCCGGTGCGCTCCGTCACTTGCGCGGCGCACGCGTCGATCGAGGCCGGATCGGCAAGATCGAGCGCGAGGATCTCGACCTCCCCCGCCACATCGGCGAGGTCTTCGGCCGCCTTGTCCGGCCGCCGCGCCCCCACCAGCACGCGCGCGCCTGCTGCGGCCAGCGCGCGGACCACTTCGGTGCCAAGGCCCGAATAGCCCCCCGTGACGAACGCGGTCTTGCCCGAAAGATCGATCCCCCTGGTCACCTCAAGCGCGGTCGAGCGGTATCCGAAAGGCGATGCGATCGGTTCCTGCGGTGTGGTCATGGGCCCTCTCCCCTTTATTCCAGAGCCCGAAGCTTTGCACGGCGCGCATCCGGCGTAAAGCCGCGCCGCCTGCGCTCACCCGAGGCTGACGCCCAGCGCGGTCGCGGCTTTGGTGATGAACTTCGTTACCTGCTGTCCGCCCTGTTCGTAGGCCTCGGCCCCGCTCACGTCGCTGATCGCGGCGAACTGCGCCGCGACGTTCTCAGGCGTGCAGTCTTCGGGCGGGAGGTAGATGCCAGAGGTTTCCATGATGACCGTGCGGGCAAAGCCGCCGGCGGTCGCATCGAGGATCACGCGCGAGGGCGCGTCCTCGCTGACGAGGTAGAGCAGCCCCGGCGTCACCGCCTCGGGCTCCATCAGCGCGACGATGGCGGGCGGCAGCAGGTCGCGGGTCATCTGCGTCGCCGCGCCCGGAGCGAGCGTGTTGACGCGGATGTTGTTCTTCGCGCCTTCGATGTGGAGCACGTTCATCAGGCCGACGACCGCCATCTTGGCCGCGCCGTAATTCGACTGGCCGAAATTGCCGTAGATGCCCGAGGACGAGCTGGTCATCACGATCCGGCCATAGTTGGCCGCCTTCATGTGCGGCCAGCAGGCCATGGTGCAGATCGCCGAGCCGGTGAGGTGGACGCGGATCACCGCCTCCCAATCGGCCAGCGTCATCTTGGCGAAGCTGGTGTCGCGCAGGATCCCGGCATTGTTGACGAGGATGTCGGCGCTCCCCCAGTCGCGGACCGCCCTGGCGACCATGTCGGCGACCTGTTCGGGATTGGCGACGTCGGCGCCGTGGGCCATCGCGGTGCCGCCAGCGGCGCGGATCAGGGCGACGGTCTCTTCCGCCCCCGCAGAGGTTCCGCCATCGGGGCCGGAGCCGCCGCCGTAGTCATTGACCACCACCTTCGCCCCGCGCGCGGCCAGCCCCAGCGCATGGCTGCGTCCGAGGCCTGCGCCTGCGCCAGTGACGATGGCGACGCGGTTGTCGAATCTGATGGTCATTGCTGCTCTCCGGTCAAAGTTCTGAGGGGGTGAGGGGTGTCCGCGCCGCCCATTCGCGGGCGATGGCGGCCATTGCGTCGGGGTAAGTCACCTGCGGGGCCCAGCCGAGCTCGCGGCGGATCGCGCCCGCGTCGATGCGATTGGAGAAGCCCACGAGGTTGAGCCCCTCCATTGAAGGCAGGGCGGGATCGCGCGGTTCGACGAGGTTCGCCGGTTCCTCATTCGCCGCCACCACCGCCAGCGCCGCATCGAGCGGGATCATCGGGGGCGGGGGCTTGCCGACCACGGCCGCCATGTCGTCCATGAAGCGCCGCCAGGTGACGCCGTTTGCGTCACAGACATTGAAGGTGCGCCCTGATGCTTCGGGCCGGGTTCCGGCGAGGAAGAGCGCGTCGGCGAGGTTCTCGACATGGACAAGGCCAGCGTCGTTGGCTTCCGCATCCCCGAACACCGCCCCGCCGCTTGCCGCGATGGCTTCGAGCAGCCGGTCACCCCAAGCGCTCGCCCCGCCAAGGCCGTAGACATTGGCCGGACGGATCAGCGTCAGCGGCATCCCGGTGCGCTCTGCGACTTCGCTGGCGACGATCTCCTGCCCCTGCTTGGCGCGGCCATAGGCGCCCGCCCACGGCCCGTGGCCGTCCTCCTCGCGGCAGACCTGCGTCTGGATCAGCGTGCCGTAGACCGCGATCGAGGAGGCGACGACCGCGCGCCCCCCCTCGGCCGCAATGGCCTCGCAGACATTGCGGGTGCCCTCGGCGATGACGTCCCATTGCCACTGGTAGCGGCCCGCGACCCCGACGGGAGCGGCGAGGTGGATCACGAGGTCGCACCCTTGCGCTGCGTCTTCGACCGCCGCCCGGTCGGCAAGGTCGCCATAGGCCATGCGCACGCGCGTGCCCCACGCAGAAGGCGGCGCCTCTCCGGGGAGCGAGAAGCTGGTGACATCCCACCCGGCCGCAAGGAACCGCGCGACAACCCGCCGCCCGATGAACCCCGGCCCTCCCGTGACGAGCACGCGCGCCATGATGGCCTCAGGCGATCTCGAGCAGGCCCGCCGCGCCCATCCCCGCGCCCACGCACATCGTCACCACCGCATAGCGCGCCCCGCGCCGCTTGCCCTCGATCAGCGCGTGGCCGACACAGCGCGCGCCGGTCATGCCATAGGGGTGGCCGACGCTGATCGACCCGCCGTTGACGTTGTAGAGCGCCGGATCGATCCCGAGCGTGTCGCGGCAATAGAGCGCCTGGCTGGCGAAGGCCTCGTTCAGCTCCCACAGGCCGATGTCTGAAACCTTGAGGCCGTGCCGTTCGAGCAACCGCGGGACGGCGTAGATCGGGCCGATGCCCATCTCGTCAGGCTCGCAGCCCGCGGTGGCAAAGCCGCGGAAGAAGCCGAGCGGCTCGATGTTTCGCCGCGCGGCTTCGGCGCCCGACATCATCACCACCGCGCTCGCCCCGTCCGATTGCTGGCTGGCATTGCCGGCGGTGACGGTCTTGCCCTCGGCCATGGTCATGCCGTTCCTGAGCACCGGCTTAAGTCCGGCGAGTGAGTCGAGCGTCGTCTCCGGCCGGTTGCACTCGTCGCGAGAGACAGTGACCTCGACATCGGTGGTCTCGCCCGTCGCCTTGTCGAGCGATTTCCAGGTGGTGGTGAGCGGCACAATCTCGTCATCGAACTTGCCCGAGGCCTGCGCGGCGGCGGTGCGCTGTTGGCTTTCGAGCGCGTATTGATCCTGCGCCTCGCGGGTCACGCCATAGCGTTCGGCGACGATCTCGGCGGTTTCGATCATGCTCATCCACAGCGCCGGGTGGCTGGCGAACAGCCCCGGCTCGACCGCGCCGTGCATGTTCATGTGACCCGAGAGCTGCACCATCGAGATCGACTCGACACCGCCCGCCGCGATCACCGGCACGCCTTCGGCAAGGATGCGGTTGGCGGCGAAGGCGATCGCCTGAAGCCCCGAAGAACAGTAGCGGTTGACCGTCACCCCGCTGGTCGAGACCGGGCAGCCCGCCTTGATCGCGGCGTTTCTCGGGATGTTGAAGCCCGTCGCCCCCTCGGGCATCCCCACGCCGAGGATCACATCCTCGACCTCGGCCGGATCGACGCCCGCGCGCGTCATCGCGTGGCTCAGCGCATGGCCCGCGAGCACGATCGGATGGGTGGCATTGAAGCTCCCCCGCACCGACTTGGCGAGCGCGGTGCGGGCGGTGGAAACGATGGCGATGTCGGTCATGCGGCTCTCCCTTTGCGGAGGTAGCTATACAAATGTTCAGCATAGTGCAAGCTGTGGCCCGATTCTGTTCAGCGTGCTAGGGCGGTGCGGGCTTGGAGGGACAGTGATGGCGAAACGCGCAGCAAAATCGGCGAAACCCGCCGAACAGGCGAACGGCAAGCTGCGGCTAATCAAGGTCGCGATGCGGATGTTCGCCGACAAGGGCTATGACGGGATCACCGTACGCGACATATCGGCGGCGGCGGATGTCTCGGTCGGGCTCATCAACCACCATTTCGGCTCCAAGGAGGGCCTGCGCGAGGCGGTCGACCGCTATTTCATCGAACAGTTCGAGGAAGTGCTGTTCGAACAGCGCCCCGCACCCGCCAACGCGGACGAAGGCATCGCGCAATCGGTTGAATTCACGGAGAACTGGATCAATCGCCACATCGACGACTGGGATCTCACCAAGGCCTATATGCGCCGCGCGCTGCTCGAGGGATCGGACTGGGGGGCAGGGTTGTTCGACCGCTTCTACAACGTCGCGCGCACGGCGGTGGACCGCTCGGACGCCGACGGCAATATCCGCCCGGATGTCGACCGGCTGTGGCTGCCGCTCTTGGTGATGTATCTCGAACTCGGCACCTTGCTGCTCGAGCCCTATGTCGAGCGGGTGCTCGGTAAATCGGGCTTCGACCGCGAGCTGTGGCGGCGGCGGCACAAGGCCTATATCGACCTGATCTACCGCGGCGTGCGGCCAGACAAGTAGGCCTCCATAAACTAAACAATTGCTCAGTCTCTGCACTTTCGCTTATGATGCACCGCGAGGGGTTCCAAGCGAAGGACGGGCCATGCAGCCGATCGAGCACATCTGGGCAGCCAACCAGACCAAATACGCACGCCAGCTGGCCTGCACCCGCATCCACGACCTGCTGGCGAGCCATGCGGCGGCGATCCCGGGTCAGACAGCGGCGGTCGATGGCGACACGCGCCTCACCTATGCCGACCTTGCCGCGCAGGTCGATGCCATCGCGCGCGGGCTGATCGCCGCAGGCATCCGCCCCGGCGACCGTGTCGCGACGATGGTGCCGCCGAGTCTCGAATTCTGGCTGACCTATCTCGCCAGCGTTTCGGTGGGCGCAGTGTGGATGGGCCTCAACCCGCGCTACCAGCTGCCCGAATATGCCTATCTGCTCGCCGATGCGGCCCCGCGGCTGGTGTTCACGGTGAGCGAATATGAAGGCCGCCCCTATGGCGCCGAATTGCAGGAGGTCGGCCCCGCGGTCGAACGCTTCGTCAGCTTCGGGGCGCCCACTGGCAGGGCCGAGAGCTTCGCCGCCTTCCTCGCGGGTGGCGAGAGCGTGGCCGACGTCGATCTAGCCGCCCGGCGCGCCGCGGTCGATCCCGAGGACATCGCCGTGATCGTCTATACTTCAGGTACCACCGGCAAGCCCAAGGGCGCGATGCTCTCGCACCGGGCGATCATGGCGGCGGCGCTTTGCAACCTGTGCTGGATGGATGACGGGCTGGAGAGCACGATCAGCGTCGCCCCGATCAACCATGTGGGCGCGCTCAACAACGTGTGCATGAACGTCTTCGCCTATGGCGGAAAGATCGTGTTCCACCACCGGGTCGATCTTCCCGCCATCGCCGAAATCACCGCGCGCGAGGCGCTCACCTACCTCGTCGCCAGCCCCACCAGTTTCGCGATGCTCGCCGCTCAGGGCGACGCGGGCGCGGTGCGGCTCGGGTCGTACCGGCTGATCGTGTTCGGCGGCGGCGCGACCGCCGAGGCGCTGCTCAAGCCCGTCCATGCAACCGGCGTCAAGATGTACAACGTCTATGGCCAGACCGAGACCTGCGGAATCGTCACTTCGACCGATGACGGCGCGTCCCCGAAGATCATGGCCGAGACCTTCGGCCGCGCCTTGCCCGGAGCCACGATCCGGATCGGCGATGCCGACGGCAAGGCCCTGCCTCCGGGCACTGCGGGGGAAATCCAGGTCTCCGGACCCTATTGTATGAGCGGCTATTTCAACCGCCCCGAAGCCACCGCCGAGGCCTTCACCGCCGACGGTTACCTGCGCACCGGCGACATCGGGGTCGAGCAGCCCGACGGCAACATCTCCTTCGTCGGACGGCTGAAGGAGATGTTCAAGTCGGGCGGCTACAACATCTATCCCGTCGAGATCGAACTGGCATTGAACGAGCATCCCGCGGTCACGCTGGCAGCCGTGCTGCCGGTCGCCCATCCGGTGTTCCAGGAGGTCGGCCACGCCTTCATCGAGACCAGCGATCCGGCGCTCGATGCCGAGGCGCTCAAGGACTTTCTCAAGGCCCGGCTCGCCAACTACAAGATCCCCAAGAGCTTCAGCTTCGAGCCCGAACTGCCCAAGCTTCCCAACAGCAAGATCGACAAGCAGGCGCTCAAGCGCCGCCTCGAGGAAAAGGCCGCAGCATGAGCGAAGAGCACATCCGTATCGAGCGCGCAGGCGCGATTGCCACGATCGTCCTTGCCCGGCCCGACAAGCGCAATGCTCTCACCCCGGCGATGCTGCTGCGGCTGCGCGCCATCGCTGAGGGCTTGCGCGACGAGCCCGACATCCGCGCGGTGGTGATCCGGGGCGAAGGGGCGCATTTCTCGGTGGGCGCGGATATCAGCCAGATGGGCGGCGAGGCGCCTCCCACCGTCCACCTGCGCCGCACCGCCGAAGCGGGCGCGCTGCTGATGCGGGCAATCCGCGAGATCCATCAGCCGGTCATCTGCGCGATGCAGGGGATCGCCACAGGCGGGGCGACCTGCATCGCCACGGCTTGCGACTTCCGCCTCGGCACACCGGGCGCGCGGATCGGGTATGGCGAGGTCAAGCTCGGCATCAACCTGATGTGGCATGCCCTGCCGCTGGCGATCCAGACCGTCGGTCTCTCGCGCGCCAAGACCATGGTGATGACCGGCGACCTGTTCGATGCCGAGACCATGCGCGATTGGGGCTTCTTCGACCGGTTGGTGCCCGAGACCGAGCTCGCCGCCGAGGCCGAGGCGCTGGCGCACAAATACGCGGCGCTCCCCCCGATCGCGGTGCAGATGATCAAGCGCAGCGCCAATGCCTATGCCGGCGCACTCGATCAGGCGGTGATGCACGCCGATGCCGACCAGTGGTTGCTCGCCACCCGAACGGCCGACTTCCGCGAGGGCGTGGCCTCGTTCTTCGAAAAGCGCCCGCCGGACTTCACCGGGGAATGACAGAACATATGTTCAGTTTGATCTTGCGTCGGACTGAACATATGTTTAGCGATAGCGCATTGCGGACGACCGGTCGCACGAACCGGCGCCGCGCATCTCGAGGGGAGGATCACCGATGGCTCGCTTGAACAATTCACGTCCGTTGCAGGGCAGTGCCGGCATGGCCGCGCTCGCGGTGGCGCTGTGCGCCGCGCCGGCCCTTGCGCAAGACAATGCCGGTGCCGACGAAAGCGAGCCCGGCGAAATCATCGTCACCGCGCAGAAGCGCGAACAGGCGCTGACCGATGTGCCGCTCGCGATCCAGGCAATCTCGGGCGAGCAGCTCGAGGAACAGGGCACCAAGGAACTCAACGACCTGATCGAAGCGATCCCGGGCGCCTCCAGCGTCTCGCGCACCGCGCCGGGTTTCGAGACGATCCAGATCCGCGGCATCGCCAGCGGCACCACGGGGGATGCGACCGTCGGCTACTATGTCGACGACGTGCCCTTCAGCGTGCCCAACCTCCAGCTCGCGCCTCCTGCGCGGCTGTTCGATCTCCAGCGGGTCGAAGTGCTGCGTGGCCCGCAGGGCACGCTCTACGGGCAGGGCGCGATGGGCGGGACGATCCGCATGATCACCGCCGCGCCGGATTACGACGACGTGCTCGGCCGCGCGCAGATCGAAGGCTCGACCACCGCCGGGGGCGAGGGCAGCTACGCCGTCGACGGCGTGGTCAACGTGCCGATTGCCGAGGGCAAGATCGCGCTGCGGGTGAGCGGCGGTTACGAATCCGTCGGCGGCTTTGCCGATCTGGCGCGCTCGGACGGCGCGGGCGGGTTCAATGTCACCCGCCGCAATGTCAACGATCAGGAATCGTGGAACATCCGCGGCAAGCTCGGCATCCGGGTGAGCGATGCGGTCGAGGTCGAGCTGGGCGCATGGCGGGTCGAGAACACGCTCGATTTCCGCAACGCGATGGACGATGTCGATCCGCCGCGCTTCAACGACACCACCGGGCCGGACAACCGCCCGAACTACATCAAGACCAACCTCACGCTGCTGTCGGGTGTCATCAACGCCGATCTGGGCGGCGCGAAGCTGACCAGCTCGACATCCTACATCGACTCCGTGCTCGATTTCGACGCCTCGTTCCTCGCGGGCGGCATCCTGCGCAACGATTCCCGCTTCGACACCACCGCTTTCACGCAGGAAATCCGTCTCGCCTCCAATGGCGACGGGCCCTTCACCTGGCTCGTCGGCGGCTATTACAGCAACGGCCAGATCGAGAGCGACATCTGCCTCGGCCTGATCGTGCCCTGCGCTGCCCCTTTCCCGCCGTTCAACATCAATTCGACCGGCAAGATCGAAACCGAAGCCTTCGCCATCTTCGGCGAGCTGTCCTATGCCCTGTTCGACGAGCGTCTGGTGGCAACCGTGGGCGGCCGCTATTTCGAGGACAAGCGAACCACTTCGGGTCGTGATCGCTACACCAACACCGCCGCCCCGGCTGACGGTGCGACCTTCGACACCTTCAATCCGCGCTTCAACCTGTCGTTCAAGGTGACCGACGATGTGCTGGTCTACGGCAACATCGCCAAGGGCTTCCGCAGCGGATCGTTCCAGACCCCGGCGCAGGCCGCCTCGGCAAGCGCGGCGCTGGGTGTGACGGTGCCGACCGATATTCAGCCGGACGTGGTGTGGAGCTACGAAATCGGAACCAAGGGGCGTATTGCCGATGGGCTCATCACCTTCGATATTGCCGCTTACACGATCGACTGGACCAACATCCAGCTCCAGACCACCATCACCGGGGTTGCGACCCTCTCCAACGGCGGCGACGCGCGCAGCCGGGGGATCGATCTGGGCCTGACGCTCGAGCCGGTGCGCGGGTTCCAGCTCCAGGCGGTGGGCAACATCAACGACAGCGAGTTCACCTCGGTGCTGCCCGCGATCGTCGCCTTCAACCCGCTGGCCGCGCCCGGATCGCCGATCCCCGGCGTGCCCGACAGCAGCCTCAACCTCAGCGCCAGCTATCGCTGGGACATCGCCGCGTGGGACGCGAAGGCGAGCCTTTCGGCGGGCTATGTCTACCGCGCCGAACAGCTCGATTCGAGCGGCCTTGCCTCGGATCAGCTCGATGAGCTGAACCTGCGCGCGGGGCTGGAGAAGGGCGGCTGGAAGCTGTTCGTCTTCGCCGAGAACCTCACCAACAACCGTGTGGCGGTGGTCAACGGGCCGCTGGGCGTGCAGCCCAATTTCCCGCGCCGGATCGGTGCGCGCTTCGCCATCGACTTCTGATCGGTTCGCCTTCCCATGAACCGGACTGGGGCAGCGTCGGACCAGCAGTCTGACGCTGCCTTTTTGCCTGCCTGTCACGCATATCGAGGAGTCCCCCATGCAATTGCTTGACCCTGAAGCCGCCGCCGCGCTGGTGGGCACCGATCTGGGCGCCTCGGACTGGAAGCGCGTCGACCAGGCGCGGATCGACGCCTTTGCCGAGGTGACGGAAGATCACCAGTTCATCCACGTCGATCCGGTCGCGGCGGCCGCCACGCCTTTCGGCGGCACGATTGCCCACGGCTTTCTCACCCTGTCGCTGCTTGCATCGATGCAGCCCGAGGGCGCCATCGTGCTGAAGGGGATCAAGATGGGGGTGAACTACGGCTTCGAGAAAGTGCGCTTCCTCCAGCCCGTCCCCTCGGGCAGCCGCATCCGCGCGCGGCACCGGCTGAAGGCGTTCGAGGAAAAGGGCGGCGGGCGCTATCTCGTCACCACCGAAGTGACGGTCGAGATCGAGGGGCAGGACAAGCCCGCGCTGATCGCCGACTGGCTGGGGATGCAATTCTGCTGATGGCGCAAGGGGCGGCCCCGGCGCGGCTGTTCGAGACTTTCGGCCCGCCCGATGCGCCGGCGGTGGTGCTGTGCCACGGCCTTGGGCTCGATGCTGCCAATATGCTGGAGCTTGCCCATGCGCTGGCCCGGCAGCGCCGCGTGCTTGTGTGGAACATGCCCGGCCATGGCGGAACGCCGCCAGCCGAGGACTATGCGCCCGCCGCCATGGCGCAGCGCTGCCTTGCAGCGATGGATGCCGCCGGGATCGAAGCGGCCGACCTCGTCGGCTTTTCTTTTGGCGGTCTGGTTGCCCAGTGGCTTGCCGCGAGCGCGCCGGAGCGGGTGCTCTCGCTGGTCGCCTACGGGTGTTTTGCGCCATTCCATCAGCCTGCGCCGGTCGGTCCGGTGCAGCGCGCCGCGTTGCTGGCCGCATGGCGTCTGCTGCCTTGGCAGCGCCTCTGCCGCCAGTTCGCGCAAGCCTGCGCGGCGACACCGCAAGGCCAGGCAGAGGTGCTGCGCGCGCTGGGCGGCACGACCAAGCCTGTGTTCCTCGCCATCAGCGACGCGCTGTTCCAGAGCTTTGTGCCGCGTCCGGAGCAGCGCTTTGCCATGCCGCTGATGCTGCTGCGGGGGGACAAGGATGCCAACGCGCCGGGCCTCGATGCCGGGTGGGCAGGGCTTATGAGGCAGCACCCGCACGCCATCCGGCAGATCATTGCCGGAGCCGGCCATTGTGCGCACAATGATCAGCCCGATGCAACGGCCACAGCACTCCGTGCCTTCCTCGACGCAGTCTCGCCCGGGTCGAATTGAGACGATAGCGCGCGCTCAACGCGGCGACGCGTCAAGCCGGGTGGCGCGCGAACCAGTCCAGCAGCGCCGCGTTCACCGCTTCGGGCGCCTCGGCGTGGCAGAAGTGCCCTGCGCCGGGGATGGAGCGGGTTTCGAGCCCGCCGGGAAAATCGCTCTCGCGCATCGCGCCGAGGAACACGTCCTGCGTGATGCACTGGTCCTCCGCCCCGCAGATGCCGAGGGTCGGGACGGTGATCGGGCGGGTGAGCAGCGCGGCGGTTTCCTGCGCGGCGGGCGAGACGGCATCGAAGGCCTGCCGGTAGTATTCGAGCGCCGCGCGCGCGACGCCGGGCTGGCGGAACGTCGCCTTCATCGCCGCGAGCAGCTGCGCAGGAATGTCCCACCCGGGCGACCACGCACGCCACAGGGCTTCAAGATAGGCGCAGTCATCGGCGATGATCTGCTCCTCGAACCCCGGCGTCTGGAAGGCGAGGATATAGGCCGAGCGCGCCTGCTGTTCGGCATTGGCGGCAAAAGCCTCGCCGAAGCGGACGGGGTGGGGCACCGCGATGGTGGTCAGCGAGGCGAAGCGTTCTGGCGCAAGGCTGGCGGCGGCATAGGCAATGTTCGCGCCCCAATCATGGCCGACCAGATGCACCGGCCCATCCGAGAGCGCGGCGGCGAAGGCCGTCACATCCTCGGCCATGCGCACAGCGTGATAATCGCCGTCCTCGGGCTGTGACGATGGCTCGTAGCCCCGCATCGTCACCGCAACAGGGCGATATCCCGCTTCGGCCAGCGCGCCCAGCTGGTGGGCGAAGGTGGCGGGCGTATCGGGGAAGCCGTGGAGCATCAGCACCACCGGCCCCGCGCCTGCCGCATGGGCCGTGAAGGCGAGACCCGCATGGGTGAGGGTCAGCGTCTCCGGTGTCACAGCCGCGCGTCGCTCCAGGGGTCGATCATGATCTTGGCGTGCCTTTCGGGGTCTTCGAGCGCGGTGAAGGCCTCGGCGATTCCCTCGAGCCCGACCGTGCCGGTCACCAGCGGTTGCCAGTCGATCTCGCCCTCGGCCACTGCCACCAGCGCCTCGGCGAATTCGGCGGGGGTGTAGTAGAGCACGAATTGCAGGTTCAGCTCCTTGGCGATGGCGACCATCGGGTTGAAGCTGTCCTCGCCCTGCGGGATACCGGCGACCACGATCTGCGAGCCGACCGGCGCGGTGTTGATCGTCTGCGAGAGCACCCCGCGCACGCCGGTGCAGTCGAACACGATGGCGGGCGCGGCGAGGCCCAGCGCCTCGAACACGGGACGTTCGGCAGGGTGGACGACCTCGCTCGCCCCCATCTGCCTGGCGAGTTCGCGCCGCTTGGGCGAGAAGTCCGAGGCGACGATGTTGGTGACGCCGCGCATCTTGAGTACCGCGATAATCGCAAGCCCGATGGGCCCGCAGCCGAGCACCGCGCAAGGCATGTCGCTCTCGCCCAGCACCGACTTGGCGACCGCGTGGACAGCGATTCCGAGCGGCTCGACCAGCGCGGCGGCGGCATCGGGGACACCTTCGGGGATCCTGAGCAGCAGTGCCTCGGTGCCGAGGAAGTATTCGGCATAGGCCCCGTCGACCTCGACATTGGCGCCGATCGGCACCGGCGCGCCGTCGCGCAGCAGGAAGGGAACCGAGACCACCCGGTCACCCACCGCCAACGCCTGCGCCGTATCAGGCCCGAAGGCGACCACCTCGCCGACATATTCGTGGCCCAGCACCATGCCCTTGTCGAGATCCTGCCCCGGTGCCCCCAGCGCACGGGCGGTCGCGTCGATCTCGCGGGCGTGCTTGAACTGGTGGAGGTCCGAACCGCAGATCCCGCAAAGCCGGGTGCGCAGCAGCACCTCGCCCGGGCCGGGGACGGGCATGGGCCGGTCCTCGATGGTGAAGGCCCGGTCTCGCATCACAGCCGCGCGCATCGCTCAGGCCCCCGTGACGATCAGCTTGGAGGTATCGAGGCCCAGCGCTTCGCAATAGCCGGTGTAGAGTTCCAGCGCTGCACGCGCGTCGATGATCGAGGTGATCTTGTGTTCGCCGTCGACATTGATGTTCGCGCCGTAGATCGCGAACCAGGCGATGGTGTCGCCATCCTGATCCTCGGGCGTGCACAGGGTGTGGAGCGATCCGGCGGGCTCGAACAGGTAGGAACCGGGCGAATTCACCGCCTCGGGGGTCTCGGCATAGAACCAGCGCCCCTGCAGCGTCACCGCAAAGACGAGGCCGGTGTGGTAGTGGGTCGGCACGCGGTAGCCCGGCGGGATGCGCGACTTGGAGACCCACAGGTTCTGGTTGAGATCGACGTGGAGCAGCTGGAGCGCGCTGCCGTCGCCCGCCTCCATCCACGGCAGCTCGTCCGCACCGACATGCATGGTCTGCTGGTCGGAATGGGTCGGCACGATCGGCCGCGCCATCACGCGGGCGAGGAATTCCTGCAGGGCGGCCGGAATGGCAATCGGAGTCTGTTCCATGGGTGTGTCCGTCGTCTCAGGCGGTGGTGAGGGCGGTGCGCGAATAGTGCTCGCGCGCGGTCTGGAATTGCTCGGGCAGGTCGACCTTGGCGGGGTTGTACCAGGGCATATAGGTCGCCAGCACGCGGGGGATGCCGCGCTTCAGGTAATGGCTGTTGAAGGCCTTGCGGCGCGCGGCGATCTCGGGGGTGTTGTAGGCCGCGAACAGCTCGCCCTGCGGCGCGACCAGCACCGCCTGAAAGCGCTTCACCCAGCCCATGTAGTGCTTCTGCGACCACAGGCTCTGCTTCATGCGGTAGAACCAGCTGCCGACGATATGTTCGTAGACGTCGAAGGCAACCGTGCGGTGCTCGAGCTCCTCCATCACGTGCCACTTGGCAAGGTCTGCCAGCGGGCTGTCGGTGCGGTCATAGAGCCCCACTTCGAACTGCGCGCGCGACATGGCGCTGGTCATGCTCTCGAAGCCTTCGGCGTAGGCGAGTTTGAACTTCAGCGGCTTGTCGCGGGTGAAGGCCTTGAGTTCGGCATCAAGCTCCTTCTCCAGCGGTAGCAGCGCTTCGTAGGAAGGGTGCAGCGCGCGGATGAGTTCATTGGCGCGGGCGTGCTGCTTGTAGTGCTCGCCCTCCTGCGCGCAGAAGCGCTTGAGGTCTTCCTTGATCTGCGGATCGCGGATCAGCGGCAGCGCGTCGCGCATGGTGCGGATCAGGAACGGCTCGAGATAGGGGAGCATCATCCACGCGCCGAGGAACATGAAGGACATCTCGGGATCGTCCTTGACGAACACCAGATCCATGTCGGGGCGGAAGGCAAACTCCATCCGCCGGATCGTCATTTCTTCCATCAGGGCTCTCCGACGCGTGATTCTTTGGCGTCAAACTAAACATATGTTCAGTGATTGGCAACGCAATTTGCGGGTGCGTGGCGTCCGAATGATGAAACGCATCGCCGGGGCCAGGGGGACAATGTCGCCGGGCGGGGCTAGCCCCAGCCCTGGTCGCGAAGGCTGGCCAGCATGGCGCGGCTGACGGGGACGGTGAGCCCGCCTTGCAGCGTCAGTTCGGCCTTGCCCTCGCGCCGCGCCAGCGTCTCGACCGCGGCCCGCGCTGCCCACCAGCTGCGGTGGACCCGCACGCCCGCCGCCTCGTGCAGTAGCGCACAGGCGTCGGTCATGCGCATCAGCACGAGGTCGCTTCCGGCATCGGTGTGGATGCGCAAATAGTGGTCCTCGGCCTCGATCGCGATCAGCCGCGCCTGCCTGAGGCGCACGGGGAGCTTCTCGGCGATGAGTTCGGGCAGCTCTGGCAGCACGGGGAGGGATGGCGCCGCATCGGCTGCGGGGTGCTCCGGCACAGCCGCATTGACCGGAGCGGCGGCGGGCACCGCGGGAGGGGAGGGATAGGCCGGCTCTGCCGCGGGCGGCACGGCAAGGTGGTTGATCGTGGTCAGCACCAGCGCCACCATCAGCACCGTCAGGCCGAAGAACACCACCACCCCCGGCGTGATCGCGTCGAGCCCGAAGAACAGCGCGGTCGCGACGATCACCATGAAGGTGTGCGGCACCGATACCAGCAGCGCGACCACCGCGATCTCGGTCCAGCGCCGCCCGTTCAAGGCTCCCCACGCGCTCACCGCGGTCTGCACGGCGATCCCTAGCAGCGAGCCGGGCAGGATCACGCTCGCCCAGTAGAGCAGCCGGTAGCCGAAGGGCGCCTGCCCCGTGTTCATCGCCCCCAGCACCGCCAGCACCACCGCTGCGGCCAGCCCGATTCCCAGACCGCGCAGCGCGCGGGCGCGCAGCGGATGTGCATTTGGCGAAGCGTGAAATGCAGGCGGGTTCATCTCGCGTATCCGGCGGCGCAGCTTGCGAAAGTGGCCGCGACGCCGTGCCTTAGCGAGGGCATCGGGGGTCTCGCAAGGCCCGCTTCGCAAGGGCCGGGATCAAGGAGAACCGACCAATGACTTTCCGCCTCGTCACCCCGCTGCTGATCGCCGCCGCCGCGCCGCCGCTGGGCGGGTGCGCGATCTCGATCAATGACCCGGGTGCTCCCTCGCCGTCGGTCGCGCGGGCTGCGGCCGCAAGCCTGGCGATCCGCTTCGAAGGAATCGAGACCCCCAAGGGCCAGATCATGCTGAGCGTCTTCGACAATGCCGCGGCGCACGACCAGAACGGCGCTCCGGTGCGCGTCGCCGCGGTCCCGGTCGATGGCACGACGGCCGTCGCCAGCTTCGAGGGCCTCGCGCCGGGCGATTATGCGGTGAAGGCGTTCCACGACATCGACAGCGACGGCAAGATGGGCACCAACCCCTTCGGCATGCCGCTCGAGCCCTATGCCTTCTCGAACAACGCCAAGGTGCAGGGCGGCCCGCCGCGCTGGGAGGCCGCGCGTTTCCCGGTCGTCGCCGGGGCGAACACCATCCGCATCACCATCAAGTAAAGGGGCAAGAAAGATGCTCGACCGCCGTGAACTGCTCCGCCGCGGGATGCTTGCTGCCGGGGCCGCCGCCATGCCCTCCATGCTCGCTGCGCAGGTCAAGCCCGCTGCGGACTGGACGCTGGGCCTCACCGACGTGATGGGCGACATCGCCCCGCAGCCGCTCACCCGGCTCCACGGCAAGGCGCCCGCTCCGGCCGGAACGCTCTACCGCAACGGCCCCGCGCGCTTCCGGCGCGGGGCGAGCGCAGTCACGCACTGGTTCGATGGCGATGGGCTGGTGCGTGCATGGCGTATCAAGGGCGACAGCGCGAGCCTCGCCGCGCGCTTCGTCGACACGCCCAAGCGGCGGCTCGAGGAGCGGCTGGGCGCGATCGTCCAGCCCGGCTTCGGCACGCCGCCGCGCCCCGGCAACGAGCTCGGCGGGCCGGATGATGCCAACGCAGCCAACACCCATGTCATTGCCGCGGGCGGCCAGCTGCTGGCGCTGTGGGAGGCCGGATCGCCCTTCGCACTCGACCCCGAGACGCTGGCGACGCGCGGGCCGGTGACCTTCCGGCCGGACCTCGCGCAGATGCCCTTCCTCGCCCACCCCCGCATCGAGCCTTCGGGCCGCATCTGGAACATCGGATCGGGCGGCGATCATGCCTTCATCTGGCGGCTTTCCGCGAATGGCCAGTTCGAGGCGGGCCAGACCATCCGCCTGCCGATGGCAAGCTACATGCACGATTTCACCGCCACGGCGCGCCACCTCGTGATCCTGTGCCAGCCCTGGGTGCAGACCTCGCCCAATGTGCCCTACCTGCGCAGCCTAGAATGGCAGCCCGAGCGCGGGAGCCGCGTGCTGGTGATCGACAAGGACGACCTTACCAAGCGCCGCGAATACGAACTGCCGCCGCTGTTTTTCTTCCACTTGGGCGATGCGTGGGAGGATGCGGACGGCACGATCCGCTTCGACGGGTGCTTCCACAAGGACCCGGCCTTTCCGGTGCTCGGCGCCGCAGCGCTGGTCGAGGGGCGGCGCGAGCACAGCGAGATGCCCGCGCTGACCCTCGTCACCCTGCGTCCCGACGGTCGCGCTGACCTCTCTGCGGCCGGGGTCACCGCCGAATTCCCCCGCGCCGCCCCCGAGATCGCGGGCCTTCAGCGCAGCAAGACGGTGTTCGTCGGCGACTACAGCAACGAGCGGCCCTTCGCCCGCGCGGTCGGGATCTGGGACTGGGAGAGGGGGACCGCCGACCGCTTCGACTTCGGGGCGCAGCAGCTGGTCGAGGAGTTCGTCCCCGCGGGCGATCACCTGATCGGCACGACGCTCAACCTTGCGGCAGGCGCAAGCGAACTCCACGTCTTCGACGCCCGCCGCGTGGCCGATGGCCCCGTTGTTTCATGGCGCAGCGAGGTGGCCTTGCCGCTGTCCTTCCATGGCAGCTGGGTGGGGTGAGCCGAATGCGCTGCCTTGCAAAGCCGGGTTAGGCTTCCGGGCCGCCGGGCGCCCTCGTCTCCGTCAGGATCGCGCAGCGGCGTGCGACCTCCGGGTCTTCGTGCAGCTCCCCGGCGGCGATGGCGATACGGCGGCGCCAGTTGGGGTGGGTCTCGACGGTGCCGGGCAGGTTGGGCTGTTCCTCGAGCCCCAGCATGTCCTCGAGCGACACCAGCGCGAGCGCCGAGGGCGTGCGCGCGATGTGGGCAATCGCTGCATCGACCACCGGTGCGGGGTCGTCGGGAGCGGGGCGCGGTGCGGTGTGATTTAGGGTCGACCACAAGAGGCCCCGGTCCCATTCGCGGATCGCTTCGGCCTCGGCGCGGGTGAGCCCTTCGGGCAGGCGGCCGAGTGTCTCCGCCCAGTCGAGATCGCGCCCGCGCCACCAGCCCGCGACGGTGACGGTGTCGTGCGTCCCGCTCATCGCGGCGCTGAGCGGCTCGTAGTCGCCTGCGCCGATGAAGCCGTGATCGGCGGCACGCTCGAACCACAGCACCCGCATCCCCAGCATCGCCCGCGAAGTGACCGCGCCAGTGAAACCGTAAGGGGCGGTGCCCAAGTCCTCGGCGATGATGAAGGCCCCCGCACGGTGCGCCTCCAAGGTGGCGAGGCGGATGAGGTCTTCGAAGGGGTAGGCAAGGTAGACCCCGTCCTGCGTCGCGCCGCCCTCGGGGATCACCCAGAGCCGGGCGAGGCCGAAGGCGTGGTCGATCCTCAGGCCCCCGCCGCTCGCGAGGCCTGCGCGGATCATGGCGATCCACGGTTCGTAAGCGCTCGCGCGCAGGCCATCGGGCGAGAAGCCGGTGATCGACCAGTTCTGCCCCAGCGGCCCGAGCGGATCGGGCGGCGCGCCGATGGTGAGGCCGTCCAGCATCGCGTGGCGCATCGACCAGGCGTCGCTCCCCGAGGGATCGACACCGACGGCGAGGTCTCCGATCAGCCCGATGGCCATGCCAGCGCCCGTGGCGGCGGCCTGTGCGGCATCGAGCCCTGCCCGCGTCAGGGACTGGACGAAGAGGTGGAAGGCGATCTCGTCCGCGTGCGCGGCAGCAAAGCCGAGCGCGGCCTCGCCCGCAGGGTCGTGATAGGCGGCGGGCCAGTCGCGCCAGCCATGCGCGCCGGTGGCCGCGCGGAAATGGCAGTCGAGCGCGTCGAACAGCGCGTGGCGGCGCAGCATCGGTTCGTCGGTCGCGGTGAAGGCGGCGCGGCGGGCGGGGTCGAGTGCGGCGAACACGCCGTGCAACTGGGCGAGGCGGCGCGGCAAGGCCTCGGCCCAGTCGATCAGCGGCGGGGAGTCTTCGTCGGCGGGCAGGGGCGGGAGGTCCGCCAGTACCGGGTCGGCGAGCGCGCCGTTCAGGAACAGGCGGCTCGAGGGCGAATAGGGGCTGTAACCCTTGCCATGCCCGGGAAACAGCGCGTGGACGGGATTGATCGCCAGCGCATCCGCGCCGCCCGCAGCGAAGGCGCGCGCAGCCTCGGCGAGTTCGCCGAAGGTGCCAAAGGGGGAAGGGCGCGCACCGCGCAGCGCTGGGATCTGCACCGACACCCCCCACGGCCGCGCGCCCCCGGGCTGCGGCGGCAGCGGGCAGCGCGCCGGGGCCACCGCAAGCCGCGTCGTGCGCCCGCCAACCGCCAGGTCGTAATAGCCCGGCGCCTGCGGAGCCATCAGCCGGTCGCCCTCCACCGCCAGCGCGCGGGTGCCGCCGTCTTCCCCGGTGGCTTCGGCGTGCGTGACGGGGAAGGGCAGGGTGATCGCCCCGCCGCAATCGGCGACCAGCATGGCAGCGAGCCCCCGGCGCTGCTCGTCGATCACGGCGAGGCTGCGCACCATCTGCCGCTCGCTCGCCGCCTCGTGCCCGAGCGCCGTCAGCACTGCCGCCAGCGCGTCGTCGGTCACGACCTGATGCCGGCCCTCGACATCGGTCCACTCGCGGGCCACCCCCGCCGCCTCAGCCAGCGCGTGCAATCGGTCCATCGCCGCCTCCTGGCCCCACGCATCGGGCGCTTGGCCCCGTCTGGCAAGCCTTGGCGGCCGCGCATTTGCCAATTCGGCGCATGAATAGGAATGTCAGGCCACATCTTCGATTGCTGCAATGCGGCGCACCTGATTAGTGTGCAATCCATTGCCGGGGGGTATGGGTGGCGGCGAAGGATCCGTCGGGCACGCTCCTCCCCCGCTGGTTCAACCAAGGAGTGTGGCCCGCGTGACCAACCGCCCCGAAGGCAAGTCCCAGGATCTCGATGCGCGCATCATGGGCGCGCTGCGGCACCGCGTCGGCAAGACCGAGAAGGCCGCCAAGCCGCATGACTGGTACGAAGCGAGCGTGCTCGCGCTGCGCGACGACATCATCGACCGCTGGTTCGCCTCGACTTCGGCGGCGCACGAGACGGGGGCAAAGCGGGTCTATTACCTCAGCCTCGAATTCCTGATTGGCCGCTTGCTGCGCGACGCGCTGTCGAACCTCGGCGTCACGCGCGAGATGGAGCAGGCGCTGCGGGAACACGGCATGGATCTGGCGCGGCTCGAGGAGCTCGAGCCCGACGCCGCGCTCGGCAATGGCGGGCTGGGGCGGCTCGCGGCGTGCTTCATGGAGAGCCTCGCCAGCCTCGACATCCCCGCCTTCGGCTACGGCATCCGCTACATCAACGGCATGTTCCGCCAGCGCATTGACGATGGCTGGCAGGTCGAGCTGCCCGAGACCTGGCTCGCCCACGGCAACCCGTGGGAGTTCGAGCGGCGCGAGAGCTCCTATCTCGTCGGCTTCGGCGGGGAGGTGACGAGCGAACAGGGCGCGATCCGCTGGTCTCCGGCCGAGAAGATCGAGGCGACTGCGGTCGATACGCCGGTGGTCGGCTGGCAGGGCAAGCGGGTGAACACTCTGCGGCTGTGGACCGCCAACGCGCTCGACCCGATCCAGCTCGCCGCCTTCAACGCGGGCGACCACGCGGGCGCGCTCGCCGCGCAGGTGCGGGCCGATACGCTGGTGCGGGTGCTCTATCCGGCGGATTCCACCCCCGCCGGGCAGGAGCTGCGGCTGCGGCAGGAGTTCTTCTTCTCGAGCGCCAGCATCCAGGACATCGTGCGCCGCCACGTCCAGTATTGCGGCGACGTGCGCACGCTGCCCGACAAGGCCGCAATCCAGCTCAATGACACCCACCCCTCGGTCGCGGTGGCCGAGCTGATGCGCCTGCTGATGGACGAGCATCACCTCACCTTCGACGAGGCATGGGACGTGACCCGCGCGACGATCGCCTACACCAACCATACGCTGCTGCCCGAGGCGCTCGAAAGCTGGCCGCTGCCGCTGTTCGAACGTCTGCTGCCGCGTCACATGCAGATCGTCTACGCGATCAACGCCAAGGTGCTGCGCGAGGCGCGGCGCGCGGGGATGGACGATGCCGCGATCGCCGCGATCTCGCTGATCGACGAGCATGGCGAGCGCCGCGTGCGCATGGCGAACCTCGCCTTCGTCGGCGCGCATTCGATCAACGGGGTGGCGGCGCTGCACACGGGGCTGATGAAGGAGACGGTCTTCGCCGATCTCCACAAGCTCTATCCGGAGCGGATCAACAACAAGACCAACGGCGTCACCCCGCGCCGCTGGCTGCATCAGTCGAACCCGCGCCTCACCAGTCTGGTGCGCGAGGCCATTGGCAGCGAGTTCATCGCCGATGCGGAGAAGCTCTCCGAACTTGCCGCGATGGCAGGCGATGCGGCGCTGGGCGAGCGGGTCGACGAGGTGAAGCGCGCCAACAAGGTCGACCTCTCCAACCACCTGCGCGAGATGACGGGCTTGCGGCTCGATCCCGACGCGCTGTTCGACGTCCAGATCAAGCGTATCCACGAATACAAGCGCCAGCTGCTCAATCTGATCGAGACAGTCGCGCTCTACGACCAGATCCGCAGCCATCCCGAGCGTGACTGGGTGCCGCGGGTCAAGATATTCGGCGGCAAGGCCGCGCCGACCTATCACAACGCCAAGCTCATCATCAAACTCGCCAATGATATCGCGCGGCGGATCAATTCCGATCCTTCCGTGGGCGAGATGCTGAAAGTGGTGTTCGTTCCCAACTACAACGTCAGCCTGGCCGAGCGGATCATTCCGGCGGCCGACCTCAGCGAGCAGATTTCGACCGCAGGGATGGAAGCCTCGGGCACGGGGAACATGAAGTTCGCTTTCAACGGCGCGCTCACCATCGGCACTCTGGACGGCGCGAATATCGAGATCATGGAGCATGTCGGGCCCGAGAACATCGTGATCTTCGGCCTCACCGCCGAAGAAGTCGCCGCCAAGCGCGCCGGGGGCTACAACCCGCGCGAGGTGATCGAGGGCAGCCGCGAATTGTGCCAGGCGGTCAACGCCATCTCCAGCGGGGTGTTCAGCCCCGACGATCCGGCGCGCTATGCCGGGCTGATGGACGCGCTCTATAATTCCGATTGGTTCATGGTCGCGGCAGATTTCGATGCCTATGCCGCCGCCCAGCGCGACGTCGATGCGCGGTGGGAGGACCGCGCAGGCTGGCGCAAGTCGGCGATCATGAACATCGCCAATGTCGGCTGGTTCTCGTCCGACCGCACCATCGGCGAATATGCGCGTGAGATTTGGGGCGTGAAGTGAAGCCGCCGCCAGAGGCCCTCGCTGCGCTGCTGGACGGCTCGCACGCCGATCCCTTCTCGCTGCTCGGGCCGCATGATGGCCCCGAAGGCACCTTTGCCCGCGCGATCCTGCACGGGGCCGAGGAGGCCGAGGCGTTCTCGCTTAAGGGCGGGCGGCTCGGCAAGATGACGCGGGTCGATGGTCCGCTGTTCGAGGGCAAGCTCAGGGGCAAGCCCAAGCCGGTTCGCTACCGCTGTCGGGGAAACGGCGCGGAGTGGTGGGTGACCGACCCCTATTCCTTCGGCCCGGTGCTCGGCCCGATGGACGATTTCCTGATCGCCGAGGGCACGCATTTCCGCCTGTTCGACAAGCTCGGCGCGCATGTGATCGAGCATGAGGGCGCGAGCGGCGTCCACTTCGCGGTGTGGGCGCCCAATGCGCGCAGCGTGACCCTCGTCGGTGACTTCAACGGCTGGAATCTTGCCGCACACATGATGCGCCGCCGCGTCGATATAGGGGTGTGGGAGATCTTCATCCCCGACATCGGCGAGGGCGCGGCCTACAAATACCGCATCACCGGCCCCGACGGCACAGTGCAACCCCTGAAGGCCGATCCCTTCGCCTTCGCCAGCGAGCTGCGCCCCAAGACCGCCTCGATCGTCGCCAAGCCCGGCAAGCGCGAATGGGGCGACGATGCCCACCGCCAGCACTGGGCCAGCGTCGATCCCCGGCGCGAGGCCATATCGATCTACGAAGTCCACCCCGGCTCGTGGCAGCGCGATGATAACGGCTGGTTCCTCACCTGGGACGAAATGGCCGCGCGCCTGATCCCCTATGCTGCCGACATGGGCTTCACCCATATCGAGTTCCTGCCGGTCTCCGAGCACCCCTATGACCCCAGCTGGGGTTACCAGACCACCGGGCTCTACGCCCCGTCGGCCCGGTTCGGCGATGTCGAGGGTTTCGCGCGCTTCGTCGACGGCGCGCACCGCGCCGGGATCGGCGTGCTGATCGACTGGGTGCCCGCGCACTTCCCCGTCGACGAGCACGGCCTCGCCCGCTTCGACGGCACCGCGCTCTACGAGCACGAAGACCCGCGCCTCGGGTTCCACCCCGACTGGAACACCGCGATCTACAATTTCGGGCGCAAGGAAGTGCGCAGCTTCCTCGTCAACAACGCGCTGTTCTGGGCCGAGCAATACCATGTCGACGGGCTGCGCGTGGATGCGGTCGCCTCGATGCTCTACCGCGACTATTCCCGCAAGGACGGCGAGTGGATCCCCAATGCCGAGGGCGGCCGCGAGAACTGGGAGGCGGTCGAGTTCATGCGCGCCACCAACAAGGCGCTCTACGGGACGCACTCAGGCGTGATGACCATCGCCGAGGAATCCACCTCATGGCCCGGAGTCTCGCAGCCCGCTTTCGACGAAGGCCCGCGCACGGCGCTCGGCTTCGGGTTCAAGTGGAACATGGGCTTCATGCACGATACGCTGCAATACATGGCGCGTGATCCGATCCACCGGAAATACCACCACGCCGAGATCACCTTCGGCCTTGTCTATGCCTTCTCCGAGAATTTCGTCCTGCCGCTGAGCCATGACGAGGTGGTGCACGGCAAGGGCACGATCCTCGGCAAGATGAGCGGGGACGACTGGCAGCAGTTTGCGAACCTGCGCGCCTACTACGCGATGATGTGGGGTTACCCTGGCAAGAAGCTCCTGTTCATGGGGCAGGAGTTCGCCCAGCGCCGCGAATGGAGCGAGGAGCGCAGCCTCGACTGGGAGCTGATGGACGCGCCCGCCCACCGCGGCGTCGCCGACCTCGTGCGCGACTTGAACCGCCTCTATCGCGCGACGCCCGCGCTCCACGCGCGCGATTGCGAGGGCGAGGGCTTCGAATGGCTGATCGCCGACGATGCAGACAACTCGGTCTTCGCCTGGCTGCGCAAGGCCCCCGGCGAGGCGCCGGTGGCGGTGATCGCCAACATGACACCCGCGCTCCACAGCCACTACCGCGTGCCGCTGCCGCATGACGGGGTGTGGGCCGAGGTGCTCAATTCCGACGCCGCGATCTACGGCGGCAGCGGGCAGGGCAACATGGGGCAGGTCACTGCATCGGGCGGCGGAGCCAACATCGTGCTCCCGCCGCTTGCCACGATAATGCTGCAATTCACCGGATAACACACAACAACAACCAACTCTGGGGAGAGAATGGGATGATCGAGAGAACGTCTGGGAGGCCGCTGGCGCGTGACGCGATGGCCTATGTGCTCGCCGGAGGGCGCGGCAGCCGACTGATGGAACTGACCGACCGGCGCGCCAAGCCTGCGGTCTATTTCGGCGGCAAATCGCGCATCATCGACTTCGCGCTGTCGAACGCGATCAACTCCGGTATCCGCCGCATCGGGGTGGCAACGCAGTACAAGGCCCACTCGCTCATCCGCCACATGCAGCGCGCCTGGACCTTCCTGCGGCCCGAGCGCAACGAGAGCTTCGACATCCTGCCCGCGAGCCAGCGCGTGTCGGAAAACCAGTGGTACGAAGGCACCGCCGACGCGGTGTTCCAGAACATCGACATCATCGCCAGCCTCGCGCCCAAGTACATGGTGATCCTCGCGGGCGACCACATCTACAAGATGGACTACGAATTGATGCTGCAGCAGCACGTCAATTCGGGCGCGGACGTGACCGTGGGCTGTCTGGTCGTGCCGCGGATGGAAGCGACCGGGTTCGGCGTCATGCAGGTCGACGACAAGGACACCATCACCGCCTTCGTCGAGAAGCCCAAGGATCCCCCCGGCATTCCGGGCAATGAGGGCATGGCGCTGGCCTCGATGGGGATCTACGTCTTCAACACCGATTTCCTGTTCGAACAGCTGCGCCGCGATGCCGACGATCCGAACTCCAAGCGCGATTTCGGCGGGGACATCATTCCCTATATCGTCAAGCACGGCAAAGCGGTCGCGCACCGCTTCACCAATTCCTGCATCCGCGCCGCCGAGGAAATCGAGGAATACTGGCGCGATGTCGGGACGCTGGACGCCTATTTCGAGGCGAACCTCGACCTCACCGATACGGTACCCAAGCTCAACCTCTACGATCGCGACTGGCCGATCTGGACCGACGCGGTGGTCGCCGCGCCTGCCAAGTTTGTCCATGACGAGGACGGGCGGCGCGGCTTTGCCGTGTCCTCGCTGGTGTCGGGGGACTGCATCATCTCAGGCTCCGAAGTGCGCCGCAGCCTCCTGTTCACCGGCGTCAAGATCGGCAGCTATTCCAACGTCAAGGAGGCGGTGATCCTGCCCTATTGCAACATCGGGCGCGGTGCGCGGCTCAGCCGGGTCATCATCGACAGCGGGGTGCGCATTCCCGAGGGCCTCGTGATCGGCGAGGATCCCGAACTCGACGCGCGCCGCTTCCGCGTGTCGGAAAAGGGCGTGGTGCTGGTTACCCGCGACATGATGGCGCGCCTCAAGCTGTGAGCCTGAAGGTTCTCTCGGTCGCCTCGGAGGCAGCTCCGCTGGTCAAGACCGGCGGGCTGGCCGACGTGGCGGGGGCGCTGCCTGCCGCACTCGCCGCGCAGGGGGTGGAGGTGACGACCTTGCTCCCGGGCTATCCGGCGGTGCTGGCGAAGCTCGGCAAGACGCGCGCGGTGCACAAGTGGGACGCGCTGCTCGGCACCCCGGCGCGGCTGCTGGCGGGCAAGCTCGGCGAGCATCCGTTGCTGGTGCTCGATGCGCCTGCGCTGTTCGGACGCGAGGGCGGGCCTTACGGCGACGCGAGCGGGCGCGACTGGGACGACAACTGGCGCCGCTTTGCCGCCTGCGCGCGCGCGGCGGCGGATATCGGCGGCGGCGCGGTCAAGGGCCGCAGCTTCGATCTCGTCCACGCACACGACTGGCAGGCGGGCATGGTCCCGGCCTACCTGCGCCTCGCGCCGCTAGCGGGCGGGAAGGCGGTGCCGAGTGTCATCACGATCCACAACATGGCCTTCCAGGGCTATTTCCCCGGCGAGGTGTTCCGAGAGCTCGGCCTGCCGCCCTCGGCATGGACCGTCGACGGGGTCGAGAGCTATGGCGGGGTCGGCTTCCTCAAGGCGGGGATGCAGCTGGCCGATGCGATCACCACGGTCAGCCCGACCTATGCGGGCGAGATCCGCTCGGTCGAATTCGGGATGGGGCTGGAGGGGTTGATCCTCGCCCGCTCGAACCGGGTCCACGGCATCCTCAACGGGATCGACACCGCGGAGTGGAACCCCGCCACCGACCCGCACCTCGCCGCGCGCTACACCGCCGGAAAGCTGGCCGGGCGGGCGAAGAACAAGCGCGCGGTCGAACAGGAGTTCGGGCTGACCCGCGACGATGGCCCCCTGTTCGTCGTCGTCAGCCGGCTGACGTGGCAGAAGGGCATGGACGTGCTCGCCGAGGTGCTCGATCACCTCGTCGGGATCGGCGCGCGGCTGGCGTTGCTGGGGTCGGGCGATGCGGAGATCGAACAGCGCTTCCACGCCGCCGCCGCGCGCCATCCGGGCCGGGTGGGGGTGCGGATCGGCTATGACGAGGCGCTCTCGCACGCGCTTCAGGGCGGGGGCGATGCGATCCTGATCCCGAGCCGGTTCGAGCCTTGCGGCCTTACCCAGCTCTATGGCCTCGCCTATGGCTGCGTGCCGGTGGTTTCGCGCACCGGAGGGCTCGCCGACACGGTGATCGACGCCAACCCCGCCGCGCTCGCCGCCGGGGTCGCGACCGGCGTCCAGATCAATGCCGTCAACCCGGCCGCGCTGGCGGGTGGCATCAGCCGCGCGGTCGCGCTTTACCACCAACCCGGCGCATGGAAGCGGCTCCAGACCAACGGGATGAAGGCGGATTTCTCATGGGATGCGAGCGGCGCTGCCTATGCCGCACTCTACCGCCAATTGATCGAGGAACAGGGATGATCACCACCGTCGCCACCACGCCCTTCGAGGGCCAGAAGCCCGGCACCTCGGGCCTGCGCAAGAAGGTGCGGGTGTTCCAGCAGCCGGGCTACGCCGAGAACTTCATCCAGAGCGTCTTCGACGTGGCCGAGCGCCCTGCCGCATCGACGCTGGTGATCGGCGGCGACGGGCGGTTCCACAACCGCACCGTGATCGCCCGCGCGATCCGCATGGCGGCGGCGAACGGCTATGCCCGGGTGCTGGTGGGGCAGGGCGGTATCCTCTCGACACCCGCCGCCAGCCACGTGATCCGCAAATATGGCGCGAGCGGGGGCTTGATCCTCTCGGCCAGCCACAACCCCGGCGGGCCGGACGAGGATTTCGGCATCAAGTACAACATCGCCAATGGCGGCCCCGCGCCCGAAGCCGTGACCGAGGCGATCTACGCCCGCACGCAGGTGATCGACCGCTGGCTGATGGTGGATAGCGGTGATGATGTCGATCTCGATACCATCGGCACCTCACAGGTCGGCAACATGGTGGTCGAAGTGATCGATTCCGTCGCCGATTATGCCGACCTGATGGAAGAGCTGTTCGATTTCCCCGCGATCCGGGCGGCGGCGGGGCAGGGGCTGTCGATGGCCTTCGACGCGATGCACGCGGTGACCGGGCCCTATGCGCACGAGATCCTCGAGCGCCGCCTCGGCTTTCCGGCGGGCACGGTGCACAATGGCACCCCGCTCGAGGATTTCGGCGGGCACCACCCCGACCCCAATCTCGTCCACGCCCGCGTGCTCTACGATCTGATGATGTCGCCCGAGGCGCCTGCGCTGGGCGCGGCCTCTGACGGGGACGGGGACCGCAACCTCATCATCGGCAAGGGGGTCTTCATCACGCCCTCGGATTCGCTCGCGATGCTGGCGGCCAATGCGCACCTTGCGCCCGCCTATGCCGGGGGCCTCAAGGGCATCGCCCGCTCGATGCCCACCAGCGCGGCGGCGGATCGGGTGGCCGAAGCGCTCGGCATTCCCTTGTGGGAGACACCGACGGGATGGAAGTTTTTCGGCACGCTGCTCGATGCCGGAAAGGCCACGATCTGCGGCGAGGAAAGCGCCGGCACCGGCAGCGACCATGTGCGCGAGAAGGACGGGCTGTGGGCGGTGCTGCTGTGGCTCAATATCCTTGCGGTGACCGGCAAGCCGGTGGCGCAGATCGCCACCGAGCACTGGGCGCGCTTCGGGCGCAACTACTACGCGCGCCACGATTACGAGGCGATCGCGACCGACAAGGCGGGCGCGCTGATGGCGGCGCTCGAGGCTTCGCTGGCGGGTCTGCCGGGCAAGGCCTTCGGGCCGCTGACGGTGAGCGCCGCCGACCAGTTCGGCTACACCGATCCGGTCGATGGCTCGCAAAGCCGCAATCAGGGCGTGCGGGTGATCTTCGCCTGCGGCTCGCGGATCGTGTTCCGCCTCTCGGGCACGGGCACCGAGGGCGCGACCTTGCGGGTCTATCTCGAGCGCTACGAGGGGCCCGACGGGCGGCTCGCCGAAGAAACGCCCGCGATGCTCGCCGACCTGATCGCCGCTGCCGAGGCCGTGGCGGGCATCGCCACGCACACGGGCCGCACCGCGCCCGATGTGGTGACGTGACACCACAGCTCGGCGCGCGGGTCGAGGGCGGCTTCACCCGCTTTGCAGTGCGCGCGCCGCTGGCCGGGGCGGTGGACCTGTGCCTGTTCGACGGCGAAGCCGAGACCCGCTTTCCGATGATCCGCGCTGGCGAGGTTTGGGCGCTGGAACTTCCCGGCGACCTCACCGGCACCCGCTACGGCTACCGCGCCCACGGCACCTATGCGCCGGAGCACAACCTGTGGTTCGACCCGGCCAAGCTGCTGGTCGACCCTTACGCGCTCGAACTCGACCGCCGCTTCATCCAGCACCCGCGCCTCGCGCACTTTGGCGAGGACACCGCCGGTCTCGTCCCGCGCGTCATTGTGCCGGGGGCGCTGCCGGAGGTCACGCATCAACCTGCGTTGTTCCAGCGCGGCGGGCTGATCTACGAGATCAACGTGCGTAGCTTCACCCTGCTGCACCCCGATGTTCCGCACGCCCAGCGCGGCACCATCGCCGCGCTCGCGCATCCGGCGGTTATCGCGCACCTGCAAAAACTCCACGTCAGCGCCGTCGAGCTGATGCCGATCGTCGCCTGGATCGACGAGCGCCACCTGCCGCCCTTGGGCCTCGCCAACCACTGGGGGTACAATCCGGTGGCGATGATGGCGCTCGATCCCGGCCTCGCCCCCGGCGGCGTGGCCGAACTGCGCGAGAGCGTGGCGGCGCTGCACAATGCGGGGATCGGCGTAATCCTCGACCTCGTCTTCAACCATTCGGGCGAGAGTGACGTCCACGGCGGCACGCTCTCCCTGCGCGGTCTCGACCCCGCCGCCTATGCCCGCGCCCCCGATGGCAGCCTCATCAACGACACCGGCTGCGGCAACACCCTCGATTTCAGCCAGCCCGCCATGCGCCGGCTGATGATCGACACGCTCACCCATTTCGTGCGCCACGCCGGGATCGACGGCTTCCGCTTCGACCTCGCCCCGGTGATCGCGCGCGGGCCGGGGTTCGACCCGCAAGCGCCGATCTTCGTCGAACTCGCCGCCGAACCTTGCCTCGCCGACCGCATCATGATCGCCGAGCCTTGGGACATTGGCCCCGGCGGCTACCAGCTGGGCCGCTTCCCGCCGAACTGGCTCGAATGGAACGACCGCTACCGCGACGATGTGCGCCGCTTCTGGAAGGGCGAGGCGACCATCGGCACGCTCGCCACCCGCATTGCAGGCTCCTCCGACCTGTTCGGCGCGGACTGTCGCAGCGTCAATTTCCTCGCTGCGCATGATGGCTTCACCCTCGCCGACACGGTCGCCTACGAACACCGCTGCAACCACGCCAACGGCGAGGACAATCGCGACGGGCACGGCGAGAACCATTCGTGGAATTGCGGCATCGAAGGTCCGACCGACGATCCCGCCATCCTCGCCCGCCGCGCCGCTGACCTGCGCGCGCTGCTCGGCACGCTGTTCGCCTCGACCGGCACGATCATGCTGACCGCAGGCGACGAATTCGGCCTCAGCCAGCAGGGCAACAACAATGCCTATTGCCAGGACATGCCCATCGACTGGGCCGCGCGCGATCTCGCGCTGGAAGCTGACGTTGCCGCGCTCGCCCGCCAGCGTGCCCAACGGTTGGGCGATTTTCTCCGCTTCCCGGAAGATGGCCAGTGGCTCTCGCTGGCGGGCGAGCCAATGGCCGACTGGCAATGGCAGGACATGGGCAGCGACGGCTTCCTCCATCGCTCTCCGTCCGAGGCGGGCAAGGGGGAATTGCGCATCAGCCGCAGCGAGCGGACGGTGTCTTGGCGGCGCGGATGAGGGCGCTATTTCAGCCGAAATAAAGATTGACAATCATTCGCAATAGCAAGAAATGCGGGCCTCCCCTTCCGACCCGATCCGGAGTCCCGATGTCCCCTCGCCTGCCTTCCGCCCCCTCGCTTGCTGCGCTTCTGCTCGCCACCACCGCCGCGCCCGCGCTGGCGAACGGCGAGGCCCCGGAAGGCGGTGCGGAATCGGGCGGCCCCGGTCAGGCCACCTCGATCATCGTCACCGCCGACCGTGATGGCGACCGCTTGCCCGACCAGTCGGGGACGCTGATCTTCGCGGGCAAGCTCGGCGACATCGCGGTGCTGGGCGACATCCCGCCGGTGCCCACCCGCAACCTGCGCGTCGCGCTCGCCGACATTCCGGGGTTGCTGGTCTCGGAGGTCTCGAACGGCTCTTGGGCCTCACTTTCCTATCGTGGCCTCGGCGAGCCGCACGAGAGCTGGAACGTCCTCACCCTGCAAGACGCCGTGCCCGCCGTGCCCGACATGTATTCCTACCCTGCGGGCTACTTCACCCCGCCGCTGGAGACGGTCGAGCGCATCGAATTCATCCGCGGCGCCTCGGGCCTGCTCTACGGCCCGCAGCCGGGCGGTGCGATCAACTACGTGCTCAAGGGCCCGCGCCGCGAGGCCGGCGTCGGCGCCGAGGCGCGGCTGACCGCAGGCAGCTGGGACGCGCGGCAGGGCTACGCCAGCCTTGCCGCCTCGGACGGCACGCTCGCCGCCGACGGTTTCATCCACTACGCCGAAGGCGACGGCCCGCGCCGCGTCAATTCCGATCACGAACAGACCACCGCACGCCTGCGCGGCCATTACTTGGGGCAGGATGTCACCGCGACCCTCAGCCTCGATTACTACACCGGCCGCTTCGGCGAGCCCGGCGGCCTCACCCGCGCCCGCCTCGAGGCCGACCGCCGCGACGGCTCGCTCTCGCGCGACCGCGTGCGGATCGAGCGCTTTGCACCGAGCCTCGCGGTCGAATGGCAGGCGGGCGAGAACACCCTCGTCACCGCGCGCGCCTTCTACAGCCGCTTCGAGCGCGAAAGCTGGCGTCAGGCGGGTGGCAGCTTCGGCCAGGTGACACCCGACGCCAACGTGCTGATCCGCCAGTTGCAGGTATTCGACACTGCGGGCATCGACCTGCGCGCGCGGCGCGATTTCGGCGGGCAGGGCCAGCACTCGCTGACCATCGGCGTGCTCGGCCACACTTCGGATGCGCCGGTCTTCGTCGACAAGGGCGCGAGCAATACCGATTTCGTCGGCACCGCAGGCGCGCTCGCGCGGGCGCAGCGCAGCGGCGATACGGCAGCGGTGTTCGGCGAGGTCAAATTGGGCTTCGGCGATGTGCAGATCGTCCCGGGCTTCCGTCTGGAGCGCCTGCGTCAGCGGGTGGTCGAAACGCTCGACCTCGGCGTCGGCAGCGCCACCGGCGGCGGGCCGGGCGCGGCCAACGGCACGCTCGGCAACCGCGAGGACACACAGACCGTCCCGCTCTACGGGATCGGGGTGACGTGGGACGCGTCGCCCACCTTGCGCTTCGTCGCCAATGCCAGCCGCGCCTTCAAGCCGCTGCTCTACAATGACGGCGTGACCTTCCAGGCCGGGATCGACGCGGCGGGGACCTTCGAGGCCTCCTATGCCTTCACCATCGAGGGCGGGGTGCAGGCCGAGCCCATTCCGGCAGTGCGGATCGATGCGGGGCTGTTCCGCGTGGAGTTCGAGGATCAGGTCGGTTTTCTCGCCGGGCCGCTCCCGGCCTCGCCGCCCTTCGGCACGGTCGGCGCGGGCGGAGCGCGGCGGCAGAATGTCGGGAACATGCGCAACCAGGGGATCGACCTGGCGGTGCGGCTCGATCTCGTCGGGCCGGACGGTTTCGCGAAGAGCGACAACACCGTGCGCCTCTCGACCAATCTGCAACTGCTCGATGCCGAGTTCACCGATGGCGTGGCGGCGGGCTTCACCCCGCAATATGCGCCGGGGCATCTGCTGCGCTCGGTGCTGGCTTGGATCGGCAAGGACGGGTCGCGCGCGGCGCTGACCTTCACCTCGGTCGGCGATCAGCAGGGGTCGGACAACAACGTCGCGGACTTCTTCCTGCCCGGTTACGAGGTGTTCGATGCCTCGGTCGAATGGCCCGTCGCGGGCGGCTTCACGATCGGGGCGGGGGTGAACAATCTGTTCGATGCGGACTATGCGAGCCGGGTCCGCCCCGGCGGCGGCGGCGGGTTCGATCCCGGCGCGCCGCGTAATTTCTTTGTCTCGATCGGGTGGAAGGGTTGATTGAACCCTCCCGACCCGATCAGGCCATCAGCGTCGGGCTCGCCGGGACGATCGCATAGGCGAGGCTGGCAACCGTCAGGACAACGGCGAAGGCAGCGGAAGCGAGGCGGGCGGCGGTGTCGGAAGCGTACATGGTCGTGGTCCTTTGGTCTGGTTGCAGGTCGATCAGGCGACGAGCGAGGGGCTGGCGGGGATGATCGCGTAAGCGAAGAAGGCTGCCGAGATCACGACCGAGAAAGCGGCGGCGAAGAAGCGGTTGGCGGTTTCGTTGGCGTACATGTGAAGTCTCCTGTTGGCGTTTTCGGTGTTTCCCGGGACCGTCCCGGGGATGCCAGATACCTTGCATCGACCGTGCCAAACTCGAAAAATGCCGGAATTCTGCGGTTCCGCAGCTTGCGCGCAGCCAACGCGGCGTTAAGCCGAACGAAAGCTTGGGAGAATTTCCCAAGTGTTGGCGAAGCGGATTTTTGCGGATGTGCGAGGGTCTGTCCGAGACCCCGTCGCAGCAAAATTCAGGCCGTGTGCCCGCCCAGATAGGCCAGCGCTTCGGCCTCGGAGATGACCTCGGCATATTTGGCCTGAAGGTCGAACAGGTTCGCCTCGTGCGGGGCCGGATGGCGGTCGGCACAGGCCTCGCGCACCACCAGCGGCACGAAGCCGTATTGCATCGCATCGAGCGCCGAGGCGCGCACGCAGCCGGAGGTCGAATAGCCGGTGATCAGCAGGGTATCGATCCCCTCGGCACGAAGCCCTTCTGCCAGCCGGGTGCCGAAGAAGGCGCTGGGATATTGCTTGGTGAACACGGCCTCGCCGGGTTGGGGGGTGAGCTCGGGCGGGAAGGCGCCCAGCGGCGAGCCCTCGATGAAGGCCGCGAGCGCAGGAACCTTGCGGTAGAACACCCCGCCGTCCGACCCGTCCGGTTTGTAGCTGACATTGGTGAACACCACCGGCACGCCCGCCGCCCGCGCGGCCACCGCGAGCCGGACATTGCTGTCACGCGCCGCGACAGCGGTCTCCATGAAAAGCGCCGAGCCCTCGGTCAGGTAGGCCATCACGACATCGACGATAAGCAGGGCAGGGCGGCTGCCGGGCTGGAGCCGCCCCTCATAGACCCCTGCGTAATTGTCCGATGCCGAAGGGCCTCCCATCAGATGATCCCGGCCTCAGCCAGCCGCGCAAGCTCCTCGGCACCCATCCCGAGCCTTTCGGCAAAGACCTCGGCATTGTCCTGCCCGGGCGCTGCGGGAGCAGGGCGGCGGATGGTGCTCGGGGTCTTCGAGAGCTTGGGGAAGGCGTTCTGCATCTTGATCTTGCCGCGCTTCTGGGTCTCGACCTCGATGATCGCCTCGCGCGCCTGAAAGTGCGGATCGGCGAGCATTTCGGGCGCGCGGTAGACGCGGCCTGCGGGGATCGAGTATTCGGTCATCAGCGCATCGACCTCGTCGACCGTCAGCGTGCTCGTCCATGCGTTGACCAGCGCGTCCAATTCGTCCTGATGGATCCCGCGCGCGATGTGGGTCGAATAGCGCTCGTCCTGCGCCAGTTCCGGGCGGCCCATCGCCTGGCAGAGCCGCGCGAAGATCGCGTCGCCATTGCCGCCGATCATGTAGCTGCCGTCCTTGCAGGTATAGACGTTCGACGGCGCGATGCCCTTCAGCACCGAGCCCGAGCGTTCGCGGATCACGCCGTTGCGGTCATATTCGGGCACGAGGCCTTCCATCACCTGCAACACCGCCTCGTAAAGCGCGGAATCGACCACCTGACCCTCGCCGGTCTTCGACCTGTGGTGGAGCGCGGCAAGCACGCCCATGCAGCCATAGGTCGCGCACAGGGTATCGCCGATCGAGATGCCCATGCGGCTCGGCGGCCGGTCGGGCTCGCCGACGATATAGCGCCATCCGCCCATCGCCTCGCCGATCCCGCCGAAGCCCGCGCGGTCGGAGTAAGGCCCGTCCTGCCCATAGCCCGACATGCGGGCGATGATGAGGCCGGGGTTGACCGCGTGGAGTTCCGCCGGAGAAAGGCCCCAGCGTTCCAGCGTGCCGGGCTTGAAGTTCTCGATCAGCACATCGGCCTCGGCGATCAGCCGCTTCGCCAGCGCCTGACCCTCGGGCACGCGCAGGTTGCAGGTGACCGAACGCTTGTTGCGCGCGATCACTTCCCATTGGACCTTCTCGTCGCCCTGGCCCCAATTGCGCATCGGATCGCCCGCACCCGGCGGCTCGATCTTGACGACATCGGCGCCCATGTCGCCGAGCAGCTGGCCGCAGAAGGGGCCGGCGAGCAGCTGGCCCATTTCGACGACCTTGATCCCTTCCAGAGCGCCGCTCATTCCGCTGCCTCCCGCAAGGTGCTCCACACTGGTTGGACGGGGGCAGGGAGGCCCGTTTCGGCCTCGCAATTCGCCCGCAGCGCAGCGATGCCGGGGCCGTAGTCGAACAGCGGCAGTTCGCCGCGCGCCGCTTCGATTTCGGCGCGCAGGGCTTCGGTGGCGGCGGAGTCGATCACACCTTCGCCATCCGCGACCACGCCATAGGCGCGCGCGCCTTCAGGCGTCACAAGTCCCTGCCGGATTTCGAGGCCGACCAGTTCCGGGTCGCGCGCCAGCGGATCGCCCCAGCCGCCGCCGCCCCAAGTGATGAAGTGGAGGAGGTCGCCCGCCTTCACCGCCACGCTCTCGACCTTGTTGCCGACGATTTCCTGCGAGCCGTCCGCGCGTTCCAGCACCTTCCTCGCCCGCGCCCCCGGATGCCCGCCATTGACGCCCCAAGGCGGCACGAACCAGCGGTCATCGTGGATCGCGATCTCGCCATCGGCGAGGAAACGGTAGGTCATGTGGATGCCGTTGCCGCCGCGATGCAGGCCCGCCCCGCCGCTGTCGGGAGCGGTGGAATAGCGCTCGATCCGCAGGGGGAAGTAGCGTTCGAGGAACTCGTTGGGGACATTGGTGAAGCCCGGCCACAGCGAGTGCCCGTCCGGCCCGTCGCCCAGCGGCCGCCCGGGGATGCCGCCGAAGCCGATCTGGAACAGCTGGAACCAGTCGCGGCTGCCATCCTCGCGCGCGTCCCAGCCCGAATAGAACAGGTGCGGCGAGGAGGAGAACCCGGCAGCGTTGAGGAATTCCGGCGTCTTCTGCCCGAGCAGCCCGCCGAGGATATCGAAGATCCGGCCCAGCGCGTGGGTGCGGCCCGAAAGCGCGGCGGGGAAGTGCGGCTTCAGGAGCGAGCCGGAAGGAATGCGCACCTCGATCAGATCGTAGAACCCGTCATTGAACAGGATCTGCGGATCGAAGACCATGATCATGTAGATGCCGAAGAACATCTTGAACATGTTTTCATTGAGGAAAAAGTTGATCGAGGCGGCCGATTGCGGATCGGTGCCCTCGAAATCGAGGATCACCTTGTCCCCATCACGCCACATGGTGCAGCGGATCTTGTAGGGGCCGTAGCCCTTGCCGTCGTCGCAGATGTAATCCTCGAAACTCACCGGCTCCTCGGCCACGGCCATCGCCAGCAGCGCCTTCATCGCGCGGTGGTTGCGGGCGAGCAGTTCCTGCGTGGCGGAGACGTAAACGTCATCACCGAAGCGGTCGGCCATCTCGATCACGCGGCGCGCGGCGACACGGCACGAGGCGATCAGCGCGTTGAGGTCGGCCTGACACCAGTCGGGCTTGCGGGTTTGGTGCATCACCAGCTTCATGAGGTCTTCGTTGTATTCGCCCTTCTTCCAGATCTTCACCGGCGGGATGCGCACGCCTTCCTCGAAGATCGAGGACGCGCCGATGGGCATCGAGCCGGGGACGCTTCCGCCGATGTCGCTCTGGTGTCCGAACATCGCGGTATAGGCGAGCAGCCGCCCGTCCTTGAACACGGGGAGCAGCACCAGCCAGTCGTTCGAGTGGCTGACCGCCCCGCCGCAGGAATAGGGATCGGAGAGGAAGATCATGTCTCCCTCCTCGATCGTGCCGTCATACTGCTTCAGAAAGCCGTCGATGAAGCTGCCGAACTGGCCGACGATCATCTTGCCCGCGGGGTCGGAGATCAGCGGGAAGGCGTCGCCCTGTTCGCGGATGCCGGGGCTCATGGCGGTGCGCACGAGGGTCGCGTCCATCTCGATGCGGGCGTTCCTGAGCGCGTTCTCGATGATGTCGAGCGTCACCGGGTCGATGGCGACCTTGGCAAAGGGGGTGGTGTTGGGTTCGATGATGCGTGCGGGCATGGGTTTAGCCCTCCGTCTTCAAGGTGATGAGGATGTTGCCGACCGCGTCAACGGCGGCGCGGCAATCGTGTTCGACCAGCGTGGTCGAATCCATTTCGGTGATGATCGCCGGGCCTTCGATCACGTCGCCTTGCCGCAGCTTCGCGCGGTCATAGATCACCGCAGGCCGCTCCTCGCCGCCGATCCACATCACGTGGTCGCGAATCTTGGCGGCTTGCGGATCGCCGTCGCCCTTGGGCAGTTCGGCGGCGGGGAGGGCGGGGGCCTGCCCCTGCGCGACCGCGCGCAGGTTCACGATCTCGTGGGGGGTGTCCATATTGAAGGTGAAGAGCCGCAGATGCTCCTCGTCGAAGCGGGCGAGGATGCCTTCGATCCCGTCCTTTTCGAGAATGTCCTGCGTGATCGTCAGCGGCACTTCAAAGGCCTGTCCCGCATAGCGCACGTCGATTTCGAACAGCGAGGTGATCTGCTCTTCGGGGATGCCGTCGGCGACCAGCTCGCCGCGGGTCTGCTCGGCCATGTTGTCGAGCACCTCGACCAGCTCGGCGATGGAGGTGTCGCGCGCCAGCTTGGAGAAGCTGCGCGCGGTCTCGGTGCGCATGCGAGTGGTCGCGTCGCCCAATGCGCAGAGCACGCCGGGGGAGACAGGCGAGATCGCGGGCCAGCTGCCCATCAGGCGCGCCACGGCATTCACGTGGAGCGGCCCGGCCCCGCCAAAGCCCATCAGCGCGAATTCGCGCGGGTCATAGCCCTGCTGGACGCTGATCATGCGCAGCGCGCCGAACATGTTCTCGTTGACGATGTCGATGATCCCGCGCGCCGCCTCCATCAGCGTCACGCCGAGCGCATCGGCGATGGTCTGCACCGCCGCCTTGGCGCCCTCGCGGTCAAGCTTGAAGCTGCCGCCGAGGAGGTCTTCGGGGAGGTAGCCGAGCACCACATTGGCGTCGGTCACGGTCGGGAGCGTGCCGCCCTTGTTGTAGGCGACCGGGCCGGGCACCGCGCCCGCGCTCTCCGGTCCGACGCGCAGCGCGCCGGTCAGCTGCGGCACGTGCGCGATCGAGCCGCCCCCTGCGCCCACGGTCTTAACGTCGAGCGCCGAAGCGCGGACCGAGAGGTGGCCGACTTCGGTGGTGCGCTGGCGGCGCGGTTCGAGGCCCTGGATCAGCGCGACGTCGGTCGAAGTGCCGCCGACATCCAGCGTCAGGATGTTCTCGAAGCCCGCGTTCTTCGCCACCCACAGCGCGCCGGTCACCCCGCCGGCGGGGCCGGACATGAGGATGTTGACGGGATGCTCCTCAGCCTTCTGGCTCGACATGAGGCCCCCGTCCGAACGCAGCAGCGAGAGGCGACCCTTCAGCCCCTCGGCCTCCAGCTTGGTGCGCAGGTTGGAGACATATTTCGACACCACCGGGCGCACTGCCGCGTTGGCGACGGTCGAAAGCGTGCGCTCGTATTCCTGCATCTCGGGCAGGACTTCGTGGGAGAGCGAGACGGGGATGCCCGGCAGTTCCTCCGCCGCGATTTCCCCGATCCGCGCCTCGTGCGCCCCGTTCAGATAGGCGTTCATGAGGCTGACGGTCAGCGCCTCGATCCCGTCACCCTTGAGCTTGCGCAGCGCCGCGCGCACCGCGTCTTCATCGAGCGGGGCGACCTCGCGGCCCTGGGCGTCCATGCGCCCCGGCACTTCCACGATGTGTTCGAGCCGGGCGAGGGGCTGCGGCTTGGGCCACACGATCCACGCGGCAAGCCCGCCGGGCACGAAGCTGCGCGCGATCTGCATGATGTCGCGATAACCCTGCGTGGTGACGAGGCCGACCTTCGCGCCCTTGCCCTCGAGCACGGCATTGGTCGCCACGGTCGTGCCGTGGAGGAAATAGCTGATTTCCGCCGCCGTGATCCCGGCGGTGGCCATGATCGCCTTCACCCCGTTGAGGATGCCTTCCGAGCTGTCGTGCGGGGTCGAGGGGGTCTTGTGCCGCCAGAAGGCGCCGCTCGCCTCGTCGAACAGCAGGAGGTCGGTGAAAGTCCCGCCCACATCGACGCCCAACCTGTAAGTCATGCCCTGTCCTTCTTATGCTGCACGCGCGACCGCCGAGGGGAGTTCCCGCCCCAGCACTTGCGCAAACCACTTGTTGGCGGCGATTGCCGCGTCGAGATCGATGCCGCTGTCCACCCCGGAACGCGCCATCATGTAGATGAGGTCCTCGGTCGCGATGTTGCCCGTTGCGCGCGGCGCGAAGGGGCAACCACCCAATCCGCCGAGCGACGCGTCGAACACCCGCACGCCCGCCTTGTAGGCTTCCCACGCATTGGCGATGCCTGTGCCCCGGGTGTTGTGGAAATGCGCGCGCATCGGGATCTTGCCGCCAAGCAATTCGCCCAGCTTGCCGAACAATTCCCCCGCTTCCCACGGCGTGCCGACGCCGATGGTATCGGCCAGCGCGATCTCTTCCGGGTTCTCTTCGGCAATGGCTTCGGCGATCTTGAGCACGGTATCGTGCTTCACCTCGCCTTCGAACGGGCAGCCGAAAGCGGCGCTGATGGTGACCTGGGCGCGGATGCCCTCGGCGTGCGCGAAGCGGAGCATTTCGCGGGTCTCGGCGATGCCCTGCTCGATGGTCTGGCCCTGATTTTTCTGCCCGAAGGTGTCGCTGGCGACGACCACGCAGCCGACCTGATCGACACCGCGCGCGCCGCCCTCGCGCGTCGCGAGCGCGCGCAGCACGCCGCGCTTGTTGAGGACGAGGCCCACGTAAGTGCAGTCGGCGCGGTCCGGCAGGCCCACGATCACCGCCTCGGCGTCGGCCATCTGCGGCACGCGGGCGGGGTGGACGAAGCTCGCCACCTCCAGCCGGCGCGCGCCATAGCCGATCATGCGGGTGATGAGGTCGAGCTTCACCTCGGTCGAAATGATGTCGGGCTCGTTCTGCAAACCGTCGCGCGGGCCCACTTCGACCAGTTCGATTGTGCCGGATGACATCGTGAATCGCCTGTAGCTGCTGCGGGGGCTTCGCGGTCTGAATTACCCGCTTTGTATACAATTGCAATCATGCATGGGCCGCATGAGATTGCAGGAACCGCAATGGCGCGGCGGCGTTGTTACGGCTCCGCGCCATCCCGATCATTGGCCGCGCCCTCGGTTTTGGGGCCGACCGCGCGGGCGAAGGTGTGGAAGGCGCGGCGCAGGTGGCTGCCCATCACCGCGCGCGCCCAGTCGGCATCGCGCGCGGCGAAGGCGGCGACCAGCTCGTCATGATCGCGCGCGGACTGGCGCAGGTCATCCTGCGAATAGGTGCGCGCCGTGCGCAGCACCACGGGCGCCTCAACCAGCCGCGCGAGCAGCTGCCGCAGCCGCGGCGAGTGCGCCGCATCGATGATCGCCTCGTGGAAGGCGCGGTTGGCCTCGAGGAAGCGCGCGACATCGGGCGGGGACTGCTCGACCGCGGCGGTGAGTTCGCGGTTCAGGGCCTCGAGCGCGGCGATCTGCTCGCGCGAGAGGCGCTTGGCCGCGCGCTCGGCGGCGTGGCACTCGAGCATCTGGCGCAGCACGAACATCTCCTCGATGTCGTCTCTGCTCCAGTCGGCGACAAACAGCCGGTTGGTGTCCGAGCGCACCAGCAGCAATTCGTCCTCGAGCCGCCGCACCGCCTCGCGCACAGGGGTACGGCTGACCCCGGTGATCTGCGCGAGCTGGTCTTCGGTGAGCTGATCGCCGGCCGCCACCGACCCGCCCAGCACATGCGCGCGGATCGCCGCATAGGCGCGTTCCGAGGCGCGGCTCATGGCTGTCCGGACTGAATGGGCGGGAGGAAAGTGCGCGCTGTCATAGGCTTTCCTTGTGCGGCCTGCCGGCGGGTGCGGCAAGCCTGTGCGGTGACAAAAACACACCTCGGCGGTGATCTCGTCACAATTTCGCAAAATGCTTGACGAGCGCGTTTTGTATACAATACCCACACGGCGAGTGGCAACTGGGGAGTGCCCGTGAAGCGCATCAAGGTCATCGTGCCGATTGCAATGGACGAAGCGGGCGTCGCCAACCGCGCGCAGCAGCTTCCGGCCGATTTCGTGCGTCCGGGCTTCGCGCCCACCTTCGAGGCAGTGCGCTGGGGCGCCGCGCTGGGCGATTCCTACCACGACACCTTGCTGATGGACTGGACGGTCTTCCAGGCGGGCGTGACCGCGGAGGAAGAGGGCTTTGCGGGCGTGCTGATCGATACCGTCAGCGACTCCGGCCTGCGCCCCTTGCGCTCGGCGCTCTCCATCCCCGTCGTCGGCCCGGGCGAGGCGAGCTTTGCGGCAGCGCAGATGCTGGGCAAGAAGTTCACGGTTCTCACCATGTGGCCGCAGTGGTTCCCGCTCTACGAGAAGGTGCTGACCGATCATGGCTGGCACCACCGCTGCGCCAGCGTGCGCTCGATCGACACCCGGCCCGACGTCACCGAACTGCTCGAGGGCAAGGAGGAGGTCGTCTTCGCCAAGCTGAAGGCTGAGGCGATGAAGGCGATCGAACAGGACGGGGCTGACGTGATCGTGCTCGGCTCGACCACCATGCACCAGTCGGCCGCCTATCTCCAATCCGAGTTGCCGGTGCCGGTGCTGAATCCCGGGCAGGTCGCCTACAAGCAGTTGGAAACGCTGATCGAACTGGGCCTCACCCACTCGAAGAAAGCCTTCCCCGCACCCGAAGTGCCCAAGCACGCCGATATCCGAAAGGGCTGGTACTGATGAGCGAGTGGACTGAAGGCGGGCCCGGCCAGAGCCCGCTGCCCTATCCCTTCTATATCGATATCGTCACCAAGCGTTACTTCGACGGGGTCGACAACAAGGTGATGGATCAGGTCCTCGACTGCTTCACGCCCGATGCGGTGCTGACCGAAGTCACCAGCAACACCGTCCACCAGGGCCGCGAGGCGATCCGGGCGATGTTCGTCAAGCTCTTCGCCGATTTCGAGAGCATCTGGCACGGCAACTTCGTCCACACCGCCGATCCGGAAACCAACGCGGTCTGCTCGCAGTTCACCGTGCTGATCACGCCCAACGGGGGCGAGGAGCTGCGGTATGAAAACTGCAACCGCTTCTACCTCAAGGACCGGTTGTTCCACCGGGTCTATGTCTACATGTCGGGTGACAACCTGCTGAAGGAAGGGGACGCCTGATGCAGTACGAACCCACCCTGAGTCGCGCCGACCTCATCGATTTCGCGCTCAACAAGTATTTCGCCCGCGTCGACGCCAAGGACCTCGAGGCGACGCTCGATTGCTTCCACGATACCGCGCTGTTCTGCGTCCAGACCGCCTTCACGCGCCATTCGGGCAAGGCCGAAATCCGCCGCATGTTCGAGGATTTCTTCGCCGCCTACAAAACCATCATCCACCGCGATTTCACTTGCACCGTGGACGAGGCGAACGGGCGCATCACCGCCTGCTTCACCGCCGAGCTCCACGATCACGAGGGCGGCGTGACGCTGCTCTACAACACCAATTTCTGGCGTTTCCGCCCCGGAGCGGACGGCCCGAAGTTCCAGGAAGTCTACGTCTACATGAGCGGGGCCAATCCGCTCGTCTGATCCCTGCCTCTTTCCTCTCGATCCCTCTCAGGAGAGCCGCCTTATGAATATTCGTCTCGTTCTTGCCTCCGGCGCGGCTCTTGGCGCCATTGCCCTGTCCGCGCCCGCCATCGCGCAAGAGGCCCCCGACGCCGCGCCTGCGGCCGAAGAGGAGGGCGCGATCATCGTCACCGCGCGCCGCCAGTCGGAAACGCTCGCCGACGTGCCCGCATCGGTCACCGTGCTCACCGCCGAGACGCTTGCCAAATCGGGCGTGCAGCGCGCGGATGACTTCGTCCAGCTGACCCCGGGTGTCACCATCGTCACCGGCACGGCCGAAGCGGGCGATACCCAGATCAACATCCGCGGCATCAACGGCGCGCGCGACGCGGAAAGCTCGGTCGCGCTGGTGGTCGACGGGATCCTCAAGACCAACACCGCGCAGCTGAACCAGAACCAGGGCACGCTGCGGCAGGTCGAAATCCTGAAAGGCCCGCAGGGCGCGCTCTATGGCCGCAACGCGGCCGCGGGCGCGATCGTGCTCCAGACGCTGAAGCCCGGCGACACGCTGGAGGGCGGGGTGCTGGTGCGCGCGGCGCAGGACAACACCTATCTCGCCAACGGCTTTATCTCGACCCCGGTGGGTGACAGCGCAGGGCTGGTGCTGTCGGCCAACTACTCCACCACCGACGGCTTCTTCCGCAACCGCTTCCTCGGCAATTCGAAGACCATCGACGACCAGACTGTGTGGGGCGTCGACGGGCGCTTCGTCGCCCAAGTCGGCCCCGATACCGAGATCGACGTGAAGGCGCGCTATGCCGACCTCACCGGCGCCTCGATCAACTTCAACGCGGCCTTCCACCTGCCCAACTTCGCGGGCGTCGATCCGGCCTTCTTCGAGGATGTGAACCAGCATCCCTTCGGCTTCTATTCGAACATCCGTCCGACCAACGACCAGACCACCGTCGAGATCTCGGGCAAGGTCGAGCACAAGTTCGAGAGCGCAACGCTGACCGCATGGGTGCTCTACAGCGATGTCGAGCAGTCGCTCACCGCCGACGGCACCTCGGCCGACTTCGCGCGCTTCACCTTCCCGGGCGCGACCCCGGCCTCGGTCGCGGCGGCCAATGCCTGCGCGGCTTCGACCACCGCGCTCGCCGGCTTCCCGCTCAACGCGCCGACCTTCATCGGCACCAGCCCGGTCCCCTTCATCTTCAACCCCGCCAGCGGATCGACCTTCGGGCCCTATAGCCCGACGACCTGCGACGGCACCCAGTTCCAGATCCGCAACCAGAAGGACATCAGCGGTGAAATCCGCCTCGCCTCCAACGGCGACGGGCCGTGGGGCTGGCAGGTGGGCGCCTATTACCTCCACATCGACCGCGAGGTGGGGGTGAGCCTCGGCGCGGATCTCGGGCAGGGGGTCATCCGCCGGCTCTACAATGCGCCGGGCACCAGCAACCCGACGACGCAGCTCTACAATGATGCCTTCAAGACCGATGTCTACGCAGCCTTCGCCTCGGTCGAAGGGGATATCACCGATCGCCTCAACGTGACCGTCGCCGGACGCTACGATATCGAGGATCGCCGGGTCGCGAGCCTCGTGCCGGCGGTGCGCGATCCCTTCACCGGCGGGCCGATCAACCCGGGCCAGGCGGTGGTGGGTGGCGTCGTCCAGCCGATCGGGCCGCAGTCGGAAACGTTCCGCCAGTTCCAGCCCAAGATCTCGCTGCGCTACGAACTGACGCCCGATATCAACCTCTACGGCAACTGGGGCATCGGCTTCAAATCGGGCGGCTTCAACAACCAGGGTGCCGCCGCGATCGTCGACCAGGCGTTCAACCAGTTCATCGGCACCAACGTCCAGATCGACGACCAGTACCGCAAGGAAAAGTCGAGCGCTTTCGAGGCGGGGATCAAGGGCAGTGCGCTGGACGGCGTGGTCACCTTCGACCTTGCGGGCTACTACACCACGATCGACGACATGCAGTTCTTCGAGTTCTTCGTCGGCGGCTTCGGCCTCCTGCGCGTGGTCTCGAACATCGACGAGGTCGAGGTCTACGGGGCCGAGCTCAACCTGACGGTCGAGCCGATCAAGGGCTGGACGATCTACGGTTCGGGCAACGTCACCGAGAGCGAGATCAAGGCCAATGCCTCGCGTCCGGTGACCGTGGGCAACAAGTCGCCCTACACCGCCGATTACACGATCAACCTCGGCACGCAGGTCGATCTGCCGGTGACGGACAGCATCGATTTCGTCACCCGTGCCGATTACCGCATCACCGGGCCGACCTGGTTCCACACTCTGCAGGACGACACCAACCCGACGCTGTTCAGCGGGCTGCTGCCCGGCTCGGCGCTGGGCCTGCCGGCCTTCGTGGGCGATGCCGACTACTCGGTCTCGCAGCGTGATACCTTCGGGGTGATGGACCTGCGTATCGGGGTCGAGGGGCAGAACTGGTCGGTCACCGCCTATGCCGAGAACCTGTTCAACGAGAAGTATCTGAACGAGGTCATCACCGCGGTCGAATTCGGCGGCTCGTTCATCTCGCTGGGTGGACGCCAGCGCTTCGGGGTGGAGCTGGGTTACAAGTTCTGATCTTCGGGCCCTTCGGGTCAACGACACGAAGACAGAAGACGGGAAAGCGCGCGGGGTTCTGCGACCCGCCCCGCGCGCTTTCTTATATCATTCGGCCGCAGGCGGGCTCCACCACGAGAGCGTCTGGTTGTCATGCGCCGAGGTCCACACGCCCTTCGGCGTCCAGCGCAGCGCGCCGCTGCCGACGCTCGGCCCCATGCGGGCGCGGATCTTGAGCGTCTCGGCGTCGATCACCACCATCGTCTGATCCTCGGTGGTGCGCAGCCACACCGCGCCTGCGCCGGTGTCGATATCGCCCCACTTGAGCTTTGGCGCGATCTTGGTGCGGCCAAGCACTTCGAGTTTCGCCGGATCGACCTTGGCGACCGTGCCGTCGCCCTGCTCCTGTACCCACACCGCGCCTTCGCCTGCCGCGAGGAAGCCCGGGGTGTTGCCCATCGTGACCTTGCCGGTGACGGTGTTGGTGGCCGGATCGATCCGCTCGAGCGAAGACCCCTCGCTGCTGACCGCCCACACCGCGTCGAAGCCGAAGGCGAGATACCAGGTCTCCGCCGTCACCGGGATCGTCGCGATCACTTTGTTGGTCGCCGGGTCGATCCGCGCGACCTTGCCCGCGGGGTCCGAAGGCACCCACACCGATCCCGCGCCCGACACGACATTGGTCTCGCCCTTGGGATTGCCGAGGCCAGTCGCGATCTTCGCCTCGACCTGCGCGGTGGCGAGGTTGATGCGGTAGACATCGCCGTCCTTGCAATTGGCGACCCACAGCGATCCCGCCGCCGTGGTCATCGCACCGCAGGGGCGCGGCACGGGGGTGGAGGCGGCGAGGCCCGCAGGCGTCCACTTCTCGACCCGCCCGTCATTGGTGACCCACACCGCATCCCCGTCGATCGCCATGAAGTCGGCAAACCCGGGCACCTTCATCGCGTTCTCGGCGAGATCCGGCACGGGCCCGACCGCATCGTTGGGCGGCGGGCCGTCGTCGGCGCAGGCTGCGGTGGCAAGGCTCGCGGCGAGCAGGGCGGCGAGCGGGCGGGCGGCGTCTTTTGTCATGACTGATCGGCCTCCATGCGAGGGCAGGGGAGGGAGAGGAGCGCGCCCGTCAGGAGGGCACAATTCCTGCCATCGTGGAACCAATCTCACCCATATTACGTTTCCAATCAATCGTAATAATTCATGGTGGACAAACGCCCCAAACGCGCGGATGTTCGCAGGCGCAACATAGGGGACGAATCATGCTCCACCACCTCTCCCGGGCAGCCCGCTTCCTCCTCCTCGGCCTCGCCGCGCTGCTGGTGACAGCATGTTCCGGCGGGGAGGAAGAGGCCGCCGCGCCCAAGACCGAATTCAACATCGGCTGGTCGATCTACGCCGGATGGATGCCCTGGCCCTATGCCGAACAGGCCGGGATCGTGAAGAAGTGGGGCGACAAGTACGGCATCACGATCAAGTTCGTGCAGGTGAACGACTATATCGAGAGCGTGAACCAGTACACCGCCGGCAAACTCGACGGGGTGACGGTCGCCAACATGGACGCGCTCACCATTCCGGCCGCGGGCGGCAAGGATACCAGCGCGATCATCCTCGGCGACTACTCCAACGGCAATGATGCGGTGCTCCTGAAGGGCGCGGACAATGTCGCGGGCATCAAGGGCCGGCAGGTCTACCTCGCCGAGCTGTCGGTCTCGCACTACCTGCTCGCCCGCGCGCTCGAGACAAGCGGCATGAAGCTGACCGACGTGAAGACGGTCAACACCTCCGACGCCGACATTGCCGCCGCCTTTGCCTCGCCCGAGGTCAACGCGGCCGTGGCGTGGAACCCGCAGGTCACCACCATGAAGGGCGTCGCGGGCACCAAGGCGGTGTTCACCTCGGCCGATATTCCGGGCGAGATCCTCGACCTGATGGTGGTCGATACCGCCACGCTCAAGGCCAACCCCAACCTCGGCAAGGCGCTGGCGGGGATCTGGTTCGAGACCATGGCGCTGATGGCAAAGCAGGACGCCGAAGGCGCCGCCGCGCGCGCCGCGATGGCGAAGCTCGCGGGCACCACTCCGGAAGCCTTCGAGGGCCAGCTTTCGACCACCTTCCTCTATACCGATCCCAAGGCGGCGCTCGCGGCGATGCAATCGGGTGACCTCCTCACCACCATGACCCGCGTGCGCGATTTCAGCTTCGCGCAAGGGCTGTTCGGGCAGGGCGCGGCCTCGGCCGACGCGGTCGGGATGGAATTCCCGGGCGGCAAGACCTTGGGCGACACATCGCGGATCACCTTGCGGTTCGATCCGACCTATATGCAGATGGCCGCGGACGGAAAGCTCTAGCCCCATGCGCTGGGTAACGGCACAGCCGACCCGCCGGGGCGCGCTGCTGCTCGGTGCCGCGCCGCTGCTGGTGCTGGCGCTGGGCTATGTTGTCGCCGCCGCCGCGCGCCATGCCGACAACCCCGCCGACAAGATCCTGCCGCTGCCCGGCGCGATGGCGGCGGCGATGGCGGGGCTGCTGTTCGAGCCCGACCAGCTCTCGGGCCAATACCTGTTCTGGGCCGATACCGTCGCGAGCCTGTGGCGGCTAGGCGCAGGGCTGGGGATCGCGACTCTCTCCGCGCTGCTGGTCGGCCTTGCCCTCGGCGCTCTGCCGCCGGTCCGCAGCACGCTCGGCCCGTTGGTTACCGGCATCGCGGTGATCCCGCCGATCGCGCTCCTCCCCATCCTCTTCATCGTCTTCGGCCTCGGGGAGACCGCCAAGGTGGCGCTGATCGTCATCGGCGTCGCGCCCTTCATGATGCGCGATGTGGCCGGGCATATCGGCGCTTTGCCGCGCGAGCAGGTGGTCAAGGCGCTCACGCTCGGCGCCAATTCCTGGGGCGTGATCCTGCGCGTCGCGCTGCCTCAGGCGCTGCCCCGCCTGTTCGAGGCTCTGCGCCTCTCACTCGGCCCGGCATGGGTGTTCCTGATCTCGGCCGAGGCGATCGCCGCCGATGTCGGCCTCGGCTACCGCATCTTCCTCGTGCGCCGCTATCTCGCGATGGACGTGATCATCCCCTATGTCGCATGGATCGCATTGCTCGCGGTGCTGATGGACCTCGCGCTCACCTTCGGCAGCCGCCGCCTGTTCGGCTGGGCCTATCTGGGGGCGCGCTGAACCATGCTGAGCCTGAAAAACCTCTGGGTCGAGTATGGCGAGAAGGTGGTGCTCGAACGCATCTCGCTCGAGATTGCCGAGAAGAGCTTCGTCTCGATCATCGGGCCATCGGGGGCGGGCAAGAGCAGCCTCTTGCGCGTGATCCTCGGGCAGGAAAAGCCGACGCGCGGGAGCATCTCCTTGGACGGCGCGCCACTTCCCACCGAATGTGGGCCGGACCGCGGAGTGGTGTTCCAGCGCTACTCGGTGTTCCCGCATCTGACGGTGCTGGGCAATGTGTTGCTGGGCGTGGAATTCGCCGCCTCGCCCTTCACCGCGCGCCTGTTCGGCAGCGCGCGCCGGGCGGCGGTGGCCGAGGCCGAGGCGATGCTCGAGCAGGTGGGCCTTGCCGACAGCCGCCATCTCTACCCCGCGCAGATGTCGGGCGGGATGCAGCAGCGCCTCGCCATCGCGCAGGCCCTCATCAAGCGGCCCCGCATCCTGCTCTTGGACGAGCCCTTCGGCGCGCTCGATCCCGGTATCCGGGGCGACATGCACGGGCTCATCACCCGGCTGTGGCGCGAGCACGGGCTCACCATCATCATGGTCACCCATGACATCAAGGAGGCCTTCGGGCTGGGCACGCGGGTGCTCACCCTGGACAAGCGCCGCCACGATCCGCACGCGCCGCAGCGCTACGGGGCGGGGGTGGTCTACGACCTCGAACTGACCCGCAAAGTTCAGCAAGTACATGCGGAGCCGGGGATGGCGGAGATTGAACAAACCTCCGGTATTACGATTGACACGATAGGTAATAATTGAGATGCCGGTCACATGAGCTCCCCCGAACCCACTGGTCTTGCCCGCCTCTCCATGAGCCTGCCGGCGAACCTGTTCCGCCAGCTCGACATGATGGTGGAAGAGCGCGGGCTCCCGTCTCGCTCGCAGCTGATCGCCGAACTGATCCGCCACGCGCTCGCCGAGCACGAGGCGCTGACGCGGCCGGACGAGACGCTCGCGGGCACGGTGACTATCGTCTACCAGGGCGGGGGCGGGCGGGTGCGCCAGCAACTGGCGGAAACGCAGACCGCCTACCTCAAGGAAGTGATCTCCTCGCAGCATGTCTTCCTCGAGGAAGACCAGTCGCTCGAGGTGCTGCTGGTGCAGGGCCCGGCGGTGCGGCTGAAGCAGCTGTGCGATGCGCTGCGGGCGATCCGGGGCGTCCAGCAATTGCAGCTGGTGACCACCACCGCGCTGCTCCCGCCGCTGCACGAACAGGACGCGCTTCCCACGAAGGAGGCCGCCGAATGAGCGGAACCGCCGATCCCAAGGCCGCTCGCGAACACGCCCGCGCGCAAGGCGGCACGCGGGTCGAGACCATGCCGATCCTCCCCCCGGTCGCCAGCGACTTGCCTGACGGCATCGCCGCCGCCGACCTCGTGTGGGAAGAGACCGTCGCCCCCGGCGGCTATACTTCGCGCAGGCTCGCGCGCGGCACGCGGCTGCGGCTGATCGACAAAGCGGGAGATGCCTGCGCGTCGCTCAACATCTTCAACGCCGAAATGCCGACCGAGCGGCTGAACGTCGCCGACACAGTCAAGGTCCAGTGGAACGCCTATCTGGGCGAGGGCAAGCTGCTGCTGTCGGACATGGGCCGGGTGCTGATGAGCATCCTCGCGGACGGCGCGGGGACGCATGACACCTTTTGCGGCGTCTCAAATGCGGGTGGTAACCTTCGGAAATACGGGGAAGGCCGTAATTCGGGCGCCTATCCCAACGGGCGTGACCGGCTGATCCTCGGCGCGGCGAAGCACGGCCTCACCCGCCGCGATGTCCACCCGGCGGTGAACCTGTTCAAGGGCACGCGGATCGAGGCTGACGGCGGCATCACGCCGCTGGTCGGGCCCTTCGAGCCGGGCCGCGAAGTGCTGCTGCGCGCCGAAATGGACGTGATCGTGGTGATCGCCAACTGCCCCCACGTCCTCGACCCGCGCCCCGAATATGCCTCGACCCCGCTACGCCTCACCGCGTGGCGCGGGCCCATCGCCACAGACGAAGACCCCGTGCGCAATGCCACGCCAGAAGGGCAGCGCGCCTTCCTCAACACCGAGGACTACTACCGCCGCTAACCTCCACTGGATGCACATAAAAATGACCGCAGACCCGGCCCTCTCCGGCCTCACCGGCTCCATCATCCACGACGAGATCGTGCCCGCGCGCGCGCCATGGCTGCACCCTGTGCGCGCCGGCGAGGTGCTGCGGATCGTCGATCTCGAGGGCAACCAGGCGGTCGATTTCCTGATCTATGCCGCCGCCGACGATGCCGAGCGTTACTCGGCGCAGGATACGGTCGCGGCGCAAGGCAACCTGTTCCTGCGTACCGGCACGGTGCTGTTCTCGAACGAGGGCAATCCGCTCATGACGATCGTCGACTCCGCGGTCGAGTATCACGATACCATCGGCGGAGCCTGTTCGTGTGAAAGCAACACCTTGCGCTACGGACATCACACAAGACATCAACATGCCTGCGTCGATAACTTCCTCGAGGCCAACCTCACCCAAGGCCGCGGCAAGCGCGACATTGTCAGCAATATCAACTTCTTCATGAACGTTCCTGTCGAGGATGACGGGACGCTCGGCATCGTCGACGGCATCTCGGCGCCGGGCCTGACGGTCGACCTCAGGGCCGAGATGGACGTGATCGTCGTCGTCTCGAACTGCCCGCAGATCAACAACCCCTGCAACGGCTTCAACCCGACGCCGGTGCGCATGATCGTGGCAGCGGCGTGAGCTTCGACACCGTCCTCATCGCCAACCGGGGCGCGATCGCGACGCGGATCATCCGCACGGCGAAGCGCATGGGGCTGCGGACGGTGGCGGTCTATTCGGACGCCGACGCAGGCTCGCTCCACGTCAGCGCGGCGGACGCGGCGGTGTGCATCGGGCCGGGCCCGGCGGCGCTGTCCTATCTCAATGTCGAGGCGATCCTCGCGGCGGCGAAGGCCACCGGGGCAGGCGCGATCCACCCCGGCTACGGCTTCCTCGCCGAGAACGCCGAGTTCGCGGAAAGCTGCGCTGCCGCCGGAATCGCCTTCATAGGGCCGACCCCGGACAACATCCGCACCTTCGGATTGAAACACTCCGCCCGCGCGCTGGCCGAGGCGCACGGCCTCCCGCTCGCGCCGGGCACTGGCTTGCTGACCGGCGCAGACGAAGCCGCCGTGGCCGCGAACCGGATCGGCTATCCCGTTATCCTCAAGGCCACCGCAGGCGGCGGCGGCATCGGCATGCGCATCTGCGAGAGCGAGGCGCAGGTGCGCGAGGGCTTCGTCGCCGTCGTCCGTCAGGGCGAGGCAAGCTTCGGCGACGCAGGCGTCTTCCTCGAACGCTACGTCCCCCGCGCGCGCCACCTCGAGGTCCAGATCTTCGGCGACGGCAAGGGCCGCGTCATGGCGCTGGGCGAGCGCGACTGCTCGCTTCAGCGGCGCAACCAGAAGGTGGTGGAAGAGGCCCCCGCGCCCTGCCTTTCCGACACCAAGCGCGCCGAGCTGATCGCCGCCGCCGTCCGGCTGGGCGAGGCGGCGGGGTATCTCTCCGCAGGGACGGTCGAGTTCCTCTACGACGCGCAGCGCGAGGACTTCTTCTTCCTCGAAATGAACACCCGCCTCCAAGTCGAACACGGCGTTACCGAGGAGGTGACCGGGATCGACCTCGTCGAGTGGATGATCCGCGGCGCGGCGGGCGATTTCGCGATGCTCGACGCGCCCGCGCCCGAGACGCGCGGCCATAGCGTGCAGGTCAGGCTCTATGCCGAAGACCCGGCGATGGACTACCGCCCGACGGTCGGCACGCTCACCAACGTCGCCTTCCCGGACGATATCCGCGCCGAAACCTGGGTGATGGCGGGGAGCGAGGTCAGCGCCTTCTACGATCCGATGCTGGCGAAGCTCATCACGCGGGGGGCGACCCGCGAGGAAGCCATCGCGAAGATGCAGACCGCGCTCGATGCCTCGCGGGTCGACGGAATCGAGACCAACCTCAGGTGGCTGCGCGAGGTCGTGCGGCACGAGGGTTTCACCTCCGGCAATGTCTCCACGAAGCTGCTCGAAGGCGTCGCCTACCAGCGCCGCGCGATCCGCGTGATCGGCGGGGGGACGGCGACCTCGGTGCAGGACTGGCCCGGACGGCTCGGCCTGTGGAACGTCGGCGTGCCCCCCAGCGGGCCGATGGACGACAAGAGCTTCCGCCTCGGCAACCTGATCCTCGGCAATCCCGAGGGCACGCCAGGCCTCGAAATCACCGCCAGCGGCCCGACGCTGCTGTTCGAGGCTGAGGCTACCATTTGCCTCACCGGCGCCGATTTCAGCGCGACCATCGACGGCGCCCCCGCGCCGCGCGGCGAGGCGATCACCATTGCCGCAGGCCAGACCCTCGCCATGGGGCGCGCCAGCGGCGGAGGGATGCGCGGCTATATCCTCGTTGCGGGCGGGCTCGACGTGGTGGCGTATCTGGGCAGCGCGAGCACCTTCACCCTCGGCCAGTTCGGCGGCTCCGCCGCGCGCGCGCTGGTGGCGGGCGATGTGCTGCATCTGGGCGATGCGCCAACGGGAGAGCCGCTCCCCGCCACGCTCCCGCCGCTGACCCGCGAGTGGCGCATCCGCGTCCTCTACGGCCCCCACGGCGCGCCCGATTTCTTCACCGATGCCGACATTGCCGCCTTCCTCGAGGCCGAGTGGCAGGTGCATTACAACTCCAACCGCACCGGCGTGCGCCTTGTCGGCCCCAAGCCCGAATGGGCGCGGCGCGACGGGGGGGAGGCGGGGCTCCACCCGTCGAACATCCACGACAACCCCTATGCCATCGGCGCGGTCGACTTCACCGGGGACATGCCGATCATCCTCGGGCCCGACGGGCCCTCATTGGGCGGCTTCGTGTGCCCCTTCACCGTGATCGCGGCGGATCGCTGGAAGATCGGGCAGCTGAGCCCCGATGACCGCGTGCGCTTCGTGCCCGTCAGCATCGCCGACACCGCGACGCCGCAGCCGATCGCCGACCTCTCGCCGATCCTCGCCAAGCTGCCCGCCAGTGCCACCCGCCCGCGCACGACCTACCGCCAGCAGGGCGACCGCAACATCCTCGTCGAATATGGCGAGATCGTGCTCGATATCGAGCTGCGCATCCGCATCCATGCGCTGATGCAGGCACTGGAGGCGATGCAGCTGCCCGGCGTGATCGACATCACCCCCGGCATCCGCTCGCTGCAATTGCACTTCGACGGGGAGCGGCTCGATCAGGCGGGGGCCCTGAAGGCACTGATGGCGGCCGAGGAGGCGATGGGCGACCTTGCCGACTTCGAGGCCCCCTCGCGCATCGTCCACCTGCCGCTGAGCTGGCGCGATCCGGCGACGCAGGAGACCATCGACAAATACATCGCCGCCGTGCGCGACGATGCGCCGTGGTGCCCCGACAACATCGAGTTCATTCGCCGCATCAACGGGCTGCCGGACGCCAAGGCGGTCGAAGACCTGATCTTCGATGCGAGCTATCTCGTCCTCGGGCTGGGCGACGTCTATCTCGGCGCTCCCGTGGCGACCCCGGTCGATCCACGCCACCGGCTCGTCACCACCAAATACAACCCCGCGCGCACCTGGACCCCGCCCAATGTGGTCGGCATCGGCGGGGCCTATATGTGCATCTACGGGATGGAAGGGCCGGGCGGCTACCAGCTGTTCGGGCGCACCATTCAGGTGTGGAACACCCACCGGCAGACCGATGCTTTCACTGAAGGGAAGCCGTGGCTGCTGCGGTTCTTCGATCAGATCCGCTTCTTCCCCGTCAGCGCGGCGGAGCTCGCCGAGTGGCGGCGCGACTTCCCGCATGGGCGGCGCGCGATCGCCATCGAGGAAACCACCTTCCGCCTCGCCGATTACCGCAAGTTCCTTGAGCAAAACGCCGCCAGCATCGCCGCCTTCGAAACCACCCGTCAGGCCGCCTTCGATGCCGAGCGTGCGGCGTGGGAAGCGAGCGGCGAGTTCGACCGGGTCAGCGCGCTGCTCGGCGCGGAGGGCGGCGCGGGCGATGCGGCGGCGATCGAGGTGCCCGAAGGCGCGGACCTCATCGAAGCGCCCTTTGGCGGGAGCGTGTGGAAACTGCTCGTCAGCCCCGGCGACACGGTGGCCGAGGGCGAGGTGATTGCGGTGATCGAGGCGATGAAGATGGAATGCCCCTTCGAGGCTCCGGCCAGCGGCACGGTGGAGGCGGTCTATATCGCCGAGAGCCAGTCGGTGCACCCCGGCGCGCCGATGCTGGCGCTGCGGAGGGCGTCATGAGCGCCTTCACCCGCCTGAGTGTCGGCACAATCGCGCAGGCCGTCAACAACGGTGCGACCACGGCGCTCGCCATCATGGAAGAGACGCTCGCGCGCCTCGCCGCCTATGACGCGCACCAGCCGCAGCTGTGGATTGCCCGCGCCGACCCGGCCGCCCTGCGCGCCGCCGCCCGCGCCGTCGACGCGCGCGTGGCGGCCGGCGAGCGCCTGCCGCTGGCTGGCGTGCCCTATGCGGCCAAGGACAATATCGACGTTCACGGGCTCGAGACCACCGCCGCCTGCCCGGCCTTCGCCTATAGCCCCGCGCGTTCGGCCACGGTGATCGAGCGGCTGGAAGCGGCAGGCGCGATCTGCGTCGGCAAGACCAATCTCGACCAGTTCGCGACCGGCCTTGTCGGCACGCGCAGCCCCTATGGCATCCCGCGCAACGCCTATAACCGTGACTATGTGAGCGGGGGCTCGTCCTCGGGCTCGGCGGTGGCGACGGCGACGGGGCTGGTGGCCTTCGCGCTCGGCACGGATACGGCCGGATCGGGGCGCGTGCCGGCGGCATTCAATCACCTTGTCGGCTTCAAGCCCAGCAAGGGCCGCTGGAGCACGCGCGGGCTGGTGCCGGCCTGCCGCAGCCTCGATTGCATCACGGTGTTCACCGATGCGCTCGAGGATGCCGCGCTGGTCGATTCCGTGCTGGCGGGGTTCGACGCGGAAGACCCGTGGTCGCGCCCGCTCGCCGATGTGCCGCTGGCAGGCACGCGCCGCATCGGTGTGCCGCGCAAGGGCCAGCGCCAGTTCTTCGGCGATGTGCAGGCGGAATATCTCTACGACCGCGCGCTGGCGGCCCTCGCGCAAGAGGCCGAACTGGTCGAGATCGACATCGAACCGCTGCTCGAGGCTGCGCGGCTGCTCTACGGCGGCCCGTGGGTGGCCGAGCGCGCGGCGGCGGTGGCGGGGCTGCTGGAGAGCAATCCGCTCGCGATCGATCCGGTGGTGCGCGAGGTGATCGCGCCGGGCTCGGCGATGCTGGCGACCGAGCTGTGGAACGGGATCTACCGCCTGGCCGAACTCGCCCGCGGGGCCGAGGCGCTGTGGGGCAAGGTCGATGCGCTCGCCTTCCCGACCACCGGCACGACCTACCGCGTGGCCGAGCTGCTCGAGGCGCCGGTGGCATTGAACAGCAACCTCGGGTTCTACACCAATTTCGTGAACCTGTTGGATATGGCCGCGATCGCCGTGCCCGCAGGGGCGCGATCCAACAATACCGGCTTCGGCATCACCCTGATCGGCCCGGCCCATAGCGACAAGGCCCTGATCGCCCTCGCGCAGGCCTATCTGTCCGTTGCCGCCTTGCCGCCCCCGCCACAACTCGACCTTGGAGAGCACATGGACACCGTCAAACTCGCCGTCGTCGGCGCCCACCTCGAAGGCATGCCGCTGCACTGGCAGCTGACCAGCCGGGGCGCGACCTTCGTGGGGGCGACCACCACCGCGCCCAATTACCGGCTCTATGCGATGGCCGATAGCGTGCCGCCGAAGCCGGCGCTGGTGCACTCCAAGGACGGCGCAAGCATAGCTCTCGAGGTCTACGAGCTCGACATGGCCAGCTTCGGCAGCTTCACCGCCGAAGTGCCCCCGCCGCTTGCCATCGGCACGGTCACGCTGGCGGACGGCAGCAGCGTCAAGGGCTTCGTCGCCGAGCCGCGCGCGCTCACCGGCGCCGAGGACATCACCCATCTGGGCGGCTGGCGCGCCTACATCGCGTCGCGGTGAGCGGATGGCGGGGCGGATCCTCGATTGGCTGAAGCGAGAGGGGGGCGAGCCCGCGTCCCCCGAGGCGGAGGCGCTTGCGCGCCTTGCCGCTGCGCGTGACGCCGCCGAGGCCGCCAACGAAGCCAAGACCCGCTTCCTCGCCAGCGTCGCCCACGAGATCCGCTCGCCCTTGAACGCGATCTACGGCTACGCCCAGCTGATCGAGCGCGGTGAGGGCAAGGACGCGCTCTCCGCCGCCCGTGTGATCCGCCGCAGCGCCGAGCACTTGGCGCACCTCGTCGAAGGCCTGCTCGATATCGCGCAGGTCGAAGGCGGGGCGATGACGCTGTCGCGCGAGGCGATCCGCTTCCCCGAATTCCTCGACCAGCTGATCGCGATGCTCGACTTGCAGGCGCAGGCCAAGGGCCTCGCGCTGGTGCTCGAGCGGCCGGAGCGCCTGCCCGAATTCGTCCACGCCGATCCCAAGCGTTTGCGGCAGGTGCTCATCAACCTCATCGCCAACGCCATCAAGTTCACCGATCACGGCAGCGTCACTCTCAAGGTCGACTACCGCAACGAGCTTGCGACCTTTACCGTGATCGACACCGGCATTGGCATCGCGCCCGAGGATGCCGAGCGCATCTTCGCGCCCTTCGAGCGGGTCGGCAGTGCTGCCGCGGAGCGTCCCGGCGTCGGGCTCGGCCTCGCCATCACGCAGGCGCTGGTGCACATCATGGGCGGCGAGATCCGGCTCGACAGCAGGCCCGGCGAGGGATCGCGCTTCACCGTGCGGCTGATGCTCTCGCAGCCGCTCACCCCGCCGTCCGAACCCGCGCCCGAGGCTGGCGCGGTGACGGGCTATATCGGGCGCGAGCGCTGGGTGCTGCTGATTGACGACGACGCGGCGCATCTCGCGGTGGTGCGCGGGCTGCTCGAGCCGCTGGGCTTTCAGGTGCGCACCGCCAGCGACGGCGAGAGCGCGCTCGCGGCGGCCGCGCAGTTCCAGCCCGATCTGGTGCTGTGTGACGTCGCGCTCGGGGCCGACAACGGCTGGGAGATCGCCGCCCAGCTGCGCCGCCGCCACGGCGCGGCGCTCAGAATCGTGATGCTCTCGGGCGAGGTCCACCTGGTCGAGGGCGATGCGCACGACACCCTCATCCTGAAGCCCTTCGCCTTCGACGACCTGCTCGATTGTGTCGCCGACCAGCTCGGCGTCGAATGGGTGCGCGCCGCGGGCGAACCGCGTGCGGCCGCGCCCGAAGCGCCGGCTGCGCCGTCGCTCCCGCTGGTGATCGCCCCTGTCGCCGCAGCCCATTGTGCCGAGATCGAGCGGCTGGTGCGGATCGGCCATGTCCGCGCGATCGAGGCCGAGATCGACGCGCTCGCCGCGCTCGCCCCCGAAGCCGTGCCGTTCGCCGAAAGGATGCGCGCCGCGCTCGACAGCTTCGACTTGAAGGCGCTCGCGGGCCTCGCCAAGATGGTGCAAGCCGATGCCGCATAGGGACACCATCCTCGTTGTCGACGACAACCCGGACTCGCTCCGGTTCCTGGTCGACACCCTCGATGCCGAGGGCATGACCGTGCTGATCGCGCGCAGTGGCGAGGCGACGCTGGAACTGCTCGGCGAGGTGCAGCCCGATCTCATCCTGATGGATGCGGTGATGCCCGGGATCAGCGGGATCGAGACCACGCAGGCGATCAAGCGCACGCCCAAGACCGCGCATATCCCGGTGATTTTCCTCACCGGCCTCAACGATCCCGAACACGTCGTCGCCGCGCTCGGCACGGGCGGGGTCGATTATGTGAGGAAGCCGATCGTGGTCGAGGAGTTGCTGGCGCGCATCCGCGTCCACCTCGCCAATGCGCGCGGCGCGCACCGCTCGCGCCTCGCGCTGGGCTTTGCGGGGCGCAGCCTTGCGGCGCTGGGGGAGGGCGGCGCGCTCGCCTGGTCAACCCCGCAGGCCGACAGCCTGTTCCTCGCGATCGACCCTGCGTGGACGCCCGAGAGCGCGCGGCTTCCCGAGGCCCTTGCCGATGCGGTAGCGCAGCTCACCGCGGGCGAGAGCGTGCAGCCCGCCGCCACGATCCGCGCCAGCGTGCGCGGTATGGAGATCGACCTCGTCCTGCTCGAAAGCGACCGTCCGGGCGAGGTGCTGGTGAAGCTCACCGAGGTGCGCGAGGACGGCAAGATCGCCGCGCTCCAGAAGCAGGCCGGCCTCACCCGCCGCGAGGCCGAAGTGCTCTTGTGGGTGAGCTATGGCAAAACCAACAAGACGATCAGCGAGATCCTTGGTATAAGCCCGCGCACGGTCAACAAGCACCTCGAACAGGTGTTCCGCAAACTGGGGGTCGAAACCCGCGCGGCAGCGACCGCGATTGCCGTCAGACTGATGTCTGACTGACCGGCTAAGACGTTCCAAATCAGTTACTTGTTTCGGGTTCGCAGAGTTCTACGTCATTTGCCCACTTCCTCGCGCGCGCGAGGTTGCCATGGCTGGTGGCCTAGGAATTGAACCTTTCTCAAGCAGGGGTGCGTCATGGCCGGAGTTCAGGTTGGCAAGCGGATCATCGGAGCCGATGCGCCCGTGACCGTCGGCTGGGAGAATATCGGCAAGGTCGAAGGCGGGCCGATCAAGCAGTTCGTCTTCACCTACTTCCAGCCCTTCATGCTCTTCGCCGCGATCGCCTTCTGGTACTACGCGCCCAACTGGCTCGCCGTCGCCTCGACCGCGATCGCGATCCGGCTCGGCTGGACGGTGCTGCTGCTGGTGCTCGAATGGGTCAACCCGCGCTACCGCAGCTGGCAGCTGACGTGGAAGGAATTCGCGACCGACGTGTTCTACGTCGCGCTCGGCATGACCTTCCTGCGCATGGTCGATGCCTATATCGGCGACGGCGCGATGGTAGAAGCGGTGCAAGGCGCCTTCGACTGGAAGAAGTTCGACTGGTTCACCGGCCTGCCGCTGCTGGTGCAGGCGGTGATCATCTCGATGCTGTTCGACTTCGGCCAGTACTGGATGCACCGCGCGATGCACAACTGGTACCCGCTGTGGCTGACCCATGCGCCGCACCACTACATCACCCAGCTCAATGTCCAGAAGGGCGCGGTCGGCAATCCGGTCGAGCTGTTCCTGATCGGCCTCGGCATCGGCGGCTTCTTCGACTTCCTGCCGCGCGCCTTCCTGCTGGCGGGCGCGATCGGGATGACGGTGAGCGTCTACCAGCACATCAACGTGCGCTTCAACACGCCTGCCTGGTGGCGCTTCATCTTCAACACGGTCGAGCACCACTCGGTCCACCACTCGCAGGACTACGAGGCGACCCGCAGCAACTACTCGGGCACCTGGATCATCTGGGACCGCATGTTCGGCACCTGCGTCGACGGCGAGGCCGAAGTGCTCGGCATGGAAGGCGGGCGGCGGATGGACATCGGCGAGACGATGATCTTCCCCTTCCGTGAAGGCTGGCGTTCGACCAAGGCGTGGTTCGCCAGGCGCTTTGGCGGCGGGGCGATGCAGCCCGCGCTGGAACCGGCCGAGTGAGCGGGGCCGCCGGAACGTTCGAAACACCGCGCCGTGCCATGCCCGGGCTGAGCCTCCCGCTGATCGACAATATCTGGCGCGTGCGCGGCGCGGTGCCGATCGATCCGGGCATGTCTGCGGCCGAGGCCTTCGCGCGGATCGATCCGCTGCTGCGCACCCCCGGCACCGACATGACCGAAGAGGGCGGGGTGCTGACCTACGCCAAGCATAACCCCGCCGCGCAGGACAAGCTCGCGACCTTCACCCGCGGGCGGATGTGGATCGAGCAGGCGGGCGCGGGCGCGGTGCTGCGCTTCGACCTGTTCAGCCACGCGCTGCTGCTGTGCTTCCTCGCCCCGCTGCTGTTCCTCGGCTTCGCCCAGCTCGCCGTCACCATCAACGCATGGGAGGCGTCGGGAACCGAGGCCAGCGAAAAGGCGGAGAAGAAGGACGAGAAGAAGCCCCCGGTGGCGAAGAAGCTCCACCCCGTCGACGAATTCCTCGGCGCGCCCGCGCCCGAAGACCCGAGCAAGAAGAAGAAGGACGAGAAGAAGAAGGACGAGGGCCGCCATTCGCCGACCGAGGGCTATGTGCTCGCGGGCATCTTCGCGGCGATCTATCTGGTCGGCCGCTGGCTCGAGCCCTTCCTTGTCCGCCGACGCCTGCGCGCGGCGCTCGCCGGCCCGCCGCCCGCCGCCTAGGACAGCCGCGCGAAATTGGCCACGCCGGGGGCGCTGGTGCGCTGCGGCGACGGGGCGGGTGCGCGGGCGGGCTGCCCCGGCGCAAGGCCTGACAGGGCTTGCCTGACCGCGGCGAGCGCCTCGGCTTCGAGCGAATAGAACACCAGCTTGGCATCCTTGCGGGTCACCACCAGCCCCGCCTTGCGCAGCACGCCCAATTGCTGCGAGAGCGCGGGCTGGCCGATGCCGGTCGCCTGCTCGATCTCGCCGACATTGCGCTCAGCCCCTGCCAGCGCGGCGAGGATCCGCCAGCGCAGGGGGTGGGCGAGCGCCTTCAATGCCTCGACGAGGGGCCCCTCTGCGATCATGCGGCGGGCCCCGTCTCGCGCAGGAACCACGCGGTCGCCTCCTCGGCATCGAACACCGCGTCGAGATCGTGGCCGGGCTGTTCGAGCAGCGGATCGCCCGGGTGCCAGTTGGCAGGGGCGAGGGCGCCTTTCGCGTCGACCGCCTGCAAGCCGTCGAGGATGCGCAGCATCTCGGGGATCGAGCGGCCGAGGTTCGCCGGATAGCAGGTCATCGCCCGGATCACCCCGTGGGGGTCGATGAAGAAGGTCGAGCGCACCGCGCCGCTGTCGCGGTCGGCGGCGCAGACCATGCCGAAGGCGCGGGCGATCACCAGCGTCGGGTCCTCGATGATGGGAAAGCGCACCTCCACGCCGAAGCGGTCGCGGATCATGCGCAGCCACGCGAAGTGGGCGAAGAGGCTGTCGACTGAGAGCGCCATCAGGTCGCAGCCGCGCCGGGCAAACGCGTCAGCCTCGCGGGCGAGGGCGACGAATTCGGTGGTGCACACGGGGGTGAAATCCGCCGGATGCGAGAACAGCACGAGCCAGCGGCCGCGGTGGGCGGAGAGCCGGACGGGGCCGACGGTGCTGCGCGCCTCGAAGTCCGGGGCGAGGTCGCCGATGCGCGGGGGAGCGGCGGGTTGATCCATGCGGATAGCATAGACCTTGACCGAAGGCATTGCAATACATATACACGATTTATGAAAGTGATTGGAGATATCGCCATGAGCAGCCCCGATCGTGTGCTGGACCAAGCCATCGCGCAAGCCACCAACGCCGCCGCCGACCCCGCCTTGCGCCCCGAAATCGCGAGCTTTTTCGATCCCGCCACCTTCACCGTGACCTACGTCGTCCACGATCCCGCGACCCGCGAGGCGGCGATCATCGACTCGGTGCTCGATTTCGATCCGGCCTCGGGCCGCACCGCGACCACCTCCGCCGACGCGGTCATCGCCCATGTCACTTCGCAAAATCTGAAAGTGACATGGCTGCTCGAGACCCATGCTCACGCCGATCACTTCTCGGCCGCGCCCTATCTTCAGGAGCAGCTCGGCGGGAAAATCGCCATCGGCGCCGAGATCACGCGGGTGCAGGCTGTGTTCGGCAAGCTGTTCAACGCCGGCACCGAATTTGCGCGCGACGGATCGCAGTTCGACGTGCTGTTCCGCGACGGCGACAGCTTCACCATCGGCGCGCTGCCGGTCACGGTGATGCACGTCCCCGGCCACACGCCCGCCTGCATCGCCTATCTTGTGGGCGATGCGGTGTTCGTGGGGGACACCATGTTCATGCCCGACTACGGGACGGCGCGCGCCGACTTCCCGGGCGGCGACGCGCGAGCCTTGTTTCGCTCGCTGCGCCGCATCCTCGCGCTCCCGCCCGCGACGCGGCTGTTCATGTGCCACGACTACCTGCCCGAGGGTCGCAGCGACTATGTGTGGGAGACCACCGTCGCGGCGCAGCGTGCGGGCAATGTCCACGCGCATGACGGCATCGCCGAGGACGATTTCGTGGCGATGCGCGTGGGCCGCGACGCGACCCTCGCCATGCCGCGCCTGATCCTGCCGAGCGTGCAGGTCAACATGCGCGCAGGGCACCTGCCCCCGCCGGAAGAGAACGGCGTCACCTACCTCAAGCTGCCGGTGAACGCGGTATGACCTTGCCCGGATTTCCCGATGCCGCGCCGGTTGCCGGCCTGATCGGCGGCGGGCTGATCGGGCTTGCCGCCGCGCTGATGCTGCTGGGCGCAGGGCGGATCGCGGGCGTCTCCGGCATCGCGGCGCGCGCTTTTGGCCTGGCCGAGAGCTCGCTCCCCCGCGGGCAGGCCTTCGCGTTCCTCTTGGGTCTGCCGCTCGGCGCCGCGATCGTGATGCACCTGACCGGAGCCGCCGTGCCCGCCTTTGCCGGCCCGGTGACGCTGATCGTCGCCGGGCTCATAGTCGGCGTCGGCACCCGCCTCGGCAGCGGCTGCACCAGCGGGCACGGGGTGTGCGGGATGAGCCGCCTCTCGCAGCGCTCGCTGGTGGCGGTTGCGACCTTCATGGCGACCGGCTTTGCGACCGTGGCGGCGATGAACGCCTTCGGCCTCGCTGTGCTGCCATGATCCGCGCATTTGTCCTCCCGCTCGTCTCGGGCGCGATCTTCGGCGCGGGGCTGACCATTGGCGGCATGACCGATCCGGCGCGGGTGCGGGGGTTCCTCGATCTCTTCGGAGCCTGGGACCCGACGCTCGCCTTCGTGATGGGCGGAGCGGTGGCGGTGATGGCGTTCGCCTGGGCGATCCAGCGCCGGATGCAGCGCCCGGCCTTTGCCGAGGGGTTCTCGCTGCCCGACCGCTCCGACATCACCGCGCGGCTTGTGGGCGGCTCGGCGCTGTTCGGGATCGGCTGGGGCATCGCAGGGCTTTGCCCCGGCCCGGGCTTCGCCGCGCTCGCGATCGCGCCGGTGCCGGCCGCGATCTTCGTTGCCGCGATGCTTGTCGGCATGGGGATCGCGCGTCTGTGGGAAGCCAGAGGCGCATGATCGACACCCTGCACCTGATGCTCGGCGCGCTGTCGGGCGTGCTGGTCGGCTTCACGCTGGGCTTGGTCGGTGGGGGCGGGTCGATCCTCGCGGTGCCGCTGATGGTCTATCTGGTTGGCGTCACGAACCCCCACGTCGCGATCGGCACCAGCGCGCTCGCGGTCGCCGCGAATGCCGCAATCGGCCTCGCCCAGCACGCGCGGGCGGGCGACGTGCGCTGGCCCTGTGGGACGGTCTACGCGGCCTTCGGCGTGATCGGCGCGCTCGCCGGTTCGACCCTCGGCAAGAGCGTGGACGGCGAGAAACTGCTCGTCCTCTTCGCGCTGCTGATGCTGGTGGTGGGCGCGCTGATGCTGCGCAGCCGCAAGGCGCAAGGCGACCCTGGCGTCAGGCTCGGCCGCGACAATGCCCCCAAGCTCATCGCCTATGGCCTCGGCACCGGCGCGTTCAGCGGGTTCTTCGGCATTGGCGGCGGGTTCCTGATCGTGCCGGGCCTGATCGCTTCGACCGACATGATGATGGTGAACGCCGTCGGCACCAGCCTTGTCGCGGTCACCGCCTTCGGGCTGGCGACGGCGGTCAATTACGCCGCCTCGGGTCTGGTCGACTGGAGCCTTGCCGGTGTGTTCATCGCCGGGGGAGCGGCAGGCGGCCTTATCGGTACCCGCGCCTCGCACCGCCTTGCCGCAGGGGGGCAGCTCAAGACGATCTTCGCGCTGCTGATTGTCGCGGTGGCTTTCTACATGCTCTTCAAGAGTGGACAGGCGCTGTGGGGTTAGTCCCCAAGCGCCTGACCCTGCACCGCCGGGCTCCCCCCAATTCGCCCGGCGGTGCAACCCTTTCGCCGGCAAACCGTATATCGTGTGCAGCGATTGCAATTGATCGCGAGCCCTGAGGGATTAGCTGCCAGTCATGTTCGACCAACTCGACGCCCTGCTGCTCGCGCGGATCCAGTTCGCCTTCACGGTGAGCTTCCACTTCTTCTTCCCCGCCTTCTCGATCGGCCTCGCGAGCTATCTGATGGTGCTCGAGGGGCTGTGGCTGAAGACCGGCAAGAGCGTCTATCTCGACCTGTTCAAATACTGGCTGAAAATCTTCGCGATCGCCTTTGCGATGGGCGTCGTCTCGGGGATCGTGATGTCCTACCAGTTCGGCACCAACTGGTCGGTGTTCTCCGACAAGGCGGGGCCCGTCATCGGCCCGCTGATGGCCTACGAGGTGCTGACCGCCTTCTTCCTCGAGGCGGGCTTCCTCGGCGTGATGCTGTTCGGGATGAACAAGGTCGGCAAGAAGCTGCACTTCTTCGCGACCTTCATGGTGGCGCTGGGCACCTTCGTCTCGGCCTTCTGGATCCTCAGCGTCAACAGCTGGATGCAGACGCCGACCGGCTACCTGATCGGCGAGAACGGCCAGTATCTGCCCGGCGAGAGTTGGGCGGCGATCATCTTCAACCCCTCCTTCCCCTATCGTCTCGTCCACACCGTCATGGCGGCCTACCTCACCACCGCCTTCGTGGTCGGCGCGGTCGGCGCGTGGCACCTCCTTAAGGACCGCGCCAACCCGCATGCGCGAAAAATGTTCTCGATGGCGATGTGGATGGCGGCAATTGTCACCCCGGCGCAGATCTTTGCGGGCGACATGCATGGTTTGAACACGCTCGAGCACCAGCCCGCCAAGGTGATGGCGATGGAGGGGCATTACCAGAGCCACCCCGATGGCGCGCCGCTGATCCTGTTCGGCATCCCCGACAGCGAAGCCAAGACCGTGCGCTACGCCATCGAAATTCCCAAGATGTCGTCGCTGATCCTGAAGCACGATCTCGATGCGCCGCTCGCGGGGCTCGACACCATCCCCGATGACCGCGAGCCGCCGGTCGGCGTGGTGTTCTGGAGTTTTCGCATCATGGTCGGCATCGGATTTGCGATGCTCGGGATCGGGCTGTGGAGCTTGTGGGGACGCGCGCGCAGGCGGCTTTACGACATGCCGTGGCTCCACCGCGCTGCCGTACTGATGGGGCCGAGCGGTTTCGCCGCCGTGCTCGCCGGATGGATCACCACTGAAGTGGGCCGCCAGCCTTTCGTGATCTACGGCCTGCTGCGCACGGCTGACGCGGCGAGCCCGCTCGATGCGCCTGCCGTGGCGGCCTCGCTGCTCGCTTTCATCGTGGTCTACTTCACCGTCTTCAGCATCGGCGTGTGGTATATCCTGAAGCTCATGGGCAAGGCGCCGCAGCCGGGCGAATACGGGGTCAAGCGCGGCGATGTCGGCCCGATCCGCACTGCCGGGATCACCCCGGGGCCGACACAGAACCCGGGCGGCGAGGAAACCCTGCCGACCGATCCCCAACCCGGTTCGACCGACAAGGAGCCCGCCTGATGGACCTCACCGTCGTCTGGGCCTTCATCATCGCCTTCGCCGTCTTCGCCTATGTGGTGATGGACGGCTTCGACCTCGGCATCGGCATCCTCTTCCCGACCTTCAAGCCGGGGCGCGAGCGTGACCGCGCGATGAACTCGATCGCGCCGGTGTGGGACGGGAACGAGACCTGGCTGGTGCTGGGGGGAGGGGGCCTGTTCGCCGCCTTCCCGCTGGCCTATGCAGTGATCCTGCCTGCGACCTATCCGCTGATCATCGCCATGCTGCTCGGCCTCGTGTTCCGGGGCGTGGCGTTCGAATACCGCTGGCGCGACCCGGCGCACCAGAAGTTCTGGGATGTCGCTTTCTCGGGCGGCAGCTTCGTCGCCGCGCTGGCGCAGGGGATGACGCTGGGCGCGCTGCTGCAAGGCATCGACGTTGTGGATCGCGCCTATGCGGGCAGCTGGTGGGACTGGCTCACCCCCTACACCCTGCTGACCGGCTTCGGCACGGTGGCAGGCTATGCTTTGCTCGGCGCCGCGTGGCTGATCTGGAAGCTCGACGGTGAGGAGCAGGCCCACGCCCGCAAGCTCGCGATCCGCTGGGGCGCGGCGACGGTCGTGCTGATGGGGGCGGTGAGCCTCTACAACATTGCCTTGAATGCCGAGTACGCCGCCCGCTGGCTCTCCGCGCCCGAGATCTACTACGTCGCGCCGGTGCCGATCCTGACCGCGATCGTTGCGCTGTCGATGCTGCGGGCGATCCTGAAGGAGCGCAATTCGAAACCCTTCTGGCTGGGGATCGCGCTGTTTTTCCTCGGCATGAGCGGGCTGGGCGTGACGATCTGGCCCTATGCCGTGCCCGAGAGCGTCACCATCTGGGAGGCCGCCGCGCCTTACCGAAGCCAAGCCTTCATGCTGGTCGGCGTGGCGCTGACCCTGCCGCTGATCATCGCCTACACCGCCTGGGCCTATTGGGTGTTCCGCGGCAAGGTGGCTGACGAGGGGTATCACTGATGCTTGCCCCGCCGGAGATGGAGCCCGAAAAGCCGCTCTGGCAGCGCCTCCTGTGGATGGTCGGCATCTGGGCGGCGAGCGTCGCGGTGCTCGGCGCGGTCGCCTGGATCATCCGCCTGTGGATCGCGCCATGAGCCGCCTGAAGGTCTGGTACGACGGCGCCTGCCCGCTGTGCCTGCGCGAGATCGCGGTGATGCGGCGGCTCGACCGGCGCGGGCGGATCACCTTCATCGATGTCGCCGAGGGCAGCGACCCGTCCTGCCCCGTCGACCGCGCCCAGCTCCTCGCGCGCTTCCATGCCGAGGAGGACGGGGTGATCCACGACGGCGCGGCGGCCTTCGCCGCGATGTGGCGCGCGATCCCGCTGCTGCGCCCGCTGGGGCTGGCGGCAAGGAACCCCCGCGTGCTGCGCTTGCTCGAGGCGCTCTACATCCGCTTCCTGCGGCTGCGCCCGCGGCTGCAACGCCTGTTCGCCTGAGAATAGCGCTTGCCCTTGGGCGGCGCTTGGGGCTTTCTCCCTTCCAAACACAAGGGAGAGAACCGCCGCCATGACCTATTTCGGCGCGATGCAGAACGAGATCTACAACGCCGGCCTCAAGGGCATCCTGCCCACCTACCCGGTCGATTTCGCCACGTTGGAAAAGCGCGCGCACGAGGCGTTGGGGCCGATGCTCACCAACTATGTCGCGGGCGGCTGCGGGGACGAGCACACGCAGGACCAGAACGCGGCGGCCTTCCACCACTGGGGCATGGTGCCGCGCATGATGGTCGATTGCTCGACCCGCGACCTCTCCATCGAGCTGTTCGGCCACCGCTACCCGACGCCCTTGTTCATGGCCCCCATCGGGTTGAACGGAGAAGCCTCGCAGGACCGCCACGGCGACATGGCCGCCGCGCGCGCCTCGGCGCTGACGGGGGTGCCGTTCTGCGCCTCGACCCTCGCGAATGATCCGCTGGAGGAGGTGAAGGCCGCCTGCGGGGACACGCCCGCGTGGTTCCAGCTCTACACCCCCAAGAACAAGGAACTCGCCACCAGCCTGATCCGCCGCGCGGAGGAGGCGGGTTACAAGGCGCTGGTGGTGACGCTCGACACCTGGGTGACAGGCTGGCGGCCGCGCGATCTCAATGCGTCGAACTTCCCGCAGCTGCGCGGCAAGGTCTTGCAGAACTACTTCACCGATCCCGTGTTCCGCTCGCTGCTGGCCCGGCCGCCCGAGGAAGACCCGGCCGCGGCGATCTTCACCTGGGCCGCGACCTTCGGGCAGGTGCTGACATGGGAGGACATGGCGTGGTTCAAGTCTGTGACCAAGCTCCCCATCGTCCTCAAGGGCATCTGCCATCCCGACGACGCGCGCCGCGCGGTCGATAGCGGAGCCGACGCGGTCTATTGTTCGAACCACGGCGGGCGGCAGGCCAATGGCGGGATCGCGGCGATCGATTGCCTTGCCGATGTGGTCGCGGCGGCGGGGGACACCCCCGTGCTGTTCGACAGCGGCGTGCGTTCGGGGACCGATGCGGTCAAGGCGCTGGCGATGGGCGCGCGCGCGGTCGGCGTCGGGCGGCCCTATACCTATGGCCTCGCATTGGGCGGGGCCGAGGGAGCCGCATGGGTGCTGCGCTCGATCCTTGCCGAGACCGATCTGCTGATGGCGGTCAATGGCTATCCGACGCTCGCCGACGTGCGCGCGGCCGGAGTGCGGCGCACCGACCGTTAGCCTGCGCCGCCCCGGGGCTTTGGCTGTTGACCTGTTGGTAACGGTTTTTGCGCAATACGGCGTTAGGACTCGTTTTATCCACAGGTTTGGTGTTAACTATCGCAAGATAACAAAGCCGCCGATTCGGGGACGCAACAATGGAAAAGCCGACTATCTGGTCCAGCGGACCGGATCCCATGCGCCGCACTGTTTGCCTGTCGAATGAACACTCGCGCCGCGCGCGCTATGGCCGCCTTCAGCCGATGGAAAAGCCCAAGTCGCTGCTGCTGCGGTTCTTCGGGTAATCCTCACCCGCCCGATTTGGCGAGCATCACCAGCTTGGTGTCGGTGAAGGCGAGGTAGCCTTCCTCGCCCCCTTCCGATCCGAACCCGCTGTCGCCGACCCCGCCGAAGGGGGTCTCGGGCGAGGACACGATCAGCTGGTTGATCCCGACCATCCCGGCCCGCAGCGCCTTGCCGAGGTAATGTGCCTCGTCGAGATTGCCCGAGAAGGCATAGGCGGCAAGGCCGTAGCGCAAGCTGTTGGCGATCCCGACCGCGTCCTCGATGGTATCGAAGGGAACGATCCCCGCGATCGGGCCAAAGGGCTCCTCGGTCATGAAGCGGCTGTCGGGCGCGGGATTGGCGATGACGGTGGGCTGGAAGAAGAACCCGCTGCCCGGGATCGCCGCGCCGCCGGTCACCACCTCGCCGCGATTGCCGCCCGTATCGGCGACCACCTGCTCCATCGCGGCAATGCGCCGCGCGTGGGCAAGGGGGCCCATGTCGACGCTCTCGTCCGCGCCCGGATCGCCGACCTTGAGCTTGCTCGCCGCCGCCGCGAAATCGGCTACGAAGCTGTCGTAGATCTCGCGCGCGACCAGGAACCGCGTCGGCGAGACGCAGACCTGGCCTGCGTTGCGGAACTTGGTCCCCGCGCACATCGCCGCCGCGCGCGCGACATCGGCGTGCTTGCTGACAATCACCGGCGCATGGCCGCCGAGCTCGGGCGCAAAGCGCTTCATGTGGGTTGCGGCGAGCGCGCCCAGCTGCTTGCCGACAGCGGTCGATCCGGTGAAGCTGACCTTGCGGGTGACGGGCGAGGCGACGAGGCGCTCGGCAATCGGGCCGGGGTCGCCGTGGACGAGGCCCAGCACGCCCGCAGGCACGCCCGCATCGACGAAGCATTCGACCAGCAGCTGCGCGCTTCCCGGCGTGTTCTCGGCGGGCTTGAGGATCGCGGTGCACCCCGCCGCGAGCGCGCCCGCGATCTTCTTGGCGGGGAGGTTCACCGGGAAGTTCCACGGGGTCAGCAGCACCGCCGGGCCGATGGGTTCGTGGGTCACCATCTGCGCGATCAGTTGGCTGCCGCGGGTCGGGATCAGCCGCCCGCCGCGGCGCTTGGCTTCCTCGCCGAGGAAATGGATCACGTCGACCGAACCGGTGATCTCGCCCAGCGCCTGCGCGCGCGGCTTGCCCATTTCGGCAGTGACGACGCGGGCGATCTCGGGCGCGCGCTCGCGCAGCAGATCGGCGGCGCGGCGCAGGATGGCGTGACGCTCGGCCCCCGAGGTCGCGCTCCATGCGGGGAAGGCATCGCCTGCGGCCTTCAATGCCGCGTCGAGCTGGGCGGGGCCGGCCTTGGGGCACTGAGCGATTTCCGCGCCGGTCGCGGGGTTGATCACCGCCATCGTCCCGGCGTCGCCCGTCTCGATCCACTCGCCGTTGATGAGGAACTTGAGGGCGGGGTAGGCGGTCATCGGCGTTTCCTTCGGTCGGGGGCGGGGGCCTTTAGGTGGGGTCGGGAGGGATCAGGACAACCCCCTAGATCGCCACCACGTGCTGTTCGATCGCCCCGAAGATCGAGTGGTTGTGATCGTCGCGCATCTCGATCCGCACGGTGTCGCCCGCCTGCATGAACGGCGTCTTGGGCTGGCCGTCGCGGATGGTTTCGATCATGCGGATTTCGGCGATGCAGGAATAGCCCGCGCCGCCCTCGGCCACGGGCGTGCCGGGGCCGCCGTCGGCGCCCTTGTTCGAGACCGTGCCGGTGCCGATGATCGTCCCCGCCGCCAGATTGCGCGTCTTGGCCGCGTGGGCGACCAGCTGCGCGAGGTTGAAGGTCGCGTCGACCCCGGCGTTCGCCCGGCCGAAGGGCTGGCCGTTCAAGTCCACCATCAACGGCAGGTGGATGAGCGCGTCGGCCCAAGCCGCGCCCAGCTCGTCCGGCGTCACCGCGACCGGCGAGAAGGCGCTGGCGGGCTTGGACTGGAAGAAGCCGAAGCCCTTCTCCAGCTCGGCGGGGATCAGACCGCGCAGGGACACATCATTGACCAGCATCAGCAGGCGGATGTGCCCGGCGGCCTCTTCGGGCGTGCAACCCATCGGCACATCGCCGGTGATGCAGGCGATCTCGCCCTCCATGTCGCAGCCCCATGCGGGGTCGCCCAAGGGAATGTCCTGACGCGGGCGCAGGAAGGAGTCCGAGCCGCCCTGATACATCAGCGGGTCGTGATAGAAGCTCTCGGGCACCTTGGCCCCGCGCGCCTGCCGCACGAGTTCGACATGGTTGATATAGGCGCTACCATCGGCCCACTGGTAGGCGCGCGGCAGGGGGGAGTGGGCCTGCCGCTCGTGGAAGCGTTCGCACGGCACGGTCTCATGCTCGACATCGCGGGCGAGCACTTCGAGCTCGGGCGCGACCCGCTCCCAGTTGTCGAGCGCGGCCTGCATCGTCGGCGCGATGTAGCCCGCCGCGCAGCAGCGGGTGAGGTCCTTGCTGACCACCACCAGCATGCCGTCGCGCGTGCCGTTGTCGAGGGTTGCGAGTTTCATTGAAGTGTCCTCCCGAGACGTGTTCTTATTCGGCGTCGATCTGCCTGTCGGGGTGCGCCGCCTGGAAAGCGGGGAGCGCGAGGCAGGCGGCCTCGATGCGGGTCATGTGGGGGCTCGCCGACAGGTCGTAGGCAAAGCGCCGCGCGTTCGCGAGCTGGGGGATCAGCACGATCTCGAACAGTCCCGGCGCATCGCCGTGGAGGAAATCGCCCGCCCCCAGCTGCACCAGCCGCGCCTCCACGGGGTCGAGCGTGCGCTTCAGCCAGGTGCGATACCAGACGTCGATCTCGTCCTGCGTGTGGCCGAGCGGGTCTTTCAGATATTTGAGCACCGGCAGATTGTTGACCGCGTGGATCTCGGTCGCGATCCCGTAGGCTAGCTCGCGCACGGTGTAGCGCGCCTCGATGTCCTTCGGCAGGAAAGGGGCTTGCGGATAGGCCTCGTCGAGCCATTCGAGCAGCGCCATCGACTGCGCCCGGTCACGCCCGTCGGCATCGAGCATGGGCAGCGATCCGAAGGGATTGCGGGCGGTGAAGCTTTCGGCCTTGTTCGCCCCGGTGCGCAGATCGACCGGGATGTTCTCGAAGGCGAGGCCCTTCAGATTGAGGGCGATGCGCAGGCGGTAGGAAGTCGAAGAGCGGAAGTAGCCGTAGAGTTTCATCGTGCTCATGGGCCTGCCATCGCAGGGTTCAGGCAGAGGGGCAAGGGTGCGCGTTCGGGCACGACCGCGCGATCCCCGCTTGTCCCGAAGTCAGCCTTTCACGCCGGCGTCAGCGCCCGGCTTACCGCGCCCAGCAGCTTGGCCGGGGGGCAGGGCTTGACCAGCGTCGTCGCCTTGGGAAAGCGCATCGCCAGCGCGCGTGTGTCTTCGGGTTCGGAGTGGAGGATCACCGGCACGTTCTCGTCGAGGAGCTTCTGCGCCAGCTCGAGGCTCAGCCCGTCGACCAGCTCGATATCGAGCAGCGCGACATCGGGGCGCTCCTTCTGGCAGGCGAGCATCGCGGAGGAAATGCCGGCATGCGGCCCTTCGACCTCATAGCCCGCTTCCTCGAAGGTATCGCACAGATCGAAGGCGGTTATGAACTCGTCTTCGGCCACCAAGATTCGCAAAGCCATCGGCCCTCTCCCGCGTCAACGAATCCCATTTCGGGGACTGTATCACGGTTTGGACGTCAAACTTCCCGGAATCTCATCCGTTATTGCCGAATCTTGCGGTGAAGCCGGTTTCGTCGCCCGCCGCGAGCAATTTCGCCTGTTCGACCCACTGGTCGCGCTCGATCCGGCCGGAGAAGCGGCCGAGCTTGGCGTCGATCCGCTCGATCTCGTCCGGCGTCCAGGCGGCGATCTGGGCGAAGGTGGTGATGCCGAATTCGCCGAGCAGCGCGGCGAGCTTGGGGCCGAGGCCCTTGATGCGGGTGAGATCGTCGGCCGGGCCCGCAGCGGCCGGGGTGGGGGCGGGCTCGGGGGCGGGACCCGCCTCTTCGTCGGTGCCGAGCGGCGCGGCGGCGGTGGCTTGCGTATTGGCCATCGCCGACAGCTCGCCCTGGATGATCTCGACCCCGCGCGGCGCGTCGATCAGCGCCTGGTTGCGCGCGGCGGGCGCGGCGCCTTCCTCGAGCACGTCGCGGAAGATGCCGGGCGCGCCGTCCTCGTCGGTGATCCGCGCGCGGCGGTTGGTGCGGCTGATGATCCACACCAGCACCACGAGGGCGACCAGCGCGATGACGATCAGCGGGAGATAGGCGGTCAGATCGGCGGACATGGGGGCGGAGGCTCCGGGAAGAATCGCTAACAGTGCGGGGCTTTAGCAGCCTGCGGGCGCTTCGCCCATGCACGAGATCAGGGCAGGTCGGTCGCCGGATCGGGGACGACCTGCTTGCGGAACAGCACCTTGTCCTCCTCGCCGAAACCGCGCCGCCAGACGACGAGCGCATAGGTGGCGAGGATCGCGGGGACGCCGACGACGAGCTCGATCCATTCGGGCGCCCAGGTGAAGGCATAGCCCACCACCACCGCGGGCGCTGCCGCATAGACCAGCGCCCAGCGCCAGTTCGAGACGGCTGCGCCCAGCAGGCGCTTCAGCAGCAGCGCCTTGACGAGGCTCGAGACCGCCAGCGCCACCATCAGCGCGCCCGCCGCACCCGCCGCCTGAAAGCCGCGCCCGAGGCCTGCGTCCTGCGCCAGCCTGATGAAGATGATCGTCAGCACCCCTTGCAAGGCAATGATCGCGACCGAGATCGCCAGATTGCGCTTGCGCGCGATGTAGACCAGCACGCTTTCCGAGACGACCGCCATCGAGGCGACCACTTCGGCCGCCAGCAGGAAGGCGAGCGCGGCGGTGCCCGCGACATAGTCCGGCCCCCACAGGCCCATCACCGCCTCGCCCGGCACGCCCAGCATCAGCGCGATGCCGAGCTGAATCGCGATGATCCAGAACCCCACCTGCCGCACCTGCGCCGCGATCGCTTCCATGTTGCCGGTGCGCAGGTTCTTGGTGATGACGGGCGAGAGGATCGGCTCGAAGCTGGTCTTGAGCTTCTGCGGCAGCGAGGCGATCTGCTGCGCGGCGTAGTAGATGCCGACCGCCTGCGGGGGCGCGAACAGGCCGAGCATGAAGATGTCGAGCAGCCGCGTGCCGCGCTCGATCGCGTCGGCCCCCACCAGCGGGAAGGCGCGCGCGGTCATCGCCGCCATCGCCCGCGGGTGCGGCTGCCACCCGCGCGGCAGGCCATAGCTCCTGAGGAACGGCCACAGGGCGGTGAAGAGCCCGGCATAGATCGAGGCGATGAAGGCGAGCGCCAGCCCTCCCTCGCGCGTGGCGGGGATAAGGAAGAACACACCCGCTCCGATCGAGATCGCCCACGGCTCGACCACCGCCCGCGCGCGCACCGTGGTGGCGATGTCGAAGCGGTAGGCCTGCGCGGCCAGCAGGATCTCGGTGACGGCGAAGGCGGGGATGGTCGCGACCAGCCAGATGTCCCATTCCGAGCTCATGCCGTTGGGGAACATCGGCTCGGGGAAGACCAGCAGCACGCCCGCCGCCACTGCCGACCACGCAAGCGCAAGCAGGATGCCGTCGTAGACGAGGTTGGTTTCCGCTCCCCGATCCTCGCCCGCACCTTCGGACAGGCGCTGCGCCAGCCCGCGCTTCTCGCCCAGCGAGCAGACCAGCGCGAGGATCTCGATCAGCACCATCGCCGAGGCGAAGCGCCCCAGCGCCTCGGCGCCGTAGAGGCGGGTGGCGATGACGAGGAAGGGGATGCGCGCGATCAGGCGGATGACGAAGCCCAAGGTGTTCGTCCGCCCCCCCTTGGCGAGCTGGGCGAGATCGTCGGCGTCGTCGGCAGGGGAGGCGGCGGGGGGCGAGGTCAAGCGCGCTGGTCCCGTTCGGCCTTCAGCGGGCGGGCGAGCAAGGCGGCGACCACGGCGCGGGCGTCCTCGCCCTTGAGGATTGCATCGACCGCCGCGACGATCGGCATGGCGATGCCGCGGCTCGCTGCGAGGTCGGCCAGCACGGGGGCGGTGTGCGCGCCCTCGGCGACGGTGCGGCGGTCGGCCATCAGGTTGGCGGAGGACGCGCCCTCTCCCAGCGCCTTGCCGAGGCTGAAGTTGCGGCTCGAGGTCGAGGAACAGGTCAGCACCAGGTCGCCGAGGCCGCACAATCCGCTGAGTGTCTCGGCGCGCGCTCCCAGCGCCTCGCCGAAGCGCAGCATCTCGGCATAGCCGCGCGCAATCAGCGCCGCCCGCGCGTTCTGGCCAAGGCCGAGGCCGTCGACCACCCCGCAGGCGATGGCGAGCACGTTCTTGACCGCCCCGCCGATCTCCGCGCCGATCACGTCGTCGGAGTAGTACGGGCGAAAAGTCGGGCGGGCGAGGGCGGGGGCGAGCCGCTCCCATTGTTCGAGGCCGCCATCGCAGGCGAGGGTGACAGCGGTCGGCAACCCCGCGGCGACTTCATGCGCGAAGGTGGGGCCGGACAGGACGGCAATCTCGCTGTCTGGCGCGGCCTCGGCGGCGACATCGAACATCATCCGCCCGGTCCCCGCCTCGATCCCCTTGGAGCACAGCACCAGATCGCGCGGGCAGGCGGGGAGGCCCGACAGCACGCGGCCCAGCACCTGCGCCGGGGTGACGACCAGCACGATGTCGAGGCTGGCAAGGTCGGACAGATCACCGGTCGCGCGGATTGTCGGGGCGAGGCTGGCCGAGGGGAGGTAAAGCGGATTGCGATGCTCGGCATTGATCGCGGCGACCACCTCGGGCTCGTAGGCCCACAGGATGACGTCGCGCCCGTCGCTCGCGAGCATCTGCGCGAGCGCGGTGCCCCATGCGCCTGCGCCGATGACGCCGATGGTTTGCTTGTCCGTCATGCCTTATACCCCGCTCCGCGCACAGCCTCGGCTGCCGGATCGAGCGGCCAGCGCGGGCGAGCGACGAAATCGAGCGGGTCGCCTGCGAAGTCCGCACCCTCCTGCGCAAGCCGTTCGAGCCCCGCCCAGGCGATCATTGCGGCGTTATCGGTGCACAGGGCGAGCGGCGGGGCGGTGAAGCGCATCCCGTGCCGGCCCGCGAGCGTTTCGAGCGCGCCGCGCACCGTCTTGTTGGCCGCCACCCCGCCCGCGACCACCAGCGCGGGGAAGGGGCCTGCTGCCTCGAGCGCGCGCTCGAGCCGGTCGATCAGGCACTCGACCGCCGCCTGCTGGAAGCTCGCGGCGATGTCGGCGGGGGCGTGCGCGCCGCTCTCGACCGCGCGCAACACCGCGCTCTTGAGCCCGGCGAAGGAGAAATGCGGCTCGCCCGATCCTTTGAGCGGGCGGGGCAGGGGCACCGCATGGGGATCGCCCTCCAGCGCCAGCCGCTCGACCGCAGGCCCGCCGGGGTAGCCGAGGCGGAGGATCTTGGCGGTCTTGTCGAAGGCCTCGCCCAGTGCATCGTCGATGGTGGTCGCAAGGCGGCGGTATTGCCCGACGCCCTCGACGGCGAGGATCTGGCAATGCCCGCCCGAGACCAGCAGCAGCAGATAGGGGAAGGCGAGTTCGGCATCAGCAAGGCGCGGCGAGAGCGCGTGGCCCTCCAGATGGTTGACCGCCAGCAACGGCTTGCCGCTCGCCATCGCGAGCGCCTTGGCGCTCACCAGCCCGACCATCACCCCGCCGATCAGCCCTGGCCCCGCGGTGGCGGCAATCGCGTCGACCTCGTCGAGGCCGACCCCCGCATCGCCCATCACCTTCGCCAGCATCGGCGCGAGGCGCTCGGCATGGGCGCGGGCGGCGATCTCGGGCACGACCCCGCCATAGGGGGCGTGCTCGGCCTCTTGGCTGGCGATCGCCTGCGCCACGATCGTCCCGTCGCCGCGCACCAGCGCGACCGCGGTCTCGTCGCAGCTCGATTCGATGCCGAGTACCAGGCGCGTGTCCAAGGTGTGTGCTGCTGAACCCATCCGGCTTCCATCTAGTCCTTGTGCGGGCTAGAGCAAGCGCGGCCATGACTGAACCTGAACGAACCGAACCGCGCCTCCGCCTCGGCACCCGCAATTCCCCGCTCGCGATGGCGCAGGCCTTCGAGACCCGCGCGCGCCTGTGCGCCGCCCACGGCTGGGCCGAGGAGGAGGTCGAGCTCGTCCCCGTGCTCGCGAGCGGCGACAAGGTGCTCGACCGCCCGCTCTCGGAGATCGGCGGCAAGGCGCTGTGGACCAAGGAATTGGACCAGTGGCTGGGCGAGGGGCGGATCGACCTCTCGGTGCACTCGGCCAAGGACGTCGAGACGATCCGGCCCGACATCTTCCACTTCCCCGCCTTCCTGCCCCGCGCCGACCGGAGGGACTCGCTGGTGGGCGCAGCCAGCATCGCCGCGATCCCCCACGGCGCGACTGTCGGCACCAGCGCCCCGCGCCGGGCGGCGCAGCTCCTGAACCTGCGGCCCGACTGCAAGGTCGTGACCTTCCGCGGCAATGTCGCCACCCGGCTGCGCAAGCTTGCCGAGGGCGAGGCAGACGTCACCTTCCTTGCCGCGGCGGGTCTCGAGCGGCTCGAGCAGTCCGAGGTGGGCACGCCCCTGTCGTCCGCCCAGTGGATCCCCGCCGCCGCACAAGGCGTGATCGCCATCGAGTGCCGCGCCGACGACGCCGCCACCACGGCGCTCCTCGCCGCCATCGACCACGCCCCCACCCGTGCCGAGCTGGAGGCCGAGCGCGCCTTGCTCGCGGCGCTGGGCGGCACCTGCCACTCGCCCGTCGCGGTGCTTTGCGAAGGCGCGGGCGAGACCCTCGCCATGCGCGCCGCGCTGTTCTCGCCCGACGGGGCCGAGCGGGTCGAGGGCACCGCGACCTTCGCTCCGGGCGACCACGCCGCGGTCGAGGCGCTTGCCGCCGACCTGCTCGCCCGTGCGCCGGAGAGCGTCACCGCTCACTTCCGGGCGGCGGTTTGAGCGTTCACCTCCTCGCCTTGCGCCCCGAGCCGGGGCTGGCCGCGACCCTCGGGAAGGCCCGCGACCTCGGCCTTGCCATCACCGGCCTGCCGCTCTCGGCGATCCGTCCTCTGGCCTGGGACTGCCCCGATCCGGCGGGCGTCGACGGGCTGCTGATCGGCAGCGCCAACGCCATCCTCCACGGCGGCCCCGAGCTTGCCCGCCTCGCCGCCAAGCCCGTCTTCGCCGTCGGCGAGGCGACCGCGGCCGCCGCCCGCGCAGCCGGGTTCACCGTCGCCCTGACCGGCAGCGGCGGCCTGCAAGGCGTGCTCGACGCCATCTCCGCCCCCTGCCACCTGCTGCGTATCGCTGGCGAGGAGCACGTGCCGCTTTCGCCGCCCGCGGGCGTCACCTTCGCCGAGGTGATCGCCTATCGCAGCGAGCCCCTGCCGCTCGACCCTGCCGCGCCGCTGCTGGCCTCGGGCGAAGCGCTGGTCCTGCTCCACTCCGCCGCCACCGCCGCGCATTTCGCTGCCGAGGTGGATCGCCTTGGCCTGCCCCGCGAGACCATCACCCTCGCCGCGCTCGGCCCGCGCATCGCCGCCGCCGCGGGGGAGGGCTGGGCCGCGATCCACACCTCTGCCACCCCCGACGAGCGCACCCTTCTGCAATTGGCATTTGACTTGTGCCGAGAGGCGCGCTCCATTCCCCCCATCCCGCCCCGGCAGCCGTAGCAGCGTGCGCCGGAGCCAGTAGAGCAGGGTCGCAAGAACGGATCGCCATGGCATCGCAGCCAGAACCATCGTTTCACGAACCGCCGCCCGCATCCCGCTCGATGCGCGGTGCGCTGCTGGGCGCCTTCCTCGCCTTCGCGCTCGGCGCGGGGTTGGCGGGCTGGGTGGTGTGGTACAACCTCGCCGGGAGCGGTGCCCAGCGCACCGTCGCCGCCGCCTCGCCTTCGCCCACCGCCGCCGCGCCCACCCCCGCACTCACCGCCAGCGCGACGCCCGCCACCGCTGCCGCCGCCGCCAAGGTCGAGCAGGTTGCCGAGCAGCAGGGCGGCATCGACCAGCGCCTCGCCGCCGCCGAACAGCGCCTCACCCGGCTCGACCTCCAGGCCCAGGCCGCCGCCGGCAATGCCGCGCGCGCCGAGAGCCTGCTGATCGCCTTCGCCACCCGCCGCGCGGTCGAGCGCGGGGCCGAGCTCGGCTACCTCGCCGACCAGCTGCGCATCCGCTTCGGCGACCAGTGGCCCAACGCAGTCAGCACCATCATCGACTTCTCGCGCAACCCGGTGCGGATCGACAGCCTCGTCGCCCGGCTCGAGGGCCTCGGGCCGCAGCTGCAGGAGACCAGCGAGGGCCCCTCGTGGGGCGCCTTCAAGCGCGAGCTCAAGGAGCTCTTCGTGTTCCGCCGCGAGACCACCCCCTCGCCCCAGCCGACCAAGCGCCTCGAACGCGCGCGCTGGGCGCTCGAGCAGGGCCGCTACCAGGCCGCGATCGACGAGGTGCGCGGCATGCCCGGCGCGGCCAAGGGTGCCGCGTGGATCCAGGACGCGGAACGCTACAAGAAGGCGATGGACGCATTGGAAGTGATCGAGACCGCCGCGGTGCTCGACCAGCGCGGGGTGCGCGACGGGGCGGGCAATCCGGTGCGCGGAGTGAGCCCGCTGGTGCTGCCGTAGGGCCGCCCGTCTCCGCGCGTGTTGGAGACACATGAGACACTGTCCAGAACGGGAAAACCTGCCCTCCGCGCAGGCGTGCTTGAACGGGACAGGGAAGGGGCGCGACGCGGGTCATGGGCGCGAGTGTGTCAGCGCCGGGTCGTGTAGGAAAGCACTGATTTACCTACAGTCCCTCCCCGTTGTGTAGCAATGGGGAGGTGGCAGCCCGCAGGGCTGACGGAGGGGTAATCCTCCCGCGCCGCGTATTACCCCTCCGTCACCGCTACGCGGTGCCACCTCCCCATCCCTTCGGGACGGGGAGGGACGTTTTTGCTCGCCTATCGCTGCGCTGCTTGAGGCGGAGGGCGCGTCACCCCCGCAACAACTCCGGCAAGTCCCCCGAAACCCCGCGCGCCTCGTCCATGAAGAACTGCTTGAGCATCGGCGTCCTCTGCACCGCCGCCATGCCGAGCCGCCGCACCGCGCTCGCCGCGGCGCCGGGGACGCCGAACAGCCGGGTCAGGCCGTCGGTCGCCAGCGCCACCATGAAGCTGTCGAGCCCGCGCCAGGTCTCGTAGCGCTTGAGGATTTCCGGATCGCCCGGATCGAGCCCCAGCCGCGCGCCATCGGCCAGCACCTCGACCAGCGCGCCCACATCACGCAGGCCAAGGTTCAAACCCTGCCCCGCGATGGGGTGGATCCCGTGCGCCGAGTCGCCGATCAGCGCGAGGCGCTCGGCGGTGATCTTGGCGGTGTGGTGGAAGCCGAGCGGGTAGCTCGAGCGGTGACCCACCGAAAGCACCTTGCCCAGCACGCCGCCCATCCGCTTCTCGACCTCGGCGAGGAAGGCGCGGTCGCCGAGCTTGGTGACGCCCGCCGCATCGCTCTCCGACACGGTCCACACCAGCGAGCAGCGGTGGGTGCCGTCGGCATCGTCGTTCAGGGGCAGCAGCGCGAAGGGCCCGGCGGGGTAGAAAATCTCCCAAGCGACATTGCCGTGCGGCTTTTCATGGGTGAGCCCGCAGATGATCGCGCGGTGCTTGTAGTCCCACTTGGCGATCGAAATGCCCGCCGCGTCGCGGGTGGGCGACTGGCGGCCCTCGGCGGCGACCATCAACCGCCCCTTGAACTTGCGTCCGTCGGAAAGCACCGCGGCAACGCCATATTCGGAGCGCTGGCGCTCGACCACCGTGGCGAGCGGGGTCCATTCGATCAGCGGCTCCTTCGCCGCCGCCTCGAACAAGGCGAGGCGCAGGCGGCGATTGGGGAACATGCGGCCCAAGGTGCCGTCGCCCTCGCCGGGGACGAAATCGAGGCGGCCGGGCTTCTGCTGGTCGGTCACGGCGATGCTGGCGATGTCGCAGGCGAACTGCTCGAGGCCTTCCGCGATCCCGATATTCTCGAACAGGTGCCAGCTCGCGGTCGAGATCGCGGTGGCGCGGTCGTCGAAGCCTTCGGCGGTGAGCTCGGCCGGATCGGCGCGGTCGATCACGTGGCTGGAGAGGCCCTTCTTCGCCGCCGCCAGCGCCAGCGTCATGCCCACGAGGCCGCCGCCGAGGATGACGAGGTCGCGGGTATTGTCTGATCTTGCTGTCACCTTGGCGGCTCCGATTGCGAATAGGGCCTGCCAAGCCTAGAGGGTTGCCCGTGCACCGCGCAAGAATCTTCCCCACCGTCACCCGACAATTCGCTGCATGGGTGCTTGCGCTTGTCGCAAGCGTGCTGCTTGCCGTGCCAGCGCTGGCGCAAAGGAGCGCGCCGCCGCCGCCCGCTGCGCCCGCGGGGCAGGGCCTGCTGATCGGGTCGGACGAGATCCCGGTGACGCTCCACGCCGAGGGCCGCCCGGTCGAGGGCAAGGAATGGCTGCTAGCGCTGCATTTCACCCCCAGCGCGCCCGAATGGCACGGATACTGGTCGAACCCCGGCGATGCGGGGGCGGGGATGACCCTCGCGCTCGACCTGCCGCCCGACTGGGAGGTGGGCGAGGCGCGCTATCCGGTGCCGCACCGGCTGGTGCTCTCGGGGCTGATGAACCACATCTACGAGGGGCCCTACACGATCCTCGTGCCGGTAATCCCGGGGCCGAGCGTCAAGGGCTTTGCCGGGCCGGTGAAGGGCTCGGTCGATTACCTCGCCTGTTCGGACGTCTGCGTGCCGCAGCACGCCGATCTGACCGCGGTGCCGGGCGGCGATTTTGCCTCATGGCGCGCCGGGATAGCCCCGCCGCTCGACGCGCGGGCGCGCTTCGCGATCACCGGCAAGACCCTGCGCATCGCGATTCCGCTCCCCGAGAGCATGGCGCTCGCCGATCCTTACGTCTTCGTCGGCAACCAGCGGCTGGTTGCCCATGCCGCCCCGCAGACCTTCCGCCGCAAGGGCGACCTGCTGATCGCCGAGATCCCGCTCGACGATTTCGGCACCCGCAAGGCCGAGGCTTTGTCGGGCATCCTCGCCTTTGGCGACAAGGATGCGGGCGGCTTCGTGTTCAAGGCCGATCTGGGCGAAGTGCCGACCGGGGGCGAGCTGGTGGCGGGGCCGAAGAATGCCACCGCGCCGCCGTGGTGGACGCTGGTGCTGGGGGCGCTGCTGGGGGGGCTCCTCCTCAACATCATGCCCTGCGTCTTCCCGATCCTGAGCCTGAAGGCGATCGCGCTCGCCCGCGCCGGCGAAAGCGAGGCCAAGGCGCGCAGCGAGGGCCTCGCCTATACCGCAGGTGTGGTGCTCGCCTGCATTGGTCTTGGCGCGGGCCTGCTGGCCTTGCGTGCGGCGGGCGAGCAGGTCGGCTGGGCGTTCCAGTTGCAGCAGCCGGGCGTGGTCGTGGGCCTGCTGGTGCTCGCCGCCGCGATCACGGCGAATTTCGCGGGGCTGTTCGAACTGCCCGCGATCAGCGTCAGCATGGGCGGCGAGAAGACCGGTGCCTTCGCGACGGGCTTGCTGGCCGCCTTCGTGGCGACGCCGTGCACCGGGCCCTTCATGGCGGCGGCGCTGGGCGCGGCGCTGCTGCTGCCGGTGCCGCAGGCGCTGCTGCTGTTCGCCTTGCTGGGGCTGGGACTGGCGCTGCCGTTCCTCTTGCTCGGCTTTGTGCCGCCCCTGCGGCGGATGCTCCCCAGGCCCGGCGCGTGGATGGAGCGCTTCCGCCGGATCATGGCGATCCCGATGGGCCTCACCGCGCTGGCGCTGGTGTGGCTGACGGTGCAATTGGGCGGGCGCGGCTTCGGCGTGGTGGCGCTGGTGCTGGTGTTCGGCGTGCTCGTGGCGCTGTTCGTGGTCGGCAAGCTCCAGCGCTCGGGCAAGATGGCGTGGCCCGCCTTCGCGCTGGTCGCCGCGCCCTTCCTCGCCTTTGCCCTGATCGCGCTCCCCAATGTCTACGCGGCCAAGGCACAGAAGGCGCACGAGAGCATCCTTGCGGGCCGCGCCTTCAGCGAACAGGCGCTGGCCGAAGCGCGCGCGTCCGGCAAGCCCGTGTTCCTCTATTTCACCGCCGACTGGTGCGTCACCTGCAAGGTCAACGAGGCGAGTTCCATCGAGCGCGAGAGCACCCGCGCGGCGTTCGAGAAGGCGGGCGTGGTCACCATCGTCGGCGACTGGACGCGGCGCGATGCGGCGATCACGCAGTTCCTGACCGGGCAGGGCGCGGCGGGCGTGCCGCTCTACCTGTGGTATGCGCCGGGAGCTAGCGCGCCGCGTCAGCTGCCGCAGGTATTGACCCCGGATCTGCTGGAGCAAGCGGCGGCGGGGCAGCAGTAGGGCTCGCCCGGCACGCATCGACCAGCGCCATCGGCAGCGGGCTGGGGTTGAGCTTCAGGAGCCCTGCGCCCGGCACCGTCACCGTCGCCTCGCGCTCGGGCTTCAGCGCGTCCCACTCTGGCGTGAGCGCCGCAGCCTCGCCCTTCCACACGCGCTGGCCCTTGCGGCTCGCCGCATCGACCGGAAAGCGCCCGATATAGCCGTTGCCGATCAGCGCAAGGATAGCGCTCGCGCCCGGGTCGGCAGGGGCGTGGCGGGTGATCCTCAACCGCGCCTCGGGGCCCTTGGGATCGAGGCATTCGAGCGCCAGCAGCACCGGCTGCCCCGGAATGCCGTAGACGAGGCGCAGGGGATTGCCGGTGCTCGCCCACACCGCCCCCGTCACATCGGGCGAGGCGATCGGCTCGGACGGCCCCTCGGCCGGCGCGATCAGCGAGACCCGGGCAGCGGCGCTGTCGGTCGGCGGCGGCTTGCACCCCGCCAATACCGCCAGCCCCGCGAGCGCTGCAAGCGCGAGCGGCCCCCTCATCGGTCGCGGATGAAGGCGCGGATGTCGGCGGCGAGCTTCGCGCGGTCCTCGTCGCGGACATACATCATGTGCCCGGCGCCGTAATGTTTCCACGTGATCCGGTCCTGCGGAATGCCCGAGCGCTTGAGCGAATATTCCGCCCCGAAGAATGGCGTGGCGAAGTCGTAATAGCCCTGCGCGTTAAACAGCCGCAGCTGGCTGTTCTGCCGCATCGCCTGCCCGATCAGCGGAGCGATGTTGAGATAGGCCCCGCGCCCGCCGCCGCCCAGCGACCAGTCCCAATTGCGCCCCGGCTCGCGACCGATGGCCTGATACTCGCGGTCTGTCCGGTAGCCCAAAGTCTCGCGCGCCCAGCTGTTGATCGCGGCGGTGTAGCCTGCGTCGATGCCGTAGAAGCTCGGATCGTCGTCGGGCGTCTCGCCGGCATTGTCGTAGTCCGTGCCGGTGTAGCGCGCATCGAGTCTGCCGATGGTCAGCCCCCGGTCGCGCAGAAGCTCCTTGTAGAAGCGCTGGTCGGTGACGCGCAGGTTGGCAGACTCGAGATAGGTTTCGCTGAGGCCGGTGAGCCGCGAGAGTTCCTTCCGCACCGCCGCGCGTTCGTCGGCGGGCAGCTCCTCGCCCTTGAGCAGCGCAGTGGCGAAAGGCCCGATGGCGAACTTGCGCGCCTCGGCGACGATCGCCTCGACCGAAGGGGCCTCGACCTTGCCGTGATAATATGCCGCCGCCGCCATGTTGGGCAGGGTGACGATATAGGCCAGCTCGTTCCCCGGCGTCGGCTCGCGGCCCGCGAAGTCGAGGATGGTCGAGATCAGCACCAGCCCATTGAGGCCGACGTCGTTGTAGGTCGAGCCTTCCAGTTCATCCACCACCATCGCGGTGCGGCTTGTGCCGTAGCTCTCCCCGCCGAGGAACTTGGGGCTCGACCAGCGGCCATTGTCGTTGATCCAGCGCCGGATCACCTGCGCCACAGCGCGCGCGTCCTGCCTGAGGCCGTAGTATTTCTTGGGATCGGTGCCGGGCGTCAGATAGCTGAACCCCGTCCCCGGCGGGTCGATGAACACGAGGTCGGCGACATCGAGCAGGCTGTCGGGATTGTCGAGCAGCGGATAGGGCGGCGCGCCGTCGTCCTTCGCGTCCGAAGGGATCGCAACGCGCTTGGGCCCGAAGGCACCCATCTGGAGCCACACCGAGCCCGAGCCCGGCCCGCCGTTGTAGAGGAAGAAGACAGGCCGGTTGGGGTCGGCCGGGGTCTTCACGTATGACGTGGTGACGATCACCGCCTCGGCCTTGCCCGCCTCATCGGTAAGGACCGTGTCGGCGATGGTCGCCTTGTAGGCGATGCGCTGCCCGCCGAAAGTGCCGGCGAGATCGCGGCTGCGCACCTGTGCCTCGGGCGCGGATTTGGTGGCGGCCTCGGGCTTGGGCGCGTCCTGTGCGATGGCGGGGGCGGCGGTGAGGGCGAGGGCGCTGGCGGCGGCCAGCAAGCCAAGGAATCGGGCGTTCATGGGGCAAGGGGAGTGGCAGGCTTGCGACTCCGGTTCAAGCTTTGCACCGGTCAAGCGGCGTGGACATCCCCGGTCCTGCTGCGGGCCGCAGGTGACGGTGAGGCGGGCGCGGCTCTTGCGCCGCGCCCGCCGCATCTCAAGGCTGGACCTCGGCGACCAGCAGGGCTCCGTCGGCGCGGAGCATGAAGATCGGCGCGATCCCGTTGGTGGCGGTGTTTCCCTGATCCATCGCCACGAAGGACCGCGCCGGGCCAACGTCGGTCAGGCCGAAATCGAGGTTGCGCAGTTCGAAGGGCGCGTCGGCCAAGCGATCCCACGTCCACAGATTGCCGCGATCGTCGGCAAAGATCCACACGCCCCGCCAGCCATCCGCCTGAAAGCTCTCGGCCGCCGCGATCCAGCGTCCGGCATTGTTCAGGCCGATCTCCTGCACCGTGCGCGGCGTTGCGCGCCCGCCGGTCACCGTTCCCGAGAAACCGGGGCCATCGACCAGTCCGTCGCGGATCGGCCATTCGTAGTTGGGAAGGCCGGAGACGGGCGGGAAATTGGGCTGGTTCAGTTCGTTGAAGCGCTCGCCCCGGTCCATCACCCAGTCGCGCACTTCGCGGTCGGGCGAGAAAAGCGGCGCGCGCAGGCCCGTGCCGACTGTCACCGGCGTGACCGTGATGCTCGACGGATCAGCGAAAAGGCCCAGCGTCTGCATGCGGATGACATTGCCACGCAGGTCGGCGGGATTCTGCGCCGCGTTGCGATCCCCGGCATCGCCGATCGCCAGCAGCACGTCCGAGCCGAACATCCCGAGCGAGGCGACCACGTCGGCCGAAAGCGTCGCGCTCCACAGCGTGCGGCGCGCCCCGCTGGCGGCGTCAACATAGAGCAGCGAAAGCAGCGTCCCCTCGCGGGCGAGCACGAAAAACGCGCCGCCCCGGAAAGCGAGGTTGTCTGCGGCGATGTCGAGGACCGTGCCCCCGGCCGCTAGCGGCATCTGCGCGCTTGCGATCTGGGCACCGGTCTGGGCCGAAATCCGCTGGATGTTCCCGCTCGCCGAAACCACCAGCAATTCATTGGTGGAAGGCAAGTGGTTGATCCGGGCGTTGGCGGCGTTGCTCAGCGTGGTGAGCGTGCGGACCACCAGCCCCTCGGACGTGTTGGTGACGGTGATCAGGATCGACTGGGTGGCGCTCGCCCCGGTCGCGCTCGAGGCGCGCACGTCGATCTCGTAGACATTGTTGCGATCCGCATCACGCGGGGTTTCGAAGCTCACCGCATTGTTGAGGATCAGCGAGGCGGGGCGTCCCGTGGCGAGGAAAGAGAAAAGCGCCGAGTCCTTGCCCGGCTCGATCGTGTAGGTGATCCCGGAGCCGCGCGACGAACTGGCGCTGATGTCGAGCAACACGCGGGTTTCGCTGGTGCCGCGGCTTTCGGTGATGGAGAGGGTACGCGGACTGGAGAAGGAGACCGTCTCGTTGGTGCCCCCGCTCCCGCCCCCGCCGCCGGAGCTTCCGCCGCCCCCGCAGGAGGTCAGCATGGCGAGTGCGGAAAACGCAATAAAGTATTTGAAACGTAACATTAATCGACCCCTGTTGCTGCAAGGGTCTTCAATCATTCCTGCCTTCGCGACGCAAGTGGAACGTCAAGTCATCCCACAGATATTCAGGGCTTCCCGCCCATCCGCTTGTAGCGCGTCTTGCCGAAACGCGTCTTGCGCGTCCCTGGCTTGCCCTCGTTCGAGCGCCCCACGATCGGCGCGCGTTTCTGGTTGTCGGGCAACCCAAGCTCGTCCGCCTCGAGCCGCCGGATTTCGTCGCGCAGGCGGCCTGCTTCCTCGAACTCCAGATTGGCCGCCGCGTCGCGCATGCGCTTTTCGAGGTCTTCGATGTAGCTGCGCAAGTTGTGCCCGACGAGGTTGTTGCGCTCCTCGTCGCCGGTTTCGACAAGCACGGAATCCTGCGAGGCCGTATGCGCGACGATGTCGTGGATGTTGCGCTTGATGGTCTGCGGGGTGATGCCGTGCTCTTCGTTATAGGCCTGCTGCTTGGCGCGGCGGCGGTCGGTTTCGGCCAGCGCGCGCTCCATCGAGCCGGTGATGCGGTCGGCATAGAGGATCACGCGGCCATCGACATTGCGTGCGGCGCGGCCGATGGTCTGGATGAGGCTGGTCTCGGAGCGCAGGAAGCCCTCCTTGTCCGCATCGAGGATGCACACCAGCCCGCATTCGGGGATGTCCAGCCCCTCGCGCAGCAGGTTGATGCCGACCAGCACGTCATAGACCCCGAGGCGGAGGTCGCGGATCAGCTCGATGCGCTCCAGCGTCTCGACGTCGGAGTGCATGTAGCGCACCCGAACGCCCGCCTCGTGCATGAATTCGGTGAGGTCCTCGGCCATGCGCTTGGTGAGGGTGGTGACGAGGGTGCGGTAGCCCAGTGCTGCGGTCGCCTTGCACTCGGTGATGCAGTCCTGCACCTGGTCCTCGACCGGGCGGATAGTGACGGGCGGGTCGATGAGGCCGGTGGGGCGGATCACCTGTTCGGCGAAGACCCCGCCGGTCTGCTCCATCTCCCAGCCGCCGGGGGTGGCGCTGACCGCGAAGGTCTGCGGGCGCATCGCGTCCCACTCGTTGAAGCGCAAGGGGCGGTTGTCGATGCAGCTCGGCAGGCGGAAGCCGTATTCGGCGAGCGTCAGCTTGCGGCGGTGGTCCCCGCGCGCCATCGCGCCGATCTGCGGCACGGTCTGGTGGCTTTCGTCGACGAACAGGAGTGCGTTTTCGGGGAGGTATTCGAACAGGGTCGGCGGCGGTTCGCCGGGGAGCCGCCCGGTGAGGAAGCGCGAGTAGTTCTCGATGCCTGCGCAGCTGCCGGTCGCCGCGATCATCTCGAGGTCGAAATTGGTGCGCTGTTCAAGGCGCTGGCGTTCGAGCAACTTGCCCTCGGCTTCCAGCTCCTTGAGCCGTTCCTCCAGCTCGAACTTGATCGCGGCCGCCGCCTGCTTCATCGTCGGGCCGGGCGTCACATAGTGCGAATTGGCGTAGACGCGCACCTTCTCCAGCGCCGCGCCCTTGGTGCCGGTGAGGGGGTCGAATTCGCTGATCGCCTCGATCTCGTCGCCGAAGAAGCTCACCCGCCAGGCCATGTCCTCGTAGTGCGAGGGGAAGATTTCCAGAGAGTCCCCGCGCACCCGGAAACACCCGCGGGTGAAGGCAGCATCGTTCCTCTTGTATTGCAGAGCCACCAGCTTGCGGATTAGCTCGCGCTGGTCGACGACCTCGCCCACCTTGATGTCGAAGATCATCGCCGAATAGGTCTCGACCGAGCCGATACCGTAGAGGCACGAGACCGAGGCCACGATAATCACGTCGTCGCGTTCCAAGAGCGCCCGGGTGGCCGAGTGGCGCATCCGGTCGATCGCCTCGTTCACGCTCGACTCTTTCTCGATATAGGTGTCCGAGCGCGGGACGTAGGCCTCAGGCTGGTAGTAGTCGTAGTAGGAGACGAAATACTCGACCGCGTTCTCGGGGAAGAAGCTCTTGAACTCGCCGTATAATTGCGCGGCGAGGATCTTGTTGGGGGCGAGGATCAGCGCAGGCCGCTGAAGGGTCTCGATCACCTTGGCCATGGTGAAGGTCTTGCCGCTGCCCGTGACGCCGAGCAGCACCTGCGTCTTCTCGCCCGCCAGCGCGCTTTCGGTCAGCTCGGCAATCGCGGTCGGCTGGTCGCCGGCCGGTTCGTAGTCCGAGACCAGCTTGAACGGGATGCCGCCCATCGACTTGTCGGGGCGGGCGGGGCGGTGCGGGACGAAATCGGCGCCCGTTTCGGGCTCGTCCAGTCCGCGGCGGATCACGAGTTCGGCCATGCTCCCTGTATGGGGAACAAAGCGGGGACGCGCAAGGCGGGGCGGGCGGGCTTCGGCGCTTTTCGGGGCACGGTTTGGCGCGCGGGCCGTTGTCGCAGGCAGATACCCCAAGGAGATGCCCCGATGACCCCGCGTAGCCTCACCATCTTCGCCGCCGCGATGCTCGCCGCGGGCTGCTCGGGCGAGAAGGAGAGCGAGGCCCCCAAGGGAGCCCCCGCGACCGTCGCCGAGGCCGCCAAGCAGGCCGAGACGCAGGGGCTGAAGCCGCAGCCGGGGCTCTACAAGACCACCATCACTCTGACCGGGCTCGACATCCCCGGCCTGCCCGAGGGCATGGAGGGGCACGGCGCGGGGCTGGTCCGCACGCTGGAAAGCTGCCTCACCGCGGCCGAGGTCGACAAGGGGTTCGAGACGCTGCTCACCAAGGGGCAGGACGGCGCCTGCTCCTTCGAGACCTTCACGCTCAAGGACGGCGCGTTTCAGGGAATGCTGGTGTGCGAGGCGCAAGGGGTAACCACGCGCACCGCGATGGAAGGCAGCGCGAAACCCACCGGCGCCGAGTTCACCGCCGCCACCAGAAAGGATTTCGGCGGGGTCGAGGGGACGATGAACGTCTCCGTCCAGCACGAGCGGACCGGCGACTGCCCGGCGCCGGGCGCGGCGGAAACACCGGCCCAATGAAATGTGTCGGATTTATTACGCGGGTTACAATTAATTGACGGTTCAGCGGCTGTCTGGCTTGTGGCTTTCCATGGCCACGCGCTTCGCCTTTGACCGTCCTCGCTTGCCCGCCCCGCTGGTCGCAGCGGCTGCGGCTGCGGGCGGGCGCGCGCAGCAGGCCTATGCCGCGACCGATTTTGCCCGCCGGGTCGCACTGGCACGCGAAGCCATCCCCGAGGAGCGCGAGAGCGGCAAACCCCGCCTCGTGCGGCTGCTCGGTGAGACTCAGGTGCTGCTCGAGCCCGTGCGCCGCGTGCGCCGCACGCTCGAGATCGCTCCCAGCGCCAACCCGCAAGTGGTGATGCTGCTCCCCGGCTTCGGCGCGCACCCGATGCGGATGCGCTACCTTGCGCGGCAGCTGGAGAGTGCGGGACACATTGCCAAGCGCTGGGGCCTCGGCTTCAACTGGGGGCCGACCGAGGAACGTTTCGATCAGGTCGAACAGCGCCTGCTCGAACTCCACGCGCGCCACGGGCAGAAGGTGGTGCTGATCGGCTGGAGCCTCGGCGGCCTCTATGCGCGCGAGATCGCCAAGCGTCAGCCTGAGAGCGTCGCCAAGGTGATCTCGATGGGCTCGCCCTTCAGCGGCTCCCCCCGCGCCAACAACGTCTGGCGCGCCTACCAGTTCATCACCGGGCACTCGGTCGACGCCCCCCCGATCGCCGCCGAATTGCACGTGAAGCCCCCGGTCGAGACGGTCGCGCTGTGGAGCGCCAACGACGGCGTCATCGCCCCGCGCTGCGCCGCCGGCCGCCCCGGCGAACGCGACCGCGCGGTGGCGCTGCGCTGCACCCACATGGGCTTCACCTATGATCCGCAGGTGATCGCGACGCTGCTGGCGGAGCTGGAGAGCGTCAGGGGGTGAACTTCTATCCGAGCAAGGCTGCCCGAGGCGCGCTTTTCGCCCACGCGATCAGGTCGGTTTGACCAAGCCTTCGACGACCCCGTTAACTGCGGCCGACACCCTGTCATGAACCCCCATCTTCTCGAAGATCCGCCGGGTGTAGGTGTCGACTGACGAAAGACTTACCCCGAGAATCGTGGCGATATCGGTGCTCGATTTGCCCCGTGCGATCCAGGTCAGCACCTCGTTTTCTCGCGGAGAGAGTTCGATGTCGGATCGCTTTTCACCGAAATGGACAACCATGCGGTTATGATGGAACGCGGCAAGGCTTTCCATTTTCTTGAGCATCGCCTTCTCACTCGGATCAATCGTGCTGCCTTTTCCGAATGCAATCACACCATTGACCATGAATGGCCCATACACCGGGATCATGTACTGATCGAAGACACCCATTTCATTTGCGGCAGTCATGATTTCTTCGGTCAAACGCGGCTCTACCGATCGAAATAGCGGCAGCACTTGCGAGAGGATCACGGGCTTGCCCAGGTCAATAATGTAATCATGGCATCGACGCAGAACCTCGGAGTGCTCATCGGGCAATTCGTACCGCGAGAAAGTCTTTCCGGTCTCGAAATGCAGATAGGGCAAGACAGGCTTGAGCGATTGGTGAGACTTCGCGAAATGGTAGGTCATTGAAACGACACCAAGTTCGCGAACCGCCTTCAGAAGGCTGCGGGTAAGGTGGATCGGTCCCTCGTTGGCGGGATGCTGATCGTTGCCCATACTGGTTAGTTCTTTCCCCGATGCCCATGGCGCATGAACAGGGAAAAAACTTCCCCTCGCACAAGTGCCACCCCTCGATCCCCGTCGCAGCCATTAACCCAAACAAGAGCCGCCGTCACGAGGCTACGTGACGTGATTAAACGGTCATTCTCCACTATTCGCTAGCAGGACGGGTTAAAAAGGGGTTTTGCCAGTCGGGAGAATGCCAGTGCAAAAACCAATGTCTCAGTCGCCGTTAAGTATGAATACGTATAAGTCGTTTCGCGCTACGAGCGAGGCGATCGCCGCCGCAATGGGCCAAATCTGCATTCTTAAGCCTGAGGTGACGATTCTGCTGGAGCTTTATGAGGCCGAGCACTCAAGCATCCCGATCAAGACGTCCATCATCGGACTGGCCGCAGGAATTCCGCAAACAACCTCACACCGGTATCTGCGATTCTTGGAGGAGTGCGGGATGGTGTTCCGCTATCCCCATCTCACGGACCAACGCGTTAGCTTCGTTCGGCTCGCCCCAGCATTCGTGGCCAAGTTGGACAGGGTTTTTTTCGGCGACCCATGGCCATCGCTCTCAGATCCGAACCAGAGCTGGAATGTTCCATCGTTGAATACAGCTTGAGCCTCGCGCATCGGCGATTTTGTCGGCAATCTACGTCAAATGCCCCACCCGCTTTCCTTTTGCGAAACGCGGGTTAGAGTGCCGCGACTAAGTCATTCTGCGGGGGTCAATGCAGGCGCGGGGCGGTAATTTCGACGAGATGTTCGACGAGGCAGGCAACACGCGGCCCGCCTATGCCGAATATTGCCGCTGGTTCGCGGAGCAGCCGCCCGAACTGATGCGCCGCAAGAACCGCGAGGCGGATGACACCTTCCGCCGCACCGGCATCACCTTCAACGTCTATGGCGAGAACGAGGCCGAAGAGCGCCTGATCCCTTTCGACATGGTGCCGCGCATCATCACCGCGAGCGAATGGCGCCGTCTCTCGCGCGGGATCGAGCAGCGGGTGCGGGCGCTCAATTCCTTCCTCTACGACCTCTATCACCGGCAGGAGATCGTGCGGGCCGGGCGCCTGCCCGAGCGGCTGCTGCGCGGCAATGACGCGTGGCTCGCCAACATGGTCGGCTTCACCCCGCCGGGCGGGATCTATACCCATATCGTAGGGATCGACCTCGTGCGAACCGGGCCGGACGAGTTCTTCGTGCTCGAGGACAATGCGCGCACCCCCTCGGGCGTGTCCTACATGCTCGAGAACCGCGAGACGATGATGGGGATGTTCCCCGATCTGTTCAGCCGGATCGGGGTGGAGAGCGTGTCGAATTACCCGCGCCGCCTCGCCCGAAGCCTTGCCGCCTGCGTGCCGCCGGCCTTCACCGGGGGCAAGCCGACCGTCGCGGTGCTGACGCCGGGCATCTTCAACTCGGCCTATTTCGAGCACGCCTTCCTCGCCGACCAGATGGGCGCCGAACTGGTCGAAGGCAGCGATCTGCGCGTCACCGAGGGCCGGGTGCAGATGCGCACCACGCGCGGCTACAAGCCGATCGACGTGCTCTATCGCCGGGTCGACGACGAATTCCTCGATCCGCTCACCTTCAATCCCGACAGCGTCTTGGGCGTGCCGGGGATCATGGACGTGTATCGCTCGGGCGGGATCACCATCGCCAATGCGCCGGGGACGGGCGTCGCCGACGACAAGGCAATCTATTCCTTCATGCCCGAGATCGTCGAATTCTACACCGGCGAGCGGCCCTTGCTGCCCAACGTCCAGACGTGGCGGTGCGCGGACAAGGACTCGCTGGCCTACGTGCTCGACAACCTCGCCGAGCTGGTGGTCAAGGAAGTCCACGGCTCGGGCGGCTACGGGATGCTGATCGGGCCCACTTCGAGCAAGCGCGAGATCGCCGCCTTCCGGGAGAAGCTGGTCGCCAAGCCCGAGAATTACATCGCCCAGCCGACGCTCGCGCTGTCGACCTGCCCGATCTACACCGCCAAGGGCCTCGCGCCCCGGCACCTCGATCTCAGGCCCTTCGTGCTGGTCAGCCCTGAAGGCATCGACATCACTCCGGGCGGGCTCACGCGGGTGGCGCTCAAGAAGGGGTCGCTGGTGGTCAATTCCAGTCAGGGAGGCGGCACCAAGGACACCTGGGTGCTGAAGGACTGACATGCTGGGCAGAACCGCAAACGGCCTGTTCTGGATGTTCCGCTATCTCGAGCGGGCCGAGAACACCGCGCGCCTGCTCGAGGCTGCGCTGCGCATGGCGCTGACCCGCGATGTCGTCACCGCCGAGGCCGAATGGCGTTCGGTGATCGCCACCCTCGGCCTCCAGAGCGCCTATCAGGCCGCGCATGACAGCTATGACGGGACCGCGGTCTGGAATTTCGTGCTGCGCGGGCCCTCGAACCCCGGGAATGTCCGCGCCATGTTCGCCGGGGCGCGGTCGAACGCGCGCGAGAGCCGCATCAACATCTCCTCGGACGTGTGGGAAGCGGTCAACGAGAACTGGATGCGCATCGACCGCCTGCTCGCGCGGCCCGTCGGCCAGACCATGGTGGGCGAGGTGCTCGCCGCGATCCGGCGCGCGGGCACGCAGGTCCACGGCGCCTTCGACGGCTCGATCCTGCGCGACGAAGGCTACCACTTCGCCCGCGCGGGCACCTTTATCGAGCGCGCGGATTCGACCGCGCGCATTCTCGACATGAAATACTTCATCCTCCTGCCATCTCTCTCCTATGTCGGCTCGAGCCTCGATACCGGCCAGTGGGAGCAGGTGCTGCGCTCGGTCGCGGGAGCGCGGGTCTATTCCTGGCTCAATGCCGGGCAGATCGAGGCGCGCGGGATCGTAGAATTCGTGGTGCTTGACGACCGCTTCCCGCGGAGCCTCGCCTTCTGCCGCAATGCCCTGCGCGATTGCCTCGGCGCGCTCGCCCGCACCCACGGGGTCGAGGGCAGCGCAGTCGCCCTGATGCGCGAGGCCGACACCAGGATCAGCCATCTCACCGTCGACCAGATCTTCGAGCAGGGGCTGCACGAATTCCTCGTCGATTTCCTCGCCCGCAACAACGCCATCGCCCGCGCGATCGCCGAGGATTACCGGTTCCACGCATGAGCAAATTGAAACTCCAGGTCCGGCACACGACCCATTATGCCTTCAGCGAGCCGGTGGTCCACGCGCTCCAGCGGCTGCGGCTGACCCCCAAGGAGACGCAGGGCCAGCGCATCCTCGAATGGCGGATGACCTTCGCAAACGCCCATGCCGAGCTCCAGTATGACGACCAGCATTTCAACCACGTCACGCTGGTCGGCCTCACCCCCGGCGCGCGCGAGGTGACGGTGACCTGCGAGGGCGTGGTCGAGACCGAGGACAATGCCGGGGTGATCGGTCGCCATTCGGGGCACCTGCCCTTGTGGAGCTTCCTGCGTCAGACCCCGCTCACCCGCCCCGGCGCGCGCCTGCGCGGGCTGCTGCGCGACGTGCCGGCGAGCGATACGAGGAAGCCGCTCGATTTCCTCCACGCGCTCTCCGCGCTGATCCGCGAGCGCATCGCCTACGAGACCGGGCGCACCCATTCGGCCACCACCGCCGAGGAAGCGGTCGGGCATGGGGCGGGGGTGTGCCAGGACCACGCGCATATCTTCATCGGTGCCGCCCGCGCGAGCGGGGTGCCGGCGCGCTATGTCTCGGGCTACCTCCTGATGGACGACCGGATCGAGCAGGAAGCCACCCACGCCTGGGCCGAGGCCCATGTCGAGGGGCTGGGGTGGGTCGGCTTCGATGTGTCGAACGGCATCTCCCCCGATCCGCGCTATGTCCGCGTGGCGACAGGGAGCGACTACCGCGATGCCGCGCCCGTCACCGGCATCAGCATCGGCGCGAGCGATCAGGTGCTCACCGTGGGGGTGGCGGTCGAGGCGCAGCCGGCCCAGAGTCAGAGCCAGTCGCAGAGCCAGTCGAACCAATAGCCCGATAGACCCCGCCGTGCCTTTGCGCTTGGGCCCTTTGCGCTCAGGTCGGCATCGCGCTAGGGCGGTGCGGGCGGCGGAGAGGGAGAGGAAGACTTCATGACCTATTGCGTTGGCATGGTGCTCGACAAGGGCCTCGTCCTGATGAGCGACACGCGCACCAATTCGGGCGTCGACAACATCTCGACCTTCCGCAAGCTGTTCCACTGGAGCGTTCCGGGCGAGCGCATCATCGCGGTGATGACCGCGGGCAACCTCGCCACCACGCAGGCGGTGATCAGCCAGCTCGAGGAGCGCACCAAGGCCCCCTCGGAGCGCGAGAACTGCCTCATCAAGGGGCCGACGATGTTCCAGGTCGCGACCGAGATCGGGCGCCTGCTGCGCAACACCATCGAACAGGCCCAGCGCGACAACGGCCCCGACGGCAAGGGCCGCTTCACCGCCACCATGATCGTCGCCGGGCAGATCGCCGGGATGCAGCCGCGCCTGTTCATGATCTATCCCGAAGGCAATTTCATCGAGGCGAGCTGGGACACGCCCTTCTTCCAGATCGGCGAGACCAAATACGGCCGCCCGATCCTGATCCGCGGCTACGGGAAGGACATGAGCTTCGAGGACGCGGTCAAGCTGATGATGGTTAGCTTCGATTCGACTCTCAAGGCTAACCTCTCGGTCGGCCTGCCGCTCGATCTGCTGGTGATCGGCAAGGATAACTTCAAACCCTTGCATGAACATCGCGTCACCGCCGAAGACGAGTATTTCGACACGATTTCATCGGGTTGGGGTGATGCGCTGCGGTCGGCCTTCCACTCGCTGCCGCCTTACAGCTTCAGCGATGACACCTAGGGGCCAGACCTGATCTGCCTCCGTTACGGAGGTAAATTTCCTCTATAATTCAGATAGATGACGTTTCGGGGAGATGGTAAATCCTCCGGAACGGGGCCGCTCATGCGTGAATCCCATAATGGGTTAGCGCAGACAGGCTCACATGACACGCAAAGCCTCCCTCCACTTCATCGACTCGTGCAGCCGTCAACGCGCCGAATTGGCCCGTGTAGGCTTCGCGCTTGGCCACCACTGCGAGGTCTATGGTGACCTCTCCGAACTCGCGGTCCACCCGCCGAGGGAGGGGATCATCATCGCCCGCGACACGCCCGAGGAAGGCGGGGTGGGGATGATCCTCGACCGGCTCGGTCGGTTGGGGATCTGGCTCCCGCTGATCGCGGTCGACGTCCAGCCCCGCCCGGGCCGCATCGTCGAGGCGATCAAGGCCGGCTCGCTCGATTATCTCGCCCTTCCGCTCGATCCCGAACGTTTCACCCGCTGTCTGCTCCGCATCGAAAAGGAAGCCGAACAGTTCGGCGCCGCCCGCCGCCGCATGATCGAGGCGCGCGACCGTATCTCCACCCTCTCGGCGCGCGAGCGCGAAGTTCTGGACTGGCTGGCCGAAGGCAGCAGCAACAAGGCCATCGCCCGCGAGCTCGATATCAGCCCGCGCACGGTCGAAATCCACCGCGCCAACATGATGACCAAGCTCGGCGCCCGCCACGCGGCCGAGGCGGTGCGGCTGAAACTGGAGGCGAAGCTCGAACCCAGGCTGCGCGCCTGACGTCACGCACCCGCGACTGTCCCGGCCCTTCCCCCCCCTTGAGGGCACCAGCCGCCGGCAGCCTGACGTTCTTACGAGCATTCGTCTTCTTGGCGGCCCCCTTGCCATTCACCCCGGCAAGCGGGGCCGCCTGCTGTTTGGGGCCTGACCCGGTGGCCGTGGGGCCGATGCGCCGCTGGGGCGGCGCGGTGCCTCAGCGGCAGAACTTCGCGCCCGTGCCTTCCAGATGGAAGTGATCCTGATGCGCGGCGTTGTATTCGGGACCCAGCACCGTGCCGAAGCGCTTGCAGGCGCTCTTGTGCACCACCCGCAGGAACTCGCGCGTCGCCGCATCGCCGCCCTGCCAGTCGCGCTTGAGCACGATCCGCCGCCCGTCCGCCAGCACGAAGGCCGACACGTCGATCGCCTCGGCCCGCGCATGGGCCGAGCGCACCTCGGTGCCTGCGACATTGCGGCAATTGTAGGAACCCATTGTCTCGATCCGCGCCACCGGGCTGCCGAGCAGCTGGCGCGCGGCGCGATCGACCCCGAAGCGCGCCCAGTCGCCGAAGGCCTTGGCGACCTGGCACCGCACCGGCCCGAGATTGGCGATGGAGAGCGGCGCGCGGTCCCCGGCCAGCGCCATCAGCTGCACCGTGCCGAGCTGGTTGCACCCCGGCGCGGCATAGGTATCGGGCACGGGATCGAAGCGCGCGCCGGTCTTGCCGAGATCGGCAAGGCAGCCCGCCTCGCTCGCACGCGGCACGTAAGATCGCGGGGCCGAGGCAACCGCAACCGCAGGCCGCGCCGGAGTGCTCGCGGTGGTCCGGGCCGGCCCCTGTCCCGCGCCGGGCGAAGCCACGCCGGGAACGATCGACCCGCAGCCCGCCAGCGCCACCAATGCGCCCGCCAGCAAGCCCGCTCTGGAAAGAAGTGCCAAGTGCTGCATCGCTAGGCACTATTGCGCAGTCATCCTTAATGGTGGCGCAAGAAACTGGGTTAAGAAAACCTTGCCTGGTTACCAGGTATTCCTAACAGGCCGTCACTCAGGGGAGGCGATCCTCCACCTGCTCCCACAGCTCGATCTTCACCCCGTCGGGGTCGAGCAGCCAGGCAAACTTGCCGTAGCCCTCGTCCGCCTCGCCGAGGATGTCGACGCCCTTGGCGCGCAGGCCAGCGACGAAGCCGCCCAGATCGTTGACGCGCAGATTGATCATGAAGCCGCCGGTGCCCGGCTTGATGTAACCATCATCGCCGAAATGGCTGATCAGTGAATAGGGGTGCTGGCACGGCTCGCCCGCCCAGGCAAGCTGCGGGCCGTATTCGCCGTCGATGCCCAGCACCTCGCGATACCACGCGCGGCTCGCGGCCGGGTCCTTCACGATGTAGAAAATGCCGCCGAGCCCGGTGATGCGCGCGCTGCCGTCCGAATGTCCCGTCATGCCCTTTCCTCCCCGCCGGGCATAATGCCTGAAGGTGCGACCGGAGGAAAGGGCGCGAGGCCCGCATCCGTCCGCCGATGGAGGGAGGCAGCGGGCGGAGCGAACCTCGCATCCCCCCGTTCGCCGCGCCGCGCCTTGCGGTTACACGCGCTGCGTCTGCGGAGCAGTGAGGCGGCTCACCACCACGATCGCCGCGAGCGAGGCGAGGAAGCCCGGCACGATCTCGTAAAGCCCCGGCCCGCCGCCGAGGGCTGCGGGCAGGGCCTTGTTCCACCCCAGCGCGATCCACCCCGCGACCACGCCCGCGCCCGTCACCAGCCCCGCAACCGCGCCCGCGCCGGTCATCTTGTCCCATGTCAGCGCCAGCAGGATCAGCGGGCCGAACGCCGCGCCGAACCCCGCCCAGGCATTGGCGACAAGGCCGAGCACCTCGCTCTCGGGATCCGCCGCGATAACCAGCGCTGCCGCCGCGACCAGCGCCACGCACAGCCGCCCGATATTGACCGCCTCGCGCTCCGACGCATTGCGGCGCAGGAACAGGCGGTAGAAATCTTCCGTGAGCGAGGAGGACGACACCAGCAGCTGCGAGGAAATCGTGCTCATGATCGCCGCCAGCAGCGCGGCGTAGAGGAAGCCGGTCACCGCCGGGTGGAACAGGATCTGCGCGAGGATGATGAAAATCGTCTCGGGGTCCTCGACCACCAGCCCGTGGGTATCGGCATAGGCACGCCCCGCAAGCCCCACGGCGACCGCGCCGACCAGCGAGATCACCATCCAGCTCATCCCGATCGCGCGCGCGGTCGGCACGTTTTCGACCCGGTCGATCGCCATGAAGCGCACGATGATATGCGGCTGCCCGAAATAGCCGAGCCCCCAGGTGACCGCGCTGATCACGCCGATCAGGCTCGCCCCGTGGGTGAGGCTGAAGAAGCCCTCGGGCGGGGTCGCGGGGACGGTTCCGGGCGGCGTCGCGAAGAGGATCACCAGCGGCATCACCACCAGCGCGGCCATCATGATCATGCCTTGCACGAAGTCGGTGAGGCTGACCGCGAGGAACCCGCCGATCATGGTGTAGACCAGCACGATCCCCGCCGTGACCAGGATGCCGACCATGTAGTCGGAAAGCCCCGCGACCGGCATCGCGCCCGCGAACGCCGTCTCGAACAGCTTGCCCCCGCCGACCATCCCGGAGGCGGTGTAAACGGTGAAGAAGCCGACGATGATGACGGCGGAGGTGACCCGCAGCAAAGTCCCGGCCTCGGGAAAGCGGTTGGCGAGGAACTGCGGGATGGTCAGCGCATCCCCCAGCCGCTCGGTCTGCTCGCGCAGCCGCGGGGCGACGATGATCCAGTTGAGCCCCGCCCCGATGGTGAGCCCGATGGCGATCCACGCCTCCATCAACCCGCTCGCAAACAGCGCGCCGGGCAGCCCCAGCAAGAGCCAACCCGACATATCCGAAGCCCCCGCCGAAAGCGCGGTCACCGCCGGCCCGAGATTGCGCCCCGCCAGCAGATACCCCGAGGAATCCGCCCGGGTCTTGACCCAGGCATAGACCCCGATGGCGATCATCAGCAGGAAATAGGCGGCAAGGCTGGCGAGGGTGTAGGTGTTCATGAGGGCGTTGGGTAACGGCTGCGCGCGGGGTTGGGAAGCGGGGGGAGGGTGGTTCTACCCGGCAGGAAAGCGCAGCGCCGACGTTGCGCCCTTACTCCGCACCGCCGAGGCGACATACCCGCTTTTCGGTCGGCACCTCGACGCGGCAGGCGTGCGCCCCCTCGACGGCACACAACCAGCCGCCCCCGGTCTGGCGGCATTGTTCCGTGAGTGACCCCAGTTGCGTCGTCCAGTTTTGCCCTTCGAGCCGCTTGGCTAGGCTGCCGCATTGCCGTTGCGCGTCGGCGAGCGCCCAGTCGCGCGCCGCAGCGAGCGCGGCTTCGCGGCTGGCATATCCCTCGCCGACAAGCAGCGGACCAGACACGACCATCGGGGTCGTATCGGGCACCGGCTCGGAGACCATGTCCGGGTTCGCCCGCGCATCGCGCACCGCATCGGCATGGCGTCCGTCGGGATGGGTGTCGAGATAGGCGTCGAACGCCGCGCAATCGGCCTTGGGCGACTGCAAGGCCTCCCACGCGGCCTGTTCCTCGAAATCGAACCAGTGGCCGACCTCATCCCACGGCACGAAATATCCGAAGAGCCCGACGATCGCGCCGAACCCGACGAGGTAGACCCACAGGCGTTCCAGCACCATGCGCCAGCGGGCGGTGGCGGATGGCGGGAAGGTGTTCTGCTGGATCGCGCGGATGGCGGCGGCGATGTCGGAGAGGCACGCCTTGCCAATCAGCTGCGCCATCACGCCCTTGACGAGATAATCGTAGGTCGGCAGCGGCACAGGCGGTTCGGCCCTGGGCTCGAGCCTGACGGCGATAGCGCGCCCGGCGCCCGCTGCCTCGTGCGCCGCGCTTGCCAGCCAGGCGTTGCAGTCCGGCGAACGGGTGATCGCCAGCACCCGGCAAGGCGCATCTGGGATGTCGCCCGCCCCGGCGATCACCAGCTTCACCATCAACCCCGCCGCGCCCAGACCATCGGTCAGCCGCGCGGCGCCGTCGCGGTCAGGCCCGCAGGCGACGATGACGGCATCGAGGCTCATGGTTTCCGGTCACTTCCGGCACGGGCGATCATGGCGATGCCCTTTCGGACAAGCGACTGACCATCTCTCTGGTCATGGTCTCGAGATAGCGAAAGAATGGCACAGACCCCTCATCCACCCCCACGGTCGATAGCTCATTCACGAGATCGGCCACAGGGTATCGTTCCGGAAATTCGGCGGCGAGTGCAATTCTCGACAGGACGTAACCGAAGACCTCACTCTCCGTGTTCTCATCCATATGGTCAGGCAGACGCAGCGCCTGATGCAGTTCGTCATAGACAGCGATGGCTTCTTCCCTGCGCTCCAGATCGAGCAGTGTCTTCGCATACCCTGCGAGCGCAAAATACAGGATCGAGCGCGCGCTTTCGCCGCCCGCAGCAAGTATCGGCTTGCCGAGGGACACGGCCTTGCGCTGGCTTTCCGCCGCTTGCCGATAACGCGACAGCGCAGCGTCCAGATAGTCGGGTCCGACGCCAAGCTCTCCCAGCGACTGGAGCACCTCGGCATGGGTCAGCTTCGCCAACACCGGCGCGCCGGGCATGGCCGAGAGTTCCTCGTGGATCGCAAGCGCCTCGCGAAGCGCTTGCCGCGCGCTGTCCTCCTCACCCGTGTTCAGCCAGAAGTTCGCAGTCTCTGTCAGCGAGCCTGCCAAGTTTACCCGCAGCGGGATCGATTGCGGCAAGGTCTGCGCAAGGCGACGCTCGATATCGAGGGCTTCGATGTATTTTTCCCTGGCCTGGTCAGCTTGTCCCAGCTGCTGGTGCGCTTGTCCTATCCTGCGCAACGTCGATGCCAGATAGGTCTTGCCCTCCACAAAGCCGCCGGGGATGGCGGCAAGGGTGCGTCGGACTTGAAGGACTTCAAGTTCCACTTGAAGGAGCCCGTCCTTGTCGCCCAGATTCTCCAAGAGCAGCGAGATCCGCGATAGATCGATTTCCAGATTCATCAGCTCGCGGACCGAGCCGGGAAACTTCGCGGTCAACTCCCGCGAGATTTCGGCCGCCTCCCGAAACTTCTGAAGACCCTCGGGCAACTTTCCCGCGCCGATCAGTTCCGCTCCGTTCACAACCAGATCATCGTGCCGGACATCAATGTGCATTCCGGGAAGCTCCGAGGGCGCACGCAATTCGGAGGAACCCGTCGGCAGCATCGGCAGGAGGGTGCCGATCCCGGCTCCCGACGGATCGCCGGTCACCAAAGTAAAATCCATGCCGTCCACAGCGGTGGTTCCATCCGTTGCGGACGGGGCGTTTGCGGCATCGGGCGTCGTTCCAGCCGTTTTCAGCTCGTCTTGCCTTGCCGCCTGAAGCCGATCGGCGTCATCCGCAAGGGCCTGTCCCTCGTCACAGCGATACATATTGCACAGTGCGTATGCGAGGCTTCTGAGGTCCAGTGACAGTATACTGTCATTGAACCTGTTCTCGACGCTCCCGGCACGTTTGGCTGCCCGGCGACGTTCGACGACTTCCATTCTGACCATGATTGCATCGGAATAGCGACCCACCGAGTCAAGCAGGCGGCTCTTGTCCGAAAGCACCCAATCGATCTGCGAAGCGTTGTCCGCCAAGGCGAGCGCCTGCTCCAATGCAGCCAGAGCAAGGTCGAAGCGAAGCTCGCCCTCGTAGATGGTGGCAAGGCTCGTCCAGTCGTAGAAATCCGCCTTTCCGGTCGCGATCACCGCCTTCCAGCGCTCGATGACCGTCTCGATCCCGATATCGCCGAATGCGCGGGCCTGCGCGTTCAGCACAGCTTCCGTGCGCAACTCGGCGGCGATCTGGATCGCGCTGCGATCGCGCTCCATGTCGATACGCCGCTGGGTCAGGTCGCGGGCGAGTGCGAGCGAGCGGACGCGGTCGCCGGAGTTGAAGGCTTCGAGGATCGCCAGCCCTTCCGGCGTTTCCGACCAGGTCTCGCCCGCGCTCAGCAGCATTTGCCGCTCGCGCGCGTATTCGTCATCGCGGCGGGCGAGTTCAGCGGTGTAGCGTTCTTTCTCTTCGGCGGCTTCCTGCTTCAGCTTGTCGAGCTCGGCGCCGAGCGTGCGGTTCGTGCCGCCTGCGCTGCGCAGATTGCCTTCGAGCTTGCGGATGCGTTCGTCACGCGCGTCGATGATCTCGCGCAGGCGGATCAGTTCGTTATTGGCCAGCCGCCGTTCCGCCGCGAGGGTTTCGGCGGCGTTCATCGCGAAGGTCTGGGTCTCGTAACTCGCCGCCGCGCCCTTCGCCGAGGCAGCGGAGGCTCCGATCAGTGCCAGAGCGGCGATGATCGCCGCGAATATCCTCCGCATGCCCGCGCCGCCCCCGCGATTCGCCTCACTCTAGAGGGTAACCGGAGCGCGGGGGCAGGCAAGCTGAACTTGAAGGAGCAGGAGGATCAATCCTCCTTCTTGCGCCGCGCCTTCTTCCGCTCATGCGGGCACAGGATCGCCTTCCTCAGGCGGATCGACTGGGGGGTGACTTCGACCATCTCGTCGTCGTCGATATAGGCGATGGCCTGTTCGAGGCTCATGCGGCGCGGGGGGGTGAGGCGGATCGCGTCGTCCTTGCCGCTCGAGCGGATGTTGGTGAGCTGCTTGGCCTTGAGCGGATTGACCTCGAGGTCTTCCGGCTTGGCATTCTCGCCGATCACCATGCCTTCGTAGACCTTCATCTGCGGGCCGATGAACAGGGTGCCGCGTTCCTCCAGCGAGTTCAGCGCATAGGCCACCGCCTCGCCGTCACCGTTCGAGATGAGGACGCCGTTGAGGCGGCCTTCGATCGGGCCCTTGTAGGGGCCATACTTCTCGAACAGGCGGTTCATGATCCCGGTGCCGCGCGTGTCGGACAGGAATTCGCCGTGGTAGCCGATGAGGCCGCGCGAGGGGGCCGAGAAGGTGATGCGGGTCTTGCCCACGCCCGAGGGGCGCATTTCGGAAAGGTCGGCCTTGCGGCGCTGCATCTTCTCGACCACCGTGCCCGAGTGTTCGTCATCGACGTCGATCACGACGGTCTCGTAGGGCTCCATGCGCTTGCCGTCTTCCTCGCGGAACAGGACGCGCGGGCGGCTGATGCCGAGTTCGAAGCCTTCGCGGCGCATGGTCTCGATGAGGACGCCCAATTGGAGTTCGCCGCGCCCGGCGACTTCGAAGCTGTCCTTGTCCTCGGATTCCGTCACGCGGATCGCGACGTTGGTTTCGGCCTCGCGCAGCAGGCGGTCGCGGATCATGCGGCTCGTCACCTTGCTGCCCTCGCGGCCCGCAAGGGGGGAGTCGTTGACCGAGAAGCGCATGGCGAGCGTCGGCGGGTCGATCGGCTGGGCGGCGATGGGCTCGCTCACCGAGGGATCGCAGATAGTGTTGGCGACGGTCGCCTTCTCGAGCCCGGCGAGCGCGATGATGTCGCCCGCGCGCGCGACTTCGACCGGCACGCGCTCGAGCCCGTCAAAGCTCATCAGCTTGGTCGCGCGGCCGGTTTCGATCACCTTGCCGTCCATGTCGATGGCGTGGATCGGATCGTTCACCCGGATCGTTCCCGATTGCACCCGGCCCGTCAGCACGCGGCCCATGAAGTTGTCGCGGTCGAGCAGGGTGGCGAGGAAGCTGAACTTGGCATCCGGGTCGAGGCCGGGGGCGGGGACATGCTCGATGATCTTGGCGAAGAGCGGGGCCAGCGAGCCGCTGCGGGCATCCATGTCCTCGCTCGCATAGCCTTCGCGGCCCGAGGCGTAGAGCACGGGAAAATCGAGCTGCTCGTCATTGGCATCGAGGCTCACGAAGAGGTCGAACACCTCGTCGAGCACTTCCTGCGCGCGGCCATCCGGGCGGTCGATCTTGTTGACGACGACGATGGGCTTGAGGCCCAGCGCGAGCGCCTTGCCGGTGACGAACTTGGTCTGCGGCATCGCGCCTTCCGCGCTGTCGACCAACAGGATCACGCCGTCGACCATGCTGAGGATGCGCTCCACCTCGGCGCCGAAGTCGGCGTGGCCGGGGGTGTCGACGATGTTGATGCGGGTCGTCTCTCCGCCTTGCTCCCACTCGACGCTGGTGCACTTGGCGAGAATGGTGATCCCGCGCTCCTTTTCGAGATCGCCCGAATCCATCGCGCGTTCCTCGACGCGCTGGTTGTCGCGGAAAGTGCCCGATTGGCGGAAGAGCTGGTCGACCAGCGTGGTCTTGCCATGGTCCACGTGCGCGATAATCGCCACGTTGCGAAGAGCTGAAGACATCAGAAACTCGGCTGTGAGAGGGGGCGCCATTGTGCGGCGCAATAAATCTCGCGCGCCACTAGCCGAGACTTGCCATAGGGGCAAGCGATGCGGTTACGAAAATGCCCGGCCTCATGAACCGGCTGTCGGCTGGCGCTCCTGGCGCAAGACTATTCGTCGCGCTGCATCCGCGTTTCGAACCAGGTCCGGTCGCGTGCGAGTGCCTCAGTGGTCACACCTTCGGCCTTGACAGCATCACTGAACTCTCTGTCGCGCGCAAGCTTGTCAAGTTCGTCGGTGTAGCTGATGGCGCTTGCAAGATCGTTGGTGTTCGAGGCTTCGATCTGCTGCTGCTTGATCAGATTTACCTCTAAACGTTCCACCAGGTCAGCGCTCAGCCGAGCGGCAGCGAAACCGTCCTGCCATTCCGGGTCGTGCGCCTTTTCCAACAGTTCCGCCGTCAGCAGCCGCGCCGCGGCCGGGTCGGAGGCATTTGCAAGGTTCCAGGTCAGGCGCAGGTCGGCACCTTGGCCGCGCCCGTTGCAATTCGCCAGCGTGGTTCGTTTGGCCGGACTGTCGGGAAGTTGGCGGAAGCGGACCGCCGCGTCACGGTGGATTTCGAAGATCGGCGGCGTGTCGCCCGCAAGCGAGCAACTCGCTTCATAGTACTTGCGCACCAGTTTGGGCACGACACTTTCGACCGTGCCGCACAGTTGAATCAGGCGACGGGCCTCGGCCATGAGGTTCAGGCGTTCGTTGATGGAGCCCGTGACCGCAGCCCCGCTGACCCGTCGGACGTCGGCGTCAGCACAACTCGTGAACCGGGGTCGCGCGACGGCGAATGCGAGGTTGCCCGATCGCCGGGGACTGATGATGAGCCTGAGGGGAAGATCGAAGCCATTGAAATCGATGGAAATATCCTTGGCAACTGATCCTTCTGCCGTGGACACCGTCGTCGAATGCGTGAAGTCCTGTCGACTGAACGCGTCGCTGCCATCGAACCATACTGCGCGCGCTCCGGGGTCGGGGGTTTCGACGATGATCGTCTTCTTGGCTTCCTGCGCGAAGACAGGCGATACCGCAGCTGCTGTCAGCCCGGTAGCAAACATGATTGCCCTCATCCACCGCATGTCCAGCCCTTTCATTTGCGCATGAGGCGCTCTCATTCGCATGGTCAGCCCTGCACGAGCTTGCGCAAGACACCCTCCTTGTCGGCGAGGCTCACGCCGAGCACCGAGGCCATGAAACTCGCAAACCAGCCGATCATGCCGCCGAAGAAAAAGTTGATCTGCGTCGAAGCGCCAGCATAAGGCGTCTCCTTGAAAAGGTAGAAGTCCATCGCTTTCTCGGTCACGGCGCTGCTGACCTCGACCATCGCCGATGCCGATGCCGCAATGCCAACGAGGCACAGCACCACAATGGCAGAGACCTCGACTATTCGCGTGTAGATTTCGGTCACCTTGCTGATCGCGAAGCTGACGATGGCCATGAAGGTTGCGAAAATGCCGGTAACCACGGCTCCGTTGCGCATCATGAACGCGGCATAGCGCCAAGCGGGGGTCAGTTCCTGGTCTTCGGCGATACCTGTGGGCTGAAGCATGGCCTCGGCAGAGGCGGTGAATGCCAGCAAAAGGGAATAGGCGGTCGCACTTGCGAGCAGGAAAATTGCGACCCACGCCAAGATACGCTTTTGAACGTCCGACATTCTTCACCCCCGCGAATGGTCTAACACACGGCTCCGGTGAGGCAATCCGGTTTTCACGACTGGTATCCGGAGCCTTCGTTTCCGTAGCGTCATTCGGCCAGACCCGGTTGGAGCAGGGCTCTAGAGCGTGAAACTCCAGTCTGTTGCGACTGTGACTCTTGCGCAACAATCCTGTCGCTTGCCCCTCAAAACCGTTAGGCTGGCGCTTGTGACGCGTGCGGTGCTGGCGTATCACGCATGCCACACGACCTCGGGAGAGAGCGCACTGGGACGGTGCGTGCCCGAAAAAGGGCGCCGGGGTCGCGGGATTTTTTGGAGAGGAACTTCCATGCGTTCAACCTTCACCGGCGCTGCCGGCGCATATCGATTCACCCTGCTGGCAGGCGCGGCCTGTGCGCTCGCGATGCCGACCATGGCCTTCGCGCAGGACGCCGAGACCGAGGCTGCCGAGCCCGAGGTCGGCAACGAGATCATCGTCACCGCGTCCAAGCGCGAGCAGACCCTTCAGGAAACTCCGATCGCGGTGTCGGTGACCAGCGGCGAGACCATCGAGCGTGCCCAGATCCGCGACGTGCTCGACCTCCAGACCGTGGTGCCCTCGCTGCGCGTCAGCCAGCTCCAGACCTCCTCGGCCACCACCTTCATCATCCGCGGCTTCGGCAACGGCGACAACAACTTCGGGATCGAGCCCTCGGTCGGCGTGTTCATCGACGGCGTGTTCCGCTCGCGCTCGGCCTCGGCGATTTCCGACCTCAACATGATCCAGCGCGTCGAAGTGCTGAATGGGCCGCAATCGACCCTGTTCGGCAAGAACGCGTCCGCGGGCGTGATCTCGATCGTCACCAAGGAACCGCAGTACGAATTCGGCGGCCAGGTCGAAGCGGTCTACGGCAACTACAACCAGGTGTTCCTCAAGGGCGAAGTGACCGGCCCGATCACCGACAACATCGCCTGGTCGCTCGACGGGACCTACCAGCAGCGCGACGGCTTCGGGCGGATCGTGAACCTCGATTCCGAGATCAACGACCGCGATCGCTGGTCGGTGCGCGGCCAGCTGCTGATCGAGCCCACCGCCGACATCAAGATCCGCCTGATCGGTGACTACGGCAAGATCGACGAAATCTGCTGCCAGACCAGCAACCTCGTGGTCGGCCCGCTGACGGCCGGTGCCGTGGCGGCCGTTGGCGGCCAGTTCCCGAGCGATTTCTTCAGCTTCGACAATTTCCTCAATGTGGTGCCGTTCAACGAGAACGAGAACTACGGGATTTCGGGCCAGGTCGACTGGAGCTTCGGCAACCTTACCCTGACCTCGATCACCGCCTACCGCGAACTGCGCAATGCCTTCATCCAGGACGTGGACTTCACCAGTGCGGACCTGACGGCTGAAGGACGCAACCAGGGCGTCGACACCTTCACGCAGGAACTGCGGCTGACCTCGGACTTCGACGGGCCGATCAACTTCCTGCTCGGCGGTTACTACTTCGACGAGTCGATCTCGCAGGACAGCTTCCTGACCGTAGGCGAAGACCTGCGTGATTTCGCCGCTTTCCAGGCGGGTTCGCCGCTGCTTCCTGCCAACGCGCCGGGCGCGCAGCGTATCGCCGTCGGAAACCAGGTTCTGGCCGGCGCCGAAGCCGGCCTCGGCCTCACGCCCGGCAGCATCTTCGGCGGTGATTTCCTCTCCACCGAGCGCTTCGCGGTGGACAACACCTCGTGGTCGGTGTTCGGGACAGTGGACTTCGAGCCGGTCGATGGGCTCGTCTTTACCGGCGGGTTCAACTACACCGACGACAAGAAAGACTTCCTGATCGATTTCAACGCGCTCGATCCGCTGGCCAACATCAACCTTGTCGACCGCTTCATCACCCTTGCCTCGGGCGGGGCGGTTACCAACCGGGCGCAGTTCCAGGCGCTGCCGGCGGCCAACCAGCAGGCGCTGCTCGGCCTCGCCACGACCGCATGCCCCCCGGGCGTGAGTGTCGGCTGCAACCCGTTCCTCGGGCTGGCGCCGCTGCAGTTCCAGACCCCGTTCCCCGATGTGCCCAACATCGTCGAACCGGGCCGGACCCGCGACGACAAGCTCACCTACCTGCTGCGCGTCGCCTACGAGGTCTCGCCCGAGATCAACGTCTACGCAAGCTACGCGACCGGCTTCAAGGCGAGCTCGATCAACCTCTCGCGTGACAGCCGTCCGCTCGTGAGCGACTACACCCCCGGCCCCGGCGGCGTCCTTGGTGCGACGGCGCGTTCGCCCGGTTCGACCTTTGCGGCGCCCGCATCGCCTATCATCAACGCCGGTCTTGCCACGCCGAACCTGTCGACCGGCACCCGCTTTGCCGGCCCTGAGAACGCCGAAGTCTACGAAGTCGGCATGAAGGCGCAGTGGGACGGCTTCGGCTTCAACCTCGCGCTGTTCGACCAGACCATCAAGGGCTTCCAGAGCTTCGCCTTCACCGGGCTCGGCTTTGCGCTCCAGAATGCCGGTCAGCAGTCGGTGAAGGGCTTCGAGTTCGACGCCACGATCCAGCCCGATCCCTCGCTGGTGTTCACCTTCGCGGCGACCTACCTCGATCCGGTCTTCGACAGCTTCCCGGGCAGCGTGCTCGGCGATCTGTCCGGCCAGCGCGTCGGCGGCATCGCGGAGTGGAGCCTGCGCACCTCGGCGACGCACACGCTCGAAATCGGCGATGACGGCACCACGCTCGTTACCCGCGTCGACTATGCGCACGACAGCAGCACGCCGATCAATAACGGCCTGCCGACCTTCAACCGTGCGCTGGGCAACACCCAGATCTTCGAGCGCGAGGTGAACCTCGTCAACGCGTCGATGACCCTGGCGCTCAGCAACGGGGTCGAGATCGGGGCCTTCGCGCGCAACCTGCTCAACGACCTGTACATCCTCACCAACTTCGACGGTGTGGCACAGGCCGGCACGGTCTCGGGCTATCCGAGCCAGCCGCGCACCTATGGCGGTGTCGTGCGCTTCAAGTTCTAAGTCGCCTCACAACAAGGCAACGGGGAGGGGCCTCGCACTTCGGTGCGGGGCCCCTTTGCTTTGTGAAAGGGGCTCTTGCGGGGCTTGCGCGGGGGCGCGCGGCGGGGGATGAAGCGGCCATGCTGGCAGCGCTCACCCATTCGCTCACCGATCCGATCCTGCGCAGCTTCGACATCCGCGGGCGGGCGCGGCGGGGCGAGTACTGGGGCTTCATCCTGTGGCAGCTCGGCTTTCTTGCGGTCGCGCTCAACCTTGCCTCGCTGCTGCCCGAGGGGGAGCCGCGCGAGAACGTGGTGCTCGCGATCTTCGGGATCTGGGTGCTCGCCTTTGGCCTGCCGACGCTCGCCTTGCAGATCCGACGGGTGCACGATCACGGCACCAGCGGCTGGATGCTGACGGTCATGTTCCTGCCCTATATCGGAGTGGGCTGGATGCTGTGGCTGATGTGCGCCGCAGGCACGGCCGGCCCCAACCGTTATGGCGACGATCCGCGCGCGATCGAATTCGACGAGGCGCTGTTCGAGTAGGGGGTGGGGACAGGGGCTCTTTTCCGTTTGCATCAGGCTTTTACCCTGTGCATCCTGAACCTCGCGGCAAGGGGATGACCGCAAGGGGACTTTCATGATCGATATCGGACGCGTGTTTGCGACCAGCTGGGCGATGTTTCGCCAGCGGTTCTGGCTGCTGCTCGGGATGTTCGCGGTGTTCTTCGCGATCCAGATAGTGGGGTCGTTCGTGCTCGGCATCGTGATGGCGCTGATGGGCGCGGCGGGCGCGGTGGGCATCGGCGCGGGGCTCGACGATCCGGCCGCTCTCACGGGGATGAGCATTGTTTTCTTCCTCGTCATGATCCTGTTCTACGGCGCCTACGCAGTGCTGGCGCTGGTCCAGCAGGCGGCGATGGTGACCATCGCCTCGCCGCTCGAGGAGCCCTCCTTCGGCACGGCGATGGTGCGCGGGTTCAAGAGCGTGCTGCCCTTTATCGTCATCTCGCTGATCCTCGGGGCCGGCTATCTCGCGCTGGGGGCGGCGGTGTTCGCGGTGGCGGGGGTCGCGGGGCTCGGCGGCGGGACGGCCGGGGGCATCGTCGGCATCGTGCTGATTTTGCTGTTCATGCCGGTGATCATCTATCTCGCCTGCCGGTTCTCGGTGCTGATCGGGGTGGTGGCGGTCGACCAGGTCTTCAATCCGATCGCCGCGATCCGGCGCAGCTGGGCGGTGACCGAGGGGCGGGTGCTCGGCATCTTCCTTGCGACCCTCGTCTTCGTGGTGCTGTCGCTGGTGATCATCGGCCTGCCCTTCCTGCTGATCTTCGGCAGCCTGCTGGGAAGCGACGGCGATCCGGGCGCGGCTGCGGTCGGGGCAATCCTGCTCGGCTTTCTGGTCTTCGTTCCGCTGATGGTGCTCTATGCGATGTTCGCGGCGGCCTATGGCGCGGCGCTGCACAGCGAGCTGACCGGCGGCGGCGCGGAGCGGCTGGAAGAGGTCTTCGCCTAGAGCTCGCGCAGCGCGCGCGCCGGTTTCGCCCGCAGCAGCGGCAGCGAACCGGCGAGCGCGAAGCCCAGCACCAGCGCGGTGCCGAGAGCCAGCACGCCCAGCACCTCGCCCCAGTCGGGCAGCCAGTCGAATTCGAACAACTGGGTGATCACAACCCAGGCGAGCCCCCCGCCGAGCCCCAGCGCGACCAGCGCGAGGAGGCCGGCGAGGAGGCCATATTCAGCGAACTGCAACAGCAGGATCTGCCGCCGGCTCGCCCCCAGCACGCGCAACATCACCGTGTCATAGGTGCGCGCCGCGCGCGCGGCGGCAATCGCGCCCATCAGCACCGCGAGCCCCGCCAGCACCGTCACGGCAGCAGCGGCGAGGGTCGCGAGGCTCACCTGTTCGAGCAGCTTCCGCGCCTCGACCAGAATCCCGCCCACCTCGATCACCGAGGAGGAGGGCATTTCCTTGACCAGCGCCCGCAGCAACCGGCCGCGCGCGGCGGGGTCTGCGCCGTCGGGCAGGTCGATCGTGGCCGAGAGGTTGTGGGGTGCGTCGCTGATCGCATTGCGGCTGAATACCAGCGCGAAGTTGAAGCCCATGCTCTCCCAGTCGATCTCGCGGATATTGGCGATGCGCGCGGTGCGCTCGGTCCCGAGAATGCCGATGGTGAGATAGTCGCCGACCTTGAGGCCCACCGCCTTGGCGAAATCGGCGTCGATCGAGACCAGCGGCTCGCCCTTGTGGAACGGGCTCCACCATTGGCCTTCGATGAGGCGGTTGCCCTGCGGGATGGTGTCGGCATAGGTGAGCCCGCGCTCGCCGCGCAGGGCCCAGGCGCCCTCGGGGATTTCCTTCAGATCGGCGACGCGGATCAGCTTGTCCTTGGGGCCATAGGCGAGCACCGCGCCGCGCATCGTCGGCACGGTGCGGATGCCGGCCTTGGGGAATTCCTGCTGTATCAACTTGAAGAAGCGCGGCTCCTTGGCCGGGGGCACGTCGAGGACGAAGTAATCGGGCGCCTCCATCGGCACGCGCCGCGCGATGTTGCCGTCGATCGCGCTCTGGACGGCGGCGAGCAGGACGAAGGCGGCAAGGCCGAAGCCCAGTGCGGTGACGAGCGCTCCGGTGGGCGCGCCCGGGCGGTGGATGTTGGCGATGGCGCTCCGCAAGAGCGGGTTCTTCGGGCGCGGCAGACGGCGGGCGAGGGTCTGGATCAGCCACCCGATCCCCGCCAGCAGCGCTAGCGCGCCGCCCGCGCCGAGCAGAAACCCGCCCGAGAGCATCGGCTGCGCGGTGGTGAGCAGCGCCAGCGCGCAGACGCCGGCAATGCCGATGGCCGTCGCGATCAGCGCGCGCTTGTCACGCGCCAGCGGCACGATGCCGGAGCGCATAAGCGCCATCGCCGGGAAGGTGCGGGCGCGCAGCAAGGGCGCGGCGGCGAAGGCGAAGGCGACCAGCAGGCCGTAACTCGCGGCAAGCAGCAGCGCGGGGGGCGAAATGATGAAACCGCTCTCGACCGGCAGCAGGCCTTGCAAGGCGCTCGCCAGCAGCGGGGTGACGAGCACCCCCGCCGCAAGCCCCGCAAGGCTCCCTGCGAGCGCCGCCACGCCGATCTGCATCGCATAGATGCGCACGATATCCGCCGAGGTCGCGCCCAGCACCTTGAGGGTCGCGATGCTCGCGCGGCGCTGGTCGAGATAGGACGACACGCCCCCCGCAATCCCGATCCCAGCGATCACCAGCGCGGCAAGGCCCACCAGCGTCAGGAAATCGCTCATCTGCCGCACGAAGCGATCCGCGCCGGGCGAGGCACGGTCGCGGGTGCGGATGTCGAAGCCGGCGGTGGGGAACTGCTTGGTGAGCGTCTCCTCCACCGCGGAAGGATCGCGCGCGGGGTTGGCAAAAGCGATGCGGTGCTTGCTCTGGTAGAGCGCGCCGGGGGCGAGCAATCCGGCCTCGGCAGGCACGCCTTCGGCCACGATGATCGTCGGGCCGAGCTGGAAGCCTTCGGAGAGGCGGTCGGGCTCGTCCGCAATCACGCCCGCCGCGCGCAGGGTGACGGTGCCGACCTTGAAATTTTCGCCGACGCGGATGCCGAGCCGTTCGAGCGCCGTCGCTGCGACCCATGCGTCCTTGCCCACAGGCGCGCCGACCGTGCGGCCATCGGCGAGGAGCAGCTTGCCGAACATCGGCCACTTGGCATCGACCGCCTTCAATTCGATCGGCGCGGCGGCTTCGGGCGTGCTCGCCATCGCCTGCATCCGGTAGCCGCTCGAAATGGTGCCATAGGCGGCGAGCGCCTTCACTTCCTCGGGCCGCAGGCCGCGCTGCCAGACCTCGACCTCGAGATCGCCGCCGAGCAGTTCCTGCCCGGATGAGGCCAGCTCATTCTCGATCGCCGCCGTCAGCGTGCCAATCGCGGCAAGCGCGGCGGTGCCGAGGAAGATGCACACCAAGAGCAGGCGCAGGCCCCGGAAGCGCGCGTTGAGATCGCGCCGGGCGATGCGCCATGCGGTGCCGAGCGGCAGGCTCATGCCGCAGCCGTGTCCGAGACGATCACCCCGTCCGCCATGGTCAGCACCCGCTCGCAGCGCGCCGCGAGGCTCGCATCGTGGGTGATGATCAGCAGCGTCGCCCCGGTCTCGGCGCGGCGGGCCAGCAAGAGCTTGATGATCTCCTCGCCGGTCGCGGCGTCGAGGTTGCCGGTGGGCTCGTCCGCGAAGATCAGGCCGGGGCGCGGGGCGGTGGCGCGGGCGATGGCGACGCGCTGCTGCTCGCCGCCCGAAAGCTGGGTGGGGTAGTGCCCGGTGCGATGGCCGAGGCCGACCGCCTCAAGCTCGGCGAGCGCGCGGGGGCTCGCATCGACCATGCCCGCAAGCTCCATCGGGGTCGCGACATTCTCTGCCGCGGTCATGGTGGGGAGCAGGTGGAAGGCCTGAAGCACGATCCCGATCCGGCCCCGGCGCGCGGCGGCCAGCCCGTCCTCGTCGAGCGCCGCGAAATCCGCGCCCGCGACCATCAGGCTCCCCCCGCTCGCGCGCTCGAGGCCCGAGAGCACCGCCATCAGCGAGCTCTTGCCCGACCCCGAAGGCCCGAGCAGCGCCACGACCTGACCCTGTGGCACATCGAGATCGATCCCGCGCAGGATCGTCACCGGCGCATCGCTGCTGCCGAGGGTGAGGGTCAGGTTGCGGGCGCTGATTGCGAGAGAGGGACTTGTCACGCGGTTCCGATGGCATAGGTGAGGGGAGGCAACAAGCTACAGGTATGGAAGGCTCGCGGATGCACAAGCGCACTTGGTCGAAAATCGCCCTCGCAGGCGCCGCGTCGCTAGCGCTCGCGGCGTGCAGCGATTCCGCCGACGAGGCCGCGAACGCGCCCGAGGTGGCCGAGGACGGGAGCCCCGCGCTCCCCGCAATCCCCGTGATGGGGCCCGAGCGCAAGGTGATCGCTTTCGGCGACAGCCTGTTTGCCGGCTACGGCCTCGACCCGCGCGATTCCTACCCCGAGAAGCTGGAAAACGCCCTGCGCGCCAAGGGGATCAACGCCGATGTGATCAACGCGGGCGTCTCGGGCGATACCACCGCGGCGGGGCTCCAGCGGCTCGAATTCACCCTCGCCGCGCAGGAGACGCCTCCCGCGCTGTTCATCCTCGAGCTCGGCGGCAACGACCTGCTGCGCGGGCTGAAGCCGGAGGAGACGAAGGAGAACCTCGGCAAGATGCTGGCGATCCTGAAGAAGGAGAAGGTGCCGGTGCTGCTGATGGGGATGCGCTCGCCGCCCAATCTCGGGCCGGAATATCAGGCGCAGTTCGATGCGATCTATGCCGATCTGGCCAAGGAATATGGCGCGAAGCTGATCCCCTTCTGGCTGGAGAGCATCTATCGCGAGCCGGAGCTGTTCCAGGCGGACCGCATCCACCCGACCGCCGACGGCGTCGAGAAGCTGGTGGCCGCGACGCTCGGACAGGTCGAGGGCGCGCTGCCGCCCGTGGAGAAGTAACCCTCGTCATTGCGAGGAGCCGAAGGCGACGCGGCAACCCATGGACTGCTGTGGCGGCCGGGCGAAGCCGGGCCATGGGTTGGTTGGCCTTTGGCCAGCTGCGCTTCCGCCTTCGGCTCGCAACGACGAGGGCAGGGCTGGTTTTCGGGTTCGCTATATCCGCTCCACCCCGCCGCCCGACACGCGCCACACCGCCGCCTCGGCGCGGATGTCGCCAAAGGGGGCGAGTTCGGTTCCGGTCATCCACACCTGCGCGCGGCCTTCCCTGAGCCGCCTGAACAGCTCGGCGCGGCGGACGGGATCGAGGTGGGCGGCGACCTCGTCGAGCAGCAGCACGCTCGGGCGGCCCGCGGCGGCGAGGATGCCGTGGGCGAGGGAAATGGCGATCAACATCGCCTTCTGTTCGCCAGTCGAGCAGGCGGCGGCGGGGTGGCCGGTGGAGGCCATGCGCACTTCGAGCTCGTCGCGCTGCGGGCCCGAGAGTGCCCGGCCCGCTGCGCGGTCACGGGTCCGGGATTTGGCGAGTTCGGCGCGCAGGGCCGTCTCGTCCGTGGGGCCGCCGGGGCGGTAGGCGAGGGCGGGCCGCGCGAAGGGCTCGGGCGGCAGGGCGGAAAGCTCGTCGGCAAGGCGCAGGACCAGTTCGGCCCGCGCGAGGGTGACGGCGGCGCCGTGATCGGCGGCCTGGGCCTCGACCGCGTCGAGCCAGCGCGGGTCTCCGCCACTGTCGAGCAGCTTGCCGCGTTCGCGCAAGGCGCTCTCCAGTGCATTCACCCGCCGCGCGTGATCGGGCGCGAGGGCCAATGCCATGCGGTCCATGAACCGCCGCCGCGCCCCCGCGCTGTCGGTGAACAGGCCGTCCATCGCCGGGGTGAGCCATGACAGAGCGAGCCACTCGGCAAGGCTCGCCGCGGTCGCGGGGGCGCCGTTGACCCGCACCAACCGCCGCTGCGGCGCACCGTCCTCGGTATAGGTGCCGAGCCGCGCCGAGACCGTGCCCGCCTCGGTCAGGCTCGCGCCGATGGCGAAGGGTAGGGGGGGGCTACCTGGCGACGTGCGCCGCGCGAGATCGCCGAGGTTCGCGCGCCGCAGCCCGCGCCCCGGGCCGAGCAGCGACAGGGCTTCCAGCAAGTTGGTCTTCCCCGCCCCGTTCTCGCCCACCAGCAGGTTGAAATGCGCCGTCTCCGCAAGGCTGGTCGCGGGGTGGTTGCGGAAGTTTTCGAGGCTGATGCGGCTGAGGCCCATGGCAGGCGCGGGGGTAGCGGGAGGGGGGCGGTTTGGCCAGTGTGCCCCGCGGAAAATCGCCGATCCCAATGCTTGGTGAAATTTCCCAAGCTTTCGTTTTGCTTAACGCTGCGTTTGCGGGGCGAAAGGTGGGAAACGGCGGAATTCCGCCATTTTTCGAGTTTGGCACGGCTGATGCATTGTACTTGGCATCCCCGGGACAGCCCGGAAACACTGCAACAGGAGACCAGATATGTACGCCAACGAAGCCTCGAACCGCCTCTTCGCCGCCGCTTTCTCGGTCGTGATCTCGGCAGCCTTCTTCGCCTACGCGATCATCCCCGCCAGCCCCTCGCTGACCGCCTGATCGCCCGCATCACCCTCTCTGACCAAAGGACCAGACCCATGTTCGGCAATGACCACACCGCCCGCTTTGCTTCCGCCGCTTTCGCTGTCATCCTGACGGTTGCCAGCTTCGCCTATGCGATCGTCCCCGCCAGCCCGTCGCTGATGGCCTGATCGACCCACGCTTTCACAGGAGTTCGACTGACATGAACGACATCCGCAATTCGGGCGGCACCCCGCCGAGCCGCAGCTTCCGCCTCGACAAGAACAATGCCAAGCTCGCCGGCGTGTGCTCGGGGATCGGCAATTACTTCGGCGTCGATCCGCTGCTGGTGCGCATCGCCTTCGTGATCGCGCTGCTGCTGGGCTTCGGTGCCCCGGTGCTGATCTACATCGCGATCGCGCTGATCGCAGACTGAGTGCAGCGACTGAAAAGCGGATCCCGGTTTTCGGGCCGCTGCACCTGATCTGACGAAACCGGGAGGGGCCTTGCGGGGCCCCTCTCTCTTTTACATCGCCGAAATACCGCCATCGAGCTTGAGCTCGGCGCCGGTCATGAAGCGGCTCTCGTCGCTTGCGAGATAGAGCACCGCGTTGGCGATGTCGTTGGGCTCGCCGACGAACTTGAGCGGAATCTGCCGCGCCAGCTTCTCCATCAGCACATCCTTGTCGAGCGCGTGCGCCTTCGCGGTGCCGTCCAGAATCGGCGTGTCGACAAAGGTCGGGTGGACCGAGTTGCAGCGGATCTGCATCCCCTTCTTCGCGCAGTGGAGCGCAATCGACTTCGACAGCATCCACACCGCCGCCTTGCTGGCGTTGTAGGCGGGCATGGTGTCGCTCGCGATCAGGCCCGCGATGGACGAGATGTTGATGATCGAGCCCGGCGCATGCTCGCGCATCAGGGGGAGCGCCTTCTGGCAGCCGTGGAAGATCGAATTGACGTTGATGTCGAAGCAGCGCTGCCAGTCGCCGAAATCGCAGGCCTCGATATTGCCCGGAACGCCGATCCCGGCATTGTTGACGAGCACGTTGAGACCGCCGAGTTTCTCGCGCGCGGCATCGACGGCGGCTTCCCACTGGTCGGGCTTGGTCACGTCATGCGCCATGCCGAAGGCCGTGCCTTCGCCGAGCTCGGCATTGATGATCGCGGCGGTTTCCTCCGCGCCCGCACCGTTGATGTCGGTCGCCAGCACCCGCGCGCCTTCTTGCGCCAAGCGAATGCAATGCGCGCGGCCGAGGCCCTGCGCGCCGCCCGTTACCAGGGCCATCTTGCCCGCTACCCGTCCTGCCATATCTCTTATCCCTCTCCCAGAAATCCCGGCGTCAAAAGCATCGCGATCCGCACGTCGACCGCGTGCCCGGCGCGCCGCCACTCGGCCACAAAGCGCGAAAGATCGCGCAAGGCAACCCGGTGGACGATGATGTTCTCGCCTTCCGTCCCGCCGCCTTCGCTCACCCGCTCGAGGCCGGTCGCCTTCAAGAGCGTGAAGCTTTCCGAGACCATGCCGGGGCTTGAGTAGAACTCGCCCAGCACTTCCATCCGCGCGGCGCGGTAGCCGGTTTCTTCCTCGAGCTCGCGCGCGGCGGCAGCGGCGGCGTCCTCGCCCTCGGCCCCGGCATCGTCACCCACGAGGCCCGCCGGAATCTCGAGGCTGAAGCGCCCGAGCGGCACGCGGTACTGGCTGACGAGGATCACGTGGCGGGTGCCGTCGGGGTCATCGTCCAGCGCGATGATCGCGGCGGCGCGGATGCCGCGCGCGCGGCCGACATATTCCCAGCGCCCCCGCGTCTTGGCGGTGATGAACTTGCCTTCCCATTGCACCTGTTCGGGCAGATCGGCGTCGCGGTCTTTGATCACGGGGAGGCTCCGTCGGAAGGGGGTAGCTTGCGCGCCCTTCGACAGACTCAACCCCGCAAGGTCAAGCGCTAAACCTCGATCAGCCGGTCGGGCAGCTCGTTGACGTCTTCTTCGCCCCGCGGGAAATGCTCGGCGAGGATGAAGCCCACGTCACGGATGCCGACCGCGAGCCCCTCGGCGACGCGGCCGTGGCGGATGTGGGCGAGCATGTCGCCCATCGCCTCGCCCCACACCTCGGGCGGGACTTTCGCCGCGATGCTCTCGTCGGCGACGATCTCCGCGCGGCGTTCGCGCATCGAGAGATAGATGAGAACGCCCGTGCGCCCGGTAGTGCGCCGTTCAGCGCCGACCTTGAACTGCCGCAAGGCCTGCCCCCGCACCCGCGCCGCCTTGACCGGGCCGGGCACCAGCAGCCACTTCAGCGGCTGCCATTGCTGCACCAGCCACACCCCGAGGAACTTCACGAGGCCGAGCGCGATCACCATGCTGGCAAGCTCTCCGGACGTCCATTCGTGGCCCCATCCGGCAAACCACGCGTCCCAGCGGTCGAGAAAGGGCTCGGGAAAAGCCGCGAAGACGCTCATCGCAGTGAAGGCCGTGCCCGCCGCCCACAGCAGCGCGACATCGGTGTAGCCGTCCGACGCCTCGGCGAGCACGGTGACGATCTCGCCCGAGGTCGCGCCTTCCGCCTCGGTCACCGCTGCGCTGACGAGCGCGCGTCCGGCATCATCCATCATCGCCATCGCTCACCACCCTCCCGAAGCGCCGCCGCCCCCGGAGGAGCCGCCGCCAAAGCCGCCGAACCCGCCGCCGCCTCCGCCGAAGCCGCCGCCCCCGAAGCCGCCACCGCCGCCGCGACCGCTGTTGTTGATGATCCCCCGCGCGATCGCGCTGCCGACTTCCCACAGGATCACATCGCGCGCCGTGTCGCCAAGGCCCCGGCTGCCCCACGGGCCATTGCCCTTGGAGCGATATTTGCGCCGCCGCCCGAGGCTGGAGAGGATCGGCAGGACGAAGAAGAAGAACATGAAGGCGAGCCAGATCAGCACGCCGAAGGGAAAGCCCCCGTCGCTGCGGCTCTTCTGCGCCGCGGCGGCTTGCGCGGCTTCCTCGATCGCGACAGCATCCTCGGGCGCCTTGGCCAAGTGGGCGAGGATCGCCGCGACCCCATCGGTGACGCCAGCGTCGAAATTGCCCTCCTTGAAGCGCGGCGCAATCACGTCGTTGATGACGCGCCCGGCCATGATCCCGCCGAACCAGCCGTGGAGGCCATAGCCGACCTCGATCCGCATCTTGCGCTCGGCAGGCGCGATCAGCAGCAGCAGGCCCGCATCGCGATCCTTGCCGCCGATCCCCCACTTGTCGGTGTAGAGCGTGGTCGCATAGGTCTCGATCGAAGCGCCCCCGAGGCTCGGCACGGTGGCGACGATGATCGCGCGGCCGGTGTCCTTGTTGTAGGCGCGCAGCTCCCCGTCGAGCTTGGCCTCGGTTTCGGGCGAGAGGATGTTCGCCCCGTCATAGACCGGGCCGTCGGGGCGGGGGGGATAGTCCTGCGCATGGGCTGCCGTGCCGAGCGCGAGCAGCAGCGCGGCAAGCCACAGGGGCAGGAGAGCGAGCAGCCGGTTCATGCGGCGTCCTTCATCATCTGCCGGCAGCGGGCGCTGACCGGCCCGGGGGCGACATTGGCGGTGTCGATCCGGGTGATCAGCGCCTCGACCCCCGCGCTCACACCGTTTTCGAAATCGCCGACTGTGAATTGCGGTTTGATATTCTCACGGATGATCTGCGCAGCCGTCTCGTCGGTGACGACAGTCTCGAGGCCGCATCCGACCGTGATGCGCAGCTTGCGCTCCTTGGGCGCAACCAGCAGCAGCACGCCGCGGCTGGTTCGCGGCGAGCCGATGCCCCAGCCGTTATACATCGCGAGGGCAGTGCTCTCGATCGTCTCGCCCTCCAGGCTTGGCACGGTTGCGACCACGATCGCGGTCTCCTTCTGGTCCGAGTAGCGCCGCAGCCTCGCATCGAGCGCCTGTTCGGCGGCGGGCGACAGGATGTCGGCCGTGTCGACCACCGGCCCGCCCGGCCTTGCAGGCTCTGCCTCCCCGCCGCAAGCGGCCGTCAGCAGCGCAAGACCGAGCAGCGCGGCGCGGGACTTCACCTCACTTCGCCGCCGGGGTTGCCCCGCCGGTGATCGCGCTCATGTCGACCTTGGGGTTGGCCTTGGCCGCCTCGTCTGCCTCGAAATACTGGAGCGCCTCGGCGCCGTGGATGACGTTCGCGCCGATGCTCGAGGGGAAGGTGCGGATCTCGGTGTTGTAGTCGCGCGCGAGGTCGTTGTAGCGCACCCGCTCGGTGTTGATCTGGTTGTTGGCCTCGTCGATCGCCACCATCAGATCGCCAAAGCGGGGCTGGCTGGCGAGCTGCGGGTAGTTCTCGACCACGGTGCGCAGCTGGCCCAGCGCCTGCGTCAGCTGGTTCTGCGCATCGTTGAACTTCTTGAACTCTTCCGGGTTCGAGAGGTCATCGGTGGTGATGTTGATCGCAGTCGCCCGGGCGCGCGCGTCGATCACGCCCTGGAGGATGTCCTTCTCCGAGATCGCGGCGGCCTGCACCACGGCGACGAGGTTGGGGATCTTGTCCGAACGGTTCTGCAATGCGCTCTCGACATTGCCCCACTGCGCCTTGGCGGCTTCCTGCTTGGTCGGCACCGAGTTGATCCCGCAGGCCGCAAGGCTGAGCGCAGCCGCCGCCGCGAGCACGCCGCGCAGCATGGTGGTGAATTTCATCGCGAAGGTCCCTCCTTGTGCGGCGGGCGCGCGGCCTGCCGGAACTCCTGTATTGTGCATATAGCACACCTCGAACCCGGTTCAAGCGGTGGACGGGGCTGCCTGCAAGACTTGGCAGACGGGCGGGCGAGTGCCAGAACATGGTAAACGGCAAAAGACAAAGGGGATCATCATGCTGTCGGAATTCCGGGATTTCATCGCCAAGGGCAATGTCATGGACCTCGCCGTCGGGGTCATTATCGGCGCGGCGTTCGGCAATATCGTCAAGTCGCTGACCGACGAGATCATCATGCCGATCGTCGGCGCGCTGATGGGCAATATCGACTTTTCGGACCGGTATTTCATCCTGTCGGGCGACGTGATCGAGGGTTCTCCGCTCGAAGTCGCGCGCCAGACGGGGGCGAACGTGATCGGCTACGGGGCGTTCTTTTCGGTCATCATCAACTTCCTGATCCTGGCCTTCATCATCTTCATGCTGGTGCGCTACGTGAACAAGGTGACCGCGAAGCTCGCCAAGCCCGAAGAGCCCGCTGCGCCCGCCGGTCCGACCGAGATCGAGCTGCTCGCGGAAATTCGCGACGCGCTGAAGAAGTAAAGCGCTTGTCTCCCCTCCCGCTTGCGGGAGGGGTCGGGGGAGGGCCTGAGCGACCGCTCGCAGGCCCACCCCGCTGTGACTAGGCCCCGGATCAAGTCCGGGGCAAGTCTCGCTCCCCTCCCGCAGGCGGGAGGGGCGGATACACTTCACATTCAGGATTTCAGCGCTATATCGCGAGGTGCCGGTTTCGACCGGCTATGGCGATAAACTGCTGCGTGCAATAGATGCAACGGACCCGGGGGCAGTACCCGGCGGCTCCACCACTTGGGCCGAACCACTGGGTCGACACGCGTGAAGCGTGCCGACCTAGCGGCTCAGCTGATGGGGCCGAACCAGGATCGACGTGTGTTGAAAGACGTAGTTTTTGCCCGGGCTGAGTAACCCGCATAAGGCTCAAAACCAATAAGTGCCAACGACAACGAAGCACTTGCTCTCGCCGCGTAATGTGACGGCCTAACGGCCTGAATTTACCAAGCTAAGAGCACGGTTCGGACCGAACCGGGTAACAGAATCGGAAACCGGGCGCCCGGGGGAGCGTAGCAACAGAATCCCCCACCATTCTCGGAGATTTTTTGCTTACAATTGCAACCATCCGCTGACCTTCTGACGGGTCAGCATCTGCACCAACCCACGCCGGCGCACAGCCGCTTGGCGGCAGGGTCCTCGCAAGCAAAATCTACCGAAAGACTACACTTATGACACATATTGCCATCCGCCCGCTCGCGCGCGGCGATCTGCCCTGCGTTGCCCATCTGGTCGACGCCAATGCCATGTTCCCCTCCGAGATGCTGGCGGACATGACTGCCGGCTATTTCGCGGGCGATCCCTCGCAGCGCTGGATCGTCGCCGGGCGGGGCGGGGCGGTCGAAGGCGTCGCCTACACCGTCCCCGAACCGCTGACCGAGGGAACGTGGAACACGCTGTGCATCTGCGTCGATCCCGCAGCCCACGGGCAGGGCATCGGCGCCGCGCTGATGCGGCATATCGAGGATGAACTGCGCAAGCAGGGCGCGCGCGTGCTGCTGGTCGAGACTTCGGGCACCCCCGCGTTCGAACGCACGCGCGGGTTCTACGACATGCTCGGCTACGAGCGCGAGGCGCGGATCCGCGACTACTACAGCGCGGGCGACGACAAGATCGTCTTCCGCAAGGCGCTGGTCTGAAGGGCGGGGCGGGTCGGCACCAAGGTGCCGGCTCGCCCTATTCGCGCGGCAGGGCCTGCGCGCGCAATTCGCCCACTTCGGCCTCGAGCTTCAGGCAATCGAGGATCTTCGCCCCCGCCAGAAACACCGCGCCGGTGGTGGCGAGGAACAGGAGCTTGCCGCCGAACCCGGGGTATTCATGGAGATAGACCATGCCCCGCGCGCTCGACCCCAGGGCGAGGGCGTAGATGATCAGGAACGCCTCGATGCGCGTCTTGATCACGAACAGCCGTCCCAGCTTGCGAAGCATAGGTATCCTCGACCCTTGCGCGGCCCGGCGGAGTGCTGAGTCGCCTTAACAGTGTCGTAACCTTACGCCCGCTGCGGGGCCCCGTGCAAATGCGTTAACCAAGCTGTGCCAGATCGAGCGCCTCGAGCAGGGCAAGCCTTGCGGCGATCACGCTGTCCGCGAGGGTCTGCGTCCCGATATCGGACGGGTCGATCTGCAAAGGCCAATGCGCGGCGATCACACGCTCCAGCAGATCGGCCTTGGCCTCGTCGAGCAGGAAGCGCGGGTCGACCGTGGCGGGGTCGCACACCACCCTGAGGCGCAGGCAGGCCGGGCCGCCGCCGTTCGCCATCGACTGCTTCACGTCGACCGGGATCACCTGCCGGATCGGGCCGTTGCCGGCGAGCATCTGCTCGACCCAGCCCCACACCGCGGGGCTCTCGCGGCATTCCTCGGGCACGATCAGCGCCATCTCGCCGCTCGGCAGCGTCAGAAGCTGCGCGTTGAACAGATAGGTGCGGATCGCCTCTTCCAGCGACACGGCGGAGGAAGGCACCTCGACCACCTCGAGCGCGGGGAAGGCGGCGCGAATCGCATCATAGGCCCCCTGCTGGTCGGCGAAGGCCTCGGCATGGGTGAACAGCACGCGGCCATTCGCCACTGACACCACATCATTGTGGAACGCCCCTGCCGCGATCGCCTCGGGGTTCTGCTCGATGAACACAGTGCGCGCCGGATCGAGCCCGTGGGTGCGGGCGACGAGGCGGCTGGCCTGCTCGTGCTGGCGCGCGGGGAAGCGGCCTCCCGGCTTGCCGTAGACGAACACCTCGACTCCCGGCGCGCCATGCTCTTCGCACAGCCGCATGTGGTTGGCCGCGCCCTCGTCGCCGAAGGTCGGGGGCACCGCGTCGTGGATTGCGAAGTGCCGCGTGTCGCCGAAAGCGATGCGGAGCTGCGCCTGCGTGTCGGGCCACTCCTGCGCGCGGTGGAGCATGGTGACGAGGTTCGCGGGCGTCAGGTGGCAGCGCCCGTCGGCGGTGTCGGGGGCGGGGGAGACGGTCGCGGCGTTGGCGGTCCACATCGAGGAGGCCGACCACGGCGCGGCGCGCAGCTGCGGCGGCTCGGTGCCGTCCAATGCCAGCGCGCTCTGCAAGGCCCCGTTGGGGCGCGGCAGCGGCAGCAGGAAGCCCTGCACGCCCAATCGCGCGAGGTTGCCGCGCATCTTCGCCACCCCCTGAAGGGCCGCCGCGCGCGGGTAGGACGGATCGCCCGCATGGCTCGCGCTGGCGATGTTCCCGAGGCTCAGCCCCGCATAATTATGCGAGGGGCCGACGATCCCGTCGAAGTTGATTTCGGTGAGAGGTGTGCCGCTTTGCTCCATGGGCGGTTTCCTTAGACGACATGGGCCCCGTGTCCAATGTAGCCGTGGCGCCCATGGATATCCGCACCAGAGCATGCACCGCGATCGCGCGCCGGCTGATGAAGCCGCCCGAAGCGCGGATGGCCGACATCGGCACCTATGCGCAGTGGCGCGATGCCGCGCTTACTTCGAGCTGGCGGCATTTTTCCGACGAGGAGCTGCGCGGGCGCGATGTGCTCGATTTCGGCTGCGGGGCGGGGCAACTGGCGTTCCTGTTCGCCTCCAAGGGCCTCGCGCGCTCGATCACCGGGGTGGATATCGACACCGCCGCGCTGGGCCGCGCCGAGGCCGAACTCGCGGCTCATCCCGAATGGCAGAGCAGCTTGCGCTTCATCGAGGGCGATGTCGCCGGCCTGCCGCTGGCCGATGCCAGCGTCGACCTGATCACCGCCTTCGATTGCATGGAGCACGTGATGGAGCCCGGTGCGATCCTCGCCGATTGGGCGCGGGTGCTGCGGCCGGGCGGGCGGGTGCTGCTCGAATGGTTTCCCTTCAAGGGCCCGTGGGGCCCGCATATGGAAGCGCTGATCCCGGTGCCGTGGAGCCATGTGCTGTTCGGCGAGAAGGCGATGTTCCGCGCGGCGGCCGCGATCTACGACGACCCCGCCTTCGTGCCGCGCCACTGGGATCTCGGCCCTGATGGCGCCAAGAAGCCGAACAAGTGGACGCAGTGGGAGAGCTTTGCCGAGCAGGCCTATGTCAACCAGCTCGACACCGCCACCTTCCGCAAGCTGGCCGAGGCGGCGGGCTTACAGATCGTGCGGTTCGACCGGTCGGGCTTCGGGCGTTCGGGCCCGAAGAAGCTGGTGGGCGACGCGCTGATGGCGGTGCCCGGGCTGGGCGAATATGCCACCAGCTACACGGTGATCGCGCTGGAGAAGCCGCTCTAAAGCGCGATGACAAAAAGTGGGAACCGGTTTTTGTCAGAAATCGCGCGACCACAAAAAACCTAGCGCGCCACGCTCCACACCTTGTCGCCCTCGCAAACGTCGAGCAGGTCGGCGCTGGCGGAGTCGATCGCGATCCCGCCCTCGCCGTCGAGCACCCGCGCGCCGAAGCAGGCGCGGAACGTGCCGAGGTGGCCGGTCGCAAGGATCGCGCGCTCGCCCTCGCTCGCGGTGAGCGAGGTGATTGTCGTCTGGGCCGCGTTCTTCACGCTGGCGACATTGTCGGTCCAGGCGGTCATCGTCGGCCCGCCGTCGAAGATGTCGACATAACCATCGTGGCGGAAGCCTTCGCCCTCGAGCATCCGCATCGCCGCGCGGCCCGTGGGGTGGGGGACGCCGATCACCGAGCGCGCGTCCTCGCTCAGCATGGCGATATAGACCGGGTGCTTGGGCATCAGGTCGGCGATGAACTGGTTGCCGTTGATCGCGTTGAAATAGTCCGCGTCCTGGAAGCTCATCCCGAAGAAGCGGCCCGCGACCCCGTCCCAGAAGGGCGATCCGCCGCGCTCGTCGATGATGCCGCGCAATTCGGCGAGGATGCGGTCGGCAAAGCGCGCGCGGTGCATCGCGACGAAGAGGTAGCGCGAGCGGGCGAGCAGCAGGCCGAAGCCCCCGGCGCGCTCGCCCGGGTGGAGGAACAGGCCGCCGACCTCGCTCGATCCTTCGAGATCGGTGACGAGGCTGAGCAGCTCGGCGCGCACGGTGCGGTCCAATTCCTGCGAATACTGGGTGAGCGTGTTGAGACGGTAGGAATAGAACGGCCAGCGCTGGCCCACCTGCGTCATCAGCTGGCAGGTGCCGCGCACCGCCCCGGTGCGGGTGTTCTCGAGCACCAGCACGAACTGTTCGTCGGCGAGCGTGTCGTCCTCGCGCGCGAAGGCGGTGGCGGCGCGTTCGAGCTTGCCTTTTAGCGCGGCGCGGTCGGGCGGCAGGTTGGTGAAGCCGCCGCCGGTGAGCTTGGCCATTTCGTAGAGCGCTTCGAGATCGGCGGGGCGCGCGGCGCGCAGACGGAAGGTCACTGGAGGGCTCCCTGAGCTAGACGCTCGATGACGCGGGCGCTGAGGGCCGCGCGTTCGGAAAGTGAGGGGACGATGAGATATTCGTCCGGCGAATGGATCGCGCCGCCGCGCACCCCCATGGTGTCGACCACGGGCACCCCGCAGGCGGCGATGTTGTTGCCGTCGCACACCCCGCCGGTGGATTGCCAGCGGATCGTCTGCCCGAGCTCGGCGCCGCATTGGCGGACGAGGTCGAAGAGTTGTTGCGCGCGGGCGTCGACCTTCTTGGGCGGGCGGGTGACGCCGCCGTGGCGATGGGTGGCGACTTGGTGTGCGGTCTCAATGTCGACCAGCAAGTGGCTGAGTGCATGGTCGAAGGCGGCGCCGGCCTCGACCGTCCGGGGGCGGACGTTGAAGCGCAACACGGCATGATCGGGCACGACGTTGTTGGCCGACCCGCCCTCGAGCTTGGCGGGGTTGATGGTGATTTCGGCGGTTTCGAGCGCCTTCAGCCTGAGGATCAGATCAGCCGCCGCGACGATGGCGTTGCGCCCCTCGTGCGGGTTGCGGCCCGCGTGGGCGCTCTTGCCGGTGAAGGTGATCGAATAGTTGCCGGTGCCCCCCCGTTCATGTGCCAGCGTGCCATCGGGGAGGGCGGCGGGCTCGTAGGTGAGGGCTGCGAGCTTGCCCGCCGCCAGCTCTGCGATCAGCGCCGCGCTGGCGAGCGAGCCGGTCTCCTCGTCGGAGTTGATCAGCACATCATAGCCGAGGCTTGAGGCGGCGGCGCTCTCTTCGAAGGCCAGCAGCGCGTGGAGCATCACCGCGATCCCGCCCTTCATGTCAGCAACGCCGGGTCCGTTCAATGTCTCGCCGTCGAGCCATGTCTGGCGCTGGAAGGGGTGATCGACCGGAAACACCGTGTCCATGTGGCCGGTGAGCAGGATCCGCCGGTTCGCCTGCGGGCGCACGCGCACCACCAGATGCTGGCCGTGGGGCTTGGCGAAGGCAGAGCCGTCGGCGGCGATCGCGGTCACCGGGGCCGGGTCGACGAGCTCCACCGTCCCGGGGAGCGCCGCGAAGGCCTCGGCCAGCATCGCCGCCTGCTGCGCCAGCCCAGCGAGATTCGCGGTGCCGGTGTTGACCGCGCTCCACGCCTGCACCTGCGCCAGCATCGCGGCGGTATCGAATGTGCCCGAGGTCCCGTCCATCCCCACCCTCTAGCCGTGCAAGGGCGCGGGGCCAAGGCGTTGCAATCGCCTCTCCCCTTTGCCATAGGCGCTCGCGTCCTCTCCTCCCCGGGTTTGTTCAACCGACGAGGACACCGATGACTGACATGACCCCCCGCGCCGGACTTGCCGTGGACGCCGCCCTCGCGGGCTTCCTCGAGCGCGAGGTGCTTGGCCCCCTCGGCCGCGATGTGGACGCCTTCTGGCAGGGCTTCGCTGCACTCCTCGCCGAGTTCGCCCCACGTAACCGCGCGCTGCTCGCCATGCGCGAGAGCCTTCAGGCGCAGATCGACGCGTGGCATACCGAGCGCGCGGGCAAACCCCACGATACCGCTGCCTACAAAGCGTTCCTCACCGAGATCGGTTACCTCGTCCCCGAGCCCGCTGACTTCCGGATCGGCACGCAGAACGTCGATCCCGAGATCGCGACCATGGCCGGGCCGCAGCTGGTGGTGCCGATCCTCAACGCCCGCTTCCTGCTCAACGCGGCGAATGCGCGCTGGGGGAGCCTCTATGACGCGCTTTACGGCACCGACGCGCTCGATGCGGCCCCCGCCAGGCCCGGCGGCTATGACGAGGCGCGCGGCGCGGCGGTGATCGCGCGCGGGCGGCAGTTCCTCGACGCGACCTTCCCGCTGGCGAGCGGAAGCTGGGTCGACCTTGCGGGCCGCGACACCATCGCGCTGGCCGATTCGGCGCAACAGGTCGGCACCACCGACATGGGCGTTCTGCTGAAGAACAACGGCTTGCACGTCGAAGTTGTCTTCGATTCGAGCACGCCGGTGGGCGCCACCGACACAGCCGGCATCGCCGACATCATCGTCGAGGCCGCGCTCACCACCATTGCCGACTGCGAGGATTCGGTCGCGGCGGTCGATGCCGAGGACAAGCTGCTCGCCTACACCAACTGGCTCGGCATCATTCGCGGCGACCTGTCGGAGAGCTTCGAGAAGGGCGGCCGCACGCTCACCCGCACCCTCGCGGGCGACAAGACCTACACCGACGTGGGCGGCGCCACGCAGACCCTCAAAGGCCGCAGCCTGATGTTCGTGCGCAATGTCGGCCACCTGATGACCAACCCTGCGATCCGCCTGCCCGATGGCAGCGAAGTGCCCGAGGGCATCATGGACGCGGTCTTCACCAGCGCGATCTCCACGCTGGATGTCGAAGGCCACGGCAAGTTCGGCAATTCGCGCTGCGGTTCGATCTACATCGTCAAGCCCAAGATGCACGGGCCCGAGGAATGCGCCTTCACCAACGACCTGTTCGATGCGGTGGAGGACCTGCTCGGCCTGCCGCGCCACACGATCAAGGTCGGGGTGATGGACGAGGAGCGCCGCACCTCGGCCAACCTTGCCGCCTGCATCCACGCGGTGAAGGACCGGATCGTCTTCATCAACACCGGCTTCCTCGACCGCACCGGGGACGAAATCCACACCTCGATGCGCGCAGGCCCCATGCTGCGGAAGGGCGCGATGAAGAGCAGCGCGTGGCTCAAGTCCTACGAGGCGCGCAACGTCGCCATCGGCCTTCGCCACGGCCTTTCGGGCAAGGCGCAGATCGGCAAGGGCATGTGGGCCGCGCCCGACCTGATGGGCCAGATGATGGTCGAGAAGGTCGGCCACTTGAAGGCGGGCGCGAACACCGCATGGGTCCCGTCGCCCACTGCCGCGACGCTCCATGCGCTCCACTACCACCAGATCGACGTGTTCGACGTCCAGAAGCACCTTCCCGAACCTGCGGGCCTCGACGACCTGCTGGCGATCCCGCTGGCGGAAGGTGCGAACTGGTCGGAGGAGGAAATCCGCGAGGAGCTCGACAACAACTGCCAGGGCCTGCTCGGTTACGTGGTGCGCTGGATCGATCAGGGCGTGGGCTGCTCCAAGGTGCCCGACATCAACGACGTGGGCCTGATGGAAGACCGCGCGACGCTGCGCATTTCCTCGCAGCACATCGCCAACTGGCTGCTGCACGGGGTCATCACGCAAGGCCAGGTGCTGGACAGCCTCGTCCGCATGGCCGCCAAGGTCGACGCGCAGAACGCGGGCGATCCGCTCTATGTGCCGCTCACCGGCAACGAGACCGGCGCGGCCTTCAGCGCGGCTAAGGACCTGATCTTCAAGGGGGTGGAGCAGCCGAGCGGCTATACCGAGCCGCTACTCCATGCTTGGAGATTGAAGAAGAAGACGGGCTAAGGGTGCACCTACCCTGCTGCTTAGAACCACGGTAGCTGCTCGGCAAAGCCTGCAACCGGCGAGCAGCGTCTGTCCGGATTAAGTTGGTCGGTTGAATTAAATGGCGAAGGATCGTTTACAAATTTTCCGCGCATGTAGGACCAGTGCGCCGAGCGTCCCGCGCCAAAGACTAGATAGGCATGTCGATTGATCCCGTTAGCATGGCCATCGTTTGCGCGCATGATCAGAGGCGATAGGTCCCAACGGCTTGTGGCAAGCCGCTCACTTTTCTCGCCATCCGCCACAAGGATGCAGTACGGTCGCCCGCCTGCGAATGTCCTTGCGCTCTCGCTTACTGTGGAAGGCCAAACCGTTATAAGCACTAGGCTGACCGAGAGCATGATCGCAACCGTTCGAGCCCACCGGCGATGAATCGTGCCAAGTCGCGAAACCGTGGCAAGTAGGCCGCTTCCCACAACCAGCGCCAGCAAAAGTGCCAGCGTTGCGCTCGCGCCGACCTGATGTGCCAGTACTGGGCCGAGTTCTAGGACTATGGCGCACGCGGTCGTTGCAACGACGCTTGTCCAGGCAGGCGCCCAATTCAATCTGTTCGACGGCTCCCTTCGTCTTCGGGCGAAAGCGGCAACGAGATTACGGAGGACAGCCGCGACGAGCGTTGCGAAGAGACCGAGCGCCGTAAGCCCTCGCCCCAAGAATGACCAATTGTCGCTCGATGGAACGGGACGGGTCATGAGCCACCAAATCGCGCACCAAACCGGCAAAAGGATAGCCACGAGCCAGGGAAACCACTCACGCGGGCACAGCAGCACGAACAGCCAGCTCGTCATGAAAAAGAGCAGAAGCAGCTGGGCAGGCAGCATCGTCTGGATGATTTCGCCGAGTGTCATTGTCACGGCTTCTACACGAAAAGCATTTACTGGCGGTTAAGTGGTTGAATTTTAGCGTTCAATCTAGCTCAGCGCCTTCGCCACCGCGACGAATTCCGCGACGCTGACGGTCTCGGCGCGGCGGGTCTCATCGATGCCGAGGCTGGCGAGGGCTTCCAGAGCGCCCGGCACGCCCTTGAGGCTCTGGCGCAGCATCTTGCGGCGCTGGCCGAAGGCGGCTTCGGTGAGGCGTTCGAGCATCCGCGCGCTGACGCCTTCGGGCATGGCCGCGGGGGTCACGTGGACGATGGCGCTCATCACCTTGGGGGGCGGGGTGAAAGCGCTGCGGTGGACCTTCATCGCGAGCTTGGCCTCGGCGCGCCACTGGGCGAGCACGGCGAGGCGGCCATATGCGTCCTCGCCTGCGGAAGCGACGATGCGGTCGGCGACCTCGCGCTGGAACATGAGGGTGAGGGACTGCCACAGGGGCGGCCATGCCTCGCCGCCGAGCCAGCGCACGAACAGCCCGGTGCCGACGTTGTACGGTAGGTTGGAGAGGACGTGGAAGGGCGCGCCGCCCATCAGCTCCGCGTGGTCGAGCTTGAGCGCGTCGCCCTCGATGACAGTGAGTTGGCCGGGGAAGGCGTCCCCCAACTCGGCGAGCGCGGGGAGGCAGCGGCGGTCCATCTCGATCGCGGTGACCCTCGCGCCCGCTCTGAGGAGGGCGCGGGTGAGGCCGCCGGGGCCGGGACCGACTTCGAGCACCGCCTGGCCGTTGAGGTCACCGGGAAGCGCGGCGATGCGGGCGAGGAGCTGCTCGTCGAGCAGGAAGTTCTGCCCCAGCGCCTTGGAGGCGGCAAGGTTGTGGCGCTGGATGACCTCGCGGATGGGGGGGAGGGTGGTCACGTGTCCACCCCCAACCCCTCCCGCAAGCGGGAGGGGAGCGAGACTTGGCGGCTCTGCCGCCTAGTCGCAGCGGGGTGGGCGGGTGCGTCAGCCACGCTGTTGCGCCATCTCCGCCGCCATGGTGATCGCGGCGGCCATTGCGCCGGGGTCGGCCTTGCCTTGCCCTGCGATGTCGTAGGCGGTGCCGTGGTCGGGCGAGGTGCGGATGATCGGCAGGCCGAGGGTGACGTTGACGCCCTCGTCGAACTCCAATGCCTTGATCGGGATGAGCGCCTGATCGTGGTACATGCACAGCGCCGCGTCATAGGTCTGGCGGGCGCGGGGGGTGAAGAGGGCGTCGCCGGGGACGGGGCCGGTGGCGGCGATCCCCTCGGCCTGGAGGGCGGCGATGGCGGGGGCGATCAGCCGCGCTTCCTCGTCGCCGAACTGGCCGCCTTCGCCCGCGTGGGGGTTCAAGGCGGCGATCGCGAGGCGGGGGCGGGCGATGCCGAAGTCGCGGGCAAGGCCGGCCGCGACAATGCGGGCCTTGTGGATGATGAGGTCGGGGGAGAGCAGCGCGGGCACCTCGGCCAGCGCTACGTGGACGGTGAGCGGGACGGTGCGCAAGCTCGGCCCGGCGAGCATCATCACCGCGTCGCGATAGGGCCGGGCGCAGGCGTCGGCGAGGAACTCGGTCTGGCCGGGGTAGTCCCAGCCGATGCTCGCGAGCGCGCCCTTGGAGACCGGCGCGGTGACCAGCCCGCTGGCAACGCCCGCCAGCGCGCACTTCGCCGCCAGCTGGAGCGAGGTCAGCGCCAGCCGCGCGCCCTCGGGCGAGGGGCGGGCGGGGTGCCACGGGCCGTCGAGGAGCGCGAGCACCGGCAGGCCGACAGCGCTGGCGAAGAGCGCCTCGCCAGGGTCGGCGATGGGGACGATCGGGCAGTCGATCCCGAGGCCCTCGGCGCAGGCCCGCAGGAGCTCCGGCCCGCCGACCACGAAGGCGGGCGGGGCACGGCGCTCGGCCCTGAGGCGGGCCCAGGCGCCGAGGATCACCTCGGGGCCGATGCCCGCCGGGTCACCGAGCGATATGGCGAGGGGTGCAGACGGTGAGGTCAATTGTACTCGATATAGGCGTCGTTGCGCAGGTCGCGCAGCAGGCGCTGGGCCTGCTTGTTGACGCGCTCGTCCTCGATCTGCTTCTGCACCGCGGCGAAGGTCGGCGCGCCTGCATCGACCGGATCGTCGCGCCCGCACAGCATCAGCACGCGCACGCCTTCCTGAATGCCGCCGAAGGGCGGGGTGGCCTGCCCGATCTGGAGCTGGAGCACCACATCGCGCAGCTGCGCGGGCAGGTTGGCGGCCTTGATCTGGTCGTTCGAGATCACCTCGGCCCCGATCTTGGCCGCCCCTGCTTCGACATCGGAGCAGCCGCGCAAGGCGCTCAGATACTTGCCGAATTCATCGACCTTGGCTTCGGCCTGCGCCTGGGTCACGCCGGGGGCGAAGGCGATCGAGATCTGCTTCAGGCTCAGGACCGCCTCGGCCGGGTCGGCCATCAGCACCTGGCGCTTGTTGATGAGATAGACGATCGAGAAGCCGCCGGGGATCTCGATCGGGCCGTTGAGCTGGCCGGGCTGCATGCTGCGCACCGCTGCGGCGAGCTGCGGGGGCAATTGGCCGATGCGCACCCAGCCGAGATCGCCGCCGACGACCTGCGTGCTCGCCTCGGAATATTGCCGCGCATAGGCGACGAAGCTGCCGCCCTGCTGCAGTTGCTGCATGATCGCCTGCGCGTTCTGGAGCACCGCCGCGCGGTTCTCGGTGGTGGCCGAGAGGTAGATCTCGCCCAGCCGGTATTCGTCGGTGCCCTTGGCCTCGTTCATCCGCTTGATGACTTCGTTGACCTCTTCGGCCGAGACATTGACGCGCGGCATGACATTGCGGCGCAGCAGGTTCTCCCACGCCACTTCGCCCTCGATCTGGCGCTTGAGCGAAGCGGGCGAGGAGCCGATCGACGCCAGATAGGCGTCCATCTTCTTGGGATCGCTGCCGAAATTCTGCGCGGCGAGCTGCTGGTAGGTCTCCTCGATCTCCTCGCGCTTGGCGGCGAGCTCGTCAGCCTCGGCGGCCTGGATCTTGAGCGTCTCGTCGATGAGGTTGCGCAGCACCTGAACGCGCAGGCGCAGCATCTCCTCTTCGGGGATGGGCGATTCGGACGCCGCCGTCACCAGCGCGACGCGCTCGTCGATGTCGGTGCCGGTGATGACATAGCCGTTGACGATCGCAGTCGCGGTGCGCTTGTCGGGGTCGGCCTTGCCGAAGGGGGTGATGTCGGCGGGCAGGCCGAAAGGGTTGTCGGCGGTGGGCACGGCGACGGTCTGCGCGCCCGCGGCCATGGGCGCTGCGGCAAGGCCCAGCATTGCCGCTCCCGCAAGCGCGGTTCCGGCCCTGGCAAAGAGCGTCTTCGAAAACAGCTTCACACTCACTCGTTCATTCCCGCCTTGTGGCCAATGCTGCGTGCAAAGTCGCACGCTCGCCGCTGCCGATGCCCCGCACCGGCTGAATGGAAGCTGAGTCCCCCGCGATCCCGCACGGGCGGCCCAGCTTGCCGCGCCGCGCTCCTTAACGCGATTTGCGCGCCCTGCCAATTCTTGCAGGCGTTTGATCGGGGGTCAGCGGAAACCGAGATTCTGCGCCCCCAGTTTAGCGGAATCCAAGATTCCGCAGAGCGAAGAAGATCTGGAACGCGTTGCCGCGCCGCGCGTCGCCCGCGTCGATGAAGTCGCGCCGCCAGGTCGCGCCGAACTCGATGCAGTCGTCCGAATAGGCGACGCCCAGCCGCGTGCGGATCGGCTCGAAACCGTCGGGCTGGAACACCGGGTCCTCGTCGGGGTCGGTGAGGTTGAACACCCCCGAGCCGAACACCGACCACTTGCGCCCGATCGCCACGCGCGCGGCGGCGCGCAGCTCCTCGCGGTCGCGCAGGTCTTCCACCGTGGCGATGTCGCGGTTGAGGCGCAGGTAGCCGACCTCGACATAGGTGCGGCGCGAGCCGATGGTCGCGTCGATCTCGTTGCGGCGGATCGCGAGGTTGTCCTTGTCGAGCCGGAAGCGGTGGGTGAACTGGACGAGGTTGCGGAAGCGCACCTCGGTGCGGCCGACGAAGTCGGTGACGCGTTCGGAGAGGCCCGTGCCTTCGGGGAACAGCCCGTCGCGCGGCGCTTCGAGGCGGAAGGACTGGCCGATGGTGGTCTTCACCCGCCAGCCGGGGCGCTGCAGCTCCCAGTCGACGCCCCAGGTGACGCGGGTGCCGTCCTCCACCCGGTCGTAACCGGGGAAGCGATTGAGGGCGAAGAGGTTCGAATCCTCGAGATCGATCGCGCGCGCGTCCTCGTTGGGGACGGCAAGGTTGCGGATGCGCGGGGAGGCGACGACCTGCAGGCGCGGCTTGAACACCTGCGTGCCGCCGAAGGCCTCGCCGACGAAGGGCCATTCGATGTCGAGCGCGGCGGTGGCGATGCCGCGCGTGGTCCAGCCCTCGGTCCCGCGATAGGCGAGTGTGGTGGTCGCGAGACTGTTGTTGGTGTTGTAGACATCGCCCCGCACCAGCGCGGTGAGGGTCACGACCTGCCCCATCGGGGTGAGCCGCGTCAGATCCCACTGCGCGCCGGCGAAGGCCCGCTGGGTGTCCTGCCCGTCATTGCGCAGCAGCGCGAGGCTGTTCGCCTGCACCATCAGCTTGCCGCCCAGCACGGTGTCGCCGATCTTCTGGCGGTAGTCGATCGCGGGCAGGGCGAGCGGCACCTGGCCCTGATCGGCATTCAGCCGCAGCGTCTGCGTCGCCCAGCCGGCGATCGAGAGGTAGGAGCGGTCGGTGATGCGTTCCAGATTGATAGTCGAGCGCAGCCGGTCGTCGCGGCTGATGTCGTAGCGCCTGAGGAAGGTGCGGTCGCTGGCGACGCGGATCGATCCGGTCAGGCTCCAGTCGGGCGAGAACTGGAAGCGGCCATTTGCATCGAGATAGCCGCGCGGATCGTTCTGGAGGCTCTGCCCGCCGACAAAGTCCGTCGCGCGGTCGGAGAAGGTGGCGTAGCCGCTGACCTGATAGGCACCCTTTTCGGTGAGGTGCCGCCACTTGGCGCTCGCCATCGGGGCGACGTTGGAGAAGACATAGGCGCCCAGCGTCAGATCGGCATTGTCGGCCATGCGCCAGTAATATTCGCCCGACAGCTCGAGCCCGTTGACCTGCGTGATGCGGACATCGGGGACGAGGAAGCCGCTCTCGGCCTTGCCGTCGGTGCGGATCGCGAGGCCGGGCATGGGCAGGATCGGCTGGCCGAACAGCTCGAGCATCGCGCCCTCGAAGCGCACGCGGGCGGCCTTCTGGTCATAGACCACGCGGCGCGCGGTGACGCGCCAGCTGGGGTTCTGCGGGCAGCCCTCGGCATCGGTCACCGCGCAGGCGGTGTAGGCGGCATCGGTGAGCACCGCGACGCCGTTCTCCCCGCGCATCGCCGAGCGCGCCGCCAGCCGCCCGCCCGCGCGCAGGGCAATCAGCAGCTCGCTCATCGCGCCGGTGTCGAATTCCTCGGTGAGCTCGACCTGGTCGGTGAACAGCTGGTTGCCGGCCTCGTCGACAAGGCGGATGTTGCCGGTGGCGATGATCTTGCCGGAGTTGCGATCCCACACGACCTCGTCGGCGCGCACCGAGCGGTCTTCCGAGCGCAGGATCACATCGCCGCGCGCGGTGACGGTGTCGGTCTGGTCGTTATAGGCGAGCTCGCTTGCCTCGAAGTCGATCTGGCGGGGGGCCTCGGTGGCGGCGGGTGCCGGAGCGGCTTCCTGTGCGGCGAGCGGGGCGGCGGCCAGCGCCAGCGCCAGCCCGAGCGCCACGCGCGACGCCGCACGCTGCGCCGGGAAGCGCAGGGCAGGGCGCGCTGGGCAGCGCGGTGCGTCTTGCAAGCCTCCCGACATGGCCTTGCCTATTGCACCGCTCGCGCTTAATCGCAATCGCCATTGCGCCCCCCTTCGCGCGCGGCCTGCCGCAGCCTCGGGGCGCCCTGACATTACCCCCGCTTCCCGTGTCTTTCGGAGTACCCATGCAGATCCATCTCACCGCCGCCCCGCCCGCCGACATCCGCCTCCATGCGCGGGTGGTGAACCAGGGTCAGGCGCTGGCCGGGCTCGATACCGCGCTGGTCGAGGGCGCGGCGGCGAGCCGTTTCTCGGGCCGCGCGGGCCAGCTGTTCGAGGGCTTCGCGAGCGTCGATGGCGGCGTGAAGCGCATCGCCATCGCCGGGCTGGGCGAGACCGGATCGGCCGAGCGCCGCGCCAATTGCGAGCGCGCCGGAGCCGCGCTGACCGCCAAGTATCTCGTCTCGGGCGAGAGCGCCATGGTGCTCGACCTCGGCGGCGCGGGGCTTTCGGCCGAGGATGCCGCCGCCGTGCTGCTCGCGCTGCGCCTGCGCGCGTGGCGTCATGACGCCTATCGCACGCGCCTTCCCGCCGACAAGCGCCCCTCGCTGACCGCGGTCCACGTCGTGAATGCGCCCGAGGGCACCGCCGCCGCGTGGGAGCGCGAGGCGGCGCTCGCCAAGGGGGTGGAGTTCACCCGCGGCCTCGTCACCGAGCCTGCCAACATCATCTACCCCGAAACCTTCGTCGCCGCCTGCCGCGAGGCTTTCGCGGGCACCGGGGTCGAGATCACCGTGCTTGGCGAGGCGGAGATGAAGGCGCTCGGCATGGGCGCGCTGATCGGCGTCGGGCAGGGCTCGGCGCGCGAATCGCAGCTGCTCGCGATCCGCTGGAACGGCGGCGCGGCGGGCGAGAAGCCGACCGTCTTCGTCGGCAAGGGCGTGACCTTCGATACCGGCGGCATCTCGCTGAAGCCGCCGCCGGGGATGGAGGACATGAAGTGGGACATGGGCGGCGCGGGGGCCGTCGCAGGCGCGATGCTGGCGCTCGCGAGCCGAAAGGCCAAGGCCAACGTCATCGGCGTCATGGGCCTCGTCGAGAACATGCCCGATGCCGCCGCGCAGCGCCCGGGCGACGTTGTCACCACCATGAGCGGCCAGACGGTCGAGGTCCTGAACACCGACGCGGAAGGCCGACTGGTGCTGTGCGACGCGCTCCACTGGGCGCAGGAGCAATATAGCCCGGCGCGGATCGTCGACCTCGCCACGCTGACCGGCGCGATGATCATCAGCCTCGGCAACGAATATGGCGGGATGTTCGCCAATGACGACACGCTCGCCGCGCAGCTTTCGGCGGCGGGCCTCACCAGCGGCGACAAGCTGTGGCGGATGCCGCTGGGCCCCAACTACGACAAGCTGATCGATTCGCCGATCGCCGACATCAAGAACGTCGGCCCGCGCGAGGCCGGCTCGATCACCGCCGCGCAGTTCCTCCAGCGCTTCATCAAGGACGGCACCCCCTGGGCGCACCTCGACATCGCCGGGATGGTCTGGTCGCAGAAGCCCGGCCACACCTGGGAGAAGGGCGCGACCGGATATGGCGTGCGCCTGCTCGACCAGTTCGTGCGGGATGTGGTCGAAGGGTAAAGGGAGTTCTCCGCCATCCCCAAGATGCGGAAAAAGAGTGACCTGCCGACCAAGACCTGCCTCGCCTGCGGGTTGCCCTTCGCGTGGCGCAAGAAGTGGGAGCGGGACTGGGACAATGTGAAATATTGTTCCGACCGCTGCCGCAGTGGCAAGGGGGGGACCCGGTGAAGCTCGATTTCTGGCAGGTGACGGACGATCCGGTCGAAAAGGTCGTCGCCCTCATCGCCAAGCGCGTGCTGGGCGAGGGCGAGCGGGTGCTGGTGGTCGCCGCCGATCCTGAACAACGCGCCGCGATCAGCCGCACGCTGTGGGAAGCGGGGCCGGAGAGCTTCATCGCCAACGGCGAGGCCGATGGCCCCGGCGCGGATCGCCAGCCGGTGCTGCTCGCCCCCGAGCCGGTCGCGGCCAACGGCGCGAGCCACGTGATCCTCGCCGACGGCACCTTCCGCGAGACCGAGGGCTTTGCGCGCGTCTTCCTGCTGTTCCCCCCCGAGCTTGCCCCGCAGGCGCGGCAGGCCTGGCGCGCGGTCGACGGGCGCGAGGGGCTGGAGCGCGCCTATTTCGCGCAGGAAGCCGGGCGTTGGGTCAAGAAAGGCTGAGGGCTTGCACCCGCGCCCGCGATAAGGGATGTTCCCGCTCGTGGTGACGAGGGGGACAAGGCAATGAAACTGAGAGCAATCGTTCTGGCTGGCGGCGCGGCGCTGATGCTGGCGGCGTGCGGATCGGAGACCTCGGGCGAGCTCGAGACCGCCGACGGCAAGAACGCCGAATACACCATCGACAAGGAAACCGGCGAGACCAGCATGACCATCGACGGCAAGGATGGCGAGTCCACCTTGCGCGCGGGTGCCAATGTCCCGGTGAGCCTGCCCGAGGGGTTCAGCCTCTATCCCGGATCGAACGTCGTCAACAACGCGGTGGTCAACCAGCCCGACGCGCAGGGCACGATGGTCGCCTTCGAGGTCGATGCGCCCGCCGACAAGGTCGTCGCGCACTACCGCGACGCTGCCAAGGCCGCCGGTTTCGATATCCAGGTCGAGGTCAACACCAACGGCACGCAGCTGGTCGCAGGCGAGCGCAAGAGCGATGGCTCGGGGCTATCGGTCACGGCCACAACCGGCGATGACGGCAAGACCACCGGCCAGATCACCATCGGCACCAAGAAGGGCGGCTGACCGCCCTCAGCTTTCGGCGAGCACGATGTCCCAGCGGTAGCGGTCGGCCTCGGCCTGCTGTTGCGCCATCGCGGTCACCGCATCCGCGCCAAGCTGGTTGTAGAGCACGTCCTGCGAATTGCTCTCGTGATCCTCGGTGAAATACATCTGGGTGATGAGCCGGACCTGCCGGCCCTTGATGTCGAAGTGGATATGCGGCGTGCGATGGCCGATCGGGCTGTCATAGCCCGAGGGCTTGATGGTGCGGATGCGCCACTCGCCGCTTGGCCCGGTCACGAGCTTCGCGAAGCCCTGGAAATTGGGATCGAGCGGGGCGGTCGCGATATCGCCCGGATGGGCATAGCGCCCCGCCGCATTGCACTGCCACAGCTCGAGCGCGGCGCCGCGCACCGGATTGCCCTTGCGGTCGAGCACGCGCCCCGTCACCTCGATCACGCGGCCCAGCGCCCGTCCCTTGCGGCCCTTGATATGGGTCATGTCGAAATCGTCGTCGCCCGGACGGGTGACGGGATAGAACGGCCCGATCGGCCCTCCTTCGGTCAGCGCGGGCGCGGCCGCGCGTGCCATGCCGCCGCCCAGCATCAGGCCTGCGGCTCCCAGCGCCGCCCCGGCAAAGTGACGCCGCGACAATCCGTGTTCGTGATCCATGCTCTTCCCCCCCTCAAGCGCCCTGCGGTCGAGGATACCACGCCGCGCGACCAAGGGGAACTGCGGCACGGCAATCCCGATTGCGCGCACGCTTGCCATTTTGCAGCGCAGCAACTAGGGGGCGCGGCCAAAGATCCCCCACAACGAAAAGACGTTCACAGGAGCATATCATGGCGGTCACCCGCACCTTCTCGATCATCAAGCCCGACGCCACCCGCCGCAACCTCACCGGTGCGGTCACCAAGATGCTCGAGGAAGCCGGCCTGCGCGTCGTCGCCTCCAAGCGCATCCACATGACCCGCGAGCAGGCCGAAGGCTTCTACGCGGTCCACAAGGAGCGTCCCTTCTTCGGCGAACTCGTCGAATTCATGATGAGCGAGCCGGTGGTGGTGCAGGTGCTCGAGGGCGAGGACGCCGTCACCCGCAACCGCGACATCATGGGCGCGACCAACCCCGCCGACGCCGCGCCGGGCACGATCCGCAAGGAACTGGCGCTCTCGATCGGCGAGAACACCGTCCACGGTTCGGACTCGGAAGAAAACGCCGCGATCGAAATCGCCTTCTTCTTCAAGCCGGAAGAAATCGTCGGCTGATCGCCCCGCGCTTTCGCCGCCCGGCATGACCGGCATCCCCGGTGGCCGTTTGTGTCTCTGCCGGCCGCTTGCTTGCCGCAGTTGGGGCGCGGTGGTAACCTGCGGCCTTCAGCACTGTCTGGGGGGACGGCATGGCGGGGTCAGCATCCGACACGATTGCCAGTGGCAAGGGTGAAGGCGATTGGGCGACCAGCGTCGACCGCTGGATTTTCGTGGTCATGGCGGCGCTGTTCTTCGTGACCGCGCTGGCGGGGTTCATCCCCGACTCGGTCAGGAAGATCGACATGGTCGCCGCCAGCGCGCGCCCGGCCTTCCCGCTGATCCTGCATGTCCACGCCCTCTTGATGGGGGCATGGCTCAGCCTGCTGCTGGTGCAGTCCGCGCTGATGGCGAGCGGCAATCGCAGGCTGCACATGACGCTCGGAGCCTCGGCGCTGGTCCTCGCGCCTGCGATCGTGATCACGGGCGCCATTCTGGTGCCGACAATCTACGGCCAGTACTGGGATGCGGCAGCGCTCGCCACCGGTGCCGAGCGTCAGGGTCTGGAGGCCGAGCTCGTCCGCAAGGGCAACATCACATTGCGCAATCTGGTGGCGGCTGTGGTGTTTCCCCTGTGCGTCGTTCTCGCCCTGCGTGCGCGCCTGAGCGATCCCGGCTTCCACAAGCGGATGATCTTCCTTGCGACGGTGGTGCCGCTGCCCGCAGCCATCGCGCGGCTGACATGGCTGCCCTCGACCATGCCCGCCAGCCCGCTCTCGCTCGACCTTTTCACGCTTGTGTGGATCGCGCCGATGTTCGCGTGGGATGTCCTGCGCCACCGCCACATTCACCGCGCCTATGGGGTGTGGCTTGCCTGCTGGGCGCCGCCGACATTGCTCGTCTATGTCCTGTGGGGCAGCGACTGGTGGCTGTCGCGGGTGCCGGCGCTGATGGGCGTCGGCTGACCGGTCAGGCTGCGCCGGAAAACCGCGCCAGCTGCTCGGCATGGGCGTGGTGGTGCCCATCCTCGCTCGCGGCCATGACCTTGCGCATCGCCGCACTCGCTTCGGGAGTGAGCGCGAGGCCGAGATCGGTGTAGATCCCGGCGATGGCGCTCTCCCAGTCGTCGTTCAGCGCATCAAAGCAGGCGCGCGCCGTCGGCCCGTGCCAGCCCTCAAGCGCCTCGGCCATCCGCGCCTCGCGCAGGGCGATCTTGTGCCGCCAGCGGGCCTCGATCCGCTCGAGGCAGCAATCGTCCGACTGCATCGCCATCTGGTTGGCCGCGAGGCTGATCGCGCTCTTGAGCACCGCGTCGTGCTCGCGCTCGGCCAGCACCAGCCGCGCGTCGGGGAACAGGGCGAGGATCGTCGATAGGTCCTCGGCAAAGGCGGGGACTTTCAGCACACGGGGCTTGTCGGCGAGGCCACGGTGCGCGGCGTCGGTCTGGAGGATGCGCCGGAATTCGCGATAGATCGGCAGGGGCGCGCGCGCCTCGCTCCACGCCGAATAGGCCGGGATGTGCCACTGGCTCTCGTAGATCGAATGGTGGAGCGCGGCGGAAATCCACGCCAGCTCCTCCTCCACCGCCGCCGGGGCCATCGGGTGGATCGATTGCAACCACGGGTTGAGCAGGCCGAGCATCGCCAGCTCCATCGCCGCCTTCACCCGGCCCAAGCCGAGGCGCGAGGGCACCGGGTGATAGGCGTCGCAATAGCGCGTGTGCGAGTGCGCCGGATCGGCGGCGAGCAGCGTGTGGATGCGGGTGGTGCCACTGCGCATATGGCCGATGATGATGATCGGCGGGGCGAGGGGCGTTTCGAGCAGCTCGGGCCGTTCCAGCCACAAGGCGCCGAGCGCGAGCCGGTTCTTCACCACCCGCGCCAGCTGCCCCCATGCCAGCGCGCGCCCCAGCGGGTTGAGCGCCGCCTCGCCTTCGACCGAGGCGAGCATCCGCGCCAGCCGCTCGCGGAAGTCGGCGACGTCCTCCTCCGAGCGGCCCCCGTGCTCCGCCGCTTCGGCGCGCGCGCCATAGGGCTTGGCGGCGAGCGCCCACAGTTCGTCGGGGCCGAGCTCCGGCGGAGGCAACCAGCCGCGCTCCCATGCCTTGCCGAGGAAGTCGTTGGCCTTCTCCGCCAGCGGCCCGCGGGCCAGCAGGTGATCGCGGGTGGGGCGGGGCATCAGAACTCGTCCGCAATGTCGATGAGCCGCGTCAGCCGCTTGGGCGCGGCACCGCGCCAGCTGCGCTCCAGCCATGCGCCGACCGCGTCCCAATCGACGCCCGGACGGTTGAGGATGATCCCCACCCACCCGCTCGCGCCGTAATAGGCGGGCTTGAAATAGACCTCGGGCTGATCCTCGACCAGCGCGAGCAGCTCGTCCATCGATCCGGTGCGCACCAGCAGCGCGATATGCGGGGTGCCGTGGTGCTGGTCGGCGAAATAGGCGAAATACTTGCCGGACTTCTCGCCGCCGACGCGGAAGCCGGGACTGCCGTGGCTCTCGCGCTCGTCGGTTTCGGGGAGGGCTAGGGCGAGTGCGCGGACGCGGGCCAGCAGGGCGGCAGGGTCACGCCAGCGGCTGACGTAGTGAGCCACGGCGCGCGGGTAGAGCTGGTGCTCGGCGAGCTTGACGCGGGCGGCGAGGCCTTCGGCAGTGTCGGAGGGCGTGATCGGCACCGCGATCTGCGCGAGCACCTCGCCCGAGTCGAGTTCGGGCGTCACCAGATGGACGCTTGCACCGCCGTGGCTGTCACCCGCTGCGATGGCGCGCTCGTGGGTGCCGGTGCCCTTGTAGAGCGGCAGCAGCGAGGGGTGGATATTGAGCATCCGCCCCGCCCAGCGGCTGGCGAACCCGTCCGAGAGGATGCGCATGTAGCCCGCGAGCACGATGTAATCCGCGCCTGCTTCAAGGACTGCGGCCTCCATCGCGGCGTCATGCGCCTCGCGGGTCAGGCCCTTGTGGGGGAGGGCGAAGGTCGCGATCCCCTCGGCCTGCGCGAGCGCCAGCCCTTCGGCATCGGGATTGTTGGAGGCGACCAGCACCACCTCGTAGGGGCTCTCCGGCATCCGGCTGGCATAGACCAGCGCGGCCATATTGGTGCCCGCGCCGGAGATGAGGACGGCGATCCGGGCTTTCTCAGCCAAGGTGCGTCGCGCTCCAGTCGCTCTTGGCGGACCACGTTTCGACAGAGCCGCGCACGGTGCAACCCTTTGCGCCCGCTTCGATGCGGCCGACCGTGACGACCGTCTCGCCCGCGGCTTCGAGCTTGGCGGTGACCTCGGCAACATTACCTTCGCTGACGGCGAGCACCATGCCGACGCCGCAGTTGAAGGTGCGGGCCATTTCCTCGGGCTCGATATTGCCCTGCGCCTGGAGGAAGGCCATCAGGCGCGGCTGGGGCCACAGGTCGGCATCGACATGGGCGTGGGCGCCGTCCGGAAGGATGCGCGGGATGTTCTCGAGCAGCCCGCCCCCGGTGATGTGGGCGAGGGCATTGACCAGCCCGGCGCGGATCAGCGGCAGCAGGCTTGCGACATAGATGCGCGTGGGGGCGATCAGAGCGTCGATCAGCAGCACGTCCTGATCGAACAGGGCGGGGCGGTTCAGCTTCCAGCCCTTGTCCGCCGCCAGCCTGCGGACCAGCGAATAGCCGTTGGAATGCACCCCGCTCGACGCAAGCCCCAGCAGCACGTCGCTGGGCGCAACCTTGTCGCCGGTGAGCTGCTCGCCGCGCTCCACCGCGCCGACGCAGAAGCCCGCGAGGTCGTAGTCGCCTGCCGCATACATCCCCGGCATCTCCGCCGTCTCGCCGCCGATGAGGGCACAGCCGGCGATCTTGCAGCCCTCCGCAATCCCCGCGATCACCCGCTCGGCGACCCCGTTCTCGAGCTTGCCGGTGGCGAAATAGTCGAGGAAGAACAGCGGCTCGGCGCCCTGCACGATGAGATCGTTGACGCACATCGCGACGAGGTCGATGCCGACCGTGTCGTGCCGGTCATGCTCGATCGCGAGCTTGAGCTTGGTGCCCACGCCATCATTCGCGGCGACCAGCAGGGGGTCTTTATAGCCCGCCGCCTTGGGGTCGAAGAATCCGCCGAACCCGCCCAGCTCGCTCGTCGCACCGGGCCGCGCGGTGGCTTTCGCCAAGGGCGCGATGGCCTTCACCAGCGCATTGCCCGCCGCGATCGAAACGCCCGCGTCGGCATAGGTGTAGCCCGAGCCTTGCGGCTTGCTCTCTTCTGTCCCCGAAGTCATGCCCAGCGCCATAGCGGTTCGCGCTTGGAATTCCACCCGCCTTTGGGCAAAGGGGCAGGGCTTTCCCCATGCGTGCGACGCTTTCCCTTCCCGGCCCGGCAGCGGCACCCTCCCAAGCGCTGCGGCGCTGGCTCGCGGGCGTGCTGCTGATGCTGGCCCTGCTCGGCGGCGGATACGCCGTGATCGCGCAGGTCGCGGGCGAGCGCGGGATCGCACCCACCGCCGCCAGCGCCGACATCGAGGTCAAGGGCATCAGCGTCGACGTGCAGGGCAAGAGCGCCGAGGAGGCGCGCACCAATGGCTGGCGCGAGGCGCAGCGCAAGGCGTGGGAGAAGCTGAAGGGCCCCAAGCTCTCCGACAGCCAGCTCGAAGGCCTCGTCTCGGCAATCGTGATCGAGAAGGAACGCCTCGGCCCCCGGCGCTACATCGCCACATTGGGCGTGGTGTTCGACCGCCAGCGCGCGGGCGCCTATCTCGGCGGGGCGGCGCAGGCCTCGCGTTCGGCGCCATTGCTGCTGATCCCGGTGCAGGAGAGCGGCGGGGCCTATATCACCTACGAACAGAGGAATCCCTGGCAGCGCGCCTGGGCCGAGTTCAACCCGGGCGCGAGCCGGATCGACTACGTCCGCCTCAGCGGCGCGGGGGGCGATTCGCTGCTGGTCAATTTCGGCCAGACCGGGCGGCACAGCCGCGGCTGGTGGCGCTCGACGCTCGACCAGTATGGCGCGACCGACGTGCTGATGGCTTTCGCCCGGCTCGACCACCAGTTCCCCGGCGGGCCGGTCACCGGCACCTTCACCGCGCGCTATGGCCCCGACAGCCGCCCGCTCGACACCTTCACCCTGAAGGCCGACAACCCGGACGGCGTGCCGCAGATGCTGGCGCAGGCGGTCGAGCGGATGGACCAGATTTTCACCGGCGCGCTCGCCTCGGGCAAGCTGCGGCCCGACCCGAGCCTGAGGCTGGGCGCGGGCGGCGCGATTGATCCGGCGATCATGCGCCTGATCGAGATCGGCCGCGCCGCGCAGGCGCGCAAATCCGCCGCGGCGGCAGCAGCGGCGGGCGAAGTGCCGCGGATCGAGGCGCAGCCCGTCACCGGGGTCGAACCCGGCGAGGCCCCGGTGCGCAACATCACCGTCCAGTTCGCGACGCCCGATGCGGGGGCCTATGACGCGGCGCTCGGCGCGGTGCGCACCACCGGCGGGGTGCGCGGGATCGGCGTCACCAGCACCGCGATCGGCGGCACATCGGTGATGAGCGTGAGCTTTGCCGGATCGCTCGACGAACTGGCCGCCGCTCTCGAAGCGCGCGGGTTCAACGTGCGGCGCGGGGCGAACGCGCTCGCCATCAGCCGCTAAAGACAAGCGCCGCGATGGGAGAGCCGTCCCAGATAGCCCTGCCCCTGTCCGCCCGCGGCACCGTGCAGCGGATCGTGGTGGGCGAGGCCAATGCCGCGGTGATCGAGGCCTTGCAGCACCCGGAGCGCTGGCCGTTCCACGTCGCCGTCCTCACCGGCCCGCAACGCTCGGGCAAGAGCCTGCTCGCGCGCTGGGCGGCCGGGCTGCATGGCGAGAGCCTCGAGGTGATCGACGACGCGCAAGCGATGGACGAGACCGCGCTGTTCCACCGCTGGAATGCGGTCCAGCAGGGCGGCACGAGAGAGGGCGGGGCGCTGCTGCTGGTCGCTGCCGCCGGGCCGCAGGGCTGGCAGATCGCGCTCCCCGACCTTGCCTCGCGCATCGGCGGATCCTTGCAGCTGGAAATCGGCGCGCCCGACGACGAGATGGCTGGCGAGCTGATCCTCGCCCATGCCGAGGCGCGCGGGCTCTCCCTGCCCGAGGGCGCGGCGGATTATCTGGTGCCGCGCACCACCCGCAGCTTCGCCGCGATCGAGGCGCTGGTGGCGACAATCGACCGCATCTCCCTTGAACGCCAGAGCCCCGCCACCATGTCTGTGTGGCGCGCCGCGCTCGAGGCCCTGCACGGGCCCGAGCAGCAGCGCCTGCTCTAGGTCAGCGCGCTGCCGATTGCATCGGGCGCGCTTTGGTGGGAAAAGCGAGGGGCGATGTTCGAGCAACTGGTCAATTATCTGGACTCCGTGCGCGCCCGCGATCCCGCGCCGCGCTCGCGCTGGGAGATCCTGCTTTATCCCGGCGTGCTGGCATTGGGCTTCCACCGCATCGCGCACTGGCTGTTCGAGGCGCGGATGTTCTTCCTTGCGCGCTTGGTGAACCATCTCTCGCGGCTGCTGACCGCGATCGACATCCATCCGGGTGCCAAGATCGGGAAGAACTTCTTCATCGACCACGGCTTTACCGTGATCGGCGAGACCGCCGAGATCGGCGATAATGTCACGATTTACCAATGCGTTACGCTCGGCGGCACCAATCCCGCCAACGGCAAGGGCGGCAAGCGCCACCCGACATTGCAGGACAATGTCATCATCGGATCGGGCGCGCAGATCATCGGCCCGATTGTGGTGGGCGAGCGCGCGCGGGTGGGCGCGAATGCGGTCGTCACCGACGATGTGCCCGCCGGGGCGACGATGGTCGGCATCAAGGCCCGCTCGACGCTGGTTCCGGCCGAGGAATGGCTCCGCGAATTCACCCCTTACGGCACGCCTTGCGACGATCCCCCTTGCGACGAGCAGGGCCGCCCGCGCCGCGACTGCGTCGAGAAGCTCGAGGCCGAGGTCGCTTCCATGCGCGAGGAAATGGCGCTGCTCAAAGCGATGCTGGCCGACCGTCAAGATGCGCCCGCGTCCGATCCCCTGACCCACCCGCTCGGCCCCAATGTCGAGCCGGCGGTGCGCCTGCGCAAGCGGGCGACCAAGGACTGACCCCGGGGATGGCCGCACCACAAGCGCCCGGGGGTGTGCCCGGACAGGTGGTTCCCTTCCCCGGCCGCGGCGCGGATCAGGTCGGGTTCGAGCGGCCCGAGCTGATGCGCATTCTCGACCTTTACGGCCGCATGGTCGCCGCCGGAGAATGGCGCGACTACGCGATGGACTTCACCCGCCACGCCGCCACTTTCGCCGCCTTCCGCCGCACCGCCGAACGCCCCCAGGCCCGCCTGGAAAAGCGCCCCGCCTTGCGCGGCAAGCAGGGGATGTGGACGCTGTTCGGCGAGCACGGGCAGGTGCTCAAGCGCGGGCACGACCTCGCCAACGTCCTCGCCCCGATGGAGCGGCGGCTGCTGAAGGCGGTCGAGGAGTAGGCCGCTACTCGAACATCCCGAGGTCGACCGCGCCGCTCAGCTGATTGGCGGTCACCTGCCGCAATATCTTGATCAGAAACCACGCCGCGCCGGCAAACAGCAGCTGGCCGAACAGCGTCAGCGCGAGCACCGCCCAGGTCGGCGTGGTCACCCAGATGCCCGGCAGCGCATCGACGAAGACTGTCAGCAGCACCATCGTTATCACGATCGCCGAGACCACCCAGCAGCTCCACCAGCTCGAGACATCGTCGACCGAGGAGCCGGCGAATTCCTCAGGTTCGCCCGCGCTGCGGTTGGCGAGCTCGCGCATCGCGACGAAGGGTACGAAGAAGTTGGCGACCGGCACGAAGAAGCTGAAGGTCGCCCAGCCGGGGGAGTGATTGAGGCCCCGCATTCCCGCCGCGCGCAGGTTGGCGTGGGCGGTGTAGATCCACAGCAGGACCGGGATGACCGATCCGAGGAAAGTCAGATTGAGAGCGATGCCGATCAGCGCCAGCACTGCGGGCAGCGGGGCGAGTTCGTTGCCGGGATCGCGGAAAACGACCGAGAGCCCGGTCACCACCACACTCAGCAGCGAGAGCGCGAAGACCATCCACGCGCCGATTGTCGCCAGCAGCGCGAAGGTGCGCAGGTTTCCGGTCTGCATGTGCTTGCCCCCTTGGCGGACCCGCGCGACCCATGCGCAGCGCCCCCGCGCATTTCTGCACGGGGGCGCCAGCTTTTCAAGTCTTTTGAGGGGCCTGCGGGGCTTCAGCCGCGCGCCGAGGTCGGCCCGGTGCCGGTGACCTTCTGCATCGCGCGCAGGATGTTGCCCGACTGCTCGCTGCCCGACTGCGGGGCGATGAGGTTGGTGAAGGAGTTGATCTCCTCCCACCGCGCGGCGAAGCCTTCGAGGGTGCGCTCGCCTTCGGGCAGCCACACGGCATCGTTCATCACCGTCCACGAGGAGTGGTAGCCGCCCGCGCCCGCGCCGACGATGGCGTTGGTCGGCGCGTCCTCGCTGACGAGGAACAGCGCGGCGGGGACCACGTTCTCAGGGGCGAAGAGCTTGAAGGCTTCCTCGGGGAAGAGGTCTTCGGTCATGCGGGTGCCCGCGACCGGCGAGAGCGTGTTGACGCGCACGTTGTACTTCGCGCCTTCCAGCGCCAGCGTCTTGGTGAGACCGGCAAGGCCGAGCTTGGCCGCGCCGTAGTTCGCCTGACCGAAATTGCCGAACAGGCCGGTCGAGGAGGCGGTCATCAGGATGCGGCCATAGCCCTGCTCGCGGAAAGTCTCCCAGCAGGCCTTGGTGGCAAACGCGCTGCCGGTGAGGTGGACCTTGACGACGAATTCGAAGTCGGCGGGCTCCATCTTGGCGAAAGTCTTGTCGCGCAGCACGCCGGCGTTGTTGATGAGGACGTGGACGCCGCCCCACTTTTCCTTGGCCTGGGCGACCATCGCTTCCATCTGGTCGAACTCGGTCACCGAGTGGCCGTTGGCGATGGCTTCGCCGCCTGCCGCGAGGATTTCCTCGACCACCTGCTGCGCGGCGTCCGAGGTGCCGGTGCCGTCACGCGAGCCGCCGAGGTCGTTGACGACGACCTTCGCGCCGCGACGGGCGAGTTCGAGCGCATAGGCCTTGCCGAGCCCGCCGCCCGCACCGGTGACGATGGCAACCTTGTCCTTGAAGCTGATGGTCATGGGTGTTCTCTCCTGCCTGTGTGAGAGGGCGGAGCGCTGTTGCGCTTTACGCCCGCGTAAACCGATATGCGGCGCGCTGCGTGGCACTTTCACGCGGCCCATGCAACAGCGGAAAAGGCAGGGGGCTATGCCGTAGGGTCAGGCAGCATGCGCGAGGCCCTCGAGCGCCGGAATCAGCCCCTCGAACGAATCGATCACCGCATCCGCGCCGAGCTCGTGCGGGGGGCGGTCGCAATAGCCATAGGCCGCCGCGATCACCGGCACGCCCGCCGCCTTGGCCGCGCGCACGTCATAGGTCGAATCGCCGAGGAACACGAAGCTGCCGCCGCCCAGCACTTCGCGGGCCTTGAGGACGGGGGCAGGGTGGGGCTTGGCGAGAAACTGGCCGTCGGGCCCCTTGCCCATCGAATCCCCGCCGATGACGGTCTCGAAGGCATCGATCAGGTCGAGCTGGGTCAGCACGCTGCGGGCGAAGGCTTCGAACTTGTTGGTGACCACCGCCATGCGCACGCCCTTGTCGGCCAGCTCCGCCAGCACCTCGCGCACGCCGGGGTAGGGGACGGTGTGAACCGCATTGTTCGCCTCGTAATAGCCGAGCATCGCCTTGTAGAGCCGCTTGAACTCGTCCTCGGGCAGGCCCCCCTGCGCTTCGACCGCACGGGCGAGCATGATCTTCGCGCCCCCGCCGATCAGGTCCTTGCTTGTCTCGACCGACACCTCGGCAAAGCCGCCGAGAACCAGCGCATGGTTCACCGCCGCGCCAAGGTCGCGGAAGGTGTCGAGCAGGGTGCCGTCGAGGTCGAAGCCGATCGCGCCGAAGGGGATGTCCGTCATGGGGATTCGGTGGCGCAAGCTACTTCAATCTGCAAGCATTTGCTGGCAAGCGCGCCTTTCCCTAAGGACAGGCGCATGACCACGACGACGACCCACCCTTTCGCCGCCATCATCCTTGCCGCGGGCAAGGGCACCCGGATGAAGAGCGACACGCACAAGGTGCTGCACGCCATCGCGGGCAAGCCGATGCTGCTGCACCTGCTCGACAGCCTCGCCGAGGCTGACCTCGCGCGCACCGTTGTGGTCGCGGGCGACCGGCACGAGCAGCTCGCCAAGGCGCTGGCGGGACGCGAGGTGACGGTGGCCTTGCAGGAGCCGCAGCTCGGCACCGCCCACGCCGCGCTTCAGGCCAAGGCGGCGCTCGCCGATTTCTCGGGTCTGGTGCTGGTGTGCTTCGGCGATTGCCCGATGGTTCAGGCGGACACCGTGCGCCGCCTGTTCGCCGCGCTCGAGGGCGGGGCGAAGGTCGCGGTGCTCGGCTTCCGCCCGGCCGATCCGCTCGCCTATGGCCGGATCATCGCCGATGCCGACGGGACGGTGAGGAAAATGGTCGAGTTCAAGGACGCCTCGCCCGAAGAGCGTGGGGTGGGCCTGTGCAACTCGGGCCTGATCGTGGCGCACTCGGACGACATGTGGCCGCTGGTCGAAAGCGTCGGCAACGACAATGCCCAAGGCGAATACTACCTCCCCGACGTCGCCACCAATGCCATCGCGCGCGGCGATAGGGTGGTGGTGATCGAGACGGGGGCGGACGAGGTCGCCGGGATCAACAGCCGCGCTGAACTGGCGCAGGCCGAGGCCCGCTGGCAGGCCGCCCGCCGCCTGCGCGCGATGGACGAGGGCGCAACGCTGATCGCGCCCGAGACGGTGTTCTTCGCCCACGACACGCAGCTCGGCCGCGATGTCACGATCGAGCCCAATGTCTTCTTCGGCCCCGGTGTTCGCGTCGCCGACAAGGTGCTGATCCGCGCCAATTCCCATATCGAGGGCGCGTCGCTTGCGAGCGGCGTCAAGGTCGGCCCCTTCGCGCGTCTGCGCCCCGGCGCGGTGCTTGAGGAGGACAGTTTTGTGGGGAACTTCGTCGAGGTGAAGAACGCCGTGCTCCACCAGGGCGCCAAGGCGAGCCACCTCACCTATCTGGGGGACGCCACCATCGGCGCAGGCGCGAATATCGGGGCGGGGACGATCACCTGCAACTACGACGGCTATTTCAAATACAAGACCGTGATCGGCGAGCGCGCCTTCATCGGCTCCAACTCCGCATTGGTCGCGCCCGTCACCATCGGCGCGGACGCGATTGTCGCGGCGGGCTCGACCGTCAGCCGCGATGTCGCCCCGGGCGAACTCCGGATGGTGCGCGCCGAGCAGCTGGTGAAAGACGGTTGGGCCGACCGTTTTCATGATACGATGAAGAAGAAGAAGGCGGCGGAGAAGAAGGGGTAAGGGGATAATGGCAGGTTTCGGAAAGACGCTGCTCGCGCTGGCGGCGGCGGCCGGATTGCTCGGCGTGGCGGCAGCGCAAACGGCGACACCGCCCCAGACCCTCGCCGAGGCGCGGGCGGGCAAGACGCCCAATCTCGGCACCAAGGCGCGCCAGCGGGACAAGCCGGAAACCCCGCCCGTCAGCTGGATGAAGCTCGTCAGCTATCCGGGCCCGCTTGGCCCCATGGCCGCTTATCTCGCCGGTGTGCCCGAGACCGAGGAACGGCGCCCGGCGATTCTCTGGATCAGCGGCGGCAATACGGCGATCGGCGATTTCTGGTCGCCCCAGCCGCGCGCCAATGACCAGTCCGCCGCCGCCTTCCGCGAGGCGGGGATGGTGGTGTTCTATCCGGCGGTTCGCGGCCTGAACGGCAATCCCGGCCAGATCGAAAGCTATTTCGGCGAGCTCGACGATCTGGTCGCCGCGACGCGCTGGCTCAAGGCGCAGCCTTTCGTCGACCCCGACAAGGTCTATCTCGGCGGACACAGCAGCGGCGGGACGATGGCGCTGCTGGCCTCGGAATATGCCTCGGAATGGGCGGGCGTCGTCGCTTTCGGCCCCGTGACCGATCCGCAGTTCTACGGCGAAGGCCTGTGGGGCGTGCAGCCGGTCGCGGCGAAGGATGCGGCGGGCCAGCGCCTACGCGCGCCGATCAACTGGCTGAGTTCGATCACCGCTCCGACGCTGGTGATTGAGGGCCGCCAGGGCAATGCGGGCGAGATTGCCGCCTTCACCAAGGCCAACGGCAACCCCAAGGCGCGCTTCCATGTGGTCGAGGGCTGCTCGCATTTCTCGATCCTGCGCCCCGCCAGCGAGCTGGTTGCCGCCGCGATCAGGGATGCCAGCTTCGCCGATCTCTTGAAGCGCGATGGCTTCGAGCTGATCTGTGGCTGAGGGCGAGGACCTCACCTGCTGGCTGTGCAAGCGTCCGCTGGGCGACATCGTCCAGTGGCATCACCCGGTCCCCAAGGCCAAGAAGGGCAAGGTCAAGGTGCCGATCCACCCGATCTGCCACAAGACGATCCACGCCAACTTCACCAACAACGAACTCGCGCGCATCGGCGAGGATGCCGAGAAGATCCGCGAGAACCCCGCGATCGCCAAATTCGTCTCCTGGATTGCCAACAAACCCGCCGATTTCGACGCGCCGACGCGCTAGTTCGACGAACGCCGGAACGTTGAAGCGCTCTGTAACGTAGATAGGGCAGAACCCTCGCGAAGGAGACTGCCGATGAAAACCGCCCGCTGGATCGCCGCAGGCGCCGGCCTGGCCGCCGTGGGCGCGGCGGCCGCCTATGCCCAGTATCGTCAGACCGAGCAGCCCGACTACACGCTGGTCCGCGCAGACGAGGACTTCGAGCTGCGCGACTACCCCGCGCTGGTGGTCGCCGAGGTCAGCAATGCCGGCACCCGCGAAAGCGCCAGCGGGGCGAGCTTCCGCCGCCTAGCCGCCTATATCTTCGCGAACGACCGGCCCGAGGGCGGCGAGAAGATCGCCATGACCGCGCCGGTGTTGCAGGACGAGCCCCGGCCCGGCCAGTGGCGGATGCGCTTCGTCATGCCGTCGAAATATACCCTCGACACCCTCCCGCCCGCGCCCGACGACATCACTCTCAAGCAGACCCCTGCGCGGCGGATGGCGGCGGTGCGCTTCTCGGGCAACGCCTCCGGCCGCGATCTCGCCCTGATGGAGGCGCGCCTGCGCGAATGGATGCGCGAGGCGCGGCTGATGCCCGCGGGCGAGGCCGAGTTCGCCTTCTACGACGCCCCGATGATCCCCGGCCCGCTGCGCCGCAACGAGGTTCTGATCCCGGTCGCCGCGAATTAGGCGTCCTGCCTGCGCGCCTCTTCGCCGCCGGTGGCGAGGTAATCCGCCTCCCACTGGTCGAACTCGGCGCGGCTCAGCAGATAGCGCTCGCGCGCCTCGTGGAAGCTGATCGCGCGCTCGCGCACGGCCCGCACGACCTCGTCCTTTCTGGCCTTGGACCAGTGGACACGGTGGTGCTTGGGCAGCTGGTTGTAGCTCTTGATCGCATCGGCGATCGAGATATTCCGGTCATAGGCCATCGGTGATGCTCCTCGTCGCTAAGTCATCGCCCCCGATGGCTTGAGTGTTGACGCGGAGCCCTAACCAGACCTTGCCGGAGATGGTTACCAGAGCGTTGATGCAACGCTCCGTGCCCTGCGCAGGACGAACCGAGTGCGCGGTGTCGGGCCTCTTTACAGGCAGCCAAGTTGCCTTCCGGCGTTAACGCGAAAAGGGCGACTCCACCCGGGTGGAGCCGCCCCTCTTTCGGCTTCGAACCGGCGCCTACTTGGCCGGCCGCTCGTCCATCAGGCGCTTCATCAGGTAGATGAACTGGAGCGCCTGGAGCTTGGCGCGCTGGTCGTTGTCGACCCCGCCCGAGTGGCCTCCGGTGGTGTCCTCGAAGTAGTAATAGGGCTGGCCCAGCGCCTTCAGCTTGGCCGCCCCCTTGCGCGCATGCGCCGGGTGGGTGCGGTCGTCGGCGGTGGAGGCCCAGAGGAAGGGCTCGGGGTACTCGACGCCCGCGACGATCTTCTGATAGGGCGAATAGCCCTCGATCCAGGCGCGCTGTTCGGGGATGCGCGGATCACCATATTCGCCGATCCACGAGGCCCCGCGCCCGATCACGTGATAGCGCAGCATGTCGAACAGCGGGATCTGCACGATCGCCGCGCCGAACAGGTCGGGGCGCTGGGTGAAGGCGGTGCCGACCAGCAGGCCGCCCTGCGAGCCGCCCTGGATGCCGAGGTGCTGCGGGCTGGTGAAGCCGCGCGCCACCAGATCCTCGCCCACTGCGATGAAATCGTCCCAGGTGCGCTGCTTGTTCTCGCGGATCGCGGTCTGGTGCCACTGCGGCCCGAACTCCCCGCCGCCGCGCAGGTTGGCGAGCACATAGGCGCCGCCCTTCTCGACCCACAGCTTGCCCGTGGAGCCGAGATAGGCCGGCAGGCGCGGCACCTGGAAGCCGCCGTAGCCGGTCAGGAGGGTAGCGGTCGAGCCGTCGGCCTTCATCCCCTTGGGCTTGACGATGAAGTAGGGGATCTTGGTCCCGTCCTTGCTCGTTGCCTCATATTGCTCGACCGTCGCGCCTGCGGGGTCGAAATAGGACGGCGAGGTCTTGAGCACCACAGGCGCGGTCTTGCCGTCGGTGTAGTAGAGCGTCGTCGGCTCGAGGAAGCCGCTCACCGTGTACATGATCTCGTCGGTATCGTCCGAGGATGCGGCGATGCCGATCGTCGCATTGTCGGGCAGATCGATCTGCGAGCTCGCCCACTTGCCGCCCGTGAAGTTGAACTTCAGCACCTTGCCCACGACATTGTCGAGCAGCGCGACGTAGAGCCCGCCCGCAGTGACGGTGCTGCCCTGCTTGGTCTGGCGGTAGCCCGGGGCCCACACCAGCGCCTTCTTCGCGCCGTTGGGGTTCTTCTTCCACTCCTCGAGATCAGCCGCGACGAGGCTGTCGGCGGGGAAGGTCTGGCCGTCCACCGTCCAGTCGACATCGGGCGAGAACAGCATGTGGCCGTCGACGATACCGACCGGATTGGCCTTGGTGGGAATGTCGAGCTGGAGCCACTGGCCGTCTTTCCAGACATACCACAGCCGCTCGTGGAAGCTGATCCCGCGATAGGCGATGCGGGCGTGGATCACGTCCTTGTTGTCGCGCAGCAGCGCCGCGCCCGAGGAGACGTCCTTGGCATCGCCGCGGAAGATCTCGGGCGCGTCCTCGATCCGCGTGCCGCGCTTCCATTCGCGGGTGGTGAAGGGGTAGTTGCTCTCGGTGAGCGTGCCTTCGCCGAAGTTGCGGCCCACCAGCAGCGTGTTCTCGTCAACCCATTCGACCCCGCCCTGGCTCTTCTCGGCCAGCACGAAGCCGCCTTCGACGAACTGCTTGGTCTTGGTGTCGAACTCGCGCAGGATCGTGGCGTCCTCGCCGCCGTCGGACAGCGCGATCATGCAGCGATTGAGTGCGGGCGGCAGGCAGGTCGAGCCCTGATAGACCCACTCCTTGCCCTCGGCCTTGGCGAGCGCATCGACATCGAGGATGATCTCCCACTCCGGCTTGTCGGTGCGGTAGCTTTCGAGCGTCGTGCGGCGCAGCACGCCCTTGGGGTTCGCCTTGTCCTGCCAGAAATTGTAGAGGCCATCGGGGCGGAAAGACACGAAGGGGATGCGGTCGGTGCTGTCGAAGATCGCCAGCGCTTCGGCCTTCAGCTGCGCATAGCGCGGATCGGCCTCGAAGGCGGCCAGCGTGCGGGCGTTTTCCTTGGCGACCCAGTCCAGCGCCTCGGGGCTGCGCGCCTCCTCGAGGAAGATGTAGGGATCCTGCTCGGGCCCGGGGATGCCGTCATCGGCAAGGGCAATGGTCGATGTGCTCATGGCAAGTGCCATGGCCAGCGATGAAGCGAGTTTCAAGTGGGTCTCTCCCTGTAACGGATGCTGCGGCGGCGCTTTTGGCGGCCGCGCGAAGCACCAGAATTGCAGGGAGTTGGCGCGCATGCAAGCGCGCGCGTGGTCAGGGTTGCTTGCGCTCCCAAGCGAAGATGTAGCGATGGTGCAGCTCTTCCTTCGCCAGCAGGCGATAGTCGCGCGCTATCGCCGCATCGATCTGGTCCTTGGCCGCGAAATTCTGCGGGGTCAGCGGCAGGTCGGCGGTGACAATCACCGGCGGGCGGGTCGCAAGAATGCGCCGCACCTCGTCCTCCTGCCGCATCTCCAGAGCATTCATCTCGAGCGCGTTGTTGAGGTGATCGGGGTAGATCAGCTTGGTCGGCAGGCAGCTGTCGGTGAGACCGTAGAGCGAGGTCGGCCCGTCGAAGACCAGCAGGCACTGGCCCGCCTTTGCGTCGAGGTGCGGGGCGATCGCCTCGGCCAGCCGGAAGGTCGCCGACCGGTTCTCGTGGCTCACCCAGTACTGGTAGGGCACGATCAGCAGGAACACCGCGACCGGCAGCAGCGCGGCGCGGTTGATCTTCTCGCTGGGCTCGCGGTGGAACAGCGGGAGAGCGAGCAGCGCGGTCGCCGGGATCAGCGCGGCGAGGTAGTGGCGGTAGACCGTGGCGGGGAGGTAGGCGGTCGCCACCGCCGCGACCAGCCACAGGATGACGAAGACGTAGTGGCGCGGCAGCCCCTCGGGCCAGATGCGCCGCGCGGCGCGGATGCCGAGCCAGCTCAGCGACAATTGCAGGCCGAGATAGGCGAGCATCAGCGGGTGGACTCGGCCGGTACTCGCGGGCAGGCGGTCGAAGAAGGAGACGAAATTGGCGAACACATATTCGTCCCAATGCCCCGCCGCCCAATAGCCCGCGCTGACGAGCGCGGTCGGCAGCACGCCGAGCACGCCGAATACCGCCGCAAGCGCCGTCAGCTGCCACAGCTTCATGCCCCGCTGCCACTGGCCCCACAGCGCCCAGAGGCCGAAGAACAGGCACAGCGGGATCACGGTGTATTTGATCTGGAGCGCGATGCCGCCGAGCAACATGGCGACAAGCGCACGGCCCACGGCGCGCGGATGCTCGGTCTCGCGCACCAGCACCGCCATCGCGATCATCAGCGGGATGAAGAACACCTCCGAATTGCCCGAATGCGCGTCGTTGATCGTGCACAGCACCACGTAGAGCGCGGCCCCCGCGGCGGCTGTCATCCGGTCGGCCTGCGCGCGGGCGAGGTGGAAGATCATCACCGCGCCCACCAGCGTGAACAATACGCCCGCGACCTGATAGGCTGCGGAGCTCGGGCCCCCGACGGCGTGGAAGGCGGCGAACAGCGCGAACAGCCCCCAGGGCTTGCGGTCCCACAGGTCGACGAAGGGCACCGCGCCGTGGAGCATCTGGTTGCCGATCAGCGAATAGAGCTGCTCGTCCACATCCGCATTGGGATCGCCGATCCAAGCGCCGCGCACGAAAAAGGTGAGCAGCGCGAGCGCCAGCACGATTCCGAGGTCGCTGCGCGCCAGCAGCGAAGGGGCAGCGGCAGGGCGGATATCCGAAGACATGAACATGACCGCCGCCTTGCCACGGACATGGTTAATTTTCCGCGAGGGTCGCGGCAATTTCCGTCGGCGGTCAGCCGAGCGTGCGGGTGAGGTAGCGCACGGTCTTGCCGGGCGCGGGGCTTGCCGAGCCGGCCTCGGCGAAGCCCATCGCTGCGTGGAAGGCGTCGGAACCCGGGTTGGGCGGCTGCGAATTGACCTCGCAGGCGATCAGATCATGCCCCGCCGCGTGGGCGAGATCGAACAGCTGCTCATAGAGCTTGCGCGCCAGCCCGAGGCCGCGCGCTGCCTCGTCGACCACGATCCGGTCGATATAGACGAACCGCGCGAAGCGGTCCCGGAACCACAGGAAGTTGGGGCTGTCGTAATCGGCGCTCTGGTCGAAGGTGATGAGGAGCGCCCTGACGTCCGGCACGTGGAGCGCCGCGAAGGCGCCTGCCACCATATGTTCGAACCGCTCCGGCTCCAGTAAGGAGGTTTCGACCGCGCTGCGGTTGTTCAGCGCCACCAAGCCCTTGCGCAGGGCAGGGTCGCTATCGAGCGCCGCGCGGTCGAGCCGCAGCCCGGTCACGCCTCCCGCTTACGCTTCGACGTGTTCGGCGAGGACCGTCAGGCCCTTCTCGCCCACTTCGGCAAAGCCGCCGCGCACCTGGATGATCTCGGGGGCCGCGCCTTCCTTGGCGAAGACCTGCACCGCGCCGTCGCGGATCGTGCTCATGAAGGGCGCGTGGCCCTCGAGCACGCCGAATTCGCCCTCGGTGCCGGGGACGACCACCATGTAGACCTCTTCCGAGCGGACAAGCTTGGCAGGGGTGACGAGTTCGAAGTGGAGGGGCATTGTCTCTTCCTAACCCCCCTCCCGCTTGCGGGAGGGGCTGGGGGTGGGAATGGGCCGGCGGAGGCCCACCCCGCTGCGACTAGGCCCGGAACAGGTCCGGGCCAAGTCTCGCTCCCCTCCCGCAGGCGGGAGGGGGAAGCGGATTACGCCTCTTCGGCCAGCTTCTTGGCCTTCTCGACCGCCTGATCGATCCCGCCGACCATGTAGAAGGCGCTTTCGGGCAGGTGGTCGTATTCGCCGTCGACCACCGCCTTGAAGCTCTTCACGGTATCTTCGAGCTGCACGAAGACGCCCGGGATGTTGGTGAAGACTTCCGCGACGTGGAAGGGCTGCGAAAGGAACTTCTGGATCTTGCGCGCACGGGCGACGGTCAGCTTGTCCTCTTCCGACAGCTCGTCCATCCCGAGGATCGCGATGATGTCCTGCAGGCTCTTGTACTTCTGCAGCACTTCCTGGACGCGGCGGGCGGTGTCGTAGTGCTCCTGGCCGACGACGCGCGGTTCGAGCACGCGCGAGGTCGAGTCGAGCGGGTCGACCGCGGGGTAGATGCCGAGCTCCGAGATCGCGCGCGACAGGGTGGTGGTCGCGTCAAGGTGCGCGAAGGAGGTCGCAGGCGCCGGGTCGGTCAAGTCGTCCGCGGGCACGTAGATCGCCTGCACCGAGGTGATCGAGCCCTTGGTGGTCGAGGTGATGCGCTCCTGCAGCTTGCCCATGTCGGTCGCGAGGGTCGGCTGGTAGCCCACCGCCGAGGGAATGCGGCCGAGCAGCGCCGACACTTCCGAACCGGCTTGCGTGAAGCGGAAGATGTTGTCGACGAAGAACAGCACGTCCTGGCCTTCGACGTCGCGGAAGTACTCCGCCATGGTCAGACCCGAGAGGGCGACGCGCGCGCGGGCGCCCGGGGGCTCGTTCATCTGGCCGAACACCAGCGCCACCTTGGAGCCTTCCGAGGTCGCATTGCCTTCCGCGTCCTTGGCGATGACGCCCGCGTCGAGGAATTCGTGGTAGAGGTCGTTGCCCTCGCGGGTGCGCTCACCCACGCCGGCGAACACCGACACGCCGCCGTGGCCCTTGGCGATGTTGTTGATGAGTTCCTGGATCAGCACGGTCTTGCCGACGCCCGCGCCGCCGAACAGGCCGATCTTGCCGCCCTTGGCGTAAGGCGCGAGGAGGTCGATCACCTTGATGCCGGTGACAAGGATCGCGGCTTCGGTCGACTGGTCGATGAAGGCCGGGGCCTCGGCGTGGATGGGGGCGGTCGATTCCGCGCCGATCGGGCCGCGCTCGTCGATCGCTTCGCCGACGACGTTCATGATGCGGCCGAGCACCTTGGGGCCGACCGGCACCGAGATCTGCGCGCCGGTGTTCACGACTTCGCTGCCGCGGGTCAGGCCCTCGGTCGCGTCCATCGCGATGGTGCGCACGGTGTTCTCGCCAAGGTGCTGGGCGACTTCGAGCACCAGCGTCTTGTCGCCGTTCTTGGTTTCGAGCGCGGTCAGGATCGCGGGCAGTTCACCGGGGAACTGCACGTCGACGACGGCGCCGATGACCTGCGAAATCGTGCCGTTGGTGGTCTGGTTGAGAGCGGCGGTGGCCATGATTGTTTCCTTGGCTTTCGATTACAGCGCTTCGGCGCCGGCGATAATTTCGATCAGTTCGGTGGTGATCGCGGCCTGGCGGCTGCGGTTGTACTGGATGGTCAGCTTCTGGATCAGCTCGCCCGCGTTGCGCGTGGCGTTGTCCATCGCGGTCATCGAGGCGCCCTGTTCCGAGGCCTCGCGCTCGAGCAGCGCGCCGAACAGCTGGGTACGCACGTAGCGCGGCAGCAGTTCCTCGAGGATTTCTTCCTCGCCCGGCTCATACTGCACCACGGCGTCGGCCACGGGGGCTTCGGCGGGGGCGGGGACGGGGATCAGCTGGGTGACGGTCGGGTCCTGCGCCAGCGCCGACTTGAAGGTCGGGTAGATCAGGTGCGCGACATCGAACTTGCCCGCGTCGAACAGCGCGATCAGCTCGTTGGCGATAGCCTCGGCCTCGGTGAAGCCCGGGGTCTTGACCGTGCTGGTGTCAAACCCGCCGCCGATCAGCGAGGGGAAGTCGCGCTTGAGCGGCGCGCGGCCCTTCTTGCCGACGAGGTAGAATTCGACCTGCTTGCCCTCTGCCAGCAATTCGCGCGCCTTGGCCTTGGCGGCCTTGACGAGGTTCGAGTTGAGACCGCCGCACAGTCCTTTGTCGGTGTTGACCACCACGAGGAGGTTGCGCTGATCGCTCCCGGTGCCCGCCAGCAGCTTGGGCGCGGCAGAGCCCGAGACCTTGCTCGCGAGGCTGGCCATCACAGCGGAAAGCCGCGTGGCATAGGGCCGCCCGGCCTCGGCCGCAGCCTGGGCACGGCGCAGCTTGGCCGCCGCGACCATCTGCTTGGCCTTGGTGATCTTCTGGGTCGACTTGACCGAGTTGATCCGGCCCTTGAGTTCCTTGAGCGATGGCACGTCAGGGCGTCCTTACGCGAACTGCTTGCCGAAGGCTTCAAGCGCGGCCTTGGTCTTGTCCGCGACTTCGCCTTCGAACTTCTTCGAGGTGCGGATCTCGGTCAGCACCGAGGCGTGTTCGCGGCGCATGTAGTCGAGCATCTGCGCTTCGTACTCGTTCACGCGGTTCACCGGGATCCCGTCGAGGAAGCCGTTGGTGCCGGCATAGATCGACACGGTCTGCTCTTCGAACGGCATCGGCGAGAACTGCTTCTGCTTCAGCAGCTCGGTCAGGCGCGCGCCGCGGTTGAGCAGCTTCTGCGTCGCGGCGTCGAGGTCCGAGCCGAACTGCGCGAAGGCCGCCATTTCACGGTACTGCGCGAGGTCGAGCTTCATCGAGCCCGAAACCTTCTTCATCGCCTTGGTCTGCGCGGCACCGCCGACGCGGCTCACGGAGAGACCGACGTTGATTGCCGGACGGATGCCCTGATAGAACAGGCCGGTTTCGAGGAAGATCTGGCCGTCGGTGATCGAGATAACGTTGGTCGGAATATAGGCCGACACGTCGCCTGCCTGCGTTTCGATGATCGGCAGCGCGGTCAGCGAGCCGTGGCCGTTTTCCTCGTTCATCTTCGCCGCGCGCTCAAGCAGGCGGCTGTGGAGGTAGAACACGTCGCCGGGGTAGGCTTCGCGGCCCGGCGGGCGGCGCAGCAGCAGCGACATCTGGCGATAGGCGACGGCCTGCTTCGAAAGGTCGTCATAGACGATCACGGCGTGCATGCCGTTGTCGCGGAAGAACTCGCCCATCGCGCAGCCGGTGTAGGGAGCGAGGTACTGGAGCGGAGCGGGCTCCGAAGCGGTCGCGGCGACGACGATGGAATACTCCATCGCGCCGTTTTCTTCGAGCTGCTTGACGATCTGCGCGACGGTCGAACGCTTCTGGCCGACCGCGACATAGACGCAGTAAAGCTTCTTGCTCTCGTCGTCGCCCTGGTTGGCTTCCTTCTGGTTGATGAAGGTGTCGATCGCGACGGCGGTCTTGCCGGTCTGGCGGTCACCGATGATCAGCTCGCGCTGGCCGCGGCCCACGGGGACGAGCGCGTCGATCGCCTTGAGGCCGGTCTGGACGGGTTCGGAAACGGATTCGCGCGGGATGATCCCCGGCGCCTTCACTTCGACGCGGCTGCGCTTTTCAGCGACGATCGGGCCCTTGCCGTCGATCGGGTTGCCGAGCGCGTCGACCACGCGGCCGAGCAGGCCCTTGCCGACCGGCACGTCGACGATGGTGCCGGTGCGCTTGACGATATCGCCTTCCTTGATCTCGCTGTCCGAGCCAAAGATCACGACGCCGACGTTATCGGCTTCGAGGTTGAGGGCCATGCCCTGCACCCCGTTCGAGAATTCCACCATCTCGCCGGCCTGCACCTTGTCGAGGCCGTGGATGCGGGCGATCCCGTCACCCACCGACAGCACGGTGCCGGTTTCGCTGACTTCGGCCTCGGTGCCGAAATTGGCGATCTGGTCCTTGATGACCTTCGAGATTTCTGCGGCGCGGATTTCCATTGATCTGTCCTTTAAGCCTGCATGGCCTTGGCGAGCGAGTTGAGACGGGTGCGGATCGAGGCATCGATGCGCTGCGATCCGATGGTGACGACGAGGCCGCCGAGGAGGTCGGGGTCGACCGCGGCGGTGAGCATGACGGTGCGGCCTTCGCGCGCGGTCAGCTTGGTCTTGAGGGCGGCGAGTTGGTCGTCGCTCAGCGGGTGGGCGCTGGTGACGGTCGCGGTGACTTCACCGCGCTGGGCGGCGGCAATCGCCTTGAAGGCGCTGACGATCGCAGGCAGCTTGCCCAGACGACGGTTGGCGGCGAGCACGCCGAGGAAATTGGTGGTCAGCGGCGAAAGCTTCAGCTTCTTGGCCACCGCCGCCATCGCCTTGCCCTGCACGTCGCGGGCAAGCTCGGGGTTGGTGGTCAGCGCGGCGAGATCGGCCGAATCGCGCAGGGCAGCGCCCAGCGTCTCGAGATCCTTCTCGACCGCGGTCACCTTGCCATTCTCGGCAGCCAGATCGAACAGGGCCGAGGCATAGCGTCCAGCCAGGCTAGCCTTGATACCGGCGGAAATATCCACGCGCGTGCAATCCTCTTGCGAAGCTTCAAAGGAAGTATGCTTGGGCCCTGATGGTGGGGCACGCACAAGGGCGCCCCGCAAGGTTGGCGCGCGCCTAGCAATTGATTCCGGTTCCTGCAAGCGGGCTGGGGGAGGAATTGTGCAAGTGCGAAGCGGTGCGTCAGTTGCGGCGCCCGTCAGAGGCTCACTTGTCCGCAGGCTCGGGGTCTGGCGGGCAGGGGACACCCTCTTCCGAGCATTGCGCTTCGTAGGCTGCGAGGATCGAGCGGTTGAGGCGGTTCGACCACTCGTTGCGGCGCAGCGAATAGATGCCTTTCAGATAGGCGCGGTCGAAATCGGTCATTTCGGCCGGCGACTGCTTCGGCCCGTCGCGGAACAGGGTCAGCAGCGAGGACGTTGCCATCGCATCGTAATCGATGTTCCGGCGCGGCCAGCCGAGCAGGTAGAGCGAAGCGAAATCGGCCAGCTGGATGGCTTCGACATCGACCAGCTGCTTCATGTCGAGCACCACCACCGATACGTCCTTGGCGCGGAAGATGTTCGAGCGCAGGCGCGAGGCGAAGGGGGTCTGGATAACCGGCAGGCCTTCCCCGAACCCGTTGCCCGCCACGGGAATCGCGCTGCCGTCGAGCACGGTCGGGCCGTCATTGTTGCGCACCGTGATCTGGTTCCAGGCGACCACCGGCTTGCCCGCCTTCAGATCGGCGCGGATCGTGTTGAGGGTCTGGTCGCGGATATCGCGCGGGCCGAGCAGGCCGAAGCGCTTGTTCATCACCTTCTCGAACATCTCGGGCGGCTGTTCGAGGATCAGGACGATGGCGTTGGGCGAGCAGTTTTCCTTGGGCTTGGGCAGTTCGACATAGTCGGCCACGGCGCTGATGCGGGCCTCGATCAGCCGGGCAATCTTGGCGTCGACCCCGACGACCTTGGGACAGACGGCATCGTGAAAGCGCGGCACAACCTCCTGGAAGCGCAGCGGCGTGCCGACGGTGCGGGCCGTTTCGCGCAGTTCCTCGGTCTCGACCCGGCGGTCGGCGCGCACCTCGATCTCGTTCGGGGGCGGCGGGGGCGGCGGGGGCGATCCGGCTTCCTGCGCGGCAAGGGCGCCCGTCGAGGCCAGCACCAATCCTGCCAAGCAGGCCCGCGTTACGGAGCGTCGCATCATCCACCTGTTATCATTGCCCGAAGAGGCAGGTTACGTCGTATCATCGCGGTGAACGCGGCATGAACCGCATCACCAATACCGCCGCGTTTACCCGCCCTTGTCGAGGTCGCACTGCCCGTCGGGCAGAGCGCATTCCTCGCGATAGACCTCCACCACCCGGTCGCCGATCCGGTCGCTCATGGTGTTGCGGCCTTGCACCAGAATGCCCCTGAGATAGGCGCGGTCGAACTCGGTGAGCCCTTCCGGCGCATTTTCCGGGCCGGCCTCGAACATGCGCAGCATCGTCGGCGCGGTGACCCCGGTGAAGTCGAGGTTCCGGCGCGGCAGCCCGATCAGATAGAGCGAGGAGACATCGGCGATCTGGTCGAGGTCGAAACCGCCGAGCTGGTTCTTGTCCAGCACCACCACCGCGATGTTCTTCATGATCCAGGGCGTGTAGAGCGCGCGCCCGGCGGTCTCCCCGCGGAAGTTGAAGCCGGGAGCGGCGCTGATCGAGAAGTCGGGCGTGGCGGAGTCGATCCCGGGCCAGCCGATGCCGATCTGGTTCCACGACACGAGCGGCTTGCCCGCCTTGATATCGTCGCGGACCGAGCGGATCGTCCGGTCATTCCACAGCAGGTTCCCGAACAGGCCCGGGCGCCGGTTGCGCAGGCGATCGAACATTTCCAGCGGCTCTTCGAGCACGATGACAAAGGCGTTGAGGCGGCAGTGTTCCGGCTCGGTGAAGAGCCCGGCGGCCTTGGCGTTGGCGCGGATGCGGTCTTCCAGCACCGCGGCGGTCTTGCGATCGACCCCGGCAACGCGCGGGCAGAAGGGCGAATAGAAGCGCGGCAGGATGCGCGAGCCGCGGTCGGGCGCGGTCAGCTTGCGCAGGCTGTAGAGAATCTCGTCCGGCTCCAGCCAGCGCTCCCCGCGCACTTCGATCCCCGGGATCTCCCAGAATTCGTCAACGGCGGCGGCCTGCGCGGCGAGGGGCTCGGCGGCGGGTGCCTGCGCGGTTTCCTGTGCCGAGGAGACGCCCGGCCACGTGGCTGTCAGCGATGCTGCAAGAACGAAACGAAGCAAGCCTCTCCGCATGGGTCCACCATCCCTGATCGAGTCTAACTCCCTGCAATAACGCCTTTTCTGGATGAACGCCCGATGAATTGTCGGGGCACCTAGGGCTTTTGCGAGCAGGAATAGACAAGCCGCTCATTGGGGCGCTCGGGCAGGCCGGCGATCAGCGTCGATTGCTGCTCGCCCAGAGTCCGCGCCGCATCGCTCACCCCGCAGGCGGGCGGGGTGTAGGCCGCGCGCGCGGCGCGGGCGGCGGCGAGAGCCTCTTGCCCGAGCAGATAGCGGTCGGTGCGCAAGGTGCGGGTCGCCGGGTCATAGGTGTTGACCGCGACCGCCGCGTCATCCTCGGCGGCGAAGACGCGTTGCCATTCGCCCCCTTGCGCAAGGCCATATTGGGTGCGCCGGTTGACGCAGCCGTCTGCCGACCATTCGAAGGCGACGTCATCGGTGCGCGCGGCGGTGACGCGGCTGCGCTCGGGAACGAGGGTGCAGATCAGCGCGCCCTCGGCGGCATCCGAGGTCTTGGCCGGGGTGTCGGGCTTGCCATCGCCGCCCTGCGCCTTCTCGACCGCCGCGGCGACCCGGTCCTCGATCTCCGAGAGACCCGGACGGGTGAACCACAGCAGCAAGGCCACCGCCAGCCCCGCCGCCGACACCGCGCCCGCGATCCGCATCTGCGAGCGCCGCTCTTCCTCGCCGCGCCACACGAAAGCGGCATAGCCCGCGCCGATGCAGGCCAGCAGAGCGATCAGCGCCAGCGCCATGCGGTTCTCGCGCGCTTCGAGCACCTCCATCTGCGCGGTGAGGCGGGCGCTCTCGCGCACCTCGCGCAGGGATTCGCTGCGCTGCTCGAGCGCCGCACGCGCCTGGCTCTGCTCGGCCTCGAGCCGCTGGCGTTCCTCGGCGTTCAATTCCTCGATCGAGCGGCAGGGCAGGGCATTGACCACCGGCTCGACCTTGTTGCTGCGCAGGAAGGGCAGCAATTCGCGCAAGGAGACGGCGAAGTAGAACTCGGCGTCACCGCTCTCGGCATCGGCGCTGAAGGAGTTGACCCCGATCACGCGCCCGCACGGATCGAGCAGCGGCCCGCCCGAATTGCCGCGCGCGATGGGGGCGGTGTGGAGGATCGTGTCGAACTGGCGGCTCGGCCGCTCGCCCGAAAGGAAGCCGCGCGACTTGACCGGCGGCTGGGCGCGGAAGATGTCCGCCATATCAAGCCCTTGGGCCAGATCGACATTCATCGGATAGCCCACCGCCGAAACCTCGCCGAGATTGCCGGTGTCACCCCCCGCCAGCGCCAGCGGCGGCAGGCGCAGGGAGCCCTTCGCGATCTCGAGCAGGGCGAGGTCGTTCTTCGGCGAGACCGCCACCACCCGCGCAAAGGCGCCGCCCGTGCCTTCGGAAGGGACAATCCCGATCCTGAGCGTATCGTCCTGCACCGCCTCGGCCACCACATGGGCATTGGTGACGATCCGCGTCGGCGAGACGGCGAAGCCGGTGCCGTGGCTGACGGGGACGGGCTCGTCCCCCTCCTCGCCGATGATCACCACCCGCACCACGCCGCGCGAGGCCGCATCGACATCGCCCGGATCGGCGGCAAGCGGCCCCGCACGCAGCACGCCGAACAGCGCCGCAAGCGCGCACAGCAGCACCGCGATCAGCCGGAGGCGGGGGAGGGTCCGCAGGCGGGCAGGGTCAATCACCAGAAAATCCTTGAACTGGCAGGAATAGCTGCAATGACGCTCGTGAGAGACATGATCTAGCCAATGGATACGGGGGCAGCAATGATCGGCATGCGTTATGTGACACTGGCCTTGGCGGCCCTGGCGCTTGCGGCGGCGCCCGGCGGGGCGGCGGCCCAGACCAGGGAGGTGCACCGCTTCACCGTCGGCGGCAAGGCCTTCACCGTGCCGGTGCCCAATGGCTACTGCCTGCCATCGGGCCCCACGGTCGAGCTTGCCCAGGGTGTCGCCGCGCTCGATACGATGAACTTCACCCACGCCAATCTCGACCGCTGCGGCACCTTCGGCGAGGATTACGTCCACATCAAGTCGCCGCGCCAGTCGCAATCCGTGCCGATCCCGCGCGCGGATTTCATCGCGCTGATCGCCCGCGAAGTGCAGACCGCGAGCGGCCAGCAGCTGGTCGAGGACGCGATCGAGAAGGCCGGGCGCGACGTGGCGGCAGGCACCGACAACGAAATCCAGCTCGACAACACCGTGCCGCGCTTCTTCGGGCAGGACGACGTGTGCGCCTATATGGCGATGACCGGCGACGTGGTGACCGCAGGGGGCACAGCCAAGATCCGCGGCGTGATCTGCATGACGCTGGTCAACAGCGAGTTCATGAACGTCAACGTCTACGCGCTCGAGGGCAAGGGCATCACCGACGCCCAGCTCAAGGCGCGCGCGCGCACCATCGCCGCCTCGATCGCCGCAGGCTGAGCGCGGCTGCGACATTGAGCGCAAGCCTGCCGGCTGCGGCGCGCCGGTGGATGGTGCACAAGCTCCCCTGACAGACATGGCAAGGGAGCCGCACGATGACCTACCGGATCAGGGGTTTGGACCCCGCACTTTTCGCCGAACACTTCGCGCTCGATGACGCCAGCCTCGCCCGCCGCCGGGCGCGGCGCGAGGTTGCGGGCGAGGGACGCTTCCCCTGCCGCGTGAGCCTCGAGGACGCGCAGCCCGGCGAGGCGCTGCTGCTGACCCACTACGCCAACCACGCGGTCGAAAGCCCTTACCGGAACGCTTTCGCGATCTATGTCCGCGCCGCCGCACGCGAGGCAGCCGACTATCTCGACAGCCTCCCTCCGGTGCTGCGCGGCAGGCCCATCGCGCTGCGGGGCTATACGGGCGAGGGCGACCTCCACAGCGCCGCACTGGCGCTTGCCGATGATGTCGACGCGCAGCTGCGGGCGTTGCTCGATGATCCGGCGGTCGCCTATATCGATGCGCACAATGCCATGCATGGCTGCTTTGCCGCGCGGATCGAGCGGCATTGATCGCGGGAGTGTTTCACGTGAAACATTTGGGGAACATCACGGACGACGACCGCTGGCAGGCGATGCTCGCCAAGGACCGGCGGTTCGACGGGGCCTTCGTCACCGGCGTCCATTCGACCGGCATCTATTGCCGCCCGAGCTGCCCCGCGCGCGCCCCGCATAGAAAGAACGTGCGCTTCTACGCTAGCCCCGCCGACGCCGAGGCAGCGGGCCTCAGGGCGTGCAAGCGCTGCTCGCCGAACACGCAGAGCGCCGAGGAGGCCTGCGTCCTCGCCGCCATCGCCGCGATCCGCGAGCAGGGGGCGCTGACGCTCGACCAGCTCGCCGACCTCACCGGCTACACCCCCACCCACTTCCAGCGCCTGTTCAAGCGCACCGTCGGCCTCTCCCCCGCCGCCTTCGCGCGCGCCTTGCGCGAGGAGCGGGTGAGAGAGGCGCTGGGGCGCGGCCTTGGCGTCACCGAGGCGCTGGCCGAGGCAGGCTTCAGCGGGCCGGAGCAATTCTACACCGAAACGAAAGGCAGACTGGGGATGCGCCCGAGCGACTGGACAAGAGGCGGCGCGGGCCGCGTGATCCACTGGGCGGTGCTGCCGACCTCGCTCGGCCCCATGCTGGTCGCCGCGACCGAGGTGGGGGTGTGCTGCCTTGCCTTCGGGGAGGGCGAGGCGGAGTTGCGCGCGCGCTTCCCGCGGGCCGAACTGCTGCCCGCCGGCGAGGCCTTCCGCGAGCTCTTCGCGAAGGTCGTGGCGGCAGTCGAGCAACCCGGCCCCGGCAGCGCCGCGATTCCGCTCGACGTCCACGGCACCGCCTTCCAGCAGAGGGTCTGGGAAGAACTGCGCCGCATCCCCCACGGCGAGACGCGCTCCTATGGCGAGCTGGCCGCCGCCCTCGGCAACCCGAAAGCCAGCCGCGCGGTCGGCGGCGCGAACGGGGCGAACAATATCGCGGTGCTGATCCCCTGCCACCGCGTGATCGCCAGCGACGGGACGCTGGGCGGCTATGCCTATGGGCTGGAGATCAAGGCGGAGTTGCTAAGGAGGGAGGGCCGGTAGGCCCACCCCCGGCCCCTCCCGCGAGCGGGAGGGGAGCGTCAGCGCTTCCCGTCCCCCTCCCGCTTGCGGGAGGGGTTAGGGGTGGGCCTGCGCCAACCTCAATCCAGCTTCGGCGGCATCCCCGGTTCGCACTTGGCCATCGCGCGCTGGTAGGCCGGGCGCTCGCCGATGCGCGCGAGGTAGGCCTTGAGGTTGGGCAGGTGGTCGATCGCCATCCCGCTCATCGCGCGGCTGGTGGTGAGCTGGAAGCCCATCATGATGTCCGCGGTGGTCAGCTGCGCGCCCCCGAAATAGTCCGCCTCGCCGAGACGCTGCTCGACGATCTTCCAGCCTTTCGCCACGCGGTCGGCGACGAAGGCGGGCAGTTCGGTCGCGCCCATGAACTGTGCCACCAGCGCCATCATGCCGTTGGTCATGAAGGTCGCGTTGGCCCAGTGGTAGTAGAACAGGTGGTCGGCGAAATCGGGGTGATCCGCGCCCGGCACCAGCGGCGTATCGGGCGCATACTTCGCGACGATGTAGTCCATGATCGCCCCGCTCTCGCCCAGCACGAAGTCGCCGTCGGTGATGACCGGGGCAATGCCCATCGGGTGGAGCGCCTTGTATTCGTCGGGCGCGAGGCGGTTGTCGGTGCGGCGGTTGTAGAGCTTGAGGTCGTATTCGATCCCCAGCTCCTCGGCGAGCCAGACGATGCGTTCGGATTGCGACAGGCGCAGGTGGTGGATGGTCAGCATGGCATCGGCTCTCCGTCGATTATTGTGCGACGAGACCTAGCCAAGCCTGCGCGCTCGCGCCATCCCTTGAGACACACAAAACAACGGGGCAACTCCGATCATGGACACTGTAACTGCCGCTCAGCCGCCGCTGTGGAAGCGCATCTGGAACTTCCCGCTGGTGGCGATGCTTGCCGCGATTGCGGTTACGGCTGCCGTTCTGGCGGTGATGAACCTCGTCGGCGGGATGCTGCGCGGCGTGCTCGACCGCGATGTCCGCGGCGCGCTGATGGTGCTGGCGACGATTGCGGCGCTGATCGCGGCGCAGAAGCTGGTGCTGCGGCGGCTGGGGGAGAGGAAGCACGACGACCTACCGCTGGCCGGAGCGGTGCAAGGGCTGGCGCTGGGCACCTTCGGGGCCTTCGTGCTGTTCAGCGTCATCGTGGGGATCGCGGCGCTCGCGGGGGCCTATTTCATCGTCGGCTGGGGCGGGATGAGCAACTGGCTGATGCTGCTGTTCACCGCCGGAATCAGCGCAGGCTTCGTCGAGGAGTTCATCTTCCGCGGCATCTTGCTGCGCTGGATCGAGGAATTCGCCGGGAGCTATGCCGCGCTGTTCATCACCTCGGCGCTGTTCGGCCTGGCGCATATAGGCAACGACAATGCGACATGGTTTTCCTCTTTCACCATCGCGGTCGAGGCGGGGCTGATGCTGGGCGGAGCCTATATGCTCACGCGCAGCTTGTGGGTGCCGATCGGCCTGCATTTCGGCTGGAACATGACGCAGGGGCTGATCTGGGACGTGCCGGTCTCGGGCAACGACGTCGACGGGCTGGTCGACGCGCGGCTGGCAGGCGATCCGCTGATCTCGGGCGGGGCCTTCGGGCTCGAGGCTTCGGTGATCGCGCTGGTGGTGGCGGGCGGGTTCGGGGTGTGGCTGATCTGGCGCGCGGCGCGGCAGGGCGAGGTTATGGCCCCCTGGTGGGCGCGCCGCCGCCTCGCTGCCGAAGCCTAGACTGACCGCGCCCAGCCGGGGCTTGCTGGCACCAGCGCATCGAGGAACCGCTCCGCGCTCTCGAGATATTCGCGCTGCTTGGCCTCGCCCATCTTGTCCCAGGTCGCGTAGATGCGCCCGATGCGGTGGTTGCTTTCGAGCCGGTCGCGGTTGCGGTCCATGAAGTGCCAGTAGAGCGGATTGAAGGGGCAGGCTTTCGGCCCGGTCTTCTCGGCGACCTTGTAGCGGCAGCCCCCGCAGTAATTGCTCATCTTGTTGATGTAGTTGCCGCTCGCCGCATAGGGCTTGGTCGCGAGCCTGCCGCCATCGGCATAGAGCACCATGCCCGCGACATTCGGCAGCTCGACCCATTCGAAGGCGTCGGCATAGACCGCGAGATACCAGTCGCCGACTTGGGCCGGGTCGATCCCCGCGATCAGGCAGAAATTGCCGAGCACCATCAGCCGCTGGATGTGGTGCGCGTGGGCGTCCTCGCGCGTGGTGCGGATGCAATCGGCAAGGCAGCGCATGTCGGTTGCGCCGGTCCAGAAGAACTCGGGCAGCGGCCTATACGCGCCCAATTCATTGGCAGCGGCGAGGCCGGGCATCTGGTGCCAGTAGAACCCGCGCACATATTCGCGCCACCCGATGATCTGGCGGATGAAGCCCTCTACGGAATTGAGCGGAGCCCTGCCTGATTTATAGGCAGCCTCGGCCGCGCGACACAGTTCGAGGGGATCGAGCAGCCCGATATTGATGCTGGTCGAGAGCATCGAGTGGTAGAGGTCGTCTTGCCCCTCCACCATCGCGTCCTGGTAGGGTCCGAACAGGCTGAGGCGGCGCGCGAAGAAGGCCTCGGCGGCTTCCAGAGCCTCGGCGCGGGTGACGGGCCAGCCGAAGGGTTCGAGGTCGCCGAAGTGGTCGGCGAAGCGCGCGCCGACGAGGGCGATGACCTCCTGCGTAATGGCGTCGGGGGCGAACTTGGGGGCGGGGGGCGCCTTCAGGCCTTCCTTGGGCGGCTCGCGGTTTTCGGCGTCGAGGTTCCAGACGCCGCCGACCGGCTTGTCGCCCTCCATCAGCAGCCCGGTCTTGCGCCGCATCTCGCGGTAGAAATACTCCATCGTGAGGTGCTTGCGCCCTTCCGCAAAGGCGCGGAACTCGGCGTGGGTGGCGATGAATCGCGTGTCGGGGAGGATCGAGACGGGGCAGGGGAAGCGGCCTTCCCATTCGAGCATGGCTTCATGCACCCGCCACTCGCCGCTTTCGGTGACGCGGATCTCGGAGGGCGCATGGCGTTCCACCGCGCGCGCTACCTCGCCGGTGAAGCTGCCGGTGTTCTCCGGATCGTCGAGGCGAATGTAATCGACCTGCCAGCCCTCGGCGCGCAGCTCCTCGGCAAAGTGTCGCATTGCCGAAAAAATGAGCACGATCTTCTGCTTGTGGTGCTTCACATAGGTCGCCTCATCCCACACCTCCATCATCAGGATGCGGGTTTCGGCGGGGGAGAGGCCTTCGAGGCTGGAGAGATTGCGCGACAGCTGGTCGCCGAGGATCGGCACGAGAACGGGGCGGGTCATGGGTGGGGATACGCCCCGGATGCGCTTTTGGTTTCGTCAGACGAAGGAGTAGGGGTCGATATCGATCCCCACGCGCACCCCGGGCGCGAATTGCACCCCCCCGATCCAGTCCCGCAGCATCGCTTGCAGATTGGCGCTGCGCCGCGCGTTCACGAGAAAACGGTAACGGTAGCGCCCGCGCAGCAGCGACAGGGGGGCAGGCGCGGGGCCGAGGATCTGGACGTCGGCATGGCGCGGGCGGACATCGCCGAGGCGCTGGGCGGCCTCGCGGGCTTCCTTTTCGTCTTCGCTCGACAGAATGATCGCTGCCCACCTGCCGAAGGGCGGAGCGCCTGCGTCGCGGCGGCCTTGGGTTTCGGCTTCGTAAAAGGCGTCGCGGTCGCCGTTCGCGAGGGCCGCGATCACGGGCGCGTCCGGGTGGCGGGTCTGGATCAGCACCTCGCCCGGCTTGGCCCCGCGTCCCGCGCGCCCGGCGACCTGTGCGATCTGCGAGAAAGTGCGCTCGCCCGCGCGCAGGTCGCCGCCTTCGAGGCCGAGGTCGGCGTCGACCACCCCCACCAGCGTCAGGTCGGGGAAGTGGAAGCCCTTGGTGACGAGCTGTGTGCCGATGATGATGTCGATCGCCTTGCCCTCGGCCTGCGCGATGAACTCGGCTGCCTTGTCAGGCGTATTGAGCGTGTCGGAGGTCGCCACCGCGAGGCGCGCCTCGGGGAACAGGTCGGCGACCTCGGCTGCGATCCGCTCCACCCCCGGCCCGCAGGCGACAAGGCAGTCGCTCTCGCCGCATTCGGGGCAGGCCTCGGGCACGCGCGTCTCGAACCCGCAATGGTGGCAGGCGAGGCGCGACGAGAGGCGGTGCTCGACCAGCCACGCGCTGCACGAGGGGCATTTGAACCGGTGTCCGCAATTGCGGCATAGCGTCAACGGCGCATAGCCGCGGCGGTTGAGGAACAGGAGCGACTGCTCGCCCTTGGCCAGCCGATCGCGCAGCGCCTCGATCAGCGGCCCCGCGAGCCAGCGCTGGCTGCCGGGTTTTTCTTCGGTGAGGTTGACGAGGCGCACTTTCGGCAGGCTCGCGCCGCCGAAGCGCGCGGGGAGGTCGAGCTTGGTGTAGATGCCCTGCGCGGCCATGTGCAGGCTCTCGAGCGCCGGGGTGGCGCTGGCGAGGATCACCGGCAGGCCCTCGAACCGCGCGCGCATCACCGCCACGTCGCGGGCGTTGTAGCGCACCCCGTCATCCTGCTTGAAGCTGATCTCGTGCGCCTCGTCGACGACGATGAGGCCGAGGTTCGCATAGGGCAGGAACAGCGCCGACCGCGCGCCGACCACCACTTGCGCCGTGCCGTCCGCAATCGCGCGCCATGCCCGCCGCCGTTCGGTGGACTTGAGCGAGGAATGCCACAGCACCGGCTTGGCCCCGAACCGCGCCTCGAACCGCGCGAGGAAGTTCTCGGTGAGCGCAATCTCGGGCAGCAGCACCAGCACCTGACGCCCCTGCCGGATCGCCTCGGCGACGGGCTCGAAATAGGTCTCGGTCTTCCCCGATCCCGTCACCCCGTCGATGAGGAAGGGAGCGAATTTCTGCGCACGCACCGCAGCGACCAGTGTGCCCGCGACCGCAGCCTGCGCCTCCGACAGCGCGGGCTGGTGGAAATCGGGATCGGCGGGCGGGTAGGGGCGGTCGATATTGACCACCACCGGCTCGATCACCCCCTGATTGACGAGGCCCCGCAGCACGCCTTCCGAAACCCCCGCGATCCCCGCCAGCTCGCGCATCGTGCCCTGTTCGCCCTCCAGCGCCTCGATCGCGGCGAGGCGCTGCGCGGTCATGCGTTCGGGGAGGCCGCCCGACAGCCGGTATTCGGTCATCGTCGCCGGGCCGCCCAGCGCGCCGCCGCTCGCCAGCGCCATGCGCGCGGTGCTCGCGAGCGGGGCGCAGTAGTAATCGGCGGTCCACTCGATCAGCCGCCTGAGCGCCTGCGGCAAGGGCGGGACGGGCAGCACCTCGAGAATCGGACGCAGCCGCTCGAAGGCGATTTCCTCGCCCGGCAACCGCCCCTCGTCCCACACGATCCCCATCACCTTGCGCGGCCCCAAGGGCGCGACCACCACGCTCCCCGCAGGCGCGGCGACGCCCTCGGGCAGCCGGTAGTCCAGCGGGCCGAGCGCGGCGTTCAAAACAAGCAGGCGAATTCGGTTCATCGCGCAGTTATATGGAGATCGGCATAGGCCAAGGGCAAGCTTGGAGACTGGACCAATGACCGCAATTGTCGCGAACCGTGCCACCACCCGCCGCAGCCTGCTCGCCGGAGCCGCAGGGGCAGGCGCGCTGCTGCTGCTTCCGGGCTGCGCTAGCACCGGGGGCGGGTTCAGCCTCGTGGAAGCGGTGCGCCGCCTGCTGCTGCTCGCCTCCGAGAACGCCTTCGCTCGCCTCACCGCTCCGGGCGGCTTCTGGGACGAGCAGGTCGCGCGGATCGGGCTCACCGACCTCATGGGCACGCGCGGGGACGTGCTGGGGCGGATTCTCACCTCGCAGGCCTTCAAGGACCGGCTCGAGGAGCGTTTCGCCACCTTCGCGATCGATGCGAGCTTCCGCGCCGCGCCGGTGGTGACCCATGCGATCGAGGTGATCGGCTTCGAGAACGCCCTCGCGCTGGTGCGGGGCGGGCCCGATGCGGCGAGCCTCTATCTGCGGCAGGAAGTCGGCACCGCGCTGCTCGATGCGGTGGTGCCGGAGCTGGGCGAGGCGCTGCGCATCAGCCGCGACCCGCTGCTCGGCCAGGCGCTCGGCGCGCTCACCGGGGTGGATGTCGCCGGGGTCGCCGACCGCTTCGGCCGCCGGATCGACGATGCCATCTGGGGCGAAATCGGCCGCGAAGAAGCCGCGATCCGCGCCAACCCCGAAAGCACCCGCGATCCGGTGCTGATTGGCGTGTTCGGGCTCGGCAGCCGGATCTAGAAGCGGTAGTTGAGGGTCAGCTGCGGGATGTGGCTGATCCCGTCGGTGCGTCCCTCGCGCCGCGAATACCACAGGACGTAGCCGGGCTGGACTTCCAGTCCCTTGGCGACATCGACCGCCACGGCGGCGACGAAGCGCACCTGCTCGGTCCCGTCCTGCCGCGCGGCGCTGCGGGCCTGAAAGACCGTGAACCATTCGGCCGATCCGATCAGGTCGACTGTCTTGCTCAGGCGCTCGGTGTATTGCACGCGCTGGCGAAAGCGCAGCTCGGTCCGGTCTGCGCCCGGGAACATGCGCTGTTCGAAACGGGTGCGGAAATCCCAGCCGCCGCTCACGATGCGCAGTTGCTGGTGCGGACGGAACTCGGTCTGGCCATCGGTCTCGAACACCGCCGCCCCGCCGCCGATGCGGATGCCGTCCGCCACTTCCTTTTCGACCGTGACGCGGATCGTCTGCTGGTCGGGCCCGATCTGCGGCTCGCGGATGCGCAGCGAGGCATCGACCGTCAGGAAGAAATCGTCGCCAAGGTCGCTGCGCACGAAGCCCACCAGCCAGAATTGCGTATCTTCATCCGCCGCCGACGCACTCGACGGTTGCCAAGCGCACGCGAGGGCGGCAAGCAGCATCGCAATCCGTGTGGGCGCGCGTTTCATGCGCCTGCCCTAGGGCGGCGGCGGCCCGCTGCCTATCGCAAAAAACCTTGGAGTGACCCCATGAAATTCTTCGTCGACACCGCCGAGATCGAGGCGATCCGCGAGCTTGCCGCCACCGGCCTGCTCGACGGGGTGACCACCAACCCCTCGCTGATCGCCAAGTCGGGCCGCGATTTCAAGGAAGTCACCAAGGAGATCTGCGGCATCGTCGACGGGCCGGTGAGCGCCGAGGTGGTCGCGCTCGACCATGCGACGATGATGAAGGAGGCCGAGGTTCTCCGGAAGATCGCCGACAATGTCTGCATCAAGGTGCCGCTGACGGTTGACGGCCTCAAGACCTGCAAGGCGCTCTCGTCCGAGGGCACGATGGTCAATGTCACGCTGTGCTTCTCGGCCAACCAGGCGCTGCTGGCGGCCAAGGCGGGGGCGAGCTTCATCTCGCCCTTCGTGGGGCGGCATGACGACAACGGCTTTGACGGCATGGACCTGATCGAGGACATTCGCCTGATCTACGACAACTACAACTTCGCCACCGAGATTCTGGTCGCGAGCGTGCGCCACACCACCCACGTGCTTCAGGCCGCCAAGATAGGTGCGGATGTGATGACCGCGCCGCCGGCGGTGATCCACGCCCTCTTCAAGCACGTGCTGACCGACAAGGGGATCGAGGGCTTCATGGCCGACTGGGCCAAGACCGGGCAGTCGATCCTCTGAAGGCCTCGCCTTTTTGCCACTTCCGCGCGCCAGATTAGTTGCTAAAGAAAACGGATAATGGCTGACCAGTCCCCGCTCGATCTGTTCAAGCAGGCGCTCACCGGCGCGTCGCGGGCGATTGCGCGCGATGCGGAGGTCGAGGTCGCGTGGAGCGCGGATGTGCCCGGCAGCGCGGGCAACCGCTTCCGAGTGCCCCTGCCGGGCCGCGACCTGCCCGCCGATCAGGTGCGCGAGGCGCGCGGCTTTGCCGATAGCTTCGCGCTCAAGCTGCGCCACCACGACGCCGCGCTCCACGCAAGATCCGCGCCGCCCGAGCCCATCGCGCGCGCCTGCTACGACGCGATCGAGCAGGTGCGTTACGAGGCGCTGGGCGCGAACCGTTTCGGCGGTATCCGCGCCAATCTCGACGCCGCGACCGAGCTGCGCACCGCGGGCGACAAGATTGTGCGCGCGCAGAATTCCTCCGAAGTCCCCTTGCAGACCGCACTCGCGCTGCTGGTGCGCGAGGCGCTGACCGGCGAGGCCGTGCCGCAAAAGGCGCAGGGCGGGATCGAGCTGGTGCGCGACTTCCTCGAGGAGAAGGTCGGCGGCGATTTTGCCGGGCTGGCCGAGAAGATCGGCGATCAGGAGGCCTTCCAGAAGCTCGCGCTCGACATGCTGCGCGAGCTCGATCTGACCCGCCCGACCGAAGCCCCCGACGAAAGCGACTCCGACGACGCGGATGACGACGACGCCCCGAGCGACGACGATCAGGGCGACGACGACAATCAGGGTGAGGGCGACCCGCAGTCCGCCGAAATGGCCGGCGACATGGCCGAAGGCGAGGGCGAGGGGGAGGAATCCACCGACACCGAAACCGACAGCGACATGGCCGAGGGCGAGCCTAGCGACGACAGCGACGCCGCCAATGCTCCGGTGCGCCCCAACCGCCCGCAGGCCGAGGTGCCCGCCAGCGTCGACTACAAGGCCTTCACCACCCGCTTCGACGAGGAAGTCGCCGCCCCCGACCTGTGCGATTCCGAGGAACTGGATCGCCTGCGCGCCTATCTCGATAGCCAGCTAACCGGCCTGCAGGGCGTGGTGACGCGCCTCGCCAACCGCTTGCAGCGCCGCCTGATGGCGCAGCAGAACCGCAGCTGGGACTTCGATCAGGAAGAGGGCGTGCTCGACGCTGCGCGTCTCGCACGGGTGATTATCTCGCCCGGCACCGCGCTGTCCTACAAGGTCGAGCGCGACGTCGAGTTTAAGGACACGATCGTCACGCTCTTGATCGACAATTCGGGCTCGATGAGGGGCCGTCCGATCTCCATCGCCGCGATCAGCGCCGACATTCTGGCGCGCACGCTCGAGCGCTGCGGGGTCAAGACCGAGATCCTCGGCTTCACCACCCGCGCGTGGAAGGGCGGCCAGAGCCGCGAGGCGTGGCTCGCCGATGGCAAGCCGCAGAACCCCGGGCGCCTCAACGACCTCAGGCACATCATCTACAAGCAGGCCGACGAGCCCTGGCGCCGCGCGCGCCGCAATCTCGGGCTGATGATGCGCGAGGGGCTGCTCAAGGAAAACATCGACGGCGAGGCGCTGATCTGGGCGCACAGCCGCCTGCTCTACCGCCCCGAGGAACGCCGCATCCTGATGGTGATCTCCGACGGCGCGCCGGTGGACGATTCGACCCTGTCGGTGAACTCGGCGGGCTATCTGGAAGCACACCTGCGCGGCGTGATCGAGTGGATCGAGAAGGTTTCGCCCGTCCAGCTGGTCGCCATCGGCATCGGCCACGATGTCACGCGCTATTATCGCCGCGCGGTGACGATCATGGACGTGGAGCAGCTCGGCGGCACGATCATGGAGCAGCTCGCCGAACTGTTCGAGGATGAGAAGGGGCCCAAAAGAAAATGAACGTCACCGAAGCCGTCACCACCCGCCGCTCGATCCGTGCTTTTCTCGACAAGCCGGTCGATCTCGCAACGCTTACCCGCGTGATGGACAAGGCGCGCTGGGCGGCCTCGGGATGCAATTACCAGCCGTGGGAAGCGAGCATCGTCACCGGCCAGCCATTGAAGGACCTGCAGGCCAAGATGATGGCCGAGGGGCCCAAGGCGGCCGAGTATGACTGGGCTGCTCCGGGCACCGAGGAAGCCTACAAGAAGCGGCTCGACGCGGTCTCGGCCGGGATGTTCGGCGCGATGGGGATCGCCCGCGATGACGGCGCGGGGCGCATGGCGGCGATGGGCCGCAATACCACCAGCTTCGATGCGCCCGCGGTGCTGTTCGTCTATTTCCCGCGCCTGATGAAGGAGCCGCAGTGGTCGGATGTGGGGATGTGGCTCCAGACCGTCGCGCTGCTGCTGCGCGAGGAGGGGCTCGACAGCTGCTTCCAGGAATACATGGCGATCTTCGCGCACACGATCCGCGAGTTCCTCGGCCTCGATCACGAGCGCTACATGTTCTTTTGCGGCATGGCGATCGGCTACCGCGACCCCGAGGCGCCGGTGAACAATTTCGCCCGCGAGCGCGTGCCGCTGGAAGAGCATGTGAAGTTTATCGGGTTCGACTGAGAGAATTGACGGACGCACCGCCTCTGGCCAAAGCGCGCCCATGACCGACGCGCCTTTGAAGCTGTTCAACTCGCTCACCCGCTCGCTCGAGGTGTTCGAGCCCGTCCACCCGGGCGAGGCGCGCGTCTATACTTGCGGGCCGACGGTCTACAACTACCCGCATATCGGCAACATGCGCGCCTATGTGTTTGCCGATGTGCTGGGCCGCACGCTGAGCTGGAAGGGGCTTAAGCTCACCCACGTCATCAACATCACCGATGTCGGCCACCTGACCGACGATGCAGATGACGGCGAGGACAAGATGGAGAAGATGGCGGCGGCGCAGGCGCAATCCATCTGGGACATCGCCGAGCACTACAAGCAGGCCTATTGGGCCGATGTGCGCAGCCTTAACATCCGCCAGCCGGCGCAGTGGACGGTCGCGACCGACTACGTCCCGCAGATGATCGAATTCGCCAAGGGCATCGCGGACAAGCACTGCTACGAGCTGGAGAGCGGGCTCTATTTCGACGTCTCGACCGTCGCGGACTACGGCCGGCTGGCGCGCGCGCAGACCGAGGAAGGCGAGGGCCGGATCGAGGCGGTCGAGGGCAAGCGCAACGCCGCCGACTTTGCGATCTGGCGCAAGACGCCTCCCGGTGAGACGCGGCAGATGGAATGGGATTCGCCGTGGGGGCGGGGCGCTCCGGGCTGGCATCTCGAATGCTCGGTGATGAGCGGAGAAGTGCTGGGCTTTCCCTTCGACATCCACACCGGCGGGATCGACCACCGCGAGATCCATCATCCGAACGAAATCGCGCAGAACCAGGCGCATTGCTGCACCAATGGGCTGGACGACCCGAGGAATTCGGGCGCCAAGATCTGGATGCACAACAACTTCCTCGTGGAACGCTCGGGCAAGATGTCGAAGTCCTCGGGCGAGTTCCTGCGGCTGCAATTGCTGATCGACCGGGGCTACCACCCGCTGGCGTACCGGCTGATGTGCTTGCAGGCGCATTATCGCTCCGAGCTGGAGTTCTCGTGGGAGGGATTGGGCGCGGCGCTGACGCGGTTGAAGCGAATGGTGATGGCGGTCGAGGCTATCAGGGCTCGTCATGCTGAACTTGGTTCAGCATCCATCACGCCTCAAACGCCGGCGCTTGCGGACGGATGGACCCTGAAACAAGTTCAGGGTGACGATTGGGGTAAGTTGCAGCCGATGCTCGACAAGTTCGATGCGGCGATGGGGGACGACCTCAATACGGCGGTTGCGCTGACGGCGTTCGACGACGTGCTGGCGGCCAAAAAGGTCGACGTTGAAAAGAAAGGGCGACTGGCGACGGCAATGGACTCCGTTCTCGGCACGAACCTGTTCAGCCTCACCCGCGCCGACCTGCGCATCCGCCCCAAGGGCGCGACCATTACCGAGGACGAAATCGAAGCCGCTCTCGCCCGCCGCAAGGAAGCCCGCGCTGCCAAGGACTTTGCCGCCTCCGACGCGATCCGCGACGAACTCGCCGCGCAGGGCGTCGAGGTGATGGACGGCGATCCGCTCGGGTGGGAGTGGAAGCTCGGCTAAGCCGCCGGTGCGCCGGCCCGTTCGCGCCCAAGCCAGCACACCAGCGAAAAGCGCGCGTCGGCAAAGCGGTTGCCCGGCAGGCTGATCGGCGCGACCTGGTGCGGGGCGATCGAGGGGAAGGCCACCAGCCGGTCGTGGCGCGGCGCGATAACCCGGCGTTCCTCTCCGACCAGCGCGTGCATTACCAGATCGCCGCCCGAAAACACCTTGGGCTTGGCGTGGAGGTAATAGACGAGGCTCAACACCCGGTCCGCCGGACCGAGCATCCGGCTGGCCCCGGTCGCCGTGTCGACATGGCGGCGAAAGCGGTGCCCGTCGCAATGCGCGACCAGTTCCAGATCGGTGAGATCGGGGCCGAAATCGCCGCAGCCGGTCGCCGCCTTGAGCTTGGCCGCCTCGCGCGCGACCGCGGCGGCGAAGGGGGCGATGACCTCGCCGAGATCGCCCTCGAAGGACAGCGAGTTGCGGGTCTCTGGCTTGACCACCTGATCGCCCTCCGACCCGACTTCCGACGGCACAAAATCCGCCTCATGCGCCAGCGCGAAGGCGAGCAGGTCTCCCGCCGCGTCGGCTCCGAGGAAATCGTCGATGATCACGGCGGGCAGCAGCATGGACGGGAGTATCGGAGTGCGGCCTTGCCGGTGTCAAGGGCGCGCCGTGCCCGACCCGGCCAGCCGGTAGGGAGGCTTGCGCGCGGTGCGCAGTGGGGTTAGACCAGTTGCATGATGCAACCTATCCTCTGGCTGATCCTTGCCGCGATCCACGCCATGCCCGCGCTCGCCTTCTTCCGGCCTGCGACGCTGACGAGCCTCTACCGCTTGCAGCCGGACAATCCGCTGTTCCTGCTGATGCACCACCGCGCGGGGCTGTTCGTGGCGGTCTTCGCGGCCTGCATCTGGGCCGCTTTCATCCCCGAAGGCCGCAAGCTCGCCGTGCTGGTGGTCGGCATCAGCATGGTGAGCTTCCTCGCGCTCTACTGGCAGGCCGGATCGCCGCCGGCCCTGCGCAAAATCGCCAACGTCGACCTGGCCGGCCTGCCTGTTCTGGCAGGGGTGGCGTGGCTCGCGTTCCGGCAGTAACGCTGGCGCCATGACCATTCTCGCCATCTCCGGGCTGATCCGCCCGATGCTCGAACACCGCCTTCCGCAAGGCCTCGACGTGCGCTGGTTCATGTCCGCCGAGGAAGCCGCGACCGCCGTCGCCGACGCCGAGATCGGCTGGTTCGACATGAACGACAAGGAGGCGATGGCAGCGACGCTGATTGCGGCGAAGAAGCTCAAGTGGCTCAATTCGATCTACGCCGGCCTCGATTTCCTGCCGATGGACGTGCTGATCGAGCGCAATATCACCGTCACCAACGGGGCGGGGATCAACGCTGTCACCATTGCCGAATATGTGGTGATGGGAATGCTCACCATCGCCAAGGGCTATCGCGAGGTGGTGCGGGCGCAGGACCGGTACGAGTGGCTGTTCGACAGCCCGGGCAAGCGCGAACTCGCCGGATCGAAGGCGCTGCTGCTCGGCTACGGGGCGATCGGCAAGCTGATCAAGCCACGGCTCGAGGCCTTCGACATCGATGTCACCGTGGTGCGCCGCTCTGGCGGAGAGGGCACGCTCGGCCCCGACCAGTGGCGCGCCGCGCTCGGCCAATTCGACTGGGTGATCCTCGCCGTCCCCGCCACGCCCGAGACCGACGCGATGATCGGCGCCGAAGAGCTCGCGGCGATGAAACCCGACTGCATCATCGTCAACATCGCGCGCGGCGCGGTGATCGACCAGCCGGCGCTGGTGGCGGCGCTTCAGGCGAAGCAGATCGGGGGCGCCTTCCTCGATGTCACCACGCCCGAGCCGCTCCCGGCCGACGACGTGCTCTGGACCCTGCCCAACGCGCATATCTCGATGCACCTGTCGGGCCGGGCGCAGGACAAGATGTTCGTCCGCTCGGGCGAGCGTTTCCTCGACAATCTAGAGCGTTACCTGCGCGGAGAGCCGGTCGCGCCGGTGTTCGACCCGAAGCTGGGGTACTGAAGGCAGCGCGCGCGGCAGAATCGCACTGGCGATCTGGCGCTTTTCTGCAATACTCCGCCCTGCAAATCGCCCATCACCGGGCGGTAATACGCGCGCGCTATCTCATGGGGATGGGATGGCGCGCGGCTCTTGCCAGCCGGGGGGCTGCGTTATGCGAAGGGGGGAACAGATGAGCGATACCAAAAAAGCCTCGGACGTATTTGTCGAGTGTCTCGAAGCGGAAGGCTGCGAGTATATCTTCGGCGTGCCGGGGGAAGAGAACCTCGATTTCCTCGATTCGCTCAGCCGGTCGACCAAGATCAAGCTGATCCTCACCCGCCACGAACAGGGCGCGGGTTTCATGGCCGCGACCTATGGCCGTCACACCGGGAAGACCGGCGTGTGCGTTGCCACGCTCGGCCCGGGCGCGACCAACTTCGTGACCTCGGCGGCCTATGCGCAATTGGGCGGGATGCCGGTGCTGATGATCACCGGGCAGAAGCCGATCAAGAAATCGAAGCAGGGCCGCTTCCAGATCGTCGACATCGTCTCGCTGATGAAGCCGATCACGAAGTATGCGATCCAGATCGCGGCGGGCGACAACATCCCCAGCCGCGTGCGCGAGGCCTATCGCCTCGCCGAGGAGGAAAAGCCCGGCGCCACGCTGATCGAGCTGCCCGAGGATATCGCCGAGGAACCCACCACCGACTGGAAGCCGCTGCCCAAGAGCATCGCGCGCCGCCCCAGCGCCGAGCCCAAGGCGGTGCGCGCCGCGGTGCAGGCGATCGAGAAGGCGAAGAACCCGGTGCTGGTGATCGGCGCGGGTGCCAACCGCAAGCTGTGCGGGCGGATGCTCGAACAGCTGGTCGAGAAGACCGGGATCCCCTTCCTCACCACCCAGATGGGCAAGGGCGTGATCGATGAGCGGCACCCCAAGTTCCTCGGCTGCGCGGCGCTGTCGGCCGGGGACTTCGTCCACCGTGCGGTGGAAGCAGCGGACTGCATCATCAATGTCGGCCATGACGTGATCGAAAAGCCGCCCTTCTTCATGAAGGATAACGGCGTCACCGTGATCCACGTCTCGACCCGCACCGCGGAGGTCGATCCGGTCTACTTCCCGCAGATCGAGGTGATCGGCGACATCGCCAACGCGATCTGGCAGATCAAGGAAGACATCAGCCCCAACCGCAGCTGGGATTTCGCCCACATGCTCGCCTATCATCAGGCCGAGATGGAACACACCGGCAAGCTTGCGGCTGACACCCGCTTCCCGATCTTCCCGCCGCATCTGGTGCAGCAGGTGCGCGACGCGATGCCGCATGACGGGATCATCTGCCTCGACAACGGGGTCTACAAGATCTGGTTCGCGAGGGGCTATACCGCTTACCTGCCCAACACCGTGCTGCTCGACAACGCGCTGGCGACGATGGGCGCAGGGCTGCCCTCCGCGATGATGAGCGCGATGCTCTATCCCGAACGCAAGGTCATGGCGATCTGCGGCGACGGCGGGTTCATGATGAACAGCCAGGAGATGGAGACCGCGGTGCGCCTCGGCCTCAATCTCACCGTGCTGATCCTGCGCGACGATGCCTACGGGATGATCCGCTGGAAGCAGGCCAATATGGGCTTCGTCGATTTCGGCCTGACCTATGGCAACCCGGACTACGTCAAATACGCCGAAAGCTACGGCGCGACCGGGCACCGGGTGACCTCGTCCGAGCATCTGCGCGAACTGCTCGTCCACTGCCGCGACACGCCGGGGGTGCATCTGATCGATTGCCCGGTGGACTACACCGAGAACGACCAGATCCTGAACAAGGATATCAAGGCGCTGTCGAAGGCGTTGTAATCCCATGTCCCCCTCCCGCTCGCGGGAGGGGTTAGGGGTGGGCCCGAAACGCCGCCCCTGCTTTCCCACCCGTGATCGGAGTCACGCGCCTCCGATCACCCCCTCCCGCAGTCAGGAGGTGCGAAGGAAGTGACCATGCTCAAGGATGTCTACCCGCTCTACCTCAACAACAAGGCGGTGCAGCCCAACGCCGATCTCGAGGTGACCGACAAATACACCGGCGAGGTCGCCTTTCGCACCGCGCTGGCGACGCCCGATGTGATCGAGGAAGGCATCGCGGGTGCGGTGCGCGCGGCCGAGCCGATGGCGCGGCTGGCGAGCTTCGAAAAGCAGGACGTGCTGATGCACTGCGTCAAGCGCTTCCGCGAGCGCTTCGACGAGCTCGCCTATGCCCTGTGCGTCGAGGCCGGCAAGCCGATCAAGGATGCCGAAGGAGAGGTCACCCGACTGATCGACACCTTCCGCATCGCGGCCGAGGAAGCGGTGCGCAACTACGGCGAGGTCCAGCCGCTCGACATCTCCCCGCGCGCCAAGGGCTATCAGGGGATGTGGAAGCGCGTGCCCATCGGCCCGTGCAGCTTCATCTCGCCGTTCAACTTCCCGCTCAACCTTGCCGCGCACAAGATCGCGCCCGCCATCGCGGTCGGCTGCCCCTTCGTGATGAAGCCCGCCTCCAAGACGCCGCTCGGCGCGATCATCATGGGTGAGGTGCTGGCGGAGTGCGACGTCCTGCCCGAGGGCGCCTTCTCCATCCTCCCCGCCAGCCGCGACGGGGCCGACCTGTTCACCGAGGACGAGCGGCTGAAGCTCCTCTCCTTCACCGGCTCGCCCGGGGTGGGCTGGGACCTCAAGGCCAAGGCGGGCAAGAAGAAGGTCGTGCTTGAGCTCGGCGGCAATGCGGCGGTGATCATCGACCGCGATGCCGATCTGGCCGACGCGCTGGAGCGGGTGATCTTCGGAGCCTTCTACCAGTCGGGCCAGTCGTGCATCGGGGTGCAGCGCATCCTGATCCACGCGGGGGTTTACGACACATTCAAGGCGATGTTGGTCGAGCGCGCTGGCAAGCTGATCGCGGGCGATCCCAAGGACCGCGACACCTTCATCGGCCCGATGATCTCGGACGGCGAGGCCAAGCGCTTGAAGGGCTGGATCGACGAGGCGGTCGCGGCGGGCGCGAGCCTGCTGTGCGGCGGGGGGTTGTCGCGGGGCAACATGCTTGAGGCGACCCTGCTCGAAGGCGTGCCCGATGATGCCAAGGCGAAGAACGAGGAAGCCTTCGGGCCGCTCGCGATCCTCCAGAAGTTCGACCACTTCGATGAAGCGCTCGAGGAGGTCAACAACTCCAAGTTCGGGCTGCAGGCCGGCATCTTCACCCGCGACCTGTTCCAGATGTTCGACGCCTGGGACCGGCTCGATGTCGGCGGCGTGGTCATCAACGACGTGCCGAGCTACCGGGTCGACAACATGCCCTATGGCGGGGTGAAGGATTCAGGTCTGGGCCGCGAAGGCGTGCGCTTCGCGATGGAGGACATGAGCGAGATCCGGAATTTGGTTATTCGCAGAACCTAGTCACCCCTCCTCTTCAGAGGAGGGGCAGCGAGACTTGGCCCGGCACTTGCCGGGCCATAGTCGCAGCGGGGTGGTGCCTATATCCGGGCGCGACGCTTCGCGCCGCGCAACCACCCCCAACCCCCTCCTTTGAAAAGGAGGGGGCTCCTTCCTAACCCTCCTCCAGCAGCAAAAGCACCGCCGTCACCTCCAGCCGCTCCATCGCGCCGAAGCGGTGGTCGACCTTGGTGATGGTCGCATCGGCGACCAGCTGGCGGGGGATGGTGAATTCGTGGTCGGGCAGGCGCTCGATCAGCTCCTCGCCCGCCACCACCGCATCGGCACCGCAGAATTCGAGCGTCACCTCGTGGCGCGTGCCGGCGAAGGTGATCGAGGCCCAGGCCTTTTCCTCGTGGGCGAGCACCGTGCCCGCGCCGCCGGTGATGTCCATCAGCCCGGCGCGGACCCGGTCGGCGAGCGTGCGGCGGGGGCGCAGCGCGGGGGGAGCGCTAACCGGCAGCGGGGCAGATTTGACCTCGACAGGCGCGAAGTCGGCGGCGAGATCGGCGAAGGGATCGCGCAGGCTTTCGGTAAGCATCAGGCCATCTCCCCCTGCTTGGAAAACTCCGTCTCCGCCGCGCGCGCGGCATAGCCCTGCATCCAGGCGCGGGTGCGCATCTCGGTGTCACGGCGCGGGGTGCGGCCCATGCGCAGGTCGAGCACGAAGCGCGGATCGTGGTGGGCAAGCCGCCCGAACTTGGTGGCGGGCAGGTTGTGGGTCCTCAGGAAGGTTTCGACGGTCCTTAGCAGCATGGTTTTGCGTCCCTCAAATAGCTGATCTGGGCGATTCGCACCGGGCGACTCGCCCGATGTTCCTGATTTGTTTCACTACATTTCCTACTTGTCTAGGAAAAATCCTTCGCGTAGGATGAATTCATGTCAGACACCGCTCAAAAACCCCGTGGAATCCCCGATGGCCCCCGCGCGCGGCTGCTCGAATTGTCTCAGGCGAGGGGGGTGAGCCTTGCCGCGTTATCCGAGTTGCTCGGGCGTAATCCGAGCTATCTCCAGCAATTCATTCGCAAGGGTAGTCCGCGTAAGCTGGAGGAACAGGACCGCGCGACGCTCGCCCGCTTCCTTGGCGTGGGCGAGGAGGAATTGCGCGAGGCGCAGGAAAATTCCTATGTAGTCCCCCCTAAGCGGCGGGGCGAGGCCGAGTGGGTGGAGGTCCCCCGCCTCGATCTTGGCGCGGCTGCCGGGGCAGGGCGGGTGCCGGGCACCGAGGCCGCTTTCGACACCTTCCGCTTCTCGCGCCGCTGGCTCGAGGAACAGGGCCTCGCCCGCGCCGAGCTCTCCGCGATCCGGGTGGAGGGGGATTCGATGGAGCCGCTGCTCAACGACGGCGACGAAATCCTCGTCGACCGCGCGCCGCGCGCCTTCCGCGACGGCATCCACGTGGTGCGCGTGGGCGAGACACTGATGGTGAAGCGCGTCGCGAGCGCGGGGCCGGGGCGGGTGGCGCTGCTTTCGCAGAACTTCGCCTACCCGCCGGTCGAGGTAGCGGCCGAGGAGGTCGAGATCATCGGGCGGGTTGTGTGGAAGGGGGGGCGGGTCTAGGCGCGCCGGCCATGACCGATCTCGCCAGCGACCACGCCATCGCCGCTCACGCCGCAAAGGTGCAGGCGGCGTGTTTGCCCAAGACCGAATGGACCCATGCCGGCCACTTCGCCTACGCCCTCTGGTGCCTGCGCCATGCGCCTGAAAGCGCGACGCCGGAGGCGATGCGCGAGACCATCATGGCGCTCAACGATGCGCATGGAACGCCCAACACCGACAGCGCGGGCTATCATCACACCATCACCATCGCCTCGCTTCATGCTGCACAGGCGGTGCTCGAGGCGCATCCCGGCGCGCCGCTTGGCGACGTCCTTGCGGCGCTGATGGCGGGGCGTTTCGGGCGTTCGGACTGGATCCTCGAGCACTGGTCGCGCGAGGTGCTGTTCACGCCCGCAGCGCGGCGCAACTGGGTAGCGCCCGACCGCGCGCCGCTCCCCACCGCGCACTTTGGGTGATTGCATTTGGCAGTCGCGAGCGGCATTTGCATGGCATGACCGAACAGCCCCAACTCCCCATGCGCGCCGCGATCATCCCCGTGACGCCGCTCCAGCAGAACTGTTCGCTGATCTGGTGCACCAAGACCATGAAGGGTGCGCTGGTCGATCCCGGCGGGGACTTGGACAAGCTCAAGGAGGGCGTCGCCAAGGCGGGCGTTACCCTCGAGAAGCTGTTCGTCACCCACGGGCACTTGGACCATTGCGGGCAGACCGGGATGCTGGCCGACGAACTCGGCCTGCCCATCGAAGGCCCGCACGAGGATGACCGCTTCTGGATCGACCAGCTCGACGACGACGGCCCGCGCTGGGGGATGGTCGCGAAGAGCTTCACCCCGACCCGCTGGCTCAAGCACGGCGACACGGTGACGGTGGGCGAACTCACCTTGGACGTGATCCACTGCCCCGGCCACACCCCGGGCCATGTGGTGTTCTTCCACGAACCCAGCCGCTTCGCGATCGTCGGCGACGTGCTGTTCCAGGGCTCGATCGGGCGGACGGACTTCCCGCGCGGCAATCACCAGGACCTGATCGACTCGATCACCCAGCGCCTCTGGCCGCTGGGTGAGGACGTAATGTTCATTCCCGGCCACGGCCCGACGAGCACCTTCGGCCGCGAGCGCAAAACCAATGCGTTCGTGAGCGATTATATCTTGAGCTGATCGCCAAGGTGCCTCCCCGTCCCGCAGGGATGGGGAGGGGGACCGCCCGCGTGAGCGGGTGGTGGAGGGGTTTTGCTGCGACGCCCTACCCCTCCGTCAGCCCTGCGGGCTGCCACCTCCCCATTCGCAAGCGAACGGGGAGGGACGGGTTGATCCTCAGTCGTCTTCGCGGCCGCCCTTCGCCGCTTCGCTCAGCGCCTTGCTCTCCTTCTTGAGCGGGCGTGAGACCGGGCAGACTTCCTGCACATAGCCGTTCAATGTGTTCGCGAGGTTCTCGCGCACCAGCCGGTAATGCACGAACTGCCCGCGCTTCTCGCTCTCCACGAGTCCCGCATTCTCCAGTACGCTAAGGTGCTGCGAGACCGCCGGCTTGGAGATGGCGAATCGCTCCGCGATCTGCCCGGCGGTCAGTTCGGATTCCGACAGGTAGGCCAGGATCTTGCGGCGCACCGAGGAGGCGAGGGCTTCGAAGACTTTCTGCATGGGCCCATCATGTAAGGGCTTGCTTAAATACTTTCCAGTGCTATCGAGTAATTAAGCGATGCATTAATTATCTACACAATGGAGAGCCCGATGACGCGTGACCGATGCGAGGTGAACTGGATCGCCCATACCCCCGGCGCCGACGCGGTCCACGGCACGGTGCGCTGGGATGCGGGGCACAGCCTGTGGAACGGCGGGATGCTGCTCGGAGCGCTCGGCTTCGCGCCGTTTTTCACCACGCCGGCGGCGGTCGTCACGGGCATCACGCTGACCGGTGCGATGCTGTTGCTGGGCCACTCTGTCGGCTTCCACCGCCTGCTGATCCACGGCAGCTTCCGCACGACTCCGGCCTTGCGGGCCTTCCTGATCTGGTGCGGCACCGTGGCGGGGATGAGCGGGCCCTTGTGGATCGTGCGCACCCACGACCTGCGCGACTGGGCGCAGCGCCAGCCGCGCTGCCACGATTACCTCGCCCACCGCCGCCCGATGCTGATCGACGCATGGTGGCAGCTCCATTGCCGTCTCGATCTCGAAAGCCCCCCGCGCTTCGACATCGCCGCGCTCGAGGCCTCGCCTTTCCTGCGCTGGCTGGAGCGGACGTGGATGCTCCAGCAGCTGCCCGTCGCGGGCGTGCTCTACCTCGCGGGCGGCTGGGCCTTCGTGGTGTGGGGCGTCTTCGTGCGGGTCGCGCTGACGGTGCACGGGCACTGGCTGGTCGGCCACCTCGCCCACCGGCGCGGCCCCCAGCACTGGCAGGTCGCGGATGCGGGCGTGCAGGCGCATGACGTGCCCTGGGCCGGGCTCCTCACCATGGGCGAGGCGTGGCACAACAACCATCACGCCTATCCCGGCAGCGCGCGCATCGGCTTGCACAAGGGCCAGAGCGACTGGGGCTATGCCTTCATCCGCCTACTCGAGCAGACGGGGCTCGCCTGGGACATATGCCTGCCTGCCGACCTGCCCGAGCGCGCGGGCAAGCTGATGCGGGTCTAGATGATGCCGGCCATGATCAGCGCGGCGGCCACCGACAGGCCGAGCAGCGTCAGCAGCGTGGTCATGGTGCCGATGAACCGCCCCTTCAGCAGCGCTCCGCCGTCCATCCCGAAGCCATGGCCGATGCGCCCCGCGAAATAGACCGCCGCAACCACCCCCAGCCACCAGCTGCCCTTGCCCGACAGCTCGATCGCCCCGATCAGCGCGAGCACGAAGGGGGTGTATTCGACGAAATTCGCCTGCGCCCGCATCCGCCGCTGGATCGCCTCGTTGCCGCCGTCGCCGAGATAGACCCCGGCGGCGCTGCGCGCGGCGTTGATCCTGAGCGCCAGCCAGATCGAGAGGATGCCTGCCGCAGCGGCGGAGGCGAGGGTTACGGGCAACATAATCATGTAGCGATCCCTTCACTATTGCCACGCCGTGCTAGGCCGCGCCGAGGCTGCTTGCAACGCGCGAATTTTTCGCTATAGCGCGCCGCTTCCCGCCGCTGCTGGCCAAGGAAAGCGCGCAAGTCTCGTGCTTGTGTGCTTGGGCTCCTTGCCGTAAGGGCGGCCTTCGAGAATCAGGGCGCCGCCACTTCCAACAGGCGTTGCCACGTCAGTTATTTGAGGAAATGGTGCGACCATGGCTGTCCCCAAGAGAAAAGTATCGCCTTCCCGTCGCGGCATGCGTCGCTCGCACGATGCCCTGAAGGTCGAGGCATTCCACGAGTGCCCGAACTGTGGCGAACTCAAGCGCCCGCACAACATCTGCGGCCATTGCGGCCACTATAACGGGCGTCAGGTCGTCGCCGTCGGCTAAGCGCCGGTGGCTCACATCTTGAACCGGAGTAACGCAGCATGAGCCTCCCGCGTATCGCCGTTGACGCGATGGGCGGCGATGAAGGCGTGCGCGTCATGGTCGAGGGCGCGGCGCTCGCCCGTCGCCAGCACGAGAAGTTCAAGTTCCTGCTGGTCGGCGATCAGGCGCGGATCGAAGCCGCGCTCGACAACCACCCCAATCTGCGCGCCGCCTCCGAAATCCTCCATTGCGACGATGTGGTGGGCGGTGACGAGTTGCCGAGCAAGGCTATCCGCCGGGCCAAGACCACCTCGATGGGGCTCGCCGTCAACGCGGTGAAGACCGGCGAGGCCGGCGCCGCGGTCAGCGCGGGCAATACCGGCGCGCTGATGGCGATGAGCAAGCTCGCCCTCAGAACCATGCCCGGGATCGACCGCCCCGCGCTCGCGGCGATCATGCCGACCCTGCAATCGCACGACGTGGTGATGCTCGACCTCGGCGCCAATACCGAGGCCGATGCGAGAAACCTCGTGCAATATGCGGTGATGGGCGCGGCCTATTCGCGGATCGTCAACGGCTTCGACAAGCCGGTCGTCCGCCTGCTCAACATCGGCACCGAAGAAATCAAGGGCACCGAGGAACTGCGCGATGCCGCCGCAATGCTGACCGCGGCCTCGGCCAATGACGGGCTCGCGCTGACTTTCGACGGCTTCGTCGAGAGCGACAAGATCAACCGCGGCGAGACTCATGTGGTCGTGACCGACGGCTTTTCGGGCAATATCGCTTTGAAGGCGATCGAGGGCTCGGCGCGCTTCGTGACCGATCTGCTGCGTCAGGCCTTCACCTCCTCGCTGCGTTCCAAGATCGGCTTTCTGGTCTCGCGGCCGGCGACCGAGTTGCTCAAGCACCATCTCGATCCCAACAACCACAATGGCGCGGTCTTCCTCGGTTTGAACGGCGTGGTGGTGAAGAGCCACGGCAGCGCCACCGCCAAGGGCGTCGCCCATGCCGTGGCCGTGACCGCGCGGCTGCTCGAGAACAAGCTCACCGAACGGATCGCGCAGGATCTCTCGCGGCTGGGCGAGGGCACGCTGCGCCAGAGCGCACCGGCGGCCCCGGCTGGCACCTCCAAGGACAGCGAGGCGACTGCGTGAGCGGTTCGCGCGTGCTCGGCACCGGTTCGGCGCTGCCTAAGCGGGTGGTGACCAATGCCGAACTGGCCGAGACCGTCGATACCTCGGACGAATGGATCGTCGCGCGCACCGGCATCCGCCAGCGCCACATTGCCTCGGACGACGAGACCACCTCCACCCTCGCCATCGCCGCCGCGCGCGCGGCGCTGGCCGATGCGGGCGTGGAGGCGTCCTCGATCGGCCTGATCGTCCTCGCCACCGCCACCCCCGACAACACTTTCCCCGCCACCGCCACCAAGGTGCAGGCCGCGCTCGGCTGCCAGGGCGGGATCGCCTTCGACGTCGCGGCGGTTTGCTCGGGCTTCCTCTACGCGCTCGCCACCGCCGATTCGCTGCTGCGCACGGGAATGGCCAAGCGCGCGCTGGTGATCGGCGCGGAGACCTTCAGCCGCATCCTCGACTGGGAGGACCGCACCACCTGCGTGCTGTTCGGCGACGGTGCGGGCGCGGTGGTGCTCGAGGCGCCCTCGGGCGCGAATGACGGGGTCGGCATCCTCGGCACTAGGCTGCACGCGGACGGCGACCAGCACGATCTGCTCTATGTCGACGGCGGGCCTTCCAGCACCCGGACCGTCGGCCATGTCCGCATGCGCGGGCCCGAAGTGTTCCGTCACGCGGTGGTGAACCTGTCGGACGTCCTCAAGGAAGTGCTTGAGGAAACAGGCTTTAAGCCAGCCGACATCGACTGGGTCGTGCCGCATCAGGCCAATGCCCGGATCCTCGATGCGACCGCGAAGAAGCTCGGCCTGGCGCCCGAAAAGGTGGTGGTGACGGTGCAGGACCACGCCAACACCTCGGCCGCCTCGGTGCCGCTCGCGCTCGACGTTGCGCGCAAGGACGGGCGGATCAAGCAGGGCGATCTGGTGATGCTCGAGGCGATGGGCGGCGGCTTCACCTGGGGGGCAAGCCTCATCCGCATGTGAGGCCCCCACGACTACACCTGTCACTTTTGGTAAGACAGGTGAGGAAAACTCAACAATCCGCACTCCATCGCTTTGCAATCGCGTCCAAAAATCGTAAGCACCTGCCACCTTTGTTCGGGTCGCGCCGCGAAGGAGAATTCGCATGATGCGTTCGGTTGGCACTTTGACCCGCGCCGATCTGGCGGAAACCATCAATCGCAAGATGGGTTTCAGCCGCGCGGAGTCGCTCGATCTGGTCGAGGCAATCCTCGCCAAGATGAGCGACGCGCTTGCCCGGGGCGAGAACGTCAAGATTTCCGGTTTCGGCAGCTTCGTGCTGCGCGACAAGAACGAGCGGATCGGCCGCAATCCCAAGACCGGGATCGAAGTGCCGATCACCCCGCGCCGGGTGATGACCTTCCGCGCCAGCCAGCTGCTCAAGGAACGCATCGCCAAGGGGTGATTTTGCAAGGTGAGGCCAGATGACAGCATTCGATGACGGCAAGGACGAGGGCGCGCTGCGCACCATCGGCGAAGTCAGCGAGGCGCTGGACATCCGGCCTCACGTGCTACGTTATTGGGAGGCGCAGTTCCCGCTGCTGAAGCCGCTGAAGCGCAGCGGCGGGCGGCGCTACTATCGCCCAGCCGACGTCGAGCTGGTCCGGACCATCGACCGGCTGGTCAACCGCGAGGGCTATACCCTGAAGGGCGCCGAGGCGGTGCTGCGCGCGGCCGCCAAGTCCCCGCTCGACCGCCGCCACGCCGACCGCCGCGCGGGCGACCGCCGCGCCGAGGCCGATCCCGATGCGACCCCGGGCGTGCGCATCGCGGTCGCCGAGGGGCCGGACATGGCCGAAGTGATCGCAGGACTGAAAGCGGTGCGCGCCAAGCTGGCTGCGGCGCTGGAGGCGTAAGCTATTCCGCCGCCAGCAGCGCAGCCTCGCCCAGATCGACGCTGACGAGGCGCGAGACGCCCTTTTCCGCCATCGTCACCCCGAACAACCGGTGCATCCGGCTCATCGTGACCGCGTTGTGGGTGACGATCAGGTAGCGGGTGGTGGTGGTGCTCACCATCGATTCGAGGAGGTCGCAGAAGCGTTCGACGTTCGCATCGTCCAAGGGCGCGTCGACTTCGTCGAGCACGCAGATCGGGGCGGGGTTGGTGAGGAACAGCGCGAAGATCAGCGCGGTCGCGGTTAGCGCCTGCTCGCCGCCCGACAGCAGCGACAGCGACTGCAACCGCTTGCCCGGTGGCTGGGCATAGATTTCGAGGCCCGCCTCCAAGGGATCGTCCGAATCGACCAGCGCGAGGTGCGCCTGCCCGCCTTCGAACAGGCGGGTGAACAGCACGCGGAAATGCCCGTCGACGGCCTCGAAAGCGGCCCGCAGCCGCTCGCGGCCCTCGCGATTGAGGTTACCGATCGATCCCCTCAGCCGCGCGATGGCCTCGACCAGTTCGGCCTGCTCCTCGGCGCTGGAGCCATGCTCGGCCTCGATCCGGGCGAGTTCGTCCGCTGCCACCAGATTGACCGGCCCGATCCGCTCGCGCGCGGCGGTGAGTTTTTCGAGTTCCTCGGATTCCTGCTGGGCTTGGGCGAGGTCGTTTTCGTCGAAACCGAAGCGCGACAGCAGCAGCGGCGGGGGGCACTGGAAGCGCTCGCCCGAGATGCGGGCCATTTCGGCGCGGCGGAGCTCCTCGTTCTCGGCGCGCGCGGCGAGGCTGGCGCGGGTCTCGCGGGCCTGGGCGAGAACCTCGGTGCATTGCGCGAGCGCGGTGTCGGCGGCGCGGGCGCGCCCGTCGGCCTCGCGCATCGCGGCGTCGGCTTCGGCGAGTTCGGCGGCAAGCCGCGTGCGGGTGGCCTCGCCCGCCTCGATCTCGGCGGCGAGCGCGGCGGGCTTGGCGGCGATGACGGCGTGCTCCTCGGCGATTTCGGCGAGGCGGCGGCCGGTTTCGGCCATGCGCCGCTCGGCATCGGAGGCGCGCGCCTGCCACCCGGCGTGGTCGGCCTGCTGCCCCGCGAGCCGCTCGCGCGCGACGGCGAGGGCCTGATCCTGCGCCGCGAGGTCGGCCATCGCGGCCTGCACGGCGGCGCGGGCGGCGGCGTTCTTCGCTTGCGCCGCCTCGAGCGCGGCGCGTCCGGCATCCTTTTCAGGGAGGCGCGCGCAGGCTTCGCGAGCAGTCTCGACCTCGTCCTTCGCCGCGGCGATCTGGGCCTCGATGTCCGAGGCGCTGGCGGCGAGTTCGGCGAGGCGCGCGGCGAGGCGTTCCTTGGCGGCCTCGGCCTGGTCGAGCCGGCGCAGCGCCTGCCGCTCGGCCTCGATGGCCCCGGCGATGGCACGTTCCTGCGCGACGAGGCTAGTCTGCAGGCTGGCGAGTTCCTCGCGGGCTGCCTTGTCCTCGGCCTCGGCGGCGGCGGCGGCATCGCGCAAGGGGGGGAGGGCGGCGTCGAGTTCGGCGAAGCGGTTGGCGGCTTCGAGCTGCGCGGCTTCGGCAGCACCTTCGCCCCGCGCGACGAAGCCGTCCCAGCGCCGCAGGTGCCCGGCGCGGGTGACGAGCCATTCGCCGGGCGCGAGCGCGCGGCCATCGTCTTCATCGACGCAATGCACCAGCGCGAGGCGCGCGGCGAGTTCATCGGGCCATTGCGAAAGCCGGTGGGCAAGGCTGTCGGCGACCGGCTTGGGCGGGGTGGCACCCGTCCAGAACCGGCCATCGGGTGTCCCCGCAGGCGCGCCCAGCGGCGATTTGCCGTCGCGCCCCAGCACTGCCGCAAGCGCGCGTTCGTAACCGGGGGTGACGGTGACCCGGTCGAGCGGGGTTGCCATGCCCTGCCGCCCGGCCTCGCGCTTGGCGCGGGCTTCGCGGTCACGGGCGAGGGCGGTGTGCTCACGTTCCACCCCGGCGAGTTCTGCCCGCGCTGCGGCGAGAGCGCTGGCGACTTCATCACGGCGCGCTTGCAGGTCTGCCTTGCGCGCCTGATCCTCGGCGAGGCGGGCGCGCAGGTCTGCCAGTTCCGCCGCCGCCTCCTCGGATGCATCGCGCGCGGCAATCACGTCGGCCTCAGGATCGCCGCTTGCCGCGAGTTCTTCGCGGGTGCGGGCGAGCCGGGCGGCTTCGGCCTCGATCCGGGCAAGCCGCGCCTGCGCCTGATCGACTGCCGCTTCGGCCACGCGCCATTCGGCCTCGACCCCGGCCTGATCGGCGGTGGCCTTGGCGAGCGCGAGTTCGGCGGTGCGGCTGGCGCGTTCCTTGTCCTCGGCCTTTTCGGCGAGCAGCGGGCGCGCGGCCTCTGCCGTCTTCACGCCGGCGCGGCTCACTTCAAGTTCCTGCGTCAGCCGCGCCAGCGCCTCGACCGCAGCCGAGGTCAGCCGGTCGGCATCCGTTCGGTCTTCCTCGAGCCGCACGCGCTGGCGTTCGAGATCGCGCAGCCGCGTTTCGGCAGCGTCGAGCTTCTCCGCCAGAGCCGCCATGCGGTGTCCGTGCGCCGAGGCATCGTCGCGCCGGTCGGCGAGTTCGTCGCGCGCTTCGGCGAGGGCTGCGGCAGCCTCGGCCTGTTCCTTCTGGACGACCTCGACCGCCTTCTGCGCTTCTGCCACGCGCGCCTCGGCCCCCTCGGCGGCGGCGCGCGCCGCTTTCGCGGCTTCCGCCGCCTCGCGCCAGCGGGCGAAGAGCAGTCGCGCCTCGGCGGCCTGGATCTGCTTGGTGAGTTCGGTGTAGCGCTCGGCCTGCCGTGCCTGACGCTTCAGCGAGGCGATCTGCGCGTCGAGCCCCGCCATGAGGTCTTCCAGACGCGCGAGGTTGGTTTCGGCGGCGCGCAGCTTGCTCTCGGCATCCTTGCGGCGGACGTGGAGGCCCGCGATCCCGGCCGCTTCTTCGAGCATCGCACGGCGCTCGGCCGGCTTGGCGGCGATCACCTGCGCGATTTTGCCCTGGCTGACGAGCGCGGGGGAATGCGCGCCGGTCGCCGCATCGGCGAAGGTCAGCGCGACATCCTTGGCGCGCACGTCGCGGCCGTTGACGCGGTAGGCTGACCCAGCGCCGCGCTCGATCCGGCGGGTGACGACCAACTCGTCGCCCGCATCATCGCTGGCGTGGAGCACCACCTCGGCAAAGTCGCGGGGCGGCCTCGTGGAGGTGCCTGCGAAGATCACGTCCTCCATGCCCCCAGACCGCATCGACTTGGCCGAGGTTTCCCCCATGACCCAGCGGATCGCTTCGAGGAGGTTCGACTTGCCGCAGCCGTTGGGGCCGACGACGCCGGTTAGCCCGGGCTCGATGCGCAGTTCCGCCGGCTCGACGAAGCTCTTGAACCCGCTGAGCTTGAGCCGGTGGATCTGCATCTATGTCGGCGCCCCCGCGTGCCCGCCTCAGCGCGCGCCGGCGCGCTGGAGCTTGGGTTCGAGATCGGCCCAGCTCGAGGCATCGACCTTGTTGCCGTTGAGCACGAAAGTCGGGGTCTGGCTGATATTGTCCTCGGTGCCATAGGCTTCCGAGGTCTTGGAGATCTTCTCGAGGCTGGCGAAGTCGGCCATGCAGGTGCGCGCCTGATCGGCGCTGATCCCGCGCGCGGCGAAGAATTCGTAGAGGCCGAGCGCCTCGGCGAAAGTCACGAAACGCTGGTTTTCGGGCAGGGTGTTGATGTTGGCGAGCGCCGGGGCTGCGGCCTGCTGGCGCATCTGGATCTCGCCGAGGTTGGCCCAGATCTGGTCGGCCAGCGGCAGTGCGGCGCCCGGGGTCGAGCAGCCGATCAGTCGGGTCAGGGCGAGGTCTACGGGTCCGTGGATCACGAAGCTGCGGAATTCGAAGCTGACGCGGCCCGAATTGACGTAGGTCTCCATCAGCGGCTTCATCCCCTCCTCGGCAAAGCGTGCGCAGGCCGGGCAGGTGAGCGAGCCGTATTCGATGAGCTTCAGGGGCGCATCGGGATTGCCGACGAGGTAGCCGCCCTTCTCGGTGGTGGCGACCGTCTGCGCCCAGGTCGTGCCCGCCGGCGGCGCGACGACCGGCAGCGGCTCGCTGCTGGCGCCATCGGCGGTGGCGTCCCCGCCGCAGGCCGCGAGCAGCAGCGGCGCGAGTGCGGCAAGGCAGAGCGAGAACAGGCGGGTCAGGGTCATCGTGTAATCCTCGGGACTTCGCTTAGGGGAGAAGGATAGCCCCGCACGCGCCATGCCAGCAAGCACCGGCATGCGGGGGATGTGGAACAATCTGTGGGCGCGTCAGTCGGCCTTGGCGGTGAAGCGGTCGCGCAGCAGCGGGTAGAGAGCCTCCCAGCTGTGGACCTCGGCGAGCAGCTTGCCGTCCATCGCGAAGCTGGGGGTGCTGGTGACGCCGAATTCAGCGGCATCGGCCTCGTCGTTGCGCAGCAGCTTCTGCGCGGCGGCATCATTGGCGATGCAGGCGTCGAGCTCGGCCTTGGACTGGCCCTTGGCGGCGAGCATCGCGGTGAGCCCCAGCGCGCTCGCGGCATTCTGCCGCCCGGCGCGGTCGCCGCGCTGCCAGATCGCCTGCTGGCTCTGCGGCGCGAGGCGCGCCTTGTCGAGCCAGTCGGCCTGGGCGAGGATCAGCGTGCGGTGGCGCACCTTGAACTGCGCCGGATCGCCGCAATTGGCGAGCAGCGTCACCGCAAGGTCGAGCCCGTTGCGGATCACCGGGCGCACCTCGGTCCTGATCTTGCCCGGCCCCAGCAGCACCACATCGAGCGCCGGTTCGCCGCGCGCGGCAAAATCGGCACAGTGCGGGCAGGTGTAGCTGATGAACTCGACCAGCGTGGTCTTGGCCTCGGGATTGCCGATCAGGTGGCCGCGCTCGGTCCGCTCGACGGTGTTCTGCCAGTTGCCCGCCTTGGGCTTGGGCGCGAAGCTGCTGTCGGGGCGCGAGAGGTCCTGCGCCGAGGCGACCCCGGCGGCCAGCGCCAGGGCGGCGGCGGTGAAGAGGAGGGGCTTCATCATGGGGGCTATTCTTCCGGTGGGGTCGGTGTTTCGCTGTTGGTGAGGCTGCGGGCGAGCGATTCGAGCACGGTGCGCAGTTCCGGATCACCGATATCGCGCAAGCTGTCGCCCAATTCCAGCGGGATCGGCTTGAGCGAGGGCGGCGGCTTGGCGGGGCGGCCGTCTGCAGGGGGCGTGACCGCGCCGTGGCGCAGCTTGACCCGGGCGACGGCGCGGTAGCCGAAGAAGCGGTTCACCCGCTCGATGATCTCGGGGATCACCTGGGTGATGAGCGGCGCGTGGGCCGGGATCACCACCAGATCGAGGATGCCCTCGGCCTTCTCGCCCAGGGGGAAGCGGATCGCCTCGGGGCTGCACACGCGGGCATGTTTGGGCCCGACGATCTCGGGCCAGCGGGTGACGACCGAGCTCTGCACGAAGCCGAAGCGGCGGAAGGCGGTGCGGCCGATCTCGGGCATGAGATCGCCGATCGCCTTCGCGCCCTGGCCGCGGGGGCGGGTGTAGGGCTTAATCTTGCCGTCCTTGGCCGGAGGTTTCTTGTCGCTTCCCATGATTGCGTCTGCCATGCCATAGGCCGCGCGTGACTGCCAGCATCTCGGAAAATCTGCTCGAATGGTATGACCGCAACGCGCGCGATTTGCCGTGGCGCCTGCCGCCGGGCGCGCCGCTGCCGGACGATCAGGCATGGTCCTACCGCGTGTGGCTGTCGGAGGTGATGCTCCAGCAGACCACGGTTGCGGCGGTGAAGCCCTATTTCGCGAAGTTTACGGGCATCTGGCCGACGGTCGAGGCGCTCGCGGCGGCCAGCGACGATGACGTTATGGCGGCATGGGCAGGGCTCGGCTACTATTCGCGCGCCCGCAATCTGCTCAAATGCGCGCGGGCGGTGGCGGAGCGGGGCGGGTTTCCCTCGACCGAGGCCGAATTGCGCGCGCTCCCCGGCCTCGGCGACTACACCGCCGCCGCGATCGCTGCGATCGCCTTTGGTCAGCGCGCGGTGGTGGTCGATGCCAATGTCGAGCGGGTGGTCGCGCGGCTCTTCGCCATCGACGCGCCGCTGCCGGGGGCGCGGAAAGCGATCCGCGCCGCCGCTGCCACGATTACGCCCGAGGCGCGCGCGGGCGATTTTGCGCAGGCGATGATGGATCTCGGCAGCCACGTCTGCACCACCCGCACGCCGCGCTGCCTCATCTGCCCGCTCGGCGAGGCCTGCGAAGGGCGCAAGGCGGGCGAGCCCGAGCGCCTGCCGGTGAAGCCGCCGAAAAAACAGGTGCCCGAGCGGCGCGGCACCGCCTTCTGGATCACCCGCGCGCGCGGCACGCAGGTCTGGCTCGTCACCCGCCCGGCGCAAGGAATGCTCGGCGGGATGCGCGCGCTGCCCGATGACGGCTGGAGCGCGCAAGCCGACGGTTCGGGCAAGGTGCCGCTTGCGGGCGAATGGCGGCGGCTGGGCGCGGTGCGGCACGGCTTCACCCATGCCCATCTGACACTCGAGGTGCAGGCGCTCGAGACCCTGTCACAGCCGCGCGGGGCGGGGCAGTGGTGGCCGGTGGAGACAATCGGCGAGGCGGGGCTCGCGACCCTGTTCGCCAAGGCCGCGCGGCTCGCGATTGCCTCGGGCTAGATGACGCCGCCTCCGAGGCTCAGCCGCACGCCCGCGATCAGCAGCACCACCAGGCAAAAGTTGCGCCCCCCGTCCTTCGACGACAGCGCCCCCAGCACGATCCCGACCACGATCACCGGCAGGGCAAGCCAGTTGCCCCAGCCGAGCAGCGGAATCTGCGAGGGGATGACGATGACGAGGCTGAGAAGGCCGACGAGATAGGCAAGGGCGTTGAGCATGTGTCTTATATAGATAAGACACCGCGCGCCTGCAAGCCTCCTCGCGGATTGACGGGGCCCGCGCCCTGCCGCAGACAGGCGCGCAAAATCCCTTGGGAGATTCTGCACTATGCCCCTCGACACCTTGGCCGACCCCCGTTTCTCCCGCCGTTCGCTGCTGCGGGCGAGCGCGTTGTTCGCTGGCGGCGCGGCGCTCTCGGGCCTGCCCTTCGGCCGCGCTGCCTTTGCCCATGATGTCGCCGAGGACTGGCCCAATGTCGCAGCGCTCGCCGACAAGTATGTCTCGCAGCGCAAGCTCGCCAACCTGTTCCTGACGTTCGGCTGGGACCAGCAGCCCCACGCCCACACCGTCGGCGGCGGCACGCTCGCGCTCGGCAAGCCGGCGATGGTGGACGAGAACTCGCTCTACCGGATCTATTCGATGTCCAAGCCCATCACCGGCATGGCGACGATGATCCTGATCGACGAGGGCAAATTGGGCCTCGATCAGCCGGTCCACGAGATCCTCCCCGCCTTCCGCGACATGCAGGTGCTGGTCGATCCCGAGGGCCCGCTCGAGAACACCGTGCCCGCCAACCAGCCGATCACGATCCGCATGCTGCTGACCCACACCGCGGGTCTGGGCTACCAGATCATCAGCAAGGGGCCGCTGCAGAAGGCCTTCAACGAACAGGGCCTGATCGGCGGCCGGGTGAGCCGCTTGCCGATCCCGGGGATCGAGCCGGTCACGCCTGCGCCGGGCCTCGCCGTCTGGGCCGACCGTCTGGCCGAACTGCCGCTGATGTATCAGCCCGCGACCAAGTGGAGTTACTCCTGCTCGATCGACCTCCTCGGCCGCGTGATCGAGGTGGTGAGCGGGATGGAATTCGAAGCCTTCCTGAAGTCACGCATCTTCGAGCCCTGCGGCATGACCAGCACCTGGATGCAGGTTCCCGCGAGCGAGGCGCATCGCCTCACCGACAATTACGGCATCGTCGGCGGCACGCCCTTCCCGATCGATCCGGGCCCGGCCTCGGTCTTCCTCGATCCGCCCGAAGTGGCAGCGGGCGGCGGGGGCCTCGTCTCGAGCCCGAAGGACTATGACCGCTTCCTCAGGATGCTGCTCGGCTATGGCCGGATCGACGGCAAGTTCGTGATGAGCGAGGAGGCGGTCCGCGTCGGCACCTCGAACCTCATCCCGGCCAGCGTCGACACCAAGGGCAGCTGGCTCGAGGGCGAGGGCCACGGCGCGGGCGGGCGCTCCAAGGGGTCGAGCTTCGGCTGGGGCGGGGCGGCGGGCACGCTCGGCGCGGTCGATTTCGACCTGAAGCTGCGCTCGTGCCTGTGGACCCAGTATATGCCGTCCGAGGCCTATCCGATCCGCGATGAATTCATGGCCGCGATGGAGAAAGACCTCGCGGCGATGCGCGCCAAGAAGAAGGCCGCCTGATGCACGCGCCTGCCGCAGCGCCGGGAATGGCCTTCGCCGGATCGCCGCTCGACCGGGCCGACCACATCCGTGTGGATGACGAAGCGCTCGCGGGCCTGATGAACTGGCGCGCGAGGGTGCTGCTGCTCGACGGGTTGCTGCCGGGGGTGGACGAGCAGGGCGGGCTCGTGTGGGGCAGCCTCGCCGATGTGCCCGAGGATGCCGAGCTGGTGTTCCTCGGAATGCTCGACGGCAAGGCCCATTTCGCCCCCGTGCCGGGCGAGGGCGCCGATGGCCCGGCCTATGCCATGCCGAGGGCGTGGGCGCTGATGACCCAGCTCGCGCCGCCCGACCTTGCGATCTATGGCGGGGCGCGCAGCCTCGTCGACTGGCACGCCCGCCACCGCTTCTGCGCGCGCTGCGGCTCGGCGACGAAGCTGGTGAAAGGCGGCTGGCAGCGGCATTGCGACAATTGCGGCGCAGACCATTTTCCGCGCACCGACCCGGTGACGATCATGCTGGTCGAGCATGAGGACAAGCTCCTCCTCGGCCGCCAGCCGCGCTTTCCGCCCAAGATGTATTCCGCGCTCGCGGGCTTCGTCGAGCCGGGCGAGACGATCGAGGAAGCGGTCGCGCGCGAGATCCACGAGGAGGCGGGGGTGCGGGTGCGCGATGTGACATACATCGCCAGCCAGCCCTGGCCCTTCCCGAGCCAGCTGATGATCGGCTGCACGTCCGTGGCCGACGATCCGACGCTCAACATCGACACCACCGAACTGGAAGACGCGCGCTGGTTCACCCGCGAGGAACTGCAAGCCGCGCGCGCGGCGGGCGAGGCGGGGACCGACCTCCTCTATTTCCCGCGCCCCTTCGCCATCGCCCATCACCTCGTGTGCTGGTGGCTCGACCGATGACCCAGACGCTCACCATCGACATCTATTCCGATGTCATGTGCCCGTGGTGCCTGATCGGCTACGGCCAGCTGACTAAGGCCCTGCGCGAGCTGGAAGGCGAGATCGCGGCGGAAATCCGCTGGCGGCCGTTCGAGCTCAACCCGCAGATGCCCCCCGAGGGCGAGGAGCAGGAAGCGCACCTGCGCCGCAAATATGGTCGCCCCGCCGAGGAGGGCGCGCGCATTCGCGGGCAGATGAAGGCGATCGCGGAAGGCGCGGGGGTGTCCCTCTCCTATGAAGGCGAGGGCGAGGCCCCCCCTGCGATGATGTGGAACACCCGCGATTGCCACAAGCTGCTGGCCTTCGCGCTCGAACAGGCCGGGCCGGAAGTGCAGACCGCGCTGAAACTCGCGCTGTTCCGCGCCCATTTCAACCAGCGCCGCAACCTCGGTGACCGCGCCGTGCTGCTCGATATTGCGGCCAGCGTCGGCCTGCACCGCGAGGCCGCCAAGGCGGCGCTCGACGATCCCGAACTCGAAGCCCGCGTGCTGGCCGAAGAGGCGCAGGCGTGGGACATGAATATTTCGGGCGTGCCCGCGATGATCGTGGAGAACAAGTTTCTCATACCCGGAGCGCAGGCCCCAGAGGTCTATGTCAACGCACTCCGGCGCGTGGCGGAGAAGGCGCGGGCGACGGCGCTTTAGACCAGCCCGAGCCGCTCCAGCTTCATAGCCAGCCTTCCGGGGAGCGCGTCTCCGATGTCCTCGCCCTCGGCGACGTCCTTCGGGGCCTTGTCCTCGGTGAGGTAGCGCCAGCCCTGATGCGCGCGCTTGGGCTGGGTGTGTACGCGGATCAGCTTGGGTTCGAGCACGATGTCCCAGCGCCCGTCCTCGGTCTTCTCGAAGCCGAGGATCGGGGAGCGGGCGACGATCGCGTGGTTGATGATCCAGTAGAGCGACCCACCCACGCATTCCTCATGCCGGGTCGGGCGGTTGCGGGTGGTGAGCGCGATGGCCTCGCGTCCCTCATACCAGCTTTCGAGATGCGCGTAGCTCTTCGCCCCGAAGGCGATCTTGGTCAGATGAAGCGGCATGGAGGCCTTGTTCGGCACCCGGCGGCGGGAGTCAACCGGCGAGGTATTCGTCGAGCGTCAGATGCAGCCGCCGGATGCGCGCTTCCTGGTAGTTGCCGAGCGTCTGCGCCCCTTTGCGCGAGGCCTTGGCCCCGTCGCGCTGGAGTTTGAGGTTTTCGGTGTCCTGATCGAGAATCTCGGCGAGCGCGAAGCCGGGGACGGTGGTGTAGCTGTCCTCCACGCCGAGGCGGATCGGGGTTGCGGGCGGCGGGCGCTCGCCGCTGGCGGGGAGGGGTTGCAGCACAAGGATCTCGTGCAGGCACTCGTCAGGCCCCAGCGGGCGGAAGCGGTAGCACAGGCGGATGCCGATGCCGGGGAAAAAGAAGGCATTGGGGAAGAGGAAGTATTCGATCGAATCCATCATCTCGGTGGTTGAGACGCCGGAAAGATCGGTGCCGAAGGTTGCGCCCAGTTCCTCGCGCAACAGCCGCGCGTGTTCGGCGCGCGCGCTGGCTCCGGACGGCAGGGCGGCGGGGTCGCGCCCGAGTTTGCCGAAGAGCGTCGCCTCGCTGACCTCCTGCCTGAGGTGCGGCGAGGGCACGCCCACGGCATGGATGAAACGCGACACGTGCTTGCCGAAAATGTCATACTGCGCATTGGCATCGGCGGCGGTGTAGACCGCCTGCGCGTGGGTCTCGAGCACGTGGAAGGCCTCGAGGAAGGCCTCCATCGCCATCTTCCAGTTCGCGGGAAGCACCTTCTCGGTGCGCAGCGCGACGTAGCGGTCGTGCATCGGCCAGAGCTTGAAATGCTCCGGCATCACTTCGAGTTGATCGGCAAGTGGCGGCGGGTTTTCGCCCATGTGGATGAAGACGAACCCGCCCCAGGTGTCGCAGGCGACTTCATCGAGGCCGAAATTGTCGTCGCTGATGTGGGGGAAGTCCCAGCGGCAGGGGACTTCGCGCAAAGTCCCGTCGAGGTTCCAGCTCATGCCGTGAAAGGGGCAGCGGATGTTCGCACGCCGCACGCCTCGCGAGCCTTCGGCGGCGAACTTCATCCCCCGGTGCGGGCAGGAGTTGACGAAGGCGCGGATTTGCCGGTCGGCCCCGCGCACCACCAGCACCGAGTGGTGGCCGACGTCATATACATAGCGGTCGCCCGGATCGGGGATGTGCTCCTCGCGGCACGCCCATTGCCAAACATTGGGCCAGAGGCGCTCCAATTCGAGGTCGTGAAACGCGGGGTCGGTGTAGCGGGCGAAAGGCAGGTCTTCGTCGCCGAGGAAGGTGTAGGCCTGCTCGCGCATGGCGGCGGGGGGATTGTCCCCGTCGGCATCGAGGATGTCCTGCATCGAGGGGCCGGGACAGCGCGCCTCGCCGGGGGCGAGCGAGGGGTCGGCGGGGGCGGTGAGGTCGGGGCGGCTCACCGCATCGCCTCGCGGTCATAGAGCGGGTCGGCGGGCTTGCGCTCGCCCATGATGAAGGGGGTGGCGGCGATCATGGCGTCGGTCGCCGGATCGTCACGCACCCAGTCGACCAGCTCGGAGCGGTAGGCGATCTTCCAGACGCCGCCGCGCCGCTCGTAGCGGTCGACATAGCGGCCCGCGATGAACAGGTCGCGCGGACTTCCGTCCTCGCCCGCGACGCGGTGGTAGGCCTGATAGTAGACCTCGCCGAAGGCTTCATCGGGCGTGACGAAATCGATCAGGTGCTGGCCGAGCATATGGTGGTTGCGCGCGTGATCCTTGAGCGCGGCCATGCAGAAGGCGGCAAAATCGGCGGGCGAGCCGCTGAAGATGCCGTATTCGCACCGCGCATCGGGCCAGAATTGCGCCTCGAGCAGCGCGCCGTCCAATCGGTCGAGCCCGCGCATGTAGAGCGCCGCGAGATCGATGATGGCGAAGCGGTCCGCGCTCATGCGATGCTGAGGCCCCCGTCGACGATGAAGGGCGCGCCGGTCGCGAATTTGCTTTCGTCACTGGCGAGGTAGACGACGAGGTGCGCGATATCGTCGACCTCGCCCATGCGGCCGATGGGCTGGGCGACGCTGAAAGCCGCGCGGGTGGCGTCGGGATCGGGCGTGCCGGCGATGACGCTCTCGACATTGGGGGTGAGGATCGTGCCCGGCTGGACAGAGTTGACCCGCACCCCGTTCTTCTCGCGCGCACAGTAGAGCGCGATGGACTTGGTCAGCGTCACCACCGCGGCCTTGGCGCTGTTGTAGGCGGCAAGATCGGGCGAGGGCTTGTTGCCCGCCGCGGAGGAGAAGTTGACGATCGACCCCCCGCCGCCCCGCGCCATCAAGGGGATCGCCGCCTTGCAGCCCATGAAGATCGAATCGACGTCGACCGTGTAGCAGCGTCGGAAATCCTCAGGAGAGATGTCGGCGATGCTCCCGAAGACGGTGATCGCGGCGTTGTTGACCAGCACGTCGAGCCGCCCATGCGCCGCTTCGACCTCGGCGATGACTTCCTGCCAGCGCGACCAGTCGGTGACGTCCTGCGGGATATAGCCGCAGCCCAGCTCCGCCGCCGTCGCGCGGCCTGCGGCCTCGTCGATATCGGTTATGATGACGGTTGCGCCCTCGGCCAGCAGGGCCTTCGCCGCAGCCTTGCCCAGACCCATCGCGCCGCCCGTCAGCAGCACAATCTTGCCGCTTACCCGTCCTGCCATCGCTCTCTCCCTTGTGTTTGGGAGAAGGCTAGAACGTGGCCAGACCCATCGCCACTGCCAAACCTAAGAAGGCGAAGAAGCCCATCGAATCGGTGATCATCGTCACGAAGACGCTGGAGGCGACCGCCGGGTCTTGGTCGAGCCGCTCGAAGATCACCGGCACCAGCACGCCCGCAAGACCCGCAATCGCGATGTTGATGATCATGGCGAGCGCGATCACCACGCCCATCATCGGGGTGAATAGCACCGCCGCCGCGAGGCCAATCAGCACCGCGATGGTGCCGCCGTTGAGGAGCGCCACCCGGAACTCGCGCCACAGGATGCGGCGGGTGTTCGAGCGGGTCAGCTGGTTGGTCGCGATCGCGCGCACCGCCACCGCCATGGTCTGCGTCCCCGCATTGCCGCCGATGCTCGCGACAATCGGCATGAGCACCGCGAGCGCCACCAGCTGCTCGATCGCCGCGCCGAAGAAGGCGATGATCGAGGAGGCGACCACCGCCGTCCCCAGATTGGCGATCAGCCAGCGCACGCGCGCGCCATAGGCCTCGCGGATCGGCTCGTTGATGTCGCCGTCACCCGCACCGCTCAGCAGCAGCGCGTCCTCGCCCGCCTCTTCGGAGATGATGTGGACGATGTCGTCGACCGTCATCTGCCCCACCAGACGCCCGCTCTCGTCCACCACCGCGGCCGAGATCAGCGCGTATTTCTGGAACATCAGCGCGGCCTCTTCCTGATCCATCGTCACCGGGATCAGGGTCTGGTCGCGCTTCATCACGTCGGTCAGCTTCACACCGCGCGGCGTGGTGAGGATCCAGCTCAAGGCGCAGGTGCCGACCGGATGGTGCCGCTCGTCGATCACGAAGACTTCGAAGAAGTCATGCTCGAGATCGCCGTCCTCGCGCAGGTAATCGATGAGGTCGCCCACCGTGAGATGCTCTGGCACCGCCACGAAATGGCGGCTCATCAGGCGCCCGGCGGTCTCCTCGGGATAGGCGAGCGCGCTGGACACCGCCTCGCGCGTTTCCGGCTCGAGCTCGGCCATCACCGCGCGCTGATCGGCCTCATCCAGGTCCTCGATCAGCTGCACCGCATCGTCGGTGTCGAGCTGTTCGGCGATGGTGGCGACCGCCTGCGCGGGCAAGGCCTCCATCAGGTCCTCGCGCACGTAGTCGTTGAGTTCCGCGATCACGTCGCTGGTCATCAGGTCGGTGATCGTGCGCGCCAGCACCGCGCGCTCGGAGCGTTCGAGCAGCTCGATCAGGTCGGCGATGTCGGCGGCGTGGAGCGGCTCGACGAGATCATAGACCGCGCCCTTGTCGCCGGCCTCCAGCGCCTCGTGCACCGCGTTGACGAAGCTGGGCTTGAGGCGGTTTTCCTCGTCGTGGCGCTCGTCGTCGACGCGGTCGTCCGGGCGCACTTCCACCTCTGCGGGATCGCCCGCCAGAAGCTCGTCATCGAGGATGCGCTCGTCGGCCATGTGGGCGGTTTAGGGAGGGGCCGATGAAAAGCAAGCCGGGGAGGGTGACAGGGGCGAGATGGCTGCTAAAAGCGCGGGCAAATTTCCGCAGGAGACACGAAAATGGCCGAAACCCTCACCTTCACCCTCGACAACGGCACCGGCGAGACCGGCGATGTGGTCATCAAGCTGCGCCCCGACCTTGCCCCCGGCCACGTCGCGCGCATCACCGAGCTGGCGCAGGAAGGCTTCTACGACGGGGTGATCTTCCACCGCGTGATCGCGGGCTTCATGGCGCAGGGCGGCGATCCGACCGGCACCGGCATGGGCGGCAGCGACAAGCCCGACCTCGCCGCAGAGTTCAACGCCGAGCCCCACGTCGAAGGCGTGTGCTCGATGGCCCGCGCACAGAACCCCAACAGCGCCAACTCGCAGTTCTTCATCTGCCTCGACGACGCGCGTTTCCTCGACAAGCAGTACACCGTGTGGGGCAAGGTGATCAGCGGCATGGAACACGTCCACGCCATCCCCAAGGGCGAACCGCCGCGCGCGCCGGGCAAGATCGTCAAGGCGACTGTCGCCTGATCGAGCATACCCGAGCGCGTTCGTGATGCGCCTGCCGAAGCATTGCCTGACAGCTTCCCGCGCCGCGGAAAGGAAATCTGGCAGCCCTTCGGCAGGCCCGCGAACCGTACTTGCCTTCGCGGCGTTGCTGATCCTTTCGGCATGTCAGGACATGCGCGAAGAGGTCGTGTGGAGCGGACAGACGGATAGAGGCGAGGACAAGGTCGTCGCCTGCCTCGCCGGGCGCAACGTCTTCGAGACCGTCAGCCGCATCCCGTCGCAAACCAAGGGCGCCTTTCCGGATTCGCGATCTTATTTCCTGTCGCGCGGCATGATCCTCCAATTCGATTATGCTGCGCGCGACATCGACCGCGTTTTCGTGCGAGCGGACCGGGCGCTGACGCAGGCCGAGAAGGACGAGCTTTCGCGTTGCGCGCGCTACCCGGACTTTCCGCTTTGATGCGATAGCCGGGCGAGCCTGTCTCAAATCCCCGGCGAGACCGCATGGCCTTGCAGGCTCTGCCAGAACAGCGCGAAGCCGATCCCCGCGATCGCCGCATGACCGGCAATCCCGACGAGGATCGGCTCGCGCCGCCATAGCCCCACCAGAAACAGCAACGCGACTAGCGCCAGGCCTAGCCCCCCGACGATCAGGAATGCCTCGATCGGGCCGAAACCCATTTCGTAAAGCGGGGCGATGGTGACGATGCCGATGATCAGCGCGATCATCCCGAACAGCCACCAGCCGGTGCTGTCTTCCTTGGGCAGGGTGACGAGGATCATCCAGACCAAGGTCGCCGCTGCCCAGGTGAGGATCACGGGCAGGGTGAAGCAGCGCGCGAGCGCGCCCGCCAAGGGGCTCTCGGGCTTATCGCCGTACATCGGTCGCGGGCCTCATGCAGCAAACCATGCCGCCTTGTCGCACCAAGGCGTGAATATCGTGTGAAAACCGCCGCTTGGGTGGGAAGGCGTCGGCGCGGTGGGCTCGGTTGCCGCGGCTGCCGCCCCCATCGCTGGCCGCACGATTGAACCGCGGCCTCATCGGCGCTAAAGGCGCACCCCTCATGAAACCCACCTCCGCCCCCCAAAGTCCTCCGGCTACCTACCGGGTCAAGAGCTTCGGCTGCCAGATGAACGTCTATGACGGCGAGCGCATGGGCGAGCTGCTGGCGGAGCGCGGCATCCAGCCTGCGCCCGAGGGCGAGGAGGCCGATCTCGTCATCCTCAACACCTGCCACATCCGCGAGAAGGCGGCCGAGAAGGTCTATTCGGACATCGGCCGCCTCGTGAAGGCGGGCGAGGAGGCGGGGAAGAAGCCGCTGATCGCGGTCGCGGGCTGCGTCGCGCAGGCCGAGGGCGAGGAGATCATGGCGCGCGCGCCTGCGGTCAGCATCGTGGTCGGCCCGCAGGCCTATCACCGCCTGCCCGAAATGCTCGACAAAGCGGCGCAGGGCGAGCGTGCGACCGATACCGATATGCCGGCCATCGCGAAGTTCGACGCGCTCCCGGCGCGGGCCAAGCGCGGCCCGAGCGCTTTCCTCACCGTGCAGGAAGGCTGCGACAAGTTCTGCACCTATTGCGTGGTGCCCTATACCCGCGGCGCGGAAATATCGCGGCCTTTCAGCCATCTGGTCGCCGAGGCGCATAAACTGGTGGAGCAGGGCGCGAAGGAGATCACGCTGCTCGGCCAGAACGTCAATGCCTGGGCGGGCGAGGACGACAAAGGGCGCCGCGTGGGCCTCGGCGGGCTTATCCGGGTGCTGGCGGGGATCGATGGCCTCGCGCGCATCCGCTACACCACCAGCCATCCCAACGACATGGACGACGACCTCATCGCCGCGCATGGCGAGGTCGCCAAGCTGATGCCCTATCTGCACTTGCCCGTGCAGGCCGGGAGCGACCGTATCCTCAAGGCGATGAACCGCCAGCACACCGCCGAAAGCTACCTGCGCCTCATCGAGCGCTTCCGCGAAGTGCGCCCCGATATCGCGCTCTCGGGCGATTTCATCGTCGGCTTCCCGGGCGAGACCGAGGCCGAATTTGCCGAGGCGCTCAGCATCGTCGACGCGGTGCGCTACGCCGCCTGCTTCAGCTTCAAATATTCCCCGCGCCCCGGCACCCCGGCGGCGACGATGGAGGGCCAGATCGCGCCAGAGGTAATGGACGAGCGGCTCCAGCGCCTCCAGCAGCGCATCGGCGCGCACCAATACGCCTTCAACCAGGCCAGCGTCGGCAAGACCTGCCAAGTGCTGGTCGAGCGCAAGGGGCGGCACCCCGGCCAGTGGCTAGGCAAATCGCCCTGGCTCCAGAGCGTCCACTTCGAGGGCGACCATGCCATCGGCGATCTGGTCGAAGTGACGCTGGCCGAGGCGGGGCCGAACTCGCTACGGGGCCTGCTTCGCGCGCACGCCTGACCGCTCCGCCGCCACCGCCGCGCGGGCGATGTCGTTGTAGACCCGCCGCGGCTTGGCATTGCGCGAGGCGTCGTAGAGCTCGCGCACCAGCGCGCGGTCGTAGACGGTCAGTTCGGCGGGCGGGGCGGGGTCGTCGAACAGGGTGAGGATTGTGCGCACCGGCGCGCCAGCCTCGACCGCGCCGGTGCCGAGCAGCGCGCGCATCGTCGCGTAATCCGCCAACTGGCCGAGAGTGAAGCCGTGCGCTGCCTCGCGCGAGATGAGCACCGCCGCGCCGGTAATCTCGGTTGTCACGATCGGGTCGGATGCGCTGAAGGGCTCGATCTCGGGGCGTATCGGTTGCCCCCCATACAACCATGCGCTTGGATCAGAATGGTGCAAGGGCCGGCCTTCGAAATCCCGCACCGCGATCCTGTTCCACGCCCTGACCGGCCCCGCCTCGGCCAGCACACGCTCCCGCTGATAGCTGACAAGGTGGGCGAGCTGGGGCGACTCCGCAGTCAGCCAGCTTTCGGGCGGGCCCGCCGCCGGGCTCATGAAGGCGACCCGAACCGTCGGCACGCAGGTCGGCGAGCGATCCGCGCCGACGCCCAGCGCCTCGGCATTGGCGCGAATGCGCTCGGCGATCACCGCGGCATCGTCGGGCGCGAGGCCGAGTACGGTGACGCACACCGGGAAGGCGAACTTCGCGACGGGCTGGTTCAGGCGCGGCGGGCGGATCACGGCGCGGGTGAATTCGCGCAGCTCGCGGTGCCGCTCGGCCTCGGTCGGGGGCGGGCGCACGATGATCTCGGGCGTGGTGCGGGCGGGTGCCTCCTGCGCGGCCACGGGCGCGGCGAGCGTCAGCGCCATGAGGACACCTGCAAACCTGCGCATATCCTGCACCCTTTCAAGGACTTGATGCAGCAAGAATAGCACAGGTCGGCCGCGCATGTGAAGCATCCGTGACTTTCCCCCACCATCTCGCCGCACCCGGCTTGCCAAGGCGCGCAGGCGGCTTAGGCTCGCGACTCAAGGGCCGAGGGATCGTCCTTCTGCCGCAGACAAAGGACCTTATGGGCCGACGACCCTCCCGTGCCGGGCATCCGGCGCTCTCGCCCGATCCGCGCGGTATTCCGGCACAGCGGCGCGCGCGCATCGATCTGACCTTCGAGAACCAGGCGCTGCTCGGGCCTCTGTTCGGCCAGTTCGATGCCAATCTGGTGCAGGTCGAGAACCGGCTCGGGGTGTTCATCCACGCGCGCGGGCATCAGGTGGTGATCGAAGGCCCGGAGGACGACGTCGCCCGCGCCCGCGAGACCCTCAAGACCATGTATGACCGTCTCGCGCGGGGCGAGGCGCTGGACAGCGGCGCGGTCGAGAGCCTGATCGCGATGTCGGCCGAACCCACCCTCGAAGGCATCATCTCGGGCGACGACGGCGCGCCGCCGATCATGATCCGCACGAGGAAGAAGACCATCGTCCCGCGCTCTGCGACGCAGATCGAATATATGCGCAGCCTTGCGAAGGACGACATCATCTTCGCGCTAGGCCCGGCGGGCACCGGCAAGACCTATATCGCGGTCGCGCAGGCGGTGAGCCAGCTCATCACCGGCTCCGTGCAGCGCCTGATCCTCTCGCGCCCGGCGGTCGAGGCGGGGGAGAAGCTTGGCTTTCTGCCCGGCGACATGAAGGAGAAGGTCGACCCCTATCTGCGGCCGCTATACGACGCCTTGAACGACTGCATGCCGCCCGAACAGGTCGAACGCCGCCTCGCCAACGGGGAGATCGAGATCGCGCCCATCGCCTTCATGCGCGGGCGCACGCTCGCCGACAGCTTCATCATCCTCGACGAGGCGCAGAACACCACCCGCGAGCAGATGAAGATGTTCCTCACCCGCTTCGGCCAGAACAGCCGCATGGTGATCTGCGGCGACCCCCGGCAGGTCGACATTCCCGGCGGGCCGCGCATGAGCGGCCTCAACGACGCGGTCGAGCGGCTTGAGGGAGTCGAAGGCTTCGGCACGATCCGCTTCACCGCCGCCGACGTGGTGCGCCACCCGATCGTGGGCCGCATCGTCGAGGCCTATGAGGGCAAGGACGAGGGCGAGGGGGCCTAGAGCGCTCCGGCCATGCTGATCGCCGCGTGGTTCGTGCTGCTCGCCGCTGCGGGCTGGCTGGTGTGGACCGGCTGGCTGATGGCCTTCCGCCCCTCCCGCGCGCTCGACCTGCTGCGCCGCACTGCGACGAGCCATCTGATCAACGCCATCGAACAGGTGCCCCGGCTGATCGCGGGCGCGGCGATGGTGGTGCGGGCCGAGGTCTCGCGCTTCCCGCAGTTCTTCACCATCGCAGGGCTGTTCATCGTCGCCAGTTCGGTGCTGCTGCTCGTCATCCCGCTGCGCTGGCATAATGGTTATGCGGTGTTCTGGGCGGAGCGCATCCCGCTGGCAGGGGTGCGCGCCGTCGCGCCTTTGGCGGTGCTGGGCGGGATCGGATTGATCTGGGCGGCATGAGGCCGCTACAGCCCCTGCCCATGCAGCTGGATATCGACATCGAGGATTGGCCCCAAGGCAACTGGGACGCGCTGGCAACCCGCGCCGCTGAGGCCGCGGGCGAAGGCGAGCCGCTGCTGGCCAGCGCGCGCCTCACCGCCAGCCTGCTGTTCACCTCCGATGCCGAGGTGCACACCCTCAACCGCGAGTGGCGGCAGCGCGACAAGCCCACCAACGTCCTCTCCTTCCCGATGCTCGAACGCGCGGAGCTCGAAGACCTCGGCCCGGAAGGCCCGCCCGAAATGCTCGGCGACATTGCGCTGGCTTACGAAACCTGCGCGCGCGAGGCGGCGGAGAAGGGCATCACCCTCGAAGCCCACGCCGCCCACCTCATCGTCCACGGCCTGCTCCACCTCGCCGGCCACGACCATCTCGACAGCGACGAACAGGCCGAGGCGATGGAGCAGCTGGAGACCCGCATACTTGCCAAACTGGGCATCGCTGACCCATATGGCGACAGGTAGCAACAGGAGCCACTTACAAGGCCATGGCCGATTCCCATTCGTCCGCGTCCCCGTCGGGAGAAGTGGACAGTAGCAGCGGGCTGATTGCCGCGCTTCGCAAACTCCTCGGGCTCGAGGGCGCGCGTTCCTTGCGCGAACAGCTCGAAGAGGCGATCGACGAGCACGAGGACGAGAACGGCGGCCCGGGCGAGGGCGCGGCCACCGGCGGCGACCTGTCGCGGGTCGAGCGGCAGATGCTGCGCAACCTCCTGCACTTTTCCGAACACGATGCCGACGATGTCGCGGTGCCGCGCGGCGAGATCATCGCGGTCGAGGCAACGATCAGCTGGGAGGAAATGGTCGCGGCCTTCTCCGAGCACGGCCATTCGCGCATGCCGGTCTACCGCGACACGCTCGATTCCGTGATCGGGATGATCCACATCAAGGATATCTTCCCCTTCCTCGCCAACGGCACCCCGCCGCCCGAGGACTGGACGACGCTGATGCGCCAGCCGCTCTATGTGCCGCAGGCGCGCGGCGCATTGGACGTGCTCGCCGACATGCGCACCCAGCGCGTGCACCTCGCGATCGTGCTCGACGAATTCTCGGGGACGGACGGGCTCATCACCATCGAGGATCTGGTCGAGGAAATCGTCGGCGATATCGAGGACGAGCATGACGAGGCCCCGCCCGAACTCATCACCCCGATCGGCGAGGGGATGTGGGATGTCGACGCGCGCGCCGAGCTTGACGACATTGCCGAAAAGATCGACCCGCGCCTCGCCGAGGTTGCCGAAAGCGTCGACACCCTGGGCGGTCTCGCCTTCGTGCTCGCGGAGCAGGTGCCGCCGGTCGGCACCGTGCTGGAACATGGCAGCGGCTGGCGGATCGAGGTGACCGCGGGCGACGAAACCCACGTCACGCGCCTGCGCCTCCACCCCCCGGCGCGCGAGGAAGAGGTGCAGTAGGCGCAACTTTTCAACTTTCGACACAATTTTTCTTCGATTTTTTGCATCCATTAGAGCGCTCGTGCGTATCTCCCTGCACCAAGGAGATATGACAATGCCCGCACGCCGCCTGCCTCCGCTTCGCGCCCTCGAAGCCTTCATGCGCACCGTGCGTCTGGGCTCGGCCCGCGCGGCGGCCGAGGAGATCGGCCTCAGCCCCTCGGCGCTGTCGCGGCGGATCAGCAATCTCGAGGAATTCGTCGGCAAGAAGCTGTTCACCCGCGCGCGCCAGTCGATGCAACTCACCGACGAGGGCCAGGCCTTCTACGAGGCGGTGAACCCGCACATGGAAGCGCTCGCCCGCGCGGTGGAGAGCCAGTCGGACAATATCGCGCTGCTGCGCCTGCGCCTGGGCGTGCTGCCGATGTTCGGCAGCCAGCGCCTGTTCCCGCGCCTCGGCGAATTGCGCAAGCGCCACCCGCTGCTCCACATCGACATCGACACCGCGCCGCATCTCGAAGACCGGGTGGGCGACACGCTCGATGCCGCGATCATCCTGTCGCGCGGCCCCGCGAGCGGGCTTCACGCCGTGCGGCTCGACCACAATCTCGTCCACGCGATCTGCTCGAAGGAAACCGCGCGCAGTATCCCGGAGATCACCCCCGAGGTGATGGCCAAGCAGACCTTCCTGATCCACAACGAACTGCCCGAAAGCTTCGTCGCGTGGAAGAAGGCGAACGCGCTCGACACGATGGATCCGGCGGCGATCGACCACTACGATTCCGGCGCGTTGATGCTCGAGGCGGCGGCGCAGGGCCTCGGCATCGCGATCATGCACGATGACCACCTGCGGCGCGCCAACGACAACCGCCTGATCAACCTCCCCGGCGCGCCGGTGGAGAGCCCCTATTCCTACTGGTTCGTGTGCAAGCCGGTCGCGCTGGAAAGCCGTCCGGTGCGGATTTTCCACGACTGGCTGGTGCGCGCGGGGTTGTAATCGCGGCCGCGCCAAGGCGTCGAAATTGCGGGCTTTCCTACAGGGCGGCTGAGTGACACACTCGCGCCCATGACCTGCGCTGACGCCCGTATTGATGCCCCTGCCGCACGGCGTGGCCAGCGGGCGGGTTTTTCGGCCCTGGACAGTGTCTCATGTGTCTCCAACACGCAGCCACAGCGGTGGCTGCTGCGTGTCAGTCGGCGGTCTCGGGCTTGGGCTCGTAGCGCACCGGGGCGACCGAGTGCGCGAAGGGGCGCAAGGGGTGGCCGCGGATCTCGACCAGCGCTTCCTCGATCCGGCGGCGGGCCTCGATGCTGATCGCCTTGCGGCCCTTGAAGTCCTCAGGCGAGAAGGGCTCGAGGTAATGGAGCCGCACGGGGAAGCTGCCCTTGCGTGACAGGACGCGCTTGGCGTTGTTGAGGCCGCCCTCCTCGCCGATCCAGCCGATCCACTCGGCGACGGGGCCGTAGTCGAGGATCACCGGCTGGACGAGCACGCCCGGCGGGGGCGGCTCGAGGACGGAGAGCATGGAGGTCTTGAACGGGAGGAGCGACTGGCCGTCGGTGGTGGTGCCTTCGGGGAAGACGGTGACCGACCAGTTGTCGACGAGGGCTTCCTTGAGGGCGTTGATCTGCTCGGCGACGCCCATGCGGTGCTCGCGTTTGACGAAGACCGTGCGGTTGAGGCTGGCGAGCCAGCCGACCACGGGGGCCTCGGCGAGCTCGGCCTTGGCGACGAAGGCGGTCCCGCTCGCCCCGGCCAGCGCAAGGATGTCGACCCATGAGATGTGGTTGGCAACGAAGAACACGTCGCGCTTCAGGTGGGTGCCCACGATCTGCACCCGCGCTCCGCAGACCCGCGCGGCGAAGCGCAGGAACAGCATCGGGAAGGGCGAGCCGTAGGAGATGACGCGATAGAGGTAATGGAGCGGCACGAACACCAGCAGCAGCGCGATCAGCGCGAGCGAGCGCGCCACGATGCGCAGCCAGCCGCCGGGGCTGACCGGCGTGATCTCGCCCCGCGCTGCGGCCTGGCGCAGCTCCCAGTCAGTCATTGCGCGAGAGCCGCACGCCGTAGAGCTCCATGCGGTGATCGACGAGGCGGTAGCCCAGCCGCTCGGCGATCTGGCGCTGGAGCGCCTCGACCTCGGGGTCGACGAATTCGACGACCTTGCCGGTCTCGACATCGATCAGGTGATCGTGATGCGCCTCGGGCACCGGCTCGTAGCGCGAGCGGCCGTCGCCGAAGTCGTGGCGATCGAGGATGCCCGCTTCCTCGAACAGGCGCACGGTGCGGTAGACCGTGGCGATCGAGATGCGCGGATCGATCGCGGCGGCGCGGGAGTGGAGCAGTTCGACGTCCGGGTGGTCGTCGCTCTCCGAAAGCACCCGGGCGATCACGCGGCGCTGTTCGGTGATGCGCAGGCCCTTTTCCGCGCAGAGTTGTTCGAGGTCGATCTTGTGGGTCAAGAAAAACTCCATCGCCGTGCGCGGGTAGCCCTTCCGGCTGCGACCGCCCAAAAGCATTGCAGCCCCATCCCTACAGGGACGGGGCTGCTTGCTCAAGCGCCCGCACCGCCCTCTCAACAGGGGCGGCGCGGGGTGCCGATCCGTTCTGGCCCGGACGCGACCCGAGGGCCCCTCGAACTTACGCGATCTTCTTGGCGCGGCCGCGGCCCTTGGGCGCGGGCGTGCCCGGCTTGCGGCCGAGCCCGATCTTCTTGGCGAGATCGCGGCGCTTTTCTGCATAGTTGGGCGCGACCATCGGATAGTCTGCCGCCAGACCCCACCGCGCGCGGTATTCTTCGGGGCTCATGTTGTAATTGGTGCGAAGATAGCGCTTGAGCATCTTCAGCTTCTTGCCGTCTTCAAGGCACACGATGTAATCGGGCTTGACCGAATTGCGGATTGCAACGGCAGGCTGGGGCTTGGCTTCTTCGACGACCGGCGTCTCGCCGAGATTGGCAAGTGCCGTATAGACGTTGGTGATGAGACCGGGGACATCCGCGACGGCGACATCATTGTTGCTGAGGTGCGCCGCGACAATGTCGCTGGTCAGTGTGATAAGCGTTTCTTTCATATCGATTTCCAGATCTTGCATGAGTTCCTCACGGGCGTCTTTTCCGCTGCGCCGGTTATTGCGCCATGGCGCAAGTTATTTTTCATAGCAACTAGGTTGCTTTGCTTGTTCACGATTTCGCGGTGAATCGAGGCTCAGTCGAGCGTGCGCGCGAAAGTAATCGCGTCGATTCTCTCGCCGTTTGCCATGCGGTAATAGTTGCGCCGCTCGCCGATCGGTTCGAAACCGAACTTGCGATACAAATGGATAGCGGGATTGCCGCGCCGCATTTCGAGAAATACGCGCGCCGTGCCGCGGGTGCGGGCGACATGGAAGAGATGCTCGATCAGCGCCGCCCCCACGCCGCGCCGCCGTGCGCCCGGAGTGACCGCGATCAGCAGCAGTTCTTCCTCGTCGAGCACGTGGCGGGTGAGGACGAAACCGGCAGGCGCCGCTGCCGGACCCGGGCCGTCGGGGATCAGCGCTCCCTCGGCATCGACCACCAGCGCGTGGGTGCTCGGCAGGCCGAGCGCATCGGCGACCTGGCGGCGGTTCCAGGCCTCGCCGTAAGCCGGATCGAAGGCCGCCTCCATCACCGCCATGATCCGGTCGAGGAGGTGCGAGCAGGGCGTCATGCGGGCGCCTGCACCTTCATCGGCGTCGCATCGGGGCCGCGGCCATAGATGGGCGCGAGTGCGGGAGTGAGGAGCGCCGGGTCAAGCAGGCCGACCGCGGCCGCATCGGGCAGCAGGTCGAGCGCCTCGGCGTCGGTGCCTTCAGCCAGCAGCGCGGCGCGGCTCCCGGCGACGAGTGCGGCATGGGGCCGGGCGCGGGCGGCTTCGGGGGTGAGCGAGGCGGTATCGCTCGTCGGCAGTCCGTCGGCGTCGAACTCTGCCACGAACCACTCGCCGTGGCCGCCATTGGTGCACACCGTCACGCCCGCGCTGCCGGGCCTCATGCCAAGCGCCTGTGCGGCGATCAGGGCGAGGGTGGGAAAGCCCAGCACCTCGGCCCCCCAGGCAAACCCGAGCGCCCGCGCGGTCGCAAGGCCGATCCGCACACCGGTGAAGCTCCCCGGACCAAGGCTGACGAGAATGCGGTCCGCACGCCCCTTGTCAGGCAGCGCGCCGATCATCGGCACCAGCGCCTCGGCATGGCCGCGGCCGAGGATGCGGTGGTCATGCGCAATGACCGCATCGCCCTCGAACAGGGCGACGGAACAGGCCTCGGAGGCGGTTTCGATCGCTAGCATCCGCATCGCGCTCGCCCTGCCTCAGCAGCGGGGCGCGCGCAAGCGGGTTAGGCGATGCGGTTGAAGGTGCCGAAGTCGGGACGGGGCGAGCGGTCGAAGATGCTTGCCGGGTCCCCGTAGCCGACCGAGCAGATGAAATTGACCCGGTGGCGCGGCTCGTCAGCGAAGAAGGCGGCGTTGACCGCGGCCGGATCGAAGCCCGACATCGGCCCGCAGTCGAGCCCCAGCGCGCGCGCGGCGAGCATCAGGTAGGCCCCTTGCAGCGAGGAGTTGCGGAACGCCCCTTCCTCGCGGCCCTTCTCGTTGCCCTCGAACCAGCTCTTGGCATCGGTGTGGGGGAAGAGCCAGGGCAGTTCCTCGTGGAAATCGATGTCGTAGCCGATCACCGCCGTGACGGGGGCCCCGAGGACCTTGGCCTTGTTGCCCTCCATCACGCAGTCCGCCAGCTTGGCCTTGGCCTCGGGCGACTTGACCCACACGATCCGCGCTGGCTGCATGTTGGCCGAGGTCGGGGCCATCTTCATCAGGTCCCAGATCGCGTGGAGCTGTTCGTCGCTGACCGGCTTGTCGAGCCAGCCATTATAGCTGCGCGCTTCGTTAAACAGCTGGTCGAGCGCTTCGGATGACAGGACATGATCGTGGAACTGGGTCGTCATGCCGCGCGCACCTCGGTGACTTCGGGGACGTAGTGCTTGAGCAGGCCTTCGATGCCGTGCTTGAGCGTCGCCGTGCTCGACGGGCAGCCCGCGCACGAGCCTTGCAGGGTGAGGTAGACCACCCCGTCGCGAAAACCCCGATAGGCGATGTCGCCGCCGTCGCCCGCCACGGCGGGACGCACGCGGGTTTCAAGCAGCTCGTTGATCGCGGCGATCACCTCGGCATCCTCGGGGCGTTCTTCGACCGCCATGTCCTCCTCGGGCGGCGGGACCGCGATGCCGCCCGCCGTGGCGGGGGCGAACAGCGGGGCCTCGGAGACGAAATGGTCGAGCAGGATCGCGATCACCTGCGGCTTCAGAGCGCTCCAGTCCGCGCCCGGCGCGGCGGTGACGCTGACGAAATCGGTGCCGAACATGACGTTCACCACCTCGCCCGTGTCGAAGATCGCGCTCGCGAGCGGGCTCGCCTCGGCGGCCTCGGGGGTGGCGAATTCGCGGCTGCCTGCGGCCATGACGGTCTGGCCGGGCAGGAACTTCAGAGCCGCGGGGTTGGGGGTGGTTTCGGTCTCGATGAACATGGGGCTCCATCTAGGGTGCGCCCGCGCGAGGGGCAAGGGCAAGCCGGCGATCCGCCTGCCGGACGCGCAAATCGCGAAAAGCATTCACTATCGCTTCAGACTTTGCCGCCCTATACTCGCGGCCATGACGTCCTTCTCCCGCGCATCGCGCGCGCTCGCCCTCGTTCTTGCCCCGCTCGTGGCGCTTCAGCCGTTGCTCGCCGACGAGGCGGCCGCGCCCGACAAGGTCGAGAAGCGGCCCGTGAACGTCCCGCACGCGGTGACCCAGAACCGGGCGCCGGACACGGCTGCGGTTCCGGTCGCACCCCCGGTGCCCGCCCCGAAGGGGCTCCAGCCCGCCGCCAGTTCGTGGCTCTACAAGGGCTCGGACATCCCGCCCGATGACCAGTGGCTGTTCGGCCAGCTGCCCAACGGGCTGCGCTATGCCGTGCGCCGCAACGGGGTGCCGCCGCGCCAGGTCTCGATCCGGGTGCGGATCGATGCGGGCTCGCTGCACGAGGCGGACGGCGAACAGGGCTATGCGCACCTGCTCGAACACCTGCTGTTCCGCGAGAGCAAGTATCTCGGCAAGGCCGAGGCAATCAGCGCCTGGCAGCGCCTCGGTGCGACCTTCGGCAACGACACCAATGCCGAGACCACGCCGACCCACACCGCCTACAAGCTCGACATCCCCAATATCGACGACGCCAAGCTCGCCGAGAGCTTCAAGCTGCTTTCGGGCATGATCCGCGAGCCGGTGCTGTCCGACAGCAATGTCGCGGCCGAGCGCCCGATCGTGCTCGCCGAAAAGCGCGAGCGCGGCGGGGCGGCGCAGCGCACCGGCGATCTCACGCGCCAGACCTTCTTCGCCGGCCAGCGGCTTGCGGTGCGCAATCCGATCGGCACCGACGCGACGCTGAACGCCGCGACCGGCCCTGCGGTGCAGGCCTTCTACGACCGCTGGTACCGGCCCGAGAACACCGTGATCGTGGTCGCGGGCGATGCCGATCCGATGGTGCTCGCCGGGCTGGTGGAGCAGTGGTTCGGCGACTGGAAGGGCACCGGCGCGCCGGGTGTCGCGCCCAATTTCGGCGATCCGGTAGCTCCCAAGGGCGCACCCAAGCCGGTCGGCGGGCTGCCCCCGATCGGGGAACTCGCCGTCGGGGTCGAACCCGATCTGCCGCGCAGCCTCACCTACGCGATCCTGCGTCCGTGGCGTCCCGTGCAGGACACCATCGTCTACAACGAGGGCCTGCTGACCGACGCGGTCGCGCAGGCGATCATCAACCGCCGGCTCGAAAGCCGTGCCCGCGGCGGCGGCAGCTTCCTCTACGCGCAGGTCCAGCAGGACGACGTCTCGCGCACGACCGATGCGACCTTCGTGACCTTCGCGCCGCTCTCGGCCGACTGGAAGGCCGCGCTTGCCGACGTGCGCAGCGTCATCGCCGACGCCATCGCCAATCCGCCCACGCAGGAGGAGATCGACCGCGAGGTCGCGCAGTTCGATGTCGCCTTCGCCAACGGGGTCGAGCAGGAGAGCGTGCAATCGGGCAGCGACCTCGCCGACAATCTCGTCAACGCGGTCGACATCCGCGAGACCGTCGCCGCGCCCAAGGTGGTGCTGAGCATCTTCCGCGACATGAAGCCGCGCATCACTCCGGCAAGCGTGCTCAAGCGCACCCGTGCGCTGTTCGAGGGCACGGTGACGCGCGGCGTTTATGTCACCCCCGCGGCGGGCGAGGCCGATGTGCCCGCGATCCGCACCGCGCTCGCCAGCAAGGCTGCGGCCGACGGGTCGGCGCGGGTCGGCGGCGCGGCGATCGCCTTTGCCGATCTGCCGCCGGTGGGCGAGCCGGGCACCATCGTCAGCCAGACACCGCTCGGCGTGCTCGAAGTCGAGCAGGTCGATTTCGCCAATGGCGTCAAGGCGCTGCTGTGGGCCAACGATGCCGAGCCCGGCCGCGTCACCGTGCGCGTGCGCTTCGGCGCGGGCTGGCGCGCCTTCGATGCGTCGAGCGCCGTCTATGCCGATCTCGGCCAGCAGGCGCTGGTCAACTCGGGGCTGGGCGAACTCGGCCAGAACGAGATCGACCGGCTCGCGACGGGCCGCAAGCTGGGCTTCGACTTCGATATCGACGATGCGGTCTTCACCTTCACTGCGCAGACCCGCTCGGAGGACGTGAACGACCAGCTCTACCTCTTCGCCGCCAAGCTCGGCATGCCGCGCTGGGACAAGGACCCGGTGCTGCGCGCCAAGGCGGGGGCGGAGCTGGCCTACAACACCTATGCCACCAGCCCCGGCGGGGTGCTCAACCGCGATCTCGAATATCTCGTGACCGGCGGCGACAAGCGTTTCGCCACTGCCGACCCGGTGGCGCTCAAGGCCGCCACGCCCGAGGAATTCCGCAAGGTGTGGGAGCCGCTGCTCAAGCAGGGCCCGATCGAGGTGCTGGTGTTCGGTGAGTTCGACAAGGCCAAGGTGATCGAGCAGCTGCGCCTCACCTTCGGTGCGCTGGGCCCGCGTGATCCGATCCCCGCCGATGTCGCCGCGCGCGTCCCCGGCTTTGCGCCGGCGGTCGACAAGCCCACGGTCGTCACCCACCGCGGCGATGCCAACCAGGCCGCGGCCGTGGTGGCATGGCGCAGCGGAGGCGGGACCGCGGACCTGCGCGAAAGCCGCCAGCTCGAGATCCTCACCCAGCTGTTCAACAACCGGCTGATGGACGCCCTACGCGAACGCGCCGGGGCGAGCTATGCGCCGCAGGTGTTCTCGACCTGGCCCGCCGACCTTTCCACCGGCGGGCGGATCACCGCGGTCGCCCAGCTCGAGCCCGCTTTCGTGCCGATGTTCTTCGCCGAGGCCGACAAGATCGCCGCCGATCTTGCCGCCAATCCGCCCACCGCCGACGAGCTCGCCCGAGTGACCGAGCCGCTCGCCCAGCTGATCCGCCGCGCTTCGACCGGCAACCAGTTCTGGCTCTACAACATGGAGGGCGCGACGCAGGACCCGACCCGCATCGGCCTGCTGCGCTCGCTGCTGCCCGATTACTCGCAGACCACGCCCGCCGCGATGCAGGCGCTGGCTGCGCGCTATCTGGTGAAGGAGCGCACCTTCCGCATGGCGATCATCCCCGAGGGCCAGACACTTGCCGAGGCGGTGCCAGCGGGCGCGGGTGCGAATCCTGCGCAGGAGACGATGATCGGTCGCTGATCGTTTCGCCCGCTGACAGTGGGCGGGAAATAAAGTTGTGCCGCGTGCCATTGCCGCTTTACACTTCGGCCTGCGCTCGGGTAGCGGGCGCGGCCTTCGCGGTGTTGTCCGCGCGCGCTTGAATGGAAAGAGTGAAGATCGTGCCCGAGACCTGGACCCCCGAGAGCTGGAAGGCCCACGAAGCGCGCCACCTGCCGCATTACGAGGATGCGGCCGAGCTGGCCGAGGCTGAAAAGACCCTCTCGTCCTATCCCCCGCTGGTCTTCGCGGGCGAGGCGCGTGCGCTCAAGGCCGATCTCGCGCAGGTCGCGAACGGTCACGGCTTCCTGCTCCAGGGCGGGGACTGCGCGGAGAGCTTCGCCGAGTTCCACCCCAACAATATCCGCGACACCTTCCGCGTGCTGCTGCAGATGGCGGTCGTGATGACTTTCGCGAGCAAGCGCCCGGTGGTGAAGGTCGGGCGCATGGCGGGCCAGTTTGCCAAGCCCCGCTCCTCGCCGACCGAGACGATCGGTGATGTGACCCTGCCGAGCTACCTCGGCGACAATATCAACGGGATCGAGTTCGACCCCGTCAGCCGCCGCAATGATCCGGCGCGGATGGTGAAGGCCTATTCGCAGGCCGCCGCGACGCTCAACCTGCTGCGCGCCTTCGCTGGCGGGGGCTATGCCAACCTGCGGCAGGTGCACCAGTGGACTCTTGACTTCATGGGCCGCACGCCCTGGACCGAGAAGTTCGCCCAGACCGCCGACCGCATCGGCGAGGCGCTCGACTTCATGGAGGCCTGCGGGATCGACCCCGGCACCGTACCGCAATTAAAGGGCACCAGCTTCTACACCAGCCACGAAGCACTGCTGCTCCCCTACGAGCAGGCGATGACCCGCAAGGATTCGCTCACGGGCGACTGGTACGCGACCAGCGCCCACATGCTGTGGATCGGCGACCGCACCCGCTTCCCCGGCAGCGCGCACATCGAATTCGCGCGCGGCATCGGCAACCCGCTCGGCATGAAGTGCGGGCCCAGCCTCGAGCCTGACGCGCTGCTGCGCCTGCTCGATGACCTGAACCCCGGCCGCGAGGCGGGGCGCATCACGCTCATCAGCCGCTACGGCCACGACAAGGTCGAGGAGGGCCTCCCCAAGCTGGTGCGTGCTGTCATGCGCGAGGGGCACCCGGTGGTGTGGAGCTGCGATCCGATGCACGGCAACGTCGTCAAATCGGACACCGGCTTCAAGACCCGCCCCTTCGACCGCATCCTGCGCGAGGTTAAGGGCTTCTTCGCCGTCCACCGCGCCGAGGGCTCGCACCCCGGCGGCATCCATATCGAAATGACCGGGCAGGACGTGACCGAATGCGTCGGCGGGGCCGTGGCGATCACCGAGGAACGCCTCGGCGACCGCTACCACACCCATTGCGACCCGCGCCTCAACGCCGAGCAATCGCTCGAGCTCGCCTTCCTCGTCGCCGAGATGCTCAACGAGGCAGCCGGTGGCGCGCGCGAGGCGGAAGTCAGCCACGCGGCCTGATTTCTCGCGGAAACCTGACGGGTGTGATAATTTTCTGATAGCCGCGCGGCTATCAGGCGTCTTTCCTGTGTAACGGCAAGCGGACATTGTGCGAATGTCCGATCCGGGCGGCGAGGAGGGCGCAGATGCATCGCAGCGAGTTGCAGAACACCCCGATCCCCGAGGCGGGCGGGCGGACGCTGGCGGAGCATTTCCGCGCCACCCGCGCGCTGACCGAGGCGCTGGTCGCGCCGCTCTCCGATGCCGATGCCAGCATCCAGTCGATGGAGGATGCGAGCCCCGCCAAGTGGCACCTCGCGCACACGACGTGGTTCTGGGAGACCTTCCTGCTGCGCGAGCACGCGCCGGGCTACCGCCTGCACGACGAGCGCTGGCCGTTCCTGTTCAATTCCTACTACGAGGCCGAAGGCGCGCGGATCGCCCGTGCAGCCCGCGGGATGCTCTCGCGCCCGACCCTCGCCGAGGTGCTGGCATGGCGCGCCCATGTCACCGAGGCGATGGCGCCGCTGCTCGGCGATCCGGCGCTGGCCGACCTGATCGCGCTCGGCATCGCGCACGAGGAACAGCACATCGAGCTGCTCCTCACCGATATCAAGCACGCCTTGTTCCAGAACACGCTGGGGCCCGCCATGTGGGCGCCTGCGGGGAAGGGGGAGGCGGCGGCTGCGACCTTGGCCGCCGCCTCTTCCGTCTGGCACACGCACCCGGGCGGCATCGCGCTGGTCGGGCATCAATCCGACGGGTTCGCCTTCGACAACGAAGGGCCCCGCCACCGCGTGCTGCTCGAGCCTTTCGCGCTCGCCGACCGGCTGGTGACCAATGGCGAATGGGCGGAGTTCATCGCCGACGGCGGCTACCGCAATCCCCGCCTGTGGCTCGCCGACGGCTGGGGCTGGGTGCAGCGAGAAGGCATCGCCGCGCCGCTCTATTGGGGCGAGGACGGCACGCACTTCACCCATCAGGGCTGGCAGGCACGCGATCCCTCCGCGCCCGTCACCCACATCTCGCACTACGAGGCCGACGCCTTCGCCACTTGGGCAGGCGCGCGGTTGCCGACCGAATTCGAGTGGGAGGCGATCGCGCGCGGGCAGGACAGCTCGGCCAGCACGCCCGCGCATGACCCGCGCGGCGGCAACCAGCTCTATTGCGCCGGGCCGGTGCTACCGATGGGCTCGCCCGGCCTGTTTGGCGATTGCTGGCAGTTCACCCGCTCGGCTTACCTGCCCTATCCCGGCTTCCGCGTCGCCGAGGGCGCGGTGGGCGAATACAACGGCAAGTTCATGAGCGGGCAGGTGGTGCTGCGCGGGGCGAGCTGCGCCACGGTGCGCGGGCACTCGCGCGTTTCCTACCGCAATTTCTTCTACCCCCACCAGCGCTGGCAATTCACCGGCCTGCGCCTCGCCAAGGACGCCTGAGATGACGAAGCCGGCAGGATTGAAGCTGGTCGAACGCGATGCGGACGGGGTGGACCTCGCCTTCCGGGCCGACGTCCTCGCTGGCCTTGCCGAGGCCCAGAAGGCGGTTCCGGCGCGCTGGTTCTACGACGATGCCGGATCGCAGCTGTTCGAGGACATCACACAGCTGCACGAATACTACCCGACCCGCGCCGAGACCGAGATCCTCTCGAACCGCGCGACCGAGATCGCCGAGTTGATCGGCGAGGGGCGTGCCGTAGTGGAGTTCGGCTCGGGCTCCTCGGTCAAGACCCCGCTGCTGCTCTCGGCGATCCGCCCTTCGGCCTATGTCCCGCTCGATATCGCGGGGGATTTCCTGCGCGCCTCCTCGGCAGCGCTTTCGGAGAAGTTCCCGGGCCTCCCCGTCCTGCCGGTCGAGGCCGATTTCATGCGCCGGGTCGAGCTGCCTGCCGAGGTCTTCGATCTGCCCAAGCTGGGCTTCTTCCCCGGATCGACCATCGGCAACATGATCGCCCGCACCGCGACCGACCTGCTGCGCACCATGCGTGCGACCTTGGGCGAGGGGGCGTTGCTGCTGATCGGGATGGATCTGGTGAAGGACGAGGACGTCCTTCTCGCCGCCTATGACGATGCGGCGGGCGTGACGGCGGCCTTCAACCTCAACCTCTTGGCGCGCATCAACCGTGAGCTCGATGGCGACATTCCGCTCGAAGCCTTTGCCCACGAGGCGCGCTGGAACGATCCCTTCGCACGGATCGAGATGCATCTGGTGGCGAAGCGGGACGTCGATTTCACCGTCAGCGGGCGGCGCTTCGCCATGCGCGCGGGCGAGAGCATCCACACCGAGAACAGCCACAAGTTCACCAAGCGCTCGGGGCAAATGTTGCTGGCCGCTGCCGGGTGGGAGCCGCTCGCGCGCTGGACCGACGAGGCAAAGCGCTTCTCGCTGGTGCTGGCCGAATCCCGACCGCCGCGTTCGGCGCCGTGAAACTTGTGGCCTTCCCGTGCGTTGGCGCGGGATGGACGGACAGGCTGACATTCTCATCATCGGCGGCGGCATGGCGGGGCTCTCGGCCGCGACCGCCTTGGCACAGACCGGCGCGCGCGTGACCGTGCTCGACAAGGGCCGCGGCCCCGGCGGACGGATGGCGGCGCGGCGGGTTGCAATCGGCGGCGAGCAAGTGAGCTTCGATCACGGCGCGCAATATTTCACCGCGCGCGATCCCGCCTTCCGTGAGGCGGTCGCAGGCTGGGAGGCAGCGGGTGTTGCGGCGCGCTGGCCCGCTGCGGGGGCGGACGCGTGGGTCGGTACGCCCGGCATGAATGCGCCGATCCGCGCCATGGCCGAAAGTCTGGACGTGCGCTGGAATATGCGCGCCGAGCGGCTCTGCCGCGACGGCGCGCGCTGGCGGGTGGAAGCGGGCGAGGCGGTGTTCCGCGCCGCCACCGTGCTGGTCGCGGTGCCCGCCGAACAGGCCGCCGTGCTGCTCGCCGATACCGCGCCCGACTTTGCCGCGCGTGCTGCCAGCGTCACCTCGGCACCGTGTTGGGCGGTGATGGCTAGCTTTGCCGGGCCACTGCCGCTTGCCGACACCCTCCGCTCCGAGAGTGGCCCCGTCAGCTGGGCTGCCCGCAATTCCGCCAAGCCGGGCCGCGCGGGGGCCGAGACATGGGTGATCCATGCGAGCCCCGCGCGCAGCCGCGAGTTGATCGACCGGCCCAAGGACGAGGTTGCAGCGCTGCTGCTGGCCGACTTCTTCGCCGCCACCGGCGCGCCCCCGGCCACGCCGGTGCACCTCGACGCGCACCGCTGGCTCTATGCCCAGCCCGAAGCCCGTCAGGGCGAGGGCCCCCTCTACGATCCCCAACTGCGGATCGGCATCGCGGGCGACTGGCTCCACAGCCCGCGTGTGGAAGGCGCGTGGCTGTCAGGCCGCGCGCTCGCGCAACAGGTGCTTCAGGAGCGGCTCGCCAGCACGTCGTAGTGGTGGCCGCGGCCGTATTTGGCAAAGCGGGTGAAGCCCGCCGCGCGCAGCAACGCCTCGATCTCTCCGGCGCTCGCCCAGCGATCATCGACCTCGTAGAAGATCGCCGAGACCCGCGCGAAGCTCGGCGTTTTGGCGAGTTCGGCGATCACCACCGCCTCCAGCCCCTCGACGTCGATCTTGACGAACATCGGCAGGTCACCGGCAAGCAGCGGATCGAGCAGCGGCGCGTCGATCGTCTCGATGGTGACGCCGCCCGAGCCCGAAGCGCCCTCGCGCCCGGCGAGGGTAGCCGTACCGGTGTGATCGGGCGCGACGTTGATCGTCACCTCGCCCGCGCTGTCGGCGATAGCGAGCAAGTGCAGCGCGGTCCGCGCCGCCCCGCCGTTGAGGGCGACATTGGCGGCAAGGCGGGCATGGGTGGTCGGCACCGGCTCGAAGGCGATGATCTTGCGGCACCTGGGGTTCTGCGCCGCGATCAGCGAATAGAGCCCTTGGTTGGCGCCGATATCGACGAAGACGAAGTCCTCCCGCTGCCCCAACAACAGGTCGGCCAGATCGCGCCCATAGGTGCCGAAGATGCAATAGCGGAAGGTGGTGTCCTGCCAGTTGGGCACCATCAGCACCCCGTAGGCCGAGCGCACCGCATCATCCCCGCGCGCCGCCATCAGCGGGGAGAGCGCGGCGGCCTTCAGCTTCCGTGCTGTCTTGACCACGCCGTAGCGCCAGAATGCTGCAAGACTAGCCACGGGTGTGTCCTTCCAGAAAATCGGTGATGGCGTCCGCCGCGCGCTCGGCCGAGGGGCGGTCGGAGAGCGAGAAGGTCGCGTCGATCAGCGCCTGCTGGCGGGGCGCATAGTCGGGATGCGATGCGACCGCAGCATCTATTGCGTCGAGCAGGTGATCGGCGCTCTCCAGCACCGGGCCGGCCTGCCAGTGGAGGTAATTGGGATCGCCCTGCCAGTCCACGCCGTGGCTGTTGAGGAACAGGCACGGGCGGGGCGCGCGCAGGAATTCATAGACCTGGCTGCTGACGTCGCCGAGGTAGATATCGGCGCGGTTGGTGTAGCTCATGTCGCTGCTCGCGCCGCTGCCGGTGTCGATGTGGATGCGGGGCTCTCGCGCGAATTCGGGGCCTGGGGGCTCGACGCGGGCGAGGCTCGGCGGGTCGACCGTCACCACCCATTTGCGCTCGAACAGCATCACGTGGGGTGCGAAGATCAGGTTGTAGCGGTCCTGCTGGCGGAAGGCGTCGAGCACCTTGGCCCCGTCCTTGAACCAGCTCGACAGCTTGGGCGAGGGGTGGGGGTTGTAGATCACGGTCGGCCGCTCTGGCGCGGGGAAGGTGCCTTCGTAGCGGTTGTGCGCGCACAGATCGAACTTGGGATAGCCGACCAGCGCGATCCGCTCCGGCGCAAGGCCCGCATCGGCGATCAACCGGTCGCGGATCTTGGGGCCCGAGACCAGCACCAGATCGAACTTCGCGCTTTCGGGGTTGAACCCGATCGCCCGATCCCCCGCGCCGTGGCGGGTGTGGATCAGTTTTATGTCACTGAGCCCGTAGCGGGTCTTCAGCAGCAGTGTCGTCTTTTCGGACACCACCACCGCATCGAAGCTGCGGAAGAAATCGAGATTGTCGCGGTAGATGAGAAGCTTGGTCGCCGGAACGAGCCGCTCGAGCATCCCCGCCAGCAGTTGCGATCCGCCGCGCTTCAGCCCAAGCTGCACCAGCTCCATGCGCGCCAGCAGCGCCGGATCGGCCTGCCGCGCGATCTCGGCGCGGACGCCCGCGCGGGCATAGGCGAGGGTGACGTGATGCTCCCCGCGCGCCGCCAGAGCCAGCGCGATGGGGAGCGAGTGCGCGAGCTGGTGGGTCTGGTCGTGGTTGAACAGGAAGCAGATGCGCTTCATCCGCGCGCTGCTCCCAAGAGGCGCTCGGCGAGCGCATGGTCTTCGGGCTTGTCGACGTCCACGCCCATGCGCCCGTCGGACAGCACCACAGGTGCGGCTGAAGCGCCCAGCTTCGCGCCCGCAGCGGCGAGGGCCTGCGTCAGCGTCATCCGGCGCAGCAGCAGCCTCACCATCAGCACTGGGCCGAAATGGGCGGCAAGGCGCAGCACGGACTTGCGGTCGGCCTCGACCTTTTCCCAGAACTTGAGCGCATTGACGCTGCCCGCGCCGGTCAGGGCAAAAAGGTTCGCTCCGGTGAAGTCCCCGCCCTTGAAGGCGAGCCAGGTGCGTTTGTTGGGGCCGACAGCGCGCTCGAGATTGCCGCGTTCGACGAAGGCCACGCTGACATCGCTCTTGCCCGCTCCCGCGACGAATTCGCCGATGGTCCGCGGCGTCAGCATCACGTTGTCGGCGGTCGTCACCAGCAGCGGCAGGCCGATCGCGGGGTCCTCCACCGCGCCCAGCACCGATCCGCTGATGGTGGGGCCCGAGGTGCGGAAGGTGATCCGCGGTTCCTCCACCGCCCAGGCCAGATCGCGGTGCGCGCGCAGTTGCAGTGTGTTCTGGGCGAGGACCACGATCCGCGCGATCTCGGGCGCATCGAGCAGCGCTTCCAGCACCCGGTTCAGCATCAGCTCGCCCACGACCGGGATCAGCGCCTTCATATCGGTGCCGAAATGCGCCGCCATCGGGTCGACCCCCGGGCGCTGCCCGGCCAGCACGAGCGCAGTCCAGCCATTGGGCGGTGCAGTCATGGCGAAAGGCAACCTCGGGCGAGCGGCGGGGAAGGGGGCGCCTGTCCCTTTCAGCCGCCGCTCCCGTTTGTCAAGAAACCCGCCGCTGCCACCTCACGCTGCCATCGGCGCGGGGCAATAGCGTGCGAGGTAGTCGCCGTGGTTCGGCATATGCTGGACGAGATAGCGGATCGATTGCTCCATCTCGTTGACCTCGGTGGCGGTCGTCGCAGGATCGAGCGCGTCGGCCATCGCGTTGTGGCTGCCCATCTGGATCCCCTGACCCATCATCACCGCCGCCCAGCTGGTCTCGGTGAAGAGCTCGTCCTCTTCGCGGAAGATCTGGCCGTTGGCCTTGAACAGCTCGACCTTCTCGGTGAGCGTGTCGGGCACGGGCATGGTGCGGACGTAGTTCCAGAAGTCGGTGTCGGTGCGCTCGGTGGCGTTGTAGTGGAGGATCAGGAAGTCGCGGATACGCGCATATTCGCGCCCTGTCAGGCGGTTGAAGGTATCCTCCTGCACCTGCGTGATCCCGTCCAGTGACAGCAGCGAGATCAGCTTGTCGATACCCGTATTGATGAGGTGGATCGAGGTCGATTCCAGAGGCTCCATGAAGCCCGCCGCAAGGCCCAAGGCCACGACATTCTTGTTCCAGAATTTCATGCGGCGCCCGGTGACGAAGCGCAGCCAGTTGGGCTCGGCCTGAGGCTTGCCGGCGATATTGCCGAGCAGGATGTCGAGCGCCTGCTGGTCCTCCATGTAAGAGGAACAATAGACATGGCCGTTGCCGTTCCGGTGCTGGAGCGGCACCTGCCACTGCCAGCCCGCGGCGTGCGCGGTGGCGCGGGTGAAGGGCGGGGGTGGGCTGCCGTCCTCGCGCAGGCAGGGCAGGGCCACCGCGCGGTTGCAGGGGAGGTAATGGCTCCAGTCGTCATAGCCGGTCTTCAGCGCCTGCTCGATCAACAGACCGCGGAAGCCCGAGCAGTCGATGAAGAGATCGCCCTGGAACGCCCGGCCATCCTCCAGCGTCACGCCGCTGACAAAGCCGCTCTCCCCATCCAGCTGGACATCGGCAACCTTGCCCTCCTGCCGCACCACGCCCCGGCTCTCGGCGAGCTTGCGCAAGAAGGCGGCATAGCGGCCCGCATCCAGGTGATAGGCGTAATTGACCGGCGGCAGATCGTCGCGCTGGAAATCCTCGGTCCGCGCGAACTTGCCGAAATAGGCGGCCATGGTCTCGAGGTTGAAGACCTGGATCGGACGCTTGTCGCCCGCGCCCTTCATGCGGTGCCACACATGGTGGAAGCTGATCCCGCCCATGGTGTAGCCATAGGCGCCGAAGGGGTGGATGTAGCTGTCGCCGAGCCTGCCCCAATTTTCGAACTGGATGCCGAGCTTGAAGGTGCCGCCGACTGCGGCGAGCATCTCGCGCTCTTCGACCCCGATCAGCTGGTTGAAGCCGACGAAGGGCGGAATCGTCGCCTCGCCCACCCCGACCGTGCCGATCGCCTCGGATTCGATCAGCGTGATTTCCACAGGCCGGCCCTTGCGGATGCGCGACAGCGCCGCCGCCGCCATCCACCCCGCGGTGCCCCCGCCGACAATGATAATCCTTTCAATCGCCACGTTTTCCTCGATCCCCTTGGGGCCCCGTGAGGCCAGCTGCGCGCTCTGCCCGAGCGTCTGCGAAGTGTTGCCAAGATGCAATATGAACGCAGGATTACAAGTCTTGAGAACGCTCTCAAGATGCGCTAGAACCTGTCCGCAGCCCGCAGCGACAGGCAAGATACTGTCGCGCGGCATGGGGAGAGACGAAACATCATGAACACCGCCAAGCTCGCGCCGCGCCGGCGCCTCCTTGCCCTCGGCACCGCCTCCGCGCTGGCGATTGCCGCGGCCAGCCCCGCGCTGGCGCAGGACGCCGCCGCGACGGAAGAGGATCCCGCCGCCACGCCCGCAGCAGAGCCCGAGGCCGAGATCATCGTCACCGGCTTCCGCGCCTCGCTCAAGGGCGCGCAGGACATCAAGCGCAACGCCGACACCTTCGTCGACGCGATCACCGCCGAAGACATCGGCGCGCTGCCCGACCGTTCGGTCGCCGAAGCGCTGCAGCGCGTGCCCGGCGTCAATATCGGCCGCTTCGAGAAGCCCTCCGACCCCGACCGTTTCTCGGTTGAAGGCACCGGCGTGATCATCCGCGGCCTCGGTTTCGTGCGCTCCGAGCTCAACGGCCGCGACATCTTCTCGGCCAATGGCGGCACGGTGCTGAGCTTCAACGAGGTCTCGCCCGAACTGCTCGGCTCGGTGCTGGTGTTCAAGAACCTCACCGCCGACATGGTCGAAGGCGGCATCGCCGGGACGGTCAACCTGCGCACCCGCAAGCCGCTCGACCGGCGCGGTTTCCACATTTCGGGCACGCTCGAAACCAATGTCGGCGACCTCGCCGAAGAGTGGTCGCCCGGCGGGTCGGTGCTGCTTTCGAATACCTGGGAGACCGATGCCGGCACGCTCGGCTTCCAGTTCGGCTATGCCCGTTCGGAGCTGGTCAGCCGCACCGATGCCTCGCAGGTGGCCGACCCCTGCTACCGTCCGGCCAACCTCACCGGCTCGTGCTTCCGCGTGCGCCCTGTGGGCAGCGGCGGGATCAACAATGGCGTCAACCCCAACTTCACGCCCGACAACTTCCCGCCGCCCGGCGCGCTGGTCGTTCCCAAGGGTGCGGGCGTGCGCACCACCGATCTCGAGCGTGACCGCGAGGCCTTCTCCTCGGTCATCCAGTACGAGAGCCCCGATCGCAGCTTCCTGATGACCTTCGAATGGCTGCGCGCCGACACGACCTTCTTCACCAAGGAGAACGCCGCGATCGCGCTGGTCAACGACGATGCGCTGTTCCCCGTGCCCGCCGCGGGCAGCACCTGGGAGTTCAACGATCAGGGCCAGTTCGTCCGCGGCGTGCTCAGCCAGCGCATCGGCGATGCCTATGCCAACCCCTTCGGCCGTGGCGGCATCCCGCTCGAGCTGCTGCGCTTCGAGCGCGAGACCCGCTCCTCGACCGAGGACTTCTCCTTCGACGTCGACTGGAACATCACCGATCGCCTGCGCGTCAACTTCGAGGCGCAGCACATCCAGTCCGAGCTCGGGCAGGATTCGATCATCGCCAACATGGCGACCTGGGCGAATATCGACCTCGACCTGTCGGGCAAGGTGCCGCAGGTGCAGTTCCTCGCGCCTCCGGGCGCGCCGGCAGATTACTTCACCTCCGGGCGCAACACCTATTACTGGTTCCTGCTCGACTCGATCGCCCGCAACGAGGGCGAGCTCGACACGCTGCGCGCCGATCTCGAATACGACATTTCGGAAGACGGCTTCTTCAAGCAGGTCAAGTTCGGCGCACGCTGGTCGGATCGCGGGCAGACCACGCGCGACACCAATTTCAGCACCTGGGGCAACCTGTCGGCACCCTGGGCGGGCCGCGCGGGCTGCGCGCCCTGGGGTCAGGGCAACGGGTGCAGCGCGACTGCTCCGGGCGTGCTCGTCTATCCCGATTTCGATCCGGGCCGACGCTTCCCCGACCAGCGCACCAACGGCTTTGTGCCCGGGCGCTTCTTCACCGGCCTTCCCGGCCAGGAATTCGCGATCGCCGGCGGTGCCTTCGTCGACGACTTCCCGAACTACGCCAACCTGCGCTCGCCGTTCGATAACGGCTTCCAGCGCGGCAACGGCCCTTCGCCGCTGCCGGGCGGCGCGTTCTTCTTCGGCGGCGACAACTTCCTGCAGGAATATCTCTCGGGCGCTTCGGCCGAGCAGGCGCGCGAGATCAACACCTTCTCGCAGACCCCGAACCCCTTCTTCGGGGTGCGCAACCGCAGCTTCTTCAACAGCGTGACCCGGCAGACCTCTGCTTGCGATCCCTTCTGTCAGAACGAGATCAGCGAGGTTTCGGAAACCACCAAGGCGGCCTACGCCCGCGTCGATTACGGCACCGATTTCGACAACGGCTGGAAGCTCACCGGTAACTTCGGCCTGCGCTATATCGAGACCGAAGTGCTGGCGGTGGGCGAGGTCGGGTTCCCCAACCCGTTCTTCTTCGACACCGGCCCGGGCGGAAATCGTGACGGGGTTGTGCAGATTTCCGAGGTGAATGCGGCCTGCGCGCAATCGGCGCAGCAGCCGCCCGAACTGCAACCGGCCTATTGCCGCCTCTCGCCGCAGCGGCTCGCCCAGTTCGCGGCAGCACATACCGGCGAAGTCCTGATCGATGATCGCTCGGTCACCTTCGACAACTGGCTGCCGAGCTTCAACGCGCTGCTCGACACCGGCAACGGCCTTCTGTTCCGCGCCGCGGTCTCCAAGGGCATTTCGCGCCCCGACCTCGCCGCGTTCCGTTCGGGCGGCGGCATGGGCGACAACACCGGCGACCTGCGGTCCGAAGGCACGCTCGAGACCGGACCGCTGTTCCAGCTGTTCACCGGCAACCGCAACCTGCGCCCGATCGAGAGCTGGAACTACGACCTTTCGGTCGAGTGGTATTTCGACCGGGTCGGTTCGGTAACGCTCAATGCCTTTGCCAAGGACATCAAGGGCATCGTCAACAACGGGGCCGACATCGTCGACTTCACCTCGCCCAGCGGCGTCACGCTCGATGTCGAGGTCAACGGGCCGGACAACCGCCAGGACGGCCTGCTCAAGGGTGTCGAGCTGAGCTACCAGCAAACCTACGACTTCCTGCCCGGCCTGCTCAGCGGTCTGGGATCGCAGCTGACCTACACCTATGTCGACGGCAGCGATTTCCAGAACACCAACCTCGCCAACAACCAGAGCGATTTCGCGGCGTTCCAACCGCTCGCTGGCATCTCCAAGCACACCGTCAATGCGGTGCTGTTCTACGAGAAGGACTGGCTCTCGGCGCGCGCCGCCTACAACTGGCGCTCGGCGTTCCTGATCACCCCGCGCGACGACATCTTCCCCTTCTCGCCGATCTGGGGCGAGGAGACCGGGCAGCTTGACGCCTCGATCTTCGTCACCGTGCGAGACGGGCTCAAGCTGGGCGTGCAGGGCGTGAACCTGCTCGACGAGGTGTTCCGCACCAGCCAGGTGATCGACTTCGACGGGACCCGGGTGCAGCGCTCGGCCTTCCGCAACGACCGCCGCTTCACCTTCCTTGCCCGCTTCGACTTCTAAGAGGGCAAGGTCATGACAATCGCAGGGCTGCTGAAGGCGGGGACGCTGACGGCGGCCCTGCTGCTTTCGGGGGCCTCCTCGCCCCCGCCCGAACAACCGCTCGCCCCGCTGGAGGGCGCGGGGTGGGAGCTGGTGTGGGCCGACGAGTTCGAGGGCACCGCGCTCGACCGGACCAAGTGGACACCCGAGCAATCCTGCTGGGGCGGCGGCAACAACGAACGCCAGTGCTACACCGACCGGCCCGAGAACATCGCGGTCGAGGGCGGGATGCTGCTCCTGAAGGCGCGGAAAGAGCGCTTCGCCGGCCCCGCGCGCCCGCCCGAAATCGCGGAAGCGGTCAATCCCACGCAGGTCCAGTCGCACACCTCGGGCAAGGTCCGCACCATCGGCCTGCACGCCTGGCGCTACGGCCGGATCGAGGCGCGCGCCAAGGTGCCGCCGGGGCAGGGCACCTGGCCCGCGATCTGGATGATGCCCAACGATCCCGCCTACGGCCCCTGGCCGCGCTCGGGCGAGATCGACATTCTTGAAGCGGTCAATATCGGCGCCAAGTGCAAGGATTGCGCGGGCGGCGTGGGCGAGAACCGCACGATCAGCGCGCTGCACTTCGGCGATTTCGCGCCGCTCAACCGCTATGTCGACCACCGCAATGCCCTGCCGACCCTCGCGCTGCCCTCGGACGATTTCCACGTTTACGCCGTCGAATGGGGGGAGGGCGTGATCCGCTTCCTCGTCGATGACCGCGTGCACCTCACGGTCACCGCCGATCAGTGGAGCACCGCCGCGCGCAATGCCAAGGGCAACCCCGCCGCGCCCTTCGATCAGCCCTTCTACATCATGGCCAATCTTGCCGTGGGCGGGCGCCTGTCGGAAGAAAACAACGCCAAGGGGGTTGCAGCGAGCAGCTTTCCCGCGCAATTCGCAATCGATTGGATAAGGGTCTACCGCTGCGCCAGCGACCCGACAACGGGGCGGGCCTGCATCAGGTAGGCGGGACGGGAATAGGCGGGCCATGGCGCGGGTGCGCAAGACAGTGACGATCAGGGACGTCGCCGAGGAGGCGGGCGTCTCGCTCCAGACGGTGAGCCGCGTGGTCAACGGCGGCCCCAACGTGCGCCCGCAATTGCGCGACAAGGTGCAGGCGGCGATCGACCGGCTCGGCTATGTTCCCAGCCTCGCGGCCCAGCGCATGAGCGGTTCGCGCTCCTACATCATCCTCGCCATCAACGACCGCGAGCGCACGCTGGCCGACTGGCGCGAGCGGATGGGCACCGACTGGGTCGACCAGATGCTGCTGGGCGGAATCCTGACCTGCTCGAAGCATGGCTACCGGATGATGGTGGAACTGGTCGACACCCATTCCGACCATGTCGAACGCGAACTGGGCGCGGCGCTTTCGGCCTTGCAGCCCGACGGCGTGATCCTGACCCCGCCGCATTCGGAGAACGCGCTGATCACCGATCTGCTCGCAGCGCGCGGCATTCCCTTCGCCCGGATCGGCTCGGATGCGCCCGGGGCGGGGATCCGACTGACGATGGGCGATGAGGGCGCGGCACATCTTGCCACCACCCGGCTTGCCGATCTTGGCCATCGCCGCATCGCGATGATCGCGGGGCCGGCGCAATACAGCCTCTCGGGCTGGCGCATCGACGGCTGGCGCCGCGCGCTCGCCGAACGCGGGCTGGCGCACGAGGGCCTGCTCGAGGTGGGCGATTTCGGCTATGACAGCGGCACCCGCGCCGCTCACGCGCTGCTTGATCGCAACCCCGATCTCACCGCGATCATCGCCTCCTCCGACCAGATGGCGCTCGCCGCGCTCGAAGTCGCGCGCGAGCGGGGGCTCGAGGTGCCGCGCGATCTGTCGCTGATCTCCTTCGACAACACCCCGATCGTGCGCTTCACCCAGCCGCCGCTCACCGCGATCGACCAGCCCATCGCCGAGACCGTCAGCCGCGCCGTCGAGCAGCTGATCGCGCGCTCTCCCGATGCCGAAGACAGCGCAGTCATCGAGGTCGCCGCCGCGCTGGTCGAGCGCGCCTCGACCGCGCCTGCCCCCGGCCACGCTTGAGCGCGGAGCCTGCGCCCCCGCCCGAGCGCCAGCCGGTCTGGTTCCTCGCCCTCTTCGCGCTCGCCGCGGCGGGCGGCGCGGTCGCCTATGTGCCGCTGCTGACCGTCCTCCTACCCCAGCGCATCGTCGATCTGCGAGGCGGCGAAGATGTCGCCGCGCTGGCGCAGGTCAGCTTCCTCGGCGCGGTGATGGCGAGCATCGCCAATATCGGCATCGGGATGCTGAGTGACCGCGCAAGGATGCGGCGGCCGTTCATCATTGCCGGACTGGTGTTGTCGAACCTGCTGCTGCTTATGGTGGGAACCGCGACGAGCGTCGCGCAGATTGTCGGGCTGGTGATGGTCTGGCAGGTCGCGCTCAACCTGATGCTGAGCCCGCTGATGGCCTGGGCGGGCGATTGCTTTCCCGACGAGCAGAAAGGCGTGCTCGGCGGGGCGCTGGCGCTGTCTCCGGCGCTGGGGGCGCTGGCGGGCTCGCTGGTGACCTGGGACGGGTTGGTGGCCCCTCCGGCGCGGCTGGCGCTGGTCGCCGTGCTGGTGAGCGCTCTGGTGCTGCCTGCGGTGCTGCTGGGCAAGGGGCGCATCCGCCCCGCGCTGGTCGCCCCGGTTCCCGCCCCTGCCGAGCCCGTGCCGGTGCGCGAGCGGGTGGTGGCACGGATGTGGGCCGCGCGGCTGCTGGTGCAGGTCGCCGAAGGGGGAATGTTCGCCTTCCTGCTCTACTGGCTGCGCTCGATTGCGCCGGGCTATCCCGAGAACGGGGCGGCGAACATCTTCAGCCTAGTGCTGGCGAGCGCGGTGCCGCTGTCGCTGCTGCTGGGGCGCTGGTCGGACCGCCATGCGCGCCCCGTCGTGCCGCTGGTCGCCGCGGCGCTGCTGTGCGCCTGTGGGATGCTGGTGATGGCGGCGGCGCAGAGCCTCGCCTTTGCGATAGCGGGCTATGTGCTGTTCGGCCTCGCCGCTGCGGTCTTCCTTGCGCTCCATTCCGGCCAGACCCTGCGCGTCCTGCCCGCCCCCCAGCACCGCGGGCGCGACCTTGGCGTGTTCAACCTCACCAACACCGTTCCGGGGATGGTGATGCCGGGTTTGACGGTGATGCTGGTCCCGCAGTTCGGCTATGGCGCGCTGTTCGTGCTGTTCGCGGGCCTTTCGCTGGGGAGCGCAGCGCTGCTGGCCGGCTCGCTGCGCCGCACCTGAACGGCGCTGCTTGACGCTTGCCAAAGCGGGCGCGCGGCGGCATAGTTTGATAACGTTCTCAAGAAAAACAAGCAGGGTTCTGGGAGGGACTGGCGAGATGGCGCTTAAGGCAGTGGGTCAGCTGGTGTGCGGAGCGGCGCTTGGGGCGCTGGTGGCGGGTTGCAGCACGCAGGAGCAGGTCCGCTCGGCCAGCGCGCCCGTCGCCGAGGCTCCGGCGGTAGCGGCGGACACCCCCGAAGCCCTGCTCGCGCGGATGAGCCTCGAGCGCAAGGTCGCCCAGATCGTCCAGCCCGACATCGGCTCGATCACCCCCGAGGACGTGCGCCAATACCGCTTCGGCACGATCCTCAACGGCGGCAATTCCGGCCCCTTCGGCAACGACAAGGCGCCCGCGGCCGACTGGCTGAAGCTCGCCGATGCCTTCTGGGAGGCCTCGACCGCCCCGCTCCCGGACGGCGAGCCCGTGATCCCCGCGATCTGGGCGACCGACGCCGTCCACGGCCATGCCAATGTTCCCGGAGCGACCGTCTTTCCGCACAACATCGCCTTGGGCGCGACGGGTGACGCCGACCTCATCCGCCGCATCGGCGCCGCGACCGCCATCGAGATCGAGGTGACCGGGCTCGACTGGACCTTCGCGCCCACCGTCGCCGTGGCGCGCGATGATCGCTGGGGCCGCACCTACGAGAGCTATTCGGAAGACCCGGCGCTGGTGACGAAGCTCGGCGCGGCGATGATCGAGGGCCTTCAGGGCCGCCCGGGCGAGCCGGGCTATCTCGGCCCCGGCAAGGTCGCGGCGACCGCCAAGCACTATTTCGGCGACGGGGGCACATCGCAGGGCGTCGACCAGGGCGACGTCAACGGCGAGCTTGCCGACCTCATGGCGATCCACGCCGCGCCTTACCCCGCCGCGATCAACGCCGGGGTGGCGAGCGTCATGGCGAGCTTCAACTCGATCAACGGCACCAAGATGCACGGCAACAAGCCGCTGCTGACCGATGAGCTGCGCGGGAAGCTCGGCTTTGGCGGAGTGGTGGTCGGCGACTGGAACGGGCACGGCCAGATCAAGGGCTGCACCAATTCCGATTGCCCGCAGGCGCTGCTCGCCGGGCTCGACGTCTACATGGTGCCCGAGGACTGGAAGGCGCTCCATGCCACCCTCGTGCGGCAGGTGAAGGACGGCACGATCCCGATGGCGCGGCTCGACGAGGCGGTGCTGCGGGTGCTGCGGATGAAACAGGCGCTGGGCATCCTCGACGGCGAGGTGAAGCCCTCGGCGCGGCCCAATGGCGGCAAGTGGGCGCTGCTCGGCTCCCCCGAGCACCGCGCGCTGGCCCGCGAGGCGGTGGCCAAGTCGCAGGTGATCCTGAAGAACGCCGGTATCCTGCCCTTGAAGGCGGGCGCGAAGATCGAAGTGGCGGGCGCGGCTGCCGACAATGTGCCCCAGCAGGCTGGCGGCTGGTCGGTGACGTGGCAGGGCGGGGGTGATCTCACCGCGAAGGACTTCCCCGGCGCAACCTCGATCTTCGCCGGGATCGCCGAGGCGGCCCGCGCGGGCGGGGGCGAGGCGCGCCTGGCGCCCAAGGGCGATGCGGCGAGCAAGCCCGATATCGCGATCGTCGTGTTCGGCGAGCCGCCCTATGCCGAGTTTGTCGGCGACCGCAAGGACCTCGCCTTCCGCGACGAGGAGGGTCTCGCCCTGCTCAAGGCCTACAAGGCGCGCGGCGTGCCGACGGTGGCGGTGTTCCTCTCAGGGAGGCCCTTGTGGGTCAACCGCGAGCTCAACGCCGCCGATGCTTTCGTGGCCGCATGGCTCCCCGGCAGCGAGGGCGCGGGTGTGGCCGACGTGCTGTTCGGCAAGGCGCAGCCGACCGGGCGCCTCTCGTTCAGCTGGCCCGCGACCTGCGACGGCGCGCCGCTCAACGGGCCCGAGGGTGCGCTGTTCCCGCGCGGCTACGGCCTCGGTTTCGCCGCCCCGCGTATCGCGCAGATCCCGCTCGACGAGACCTGCAATGCGCTGACACAGGATGCAAGCGCGGCGTGGTTTGCCAGCGGCAAGCTCGGCGCGCGGGTGCAGGCGCTGGCCGACAATGCGCTGCTCCCCGATCTGCGCGGCAGCGGCAACGGCATCGTCGCCACCGGCGTCGACCGCCGCGCGCAGGAGGACGCGCGCCGCATCGCCTTCGGCCCGGGCGCGAAGCTCTCGCTCACCGGCCCGGCGAGCGGGGCGGCCTACCGGATCACCTATCTCGTCGCCAGGCGCCCGGCGGGGCCCGTCACCGTGACTGCGGGGGGCAAGGCGCTCGACATCACGCAGGGGCTCTCGGTCGCCGAGGGCAAGGGCTGGCGCGAGATGGTGCTGAGCGCAAAGTGCCTCGGCGAGACCGGCGGCAAGCTCACGTTCGCCTCCGAGGCGCCCTTTGCCTTCCAGATCGGCGAAGTCACCCGCGACGACAGCGCCGCGAGTGCGGAGTGTTCGTTCTAGCTCCGGATGATCCCGGATAGCGGCTTCGCGCTGCGTCCCGGGAACAGCCGCGCCATCGCCCGTTCGGGGTCGAGCCGCAGGTGCTCGGCGACCGCCCCTGCCAGCACGCTTTCGAGGGCGGTGGTCGGGGCAAGGTCGCGGCCCTCGAACAGCTGGCGCTCGGCAAGGCCGGGCCAGTCGGCGATCACGCGACCGCCGCGCACGCCGCCGCCCATCAGCAGCGCCGCGCCCGCCGTTCCGTGATCGGTTCCGCCCGTGCCGTTGAGCCTCGCGGTGCGGCCGAATTCGGTCGCCACTACCACCAGCGTATCGGCCCAGGCCGCGCCCATGCCGGTCTTGTAAGCCGCCAGCAGCGCGTCGAGCCCGCGGGCCGAACGGGCAAAGGCGCCGCGTTGGTTGGCGTGGGTGTCCCATCCGCCCAGTTCGATCATCCCGATCCGCGCGCCCCCCGCATCGCGCATCAGCGAGGCGGCAAGCTCTCCGGCAGCGCTCGCATCGCGCAGGTTCCGGAGGCCATCGTCCTCGGCCATCGCCTTGGTCTCGAGCGCGCGCTGCCATAAGGCGCCCAGCTCCCCGTCGGCGGCGTAGAGCTGGCTGACCCGCGCCAGCAGATCATCGGAGGCCGCGGGCAGGGCCGAGGGGGCGTAGTTGGAGACCGGCGCATCGCCGCGCAGGGCGAGCGGTACGGCCTGCGCAATCGCCAGCGCGCGCAGCGGCGTGGGCGCGCCTTCATTGAGCAGCGCGGTCAGCCGGTTGAGCCAGCCGTCGCGGGTGGCATAGGGTGCCGTGCCGCCGGTCTCGAGCAGGTTCTGCCCGTCGAAATGCGAGCGCTCGCGATAGGCGGTGGCGGCGGCGTGGACGAACAGCGCTTCGCCCGATTGCGCCGCGGCCGCGACTCCGGCGAGCGCTGGGTGGACGGCGAAGAAGCTGCCGAGCCGGCCTGCGCCCTCGTAATCGGCAAGGCTGGCACCGCGCAGGGCCTCGAGGCCCGGATCGCCCACGGGAGCGAGCATCGCCATCCCGTCGGCCGCGCCGCGCAGCAGCACAAACAGCAAGTTGCGGTGGCCAGCGCCTTGCGCAAAGGCGAGGCGGGGGAGGGCGAGGCCGCCTGCCCCCAGCACCAGTGATCCGGCGAGCAGACTGCGACGGTCGAGAGCGGTTATCATCGGGTTATCTCCGCATCATTTCGGGCGAGACCAGCAGCAGCGCGAGCGCCTGATGGCCGCTCTCGGCGCGCTTCAGCTGGGTGCGGGTCGCCTCGCCCAGCGCTCCGGGGAAAGCGGCTTCGGCGCGGGCGAGGATGTCGTCGGCAGGCACATTGCCCGCGATCCGCTCTGCCAGCTCGACCCGGCGCACCAGCGCATCGGGCCCGGCCCAGCTGGCGGCAAGGTCGTCATAGCCCGCAGGCGAGGGCGCACGCCACGGCACCTGGCCGAGCTGGTCGAGCGCGCCGACGATCCGCTGCGCCGGCAGTTTGGCGGCGCCCGTCAGGCGCAGGGCGCCGACCAGCCATTCAAAGGGCGTGCGGAACTTGACCGGCCCGGGCATCCACACCTCGGGGGCATCGATCAGGGTGCGCGTCAGGCTGGCGAGATCGCCGCCGGTCGCAAGGAAATCGGCCTCGAGCCGCGCCACCAGCGCAGGCGGGGGCGTGTCGCCGGCGAAGTGCCGCGCGAGCTTGGTCGCGATGTGCCGCGCGGTTGCGGGATGGGCGGCGAGGGTCTCGAGGATCGCCAGCGCCTGCCTGGCCTCGCCCGCGGGGTAGGTGCGGCCCAGCACCCGGCGCGCGCCGGGCTCGTGCACCAGCGCAACGAAGGCCGCGCCGCTCGGCTGATCCTCGGCAAAGCGGCCCACGCGCCCGATGCCGGGCACCGTCCAGCCGGTGAGCGCGCGCGCGAGCTCGGTTACGTCGGCCTGCGAGTAGCCGCCATCGACGCCGAGCGTGTGCAGTTCCAACACCTCGCGCGCGAGGTTCTCGTTAAGGCCGCGCGGCCGCTCGGGCCGATCCCCGCCGCGTCGCGTGCGCCTTTGCGCGAAGGGGGCATTGGGGCCGATCGACTGGAACTGGTCGAGATAGAGCAGCATCGCGGGGTGCAGCACCGCGGCCTTGAGCATGTCGGAAAACCGCCCCAGCACATGCGGCCGGATCGCGGTGAATTCGTGCGGGCCGACTTCGAACTGCGTGCCGAGCTTGCCGACCGAGACGCTGAAATGGTTCGACCAGAAATGCACCAGCCGCTCGACCATCGGGGTGGGGCTGGCCACCGCCAGCTGCGTGCGCGCGGCGACATCTGCCACCAGCACCTTGCGCGCTTCGGCGAGCTTGGTGCGATATTCGGGAGGAAGACCTTCCAGCGCGGCAGCGCGCGGGTCTTCGGCGGGTGCGTTCATCGCTTCGGGCGGCTCGGTCATGGCCATCGCCGCGCGGCGATCCTGCCGCAGCGATCGCACCAGCTCGACCATTTCGGCGGTTTCCCCGCGCGAGCGCATCCGCCCGGCGATTGCGACGGGTGCCGGATCATAGGCCTCGAGCTGCGCGAGCAGATAGCGGCGCGGGTCACCCGGCGGGGTGTCTCCAGCGGCGAGGCCATAGCCGAAGCGGCTGAGGGCGATGCTCGGCCGGCTCATCGCTCGCTCGTGCAGGGCAGGGTCACAGGCATGGGGCGGCGTACCTGGTTGCAGCAAGGGACAGGCGGGAGTGTGCCGTCTGCCACCTTGTCAACGCATGAACGCAGGCAACCCTTCGCGCTGCCCGCCGGATTGTCTCACGGCATCACGATATCGAAGCCGTGGGGCAGCGGGTCGAGGTTGTCGACCAGCGCCTGCAAGGTGGCCAGATCGCCCTCGATCGTGACGCCCGGCATCTTGGCCACAGTCTCGACCGGGACCTTGACGAAGAACAGCGCCAGCATCGCCCGGCGCGGGCCGCGGATGGTGACGGCAGGCTTGGCCGGCAGCACCCCTGCGCGCCCGATCATCACCTGCGTGCCGACATCCAGTGTCGCCGTCTCGCCGCGGTCGGGAATGTCGATCGCGACGGTGAAATTGCGCGGTCCCGGCTTCTCGGGGGCGAAGCGTGTGGCGGCGGAATCGAGCAGTTCCTGCGTCGTGATCGCGGCGACCATGTCGTTGCTTTGCGCCGCGCTGCTCTCTGGCCGCCCGCGCCTCAGGTCGTTCGCCGCCGAGAGGAACTGGTTGCGCCAGATCGCGCTCTCGGCCTGATAGCCCTGCTGTTCGTAGCTTGTCGCGAGCAGCGCCTTGGCCTCGGCGTTGGCGGGCTCGGCGAAGACGAGGTTCTGGAGCAGGTCCGAGGACCAGCGGTAGTCGCCCGCGGCGATGGCGTTGCGCGCCAGCGCGAGCGTGCGGTCGGCGCCGCCGAGGGCCTCGACCAGCTTCACCGCGCGCTCGACCGGCGGATAGGCGTGGAGGTTCGCCGGGACCGCGTCGTACCAGCCGAGATAGAACTGGTAGATCGCCTTGGCGTTGTGGCTGATCGTCCCATAGTAGCCGCGGGTCGACCATTCCGCACTGTTGCCCGGCGGGGGAGAGTTTTCCAGCGCCTCGGCGATCTCGGCCATGGTCTCGCCGCGGTTCATGCGGCGCACGGTCTGGTCGTGGAGCCAGCGGTAGTTATCGCGCTGGGCAGAAAGCCACGCGGTGCCTGCCTCGCGCCCGAAGATCGGCCAGCAGTGGCTCGAGATCACTGCATCGGATTGCGGTGCATAGCGGATCGCCGCCTCATCGAGATAATGCGCCCAGGCCCGCGCATCGCGCACCTTGGCCCCGCGCGGGGTGAGGATGTTGTGCAAGGAGCAGGTGGCGATCTCGGCCGCAAGGAAGGTTTTTTCCGGGCGGATCAGAACGTTGAATTCAGCCGGCGCCTCGGTGCCCGAGACGATCTGGAATTCGAGCGCGACGCCGTCCACCACCCGCGTCTCCCCGGTGGCGGCGATGGTGTCGGTCGGCGGGATCAGCGAGAGCGTCCCTACCGAAAGCCCCATGCCGATGCCGCTGCCCATTTGCCCGGTCGCGCCCGGCGTGAGTCCGGTGCCGAACTGGTAGGCGGCGCGCCGCTGCATTGCGCCGCCTGCCATGACGTTTTCCGAGGTGGCTTCCTCCATGAAGCCCTCGGGCGCGATCACCGGGACCCGCCCGGCCTTGACCTCGGCCTCGTCCACCACGCCGCGCACGCCGCCGAAATGGTCGCCGTGGCTGTGCGAATAGAGCACCGCCCTGACCGGCCGGGGCCCGAGCGTCGCATTGACCAGCTCCATCGCCGCCTTGGCCGCCTCGACGCTGGTGAGCGGGTCGATGATGATCCAGCCCGTTTGCCCGCGGATGACGGTCATGTTCGAAACATCGAACCCGCGCACCTGCCACACGTTCTTGGTCACCTCGAACAGGCCATGGCGCTTGAGGTGGCTCATGTGCCGCCACAGCGAGGGGTTGACCGTCTCGGGCGCGGGGCCGATGACGAAGGCATAGGCGTCGAGGTTCCAGACCGGCTTGCCGTTGGCGGCGAGGATCACCGGGTCCTTCCGCGTGGCGAGAAAGCCGCGCTGCGAATCCGCGCTGTCGCGGGTGCCCTCGGGCGGGAGGGTCTGCGCGACGGAACGTTGTTCGCTGCGGGTTGCCTCGCTGGCGGGTGCGGGGCCAGTCTGGGCCGTTCCGGTGCTCGCGGCGACGACGAGAGCCAGCGCCGCTGCGGCGCGCAAGCTTGCTGTGTTCATATGTGTGTTACCCCTCTTCTCCCGCTGCCGTGATGCCTGCGCGCGGGCGCGGTTTCAAGCGGGGCGGGGAGGAGACCGGCAGCGGCATCTTCTTACATTCAGAATATGGAACGTTTGCAAGCAAAGATTGAATTTTTCCGATTGAGCGCGCGCCGCTATCAGCCGGGTCCGCCTCTTCTTCCGCCCTCGCAAAGGATCCGGCGCATGGACCAGACAAGCCCGATTTCGGACGCCCTGTCGCTCGCCTCGCCTCGCGTCGTTCAGCATGGCCGCCCGCAACTGGCGCTGGTCGAGACGCGCTTGCGGCTGGTGCACCCGGCCGGAGAGATCCCGCAAGATTGGCGCGCGGCGCTGGGCGACCTGCTCGGCTGGGCCGGGATCGACGCCGAGATCATCCCTGCGGAGCGGCCGCGCGGCCTCAAGCGCCTTGCCGACTGGGCGGTCCCCGGAGGCGCACCCTTGTTTGCGCCCTGGCTCGGCTGGAGCCCTGCGGCGTTCCAGCACGGCGGCCTTGCCCACCTTCCCAAGGCGCAATTCGTTGTCAGCTACCTCGTTGACCACCTGCGCGCCGCGCCGCCGGGGCTAGGCGGGCTCGATCTCATGCTGATGAGCCCGCATCCGGCGCAATGCGTGGCCGAGGAGGCCGGCGGCGTGCCCGTGCCGCGGGCGGGAGCACTCACCGCGATGATCCGCGCTGCCCGTGGCCAGCAGCGCGAGCGGCTCGCGATCATCGTCACCGCCCGCCAGCGCAACGCCGTCGCCACGCTGTTGCTCGCTGCGGGCAAGGGGCTGAAGGGCGACGGGCTGACGCTCGACCTGCTTACGCTCGAAGAGGCGCTGCCCGCTCTGATGGGCGCGCGCTCGCCGTGGGATGCGGTGATCACCATGCCCGATCTGCGCAGCACGGTCTTCACTCTGCTCAGCCATGGCAGCGGCCTCTGCCGCGCCTGGCCGATGCTGTGGTATGCCGGCGAGGGCACGCGGGGTCTGCGGATGGTGACCAGCGAGGCGCCGGGCGAGGGGGCGAGCCACCTGCCGCTCGATGCCCACGCACTGATCCACACCCTCGCGCTGACGCTCCAGGCTGCCGGCGCCGCGCGTCAGGCCGCCCGGCTGCACGAGGCATGGGCGCTGCTGCGCGATGGCGGAGTGACCACTCCCGGCCACGGCCAAGGCGGTGCGCCCTATTCCAGCGAGGTTGCCGACAGCGCCTTTATCGGAATGCTGTGCCGCGGCGAGGCAGTCAGCAAGCGGCCGCAGCAGCCGTGGCGCGCCCTGCACAACGGCAAACAAAATGACAAAAATGCAATCGCCGGGAGCCAAACCGCATACTTGCGCGTTATCTCATCACAACAAAACATCATCACGGGCTAAAGGGGCACCATCATGCCAAGTCGTAAGATCGTCGCAACGGAACTGGCTCACGTCCTGCGGCAGATATCGCACCCTGATCGCATCCGGCTGTTGCTGAAGTTGCAGGCCGGCGAGCAGACCGTGAACGAGCTGGGCGACCTGCTCGAAATCTCGCCCACCCGTGTGTCGCAGCACCTCGGCGTGTTGCGTGCGGTGGCGCTGGTGGCGACCCAGACCCGCGGTCAGCAGCGCGTCTACAGCCTCGCCCAGCCCGAACTGGCGCACTGGCTGATCGAGGGGATCGACTTCATCGGTCACCGGCTGAGCCGCGCCACCCCGACCGATTTGCAGAACGCAAAGCAGCTGTGGCAGGCCGAGGGCGCCGAACCGGTCATCTGACCGCCGGCGCCCCCTCCGCTGACCTGCATCAGGCGGCGGGACGGATCATCAGCCCGGGTATCTCGGTCTTCTCTTCCGAACGGCGGCCATAGCGCTCGACCAGTTCGCTCCACTCGACCACGAGCGAGCCGCCGGTCGACTGGTGCAGCTTCTCCCACGAGGACAGCATCTCAAGGCAGGCGTGGTCGATATAGTCGAGCTTCTCGACATGGATGTGCACCTCCGACCCGAAGGGCGAGGACTCCAGCGCCTGGCCGAGCTGCGGGATCGAGAAGAAGGTGGCCGAACCCGTCATCCACAGGTCGACGCGGTTTCTGACAGTGTCATGCTCGCGCCGGATCTCGAGGTGCGAGAAGGTGTAGACCAGCTTCGCGGTCGCCAGCGCGAAGCCGAGGATCACGCCGGTCAGCAGGTCGATCGCGACCACCCCGATCAGCGTCGCGAAGTAGATCGCCAACTCCTGCTTGCCGAATTCCGCGATCTTGCGGATCTGGGCGACGTTGACCAGCTTGTAGCCGGTATAGACGAGGATCGCGGCGAGCACCGAGGTCGGGATTTCGTTGAGCACGAACGGGAAGGCGACGACCGCCAGCAGCAGCCAGCCGCCGTGCATGATCGCCGAAAAGCGCGTCGTCGCTCCGGCCTCGACATTGGCGGCCGAGCGCACGATCACCCCGGTCATCGGCAGCGCGCCGAGCCCGCCGCAGATCATGTTGCCGATCCCCTGCGCGCGCAATTCCTTGTCGTAATCGGTGCGCGTGCCAACGTGCATCTTGTCGACCGCGGTCGCGCACAGCAGCGTCTCGGCGCTGGCGACGAAGGCGAAGACAAGGCCGAGCGTCAGGATATCGGGGTTGGTGATCCCGGCGAAGGCTTCGCTGGTGGGAATGTTGAGCCCGCTCGCCAGCGTCTCGGGCAGGGCGACCAGCGTGATCGGCAGCGCGAAGGCGATGGCAAAGGCGGTGCCGACGATCACTCCGAGCAGCGGGCCGGGGATCAGCGCGAGGGCCTTGGGTTTGAACTGGTTCCACAGGACGATGGTGGCGATGGTGACGATCCCCGCCATGGCGGCAAGGTGGTGGACCGAACTGTCGGTCGGGATCGCCTTCATCACCGCCTCGGGGATCGCGGCGATATTGAGCAGGCCGTTGGCACGCGGCGCATCGTCGAGCATCACGTGGAGCTGCGAGGCGAAGATCAGCACGCCGATCCCCGCCAGCATCCCGTGGATCACCGAAGGCGAGATCGCGCGGAACCACTGGCCGAGCTTGAGCACGCCCGCGAGCAGCTGGAGCGCGCCCGCGATCAGGCCGACCACGCCGAGCATGATCAGCCCGTGCTCCTGCACCAGCTGGTAGACCAGCACCGCCATGCCCGCCGCCGGGCCGCTCACCTGCAAGGGCGATCCGGCGAGCGTGCCGACCACCAGCCCGCCGACGATCCCGGTGATGAGGCCGAGCGCAGGCGGCGCGCCCGAGGCGATCGCGATCCCCATGCACAGCGGCAGGGCGACAAGGAACACCACGATCGAGGCGAGAAAGTCGCGGCCGATTGCGGCTGACGTCGGACGTTCGGAAGGGACGGCGAGCATGGGGGGCGGCTCCGGTCGAAATGGGGGGTGGAGAAGCACACGGGGCCCGGGGGCGGGCCCTCGCGGCTCCGGATCAGCAGGCGTGGCTGTGGAGCATCGATCCGGCGAGGTCGGCAGCATAGCGTTCCTCGACCGAGACCCACGACATGCTCGCCTCGTCATAGGCCGAGACTTCGCCGGTCTTGATGTCATAGACCCAGCCGTGAAGCGTCAGCGCCTTCTGTGCCAGCGCGACGGCGACGGTGGGGTGGGTCTTCAAGTGCTGCAACTGCAGGATGACGTTCTGTTCGAGCAGCATCCGCATCTTCGCCTCGGGATCGAGGCCTGCGCCCATCGCTTCGGTGATGTCGACCGCGCCCTGCGAATAGCCCAGCCATTCGCGCACATGGGGCAGGGTGGTGAGGCCAGCGCGGTTCATCGCGCCCTTCATCGCCCCGCATTCGGTGTGGCCGCAGATCACGATGTGCGGGATCTTGAGCGCGCCGATGGCGAATTCGATCGAGGCGGTCATCCCGCCGGTCTGGTTGGTGTGCGGCGGCACGATGTTGCCCGCATTGCGGCAGATGAACAGCTCTCCCGGATCGGTCTGGGTCAGCATCGCGGTCTCGATCCGGCTGTCCGAGCAGGTGATGAACAGCGCCTCGGGGCTCTGGCCGGTGGCGAGCCGCTCGAACAGCTCGGCCTTTTCCGGGAAGACCTCGCGCTGGAACTTGACCACGCCTTGGGCGAAATGGGGCATCGGGGGGTATCCTTTCAGTGAGGGTTTCGGTCGGGCACGCCCCATAGGGCGCGCGCGGTGTCGATATGGTCGGCGTCTTCGAGCCGCTGGCGGATGTCGATGAAGGGCAGCGCGTCGAGCACCCAGTCGGCGAGGAAAGGGTGGGCGAGGCGGTAGAAGTGGTTGCGCCCGTCGCGGCGCTCCTCGACCAGCCGCTGGGCGCGCAGCAGCGCGAGGTGCTGAGAGACGCGGGTGGCGGGCAGATCGAGCGAATGGGCGATGCCGGTCACGTCCTTCTCGCCGCCGCGAAGGTCCTCGATCAGGCGCAGGCGGTCGGCATGGGCGAGCAGGCGGAACAGATCGGCGAGCTCTCGCGACACGATCAGCCGGCTCGGCATGTCCCTCTCCCATTACCTGCAAGATTTAGCAGACTTGCAAATGAGAAGGTATGCAGATTCAAGAATGACGTCAAGCGGTGGTGACACGCCGCGCGCGCTCCCGCGGGGCTGTGCAATCCGATACGTGACAGGCCGCGTAATGTGTGGTGTCAGGGGCCCCGGATACCCCCATGCAGGACAGGGACGAGAGAGACATGAATTTCGAGCTTGCCCACGAACACCAGATGCTCAAGGATCTGGTCGCCCATTTCGTGCGCGATAACCTGATGCCCTTCGAGCAGGCGGTGATCGCCCGCGAGAATGTCGGCCAGGGCACCTACCTCACCCCCGAAGAGACCGCCAAGGTCGATGCCGCGAGCCGCGAGCTCGGCCTGTGGGGCCTCGACGCGCCCGAGGAAGTGGGGGGCATGAACCTGCCGATGGTGGCGATGGTCGGCGTCTCTGAAGAGCTCGGCAAGACCGTGGTGCCCTACTACCTCCCGCCCGATTCCCCGAACCTGAGGATGCTGATGGTCGCCGCCGACGAGCGCCAGCGCGAGGCCTACCTCGAGCCCTATGTGCGCGGCGAGACGATCTCGGCGATCGGCATTTCCGAGCCCGGTGCGGGCGCCGACCCGCAGGGGATGCGCACCACCGCGGTGCAGGAGGGCGACGACTGGATCATCAACGGCCGCAAGATCTGGATCACCAAGGGCGCTGAGGCGGACTTCACCATCCTCATGGCGGTGACCGACAAGAACCCCAATGGCAGGAACGGCATGTCGGCCTTCCTCGTCGACAAGGGCACGCCCGGTTTCAACGTCACCCGCAAGATCCCGATGATCGACGGCACCGCGACCTACGAGATCGCGCTTGAGGATTGCCGGGTGCCGGGCTGGAAGCTGCTCGGCAAGCGCGGGCAGGGCTTCGCGCCGATGCAGGTGCGGCTCGGCACGCGGCGGATCGAGATGGCCTCATGGTCGATCGGCATGGCCCAGCGCGCGCTCGACATGATGATCGACTACGCGCCCCAGCGCAGCACTTTCGGCAAGCCGCTATCGGCGCGTCAGACGGTGCAGAACTGGATCAGTGACGCCGCGACCAAGATCCATGCGATGCGGCTGATGACCTATGACTGCGCGTGGAAGATCGACGAGGGGCGCGACACCCGCAGCGAAATCTCGATGATCAAGAGCTTCTGCACCGAGAGCGCCTACGAGATCGTCGACCATGCGATGCAGCTCTACGGCGGCATGGGCATGACCCGCGAGCTGCCGCTCTATCTCATGAGCAACAAGCTGCGCACCATGCGCATCTATGACGGCCCCTCCGAGATCCACAATTGGGTGGTCGCGCGCGGGCTGCTCGGCACCTACGAGTAGAAATGCGAAGGGGCGGGGCAGCCCGAAAGCCGCCCCGCCCCCTGCGTTGCCCGATGGGCCGACGTCACATCTTGGCGCGCAGACCCAGGAAGAAGTAGGTGCCCTCGGGGTTCACCGGGTAGGCCTGTTCGGTGACGAACGGCTTCTTGTTGAAGACGTTGTTCACCCCGCCATAGATTTCGAAATTGTCCGACGCTTCCCAGTCGAAGCTGATGTCATGGATGAAGGTGTCGCTGGACAGGCCGTTTTCCGGCGAGAAGGTGGCGGTGCCGTCATTGCCGACATCCTCGATCTCCACGCCGCGCAGGCCCTGCTTGTCGAGCCAGGTGGTCGCCCAGGTCAGGCTCACGCCCTTCCAGCTCCAGGTGAAGGCCCCGCGGGCAGCCCATTCGGGACGCTGGATTTCGCCCAGTTCGGGGTCGACCATCGTGGGATCGCCCGGATCGAAGAAGTTGTCGAGCTTTTCGACCCACGTCCCGGCGGCATCGAGCCGGAAGCTGTGTTCGCCGACATCGAAGCTGTAGCGCATCGATGCCTCGACCCCGGCGGTTTCCTGGCGCGCGAAGTTGACCGAGGTCTGGCGCAGGAAGGTGAAGCCGCCGGTATTGGGATTGCGCGTGATGAGACTGCAGAACCCGTTGTCGATGGTGGCGCTGTCGACGCAGTTGTCGACGATGTCCTGCGCCGCGACGGCGTTGATCGCGTCATCGATGCTGATGTTGTAGTAGTCCACGCTCGCCACGAAGCCGGGCAGGAAGCGCGGCGTGATCTGGGTGCCGACGGTCCAGGTGGTGGCGGTTTCCTCCTGCAGGTTGGGGTTGCCGCTGATGGTGCCCGAGAAGCGCGCGGTCAGGGGATCGACATAGGCATAGGTGTTGCCGCCCAGGTTCGGGTTGAAGCCGATTCGCTGGAAGAAGGCGGTGCAGTTGGCCTGCCGCAGCGCCGGATCGGGCGCGGTGGCGAGGTTGTTGACGTCGCACGGGTCGAAGGGCCGGAAAAAGGCGCCCTGCGCCGGGTTGAACAGCTCGTTGATGTTGGGCGCACGCACCGCGACGGCATAGGTGCCGCGGAAGCTGATGTCCTGGATCGGTGCATACACCCCGCCAACGTTCCATGTGAAAGTGCCGCCGACGGTCGAATAGTTCGAGTAGCGCGCTGCGCCGCTGATATCGAGCCGGTAGGCGAAGGGCACGTCCTTGAGCAGCGGGACGTTGAGTTCGCCGAACACGTCGTAGACGGTGTAGTCGCCGCCCGCATTGTTGATGATCGTCGAAGGGTCGAACACCAGCGAGTTCTGGGCAAAGCCGAGATCGCGCAGGAGCTGGCCTTTCTGTCCGGCGGCGGTGGTCACCGGCAGCACACCGCGCACCAGCGGATCGAACTGCGAGCTGCTCGTTTCCTTGCGGAACTCGAAGCCGGTGGCAAAGCCCACCGCACCGCCCGGCAGTTCGAGGAAGGCCCCGGTGTCGCCGGTGAAGATCATGTCGAACACCAGCTGCTCGAGCGCGAACTTGTTGACCACGGTGGTGGTGATGAAGTCGATCGCTTCCTGGCTGATGGCACCCACACCGCCGAGGATGTTCGCGGGCTTGCAGCTGCCGTCACCCGGGTTGAAGGTGAAGAAGCCCGGATCGCTCGCGGGAATGCCGAAAGGTGTGGTGGCCGAAGGGGTGGTGTTGAGATTGGAACGGCACACGATCTGCCCGTTGGGCGCGCGGACCGCATCGATTGCGGCAAACCAGCGGTCGGTGATGACGCGGTTGTTGTCGAAGGAGGTCTGCTCGAACCGGCCCCAGTTCGCGCTGATTTCGTAGGCGAAGTGGTCGGTGATGTCGCCCTCGATCCCGCCAACGAAGCGGAAGGTCTCGAACTCGTTGCGATCGCGGTTCGGACCGAGGTCGGCCGGGTCGCGGGTGATGTAGAAGCCGCGCGTCAGGCCGGTCGCGAACAGCGGGTCGAAGCCCGGGTTGGTGAAGCCGAGCTGCGGCGGCAGCAGTTCTTCGACGAAGGGGGCAAGCGCCGGCGTGATGAAGGCATTGTCTGCGCGCACGGTGAGCAGATCGTAGAAGGTGTTCGGCTGCGCCTGGAACTCGGCCGAGTTCGAGACATACTTGCCCTCGAAGAACACCTTGGCTTCGCTCGAGATTTCGAAGGAGGCATTGAGGTTGACCGACCAGCGCTCGGTCTCCGGAATGAGCGAGTTCTGGTTGAAGCCGTTGGGGATGCCGGGGCCGCCAAAGGCATTGAACAGGCCGGTGATAGTTCCATCCCGATAGACGCCGACCGAGCCGTCGGCGTTGATCACGGCGCAGCCGCCGGCCACCCCGAAGGCGCCCGGGCGGAAGGTCGAGTTGAAGCCGACCGAGCTCTCGAGACAGTCGGGAGTGCCATTGCCGTTGATGTCCGGCCCGTCCGAATCGCCGATACCGCCCGGCGCGACCACGCCGCCCGCAGCCGAAAGCGAGAAGGTCGGCTGGGAAGCGATGAACCGCCGCGGCGCATTGGCTGCACGGTCAATCAAAGCCTGCTCGGCCGCTGTCAGCGTCGGCGTTGTGCCGAAAGCGGCACGGAAGCGCGTAGCGAAGGTCGATGCCGAGGGAATCGGGAACCCGGTCGGGAAACCGCGCCCGCTCGTCGAGAAGAAGCGTGCGAAGTTGGGGGTGGTGGTGGCGTTGATGTCACCAGCCTGGAAACGCAGCGCCGGGTTGTCCTGGTCATCGGAGATGCCGTTGTTGCGCGAAAAGCTGCGGTCCCCGTCGCGCAGTTCGTCATTGCGCGCATACTCCGCCGAGATCGTGATGTTGCCCCTTCCGTCGGCGAAGTTGGTGCCCCAGGTCAGATCGCCATTGATGCGCCAGGCATCGCCCTTGGACGAAATGCCGGTCTGGATATTGCCTTGCAGACCTTCGAAATCGTCCTTGAGCACGAAGTTGACAACGCCCGTGACCGCGTCCGCACCGTAGATCGACGAGGCCCCGCCGGTCAGCGTCTCGATGCGCTCGATCAGTGCGGCGGGGATCGAGTTGATGTCGACCGCCTGATCGCCCGCGACGCCCGAGACGTGGCGCTTGCCGTTGACCAGCACCAGCGTGCGCTGCGAGCCAAGGCCGCGCAGGTTGAGGATCGACTGGCCGACCGCTTCATTGAACACGCCGTCGAGCGAACCGGCGGTCGAGGTCGAGGTGGAAAGTGCGGGAATGTCGCGCAGGGTGTCGACCACGTCGGAATTGCCCGAACGTTGCAGTTCCTCGACAGTCACCGAAATGATCGGCGCGGGCGAGCCGACATTGGGGTCGCGAGCGATGCGCGAGCCGGTGACGACGATCGCTTCGCCCGGTTCGGCGGGGTCCTCTTCGGCAGCGGCGAGGTCTTCTGCGGTGACTTCGTCCTCGGCGGCACTGGCCTGTGCGGGCGCGACCCCGGCGATCAGCAGCGCGGCGGCAAGGGCGGGAAGCGACGACGACTGGAGAGAGAGCTTGGTAATGCGCATGTTATGTCCTCGCGGTAAAAGGTCGGGACAGGGACGGAAACCGCGCGTGCATGCGGTGCCGGGCCGTGCCGTGTTCGCCAGGTGCATCCGCCATCGGGCTCAAGCCCTTGCGGTGCGTCCTGTGCGGTCCTTCCTGCGCGAGGTCAGATGTCGGGAGTTTGCGGCCCCTGCTTGTCTGCCCCCAGACGAACGCAGCGCCAGTTATCTGGCTGCTACCTCTCCGGTATTACGAACCGGCGATTTCGTGGTTAGTGGCCATTCGACGTAGTTCGTCGCACGCGGGGCGATGTGTGATGGAATGGCAACAGGCCCGCCCGGCACCGCCAAATTGCAGGGCTGGCGAGGGCGCGCGGCTCTGCTAGCTACCCGTCATGAGCGATTGGATGACAGCGGCGCGCGCGGCGCTCGGGGCGGCGCGGGACTATTGCGAGAGCGTGCGGCAGGCGGTGGCGGCGGTGGTCGCGCCGCAGGGCACGCCCGATCCGGCCCTGCTGACGCGCGAGCAGCACCGCGTGCACGGCTTTGCCTGGGTCGCCGCGCAGATCGCCGCGCTCGAGGCGACGGCGGACTGGGCGCAGCGCGCCGAGCGGGCGGGGCGATTCGGTCCGGCGGAGGAACTCACCCTGCGCATCGGCTTTGGCGAATACCTCGCGCAGATCGCCTATGGCCTGCCGATGAGCGCGCAGGAGGTGGTCCGCCCCGCCGCACTCGGCACCGAGGCTGCGGCGCGCGCGCTGGCCGCGCATCCGGCGGTGGCGCGCTTCCTAGCCGATGGCAGCACGCCCGAAACCCGCAGCCGCCTCGCCGCGCTGCTGGCGGATGGCCTGCGGCCCGACGAGGGGCTGGGCGACGAGGCGCTCGACCTTGTGCGCGACCAGATACGCGGCTTCACCGCCGCCGCGATCACGCCCCACGCGCACCAGTGGCACCTTGCCGACGCGCTGATCCCGGACAGCGTGATCGCCGAAATGGCCGCGCTCGGCGTGTTCGGGGTATGCATCCCCGAAAGCCATGGCGGGTTCGGTCTCGGCAAGCTGGCGATGGCGGTGGTCTCGGAGGAATTGTCGCGCGGGTGGATTTGCGCCGGGAGCCTCGGCACCCGCTCGGAAATCGCGGGCGAGCTGATCGGGGAGAACGGCACCCCCGAGCAGAAGGCCAAGTGGCTGCCGCGCATCGCCGACGGCTCGTGCCTGCCGACCGCGGTCTTCACCGAACCGGACACGGGGAGCGATCTGGCCGCCGTGCGCACGCGGGGCGAGCGGCAGCCGGACGGCAGCTGGCGGGTGACGGGGGCGAAGACCTGGATCACCCACGCCGCGCGCGCGGACCTGATGACGATGCTGGTGCGCACCGACCCGTCGCAGCCGGGCTATGCCGGCCTCTCCATGCTGCTCGCCGAGAAGACTCGCGGCACCGATGCCGTGCCGTTCCCCGACGCCGGGATCGAGGGCAGCGAGATCGAAGTGCTCGGCTATCGCGGGATGAAGGAATATGCGCTCGGGCTCGATGGCTTTGCGGTGGTGGCCGATGGCTTGCTGGGCGGGCGCGAGGGGCAGGGGTTCAAGCAATTGATGCGCACCTTCGAAGGCGCGCGCATCCAGACCGCCGCGCGCGCGGTGGGGGTGGCGTGGAACGCCTTCGACCTCGCGATGGATTACGCGCTGGGCCGCAAGCAGTTCGGCGAGGCGCTGGTGACCTTTCCGAGGGTGGCCGACAAACTCGCGCTGATGGCGGTCGAGACGGTCATGGCCCGCGAACTCACCTATGCCGCCGCGCGTGCGAAGGATTCGGGCGCGCGCTGCGATATCGAGGCGGGGATGGCCAAGCTGCTCGCGGCGCGCGCGGCGTGGGGCGCGGCTGACAATGCGGTACAGATCCACGGCGGCAATGGCTATGCGCTCGAATATCCCATCAGCCGCGTGCTGTGCGACGCGCGGATTCTCAACATCTTCGAAGGCGCGGCCGAGATTCAGGCGCAGGTTATCGGGCGCGGGCTGCTCGCCGGGCAGGCGAAGGCTGCGGCGGCCTAAAGAACGCGGCGGTAGGCCTCGGCGGGGAGCACCGCGCGCATCGGATCGGGCAGCACCGCGCTCTTGAGGTCGACATGGCGCGGACGATCACCGCGCAGCTTCAGGATGCGCCGCACCCGGGCGACCAGATCGGCCGGCTCGAAGGGCTTGGAGACGAAATCCTGCGCCCCGGCATAGATCGCCTGCAACTGGTCCTGCTCGCCGTTCATCGCTGTGAACATCATCACCGGCAGATCGTAGAGCACGCTCGAACGTCGCAGCCGGCGCAGCAGGGTCATGCCGGATTCGCCCGGCATCGACTGGTCGAGCAGCAGCAGATCGGGGCGCTTCTTCTGCACGCAGGTCCACGCGGCCGCCGCGCTGGTCACCCAGCCGCAGGCATAGCCCGCATCGATCAGCACCTCGCTCGCGAGTTCCGCGATCAGTTCGTCGTCATCGGCAATCAGGATGCGGGGCATGGGTGGGGGTCGTCCGGCTTGAAGTTGGCAAATGCCCGGTTAACCAAGAGCGGGTTTTGGCGGGGCTGCCGCAGCCCTCCGGAGCAACCCCTAGCGGCGTGCTTGCTCGCGCCGGGTCACGCTGTAAGGGTCGCGCGCAATGACCAGCGATTCTCTCCGCGAGGCCCCCGCGGCCGCCCGCATCGGCCCCTTCTATGTCACCGAGGGCATTCACAATCTGCGCGATTATGGCGGCTATGCCGTGCCGGGCGTCGGGCGCGTGCGGACCGGCGTGCTGCTGCGCTCGGGCCAGCACATGGAGGCGTCCGATGCCGATCTTGCACTGATCGATGCGCTAGACATCCGCACCGTGATAGACCTGCGCGGCACCAGTGAGCGCGAGGGCTTTCCGTGCCGGCGCCATGTCAACTTCGCCGCGCAAGTCATTGCCTATGATGGCGAAACCTCGAACTCCCCGCCGCACGAGGGCGGGGGCGGGAAGATCGTGATGACCCCCGAGAAGGCGCGCGAGCGGATGCTGGCGGTCTATACCCGGATGCCGGTCAACCCTGCGATGATCTGGGTGTTCCGCGAATATTTCAATGCCCTGGACGCGAACGAGGGCGGCAGTCTTGTCCACTGCTTTGCCGGCAAGGACCGCACCGGCATCGCCGCGAGCCTGCTGCTCCACGTCCTCGGCGTCCACCGCGACGATGTTGTCGCCGAATTTCTGCTGACCAACGAGGCACCGACCCGCGCGATCCTCGAGCGCCAGTCGCTCCCGCGAATGGAGGCGCATTACGGCACGATCGAGCCTGAGGCGCTCCACAACCTGATGGGCGTTCTGCCCGAATATATCGAGACTTACATCGGACAAGCGACAGCAGATCACGGCTCGCTCGATGCTTACCTTGCGACAATCTTAGGTGTGGATGGCCCAAGAAAAGAGCGTCTGCGCGCCAAGCTCGTGGCGTGACAATCAAGCCGCCAGACCCCATATCGCTCCCCTGAGATTCCCTTTCGAGGCACCGCAACAATGGCGACCCACACCACCAAGATGCTCATCATCGGCTCCGGCCCGGCCGGCTACTCGGCCGCGATCTATGCCGCGCGCGCGATGCTCGAGCCGATCGTCGTCCAGGGCCTCCAGCCCGGCGGCCAGCTTACCATCACCACCGATGTCGAGAACTACCCCGGCTTCCGCGACGTGGTTCAAGGCCCGTGGCTGATGGAGGAAATGCGCGCGCAGGCCGAACATGTCGGCACGCGGATGATCTGGGACACGATCGTCAGCGTCGATCTCGAGAACGGCTCGCCCTTCCGCGCGGTGGGGGACAGCGGGGACGAATACATCGCCGATTGCGTGGTCATCTGCACCGGCGCGCAGGCCAAGTGGCTGGGCGTGCCTGGCGAGCAGGCGCTGGGCGGCAAGGGCGTCAGCGCCTGCGCGACCTGCGACGGGTTCTTCTACCGCGGCAAGCGCGTCGCGGTGATCGGCGGCGGCAACACCGCCGTGGAAGAGGCGCTCTACCTCACCAACCACTCGGACAACGTCACTCTGATCCACCGCCGCGACAGCCTGCGCGCTGAGAAGATCCTGCAGGAGCGGCTGTTCGCCAATCCCAAGATCACCGTGCTGTGGAACAAGGCGGTGGACAGCTTCGAGGCAGGCGAGAACGGGCTCCTGCACCACCTCGCGCTCACCGACACGGTGACCGGCGCGGCGAGCACTCTGGAAACCGACGGGGCCTTCGTCGCCATCGGCCATGCGCCGGCGACCTCGCTGTTCGTGGGCAAGCTGCCGATGGACGAGAGCGGCTATCTGCTGACCGAGCCCGGCACGCCCAAGACCGCGATCCCCGGAGTCTTCGCTGCGGGCGACGTGACCGATCACGTCTACCGCCAGGCCGTGACGGCTGCGGGCATGGGCTGCATGGCCGCGCTCGATGCGGAACGCTGGCTCGCCTCACGCGCCCATGCCGGGTTGCAGGCCGAGGCGGCGGAGTAACCAATTCCCACCCCTAACCCCTCCCGCAGGCGCGGGATGGGGACTGAAGAGCGCTGGTTCTCCCCTCCCGCTTGCGGGAGGGGCCGGGGGTGGGCCTGCTCGACCTCAGAACACCCCGATCGCTGCGTGCAGGATCAGCGCCATCAGCGCGAGGCTCGACAGCGCGAACAGGGCAAAGCGCACCGCGACCTTGTTCCACGTCGCCTGCACGATCGAATGCAGCACCCGGCAGGCGACATAGGCCCAGGCGAGCGTGGTGTTGAACCCGTCGCCCTGACCGATGATCGCCAGCACGATCGCGACCGCGTAGAACAGCGTCGGCGCCTCGTGGAGGTGGTTGTAGTTGTCCGCTTTCCAGCTGACCGTGTCGGGCAGCTGCGCGCGCAGCGAGGCGCCGGTGGTGCCGACCATCCCCTTGGCATCGAGCCCCGCCTTGAGCATCGCCGGGATGCGGGTCGCGTACATCCAGAGCCACATCACCATCGTCCACGCCAGCAGCGCGACGACAGGCTGAAGAATGTCCATTCCGATCATTGTCCGGGTCTCCTTATGCCGGAAGCGCCGAGGGGTCGGCGAGCAGCGTCACCGCGCAGGCCCGAAGGGCGAGCGCCACCAGCACCAGCGTGCTGGTAATGAACAGGAGGAACCGCACCGGAATCCTGTTCACGGTCGCCTGCCACACCGAATGGATGATGCGCAGAGCCACATAGGCCCAGGCAAGCCCCACATCGAGCGCGCCCGCCCCCATGATCGCGAGGATCACGACCGTCGGGTAGAACACCGTCGGCTGTTCCATCAGATGCGCGTAGTTGTGCGCCGGCCAGTTCACTTTCGGCTCCAGCACGCCTTCGAGGTCCTGACCGCGTCCGCCGGGCATCTTGCCCATGTCGAGCCCGGCTTTCTTCATCGCCGGAAGGCGCGCGCCCGCCACCCAGAAACACATTATCAGCGACCACACCACCAGCACGGCGGCGGGCGCGAGCATTTGCGCTTGCATCGAATGATCCCCTTCGAGCCTCTCTTCGTCGTGCAGACTGCGAGGGCGGGAATGGATTGTCAAATGCAACCCACCCGCTAGCCTTGCGCCCCATGCACCTTGTCCACGATCCCGCCGCTCCCCCGGCCGAGCCCATCACCTTCGATGACTTCCAGCGGGTCGACATCCGCGCCGGGCGGATCATCCGCGCCGAGCCCTTCCCCGAGGCGAGGAAGCCCTCGCTCAAGCTCACCATCGATTTCGGCGAGGGCGTCGGCGTGAAACGCTCCTCGGCGCAGATCGCCGATCTCTACCAGCCCGAGATGCTCGAGGGCCGGATGGTCGCAGCCGTGGTCAACTTCCCCCCGCGCCAGATCGGCAAGTTCATGTCCGAGGTGCTCACACTGGGCTTCCCCGACGCCGAGGGCCGCGTGGTGCTGTTCCAGCCCGACAGCGCGGTGCCGCTCGGCGCAAGGCTGTTCTGAGCAGCCCGGACCAAACCGCAATTGCGGCTTTCCTGCCTGAATTGCCCTCGGCGCCATCTGCCGTCCGGACTTGGGCGAGACGCGCCACGAAGGCCATGATAGACGAATGCGAATATCGCTCGGGGGTAGGCGATGACGAGTCTGGCCGATTTCGACGAATGGATGCAGACAGGGCGCCTCAGCCAATATGTGCTGGCGCGCAAGTCAGCCGGTCAGGCGATAAGCCTTTACGAGGCCGCGCAACCGGCCGGCGATATGTCCGATCCGCCCAATTCCAGTCTGGTGCTGGTTCAGCTGCTGAGCAATGGCGTCAAGCAAATCAGCAATTTCGGCGGCGGCAGGCGGGACGCGGCGCCCGGGATCGGCAAGTACATCCTTGTGCCTCCGGCTTTCGCGACCGAGTTCGAGGTCTTCGTGCCGCACCGGATCAGGGTGGTGGGCTTTGCAGCCGAGCGGTATCGTCCGCTGCTCGAGGCCGCCCGGCCAGGCGGGGATCCCTTCGATTTCGGCCGCCTCCATGCCGCACCCTTCATCGCGCCCCGGCTGGCGGAGCTGCTTGATGCGATGTGGGCCGACGCGGCCGACCAGGGAGGCGGGCGGCTGCTGGCCGAGACGCTCGCGCTCAAGGTGCTAACGCAGCTGGCCGCCGCAGCCGATGGCGCAGCCGCGCAAGCCCGTGGGGGCCTCGCGCCCTGGGCCGAGCGGCGGGTGCGCGACTATCTCGAGGACAATCTGATGCACGACACCTCGCTCGCCGAACTGGCGGCGCTGGTCGGGCTCTCGCCTTTCCACTTCAACCGGATGTTCAAGCAATCGACCGGTGTCTCGCCCTATTCCTACCTGCGGCACGTCCGCGTCGGCCGCGCCCGCGCGCTGCTGGCGTCGGGCGATTTGCCGGTGATCGAGATCGCCCTCGCCGTGGGCTACGGCACGCCGCAGGCCTTTGCCCGCATGTTCCGGGCCGAAACCGGGATGAGTCCCACTCGGTGGCGGCGGATGCACCGTGGCAGCAGCGCGCTCTAGAGAGGCTTCCTCGCCGCAGGGCTGCCTGCCCACTTAACCGGAATTGCGGTTATCCGGCCGGACGCAGCCCTGCCGGGTTCACTGGTGCTCTTGCAGGCGAGACGGGCAATGGCCCGGCATGATATTCCTTGGCCCCGGCTGGCTTTGGGGGCGCTGATGGGAACCGGTCTCAAATTCGACGAATGGATGCGCTCGGGGCGACCCGGCAGCTATGTCACCGAACGCAAGTCGGGCGGTGACGGGATCAAGCTGTTCGAATGCGCGCAGCCCGCCGGGGATTTGTCCGATCGGGGCAGCAACAGCCTCGTGCTGGTCCAGCTCCGCAGCGACCATGTGCCTCAGCGCAGCAACTTCGGCGGCGGGCGGCGCGAGTTCGTGGGCACCCATGGCCAGTTTTCCCTCGTGCCGCCCGGCTTCGCCAGCGAGATTCAGGTCTTTGCCGCGCAGCGCATCCGGATCGTCAGCTTCGATGCCGCCTGCTTTCGCGGCATCCTTCAGGATGCCCGCCCGCGCCGTCAGCCGTTCGATTTCGGACCGCTGCATGTGGGCGCCTTCTCGCTCCCGCATCTGGGTGCGGTGATCGAGCGGATGTGGGCCGAGGCCGCCGATGCGGGCGCAGGCCGGTTGCTCGCGCAGGGCGCTGCCATGCAGATTCTGGCCCTGCTCGCCCGGGCGGCGCAGCAGGAAGCGGTGATGGTGCGCGGGGGGCTTGCGCCGTGGGCGGAACGGCGGGTCCGCGAGTTCCTCGAGGCGCACTACGCCTCCGACATATCGCTGACCGAACTGGCGGCGCTGGTCGGGCTGTCCCCGTTCCACTTCCTGCGCATGTTCAAGCAGACCACCGGGGTCACGCCCTATGCCTATCTGCGGGCCTTGCGGGTCGAGCGGGCGCAGCGCCTGCTGGCCGCCAGCAATCTTCCGGTCACCGAGGTGGCTGCACGCGTGGGCTACGAGACCCCGCAAGCCTTCGCCCGGATGTTCCGCGTCGAGACCGGAACGAGCCCGAGCCATTGGCGGCGTCTCCACGATCGCGGCGACTAGAGCGGAAACCTCTACCCACGGGCGTGGCGGCGTCGCCATTCCGACGGCGTCATGCCGTGCTGCTGGACGAACACCCGCGCCAGCGCCTGCGGGGTCTCGTAGCCCACCGCCAGCGCGACCTCGATGATCCGCATGTCGCTCGCCGCCAGCAGCTCGGCCGCGCGCGCGATCCTGAGCTGCTGCTGGTAGCGGTAGGGCGGCATGCCCATGGTGCGGGCAAAGGCGCGCGAAAAGTGGAAGGGCGAGAGCCGGGCGATCGCGGCGAGTTCCCCCAATGGCACGCGGCGCTCGATATTGGCTGCGAGGAAATCGGCGGTGCGCCGCGCCTGCCACGGGGCGAGGCCTCCGCGCGCCTCGCCCTGCTGCCGCCGCTCGCCCGCAAGCAGCAGCAGTCGCCACAGCAATACATGGCGCAGGGATTCGAGCAGCAGGGGATCGGGCACCGCCTCGCCCGCGACCAGGGTATGGATCATCGCGGCGAGCGTGTGGGCTTCGGGGTCGGTGATCGCGGGCAGGGGCTCGAACCGCATCGCATGCGCGCTTTCGGCAGCGGCGAGGAAGGCGGCGTCGAAGGCAATCGCGAACCAGTTGCTGCCCTCGGTCGGCGCGGGCGGCCCGGCGACCCGCAGCGCCCGGCCCGCGACGCGGCGGTCGATGCCCTCGGAGCCGCTCACCCGGAACAGCGCCAGCGCGTGGTCACGGCGGGGGACAGCAGCGAGCGGCGCGGGGGCCGAGGCGGGGCGGTCCTGTGCGGGACGCGGGATCGGGATGGTCGCGAGCTGGGTCATGGGGAGCCGTCCTTCGCCCGCATTGTCCGCCGCACGGGCCCGCACGGCAAGGCTCGGGCCCACGATCTTTCGGGGGGTCTGCCGCTCACCCGATGAGGGTGGCGGGAAGGGCGACAGGCGGGGGAGAACGGCCCCCCTTTGGCAAGGTCAGGACTGCGGGGCGCTGGGCCCGGGCGCTTGCTCCCACCCGCCGCCGAGCGCCCTGAACACGCTCACCTGCGCGGCTGCGCGGGCGCCTGCGGCCTCGGCGAAGGCGGCCTCGGCGGCGCGCCATTGGCGCTGGACCTCGATCAGCCGCAGCGCATCGTCCGCCCCGGCCTTGTAGCGCAGTTCGGTGAGCCGCGCGGTCTCGCGCGCGGCATCGGCCGCCTCGCGCAGCCGCGCCTCGGCCGCGAGCGCTCCGGCGAGCCGCGCGAGCGCCTGCTCGGTCTCCTGCAAGGCCGTCAGCACCGCCGCATCGAAGCGGGCGAGCGCGGCTTCGCTGTCGGCCCGCGCGGCGCGCACCTGGGCACGGGCGGCGCCGTTGAAGGGGAAGTTCCAGCTGATCAGCGGCCCGAGCGAGAAGCCGAAGCTCGCCGAATTGCCGAGATCGCCGGGCCGAGCCGCGCCCAGCGAGGGGGTGCCGAGCAGACTGATCCGGGGGTAGAGCGCCGCCACCGCCACGCCGATGCGCTCGGTATCGCGGGCGAGCTGGCGCTCGGCAACGCGGATGTCGGGGCGGCGGGCGAGCAGGGCCTGCCCGTCACCCACCGGCAGCGGGGCGGCAAGGCCGGGCACCGCGGCGCAGGCGGCGGCATCCGGCGAGATGTCCTCGGGCGGATCGCCGGTCAGGAAGGCGAGCGCGTAGAGCGAGGCGCGCCGCTCGGCGACGAGCTGCGGCAGCGCGGCCTCGGCCTGGGCGAGCACTGTGCGCGCGGCGGCGACGTCGCGGGCATCGGCAGCGCCCGCGCGCCGCGTCGCATCGACCAGCGCGAGCGAGCGGCGGGAAAGCGCGACGGTCTCCTCGGCCGTCCGCACCCGCACGGCGAGCGCGCAGCCTTCGGCATAGGTGCGCGCGGTTTCGGCAGCGACCGCGACTCGCGCGGCATCGACCTGCGCCTGCGCGGCCTGCGCATCGGCGACCGCGGCGCGCACGGCGCGGTTCACACCGCCGAACAGGTCGATCTCGTAACTCGCGTCGATACCGGTGGTGTAGAAATCGGTGGTCACGACAGGCACGTTGCCGATCGCGTTGAACACCTGCCCGCCGAAGCGCTGGCGGACATATTGGGCGTTCAGAGTGGTCGAGGGCAGCTGCCCGGCTCGCGCCTCCGATACCAGCGCGCGGGCGCGCTGGAGGTTGGCGGCGGCGACGCGCAGGTCGGTATTGCGCTCGAGGGCGCGGGTGACGAGGCCGTCGAGCACCGGGTCGCCGAACAGCCGCCACCATTGCGGCGGGAGCGGGGTCGGCGCGGTCGTGGCAGCATCAGCCTCGAGCAGCTGCGGCGCTTCGCCACCGGGGGCAGGGGGCACGGCATAGTCGGGGCCAACCATGCAGGCGCCGAGGCTGAGCGCCGCTGCGAGCGGGAGAAGGGCGCGCACGGGGCTCATGCGCCGGGCTCCGGCTGGGGCTGCGCCGGGGGCGCCTCGCCTGCGGCTTCGGCGGGGGGCTTGCGGCGGCGCAGCTTCTTGCCCGCCCAGTCGCCGAACATGCGCGCGATGACGTAGAAGGCCGGGGTGAAGATCAGGCCGAAGATGGTGACGCCGAGCATCCCGAAGAACACCGCCACACCGAGCGCCTGCCGCATCTCCGAGCCCGGCCCCTGCCCGAGAACCAGCGGCAGCACGCCGAGGATGAAGGCGATCGAGGTCATCAGGATCGGACGCAGCCGCAGCCGCGCGGCATCGATCGCCGCCTGGCGCAGCTCCTTGCCCTCTTCCTCGTTCTGGCGCGCGAATTCGACGATCAGGATCGCGTTCTTGGCCGCGAGCCCGATCAGCACCACGAGGCCGATCTGGGTGAGGATATTGTTGTCGAGCCCCATGACATTCACGCCGAGGAAGGCGGCCAGAAGGCACATCGGCACGATCAGGATCACCGCCAGCGGCAGCACCAGGCTTTCGTATTGCGCCGCCAGCAGCAGGAAGACGAACACCACCGCCAGCGCAAAGGCGATACTGCCGGTATTGCCGGCCTGCTTCTGCTCGAAGGCGAGCTCGGTCCAGTCGAAGGCGAAGCCCTGCGGCAGGGTCTCGGCGGCGAGGCCCTCCATCGTGGCGAGCGACTGGCCCGAGGAAAAGCCGGGCAGCGTGTTCCCCTGCAATTCGGCCGCCGGATAGAGGTTGTAGCGCACCACGCGGTAGGGCCCGCCCTCGTTGCGGATGGTCATGATCGCCGAGAGCGGCACCATCGCTCCCGAATCCGAGCGCACGCGCAGCCGCAAGATGTCCGCCGCGCTCTCGCGGAAGGGCGCGTCGGCCTGCGCGGTGACGCGGAAGGTGCGGCCCAGGAGGTTGAAGTCGTTGACATAGGTCGAGCCGAGGTATGTCGCCAATGTCGCGAAGACGTTCTCGAGCGGCACGCCGAGCTGCTCGGCGCGCTCGCGGTCGATGTCGGCGTAGAGGCGCGGGGTGCGGGTGTTGAAGGTGGTGAAGGCCCCGCCCACGCCGGGCGCCTGGTTGGCCTTGGCCATCATCGTGAAGGCGACCGTCTCGAGCGCCTGGTAGCCTGCCCCGCCGCGGTCCTCGAGCATCATCTTGAAGCCCCCGCCGGTGCCGATCCCCGACACGGGGGGCGGGGGGATGACGAAGATGTTGCCGGCGGTGATCTGGCTCAGCGCGCCGTTCAACTCGCCGAGCAACTGGTTGGCGCCCGCGCGCTGGTCCTTGGGCTTGAGCGAGATGAACATCGCCGCCGCGTTGGGCGCATTGGTGAAGGTCGCCCCGTCGAAGCCCCCGAAGGCGACGGTGCTCGCGGTCGCCGGATTGGCGAGCGCGATCTGCTGCGCCTGCTCGAGCGTCTCGGTGGTCCGCTCGAGCGAGGTGCCCGGCGGCATCTGGAGCACCGCGATCAGATAGCCCTGGTCCTGCGCCGGAATGAAGCCGGTCGGCGTCTCGGCGAAGCGCCACATGGTGAGGCCGATCAGCGCGGCATAGGCGATGCCGATCACCGCCAGCGCCCGAACGGCGCGCGCGGTGAACCGCCCGTAGCGGTCCGAGAGCTTGTTGAACCCGCGGTTGAACCCGCGCGCGAACCGCGTTCCCCAGCCGCGCCAGCCCGGCGCAGGGGGCGTGTCCTCATGCGCCTTGGGTTTCAGTAGCAGCGCTGCGAGCGCGGGCGACAGGGTCAGCGAGACGAAGGCCGAAATCGCCGTCGCGCTCATGATGGTGAGCGCGAACTGGCGGTAGAACTGGCCCGAGATACCGGGGATGAAGGCGGTCGGCAGGAACACGCCGATCAAGACCAGCGCAATCGCGATCAGCGCGCCCGAGACCTCGTCCATCGACTTGTGCGCCGCCTCGCGCGGGGAGAGGCCCTCTTCCTCCATCAGGCGCTCGACATTCTCGACCACCACGATCGCATCGTCGACCACGATGCCGATCGCGAGCACCAGCCCGAACAGCGAAAGGTTGTTGAGGCTAAAGCCGAAGGCGGCAAGGAAGGCGAAGGAGCCGACCAGCGACACGGGGATGGCAATGATCGGCACGATCGCCGCGCGCCAGGACTGGAGGAACACCAGCACCACCAGCGCGACCAGCACGATCGCCTCGAACAGCGTGTCCTCGACCGCTGCGATCGAGGCCTCGATGTAGGTCGTGGGGGCATAGGGGATCGCGTAATCGAGCCCCGGGGGGAAATCGCGCTTCGCCGTTTCGAGTTCGGCCCGCACCGCCTCTGCGGTGGCCAGAGCGTTGGAGCCGGGGAGCTGCGAGACCACCACCGCCACCGTCGGCTGCCCCGAATTGAAGGCATTGACGCTGTAATCCTGCGCGCCCAGCTCGATCCGCGCCACGTCGGTCAGGCGGATCAGGCGGCCATCGTCGAAGCGCTTGACGATGATGTCGCCGAACTGCTCGGGCGTGACGAGCCGCCCCTCGGTCTGGATGTTGAGCTGGAACGCTGTGCCGCCGGTGTTGTAGGGCGGCTGGCCCACCGCGCCGGCGGCGACCTGCACGTTCTGCGCGCGCACCGCGGCGACAATCTCGGCGGCATCGAGGTTGAGCGATGTCGCGCGGTCAGGATCGATCCACACCCGCATCGAATAGTCGCGCCCGCCGAAGATGCGCACGCTCCCCACACCCTCGACGCGGCTCAGCCGGTCGACCAGCTGGAGCGTGGCGTAGTTCGAGAGATATTGCTGGTTGTAGCGCTTGTCGGGCGAGATCAGCGTCGCCACCAGCAGCAGGTCGGGCGAGTTCTTGCGCACCGTGACACCGAGGCGCCGCACTTCCTCGGGCAGGCGCGGCTCGGCGGTGGCGACGCGGTTCTGCACCAGCACCTGCGCCTGGTCGACATCCGTCCCTTGCGCGAAGGTCACGGTGATCGACACGTTCCCGTCCCCGGTCGAGGAGGAAGACATGTAGAGCATGTCCTCCACCCCGTTGATCTGCTCCTCCAAGGGCGCGGCGACGGTCTCCGCCAGCGTCTCGGCCGAAGCGCCGGGGAAGCTCGCCGAGACCACCACGGTGGGCGGCGCGATCTCGGGATACTGGGCGATCGGAAGGACCGGATAGGCGATCGCGCCGACGATCACGATCAGGATCGAGAGCACCGCCGCGAAGATCGGGCGGTTGATGAAGAAGTGGGGGAAGTTCACGCGCGCGCCCCCCGCCTTACTGCGACTTGGCTTCGGCGGGCGGCGGCGCGGTGACAGGGAGCGCGACCGGGGCGGCGTTCTTCGCACGCGGCTTGATCGTGCCCGCCTTGGGGCTGACCACCGCACCCGGCTGGAGCCGCGCGAGGCCGTCGAGCACCACCTTGTCGCCCGCCTTCAGCCCCTTGCGGACCACGCGCAGGCCCTCGACCATAGGGCCGAGTTCGACATTGCGCATCTCGACCTTGTTGTCCTTGCCCAGCACGAAGACCGCGCGGCGGGTCTGGTCGGTGATCACCGCCTCGTCGGGCACCAGCAGACCGGGATAGGCGCCCGAACCCAGCAGCCGCGCGCGGCCGAAGAGGCCGGGGACCAGGAAGCCGTCGGGGTTGGCGATTTCGGCACGCGCCTTGATCGTGCCTGAGCGCGGGTCGACCGCATTGTCGACGAACACCATCTTGCCGCGCCAGCGATAGTCCTCCTCGTCGGCGAGCTGGATCTCGACCGGGTTGGGGGCATAGCGCGAAGACTGGCGCTCTCCGCTCGCGTCTTGGCGGACATATTTGAGGTAGAAGCTCTCCGCCCCATCGAAGGTGAACCAGATCGGATCGACCGAGACCACGCGGGTGAGCACGGTTTGCCCGGCGGTGACGTAGTCGCCCAGTGAGGCGCGGCGGTCCGAGACCCGCCCGGCGACGGGGGCGCGCACCTGCGTGAAGCCGAGGTCGAGCCGCCGCGCATCGGCCGCCGCGCGCGCGGCACCGAGCGCAGCCTGCGCCGCCTTGGCCGCCGCCTGCTTCTGTTCATAGGCCTCCTTGCTGATCGCCTCCTCGGGCAGCAGGGTGGCGGCGCGGGCGAGCTCGCTCTGCGCGACTGCAGCATTGGCGCGGGCGCGCGCGACCTCGGCCTCGGCCTGCGCGAGCGCGGCGCGGAACGGGCGCGGGTCGATCTCGTAGAGCAGCTGGCCCTTGCCGACCGTCAGCCCCTCGCGGAAGGCGATGCGGGTGATGTTGCCCGAGACGCGGGGCACGACCTCGACATCCTCGATCGCCTCGAACCGGCCGACATAGTCGTCCCAGTCGGTGATCGAGCGTTGCAGCGGTTGGGCCACCACCACCGTTGGCGGCGGGGGCGCGGGCGGGGCCGATTGCGAGCAGGCCGCGGCGACAAGCAGCGTGGCGGCGGCGAAGAGGTTGCGTGGTGCCATCAGCTCTCTCAATGCACGGACCCTCACTTGAGACGACAACTTAAGTTGGTCTGGCGCATTTGGCCGCAAGCGGCGTGCCGGATGCGCAAGTCCGGTGCCTAAGTCTATCCGCGCCATGACAACCGCGCCATGAGCAGGATGGCGGGGATGCCGACCGCGGCGAGCCCAAGCCACACCTGTGCGAGCGCACCGCAAGCGCAGCCGAGCGCGAATCCGGCGACCGCGCGCATCATCTTGGCCTCGGTGCCGGTTGCGGGGGCGGGCGGGGCGAGGTGGAGGACTTGCGCCGCGCGGATCGCGAGTGCGGCGACATTGCCGGTCATCAGCGCGAAGGGCGGGCCCATCGCCGGATTGAGCCGGTGCGCGGCGTTGAGCATGCCCATCGCCGCGATCAGCACCACCGCACTGGCGGTGTCCCAAGGGCCTGCCCCCAGCCATGCGCTCGCCCCGGCGACGGCGGCGGTGAGCAGGCTGGCGCTCCACAGGATGACCTTGAGACCGCGCTCGGCGGAGAGGCGGTAGGCGAGCGCGCCGGTCAGCATCGCGGCGGTGAAGAAGATCGGCAGGGCGGCGAGTTGCAGGATGTGCGGCCCCTTCTCGCCGATGGCGCCCCCGGTCGCCAGTGCCGCGCCGAGCAGCACGAAGTTGCCGGTGACATGGGCGACAAACAGCCCCGACATGTGGATGAAGGCGGCAGTGTCGACGAAGCCCGAGAGGAAGGCGAGCAGGCTCGCAAGGCCGGGGGCAGCGGCGGGCTGGCCGTCACTCATGCCGCGCGCGTCCGGGCGAGAAAGGCGGCAAGGCCGAGCCCGGCGATGAGGCCAATATGCTCGAAGAAGGTGGTCGCATCCCGTATCGCGAGGCCTGCGGGCTTGTTCCAGAAATCATGCGCGGCAAAGGTCGCCGCCAGTGTGAAGGCCGCAAGAATCGCCGCGCCGAGCCATACCGCGCGGCCCCTCGCGAGCAGCAGCGCCGACCCGCCGAGCTGCACCGCGATCACCGCTGCGGCGAACACCGGGGCAGGCTCGAGCCCGGTGAGCCCGCGCACCTCGCCGGTCGCTCCTGCAAAGTCTGCCGCCTTGGTGATTCCGCTCAGCAGAAAGGGCGAGGCCAGCGCGAGACGGGCGAGAAACAGCAGCACGCTCACACCGCCCAGCACGCGCAGCCGAGCGCGCCCCAGAAGCTCTTGAGATCGCCGACCGGAAGGCCCGCGCCCCAGCTCTTTGCATGATCGTGACCGTGCACGCCGCAGCTTGTGGCGCATCCGCATGACGAAGCCGCGACTCTCGAAAGCGATGCCGCATCGGGCGCCGTCTTGTTGTAGCCGCCGTAGATATTGACCGGCGACCAGTCGGGCATGGCGGGCGGGAGTGGTGGGGCGAGCCCCTCGAACCCTTCGGCGCCGTAGACGGGCTTGCCGTCGACGATGGTGAGCACCGAGGTGATCTGCCGGATCTCGTCCCCCGGCACGGCGAAATAGTCGCGGTTGAGCACGGCGAGGTCGGCGAGCATTCCGGCTTCGATCCGGCCCTTCCTGCCTTCCTCGTTCGAGAACCAGGTGGTGTTTTCGGTCCACATCCTGAGCGCGGTCTCGCGGTCGAGGAGGTTGCGCTGCGGGTAGAGTCCGGTGCCGCCCAGCGTCTTGCCGGTGACGAGCCAGCTGAGAGAGACCCACGGATCATAGGAGGCCACGCGGGTCGCATCCGTGCCGGCCGAGGTCTTCACGCCTGCCTCCAGCACCCGCTTGAACGGCGGCGTCGCCTCGGCCGCGCGGGCGCCGTAGCGTTCGACGAAATATTCGCCCTGATAGGCCATGCGGTGCTGGAATGCGATCCCGCCGCCGAGCGCCGCCACACGGTCGATGGAACGTTCGCTGATCGTCTCGGCGTGGTCGAAGAACCAGTGGATGCCGTCCAGCGGGATGTCGCGGTTGACTTTCTCAAAGACGTCTAGCGCGCGGGTGATCGTCTCGTCGTAAGTGGCGTGCAGCCGCCACGGCCAGCGGTTCTGCGCGAGGATGCGGATCACGCCTTCGAGGTCACCCTCCATGTTCGCGGGCATGTCGGGGCGCGGCATGCGGAAGTCCTCGAAGTCGGCCGCCGAGAAGACCAGCATTTCGCCCGCGCCGTTCAGGCGGAAATAGTCGTCGCCCTGATGGTATTTCGCGCTTCCCGTCCAGCGCAGGAAGTCCTCCTTCTCCTCGCCCGCCTTCTGGGTGAACAGGTTGTAGGCGATGCGGATCGTCAGCTGGCCCTCGTCGTGGAGCTGCTGGATCACGGCGTAATCGTCGGGATAGTTCTGGAAGCCGCCCCCTGCGTCGATCACGCTCGTCACCCCCAGCCGGTTGAGGTCGCGCATGAAATGGCGGGTGGAGTTGAGCTGGTATTCCAACGGCAGCTTGGGGCCCTTGGCGAGAGTCGAATAGAGGATGCCGGCATTGGGCGACGCGATCAGCAGGCCCGTGGGGTTGCCGTTCGCGTCGCGCTGGATCTCGCCGCCCGGCGGGTTGGGGGTGTCCCTGGTGTAGCCCACTGCCCGCAGCGCCGAGGCGTTCAGCAGCGCGCGGTCGTAGAGGTGGAGGATGAAGACCGGCGTATCGGGCGCGGCGGCGTTGATCTCGTCGAGGGTCGGCAGGCGCTTCTCCGCAAACTGGTGCTCGGAGAAACCGCCCACCACCCGCACCCATTGCGGCGCGGGCGTGCGGGCGACCTGCGCGCGCAGCATCGCCATCGCGTCCGACAGGCTTGTGAGCCCGTCCCAGCGCAGCTCCATGTTGAAGTTGAGCCCGCCGCGGATGATGTGGATGTGGTTGTCGGCAAGGCCGGGAATGACCCGCCGCCCGCCGCAGTCGATCACCCGCGTGTCGGGTCCGGCGAGCGCCATGGTTGCGGCCCGGTCACCCACCGCGGCAAAGCGGTTGCCGGTGATCGCGACCGCCTCGGGCGCGGGGTTGGCGCGGTCGAGTGTCGTGAACTTGCCGTTCACCAGAATGATGTCGGCGGTGGTCGGGGCAGCGTGCATCGGCGATCCCTTGAACAGCGGGGCGAGCCCGGCGAGCGCGATCCCCGCGCTGGCGGTGCGGCGGTCGATCATGCGTCCTGCCCGTCGCGCTTCAGCCCGGGGCGGGCGGGGAGCGGGCCGAGGATATGCTCGGCGCAATCGGCGCGGGTCTCGGCCACCACGTCCGGCTGGCCGTGCCACAACCGCTTGGCGAGCGGCACGATCTGCTCGCCCAGCAGGATGCCGAGCAGGCCGACCAGCGCGATCACCGGCGGCGCGGGCGAGCGGACATTGAGCAGGCTGTAGACGATCCCGACCAGCAGGCCGGCGCCGAGGGCGGCAAGATAGGGCTTCATGGCTCGCGGCTCCTTGCGCCAGAGGGGAGGGGCCGGCCGCCCACGGGGACTGGCGGCCGGCCCGGGGCGCGCGCCGCCTCCCGGGGTCGCGGGAGGCGGGACGCGGCGGGGAGAAACGGGCGGCCCGCCTCAGCCCTCGTGCGCGTCGGCGCCGAGGATCGACTTGGCGTAGATGATGCCGAGGCCGTAGGCCCCGCCATAGATCTTGGCCGTGCCGGTGACCGCGTCGTAGGTCGCGGCCCGCGCCCAGTCGCGCTGGAGCTCGAGCATGTATTGCAGCGAAGTGATCGGCCGCGCACCGGCCTGCACCATGCGCTGCATCGCGCGCTCGTGCGCCTCGTCGGAAACGTCGCCGCAGGCATCGGCGATGACATAGACCTCGTAGCCCTGATCCAGCGCCGAGAGCGCCGGGCCGACGATGCACACGCTGGTCCACAGCCCGGCGAGCACGATCCGCCCCTTGCCGCTCGCATTGACGGCGGCGATGACGTTTTCGTCCTCCCAGCAGTTCATCGTCGTGCGGTCGATGATCGGCGCGCCGGGAAACTCGCGCTTGATCTCGTCATAGATCGGGCCGGAGAAGGACTTCTCGGCGACGGTGGTGAGGATCGTCGCCACATCGAAGATGCGCGCGGCGTTGCTGACGAGGGCGGCGTTGTTCCTCAGCATGATCGCATCGATCGACTTGGTGGCAAAGCTCATCTGCGACTGGTGGTCGATCATGATCAGCAGGTGATCGGCAGGCGCGAGCAGCGAGGCGCCGGGGGTGGCGGAGGCGATAGGCATGGGAGGGTGTCCTTGCGGCTGGGTTGTCGTTGCCGCGATCCTATTCGGCCTGCCATGCTCGCGCGCCGCAGGACTTGCGGCGAGTGGACCGAAATTGCGGTCAAGCAAGTGCTGTTCGGGAAAGTGCGGGCGTCAGCCGCCTTTGTGCCGCCGCCGCCAATCCGAGGGCGTCATGCCCTGCGCCTGGGTGAACACCCGCGCCAGCGCCTGCGGGCTTTCATATCCCACCATCAAGGCGACATCGATGATCCGCATTTCGCTGCGCGCGAGCAGCTCGCAGGCGCGCTCGATCCGCAGTTTGCGCTGGTAACGGTAGGGCGGCATCCCGACAGACCGGGTGAAGGCGCGCGCGAAATGGAACGGCGAAAGCCGCGCCACCGCCGCCAGCTCGTCCAGCGACACGCGGCGGCCGAGATTGTCTGCGAGATATTCGGTGGTGCGCCGCACCTGCCACGGGGCAAGGCCGCCGCGGGGCAGGACCTTTCCCTGCGCCGCCGGGCCGAGCCGCGACAGCCGCCAGATCAGCACATGCCCAAGCGATTGCCACAAGAGCGGACCGGGTGCCTCGCCTGATCCGGCAAGGTCGAAGAACATCTGCGCCACCGCCGCGATGGCCGGGTCGGAGACGAAGGGAATCGTGGTCAGCGCGCCGCCCGCGCCGTCGGCGAGACGGTCCAGCGCCGCGGGGCTGAAATTGATGTGGAACCAGCCGCCCACCGGATCGCCTCCGGTCAGCCAGCGGCTGTGGGTGCCGGGCGCCATCAGACAGCCTTCCCCAACGCGGTAATCGCGGCGCACCGGCTGCCCGGGCAGGTCGATCTGCGGCCGCATGCCACTGCCGACCCGCACCAGCAGTACCGCGCAATCGAGCTCCGGCACGGTCGCCTCCAGCCGTTCGCTCTGGCCGATCCGGGCGGACTGGAGCACGGTGGCGATGCCGTCGGCGGCGCGAACATGATCGATATAGGGCCGCCTTCCGTCCCAGCTTACACAGTGGAGCGGGCTCGCGCGCAGTTCGGCGGGGGAGGATTGAAGCGGCATACCCATGCAAGGTGATCCTTCCGGCTGTGTGATCCCTTGCAACCGCTGCGAGCGCGCTTGCGACGCGGGACTATAGGTCAAGGCCGGAAGGGGAGAAACATTTTCGCCTTTGCCGTCACAAAGCGGTCATTTGCGGGTCATGTCCGACACGGTGACTGCGCCGGACTTGCGGTGGGCGGACCAACCTTGCGGTCAAGCGCGCGCATTTCGTCGCGCTTGCCTCGACCGGCCTTGCACGGGCGGCATTCCGCAATAATCTGCAATCCGTGACCGGGATCGTCACCCGCCGCAAATATGCCGGAAACGGGGTCTAACCCTTTGCGGCACCAACGGGTCAGTACCGATGACGACACCGCCATTCCTCTCATCCGGACAAAACGGCAGGACGCGGGGCGAACGCTTTGCGGCGAGCTATCAGGCGGGCGAGCATGGCCGCTTCGTGCGCGATGCTGCCGCGATCGGCTCTTTCGGGGCCAATGCCCTGCTGATCGACCAGCCCGCGGGCCATTACGAGACCGGCGGGAGCGATGATCTGGTGATGTGCTCGCTGATCGGAAACCCGGTCGCCGCGGCGATCGATTTCGGCGCGGGGCGGTTCCATTTCCAGAGCGGCGAGACGCCCTTCTTCCTCAGCCCGCCGCAATCGCCCTCGGTCTTCGCGGTCGAGAACCACCATGTCGCGCGGCTGCTGGCGGTGCCGATGCACGAGGTGCGCGAACTGCTGGGGCGCCACGGGTTTCGCGCCGATGACGAGCTCGAGCCGTTGTTTGCCGGCGGCTTCGAGGACCCCTTCCTCGCCAGCCTCATGCCGCAGCTCGGCCAGACGCTGGCCTTCGAGGGGCGCACGGGGCTGCTGCTGCAGGATTCGGTGCTGGTGACGATCATCCTCGCGCTCCAGCGTGTCGGCGGATCGGCGCGCACCGCGCGGCTGCGGCTGGTGGGCGGGCTGAGCCCGGCGATGATGCGCAAGGCGACCGCCTTCCTGATGGACGGGATCGCCGAGCCCAAGGGGCTGAAGGCGCTCGCCGAGCATTGCGGGATGTCGGAATTCCACCTGCACCGCGCCTTCACCCGCTCGCTGGGCTGCTCGCCGCACCGCTGGCAGTTCCTGCGCCGGATGGAGATGGCGTGCGAACTGCTGCGCCAGCCGAAACTGAGCGTGATCGAAGTCGCGCTCGCGGTCGGCTACGAGAGCGCGCAGGGCTTTTCGCGGGTGTTCCGGCGGCATTACGGCTGCACGCCGATGGAGTATCGCAGCGCCATGCAATAGGCGCGCCGGAGCGCTTCAGGCGCCTTCGGGTTCCCACTCGGGCGGGACAGTGAAGGCGTCGGCCCATTCGGGATGCTTGCGATACTGCGCGCGGACATAGGGGCAGATTGGGATGACCCGGAAGCCCCGCGCCCGCGCGTCGGCGACCAGATATTCGACCAGCGCAAAGGCCGCGCCCGTGCCCTTGAGGCTGTCCGGCGCAATGGTGTGATCGGCGCTGATCACGCCCTCCTCACGGTGGGTGAAGGCAATGTAGGCCTCGCCCTCGCGGCCTGCGACAGTGGCGATGTAGCGGCCCTTGCGGCCTCTATCGTCCAAGCGGATGGTGACTTCGGACATCGCGTCAGACCCCCTTGAATTCGGGCAGCGGGGTGAATTCGACGCTGTCCCCGTCCGGCAGCTTCATGCGGCCCGCCTTCCAGTCCTCGGCGGCCTGCGCGATGCGCTCCTTGCGCGAGGAGACGAAGTTCCAGAACATGAAGCGCTCCCCCACCGGCTCGCCGCCGAGCACCATGACGGTTGCCTCGGACTGCGCGACCACGGGGACATCGGCACCGGGGACGAGCACCGCCATCATCCCGGCGGAGAGGGCTTCACCGCCGACTTGGGCCGTGCCCGCAGCGACATAGACCGCGCGTTCGGTGTAGCTGGCAGGCAGCACCCGCCGCGCGCCCGGCTGCATCTGCCAATGGGCGTAGAACTGCGGCGAGTGGACCGGGGTCCCTGCGCGCATCCCCTCGAGCTCGCCCGCGATCAGGCGGCCGCTAAGGCCCGGCTCGTCCCACGCGGGAAGCTCCGCCCCGGCGTGGTGCGAGAAGGCTGGGTCGACCTCCTCGGCCTCCGCAGGCAGCGCCACCCAGGCCTGGATGCCGTGCATGTGCGCGCCGTGCGCGCGGGCATATTCGAAGCGCTCGGAATGGGTGATGCCGCTCCCGGCGATCATCCAGTTGACCTCGCCCGGGCGGATCTCCTGATGGTAGCCGAGGCTGTCGCGGTGGGTCAGCGCGCCGTCGAACAGGTAGGTGACGGTCGCAAGGCCGATATGTGGATGGGGGCGCACGTCGAGGCTCTGCGGGATGCCCGGCGCAAGGTCTACGGGTCCGATATGGTCGAAGAAGATATAGGGCCCGACCATCCGCCGCGCGTGGAAGGGCAGCACCCGCCCGACCTCGAACCCGCCGCCGAGGTCGTGCGCGCGTTTGGTGATGATGCGTTCGATCATGGCGGGAGGCTCCTTATCTGAGGGGGCAAGATAGGCGGTCAGAAGGTGAATTGCAGCGTCGCTTCGACAAAATCGGACGGATCGGCGGGGCCGGTCGCGCGGATGAAGCCCTGCGGCTGCGAGCGGGTGGCGACGAGGCTGAGGAGCAGCCCCTTGCGCGGGGTCCACTCGATCACGCCCGAGAGCGCCGCGTCGACAAAGCGTCGGTTCGATCCGCCGGGCGCGCGGATCAACCCGCCTTGCGGGCTGTAGACCCCGTCCGTGCGCTCGAGCCGCCAGAACAGGTTGAGGTCGAGGCCCACGGTCAGGTCCGGGTTTGGTCGCAGCTTCACATAGGGGTGGAGATTGAAAAAGTTCGCCGGGCCGAGAACCGCGTTTTCCGAGAAGTAGCTGGCATTGGGATAGAGCGCGTTGAAGGTGCCAAGCCTCCCGTCGCCGCGCGTGCCGTCGCCCGAGGCGATATTGGCCGAGAGCATCACTTCGGGCTGCCATGCGGCGGCTTGCCAGCGGTAGCCGGTCTTGGTCGCGAGCGTCCAGGCGGCGATCTTTCCGCCCGCGAAGCGACCGGTCTGGTAGACCGCCTCCCAGTCCCAGAACCATCCCGCCGCTTCGCCGTGGGCGCGCAAGCCGAACGAGTGGCGGCGTTCGTCGCCCGTGCCCTCGATGGTATGGCGGTCGTCCTGCTTGGCGAGCAGCCAGTAGGCCTCGAGGTTGCCGAGGGGTGCGGGGAAGCTCGCCTGCACACCGGCAAGATCGCGGCCCTCATTGCGGCCGTCGTTGAACACGCCCTCGGGCCGCACCGCGACCAGCCGAAGCGCGAAGGCATCGAGCGTCACTGTGCCCAGCACCGCATGGCCGCGCACGCCGTCCCACGTACGGCGAACCGTCGTCCCGTCGCGCACCGCGATCAGCCGCTGCGAGCCGAGGCGGATTTCCTGCCGACCGAGCCGCAGGAAGGCGCGCTCGGGGCCAAGTTCGATAAAGGCCTCCTGCAGGTCGAGCACATTGCGTTCGACGGGGCTCTCTTCGCTTTCGCCCTCGATCAGCGCGCTGACCATCGCAGCCCGCACACGCACCGAGGGCGCGATCAGGGCATCGGCGGCCAGCGCTATGCGCTGCGTCCAGAACAGCCCCGCATCCGGGTCCGCGCTGTCGAAGGCGAGCGCCGATTGCCACGTCACCCGTTCGCGCACTTCGCCCGAAAGCCTGATGGCAGGCGGCAGCGCGAGGCTTGAGGGTGCTGAAGCAGGCGCCGGCGGCTGTGCCGCCGGCGCCTGCTTCAGCACGCTCGGCTCATCTCCGGCGAGGGCGGGGGGCGCCGCCGCTGCCGCATAGAGCCCCGCCGCCAGCGCCGCCGCGCTCAGGCGGCGGGGTCGAGATGGGCTTCGACGAACCACAGCTGCTTGTCGGTCTCGCGGCTGATGCCGGTGAAGAGGTCGGCGGTGTCCTGATCGCCCGCTTCCGCCGCCGCGTCGATGCCGCCGCGCACCAGCTTGCCGAATTCGCCGAGCGAACCCGCGACCGCCTTCAGATGCGCCTCGCCCCCGCGCGCTTCGAGCGGATATTCGTAAAGGTGGCTGGTCGTCGCCACGGTCTGCACCCGCCCGTCGGCGATGCCGCCCAGCGCGGCGATGCGCTCGGCGATGGTGTCGACGAACTCCTCGACGATGGTGTGGACGCTGTCGAACAACTCGTGGAGCTGCATGAAGTCCTTGCCGCGCACGTTCCAGTGCGCCTGCTTCATCTGCGCCTCGAGATCGATCGCATCGACGAGGCGCGCCTGCAGCAGGTCGATCACCGGCTTGGTGACGGCGCGGGGCAGATCGAGGCGGGAGGTGTAGGTCATCGGGGTCTCCTTGGAAGCGGGGGTCAGAGCTGCGCGGGGCGGCGGTGGACGCGCACGAAGGCGCCCGGGGTCACGCCGAAATGGCGCTTGAACATCGCATTGAGGTGGCTCTGCGAGGAAAAGCCCGCGGCATAGGCGACCGCGGCGATGCTTTCGTCACTGCGGGCAAGGAGCTGGCGGGCATGCTCGACGCGCCGCGCGAGGACATATTGCAGCGGGCTCGATCCGGTGGCGCGCTTGAAGCAGCGCAGGAAGTGAAAGCGCGAGAGCCCGACCTGCGCGGCGAGATCGTCGATCCTGACGACGTGCTCGATATTGCGGTCGATGTAGCGGTCGATCGCAGCGATGTGGTGCGGCTGGAGCCGTGCGCCGCGCGGGCGCGGGGCAGGGGCGGGCACGGCCCTGAAGGCCCGCGGGGGAGCGGGCGGGGTGTGGAACGCGGCGGGACTGACTGGCGCGTGCATCGAATTCTCCTCGTCGGACCCTCCCGTCGGGGATGTGCGCCGCAAGGTTCCGGACAGGGCACCGACGGCAGTCAGGGTCTAACCCGCGCGAGGGGCCTCGTGCTGTGCAGGAATTGCTGCATGAGAGCCTTGCTTGCCACGAAGCGGTGGGCTCCGCGGTGTAGGCGGGCGGGCTTGCGGGAAAATCAGGCGGCGGCGGGCAGCAGCGGGACCGTGATCGAGCGCTCGCCGCCGAAATCCTCGCGCACCACGATCCGGCCCTGCCGCTCGAGATGGTCGAGCAGCCGCCGCACGCGGCTCGGCGAGGCGCTGCCGTAGAGGCGGCCGAGTTCGTCCTCTTGCGGCATGGCCGCGCCGGTGTGGGCGGCGATCAGGATGGCGAGATAGGGGGCGAGGCAATCGTCATCGACCCCCTCGGCGGCCTGCGCGATCGCCGCCTGTGCGTCGTCGGCAAGCTGGTCGAGCCCGCTGACGGCATGGGCGAAGATGCGGCGGAAACGGGCGATGTCGATGTGGGCGCTGGCGATTCCGGCCTGTCGGCAGCGGATCGCGAAATCGCGAAACAGCGTCGCGGCGGGGCGATAGGTCGCGTCTTCGGCGAGCGCGATCTGCCGCACGATGTCCTCGGGCGTGGTGCCGCTCTCGTTGGCAGGCGGGGGCGCGGGCCGGGGCGTGGGGGCAGGCGCGGGAGCTTCGCTGAGCGGCGCGAGCGGTTCGGGCGCGCGGGTGACTTTGGGCAGGGCGCGCGGGCGGGCGAGGGCTTGTTCAATGTCGGCGCGCGGGCTCGCGGGCGGGGGCGCGCGGCGCACCGGCTGGGGCGCGGCGGCTGCCTCGGTCAGGCGATCGGTGAGCAGCGCCTCCATCGCGTCCCCGGCGGCTTCGGGGAGCGGGATCAGCCCCTGACCGCCCCCGCGCCCGGCTGTCTGCACCGCGCCGACATGGACCGCGACCGGCCGCCTGCTGATCGCCGGGCCGAGGCCGAGGAACTGGCCGCGCTGCAAATCGCGGATTCGCTCGGCCTGCCGCCGGTCCATGCCGAGCAGGTCGGCGGCGCGTTGCATGTCGATGTCGAGGAAGGTCCGCCCCATCAGGAAGTTCGAGGCTTCGGCCGCGACGTTCTTGGCGAGCTTGGCGAGGCGCTGGGTGGCGACGATCCCGGCCAGGCCGCGCTTGCGCCCGCGGCACATCAGGTTGGTCATCGCCGCGAGCGTAAGCCGGCGGGTCTCGTCGTTCATCTCGCCCGCGGCGGCAGGGGCGAACATCTGCGCCTCGTCGACCACCACGAGCGCGGGATACCAATGCTCGCGCGGGGCATCGAAGAGGGCGGTGAGGAACAGCGCGGCGCAGCGGATTTGCGCCTCGACCTCGAGCTCGTCCAGCGCCAGCACCACCGAGGCGCGGTGCTGGCGAACGCGCGCGGCCAGTTCCTCGATTTCGCGCGGGGAATAGGCCCCGGCATCGATCACCACATGGCCGAAGGCATCGGCGAGGGTAACGAAATCGCCCTCGGGATCGATGATGATCTGCTGCACCTGCCCCGCGCATTCCTCGAGCAACCGGCGCAGCAAGTGCGACTTGCCCGAGCCCGAATTGCCCTGCACCAGCAGGCGCGTGGCGAGGAGTTCGGCCAGGTCGATGCCGATCGCCTCTCCCTGAGGCCCGCGTCCGATGTCGATGGTGGCTGTCACGCCCAAGGGATTAGGCAGGCGGCGCGCCGCGCGCAAAGGCGGGGGGCGAGTTTTCCAGCGTTTAGCGCGCGGCGGCGCGCTCCGGCCCCAGCATGAGTGCTGCTACATCGCCGCGGGTCAGCAGCGACTGGACCAGCAGATAGACCGACATGAACATCATCCCCCCGAGCACCGCGACGAGGCCAAGGGCAAGGCCTGCGGGACGGAAGTGGTGGCGCCACGCGGTCCAGATTCCCGCCAGCAGCAGAAAGCACATGAAGTCGAGGTTGAACTGCCCCGGCCACGCCATTTTCGCCATGTCGCCGAAGAAGATCGGCACGAGGTTCCAGCCATGATTGGCGATGGTGACCGAGGTGTAGCCGATGATCGTCACCATGCAGGCGAAAAGGAACATGCGGAACAGGGTCATGGCGCATTCTCTCCCACAGTCTTGTTTTCGATGGGTGTAGCGAATGCTACGCAATCCGCAAGCGACCGTTTGACATGATAGATGTAATGTGAAATTCGGGACGCTAAGCGCGAAGGGAGAGACTCGCATGAATCGCTCCGAACGGAAGGCCGCGACGCGGGCGGCGATTCTCGATCTGGCGGCAGCGCGGTTGCGCACGGAAGGGTTGGCGGGCAATGGCGTCCAGCGGCTGATGCGCGATCTCGGGCTCACCCACGGCGGCTTCTATGCCCATTTCCAGAGCAAGGAGGCGCTCGAGGTGGCCGCGCTCGAGGCTGCGGTGGCCGAGCGCACAAAGCGCCTCGGCGCGCAGCCGCAGGGCCTCCCTCGCCCCGAGCGGCGCAAGCTGCGCGCCCGCTCCTACCTTTCGCGCACCCACCGCGACCATCCCGAGACCGGCTGCCCGCTCGCCGCGCTGCTGAGCGAGGCGCCGCGCGCCGCGCCGGCGGTGCGCGAGAGCTTTCAGGCGATGCTCGCCGCGGTCGTCACCGACAGCGACAATCCGCAAGACGCCGCGTCCCCGTCCGAGGAACTGGCGCTGCTGGCGCTTGCGGCAGGCGGTCTCGCGCTCGCCCGCGCGGTGCCCGATTCCGGCTTGTCCGACGCCATCCTCGCCGCCTGCCGCGATGCCGCGGGCGTGCTCGCCGATGCCTACGCCCGAAGGGAAGGAGACCCGCAATGAGTGACTGGAAACCCACCGCCTGCCTGATCTGCTCCCTCAATTGCGGGATCGAGGTCCAGACCGAGGGCGGCCACATCACCCGCGTGCGGGCCGACAAGAACCACCCCGTCAGCCAGGGCTACCTGTGCGAGAAGGCGCAGCGGATGGACGCCTACCAGCAGGGCCGCGACCGCCTCTCTTCGCCAATGCGCCGCCGGGCCGACGGCTCTTACGAGGCGATCGACTGGGACACCGCGATCAGCGAAATCGCGGGCAAGCTTGCGGCGGTGCGCGATCAGCATGGGGGCGAGAGCATCTTCTATTACGGCGGCGGGGCGCAGGGGAACCATCTCCCGGGCGTCTATTCGCAGAGCACGCTGGCGGCATTGGGCGTGCGCTACCGTTCCAACGCGCTGGCGCAGGAGAAGACGGGCGAAGCCTGGGTGCAGGCGCGCATGTTCGGCTGCGGCATCCACCACGATTTCGAGCATGCCGAGGTGGGCTTGCTGATCGGCAAGAACCCGTGGCAATCGCACGGCTTCCCGCGCGCAAGGCTGGTCCTGCGCGAGATCGCCGCCGATCCGAACCGCGCGCTGATCGTGATCGACCCGCGCAAGAGCGAGACCGCGGCGATGGCCGATTTCCATCTGGCGATCCGCCCGGGGACCGACGCGTGGTGCCTCGGCGCGCTCGCCGCGATCCTCGTTCAGGACGGCCTCGCCAACCGCGACTGGATGGCAGACCACGTCGCCAATGCCGAGCCGGTGCTCGAGGCCCTCGCGCGCATCCCGGTGAGCCAGTTCGCCGAGGTCTGCGGCGTGGACGAGGCGCTGCTGCGCGCTGCCGCCCGGCGGATGGCGGGGGCCGAGACCATGGCCTCGATGGAGGACCTGGGCATGCAGATGGGCGTCCACTCGACGCTCGGCTCCTACCTCCACCGCCTGATCATCGGCCTCACCGGCGCCTTCGGGCGGAAGGGGACGAGCTATGCCTTCATCCCCTTCCGCCCGCTGGGCGCTGGCGGGGGCGGGGCGAGCAGCAAGACCTCGGGAGAGCGCAATTTCCGCCGCTCGCCCGTCACCGGCTTCCCGGTCGTCATGGGCCTCATCCCCTGCAACGCGATCACCGAGGAAATCCTCACCGATCACCCGCACCGCTTCCGCGCGATGATTGTCGAGAGCGCCAACCCGGTCCACTCGCTGGCGGATTCGGCGCGGATGCGCGAGGCCCTGCGCGCGCTCGATGTCAGCGTGGTGATCGACGTCGCCATGACCGAGACCGCGCGCGCGGCCGATTACGTGCTCCCCGCCAGCAGCCAGTTCGAGAAGGCCGAAGCGAGCTTCTTCAACTTCGAGCCCGAGGCCAACGCCTTCCAGCTGCGCCATCCGCTGTTCCCCCCGCGCGAGGGCACCCTCGAGGAGGGCGAGATCCACGCCCGCCTGTGCGAGGCATTGGGCGTGTTCGGCGAGGCCGAGGTGGCGCCCTTGCGCGCCGCGGCGGAGAAGGGTCTCGATCACCTCGCGATGGCATTCATGCAGACCATCGGCGCCAACCCCGCGCTGATGCCGGTCGCCTCGGTGCTGCTCTACCGCGCATTGCGCAAAGTGCTGCCCGAGGGGATGAGCAATGCAGCAGGCGTTTGGGGCGTGGCGCAGCTGTTCGTGCAAGCCTTCCCCGAGGAAGCGGCGCGCGCCGGGCACACCGGGCCACTCGCGGGCAACCGCCTGTTCGAGGCGATTCTCGGCTCGCCCTCGGGCACGGTCTTCGCGCGGCAGGATGCCGAGGACAGCTGGAAGCGGCTGCGCAGTCCGGGGCAGCAGATCAACCTCCACATCCCCGAGATGATCGACGCGCTGCTCGCGCTCGATCCGGCAGGCCCGCCGCGCGATGCCGAATACCCCTTCATCCTCTCGGCCGGCGAGCGGCGAACCGAGACCAGCAACACCTCGATCCGCAACCCCGACTGGCTGCGGAAAGGCGAGCTCGAGAGCACCTTGCGCATCCACCCCGAGGATGCCGCAGCGCTGGGCCTCGCCGATGGCGCGCCGGTCGAGGTCGTCTCGCGCCGCGCCCGCGCGAGGACGGTGGTGGAGTGCCACGAGGGGAGCCGCCGCGGCCATGTCTCGCTGCCGAACGGGCTGGGGCTGGACGTTGTGGGCGAGGATGGCACGGTCAAGCGCCACGGGGTCGCGCTCAATGAACTCACCGATTACCGCTGGCGCGATTCCGTGGTGGGGACGCCGTGGCACAAATATGTGCCCGTGCGGCTCGAGCCGGTGGGCTGAGGCGCGGCCTAGCTGGTCTCTTCGTGGTAGAGGATCGCCAGCTCGGTCCGGCTCTTCACGTCGAGTTTCTCGAAGATGGTGTGGAGGTAGACCTTGATCGAGCCTTCGCTCATCGACAGTTCCTCGCCGATCTGGCGGTTGCGCAGGCCCCGGGCGACCCGCTCGACGATTTCCCGCTCGCGCCGGGCGAGCGCGTCGATCCGGCGCGCGGGACTATCGCCCGAGGTCAGCTCGGCGATCCGCGAGGTGAGCCGCGGGTCGATGGTCTTCTCGCCCTTGCTGGCGGCGCGGATGCAATCGATGAGGAAGTCCTCGGCGTCCTCCTTGAGGACGATTCCGCAGGCGCCGTGATGGATCGCGGCGAGGAGCTGGCGGTCGTCGATATGCGCCGTCAGGATTACCACCGGGCGCTGGTCCCCGCGCTCGCGCAGCGCGGCGAGGGTTGCGACCCCGTCGCGCCCGGGCATCGCCACATCGAGCACCACCACGTCGGGATCCTCCCCGGCGATGGCGGCGAGCGCAGCGTCGCCATCCCCGACCGAGGCCACCACCGCCATGCCGGCGGTCCGCAACACCGCCTCGAGCCCGGCCCGCAGAAAGGGATGGTCGTCGGCGACAAGGACATTGATCATGGTTCGCTCCGGTCGGGCAGGCTGATCGTGAGATGCGCGCCCGCAGCCGAGGCGCATACCGCAAGTCGCCCGCCATTGGCACGTGCTCTTTCCTCGAGCGTGCGGGGATGGGGCGGGGGGGTGCCGGTGAAGCCGGTCCCGTCGTCGCGGATGTCGAGCTCGATCCCCGCAGGCTTGCGCGACACGGCGATCGTGAAGCGCCCAGCCTTGCCGTGCCGCACCCCGTTCGCCACCGCCTCGCGCGCGATCTGCTGGATCTCGTAGGCGAGCGCCACCGGCACCGTCAGGGCCTGCGGCGTGGTCGTCACCTCGACCGCGGCCCCCCAGTTGCGGGTCAGCTCGCCGGCGACCCGCTGCATCTGCTCGGCGAGCCGCACCGTCGCGGGCTCCAGATCGGTGCGGCGCAGGCGTTCGATCATCTCGCGCAGGTTTCGGTGCTCGCTGCTGAGGCTCGCCTTCATCTCGTCGAACTGGGCGTCGGCATCGGCGCCCGCGCGCACCTGCGCGCGCAGCGCCTCGATCCGGAAGCGCACCCCGGCGAGGGTCTGGGCGACGCTGTCATGAAGGTCGCGCGCGAGGGTGGAGCGCAGCTGCGCCACCGCCGCCTCGCGCGAGATATGCGACAGCAGCAAGCGGTCGAGCGCGGCCGCGATCTCCTGCGCGATGGCGGGCGCCATGGCGAGGTCGTCGATGCTGAGCCCCGGATTGCAGCCGAGGATCAGCAAGCCCCGGCCCGAGGAGCTGCGGAGCGGGATCACCAGCCCCTCGGCAACCGCGAAGTGGTCGGCGAGCGGCAGGGCGAGGGCTTCGCGCCGTGCGGTCACCCGGCCATCGGTGCTTGCCACCAGCATCCGCGCGCGCGGACGGTCGAACAGGGCGAAGGGGATGCCCGCGGGTTCCGGCAGCGCCTCGGGCGCAAGGTGCCGGATCTCCCGCTCGCCGTCGGCCACCTTGCACAGCAGGACGTGCGGATCCTCGTTGCTCCACCACCCCAGATGGAGGCACGGCGAGCCGGTCGCTGTCATCGCATAGGCGGCGATTTCGGCGACGGGCAGCGCGCCGGTGTCATCGCTCGCAAAGTCGAGGCGGGCCACCGCGCGCACCCGGCGCTGGAGCCCGAACCACACGAGGATCAGCGACAGCAGGATCATGTAGGTGCCGCGCCGGCCGAAGCGGTAGAGCTCGACATCGAAGCCGGCCCAGTCGAGCCAAACCCCGGCGGCCAGATAGCTCGCGCTCAGCACGGTCGCGGCGATCGCCATCCCGGGCCACCCCCAGCGCACGGTGGCGGCAAGAATGATGAAGATAAAGGACGACAGGAACGGGCTGGTGAAGTCGGTCGACGTGCTCTCGGTGAGGTAGATGGCGATCAGGAAGATCGCGCCATCGAGCACCAGCGCCGGGATCCGCAGCGTGACATCGAGCCACCAGCTGTTCCAGATCATTGCCAGCAGCGCGAGCGAGAGCACGGCATAGGCGCCGAGGAAGAGAAAACCCTCGGCAGCGTTGCGCACCGGCTGGTCGGGATCGGCGTAGAGAACGAGCAGGAACACCAGCGCAAGCGCAAGCCTGCACAGGGCAATGGCGCGGCCCGAATGGTAATCGAGAATGCGCTTCAGCATGCGCCTGCTATTCGTCCCGTTGGCCGGTGTTCCGGCGTGCGCCCTTTTGTGTCGATTGCGCTTCAAGCACAAAGCACAAGGGTTTTGAAGTGCGCTAGCTGCCGTCGGCTGCCACCAGCACGAAGGGGCTCCAGGCTGCGGGGTGGGCCCAGTATTCCTTCCATCCCGGCAGCGCCGATCCGTCGGCGCGCTGGCCCGTGCGCACCGCGATCATCGCCTGGCGCAGGGCCTCGGCCTTGGGCAGGTCGGTGCGCGACAGGCGCAGCGTCTCCACCGTCAGCACCGCAGTCACCTCGTCCGAGACCCGCCAGTGGCTCACCAGCATCGCCTTGGCTCCGGCATGGAGGAAGGCGCGGGCGAGGCCGGAGAGGCTTTGCGAACCGGGCGTGCCGTCCGAGGCAGCGGTGTTGCAGGCCGACAGGATCAGCCACTCGGCGGCGAGAGAAAGCCGGGCCGCCTCGCTTGCAGTGAGGAGGCCGTCGTCCAATGCGCTGGCGGTGGCGGGCGGGGTGAAGACCAGCCCCGGCTCGCCCCCGCGCCCGACTTCCTTGGGCAGCAGGCCGTGGGTGGCAAAGGCGATGATCTGCGCGCTGGCGAGGCGGTCGTCCTGCTTGAGCGCGGCCTCGGTCGCATCGGACCCGAGCCTCAGGCCGCCGATCGGTGCATCGAGCGCGGCGGCCATGCTCTTCAACTCGATCTCCGTGCCCGGCAGCGGGGAGAGCTTGCGCAGCGCCTCGGGCGAGGCAGTGGCGACCGGCTGCAAGGCGGCGCGCGTCAGGCGGCGGCCGCCCTGCTCGACCGAGCGCGCCGCCCCCGCGCTGCCTTCGAGCGCGGGCGCGCCATAGCCGAGAAAGCCGTTGCGGGGGGCGGCGGCTTCCGCCTGCGGTCGCACGATCCGCAGCGCCGAGACCGCGGGCAGGGTGATGAAGGCGTAGCGGTCGCCCAGCCATGCCGATTGCTTGAGGGTCTCCGCATCGCCCGCATCGGCCTTGTCCTTCGCCGGATCGAAATCGGTGACCAGCACGGGCAGCGGCAGGCCGCCGAGCGGCCCCGCGACCGTGACGAAAACACGCTTGGCCTTGCCCAGCGCCGGCTCGATCGGCTGGACAATCGTGGTGTAGAGCCTGTGCGCCGCCGCGCGGTCGAAGCGCGGGAAAAAGGCGTCGATCCCCTCGAGCGCGCCGGTCTGGTCGGAGGTCACGTCGAGGTCCGCGTCGGAGAGGCACGTGGCCTCGTCCATCCGGCAGCGCAGCCGCGCGACCAGCCGGGTGACCGGCTCGGTGGCCTTGTCGAGGACCACAACCTCCTCGCGGTCGGGGGCCACCGCAAAGACATAGGTGTCGGCCCCGTTGGGGACGATCAGGACCAGTGCCTCGTCGGCGGCGAGCCGCGCCTTGACGTCCGCCAGCGACAGCGCGGCGGGCGAGACGAGCTCCTCGAATTCGGGGAAGGACCGCTTCAACTGCGCATCCGTCTCCGCCAGCTCCCGCGTCACCTGCGCCAGCGCGCTGCGCTTTTCCGCGAGACCAGCCGCTTCGCTCGCGAGGATGCTGGCCGTGACCGCAAGGTTGAGCGCGCGGGCGCGGTCGGCGAGCTGCTGCTTGCGGGTGATGAGTGCGCCCAGTGGCCCGTCGCCCGCCATCGCGCGCGCGGCGGCCTGGGCCATGGCCTGGCCTGCGGTCGATTGCTCGAGATCCTGCGCGGCGATGAACATCTCGCTGCGCAGGGCAGCGGCATCGGCGGGGCCGCCCGCCTTAACGCCTGCCGCGGTCGCCTCCATCAGCGCGCCATAGGCCATCGACAGGGGATCATGCGTCGTCGCATCGCCGGCCAGCGCGCGGGTGAGCGCCGCCGAGGCGCCGTCGGGCGCGCTGTCCGCATAGCCGCCCGCGGCCCGCGCATCGCGGTGCCGGCGGGCGATCGCCGCCGCCTCGCGCGCCAGCGCCAGCGCTTCGGCCCGGTCACCCCCTGCCGCCACGATCGCGCGCGAGAGCGTGGTCAGCAGGATCACCAGATCGGCGTGGTCGGGGTCGAGCTTGCGCTGGATCGGCACTCCGAAGCGCAGCAGCGGCAAGGCCTCCTCGGCCCGCCCCTGACCCAGCAGCGCAGCGGCGAGATTATACTTGTACTTGGCGTAAGTGAGGCTGTCCGAAGTGTCCGTGCCGCTGAAGAAGCCCTCGAAGATTTCCAGCGCCTTGCGGGCATTTGTCTCAGCCAGCGCAAAACGGCCCTGGAAGTTCTGGCGGAAGGCCATGTTGTTGTAGGTCTGCGCGACGATGTGCGTGGGCCGCGTGAAATAGCGGGTGCGCATCCGGTTTGCCGCTTCGAACTGGAGATCGGACTGGCTGATCTTGCCCTGCGCGCCCAGATGATCGGCCTGCCGTTCGAGCAGGTTGGCATAGCGCAAGCCCGCCACGAGGCTTTCCATTGTCCCGTTCTTGGTCTCGTCCGCGCCGGTCGCGCGCCACACGGCCTCGGCACGCGGGAGGGTGGTGGCGAGCAGCGCGAGCGCTTCGGCATGGCGGCCCGTCTGGCCGAGATCCCAGCTCAGGGCCTCGACGGTCCGGAACGCGTCGTCCGAATCCGGCCCCTTATGCTCCACCTGCATGGCGAGCAGCGCGCGGTAGGCATCGATCGCGTCGCCCAGATGCTGGGCATCGTCGAGGTAGCTGGCGAGGGCCCGTTGCAGGCCGATCCTGACCTCGGGATCCTTGCTGGCGGCAACCACGCGGCGCAGGTGCGCCTCGCCCTCGGCCGGGCGGCCTTCGCGGCGCAGCAGATCGGCCACATCGACCGCAAGGATCGCCGCCGCGTAGCTCTTCGGCCCCTCGCGCGATGCAGCGAGAGCGGCGCGGCGCTCGATGATGCCGCGCTCGCCCGCGAAATCGCCGAGCAGCGCATGGGCGCTTTGCAGCACCGGCAGGGCTTGGTCCTGATCCTCCGGGGCGGCGTCCTGCGAGTTCAGCACCAGCGCATCGACCACCGGCAGCAGCGTCGCGACGCGGGCGGTGTCGCCTCGGCTGATCGCGGCCTCGAGCCTTTCGACGAGCGGGCGATAGGAGGTCGAAGCCCCGCCCTTGCCGAGCTTGCCGTCTTCGGCACGCGCGGACGTCTTCTTGGCAACCTTGTCCGAAGCGCCCGATGCGGCGAGCGCAGGGATGGGCTGCAAGACAGCGAAGCACGCCGCCAGAACGGCAGCCGGACAGCAGAATATCGATGCGGCCATGCGCCACTCCCCCCACAGCGGTTCTTGGCCGGAGGACGGCGGATTGGCAAGGGCGCGGAAGCCGCCGTGGTTAGGAGATCTGGCTGGGGCGGAAGGATTCGAACCTTCGCATGGCGGTACCAAAAACCGCTGCCTTACCGCTTGGCTACGCCCCAGCAAGAGCGGCGCTCTATAGCGGCTCGATTGGCAATGTGAAGGGGGCGAAAGCGCGTAATTCGCCCCCTTCGTGTCACAGGCTTAGGCCGGAGCGCCGGTCACCAGCCGCTTGCCTTCGAAATCCGCGGCCGAGTGGCGCTCGCGCAGCTGGGTGTCCTCGTCGCCCCACACCTTGTTGACGATCCGCCCGCGCTGGACCGCCGGGCGCGCCTTGATCTCGGCCACCCAGCGCGCGACGTTGGTGTATTCGTCGATGCTGAGGAAGGTCTTGGCATCGTTGTAGATATTGCCTTCGACGAAGGGCGCGAGCCACGGGAAGTTGGCGATGTCGGCGAGGGTGTATTCGTCGCCCGCGAGGAAGCGGCTCTCGGCCAGCCGCCTGTCGGCGACGTCGAAGATGCGCTTGGTCTCCATCGCGTAGCGGTTGATCGGATATTCGTACTTCTCGGGCGCATAGGCGTAGAAGTGGCCGAAGCCGCCGCCGATGAAGGGCCCGCTCGCGACCTGCCAGAACACCCAGCTCAGCACCTCGGCGCGGCTCGAGGGGTCGGAGGGGAGGAACATCCCGAACTTCTCGGCCAGGTGGACGAGGATCGCGCCGCTCTCGAAGACGCGGAAGGGCTTTGCCGGATCGCTCTTGTCGAGCAGGGCGGGGATCTTCGAGTTGGGGTTCACGCCTACGAAGCCGCTGGTGAACTGCTCGCCTGCGCCGATGTTGATCGTCCAGGCATCATACTCGGCGCCCGTGTGCCCGGCTTCGAGCAATTCCTCGAGTATGATCGTCGCCTTCACCCCGTTGGGCGTGGCGAGCGAATAGAGCTGGAAGGGATTGTCGCCCTCGGGCAGCGCCTTGTCTTCGCGCGGCCCCGCGGTCGGGCGGTTGATGCTGGCGAAGCGCCCGCCCGAAACGGTGTCGGCGCTCCAGACGGCGGGCGGGGTATAGGTGGCGTCTGCCATGGGAAGTCTCCTGTTGGCGCGGCACTGATGCGCGCCGTCACGGCCCCCTAGCTGGCGCGCGGAGGGGCGGGGTGCAAGATGGAACATTCGCGGCCTCGCGCGGCTTTCTCTTGCCGATGGAAAACCTTGTCTATGTTGACGACAGCCTGCCCGGGATCACGCGGCGGCGGGCGGGGAAGGGCTGGGCCTATTACGACCCGAGCGGCGCGCTGATCCGCTCTGCCCGCGAAAAGCAGCGGCTCAACGCCATCGCGCTCCCGCCGGCTTACACCGACGCGTGGTTCTGTCCGGCGCCCAATGGCCACATCCTCGCCACCGGCTATGACGATGCGGGGAGGAAGCAATACCGCTACCACCCGGATTTCCGCAGCGCGCAGGAGAGCGCCAAGTATGACGCCTGCGCCGCCTTCGGCAAACGCCTGCCGCTGGTCCGGAAGCGCGTGGAAGAAGACATTACGGGCGGCGTCACCCGCGAGGCGGCGCTGGCGGCGGTGGTGCGGCTACTCGACCTCTCGGCGATCCGTATCGGCAATGCGCATTACGCCCGCACCAACGACAGCTATGGCGCCACCACGCTGCGGTCCGACCACGCCGAGGTGGGGCGACGCAAGCTCGCGCTGCACTTCGTGGGCAAGGGGGGCAAGGAACACGATCTCGAGGTCGAGGATGCCGACCTCGCCAGGGCCGTGCGGCGGATGGAGAGCCTTGGGGAAGAGGAGGGCGACCACCTGTTCCGCTACGAGGACGACGCGGGCGACATCCGCCCCGTCACCGCCGCCGACGTCAACGGCTACCTGCGCGAGACGATGGGCGAGGATTTCACCGCCAAGCACTTCCGCACCTTCCACGCGAGCAGTCTTGCCTTCGAACGGCTGGCGACCGGCAAGGGGCGGGTGAAGCTCGGCGAGATGCTCGATCACGTCGCCGAGCACCTCGGCAACACCCCGGCGATCGCGCGCAAGTCCTATATCCATCCCGCGCTGATCGCGCGCATCGAGGGGCAGGAGGAATGGCGCGCCGGCCTCACGCTCCCGCGCCAGACCCGCTGGCTCAGCCGGGCCGAGCGGGGCCTCATTGCCTTTCTGGAAGAATGCGGTAGCGCGCAGGGCTATCTGGGAGGCGAGCAAAGCTAGGCAGCGCGGGCCCCGCGCGTTACAGCGCTCGCCCAGCAGGAGATGCCGCAGCGATGACCGAGGCCCACCCCTTCTTCGACATGCACGCGCACGGCTTCGTGCGCGTCGCCACCGCGACCCCGTGCAGCCGCACCGCCGATGTGCCGTTCAACACCGCGGGCGTGCTGGCCGAGGCGGAGAAGGCGCACGAAGCGCACGTCGATCTGGTGGTGTTCCCCGAGCTGACGCTGTCCTCCTACGCGATCGACGATCTGCTGCTCCAGAACGCGATTATCGAGCGGGTCGAGGCAGGGCTGGCCGAGATCGTCGCGGCCACGGCCGACCTGTCCCCGGTGCTGATCGTCGGCGCACCGCTCAAGCGCGGCGACAAGCTCTACAATTGCGCGGTGGTGATCGCCCACGGGACGATCCTCGGGGTGGTGCCCAAGAGCTTCCTGCCCAATTACCGCGAGTTCTACGAGAAGCGCCATTTCGCTCACGGGCGCGGGTGCACCGATCTGTGGATCGACGTCGCGGGGAGCGAAGTGCCCTTCGGCACCGACCTGATCTTCGCCGCCGAGAACCTCCCCGGTTTCCGCTTCGGGGTGGAGATCTGCGAGGACTTCTGGGCGCCCGTCCCGCCGGGGATGCAGGCCGCGCTCGCGGGCGCGCTGATCCTGTGCAACCTCTCGGCCTCGCCCGTCACCATCGGGCGCGCGGACGACCGCCACCTGCACGCGCGCTCCTCGGCGGCCCGCGCCATCGCCGCCTATGTCTATTCGGCGAGCGGGCACGGGGAGAGCACCACCGACCTTGCGTGGGACGGGCAGGGGATGGTCTACGAGATGGGCAGCCTGCTCGCGCAGTCCGAGCGCTTCGACCGCTCGGGCGAATTGTGCATCGTCGACATCGACACCGAAAAGCTCGCCGCCGAGCGCATGCGCAACCAGACCTTTGCGGACGCGGCAGAATTCGCGGGGCGGCCCGAGGACTCCTACCGCCGGATCGAATTCGAGCACGGCTATGCGGCGGGCGATATCGGCCTCGTCCGGCCCGTGGCGCGCTTCCCCTTCGTGCCCGACCGGCCCGAGAAGCTCGACGAGGACTGTTTCGAGGCCTTCAACATCCAGGTCGACGCGCTGATGCGGCGCATCCAGTCGACCGGGGCGAAGAGCCTCGTCATCGGCATTTCGGGCGGGCTCGATTCGACCCACGCGCTGATCGTCGCGGCCAAGGCCTGCGACCGGCTCGGCCTGCCGCGCACCACGATCCGCGGCTACACCATGCCGGGCTTCGGCACCTCGGAGGGCACCAAGTCCAACGCCCACCGGCTGATGCAGGCACTCGAAATCACCGCGGGCGAGATCGACATCCGCCCGGCGGCGCGCAAGATGCTCGAGGACATCGGCCACCCCTTCGCGAGCGGCGAGCCGGTGCATGACGTAACCTTCGAGAACGTGCAGGCGGGCCTCAGAACCGATTACCTGTTCCGCCTCGCGGGCCAGCACGGCGGCTTCGTGGTCGGCACCGGCGACCTCAGCGAGCTCGCCTTGGGCTGGTGCACCTATGGCGTGGGCGACCACATGAGCCACTACGGCGTCAATGCGGGCGTGCCCAAGACGCTGATCCAGTATCTGATCCGCTGGGTGATCCGCACGGGGCAGTTCTGCGAGGAATGCTCGGCGGTGCTCGATGGCGTGCTCGACACCGAGATCAGCCCCGAGCTGGTGCCACCGGGCGCTGACGGGCAGGTGCAATCGACCGAAAGCCTTGTGGGCCCCTACGAGCTCAACGACTTCTTCCTCCACCACATCATCCGCTTCGGCCAGCGTCCCTCCAAGGTCGCGTTTCTGGCGTGGCACGCGTGGAAGGACGCAGCGGCAGGGATGTGGCCTGCGGGCTTCCCCGAGGCGCGCAAGAACGCCTACGACCTTGCCACCATCGCGCGCTGGCTCGACAAGTTCTGTGCGCGCTTCTTCGGCTTTTCGCAGTTCAAGCGCTCGGCGCTGCCTAACGGGCCCAAGGTCTCCTCGGCGGGTGCGCTGTCCCCGCGCGGAGACTGGCGCGCGCCCTCCGATGCGGTCGCGACCGTGTGGCGCGAGGAGCTGCGTGAAGGCCTGCCGGACGAGGTGGCACGCAGCCTTACCCCCTGATGCCCAGATCGCTCCCCCTCTCCGCGCTCGGGATCATGCTGTTTTGCAACGTAGCCTGGGCAATGAATATCGTGGTCAGCAAGATCGCGGTGGCAACGCTCGACCTGCCGCCGCTGTTCTACACCGTGCTGCGCTCGGCCACGGTGGTGGCGGTGCTGCTGCCGCTGCTGCTGCGCGGGCGGCCGGACCGCCTGCCGCTGGTGCTGCTGATCGGCTTTGCCATCACCGGGGGAAGCTTCGGGCTGCAATTCATCGGGCTCCAGACCGCGAGCCCTTCGGCGGTCGGGATCGTCAACCTCTCGGGCGCGCCGCTCACGGTGCTGTTCGCGATCCTGTTCCTCGGCGAGGAGGTGCGCTGGCGGCGCGGGATCGGGATGGCGCTGGCGCTGGGCGGCGTGGGCCTCGCGATCGGCGCGCCTTCGGAAGCGGGCGATCCGGTGGGCCTCGGCTTTGCCTTTGCGGGGGTGCTGGTCGGGGCCTTCGCTTCGGTCTTCGTCAAGCGGCTCGATATCGGCGCGGCGACCCTGCAGGCCTGGGCCGGGGTCGCCTCGCTGCTCGTCATGCTGCCCGCGACGATGGCATTGGAGACCGGGCAGATCGCCGCGGTCGAGGCCGCGCCGCTGGCGGTGGCGGGCTGCGTGCTGTTTGCCGGCGTCATCGTCTCGGTCGGCGCGCATTCGGCCTATTTCATGCTGTTCCAGCGCTACGACGCGAACCTGATCGTGCCGCTGACGCTGCTCACCCCGCTGCTGACCATCGCCTTCGGGACATGGCTGACGGGGGACACGATCCACTGGCCGCTGATCGTGGGCGGAGCGATGGCGCTGACGGGGGTGGCGATCATCGTCATCCGCCCGAGCCGGACGGTCTTCAAGTCCTGGCTGGCGCGGCCCAAGGTGTGACGCGAGAAGGGCCGGAGCGCCTGCGACGCCCCGGCCCTTCGTGCGAGGTTCCGATCCTTCAGCCGCGGTCGAGCGACAGGCGGCCTGGCCCGAAAGCGGCCAGCTGGAACATGCCGCCCGCGATCGCGAGGTTCTTGAGGAAGCTCGTGAACTGCATCTGGTCGGCGAAGTCGGCGTGGAAGATCGCCGCGGCAAGGATGCTGAACAGGCCAAGCGCGATCGCGGCGGCGCGGGTGCGGTAGCCCGCGATCAGCAGGCCTGCGCCCACCACTTCCAAGGCGATGGTGGCGTAGGTGAGGCCGGTCGCGAAGGGCAGGCCGACGCTGGCGATGTAGCCGGCGGTGCCGCCGATCGCGGCCAGCTTGCCGAGCCCGGCGAGCAGGAACAGGGCGGCGAGCAACAGGCGGGCGCCGAGCGCGACGGCGTCCTGCGTCGAGGTGGCGGCAGCGGATTGGGGCAAGGGGGCAGCGATGTCATTCATGGCGGTTCTCCTGAGGAGGAAAGTTGCAGGCAGGGGAGGAGGAAGGGGTGGGCGGGAGACGGTGCGACCCTCGTCGGCCGCCCCCCGCCCCTATGTGTCGCCGGTCAGGCGGCGAGCTTCAGCGCGGCGTCCTTGGCAGCGGCGATCTTCGCCTCGCCATCCGCGCCCATGATCCCGTCGGCCGCGACGATCTCCACGGCGGTGATCCCGATGAAGCCGAGGAAGAAGGTCAGCCAGCGGCTCATGAAGTCGAACTCCGCGCCCACAGGCGTGCCGCCGGTGGCGATGGCGAGGTAGGCCTTCTTGCCCTTGAGCAGGCCCTCGGGGCCGTTGGCGGTGTAGCGGAAGGTCGTTCCTGCGCGCGCGACCAGATCGGCCCAGGCCTTGAGCGTGGCGGGCGGGCCGAAATTGTAGACCGGGCTGGCGATCACGATGGTGTCGGCGGCCTGCAATTCGGCGATCAGCGTGTCGGCGATGGCGGCGAGTTCGGCCTGCTCCGGGGTGCGATCGGCGGCGGGGGTGAGGTTCGCGGCAAAGCGCTCGCCGCTCACGAAGGGCAGGTCATTGGCGGCGAGGTCACGGGTGGTGGTGCTCGCGCCGGTCTTGGCGGCGAGGCCATCGACAATGCTCTGGCCGAGCTGGCGCGAGACGCTCTCGGCGTCCGAACGGATGCTGGCGGTGATGAAGAGGATGTTGCTCATGTCGGAAAACTCCTTTGCTTGGGAGAGGGGGTGGAGCCGGCCGGCGTGGGGGGAGAGGGGGGAAGAGCCGGCCGGCTCCGGGGGGCTTACGCCGCGTCGACCAGCACGACCTCGCTGTCTTCCACAGCCGTGACCGTCACCGATTCCTGCCCGGTGATGGCGACGCCGTCGCGGGCATTGGCTTCGACCGTCTCGATCCGCACCTTGCCGGTGGCAGGCACGAGGTAGAGGTGGCGGTCGACCGAGCGGGGCGTGTAGGTCACGCTCTCGCCTGCCTTGATGGTCGCGCCCAGCACCCGCGCATCGGCGCGGATGGGGAGCGCGTCGTCATCATTCGCCACGCCGCTTGCGAGCGGGACAAAGGCACCCGCACGGTCGTCCTTGGGGAACTGGCGCGCGCCCCAGCTCGGCTGGCCGCCGCGGGCATCGGGGATGATCCAGATCTGGAAGATCCGGGTCTCCTCGTCCTCGAGGTTGTATTCCGAGTGGGTGACACCGCTCCCGGCGCTCATCACCTGGACGTCGCCCGCTTCGGTGCGGCCTTCGTTGCCCATCGAATCGCGGTGCGTGATTGCGCCTGCACGGACATAGGTGATGATCTCCATGTCGCTGTGCGGATGCGGCGGGAAGCCAGACTTGGACGCGATCGCGTCGTCGTTCCACACGCGCAGGGCACCCCAATGGACGCGGGCCGGATCATGATAGCCTGCGAAGCTGAAGTGGTGGTGCGCATCGAGCCAGCCGTGGTTGGCGGCACCGAGCGTGTTGAAGGGCCTGAGTTCGATCATGGCGTGTCTCCTTGTTTCGTTGAGGCGGAGATAGGCCGGTTATGCTGTGCAGATAAGTGCGATAAAACTTGCCAAGATGTTCGGATTATCCGAACAAGCGCGCCATGAAACTCGGCGAACCCACCCTTGACCAGTTGCGGCTCTTCATCGCGGTGGCCGAGCATGGCAGCTTCGGCGGCGCGGCCAAGGCGACGGGCCGGGCGGTCTCGGCGGTCTCTTACGGCATCGCGCAGCTGGAGGCACAGCTCGCGCTCAGCCTGTTCGACCGCGAGGGATCGCGCCGCCCGGTGCTGACGCAGGCGGGCGAGGGGCTGCTGGCCGAGGCGCGCAGCGTCGCCGACCGGGCCGACGCGCTGCTGGCGAAAGCCCGCTCGCTCCACGCGGGGCAGGAGCCGTCGCTGACGCTGGTGGTCGACGTGATGGTGCCGGGCGATGTCACCGCCCATGTGCTCGGCGAGTTCCGGCGGATGTTCCCGACCTGCGCGCTGACGCTCAGGATCGAGGCGCTCGGCGCAGTCGCGGCCTGCGTGATCGAGGGCGGGTCGGATCTTGCGATCGGCGGCCCGGTGATCGGCGACAACCCCGCGCTCGAAAAGCAGGCCGTGGGCGAGATCGACCTCGTCCCTGTCGCCGCGCCCTCGCACCCGCTGGCCCGCCCCGGCATCGCGCCGGGCGAGAGCCGCCGTCACCTGCAGCTGGTGCTGACCGACCGCTCGCCGCTGACCGAGGGCCGCGAGTTCTCGGTGCTGAGCCCGCTCACCTGGCGGCTGGGGGATCTGGGCGCGAAGCACTCGCTGCTCAAGGAGGGGCTCGGCTGGGGCAACATGCCGCGCTCGATGGTGGCGGGCGATCTGGCGGCGGGAACGCTGGTCGAGCTCGACCTGCCCGAGAAGCCCGGCGCGCAATATCGCCTCTCCGCCCTGTGGCGGCGCGACACGCGGCTCGGCCCGGCGGCGAGTTGGCTGGTCGATGCCTTCAAGGAAGGGCTGGCGGGCGCCTAGCCGGCCAGCTCCGCCAGCAGCTGCTCGCTCCCGGCATCGGCAGGAAGGAAGGTCTCGAGCCGCAGCCCGTCGAGCTCGTATTCGCCGGGCGAGGCGAGGTGCGAGATGACCGAGATCACCGACAGCGTCTCCGCTCCCAGCCGATAACGCTCGATGAGGACCGGCGGCGCGGCAAGTTGCGCGCGCGCCGTCAGCGCCTGCACCGCCGGGTAGCGCTCGATCCGGCGCAGCACCGGGGCGAGCATACGGTCCTGCGCCGCCTCGATCCGCAGCCGCCGCAGGGTTTCGGGAATCACCTCGTCCGGGTTCGCCAGCCAGCGCCCGAGCCCGGCCGGGTGGAACACAAGATCGTAGATGTTGGGACCGTCCGCCGGCGCGGTCGCCGCCCACAGGTCCTCGCCCGGCGCGGCGAGATCCAGCAGCCGCCCGAGCGCGCGATTGGCGGCCAGCAGCGTCCCGTCCGGGCGGAAGGCATAGGCGGGCCAGGGTGACAGGCGCTCGGCGAGCAGTGACACCAGCGCAGGGTCGGGCGCGTCGGGCGTTTGCGCCCCGGAAGGCGGATGCGGGGCAAGCGCATCAACCAGCGCACGCTGCTCCCAGCCCCGCAACGCGAGCGCGGCGATCAGCGCGGCAAGGCTGCGCTGCCCCGGCTGCGCCCGTCCGGTCTCGAGAAAGCTGACATGGCGCTGCGAGAGCCCCGCCGCATCGGCAAGGGCTTCCTGTGAGAGGCCGCGGCTGCGGCGAAGGCGGGCAAGGGCGGGTCCGAAGGCCATCGGGCGACGAATATGACTTCAAGGTAATTGAGTCCATTACCTTCTGCGACGATCATTCGCTCACCAGCAAGGAGAGAGACATGATCGACCTGTGGCGCCGCTGGACGGCAGCCTTCGACACCGCCGTTGCGACGGGCGACTGGGACGCGCTTCGCCCGCTCATCGCCGAGGATGCGACCTACACCGTCTCGGGCGTGCCCTTCGCCTGCCATCTCGTCGGCGCCGATGCGGTGCTGGGGGGCTTCCGCCGCTCGATCGCGGGCTTTGACCGGCATTTCGATCAGCGGTGGTGGTTCGGCGTTGGCGCGCGCGAATTCGGACCCGATGTGGTCACCGCGCGGGCGATGGGGGTCTACCGGCTCGGCGACAGGCCGCTGCTGCATTTCTCCGCCCCGAGCCTGTGGCGCTTTCGCGAGGGGAAGGTGGCAATGATGCAGGACTGCTACGACCTCGCCGAGGCCGATGTGCAGGCCGCGCTGGCGTGGCTGGCCGAGCACGCGCCGGAGCTCGATGCGAGCTACGCCTGAGGCGAGCCTGCGTCAGGCGTCAGGCCCGCACACCGGGCAGGCCTCGCCCGCGGGGTAGGGCCGCCCGCAAGGCTGGCAGCGCGTGTGGCTGCCCTGCGCCAGGCCGTGGCCGAGGCTGACGCGCTCGTCGAAGACGAAGCACTCGCCTTGCCAGAGGCTTTGTTCCTCAGGCACTTGCTCGAGATATTTGAGAATGCCTCCACGCAGGTGATAGACCTCGTCGATCCCCTCGGCGCGCAGGAAGGCGGTCGATTTCTCGCAGCGGATGCCCCCGGTGCAGAACATCGCGACCTTCTTCTTGCCTTCGAGCAGCGCGTCGCGGTTGTCGCGGAACCAGTCGGGGAAGTCGCGGAAGGAGGGCGTGGCGGGGTCGACCGCGCCGGCGAAGGTGCCGATGGCGACCTCGTAATCGTTGCGGGTGTCGATCACGAGGCAATCGGGATCGGCGATCAGCGCGTTCCAGTCCTGCGCATCGACATAGGTGCCGACGCTCAGCAGCGGGTCGATATCGGGCTCGCCCATTGTGACGATCTCGCGTTTGACCCGCACCTTCAGCTTGCCGAAGGGCATGGTGGGCGCCTCGGAGAACTTCACGTCGACGCCAGCGCACCCCGGCAGCGCGCGGATGTGGGCGAGGACCACCTCCAGCCCCTCAGGAGCGCCCGCAATCGTCCCGTTGATCCCCTCGCGCGCCAGCAGCAGGGTGCCCTTGATGCCCTGCACCTCGCAGGCGGCAAGAAGCGGGCCTTGCAGGGCGTGGGGATCGTCGAACTTCGTGAACTGGTAGAGCGCCGCAACTGCGACGCCCTGATCATCCCTTGCGGCAGGCATAGGTCCCGCTCATCGCGATCACCGGCTTTCCGCCCTCGATGGCGATGCCGGTGACGACCGGTTCGCCGACCGCGACCGGTGCGCCCTTGTCGCCGCAGACCTCCCTGGCCTTCGCCAGCAGCAGGCCCTCGCCCTGCGGGAAGGGGTTGGCGGGGTCCTTGGCCGCGAAGGACAGCGAAATCTCGAAGCTGCCGTCGTTCTTCCAGATAATCGCAATGCTCTGTTCGAGCATGACGAGGGCGGCGAGGGTCAGTGCAAGCATCGTTGTTCCTCCTAGACCCGCATCACCCAGCCGTGGGTATCGGCGATGCGGCCGGTCTGGATGCCGACCAGCTGTTCGCGCAGGGCCGCGGTGGTCTGGCCGATGCCGCCTGCGCCGATGGTGAATGCGCCGTCATGCCCGGCGACCTTGCCGACCGCCGTGACGACCGCCGCGGTGCCGCAGGCCATGACTTCGACGAGGTGGCCGCTGGCCGCATCGGCGCGCCACTGGTCGATCGAATAGGGGGCTTCCGAGACTATGAGGCCCTGCTCGGTCAGCAGCGCGATCAGACTGTCGCGGGTGATGCCGGGGAGGATCGTGCCGGTCAGCGGCGGGGTGATGACGGTGCCGTCGGCGAAGACGAAGAACAGGTTCATGCCGCCCAGTTCCTCGACCCATTTGTGCTCGGCCGCGTCGAGGAACAGCACTTGGTCATGGCCCTGGGCGAAGGCCTGTCCTGTGGGGACGAGGCTGGCGGCATAGTTCCCCCCGCACTTCGCCGCGCCCGTCCCGCCGGGGGCGGCGCGGGTGTAGTCGGAGATCCAGATGCTCACCGCCTTTGCGCCCGATTTGAAATAGTTGCCGGCCGGACTTGCGATGACGATGAACTTGTATTTCTTCGCAGGCCGCACGCCGAGGAAGGCCTCGGTCGCGATCATGAAGGGTCTGAGGTAAAGCGAGCCGCCTTCGACCGCCGGATACCAGTTGCCATCGACCTCAAGCAGCGCGCGGATCGCGCCGATGAAGGTCTCCTCCGGCAGCGCGGGCATAGCGAGCCGCTCCGCCGAAGCGTTGAAGCGTGCGGCGTTGGCCTCGGGCCGGAACAGGCCGAGCGCGCCGTCGGGGTGGCGATAGGCCTTGAGGCCCTCGAAGATCTCCTGCGCGTAGTGCAGGACGCTCGCCGCCGGATCGAGCGGGATCGCCTCGCGCGGGCCCAGCACCGGGGTCTGCCAGCCGCCCAGCGCCTCGTCATAGTCGATGACGACCATGTGATCGGTGAACACCGTGCCGAAGCCCGGATCGGCGATCAGGCTCTCGCGGGAGGCGTCGGGCGTGGGGGCGGGGTGGGGCAGGCGCGTGAGTTGCATCGGACGCGCGTAATACTGTGGGGGGCGAAGGGCAAGCATCTGCGCGTCCCTCCCCGTCCCGACAGGGATGGGGAGGTGGCAGCGCTGCCAAGCGCTGACGGAGGGGTATGGCGGTCAAGGAAGAACCCCTCCGTCAGCCCTGCGGGCTGCCACCTCCCCATTCGCAGGGCGAACGGGGAGGGACTCCACAGTCGCCAGCCCGCGATAGATGCGCTGGCTCGGTCGCTCAGCGACCGCGAGCGCACGGCGCGAGCCGCAGGCGCTCCGTAGCGCAGCGAAGGAAACAGCGCCGAGGACGAACCTGCGGAGGCAGGTTCGAAAAACAAATATGAAAAGGGCGTTTCCTGCCCGTCGGAGGAAACGCCCTTGACATGGTCAGCGGCCGGAAGTGCCGCTCACGGTGCCTTACTCAGAAGGATGATTACCGAGTATGCTCCGTAGGGATCTTCACCGACCTCGCTACTGAACCATGAGACATCGGATCACCTCCTTTCGCGCTTGTGAGCCAGACCCCGCGTTTCACCGGGGGCCGAGAGCCGCGTTCGCCGCTGGCCTCGGGTGCAATGTGAGTCATTGCGCAGGGCTGCACAAGACTTGAAATAATCTTTTCCGGCGTCATACTCACGCCTCGCCGCACGACGGATGCGGACTGGCCGCCCGGGGGAGACCCCGGGCGTTTTTCGTTTCCGTCGCGGGTGTGGACAGGCTGGGGGCAAGCCTGTGGATATTAATGTATGGAATCGGTTTCCGCTTCGTCATTGCGAGCCGCAGGCGAAGCAATCCATCGACGGATCTTTCGCCAGCGAGCAGCGGCTGTCCATAGATTGCTTCGTCGCCTATGGCTCCTCGCAACGACGAAGCTTAGCGACAATCCTCGATCACCCGGCTGACCTCGGCATAGCTGGGGAGATAGAGCGTTGGCAGGCCGTCCACTTCCACCGCAAAACGCCCCTTGCTGAGCGCCATGGCATCGAGCAGCGGGTCGCGTGCGGACAGTTCCGCCGCAAGATAGGGAACGGGGTCTGGCGCCTTCTTTGCCGTCAGGGTTCTGGTCGAAGTCTCGGTCCGGATGGTCATGGCCGAGCTAGGCTGCATCACCGCCATTTGCGTCAGGCTGATGCGGCCGTTCGGTCGGTCGCAAGATATCACGAACCTGCCCTCGCCATCCGGCGACATGAAGACAGCCGGAGGGCTGCTCATGTAACCCTGATAGACCCACGTACCCGGCGTCAGTGGAGCGTCCATCCAGTGCATATCGACCGGAGCGGGCAGCGGGGCGGGACGGGCGGGCGCAGACGCCACAGACGGACGCGGCGCAGGCCTGGCGGCGGTCGCGACCGGCGGCGCCTTGGCGGCAGGCGCGCAGGCGGCCAGAGCGAGCGTCAGGGCGAGGAGCGGAAGTCCGGCTTTCATCCCCGCATCTTGCGCGCTAGGGCCTCCTCTTGTCCATGCCTGACCACCAACCCCGTCCCCCGAAAGCGCAAAAGCGCCGTGTCGATCAGCTGCTGGTCGAGCGCGGGCTCGCCGAAAGCCGTGCGCGGGCGCAGGCGCTGGTGATGGCGGGGCTGGTGTTTGCGGGCGAGGTCAAGATCGACAAGCCGGGGCACCAGCTGCCTGAGGACGCCGCGCTCGAGGTGCGCGGGCGCGATCATCCCTGGGTTAGCCGGGGCGGGATCAAGCTCGCCCATGCGATCGAACACTTCGGGCTCGATCCGGCAGGGGCGACGGCGATGGATATCGGCTCCTCCACCGGCGGCTTCACTGACGTGTTGCTGACCCACTGCGCCGCCCACGTGTTCTGCGTCGACAGCGGCACCAATCAGCTCGCCTGGAAACTGCGCGAGGACCCGCGCGTGACCGTGCTCGAACAACTCTCCGCCCGCCTGCTGACGCCCGCGCATATCGACCGCCCGTGCAACTGGGTGGTGTGCGACGCGAGTTTCATCAGCCTCGCGAAGGTGCTGGAGGTGCCGCTGCAACTCGCGGCCACCCCGTGCCAGCTGGTCGCCCTGATCAAGCCGCAGTTCGAGGTCGGGCGCGAGGAGGTCGGGAAGGGCGGGGTGGTGCGCGATCCCGCGCTGCACCAGCGCGTGTGCGAGGAGGTGCGCGGCTGGGTCGAGGGGCTCGGCTGGCACGTGCAGGGGATCGCGACCAGCCCGATCACCGGGCCGCAGGGCAATGTCGAATTCCTGATTGCGGCGACGCGGGGCTAGGGCAAAAAAAAAGACCGGCAGCAACCGCAGTTGCTACCGGCCTTTCAATTCCGTTCCCCGATCCGAAGATCAGGGCCGAAAAGCCCTTAAGGCTTACTCGGCCGGGGTTTCGGCAGCCATCGGCTCAGCGGCCGGGGTTTCGGCAGCCATGGCGTCGCCGGTTTCGGCAGCCATCGGCTCTTCGGCCACGGCGGTGGTGTCGGCTTCGGTCGCGGCTTCTTCAGCGGGCTTCGAGCAAGCGGCGGTGGCGAGAGCGAGGCCGGCGACGGCGACGAGAGCGATCTTCTTCATGGTCATTTCCCCTATGGGTCCGGCTAGGCCGGGAATGAGCAAAAGCGCGATTTGTGTTACATCCGGCCGCTACTGCGCTTCGAATCACGGCAGGAATGTGGCAGCATCTAGCAGAGGTTTTTGCAGACCCCAAAGCGTTTCGTGCACCTCTGCCCAATTTTCACCACATTTTTCGCAATTCCCGAGGTGGGCCCCCGGCACCGTGCCTCATCGCGGGGCAAGTGATGGCGGAGTTCTTGCTGGCCTATCGCTGCGCTACTTGAGGCCGGATGTTGGCGCGGCCGCGATGCTCTGGTATCGCCGCGCTCCCCGGCCGGCCAATGAGTGGAAAACCGATGAACGTCCTTGCTTCCCCCGCCCAGCTGCGCGCGAGCTTCCTGCGCTGGGCGCTGTTCATAGTGCCGCTGGTGCTGCTGGTGGGGTTTGTCGCGAGCCAGTTCGGCGGGCCCGACACGGCGTGGTTTGCCGGGCTGGTGAAGCCCGCGATCTATCCGCCGCCGGTCACCTTCGGGATCGTGTGGACCACGCTGTTCGTGCTGATCGGCCTCGCGCTGGCACTGGTCGCGAGCGCCTGGGGCGCGGCGGGACGGGGCCTCGCGCTGGTGGTGTTCGGGGTGCATTTCCTCGTGACGCAAAGCTGGAGCGCGGTGTTTTTCGGGATGCAGGAGATGCAGATCGCGCTGGGCGTGATCGGCTTCGGCATCGCGAGCTTGGCTGTCGCGCTCGCGCTGATCCTGCGAGTGCGGCGCGTGGCGGCGCTGCTGCTGCTCCCCTATCTGGCGTGGCTGTGCTTCGCGGCGGCGCTCAACTACCAGTTCATCGCCGAGAACCCCGACGGCGGCCAACGCGGCATCGACGGCGCAGCCACCAAGGTCGAGTTCTGAGGCGCCGAGCCTGACGACCTATCGTGTGGCAGTGAACGGACGGCGCAGCACGTCCGCAAGGCCGAACGGCCGCCCGCAGCGACGCGCCCGAAGGGCGGGAGAGCGAGGATTTCGCAGCTCGGATGGGCTGCGGAACAAAAAACCTCGCGGCGCAGCACGTCCGCAAGGCCGAACGGCCGCCCGCAGCGACGCGCCCGAAGGGCGTGAGAGCGAGGATTTCGCAGCCCGGACGGGCTGCGGAACACAAAGACTCGCTTGCACAACCGTGCAAGCCTCCCCAAAAAGCAAATATGCAAAGCCAGAACCCGATCATCGCCGACCTCGTCAAGCTTGCCAACAGCGCGGCGGGGACCATGGCGGGCATGACCCGCGAAGCCCGCGAAAGCGCGCGCGAACGGATGCGCGAAGCCTTTGGCGGGATCGATTTCGTCTCCCGCGAGGAGTTCGAGACGGTCAAGGCCATGGCCCAGAAGGCGCGCGAACAGGCCGACGCGCTGGAAGCGCGGCTCGCGGCGCTGGAAGCCAAGTCCAAGAAGTAAGCAAGGGCGCGCGGGCATGACCTCGCGCAGCCCGGCGATCGTGCTCGCGTCCCGGCCGCAGGGCGAGACCGGAGCGATGGTGCGCGTGCTGACTGCGCGCGGCGGCCTTGTCGCGGCCTATGTCGCGGGCGGGCGCGGGCGGCAGATGCGCGCGGTGATGGTGCCGGGCAACCGCGTCGCGGCGGAGTTCACCACCCGGCCCGGCAGCCAGCTTCCCTTCGCAAGGCTCGAGCTCGAGCATTCGCGCGCCGCGCTCATCACCGAGCCGCTGCCGGCTGCCGCGATGCAATGGGCCTGCGCGCTGACCGCGAGCGTGCTGCCCGAGCGCCAGCCTTACCCGAGCCTCCACGCGGCGCTCGATGCGCTGCTCGAGGCGATCGCGATGGCCCCCTCGGCGCGCGGTTGGGTGAGCGGGCTGATCGCCTACGAGACGCTGCTCTTGTCCGAACTGGGCTATGGCGGCACGGCCCCACCCGAAGCGCCCGATTGGCCCGCGCAGCTTGCCCAGCTCGCGATCCTCGAGCGCCGCATCGCGCACTACCTGCTTGCAGGGGCCAAGAGCGATGTTATGGGCGCGCGAAAGCTGCTGACCGAGCGGCTGATGCGGATCGGGTGAGAAAGCCACAGACATGAAGATTGCAGTCCTGCCCGGCGACGGGATCGGCCCGGAGGTCACCGCCGAGGCGGTCGCGGTGCTTGAAGCCCTGGCGCTCCCGGGCCTCACGCTGTTCAGCGGTGATGTGGGCGGCGCGGCCTATCACCGCCATGGCCACCCGCTGCCGGAAGAGACGCTCGACATGGCGCGCGCGGCCGATGCGATCCTGTTCGGCGCGGTGGGCGATCCTTCGTGCGACGCGCTGGAGCGGCATCTGCGGCCCGAGCAAGCGATCCTCGGCCTCAGGAAGCACCTCGGCCTCTTCGCCAACCTGCGCCCGGCGCGGGTGTTTGCGGGGCTGGAGCATCTCTCGCCCCTTCGCGCGGACATCGCCGCCGGGCTCGACATGCTGATCGTGCGCGAGCTGACCGGCGATGTCTATTTCGGCGCCAAGGGCCGCCGCGAGACCGACGCGGGCGAGCGCGAGGGGTGGGACGCCATGTCCTATGCGGAGAACGAAGTGCGCCGCATCGCCCACGTCGCCTTCCGCGCGGCGGCGGCTTCGGGGCAGAAGCTCACCAGCGTCGACAAGGCCAACGTGCTCGAAACCAGCCAGCTGTGGCGCGACGTGGTGGTGGAGGTCGCCGCCGAATATCCCGGGGTCGCGCTTGAGCATATGTACGTTGACAACGCCGCGATGCAGACCGTCAGCCACCCCGAGCGCTTCGGCGTCGTGCTGACGGGCAATCTGTTCGGCGACATCCTTAGCGATCTCGCCAGTGCGGCGGTGGGGAGCATCGGCCTGCTGCCCTCCGCCTCGCTGGGCGAGCGGCAGACCGCCTCAGGCAACTTCGGCCTTTATGAACCGATCCACGGCTCCGCCCCCGATATCGCCGGGCAGGGCAAGGCCAATCCGATGGCAACGATCTTGTCGGCGGCGATGATGCTGCGCCATTCCTTCGGGCTGGAGGAACAGGCCGAGCGGATCGAGGGCGCTGTGGCCAAGGCGCTCGCCGACGGCATTCTCGGCGGCGATCTCGGCGGCTCGTACGGCACCGCAGCCATCGGCGCGGCGGTGCGCGAACGGCTCTGACGAAGCGGGCGCGCGCCAGTTATGGTTTATAAAGAATTATGGTGCACATGGGGGCCATGGATAACGCCTTCTTTCCGCGCCTCGACAGCATCGACGAAGAGCTCGCCGACATCTGGCCGGTGCCCGCACCCGTGAACCTCGAACTCGCCATCATCCTGCCGACCTTCAACGAGCGCGGCAATCTGGCCCCGCTGGTCGAGCGGATCGACCGCGCCATCGGCACGGCGGCCGTCTGGGAAGTGATCATCGTCGACGATGACAGCCGCGACGGCACCGCCAATGAAGCGCGCGCGCTGGCGCAGAAGGATGCCCGCGTGCGCGTGATCCAGCGCATCGGCCGCCGGGGCCTGTCGAGCGCGGTGATCGAGGGCTTCTGCGCCACCGCCGCGCCCTATGTCGCGGTAATGGACGCCGACCACCAGCACGATCCCGCGCTGCTCCCCGGCATGCTCGCCGCATTGAAGAGCGGCGAGGCCGAGATCTGCGTCGCCAGCCGCTTTGCCGAAGGCGCGAGCACCGCCGAATGGGCCGCGCCCGAGCGCGAGAAGCTCTCGACCTACGCCAACGCGCTCGCCCGCAAGATGACGGGCGTGGAATTGACCGACCCGATGAGCGGCTATTTCATGCTCCCCGCCGATGCCGCCCGCGCACTGGTGCCGCGGCTGTCGGCAATCGGTTTCAAGATCCTGCTCGACCTGCTCGCCACCAATGACAGGGCGATGAAGGTCAAGGAATTCCCCCTCAATTTCGCGGCCCGCCGCGAAGGAGAAAGCAAGCTGGACCGCGCCATCCTGTTCGATTTCCTCGCCGGGCTCTACGACAAGACCTTCGGCAAGGTGATCCCGACCCGTTTTGCCCTGTTCGGCACCGTCGGTGCAGCGGGCGTGGTGGTGCACTTCCTGGTCCTCACCAGCCTGCTCTTCGTGATGGACCACGCCTTCACCTTCGCCCAGAGCATCGCGGTGCTGGTGGCGATGAGCTTCAACTTCTGGCTGAACAACTGGCTGACCTACCGCGACAAGCGGTTGACCGGCGCAGGCGAATTGCTGCGCGGCTGGCTGGGCTTCATCGCCACCTGCGCGATCGGCGGCTTTGCCAATGTGGCGATCGCGACCTTCCTCGAAGGGCAGGGCGTGTTCTGGGTGCTCGCCGCGCTGGCGGGGATCGTGGTCGGCTCGGTGTGGAACTACGCCCTGTCGAGCCGCTTCGTGTGGGGGCGGTTCTGAGGCCCAAGTGCCTCCCCGTCCCGCAGGGATGGGGAGGGGGACCGCCCGCAAAGTGGGTGGTGGAGGGGTTTTGCCCCGATGCCTTACCCCTCCGTCAGCGCCTGATGGCGCTGCCACCTCCCCATTCCTGCGGAACGGGGAGGGACTTTCTTACCTCCACCCCTTGAGCCACGCCCAGATCAGGTAATCGTCGCCCCCGCTCAAGGGGAGCGCGGCAAGGATCGGGAAGTAGAAGGCGAACACCGCCACGGACGCCGCCGGGATGCCCCAGGCGGGCCACTTGCCGTAAGGCAGCCGCCTGAGATCGCTGCACGCCAGCGCCAGCGCCGCCAGCAGGAACAGGCTCGGGGCAGCATAGTGGTAGTAGAACTGCACCGGCTTGGGCGCGATCAGCCACAGGCCGAGGCTCGCAGCATAGCCCAGCGATGCCGCCAGCCGCGCCGCGTCGCGCCGCAGCACGCCTGCGGCCAGACACCACACCAGCGCCGGCAGCCCCAGCAGCATCGTCAGCGGATTGCCGATCAGCAGCACCCCGCGCCACGCCCCGTCGACCTCCTCGTAAAGATACCAGATCCCGCGCGTGTTCAGCACCCATTGCGGCCACTGGCTCATGTAGCGGTGGGGGGTCTTGAGCTGGCTCTGGAGCGCGAAGATCTCCTCGTGCAGCCCGACCAGCCCCTTCTCGGCGAGCGGCGAGGGGTGCAGGGGCGCTGCCATCCAGTATCCGGGGATGAAGGTCGCCGCATAGACCGCGAGCGGCAGGATCCCGAGCCACACGAAGGCCTCGACCAGCCGGATCCCCGGCACCGGCGCGCCGCGGCGGCTCAGGAACAGGCGGCGGCGTCCGGCAGAAAGGCGGGCGAAGAAGAAGGCGAGCCCCGGCGCCATCGCCAGCGGAATGGCGTTCCACTTGGACCCCAGCGCCAGCCCCAGCGCGACCCCCGTCAGCGCCAGCCGCCAGCGGCCCTGCTCGGGCCGCGCCGCGGCGGCGGCAAACTGCCATGCGGCGAGCGCGAGCGCCGCGATCATCACCATGTCGAGCATCGCGATCCGGGCGTGGACGAAGAGGTGGAAGCCGGTGGCCGCCAGCACTGCAAAGGCGATGGTGGCGAAGCGGTCATGGCTCGCATGCCACAGCGCGCGCACGCTCGCGAACAGCGCCAGCACGCCCGCCAGCCACGGCACGATGCGCCAGCCCAGCGGATTGTCGCCGAAGACCCACATCGCCAGCGCGATCAGCTCCTTGGCGACCAGCGGATGCTCGCGGTTGCGATATTCGCCCGCCCCTTCGGTGAAGGCGGCGAGCATCTCGCGTGCGGCGGGGACGTAGTGGACCTCGTCGAAATATTCGATCGTCGGTGTGCCGAGCCGCCATGCGGCGAGCAGCGCGAAAACCCCGGTGATCGCCAGACACCACCCCAGCGGATCGCGCGGGCGCGGGGGAGGGGTGGCGGCGGGGGAGGGGGAGAGGTGCGCCTCGGCCATGGCGGGGCCGCGCTTAGGCAGCCCCGCCGGCGAGAGCAAGAAGGATTATGCCCGCGCCGCCTCGCGCGTCCCCGCCTGCTCCAGCCAGAACAGCCGCGCCGCCATCGCCAGCAGGCCGATGCTGGCGCTGAGCAGGATGAAGGCCACCCACAGCGGCAGGTTCATCCCCACCGCCCGCGCGCGGGGCAGGATCAGGAACGTGGCGACCGAGAGCGAGAACAGCAGATCCCACCACACCTGCACGCCCCACAGGTTGGAGGTGTGGTTGAGGATCACCGGAAACACCCCCTCCGAGGCGATGGTCACCACGGTGAAGGCGGCAAAACCGGCCGAGAGCGCGCCTGCCAGCACGGCGTTGCCGGGCGCACCGGGGCGCGCGGCGATCATCAGGATCGCGGCCACGCCGAACACCAGCCCGCCGCCGGCGAGCGCGAGAAAGGGGGTAAGACTATCGGGCATCACGCTTTTCTCCCATAATGTAGCGATTGCTACATGCGCTTGTAGCAAGCGCCCTGCGTCGCTACAAGCGCGCCATGAGGGCCCGTGCAAAAAAGCCGCCGATGTCGAAGGAGAGCCTGCTGCCGCTGCTGACGGGGCATGTCCTGACGCATGGCCTCGGGCAGGCGAGCCTCAGGCCGCTGGCGCAGGCGGCGGGCACGTCTGACCGGATGCTGCTCTATCATTTCGGCACCAAGGAACGTCTCATCATCGACCTGCTCTCGCATGTCGCGGGGCTCTATTCGGCGGCGATCGATGCGGTGATGGCCGAGGGGGAGCGCCCCGCCACGCGGCAGGCGCTGATGGCGCGGATCCTCGAACAGAACGCCGATCCCGCCTTTGCGCCCTTCATGATGCTGTGGTGGGAAATCGTCGGCGGCGCGGCGCGCGATCTTCCGGGTTACCGCGCCGCAGCCGAGGCGATGGTCGGCGAATTGCTGGTCTGGCTCGAAGGGCACATGCCCGCGGGCGATCCCGATCCGGCGGGGGGCGCGCGCTATCTCCTCACCGTGATCGAGGGGACGATGATGCTCGCCGCGGTCGGCCACGGCGAGACTGCGCGCCAAGGCCTGCTTGCGGGCGGGCTTCTGCCGACGTAGAGACCCCGCCCATGAAGAAGACCACCGGCATGGACCGCGCCGCCACTTCGCGTTGGCGCCCCGCAACCCGCGCGCTGCGCGGCGGCACCTGGCGCTCCGAGCATGGCGAGACCAGCGAGGCGCTGTTCCTCTCCTCGGGCTATACCTACGACGACGCGCAGACCGTCGCCGACCGCTTCGCGGGCACCGCGACAGGCATGACCTATTCGCGCCTCCAGAACCCGACCGTCGCGATGCTGGAAGAACGCATCGCCCTGATCGAGGGGGCCGAGGCCTGCCGCGCGCAGGCGAGCGGGATGGCGGCGATGACCGCTGCGCTGCTGTGCCAGCTCTCCGCAGGCGACCACATCGTCGCCGCGCGCGCCGCCTTCGGCTCGTGCCGCTGGCTGTGTGACAGCCTGCTCCCGCGCTTCGGGATCGAGGTGACGATCATCGACAGCGCCGACAACGCCGCGTGGGAGGCCGCGATCCGGCCCAATACCAAGGTCTTCTTCTTCGAGACTCCGGCGAACCCCACGCTCGATGTCGTCGACCTCGCCTATGTCTGCGGGCTGGCGAAGGCGCACGGGATCACCACGGTGGTCGACAACGCCTTCGCCTCGCCGGTGCTCCAGCGCCCGATGGAATTCGGCGCGGATGTCGTTGCTTACAGCGCGACCAAGCTGATGGACGGGCAGGGCCGCGTGCTGGCGGGCGCGATCTGTGCGAGCAAGCAGTGGATCGACGAGGTGCTGATGCCCTTCCAGCGCAACACCGGGCCCACCCTGTCTGCCTTCAACGCCTGGGTGGTGCTGAAGGGCTTGGAGACGCTCCCCTTGCGCGCCTTCAAGCAATCCGAACAGGCCGTGGCGCTCGGCCAGTTCCTCGAACCGCGGGTGCAGGCGGCGGGCGGACACATGCTCCATCCCGGCCTGCCGAGCCATCCGCAGCACAATCTCGCCATGTCCCAGATGGACGCGACGGGCCCGATCTTCGCGCTGGATGTCGGCACCCGCGCTCGGGCCTTTGCTATTCTCGACGAGCTGAAGCTGGTCGACATCTCGAACAACATCGGCGACGCGCGCAGCCTGATGTGCCACCCGGCCTCGACCACCCACGCAGGCCTCACCGACGAAGCGCGCGCGGCGATGGGCGTGACCGAGGGCCTGCTGCGCATCAACGTCGGCCTCGAGGACATCGCCGACCTCACCGAAGACATGGACCAGGCGCTCGCCGCGGCGGGGATGTGAGGGCGGGGCGGGGCCTCCTCTTTGCCGTTGCGGCGGTCATCACGGGGCTGTGCGGTGCTCCTGCCGCTGCCGATCCGGCACCCCGCGCTGCGGCTGAAGCCGCATTCGAGGCTGCCGTGACGCAGCTCGCGCGCTCCTATGGCCCCGGCGATGTGGCATCGGACCTCGCACCTGACGATGTCCTGGTGCCCTTGCGCGACGCCAGACTGGTTGGCCGACGGTTCGACGGAACCTGGGACTACTATGCCTGGGTCCGCCCACGCCGCCCGCTCGCCTTCCTAGGACATTCGGTCGAGCTGGTCATCACCGAGCAAATGCGCGGCGCTTTCATCGGCTGCTGCGTCGATGACGGGGTGACGCTGGTGCTGCGTGAAAATGGCGACCGGGGTGCGCTCCAGCAATTCGCCGACGATCTGCACTGCCGTCTGGATGCCGCAAGCGCCGATTCCCGCGCAAGCGAGGCGCTGGCGCGCAGCCGGCCCAAGGTCGATCCGGCGACCCGTCTTGCTCTGCAATGCCACTTTGGAGTGATCAACCAATGACCAAGCGCGTTGAACTCGTCTTCGATTTCGTCAGCCCCAATGCCTACCTGATCTGGTGGCCGCTGCGCGAATTGCTGGGTCGCTACGAGGCCGAGCTCGATGTGATCCCTGTCTTCCTCGGCGGCATGCACAAGCTCACCGGCAACGCCCCGCCGATGATCCGCGACGCCGAGGTCAAGGGGAAGAACGAATACGCGATGCTCGAGATGCAGCGCTTCATCACCAGGCACGGCCTCGGCAAGTATCGCCTCCACCCGCAGTTTCCGTTCAATTCGATCCTGCTCCAGCGCATGCTCTTCGCCGCCGATCAGGACGGGCGCGGCGTCCAGTTCGTCGAGGCGCTGCTGCGCCCGATCTGGGAGGAGGGGCTGGACATTTCCTCGCCCGAGGCGATCGGCGCGGCCCTCGCCGGAGCCGGGTTCGACGCCGCCGATCTCTTCGCGCGCGCGCAGACCGACGCGGTCAAGCAGGGCCTTGTCGCCAACACCGACGCGGCGGTCGCGCGCGGGGCCTTCGGCATTCCGACCATGTTCGTGGGGCCGAAGGGAGAGGGCGAAATCTTCTTCGGCAAGGAGCGCCTCGGCCAGATCGAGGAACTGCTCGCCAAGGGCTGAGCCGTCCGCCTCCCGCCCCAATCCCCTTGCCAGCCCTGCATATAATCATAGGCTTGGCGAATCGACGACGCTTCAGGGGACGATAGCGGGGCGCTATGGGACTTTTCCGGAATTTTGCCGGGCCGGCGCTGCTGGCCGGCCTGACTTTCGTTGCCGCCACGGCCAACGCGCAGGAGCAGGCGCCCACGCCGCTCAAGGAAGTGCCCTCTGCGCCCCATGCAGCGCCGGAGCCCTAGGCACCGCCGCCCGTCATCGAAGCGCGCCACTTCGCCGGGCGGCCCGCCTTCTGGGATGCCAAGCTCTCGCCGGACGGCGCGCTGTTCTCCTTCATGCGCCAGGGCAAGGACGCGGTGCAGATGGTCATCACCGAAACCGTCTCGGGCAAGCTGGTGCGCGCCTTCGCGAGCAGCCCGACCGACGATCTGCAATGGTATCGCTGGGTCTCCAAGGACAAGCTGCTGCTTTCGGTCGCCACCCCGGGCAAGTTCTACGACGAGGACGTGCGCTACACCCGGCTGGTGCTGATCGAGGTCGGATCGGGCACGATGACCCGGCTGTTCCCGCGCAGCAATGTGGTGGAGGGCGACAACGTCATCCACATCGCCCCCGATGGCTCTTACGTCCTGGTCTCGATCCAGCCCTCGGTGAACGAATATCCCGCGGTGATGCGCCACGATCTTGCGCCCGACGGCAAGATCACCACCGTGCAGGCCCCGCGCGAGGGCGTGTTCAACTGGACCGCCGACCGCAACGGCGTGGTGCGCCTCGCCACCGGCTATGTCCGCGGGCAGGAGCGGCTCTATTACCGTCCCGCGGGCAGCAAGGAGCTCGTCATGACCCCGCTCGCCGAAGACGGCACGGCGTGGGAGGCGGTGCAGATCGACGGCGATTCGGACCAGGGCTATGTCCTGTCTGAGGGAGAGAACGGCCGCGTCGCGCTGCGGCGCTTCGATTTCGCCAGGCGCGAGGTGCTCGAGACCGTGTTCGAGCATCCCGAATGGGACATCGACGATGCCGCCTTCCGCGACGGCAAGCCCTTCGCCGCCTTCTACACCGCCGAGCGCGACGAGGTGCACTGGTTCGATCCCGCCGCCCGCGCCGCCCCGGTGCCGCCGCAGACGCTGGTGATCGAGGGCGAGGGCCACTCCTTCTCCAAGCCCGAAAGCGCGCAGGCCTGGTACGAGGCGCTCGAGGCGTTCCTTGCCAAGCACAACCCGGCCGACCCGGCGCCGACGATGACAGTGACGGTGGCCGCGGCGGGGGAGTGAGGGGCGGGCCTGCCGCCCCCCCGGTTCATCACCCCTCCTTCGCCTTCATGCGCAGTTCGTAGCTGTTGCGCATCAGGAACGGCGATCCCGCAGCCTTCGTCTGCGTGGTGATCCGCAGCCTGCTGCCGTCACGTGTCACGATCTTGCGCGCGGTCAGCGCCTGACCTTTCTCGATGGTGGTCCCGTCGAGCACGATCGTCAGCGCGCTGCCGTCCGCCGCGCCGCGGGCTTCGACCACGGTCCAGGTAGCGGCCGGCTTCGCGCCGCTGGCGATGCTGAAGGTCCGGCCCGAGGCATCGAGCGTCCAGGTCTCGGCCGACCGGACGGTCTTGCCGGGGCCGTCGTCGAAGGTGAAGGCCAGCGCCTGCCCGTCGCTTTGCATGAGCGTCGGCAGGGCCTGCCGGGCATCGTTGCCATAGTCGCGGTAGTCGAGCGTACCGACCCACTCGCCCGCCAGTGCCTTCGCCAGCAAGCCCGCTACATCATTGCTCGTCGCAAGCTGCCCGCGTGCCACAGCCAGCGCGCGGTCACGCCCCGCTTCGAAATCCGCCAGCGTCGGCACCACCAGCTCGTCGACCGGCACTCCCTTGCCGGGAACGAAACCGGCGATGTTGGTGCGGTTCCAAGCCTCGGGGATGCGCACCTTGATCCCGCTTTCGGGGAGCTTCATCAGGAAGATGGCGCCCGATGTCGGCCCCTCGGCACTCCCTGCGCTGTCTTCGCCGATGACGACCGCGCCCGCCTTCTCCTTGAGCTGCGCGATGGTGCGCGTGGCACCCGATCCGTTGCGCGGCCCGCTCAGAATGGTGAGGCGCCCGCGAAAGGCGAGCTCGCCGATCGGCTGCTGTTCGAAGGTGCTGTCGCCATCGCCGAGCGTCTCTCCGCCCAGCACCGGGATGCGGTCATACCAGCCGTCGGCGCTCCGGGTGAAGGCCTCGAGCGGCGGATTGAAGCGCGCCTCGCGGTCCCCCCAGGTCTCGAAATAGTCGGGCAGATCGCCGTAGCGCACCGCCTTGTAGCGGATCGGCTTCGACCAGGTGAAGGGCTGGCCAATCAGATAGCGTCCGAGCGCCACCGAGACATCCTCCGAACCCCCGCCATTATTGCGCAGGTCGAGGATCAGGTGATCGGTCCCGGCCTCCTTCATCGACGCGAAGAATCCGCTCAGAAAGGCGGTGGCCTGCACCGGATTGCGGTAATTGACGAAGGTATCGATGCCGAGCCGGGCGGCCTTGCCGGCCATCCGCCAGGTGATCGCATTGTAGAATTCGCTGCGATACTTCGCCCCCGGGCCGGGCAGGGCGGTCCATTGTGCGAAGCGGATCGGCTCGAGCGTGGCGGTGGCGGACGTGAGCGCGCCCGGCACCTTCCACTCGATCTGCCAGCTCTCGGGAAAGCCGAAGAGCGACGGGTAATTCTCGTTGAAGTCGTCGCCCATCAGGTCGCTGTCATCGGCCAGCTTGGCGGCGATCGCCTGATCGGTGGTGCCGTCATAGGACACCAGCGGCGCAAGCTGGAGTAGCAGCGCGGGCACCGGCGTGCCGTTGATCGCCAGAATCTCGCTTCCCGCCGGGGGTGCACCGGGCTGACCATCGTTGGAGACGACGATCATCCGCCCCTCGATCAGCTGGAAGCGCAGCGGCAGGTGGGTGGCGGCGCGGGTGCGAAAATCGTCCAGCGCCTCGGACATTTCGGCCTTGGTGTGATCGCAGTGGATGGAAGCGAGCAACCGGGCGATCTCGGCATGGAGCGCAAGCTCGGTGATCGGCGCGGCCGCCGCCGCTTCCAGCCGCGCGAAGGCGGCGTCGATCGCTGCCTTGTCGCTGTAGCGGTAGAGCCCCGGATGCACCGTTTCGAGCGCACGGCGCAGCAGAGCGACATCGCGGCTCGCCTGCGCGGCGCTCAGCACCCGCGGCGTGTAGCGCGCGGCATCGACGGTCTGCGCGGCAAGGGGGGCGGCAAGCGGGACAGCAAGGGCCAGCGGCAGGGCGAGGGCGGCAGCGGCAAGGGCGAGGTGTTTCATCGGGACGGCTCCATCTTTCGGGGATGCCGCCCTCTTGTCCCGATCCTCCGGCGGGCGCGCCTCAAACCTCAAATGGCCAGAGAAATTTGTGATCTGGAACGCCACGCGCTCGGGCTCATTCCGGCAAAATCCCGGAAAGCCCGGTTGAAGCTCGCCTTGGAATTGAACCCGGCATCGAGCGCCAGCGTCAAGAGGTCGCGATCTTCGCCCGGCACCGCCAGCAGCCCCTGCACCGCCGCAACCCGGCGGCGGTTGATGACGGCGTTGAAATTCTCGCCCGAGGCCGCGCCCAGCGCGCGCGAGAGATAGGTGGTGTTGGTTCCGAGCATACGGGCGAGGCTGGCGAGCGTCAGCCCGGGATCGCGCCACAATTCCTCCGCCTCGATCCGGGCGATCCATGCGTTGCCTTGCGCGGTCCAGTCGCGCAGCGGTGCGGGCGCGGCTGACTCGGGCTCGGGCTCCGGTGCAGGTTCAGTCGCAGCCGGGGCCTGCGGAAACCGTGTCTCGGCATGGCGCCAGCCGGCAATGCCGAGGTAAAGCACCAGCAGGCTGTAGCCGACATAGAGCGGGAACTGGTCGAAATAGTCGCGCGACGGATCGATCCGCTTGGCGATCAGGAAACCGGCCCAGATCGCCCCCATCGTCACCAGCGCCGCGAGGAAGTTGCGGATCCACACCGGTTCGAAATCGGCGCTGTCGGTGCGGTTCTCGTCCAGCCACTGGCGATAGGCGCGATAGCGCCGGTAGGCGATTGCGCCGTAGACCGCGATGCTGACCAGCGCGGCAAGATCGAGCGCGGGATCGATGAAAGGTTCGTGGACGGCATCGTTCCAGCGGTCCTTCACCGGCAGGGGAAAGGGGAAGACCAGCGCATAGGCGAGGAATTGCACCGCGACGGCCACGAAATGCGGCCAGACCCGCGACGGCGGCGCTTCGACAAGCGAGACGGTGTAGAGATAGAGCAGCGGTCCGAAGGCGAGCGTCAGCGGGAACGGCGCGAAACTGAGCCACGGCCACCTGTCGTAGAAGCCCGCATAGCCGATGATGTAGGGGGTCATCAGCGCGGCCACCGCCAGGATCAGCAGCGCCAGCCACCGGTTGGCCGCCCGGTTTGCCCCGGCGCGGAACAGCAGGACGGCGAGCAGGACCCCCTGCATCGCGCAGATCAGCAGCGTGATGCTCATCGGTCCGAAAGCGATCATGGGGCGATATATGCCGCAGTCGGTGGCCGGAGGAAACAGACTTGCCGGGCGTGAGGCAGCGGCCGGCCATCGGCTGTCACCGGTTTCGCGCTCACCCCGCCGTCACTGCCTCCAAGGGCGTGTCCATGATCGGATAGCGCCGCCATTCGGCCCAGTCGTAGTGCCACCATTCGTTGGGGAGCGGGACGAAGCCCTCGGCGACCATCCAGATCTCGAGCAGGCGGCTCGCGGCGAGTGCCTCCGGCGGGGCGTCGGTGAAGCTGCGGTAGGCGGCGGGGGTGAAGTCGTCGTAGGGGCTGGGCATGGTGACCTCGACGCCGCCCTTGTGGAGCGAGAGGTCGATCGAGCATCCGCGGTTGTGGCGCGATCCGGCGCTCGGGTTGGCGACGAATTCGCGCTTGTCGGGCGGGGTCTGGTCCCACATCGCCTTGGTGATGCGCCAGGGGCGGTAGGCGTCGAAGATCAGGAGGCCGTAGCCTGCCGCCTCGGCGCGGGTCTGCACTTTCGCGAGCGCCTCGGCCACCGGACGCTGGGCGACGGCGCGGGCGACGGGGTAGAGCACGCGGCCCATGAAGTTGGCGGAGGTTGCATAGCGGATGTCGAGCCTGAGGCGCGGATCGTAGCGGGCGAGGTCGACAAGGTCGCTCGCCAGGTCCGCGGCCGGATCGACCGGCGGGAGCAGGGCAGGCGGCGCGCTGCGCCCGGCGCATCCCGCCACCGCGCCCGCCGCCATGCCCGCCAGCACCGCGCGGCGCGATAGGTGGAGGGGCGGGGCGGGGGCGCGCAGCATCGCCGCTCTGGCTATGCCATCGCCCGCCCGCCTGCAACCGCGCGGCGCGAATTACGACGAGTTGCGGGATACAGCTGGGATTAAGCGCGTTGGTGCTCTTGTGACCCGGCGAAGAATCGCTAACCTTGGGGGCGACATGAAAGAATTTTTCCAGCACGCCGCCACCACCGACGGGGTCACCGTGAGGGTCGCCGTCAACTACCTGCCGGAGCAGTCGCATCCGGAGGCGGGCAAGTGGTTCTGGGTCTATCACATCCGCATCGAGAACGCCTCGCACGAGCCGCTCACCCTGCGCACCCGCCACTGGCGCATCACCGACGGGCGCGGGATGGTGAACCATGTCGACGGCGAAGGCGTGGTGGGCGAACAGCCGCTGCTCCAGCCGGGGCAGAGCCACGACTATGTCTCGGGCTGCCCGCTGACGACGCCGTTCGGCTCGATGGAGGGTTTTTACACCTTCGAGCGCGGCGATGGTTCGCGCTGCGAGGTGCGCATCCCCTTCTTCCCCCTCTCCGCGCCCGAGACGGCGGAAGGCCGCACGCCCCGCTGACTCTTGCGGTGAGCCGCGGGCCGTCCTAATCGCTTCGGCGTGAAGCGCACCCACTTGCCCCTCAACGCCCTGCGCGTGTTCGACGCCGCCGCGCGGCACCTCTCCTTCACCCGCGCCGCGGACGAGCTGGCGGTGACCCCCGCCGCGGTCGGCCAGCAGATCCGCGCGCTGGAGGACGTGCTCGGCGTGGTCCTGTTCCGCCGCACCTCCAAGGGGCTGGAACTCACGCCCGAGGGCGAGGCGGGGCTCGATCCCTTGCGCGAGGGGTTCCTGAGGTTCGAGGAAAGCGTCGCCGCGATGCAGGCCGGCCAGTCCTCCGACCGCTATACCATCGCGGTCCCGCGCGAGTTCTACGCCGAGTGGCTCGCCCCGCGCCTCGCCCGGTTCCAGGCCGGCACCCCCGGCGTGCAATACATCCTCGCCCCCGACGAGCATGCCGACTTCACCGAGGCGAACCTCGACCTCGCGATCCGGCTGGCCGACGGGCCGGGCGACCTCATGGGCGTCCAGCTCGCCCCGGCAATGCGCGTGACGGTCGCCGCGCCCGAGTATCGCGACGCATGGATCGACTGGCCCGGCATGGCGCTGCCCGAGGGCGTGAACCCCTGCATCCGCGCGGGTTCGCCCGGACAGGCGCTCGCCTCGGCGATGGCCGGGATGGGCCGCACCATCCTCCCCCTCGCGCTCGCCGAGCGGGCGATCGCGGGCGGCCAGCTCCAGACCCTCGCCGAGCCCGAGCCCGCCACCCGCGCCTACTGGCTCCTCGCCCCCGCGCCGCAGTGGCGCAGCAAGAAGGTGCGCGCGCTGGTCGCCTACCTTGCGGGCTGATCCGCCGGGTCGTCCAGCAGCCCGACCCTGATCCCGAACACCTCGGGATGCTCCTCCGGCCAGCGCCCCTCGGCCTTGAGCTGCTCGGCCCGGGCGACGAAGGCGGGATCGTGGATGTCGATCCCCATCAAGACCAGCCGCTCCTCCCACAGCGCCGTGAAGCCCTTGTACCAGCGGGCGACCATGTGGTGGAGGGTGTCGAGCCGCTTCTTCTCGGCCACCGGATCGGCGGCGATCCGCCGCTGCTCGGCCGCATAGGCCGCCGCGACCTTCTCGTAGAGCGGGTGCCCCGGCCCCACGTCCTTTTGCTGGTCATAGCGGTGGGGGAGGCGGTTCCTCAGGAAGAACATCACCAGTGCATCATTATGCCGCCGCTCGGTGCCGACGACCTTGCCGCCGTGGAGGATGGGCCGCTCCTCCCCCTGGATCGCGCGGGCGAGCGCCGAGTCCTCCAGCCGCGCCACCCCCCGGTCGAGCGCCGCATCCCACGCCGCCCGGAACCCCTCCGCGCCGGGCCGCTGGCGCAGCTTGTAGAGCGCCTCGAGGCTCTTGCCGACATGCCGCGCGGCCTGCTGGACGATGCCGGTCGCGGCCAGCTGCGCGATGAAGGCGCGCTGCACGTCCGGCGTGATCGAGTTCGCGCGCGGCTGCACATGCGGCACCGGCACGAAATCGAGCAGCGGATCATCGGGCGCAGGCGGCACGAGTTCATAGGCGACCGCGGAGGTCGCCTGCTTCGCGATCTTGCGCTTGATCCGCGCAACGGGCCGGACAGCGGAGCGGGAGGGGCGGGCGGCAGGAGGGCGCTTGTCGGTCATGGCCCAAGGGGTGACAGGTTTGCGGGGAGTAGGAAAATGAAAAGCCTCCTCCTCTTCAGGGGGAGTCGCAGACGGCCCGCTTGCGGGTCAGCGGGTTGGGGGAGGGGCGGCTGGGCTCACACGGAGACCGCGGAGGAAAGGAGACCGCAGAGGGAAATGAGTCCCCCTCCCGCCCACCCCCGGCTCAAGGCCGGGGCGGGTATCGGGGTTAGGGGTGGGCGCGGAGCCACCACCCTCGCGCAGGCCCACCCCGCTGCGACTAGGCCGCTGCGCGACCAAGTCTCGCTCCCCTCCCGCAAGCGGGAGGGGCGATCAACGCCACCAGTCCCCCTCCCGTTCACGGGAGGGGCCAGGGGTGGGCGCGGAGCCGCCAACGATGCGTGTGACAATGAACCGGCGCGAAGCGCCGCAAGGCCGAACGGCCGCCGCGCCTTATGGCGCGAAAGCCAAGCAGCGCGGACGCGCTGCGCCCGGCGCTTGAGGGCGAAAACAAAAAACTCCCGGAGCCACAACGCCAGCGCCCAACCCCGCGGCCCCACCCCCCCCGCGTCCAACCCCGCCCTGCCGGTGGCAAAAGCGAGCGCCCGCAGAGCGCCCTCGATCGCGTGGAACAGAGAGCAGACCCGAACGCGCCGGTCCTCGGCAGGGCCAGAGAAGGTGACTTGGGGAGGGGGGAGGGTGGCGTCGGGCTGCTGCAAGGCTAGATATGGATCTGCCCAAGCCGCAGCGCCTTGATCACCGCTCCGATCCGATCGTGGCAGTCCAGCTTGGCGAAGATCCGCCGCATATAGGTGGCCACCGTATCACCCGAGATGGCGAGGATGGTCGCGATATCGGTGTTGCTCTTGCCTCGCCCGGCCCAGGTCAGAACCTCGCGTTCACGCAAAGACAGAGAAGGATCGGCGTTCGCCGCTGTCAGTTCGCAGATTTTCTGATGGCCGTTCGTCAGCAACATATGGTGCGTGTTGATCGTCGGCAGATCAGGTAACGGCTCGCCGGGGGGAAAGCCGACTGCAACATAGGCGTTATGACCATTGGGGCCCCACAGCGGGAACCCGTAGCCCGATGTGATCCCCATCCGCACCGTCTCGGCCACATAATCGAGCTCGGCCCTGGTCAGCCTGCGGCTGCTGAGCGCATCGTGCCAGGTCGTCGGCTTGCCACGGCGCATGGTGATGTCCGGGCCCGGATCGATCAGCCGCGCACCCTGATCGATGTAGTATGTCCTCCACTCATCGGAGAATCCGACCGAGTAAACCTCCGACAGGACCGACGCGATCCCTTCGAACATCACTTCGGTGTGGTAGCTGAACTTATCGCCTCCGATCGCGATCGAGGCTTCGTGCATGATCTCCAGCAGCTCGGCGACGCTGGTCGCTGCGAGCAAGCGGTCGACGGCCTCTTCGTCCAGATGTGATCCGGTCATTGGCACCCTCCCTTGCCATGATCCCGCTTGGCACTCGATCCGTGAATTGTCTGATCTTTACCTTCTCGACGCCGACCCTCTGCTTTTCAAGGGTATTTATCCTGACATAAGTTTGTAGTCGATGTAGGTGACAGGTATCTAACCGGTTAACGTCCTATCGTAGGATCATGAAAGACGACCTCCACAGCCTCGCGGCGAGACTCGAACATCTCAGCGCAACACTCGATCGGCTCGGCATCAAGGCGGGCTGCGACGTCGGGCTCGATGTGCCGCCCGTGGGGGCAAACGACGGTCCCGGGGTTGAGCCCTTTGCCGCGGCTCCCAAGCCGGCTCCGGGGCAGACCGTCGGAGTGGCGTTCGTGGAGGCGGTCATGCGCAGTCGCCAAAGGCGCTCGTCGTTCCTTGAGGGCGATCTCCTGTTCGACCCGGCCTGGGCAATGCTGCTCGACATCTATTGCGCCACGCTGCGGGGGAAGCGGCTGGCGGTGACGGCCGTACTGATCGGGAGCGGCGTTCCCGACACCACCGCGCTGCGATACCTGAAGGTGCTCGAAGAGCGCGGCCACGTCGTCCGTGTTCCCGACGAGACCGACAGGCGCCGCAGCTTCGTGAAAATAGCCCAGCCGACCTTCGAGGGCATGACGGCCTATTTTGCCGCGCTGGAGTCGGACACGATCGCGATCCTGCCACCGAAGATGGCGCTTTCCTGAGCGGGCAAGCTGCACCCAGGCCATCCCGCCCTTGACCCCCCGCCCAAACCCGCCTAAGGGCCCCCATCCTTCCGGGGGTCTCCCTCGGAAAGCGAGCTGAACATTGGCGGTGCGTCTCTCACAAAAGGGGCAGCCGTCAAAGTAACCCGGTGGCCGAAGGGCCTGACCATGTGGGTGGAGCGTTTCGGCTTGAACGTCATGCCGGCTTCGGCCGGTTCTTTCCCGCTGGCGATGCGCTGGCGGCGAGCGGTCCCGGATCAAGTCCGGGATGACGGTTCAGGGCAATCCTCTCTCCCCGACATCGTCCGGCACCCGTGCTCACCATCAACCTGGTGAAGTGAGAACTTAATGCCGACGATCAACCAGCTGGTCCGCAAGGGCCGCGTTCCGCAGAAGGCCAAGAGCAAGGTCCCTGCGATGGAGCAGAACCCGCAGAAGCGCGGTGTCTGCACCCGCGTCTACACGACGACCCCGAAGAAGCCGAACTCGGCGCTGCGCAAGGTGGCCAAGGTCCGCCTGACCAACCAGCGCGAGGTCATCTCCTACATCCCGGGCGAAGGCCACAACCTGCAGGAGCACTCCGTGGTGCTGATCCGCGGCGGGCGTGTGCGCGACCTTCCGGGCGTGCGCTATCACGTCCTTCGCGGCGTGCTCGACACGCAGGGCGTGAAGGACCGCAAGCAGTCGCGCTCGAAGTACGGCGCCAAGCGTCCGAAGTGACCCGGTAGCCTTCGGCACCGGGTCATCCTGAACTTGTTTCAGGATCCATGGAGCCGCCGGCGCAGGTCTATCCGATTACAGGGCTGAGCCCGTCTCCCGATGGATCCTGAAACAAGTTCAGGATGACGGAAGGGGAGGGTGGGGCCCGCACTCCGAAGGAGTTCAAAACATGTCACGTCGTCGTCGTCCCGAAAAGCGGGTCATCCTGCCCGATCCCCAGTACGGGGATCAGATCCTGTCGAAGTTCATGAACAACCTCATGCTCGACGGTAAGAAGGCTGTTGCCGAGAAGATCGTCTATGGCGCGCTCGCCACGGTCGAAGCCAAGGCGAAGGCCGATCCCATCCAGCTGTTCCACGATGCGCTGAACAACGTGAAGCCGCAGGTCGAGGTGCGCAGCCGCCGCGTCGGTGGTGCGACCTATCAGGTGCCGGTGGAGGTGCGTCCCGAGCGTGCCCAGGCGCTTGCGATCCGCTGGCTGATCACCGCCGCGCGCGGTCGCCCGGAAACCACGATGGCCGCGCGTTTGTCGGGCGAGCTGCTCGATGCGGCGAACAACCGCGGCAACGCGGTGAAGAAGCGCGAGGACACGCACCGCATGGCGGACGCGAACCGCGCCTTCTCGCACTATCGCTGGTAACTCGCTCGGATTGTGGGCAGCCGGGGGCGCAAGGTCTTCCGGCTGTCACAATTCTCCCTATATGGGGGCCTGACCGCGACCCGGCGGCCCCTCTCAATCCAAGGAACCTGATATGGCCCGCGAGTATCCGCTGGAGCGCTATCGCAACATCGGCATCATGGCGCACATCGATGCCGGCAAGACCACCACGACCGAGCGTATTCTCTACTACACCGGCAAGTCCTACAAGATCGGCGAAGTGCACGATGGTGCCGCGACGATGGACTGGATGGAGCAGGAGCAGGAGCGCGGGATCACGATCACCTCGGCCGCGACCACGACCTTCTGGACCGCCGAGGACAGCTCGATGGATCCGATGAGCGATCCCGACGCGCTGCGTGAAGGCCAGCCCAAGCACCGCATCAACATCATCGACACCCCCGGCCACGTCGACTTCACCATCGAAGTCGAACGCTCGCTGCGCGTGCTCGACGGTGCCGTTGCCGTGTTCGACGGCGTGGCCGGCGTGGAGCCGCAGTCGGAAACCGTGTGGCGTCAGGCCGACAAGTACGGCGTGCCGCGGATGTGCTTCATCAATAAGTTGGACCGCACCGGCGCCGATTTCTACTACTGCGTCCAGTCGATCATCGATCGTCTGGGTGCCAAGCCGCTCGTCCTCTATCTCCCGATCGGGGCCGAGAGCCAGCTTCAGGGCGTGGTCGACCTCGTCAACAACCGCGGCATCGTCTGGAAGGACGAGAGCCTCGGTGCGAAGTACGAGTTCATCGAGATCCCCGCTGACCTCGCCGACAAGGCTGCCGAATACCGCGAGCGCCTGATCGAGCTCGTCGTCGAACAGGACGACGAGATCATGGAAGCCTATCTCGAAGGCAACGAGCCCGATGTCCCGACGATCAAGAAGCTGATCCGTCAGGGCACCATCGCGCGCGCCTTCGTGCCGGTGACCTGCGGCTCGGCGTTCAAGAACAAGGGTGTGCAGCCCCTGCTCGACGCCGTGGTCGACTACATGCCCTCGCCGCTCGACATTCCGCCGATCAAGGGCGTGCTGCCCGACAGCGATCAGGAGGACGAGCGTCCTTCGAGCGACGATGCGCCTTTCGCCGCGCTCGCGTTCAAGATCATGAACGACCCCTTCGTCGGCTCTCTGACCTTCACCCGCATCTATTCGGGCAAGCTCACCAAGGGCCAGGTCCTGAACTCGGTGAAGGACAAGAAGGAAAAGATCGGCCGCATGCTGCTGATGCACTCGAACAACCGCGAGGACATCGATGAGGCGTTTGCGGGCGACATCGTCGCGCTGGCCGGCATGAAGGACACGACCACGGGCGATACCCTGTGCGACGCGTCCAAGCCGATCATCCTCGAGCGCATGGAATTCCCCGAGCCCGTGATCGAGCTTTCTGTGGAACCCAAGACCAAGGCCGACCAGGAAAAGATGGGCATCGCGCTCAATCGTCTGGCGCAGGAAGACCCCTCGTTCCGCGTGTCGACCGACCACGAAAGCGGTCAGACGATCATCAAGGGCATGGGCGAACTCCACCTCGACATCATCGTCGATCGCATGCGCCGCGAATTCAAGGTCGAAGCCAACGTCGGCGCGCCGCAGGTGGCTTACCGCGAATACCTCGCCCGCGAAGTCGAAGTCGATTACACCCACAAGAAGCAGTCGGGCGGCTCGGGCCAGTTCGGCCGCGTGAAGGTCACGGTCACCCCGGGTGAGCGCGGCCAGGGCGTGATCTTCGAGGACCAGATCAAGGGCGGGAACATTCCGCGCGAATACATCCCGGCGATCGAAAAGGGCTTCCGCGAGCAGGCCGAGAGCGGCCACCTCGTGGGCTTCCCGATCATCGACTTCTCGATCAAGCTGACCGATGGTGCCTACCACGACGTCGACTCGAGCGCGATCGCGTTCGAAATCGCCGCCCGCGGTGCCATGCGCGAAGTTGCTCAGAAGTCGGGCATCAAGCTGCTCGAGCCGATCATGAAGGTTGAAGTCGTCACCCCCGATGACTACCTCGGCGACGTCATCGGCGACCTCAACAGCCGCCGCGGCCAGATCCAGGGCACCGACACGCGCGGCAATGCCCAGGCCGTCGAAGCCTTCGTGCCGCTCGCCAACATGTTCGGCTACGTCAATGAACTGCGTTCGTTCACGCAAGGGCGTGCGCAGTACACCATGCAGTTCTCGCACTATGACGAGGTTCCGGCCAACGTCGCAGCCGAGGTCAAGGAGAAACTTGCCTAAGCTGCCTCGGCAGTCTAGGGGCGGCGCCTGATTCTGCGGGTGCCGCCAGTTTCCCGCGAACACAGATTTTCATCCAAGAAGGTACACCAGAGAAATGGCCAAGGAAAAGTTCCAGCGGAATAAGCCGCACTGCAACATCGGCACCATCGGTCACGTCGACCATGGCAAGACCACCCTGACCGCGGCGATCACCAAGGTGATGGCTGAAACCTACGGCGGCAGCGCCGTGGACTTCGCCAACATCGACAAGGCCCCGGAAGAGCGTGAGCGCGGCATCACCATCTCGACCGCGCACGTCGAGTACGAATCGGCTGCCCGTCACTACGCGCACGTCGACTGCCCGGGTCACGCTGACTACGTGAAGAACATGATCACCGGTGCCGCCCAGATGGACGGCGCGATCCTGGTCGTGAACGCCGCCGACGGCCCGATGCCCCAGACCCGCGAGCACATCCTGCTCGCCCGTCAGGTCGGCGTGCCGGCGCTGGTCGTCTACATGAACAAGGTCGACCAGGTTGACGACGAGGAAATCCTCGAGCTCGTCGAACTCGAAGTGCGCGAACTGCTGAGCTCGTACGACTTCGACGGCGACAACATTCCGATCGTCAAGGGTTCGGCTCTGGCCGCTCTCGAAGGCCGCGATGACAACATCGGCAAGGACTCGGTCATTGCCCTGATCGAAGCCGTCGACAGCTACATCCCGCAGCCCGACCGTCCGGTCGACAAGAGCTTCCTGATGCCGATCGAAGACGTGTTCTCGATCTCGGGTCGCGGCACCGTGGTGACCGGCCGTATCGAAACCGGCATCGTGAACGTCGGCGACGAAGTCGAAATCGTCGGCATCAAGGACACCCGCAAGACCACCGTCACCGGCGTGGAAATGTTCCGCAAGCTGCTCGATCGCGGTGAAGCTGGCGACAACGTCGGCGCCCTGATCCGCGGCGTGGCCCGTGAAGAAGTCGAGCGCGGCCAGGTTCTCGCCAAGCCGGGCACCGTGACCCCGCACACCGAGTTCTCGGCCGAGGTCTACGTGCTGTCGAAGGACGAAGGTGGCCGTCACACGCCGTTCTTCGCCAACTACCGCCCGCAGTTCTACTTCCGCACCACCGACGTGACCGGCGAAGTGATCCTTCCCGAAGGCACCGAAATGGTGATGCCGGGCGACAACGTGACCATCGGCGTCAAGCTGATCGCGCCGATCGCCATGGACGAAGGTCTGCGCTTCGCGATCCGCGAAGGCGGCCGCACCGTGGGTTCGGGCGTCGTCGCCAAGATCACCAAGTAAGGTCGCCGCTGCTCGAGGCAGCTGATTGAACGCAAAAACGGCCCGGTAGCTCGATGAGCTGCCGGGCCTTTTTGTGTGAGGGCAGGGCGCCTTTCCGGCATGAAAACATGGTCGTTTCACGGTCATGTAATTTTCGGTCGGAGAGCCCTTGCCAGAATCCAACTCGCCCCGTATAGGCGCGCATCCCTGACGGAGATTCGTCTCCCGACGGCACGAGTTTTGAGGAAGGCCGCCCGCTCACGGGAAACCGAAGCAAGCGGGGCGGTCTTTGTTTTTGGGAAATGCCGGGCAACCGGCGGCTCCTTGGCTCTTTCGCATCGGTAGTAGGACATGGAAGCTCAGAATATCCGTATTCGCCTCAAGGCGTTCGACCACCGCGTTCTCGACCAGGCCACTGGTGAGATCGCAGATACGGCCCGCCGCACTGGCGCACTTATTCGTGGCCCCATTCCCCTGCCGACGCGTATCGAGAAGTTCACCGTGAACCGCGGCCCGCACGTCGACAAGAAGTCGCGCGAGCAGTTCGAGGTGCGCACCTACAAGCGGCTGCTCGACATCGTGCAGCCCAACGCCCAGACCGTCGATGCTCTGATGAAGCTCGATCTGGCTGCCGGCGTGAACGTCGAGATCAAGCTGGCCTAAGAGTCAGCCGAAATGCCCCTCGCTTCGGCAAGGGGCCTCTATCGTTGGAGTTCCAGAAGCTCCGCCTGACGATAGGGTGGATACCGCCGGAGAAACTCTCCGGGCTGCGTCCCCCGTCTCGCTTCCAGCGGCCACCCGGCCAGCGGAGGCACTCAGCCCGGACGGGGCGATGCATGACATATCGGGCTGAACGGGGCCGCGATGCCATTTCGGTATCGCGGTCTCACACGCACCTGGCGGATGGTCTGTCAGGTGCCTCTGTTGAGGAGTGAACTGACGATGCGCACCGGCGTTATCGCAAAGAAAGTCGGGATGACCCGCCTCTTCCAGGAGGACGGACGGCACGTGCCCGTGACCGTTCTGTCGCTGGAGGAATGCCAGGTGGTCTCGCACCGCACCGAAGACCGCGATGGCTACTTCGCCGTCCAGCTCGGCGCGGGCGAAGCCAAGCACAAGAACGTTGCCAAGCCGCAGCGTGAACAATTCGCCAAGGCCGATGTCGGCCTCAAGAAGCAGGTCGCCGAATTCCGTGTCGACAGCGCCGATGCGCTCGTCCCGGTCGGCGCCACCATCTCGGCCGAGCACTTCGTGGCTGGCCAGATGGTCGACATCACCGGCCACACGCAGGGCAAGGGCTTTGCGGGCGCCATGAAGCGCTGGGGCTTCGGCGGTATGCGCGCCACCCACGGCGTCTCGATCTCGCACCGTGCCCATGGTTCGACCGGTAACCGTCAGGATCCGGGCCGCGTGTTCAAGGGCAAGAAGATGGCCGGCCACATGGGCGACCGTCAGCGCACCCAGCAGAACCTCGAAATCGTCCGCACCGACGCCGAGCGCGGCCTTCTCTTCGTCAAGGGCTCGGTCCCGGGCGCGAAGAACGGCTGGCTGCTCGTTCGCGACGCGGTGAAGCTCAAGGCTCCGGCTGACCTGCCGTTCCCGGGCGCGATCCTTGACAAGAACAAGGCTCCCGTCGCCGACGAGACCCCCGTGGCTGTCGAGGCTGTCGAAATCGACACCGCGGCCACCGAAGAAAACAAGGAAGGCTGAGCCATGAAGATCAAGGTTCAGAACATCGCAGGCGGCAAGGCTTCGGGTGAAGTCGAGCTGTCGGATGACGTGTTCGGCATCGAGCCGCGCGCCGACATCCTGCACCGCGTGGTGACTTGGCAGCTCGAGAACCGCCGCGGCACCGCCCGCCCGACGCGCGAGCGTTCGGACGTGGCCCGCACCGGCAAGAAGTTCGGCAAGCAGAAGGGCGGCGGCACCGCCCGTCACGGCGACCGCGCAGCCCCGATCTTCATCGGCGGCGGTAAGGCTCACGGTGCGCGCAAGCGTGACTTCGAGCAGTCGCTCAACAAGAAGGTCCGTGCGCTGGGTCTCAAGATGGCGCTCTCGACCAAGGCGAAGGCCGGTTTGATCGTCGTCGACAGTCTCGAGCTGGCCGATGCCAAGACCAAGGCGCTCAAGGGCCACCTCACCAAGGCCGGTCTCACCGGCAAGGTGCTGGTGATCGACGGCGAGCAGGTCGACGCGGGCTTCAAGAAGGCCGCCGGCAACCTCCCGGGCGTGAACGTGCTCCCGGCGATCGGTGCCAATGTCTACGACATCCTCAACCACGACACGCTGGTGCTGACCAAGGCCGCGGTCGAAAAGCTGGAGGCGCGTTTCAATGGCTAAGAAGGGCACCGTCGACGCGCGTCACTACGATGTGATCATCGCGCCGCACATCACCGAAAAGTCGACCCTCGCGTCCGAAGCGAACGCCGTGGTCTTCAAGGTCGCCGGCAACGCGACCAAGCCGCAGATCAAGGAAGCGATCGAGGCGATCTACGACAAGAAGGTCGTCGCCGTGAACACCCTGATCCAGAAGGGCAAGACCAAGCGCTGGAAGGGCAAGGCCTATCAGCGCTCCGACGTGAAGAAGGCCATTGTCACCCTCGCCGAGGGTGAAATGATCGACATCACCAGCGGTATCTGAGGCCAAGGGACAGGAAACGAACAATGGCACTCAAGAACTACAAGCCGACCAGTCCCGCCCGCCGCGGTCTGATCCTGGTCGACAAGTCGGCGCTCTACAAGGGCAAGCCGGTCAAGGCGCTGACCGAAGGCAAGCGCAAGACCGGTGGCCGCAACAACAAGGGCCACGTCACCTCGCGCGGGATCGCCGGGGGCCACAAGCAGAAGTACCGCTTCATCGACTTCAAGCGTCGCAAGTGGGACATGCCGGCCACCGTCGAGCGTCTGGAATATGACCCCAACCGCACGGCCTTCATCGCGCTGGTGAAGTACGAAGACGGCGAACAGGCCTACATCATCGCTCCGCAGCGTCTGGCTGTCGGCGACACGGTGGTGGCGGGCGAGAAGACCGACACCAAGCCGGGCAACGCGATGCTGCTGGGTCAGATGCCGGTCGGCACGATCTGCCACAACGTCGAGATGAAGCCGGGCAAGGGCGGCCAGATCGCCCGTTCGGCCGGGACCTATGTCCAGGTCGTCGGCCGTGACCGCGCTTTCGTGATCGTCCGCCTCAACTCGGGCGAGCAGCGTTACCTGCGCGCCGATTGCATGGGCACGGTGGGTGCGGTGTCGAACCCCGACAACGCCAACCAGAACTTTGCCAAGGCCGGTCGTGGCCGCTGGATGGGCAAGCGTCCGCTGACCCGCGGCGTTGCGAAGAACCCGGTCGACCACCCGCACGGTGGTGGTGAAGGCCGGACCTCGGGCGGTCGCCACCCGGTGACCCCGTGGGGCAAGCCGACCAAGGGTGCCCGCACGCGCCACAACAAGCAGACGGACAAGATGATCATCCGTTCGCGTCACGCGAAGAAGAAGAGGTAAGAGACGATGGCACGTTCCGTCTGGAAAGGTCCGTTTGTCGAGCTGAGCCTGCTGAAGAAGGCAGAGGAAGCGCAGGAGACCACGAACGCCAAGCCGATCAAGACCTGGTCGCGGCGTTCGACGATCCTGCCGCAGTTCGTCGGGCTCACCTTCAACGTCTACAACGGGCACAAGTTCATTCCCGTTTCGGTTTCGGAAGAAATGGTCGGCCACAAGCTCGGTGAATTTGCGCCCACGCGCACCTTCCCCGGCCACGCCGCCGACAAGAAGGGCAAGCGCTAATGGGCAAGGCTAAGGCACCCCGCCGCGTGGGCGATAACGAGGCGCTGGCCGTCGGCACCACGATCCGTGGTTCGGCGCAGAAGCTCAACCTCGTTGCGGCCCTGATCCGCGGCAAGAAGGCCGAAGAGGCGATGAACATCCTCGCCTTTTCGAAGCGGGCGATGGCGCGCGATGCGAGCAAGGTGCTCGCCTCGGCGATCGCCAACGCGGAAAACAACCACAACCTCGACGTCGACGCGCTGGTCGTCGCTGAGGCGAGCGTCGGCAAGTCGGTGACGATGAAGCGCTTCCACACCCGTGGCCGCGGCAAGTCGACCCGGATCCTCAAGCCGTTCTCGCGTCTGCGGATCGTCGTTCGCGAAGCAGAGGAGGCCTGAGATGGGTCAGAAGAGCAATCCGATCGGTCTGCGCCTGCAGATCAACCGCACCTGGGACAGCCGCTGGTACGCCGAAGGGCGTGACTATGCGGGCCTGCTCAAGGAAGACATCGCGATCCGCAAGTACATCATGAAGAACCTGCCCCAGGCGGCGGTTTCGAAGGTGGTGATCGAGCGTCCGGCCAAGCTGTGCCGCGTGTCGATCTATGCAGCGCGTCCGGGTGTCATCATCGGCAAGAAGGGCGCGGACATCGAAAAGCTGCGCTCGAAGCTGGCGACCATGACCGCGAGCGACGTGAAGCTGAACATCGTCGAGATCCGCAAGCCGGAAATCGACGCCAAGCTCGTCGCGCAGGGCATTGCCGACCAGCTGGTGCGCCGCGTGGCGTTCCGCCGGGCGATGAAGCGCGCGGTGCAGTCGGCGCTGCGTCTGGGTGCCGAAGGCATCAAGATCGTGTGCGGTGGCCGTCTCGGCGGGGCGGAAATCGCCCGCGTCGAATGGTACCGCGAAGGCCGCGTGCCGCTTCACACCCTGCGTGCGAACATTGATTACGCCGAGACCGAGGCGCTCACCGCCTACGGGATCATCGGGATCAAGGTGTGGATCTTCAAGGGCGAGATCCTCGCCCATGATCCGACCGCGCAGGACCGCCTGATGATGGAAGCCCAGACTTCCGGCGTCCGCCCGGCTCGTTGAGGTAACAGACCATGTTGCAACCGAAAAAGACCAAGTTCCGCAAGCAGTTCAAGGGCCGGATCAAGGGCGATGCCAAGGGCGGCACCACCCTGAACTTCGGGTCCTACGGGCTGAAGGCTCTGGAACCCGAGCGCGTCACCGCGCGCCAGATCGAAGCTGCGCGTCGTGCGATCACGCGTCACATCAAGCGTCAGGGTCGTCTCTGGATCCGCGTGTTCCCCGATGTGCCCGTGTCGAAGAAGCCTGCCGAAGTCCGTCAGGGTAAGGGCAAGGGTTCGGTCGAATACTGGGCGGCCAAGGTGAAGCCGGGCCGTATCCTGTTCGAACTCGACGGCGTGGCCGGCCCGCTGGCCGCCGAAGCCTTCGAGCGTGCAGCGATGAAGCTGCCGATCAAGACCAAGGTTGTCGCCCGTCTCGGCGACACCAGCCACCTGGGAGGCGAATAATGGCCGATATCGCGGACCTTCGCACCAAGACCGATGACCAGCTGACCGCCGAGCTCACCGAGCTCAAGCGCGAGCAGTACAATCTGCGGTTCCAGGCTGCGACCAACCAGCTCGAGGCTCCCTCGCGCATCCGTCAGGTGCGCCGGACCATCGCGCAGATCAAGACGCTGCAGAGCGAGCGCGCGGCCAAGGCCGCCGCCGTGAAGGCGTAAGGAGAAAGCACATGCCCAAGCGCATCCTCGTCGGGACTGTGACCTCCGACAAGACCGACAAGACCGTGACCGTGCTGGTCGAACGCAAGGTGAAGCACCCGCTCTACGGGAAGATCATCCGTCGTTCGAAGAAGTATCACGCGCACGACGAGCAGAACGAATACACCGTGGGTGACGTGGTGCGGATCGAAGAGACCCGCCCGATGTCCAAGACCAAGACCTGGATCGTCAAGGACCGGGTCGTGGCGGGCGGCGTGCAGGCGGTGGAAGCCGACCTCGACGTCGCGGCTGCGGGCAACTGAATTAGGCGTAATCGGAACTGTCAGGCCCCGGTCGGATCGGGCGTCCTGATAAGCCAGTGAGAAGGAAGACGGATCAATGATCCAGATGCAATCCAATCTCGACGTCGCGGACAACAGCGGCGCCAAGCGCGTCCAGTGCATCAAGGTGCTGGGTGGCTCGAAGCGTCGTACCGCGGGCGTCGGCGATGTGATCGTCGTCTCCATCAAGGAGGCGCAGCCGCGCACCAAGGTCAAGAAGGGCGACGTTCACCGCGCCGTGATCGTGCGCACCCGCAAGGACGTGCGTCGTCCGGATGGCACCGTCATCCGCTTCGACACCAACGCCGCGGTGCTCGTGAACAAGAACGAGGAGCCGATCGGCACCCGTATCTTTGGCCCCGTGGTGCGCGAACTGCGTTCGAAGGGCTTCATGAAGATCATCTCGCTCGCGCCGGAGGTGCTGTAATGGCTGCCGCGAAGATCAAGAAGGGTGACAGCGTCGTCGTGCTGTCGGGCAAGGACAAGGGCCGCACCGGTACGGTCGCCCAGGTCATGCCCAAGGACGGCAAGGTCGTTGTCGAGGGCGTGAACATCGTCGCCCGTCACCGCAAGCCCAGCCAGGCCAACCCTCAGGGTGGCATCGACCGCTTCGCCGCGCCGATGGCCATTTCCAAGGTTGCTCTCGCTGATCCCAAGACCGGCAAGGCCACCCGCGTCCGTTTCGAAGTGAAGGACGGCAAGAAGGTGCGCGTTGCAGTCAAGAGTGGGGAGACCATCGATGGCTGATTACACCGCCCGGATGAAGGCCAAGTACGATAACGAAATCGTCAAGGCCATGACCGAGAAGTTCGGCTACAAGAACCGCATGGAAGTGCCCAAGCTCGAGAAGATCACGCTCAACATGGGCGTGGGCGAAGCGAGCCAGGACAAGAAGAAGGTTCAGACCGCCGCCGAGGAAATGGCGCTGATCGCCGGCCAGAAGCCGGTCATCACCATCGCCAAGAAGTCGATCGCGCAGTTCAAGCTGCGTGAAGGCATGCCGATCGGCTGCAAGGTGACCCTGCGCCGTGAGCGGATGTACGAATTTCTCGACCGTCTCGTCACTGTCGCCATGCCGCGCATCCGTGACTTCCGCGGGCTGAACGCCAAGTCGTTCGACGGCCGCGGCAACTATGCGATGGGGCTGAAGGAACAGATCGTGTTCCCCGAAATCAGCTACGACAAGATCGAGAAGGTGCGTGGGATGGACATCATCGTCACCACCACTGCCAAGACCGACGAAGAGGCGCGCGAGCTGCTGCGTCTTTTCGGCTTCCCCTTCGCAGGCGAAGCCAAGACCGAACAGAAGGAAGCGGCGTAAGCCGCCTCCCGTTAGTGACACGAAAGCAGAGAGCTTAAGTCCATGGCGAAACTGAGTTCCATCAACAAGAATGAGCGTCGCAAGAAGCTCGTCAAGCAGTACGCTGCGAAGTACGAGAAGCTGAAGGCGATTGCCGACGATGAAAGCCTCGACGAGACCGAGCGCCTCATGGCCCGGCTCAAGATGGCCGAGCTTCCGCGCAACGCGAACCCGACCCGGGTGCGCAACCGTTGCGCCACCACCGGCCGCCCGCGCGGCTATTACCGCAAGTTCGGCATCAACCGCATCGAACTGCGTCAGCTTGGCAACCGGGGCATGATCCCGGGTCTGACCAAGTCGAGCTGGTGAGGACTAGACAATGGCAATGACCGATCCTCTGGGTGACATGCTCACCCGCATCCGCAACGGCCAGCGCGCCAAGAAGGACTCCGTCCTGACTCCGGCGAGCAACCTGCGTGCGAGCGTTCTCGAAGTGCTTCAGCGTGAAGGCTACATCCGTGGCTATTCCGAAGACACCTCGGGCAAGCACAAGGCGCTGCGGATCGAACTGAAGTATTTCGAAGGCGAGCCCGCGATCAAGCACGTGGCGCGCGTTTCGAAGCCGGGCCGCCGGATCTACTCGGGTTCCAAGGAACTCCCGACGATCCGCAATGGCCTCGGCATCACCATCGTCTCGACCCCCAAGGGCGTGCTTTCGGATGCCGAAGCCCGCGCCAACAACGTCGGCGGCGAAGTGCTGGCGGAGGTGTTCTGATGAGCCGCATCGGTAAGAAGCCGGTTGCGATCCCGGGCGGTGTCACCGCCTCGATCGACAACGGCACCCTCACGGTGAAGGGGCCCAAGGGCACCCTGACCCTCGGTCTGTCCGACCTCATCGACTACAAGGTCGAAGAGGACGAGATCTCGGTCAAGCCGGCCAACGACAGCAAGCAGGCCCGCGCGTTCTGGGGCATGCAGCGCACGCTGGTGTCGAACCTGGTGGAAGGCGTCAGCGCCGGCTTCACCAAGACCCTGATCATCAAGGGCGTCGGCTACCGTGCGAATGCTCAGGGCAAGACCCTGAAGCTGCAGCTCGGCTACAGCCACGATGTCGATCTTCCGGTGCCCGAGGGCCTGGAAGTGAAGACCCCGGACCAGACCACGATCGAGATTTCCGGCACCGACAAGCAGGCCGTCGGCCAGTTTGCCGCCGAAATCCGCCGCTGGCGCAAGCCCGAGCCCTACAAGGGCAAGGGGATCGCCTACAAGGGCGAGTTTATCTTCCGCAAGGAAGGGAAGAAGAGATAAGATGGCAAAGCTTTCCCTTTTCGAACGTCGCCGTCGCCGGGTCCGCACTGCGCTTCGTGCGCGTGCCGGTGGCAAGCCCCGTCTGTCGGTGCACCGCACCGGCCGCCACATCTACGCCCAGATCATCGATGATGCGGCCGGCAAGACCGTTGCCGCCGCCTCGACGCTCGGCGCCAAGACGAGCGGTGCCAATGTCGATGCTGCTGCCGAAGTCGGCAAGCAGATCGCCGAGGCCGCCAAGAAGGCGGGCGTGACCACTGTCGTGTTCGATCGCGGCGGGTTCCTGTTCCATGGCCGCGTCAAGGCGCTGGCCGATGCCGCCCGTGAAGGCGGGCTGGAGTTCTGATCATGGCTGACGAAAACACCATCGAAACCCCGGACGTGGCCGGCGACATCGGCGGCGACGCCGGTGAGGCGCAGGGCCGTCGTGGCCGGGGCCGTGGCGGTAACCGCGAAGGCGGTGATCGTGGTCGCGGTCGCGGGGGTCGTGACGACCGTCGCGGCGGCAAGCCCGAGGAAGATGACGGCATCATCGAGAAGCTGGTGCACATCAACCGCGTCTCCAAGACCGTGAAGGGCGGCAAGCGCTTCGGCTTTGCGGCGCTCGTGGTTGTCGGTGACGGCCAGGGCCGCGTCGGCTTCGGCCACGGCAAGGCCCGCGAAGTGCCCGAGGCGATCACCAAGGCGACCGCTTCGGCGCGCAAGAAGATGATCCGCGTTCCGCTCAAGGAAGGCCGCACCCTGCACCATGACGGCAACGGCCGTTTCGGGGCGGGCAAGGTCACGGTCCGCACCGCGCCTCCGGGCACCGGCATCATCGCCGGCGGTCCGATGCGCGCCGTGTTCGAGAGCCTCGGCGTTGCCGACGTGGTGACCAAGTCGGTCGGCACCTCGAACCCCTACAACATGATCCGCGCCACCTTCGACGCGCTCGCTGACCAGACTTCGCCGAAGTCGGTCGCCCAGCGTCGCGGCAAGAAGGTTGCCGACCTCCTGGGTCGCGGCGGGGCCAGCGCAGTCGAGGCGGAAGCCGAAGCTGCGGCGATTGCGGAGTAATCCCGGATGGCTACCATCAAGATCAAGCAGATCGGCTCGCCGATCCGTCGCCCCGCCAGCCAGCGCCAGATCCTTATCGGTCTGGGGCTGAACAAGATGCACAAGATCGTCGAGCGTCAGGACACCCCCGAGGTGCGCGGCGCGATCGCCAAGATCCCGCATCTGGTGCAGGTGATCGACTGAATATCAGGCAGGCCCCGCTAAGTCGGGGCCTCCCTTTCTTATCAAGCGCGACAAAAGCGAAAGCGAGTGCACACCATGAAACTGAATGACATCCGCGACAATGCCGGCGCCCGCAAGGGCCGCATCCGTGTCGGCCGTGGTATCGGCTCGGGCAAGGGCAAGACCTCGGCCCGCGGCCAGAAGGGCCAGAAGGCCCGTTCGGGCGTGGCCATCAAGGGCTTCGAGGGCGGCCAGATGCCGCTCCACATGCGCCTGCCGAAGCGCGGCTTCAACAACCCCTTCGCCAAGGACTATGCCGAAGTGAACATCGGCATGATCCAGAAGTTCATCGACGCCGGCAAGCTCGATGCCAAGGCCACCATCACCGAGGAAGCGCTGCGCGCTGCCGGTCTGGTTCGCGGCGGCAAGGACGGCGTGCGTCTGCTCGGCAAGGGTGAGATCACCGCCAAGGCGACCTTCGCCGTGACCGGCGCCACCAAGGGCGCCATCGCCGCGGTCGAAAAGGCCGGCGGCAGCGTCGAAGTGGCTCCCGCGCCGACCCCGGAGCACGAGAAGAAGCTCGCGCGTCGCGACGCAAACAAGGCCGCCAAGGCCAAGTAATCGACAAAAGGTGGTGCGCGGGGGTTCGACAAGAGCCCCCGCGCTCCCTATTTACGCTCTCGCGCGCCGGACCGGCCCTTTGCGAAGGGCCCCCAAAGCACGGTGCGCCCGGATCAAGAGCTAGGATCGACCCGTTCCCATGGCATCACGCGCCGACAATATCGCGAGCAACCTCAGCCTCGGCAATTTCTCCAAGGCGACCGAGCTCAAGCAGCGTATCTGGTTCACCATCGGTGCGCTGATTGTCTTCCGCTTCCTGAGCTTCGTGCCGCTGCCGGGGATCGACCCGGTCAAGCTCGCCGAGTTCAACAGCCGCGCATCGGGCACGATCCTCGATCTGTTCAACGCTTTCTCGGGCGGCGCGCTCGAGCGCATGAGCCTGATCGCGGTCGGCATCATGCCCTACATCACGGCCTCGATCGTGGTGCAGATGGCCTCGGCGCTGCACCCGGCGCTGTCCGCGCTCAAGAAGGACGGGGCGAGCGGGCGGCAGAAGCTGAACCAGTACACCCGTTATGGCGCGGTGCTGCTGTGCATCATCCAGGGCTATGCGGTTGCCGCGAACGCGGTGGCGCAGGGCTTTGCGGTCGATACCGGCCCGCTGTTCTACGTCTCGACCATCATCAACGTCACCGGCGGGACCATGTTCCTGCTGTGGCTCGGCGAGCAGATCACCAGCCGCGGCATCGGCAACGGCGTCTCGCTGATCATCATGGCGGGCATCGTCGCGGCCTTCCCGAACTTTATCGGCGCGCTGTTCGAAGGCGGCCGGACGGGCGCGATCTCGGAAATCGTCATCATCGGCTTCATCGCCATGGTGGTGTTCCTGATCCTCGGCATCGCCTTCATGGAGCGCGCCCAGCGGCGCCTCACCATCCAGTATCCCAAGCGCGCGACCGAGCGCGGGATGATGCAGGCCGAGCGCTCCTACCTGCCGCTGAAGATCAACACTGCGGGCGTGATCCCGCCGATCTTCGCCAGCTCGCTGCTGCTGCTGCCGCTGACCATCACCCAGCTCGTCGGCAGTTCGATCACGCCCGACAGCGCGGCCTATGGCGTGCTGCAGACGATGAACCAGTATCTCCAGCACGGCCAGCCGCTTTACATGAGCCTCTATGCGCTGGGGATCATCTTCTTCTGCTTCTTCTACACCGCTGTCGTGTTCAACCCGGAAGAGACGGCGGACAACCTCAAGAAGAACGGCGGCTCGATCCCCGGCATCCGCCCGGGCAAGCGCACCGCGGACTATCTCGAATATGTCCTCACCCGCATCACGGTGATCGGCTCGATTTACCTGACGGTGGTCTGCGTGCTGCCCGAAGCGGTGATTTCGCAGACCGGGATTCCGCTGTTCCTCGGCGGCACCTCGCTGCTGATCGTCGTCAACGTGACGGTCGACACCATCAGCCAGATCCAGTCGCACCTGCTCGCGCTGCAATATGGCGATCTCATCAAGAAGGCCAAGCTCAAGGGCCGGATGCGCTGATATCCGACGATAGTCGGCTTGACGCGCCTGCCCGCTTGGTTGAACCCGTAAGTCTGAAAGAACGCGCGCGGCAGCGATCCGCGGCGATATTGGGGGACGGTTCGTGAACATCATTCTTCTTGGCCCTCCCGGCGCCGGCAAGGGAACGCAGAGCGCGGGGCTGGTCGAGCGGCATGGCATGCGCCAGCTCTCCACCGGCGACATGCTGCGCGCCGCGGTCAAGGCCGGCACGCCGGTGGGCCTGCGCGCCAAGGAAGTCATGGAGCGCGGCGAGCTGGTCTCGGATGAAATCGTCTCCGACCTGATCGACGCCGAACTCGCCGCGATGGCGCCCGAGACCGGTGCAATCTTCGATGGCTATCCCCGCACCGCCGCGCAGGCCGATGCGCTCGACGCGATCCTCGCCAAGAACGGCCGCGCGCTCGACAAGGTGATCGAGCTCGAGGTGAACGAGGACGCGCTGGTCGAACGCATCACCGGCCGCTTCTCCTGCGGCAATTGCGGCACGCTCTACCACGACACCGCCAACCCCCCGAAGGTTGCTGGCGTGTGCGACACTTGCGGCAGCACCGAATTCAAGCGCCGTCCGGACGACAACGAGGAAACCGTGCGCACCCGCATGGCCGAATACCGCGCCAAGACCGCGCCGATCCTGCCGGGCTATGAAGCGCGCGGGATCGTCAGCCGGATCGACGGGATGGCGGCGATCGACACGGTTGCAGGCCAGATCGACGCGATCCTCGCATCCTGAGCCGGGCGAGGGCAGGGCGGTGCTTGCAGCGCCCGCGCTTTTGCCGCAGCCTTCCAGGCACGGTTTCGCAAGGGAGGGTCTTGCCATGAAATTTCCGGTGATGGCGGCAGCGCTCGCCGCATTCGCATCGGTTCCGGCCGCCGCCGAGGTGACGCGCGTCACCGATCTCGGCTTCGTCTCGCGCAACGAGGTGGTGGTGAAGGCGAGCCCCAAGGAAGTGTGGCTCGCGCTGATCAACCCGGCGAGCTGGTGGGAATCCTCCCACACCTGGTCGGGCGACGCGAAGAACCTCAGCCTCACCCCGCAAGCGGGCGGGTGTTTCTGCGAGATCATCCCCGAGGTCGACGAGCCCGGGCGTTTCACGCTCCAGGGCAGCGTCGAGCACATGCGTGTGGTCCAGGCCTATCCCGAGGCTGCGCTGCGGATGGTCGGCAGCCTCGGTCCGCTCCAGAGCGAGCCGGTGACCGGCGTGCTGACGATCGTGCTCAGCAAGCACGAGAAGGGCACGCGGATCGTGTGGGAGTATAATGTCGGCGGGTCGATGCGATACGAGATCCCGGTGATCTCCAAGGCGGTCGACGGGGTGATGGCAGCGCAGCTTGCCGGGCTGGCAAAGCCGCTGGGTGTGGTCGCCGTGCCGCCGCCGCCCCCGCCGCCCGCGCCCGCGCCGGAACCGGCGGATGCTCCCGCCGCAGTGGCGCCGCCAGCGGCAGCCAAGCCTGCCGGCACCGCGCCCGCGCAGCCCTCGGCCAA
>NZ_JASCXI010000003.1 GCF_030271515.1 Erythrobacter oryzae | reverse complement strand
TCTTCCAGAACACGGTCACGGCGACATCGACAGGCCGCGAGGCCGACCAGTCACCGTCCAGACCCTGCCAGATCGCAACGAAGTCGCGCTCGCCATAGGGATCATTGTCCGGCGTGAAGGCATCAAAGGTCTCGACCAGCTCGCGCAGCACAGACCCAAAGCTCTCCACTATATCGGAATGGCTTGCGGATGGGCTGCCCCATGCCGATGCGGTCAGCGCTGTAGCTGGCCCGAATATCGCCTTCGCCGATTTGCTTGTCGGTAGTGTGGCACCACGCGCCGAAAGAAAGGCGCGACGGTTCCACCGTGTGGGACAGGCGAGCCATATCAGTACTCGCTCGCCAACAAGATGGTCAGCACCCGCCGGGTTACGGCAGGATCGGCAGGGTTCTCGCTGCCGAAGCGCAGGTCGCGGTCATAGGCATCGATCTTCCAGAACACGGTCACGGCGACATCGACAGGCCGCGAGGCCGACCAGTCACCGTCCAGACCCTGCCAGATCGCACCGAAGTCGCGCTCGCCATAGGGATCATTGTCCGGCGTGAAGGCATCAAAGGTCTCGACCAGCTCGCGCAGCCGCGACTGGTCCGCCTCAGGTAAGGCCCGAATGCCCTCGGTCGCCACCACCACGCAGGCAATCCCCATGGCGCGGCGCGCCAGATCATTGAGCCGCGCAATCCGCTCGGCGCGCGACAGCAAAGCGCCGCTCATGACGCGATGCTCCCGCCGCACTCGCACAGCCGTACCAGCTCGCCGAAATCCTCGCGCTCGCCGAGCTCGTCGGCCAATTGCTGCACCGCCACCAGCGGCAAGCCGTTGTCATGCGCCAGCATGCGCAGCCAGTCCTCCCGGCACTCGGCCCCGCATGCGCGATAATTCAAGATCAGGTCACCCATGGTCCAAACTCCATCCGGCAAAGCCGCAAGCGTCACGCGGCATGCGGCTCTGCCTTCCGGCGAGGATGGGAGGGGGAGGGAAAACCCCAATCGATGCCCTGGCGCGGGCCAGCGGGCGAAGCCCGCCACACGGGGGTGTCGATTGGGGTTTGGGAACGAGAGGGCAAAGCCCTTGGCTTTCCCCCAAAAGGATCGCCGCAGCGATCCGCACAAAGACGGCGCCCTTGCACGGCGCGAAGCCGCCGGACGCCCTGCGCGCGGGCCAAGTGGGCCAGCGGGCGTCCGGCAATGAAAGAGGCAAGAGCGCCTGCGGGTCAGCTCAGGAACACCGCGCCCTCAGGAGCATGGCCACAGGCCATGCGGGACAGAGCGCGTCCTCCAGAACCTCCCGCTCCGCCTCCCCCCGCTCCTGATCGTTACCCAGATGGGCCGGGACTACAGGCCCGGTCCGCGCCAGCGGATAGAGCAGGTCGCCCGGCAGGGTAGCGCTCTGAACTGCTTGAAGTTATTACTATCCCGATTGCCGGGTACTGCGGAAATCTGTGGTCTAAATGACGGTGTGGCGATACGTTGGATACATGATCGGGGGAAACTCGAATTTTGCATTTCTACAAAAGCTTGAGCCCCAGGCTTACCGCCTTGGGGCCTTGGCTGAGCGTTACTTCGCCGACGATCCCAACACATGCCTCATCAAGCTGAGGCAGCTTTCAGAACTCATCGCACAGCTGACTGGCTCGCGCTTCGGGTTGGAAGTCTCTCCGTCAGACAATCTCGCTGACCTGCTCAGGCGACTGAAGTTCGAGTGTAGCCTTCCGCGTGAAGTCGGGGACCTGTTCCACTCCCTGCGCATCGCCGGAAACGAGGCAGCGCATGGCGGGGCTGATGACCATGCCGGGGCTCTCAATTCACTGAAGTTGGCTCGGCAGCTGTCAATCTGGTACTTCCGGACCTTCCATCGTCCGGCCGAGAAGCTTGGGCCGTTCGTGCCGCCAACTGCGCCAAGCGATGCCAACGCACCACTTATCGAAGAGCTGAGCCGACTGAAAGCAGAGCTTGTTGCAACACAGACAGAAGCTGAGCGCCTGAGGGCAGAGGCCGAAACAGCCGCCGCCAAGCGGAATTCTGCCGAGCAAATCGCCGCGAGCGAGCGCGAAGAGCGGGCGGTCTGGGAAACCTTGGCCGAGGATGCGGAGCGCGAACGCCTGCAGCTATCGGCGCAGCTCAAAGCAGCACTTGCGTCCGCGCGAAGCGATGATGCACCAGCGCCGGAAATCGTCGTTGAACTTGCGCGCGACGCTGCTGAGCAGATCAGCCTCGATGAAGCGGGCACCCGCGCGCTGATAGATCAGCAGCTTCGCGATGCTGGCTGGGAGGCCGATACTCCCAGGCTTCGATACTCAAATGGTACCAGACCCGTGAAAGGACGTAACCGGGCCATTGCCGAATGGCCGACGATGACAGGTCCGGCAGACTACGCCCTGTTTTGCGGGAAGACCCTTGTCGGTACTATAGAAGCCAAGCGCCGAAACAAGAATGTCATGGCCGTGCTGCGCCAGGCTGAGCGCTACGCGTCGGACATTCACATGCAGGAATCGGAGTTCGCCGAGGGCGGACCGTGGGACGTGTTCAAGGCTCCGTTTGCATTCTCGGCGAACGGCAGGCCCTATCTCAAACAGGTTGAAGCTCTGTCCGGCATCTGGCGGCGGGATCTGCGAGACCCGAACAACCCGGCTGAAGTTCTGGCCGGATGGCCTTCACCGCAAGGGCTCATCGAGCGCCTTGCTGTCGATGTCAAAGCCGCCACCCATGAGCTGGCGACCCAGCCATTCGACTTCGGTTTCCCCCTTCGCCATTATCAGCGTCATGCCATTGAGGCTGTTGAGGGAGGCTTGGCCCAAGGTCGCAAAGCCATGCTCGTCGCTATGGCAACGGGCACCGGCAAGACCAAACTAGCCATCGCAATGCTCTATCGCCTGATTTCAGCAAAGCGCTTTCGCCGGGTCTGCTTTGTTGTCGACCGGAGCGCGCTGGGGCGCCAGACAAAGGACGAGTTCACCTCCACCAAAGTGGTCAATGGAAAGGCGTTCGCCGACATCTTTGGCATCAAGGGTCTGGCCGATGTTGCGCTGGATGAAGACACCCGCGTTCATATCTGCACAATTCAGGGCCTGGTGCGCCGGGTGCTCTATTCCGAGAGCGCCCAAGATGCGCCACCGATTGATCAATATGATCTGCTGGTCGTCGACGAATGCCATCGTGGCTACCTGCTGGATCGTGAAATGTCGGACAGCGATCTCAGCTTCCGGGACCAATCTGACTACGTGTCGAAATACAGGCGCGTGCTGGAGCATTTCGATGCTGTCAAAATCGGGCTGACGGCCACCCCTGCGCTCCATACCACTGACATTTTTGGCGAACCGATCTTCACCTATTCCTACCGCGAAGCTGTCGTCGACGGCTTCCTCAACGACCATGAGCCGCCAATCCGGATTGCCACAAAGCTGTCGGAGGGCGGTATCCAGTTCGTTCGCGACGAAGCGGTGGATTTTGTCCACCCCGGCACGGGCCAGGTGGAAACCGTCACCCTGCCCGATGAAATCGGGTTTGAGGTCGAGCAGTTCAACAAGAGTGTGGTGACGGTTCCGTTCAACCGGGCAATTGCGCGGGAGCTGGTCAAATACATCGACCCTGCCGATCCTGACAAAACCTTGATCTTCGCTGTCTCGAAGGCGCATGCCGACATTCTTGTAAAGGAGCTGCGCGACGCCTTTCGCGATGCCTATGGCCCGATGAAGGATGAAACAGTCCAGCGTTTGACCGGCGACGTCGACAAGATCGAAAATCTCATCCTCGCGTTCCGCAATGATCCCCTGCCAAAGGTCGCGGTCACGGTCGATTTGCTCACCACCGGTGTCGACGTCCCCAAGATCACGAACCTCGTGTTCATGCGGCGGGTGAATAGCCGCATCCTTTATGAGCAAATGCTGGGGCGCGCGACACGTCTTTGCCCGGAGATCGGCAAGGAGGGCTTCCGCATTTTCGATGCGGTTGATCTTTATGCGCACCTCCAGAACATGACGGACATGAAGCCGGTCGCGGCTGATCCCAAGTTCACGTTGACCAACCTGTTCGAAGAGTTGCAGGGGCGCGGTGATGCCGAGCACAAGAACCGTGTCCGCGAGCAAATCATTGTCCGCCTGCGTCGCCGGCTCAAAAAACTGTCGCCTGAGGCGCGGGCCAAGTTTGAGATTGAAGCTGGCGAAACGCCTGAAGCTAGCCTTGATCGCTTCGTCAAAGGCGATCCGATTGACTTGGCAATCTGGGCTGCCGACCGACCCAATCTCGGTCCAATCCTCGACTGGACGAACGAGGACGGAACGCCTCGCATGCTCCCGATATCGGAGCACCCCGACGAGGTGACCAGCGTGACGCGCGGCTATGGCTCCGCTGACAGGCCGGAGGACTTCCTCGACAAGTTTGCCCAATTCGTCCGTGACAACGTCAACCGGATTGCCGCGCTGCGGATCGTCGTCCAGCGCCCGCAAGAACTGACCCGCGAGGAATTGCGTCAGCTCAGGCTCGCGCTCGATGCAGAGGGTTTCACCGACAGCAAGATCAAGCGCGCGTGGACCGATACCGCCAATCAGGACATTGCAGCGTCAATTGTGGGTTACATTCGCCAGGCCGCGATTGGCGACCCGCTCATTCCCTATGCTGAACGCGTGCGCCTCGCTGTTGAAGCAATCTTGCGGAAGCGAGACTGGACAGATGTGCAGCGCAAGTGGATCGAACGGATCGGCCGCCAGCTTGAACTTGAAATCGTGGTGGATCGAGCCGCGTTCGATGCCGAGCCTTTTGCCTCGCTTGGTGGCTGGCCACGCATCGACCGGGTGTTTAATGGCGAGCTGGAGCAGGTCGTTCGCGACCTCAATGAGAGCATTTGGAAAGAGGCAGGGTAATGAACGGACCTAGGGCGCGTGAGACCGTTCAAAAGCTGTGGAACGCCAGCAAGAGCCTGCAGGGCGGCGGCGTCAGCTACTACGAATACGTCACCGAACTGACCTACCTTTTGCTGCTAAAGATGCTGGAGGAGGTGTCGCGGGACGGCAAGAAACTCGAGGAGCGGCTTCCTGCAGAATACCGGTGGAAGGCTTTGAAGGCCAAGGAAGGCGAAGGGCGCCTTCAGTTCTACCGAACACTTTTGGTGACCCTAGGCGATAAGTCCAAGGTCAACTTCCCTCTCGTCAATCAGGTATTTACGGACGCGAAAACGTCGCTGACCAAGGCGACCGCGCTAACGTCACTCATCACCACCATCGACAATGTGGACTGGTATGCGGCGGAAGAAGACGGCCTGGGTGACCTCTACGAAGGGCTACTGGAAAAAACCACGTCGGAGCGGAAATCCAAGGCAGGTCAGTACTTTACCCCGCGCCCACTAATCGACACCATCATTGAACTGGTACAGCCGAAGGCAGGAGAGATCATTCAAGATCCTGCGGCAGGCACCGGCGGATTCCTCATTTCAGCGCACCGGGCTATCCTTCGCCAGACTGATGATCTGATGAAACTGAGCCCGGAAATGGCCCATTTCCAGCGCAACAATGCCTTTCAAGGCGCGGAGTTGATCACCGGCACCCACCGGCTCAACACAATGAACCTGCTGCTCCACGGGATTGAGCAGCCCATCGACTGCATCGACGCTCTGACGGCAGACGCCGAAAAGTTCGACCCTGCCGATCTCATCCTCACCAATCCGCCGTTCAACAAGTTTCCCGAAAGCACCACACGCAACGATTTTGTGATCACGGCGGGATCGCGCAAAGGTCCGCTGCCGTTCATGGAACATGTCGTACGGGGCCTCAAAGTCGGTGGCCGGGCGGCTATAGTCATTCCCGACAACATTCTGTTTGAAGATAATATGGGCCGCGATCTTCGCAACTGGCTGATGGACCTGTGCGATGTGCACACCATCCTGCGCCTGCCCACCGGCATTTTCTATGCTCAGGGTGTGAAGACCAACGTCATGTTCCTCACAAAGAAATCCGAGCAGCGTGTCGGGGCTACGAAGCAGGTCTGGTTCTATGATCTGCGCGCCCAAATGCCCAATTTCGGCAAAAATCGTGTGCTGACTGCTGAGGATTTTGCCCCATTCATCAAGGCCTACGGCGCTGACCCGCTCGGCACCGCCAAGCGCAAGGATGAAGGCGAGACCGGACGTTTTCGTGTCTTCACGCGGGAAGAGATCGCCAAGCGCAATGATAACCTTGATATCAGCTGGCTTCGTGAGGACGAAGAGGTCGTCGAGGAAGGACTGACCGAACCTGACGACATCGCTGCCGCCATCCTGGGCCATTTGCGCGCTGCGCTGGAGGAAATTGAGGCGGTGGCTGACGAGCTGGCCGAGACTGACGAGGTCGATGCATGACAGCTGAAATCTTTGGCCGCACCATTCAGCTTTTCCTCGTCGATGGCACGCCCACCGGGCTGCGCAAGGCGACCATCCATGGTTGGACCGGCCTCACCTTCGTCGCCACCGGCACCACCTTCGCCGCACTCACCGCCCGGCCAGAGCTGGACCGGACGGGCATCTACATCCTCTCCGGCCCGGACGCGGAAGCGGTGGGAGGCACGCGCGCCTATATCGGCTCGGCAAACAGCGTGCGCGAGCGGATTAAACAAAGCGCGGCGCAGCGGGAGTTCTGGGAAACGGCGATTGCCGTCACCACCAGCGATGATGATCTGTCCAAGGGACATGTGGAGTATCTGGAAGCGCGGCTGATCCAGATGGCAACCGAGGCGAACCGCGTCACGCTCGACAACGGGACCAGCCCCGCCGGTCAGCGCCGTCGTCTGCCAGAGGCGGATCAGGCGAACATGGAACAGTTCCTCGCCAATCTGAAAATCATCCTGCCTGTGGTCGGGCTCGATCTGCTGAAGCCGCAGCCGCGCGCGGTGACGCAGACGGCCACCCCGGTGGCGCAGCGCACCAGCGGCGAGATGACCTTCGAAATCCGCCACAAGTCCGGCGTGCAGGCGCAGGCGGTGGAGGAAGATGGCGAATTCGTCGTGCTGGAAGGTTCTCAAGCACTGAAAGACACCGGCTATGTTCAACAGAGCTATGGCGCGTTGAAAGACAACCTGGTCAGGCAAGGCGTGCTTCAGCCCGGTGCAGATGGCCGGTACACGTTCGTGAAGCCCTACAGCTTCTCCAGCCCATCAGCCGCTGCCGCCGTCGTGCTGGATCGCAACAGCAATGGCTTGTCCGAATGGAAGGTGAAGGGCGAGAAGCGGACCTACAATGACGTGAAGCAGGCGCGGATTGCCGCCGATGGGGTAAGCGCATGAGCAGTTTGCCAAGCGGTTGGATTGAGCTTGCGATCGGCGACGTTGCTGAGGTTAACCCCCGCAAGGACGTCGATCTGTCGACGTCCGACCTTGTCTCGTTCGTGCCCATGGCAGCGGTCGACGAGGTTTCAGGAACCATCCTTTCGCCCATAGATCGGCCCTATGGCGAGGTCTCAAAGGGCTTCACCCATTTCCGCGATGACGATGTGATCTTCGCAAAAATCACGCCCTCAATGGAAAATGGCAAATCGGCGGTAGCGCGTGGCCTCACGAACGGGACGGGCATGGGTTCTACGGAATTCCATGTTTTTCGCAGCCGTGGGGCGATTGAACCAGAATATCTCTGGCGCTTCGTCCGTCAGAAATCGTTTCGTGAGAACGCTCAGGCAGTCATGTCCGGGGCAGTTGGTCAACAGCGTGTTCCGGCCGACTATCTCAAAGAACATCTGATCCCGCTCCCGCCGTTTCCCGAACAGCGGCGGATTGTAGCGAAGGTGGATGGGTTGACCGCGCGCACCGCCCGCGCCCGCAAAGAGCTGGACCGCATCCCCACCCTCATCGCCCGCTACAAACAACGCCTCCTAGCTCTGGCATTCTCGGGAGAGCTTACCGGTGGAAGTGAAGGCTGGCAGACAGCGACGATTGGCGAGCTCGCCGACACTCAGCTTGGCAAGATGCTCGATAAAGCAAAGAACACGGGTGAACCCACAAGATATCTTCGGAATATCAACGTCCGCTGGTTCGATTTCCAGCTTGACGATGTGCTCGAAATGCCGATGTCTGATGAAGAACGGCGCAAGTTCTCTATCAAAGACGGCGATATTTTGACTTGTGAAGGCGGTGAGCCAGGCCGATCTGCGATCTGGAACAAGGGGTCTACCGATCTAGCTTTCCAAAAGGCGCTGATCCGCATTCGCCCCGACCTTCAGCGATTGAACCCGTCCTACCTTGTCTATCATCTCAAGTATCTTGCTGACGCTCAGGAGCTTGAAAGGCACTTCACCGGATCGACAATCAAGCATCTTCCTCAACGCGCGCTTCAAAACGTTGAATTGCCGCTGCCACCTATCGAAGAGCAAGCGGAAATTGTCCGCAGGATCGAATCTGCATTCGGCTGGCTCGACCGCATGGCCGCCGACCATGCCGCCGCCGCGCGCCTGCTCCCCAAACTCGACGCCGCCATCCTCGCCAAAGCCTTCCGCGGCGAATTGGTGCCGCAGGACCCCAATGATGAACCTGCGGCCAAGCTGCTGGAACGCATCAAGGCGGAACGGGAAGCAACTGCGGCTAAACCGCGAAAGATCGGGCGTGGTAGGCCCCCAAAAGGCGATAAAGTTGTCCTGGCCTCCATCGACGTCGGTTTAAAGGCCGTTGCATACGGAAACTCTCCAAGACCTAAGGGAAAGTCAGGCATGACCAAAAATCGCCAGGATGACGATGTGATGGGTAAGCCATATCTCGCAGGCCTGCTCAAATCTGGTCGCTTCAGCGACGCGCAAAGCCTGTTCCGCGCTGCCGATCTGCCCGTGGCCGATTTCTACAAGCAGCTCGCTTGGGAGATCGACAAGGGCCATATCCTCGACAGCGACGACGAGCTGAAAGCAGCCTGATGCGCCTCCTCCACGTCTACATCGATGGTTATCGCAACCTCAAGAATGTCACGGTCGATTTCGACAAGGACAGCCTTACCAGCGTGGTGATCGGGGAGAACGGTAGCGGCAAATCCAACCTCATCGAAGCGATTGTCGAGGTGTTCCGAGCATACGATCTTGGAGATCACGCGCGGATAAGATTCTCCTATGACCTGTGCTATCGTCTGGGCAGCTACGATGTTCGGCTAACCAATCGGGAGGATGCCCCAAAGACACTGCCTGGAGTTTTTCATCCGCGAACGCCAGTTCGCGCGACCGAAGAAATTCTTCTCGATCCAACTAAATTTATCGACTCCCGAATTTCGCGTATTCGACCGTTCCATCTCCCTGATCTGATATTTGGATATTATTCCGGTAGTGGTAGGAAGTTGGAAAAACTCTTCGATGCTCACCAATCGCGATATTATGGTGTCATTAACAAGGAAGACACGGAAGAGGCATACGAAGAGGCCCGATTTGCACGTCGACTTTTCTATTGCCGCCCGATCCACGGTACGCTCGGCTTGCTGGCTTACCTCGCCAAGCCCGGCAAGGAGACTGACGCCAAGGCTCTACTCACCCAGAAATTGGGCATCACTGGTTTCCATTCCGCTCTTGCACATTTCAAAGAGCCATCTTGGTTCAATAATAGCAAATGGCAGAAGGGGCGGGATCCAGACCGAGAAAAGGCAGGCCGTGGGCGGCGGACCTATGACAAGCTGAGCGAACAGGCACTGGACATTTGGGGTGCTCGTGGACCAGCCGGAGCTTGCGCGCGCAGCCTTCGCGAACTGGCGTACTACCCGGTCACATTAGCCGGAAAGATTGTCGACGACTATCGCCACAAGCCACGCACCGAAGCCCAGCTCGCTTGCTTCTTACGCGACAAAAAGGCGCTGCAGAAGTTCGCCGATAATTACGAAACCGACCAGGACATGTTTGCCGCGCTGGAGGCCGCCGACATATCAGATCTGTTTCGCGACATGATCGTGTGGGTCACACGCAAGGGCGACGATAGCGGCGATATCAGCTTCAGCGATTTGTCCGATGGCGAGCGACAATTGCTTATGGTGCTCGGCTTGATCCGCGTCTCGCGCGGGAAGCAAGCGCTGTTTTTGCTCGACGAACCTGACACGCACCTCAATCCCGCATGGCAGCTCACCTATCTCGACCTGATTCGCGAATGGACGGAAGTCGCAGCCGACGAAGGCGAATGCCAGATAGTTATGACCACCCACAACCCGCTTACGATTGCCGCGCTGACCAAAAAAGAAGTTCGGGTGATGCAAAAGGGGGAAGACGATCAGATCGTTGTTTCCGAACCCTATGCCGATCCGCGGGGCCTCGGCTTTACCTCAACGCTGACTGAGATTTTTGGTCTGCCGACAACGCTTGACCCTGAAACACAAAAGCAAATCGATGAGCGAAATAGGCTCGCACGCATTGACGAACGATCCGAGAAACAGGAGCTTATGCTCATCGAGCTCAATGATAAACTCGACCGGTTGGGCTTCATGCATGAAAGCCGCGATCCGCTTTACGACGATTTCCTGAAGGCGGTCCACGACGTGAAATACGCAGACCGACCACCCATGACACAAGAGCAAATCGAGAAGCGCCGACTGGCAATGCAGGCGCTCATCAAATCCCTCTTAGCTGAGCAGGGGAAGGCGCATTGATTTACGTGAAGCGCGATCCGGCGTTGATCCCAGAAAAATTGATCAAGGTAGCTGAACGGGCGCAAGTTGAATTGGAGGCTTTGCCACCCGATCAGCGGATCGACTTTATCAAGAAAAAATCACATATCTGGCGCGCGTTTAAGCGCCATCTGCGCGCAATGTCGTATGGAAAGTGCTGGTATTCAGAAGCGAAAGGCCCGCAATCGCCGTACGACGTTGATCATTTTCGTCCAAAAGCAGAAGCGCAGCGTACAGATACTTACAAAGATAATGGCTACCCGTGGCTTGCATTCGACTGGGACAATTTCCGATACTCGGCCGAACGTTCCAATAGATTAAGTACAGATGAAGAGACTGGCGAGACTGTTGGAAAGTCGAGCTGGTTTCCCCTGTGCGATGGGAGTCCAATTGCTTCTTGGGATGATCGATGCACGAACGATGAGCGCCCCCTTTTGCTCGATCCTGTATGTCAAGATGATGTTGCCTTAATTGATGTAGGTTCTGATGGACGAATGAAGCCATCTTCCACTTGCGTCGGCACAGGAAAGAAACGGGTCAAAGCAAGCATTCGCCACTATGCACTAAATCTTCCAGACGTTTTGGAAGCCCGCAAAGATGTTATGCGAGATGTAAATGATCGGGTTGATGTCCTTCTTAAGTCGATCGAAGCAGCAAATAATTTTGATGATGCAGCCGACTCAATTCCTGTTGATGATCAACGAAGAGCTATAAAAGCACTTACTCTGCCAAATAGTGCATTTGCAAGGGCTGCGCGAGCAAAATTGATTGAGAGAGGATTAGCTGGCTTAATCGCGTCACCAGAGGACTATCCGGCTATCGCTGCCTAGGCTTTAGGCGATCTGGCAGATAACCACTCCGCAGCCTTCGCCGCTGCACTGGCGGCGGTGAAGATCGCGCGGTTGTCACCCTTGAGCACCTTGAGCCAGCTGGCGAGGTAGCAGGCATGATCCGGACGCGGGGTCACTGAAAGCCCGAGGTCGCCGCACAGGAAGGCTGAGCCAAGCTCGGCGACGAGCTCTTCCATGGCATAGGCCTCGTCGCCGAAGCGCTTGCCGAAGGTGCGGGCAAGGCGGTGATCAGCCCCGGTCCAGTGGACCAGCTCGTGGAGCAGGATCGCGTACCAATTTTGCGCGGCGCTGTCGGTGTCGGTGGCAAAGAAGCGCTCGCGGTCGGGCATGGTGATCGTGTCGGTGGAAGGGGTGTAGTGGGCGCTGTCGCCCTGAATGCGGATTGCGACACCCGTGTCAGCGATGAAGGCCTCGGCATCGGGGATGGGATCGAAGACCTCGGCTTCGGGCAGCTCGGGCAAGGCGTAGCCCTCGACCTGCGCGATGTTGAACACATGCGAGCCCTGCGCGAAGATCCGGCCCGCGCCCTCGCGCGCCTCCTCTTCACTGGCCTCGGGCTTGTCCAGAACCTTGTAGAACACGATCGGCGAGGCCTTCTCGCCCTTGCGGACCTGCGCGCCGAGCGATTGCCACTGGCGATAGGTTGCCCATAGGCCATGCCCGAAGTCCTGCTCTTCGGCGCTGGCCCAGAGGGCAAGGACATTGACGCCGCGATAGGCCTTGCGGGTGACCGCGTTGATGGGGCGCGTCAGCGGGGCGCTGCTGCGGTGCCAGGGAAGGGTGTAGTCGCCGGTGCCGCGCTCCAGCGCGGCGATGATCTGGTTGGTGATGGTGTCGTAGATGCTGGCGGTTGCGGTGCTGGCCATGGTGGTAAATCCTTCGTCCTGTCGTTGGGAACGCGGATGAAGGGACGGGCCGGATGGCCGGGCGGGTCAGCGGTAAGCGGAGCAGCCAACACGGGAGGGCGCAGCCCGAATGGAGCGGGCAGGCTGTTGATCCCGCCCGGCACGGCCTGTCACTCAGGGAGCAGTTCATTCCAAGGGCAGGGCGAAGGATGTCATGGCCCTGCGTTCGCGCGTCACACGATCAGCCGAGACCAGCCCCCAGAGACTTCGACTTGGCAGCCTCAGGCGCACTTACCTCCATGGCTGTCTGCTTCTCGCCCGCGCGCTCATGGATCGCGCGGATCAGCCGCGCCTTGTCGTCGGTGACCACAATGGCTTCGGACTTCGCGCGCGAGAGCGCGACATAGAGCATCTTCTGATCGACCAGATTGGCAGAGCGGCTGTCGGCGTGGATCAGCACCCGTTCGGCGGTCTGGCCCTGCGCGGCGTGGGCGGTCTGGACATAGGCATGGCGCAGATGGGCGTCGCGCGGGTCGGTAAGGTCAAGCCGCTGCTCGCGGCCATTGGCCAGCGCGATGGTCGCCTGCTGCCGCTCGGGATCGATGCCGGTGATGGTGCCGCGCAGCCCGTTGATGCGTCCGGCCTCACGGTCGTTGCGGGTGAACTGCACCCGGTCGCCCGCCTGCAATTCCATTGGCTTGGGCTCGAACACCTCGACCTTGCCCGCGCCCCACTGGCGCAGCCGCCAGTCCACGGCTGAGCCGTCGGAGGCCTTCAATGCAATAGCGGCCTTGTCCGAATCGATCCGCTCGACCCTGTAGGCAGCGCCGCGCGTCACGCCCTTCTCGGCATAGTCGCGGGCGAAGCGGACGACATCGCCAATGGCATAGCTTGCGGCCTGGCGTGTGTCGGCACGGGTCAGGCCCTTGGCCTCAAGCGCCTCGAACCGGACGGCAGCAGAGGAGAGCTCACCACGCTTCGCTAGCTGCTGGCGGATCATGGTAGTGAGGGTATCGCGCCCGTCGCGCGAAGGCTCGATCACCAAGGTGCGCACACGCTCGGTAGGGCTCAGGGCAACATAGCGCTGGGCCATCGTCGCAAGACGGGCATCCCGGCTTGCACCTTCGATCACTTCGCCGCCCCCGCGCTCCAGGGCAGCGAGAGCCTTGCCGGCATGGCCCTCGATCGACGCCATGACGGCTTCGCGGGTCTCGGCATTGGTCTGCCGCACCACGTTGGCGAGTTTTGCGGTGGCCATGCCCGCCTGCTGCAACTGGGCGAAAGCTGCGCCTGCGCCAACCGAACCCAGCTGCCTGACGTCGCCGACCAGGACGAGCCGCGCCCCGGCCTTGTCGGCGCTGGCCATCAGCGCCGCCATGTCCCGCGAGGACAGCATCGAAGCCTCATCGACGATCCACACCGCGCCCTTGCCGACCCCTTTGGCCTCGGGAGACACAAGATGCCGAGCGACCGTATCACCGCGCAAGCCAAGCGCTTCTCCCAGCACCGTCGCCGCCGACGCGGTCGGTGCGAGCGCAATAACCGCCAACCCGCTCTTCGCCGCTTCAAGCGCATAGGTCGCCAGCACGGTCGTGGTCTTGGCGGTCCCGGCATAGCCCTGAACTGCGGCAACACGGTCACGCGAGGTGAGCAGCGCAGCAGTCGCGCGCTTCTGGTCATCGGTCCAGGCAAACCCCGCGCGCGCGGACTCCCGCGCGGCGCGCTCGACCGTGCGCGCAGCAGCGAGCGGCGATGCAAGCGGCGAGGCCACGCCGCGCCCGGCGGCTTCAAGGCGCAGCATGGTCTGCTCGGTCGCGATGGCTTCGGGCGTGGTGAACCCCGCGAACTCCGCCCCACGCCGGTCGAGATAGGCGCGCGGCACCAGCCCGCCGCGATTGCCATCCTCGGCAATGGCAGCGCTGATGGCGCTGTGGCTGAGCCTGCCAAAGGCATAGTCGCCCGCCTCCCGGGCCAGCGTGCTGGCCGGGAATACGGCCTGACGCTCTGACAGCTTGGCGGCAGCCCAGGCGACCGCCCGGGCGGCGAGGATCTCAGGGTTCGCGTCAAGCTCGCCCGCCCCCGCTCGCGCCTCCGCGTCAGCGATCAACCCCGCCTGCTCCGCCTCGCCAAATCCTTTGGCTTCTGCCGTGGCCCGCCAATCGGCCCGCAAGGTCTTGTGATCCGCATGGCTCTTCGCCTCGCGGGTATCGAGCGCCGCGATCTGCTTTTCGGAAGCGCTCGCCTCCTCCCGGCTCGTACCGCGCTCGGCAAGCCGTGCATCGATCGCAGCCGTGCGCTGGCTGAGCGCCTCGATCACCCTGTCGGGCACGCCTGCGATCTCGAACATGGCGTCTTTGCCCGCCTCGATCCTGTACCCGAGCTCAGCAGCGCCATGCGCCAGCTCCTGGCGATAGATCGCGCCAATCTCCTTCTGCAGCTGGTAGAAGGCGCGGGGCTCCAAGCTGCGCCAGTTGCCATCCTTGTCCTGTGTTGCATTGAGGATCACCGCATGGGTGTGGAGCTGCGGGTCCTGTGCGCGGCTCGTGGCATGGCGGAAGGTGGCAATGGCAAGGTTGCCGGTTTCCTCGCGCCGCACCTCGCCGCCCTCGCGCACCCGGGTTGCCGCCATGTGCTGCTCGACATGGCCAAGCGCAGCTTTGACCGCTGCGGCATGCGCGGCGATCAGCCGCTTGTCGCCGGCAACCTCGGCCATGATCGAGACCGACTTGGGCGCGGAGAAGGTGATATCCCAGCCCGGCCGGTGCTCGACCTTGCCATCGCGGGTCGTGCCGAGCTGCTGCCCGGCAACGCGGCCTTCGAGCAGCTCGGCAAACTCCACGCGGTCTACCTCACCGGAGAGGCCCAGCGATGCGGCTGCCTCTCCGAACCACTCCGAGGGGGCAAAGCCGCCCTCGGCATAGTAGTCATCGGCCTCATAGTAGCTGGCTGCCTGCCCGGCGCTGGTCAGGGCTGAGACCGATGCCACCATCACACAGGTCCCGCCTCAGGTCCTGTCTTGGTGCCTGACTCAGATTCGGAGGCAGAAGGGACGGCAATCGCGCTGACCCGGCTCCACAGGGTGCTCGCCGGATCGCCCGCGACAAAGGCAGGCTGGCGCGGCGATCCGCGCCGGGCGATGTGCTCGGCAGTGAGGCCGATCCGCGCAACCGGCAGGCCGTCGGGCAGCAGCAGAAAGCCTTGGTGCGGGGGAAGACGCAGTTCGCTTTCGAGCACAGCCGCGCGGAACTGGCGCTCGGTGGCAATAGAGGTGCGGGGCACCTCCTTGCCGACCATCAAGGTGTCGGTGGCCATCCGCATTTCGATCTCACATTGCCCGATGGTCTCGCTCGCCCACTGGCGGGTTTCGCGGTCGACGGTCTGCAGGAACAGCTTCGTGTTGCAGCAGGCAAGCATGGCTTCAGCGATGTTGTCACCATAGCGATGCCGCATCTGCCCCAACGCCTGAAAGGTGAGCACGATCGCCGCGCCAAACTTGCGGCCTTCGGGCAGAAGGCGCGCGAGGTTTTCGACGCGGGGAAGGTCGGCAAGCTCGTCGAGCACAAACCAGATGCGCCGCTCGGGCGAAGGCGAAAGGCCCAGCACGGCGCTCGCCGCGCATTCGAGCCAGCAGGCCATGAGCGGCTTAGCGGCCTCGAAATAGTCCTCCTTGCGCGGTACAAAGATCCAGGGCTTTGCCCCGTCGATCCGGTCGAGCCCGACAATGAAATCGCGGAAGGCAAAACGCGCCGCATTCTCCTGTTCGACCTTCAGGAACTGGATCAGGTTCGCCGCTTTGGCGAGCATGAAGAGCACGCTGCCGGTGGCACGGTCGGCGTCGTCGGCAAAGGTGCGGGCCGATGATGTATGCCCCAGCCAGGCCTTCAGCTGCTCCTTGCTCTTGACCTGCAAAGCATCGAGCAGGGCCTCGAGACTGCCGTTCTTCTCGGCCCAGAGCGAGCGCATCATGTTGGCCACCAGAATGCGGCTCGTCTCGAGCCAGACATCGTCATCCTGACTGCCGGTTTCGGAGACCAGCTGGCGCGCAATGCGGTCGGCATCGGCGGGGTGCGATATCTCGTCGAAGGGTGACCAGAAAGCGCAGCGCGCATCGAAGGGATTGAGGATGATGTCGCCGCGCGCGGGGTTGTAATAGTGCGCGATGAACTCGCCCGATGTGTCGTAAACAAGGGCCGCTTCGCCGCGCGCTTCGATACCGTCGAGCATCTGGCGCAGAACCGTGGTCTTGCCGCTCCCGGTGGTCCCTAGAAAGGCAAAATGCCGGGTCTCGATCCGCTGCAGGATGGGGACCGGCCCGATCTGGAGCGCACCCCCGCCGGACATCGAACGGGTGCGCGCGGCGACCTCTTCCTGGCGCGCCAGACGGGTGCCGCCGATCACCCGGTCGGCCAGCGTATCCTTCCCCTGCGAGGACATGGTGCGCTGGATCAACCAAACCACCAGAAGCCCCAGGGCGCAGCCCAGAACCGCTCCAATGATGAGCACAGCGACGGCCTTGGAGAAGGTCCCGGCAATGAATGGCTCGTTGGCAAAAGCAGCCGCTGAGACGGTAGCGCGGTGCCCCTCCAGCGACACGTTCATCATCAGGTCCCTGCCCGCCAATTCGCCCATAGTGGCAAGGAACTTGGCCACGAGGCATTGGCCTGCGACCTTGAGCTCGGGAGCGCTCATGACGAACTGCGGCGCGATGATTGCGCCTGCGCCGCCTGACAGCAGAACGAGCTTCGCAAAGAACCCGAAGCGCTGCTGCCACTGCGCCATGCGCACCCGCCACAGCGCGTGGGCACGGGTGACGAAATCGTTGCCTGTGGTCATCGCTCGCTCTCCTCTGCCAGCTTGCGCTGGCGCTCGAATGCGGCCCGTGCTTCGGCGGCAATGACCTCGTCGGATGTGCGCCCGCCGAGCGCTGACGAGCGCGCATAGGCATAGGCAGCGCAGGCCGTGAACAGGGTGCGGTCAAGCACCCGTTCGGCATCGGCAAGGCGTTCCGATATCGACCCGATCACGCTGGCCATTTCGGCAAGATCGGTCTCCCGGTCGGCGCCGTGGATCAGGGCCACGAGCCCCTCTTCGACGACGCGGCCGAGCATGGCGTACTGGCTGAGCCCGCGCCGCTGCGCGAACTCGGCGAGTACCCGATATTGCGACGGATTGAGGCGCACCGTCTGCACCCGCGCGCTCATCGCACCGCCTCCGGGGCGATGCGATCCGCCATCGCGAAAAATGGCGGAATTGCGTGGGTGCCGAGTGTGGACTGAAGACGAGATGCTATCCGCATCCCGTCAAACCCGCAGAAATCCTCGCTGCACGCGTGCGTGGGGTGTGTATCCCTTTTCCGGGCCCGATGCATCGCATCGTGTCCCTTCACAGGTTCCGGTGAATAGTCCTGACTGTGCTCCATTAGATATCCCCCAGGTCCCGAGGTACGCGCGCGAATGCGCGGATCTGACGCTCGGCTTCAGCGTCGGCGGCAGCACGGTCGGGGAACGGCTTTTCAGGAAGTGCGGGGACGAATGTGAGGTCCTTGTCCTGCATCCATTTGCGCACTGTCCGATCGACCACAGCACGCAGTGTCTCGCGCAGATCGAAAGCATCTTCAGGGGACAATCGGGCCCATTGGAGATGGTGGAGAATGAACCCGCCAAGCGGGTATGTTTTGTCGCCGATAGCGACCAGGGGACCTTCAAATTGGGCCGAGAATTCCTCGCCCTTGAAGCGATCGATCATGGGTCGTTCGAAGTAGAGCCAGTCGGCGATGAAGGTGCGGTAGCAGCTGCCATCGAGGCCCGGGCGGCTGAGCCGCCTGACGTAATCGTCGATCAGCAGTTCTGTCAGAGACTTGTATCGGTCATCGACCGGTACACAAACGAGCGCCCAGCCTTCCGCGCGCAAGGCGGCTTCCAACATGGAGAAAATGGACATTGGGAAAGCATCTTTCTGCGAGCCACTGCCCGCCAATCGAGGGGGTCAGTAGCGGCGCAGCGGAAGGGCGTTGATCCATTCCGATATGTCGGCGGCGCGCCAGCGAATGCGCCCCCCGCCGATGTCGACCGGGTGGGGAAAGCCCCCTTTGCGCATCTTCCTCCAGATTGTGGAGCGGCTGCGAATGCCGGTAAGGCGCAGCACCTCCTGGCAGGTGATCAGTTCGGTATTCGACATGACAGATTCCTCTTCATTCAAGGTTCTGTCACTGGCGCCGTCGTCCCCTTCCGGAGTGGCGGGTTGACCGTCGCACGGCGCGCCGCACGGCGATCCTGCATTCGACCCGACACCCCTGCCTGAGCTTCAGTGACCATCAGAAGCTATGTGCGACGCTTGGATGTTGGAAAGAACAAAACAGGATCAAATGCCGTTCCACATCCAGCGAGGACGCGAGCGGACGCACCGGGACGCATTGCGGCCAGCAAGAATTGTGTGAGCGACAAGCTCACGCACGATCTTGGCGGTGATCAACGGCAATTGTAGCGCATTGTGTCGGCGTTTGTTGCCGGAATCTGCGCGACTCGGTTGCGCCCATCTATCGTCACGAGCCAAGGCTTCGCTGAGCGCCTCGTTGGCAACGGAAACCCGATCGGCTGCGAGCCCGAGCGAGGACGAAAGTCGGCTAGTCAGCCCACATGGCATGGCGCAACTGGGCCACGCACGCGGTTACGCAAACAGCACATTCTCCAAGGCAGCGATCAGCTCATTTCGCTTCCCGTCAGGAAGGCGATCGAGGTTCTGTCGCTTCCACAGAACGGCAGGCAGTTTGTCGGCTCCTGGTATGCTGAGAAGGTCCCAATCGGGCGTGCCTTTCTTGAAGCCGACAAGGAAATGCCGATGAGCTTCGGGCATTTCAGCGACCATCGCAGTGATCAGCGCCTCGCGAGCGGCTTCAAGTTCGGCAAGTTCAACCGGCTCGATGGTCATACCGACAAACCCCCGCGCATATTCCTCTGTCAGTGGTTTGCGTGCGGGGGCGAGGATCTCTGCCATCGGGCGATTATGGCTGATGAGATAGACTAGGAATGCCCGGCGCAGCTCGTCCCCTATCCCCTCATGGGCGAGAAGGTCGCGCACATCAAACAGGTCGCGCGGATGCTGGCGATCAAGAGCTGCGACGATCTTGCCGGCATAGAGGTCGGCAAAGGAGACGACCGGCATTTCGGCAAAGCCGAACTCCTCTTCGACCCTCGGCACCACAGGCGTGATGACAGGTTCGTAGACTGTGCCGCGCAAGACCGGCGTGATCTCAATCTTGATCTGCACCTCCCCGGAACGGACGATCAGCTTGGTGACGATGTCGTCGCCAGCAGAGCGGGACGGATGGATCTTCGCGCCTGGAATGCCGCCGCCAATCTGCTCTGCAATTCGCCGCATCGCGGCATCTATGGCCTTGAGCGATGTGGCGCGGTCCTCGACCGGCAGATAGGTCAGATCAATATCGACAGACAGGCGGGGCATGTCGCGCACAAACAGATTGATCGCAGTTCCGCCTTTCAGGGCAAATGCCTGCTCCCTGGCGACAAAAGGGATGGTGCGGATCAGGAGCGCGACTTGCTGCCGGTAGGTATCGAGGAAAGCCATGCTCTCATTGGCCTCCCAAGTCAGACGGGACGGTTATCTGGTAGGTGGGATCGAGCTTACCGCCTTTCACGAGAACGCGCTTGCCCGCCCCTAGATCGACCCGCTCCATGTCGAGCCGCGATCGCCAAGCATGGCGGTGCCGGTCAGCAAAGAAGAAGAAAAGCCGCTTCACCTTCACGCTTGCGCAGGCCTCGAGCAGGGTCTGCAATCGACGCGGACTGAGGTCAGCCATGCCCTCCATCAACATATCGACCTGATGGAAGCTTTCGCGGTGCGGGAGCTCGTCGAGAAGTTCGAGCAGCGCACGCTCCTTGCTGGAATATCGTATTGGGAGGCTCAAGCCGGCAGCACTGTACATCACAGGTTGCGGCGCTGGTGGGGCATCAGCATCGCTCGGAAACAGGCGCAGGCTGTTGTGCCACTGGAAGTCTATATCGAGGGGCAGGTCGGCCAGCCAGGTCGGGGCGCGTGTCGGTCCATAAAGGTGGACCTCGCGCATCCGCGCGGAGAGATAATGCGCATAGCCAAGCTCCTCGAGCGCAGTGCGCCCGCCTACGGTGAGCGGCAGATCCATGAGGTATTGAAGCGATATGACGACCTGTTCCCAGGTCAGCGGGGATTGGGATCGGCGATAGACGCGGCGCGCTGGGCTATGGAGCCATCCTGCACGCACATATTGGCTGCGCAGTGCAGAAGAATAGCCTTGGTCCTCTAACCAGGCAGCATCCACTAGCAGCCCATCGGGGAGCTTTTGCTGCAGCTGGTTTAGTTTTCCCTCAAAACGCGTAGCCATGCTTAGCCTTATGGCACATTCTCAAACCAACGTCGAGTTTAAGTTTAGTCGATTTCGCTAAGCTAAGCTTAGCATTTTTTCTCATTGTTAAACCAGAGGCATCGGCGTCATAGTTCTCGATGCCCCACAGATTGGGGTGCGCGCCGAAAACTCGGCAACCTCGAGTCAGATCAATTGACCCTGTCGCTCAGGCAACTTGCTCCGACGTCTCTGCCGACGCTTGAAGCTCCATGGCGGCTCGGGATTGTCCATCGCCCAAAGGCCTCGCCGATCACGCCGGGCATCGTCTTGCGCCGCAAAATACTCCGTCTCACGGTCGAACGTGTATTGCTCGGCTACCCAAGCCCAGCCGTTCACAATCATCTCGAGCTCGATGTTGCGCGTGACGGGACGCGCTCGCTTGACCAATCCGCCGCCCCGCTTGCCCTCGTGATAATAGTCAACCGTCCCGACATCCATCTGCTCCGTCAGGAATGCCATGCACAGCACCCGCTTGTACGAATCGATGGGCATGTAGCCGGTCGACTCCTTGCCGACCGGGTCGAGACGCAGCTCCTTGTCCGCGATGAGACCGGCCAGAAAGTCCTTGGCTTCCTGACCGAATGGTTGCGCCATTTCGGGCGCATCGATGAACGCAAAGCGGAACGGAACGCGCTCAACCCAAGCCTGGCGGTAGGGATGCAAGACGCTTGCCAGAAAGCCATCGCCGTCGAAGACTTTTCGGACGGCCGCCTTGAAAACGTCGTCGGGACCTGCAGGGCCCGGATCATCGGGAACGATGATCATGCTGACCTGCCTCGACAAATGCGGTGTCGTTTCTTCTCTTTATCGAGTGTGCGGACTTTGGACGCGAAGGCGATTGACCGGTCCCAGGCCAACGCCGGAGCCAGGCAAAGCGCTGAGGATCATGGTGGAGAAGGTATTCGCGGATGCGATGCTGCTCCTCAATGGGGGAGCGCATCAGCAGCCCGCGCAAATCATTGTCGATCGTTTGGCGCGAAGCGCCAAGGCTCTCGGCCTTGGCATACCATTCGTGCCCTGCCTGGAGCTCACCAAGCTCGATGTGGACTGCGCCCAACAATGTGCAGGGCCTGTAGTCGCTCGGGGTCAATCGATGCGCGTCGTTTGCCAATGCCTTCGCGTCGTCGAGGCGGCGCAGGTCACGCATTGCTCCGCCACGCGTTGTTGCAAGGGCCGAATGTAATTTGGGATTTGGCCCGATCTGCGCCCGCGCCGCTTCGGTCAGACGCAAGGCTTGCTCGGGTTCATCTGCCTTGCGCCAATGCGCGCTCGCGTTCACGGCATCCCAGGGATCACCGCTGGTTTCCCATGCTTTTGTGAAGGCTTCGGCTTCCAATGCATTGAAGGCTTTCTGCAGCGAGTCTGTCCAGCAGTAATTGGCCTCAGTCTTCAGCCATGCGACGTCCTCGGCCTTGAGGCGCTGCCGAGTGGCGACTTGCCTGAGAAGCGCCATCACGCGCGGATAGTCCTCGCTTTCGACATATCCTATGCCGAAGCGCTGCCGCAGCTCCCTTGCTTCCCGCTTCCGGCGCAGCACGGGATCATTCGCCATGGCGGCAAAGGTCTCCCTGATCGCAGCGGCTTGTGCCTCATCGCATGCCGCCTTTTTGGCCGCATCCTTCACGGCCTTGGCCGAAGCTTCCTCAATGCGCGCTGCCTGCTCCTGCTCGGCTTGGGGGCGAAACTCTCCTTGAGTGATCTTGCCATCGGACAAGGCGCAGAGGGCGTGAAGACCCGACGCGACGAGAAACTGTCGCTGCAACGCGGTCACTTGCTCGCCAGAATCGATCTTCAACAAGATCCCGTTCAAGCGAGCTCCCAATTGAGACGCGCCGGGCAGGTCTTCCAGAAGATAGCGTTTCGCCAAATCGCCGCGCAGAGATTGTGTCATGGCCCTCCGCTACGTCTGGGGTTATGCGCACTGATGGTATCTACAACTCAGATATCCCGCAGCTTTCTATGTGGCACACCGATCTTTTGGATCTCTTAACGTCTCTCCGTTGAGTCACAGCTTGAGCGGGACGCTGCAGCGGGCGCGGGAAGGAGCTGCAACGCAAAGCTATCGAATGTCTTTAGAAAACATCCTCAATGGCAGGGCCACTCTCTCGCGGCCCGATCTTCATATCGAGATCGAGGCTCGCGATCACGCGGAGCAGCGTGCCGAGCTTTACTCCGACGCTGCCGTTCTCGATGCCTGATATGGTTTTCTGCTGTGTGCCGGAGATACCGGCCAGGTCTGACTGGGTCATTCCCTGCCGCACACGCGCGCTCTGGATGATTGCACCTAGCTGCCTCGGCAGTCGTACAAGCTGATCCATCACTGCCTCCGTTGGCCACTCTATACCCTGGAAGGTATAAATTCGCAATATACCCTGCGGGGGATCAGCGTGCCCCTTTCGACAGCTCTTCGACTGGGGGAGCATGGTCAGCGGCTCATGGCCGAAGGCGCCATGCCATGGCGCGATCGACCCGCAAGGACACAAAACCGGTACGTATTGCAACAAGTAGGCACAAATAAATCGAACCAAGAAACTTGCATTGGAACGATACACCGTGCTACATGATGAATGTGCTTGAAACAGCGCTTAGAGACCCAAATCTTGTAAGCAATTCAGACTTGGGGGCATGGCAAGTGGCATTTCAATCTTCGAAATGTTTATATAGTAAGTATATCAAATACTTACTTTTTACTTGTTTGTCCTCTTCTGGCACCATTTCTGGCTCCGCCAAGTTCAGGGGCCATCCTTCGTCCGGCAGGCCGCAGGGTCATCGCACTCGGCGTCCCAATCGTCCTGCCGTTCAGCGCACCGCGATCCCGCCCTTTACCACGGCCGCAACGCGCTCCAGTACGGTGATATCGGTGAGGGGGTTGCCTTGCACGGCGATCATGTCGGCGATGTGGCCCGGGGCGATCCGACCGAGGTCGGCTTGGCGGCCGAGGACTTGCGCCGCGTTCGTCGTGGCCGCACGGATGGCCTGAAGCGGGGTCATGCCATTCGCCACCATGTAGCGGAACTGGCGGGCGTTAAGGCCGTGCGGGAAGACGCCGGCATCGGTGCCGAAGGCGAGCGGGACGCCGAGCTCGACCGCGCGGCGGAAATTGTCGCGCTGGACCTGCGTGGTCTCGCGGTTCTTGCGCAGATATTCTTCCGGCCAGCCCTCGGCGGTGCCGACTTCGTCGATGTAGTCGCCGTTATAGATGTCCATCACCAGCCACACGCCCTTTGCGCGCGCGAGCAGCAGGCCCTCCTCGTCGATCAGGCTGGCGTGCTCGATGCTGCGCACCCCGGCGCGGATCGCGGCCTTGATCCCTTCCGCGCCGTGGCCGTGGGCGGTGGCAAAGGAACCACGCGCCTTGGCGACCGCGATGGCGGCGCGCATTTCGGCTTCGTTCAGCTCGGGCTCGCCTGGCTCGGTGCCGATTGCCAGCACTGCTCCGGTCGCCATCAGCTTGAGGAAATCGACGCCGTGGTCGAACAGGTAGGTCGCCCGCGAGGCGGCCTCCTCGGGGCTGGAGAGCACGCCCAGACGCATGTCGGCGGGGAGCTGGTCGTTGGGGACGACGCCGTTCAGCTCGCCCCCGCCGCCCGGATGGGTCAGATAGGCTCCGGCGACGAACATGCGCGGGCCCGGCACCAGCCCCTTGGCGATGGCGTTGCGCAGGGCGACGTCGGTGAGCCCGCGATAGGTCCCGACATCGCGCACCGTGGTGAACCCCGCCTCCAGCGTCACACGCGCATTCCTCGCGCCGATCAGCACCGTGTCGACCGGCGAGGTCTTGAGTGGGTCTGACAGATCCGCGCTGCTGCCGGTGTCGGAGAGGTGAGTGTGGAGGTCGATCAGCCCGGGCAGCACGGTGTAGGCCGACCAGTCGACGCGCGTCGTGCCACCGGGCGTGGCGGCGCAGGTCTCGACCCGCACAATGCGCTCGCCTTCGGTGAGGATGCACTGGCCGGTGAGCAGCTCCCCACTTTCGACATCGAGCAGCTGGCCTGCCGCGATATAGAGCCCTTCGGCCAGCGCCGGTGCCGGTGCGGCGAGCGCCAGCAGCGCGGCAATGGCGCGAAGCGCCCTCATTTCGAGGAGAGCTCGGTCAGCAGCAGGCGGTAATATTCGAGGCTCTTGCCGATATTGCCGAGCGGCACGCGTTCATCGAGGCCGTGGGAGAAATCGTCGCTCTCGCGCATGAAGGTGCCGCTCGCGCCATAGCTGGGGACGCCGAGCGCGCGGTACCACATCGAATCCGACGCGCCCGAGGCCTGTGATGCGATCACCGGCACCTCCCCGAAAGCCGATTGGATCGCACGCGTGGCCGCACCGACGAAGACCGGGTCATAGGGCGAGGCGGGCGAGGCGGTGGTGAATTCGGGGTCGATCTGGCGGATGGTCATGGCCGGTTCGGCGGCGACGGCCTTGAGTTCGGCCATCACCTCTTGCGGCGAATGGCCGGGGAAGATGCGGCAATTGACGAAAGCGGTCGCGCGCTGGGGCAGGGCGTTGAGGCCGTGCCCCGCACTCGCCATTGTCGGCACGCAGGTCGTCGCGATTTTGCCGATCGTGGCGGGGTTGCCGCGCAGCACCGCGATGGCCGCCTTGTCGGTGGGGTCTTTCGCAAAGGCCCGCATCGCCGCCGCCAGCAGCGGATCGGAGACGAAATCGGCCGCCTTGACGAAGTAATCGCGGGTGATGTCGTTTACTTCCGGCGTGAAGTGATGCGCGCCGATCCGCGTCAGCGCGCCCGCGAGCTGGACGATGGCGTTCTCCGCGCGCGGGGCGGAGCTGTGGCCGCCGGGGTTGGTCACCTCCAGCGCGAAGTCGGCGTAGGTCTTCTCCGCGCCCTGCCAGCTCCAATAGGCGGGCTTGCCGCTTTCCTCGTCGAGTGCGCCCGAGGCGCCGTCGACATTGAGCACAAGCCGCGCGCCCTTGAGCTTCTCGGCGATGACCTTGGAGGTGATCATCGTCGTCTCTTCATCGCCCGAGAAGGCGAGGACGATGCTGCGTTCGGGGACGAAGCCCGCCTTGCGCAGCTCCATCACCGCGACCATCGCCTGCACGGTGTCGAACTTGGTGTCGCTCGCCCCGCGGCCGTAGAGGTAGCCGTTCTCGACCACGGGGGTGAAGGGATCGCGCTTCCAGTCTTCGGGCTTGGCGTCGACCACGTCCATGTGCGCGGAGATGACGATCGGGCCGAGGGCGAGGTTCTTACCCTTCCACGTGGCGATGAAATAGGCGGTGTCGTCGACGGGCACGATCTCGATCTCGGCCGCCTTCCAACCCGCATCGATCAGGGCCTTGCGGAAGAGCTCGGCGACCTTGCCGGTCTGGTTGCCCTCACCCCGGACCGAGCGCAGCGCGATGGCCTTGCTCGAGAGATCGACCACCTGCTTTTCTGTCGGGGTCGTCTGGGCGAGCGCCGGGCCGCACAGCGCGGCTGCCAGAAGGCCGGACAGCAGGAATTTCGCGCGCATCGGCAGTCCCCTCTTTGGTCGTCAGGCAGGCAGGCTATGGCAAAGCGGCGCCTACGGCAACCGCCGCGCCTAGACCGACGCAAAGCGCCGGAAGCTGCCGCCGTCGGCGAGCACTTCCTGCGCACAGTTGTGCCCCGGCGCGCCAGTCACGCCGCCGCCCGGATGGTTGCCCGCGCCGCACATGTAGAGCCCCTTCACCGGCCCGCGATAGGCGCCGTTGCCCAGCACGGGCCGCGCGCTCCACAGCTGGTCGAGGCTCATGTGGCCGTGCATGATGTCCCCGCCGACCAGCCCGAACTTCTTGTAGAGGCCCTTCGGGCTCAGCACCTGCCGCCCGACGATCGAGGCGCGGAAGCCCGGCGCGTGGGCTTCGACCGTGTCGATGATGGTGTCGGCCGCGGCGTCTTCCTCGGCGTCCCAGTCTCGGCCGTCGGGCAGCTCGGGGGCGAATTGCTGGCAGAACAGGCTGGCGACGTGCTGGCCCGGAGGGGCGAGGCTGTCGTCGACCGTCGAGGGGATCAGCATCTCCACGATCGGCCGCTTCGACCAGCCATGCGCCTTCGCGTCGAGGAAAGCCTTGTCCATGTAATCGAGCGTCGGGGCGATGATGATGCCGCTCTGGTGGTGTTCGCCTGGTTCGGGCAGGCAGGTGAAGCGCGGCAGCTCGCTAAGCGCTACGTTCATGCGGAAGGTGCCCCCGCCCGCCTTGTAGCCGCGCATCCGGCGGCGGAAATCGGCGGGCTGGTGGTGTTCGGCGAGCATCTTGCCATAGAGCAGCTTCGGCCCGACATTGGCGATCACGCGCTTGGCCGCGATTTCCTCGCCGCTTTCGAGCTTCACCCCCGCGACCGTGTCGCCATCGACCAGCACTTCGGCGACCGGGGCCTCGAGGGTGATCTCGACGCCCGACTTGCGGCACACCTCGGCCATGATCTGGGTGATCGTGCCCATCCCGCCGATGCAGTGGCCCCATGCGCCCTTCTTGCCGTTCACCTCGCCGAAGACGTGGTGGAGCAGGACATAGGCGCTCCCCGGCGTGTCGGGGCTGGCATAGTTGCCGACCACCGCATCGAAGCCGAAGGCGGCCTTCACCGCCTCGCTCTCGAACCATTGGCCGAGGAAGCTGGTGGCGGACTTGACGAAGAGGTCGAGCACGTCGCGCTTGGCTTCGAGGCCCAGCTTGGAGAGGCCCCAGCCCTGCGATGCCCCCGCGATCAGCGTGCGCAGACCTTCGCCGACATTGGGCGGGGACTTGAGGGCGAGGCTGCGCAGCACCTCGGCCACGCCTTCGAGCGCGTCGTAATAGGCAGGCAACGTCGCGGCATCGGCAGCCGAGAAGCGCGCGAACTCGGCCTGCGTCCGCTCCAGCCCGCCGCCGAGCTTGAGGTAGCCGCCATCCTCCTGCGGGAGGAAGTTGCTGATCGGGCGTTCGATCACGCGGTAGCCGTGCTCGGCCAATCGCATGTCGCGGATCACCTTGGGCTGGAGCAGGCTGACGGTGTAGCTCGCCACCGAATTGCGGAAGCCCGGGTGGAACTCCTCGGTCACCGCCGCGCCGCCGACAATGTCGCGCCGCTCGACAATCCGCACCTTGAGCCCGGCTTGCGCGAGGTAGAAGGCACAGGTGAGGCCGTTGTGGCCCGCGCCGATGATCACGGCGTCGTATTTCTGGGTCATGCGCGGCGGCTCCATCCGGCTGCGGGTTGGCGTTCGAGGCGGGCTTCGGGGATCAGATCGCGGATGCGGCGGCAGAAGTGGCGCAGGCACACCTCCTTGTCGCTCAGCGGGCCCATCGAGAAGCTGCGGCTCGCCATGCCCTGCTGCACGCGGGTGATGAGCGCGGTGTCCTCGGCATTGACCTGGCGGTTGATGCGCCAGTTGAGATAGCGCGCGGCGCGCATCTCGCGGCGGTCATCGGGCAGGACATAGCTGATCTCGCGGATCAGGCAGGTGGTGGGGCCGGTGGGAAGCCACTGCATGAAGTCGATCTGGTCGGGATAGATATCGAAGGCGACATTGGGCCACAGCTTGAAATAGAGCCAGAAGCGCTGCTTGTCCTCGGGCAGGTGCGGGACGGGGGGGAGCAGGCGCTGGTACATCCGCTCGGACCAGTTGACGCTCTCGCGGTCGATCATCGCGCCCCACATCCGGTCCACGTGCGCCTCGGCCTCAATGCCGTAGCCCTTGCCGAACAGGCGGGTGAGGCCGGGGTGCGCGACGGGTATGTGGAGGCCGTCGGAGTAATTATCGCCGACATTCTTCCAGTTCACTTCGCGCGGGCGCAGGGTGACGCGGCCGAGGGCTTCGAGTTCCTCGAAGCGGTAGGGTGCGACCATCGCCTCGTACGGCGCCATCTGTTGGGCGACGGTGGGCCCGCCATCATCCTGCAAGCGCACGAAGATGAAGCCGCGCCACACTTCCAGCTCGACCGCGACGAGGCCCGCTTGGCTACGGTCAAGCGTGGGATAGCTGGCACTGTCGGGCACGCCGGTGAGCCGCCCGTCGAGATCGTAGGTCCAGGCGTGATAGGGGCACACCAGCTTCTTCGCGCACCCGCTCGCCCCGTCGACGAGGCGTGAGCCACGGTGGCGGCAGACATTGGTGAAGGCGCGCAGCTGAGCGTCCTGCCCGCGCACCACGATCACGCTCTCGCCGCAATAGTCGAGCGTGTGCCAGTCGCCTGCCTTCGGAATGTCGCTGACGTGGCACACCACCTGCCAGCTCGGGCGGAACACGCGGTCGAGTTCGACTTGGTGAAATTCGGCGTCGTGATAGGTCCAGCTCGGCAGGCTCCAGCCCTCGAGCGGATCGGTGTTATCGAGAGGCTGAGTTGCCATGTGCGCGTCCTTGCTTTACGATCGTATAACAAGCCACGCATGAGCGCACAACCCGCCTTCACCCGCGCCGATCCCGATGCGCGCCGCCAGAGCCTGATCGAAGCGACCGCGCGCGTGCTCGCGGCGCGGGGGGCGGCGGGCGTGTCGGTGCGTACGATCTGCGCCGAAGCGGGGGTCTCGTCGGGGCTGCTGCGGCACTATTTCGCCAGCCTCTCCGACGCGATGGCAGAGACCTATCGCTGGACAGGGTCGGAGATCGACGCGGCGCTCGAAGCGGCGGTGGCGGCGGCGGGCCCTGATCCGCGCGCGCGGCTGATCGCCTACCTCGCTGCCAATTTCCGCCCGCCGATCGCCACGCCCGAACTGCTCGCCACCTATGTCGCCTTCTGGAGCCTTACCCGCAGCGATCCCGCCGTCGCGACGGTGCGCGCGGAGGTCTATGGCAGCTTCCGCCAAGGGCTGGAGGGCCTGCTACGTGCCTATCGGCCCGACTTGGCCGACGTGCGGGTGACGGCGGTGGCGCTCACCGCATTGATCGACGGGTTGTGGCTGGAATTGTCGCTCGGGCAGGCGCCCTTCAGCGCCGAGGAGGCCGAGGCGCTGGCCGCGCAGTGGCTCGACGCGCTAACCGGCTAAGCAGCCGCGCCGCGCCGCGCCCACAAGTAGAGCGGGACGCCCGCGGCCATCAGCACCAGGCTCCAGCCGCTCGCCTCCACCCCCGCGCCCCACAGCGTCCACAGCGCATAGCCCGCGCCCACCAGCGCTGCCCCGCGCGACACCTTCATCCGCCACGCCGCCAGCGCGCAGGCGAGATAGAGCCACAGGGCCGCGCTGGTCGAAAGCAGCAGGACGAATTCGTAGATGCCCTGCATGTCCCGGCTGGAATTGAGCAGCAGGCACACGGTGGCAATCACGCTCGACACCAGTAACGCCCGGCGCGGGGTGCCGTGGCGGTCGGTCGCGGCGAACCAGCGCGGCAGCATCCCCCGCGCTGCCATCGCGCGCGGCAGCTCGCCCTGAAGCAGCACCCAGCCATTGATCGCGCCCACGCAGCTGACGATCGCGAAGAGCGTCACCAGCGCGGCGGGGCCGGGGCTCCAGTAACGCTCGACAAAGGTGGCGAAGGGCGCTGGCGAGGTCGCCGCGACCGCCTCGGGCAGCATCAGTGCGATGGCCGAGCACACCAGCAGGTAGAGCACACCTGTAAGCCCGGTCCCCCACATCGTCGCGCGCGGGACGTTGACCGCGGGGTTATCGACCCGCGCGGCGGCGATGCTCGCGCATTCGAAGCCGAGCAGCGCAAACAGCGTCAAGGCCGCCGCGCCGCGCAGGTCGGTGCCGTTGAGTTCGGACATCGCGAAAGGCCGGATCTCGCCCTCCCCCGTGCCCAGCACCAGCGCGGCGATCACGATCACCGCCACCAGCGGCACGAGCTTGAGCAGTACGGTGACGATCTGGAAATTGCCCGCCGCCCGCACGCCGCGCAGGTTCACCAGCGTCATCGCCCAGACCAGCGCGATAGCCGAGAGCGCCGGGGCGAAGGGCGTGGCTCCGATGGCGGGGATGAAGGCCGAGAGGTAACTCACCGCCGCCACCGCGATCGAGACCACCGCGGTCCACACCGAGACCCAGTAGACCCAGCCCACCAGAAAGGCGGGTATCTCGCCGAAGGCCTCGGTGACGAAGCCCGCCGGATCGCTCGCCCCGGGCCGCGCGCGGGTGAGCGCGGCGAGCACCCAGGCCAGCACCAGCGTCCCGGCAGTGGTGACGATCCAGCCCGCCACCGCATTCCAGCCGAAGGGGGCAAGGCTCGCCGGGAGCAGGAACACACCCGATCCGATCATGTTGCCCATGACGAGGGCAATGGCAGCAAAAAGGCCGAGCTTGTGGCCCGGCCTTTCTGTTGTGTCAGACACTTGGGTCACAGGCTCAGAAATCGAAGCCCGCCTTCAACCCGATGATGCGCGGGCGCGTGATGACGTCGTAGAACGCCCCGCCGGTGTTGCTAATCCCGGTCGGGTCGCCGCACACGGTCTCGACGCACTGGACCCCGCTGTTGATCACCCCGTTCGAGTTGAACAGGTTGGTCGCGTAGAGCTCGAAGCGCAGGTTGTCCTTCTTCATGCCGATGCTGAAGTCGGCGATCGCATAGGGATCGAAGAAGCCCTTGATCGCGTTCTCGGCCGTGCGCAGGTCGCTGCGGCGGCGCCCGATGTAGGACAGCGCGCCCTGCACATGCGCATCCCAGCCGCCGACCGGGAATTCGTAGCGCGCGACAGCGTTGCCCTTGAACTTCGCGGTGACCGGCAGCTGCGTGCCCGCCGGTGCGAGCAGCGCGTTGACGCGCCCGTCGCCCGGATTGAGCGTGCAGTCGAAGGTCGGGTTGGCGATCCGGCAGAAGTCGCGCCGGATCGTCGCGTCGTTGTAGCTACCCGAAGCCGAGAGCGTGAGCCCGCCCGCGCGGTAGGTCAGATCGGCCTCGACCCCGCGGATCCGCGCGATCCCCGCGTTGCGGATCTCGGTCAGCCCGTTGGCGCCGAGGAAGGACAGCTGGATGTCGTTCCAGTCCTCCTGATAGACCGCGCCGTTGAAGGTAACGTCGCCGAACTGCGTCTTCCAGCCGAGCTCGTAGTTGTCGAGCGTGTCGGGGAGGTAGGGCGGCAGCGTGCCGCGGCGGTTGACCCCGCCCGGACGGAAGCCCTGCGACCAGGTGGCATAGACCAGAATGTCGGGCGTGATCTTGTAGGTCGCGTTGAGCTTGTAGATCGCGTCGGTATCCGAGGTGGTCTTGTTGAGGTTGGTGCAAGGCGATCCCGAGACGACCGGCGGGCCGAAGCACGCCGCCTCGCCCGTGCGGCTCGAATAGCCGTCGCTGAAACCGAAGAAGCCGGCGAGCGAGTTCTTGTAGTTGTAGAGCCGCGCGCCGCCGGTCAGCGTCAGCTGGTCGGTAACGTCGAAGCTAAGTTCACCGAAAGCGGCATAATCGCGGTCGACACGCTCCTGCCGGGTGAGCCAGATGTTGCTCTCCGTGCCGGTCACCGTGATCGCATCGGCAATGTTGTCGATGATGTAGTTCTGCGTGATGCGGTGATACTGGCGCTGGGCGAAGACGCCGCCGATGAAGCGCAGCGGCGCATCCTGCGGGCTCGAGACGCGCAGTTCGCCGAAGACGCGGCGGTAGCGGTCATTGCCCTGGATGTACTGGTTGGGATTGACCAGATTGCCGGCGTTGTCGGTGAAGTAGTAGCCGTAGCCTGCCAGCGCATCGTAGAAATAGGCGTAGTCGGAATAGTCCGAGGCCGTGTCGGTGGTGCGCCACAGGTGGCCGCCGGTGGCGACGAGGTCCCAGTTGCCGATCTTGCCCTCGATGGTCAGCGCGGCCTGGAGCCACTTGTCCTTCGAGAACTCGGGATTGTACTGCACCGTCTGGAGCGAGCGGGTGACCGCGGTGCTGCGCTCCTGCGCGAAGCTGCCGTCGGCGTTCTGGACCTGACCCATGATGGTCGGGCGCAGCGTCCAGCTGTCATTCAGTTCGATCCCCAGCGCGACGCGCGCGCCGTAGGTGTCGACATCGTTGTAGTCGTCCTCGACGAGGGCGTTGTTGTTCTGGGTGATGTTCGAGGAGGCATAGGTGCGGCTGCCCGGGATGTTGTCGATGAAACCGCCATCGCGGCGATACCATGCGACCACGCGCAGCGCCGCCCTGTCGGAGAGCGCGGCGTTGTAGAAGCCTTCGAGCACCCCGCCGAAATCCCCGCGGTTGACGCTGTTCAGCTCGAAATCCATCGCGCCGTAGCTGTCTTTGTAATCGGGCGCGTTGGTGACCATCTTGATCGTGCCCGCCATCGAGCTGGCGCCGTAGAGCGTGCCCTGCGGCCCGGCCAGCGCCTCGACCCGGGCAAGGTCATAGGCATGGATGTCGAGCGCGCCCTGAATGGTCGTGATCGGCATTTCATCGAGATAGATGCCGACCGTGGGCAGCGAGGCCGAGTGGTTGGCGTTCTCGCCGCTCGCCACGGCGCGGAAATAGACCTGGGTGAAGCCGGGGCCCGAGGTCTGCACCGTCACCGAGGGCAGGAACTTGGCAATGTCGCGCACTTCGTTGATCTGGAGATCACCCAGCGCCTCGGTGCCCAGCGCGGTGATCGCGATCGGCACGTCCTGCAGGTCCTGCGAGCGCTTCTGCGCGGTGACGATGATGACGTTGTCGCTCTCTTCCTCGACCGTTTCCTGCGCCGCGAGCGGCGCGGCCACCGTCATCGCGGTGCCGGCGAGGAGCGATGCGGTGATAGCCCGCAGCGCGGTGGTTTCCATGCGTGTCAATGCCGCCTCCCTATGGCAGTCTGTCCGATCCCCGCAACAAACCGCCACAGCCAGCCGCGATTGCCAAGCGGCGTCGCATCCGAAAGGTCCGAATTGCGAACTTTGCTTGCGCGCTATGACAAATTTGTCACATCATTCCAGCGCGGTCAGGCCGGCCGGTCGGCGTAGGTCTCGACCAGATCGCCGAGTGCCTCGCGCAAGGGGCCGAGCCACTGGTCATAGGGCTCCCACTGGCCCATGCCGTCGCGGTTGATCGGGCGGCGGACCTGCTCCGAGGACGCGGTCCGCACCGCGCGGGTGTTGCGGTGGAACTCCATGCACGCCTCCTCGAAGGGCAGGCCGAGATAGCCGAGCATCGCGCGCACCTCGCCTTCGGGATCGTCGAGCACGCGCTCGTGGATCACCCGGTGGATGCGCCCCGGAAGCACGCGGTCATAATGGTCCATCGCGCGCACATAATCGGCATAGTAGCGGCCGATGTGATCGAGCGAATAGGTGAAGGCCTGCCCCTTGGCGAAGTGCTGGCGGAAGTTCGAGAAGCAGCAGTCCATCGGATTGCGCCGCGCGTCGATGATTTTCGCGTTCGGCAGGATCAGGTGGATGAGCCCGGCATAGCTCCAGTTGTTGGGCAGCTTGTCGATGTAGAACGGCTTGCCGGTCTTGCGCTGGACGCGGGTGCGCTCGAGGAATTCGGCGCCCAGCTCGGCGAAGGGCCCAGGCGGCATTGCGGCCACCGCGCCGGGCCAGTCGCGCGCATCGCCGCCTGCCTTGGCCTCGCGCATGGCGATAGCGGGGATGTCGGGCAGCTCCATCGTGCCCTCGATAGCGGAATGGCTCGAGAGGATTTGCTCGAGCAGCGTCGATCCCGCGCGCGGCAGGCCGAGGATGAAGATCGGGTCGGGCGCGGGGTCGCCCACGTCCTGCCGCGCGGCGAGGAATTCGGGGGTGAGGACTTCGATCACCCGGTCGACCTGCCGCGTGGTGGTGTCCGGATCATAGGCCAGCTCGCGGCTGCGCAGGTCGTTTCCGGCGGCATAGTGGCGGAAGCTGTCCGCCGCCGCCTTGCGATCGCCATAGGCCTTGCCCAGCGCGAAGTGCAGGTGGAAGGCGTCCTCGTCAGACACCTCTGCCGTCAGGGCCGCCTCCATCGCGGCGATGTCGCCATCGTCGAAGGTCACCGTCTTGAGGTTGGCAAGGCTCCACCACACCTCGCCCAGATGGGGCTCGGCCGCCAGCGCGCGGCGGTAGGCGGCGATGCTTTCCTCGAGCCGCCCGACGGTCTTGAGCAGGTGGCCGTAGCTCATCCACAGCTTGGCATGATCGGGGAAGCTCTGCGCAAGCTCGCCATAGATCGCGATCGCCTCGTCATAATCGCCGATGCGCCCGAGCGTGGCGGCGAGCAGATTGCGGCTGCTGGTGTTGGCCGGGTCCTCTGCCAGCACTTGCTCCAGCACCGCCCCCGCCTCGGCGAAGCGGCTCTGTTTGTAGAGCACGATCGCGAGGTTCGCCCGCGCGGCGGTGAAACCGGGGGCAAGCTCGACCGCGCGGCGCAGCAGGTTCTCGGCATCCTTGTAGCGTCCGATCCGGCCCGCCAGCTCGGCCATCATGCGGATCGCGGCGACATCGGTCGGCTGCGCGGCGAGGCGCTGGCGCAAGCCCGCTTCGGCGGTGGAGAGGTCGTTTGCGAGCAGCGCCTGCGCAATCGCGATCATCCGCGGATCGTGTGCAGCGGCGCGGACCGCGTCCATCTCGGCGCGCGCGGCCTCTTCGTCGCGCCCGAGCTGGCGCAGCAGGCGGCCGAGCATCCGGTGCGCGCCTGCGTCGGCCGGGTTGCGCGCGGTGATGGCGCGCAGCTCGGCGGCGGCGGCGGCGGGATCGCGCCGCGCCAGCTCGACGATGGGCGACACCTGTCTTGCCTCGCTGTTGCTCATGGGCGTCCGCGTATCATGCGGCCGCGCGGGTGGGTAGTGGCCTTGCCCTCTCCATCACCAAGCCCTACCCCGCGCGCGCTGATTCACCGGAGACCGAGCCCATGGAAACCCTGTCCGAAACCCGCAGCCACGGCGGCACGCAAGGCGTCTACCGCCATGCCAGCAATGCGACCTGGACCGACATGACCTTCGCGGTCTTCGTCCCCGATCACGCCCCGGGCGAGCGGCTGCCGGTGCTGTGGTATCTTTCGGGGCTAACCTGCACCCACGCGAACGTCATGGAAAAGGGCGAATACCGCGCCGCGTGCGCCGCGCACCGCGTGATCCTCGTTGCCCCCGACACTAGCCCACGCGGTGACGACGTGCCCGACGCGCCCGAGGAATATGACTTCGGCAAGGGCGCGGGCTTCTATGTCGACGCCACCGAGGAGCCTTGGGCCAAGCACTACCGGATGCGCTCCTATATCGAGGCCGAACTGCCCGCCCTCGTCGGCGAGCACTTCCCCGCCGACATGGCGCGGCAGGGGATCACCGGCCATTCGATGGGCGGCCACGGCGCGCTCACCATCGCCCTGCGCAATCCCGGCCGGTTCCGCTCGGTCAGCGCCTTCGCCCCGATCTGTGCGCCTTCGCAGGTGCCGTGGGGCGAGAAGGCTCTGGGCCGCTATCTCGGCGAAGATCGCGCGGCGTGGGCCGAATACGACGCCGTCGCCCTGATCGAGGCCGGCGCGCGCCTGCCCGAACTGCTGGTCGACCAAGGCAGCGCCGACAACTTCCTCGAAGGCCAGCTGCGCACCCCGCTGCTCGAAGCCGCCTGCACCGCCGCCGGCATCCCGGCGACGATCCGGATGCAGGAGGGCTACGACCACTCCTACTTCTTCATCTCGACCTTCATGGCCGATCACATCGCCTGGCACGCCGCGCGGATGGGCGGCTGACTAGCGCTTCACGTCCTCCGCCGGGGTGCCGAGCGGGCCGAGAGGCCGCGGCTTGAGCGGCAGCACCGGCTCGCGCGCGATCTTTTCCTCAAGCAGGCCGACCGCCGCCGCCAGCTGCGCATCGGTGCCCTTGAAGGCGGCGTGGGGGAGGTTCTCCACCTCGACATCGGGCGCAATCCCGTAGCCTTCGACGATCCAGCGCCCGTCAGCCGCAAATTGCGCGCTCTCGGCAATCCGCGCGACGCCCCGGTCGGCAAGCGGCGAACGGTCCGAGAGCCACACCCCCGCGCCCGCCGTCCGCGTGCCGACCAGCGGCGCGATCCCGAGCGACTTGATCGCCGCGGCAAAGGTCTCGCCGTCGGAATAGGTGCGCTCGTCCACCAGCACCACGACATGGCCGCGATAGGCGTTCTGCATGTTGGTGGTGGGAATGCCGGTGCCGTCGGGCCGCGCCCAGAAGCCCCACGCCTTGCGCAGCAGCGCGGCGACAATGAAGCTGTCGATATTGCCGCCATTGTTGCCGCGCACGTCGATGATCAGCCCCGGCTTGTCCAGCTGCGGGAAGAAGTCGCGCGCGAAGCTGGCGAGATCATCCGGCCCCATCGAACGCAGGTGCAGATAGCCGATCTTCCCGTCCGAAAGCCGCGCGGCCTCGGCAATCTTGCCCTGCACGAAATCGGCGTAATGCGCCTCGCGGTAACCGCCTTGCGTCATCGGCTCGACAATCGCGCTCATGGAGCGGCCCGCGCGGGTGAGATCGAGCCGCACCTGCTGCCCGGCCTTGGTCGCGAACGCGGTCTGGAGGTCGGCGAGGCTGGCGACAGCGCGGCCATCGACCAGCCGGATCACATCACCCTCCTTCACGTCCACGCCCGGGCGGCGCAGCGGCGGGAGGCGGTCGACGAGGTCGGCCTCGGCGCGCAGGATGCTGTCGATCCTGAGCCCGCCCGCCACCGGCGTCACCTTCGCGCCGAGGAAAGCCATCGCCGGGTTCTCGCGGTCAGAACGCTGGTCGCCGCCGCCGATCTGGCTGTGGAGCACGCCCACCTGCGCCGACATCTCGCCGAGCACCGTATCGAGCTCCGAGCGGCTGCCGATCCGGTCGAGGAAGGGCTCGCGCGCGGCGCGCACGGCGTTCCAGTCGACCCCGCGCAAGGCCGGATCGTAGAGGAAATCGCGGCGCAGGCGCCACGCGTCGATGAACATCTGCCGCCACTCGGCGCGCGGGTCGATGGTCAGCCGCCAGTCGCCCAGCCGCACCTGATTGGGCGCGGGCTTGTCGGGGAACTTGGCCGCAGCGGGCACCAGCGCCAGCACGGGCTTTTCGGAGGTGCCGCTCAGCACCAGCGCGTTCTGGCGGTCTTCCGACAGTTCCATGTCGATCCCGCCGGCCGCAAAGACCTCCTCGCGCGGGTCCTTCTTGTCGATCGCGATCGAGACCAGATCATCGCCGCGGCGGGTGTAGAGGAATTTGTCCGAGGCCAGCAGCAGGCCCTCGACCCCCGGCTTGACCGGCAGCTTCCAGAGCCGCGCGGCAACGCCCTCAAGCACGATCGAGGGCTTGGGCGGGGTGCTCGCGCCCTTCTTGCCCTTGCCCTTGGGCTCGTCCTTCTTCTCCGGCGCGGCATCGCCTGCGGACGCGCTTTCCTTGTCCTCGTCTGCCGTCCGCGTCAGCTCGTTGTCCGCGCGCATCCGGAACGGCGAGGCAGGGTCGAGCTGGAGCGCATAGAGCTCGCCCCGCTCGGGGAAGCCTGCACCCATGTTGCGATCGCCCCATGGCCCGCCGGGCTCGGGGTCGAAATTGCGGTCGGAGATAAAATAGAGCCACGCCCCGTCATGCGCGAAGGCGGGGGCGTAGTTGTGATACTTGCCCGAGGTCGCCTGCACGCGCGCAGCCGTAGCGAGGTTCTGGATCATGATGTCGGCGGTGTTGCCGCCATTGGTCAGCGCCACCTCGGCATAGGCGATGTGGCTCGAATCCGGCGAGAAGACGAGGTCGGAGAAGGCATCGTCCGCCCCGCTGGCATTGCGCGCCAGCAGCGTCACCTTGCCGGTGGCGACATCGACCTTCTGGAGCCGCGCCTCCTTGTCCCACACCACCATGGTCTTGCCATCGGGCGCGAGGGCGAAGGACCAAATGTAGGCGTCATAGCCCTTGGTGACGGCTACGGGGGTGCCGGTGCCATCGGCGGGCATGCGGAAAATGTCGCCGCGGTCGCCCTGATCGAGCACCGCGAAGACCTCCTTGCCGCCCGGTGCCACCACCGCCTGCCGCGCGCGGGCGGCGAGCGGCACGGGGAGCTCGATCCGGCGCAGATCGCCCGGCGCGGCCAGCGCGGCGCGGCCGCGCGCGGTGACCGCCACGGTCTCGCCGTTGGGCGAAATCCGCGCCGCCTCGAACCAGCGCATCGGATCGTCGATCGCGCGCTCGCGGGTCTGTTCGCGGTCGGTGACGAGGTCGATCGCGAGCTTCGTCACCGTGCCCCCGGCGATATCGAAGACATGGAGATCGGCACCGTTCTGGAGGAACACCGCGCCGCCATCGATGCTGGCCTGAAGCACGGGGAAGGGGAGTTCGGGCGAGACCTGGCGGACATCGCCGCCATCCTCGGCGACCGACCAGACCGCGTCCTTGCCGCTCTTGTCGGAGATGAAATAGACGCGCCCGCCTGCGGCCATCGGCATCCGGATCGGCGCGCCGAAATCGGCGAGGAGCTGGACGGCCTCGGCGTCGCTCCCGGTCTGCCAGCGCCACAGCTGCTCCATCCCGCCGCCGCGATAGAGCACGGCGTTGTCGCGGGCGCGGGCGAAGAGGCCGCGGCGGGTGAAGAACAGCGTCTTGCCGTCCGCCCCGAAGGCCGCGTCGTTGGCGCGCCACAGCGGGATCGCGCTCGCCTCGCCGCCGGCGGGGTCGATGGTGTAAAGCACTTCGCCCTGCCCCGCCCCGGTGATCGCCGAGGAGTAGATCACGCGCCCCTCGGGCGTCCAGCCGATGGTGCGCACCGCCCCGCCCTCATAGGTCAGGCGGCGCGGGCGTCCCCCGGCGACGGGCATGACGTAGACGTCATTGTTGCTGTCATAGCTGGCGGTGAAGGCGATCATGCGGCCATCGGGGGAGATCGCCGGTTCGCTCTCCTCGCCCTCGTCATTGGTGAGCCGCACCGCGCTGCCGCCATTGCGGCCCGTGCGCCACAGGTCGCCCTCGCTGGCGAAGACGAGCACGTCGCCGCTCGCCGCGGGGTGCTGATAGTAGCCCTCTTCCGCCGCCAGCGGGCTTGCGATCATGGCGAGCAGACTGCCCGCGCCCAGAAGAATGCCTTTCATCGCCCTCGCCCCTCAGAGATTTCCGGAAGGCTTGATGGATGAGCCGCAGGGGCCGCGCAAGCCGCCCCCACGCCGCTGGCCGACCCGTGGAGGACGCTTATCGAACCGGGTGCGCGCGCGCTAAGCGGCGGCGCGGGCGAGGCGCGCGCGGGCTTCGGCCTCGCCGATGAGGGGGAGCAGCTCGCCCATGTCCGGGCCGTGATCCATTCCGGTGAGCGCCTGACGCAGCGGCAGGAACAGCGGCTTGCCTTTGCGGCCGGTGCTATCCTTGAGCGCGGCAGTGAGGGCGGCCCACGGGTTGTCGCCCCAGGTGAGCGCGGCGGCAGCGGCGGCGAGGAAGGCCTTGTCCTCTTGCGAGAACTCCGGCTGGGTGATCGGGCCGGTCACGAGCCGCCACCATTCCGCCGCTTCGCCGATATGGGCGAGGTTCGGGCGCACCGCGTGCCAGCCGGCGGCATCCATGCCTGCGGGCAGGCGCTCAGCGACCGCCTCGAACGGCAGCTGGTGGACGATCCCGGCGTTGAGCCTGTCGAGATCCTCCTCGTCGAACTTCGCGGGCGCACGCCCGAAGGTCGCAAGATCGAAGCTCGCGGTCAGCGCCGCACGGTCCGCGATAGGCTCCACTGGCTGCGATGTGCCCAGCCGGGCGAGCAGCGCGATGATCGCCTCGGGCTCGATCCCGCGCTCGCGGAAGGCGTCGCAGCCGAGCGACCCGAGCCGCTTCGACAGCTTGCCCTCGCGCCCCACCAGCAGCGCCTCGTGCGCGAAAGCGGGGAGCGGTTTTGCTGCAGCAAATTGTGCAGCATAAAGCGCGGTAAAGATCTGAATTTGAACGGCAGTGTTTGACACATGGTCCTCGCCGCGCAGGACCTGCGTCACGCCCATGTCGATGTCGTCGACCGCGCTCGGCATCATGTAGAGCCACGATCCGTCAGCGCGGCGGATGACGGGGTCGGAGAGCTGCGCGGGGTCGAATTTCTGCGCGCCTCGGATGCCGTCCTCCCATGCGATGGGCTCCGCGTGATCGAGCAGGAAGCGCCAGTGCGGCTGGACGCCCTCCGCCTCCTTCGCAGCACGCTCGGCCTCGGTCAGCGCCAGCGCCGCGCGGTCGTAGATTGGCGGGAAGCCACGCGAGAGCTGGATCTTGCGCTTGACCTCGAGCTCCTGCGCGCTCTCGTAACAGGGATAGATCCGCCCCGCCGCCCGCAGCGCTGCGAAAGCCGCCTCGTAGCGATCGAGCCGCGCCGACTGGCGTTCCTCGCGGTCCCAAGTCAGCCCCAGCCACGTGAGGTCCGCGCGGATCGCCTCGACATAGTCCTCGCGGCTTCGCTCGGCATCGGTGTCGTCAATGCGCAGGATGAAGGTCCCGCCCGCCTGCCGCGCCAGCATCCGGTTGTGGAGCGCGGTGCGGATGTTGCCGACATGCAGCCGGCCGGTGGGCGAGGGGGCAAAGCGGGTGGTGGTCATGCCACGCGCGGTAGAGCGCCCCGCCCTCACCCGCAAGCGCTAGAGCGCGCGGATCTCGGCGTCGGCGAGGGCGAGCGCCGCCTCCCACAAGCGGTGCGCGCGCTCGGCCCTGACCAGCCCGTCAAGCGCGGCCTCGAACCCGCGCCGGTCGCCTTCGGCCGCCGCGTCGACGACCGCGCCGATGGTCGCCTCGTCATGGCTGAGCAGGCGGCAGCAGAAGCGCGAAACGGCAATGTTCTCGGGCCAGGTCGCGGCGATCGCCTGCGCCATGATCAGCGCCTTGGCCGCAACCTCGACGCTCCCGAGCCGCGCCGCGAGTTCGGGCACCGGATCGCGCCCTACCCGATCATGCACAGCGATCAGCCGGAGGGCGTGGATGAAGCGGCCCGCGATCGGCCCCAATCGTTCCACACGGGGCGGGGCAAGCAGCGCCGATATGGCCTTACGGGTGGCGGCGGAGGGGGCGTTTTTGGGGGGCATGATACCTCGCTTACGGTCAGATAGGGCAGCGTCTGTGCGCTCCCTTCTATTTAGTTGCGAGTGATTTGCAATAGCGATATTTTCGTCCTACCCCGACCTCACGCAGCCAGCGCCGCGACGGGCGCGAGCGCAACGCGATTGCGGCCCTCGCGCTTGGCCACATAGGTCGCGTCGTCCGCGCGGCGCAGCAGATCGTCGAGCGACCCGCCGACGCCCATCTCGGCGACGCCGATGCTGGCAGTGACCGGAGGCAACCCTTCCTGCACTTCCGCGCTCGCCGCCCGGATCGCATCGGCCAGCGCAAGCCCGGTCGCGGTCGAGCCTGACAGGAGAACGATGAACTCCTCCCCCCCGAGCCTTGCCAGAAGGGCGCCGGGCACCGCGGCGGTGGCGGCGCGCAGCAGACCGGCAAAATGCACGATCACCCGGTCACCCATGGCATGACCGAAGCGATCATTGATCTGCTTGAAGTGGTCGAGATCGACCGACACCGCCACGACATTGCCCCGCGCCACCAAGGCACCGCTGCGCGCGCGCAGGCCGCGACGGTTGAGCAGGCCCGACAGGGGATCGCGCTCCGCCAGTTCCAGCGCTTCGGCCAAAGCATGGCGGACCACCATCAACAGCAGCACCAGCCCGATTGTCAGCAGGGTGACCCCCGTCAGGGCCTGCGAGATGGGCGCGTAGCGCGACGCGGTATAGTCAGCGAGCGTCTGCCCCGCGCCCACACTTGCCGCGATCCACGGCTTTACCGCGAACTGCGCGCCAAGCAGCGTGAACATGACGCACAAGACTTCATGGAATCGTCCACGCGAGGGCAGGTGCCAGACGACGAAGGCGCCGAGCATGGCGGCGACAATGAACGGCATCTGGTAGGCAACGCCGTGCGCAAAGCTCGTCCGGTCCCATGTAAAGATCAGCGCCCGCAGCGCCAGCCCGCCCGCCATCACCAGCGCAACCATGCGCCATCCCGCAGGCTGTCCGTAAAACAGCCGAAGCGCGGGCGACATCAGCAGCAAGGCTGCCAGAAAGCCCGCATATCCGGTCCATTCGAGAAATTCGGGAAACGCAACAAACGGGATGAGCGCATCCGACAGCGGCTTCAGCGTGCCGACCCCATAGGGCAGCACAAACCACAGGGCCTTGCGCTGCCCGTCGATGCCAAGCGCAATCGCGGCATAGGCGCAGGCGAACAGCACCGCGATGGCCGTGTTGATCAGCAGGACGAAATGCGCAGCACCCATGAGCGCCCCTTACAGGCAGGGTATTTAAGGAACGATTGCGCGCGCGCCCCTTCGCCCCGCTTGCGCCCGCTCCGGAACGGGCGAGGCCGGATTCCCGCCGCAGAACGAAAAAGCCCCGCCAGAGCATAAGCTCGGGCGGGGCCCCTCGTGATGCCGCAAGGGCTCGGGCGGGAGCTTACTCCTCGCCGTCGTCCTCGACTTCGGCTGCGGGGGCGGAGGCCGCCATCGCGGCCATCGCGGCCTTCATCTTCTCTTCCGAACCGATCGCATCGGCGGCCGGTTCGACCTCGCGCTGACCCGAGGCAGCGAGCGCGTCCTGCTGGCGCTTCCACGCCGCCTTGAGCGCCGCATCACGGCTGTTGGCGGTGACGCGCAGGCGGTTCATGCCCGCGCCGGTACCGGCGGGGATGAGACGGCCGACGATCACGTTCTCCTTCAGCCCGATCAGCGTGTCCTTCTTCCCTTCGACCGCCGCCTGCGTCAGCACGCGGGTGGTTTCCTGGAACGAGGCCGCCGAGATGAACGAGCGGGTCTGAAGGCTCGCCTTGGTGATGCCGAGCAGCACCGGCGTGCCGGACGCGGGCTGCTTGCCCTTGGCCAGCTTGCCGTTGATCTCGAGCATCTCGGCCAGATCGACCTGCTCGCCCGGCAGCAGGGTGGTGTCCCCGCCGTCGGTGATCTCGACTTTTTGCAGCATCTGGCGAACGATCACCTCGATGTGCTTGTCGTTGATCTTCACGCCCTGCAAGCGATAGACTTCCTGGATCTCGTCGACGAGATACTCGGCCAGCGCTTCGACGCCCATCACCTCGAGGATGTCGTGCGGGTTGGGCGAGCCGGAAATCAAGGTGTCACCCTTCTTCACGTAGTCGCCTTCCTGCACGTCGATCACCTTGGTCTTGGGGATCAGGTACTCGACGGGTTCACCCTCCTCGGGGATGATCGCGATCTTGCGCTTCGCTTTGTATTCGCGGACGAATTCGATCCGACCCGAGATCTTGGCGATAACCGAGACGTCCTTGGGCATGCGCGCCTCGAACAGCTCGGCCACGCGCGGCAGACCGCCGGTGATGTCGCGGGTCTTGGCGGCTTCGCGGCTCGCACGGGCGAGAATGTCGCCCGCTTCGACCGTCTGGCCATCCTCGACCGACAGCGTCGTGCCCGGAGCGAGCATGTAACGCGCCGCTTCGGTCTCGCCGCTGCCTTCGGCGAGCAGGGTGAGCCGCGGACGAAGGTCTTCCTTCTTCTTGCGGCCGGTCGCCCGGTTCTCGGTCACCACGCGCTGGGCGATGCCGGTGGCATCATCCATCTGCTCCTCGAGCGTGACGCCCTCGGCCAGATCCTGATACTTCACCACGCCCGACTGTTCGGTGATGATCGGCAGGGTGAACGGGTCCCATTCGGCGAGACGATCGCCGATCTTGACCTGATCCCCGTCGCGGAACTTGATCACCGTCCCGTAAGGCACCTTGTGCATCTCGCGCTCGCGCCCCTCGGCGTCGATCACGGCGATTTCGCCGCTGCGCGACAGGCTGAGGATGCGGCCCATCTTGTCGGTGATGGTCTGCATCTCGCGATACTCGACCTTGCCGTCCGAGATGGCTTCGAGGTGCGACGTTTCGTTGAGCTGCGCCGCGCCGCCGATGTGGAAGGTCCGCATCGTAAGCTGGGTGCCGGGCTCACCGATCGACTGCGCCGCGATGACGCCGACCGCTTCGCCGATGTTGACCGGAGTCCCGCGGGCAAGGTCACGGCCGTAGCAGGTTGCGCAGACGCCCTGTTCAGCCTCGCAGATCAGCGGCGAGCGGATCTTGGCCGACTGGACTTCGGCCGCCTCGATCGCCTTGACCATCGCTTCGTCGAGCAGGGTGCCCGCCGGAACGATGACTTCGCCGGTCGCGGCGTTGAGGATGTCCTCCGCCACGGTGCGGCCGAGGATGCGCTCGCCGAGCGAGGCGATCACCGAACCGCCCTGCACGATGGCGCGCATTTCCAGCGCGTTCTGGGTGCCGCAATCTTCCTCGACGATGACGCAATCCTGCGACACGTCGACCAGACGGCGGGTCAGGTAACCCGAGTTCGCGGTCTTCAGCGCGGTGTCCGCGAGACCCTTACGGGCGCCGTGGGTCGAGTTGAAGTATTCAAGAACGGTCAGACCTTCCTTGAAGTTCGAGATGATCGGGGTCTCGATGATCTCGCCCGAAGGCTTGGCCATCAGACCGCGCATCCCGGCGAGCTGCTTCATCTGCGCCGGGCTACCGCGCGCGCCGGAGTGGCTCATCATGTAGATCGAGTTGATCTGGGCTTCCTTGCCCGTCTCGCTGTCGATCGGCTGCGCCTTGATCTCGGCCATCATCGCGTCGGCGACCATGTCACCGCACTTCGACCAGGCGTCGATCACCTTGTTGTACTTTTCCTGCTGGGTGATGAGACCGTCCTGGTACTGCTGTTCATAGCCAGCCACCAGTTCCTTGGTCTCCTCGACCAGCTTCTCCTTGGCGTCGGGGATGATCATGTCATCCTTGCCGAAGGAGATGCCCGCCTTGAACGCGTGGCGGAAGCCCAGCGCCATGATGGCGTCGGCGAACAGCACCGTGTCCTTCTGGCCGGTGTGACGATACACCTGATCGATCACGTCGCCGATTTCACGCTTGGTGAGCAGGCGGTTGATGATGTCGAAGGGCACCTTGTGGTTCTTCGGCAGGCACTCGCCGATCAGCATGCGGCCCGGAGTGGTGACGAAGCGCTTCATCGCCACCACGCCCTGCTCGTCGGCCTGCGGAACGCGGGCGATGATGCGGGTGTGGAGCGTGACCGCCTTAGTCTCCAGCGCCTGATGCACTTCAGCCATGTCGCTGAAGCGCGGCAGCTTCTCGATCTTGGTGCCGTCGGCTTCCTCGATGAATTCGGGGTGCTTCTCCTGCCGCTCCATCGAGAGGTAGTAGATCCCCAGAACCATGTCCTGCGAAGGCACGATGATCGGCTTGCCGTTGGCGGGCGAGAGGATGTTGTTGGTCGACATCATCAGCACGCGCGCTTCGAGCTGTGCTTCGAGGCTGAGCGGCACGTGGACCGCCATCTGGTCACCGTCGAAGTCGGCGTTGAAGGCCGAGCAGACCAGCGGGTGCAGCTGGATCGCCTTGCCCTCGATCAGCACGGGCTCGAAAGCCTGGATGCCCAGACGGTGCAGCGTCGGCGCGCGGTTCAGCAGCACCGGGTGTTCGCGGATCACCTCGTCGAGGATGTCCCAGACTTCCTTGCGCTCCTTCTCGACCCACTTCTTGGCCTGCTTGAGGGTCATCGAGAGACCCTTGGCATCCAGACGCGCGTAGATGAACGGCTTGAACAGCTCGAGCGCCATCTTCTTCGGCAACCCGCACTGGTGCAGCTTGAGTTCCGGCCCGGTCACGATCACCGAACGGCCCGAGTAGTCGACGCGCTTGCCGAGCAGGTTCTGACGGAAGCGGCCCTGCTTGCCCTTGAGCATGTCGGACAGCGACTTCAGCGGACGCTTGTTCGCGCCGGTGATGACGCGGCCGCGGCGGCCGTTGTCGAACAGCGCGTCGACCGCTTCCTGCAACATGCGCTTTTCGTTGCGCACGATGATGTCGGGCGCGCGCAGTTCGATCAGGCGCTTCAGACGGTTGTTGCGGTTGATGACGCGGCGGTAGAGGTCGTTGAGGTCCGAGGTCGCGAAGCGGCCACCGTCGAGCGGCACCAGCGGGCGCAGTTCGGGCGGGATGACCGGGATCACTTCGAGGATCATCCATTCCGGGCGGTTGCCGGATTCGATGAAGCTCTCGACGACCTTGAGGCGCTTGATGATCTTCTTGGGCTTCAATGCCGACTTGGTGGTGGCGAGCTCGTCCATCAGCGCTTCGCGCTCGGCTTCGAGGTCGAGCTGCATCAGCATGGTGCGCACGGCTTCGGCGCCGATGTCGGCGGTGAAGGCGTCTTCGCCATACTCGTCCTGCGCTTCGAGGAGTTCATCCTCGGTCAGCAGCTGGTACTTCTCCAGCGGGGTCAGGCCCGGCTCGGTGACGATGTAGCTTTCGAAGTAGAGCACGCGCTCGAGCTGCTTGAGCTGCATGTCGAGCAGCAGGCCGATGCGGCTCGGCAGCGACTTCAGGAACCAGATGTGCGCGACGGGCGCGGCCAGTTCGATGTGGCCCATGCGCTCGCGGCGGACCTTGGTCACCGTGACTTCGACGCCGCACTTTTCGCAGACGACGCCCTTGTACTTCATGCGCTTGTACTTGCCGCACAGGCACTCGTAGTCCTTCACGGGGCCGAAGATGCGCGCGCAGAACAGCCCGTCACGCTCCGGCTTGAAGGTGCGGTAGTTGATCGTTTCGGGCTTCTTGATCTCGCCATAGGACCACGAGCGGATGCGCTCCGGCGAGGCGATGCCGATCTGGATCTGGTCGAAGGTTTCGGGCTTCGCCAGCTGGTTGGTGAATTTGGTCAGGTCGTTCATGACTGTGTTCCCTTAGGGGGATGAATTTCGTTTGCGGCGGTGACGGGGGGCGCCCAATTGCCTTGGTCGCCCCCGCGCCCCTTATTCCGCTGCCTCCAGCATCTCGCCGTCGTCGTCCTCGTCGAGGATCGACTTCAGTTCGACATTGAGGCCGAGGCTGCGCATTTCCTTCACGAGCACGTTGAAGCTCTCCGGAATGCCGGCCTCGAAGGTGTCGTCGCCCTTGACGATCGCTTCGTAGACCTTGGTGCGGCCGACCACGTCGTCGGACTTCACCGTCAGCATTTCCTGCAAGGTGTAGGCCGCGCCGTAGGCCTGGAGCGCCCAGACCTCCATTTCCCCGAAGCGCTGGCCGCCGAACTGAGCCTTGCCGCCCAGCGGCTGCTGGGTGACGAGAGAGTAGGGGCCGATCGAACGCGCGTGGATCTTGTCGTCGACCAGGTGGTGGAGCTTCAGCATGTAGATGATGCCCACGGTCACCTTGCGGTCGAACGCCTCGCCGGTGCGGCCGTCATAAAGGACGCTCTGGCCCGAGGAATCGATCCCCGCCTTGACCAGCATGTCCGAAACGTCGGCTTCGCGCGCACCGTCGAACACCGGGGTCCCCATCGGCACACCGGCCGAGAGGTTGCCCGCCAGTTCCACGATATCCGCAGTCGAACGGCTTTCGAGGTCCTCGACATATTGCTCGCCGTAGATGTCCTTGAGGCGATCCAGCACGGCAGCGGGCGGCGCCACGTTGGCGTAGTCCGAAGCCGCGTTGGGGTTCGCCGCACGCCAATCCTCCAGCAGGCCCTTGATCTCGTGCCCGAGCGCGCGGGCGGCAAAGCCCAGGTGCGTCTCGAAGATCTGCCCGACGTTCATGCGCGAAGGCACGCCCAGCGGGTTGAGCACGAGGTCGACATGCGTCCCGTCGGCGAGGAACGGCATGTCCTCGATCGGCAGGATGCGGCTGATGACACCCTTGTTCCCGTGACGGCCGGCCATCTTGTCGCCCGGCTGGAGCTTGCGCTTCACCGCGACGAAGACCTTGACCATCTTGAGCACGCCCGGAGCCAGCTCGTCACCGCGCTCCAGCTTTTCCTTGCGGTCATGGAACTTGGCATCGATCAGCGCGACGGCTTCGTCGTACTGGCTCTTCACCGCCTCGATCTGCGCCTGACGGTTGTCATCGGCCACCGCGAACTTGAACCATTCGTGGCGGTCGACTTCGTCGAGCAGGCTCTCGGTGATCTCCACGCCCTTCTTCAGCCCCTTGGGAGCGGCCGAAGCGGTCTGGCCGAGCAGCATGTCGCGCAGGCGGTTGTAGGTCGCGCGGTTGAGGATGTTGCGTTCGTCCGCGGCGTCCTTCCGGAGGCGTTCGATTTCCTCGTTCTGGATCGCACGGGTACGGTCGTCGATCTCGATCCCGTGGCGGTTGAACACCCGGACTTCGACGATGGTGCCGGCAACGCCCGGGGGCAGACGCAGCGAGGTGTCACGCACGTCGCTCGCCTTTTCGCCGAAGATCGCGCGCAGCAGCTTTTCTTCCGGCGTCATCGGCGATTCGCCCTTGGGCGTGATCTTGCCGACGAGGATGTCACCGGGGTGCACCTCGGCGCCGATATAGACGATGCCCGCCTCGTCGAGGTTGCGCAGGGCTTCTTCGCCGACGTTGGGAATGTCGCGGGTGATGTCTTCCGGCCCGAGCTTGGTGTCGCGGGCCATGACCTCGAACTCCTCGATGTGGATCGAGGTGAAGACGTCGTCCTTCACGATGCGCTCGCTGATCAGGATCGAGTCTTCGTAGTTGTAGCCGTTCCAGGGCATGAAGGCGACGAGGCTGTTCTTGCCCAGCGCCAGCTCGCCGAGGTCGGTCGAGGGACCGTCGGCGATGATGTCGCCCTGTTCGATCACGTCGCCCACCTTCACCAGCGGACGCTGGTTGATGCAGGTGTTCTGGTTCGAACGCTGGAACTTCTGGAGCGTGTAGATGTCGACGCCCGACTGGCCGGGTTCGACATCGCCGATCGCACGGATCACGATACGGGTCGCATCGACCTGATCGACGATCCCGCCGCGCTTGGCCGCAATCGCAGCGCCCGAATCGCGCGCCACGGTCTCTTCCATGCCGGTGCCGACCCACGGCGCTTCCGCCTTGACGAGCGGCACGGCCTGACGCTGCATGTTCGAGCCCATCAGCGCGCGGTTGGCGTCATCGTTTTCGAGGAACGGGATCAGCGAGGCCGCGACCGAAACCAGCTGCTTGGGGCTGACGTCCATCAGCGTGATGTGCTCGCGCGGCGCCATCAGGTTGTCGCCGTTGTGACGCGCCGAGACCAGCTCTTCGACGAAGCTGCCGTCCGCCGTCAGTTCGGCCGAAGCCTGCGCAACCGTGTGCTTCTGCTCTTCCATCGCGGAAAGGTAGATCACGTCCGCGGTCACCTTGCCGTCCACCACCTTGCGGTAGGGGGTCTCGATGAAGCCGTACTTGTTGACGCGCGAGAACGACGCCAGCGAGTTGATCAGACCGATGTTCGGGCCTTCGGGCGTTTCGATCGGGCAGATGCGGCCATAGTGCGTCGGGTGAACGTCGCGCACTTCGAAGCCGGCGCGCTCGCGGGTCAGACCACCCGGCCCGAGCGCCGACACGCGGCGCTTGTGGGTGACTTCCGAGAGCGGGTTGGTCTGGTCCATGAACTGCGAGAGCTGCGAGGAGCCGAAGAACTCGCGCACCGCGGCGACCGCAGGCTTGGCGTTGATGAGGTCGTTCGGCATCACGGTGCTGACGTCGACCGAGCTCATGCGCTCCTTCACGGCGCGCTCCATGCGCAGCAGGCCGACGCGGTACTGGTTCTCCAGCAGCTCGCCCACCGAACGCACGCGGCGGTTGCCGAGGTTGTCGATGTCGTCGACTTCGCCCTTGCCGTCCTTGAGGCCGACAAGCTCCTTCACCACCGCGAGGATGTCTTCCTTGCGCAGCGTGGTGACGGTGTCCTCGCACTCGAGGCCCAGACGCATGTTAAGCTTCACGCGGCCCACGGCCGAAAGGTCATAGCGTTCAGCATCGAAGAACAGGCCTTCGAACAGCGCCTCGGCGGTTTCCTTCGTCGGCGGTTCGCCCGGACGCATGACCTTGTAGATCGCTTCCAGACCCTCGTCGCGGTTCTCGGCCTTGTCGGCCTTCAGCGTGTTGCGGATCCACGGGCCGGTGTTGATCTCGTCGATGTCGAGCAGCGGCAGGCGGTCGATCCCGGCCTTGTCGAGGATGTCGACATGCTCGAGCGTCACTTCATCGCCCGCTTCGATATAGATGCGGCCCGTCGACTCGTCGATCATGTCGGCGGCGGCATAGCGGCTGACGACTTCCTCGGTGGGAAGCAGCAGTTCGGAAAGGCCGTCCTTGGCCGCCTTGTTGGCAGCACGCGGGCTGATCTTCTGGCCGGCCGGGAAGACTTCCTCGCCCGTTGCGGCATCGACCAGCGCGAAGGTCGGCTTGGCGTTGCGCCACTGTTCGGCGACGAAGGGGATCTTCCACCCGTCCTTGGCGCGGTCCCAGGTAACGGTGTTGTAGAAGTAGCCGAGGATATCCTCGGCATCGAGGCCGAGCGAATACAGCAGCGCGGTGACCGGCAGCTTGCGCTTGCGGTCGATGCGGACGTTGACGATGTCCTTGGCGTCGAACTCGAAATCGAGCCACGAGCCGCGGTAGGGGATCACGCGCGCGGCGAACAGCAGCTTGCCCGAGGAGTGGGTCTTGCCGCGGTCATGGTCGAACAGGACGCCCGGCGAGCGGTGCATCTGCGAGACGATCACGCGCTCGGTGCCGTTGATGATGAAGGTGCCGTTCTCGGTCATGAGCGGCATGTCGCCCATGTAGACGTCCTGCTCCTTGATATCGAGGACGGAACGGGTTTCGGTTTCGCTGTCGACCTCGAACACGATCAGGCGCAGGGTCACCTTCATCGGGGCGGCATAGGTGATGCCGCGCTGACGGCACTCGGTGGTGTCGTACTTGGGCTCTTCGAGTTCGTAGTGCACGAAATCGAGCTCGGCGGTGCCGGCGAAGTCGCGGATCGGGAAGACCGAACGCAGGGTCTTTTCGAGGCCCGAGACATAGCCCGTGGCCTTGTCCGAACGCAGGAACTGCTCGTAGCTTTCGCGCTGAACCTCGATCAGGTTCGGCATCTGCACCACTTCGTGAATGTCACCGAAGATCTTGCGGATGCGCTTCTTGGCGGTCCCTTGCGCCTTGCGGCTGCGGGTGACGGGCGGCTTCGCCTTGGTTGCCATGAGGGAGTGGGCCTCTTCCGTTGGGCCGCGCGAGGATGCCGCGCGGGAGTAAAAATCGCTGTCGTTCCACGCGAAAAAGCGGCCATTCCAACGCACAAAAGCCGCACGCCAGACTCCGCATCTGAAGCGGTGTCGGCAGCAGCCTCCCGGTGTCCGTCGCGTAAATGGCCTTCGCCGCTTCCATCCTGAGGCCGATTCCCGCGCATGAATCAGCCTTGCTCGAAGCGAGTGCGAGGGGCGCATGTAGGAGTGGCCTCGCCCCCTGTCAACCGGAGCGGAAACCCGCACTCCGGCCGCGGCAAGAAAGGCCTTGCGCTCGGGCGGCGGATGGATTGAACCACCGCGCATGACCGCCAAGCCGACAGACCATCGCCAGCCGCTCGCCAACCCGGCGGATTTTCTGGCGACAGGGCTGGAGCTGGCCGAGAGCCAGGCGGGCGCCCTGGCGATTGCGCTCGCGGAGCGGGCGCTGGCGGCGCATCCGGGCGATCCCTTGTGGCAGGCGATCGCCGCGAGCGTGCTGCGCGCCGGAGTCCCCGAATTCCACATCAGGATGCTCCACGACCGCCGCCGCAACGCCGCCTACCGCGCCGCAATCGAACGCATGGCGCCGGGCCGCCGGGTGCTCGATATCGGCACCGGATCGGGCCTCTTGGCGATGATGGCGGCGCGCGCGGGGGCGGAGCGGGTCTACGCCTGCGAGGAAAACGCGATGCTCGCCGCCGCCGCGCGCAAGGTGATCGCCGCCAATGGTCTTGCCGAGCGCATCACCGTGTTCGACCGCCATTCGGGCCAGCTCGACCGGATGCGCGATTTGGATGGCGGGGTCGATCTGGTGGTGTCCGAGGTGTTCGACCACGGCGTGGTGGGCGAAGGGGTTCTGGCCTCGCTCGCCCATGCCCGCGCCGAGCTGGCGGTGCCCGGCGCGCTGTTCCTGCCGGAAAAGGCGAGCCTGATGGTCGCGCTCGCCGAATTCGCCGCGCCCGCGGACAGCGTCGGGCTGGTCGAGGGGTTCGACCTCTCCGGCTTCACCCCGCACTTGAACCCGCGCCGCCATGTCTTCGCCGACGACCCTGCGCTCGCCCTGCGCAGCGAACCTTGCGCGCTGCTCGACTTCGACTTCGGCGCGGGCGATCCGCCGATCAGCGTCTCGGCCACCGCCGCGCTGGTCAGCACCGGCGGGCCAGTGAGCGGGCTTGCCCAATGGCTCCACCTGACCTTCGCTGCGGACATCACCTACGAGAACCGCCCCGGCAGCGGGGCCGATCTCCACTGGGCGATCAATCTCGCACCCTGCGCCCCGCACCGGAGCCGCCCCGGCGACCGCTACCGCGCCGGCGCCTGGTACAGCGATGCCGACCTCGCGAGCTGGGTGGAAGCGGTGCAGCCAGATTGAATATCGGGAAGACCAATATCGTTTTTCAATATTATTGATTGACGATATGCCACGAATCGGATTAGAGAGCATTTATCGAATCACGATGTGCCCTCTAAAGGAAAACGATATGACCCGCTTCGCCAACACCGCCCTTGCCGCCTGCGCCGCCTTCGTCCTGACCCTCGGCTCGATCGGCGCGATCGTCACCGTTCCCCCTGCGCAGGCCGAGACCCCGACGGCCTTCGAACTGCCTTCGGTCGCCTGATCCGGCCCTTCGCGAAAGGAACTGTCCGATGAAGTCCCCCGGAAACGATCTGCTGCTGCTGGCAGGAAAATCGCTGACCCTGCTGATCCAGGGCGTCATGGCGCTCGCCGCCGGAGTGGTCGCACTCGTTGCGGTGACACTGCCCTTCGTGCAGGACACCATCAACACCGAGATGCGGGCCGAATTCGGCCCCGACATCACCGCCATGCCCGTCGCCACCGTGCTCGGCTTGCTGGCGGTGGTTTGCGCTCTGTGCGTTCTGGTGTTCCTGTTCTTCGGCAAGCTGCGCGGCATCATCGATACGGTCGCCTCCGGAGACCCCTTCGTCCCCGAGAATGCTGACCGCCTCAATGCCATGGGCTGGATCCAGATCGCCATCACCGCGCTGTCCTTCGTCGCCACGGGTGTGGCTGCCTTCGTCGCCCATTGGGCCAGCCAGTTCAGCGAGGTCTCGATCAAGGACGACTTCGATCTCGACGTGGCGCCGGTGCTGCTGATCCTCACCCTCTTCATCCTCGCCCGCGTCTTCCGCCACGGCGCGGCGATGCGCGAAGACCTCGAAGGGACCGTGTGATGCCCCCCAGCAACGACGACCTCGAAGGAGCCCGCATCATGGTCAAGCTCGATGACCTGCTCTACGCCCGCCGCATGACGCTGACCGAACTGGCCGACCGGGTGGGGCTGACGCTCGCCAACCTGTCGATCCTCAAGACCGGCAAGGCCAAGGCGATCCGCTTCTCCACCCTCGCCGCGATCTGCCGCGAGCTGGAGTGCCAGCCGGGCGACCTGCTCGGCTATCAGGCGGACTGAATCTTTTTGGAGAGGGGCCGGGGCAGCGATGCCTCGGCCTCTTCGCATTCAGTCGGAGCGCACCTTGCCCATCACCAGCGCGGCAAAGGCCAGCAGCAGGATCGCGCCCGCTTCGAACACCACGTTCTCCGCCTGCATGTCCTTGCCCTGCAGCACGATCAGCCGCGCGATGGCGGTGATGGCGATGAAGATCGGGAAGACGAAGGAACTCGCCTTGCCGGTGTAGAACACCGCGATCATCGCGATCACCTCGGTGTAGAGAAACATCAGCAGGATATCGGCGAGCACGATGCTGCCGCGCTGATAGACCGCCGCGACTTCCGCCCCCGCCGCACCCAGCGTCATCAGCGCGGCGACCATCAGCAGCCCCTGCTCGATGAAGCGCAGCGCGCGGCCTGCCGGGTTGGCAGCGGCGGGGGACTCGGCGGGGTCGGGTGCGTCCATCGCTGCGTTCTATACCCTGGGAGCGCGACAAACCAGCGACTTGCCGCGCCATAGGGGTTGATCCGCGCGCCCATCGCAGCCCGGGCCTTGCGGACAATCCGCTTGACTTGTGCGTCCCCGTGGCTATTGGCCCCGCCCGATCCTTTCGAGGATCATCCGTCCGAGACAGTTGGTGACCGGAATGTGCCGGTCTTAATTTCCAGCCTAGACGGGGAAACGAGATTTTCGCGCGGGGCCTGCGACATCGCAGACGCCGCGCTCGTGCCGATGGCACACCCTCCTTCCCTATCGACGGACTCGCCCGTGTCGGAGCCTCGGCTGCGGCATGGACAAACGTAGCCGGTCGTCCGGGAGCCATCCCGGTCGGCCAAATGTGAAGGAGTATGGCATGGATCGTTCGCAGAAAGCCGACGCGGTTGCCCAGCTCAATGCGGTCTTCAACGAGGTTGCCGTGGTGGTCGTCACCCGCAACCTCGGCATGACGGTGGCCCAGTCCACCGACCTGCGCGGGAAGATGCGCGATGCTGGTGCGTCCTACAAGGTTGCGAAGAACCGTCTCGCCAAGCTCGCCCTCGAGAACACCGACTATGTCGGGCTCGGTGACATGCTCACCGGCCCGGTCGGGCTGGCTTGGTCGCATGACCCGGTCGCGGCTGCCAAGGCCGCTGTCGATTTCGCCAAATCGAACGACAAGCTCGAAATCGTCGGCGGGTCGATGGGTTCGGTCGTGCTCGACGAAGCCGGCATCAAGGCGCTTGCCACGATGCCCAGCCTCGACGAGATGCGCGCCAAGCTCATCGGGCTGGTCAACGCCCCGGCGACGAAGATCGCCCAGGTCGTTACCGCTCCGGCCGCCAAGGTCGCCCGCGTGTTCGCCGCCTATGCGGACAAGGACGCAGCGTAAGAGACGTTTTTCGCCAGACGAAACAAATCCCTGGGGCAAATCCGCCCCGCCACAATTTTGGAGTGAACCATCATGGCCGATATTGCCAAGCTTGTTGAAGAACTTTCGAAGCTGACCGTGCTCGAAGCCGCCGAACTCGCCAAGGCGCTTGAAGAAGCGTGGGGCGTGAGCGCCGCTGCTGCGGTTGCCGTTGCCGCGCCCGCCGCCGGCGGCGATGCCCCGGCTGCCGAAGAGCAGACCGAATTCGACGTCATCCTGACCGGCGACGGCGGGAAGAAGATCCAGGTCATCAAGGAAGTCCGCGCCATCACCGGCCTGGGCCTGACCGAAGCCAAGGCGCTCGTCGAAGGCGCGCCGAAGGCCGTCAAGGAAGGCGTCAACAAGGCCGAAGCCGAAGAAATCAAGAAGAAGATCGAAGAAGCCGGCGGCACCGTCGAGCTCAAGTAAGCTCTTCTGCCACCGATCTTCGGATCGACGCGAAAAGGGGGCGGCGCCAGCGATGGCGTCGCCCTTTTTTTAACCTGTTTCCGGTAGCTTGGCGCGATGCGAGGCGAACGCGAAAAGCAGATTTTCCGCGAGACCCAGGGCGCGCGGATCTCGCGCTGGGTGCGCGACAGCGAGGCCGGGTGGCTGTTCTACGGCCCGGACGGCACGCCCTATCACATCCTCTCGGACGAAGCCCGCAGGCTCGAGGCGGAGGGCAACGCCTTTGTCGAGCGCGTGCTGGGCCCGGGCTTCGTGCCGGTGCCGGGCCCGGGCATGGCGATTGTCGCCGTCATCGGCATACCCTTCACGCTGACCTTCGCGGTGCCCGCCAGCTGGGTCGCGGTCGTGGTTCCGCTGGTGCTGATCCTTACGATCGGGCCGCTGATCGGGCTCAATATCGCCAATGATGTCCTCTACGAGGTCACGCTGCGGCGCTGGCGGCGTGCGGTGGCCGCCCGGCTCTCGGCCCGCGGTCGCGGCGGGGTTCCCCAACCGGTCGCCACCAAGCACCGGCGCTACAACCTGTTCCTGTTCGCGTGCCTGCTGGCGACCTTCGCTGCTCTCGCGACGCTGGTGCTGGTCATGGCAGGGATACTGGATGACAGCTTCTACCTGCTCCACCTCGGATTCCTGATGCTGGCGATCGCGGCGAGTCCCGCCGCGCGCCGGGTCGACGACACCCACCGGCGCCGCAAGTGGTTCGACTGACTCGAAATTTTTTTTGAGCGCGCGGATTGATCGCAAAATCGGTGCAGCGGCGCAAAAGCGAAGCCGCCGCGCCCTCGGGAGAGGGGCGATGAGTTGCAGATGGTGCAACCGCCCCGAAGCCGTACGATGTATAAATCCGACATCCTATCGATGGTTAACTAACTTTACACCATGTCAATAACCCGTAGAGTCGGGACAGCAGTTGCGAGTCGCAGGCTTCTGCCACGCGGTTGAAAAACCGGTCGCTGAAGTGCTCGCAGCCCGACTTGGGGGGGAATATGTTGAACTGGAGGCTTGGCCTGCTGGCGTGCGCGCTGGCCTACGGCGCACCCGTTGCGGCCCAGGATATTACCTACGAGCCGGTCAGCCCGACTTTCGGCGGCAATCCGTTCAATTCGCAGCACGTGCTGGGCGTCGCCAACGCCAATAACGACTTCCGCGACCCGCGCGCCTCGAGCAGCAATTCGCAGGCCGACATCTTCGCCCGCCAGCTGCAATCGCGGCTGCTCTCGGCGCTGTCCTCGCAGATCGTCGATGCGATCTTCGGCGAGAACCCGCAGGAATCCGGTACGATCAGCTTCGGCGGCCAGACCATCGAATTCACCCGGTCGCTCGAGGAAGTGACCATCATCATCCGCGACGACGCGACGGGCGAGGAAACCCGCATCGTGGTGCCGCTGTTCATCGACGTGGGTGGCTGACACCCATGACCAGGATCCTCCGTCTTGCCCTGCTGGCGCTCGCCGCTGCCCCGCTCGCCGGGTGCATGAGCATGCCGCAGGACGGTCGCAACTCGCTGGCGACCACCACCAGCCTCGCCTATTTCCCGAAGAAGACCCAGACGCAGACCCTACTCAACCAGCTGCCCGCGCCCCAGCGCCCGGTGGCGATCGCGGTCTACGGCTTCACCGACCAGACCGGGCAGTTCAAGCCGACCGAAACCGGCCAGACCCTGTCGCGCGCGGTGACGCAGGGGGCGAGCTCGATGCTGGTGCGCGCGCTACAGGATGCAGGCAGCCGCCAGTGGTTCACCGTGGTCGAGCGCGAGCGGCTCGATAACCTCTTGAAGGAACGCCAGATCATCGGCGAGATGCGCAAGCGCTATCTCGGCGAGCAGGAGGTCGATCCCCAGGCGCTGCCCGCGCTGCTGTTTGCGGGCGTGCTGCTGGAGGGCGGGATCGTCGGCTACGACACCAACACCGTCACCGGCGGGGCAGGCGCGGCCTTCCTCGGCATCGGCGCGCGGACCGAATACCGGCAGGACACCGTCACGGTCTACCTGCGCGCGGTCTCGGTGCGCACCGGCGAGGTGCTCGCCAACGTGACCACCTCCAAGACCATCGCCAGCCAGGCCATCGGCGCCAATGCGTTCAAATTCGTCGCCTTCCGCGAGCTGCTCGAGGCCGAGGCCGGGATCACCTCGAACGAGCCCGATCAGGTCGCGCTCCAGCAGGCGATCGAGAAGGCGGTCTACGGCCTCGTGCTCGAGGGTGTGGAGCTCGATCTGTGGCGGTTCGAGGACATGGTGGCGGCCCAGCCGCTGCTCGCCGCCTACCGCGCCGAGCGTGACGGGAAATATGATGCCAGCGACATCCAGCAGGCGCTCAAGCGGGCGGGTTCGCTCACTGCGCTGCGGGTGGTCGATGGCGAGCCTTTGGAGGACAAGCGGCGGGACGGATCGTAACGCTGACGAGATTTTCCTTGCGGCCGTGACGGTCCCAAGGGGGGTGATGGCTCTCAAGGTGCGGCAACACCGAAGGGGCTGAAAAACAAAGCACGCAAAGGAGCGGCAACTCCGATGCGCGCGAGGCAAGGTATGCGATAACCTGTATGGCCCGGCGTCTGTGTGCGCCGTGGCCGGTGCTCGGTATCGCCTATCGTACAGGCGGATGCAACACATGAATGCCGAGCGGCTCATGACCGATCATTGCCACCCCCTCGCAGCGGACCCGCGTCCGCGTGCGGCAGCGGGTCATGGCGCCGATCGCTCCCCGCCTGCGCCTCGCCAAACCCGAACCCGAATTCACGCATCCGCGGCGCACGAACGCCGCGGGGGCTGGAACGTGTCGCACATCATCACAAAAACAGAAGGTTCCGCGTAATGAAGAAAGCCATCAAGGCCAGCGTATCGCTGATCGCGCTGTCGCTGGCGGGCGCCGCGCTGGCGCAGGGCGTGCCCAACACCTCGACCGTCAATCAGGGCGGCTCGGGCGGCAACGTCGGCGTCACCCAGGGCGGCACCGGCACCAACACCTCGACCGTCAATCAGGTCGGCTCGGGCAACACCGCCACGGTCGAACAGAGCAGCACTGCGGGGGGCGCCAACAGCTCGACCGTCACCCAGACCAGCGCCGCCAGCGGCAGCGATGCGACAGTCGACCAGACCGGTGAAGGCAACACCAGCACCGTCACCCAGGACGGCGACGACAGCGACGTCGACGTGACGCAGGACGGCACCGATAACGTCTCGCAGGTCTCGCAGAACGCGCTCCTGTCGAGCACCGTCGTCAACCAGAACGGCAACGCCAACTTCTCGAACGTCGGCCAGACCGGCGACAACGCCGACATCACGATCACCCAGACCAACACCGATGGCGGCATCGACGGGAACGACAGCTTCGTCACCCAGAGCGGCGACGATGCCTCGGTCACGGTCGGCCAGAACGGTCAGGGCAACATCTCGAACATCACCCAGACCGGCAACGCCTCGCTGACCAATGTCTCGCAGTCGGGCGCGAGCAACAGCGCGACGGTCTCGCAGGGCGGGATCGGCGCCGATGCCTTCATCACCCAGACGGGCACCAGCAACACCTCGATCCTCGGCCAGACCGGGCTGGATTCGCGCACCGAGGTCATCCAGGACGGCACCGGCAACTTCGCGGGCGTCAACCAGTCGGGCCGGGATTCGCGCACCCTGATTGACCAGGGCGGCACCGGCAACGCCGCGGGCGTCACCCAGAGCGGGCGCAATTCGCGGACCAACATCACCCAGGACGGCACCGGCAACCTCGCCGGGGTCAACCAGAGCGGGATTGGCTCGCGCAACACGATCACCCAGAACGGCACCACCAACACCGCCGGCCTCACCCAGTCCGGGCTCAACGCCGTGGCGGTGATCAGCCAGAACGGCACGGGCAACGTCTCCAGCGCAAGCGAGACCGGTGCGGAATCGGATCTCGCGGTGACCCAGCTGGGCACCACCAACAGCTCGAACATCACCCAGAACGGGTTCGGCTCGGAAGTCGACATCTTCCAGAACGGCACCAGCAACGTGTCGCTCGTCACCGGCACGGGGATCGGGTCGAACATCGATGTCCAGCAGACCGGCAACCGCAACAACAGCACGGTCAGCCAGGCTGGCGGCCTGCTTGACGGCCTGACCAACGCCACCGTGGTGCAGAGCGGCGACGATAACGTCTCGACCGTCTCGCAGCTGGCGGGCGTCGCTGACGTATTCGTCAACCAGAACGGCACCGCCAACTTCTCGGACGTCTACGGCGTGGCGAATGCCTCGGACGCGACGGTCAACCAGACCGGCACCGGCAACCGCTCGGAAATCGACCAGAATGCCACCCGTCTGGGCAATCCGGTGTTCAGCATCCCGGCGGTGGAGAACCAGAGCACGCTGGTTACCCAGAATGGCGTGAGCAACACCTCGCGGGTCGAGCAGTTCGGCATCAATCAGGTCGTCGAAGTGACCCAGATCGGCGACGGCAACGTCAGCGGTGCGCCGGCCGGTGCGACCGGGATCACCCAGGTTGGCCGCAACCAGACCGCGCGCCTGCGTCAGGAAGGCGACGGCAACAGCTCGGTGATCAGCCAGGGTGTCTCGGGCAACCCCGGCTTCGTCAACGCCGCGTCGAGCAACGGCAACACCGCCAACGTCACCCAGTCCGGGGACCAGGGCAGGTCGAGCGTCACCCAGACCGGCAACGGCAACCTCGCCTCGCTCGATCAGGACGGCCTGCTGAACGAGTCCACCATCATCCAGGTCGGCAACGGCAATACCGCCGCCGTGACCCAGGGTGATGTCGGCAACGTCTCCACCATCACCCAGACCGGCACCGGCCACATCGCCAACGTCTTCCAGAACCAGCCGTAACCACACGGGGGGAGAGCGGACCAACCGCCCTCCCCCGCCGCTCGGGAAGGGAAAGGGCGCAGTCCCGGCCCGGTCGGTCCAGAGAGAACCAAGACAAGGATAAGAACAATGAAGAAGTCCATTTTTGCAAGCGCATCGCTCCTCGCTCTCGCCGCGGCGGCTCCCGCATCGGCGCAAAGCGTTTCGACCCTCGACCAGACCGGGACCGGCAACGGCGCCACCGTCTCGCAGTCGGGCAGCAACAACTCCGATGTCGACCAGAACGGCACGAGCAACAGCGCGACGGTCTCCCAGACCGGCAAGGCCGCTGTCTCGGATGTCGACCAGACCGGCACGACCAACACCGCGACGAACACGCAGACATCGCTCGGGGGGCTTGCCAGCGTTGTCCAGAACGGCACGCTCAACCGGTCGACCATCACCCAGACCGACACCGCAGCGAGCGGCGCCGGCGGGGCCGTGCCGCAGGATCCGGAAGCCTTCGTCAGCCAGCAGGGCGATTCGAACCTGTCCGAAGTCTCGCAGAGCAACACCGCGGGCAGCCTCAATCTGGTCGCGAACGTGAACCAGAACAACGACGGCAACATCTCGTCGGTGACCCAGACCGCCAGCGGCGTGGGCAGCGGCGATCTCAACGCCAGCGTGCTCCAGAACAACGGCGCACAGTCGACGATCTCGCAGACGGTCAACGCGGCCGTCGCGGTGAACCAGGATGCGATCGTCGATCAGGACGGCGACAACGCCTCGACCATCAGCCAGACCTTCGGCGTCAACGGCTCGAACACCTTCTCGGCGACGGTCTTCCAGCGCGGCACGGGCAACACCTCGAACATCTCGCAGGCCGACATGGGGCCGTGGACGCCCAACCTCGATTACGGGCTGGTCGCGAACGTCACCCAGACCGGTGACGGCAACCTGTCGGACCTGACCCAGACCAACAAGCTGCAGAACGCCACGATCCTGCAGAGCGGCGACGACAACATCAGCAACGCCACCCAGACCGGCTCGACCAACACCCTGCGCCTGACCCAGTCGGGCGACGACAACCGGTCGACCGTGGCGCAAAGCTTCGGGCGGAGCACGGCCGACGTCGTGCAGGCCGGCATCGGCGCGCAATCGACGGTGACCCAGTCGGGCCGCGAGGACCGCGTGTTCGTCGACCAGCTGGTCGGATCGGACGGTTCGACCTCGAGCGTGACGCAGCACGGCGCCCCGTTCACCAACCTCAACAATCTGGCGCGGGTGACCCAGACGGGCGCCGACAACCAGTCCGGTATCATCCAGACCAACTTCCGCGGCAACGCGACGGTCATCCAGTCCGGTGCCGAGAACATGAGTGACATCAGGCAGATCGGCACGGTTCCCAGCGCCGGGAACACCGCTAACGTGACCCAGACCGGCGACGGCAACGAATCCGACCTCCTGCAGCAGGGCTCGCTCAATACGGCCGACCTGCTCCAGTCGGGCACGGACGGCATCGCCGATGTCAAGCAGACCGGCACCGGCAACGATTCCGACATCCTGCAGGGCGGCTCGCTCAACACCGCGACCGTCACGCAATCGAGCAACAACAATGTTTCGAACATCTCGCAGACCGGCACCGGCGGAACGGTGACCGTGACGCAAGGCTTCTGACGAATTTTCCGGGCGGGGGCCAAGCTTCCGCCCGGAACACCTCAACCGGGGAAAACCCCAGGTCGCACGAATAATTAATGCCCAGCCAACCCAGCCAAAAGGAATTCTGTATGAAGAATACCATCTTAGCCGGCGCCTCGCTTCTGGCCCTGGCCCTCACCGTCCCGGCGATCGCGCAGGACAACAGCAGCACCGTCATCCAGACCGGCACCACCCAGACCGCGACCGTGACGCAGGACGGCGCGAACGACGCTTCGACCGTGACCCAGTCGACCGCCGAGAACACCGCGACCGTCAACCAGACCGGGATCTTCGGCAGCGTTTCGACCGTCGACCAGTCGGGCACCGGCAACACCGCAACCGTCACGCAGGTTGACGACGGCACGCCGCAGGGCGTCGGCTTCTCGGTCCCGCCGAGCGCGACCTCGCTCGTCACCCAGTCGGGCGATGGCAACGACGCGACCGTCAGCCAGAACACCCAGACCCAGTTCGCGCCGAACATTTCGGTGGTCGACCAGTCGGGCGACAACAACATTGCCGACGTGACGCAGCTCGATGACGAGCAGTCCTCGACCGTGACCCAGACCTCGTCGGGCAACACCGCGATCGTGCTGCAGGGCGAATCGCAGATCGGCACCGATCTGACCTACAACAACAACTCGACCATCGATCAGGGCACCGGCGACGGCAACACCGCCGATGTCGCGCAGACCGGCCGCGACGGCGAAAGCGACATCGACCAGCAGGGCTCGGGCAACACCGCCTCGCTCGTCCAGTCGGGCAACGCCAACAACAGCGACATCGACCAGAGCGGCAACGATGCGATCGCGACCGTGATCCAGAGCAACACCGGGAACGATTCGGACATCGTCCAGACCGACGATGCCGGCGGTGATGCGGCGGTGACCCAGACGGGCGCGCTCAACACCTCGCTGGTCACCCAGACCTCGGTCAATTCGGTGGCCGACGTGATCCAGTCGGGCGACAACAACCAGAGCACCCTGACCCAGGGCCGCAATGCCGGCAATCCGTTCCAGACCAACGGCCAGCAGGCGCTGATCGACCAGTCGGGCAACCAGAACCGCACCACCGCCTCGCAGACCGGTACGAGCGGTGACCTCAACGTCAACCAGAGCGGCAACCGCAACGAAGCCGACGTCGTGCAGTCGGGCTTCGACAACAGTTCGGGCGACAATACCGGCCTCGTCGGGATCGACCAGTCGGGCGATGACAACGACGCCTTCGTGACCCAGTCGGGCCAGCTGTCGGAAGCCTTCATCGCGCAGTCGGGCAGCGACAACGACGCGACCATCAACCAGTCGGTCGGCAACGCGCCGAACCCCCCGGGTGGCCCCGATCCCCGCGTGGCCAATGCCAGCATCACGCAGACCGGCAACAGCAACGAAAGCACCATCGACCAGTTCGGCGGCAGCAACACCGTGTCGGCGCGCCTGATGTCGGCCACCAACGTCCAGAACGGCGATGACAACTTCAGCACCATCAGCCAGACCAACACCCTGGTGACGGCGGGCTCGTCGGGCAACAGCGCGACGGTCACGCAGGACGGCGACGACGGCTTTTCGACCGTCAGCCAGAACGGCGCGCTGAACCTGACAACGGTCTCGCAGCAGGGCGATGATGCGGTTTCGGACATCGATCAGAGCGGCAGCGGCAACAGCGCCGATCTGCTCCAGCTCGGTGACACCAGCAACTCGGACATCGACCAGACCGGCAACAACAACTCGGCCGACGTGTCCCAGCTGGGCAGCGACAGCACCAGCATCGTGTCGCAGACCGGCGACGGCTCGATCGCCATCGTCCGTCAGGGTGAAGACAACGATTCGACCATCACCCAGACCGGCAACCTCCAGCAGGCGCTGGTCGATCAGGACGGCACCGGCAACAACTCGACCGTGACGCAGTCGTCGGGCGACGGTTTCGGCTTTGTGGGTGGGGGCACCTTCACCTCCGAACTGCCGACCGCCACGACCTCGCAGGCCGTGGTGCTGCAGGGTGGCGACGACAACACCTCCACCCTTGGTCAGTCGGGCGCGTCGAACTTCGCCGTGATCGATCAGGGCGGTAACGAGAACACCTCGGATGTCAGCCAGACCGGCGACACGACCTTCGCGAGCGTCAATCAGGGTGGTGACAACAACACCTCGAACCTCGCCCAGAGCGGCTTCGGCAACAACTTCACCGTTGGTGCCGGGATCGTCCAGTCGGGTGATCGCAACATCTCCAACGTGACGCAGACCGGCACGCTGACGGATTTCAGCTTCCCGCGTGAAAACACCGTCGATGTCGATCAGTTCGGAGACGACAACGAGAGCCTCGTCAACCAGGGCGGTTCGAACAACGTGGCTGCCGCGGTCCAGTCGGGCAACGGCAACTACGCCCAGATCGATCAGGCCGGTAACCTCGACCGGGCGTTCATCGAGCAGATCGGCAGCGACAACGACTCGTTCATCGAACAGCTCGATGCGGCGGGTTCGGGCAATGATGCCAGCGCGATCCAGTCGGGTGACGACAACCTGTCGGAAATCACCCAGTCGGGCACCGGTAACGAAGCCGACCTGCTCCAGAGCGGCAACGACAACCAGTCGTTCATCACGCAGGCCGGCAGCGGCAACATCGCTGACGTGACCCAGTCGAGCAACAACAACGTCTCGACCGTCAACCAGAACGGCACCGGCAACACCGCCACCGTCACTCAGGGCGGTCTCTGAGCCCAGCCATCCCGGGCGGGAGCGATGCTCTCGCCCGGGATCCTTTTTTGAGGTATCAAGTCACGTGATGAAAGGCGTCCCGCTGCTCCGGCCGATCGGCACCGCGCTTGCCGCAGCCCTGCTTGCCGCAGGCCCGGGCCCCGCATGGGCCCAATCCGCGCCCGAACGCGGCGTGTTCATCACCCAGATCGGCGACGGCAGCGACGCCGCCGTCACCCAGCAGAATTCCGACAGCCTTGCCCGCGTGGTGCAGGACGGGAACGACAACCGCGTGGACCTCGCCCAGAAGGGCCCCGCCCCGCAGCTCGCCCGGATCGCGCAGGACGGCGACAGCAACCGCGCCGAGGCCGAACAGGACGGCATCGGAACCACCAATCTAGGCCTTGCGCAGGAAGGCGACGACAACACCGCGATGGTGCTCCAGCGCGAGAACGATCCCGGCACGCAATCGCTCGCGGCGATCCTCCAGCGCGGCAACGGCAACACCGTGGTGCTGGTGCAGGACGGCAGCGACAACCAGGCAAGCCTCACCCAGATCGGCGACGGCAACACCATGACCGCGACCCAGCTCGACAGCGGCAACCGCCTCGCCTGGACGCAGAGCGGCGACGGGCTCGCCGACCTCCAGATCACCCAGACCGGGGGAGCCAATCTCCAGGTCACCCAGAGCAACACCGGCGCGCAGTTCCTGCCGCCGCCGCCGACCCCCGGCGGGTAGGCATGGCGCGCCTGCGGATCCGGTTGACGCGACTGGTGCCGGTGCTGGCGGTGCTCGCCGCTGCGGCATCCGCGCAGGACGCGCCCCCGATCGACCGCACCGAGGCGAGCCAGATCGAGCTTCCCGCCTCCGGCCCGGGCGGCCGCGCCTATCTCGACGAGAGCGGCGCGCCCGCGGCCCCGCGTGCGAGCCTGTTCGCCGATAGCGCCGAGCGGCTCTCGCCCGCCGACAGCATCGCGCCTGCGCGCCAGATTTCCGCGCTCGGCGACAGCGGCCCCGGCATGGCGCAACTGAGCCGCGCCGATCTCGACGCCACCCTCGCCCAGCTTTCGGCGGGCGAGCGGCGGGTGCTGCTGCAGGCGATCGAGGGCACCGACATCTGCAACGATCCGCCGCGCATCCCTGCGATCATCGCCTTGTGCCAGACCCGCATCGAGACCCGCGCCGGAGACTTCGCCGCCGCACCCGAAGCGGGCCTCAGCGCCGAGGACCGGCTGCTGCGCGGCGATCTCGAGGCCACCTCGCTGCCCACGCTCGCCGCGGTGATCGACCGGCTCGGCCGCGGCGGCGCATCGGTGGGCGATCCGAGCAACCAGGCGATCGCCGCGATCGCGCTCGGCACCGGCCTGCTGCCGCCCGAGCGCAAGCCCGAAAAGGACGAGACCGGCCAGGCGCAGCTCGGCGAGGAAGCCCAGGCGCTGATCAATGCGCTCGTCAACCAGCTGGGAGGCGGACGACCATGATCGCCGCCATCGCCGCCCTGCTCGTCGGGGCCGCCGCCACGCCCGCGAACCCGGAGACCACCGCCATGCCCGACGTCGACGCCGAAAGCCCCCGCGCCCTCAGCCTCGATGTCGAGGCCAAGGGCGGCATGATCGAAGTGCGCCTCACCGGCCTGTCGCCCCGCGCGCAAGGGGTGAGCTATTCGCTCGAGGTGACCGGCACCTCGACCTCGCGCCATCGCGGCTCGACGCAGCTTGCCGCGGGCACGCAGGCGGTGCTCTCGACCATGCGCACGAGCGCGGGCGCAAACTGGTGCGTGAAGCTGGTCGCCGAGGAAGAGGGCCGCGCGCCCTACGAGGTCACGCGGGGCACCTGCGCGGCCGGTTAACGGCGGCGGATCTGGTCCATCGTCGCCGCGCCCGCGCTCCGCTCGGGCGTGCTGATCTGGTCGATGTGGACCTTGCGCGCGGCCTTGGGGCGGGTGTCCTCGCGGCCGATGTTGAACTCGTCATAGACCGGATCATAGCTGATCGGGATGCCCTGCGCCTGCAACTCGGCGAGCGAGAACCAGGCGTCGGCCGATGACGAATTGCGGATCCGCGCAAGCTCGCCCGCCGGGAGCCGGTCAGCCAGCACCTCGGCGACCGAGCCGAGCCGCACCTTGATGCCTGCGGGCGTCTGCTGGAAATCGACCTGCCCCATGCTGCGCCCGTCGACACGGGTGAGGAGGCGCGACTTGAATTCAAGATCGGCGATGCGCGGGGCAGTCGCGGCGACGGCCGGCGGCGCGGTGAGCGCAGGGGCCGACTTGGGCGCGACGGCGGCGGCTGCGGCGGGCGCGGGCTTCGCAGCGGGAGCCGGAGCCACAGCGGCGGGCGCGCGGGCAGCGGGTGCGGCGGCAGTTAGGCTGGCAGCTTTGGGCGCGGGCGCAGGGGCCGCGCGCGCCGGAGCCGGGGCGGTCGCGGGAGCAGGCAGCGCGCGGGCAGCAGCGATGCGCGCGGGCGTTACCTGATCGATCATGCCGCGCGGCGCAGGCTGCGTGGCTGCCGGGGCAAGCGTCGCGGCGCGAGCAGGCGCAGGCACGGGGGCCGCCACCGCAGCGGGGGCCGGTGCCGGGCGGCTCGCAGGCTGCACGGCAGGCACCGCGCCGGTTCCGGCGGGGGCGCGCAGGGCCGTGCGCTCTTCGGGCAGCAGATTGGCGAAGGCCATCGCATCGGCCTCGGCCGCAGCGGGCTTCGAGGGCGCTTCGGGCAGCTCGACGGCCATCGGAGCAGCCGACGGCGCGGCGGCCAGCGCGGGCGCGGCCTGCGGAACGGCGGCGGCAGCGGGCTGCGGGTCGATCGCGGGCGCGCTCGCGGCAGGCGGCGCGGGCGTGGCAACCGGCTCGGCGAAGGCCTGCACGAAAGCCGCATGGCTGGACGCGCTATCAGCCGTCTTGCCGACAGGCGCAGCGGCGGGCCGTGCTGCCTGCACCCGCGCGCGCGCCACGTGGCCGGTGTCGGTGCCGAGGTCGATGATCGGGGCGTAGCGCACGCCGGCGAGCTTGGCGTGGGTCGGCGCGGCGCTGCTCGTCAGGCGCTGCACCTTGCCGGGATCGGGCTTGGCGGCAGGCTCGGGCGGATCGGCAGGCTGAGGACCCCGCCCCATGTCGCCCGCGCCGACCGAGAATTCGGGCATGGCGAGCGCGGCGGCGACGATCACCCCGCCCGGCAGCACGCGCGTCAGCATCCGCCGCGCAGCAGCACGCGGACGCACGGCGCTGCCGTCAGCCGGTTTATCGGAAGGATCGCTGCCCTGTGTCACATAGCCCCCAAGAGCCCACCGTATCTTACGCCGCGCCGATTCGGCCAAGCACAATCGCCGGATTTGCGTCATTCCGGCACGATGTTCCGCGCCTGTTCCGGCAAATGCGCCAGACCCGGCGGGGCGCGCCGACAATTGTCCTATATTTGCCCTTCCCCCGAATCGCCCCCGCGCCTATCCGGGCCGGCTCGCCTGACCGCGGGCAACCGAACCGACGACATGACACAGGCGAACACTCTCGAGACGCCCGGCTGGGGGCAGGAAATCCGCGCGACGCTGGCGCTGGCGGTGCCGCTTGCCGCGACCAATCTGCTCCAGATGCTGATCCACGCGGTCGACGTGATCTTCATCGCGCGATTGGGCGACACGCCGCTCGCCGCATCGAGCCTCGGGATCGCGATCTTCGGCCTGACCCTGTGGGCGATGACCGGGCTGATCGGCGCCTGCGCCCCGCTGATCTCGGCAGAGCGCGGGCGAAAGCTGCACTCGGTGCGCGACATCCGCCGCACGGTGCGCATGGGGATGTGGGTCTCGGTCGCTTTCGGCCTCGTCGGCATGGGCATCGCCTTTGCGGGCGAGCCGCTGCTGCTGGCAAGCGGGCAGGAGCCCGCGATTGCCGCCATCGCGGGCGATTTCCTGTTCGTGATCGCCTTCGCCATGATCCCGATGATCCTTGCCGGCGTGTTCCGCATCTTCGTCGCCGCGCTGGGCAAGCCTGGCTATGCGACCGCGATCACGCTGCTGGCGCTGGGGACCAATATCCTCGGCAACTGGGCGCTGGTATTCGGGCACCTCGGCCTGCCGGCCTTGGGCCTGACCGGCTCGGCGCTGTCGAGCGTCGTCACCGCGCTCGCGATGCTGGCGGCCTATGTGTTCGTCATCGGGCGCGACCGGGTGCTGCGGCGCTACCGCATCTTCGGGCGCTGGTGGCGGCCGGAATGGACGCGGCTGAAAGAGATCATGGTGATCGGCACGCCGATTGCGCTGACCGTGCTGGCCGAGGCCGGGCTGTTCAGCGGCGCGGCGCTGCTGATGGGCCGCTTCGGCGAGACCGAGCTTGCCGCGCACACCCTCGCGCTGAACCTCGCCGCGCTCGCCTTCCAGATCCCTTTCGGCACGGCGCAGGCGGCGACCATCCGCGTCGGCTTCCACCACGGGGCGGGCGACCGCTTGGAGGCGGGGCGCGCGGGGTGGGTGGCGATCGTGATCGGGACGGGGTTCATGTGCACCACCGCGCTCGCGATGATGCTGGTGCCGACGCTGCTGCTGCGGGTCTATGTCGATCCCGATGCCGCCGCCAACGCCGCGCTGGTCGGCTTTGCGGTGCAATATCTGACGCTCGCGGCGATCTTCCAGCTGGCAGACGGCGTGCAGGCGGTGGGCGCGGGCGCGCTACGGGGCTTGCAGGACACCCGCGTGCCGATGTGGATCGCGATCTTCAGCTACTGGGTGCCCGGCTTCGGCATGGCGATCTGGCTCGGCTTCTTCACCCCGCTCGAGGGGACGGGGGTGTGGATCGGGCTCGCCACGGGCCTGTTCTTCGCCGCCGCGCTGCTGCTGTGGCGCTGGGCGCGGCGCGACGGGCTGGGGCTGACGGACTACGCGCCCAGCCCCCTCCCCGCCTAACGCGCTGGCGCAGCGACGCCGGTCGCGATGTGCATTCCGAGTTCGTCGAACTTCAGCTTCACGCCCTCGTTCAGCGCCCATGTCAGCGCGAGGAGATCGCCCGCGTTGCACCACACGCGCATCCCCACCCGCACCGCATTGTCGCCAAGCGAGGCGACGAAGGCGACCGGCGCGGGCTCGGCCAGCACGCGCGGATCGGCATGCGCCAGCTCCAGCATCGCCGCCTTGGCCGCCGTCAGATCATCCTCGTAGGCGAGCGGCACCACCAGCTCGAACCGCCGCGTGGGCATGCGCGAGGCGTTGACCACGGCCTTGTTCCAGAGCTCGTTGTTGGGGACCATGACATATTGCCCGTCCAATTGGAGCAGCTCGGTGGTGAACAACCCGATCCCCTGCACCGTGCCCGACACCGTCCCGGCGGTGATGAACTCGCCCACGCGGAAGGGCCGCTGGATCAGGATCATGACGCCCGCTGCCACGTTCGACAGCGTGCCCTGAAGCGCGAGGCCCACCGCCAGCGCAAGTCCGCCCAGCGCGGCGATGATGCTCGTCGTCTGCACCCCGAACTGGGTCAGCACCGTCACGGCCACCACCACCCACAGCGCATACTTGATGATGTTGCTGAGGAACTTGGCGACCGTCGGCTCGATATGGGTCGCTCTCATCAGCGCGCGGTCGGCCCAGCGCGAGAGCAGCCGGGCGAGCAGGATCCCCGCCAGCGTCACCGCGATCGCGCCGGTCAGGAAAGCGAGGTTGACCTTGAGCCACAGCCACGCCTCGTGCGCGACGTTGATCTCGTCGTTGAGGCCGGCAAGCTTGGGGGGCAGTTTGGGGGCAGTCATGGCCCGACGCGATAACCGAGCACGCCCGCGCTGACCACCCCGGCCCCGAAATCTGCGGTCGGGTCAAATTTTTTGCATGGGCAGGGGTTGATTCATTCGGGCCCCGCGACCAAATGCCGCCTCGTTGGCACTCTCACAGGGAGAGTGCCAAGCAACCCCTATCTTTTCAGGAAAGGTCATACACATGGCATTTCGTCCGCTGCACGACCGCGTGGTGGTCCGTCGCATTGAAGCCGACACCAAGACTGCCGGCGGCATCATCATCCCCGACAGCGCCCAGGAAAAGCCGAGCGAAGGCGAAGTCATCGCCGTCGGCGAAGGCAACCGCGACGATAGCGGCAACCGCATCGCGCTCGACGTGAAGGCGGGCGACCGCGTGCTGTTCGGCAAGTGGTCGGGCACCGAAGTCAAGATCAACGGCGAAGACCTGCTGATCATGAAGGAAAGCGACATCATGGGGATCGTCGGCTAAGGCCTGCGCCCTTTATCCCTTTCTAAACACAACCAAATCTCAGGAGAAACGAAATGGCTGCCAAGGACGTGAAGTTCGGCCGCGAAGCCCGTGAAGGCATTCTGCGCGGCGTCGATATCCTCGCCAACGCCGTCAAGGTGACGCTGGGCCCCAAGGGCCGCAACGTCGTCATCGACAAGAGCTTCGGCGCGCCGCGCATCACCAAGGACGGTGTGAGCGTCGCCAAGGAAATCGAGCTCAAGGACAAGTACGAGAACATGGGCGCGCAGATGCTGCGCGAAGTGGCCTCGAAGGCGAATGATGCTGCCGGTGACGGCACCACCACCGCCACCGTGCTCGCCCAGGCGATCGTGACCGAGGGCATGAAGTCGGTCGCGGCCGGCATGAACCCGATGGACCTGAAGCGCGGCATCGATCAGGCCGTGATCGCGGTCGTCGAAAACCTCAAGTCGCGTTCGAAGGACGTGTCGGACAGCAGCGAAATCGCGCAGGTCGGCATCATCTCCGCCAACGGCGACCGTGAAGTCGGCGAGAAGATCGCCGAAGCCATGGAGAAGGTCGGCAAGGAAGGCGTGATCACCGTCGAGGAAGCCAAGGGCCTCGAATTCGAGCTCGATGTCGTCGAAGGCATGCAGTTCGACCGCGGCTACCTGTCGCCCTACTTCATCACCAACCCCGACAAGATGACCGTGGAACTGGATAACCCCTACATCCTGATCCACGAGAAGAAGCTGTCGAACCTGCAGTCGATGCTGCCGATCCTCGAGGCCGTGGTGCAGTCGGGCCGTCCGCTGCTGATCATCGCCGAGGACATCGAAGGCGAAGCGCTGGCGACCCTCGTGGTCAACAAGCTGCGCGGCGGCCTGAAGGTCGCGGCGGTCAAGGCTCCGGGCTTCGGCGATCGTCGCAAGGCGATGCTGCAGGACATCGCGATCCTGACCAAGGGCGAGATGATCAGCGAAGACCTCGGCATCAAGCTCGAGAACGTCACCGTCGGCATGCTCGGCCAGGCCAAGAAGGTCTCGATCGACAAGGACAACACCACCATCGTCGACGGCGCCGGTTCGGCTGACGACATCAAGGCGCGTGTCGCCGAGATCCGCACCCAGATCGACAACACCTCGTCCGATTACGACCGCGAGAAGCTCCAGGAGCGTCTGGCGAAGCTCGCGGGCGGTGTGGCCGTGATCAAGGTCGGCGGTGCGACCGAAGTCGAAGTGAAGGAGCGCAAGGACCGCGTCGACGACGCCCTTCACGCGACCCGCGCTGCGGTTGAGGAAGGCATCGTTCCGGGTGGCGGCACGGCGCTGCTCTACGCCACCAAGGCTCTCGAAGGCCTGAAGGGCGCGAACGAAGACCAGACCCGCGGCATCGACATCATCCGCAAGGCGATCACCGCCCCGATCAAGCAGATCGCCCAGAACGCCGGCCATGATGGCGCGGTCGTTGCGGGCAACCTGCTGCGCGAGAATGATGAGACCCAGGGCTTCAACGCCGCGACCGACACCTACGAGAACCTGGTGAAGGCCGGCGTGATCGACCCGACCAAGGTCGTTCGCACCGCGCTGCAGGATGCGGCCTCGGTCGCCGGCCTGCTGATCACCACCGAAGCGGCGATCGTCGAGCGTCCGGACGACAAGCCGGCCGCCCCCGCGATGCCCGACATGGGCGGGATGGGGTTCTGACCTAAGGCGGGCGGGCCAGCGCAAGCTGACCCGTCCACGCCGCAGGCCGGCCAGCGGGGCGCCCGCGCCCCGTCTGACGACTCCGGCTTTGCCGGAGTCGGCCAAGCCAGACACAAGAAAACCCCGGCGGAGCGATCCGCCGGGGTTTTTCTTTGCCACCACCGCCTTCCCCCCATTTACGCGTTAGTGAATTTTCCGCGCCATAGCAGCAGTATGGACGGTCTGCGCATCTCCCACGACACCTCGGCCTACGAGGTCCCCGCCGCGCTCGATGGCAGGGGGCGGCTGACGGCGGCTTGCGTCGCGCGGGCGCTGGCGATGATGGACCGGCACGGGCTGGTGCTGCTGACCGGGCTCTTGTCCGATGCCGAGGCCGATGCGGGGCTCAAGCTGATGCGCCAGACCATCGCCGATCCCGACCGCGCCCGCAGCGCCTTCGCCAGCGAGACCGACAACCACTACGTGCGCCGCGATTTCTGCTCGCTGCCATCGAGCCCAGAGGTCACGGGCTTTGCCGCGATGCTCGCGCAGCGGCTTCAGGGCGTGATCGGGGAATATTGCGGCGCCACGCGCCCGGTGCTCGAGATCGCGACCTTCACCAGCTATTTCGGCTCCTCGCACCAGTATATCCACCGCGATCCGATGGGCGTGATCAGCCTGTTCGCCGCGGTCGAGGATGTTGCGCCCGAACAAGGGGGCACGGTGTTCGTGCCGGGGACGCATCAATATGGCGGGGCGGAATATGCGCATGGCGGCGCGGCCTATGCGCTGATGGAGCTGTTCCGGCGGCGCGCCAATGCGCGAATCTTCCGGCACAACCTCGCGAAGCTGTGGCGGATGCGCCGCTCGCCCAAGGCGGGGCTGGCACCGGGCGAATTCCGCGACCGGGTGTTCTCGGCGAAGTGGGACCAGCACCAGCCCAACCTGCTGCGCTTCCTCACGGGCAAGAACTCGCAATTCAGCCTGCGCCACCTCGGCCCGAAGACGCTGTGGCAACTGTGGCGGCGCCGGGCGGAGCTCGATGCGCTGTTCCATCCGGTTCAGGCCGCCCCGCGCAAGGGCACGGTGATCCTCTACCGCAGCGACCTGCTCCACGCGGGGCCCGACAACCGCACCCCCCGCCCGCGCCGGTTCTTCGGGATGAGCATCGCGCGCGACATGATCGCGCCCAAATACTGGCACGACGGCTATTCGCCGCACCCTTCGCTGGTGGAGCACCCGCTCACTTTCGGCGATCTCTTGGCCGAGGTGCCGCTCGATCTGCCCGAGAGCAGGCGGGCGGCAGCCCGCTAAGCTCTCAGCACACCCGCACGCCGCGCCCGGGGGCCGCCGGCTTGCCCAGCACGTCGCCCTGCGCAAACCGCACGCCCAGTTCGCGCAGCGCCTGCAGGTCCTCGCGCGTCTCCACCCCTTGCGCGATCAGCGTCACGCCGGTGTCGGCGGCGAATTGCACCAGCGCCTTGACCAGCGCGCGGCGCGATGCGTCGGCGGCGACCCCGGCGAGGAATTCGGGCGCGATCTTGACGATGTCGGGGCCGAGATCGACCAGCGCCTGAAGCCCGGCAAAGCCCACGCCTTCGGAACTCACCGCCACCCAGGCGCGCTCCTTGAGCACCCGGATCGCCTCCTTGATCGCGGCCTGATCCCGCGCGGTGTCCTGCTGGTTCAGCTCGATCACCAGCCGCGAGGCGAGGCCTTCGGGGATGATGTGGCCAAGCGCGGGGCTCGCCAGCGTCTCGGGCGAGACGTTGATGGCGATGAAGCGTTCGGGGTGTTCGGGATCGAGCGTGGCGAGGGCCTTGCGCGCAATGTGCAGTTCGAGCTCGAGCGTGCGGCCCGCGGCGCGTGCCTGATCGAGCAGCTCCCTGGCCGAAACCTCGGGGTCGGCCTTGTGGCGCATGAAGCATTCGTGGCCGATCAGGTGCCAGTCGGTGAGGTCGTAGATCGGCTGGTGGATCACGGTCAGCGCATCGTCGACGATCAGCCGCGCGATCTGCGCCGCGGCATCCTCGCCGCGCTCCTCGAGCTCGATGCGGCTCTCGATCTGGTCGCTGACGATCGCCGCGACCGAGCGGATCATCTGCATGTCGCGCTCGGATACGTCGGGGCGCGGGCGGTAGCTGAAGCAGCACAGGCTGCCGTGCACCTGCCCGTTGCGGCGGCGCATCGGCACGCTGAAGTGCGAGCGGACGTTGGCGGCGTCGGTGATGGGGAGGCAGGCGGCGGCCTCGTAGTGGCTGGTGTCGGTGACGCGCTCGGGCAGCTTGCCCTGGATCACCAGCCAGCACAGCGAGTTCTCGTTGGGGTTCAAATCACCCGAGGCGAGCGGCGCAACCCCGCGCGCGGCGACATGGGTGAAGATGCGGTGGGTGCCGCCGATCTGGCGCGAGACGAAGGCGACATCCATGTCGAGATGCGCGCGCAGCGCCTCGATCATGTCGCCGATCTCCTGACGCGCGTCGGTGGCCGAGCCCGAACCGGCGGCGGGAGGAATCGGCGGGAAGAGGAGATTGGTGATGCTGGTCATGCCAAGCCCCATGCACCGGCCGCTCCCAAACCGCCGGTAAGCGCCGCCTGCGCAGAGAGCCGGGGGGTCAGCGCGGCAAAGGCTTAAGCATGTTTCTGCGGCCGTGCGGCCTACTGCGTGATGAAGTCGGCGATGGCCGCGGCCACGCCCTTGCCGAGCGGCAGGGCGGGGTCGCGATAGGCGGCGAGGTTGGCCGCAGTGCCCTCGGCCACATCCTTCAGAACGTGGTTCACCTCGGGCAGCACCACCAGCTTCGCGGCAGGGTTGGCCGCCGCCATGCGCTCGGCATCGGCGACGGGGACCTGAATGTCCCTGCCCCCCTGCACGATCAGCAGCGGCAGCTTGGTCGCCGCTGCGAGGGCGGCGGGGTCGTAGGAGAAGGCGCTGATCAGGAAGCCCTGCACTTCCCGAGCGAACAGTCCCCGGAGCGGCACGGGCAGGTTGTCGACGTTCACGTAATGACCCGAAGCCAGAATATCGACCGCGTTGTCGGCGGGCACGACCAGGGTCACGTTGGCGGGGTTGGCGCGGATCTGGCTCTTGATCACATCGCCCAGCGGTCGCCCCGGCGCGGCGACCAGCACCACGCCGCACAGGCCCTCGAGCTCCTGCGCGGCGGCGAGTGCGACCAGCCCGCCTTCGGAGTGCCCGATCAGCCAGACGCATTGCGCGCCGGTCGCCTTGCGGGTCGCGGCGACCCAGGCGGCGGTGTCGGCGACGTAGTCGGGGATGGTGACGGCGTTAGGGTTGGCCGCAGCGCTGCTCGCGAACATCCCGCGCTTGTCGATCCGCACCGTCGCGATCCCGCGCTCCAGCAGCGCCTCGGCGAGCAGGCGGTAGGATGCGGCGGTAACGCCCAGCGGATTGTTGCCGTCCCGGTCGGTCGGGCCCGAGCCGGGAATGATGAGCGCGACCGGCCCCTCTCCGCCCTCGCTCGCCCTCAGCAGCGTGCCCGAGAGCGGCGCGAGCGGGCCGGGGGCTTCGATGGGCTCACCGGCAGGCGCCTCGGCCCTGAGCGGGGAAACGTGCGGGGCGGCGAGCAGCGCGGCGGCGGCGGCCATCAGGGCGGTGCGGATCATCGGGTATCTCCTCGGGCTCACTGCGCCGTCCGGCTGCGCCACAGCCACCAGCTGTAGACGATCGGCACCACGCTCGCCGCGATGATCGGCGCGACCATCGCGGGCAGCCGCCATGCCGGCGCGAGCGGCAGGAAAGCCGCGACCACCATCGCCGCTCCCGCCGCCATCATCAGCTTGCCGCCCAGCCGGTGCGTGGCGATCCAGTTGTCGGTGTCGCTCAGCGTCCACGGCGTGCGGATGCCGACGAAGAAGCTCGGGCGCGATTTGGGAAGAGCATTGCCGATCATCAGGAACATGACCCCCATCCCCGCCAGCAGCAGATCGACGCCGATGTCCCAGCCCAAGGCGGGCGCGGCGATCATCGCCTGCACATAGACCATCAGCCCCATCACCCCGATCCACGAGGCGCGCAGCACCGGAGCCGAGGCATCGAGCCGGTCCTGCAAGGGCTCCATCCGGGGGATCGCGGCCATGATCAGCCCGACCACGAGCGACATCCCCGCGGGCCACAGCAGCGCCGGCAGCGCGGGCTGGAAGCCGTCTGCCTCGCCCGAAGCGTTCCAGTGGACGGCAAGCTCGGTGCCCGGCGCGAGCCGCGCGGCGACCCACGCGCCGAACCCCGCCATCGCGGCAGCGAGCAGCAGATTGACGATCAAGAGCCCGCGCATCTTCATGTCGTTTCTCCCTGTCCGGGTGCCATTCGCGCGGCCGCGCCGCTCCCGATTCCCACGCGCCCCATGAACCCGAGCAGCGCTTCTTCCAGCGTCGACAAGTTCAAGGTGTAGATGATCGACCCGCCCCGGTTCTCGCCCCGGATCAGCCCGGCCGCCTTCAGCTTGGCGAAGTGGCCCGACATGGTCGGCTTGGAGACCGGAAAGCGATCCGCCAGCTCGCCCGCGCTCATCCCGCCCTGCTTGAGCAGTTCGAGCACCTCGCGGCGGATCGGATGGGCAAGGGCGTCGAAGATCTCTGACATAGCCATTTAGCTAAATGACGAAATGGCGCGTGTCAAGCCACCGCTCGCCCGTGGTTTTTCATTGCCTTGGCCGTGCGCGCGGGCAAAGATGCGGCATCAGCGAACGGGGGCGTTCCGATGAAGTGGTTGACCGGCAAGGCCAAGGCACCGGCTGACGGGCTGGCGCGCGTGCAGTCGTGGATGGCGGTGTTCTTCGGCGAGGCCCACGTCACCCGCCCGACCGACGAGGCGGCGCTGGTCGATGCGCTGGGCACCCGGCCCTACAGCTGCATCGGCCAGTCGCACAGCTACAACGGCATCCAGGTCATCCCCGGCATCACCGCCTTCCACATGGGCGAGGCGCGCTTCGATCACCTCACCTACGACCCCGCGACCGGCACCGCGACCTGCGGCCCCTCGGTCAAGGTGCTGACCCTCAAGCAGGCGCTGGTGAAGCACGGGCGGCGGATGCTCAACAGCGGCAACTACATGGAGCAGACCGTGATCGGCGCGCTCAGCGGGGGGACGCATGGCTATGGCCCCGAACCCGTGATCGCGCAGGCCGTCACCGCGCTGACCTTCCTCGACGGCTACGGGCAGAAGGTCACGCTGACGCCGACCGACCCGGACTTCCCCTATGCCGCGCTGTCCTTCGGCACCATCGGCCCGATCCTCAGCGTCACGCTTCGCACCGCGCCCGTCGCCTCTTACCAGTCAGACGCCTGGGTCACGCGCCTCTCGAAGAAGGCGGCGCTGGCGAAGGGCGCGATGGCGGTGTCGACGGCGATTGTGCCCTACAGCGACCCGAAGGACCCGCTGATCATGCTCCACACCCTGCGCCCGGCGAGCAAGGGCAAGGGGCCGCGCAAGACCACCGCGCCGCTGCTCTCGCTCGCGGGGCTGACCGAGTTCCTGCTGCGCCGCCTGTGGGCCTTCGACCGCCTGTTCCCGTCCCTGCGCTACCGGCTCCAGCGCGCCGCCAACCGGATCAACCCGCGCACCCACCGCCGCGTCATCACCGCGCCCGATGATCTCGATTACCTCTATGATCCCGAGCCCCTGCTCAAGACCCAACGCGCGCCCGACCTCCTCACCGGCTTCTTCGCCACCACCTTCACCGCCTACAACCTCGCCTTCTTCGTGCCGCTTCATCGCAGCGACGAGGTGGTGCGTTTCCTCATGCTTGAGGCCGAAAGGCTGCGCCCGCTGGGCTTCGTGCTCAAGAGCCTGATCGGGGTGCGCGAGCTGCCCGAGAAAAGCGACCTGCCCTTCGCGGGCAATTTCGCCGGGCCGGTGGCGGCCATCGACCTGTTCGCCGACGTGCGCGACTATGCCTGGCTCGAGAGGCTGCAACGCGCGGTGACGAGCTATTTCCCCGGCGTGCGCCCGCATTGGGGCAAGAGCGCGATCGTCGAGGATTTCGCGGGATCGCTGGGCCAGCAACACATCGCCGCGCTGCGCGCGCTGCATCTGAAGCACTATCCGCCCGGCACCCTCACCCCCAACGAGGCGGTGCGCAAGCTGTTCGACCTTGGCGCGCCCGCCGCACAAAGCGCCATCGCCAAGGCGACCGCCTGAGGCACGGCAGGATATTGGCAAAAACCCGCGTCGCCGGGGGCACAAGGGGCGGCTTTCCTACTCGGGCTAGACCTGTCAGCTTGCCCGGAAATGACCCGCCGCAGCCGCCTCTTTTCACACCGCAATCCGCCGATTGCAGGCGCGCGCAAGGTGGAGACTTTTTCGGCCTTGGACAGTGTCTCATGTGTCTCCAACACACAGCTGCTGGCGCGTGCCGAAGCGGCCTGCGACTCACCCGATGCGGTGCTCGCCCCGGATCCACCGCGAGTCCTTGAGGGGTGCGGAGGACCGCCGCGCCTGTGGCCACGACAGTCCGCTCCAACGCCTCACCCGATGCGGTGCTCGCCCCGGATCCACCGCACCGTCCCGCTCGAAGCCCGCATCACCACGCTCTCGGTGGTGAGGATGGTCTCGCCGGTCGGCTTGCGGCGGCGCTTGACGCCCGCCAGCAGCGAGCCGTCGGTCACGCCGGTCGCGGCGAAGATGCAGTCGCCCTTGGCGAGGTCCTCGAGCTTGTAGATGCGGGTGAGGTCCTCGATCCCCCACTTGCGCGCCCGGGCCTTCTCGTCCTCGTTGCGGAACACGAGGCGGCCGTTGAACTGCCCGCCGACGCAGCGCAGCGCCGCGGCCGCGAGCACGCCCTCGGGCGCGCCGCCCTGGCCCATGTACATGTCGACCGTCGTGTCGGGATCGGTCACCGCGATCACCCCCGCCACGTCGCCGTCACCGATCAGCACCACCCCGCAGCCCAGCGCGCGCAGCTCGGCGATGAGCTCGGCATGACGCGGACGGTCGAGCACGCAGACGTTGATGTCGGACGGCTTGACGCCCTTGGCATTGGCCACCGCGCAGACGTTCTCGGTCGCCGACTTGGCGAGGTCGATGATGCCCTCGGGATAGCCCGGGCCGACCGCGAGCTTGTCCATGTAGGTGTCGGGCGCGTTGAGCAGGCAGCCCTCCTCCGCCGCCGCCAGCACCGCGAGCGCGTTGGGCCCGGCCTTGGCGGTGATGGTGGTGCCTTCGAGCGGGTCCAGTGCGATGTCGATCTTGGGGCCCTTGCCCATGCCGACCTTCTCGCCGATGAACAGCATCGGGGCCTCGTCCCGCTCGCCCTCGCCGATCACCACGGTGCCGTCGATGTAGAGGTTGTCGAAGGCCTTGCGCATCGCCGCGACCGCCGCCGCATCCGCCGCCTTCTCGTCGCCGCGGCCGACCAGCTGCGCAGCGGCAATCGCCGCCTGCTCGGTCACGCGCACCATCTCGAGCACCAGCACGCGCTGGATCGCGTTCTCGCTGGCAGGTTGCGGGGCGGCGGCAAGCTGGGTATCGGTCGGGGAGTTCATGTGCAATTCAGCCCTTCTTCGCTCTGGATACGGCCCGGCCACGGGATGCCCTGCGGCGCTTAAGCGGATGGAGACGGGTTTGTCGAGCAATGGAAGGCCAGTCCTGCCCGGTTTTCGCCTCCTCCTGCCCGCATTGGCCGCGCTGGTGACTGCGCCTTTGGCGGCGCAGGATGACGGCTCTGCGACTCCAGCTCCGGCCGGGGATGCGCCCGCCGCGGTGACCACGGCGCCCGCGGGCGTGCCGCCGCGGGTCAACCTCACGGTCTCGGTCCCGCGCGACGAGCCGAGCCAGGCGGACCTGCGCGAATGCCGCGATGACGAGGAAGCCGCGGCCATCAACGGCGAGATCGTGGTGTGCCGGGTGCGCGACCGGAGCGGCGATGCGCTCACCGGTGACCGCGCGACGACGCAGAAGCGCTATGCGCAGGAGACCGCCTTCAAGGGCGCCCCGCCGCCGCCCGACCTGTTCGGCATCCCGGACAACGGCAAGGGCATCGGCTTCGGCAAGCCCCCGCCGGTGGCGATCACGGTCGACTTCAACGCGCTGCCCAAGGCGCCCGCAGGCTCCGACGCGGATCGCATCGCGCAGGGCCTCCCCCCGCTCGGGCAGAACGAGGAGCTGACCGAGGAGCAGGAGCGCGCACGGCGCGAGGCGGAGGGGATCAAGACCGCGGTGCCGCCGCGGCCGAGGAAGAGGAAGGGCGGCTAGGGAGGGCAGGGCCGTGCTCGTCTCCCTCCTCGTCGCCGCGCTCGCCGCTCAGGTCGCCACCGAGCCGCAGGTGCGGATCGGGCCGCAGGTACCGCCGCAGCCGACCTTGCAGCTGCCCTCGATACCCGCCTCGAACAAGCCCGCCAAACCCGCCGAGCCCGAGCGCCCGCGCATCCCGATCGACCTCGGCCCCGACGCACCGACCACCGCCGAACCGCCGCAGCAGATCGACATCCTCGTGCCCCCGCAGGTGTCCGAGGCCGCCGATGCGGTCGAGCTCAAGCAATGCGCCGAGGACACCGAGCGCGGCGTCGTCTCGGGCGAGATCGTGGTGTGCCGCGAGCTGCCCGCCGACACCTCGCAGCTCTACAGCGGCAGCCGCGAGGCGTGGATGAAGGACTATGCCGAGCGGACCATGAATGCGGGCACCCTGCCCCCGCCCGACGTGGCCGGGCCGGGCATCTTCCGCGGGCCTGCGACCATCAGCGGGCTGTGCTTCATCCCGCCCTGCCCCAAGGATGCGGCGCTGATCGTCGACGTCGAAGCGATCCCGCCCCCGCCGGAAGGCTCGGACGCCGAGCGCGTGGCGCAAGGCCTCGCCCCGGTGCAGGGTGACGACGCGCCGCTCTCGGAGGAGGACCGCCGGAGGGTGGAGGCCGAGCTGGGCCTGCCCGAGGCTCCGAAGCCCGATGGCTGAGCGTCAGCGCGGCAGGATCGGCAGCACCAGCGGCTCGCCCGCGAGGCTGTCCGAGCCGTCGAGCAGCGCCAACGCCTTGGCGACGCAGCGCTCGGGGCCCTCGTGGGTGACCATCGCCACCATCACCTCGCCCCCGCCGTTGGAGCGGCCCTGCTGGATCAGGCTCTCGATCGAGACGTCGCCGTCACGCATCGCCGCGGTGATCTCGGCGAGCACGCCCGGGCGGTCCTTGACCATGAACCTCAGATAGGTGCGCTCGGTGCGGTCACCGGGCTCGGCAGGCGGCATGGCGGCAAGCTGGGCCGAGGGGATCGAGAAAGGCGCGCCCACCTCGTCGCGGGCGATGTCGATAAGGTCGGCGGCGACCGCGCTGGCAGTCGGCCCGTCGCCGGCGCCCGCGCCCTGGAACAGCAGGCGGCCGGAGAAGTTGCCCTCGGCCACGACCGCGTTGGTCGGGCCATCCACGGCGCTCAGCGGGTGGCCCTTGGCGACGAGGCACGGCCGGACGCGCTGGAGCAGGCGGGGGCCCTGCGGGGTCTCCTCCACGTCAGCCTCGCCGATCAGGCGGATCACGAAGCCCAGCGCATCGGCCTGCGCGATGTCGGCGGCGCGCACCCGGGTGATGCCTGAGATGCGCACGCCCGCGAAGTCCACCCGCGTGCCGAAGCCGATGCTCGCAAGGATCGCGAGCTTATGCGCGGCGTCCACGCCCTCGATGTCGAAGGCGGGATCGGCCTCGGCGAAGCCCAATCGCTGCGCCTCGGCCAGCACGTCGGCAAAGTCGGCGCCGGTCGCCTCCATCTCGGAGAGGATGTAGTTGCAGGTGCCGTTGAGGATGCCATACACCTTGGTCAGGGCGTTGGCGGAAGTGCCCTCGCGCAGCCCCTTGATGACCGGGATCCCGCCCGCGACGGCCGCCTCGAACTTGAGCGCGGCGTTATTGCCCTCGGCCAGTTCGGCCAGTTCCAGCCCGTGGTGCGCGATCATCGCCTTGTTGGCGGTGACGAGCCCCTTGCCTGCGGATAGCGCCGCGCGGCTGAGGGCGAGCGCGGGGCCGTCCGAACCGCCGACCAGCTCGACCACCACGTCGACATCCGCGCGCCGGGCGAGCGCGGTCATGTCGTCTTCCCAGGCGAAACGGGCGATGTCGACCCCGCGATCCTTGCCGCGGTCGCGCGCAGCCACCGCGACGACCTCGATCGGACGACCAGCGCGCGCGGCGATCAGCGCGGCGTTGGTGTCGAGCAGGCGGATCACGCCCGCGCCCACGGTGCCGAGCCCGGCGATGGCGATGCGCAGCGGTGCAATAGTGGTCAAGCGGCCCTCCGTCGGAAACTGAGGAGCGCGCTTAACCGTGCAGGCGGTGCGGTCAAGCGGGCAAAGACCCGATCAGCCCTGCGTAATGCGCCGCTCGCACGGCCCCAGCGCCTGCCTGACGAAGGCATAGTCGCCCGCCGCCAGCCGCCGCTCGTCCGCCTCGCGCGCGAGGTTGGCGTTGCTCGGCAGCTGCGGCGGGAGCGCGCAGGCGAGGCGATACCAGCGCAGGGTCTCCGGCGCAGGCGGGCGCGCGGCCGAATCGATGATCTCGCCCCACGAGACGCCCCACTGCACCCGCTGGCCCGGGCGCCGCAGCACGGTGATCGAGACCGGCGAGCGATTCTCGGTTGCGAGGAAAATCTGCGTCTCCGATTCGCCCGTCAAGGTGCCCAGCACCGCCAGCGCATCGCTCACCCCGGTGATGCGCGGGGCGGCGTCGGCCGCATAAAGCTCGGTCAGGATCGGACGCAGCCGCGCCTCGAGCGCCGGGGTGTAATCGAGCTGCGCGGCGGGCCCGATCAGCTGGAGCGCGCCCGGCTTGCCCGGCACCCCGCGCGCAAACACCACGACTTCGCGCTTCTTCATCTTGGGCACCTTGCCCTTGGCATCGAGCGGCACGTCGACGACATAGGTCACCGCCGCCCCCACACCGCTGCGCCCGGCGATCAGCGCGAGGGTGTTCGCCTCGACATAGAGCCGCGCGAATCCCGCTGCGAGGCCCGGCGCGCGGTCGGCTTTCAGGGCGGTTGCCTTGCGAATCTGCACCCGCAGCACCAGTTCCGCAGCGTCCGAAAGCGTCGCAAGATCGGCATATGTCGGGCCGGAGACCGCCCCCGCAGGCTGTGCGACGCTGCCGCCGCCAACCGTTTGAGCGGCCGCTACACAAGGCATCCCTGCAAGGCCCGAGAGCGCCGCACCTGCCATGGCCAGAGTCTTGAAAAAAGACATTAATCTTCCCTTTACCTTTGGGCGTGTCGTGCCCCCCGCAACACCTAGGTGCTTCCGCATATTAGCAGGGTCTGTTGCACATGACTCGCAGTGAATCCGTGCTGAACCGCAAAAGCGTTTGATCGGCTAGGGGTTGCCCGTTAAAGCCCGAGAGACTGAAGGCGCGGGACTGGGGACATTGCCGCGCGGACAGTGTGAGGTTGCGTGCGGGAACCGTTTGTTGTCCCGCACGTGCCAGCCGGAGAAAGATCGGGCTTCGCGCAATGCACGGGCCCGCAATTTTTGTTCCGGCGTGGGAGGACCGAAATGACCGGGATCCGCTCGCCGACCTTAACGGCCGGGGGGTGGGGAGTGTGCCGATCCGTGCGATCGGCGAGTATTTGGAGAGAAAGCGCTGGATGTCCTACGCTAGCCAACAACAGGCCGGGAACAAGACGACGTCGATCATCATCGTCGTCCTGATCCACGTCGCGATCGGGTACCTGCTCGTGACCGGCCTGGCCATCAACGCCGTCAAGGAGGTGGTCGAACGTGTGACCACCGTCAACGTCGAGGAGCCGCCGCCGCCGCCGCCGCCGCCGGATGAACCGCCGCCGCCGGAGCAGCAGCAGGACACCTCGCCGCCGCCGCCTGTGGCGCCGCCGCCGCCTTTCGCCATCGCGCAGAATCCGCCTGACGTCAGAACCGTTCAGGACCCGCCGCCGCCGGCACCCACGCAGGTGCGGCCGTCGGTTCAGCCCAGCGCGCCTCCGGGACCGCCGCCGGCACCCAAGGGCCCGTCCAAGGCCCGCGGCGTCCAGCCCAAGAACCAGCGCTCGTGGTCGGCCCGAATCCAGGAAGACTATCCGCGTCGCGCAGCCCAGGAAGAAATCGAAGGCACCGTCGGCGTGCGCTGCACCGTGACCACCGATGGCCGTGCCACCGGTTGCTCGGTGACCTCGTCGAGCGGCTCCGACATCCTCGATGGCGCAGCCACCAAGGCGGTCGAGCGCTATGCCCGCTTCGATCCGGCGCTCAACGACGATGGCGTGCCCATCAACGCCAGCTGGTCGACCCGGATTACCTACAAGCTGAACTGATCAATCGGGCCGGCGCAAACGCGCCGCTCCCACACGACCCATTATTTTCAAGAGGACTTTCGCAATGAACCTTTTCCTTCTCGCCGCCGGCGGTGCCGCCGCCCCCGAAAGCAAGTTCGGCTTCTACGAAGCGATGGTCGAAGGCGGCCCCGTCGCCTGGTCGATCCTCACCATCATGGTCATCATGTCGGTCGGCTCGTTCTACATCCTGTTCACCAAGCTGTTCGAGCAGAACAAGGTGCTCAAGCAGTACAAGACCGTGCAGAGCAGCTTCTGGCGCGCCGCCAGCCTCAAGGAAGGCGCCACCAAGCTCGAGAAGGACGGCCCGTGGCGCCAGCTCGCCGATGACGCGGTCAAGGCCCAGGAAGACCACGGCAAGATGACCGACGCCCTCGAATCGCATGACTACATGCACGGTTCGCTCCAGCGTTCGGAAGATTCGATCAACGCCGTGCTCAACGGCGGCCTCGCCTTCCTCGCGACCGTCGGTGCGACCGCGCCGTTCGTCGGTCTGCTCGGCACCGTGATCGGGATCTACCGCGCGCTGATCAACATCGGCATCGCCGGCAACGCCTCGATCGACAAGGTCGCCGGCCCGGTCGGTGAAGCGCTGATCATGACCGCGATCGGTCTGCTCGTCGCTGTGCCTGCGGTGTTCGCGTTCAACTGGCTCCAGGGCCGCAACCGCAAGATCGCGGCGCTGCTGAGCACCTTCTCGAACGACCTGCTCGCCTACATGAACTCGAACGGCGCAGTGAAGCCGGCGGTGACCGCCGCGGCTCCGGCGGCCAAGCCCGCTGCCAAGCCGGCTGCCCCCGCCAACCCGACGCTCAACAAGTCCTGATCGTCAGAGCTGCGAACCTGCGGGAGAAGGCTCCGGCCATGATCCCGCAGGTGCCTCGCACGCCGCCCCAAAGCGGCGCTGCGGGGCAGGCAGTAGAAGCCAAAGTATTGACAGGCTAGGAATTCACAATGGCGATTTCAACGGGAGGTGGGGCCGATACCCCGATGTCCGACATCAACACCACGCCGCTGGTGGACGTGATGCTGGTGCTCCTGATCATCTTCCTCATCGCGGTTCCGGTGGCGATCCAGACGATCGAGAAGCTCAAGATTCCGGTGTTCGAATCGCTGGAATCGAAGGACAAGGTCGAGAACCTGCTGCTCACCGTCAGCGCGACCGACGATGCCGGCCGCAGCGCCGGGGAGCCGGGCTACGCGGGCGCATCGCGCAACGGGCAGTGCCGGATCTACTTCAACAACATCACGCTGGTCGATTCGACCGAGCTCAAGGACCAGGCGTTCAAGCGGCTCGACGCGATCATCCAGCGCGCGGGCGGGGCCGAGGCCCTGATGGAAGACCCGGAAAAGATCCCGCAGGTCCACATCCGCGGCGACGTCGAAGCCCCGTGGCGCTGCGTGGCTGGTGCCATCTACCAGGTCCAGCTGGCCGGCTATCCGGTCGTCGGGTTCATCTCGAATCCGGTCGAACCGGGCGTCTGACAGCAACCGCCAATTTTCTAAGGAGAACACACCATGGGTATGTCTGGAGGCAAGCTTGACGGCGAGCCGATGATGGACATGAACATGACTCCGCTGATCGACGTTCTGCTCGTTCTGCTGATCATGTTCATCATCACCATCCCGGTGGCCACGCACTCGGTCGACATCGACCTGCCGCAGCCCAACAACAACCCCCCGCCGCTGGTCGAGCCGACCAAGAACAAGCTCGTCCTCACGCCCGCCGACCAGATCCTGTGGAACGGCACGCCGATCGACCAGGGCCAGCTCGTCGCGGCGCTGCAGCAGTCGACGCAGATGAACCCCGAGCCCGAGCTCCAGTTCGAGCCCGAGGCGCAGGCGAGCTACGACCTGTCGGCCAAGGTGCTGCAGACGATCAAGTCGTCGGGCGTCACCAAGTTCGGCTTCGTCGGCAACGACAAGTATCGCGAATTCGGCAAGTGATCCGCCCACGCCTCAGGGCGTGACGCGAACACCGGCAAGAAAGGGGCGCTGCGAGCAATCGCGGCGCCCTTTTTCGTGCCCGCAGGCCGATCGGTTGCAGGCCCCATACCGGTACGCGTTAGGCAACCTCTTCTTTTTGCGATATTCTCCTGCTGTCAGCGCGGCGTCGATCCCGCCCGGGGCCGCTCTGCCAAACGAGGAGAGAGCCATGCCGCATACCCTGAAGCGCCCCAGTCTCACCGTCCCCCGCCCTCAGCCGATGTCGTCGATGAACGTCACCCCCTTCATCGATGTGCTGCTCGTGCTGCTGATCATGCTGATCCTCGCGATCCCGATGGCAGCGAACATCACGCCAGTAGATCTGCCGTCCGATGGCCAGCCCAAGCATCCCGTGCTGGAGACGAACATCCTCACCATCGACGCCGCCGACCGCCTCGCGTGGAACGGCCATGTCGTCACCACGAGCGAGTTGCGCGCCCAGCTCGCCGCTGCGAGCGACCTGCCCGTCCAGCCCGTGCTGCGCTTCGAACCCGATGCGCAGGCGAGCTACGACAAATCCGCCCGCACCCTCGCCCTGATCCGCGAGGAGGGAGCTGACAGCTTCATCTTCTCGGGCAACGAGAAGTATCGGGACTTCCCCTGAGCGCCTGCCGGAGGGGACGGATCAGTCCCCCTCCGGCGGCGCGTCGGGCCGCATCGCGGCGGCAATCAGGCCCTCGGCTTCGAGCAGCAGTTCGTCGTCCACCGCCCCCTGCGGCACCGCCTCGCGGCCGATCATGGTCATCACCGGCACCGCGAGCGGGGAGACGCGGTCCAGCTCGACATGGACCAGCTCGCGCTCGGAGCGCTCCAGCAGGTCGGCGAGGCGGCCCACATCCGTCATCCGCGACCGCGCGTCGGCCCAGGCGGCCTCGATCAGCACGTGATCGGGCTCGTATTTTCTGAGCACGTCGTAGATCAGGTCGGTCGAGAAGGTGACCTGCTTGCCGGTCTTCTTCTGCCCCGGGTGCTGGCGCTCGACGAGGCCGGAGATCACCGCGACCTCGCGGAAGGCGCGACGCAGGAGGTGGCTTTCGGTGACCCATTCGACGAATTCGCCGGTGAGGATATCGGGCGAGAGCAAGGGCGCGGGGTCGGTGACGGGCTTCAGCCCCCACACCGCAAGGCAATAGTCATTCGCCACGAAGCCGCCGGGGAGCAACCCACGATCCTCCATCCGCCGGGTGATCAGCATCCCCAGCGACTGGTTCGCGTTCCAGCCCTCGAAGGTGTAATAGGCGGTGTAGTGCTTGCCGCCGTGGGGAAAGCTCTCGACCAGCAGTTCGCCCGGCGCGGGCAGGCGCGAGCGGTAGTCCTGCATCTCAAGCCATTCGCGCACATCGTCGGGAAAGCGCCCCCAGCCCGCGCGGTCGGAGAGCAGCGCCTGCACGCGGGTGGAGAGGTGCGTCGTCAGGGGCAGGCGAAGGCCGCCATAGCTCGGGATCGTAGCGGACTTCTTCGCGGCGCGGACGGTGACGTCCATGTCCTTTACGCCCTCGACCTCGAGGCTCATGCCGGCGAAGAAGAAGGTGTCGCCGGGCGAGAGCTGCGCGGCGAAACGCTCCTCGACCTTGCCGAGGCTGCGGCCGTTCTTGAACCTGACCGTCAGCATCTCGCTGTCAACGATGATGCCCGCATTCATCCGGTGCCGCTGCGCCTGATTGGGGTGGGCGAGCCGCCACACCCCGTCACGCCCGCGCACGATCCGCTGGAAGCGGTCATAGGCGCGCAGGGCATAGCCGCCGTTGGAGACGAACCCCAGCACCCTCTGGAAGGTCTCGGCGTCGACCCAGCTATAGGCGAGCGCGCTCCGCACCTCGGCCAGCAGCGCATCCTCGTGGAATGGCCCCGCGCACGCGCAGGCCATCAAGTGCTGGGCGAGCACGTCGAGGCTGCCCGGGCGGAAGGCCTCGCCATCGCGCTGGCCCTCGTCGACCGCCTCCTTGGCGGCCATGGCTTCGAGAAATTCGAAGCGGTTGCCCGGCACCAGCACCGCGCGGCTCGGCACATCGAGCCTATGCCCTGCGCGCCCGATGCGTTGCAGCAGTCGCGAGGAGCCCTTGGGCGCTCCCATCTGCACCACAAGATCGATGTCGCCCCAGTCGATCCCGAGATCGAGGCTGGCGGTGCACACCAGCGCGCGCAAGTCGCCGCGCGCCATCGCCTCCTCGACCTTGCGCCGCGCCTCGGTGCTGAGCGAGCCGTGGTGGATGCCGATGGGCAGGTGATCCTCGTTCGCCTCCCACAGGCACTGGAAGATGAACTCGGCCAGGAAGCGCGTGTTGGTGAAGACCAGTGTGGTGCGATTGGCCTTGATCGCCGCGTAGAGCTGCGGGACGGCCCAGCGCCCGGCGTGCCCGCCCCATGGGACGCGTTCCTCCTGCGGGAGCAGGATCTCGACCTCGGGCTCCGCGCCCTCCTCGCCCAGCACCAGCGCGGCGGCGGCGATTTCGCCGTCCTCACCGGATTGGGGCGCGAGCCATTCCTGAAAGTCGCGGGGGTTCGCCAAGGTGGCTGACAGCGCCACCCGCTGCGCTCCCGGCGCGAGCGCGTGGAGCCGCGCGAGGCTCAGCGCCAGCAGGTCGCCCCGCTTGTCGGTGGCGAAGGCGTGGACCTCGTCGATCACGATGCGCCTGAGCCCCGCGAACAGTTCGGCGCTTTCGGGGTAGGAGAGCAGCAGCGAGAGGCTCTCGGGCGTGGTCAGCAGGATGTGCGGCGGGCGCTCGCGCTGGCGCTTCTTGCGGTCGGCGGGCGTGTCGCCGCTGCGCGTCTCCACGCGGATGGGCAGGCCGATTTCCTCGATCGGGGTGAGCAGGTTGCGCTTCACGTCCTGCGCCAGCGCCTTCAATGGCGAGACGTAGAGGGTGTGGAGGCCGTCAGGCGGCAGCGCATCGCCCGCAAAGTCGCACAAGGTCGGCAGAAACCCCGCCAGCGTCTTGCCCGCGCCCGTGTCGGCCACCAGCAGAGCGTGCTCCCTCGCGCGGGCCTTCTCCAGCATCTCCCACTGGTGCCGCCGCACCCGCCAGCCGCGCGCGTCGAACCACGCGGCGATGGCGGGAGGGAGGGTCGGGGGCGCGGGGGTCACCCTCGCCATGTGGCCCGCGCCGGTGCCCCGCGCAAGGCCGCGAAGGCTCAGATCACGGGGTCTTCGCCCTCGCCTTCGCTTTCCTCGGTGACGTCGGGCACCAGTGCGTCGAGTTCGCGCTCGGACTTGCCGATCAGCCGCGCGGCGCGGCGGCGTTCGGCGGCGCTCAGCTGCGAGAAGTCGCGGCTGCCTCCGAACTCGGCCTCGATTGCGGCGAATTCCTCGGTAATCTCGGGCACGAGCTTCGCGGTCGCCGGCCCCAGCGCCTCCATGAAGCCCATGATCTGCGGATCATATTGGACGAGGAAGCTCTGCGCCGCGAACTTGGCGCCGAGCGGGGTGGCGAAGAAGGCCAGCAGCTCGCGCATCTCAGCCTCGTCGAAACGGTGCGCGAAGGCGCGGGCGAGGCCCTCGCGATAGGATGGCTCGATCGCGGTCATCAGCTTGCCCATCAGCCCGGTGAAGGCCTTCGACGTGCGCTCGGTGCGCGCGGCATATTGCGGATCGAAGATGTCGAGCGCCTCCTGCGCGTCCTCGTCGGAGAGGCGTTCGAGTTCTTCCGCCTCGACCCCGCTGATCTCGGCAAGGCGCACGCGCGGGCTGCTCTCGGGATCGCCGAGCATCGCGTCCATCATCGGCCCCGTCATCCCGTCCATCGCGGTGCGGAAGCTACCCTCGGGCATGACGTGCCCCGCCATCTGCGTGGCGAGCGGGAGCAGGGCCTCCTGCTCGGGGGTGAGCGGATCGGCCTTGAACAGCTCGCCGAAGATCGCGAAGGCTTCGGCCAGTTCCTGCTCGAGCTGCTGCTGCGCCTCTTCATCCTCGGTGAGGAACTGGAACTCCTCCTTGCGATTGTCGGCGTCGGCGGTCTTTTCTGCTTCGGGGTGCTCCTGTGCGGCAAGCGGCGGCGCGGCAAAGCCAAGCGCGGCGAGGCTCGCGGCAAGGCCAAGGATATTCTTGCGAATCATGGTGATGCTCCCCGGGAAAGGCCGCCATTGTGCCGCACAGAGGGCCGCCGAGAAAGCCCCCCCGCTAAAGCGCGCGCAGCAAATCGATCGAGACCCGTCCGGGCTCGGCCAGGACCACCTCGGCCAGCGTCAGGCTGACGAGGCAGCGCTTGGGATGTTCGGGGCTCTTGAGCGCGAGGGTCAGCTCGTCGATGTCGAGCCCGCTCTTCTTCAGCATCTTGTCGATCGCCCAGCCGGGAATGCTGAAGGTGGTGGCGGGCTTGGTGATGCGATTGCCCAGCAGCTTGGCATCGAGCAGCCGCCGCAGCAGCTCCTGCTCGCGCGCGGTCTCGGCCTTGCCGAGCGCCAGCGGGAGCGAGCGGAAATCGCCCGCCATCACGTTCTTGCACTGCGCCGGGTTGTCGAGCGCGGCGCGCAGCCAGATGCGCTTAAGTTCGCCCAGCGCAACCAGCTCCTCGAACTTGGCGGCATCGCCTGCCTGCACTGCCCTATTGCGAACAAACGCAAGGAGACCGCCGTTCACCTTGCTATACCTGATATTGAGCGAAAGCTGGTCCGCAAACACCGGATCGATTTCGCGAACGCCGACCATGTCCGTACCGGGGCCGAACACTTGGGCGACTTGCGCGTCGGTCTCGGCAGCGGTGGGCTCAAGCAATTGGGAAGGGGGCGGCGGAACATTGTCGGCTGGAGTGTCGCCCCCCACCCCGCTCAGCGCCCCGATCGCCCGGATCAGCGCGAAGAACAGCACCACGAACAGCACCGCCCCGGCAAAGCCGCGGCCCGCGTTCGACACGCCCTCGGCGCTCGCCGCGCCCGCGCCTTCCCACGAGGCGACGCGCTCGGGATCGAAGTAGCTCTCCAGCTCGGGATAGCGTTCGCGCATCCCGACGAGCAGCTTGTGGACATCGAGCCGGTTGACGCGCAGCCGGTCGAGCACCCCGGCGCGGCCCGGCCGCGACAGCTCGACCCACGCCTTGTGGAGCGGGTGTTCGGGCTGCTGCACCTTGTCATGGAACCGCATCCCCTTGATGCGCTGGTTGAGGAAGCGCAGCGCAGCGCGTTCCTCGAGCACACCGGCTTCATCGAGCCAGCCGAAGGCGACGTTGGCGGGCTCGACGAAGGGCGCCGAACGCGGCCAGGTGCGCGCAAAGAGATCGGCGAGCGCGCCGTCCAATGCCTCGTGCTCCTCGAGATCGGCTTCCTCGGCGCGGGCAAGCAGAACATCGAGCGCGGCGAGCCCGATCTCGAACTCGCTGTGGGTGACGGCGTTGTCGCTCGGCTGGCCGCCGGGATAGAGGATCTGGAGCAGCTGCTCCCACGCCGCCTGCGCGCGCTGCTGGGCCTCGGTGAGCTGGGGCTCGGGCGCGCGCATTTCGCCGGGGGTGAAGGCGGGGGCGATGTCCCACCCGCCCCCATCGGCATCCTCGCCCCAGTCGGACCCGCCCCAATCGGGGTCGCCATCATCATCGCCGTCGAGCGCGCCGAGGCCGTAGAGTTCACCCTCGTCCTCATCCTCGTCCCCGGTATCGTCGTCCCCGGCCGCCTCCCGCTCGGCCAGCCACACCGCCTCCCTGAGGGCCTGATCGCGCGCGCGGCGCAGGTCGGCGAAGCCGGCGATGTCCTCGTCCGGATTGATCGAGCGCAGCACGTCGGCATAGGCCTTGCGGATCGCGGCCTTGTCGCTGGTCGGGTCGATCCCGAGACGGCTCCAGGGAAAGGCGCGGCGGATCATCGGCAAGCGGTCACAGCGGGGATTGCGTGTCGATCTCGTCGAGCAGCCGGGTCAGCCCTTCGCGCGCATCGGCGATGATGCGCGGGTCCTGCTTGTCGAGCGCGCCCTGGAACTCGGTCAGCCCCTGCCCGATGATGTCGCGCATAGGGCCGGTGAAGCCTTCATAGGCCCGCTCGGCGCGCGCCAGCAGGGCGACGTTCTCGGCCTCGTCGCGCGGGTGGACCTTCAGCTTTTCCAACCGCTTGCGGCTTTCGGCGATGTCCTTCTTGCTGCGCCGGTCATCCTCGTCGACGATCACCAGATTGCGCGTGAGGCCCGTCAGCGGCACGTTGACATCGACATCGAGCAGCCCGCTGGTGTCGTAGGTGAAGCGCACCTCCACCCCCACCTCGCCCGCAGGCTTGGGGGGGACGGGAACGGTCAGCTCGCCGAGCTTGACGTTCTTCTTCACGTCGCGCGCCTCGCCCTGATAGATCGCGAAGGTCACCTGTCGCTGGTTGTCGCCAAGCGTGACGAAGCGCTCCATCCGGCTGACCGGCACGGGCGTGTTGCGCTCGATGATCGGCGCGAAGATGTCGTCGTGGAAGCGCCCATGCGCGTCGCGGGTCGCGGTGCTGACGCCGAGCGTGAAGGGCGCGACGTCGGTGATGCGGATTTCCTCTAGGCCGTCGCCGCCCGACAAAAGCCCGGCCTGGATCGCCGCGCCCAGCGCCACGGCGTGATCGGGGTGGACGGTCGAATTGGGGAAGCGCCCGAACATCCGGGTCAGCGCCTTCCTCACCACCGGCATCCGGGTCGCCCCGCCGACCAGCACGATGTCGGACAGGCTCTTCACATCGATATGGCTGTCGCGCAGCGCCCGGATGACCGGCTCGCGCAGGCGCTTGAGCAGGCCGCTTGCCGCCTCCTCGAAACCCTCGGCGGTGACGCGCGCGGTGAGCGGAGTGTCGTCCGCGACCACGGTGAAATCGGCTTCCTCCGAGGTGGTGAGCGCGCGGCGGGTGCGTTCGGCCGCAAGGCTGAGCAGCGCGCGGCGGCGGTCTGCGGGCAGGCGCGCGAGCGCATCGGCAGGCAGCAGCGGCTCGACCAACCTGACCAGCACCTCGTCGAAATCATCGCCGCCCAGCCGGTTGTCCCCCGCCGAAGCGCGCACCTCGACGATGCCTTCGAACATCTCGACGATCGAGACGTCGAAGGTGCCCCCGCCGAGGTCGAAGACGAGGAACGGCTCGCGGTCGCCCTTGTCGGCGAGGCCAAAGGCGAGCGCGGCGGCGGTCGGCTCGTTGATCAAGCGGCGCACTTCGAGCCCCGCGATCTCCCCCGCGCGGCGCGTGGCGCGGCGCTGGCGTTCGTTGAAATAGGCCGGAACCGTGATGACCGCCTCGGTCGGCCGCGTGCCGGTCGCGGCCTCGACATCGTCGGCAAGGCTGCGCAGCACCATCGCCGAGAGGTCCTCGGGCGTCAGCGTCGTGCCTGCCAGCGTGACGGTAGAGGCCGTGCCCATCATCCGCTTGAAGCTGGTGACGGTGTCGGCCGGGTTGGTCGCCATCCGGTCGAGCGCGGCCTGCCCCACCCAGGTCTCCCCGCCCTTGGCGAGGCTGACCGCCGAAGGGGTCAGCTCGCGCCCCAGGGCATTGGGCACAAGCTGCGGCGCGCCATCGCGCCACAGTGCGACGGCACTGTTGGTGGTGCCAAGATCGATCCCGACGAGCATGCCTGCCGTCATAGCGCGGGCCGCGTGTCAGGCAATTGGAATTGCGGGCAGATTGGCGGGATCAGTGCCCGACGCTCTCGCCACGTTCGAGGCCCGATGCGGCCAGCTGCGCGTCGATCTGCGCGAGCAGGCGATCGAGGCCCTCTTGCGTTTCGCTCTCCGCGCGCGCGACCAGCACGTCCTGCGTGTTCGAGGCGCGCAGCAGCCACCAGCCGTCGGCGGTGTTGACCCGCACGCCGTCGGTCGCGTTGACGCTCTCGACCTCGGGGCCGGGGCTGGTGGCGAGCCTTTCGGCGATTTCGGCCATGGCGGCGAACTTGCGGGTCTCGTCGACCTGGAAGCGAAGCTCGGGGGTATTGAGCATCGGCGGCATGGCGGAGCGCAGTTCGGTGACGCTCTTGCCGAGTCGCGCCGCCGCCGCCAGCAGCCGTACCCCGGCGTAAAGCGCGTCGTCGAAGCCGTAATACTCGTCCGCGAAGAACACATGGCCGCTCATCTCGCCCGCCAGCGGCGCGCCAGTCTCCTTCATTTTGGACTTGATCAGCGAGTGGCCGGTCTTCCACATCAGCGGCTCCCCGCCGAGCTCCGCCACCCGGTCGAACAGCGCGCGGCTGGCCTTCACATCGGCGATAATGGTCGAATTCGGGCGGTTCTTGAGCAGATCCTCGGCATAGATCATCAGCAGCTGATCGCCCCAGATCACCCGGCCGGTGCCGTCGATCGCGCCGATCCGGTCCCCGTCCCCGTCGAAAGCCACTCCGAAATCGAGGTTCTTTGCCGCGACGAGCGCGCGCAAATCGGCAAGGTTAACTTCCACAGTCGGATCAGGATGGTGGTTGGGAAAATGTCCATCAACTTCGGTAAAGAGCAAGTGGTGTTCCCCCGGCAGCCGGGCGGCCAGCGCTTCGAGCGCGGGGCCGGCGGCGCCGTTGCCGGCATCCCAGCCGACGCGCAGGGTTTCGAGCTTGGCCGGTTCGATACCGGCGAGGCCCTCGAGCAGGCGCTCGACATACTCGCCAAGGATGTCGCGCGTGGTCACGCCGCCGGTGCCGCTGGCGAACGCCCCGTCTGCTGCCAGTTTCCCGAGCTTCTGGATATCGGCGCCGAAGAACGGGCGCCCGAGAAATACCATCTTGAAGCCATTGTAATTGGGGGGATTGTGGCTGCCAGTTATCTGAATGCCGCCATCCACCTGTTCATCTGAGGCCTGCGCGTAGTAGAGCATCGGCGTCGCGCCGAGCCCGATCCGCACCACATCGCAGCCGCTCGTGGTCAGCCCTTCGACCAGCGAGTGCTCGAGCATCGGCGAGCTGACCCGCCCGTCATAGCCCACCGCCACGGCCCTGCCCCCCGCCTCGCGCAGCAGCGTGCCGAAGGCCCGGCCGATCGCCCGCGCGTCATCCGCGCCTAACGTCTCGCCGATCACCCCGCGGATGTCGTATTCGCGCAGGACAGTGGGGTGGAACTGGTGCTTCATGGCCGAGAGGGTCTCCTTGCCGCCGGGAACAGCGGTGTTGGGGGCAAAAGGTCGCTGGCAGAGTTGCAGGCGCCATCCGTTTAACGGATCGGCCGGACCGTGCATTCCCCACCACCTTCGATTTCAGGCAAACCCGTGCCGCACCATTGTGTCAATCCCGCGATGCGCACGGAGCCAATTCAGGGCAGCGAACCGTCCGAGGGATGCGGCAGGTCGTCCAGCAGCAGGTCGCGCGCGGCATTGGCTTCCTGCATCGCGGCCGTGGTGCCGCCCTTGTCGGGGTGGACCAGCGTGGTCAGGCGGCGATGCGCGGCGATGATCTCCTCGCGCCCTGCCCCGGCCTCGACCCCGAGCAGCTTGCGCGCGCGGAACACGGCCTGGCTGCGCGTGGGCGCGCTTCGCAGCAGCTCCCACGGCCACTTGCCGATCGCCCAGCGACAGAAGATGCAGGCGACGGCAAGGATCAGAAGATATTTCATGCCAGCTCCAGCGTGCCCTGCTCGCGGCTGAATTCGGGCAGGCGCAGCGCCTTGACCAGCGCGCGCAGCTCCTGCCGCGCGACGAGGTGGCTGGTGCCGAGCTCGCCGAGGTGCCCCTTGTCGAGCAGGGTGAGGCCCGAGGGGAACAGCTCGCGATAGATCACGCGCTCCGACAGGCCCTGCGTCACCCGGAAGCCGACCCGCTTGGCCATCTCCCCCAGCGCCTTGTGCAGGCGCGCCTGGTTGCGCGCCTCGACGTGGCCCGTGCGGTTGCGCACCACGAGCCAGTCCATTTCTGGCCGCTGCTGCTCGATCGTCATCCGGCTGCGCTTCATCCGCGCCTCCCAGATCAGTTCGGCGAAGAAGGACAGCTTCTTGACCTTGAAGGTCTCGGCATCGACCTGACCGATGAGGTCGAAATCGACGAAGCTGTCGTTCATCGGCGTGACCAGCGTATCGGCATGTTCGACCGCGATGCGCGCGAAGGGATCGTCGCGCCCCGGGTTGTCGATGATGAGGAAGTCGCAGCTTGCCTCGAGCCGCCGGATCATGCCGATCAGATCGCCGGTATGCTCCCCCCGGAACACCTCGCAATAGGGCGTCGGCAGGGTGAGCCCGCGCTTTTCGAGCGTGGCGAGCCGGTTCTCGATATAGCGGTGCATGGTGCGCTGGCGCGGATCGAGGTCGATCGAGGCGACGCGCGCGCCGAGATAAGACAAAGCCACCGCCACATGAACCGCCGTGGTCGACTTGCCCGTCCCGCCCTTTTCGTTGGCGAAGACGATCCGGTGCGCCTGCCCCTTGCGCAAGGCCCGGATCGCAGCGGGTTCGGAAGGGGCGGCGGCGGGCATCTGGGGTCTCTCGGCGGAGTGGCTTGAAATGGAACAGGTCGGGCCGCTAGGGCGGGTTTTCGTGTATCCTTGGAGGCCTGACGGTGCAAACGGTCAAGACACTGCAAATGTTGAGAACCGCTTTGGCACAGCTGCGTGGCAATTCGGGGGCAAGGATCGCGCTGGTGCCGACGATGGGCGCGCTGCACGAGGGCCACCTCACGCTGGTGCGCCGCGCCCGGGCCGAGGCCGATCACGTGGTCGCCTCGATCTTCGTCAATCCGAAGCAGTTCGGCGTGGGCGAGGATCTCGATGCCTATCCCCGCCAGCTTGCCGAGGATGCCGCGTTGCTCGAGGCCGAGGGCGTCGCGCTGCTGTGGGCGCCCGATGCGGCGGCGATGTATCCCGATGGGTTCGCGACCAATGTCAGCGTCGCCGGGGTGAGCGACGGCCTGTGCGGCGCGGCCCGCCCCGGGCACTTCGACGGCGTGGCGACGGTGGTGTGCAAGCTGTTCAATCAGGTGCAGCCCGACATGGCCTTCTTCGGCGAGAAGGATTTCCAGCAGCTTGCCGTGATCCGGACGATGGCGCGCGATCTCGATCTGACCCGGCCGCATGTCGACGCGATCATCGGCGTGCCGACCGTGCGCGAGGCGGACGGGCTCGCCATGAGCAGCCGCAACCGCTACCTCTCCCCCGAACAGCGCGCCGCAGCGGCAATCCTGCCGCAGGCGCTGGCGGATGCTGCGGAAACGATCACCAGCGGGCTTCAATCCGTGTGGCTGGCCAAGGCGGTGGTAGAAGACGAGCTGCAGCTTGCCGGCTTTCGTATCGACTACATCGACGTGGTCGATGCCGAAACCCTTGCGCCGATAGAGGCTCTGGCGGACCGCCCGGCGCGGATCCTCGTCGCTGCCCGGATCGGCAAGACGCGGCTGATCGACAACATGGCAATCAATCCTGCCGCTTGAGCCCGCAGGTGATTGACGCCGGCGCGCGATCAATGGCATGGGCGCTGCCGTGCCGTGAGCGGGTATAGCTTAGTGGTAAAGCTCCAGCCTTCCAAGCTGGCTATGCGGGTTCGATTCCCGCTACCCGCTCCATAATTCCCGAAAAGCCGCAGAAAACCGCCACTCCGGAGGCGGCATGCGCACCAATTCCCCCATAGCTTCTCACATAGCATCTCACAGGGCCGGTTCTGACCGCTCTGCGCTGGGCCCATCTCGTTCGGCGAACGCGTTCGCCGGGAAGGGGCGCTAAATCGATGCGCCAGCAAAGCTATCTCGTCCGCAAGGGCGCGCGATATCATTTTCGCCGCCGAATTGGGCATCCGGCATGTGCCCGTCCTATAAGCATTTCTCTGGGCACAGCTGACCCATGCAAGGCGCGGTGCCTTGCCCGGCGGCTCGCCGTGAAATGGGACGAAGTTGATATGAGTATGGAAATTTTGGGCGGACGAAGATCGCTTACGCTTGATGAGCAGGAGTCCCTCTTCCGCCAGGGGCTGAAGGACGAGCTTGCGCGCGCGACGGCGCACATTACGGCGCCGATTGGCAGCGAGGAGCCGCACCCCTTGCTCCACAAAATGATGGCGGTGGCCTATCGCATCGTAATGCGTATGCCCGTCGACGCAGCAGACCTTGATCAGGCGGTCGTCGATAAGGTTGTCCCTGAAACCTGGTCCGCGTCTGAGAAATTGCTGCTCGACAAGGTCCTGAGACTTATGGTCTCGCCAAAGACTGTCACGCCCGACGAGGCAGCGGCGGCGTTGGACGCGATCGCCGCTCCGGCAAATGAGGTCACCATCAGAGATGCACGAGCGCATCTGCTCCGTGGGTATGTCGAAGCGCACCAGCGGGCAGAGCTGAGCCAGCACCCGTTGATTGAAGCTGCCGGCGACCCGATCTCAGCGCTGCTGAACGATGCCCTCGTTCTCGAAGCACGGCGCCCCCACGCCGCCACCACAGGCAATGGCGCTCCGACGGTCGAAAGCGGCAACCGCTTCTTCGCGCGCATCACCGATGTTCGCTTCAGTCAGCAGATCGACGAACTGGTCGAAAAGGTTTTCGCTGACAACGAGTGGCAGCCTGATGGCAATCGCACGAAGCACATGTTCGAAACGTTCGCCTGGCTTACCGGCGACAAGGCGATGTCAGACTACGAGCCCGAAGACATAAGAGTGTTTTCCCGGCGCATGGCGCTGAGCTGTTCCGCTTCAACGCCGCGCTGGTCATCAGCGACGGGATGGAAGCGCGCATCGGATCGCTGACGGCAGGGTTGGACCGCTTCCAGCCGTGGCGGACCATCGATGGCGAAAAGCATGACGATTTTGGCCGGGCGGAGCTGGAAGTGCTCATCAAGGGCGCGTTCGACCCGGCGCGGCTGCTGGACCTGGCCTTCGACTACACCGCCTTTGAAATGGCCGATGGCGTGGTCAAATCGAAGAAACTGGCGGGCTATCACCAGTTCCACGCGGTGCGGAGGGCGCTGGCATCGACGGTCAAGGCAGCGGGCGAAGGCGGGCATCGCAAGGGCGGCGTGGTCTGGCACACGCAAGGGTCCGGCAAATCGCTGACCATGCTGTTCTATGTCCGCCAGCTCCAACTGGCGAAGAAGCTCAAGAACCCAACGATTGTTGTGGTGACGGACCGCAATGATCTAGACGATCAGCTCTTTAAGACCTTCGCCGCCCACGGCAGCGCCATTCGGGGCGAGCCGCGCAACGCGGAAACCGTGGCGGCAGTGCGGGAACTGCTCAAGGTCGATATTGGCGGGCTGGTGTTCACCACCATTCAGCGGTTTCGCGGCGATGAGGGCGAGCATCCGTTGCTGACCGACCGCAGCAACGTGATCGTGATCGCCGATGAAGCGCACCGTTCGCAATATGGCCTCAACCGTCGGTTCGTGACACGCGGCGACGAAGTGCGGGAGGAAGTCGGCTTTGCCGAATATCTCCGCCAAGCCCTGCCCAACGCGACCTTCATCGGCTTCACCGGCACGCCGATTGACGAAAAGGATCGCAGCACGGCGGCGGTGTTTGGCCATGTGATCGACACCTACGATATGACCCAATCGGTCATCGACAAGGCAACGGTGCCGATCCACTATTCTGCCCGGCTGGCCAAGCTGAGACTGCGACTGGATGCCGAGCAACGGGAAGAGCTGGACGCTCTTGCCGAGGAGTTGACCGAGGGCAGCGACGTGCGCGCCGCCGAACAGTTGAAGGCGAAGTTCAGCCGGTTTGAGGAAATCGTCGGCTCACCGGAACGCATCGCGACGGTCGCGGCGGACATCGTCGCGCACTTCGAAGAACGCAAAGTGGCGATGGGCGGCGGCAAGGGCATGATCGTTGCCATCAGCCGCCAAGTCGCAGTCGCCCTCTACGATGAGATTGCCCGATTGCGCCCGGAATGGGTTGGGGCTGACCCTTCGGACGACAACGACGGCATGATGAAGGTCGTCATCACCGGCAACAATTCTGACCCACAGGCGATGCAGCCGCATATCCGCACCAAATCGCGGCTTGAGGAAGTGGCAGACCGCTTCAAGAACCCATCATCAGGGTTTGACCTCGTGATTGTGCGGGACATGTGGCTCACGGGCTTTGACGCGCCTTCGCTGCACACGCTCTACATCGACAAGCCGATGCGTGGGCATGGCCTGATGCAGGCTATTGCGCGGGTCAATCGCGTGTTCGGTGCCAAGCCGGGCGGGCTTATCGTCGATTACCTCGGCATCGGCGCTGAGCTTCGGGCGGCGCTAGCCCAGTATAGCGCCCGCGACCAAGAGCAAGTCAGCCTCAATATGGATGAGGCGGTCCGGCAGCTTCTCAGCAAGGTTGAGTCGGCGCTTGCCTTGCTCGGCAACGTCAATTGGAAGGCGTTCTTTGGCTCTGATCCGGCTGCCCGGCTGACAATTCTCAAGCAATGCCTTGAAGAAATCCTGTCGGGCGACCGTCGATCCGAGTTCATCGACCTAGCGACGCAAGCCGAAGCGGCCTTCGCCATCGCGGCGGGGGATGAGCGCGCATCCGCTATCCGACAGGAAGTGGCGCTGATCGTCGCCTTGCGGGCGAACCTCATCAAATACACGTCCGGCAGGGGTGGACGCGGCAAGCAAGCCATTGAGCAAGAAATCCGCCAGCTCATGTCGCAGGCGGTCATGTCCGATGGCATCTTGGACGTGTTCAAGGACGCGGGGTTGGAGCAGCCCGATCTTGCCATCCTGTCCGACGATTTCCTGTTGGAGGTGCGGCAGACGAAGCAGCCGAACCTTGCCGTTGAAACGCTGCGACGGCTCTTGCAGGGCAACATCAAGGCACGCGAACGGATGAACATTGTCGAAGCCCGCAAGCTGAGCGAGCGGCTGGACGATGTGTTGACCCGCTATCACAACCGGGCGGTCGATAGCTTGCAGGTCATTGATGAGTTGATCTCTCTGGCGCGCGACGTGTCCGCCTCGGCAAAACGCGGCGAAGAGTTGGGCATGGCCCCTGAGGAGCTGGCTTTCTACGATGCCTTGGCTGAGAACGGGTCAGCAAGGGAACTCATGGAGCGCGAAACGCTCCGCACCCTTGCCCAACTGCTGGTCAAAACCATCCGCAGCACCGTGACGGTCGACTGGACGCAGAAGGAAAGCGTCCGCGCAAAAATGCGGATCGAGGTTCGCAAGCTGCTAGCCCGCTATGGCTATCCGCCGGATTTGCAGAAGGCGGCGGTGGATCTTGTGCTTGAACAGGCCAACACGATTGCGGTTGATTGGGCCTTGTGACGCTTAGGCGTCCTCAGCCTCATCATCAGCCTCAACGGCACCGTTCAAATCCAGCGTTTTGATCCGGGGGCCAAACACCCGCCGGAATGCGTCCATGCGGGCGAGCATCCATTCGTGCTGCTGCGGGAAGGTCGCCACGTCTGCCGGGTCGAACCCATCACGGAAGATGGCAATGCGGCTCGCCTTCTTGGTCGGGAGTTCCTGCCATTCCAGCGGCTCGCCAAATTCGGCTTCGATTGCCGCCTTTTCTGCCGCAAGCTGGCGGATGCCGACCTTGAGCGGGTCATTGTGGAAATAGAGTTCCACGCCGATGCGCTTCTTCTTCGTGTAGATGGTGTTGCTGATAACGACGCCCGCGCGCCCGGCGGAAAACGAATGCCAGTGATCCTTGCCGGGACGGCGGATGCTGAATGCTGACTTTCGCTGTTTGAGGAAGTCGGCAAATGCCGTCCAGAATGCCAGCCGCACGCGATGGCGGTCTGGTTCTTCACCGCTGGCTGATTGCCGGGTCACAGCGCCAACGCTACGCGCCCATGCGTTTGGCTTCGCAACCACATTGAAGAATGGCGCGGGGTCGCTGTCCCCAATCTGGAGGGCTTCAATCTCAACGGCGAAAAAGGCGAAATCGTCGATAGTGCTGGCGTTGAGCCAGTCGATGGCGGCGCGGTGGTCGTCCTTGAAGCGTTCTGCGACCCATACCACCGTGGCCTGCCCTGACTGGCTGGCGACATAGCTGATGAGCTGGCCAAGGTGCCGATGGTCGGTAGCGCCAAACTGATTCTCGATCAGGACGGGGTGGCCTTCCGCATCTTCTGCCAAGATGTCGAGGCGGAAGTCGCCTGCGGCAACTTCGGTGCCCTTCAACTCCAACTCGTCGATTTGAAGTGCTTCCGCCAGCAAATCGAGATTTTGCGACAGCCACGGCGTGAAGACCTGAGGTTCATTGCCCCAAACCTCTGTTGCCTTCAACGTAACGAGCTTACCCAATTTCGGCGTCATTTTGCCCCCGCGCGTTCGTAATCGCTTCAAGCGTGCATAGCACTGCTCCCGCACAACCCCCAAGGAGATTTGGGAAGAATTTCAATGGCGAACATCATCAATAGCACTGACGGAGCGGCCCTTGCGCCCCGCATAGGCACCCGATGGGATAAGTTTATGGGAAGGACGCTATGCTGCGAAATCCTGAAGCATGTCAGGGTCAATTATCCCATCGACGCACAGCTGCCCGCACGTCGACTGCGCGGTGCGCTTTAGGCGGCGACGCAGGGTTGCAAGCTCGCGTTCGGTAATCTTCAGCATGCCGCATAGCATCCGCCCTCGTTGGCGCTGGCAGATGCCATCGATCAGGGCGCGCATTTGGGGATCGTCCCCAGCGATCACATCCAGCACTCTTATTGCACCAGCCCGCCGACGTTCGCGTTCAATCTCGGCAGCCGGGTCGAGTAGGCTCGGGCGGTGCCTTTCGATCATCGCGCCGTCGTTGTCCGCCACAAGTTTGACGCCCTTGATTTCCATCCGCTTTCGCGTGCGGTTGATGCTGTAGGCATGGCTGGAAAGTATGTCCTCTATGCGCTTCTCGACCCCGAGATCCCAGTGCGGCCGCCGAAGTGCGTGGACCATTGCCGCGCTCAGAAGGTCGTCCGCATTGCCTTTGCATCTGCGTGCGTATTTCGCCGCCATCTCGTTGAACCCACCTGCGCGAAAGCGCGCTTCGAGCTCGCGCACTTCCGGAGAGGAGGGGACGTCGGCCGAGATTTTGGCTTCCACCTGATATTGCGCCGGGCTGGAGTTTTTCGGACACGATGTCCGAATTTTTTTCGAGCGGCGCATTGGCCTAGTGGAGGGGGCGATGTTCGTCATGGTGAGCCTCTTGTGGTCGAGACGACGATTCGACGTGCAACGGGCGCCGTCTCTGTCGTTTCAGGTTGTCAGGATGTCGTATCCGTGGCTCGTCCACTCACGACCGGAGCGCCCACAAGAAGGCTATAACATGCACGGGCGATACCGCACATATGGACACGCTCGTTCTTAAGAATGAGGGCCAACCATGAAGAAGTTGTTAAACCCTGATCAAGCACCAGGACGCCCATTGTCCGTGACCGGCGCCGTCGATTTTGTCCCGATTTGAAACAACTTCAGTCAAAAGGACACAGGATTGCGATTTTTTGCCGTTCAGCGCCAAATATTGTCTCTTTTCATCTCGCAGCCACTTGGCAGGGAATGGGGTTACCGTCCTATTAAGCATGTCGCCTTGCGAAAATTCGCCGGGCGGCGCGATCACCTCAGACCGCGCCTGTATCAATCCGCCGTACGTACACCCTGTACGGCGTACAGGAGCGTACAATCATGTCCGACGAACCGAAGACGCCCGTGACCTACCAAGAGGTCGTCGAAGCCGTCGTTACCTCTCTGGCAGAAGGCAGGACCAGGAGCGAGATAACAGGTCGCCTCATTCGATCTAAGGTGGGAGACAGAGGAAGCCTGGAAACCCTGCTCAAGCACCGGGACAAGTATTTTGCCGAGCTGGAGAAGCCCAAGGCCGAAGAGTTCGTCACCGACGAAGACCTTGCCGCGGTTCGGACCGTCCTCAACAGTATCGTCGCCCGACAAATCGATGCGGATCGTGCGCAGGCCGGTTTCGAGCGTGACACATCACGGGCAGAGATCAAGGCACTTCACGCGAGAGTCACCGACCTCGAAGACGTCGCGGCAGAAAACGAGGGTCGCTGGAAAGAGGCGCAGGCCGCGGCAGATGCGGCCCAAGTTGAGCAATTGAGGCTCGAGTTACGCGCGGTTCAAGCCGAAGCCGCCCTGAACGAGGCTCGTAGGGCGAACAAGGCAATGGGCAGGATGGTCGAACGGCTGGTAGAGCAGCTGGAGAATGATCGAGCTGCAGCCACGATCGGCTCTTCTGATGGGTCACACCGAGGCAATGATGCGGCCAAAGATGGATCGGCCGCAGACCTTACGTCCGCAGGCAGAGTCACGCTATCTGGCGGCGAGGTCGAGGATATGGCGGAGAATTTCGACGACGACGCGATCTTCCCCATGGATAATGTGGCGTTCGATCACGACGCTTTGGAAGACGGCAAGGGAACTGAGCCTGCCTGAAAAAGGCAGCCCACCCTTGGACTATCGTCCCGGCGACAGGAGCGGTGGCGAGAGGAGCTGCAAAAAAAGGGAGTCTCGCACGCGAGAACTGGCCTGACTGCAGGCACGGACGCAGCAATAGTCCGCCGTAAGTGGCGCAAGCTGCCACCCGCCTGATTCTCCGCACCATCCGAGGGGTGTGGACCCCGACACCTGCGCCGGGGTCCATCAGGTCATGCCGCTATTTGCTTCGGTCCCGCCAGTTTCGATAGCCAGACGTTGGCCGGAAACCGTTCCGCGAGCGCGGTGACAACCGCGTCGTCACCGGCATCCGGCGAGCCAACTGCTGATCCGGTCGCGATGAAGTAGCGCCACGCTACCTGCGCGATCGTGCATACGTCGGCCACCACCTGCGTCTCGACATGGTCCCATGCGCCGTGCCGAACCGCGAGCGAGATGTCCTTGGAAGGCATGGGCTTCGACACAACGCCGATAGCCTCGCAGAACTCCGGCAGATGGACGTAATGGCCCAGCGAACGCACGGCGCTCGCCAAATCTAGACGCATGCGCGCAAACGGTGCCGGATCGCGCAGCTGCGGCGGCAGGATCATCCCTCGCTCGATCGCAGCACGCTTGAGGCAGAGGAAGTCCTTGGATTCCCCGCCCCAGCTGACGAGCCGGGCATCCTGGAATGTTGCACACATCGTGAAGAAGGTCCCTATGATGTCTGCTTCGGAGCGGTTCGAGATCACCTCGATGTTGGTGACGACAGGTCGATCCATGTCCGGCGAGATCGTCAGCATGCACCATGCGCCTGCGACGATGCGATGGAACGGCCACCGAACGAAGCCTTGCGTGGGATCGCTTTCGGCGACCTGATAGCGCTTGAACGCGTCGGTATCGTAGAGATACTCGAAATCGCAGATGATCACGCGCTGCCATGGACTGGCACAGGCTCGATGGGCGAGGAAGATTGCGGCTTCTTCGCCAAGCGCATTGGCCTGATGGCGGAGGTCTGCATCCTGCTCGGCAGGCAGAGTATCGGAAGTGTGGTCGGTCATCAGAACATCTCCGTGGGGCCAAATGCGCCGAGGGGGCGTGCGCGCTGCAATGCGGACCACGCCTGATATGCTGCCGCGAGCCGGGTGCGCTCGTGCATGTTTGGGCTCGAGAAAAGGTGGACGAGGTAGAGAGCCTGCGCCTCCGCCTCGCAGCAACGGGCCTTCTCCGCGGTGGTGTCGTCCCTTCCCGCGCGCCGGATGCCGTATTGCCTTGCCACCGCTGCCATCGCTTCCTCGGGCACCATGACAGGCCGCACTTCGGCATCTGGCCTGATGGTGGCCAAGATTTGGGCATCGGTGGGCACGGGCATGGGCCGCCCCCGCGACAGATGGCGAACGAGCCCGCGCGGCAGTCGCGGTGCCCGCATGATGACCCGCGCGCCCAGGGGAAGCAGCTTGGCGATGTGCTCGATCGCCGCCTGACGCGAAAGCGCAGGCAGGACGACGGCCGTGCGGACGTCGAAGGTGGTGGATTCCTCGTCATCGGTGACGACGAAGGCACCGGCCGCCACTGCCCGGCTGGCGGGAGCCAGTTCGGTGCAATCGCGGATGATGGACAGCGCGCAGGTGACGGCTGGTGGCGCATGGAAGGTATTCATGGGTATGCTCCAGATACAAGAACGGCGGCACCCAGAGGGCACCGCCGGAAGATTGATTGGGGTGTGGTTGAGGTCAGTGCGCCACGGACGACGGCAGCGTAGAGGGCATCGTCACGGCAGAGTATGGTGCCAGCTCGGCGAGGAGGTCATCAACTTCGCCTGCCACCGCTTCGATGCCACGCTCGACCTCGCATTCCTCGGGAAGATGCGCCGTGACCAGCTTGCCGCTTTCGAGGCGCCAGCCGTGACGGTGATCCGCGGATACCAGGACGACCGGCTGTCCGGGGCCAAACCGCGCCGGCTCGACCGTCCGTGCGATGGTGACCTTGCCGACGGTCGTGATCAGCGAGAGATAGCGCCGGATCGCACCACTGCGCTGCCGCTCGCTCACGGCAACGAGATAGTCGACGCCGGCCGCGCCTGCAGCGCGCCCCAGGCTGTCGAAAGTCCCGTCGCCTTCGTCGACCAGCATGGCAGCGATGCGAAAGTGCGCGCCGATGGGAAACGGCGGCAAGTCCATGAGCTTTGCCAAGGCTGCGGCCAAGCCGAGTTGCAGAGCGGCTTCCGGGTGGTTCGATGTCATCTTCTTCTTTCCTTTCGATGTGGACCCGCCACGCGAAAGGACCTTTTCCTCTCATCCGGGCGGATCACCCGCCCCCTTCCGTTCAAGCGTCAACCTCTAGTCGCCTCGGCATTAAGCCTGATGATCTCGAGCTCGCGAGCGTCGCAAACTTCTACAGGTGCGACGTCTGCAGGCCCCTGATACACAAGCATTTTAAATTCTGAGCAGAAGCAATGCCACTCAATTCTTTTATACCATCTTGCCAGCGGGCAGTATGAACACAATGTCTTAGGGCGCTCTTTTAGAATAGACTGTGCTGGCGGTCTGTAGTATGGCTTGGCACCCTTGATAACTATTTCAGATTGATCGGTCATTTTGTATTACTCCTAATAATTTACTTTGATAAATTTGCGGTTTTTGTTTCGATGATTGATCGATCGGTGGCCGATCATTCGGTGTGCTGGGACGCACTCCGGATTGCTGCGTCGCGGATACCTCGAGCTGTGGCCGCTCATTCGACATACTGGCCACGCGATACTCTCTCGGATCCCAGTTCCGCAGTTGGGCGGCCCGGCGCGCAACGCTCAGAAGCATGTTGCTGCTACGGCTCCCGGGGGTATCAGGAGCGCGGTTGCTTCGGCCCACGACCTCGCCGGCATCGGAATTCTTCTGCAGTGGCTTTCCGGGCTGCCTTGCGTGCGAGGCCCTTTTCAGCATTTCGCTCCGAAGTGCGGCAGACAACGCGTGTGATATTTGCGCAGATGACGATACGGCAGGCGCTTCAGGCTGCTTGGCTGGAATCGGTTCTGGCGGATCTCGCCGTTTGGCTGCCCCACCTTCTGCTACTGCGCGTGCGATTTTGAGCATACTGGGCTCGCGCAACAGCTTACGCAGATCGGGAAATGCGGTGTCCCCCTCCGGGGTGATCGCTTCCATCCTGCCATTTTCGTGGACGATCACCGCGCCGCGAGCGAGGGCGTCTTCGACGGCGTTAACGCGATGGATGAAGCTGTTGACCACATCCGCGGCAAGCGTCCGCGAACCTTCAGGAATCGCCACCGATTTCGAGCCATTGGCGCCGATAATTCTGATCTGAAACCAATTGCCCTCGATACGTGGCACGGCATCAAGCTGTCTGACCAGTTGGATGGCCTCTTCGAACTTGGTTTCGGACGCTATGGGCGCGGGAGTGGGCGTTGGCTCGGGATTCGGTTGCAGCTTATGTGCGGAAGGCATTGACGGGCTCGTGGTTGGCGCGGTTTCCCGCTCAGCCGGGGGGCTTTGCACCCTTTCCGCCGACCTATCGGACTGGGCCTCATCTGCTCCAACCGATGGGGACGGGGAAGTTTCGCGCCGCTCAACCCCCGGTGGCTGCTCGTGTGAAACGCCATCACCATTGGCGGTAACCGGATCGGTTGAAGGGTGTAGATCGGTCCAAAGGAACCTGATGCATCCGTCCTCGCCAATTTCGGAGTATCGCTGCGATGGCGCCGGGGCTGGGGCTGGAGTCAGCGGTGGCGTTATCGTCGTTGCAGGGTTTAGAACGCGGTCTGGCGCGGCCATCGGAGGGCTGATGGCAGGCTGTAGTTCGGCGGTGACCGCTCTGGATTGCTCAAGCTTGCGACGTGCCAGCTCCCTTTCGGCAGCAATCTGCTCTTGCACGATCGACAGCCGCGTCGACAATCGCTGGGAGCGCGCACGACCTTGAGCGTAATTGCGCCGGATCGACGGGAATACCGATTGCAGTGCCGCGTGCGCCTCGCCGAGCGCCTGCCTACCGGCATCTATCAGACTTTGGCCCGTAGCTGCCAGACGGGTTGTGAGCCGTGCAAGTCGATCTTGGCGAAGAGTCGCTAGTTCCGCCTGCGCTGGCAGCAGTTCTGTGTTCCCGAGCACCACATCGCAGGCCTGCGCTGCGCGGATCCACGACAGACGATCTGCTGGCTTGCAATGCGCCTGCACATCGGCGCCGAAGTCCAGTTGTGCGAGCCTGACGATATGCTCTTTGTCCGCCGCGGTCGCCTGATGCACCACGATCATGCCGGGCCCAAAGGTTGCCACCGGTTGCGAGCCTCGGGTGACATGCCACAACGGCCCTGTCTTTTTGACCCTGACATTGTCCCAGATCGGGGGGCCGTTCCAGCGGGTGTGATGCTTTGGGCCAAGGATGATTGCAGTATCGTGCTTGAGTTTCACGTCCGGCAGCTTGCGGTCGTGGGCGATCGCTGGGGTGCGTGGCGGCCTGCCTCGCGCCCCCTGGCCATAATGACGCGCGCGTTCCAACCTCTCCGCCTGCCATACTCGGGCGGGTGTAGGTCGATCTTGAAGGTGCTTGATGCGATCACGCAGTGGGTCGGCGTGGCTCTGCGCTGGCTTGGGGATTTTCTGTGCCAAGCTTTGATCGGCGAGGTGCTGCACCCACCGTGCTTCGGCGCCCGGCAGCGGGGGTATGTGCCCATCTGGATAGTCTAACGCCTTAGCAAGCCGCACCAGCTGTAATGCGCCAGCGTGGTCTTTGCGATAGAAGCCGGCACCCGTTGCCAGCCCCAACCGGTCTGCCTCGGGCTGGGTCAGATGCGTGACGCCAAAGCGCTTTGCAATATTCTTGGGGGAAGCCTCGCGGGCTATCCGACTGGCTTTGAACCTGTCGCTCCCCATCGCGATCATCGCGCCGCTTCCTTCGAGGTCGTAGGAGATGCGGTCTGCCGCCAAGTATGCCGAAAAAAGCTCAAGCGTTTCAGCCTTCAACGCTCGGTCGAAGCTCTCCCGTATGCGTCGCTGCGTCGACGGCAATCCGGTCTCGCGTTCGGTGGCTGCTGAACGATTGGTCAGCGCCGGTTCCTTGCGAAGATCATTGGTGACCTTGTGGAAGTCAGCGTCCCGGAGCTTCGCCCCGTCTGCAGTTCGGAAAACGCCATCGCCCGCAGCATGGAAGCCTAATCCCGCTTCGGGCGAGAAGCCGAACTCGTGGCACAGCTGCGCGTTGATGTGCGCGAGGAGGACCTTGCTGTATCCCCGCTCGAGGATGATCTGACGCCCGCCTGCGTCCAGCGCCGAGACTGCGATATGGACATGATTATCGTCAGTGTCGCAGTGGACCGCGATGAGGGCCTTTTGCCGGTCGAGGCCGGCAAGCTGCAAGAGACGCCTCGCCATGCTGGCGAGGATCTGAGGATCGGTCCGCCCCCGCCTGCTGATCACAAAGTGGTAGACACTGCGACCCTTCCCACGCCGCGGCTTGCGCTCCTGCTCGCGCTGGAACTCGGCAAGCAATGCTGGCTTCGAACGGGTTGCGCAGTTGAGGGCCTGAAACACCTCGGCTCGGCCGTGGCCGTCGGAACCGAGATAGTGCGTCAACATCGCATGGTAGCTGACGTCATCCTCGGTCAAGGACGTGAGGTAGTCTGCCAGGTCGCGCTTGGACCTGATTTCCTTGATCACCACTCCGGACGTGTCGGCTGTCATCTCGGCAAAAACCGCAAGAGGCTATCAACGTAGAGGACGACCCAGTCCAAAGCTTGCTGAAATTCATCCGCCGCCTGCGCGTCGGAGGGATCGTGGCGATACTGCACGTATTTCTGTGCCAGGATTTCGAGGTCTTGCAGGAGCAAGCTGAGGTTATGTGCGCTGACGCCCCCATCGTCCCGCTTGGCGTAAGCACGGAAGGCATCGCGAGTTATTTGCGAGACCGTGATGCCGAGCAGCGCCGCACCGTGGACGATCTCATCCTTCATATCGCCGACGTCGACCGAAAGCCTGCCGCGGTTGGCCGAGCTTCGTTTTTTCCGGGTCATCGGAGGCCCTCCCCGCCATGCGAGAAGCGAAGCGCCGAGCAGGGCCAAGTAGATGGTGTCTGACACCATCCATCCTGTAGATTTATTGAGCTATAGATTTTCCTTCCCTCACCCCAAAGTGAGATGTGTCGGACGCTATGTTCCGATGGGTAAGAAACGGTCGAGTGAGTGGCGCGGTATGTCATGCCACCATTCTAGGTTGGCGGTGAATTTCTAGGTAGGTCTCGGAGCGATATTTTTGCACGCGCTTCGAGTTTTGCACCCCGGGTAAGGAAATTCGCCTTTTATTTTTCATATGCTTGAGGCGAGAGTTTCCAATGGGAAATTTACCCCCGAAGCCCCATCGGATGAGCCCGATTACCCGTCGTCAACGTAGCAGGCGCCGGCTTGACGGGTCAGCACGAACTTCTGTTGCGGCGCGCCCGCCGTCCCTTGCTGGCATCGTCGTCGATGCTACCGCGCATCTTCATATTGGCGTTGGCAAACGCATTGCGGCTGGGCTTTCAGCCACTGAGACACAGGCAGCTTTTGGGATCGAGCACCGACACTGCTCATGACCGTTCATGGGTGGATTGTGTTGAAAAACTCTCTGGGGTAATTCCCCTCGCAATTTTGCTTCTCAGCGCACTTCTTGGCGGCAAGAAAAATGTGACAATGCGTTTTTATGCAGAATTAAATTGCCGAAATTCAGTCTCCAAGTAATGCTCTGAGAGTTTTTCAACACAATCGGGTGGGGAGCTGCCGTGAGGCCCAAACCATTCCAGGGCCTAGCGCGCGGCCTTCCCGGCTCGCTCATCGATAAACTCGAACGAGACGTAATTGGACTTCGATCTTGCCTCATCCCGAAAATGATCGACCAAACGGTCGATCTGAGGATGGGGACCGTGAACGAGTCGCGGATGCCCTTGATCATCATACTCTGTCGCGCCGAGAAGGATGGCACGACTTACTCCGTCGCGTGGCCATGTTTCCGGCTCGTCAATGCTATAGCTCCGCCATGTGGCAGAGAACTTCAGCATCCCTGCTGCGGATACGATCCCAACTTCGCGAAAGTTGGACTGCCAGTGGGCGTGTAGGGTGCGAAGCTCGTCGCCGTTGGTCGGATCGACAACTCGGCGGCTGGCGGGGTCATACGTAAACATGGTGTTTCAAGTCTTCGCTACGGACGTCAGGCTATCCGATGGGCTTAATGACCAAAACGGGGTCGATTGCTGAACGGCAGCAATTTTCTCTAAGGCTGGCAAAGCCGACAGACCGCTTTCGGGATCACGAATCGGCTCCGCTCATGGCCGGTAATGGGTGGGAAGGCGAATGGCGGCTATTGGAGACCTTGCCAATAAGGGCCATCGAGCGGCGATCAGCCCCGCCTCGCCACAGGGAAGATCATTGCGACCTCGCTAGGAAGATTGTCTTCGATTCGCTTTTTCTCGGCGTCCTTTCTCTTTCAGGATGGTGTCGAGGCCTTGGCCAACGCGCGTCGTCATCAGTCAAACTCTTTGGCTTGATAAAGCTTCGGCAAACGCATGTTTGCTTCAATGGCGCTTTGAACAAATTTATCAGAAAAATTGATGATGAATTCGTTGAAAGCTCTTTCTCGCCAGATATGCGCGCTTCCGAATACACTTCGATCAAAGTACATTTTTGACGCGGCCGCCTTATCAACTTCCGTAAATGTGTAACGTTCGCCATCCGGTAATTCCGGCATCACAGCTTCCACATCGCGAAAGCTGTTCCGATAATTACCGATCACGATCGTATAGAATGGCGTTGGGTATATTGAACGTGGCTGGACAATGTCGATCGGAAAGAATTGGTGTATGCCAGGCTCCAGGTCTTCGATTATCGCTTTGAGGCCCTCACTTACGGCCAAGATGCGGCTGTTGAGCATGATAAGGTCACCGAGCTTTTTATTGGTCTTTGCGGTGTTGAATGTTTTCGGTGCCTCATGCGCCAAGACTGGGGTTACCGGTGGCAAATCAGCTGCGGGCTGCTCCCCTATTTCGGTCTTGAATTTCTGGGCGACGAAATAGCCATACCTGTACGGTGCACCGCTTGGCATCAACTTCTTCTGAGCTTCTTCCGGCTGACTGCTAATGTGCGCCCTCAGCCGAGCAATCCAGTCCTTGGACCCGGATTGATCGACATCCTCAAAACCTCCGCTAGGCCAAAACTCGCCGAAGCCTGTCGGCATGCTCATAATCCAGACCATCGCCCAATCTCCAACATCACCCACGTCTAGGCAGCGCTCGGGGTTAGGAACTGCTGCGCATTCGACTTGGGCGAAACTCACCCTGATGTTGCAGCCCCCACTATCGCGGTCGTTGTTGAGATGACGTAAAATTTTACGCTGCCCTCATTCGGGTGCAAGGGCTGGAACGAAGCTGGACCCCGGATCAAGTGCGGGGTGACGGGGATGGCGGCTATGGGGTCGGTTGCCGAATGACAGGAATTATTTCGAAGGCCGCCAAGGCTGCCGGGCAGCTTTTGGGAAGACGATTCGGTCCCGCTCATGACTGGTCATGGGTGGTTTCCTGCCGGCAGGTAGCAACCTCAACGACAGGCGTCGTCAAGCCAGTCTATCGTTGTATCGAACACCGCTCTGCCACTTTCGCGGTCGACTGCCAGAGCACCATTTCGCGGCTCGGAGCAAACAACATAGACCTCAGATGCTAAGCCGAGACCGTGCCTTTCGCTCAAGGTAACAGCTGCATCGCCTTCTTTAGCCGACAGGAGCCGAAGACCTGCAACCATTCTCGCGACATCTGAAGGAGGTATGTTGAAGCGAAGCGTCTGGGCCGATGTGTCGAGATCATGCGTCTCGTTAAGGTCATGTGCGCTCGAAGGAACAAACGCGGGAACCCACCCTCGCTCGACCGCACCGGCACGCTTTGCATCGGCATAGGTGGCGTAGGCCTCATCAACCTGTTCGGCGCAACCGAATAGTATGAAGGCAAGAGTGGTGGCTAGAACGCTCTTCATCTGCCCAGCATCGCTCAATGTCTTGATGGCGACAATGGGGTCGCTTCCTGAATGGCGGGATTTTTCCAGCAGCCGGGGAAAGCCGCCATGCGGCTTTCGGGATCGCGCGTCGGCCCGGCTCATGGCAGGTCGTGGGTGGATTGCTCAACGACTGGTTGTGAAACCCACATACGCGATCAAACCTTCGACCGTGGCAGGCAGGACGCCTTGAGCCTCAAGCTCACCCAAGTTCACTCGCCCCCATCCCCAGCGCTTAGCAGCGCGATACCTGCGAGCTTCAAGTATCGCCTCAGCCATTCGAGTGAGCCATGCTTTGATGATGGCTTCTCCATCGGCGCGATCAATTCGGGCCTGAATGCTCACGTTGCCACTCTCGTCTGCCGCCATTATCAAACGTTGCCCGGTCCCGGAAAACACCGCGTTGTCGATGCCCTCACTCCAGTGTTCCAAATATGCGCGCGCGTCAGTGAGATTGCGAAAGACCGCGACATCGCCAGGACAAGTCTCATCCGGCCCGTCGCTGACGAGAATGATATCTTCGAGCCAAGTGGGCGATGTCATTGTTGAAGAATGCCAAAGATGTGAAATGGCAGCAACGGAGTCGATTGCTGAAGGGCAGGAATTTTTCACGATCGGGGCAAAGCCGACCTGCCGCTTTCGGGATCGAGCATTGGCCCGACCCATGGGTGAGGAGGGCTCTGACGTCATCAATCGGGTGATCAGGCGAAAAATTGGGAATCGAACCGGCGCCAAAAGCTGGTTCTTGACCTTCTCACACAGCAGGATACACAGGCTGCCGCAGACTATTGAACCCTAGGTTTTCTGCGGTTTTCGAGATGCTGGAAATATGGGGCGGATTCCCGCTACCCGCTCCAGCCCTCCCTTCCCAAACAGCCCCAGAAAGTCTATAAAACCCTTGGAAATCTGAGGGATCTAGACCCTCGGTCGTCCGAGAATGTCCCTATTCTTCCCGCTGCATCCGGGGCCCTTGGGGGCCACATCGCGGGGCCAAGGCATTTCGGGCATTTGGACTGGCCCCCACCTGGGGGCCACGAGCTGGGAAAGGACCGAGGGCCATGCCGCTTACCGATGTTGCGATCAGGAACGCCAAGCCGCGCGAAAAGCCCTACAAAATAGGCGACACTCTGGGCCTGTTCTTGCTGGTCCAGCCTTCGGGCGGCAAGCTGTGGCGGGTCAAATATCGCATCGACGGCAAGGAGAAGAAGCTGGCGATCGGTATCTACCCTCAGGTCGGGCTCGCGGAGGCGCGGCGCAGGCGAGATGCCGCCCGCGAGTTGGTCGCTGCTGGCAAGGATCCGGGCCGCGAGAAGCAGCGCGAGAAGGTGCGGTCACGGATTCAGGCCGAAACAACCTTCGACGCCATCGCGTCCGAGTTTTGTCAGAAGCGGCGGCGTGATGGTCAAAAGGCCTGGGCCGTCAGCACAGCCACGCGCAGCGAATACCTGCTTTCGCTGCTCAAAGGATCGATCGGCAAGCTTCCCATCACCGATATCGAACCCGCCGATGTGCTCGCGGCCGTCCGCAAGATCGAGCGCAAAGGCCAGCTGGAAAGCGCCCGCCGCACCCTGCAGCTTGCCGGCGCGGTGTTTCGCTATGCGGTCGCTACCGCCCGCCTATCGTCCGATCCGACCCGCGACCTGCGCGGCGCTCTGACCGCGCCGACGGTCACCCACTACGGCGCAATCATCGACCCAGCGCGTGTGGGCGAGCTGCTGCGCGCCATCGACGGCTATGAAGGCCAGCCAATTACCAAGATGGCGATGCAACTGGCCCCGCATGTATTCGTCCGCCCGGGCGAGCTGCGTCATGCCGAATGGAGCGAGTTCGATTTCGATGGCGCGTTGTGGACGATCCCGGCGAGCAAGACCAAGATGCGCAAGGATCACCTCGTCCCGCTCTCGCGTCAGTCCATTGCGATCCTCGAAGACCTCCGCACGCTGACCGGTCCCGACGGCTACGTTTTCCCCTCGATCCGCTCCCGCAAGCGCCCGATGAGCGACAACACCATAAACGCCGGTCTGCGCCGCCTTGGCTACTCCACCGACGAAATGACAGCCCACGGCTTCCGCGCCATGGCCTCAACCCTGCTCAATGAAAGCGGCAAATGGCACCCCGACGCGATCGAGCGCGCGTTGGCCCACGGCGACAGCGACAGGATCCGCGCCGCGTACCACCGCGGAGCGCACTGGAAGGAACGTGTGGCAATGGCGCAATGGTGGAGCGATCACCTCGATCAGCTGCGCAAGGGCGCAGACGTAGTGCCGATCAAGGCGGAGAAGCGGTGACCGGAGATTAAAGCCGCAACTCGTCTATGATCCGCAAGCAATCGAAGAATTTCGACTTCTATTCAAGTTGTTATGACTAAGCGAGTTGCCCACAACTCGCCGCAAACCCGCATAACTCGCAGGCGGATCATTTGTGCACAAACCGCATTTCCTTTGATGCATCAGTTAGATGCATCCCGAATTCGCGGGGTAGGGTGTGCTCACTGTTCCCCAGCTGCGGGTTCGGTTTCGATGCCTCTGACGTTTTCAGCTTGGCGCTCAAAAACATTTGCCCAGAACGGAGCCTCCGGCTGGCTGGGTTGCAAAACCTGGATCGGGTTCTGGCGGTTTAACGGCACACAGTATGTCAGCCATTGGCCGCCTGCCGAATGGACCGCTTGCGCGATGCGGAGCACATTAGCCCGATCAGCTAAGCGAAAACGGCAGTTCTCGACCCAGACCCGGTCATTCAGGGTTATCAAAGAGGCCGTCTGCTTCCGCCTAAAGCCGCCATGCAGCATTCGGTACCCAGCCTCAAGCCTGATGATCACTGCCACTGGGAGGAACGTTGAATAGCTGCCATGTGATGCCGACGGGCTCTGGCGCTAGGGCCTAGTTGATCAGGCAGCGCAGAGCCGCAGCGGCTTGCTCAGCCTCCTTGATCGTCGTTTGCCAACTCGTCACCAGCCGGACCTCGCCGCTCCCGACGCTGCCCCAATCGTAAAACGCGAAGCCTTGTGCCCGCAGCCAGGCCTTCTCCGCATCGCCAAGCTTGACGAATATCTGGTTGGTTTGGGCCGGTGCCGTGAGCAGGGGCTGTGCAGCCCTGGCGATGATCTGTGCGCAGGCATTGGCGTGAGCGGCGTGCTGGTGCCAAACGGCCGGATCAAGCCATGCCAGCCACTGCGCTGCGGCGAAGCGCGATTTGCAGCCGAGTTGCCCGGCGCGCTTGCGGCGATAGGCGAAGTCCTCGGCCATGGCGGGATCGAAGAACACCACCGCCTCGCAGGCATAACCGCCACTCTTGGTCGCGCCGAGACACAGTACGTCGACCCCGGCGCGCCAACTGATGTCAGCTGGCGCGCAACCGAGTGCGACCACGGCATTGGCAAAGCGCGCCCCGTCCATATGGACTTTTAGCCCGGCATCATGCGCCAGGTCCGTCAGCGCGCGCAGTTCATCCAGCGTGTAGACCGTGCCGCGCTCGGTCGCCTGCGTCAGGCTCAGCGCGCGTGGCGGGGCTGAATGGACGCCGGGCGCGTGGGCGGCGAAATGGGCAGCCAGCCTGTCCTCGGACAGCTTGGCATGATCGCCATCCAGCAGATCGAGCTGGGCGCCCGAGAAGAAACCCGTCGCGCCGCATTCGTCACGTTCGATATGCGCTTCGCGGTGGGCGATGATCCGGCCCCACGGAGGGCAGATATGCGCCAACGCCAGCCCGTTGGCCGCCGTCCCGGTGCTGACCGGAAACACTTTCACGCTTGCTTCGAAGAATTCTCCGAAGGCCCCGTCCAGCCGCGCGCTCAGATCATCGCCGCCATAGCCGGCCGCCGTGCCCTCGTTCGCAGCAGCCATCGCTGCGAACAGGGCCGGCGCTATGGCCGCGGTGTTATCGGACCGGAAGTCCATTGCCAGTGATGTCCTTCACGATCCGTCCATCCTTCATGATCACGAGGAAGCTGGTTTCGGGTGTGGTGATCAGCGCCAGATCGCGGGTCGGATCGCCGTCAACGAGAATAAGGTCTGCGAGCGCGCCGGCCTCCACCACCCCGATGCGGCCGGGATAGGGATTGCGCTTGCCCGACATCGCCAGCAATTCGGCATTCTGGCCGGTCGCGATGCGCAGCACCTCGCCGGGCGTGAACCAGGTCGCCAGCTTGGCAAGCTGCCCCCCCTGTCGACTGGCCAGCTTCGGATCGAACAGCGTGTCCGATCCCCATGCGAGCTTCAGCCTGTGCTTCTTGACCAACCCATAAGCATTGTCGGTGCCCTTGATCATCTCCAGCTGCTTGGCGCGGCTCGCCGAGCCTGCCGGGAACGGCACGGCGTCTTCATCGTCGAAGAAGGCCTGCAACACGATCCAGGTGCCCTTGGCGGCCATCAGTTGCGCGGTGGGTTCGTCGATCAGATGCCCATGCTCGACCGACTTCACCCCGGCTTCGACCGCCTGCCGGATCGCACCCGGCGTGTAGGCGTGGACGGTGACATAGGTATCCCAGTTGGCCGCAGCCTCGACCGCCGCGCGCAGTTCCGCCGGGCTGTATTGCGTCACGTCGAGCGGGTCGAAGGGCGAGGCCACCCCGCCGCCCGCCATCAGCTTGATCTGCGTCGCCCCCAGAGCGAGCTGCCGCCGGACTTCCTGCTGCACTTCCTCGGGCGAATCCGCCACCGCGCCGAGCATCTCGGCATGGCCGTGATCGTCGGCGGCGACTTCGTTGGGCATCCGGAAATCGCCATGTCCGCCGGTCTGCGAGATCGACAGGCCCGACGGCCATATGCGCGGCCCCGACACCACACCTTCGTCGATCGCCTGCTTGAGCCCGAACACCGGCCCGCCGGTATCGCGCACGCTGGTAAAGCCGCGCAGCAGCATCTCGTGCGCAGCGCGGGTTGCCACAACATTGAGATAGCCCAGATCGCGGGTCAGGATGCGGCTCTGGGACGGCAGGGTGTAGATCATGTGCGTGTGGGCATCGATCAGCCCCGGCATCAGCGTCCGCCCCGCGCCGTCGATCACCCGCGCATCAGCGGGCAGATCGACCGGAGCCTCACCAATCGCGGCAATGCTGTTACCACGGACCGTGACAGTGGTGGGCGGCGAAAGCGTGGTCGCCTTGCCATCGAACACCCGGACATTGGTGAACACCGTCACGCTCCCGGCAAGCGCCGGCATGGCTCCCCCGAGCCACACCAATGCCGCGAACAGAGGCGCCAGAAGGCGCCGCAACGTCGATTGTGGTATTCTCGAGGTCATTGGCCGAAGCTGACCCTCAGAGTCACCCCATAGGTCTGCGGGTCATTGAATACCGCGCGGGGGAAGCCGAGGAACGAACGGTTGTTGTAGATCTGCTCGGTCACGTCGAAGGCGTTGCGCATCCAGCCAAACAGCGTGACATTGCCGAAATCGAGCCCGGCGCGCAGGTTCACGATCTCCAGCGGCTGGCTGAGATTGACCGGCAGGTTGTCAGGGTTCGAGAACAGCGAGGAGCGATAGTTGTAATCGCCCTGCAGCACCAACTTGGCAAAGCCGAGATCGAAATCGGTCGCCACGCCAAGGTTGAGGTTGTGGCGCGGCGCTTCGGCGGCGGTGTTTCCGTCGAAATCGATGCCGGGTCCGCCGCCATTCTTGAAGCTGTCGAAGGTCGCGTCGTTGTAGCCGTAGTTGGCAAACAGGCGCAGCCAGTCGGTCGGCGCGGCCTCGGCCTCGATCTCGATCCCCTTGCTGGTCAATGCCCCCGCATTCGAGACGTTCAGGGCCGTGCCGCCATTGGCCAGCTGGCGGAAGGTGAAGACCTGATAGTTGTCATGCTTCGACAGGTAGGCCGCTACGTTCAGTCGCAGGCGACGGTCGAACATCTCCGTCTTGAAGCCGGCCTCGAAGGCGTCGACGCTCTCGTCGTCGAAGGCGAAATCAGCGAGCGAGGGCACGAAATCGGCATTCCAGCCGAAGCTCTTGAAGGCGCGGGCATAGCGGACATAGGCCATGCTGTCGTCGTCCACCTTGTAATTCACGCTAACCGTGGGCGAGAAATCGTTCGACGCGCGCTCATCGTTGCGGGTGCCGTTGGCGAACAGGCCGGTCTGGTCGGTGATCGCGAAATTGATCTCCTTTTCCTCGCGCGTAAGGCGCGCGCCGAAGGTGATTTCGAGGCGGTCGGTCGGACGATAATTGGCATGGACGAAGGCCGCCATTGTCTTGGCATCCACCACCGAGCTCTGGCTCACCCGCAAGAACACCGCCGGCGCGCGCGGATTGAGCGCCGGGGCAAAGGCGACCGCCCGGCCGGCGCCTTCGATCTGCTGGTCAAGGTAGAACAGCCCGACGACATAGTCGAAATCGCCGCTGCTGTCGGAGGCATAGCGGATTTCCTGCGAGAAATGCTCGGTGCTTTCCGAGGCCAGTTCGGTCGCGGCGAAGTTGGCGGGCGAGAAATCCTCGTCCACCGATCCGCGGAAGTCGCTGGTACGGAAGGCCGTGATCGAGGTCAGCTTGCCGCCATTGCCGAACCCGTGGTCGATCTGACCCGAGATGCCGCTATATTCGATGACATATTTCTGCGGGTCATTGTGCGCGATCGAGCGCGGGCGCGGTGCGAGTGGATCGGGGGTACGCTCCCCGCCCGCCAGCGCGCGCGACTTGAACTTGGCGGTGTCGGCGGCGAGGTAGATGGTGGTATCGCCAATCTTGAACTGGAGCTGCCCGCGCACGGCGTAATCGTCGCGGTTGTTGTAATCGAGACCGTTGCTGATGTTCTCGACGAAGCCGTCGCGCTTGGCCCAGAAGCCCGAAACCCGCGCCCCGACATTGTCGCTGAAGCCGAGGTTGAGGGTGCCGCGCAGCTGGCGCAGGTCGAAATTGCCGAGCTCGCCTTCGAGATAGCCGCTGTAACCTTCCTGCGGGCGCACGGTGCGCATATTGATCGCGCCCGCCACGGTGTTCTTGCCGAACAGCGTGCCCTGCGGCCCGCGCAGCACTTCGACCGAGGCAAGATCGAGTACCGCCTGGTTGGAGGCAGCCGAGCGGCCGACCCACACGTCATCGACATAGACCCCGATGCGGTTGTCGAAGCCGGGGTTGCGCGACTGGTCGGAAATGCCGCGGATACCGAAGCGCTGGCGCGTCGGGTCGGCCCCGGCCACCACCAACGACGGGGTGGAATATTGCAGCGACTGGATGTTCTGCACCTGCAGGCGCTCTAGGTCTTCGGCAGTGGTCACCGAGATCGCGATCGGCACGTCCTGCACGTTCTGTTCGCGCCGCTGCGAGGTGACGATGATCTCGCCGAGCGGGGCATCGGCCTCGCTTGCCTCTGCGCTGTCCTGAGCGAGCGCCTGCGACGGCAGCAACGCCAGCGCAAGCGCGGCGCTCGACGTCATCGTAGCCAGTCGGACCTTGTGCGGCATGACATTCATTTATCAGTTCCCCTCTGTTTTCTTTTCACAAATCGCGTCACGGCCGGGTGCGGCGTCGCAAAAGGCTGCGACGCCGTCTTTGATTGTGGCGACAACGCGGATGTCCTTGATGGTGGCCGGCGCGACCTTGACTGGGTTGGCCGACAGCACGACCAGATCGGCGCGTTTGCCCGGTGTCAGAGTGCCCTTGCTCGCTTCCTCGAAATGCTGGAACGCACCCCAGATCGTGACCGCCTTCAACGCCTCGTAAGGCGTGAGCCGCTGGTCCGGCCCCAGCACGGCGCCGCTGCGGGTGGTGCGGTTCACGGTTGCATCCACGACCCGCAGCGCATCGGGTGCGATCACGGGGGAGTCATGGTGCGATGTCAGGATCAGCCCCGCCGCCACCGCCTCGCGCGTCGGTGAAATGCGTGCTGCCCGCTCTTCTCCCAGCACCGAGGCGCGATGATAGTCGCCCCAGTAGAAGGTGTGGGCGGCGAAGAAGGACGGGATGCCGTTGAGCATACGCAGACGCGCAACCTGATCGGCGCGCATGGTCTGGGCATGGATGATGACGCTGCGGTGGTCGCGACCTGGAACGAGCGCAAGGCCATGGTCGATCCCGTCAAGGCACTGATCGATCGCGGCATCGCCATTGGCGTGGCACATGATCTGCCAGCCCTTGCTGGCAGCCAGCGCAAACAGCTCGTGCGCGCGGGCATCGGGCATGGCCGGATAGCCCTTGTACCCTTCCTCGGCATGCGGCGGCGCGATGTGATAGGGATGCGTGAGCCAGGCGGTCTTGGCCTGCGGCGATCCGTCGAGCGAGATCTTGACCCCGCCGATGCGGTAGCCGTTCTGATAGCCGCCTGCTGCGGGCGTTGTCATGGCGTCGGCATTCAGCGTGATGTCGGCATAGCTCACCACATCCAGCCGCAACTGCCTGCCCGCCGCCGCACGTTCGAGCGCAGCGGTGATGTTGGCAAAGGCCCGGCCTTCCTGCGCCGTGGTGTACCCGTGGCGGAGATAGAGGTCCTGACCGCGCGCGATCACCAAGGCTTCGGTCGCCGCATCGGTCTTGCCGAGGATGCGGTTGGCCACCGCCAGCAATGCGCCTTCCTCGATCACGCCGTTGGGATTGCCCGCAGCATCGCGCTGGATCACCCCGCCCGGCGGCGCGGGGGTGTCGCGATTGAAGCCCAGCACCTCCAGCGCCTTGCGGTTGAGGCTGGCGATATGCCCAGACTGGTGCAGCATCAGCACCGGGTAGTCGGTGGTGATGCGGTCAAGCACTTGTGCGGTCGGCGGCACGCCTTCGGGCATCAGCGAATGATCGAAGCCGTTGGCCAGCACCCAGCCGAAGGTGGCGATGAACTGGCGGCCCTGCTCGCTTCCCATCCAGGCGCGCGTGGCATCGACCAACGCCTGATGGTCGCGCCCGGGCCCGTCGGGAGCAGGCATGACGTTGGCCATGGAGAACAGCAGGCCGGTGAGATAGAGGTGCCCGTGGCCGTCGATGAAGCCGGGGAGCAGAGCGCGCCCGTGCAAATCCCGGCGCACTGCCCTGGGGTATTGCCGTGCTGCCTCCCTACGCGAACCGGCGAAGACGATCACCCCGTCCTGCTCGACCAGCGCCTCGACATAGGTCGGCTTGTCGCCTTCCATCGTGAGGATATCGCCATTCAGATAGAGGTTCGCGGGCTCGTTACCCCTGCCGCTGTCATCCCCGGCCAGAGCAGGAGACGGGTCACCCAGCCAAGCGCCCAGCGCGACGATCGCCGCGCCAGCCATTACCCACCCTGAGGCCTGCTTGTAGTGTGCCTTCATGTTCTCCCCTGGCTTGATTTCTACGCGGTTGCGATCGGCCATGCTTAGCATTATGCGACAGGCTATGTGCAAAAGACGACAAAATTGCCGCGTGAGGCAGGCGTCGCGATGACATCGCGCCCGGCAATATTTGTCAGCATCGATGCGCTTGCTGGCTGCATCGAGGTTGCGGCAGAGGCGGGCTTCGACATCCTTCCGCACCTGCGCCGACGCAAGATCGATCCCGATCTGATTGCGGGAGAGCACGGGCTGATCGACTATGCCGACATCACCGGGTTGCTGGAGGATGTCGCAGCGGGCGAGAACTGTCCTGATTTCGGCTTCAGGCTCGCCCGGGCGCAACGACCGCTGCAGTTCGGAATGATCAGCCAGACGATCGCCTTCGCGCCCACCGTGGGCCATGCGATCGATACCTTCCTCAAATACCGCGCGCTCTACAGCCAATCAGGGCACTGGGAGTTGCAGAGGCAGGACGGCATTGCCCACTTGCGGCGCTTCTGGAAGGCACCGCAGCGGCGCGAGGGAACGCAGATCGTTGCCTACAACATCACCAAGAGCGTGCAGGCGGTGCGGGCCCTCATCGGCCAGGACTGGAGTCCGATCGGCGTCTACTTCGTCGCGGACAACATCGCTGTGACACCTGCAATGCGCCGCTATTTCAATGCGCCGGTGTTCTTCGGCTCGCAGCTCGACGAGATCGCCTTTCCCGAGGCCGACCTCGCCACTCCGATTCCCACCGGCAACCCCGAATTACTTGCGGTGCTGACGAGCTATCTCGACCGGCTCCTGCCGGATATTTCGCGCCGCGGGCAGATCTCGGCACAAGTGCAGCGGATCCTGCGCACTCGCGTTGGGTCTGCGCCCTGTTCGCTCGAAGATGTCGCCGACGCGCTCGCCATGCATCCGCGCACCTTGCAGCGAGCGCTTGTCGCCGAAGGGGTGACGTTCCGCACGCTCAAGAACGACGCAAGAATGCAGATCGCCCACCAGCTGCTGCAAACAACCCGACTGCAGATCGCCGAGGTCACGTCACTGACCGGATACCGCCACGCCAGCTCCTTCTCGCGCGCCTATCGCCAGACCAACGGGCAACCGCCGCACATGAAGCGGTTGGGGAGTTAACGATACTGAATGCGCCTAGTTCGGCCGCGCTGGAACGGCATATCGCTTGATGTGGCCATGCTGAAAGCAGTTTAACAACGACCTCGAAGTCGCCTGCGGACCACCGGCTCTAGGCGGCCCTCAAGCCGAGGCTAATCGGAAGATCTTGGCAAAACCAGCCATTCGACATGTCAATTTGGACCGGCAGCAAAGTCCCAAGACCTTCCGGCTGCTGCCGACCCAGACCCGGACATTCCTCAGCATCAACGGCGACGTCTGCTTTCGCCGAAAGCGGTCGGGCCGCTTTTGCGATCGACACCCGAACCCGCTGATGATTGAAACTGGGTCGGTTCCGCGAGTGCGGCTTGCCTCGCGGAGCTACTTGATTGCGCGAAACTGGATTGCCTGACCGCCGCCCGGAGCCAGAGTGAGGCCCATCACCGTCGTCGAGGTGACAATCCGCCTGCTGATGGCAACCCGCTCCGGCGCGCTCTTCCAGTTGGCGCCATCGCCGTCGGCATAGATGATCGCCTCGTAACGTCGCCCGGGCGCGAGAAAGGTAAGCGGCAATGCGAGATTGCGGGCTTTCTCGTTCGTCAGCGCGCCCACGAACCAGTCATCGCTATGGCGGTCCTTCCTTGCCGTCACCACATAATCGCCGATGGCGCCTTGCAACGTGACGCTGCGCTCCCAGTCGGTGGGCACCGCGCGGATGAAGGCGAAGGCGGGATTGCCGGCGTAGTTCTCGGGCAGATCCACCGCCATCTGCACCGGGGAATAGAGCACCACGAACAGCGCCAGTTGCTGCGCCAGCGTCGATGGCACGCGATTGAAGGGGCGCTTGGCGCGGTAGTCGAAGCCGAAGACACCGGGTGTGTAATCGAGCGGGCCGGACAGCATTCGTGTGAAGGGCAGGATCGCGACGTGATCGGGCGCATTGCCAGTGTCGGGACTGCCGCCATTGTATTCCTGCCCGCGCGCGCCTTCGCGGCTCATCAGGTTGGGCCAGGTGCGGCGCAGGCCCGTGTCCTTGACGGGCTCATGCGGGAAGATCGCAATCCGGCGCCGCGCCGCGGCCTCGACCACTTGCTGGAAGCTCTCGACCGCATATTGCCCGTCAGGCCATTCGGTCATGTCGAGCCGCGTCCCGACATAGCCGAGCTTGATCGCCGAGACCCCGTAGCGATTGTAGAAGGCCAGCGCCGGATCGAGCTGGGCGAGATAATCACGCACTTGCGCCCCAGTTTCATGGTGCCCGACGATGGCGACGCCCAGCTCCTTCGCGTAGGCTGCGACGGCGTCGATGTCGAAGTCGTCGGCGGTCTCGGTTTGGCTGAACCGGGAGTGGCCATTGAGCCACCACTGCGGCGCGTCCCAGCCCTTGTTCCAGCCTTCGATCAACACGCCCTCGATGCCGTTCGCGGCGGCGAAGTCGATATACTCCTTCGCACGCGCGGTGGTTGCGCCGTGATCGGGACCAGGCTCCCACGTGAAGCGGCCGATGTGCATGCCCCAGAAGATGCCGATGTATTTCATCGGCCTGGCCCAGGACACGTCGCCAAGGCGATTGGGCTCGTTGAGGTTGAGGATCAGGGTCGAATTGGCAAGCTGCGCGGCATCATCTGCCACCAGCACCGCGCGCCACGGGGTCTTAAGCCCACTACGCCCCCGCACCCGGTCGCCGTTCGACCAAGGCGACAGGTCCGCTTGCAGCGTGCGCGTGTTGTCGGCGATCATCCTGAGGTTCATCGAGGCATAATCGACCAGCGCTGCCTCGTGGATGGCCAATGCCACGCCTTCGCCCTCGAGCGTGAAGGGGGTCTGCACCACCGAAACGGCAGACAGGGCCGAGCGGGAATATTCGTATTCGGAGAATTTCTCGCGATAAGCCGGGATCCACCACGCGCGGTAGTTCTGCGCGAAGGCAAACTGGGTCAGCTCGTCGCTGATGACGAAACGCTCGTCGGGCGTTCCGGGCAGGATGTAGCGAAAGCCAAAGCCGTCGTCGAAGACCCGGAACTCGATCCTGAGCTGCCGCCCATCCGCCGCAGCCAAGGTCACCGCAAGATCATTGCTGCGCTCGCGGATCAGGCGCTGCTCGCCCCACGGCTGTTCCCAGGTCGTGTCGCGGGTGGAGCGCTCCGCCTCCTTCAGCGTGAAGCCCCCTTCCAACGGAGCTGCGTCCTTGAAGCGGAAGCCCATCAGCGAGCGATCGATAATCGGCTTTCCGCGAAAGCTTGCGCGGTAGACCGCCTCGCCCCGGTCGACCGCGAACTCGACCGTCAGCCGCCCGTCCGGCGAGGGCACGCTGTGCCATTCCTGGGCCGCGGCCGGCAAGGCGAAAAAAATGGCCGCAGCGGTCAGAACCGCCGCGGCCAAGGTCGAGAAGCTTCGAAAACGCAAATTCACATCGACAGTCCCGATCAGAACTGGAAGGTTACGCCCGCGCGCACCCGCCGGCCGAAGATCGGACGGCCCTGGAAGGCGGCTTCGTCGACGCCGACGATCACCCCCGCGCGCGGGTTGCCTTCCGTCAGGCCCACTGTGTCGAACAGGTTGTTGATCATCACGTCGGCCGAGAGGTTGTCGGTGATGTTCCAGCGCCCGCCGAGGCTGACTTCGGTGAAGGCGGGAAGATCGATCCGGTTCGACACGTCCGCATAGCGCTTGCCAGTGTAGACGACGTTCCCGAACAGGTCGAGTTGGCCATCGAGCAGGTGCAGGATCGGCCGCGCCGAGAAGGTTACCGCCGGCTGGCGCACGATGCGGTTGCCGCTGAAGTCGAACGGCCCGTTGGCGTCGGTCCCCGAAAAGCCGGTGTAGGTGATCGACTGGAGGTTGCCCGACAGGTTGAGCTCGAAGATCTCCACCGGCCGCAGCGCGACTTCCGCTTCCACCCCGTATGAGCGCGCAGCAGCATCAGCCGTCACCACATTGCCCGCCACGATGTTGTTGAACGAGACGTTGGGGAAGTTGTTGTAGAAGGCGGTGACGAAGGCCGAGACCTTGGGCGAGGAATACTTCACGCCCGCTTCGACCAGATCGATCCGGTCTTCCACCGGGTTGCAGCAGTTGAACCACTGCGAGAACTCCGGCGTCACGCGGAAGCTGCGGCTGTAGCGGGCGAAGGCGGCGAGATCGGGACTGAAGGTGTAGTTCGCCCCGGCCGAGAAGGCCCATTGCCCGGTGCTGAAGGTGTAGGGCGTGATCGCCCCGGTCAGCACCGGCACGGCATCGTCGAGGATCGTCGTGGGATCACCGAGGTTGCGGGTTGCCGAACGGGCGATGGTCCCAGTCTTGCTGACGTGGTGATAGCGCACACCCAGATCGATCCGCAGCGCCTGGCTCACCTCGATCGTGTCGGCAAGGTAGACCGCATTGATGGTCACATCGTCGCGGAAGTCCTGAAGGTTGCTGTGGAGCCCAACGATGCCGTTGCGGGTGAGGCCGATGGTGCGGTTGCCCGCCGCATCCAGACCGATCACGTCGATCGAGCGCGGCTGATTGGTCGCCTCGGTCAGCAGGTTGTTCCAGTTCCACTGCTGGCGCTGGTTGAACTGGCTGTAATAGTAGCCGACGGTCAGCGTGTTGGCACCGGTCTTGGCAGTGAAGCTCAGATCGCCGACGAGATTGTCGACATCGACCAGGGTCGAGAACAGGCTCTGGGTCAGCGTCAGCCCGTTGGCGATGTTCGCGGTGGGGATGGCCGCGCCGGTGTTGGCGTCGAAATAGGCCGCGCGCACCGTCGCCGGATTGGCCGCCCGCAGGCGGGTGAGCGAATTGTCGAGGAAGGCCTGCGCGCCCGACACGGAGTCGCTGAACAGCGCGTTGAAATCGACCACGCCGCCGGTGTAGCGGCCCTTGGCGCTGACGCTCAGCCAGTCGTTGAGTTGGTTGTCGAAGGTGACCGTGAAGGTGTCGGTGTCGGTGTGCACCCCATTGCCGAGATCGATCGAGGTCGTGCCGGTGCCGAACAGGTCGGGCACGCTGATGTTGCGGAACGCATTGGAGACGACCGTGCCGTCACCCGCGTCGAGGCCCGGCAGGCCGCGGCTGCGGCTCGCCAGCGGGATCGCGGTGTAGAAGATGTTGTGATCGTTGAGCTTGCGGTAGCCGACATAGATTTCGCCGTCGTCCAGCAGATAGGTCAGGCCGACGCGGAACTGACCGCCGCGGTTGCCGGTGAAGCCGGGGTCGCGCATCCCGTTATTGGCGCGGTAGAACCCGCCGACATTGAACAGCAGCTTGTCGTTGATCGGGCCGGAGAGATTGAAGTCGCCCCGGTAGTGGTCGAAGTCACCCCACTCGAGCTTCACCAGCCCTTCGAGCTCCTCGGTGCCCTTCTTGGTGATGACGTTGAGCACCCCGCCCGGCGCGTTCGAGGCGCGGATCGAGGCCGAACCGCCGCGCACGATCTCGGCGCTGGCGATGGTGGAATCGACCCGGTAGAAGATGTCGGCGTTGGTAAACGCGCCTGCGCCCTCCTCCCACACCGGCAGGCCGTCTTCGAGCACCGGCACGTAGCGGAAGTTGTCGTTGGGAAGCCCGCGCGAATAGACGTTGTTGCCGATTTCGCCGCCCGAAGCCTCGGCGAAGATGCCGGGCGCGGTGGCGTAGACCTCGGCGATGCTGAGCGGCGCCCGTTCGCGCAAATCGTCCTGGTTCAGCGTGGTGATCGCGTAGGACGTCTCGAGCTTTTTGCGGCCGGCGTTGGCACCGGTGACAACGATTTCCGACAGGCCCAGATCGTCGCTGGACGCGGCATCGTCCGGTGCGGAATCGGTCGAAGCCTGCTGTGCGTAAGCCGGTGCGGCAAGAGCAAGGAGCGCAGCGCTGGAGAGCGCGGCAATGCGCGTGGAAACTTTCATGACACCCCTCATTGCGTGACAGGCGACTCATTTTCGGCCGCCTTGGTGAGGGGCTTTTCGCTGATCTCTGCAATCGTTTGCAATAATTTTATGCAATGGCGAGATCAGTTGCACACCTCGCCAGTCGCAGAATGTTCATATCAAATTGATATAACTGCTTTTTTGTGAGTTCTGGGCAGCAGCTGATCTCACTTTTTGCATAAGATTCTTGCAGGTAAATCCGCAACTGCGCCTCATGCTCCGCACGATCCTCGGATGATGAGCTCGGTCGGCAGGCGTTCGGAGGTGGCGCGGTGGCCATCCATCATTCGCAGCACCTTCGACACCAGCATGTTGCCCGCCTTGATCACGTCCTGTCGGACGGTGCTCAGCTGCGGGCTGGAGAAGGAAGCGACATCGATGTCGTCATAGCCGATCACGGCCACATCCTCGGGCACCCGTCGTCCATAGCGCTGAAGGGCCTGTATCGCCCCCAGCGCGATGATGTCCGAAGCGGCGACGATCGCATCGAAGACAACGCCCCGCTCGATCAGGTTCTCGACCGAATCCGCCCCCTCGTAACGGCTCGACAGCGGCGTCTGGACGATCTCCGGATCGTAACTCAGCCCCTCCGATGCGAGCGCCGCCTTGTAGCCTTCCACCCGCTGCGCGATCTGCGAGAGCGCAGTGCGCGCCTCGGCGATGGGGGGCATCGAGCCGAAAAAGGCCACGCGCTTGCGGCCGGTGCGGATCATGTGGCGGGTCGCGCGGAACCCGCCGTCGAAATTGTCGGTGCCGACCGAGCAATACTTCTGGTCCTCGGTCTCGACGCCCCACACCACCATCGGCACATGGGTCGCGGCGAGACGGTTCAGCGTATCGTGGAACTGCGACTGGCCGAAGAAGATGAACCCGCGATAGGGCGCCTCCTTGACGAACTCGGCGAGGCTCTGATCGTCATGCGGGGTCTGCCAGCAAATCGAGAAATCGCGGCGGCGTTCGCGGAGGGCAGCACCGATGCCGCCGAGCAACGTGAGCTCGAACGGGTTGCCCAATTGGCCGCCGAGCCCCAATGCAACCGGCAGCACGACGCAGACCTGCTCCGCCAGACCCCGCTGGCCGGGTGCGGCCTTGCGCGCACGCTGGAGCGGCTGATACCCCATGCGCGCCGCGACCTGCACCACCGATGCGCGGGTTTCCTCGCTGATCGCGGTATTTCCGGCAATCGCGCGCGAGACCGTGGCCGTCGACAAGCCCAGCTCGGCAGCAATATCCTTGAGAGTGAACTTGCGGGTTTCTGCTTCGTCCATCCCGTCCTCCGTGCCCCGCCTTTTGCAATTGCAGACAAAGTTATGCAACTTGCAAGATCAGGGGGTGGACGCACGCGGACTGCCGGCACAGATGATGGCTGCAACAACGCAGAGCAGCCCGGCCATCAGCAAGGCGTTGTCGGGCGAACCGGGAGAAAGCCACCCGATGACCGCGCCCGCCGCGAAGCCCATGACGAGCTGCGGGGCGACGATGAAGACGTTCATCAGGCCGATGGCGGTGCCTGCTTCGCTGCGGGCGACCAGCGTGCTTGCCAGCACGAAAGGCGCGCTGATCAGCGATGCATAGGCAATGCCAATCAAGCCCGCGCAGGCGATCAGCATCGCCGGCGCTCCCGCGACCGCCACGCCGGCGAAACCCGCTCCGCCCACCATCAGCGCACCAGCATGGACGGCGGTCACGCCGTAGCGGTCGAACAGGCGCGGAAGAACGAAGGCGAACAGCCCTGCAACGCCGTTGTAGGTGGCAAACATCACACCCACCCAATCCGCGCCCGCGCCATATCGCGGATCTTGGACGCTCGAAGCGCCGAAGACCCCCATCGCCACGATCGGCGTTGCATAGACCCAGAACAGGTAAAGCGCGGCCCAGGCGAAGAACTGCATCGCCGCGATCCGCCGGAACGGTGCCAGCATCGCAAGGGACGAGCGGACCCGGGCTGCCAACAGCACCCGTTTCCGCGCGCGTTCGGCGACGGCAATGCCGAACCGGGCATAATCCTCGCGGCCATGTTCGCGGATGCTAAGCACCGTGCCGCCCACCGACAGGGCTAGGCACCCCGCGGCGAGCAGGAAGGCAATGCGGATCGATTCCGGCGTCGCAGCCGCCGCGCTGATGTTGGCAACCCCAGCGAGGCTCAGCAGCTTGGGGGTCATTGCGCCGAGAAACGCACCCAGTCCGATGAACACGGTCTGCATGGCGAAGCCGCGGCCCTGCTGATGCAACGGCATCGTGTCGCCCACCAGCGCGCGATAGGGTGCATTGAGCGCGTTCATCGCGACCTCGAGCAGCCAGACCATGGCAATCGCCCATGCCAGGCTCGGCGCATAGGCAATGCCGACGAGTGCGCCCACAGCCATCGCGCCCGAACCCATGATCCAGGGCCGCCGCCGTCCCCAGCGGGTCCAGGTAAAGTCGCTCCAACGCCCCACAAGAGGCTGGACCACGAGCCCTGCGACGGGGCCCGCCAGCCACAAGAAGGCCAGGTCATCGACCCCGGCGCCGAAGGTCTGGTAGAGTCGGCTGAGACTGGCGCTTTCGATCCCGAAGGTAATCTGCAGCCCGAGATAGCCCATGCTCAGACTGAGCAGGCGCGAGTTCGTGAGAGCTGGCAGCTGCCCCTTAGACGTCATCAGTTCACTTGCGCCCCGCACATCGCCCCGTCCGCGTTCCAACTGATTGCGCAAAGGCAAGCCTGACATTCAAGCGGAAAGAACTTCGTAGCGGCACGCGATCCTTGGAATGGCCGGAACCGGGCCGGTTGCTGCATTTCGGCCTCCTGCAGAACCCAAGCCGAAGCCGACTGACCGATAATGGCGAAATCGGTCATTCAAGCACGCAGGAACAACTGGCAGAAATGTCCCAGAACCGGCAATTTGAGACCCGCTGGTCCCCTGCGCGGGGCGATCCTAGGGTCAACGTGTTCAAACTCCGATTTTCTGGTCGAGTTGGGGGCTGGGCTCTAGCTGAAAAGTCCGAAACTTAAGCACACCGTACGCGACAGGTCGCAATTTTACCACTCTGATTCAAAACCCGAAAACGGCAAAAATGGATGTGGCAGCTTCTCAATCAAATCCAACTTGCCAATCGAATCCGATGAACTGGACGCTATATCGCTGAAAAATCGTCACAACTGTATCAAGGTTGGCTATCCGAATCTGATTGACGATTCCCACCTTCGAATCCGAACCGGACTGTCCCAAGTTTTCCACATGCATCCAGCAAGTTTAGGGCGCCGGTTGGGGGCCAAGAAAATTCAACGTTCATAAATTTCTTCTCGATTTTAGATAGATATGCCAACTTTTGGCTTCCCGCTACCCGCTCCAGCCCCCTTCCCCAAACGTCCGGATCTTTCACAAAACCCTCTGAATTTCAGAGGGCTTTTTCTGCCTGTTCAGCACCCCGGCGCGCCTGCCGGTCGAGCAGCTGGGCCGTGTGCTGCATGAGGTCTGTTCGGAGCGCGTCGACAATGCAGTCCTTGAAGGTCAGCTCCGGATCAGTACCGGCTTCATATGTCCCTCGGCGAGCACGGCCGGCGCTTCGTCGAACGGGGCAATGCAGGATATGACCGGAGCCGGGTCGACGAGGCCTTGCGCCACCCATTCCAGCGCCTCGGCAACATTCGGGCCGCCGCGTCCCCGGCCGGTGTAGAAGCGCACGCCGCGTTGATACATCTCGAACAGCGGCATGGAGACATCGCCGAAATGCCCGCCGACCGAGGAAACGATGCCCTCGGGCGAAACCGAGCGCAGGGCGCATAGCAGGGACGCCTGATCGGCGCTCGCATCGACCACGATCGGAAAGGCTCCGGCGCGGCGCGGCGGCGGGCCTTCGACGACATCGGCGCCGTAGCGCGATGCGATCTCGAGGCGGGTGCGGTCGGTATCGCGGTATTCGACCCGCGTCGCGCCGCCCGCCAGCGCGAACATCACGGCATAGAGCGCAATCGAGCCGCAACCGCCCATCACCAGCACCTCCGCACCCGGAGCCTCGGCGAGATGGGGGATCGTGAACTCCCAGGCGAAAGGGAGATTATCGCCCGCACTGGCAACGATGGCCGGATTTACCCCGGCGGGCAGCCGGGTGAGCGCGACATCCGCCTCGACCACACGCAGCAGATCGCTGAACATCCCGCCCCAGTCGCCAAGCCCCGGCAGTCCGTACATCGCGCCCGGCTGATGCGTGAGGCAGGCATTGGGGAGGCGTGTGGTGCAGTGGTGGCAATGTCCGCAGGAGATATGCCAGTTCACCACCACCCGGTCGCCCGCGCGAAAGCAGGTAACCGCCTCGCCCACCGCGACCACCTCGGCGACACATTCGTGGCCGATGGCAAAGGGCCCGCGGAACGGGGTCTCGCCGCGGATGATCAGCCGGTCGAGATCGCAGGTGGTCGCGGCAATGGGCCGAACCAGCGCATCAGTGGAGTCGATAATGCGCGGTTCGGCCCGCTCGCGCCAGGCGAGCTGGCCTGGCGCGAGGAACATCAGCTCACGCACCGACCAGCACCCATGTCCGCGCGTGGTCTGCACCACACGAGGCAGCGGCGGCGCCGATGGCTCCGATCAGGCGGGCCAGGGAAGCGGTATCCTCCGCCGTGACGGAGGATACCGTCACGAGCGCCGGGAAAGGGGTCGGCCCTCCCGCCAGCGCCACCTGTGGGAGCGCGAGCGCGGCGGTGGCCGCCGCGCTGCCCGCAAGGACGGCACGGCGGGACACCCCAGTTTCAGGCACGGCCGCGCTCATCCGCGCGGCGCCAGCGCGGCCTTCATCTGCTCGAGCGTCAGCGCCCGACCAGCCATGCCCCAGCCACCGTCGGGCACTTCGTTGATGTGCACCCATGTGAACTGGCGGACGGCGGGAACACCCTCGGCCTCGACGCAGGCATCGGTGACCTTGGCGACCATGAGGCTCTTTTGCTCCTGCGAGAGCGAGCCGGCGGGGATGGAAATCTGGACGAGCGGCATGGATGTGATCCTTTTTTTGCGGAGCCACAATACTATGGCAATCACCATACTATGATGATCGCCATAGATTCGTCAAGCGCCCTGTGCTAGGCCCCTGCCATGCCCCGCACCTCCGATGCCCGCGACAAGGCGCTTGCCACCGCCGAAGACCTGTTCCGCCGCCAGGGCTTTGCCGCGACGGGGCTTGCGCAGATCATCGAGGAGAGCGGGTCGCCCAAGGGATCGTTCTATTTCCACTTCAAAGGCGGCAAGGATCAGCTCGCCGCCGAAATCGCGGAGCGCTTTGCCGCGCGCGGGGTGGCGGCGATCGCTGCTGCGGCAGCAGCGACGCCGGGGGATGCGACAGGCTTCGTCCGGCTGCTCTGCGCCGGCTTCGCGCAGGAAATGCGCGCGAGCGATTTCACTCTGGGCTGCGCCTTGCAGAACATCGCGACCGAGAGAGCGCCGGGCGATCCGCACCTGACCGCGCTGGTCAATGCGGGGCTGGAGGCGTGGGTGGAAGGCGTCTCCACCCACTTCGCGGCTTGCGGCGTCGCCACGCCGCGCCCTCTGGCAGAAGCGCTCATCGCCGCCCTCGAAGGGGCGCGCACCCTCGCAAGGGCAAGCCGGAGCGATGCGGTCTACTCGGCCATTGCCGAAAGTTTCGCAGCATCGCTCCGTTCCCCTCTGGGCGGCGACTGAGCCTCAGAAGGTGAAGAACACCCCCACCCCGCCGCTCAGCTGATCGGCGCTGCCGCCCGAGGTCACCACCGGGCTGTCGGCAAAGTCGCCCAGCAGGCGGCGATAGCCGGCGGTCGCGGCGATGCCCCAGTTGTCGCCGATGCGGTAGCTGGCGGTGACCTGCGCGCCCACGTCCTTGAGGCCGCCCTCGGCGGCGAACTGCGGCAGCCCGCTGGCGGAAGCACCCGCCGGAGTGACCGCAAAATAGGTCTCGGCATAATCGTCGCTGGCGTAGCTTGCGCCGAGATCGAACAGCAGGTTAAGCCGCTCGCCGACGGGTGCGGCATAGGTCGCGCTAGCGGTGATGACGTAGCCGCCGTGGACGTCGCTCACATCGTGCACGACCTGCACCGCGAGCCGCAGGCTGTCGTTCCCCGCAAGGCCGAAGGTCTTCGCGGCGAAGGCGCCGACTTCATAGGCATCCTTGATCCGGCCGAGAGCGGCAACGGTAGCGTTCTTGATGTCGGCATCGCGGCCGAAGGTGAAGTTGGCGACGGGGCCGAACTCGAACCCTTCGGCGGCGATCACATTGGCCCTAATCGCGGTGCCCTGGATCGCGACGTAGCGTTCCCCGAAAGTGACCCTGCCGTCGACGAGAGGGAGGATCTGGTAGTCATCCGCGCCCTCGTAATCGGGCACGGCGGCAATCCCGAGGGTGGCGTAGCCGGAGACGTCATTGCTGTCCGAAGTCTCGTCCTGGGCGAAAGCTGCCGAGGGCAGAGCGAGGGCGAGGATCGGGGCGAGGCGGGAGAGAGAGGCAGTCTTCATGGCATTGTCCTTGTGTTGTGCGACGGCGAGAGGAAGCCTGGCGCGGGCCGTCGCGGCCGCACCTTGGCGGGGTGAAAAACGCGGAAAATTCAGGTGGAATGCGGGCGGTCAGCCGCGGCGCAGCAGCCCGAGGCCGGTGGCGATCAGCCAGACGGTGAGGCCGAGAAATCCGGCGATGGTCAGGAGCGCGAAGGTCTCGCCATCGCGGCCCAGCGCCAGCATCAGTCCCTCGCCTGTCCCCAGCACCAGTAGCGGAGCGGTCAGCAAGCCGAGGGCGGCGGCGGTGCGGCGCCCTTCGCGCCACTGGATAATCGCCAGCAGAGCGACGAACAGGGCAGTCAGGAGCTGGCCGAGATGCTCGCCGATCGCCGCCCCGCCATAGGCATGGATCACGGCGAAGGCATGCCCGGCGACGGCTGCGTCGGTCGGAGCGCCCGATACCGCCGTCCGCGCGAGCTCGGGGACGACGAACACCCAGCGCATCAAACCGATGGCCTGCGTCAGACCGGCAAGCGCGCCGACCAGCGCCGCACTGGCCGCCAGCGCCGGCTGTTCCGCCAATCGCCGCGGCGTGATCGCAAGACCGACAGAGAGAGGCGTCAGGGCCAGCGCAGCCAGTGCAAAGGCATACCAGGTCAACACCAGCCCCGCGCCGCCCTCGCCAAACCGCGCAAGCACCTCGGCGGGTGGGTGGCGCAGGATCGCGGGGTAATCGAAACTGGCGGCGAGCAGCGCGTAAGGCAGGTTGAACAGGATCGCGAGCGCGATGGTGGCAGTGCCGAGGGCGGGACGAGCGGGAGTCATGGCTGGCGCACCAGATGAGCAAGCCGCCGGTCTGTGCCGGTCAGGCGCGCGGCCCAGCCGAGCAGCCCGAGCAGTGCATTCTGCAAGCCGCGCGGCACGCCGACCATCACCAGATTGCCGTAACCGAGCAGCAGCCCGATCGCGCGGGGATCGCGCGGCATCCCCGCTGCCGTGGTCTCGCCCGCTGCGGCGAGCGCATACATCCCGCGCAGAAAGGTCTCGAGCCCCTCGCCCTCGTCGGCGGTGGTGAGGAAGGTGACCGGCGCGTCGCCGGGATTGCGGAAGCCGTGCGGGGTGCCCGGAGGGATGGCGATGGCCTCCCCTGCCCGCAGCAGGATCCTCCGGCCGTTCGCGAGGCTCACTTCCAGCACGCCCGATTCGACCGCGAAGGTTTCGGTCATGGTGTCATGCTTGTGGAGCGGGGCGCCCTCGCCGCGGGGCGGGAGGGTGCAGCGGAAGCGCAGCTCGGCCCCGTCACCCGACAGGGGCGAGGCGAGAAAGGTGATCCGGTCCCTTGTCACAGGGTTGCGTATGTCGGTGGGAAGCCGGGGTGAAGGATGCGTTGGCATAGTTTGTCTCCAAGTGGTGACAAAGCGGATATCACCGACTGGTGACATGAGCAAGCATTTTTGTCACCGACCGGTGATTTAACTCTGGAAACCGGGGGGCGATGCGCTTAGGTAGGAAGGATGACAGTGCCCGCCTCAACCTCTTCCTCCTCTTCTCAGGCAGCCCCTGACCGCGGGCGTGATCGCTCGCGGACGGAGGAGGCGATCATCTCGGCCGCCCGCGATGTGCTTGTCGAGAAAGGCTTCGGCGCCTGGGGGGTGAATGCGATCGCGCGGGCTGCCGGTTGCGACAAGCAGCTGATCTACCGCTATTTCGGCGGCCTCGATGGCCTTGCCGAGGCGCTCGGCACCGACGTCGCGCGCGCCATCGAGGAGGCGCTTTCGGCTACCCCGGGCCCGGCAGCGACGAACTATGCCGAGCTGGTCGCGGGGCTGCTCGAAACCCTGGTGGATGTCCTCAGAGCCAATCCCCTGATGCAGCGCATCATCGCCTGGGAGTTGTCGGAGCCGAATGCGCTCACCCGGTCCTTCGCCCAGGCCCGCAGCCGCGCCCTTGCCGACTGGATCGCGCGGCTGCGCGGCGACATCGCCCCTCCCCCGGGCATCGACGCTCCCGCCACCAACGCCGTCCTGATCGCGGCAGTGCAACAGATGGTGCTTGCCGGCGCGGCGACGGGAGGTTTCGCGGGCCTTCCCTTGCGCGATCCGGCGGACTGGGAGCGGGTGCGGCTCGCCATCCGCGCGATGGCCGTGGCGGTCTACTCCGAGAGGCCAGAGGGCGAGGATCGGCCCTGATTCGCGATGCAGCGGCGATGATGACTGCTGCTAACAGCGTCGCGTTAACCCACCCGTTCAGCCCACGCCACCCGGCGCCACGGGCCGCCATACTCCGTGCCCCCGAAAGGAAAGCACGTGGTCAACGCCAGCAGCGGGCGGGACGGATCGAGCGGGTAGGCGAAGCTGTCCCAGCGCACCGTCTCGAAGCGGATGACGCGGTAGCGCTCGGTCACGCCGTTCACCAGTTGCAGGTTCACATCGTCGCCAACGCGCAGGTCGCGAATGAACAGGAAGTGCGTGTCGCGGTGGGCTGCCATGACCGTCACCGGGTTGGCAACGTCGGTCCGGGCGATCATGGCCGGGCCGCTGGCGAGCTCATCGTGGGTGCCCTTTCCGGCAAGCACGATGACATCGATCCCGAGCCGCCGGGCCACGATCCGCGCGACCGGCCCGTTGCCGGGCAGAGCAGGGACGGCCCTTGCTCCGGACGGGCCCCTCGGCAAAAGGGCCGAAGCGGCCGGCGCGGATTGCCCGGTCGCCTTCAACCGCAATTCGAACATTTCACGCAGGCGGTGCTGCGCGAGCTTCGCCCCGATCGGAACCGCAGCACCTCCGGCAAGGCTGGTCGTCCCGCCGACGCACAGCGCGAGCGAGGCGGCGGCGATGATGAAGCGCATCACTGGCGGGACTCCCTCGAGCCCCGGCGCAGCGCGACGATGAGACCCAGAAGGCCCAGCGCCAGCATCGCGAGCCCGCGCTGGAGCGCGCCGAGGAAGCCGGTCGCGGTTTGCGGCAGGTCCATCTCCTGCTCCATCTCGGGAAGGCCCGCAGCATCGGCCGCAGCAGGCGCGCCCTTGCCCAGCAGCGCATCGAAGTTCCAGCCCTTCGGCAGCATCAGCGGCAGGTCTTCACTGGTGAGGCGCGCGCCTTTCGCGCGGGCCGGGGTCTCGTCGACCGCCACCAGGCTGGTCTGCGTGGTCACCAGGTCGAAGGCCAAGCCCAGCTGCGCGATGGCTTCGTCCGCGGCGTCCTCCTCGATCTGCCCGGACCAGCGCTGCGCCTCGACGTCGGCGATGCTGCGGCTCGCCCAGAGCCGGGCGACCGCCGGGCTGTCGGTTGCCGCGCCCAGATCGATGCGCTGGCTCCAGCGCCGGTTGCCGATCATGCCGCTGACGACCAGGACGCCATCCAGCTTGTCCCCCTTGCCCAGCAGCACCAGCGGCTCGCCGGCGTAGAGATCAGGCAGGGCGCGGGGCACGAGAACGAGCGGCGTGCCTTCCACGCGCACCACCAGATCGTGCACAGCGGGCGCCTTGAGCCGGTCGAGCAGCGCGGTCATCTTCGCCAGCACCTCGTCGCCATCGCCGATGTTGGTGTAGGTGCCGCGTCCGGCTTCGGCCATCCGGCGCATGAGGTAGTTGTTCGGGGCCGAGCCGATGCCGACGGTGAACACCCGGCTGCGACCGCCGTGCGCGGCGATTTCGGCCATCATGTCCGCCTCGTTCGAGAGGTCTCCGTCGGTGAGGAAGATGATCTGGCGCACGCCCTTGCCGGCCGGGTCGGCATCGACCAGCGCCGCCTGGAGCGCGGGCAGCATCTCGGTTCCCCCCGAGGCCTCGAGCCCGGTGGTGAACTTGCGCGCCAGCGCCACCTGCTCGGCGCTCGCGTGCATCGGGCGATCGAACAGCTGGGTCAGCGTGTCGTCGAAGCGGATCACGTTGAAGGTGTCCTGCGGCCGCAGGGTGCCGAGTGCGTGGAGCAGGCTCTGCTTGGCGGCCTCCATCGAGCTGCCGCTCATCGAGCCGCTGTTGTCGATCACGAAGATCATTTCCCGCGCAGGCACGGCGGCGGGCCGGATATCGGTCTGCGGGGTGATCGTCGCCATCACGTAGTTCTGGCCGCCCAGCGCCTGGCGAAACAGGCTGAGGGTGGGGTCGGCACTCGCCGAGCGCCAGCGCAGTTCGAAATCGCGGTCGGCCGGCTCCTCGCCCGCCGCCAGCGTGACCGCGCGCGCGGCCGGCCCCGCATCGACCACGCTGATGCGGTGATAGGGGCTGACGATGTTGGCGGGCACGAAGCCCGGGGCGAGGTTGATGGTGATCGAAACCGGGTTGAGCGATGCCCCCTCGGGTGCCAGTGGGGCGGTGATGCGGTCGGCATCGCGGCGCCCGCCAGCCGTCGCGAGGCTGCTCGGCGGAACGTAGCGCGGGCCGACGACCAGCGGCAGACGCATCGCGTATTCGCCGCCCAGCTGGCGCACCGGGGCCTGGTATTCGATCGCGATCAGCACCGTCTCGCCCGGGCCGATATTCGCGACATTGGTGCGGAAGAGGTTCGGCCGGTCGGCTTCGACAAGGCCGCTGCGCTGCCCTTGCGCCTTGGCGCGCTCGTAGATGTCGCGCGCCTCGGCGCGGCGCTTGATCCGCCCGACGATCACGCGCTGACCGACGACCATCTTGAGCGTGTCCACCGCTCCGTCGTCGGGCAGCGGATAGAGATAGGTGGCCTCCATCCAGTCCTTGCTGGTGTTGCGGAAGGCCTGCGTCATGCGCACCCGCATGACCGGACCGTTCACCGTCACATCGATGTCGGTGCCGAGCCGCACAGCGGGCAGCGCCGCCCGCGCGCCATCCTTCGCGCCGCGCGCTTCGAGCAGGAGCGCTCCGCCCGCGGCGGGATCGTCAGCCTCGGCCGCACGGGCCTGGGCTGCGGCCATCCCGCTCAGCAACAGGCCGACAAGGCCGATTGCAGCAAGCGCTGTCCGCAGGTGCGTTGCGGAGGAAATCGCGTGGCGGGGGTCGTGACGCATCGGCATGGCAAAGGCTCCGTCTTCTCGTGGAGCCTTTCCGCTAGACAGGCGTGATGCCGCACCGCCACGCGAAAGCTTTGCCAATGTCGGCCGCGTCGCTGCGGCCGGTGGCTGAAAGCGGCGGTTCTTTGCCTGTTCCTTGACGCGATTACGTTTTTGTGCGGGAACGTCCGGCACGGAGGGCATCATGCACGGCGATGAGGGGCAACTGCACAGCGGCGAGAACGACCGGATCGCCGCGCGCCTTCGCGAAGAACTGGCGCGGCGACGGATCTCGCGCCAGGCGCTCGCCGACATGGCCCGGATCAGCCTTTCGACTCTCGAAAAGGCGCTGTCCGGCAGCCGCCCCTTTTCGCTGGCGACGGTGATCCGGATCGAGGATGTGCTCGGCACACCGCTGCGGTCCGACAGCGCCGAGCATGCCGGTCTGCCGGAACCAGCGCTCTCTCCGGGGCACATGGGTTCCTATGGCCGCCCGGCCGTGCGCTGGATCGAGGGCGCCTATCTGACCTTGCGACCTTCCTTCAGCAAGGAAGGCGCCATCTATTCCTATTGCACCCGGATCTTCTGGGACAGCAAGGGCGCACATCTCGGCTTCAGCGAAAGCGAGCGGGTCGACCGGCCATTTACCCAGACCGGCTTTGTCGCCATGCCCAATTTGTCCGGCCACACCTATCTGGTCACCAGCGAGGAAGGACAATATCGGCTTGTCATGCTGGGGCGGGCAACGCGCGAGCGGCGGATGTTCGGCCTGCTTTCGACGCTCCAGGCAGGGCCGGGATCGCAGCTGTTTCCCGTAGCCTGCCCGATCGCGCTGGTGCCGATCGAACAGGTGGACACGCCCCACTTCGGCGTGCTCGCCGCTGAGCACGAGAGCTACGCGCCCTATCGCCGCATTCTTGACGAAGCCCTCGCAAGCGACTTCTGCCGCTGGTACGCGTGAACTGCCAGCGCCGAAGGTGCTACTGCGCTCCGTCGCCCGCAAGATCGATCGCTTTTTGCAGGTCTTCATCGGCCGCCTCACCGGCGCCGGTCCGTCTGAACAGCAGCGAGCGGAAGTAGTAGCCTCTCGCATCGCCGGGGCTGGACCGAATGGCCCGATCCAAATCCGCCCGGGCGCCGTCCAGATCACCAAGGCGCTGGCGGACAAGCGCGCGATTGAGAAGCGCGTTGGTGGAACCCGGCGCTGCTGCGAGCGCCCGATCGAAAGCCTTCGCAGCATCCCTGTCGTCGCCGCGAAACGACAACGTGAGGCCACGCGCAATCTCTTCAGCGCCAGGCGCTGCGCGAAGCTGCGCCGCACAGATGCGCGCGTTTCTCCGCTCATCGGCAATGGTGCATTCCTGCCACGACCTGATCTGGCGCCCCGTTGCAGAACGCGTGCGATCCCGAGCGGGTTGCGCGGTTCCGGATCGCGACACGCGTGATCCGGTCACGACCAGCGGATCGGCGCGCTCGGCACTCTCCTGACGCGGCGAAGCGCGCGGCGGGGCCGGTGGCTGGACCGCCAGCGGCGCGGCTACGGCAATCGGCGGCGCTGGTGCCTCCGCGCGGTTCTCGGCTGGTGGCGCCACTGCCGGAGGCGCGATCATCGCCTGCGGCGGTGCCGGAGGCGCGGCCGCATCGGCAGGCGCGGCCTCAAACACGGGAGGCGGCGGAACCTCGCCCGGGGCCGGAGGCTCGGCAATGTCGACCGCCGTGATCCGCTCGTTTGCCGGGGGTGATGGCGCTTGAACAAGCGAATCCGGCCCGAAGCGCTGCGTCATGAGCAGCGGAACGGTCACCATCACCACCAGCGCGGCGCTGGCCAGCACCGCAAATTTCGTCCTGTTCGGCGCCGCCGGGGAAGCAGGCGGCATCGCCCCGTCATCGCCATCCGGCTGTGCGTGTGCCTGGTCGAACCGGCGCAGCGCGGCCTCGATCGCCTTGCTGCGCCGGTCGCCATCGGGCGGGGGCGGGTCGGGGAATAACCCGGTCAGGTCATCATTGTCCGCCATCGTATCTCCGACCCGGCACCATCACTCTCCCAATCTTGCCATCGACGCGGCCGATTTGGCACCCCGGACGAGCTGCACGAACTCGGTGCGATAGCCGAACTCGTCGCGGCCCACCGCCGGCGTGACCATTTCGAGGACATCGGCGTAGGTCATCGCCCCGGTGTAACGCCCGCCGCGCAGCAGTTCGGCGAAGGTCGCCACGCCCACCGCGAAGCGCGCATCGCGCGGCGCGGCCTCGAAGCTCGCAACCTCGCGCGAACGGCCAATCGGTGTCGAAAGCAGCTTGCTCACCGATGCATCGGGGCGCTTGTAGCGGATCTTCACGAAGCCGTATTCGTCGGCGGCAGACCCGGCAGCCTTGCGCTGCGCCGCATAGCGAAGCGAACCCAGCGCGCTCGGGCCGCCTACCGGAACGATCTCGTAGAGCGCCGTCACGCTCTGCCCCGAGCCGACCTCGCCCGCATCGACCTTGTCGTTCTCGAAGTCCTCACGCTTCAGCATCCGGGTCTCGTAGCCGACCAGGCGGTATTCGGCGACCGTGGCGGGGTTGAATTCGATCTGGATCTTCACATCCTTGGCGATCGGGAACAGCGTCGAGGTCGCCTCCTCGACCAGCACCTTGCGCGCCTCGCCGACGGTATCGACATAGGCTGCATTGCCATTGCCGTTCTGCGCCAGCGCCTGCATCAGGGCATCGTTGTAATTGCCCATGCCGAAGCCCAGCACCGAGAGGAAAATGCCCTTTTCGCGCTCGCGCTCGACATAGCCCTTGAGCTCTTCGGTGCTGGTGATGCCGACGTTGAAATCGCCGTCGGTGGCAAGGATCACGCGATTGACGCCCTTGGGATCGAGATTGCGCGCGGCCAGGGCATAGGCTTGGCGGATGCCTTCCGCGCCGGCGGTGCTGCCGCCAGAGCCCAGGCTTTCGATGACCGACGCGATACGTGCCTTGTCGCGCACCGGCGTGGGCGGCAGGGCGACACCGGCGCTGCCGGCATAGGTGACGATCGCGATATTGTCTTCGGGGCCCAGCCGCTCCAGCAGCATCAGCAGCGAGCGCTGGACCAGCGGCAGCTTGTTCGGCGCGTTCATCGAGCCCGAGGTGTCGATCAGGAACACGAGGTTCGCGCGCGGCAGGGCGGAGGCCGGCAGCTCGTACCCCTTGATGCCGACCCGCACCATCTTGCGCCCCTTGGTCCACGGGCTCGGGAACACATCCACCGTGGTGCTGAACGGCTGCTCGCGCGAGACGGGTGCGGGGTAATCATAGGCGAAGTAGTTGATCATCTCCTCGGCGCGCACCGCCTGCGGCGTCGGCAGGACGCCTTGGGTGAGCGAGGCGCGCATGAAGCTGTAGGAGGCGGTATCGACATCGATCGAGAAGGTCGAAATCGGCTCCTGCCCTACGGCCTTGAACGTGTTCTGCTCGGCCGAGGGAAATCGGTCGCGTCCCTGATCGTAGTAATACCCCCGCTGTTCATTGAAGACAGGCGGGGAGACGCCAGCGACCCGCGAGCCGGTCACGACGATCGGAGCCGGCGCGATGGCAAGCTGCGGGCTCGCACGGGTTGCCATGTCGGCAGGCGGGGGCGGCACTTCGGCCAAATCGACCGCGGTCGATGCTTCCTCTCTGACAGCGCCGTTGCGCCCCACTTTCTCGTTCGGACCGGCGCAGGCGACCGCCAAGGTGGCCAGCGCAGCCAGCGCGGCCCATCGGGATAGATTCTTCATGCGAGCTCTCCTTCCAGACAGCGGCACAGGAAAAGTGCCGCATGTCCCTGAGAGAGCGCTCGCCGGAAAATCCTTGGCGGCGGCGTGAAATTTTTTCTGAAGGCCCGTCATGGCGCGTCGGTTCCGGTGCCCGACAGGAGCCGCCGGACCTCGTGCATGCGCCAGGAGATTGTCTTCTCGGCCACCCCCAGAACCTCCGACGCCTCGCGGTGCGAGAGCTGCTGCCCCACCACCAGAGCGGCCGTTTCGCGCAGGTCCGGCTTCAGCCGTGCGATCGCGCTTTTCAGCCAGGCGGCATCATAGGCGTCGCGTCCGTCGGAAGCGGAGGAGAACCGGACCATCGTTTCGAGGCCCTGCGCCAGCCGCCTGATCGCGCTGCGGCGCCGATGATGCGCCCGGCACTGATTGACCACGATCGCATAAAGCCAGGTCGAGAACCTGGCGTCGCCGCGGAAATCGCCGATGCGGGCCACCAGCGTGCAGCAGACGTCCTGCGATATGTCGTCCGCGTCAGTGCGGGATCCCGTGATCTGCCAGGCAAGGCGGTGGATGGCGTCGTAATGGCGCTCGAGCAGTGTGCCGAAGGCATCACGGTCGCCCCCCGCAGCGGCCGCCACCAAAGCGCCGTCCGTCTCGCCCTCTGCCGATGTCATGGCCGGCAGATTGCCACCAAAGCGCCGCGCGGCAACGGGAATCTTGCCGTAGTCCGCACCATCGGCCGCATGGCGCAATGACATCGCGATCCAGCGCCGCCAAATGCAGCCGTCTTGCATCTTCTCCGGTCGGCGCCGCAATCACCACCATCGAGGGTTTCGGCTTGCTCGCCGCGCCGGAAGCGGCCTCCGCAGCCGCTTGATGGCACGGAAGGGCAAGTTGCGCTCAAAAGCCGGTCGTCGGGACCGCGATCGTGACCACATCGTCGCCTGCCGCGACGGGCGGGCCGGTGATGCCGTAGAGCGCATAGCCATCGACCGGCGAGACGAGGCGCTCGACCTCGCGGCCGGTGTAGTCGCGGATGATGCCGAGCAACTCTCCCCTGGCAACCGGACGGGGCCTCGGGTCGACCGGGTGATAGAGCCCGGCATGGCTGGCTGAAACGGCAGTTGTCCCGTCGAAAAGACGCGCAGGGCTTGCCGGGTCGCGAAGGCGCGCGTCGATCATGCCGAGGATCGACAGCGCGTTCTCGACACCGGCGACGATGGCCGCGACATGGGCCTCCTCGCGGCTGCCGTTCTGGCCGATCTCGACGAGGATGGTCGGCTTGCCCATCGCCACGCCCTGCCGGTTGAGCGAGCGCCCGCGGTCGATCTGGGCCTGCGTCTCCATGCTGTAGCGCACGATATTGGGAAAGCCGAAGCCCTGCGCCACCCTGAGCGCGAGCGGGAAATCGGTGGCGAGCGGCCCGCCATAGGCACCAACGAAGGCTTCCAGAAATTCTGCCCCGTCGCCGCTGTGCACGTCCATCAGGAAGCTGCTGTGCGCCACCACCTCGCGCGCGATTCTGTCGGCGATGCGCTGGGTCTGGGTGCCGCCGGGATCGCCGGGAAAGACGCGGTTCAGGTTCTTGCGGTCGACCGGGTTGACGTTGGGCGAGCGTCCCTCGAAGGCCGGGATATTGGCGACCCGCACGATCACCAGCGTGCCCTTGATCCGCGCCGGATCGACCCGCTCGGCGAGCCGCTCGGCGGCGAGGATCGAGGCGAATTCGAAGCCGTGGACGCCGGCTACCATCGCCAGCACCGGGCCGGGCTCGGTGCCGTGAATGACGGTCAGCGGAATGAAGGTCTCCCCGTCACGACCGGCGGGCACGATGATCCGGACATCCGCGCGCGTGCCGGGCGCAATGCGCTGGCCGGCGATGGCGAAGGGCTCCGGCGGCGCAGCAACGAGGGCCTGAGCGGTCAGCAGCAGCAGGGCGGCAATGAGGCTTCGCAAAAGGGTCATCGCGGCGGCTGATAGCGAGGCAGTTTTTCAAACGCGAGCGGATCGTAGGGCGGATCGCGGAACAGGAGCGGATAGTGGAACGCCCGCAGTTCGGCATGGAAAGCGCGCACCCGGTCTTCATAGCCGATCATCGCCTGCGTGTCCGTGCCGGCCAGCCGCTCGAACCCGCGCTCGACCAGCGAGGCGGGGGAGAGGAACGCCGCGATCCCCGCCGCCCTGTCGCGCGCCAGCCGTCCTTCGCGATAGGCGCGGACGATCGGCTCGGCCTGCATGTCGCCAACCTGCTGGAAGGCGTAGTACCATTTCCATTCGAATGGCTTGTCGACCGTGCCATGCGCGCGCCACTCGGGGTGGCGGGCGAGGAAGGGCTCCATCGTCGCCGCCTTGGGCTTGTCCCACGCATCGTTCACCGCCTCGCGCTGGAGCATGAGGATCTCGGCCCCGTCGGGCACGGGATGGCTGGCTTCGATCGCGGTCTTGGCGACTGCGGGGAGGATCAGGGCAAGCGCAAGCCAGATCCCGACGAGCGCGGCGAGCAGGGCTGCGGGGGTGCCGGGACGCCGCCCCACCGCCTCGACGATCAGCCACCATACGAGCAAGGCGCCCAGCACCAGCCCGCTGGCCGCCAGCACCTGAAGGGCCGGAGCACCTTCGACCAGCGCCCCCGCCCAGAAGGGCAACAGCAGCGCCAGCGCCAGCGCGGCAAAACGCATCCCTGCGCGCGGCAACCACAGCCGGAGCGCCCGCCCGGCAGTCGCCACCAGCAGATCGTGGCGACCGGCCACCCGCTCGCCCGCGCGCAGATCATGCAGCAGCAGGATCAGCAGCAGCGGTGCGACCGTGGCGGCGAGGAAGGCGAAATCGAAGCGGCCGATGAGGCCGAAATCGGCGTTTCTGGTGTCCGCCTCGTGGATCTGGCCTTCGAGCGCCAGCATCCGCACGCGGTGCAGCCACGGCGCGGTGTCGCGCTGCCCGAGTGCGGCAAAGGCGAGCTTCGAGGGTGGGGCATAGGTCAGATGGAAGGCGTCGTAGGCAGCATCGCCCCAGGCGTCATACTTGGAAATCGCATTCGCCCGGTCTTTTGCATCCTCTTCAAGCAGTACGGCGATGGTCGCGCGCTGATCGCGCACTTCGGCGATGCCGAAGCCGGTCGCCGCGGCCGAGAGCAGCAGGGCGAGCGCGATCCACACCATCGCGCCGCGATCGCGCAGCATGAACCGCGCCTCGCGCAGAAGTGCAGTCATGGCCGCAGTCTCCGTGCCCCGGCCACGATCGCGCCGCCGAGCAACACCAGCCAGCCGAGCAGCATCGCCAGCGGCAAGGCGGCCCGCGCGGCGCGCGCGGCGGCGGGATCGGGGACGAAGCGGAAGTCATCCAGCAGCCTCCAGGCCGCAGCATTGACCCGGGTGCGCTTCTCCGCCTCCGGGTCTGCACTGCGCTTGGCATCGTCGGCGAAGGTCAGCTTGGTGGCGTGCAGATCGTTGAGGCCCTGCACGAAATCGAACCGCAGCGCCTCGGCCTCGCGCAGGAAGCGGTGGTGCGTGGCAAGGTCCGTCCCCGCCAGCGTGCGCGAGGCCGCCCCGACTGCCAGCGTGGGCGAGGCGAAGCCGAACAGCGTCACGATCCGTGACTGTTCGGCCTCCTGTGCCATGCGCTTTTCGGCGTATTGGTTCATGAGGTCGGTGAGCTTCTTTTCGGAATAGCCCGCCACCACCCCGCGCCAGTTCATCGGCAGCTCTTCGACCTTTTCGGCGCCATATTGTTCGAGCACCTGCTTCTGCAGCGCCGCGAAGGCGGGGTCCGCGGCATTGTGCCCGTCGCCCAGCTTGCGCTGCTCGGCCAGCATCACGAGATCGCTCTCGATCTTGCCCGGCGCGTCGATCGCGGCGCTCCCGGCATTGATCCCGAGGCGCGGCACCACCAGCGCGGTCAGCAGCCAGACGAAGATCAGCACGCCAAGCGCCACGCTGCGCTGGCGCACCCAGAGCGAGACCGCGAGGATTAGCGCGGCCCAAACGGCAAGGTAGAGCCCGTAGCCCGCGACCATCAGCGCCGCCGTCAGCGCAGGCTCGCCCCGGGCGGCGCCATAGGCGGCGAGCGCCGTCACCGGCAGCAGAAACGCGCCCACCACCCCCGCCAGCGCCAGCGCCTTGCCTCCGGCGAGCGTGAGCGCCGATTGCCCCTGCGCCAGCAACACCGCCAGCGTCCCGCTCTCGCGTTCGCGCAGCAGCACGCCGTGGCCGATGATGATGAGCAGGAGCGGCAGCAGCAGCTGGTAGATGTTCGCGGGCGTCAGGCCAGCGAAACCACCGAGGTCCGCGCCCGCGCGGGCGTCGGCGAACATCGCGGTGTTCTGGCGATGGCCCTCGAGAAAGATCGATTGCCCCGTCACCGCGTCCACCCCGGGATCGAAGGCGGCCAGCGGCGGGGGCGTGCGGAAGGCGTAGTGGCCGTAATGGACCATGCGGTGCGGATGGCGGTCGGGCTGAGCGAGGAAGGTCGCCTCGGCGCTCGCCTGCCGCGCGGCGCGGGCCTCGGCTTCGTCAGCGACGCGCAGGGCGGTGAGCGCGCTGGTGACGACCAGCAGCACCGCGACGATCACCCCCGCCAGCAGCACCACGCGCGAGCGCGCCCACAGCCGCCATTCCTCGCGGGCAATGCTCAAACCCGCGCTCATGCCGCCTCGCGCGCGGCGAAAGCGGCGTGGACGGTTTCGGTGTCGATCCGCTCGCCGGCCGCAGCCTCGAAGCTGCCCACAAGCCGTCCGCCGCGCAGCAAACCCACGCGGTCCGCCACCTGACACGCGCCATAGACATCATGCGTCACCATCAGCACGCTGCGCCCCGCATCGGCGAGGCCTTTAAGCATGTCGTGGAATTCGTCGATCGCCACCGGATCGAGGCCCGAGGTCGGCTCGTCGAGCAGCAGGATCGGCGTATCGCGCAGCAGGGCGAGCGCAATCGCGGTCTTCTGGCGCATCCCCTTGGAATAGGACTGCATCCGCCGCCCCCGCGCCTCGCGCGGCAGAGCGACCTGATCGAGGGCTTCGTCCATCGCCGCCCGGCTCACCTTGCGTGCCGCAAGATCGAGGAAGTAGCCGAGGTTCTCATAGGCATCGAGGTGCCCGTAGAGCGAGGCCGCCTCGGGCAGATAGGCGATGGCGCTGCGCGCGCCGTCGACATCCTCTGCCACCGCCCGCCCGTTCACCAGCACGCTCCCGCACGAAGGCGCGAGGAAGCCGAGGAAGGTCAGCAGCGTCGTCGATTTGCCCGCGCCGTTGCCGCCGAGCAGGGCATAGATCTCGCCCGGCGCGACGGTGAAGGATACGTCCTCGAGCACTGTGGTGCCGTCACGCACCAGCGACAGCGAGCGGGCTTCGAGCGCGGGGATCATGCAGGCGGTCTCCGAGGTGGTCAGAAGGCGAAGCTGCCGGTCACCCGCACATTGCGCGGGGTGCCGGGCTGGACCCAGAGCTGCGAGAAGGAATTGGCATACCAGGTGGTGTCGAACAGATTGTCGATATCCACCCGAAGCCGGACGCCTTCGGTCAGCTCGGTCTCGGCAAACAGCCGTGCGAGGGTGTAATCGGGCAGCTCGAAGGCGGTGCCGACTTCGCCCAGCCGCTCGCCCACATGCTGCACCCCGCCGCCCAGACGCAGGTCGCGATCCGCTATGCGGGTCGAATAGGCGAGCTGTACGTTGAGGGTGTGCTCGGGCACGTTGAGCAGCCGGTCCCCGGCGCGGATCAGCTTGCCGAAGTCCGGGTCCGCGACCTCGGCCCGGGTCTCGGCGTCGACATAGGCATAGGACACCCACAGATCGAGCCCCTCGGCGATCTCGCCCTCGAGGTCGAATTCGAACCCGCGGCTGCGCGCTTCGCCCGCCGCGATGGTGAAGCCGGCATTGGCCGGATCGGCGACAAGAATGTTGCTCTGGTTGATGCTGAAGACACTGGCGGTGGCGGTCAGCCGTCCGTTCGCGCTGGCATACTTGATCCCGCCCTCGAGGCTTTCGGACTGGTTGGGATCGAAGGGATTGCCCGCGAAATCCGCGCCCGAGAGCGGGCGGAAGTTCTCGCCATAGGTGGCATAGACCGACAATTGCGGCGTCGCGCGCCACACTGCGCCGACCTGCGGGCTGAAACGACTTTCGCCCGCCTGCCTGACCCGGCCATTGGCGCGGTTGGTGAGGCGCTGGTCATAATCGTCATAGCGCCCGCCGACCCGCAGTTCGAAGGCCTCGGACAAGCCGATCTGGTATTGCGCATAAAGACCGGTCGCTTTCTGCACCTCGACCTGATCGGTCAGCGGCGTGAGGGTCGCGAGCGGAAAGCGGCCATAGACGGGCGCGAAGATGTCGATCGCCTGGAGCTGCTGTTCGGTCGGATTGCTCGCCAGCGTCGGCCCGCGGGCGCGCAGGAACACCTGATCGTTCTCGAACCGGTCGGTATCGGCACCGATCAGCACGCGGTGGGTGATCTCGCCGGTGGTGAAGTTGCCCGCCAGTTCGGCGCGGGCGACGAAATAGGTCGCATCATAATCGCGCAGGCGGCGCTGACGGGTGAGCGTGCGCCCGTCACGCAAGAGGCGCTGGCGGCTGGCGGTCAGCTCGGCCTCGGTCGAGGTGCCCAGCAGCGAGGTATCGCGGTAGTTGACGCCAACCAGCGCGCTCCAGCTGTCGGAGAAATTGTGCTGGATTTCCAGCTGATGGCCCAGCACCTCGGCCACATTCGGCCCCTCGCCCGGTTCGCCAAGGAAGCGGCTGCGCGGGATCAGGCCCAGTTCGCCATTGATCGCCACCACGCCGCGATCGAAGGGGATTTCCTGACGGGCATATTCGAGCTCGTAGACGATGCGGGTCGCATCCCCCAGCTTGACCGCGACCGAGGGCATGACGCCGAGCCGCTCGGTCTCGACCGTGTCACGGAAGCTGCCTGCATCCTCGTAGAAGCCGACAAACCGCACGCCGACGGCATCGCCCAGCGTGGTCTGGAGGTCGGCATCGGCGCGCCAGGTGTCGAAAGAGCCGCCCAGCAGGCGAATCTCGCCTGCGCTATCGAACTTGGGCCGCTTGGTGACGAGGTTGATCGTGCCCCCCGGCTCACCGCGCCCGAACAGGGCCGCGCGCGGGCCCTTGAGGATTTCCACCGCCTCGATCCCCGAAAGGTCGCGGGGCCCGGCAAAACCGCGCCCGGCGTTGAAGCCGTTCACGAGGTAGTTGCTCGGCAGATTCTCGTCACCGACGAAGCCGCGCACGGCAAAGGCGTTCCACAGCCCGCCGAAGTTGTTCTGCCGCGCGACCGAGGCCGAAAGGCTCAGCGCCGCGTTGAGATCGAGCGCGTTGATGTCGCGCAGCTGCTGCGGGCCGATGACCTGCTCCGCCTGCGGCACCTCCAGCGGCTCGAACTCGCCGCGGTAGGCAGGGCGGGTCGCGGTGATGACGATCTCGCCCCTGGGCTCGGCTTCGGCGGCGGCCTCTGCGACAACTTCAGCCGCAAGCGGCATAGGCGGGGCGAGGAACGAGGCGCCGGACAGGCACCCGGCAAGAACGGCACGATAGCTTGGCATTGGCGATCCGATTGAGAGAGGTTGCCCCAAATGGCCGCCAAGCGCACGGGGTGCTCGAGGCAGCCAATGTTATGTTGTCACATCTCTCTATCGAGCCAATCCGGGGTCGTCAATGGCCGTTCGGGCTGCGCGCTATCCTCGCCCGGACAGGCCCGACAGACCGAGCGGCGCATAGTCGCCGATGGCAAGCTGCTCGAATACGCCCATGCCGGCCTCGCCGTCCGGCCCCTCGACACGGCAGAGCATCTGCACATGAAGATTGTCGGGCCGCGCGGGGTCTATGTCGGCAAGGAGGATGTCCTCGCGCTCGGTCTCGAGCAGGCCGTGGTCGAGGCCGTGGCCCCAGCGCGGTGAGGTGTAGCCGAGGCCGCGCATCTGGAACCGGCTCAAGGGATGCAGCGTGAACTGCTCATCGCCCACGGCAAGTGTGCTGGTGGCAGGCCAGCGGGTGGCAGGTGCTAGCTGCGTGGTCATCCGCGGCACATCGATCTCGGTAAAGCCGTCCGCCCCGCTGCCATCGGGAACGATCACGGCACGGGTGTTCCATGCGGTGCCGTCAGCATGGGCGTTGAGGTGGTAGAACAGGCTGCGGGCCGGCAGGTTGATCGGCGTCCATTGCCAGAAGAACTGCGGAACGCCGCCCTGGAACTGCGGATCGGCGGCCCCGATCGGGCGCACGCCCCAGCTGCGGTCGCGGGTGCCCATGCTTCCGGCCGGCAGCGCCTCGCGCGCGCCGTCGACGGCAATCCAGCCGTGGTAATGCCCGTTCTGGGTGAGGCGGGTGTAATCCATGATCGTGCGCGCGCCGATGCGCCAGGTGAAGCGCGGCTCGGCGATGGGCCGGGCGCGCCCGGTGAAGGTGATGTCGGCGGCGATCCCTTCTCCGTCGACGATCACGCGCAGGCTCTGCAGGGGCTCGATCACTTCGATCCGGATCGGGCCGCAGGACAGCTCCATCCGCTCCATGCCGAGCCTGCGGCTGGCGTGCAGGCAATGCTGGACCCCGCCGCGCACCACGCAGAAATGCGCGTCTGCCACATCGAGGTGGGGGTAGACCCCGAAGGCTGCCGCGAAGAAGCTGCTGCCATCGGGCGCATAGCCGTTGAAGAAATAGCGATCGTAGAAATTCCGGTCCGTGCCCGAAAAGGCGATCGGGTCAGGCGTCTGGTGGATCGGATAATCATCGCCCCGGCTCAGAACCATTCTCTATCCCCTTTTCATCAGATCGAGACTGCGATGCTCCAGCGCCAGCGCGCAGGCGCCGCGGGCCATCGACAGGAAGTTGGCATCGCCGCGCTCGGTGCGGACCACGAAGGCGCTGCTGAACACGGCCGTCGAAACCCCGTGGAGCGCGCCGAGCACGTAATCGTCCCAGATCGCGTCCACGGTCACGGGAACGCCGCGGGCGGTCATTTCGTCGCAGTAGAGTTCCAGCAGCTCGCGCTCGTGCGCGCGGCGCAGCGCATCGCCGATCCCGCAGCCGAGAAAATAGCCGACATCGGTCAGCCCGTTGCCGACCGTGAGCGTCTGCCAGTCGAGCACGGCGATCGGCTCCTGCCCGCCGCGGATATCGAACAGCACATTGTCGAGCCGGAAATCGCCATGGACGAGGCTCGTCGCGGTGTGCGCGCGCTCGGTCGCGACGGTGATCTCGGCCAGTTCCTCGCACAGCGCCATGAATTCGGGCTCGAGCGCATCGCGGTAGCGGTCGCGGAAGATCGCCTGGGCCTGCGGGTAGAGCGCCTTGACGCGCGCGGCGGCGGCCGGATCGGGCTGGAGCCAGTCGCGCCCGAGGATCGCCTCGTTCTGCCAGCTCGGTGCATGCAGCGCCGCCGCCTGAGCGACCACCGCGCGGGCATCGGCGAGCGAGCATCCGGCAATCTGGTTGCCGCCGCGTGCCGGGCCGAGGTCCTCGAACAGCAGGCAGAAGCGCGACCCGTCCGCGGCGATCTCGGCAAGGAGTGTCTTCGGCGTGCGGATCGGCAGGTTGGGGGCCAGTTCGCGGTAGAAGTGCACTTCCCTGGCATAGAGGCCCAGCATTATGGCCGTGCCGCGACTGGTGGGATCGGCCGCGGCAAACTTGCCCGCCAGCGTGACCGGCTGTGCCTCACCCGGGAAATCGAGCGTGAAACGCACGCTGTCGCCCACCTGCCCCGTGCCGATCGGCTCCCACCGCCATCGGTCGGGCACGCGCCCCAGCGCGGCCACCCACCACTCCGGCGTGAAGTCGTCCGGATGCGCCGGAAATTCGTCCATTCTGCCCTCTCCCGCTTCAGCGATAGGCATGGCAGACGCGCGGTGCAACGCCCGTGCCGCCTCCCCGTCACTGACGAGGCGCGGCCCGGACAGCACCCGCTGTGGATGAGGGCGCCCCCTACCCTCCGGCAAGCGCCCTGAACTGCTCGGCGACGGGCGCGAACATCTGGCCCATCATGCTGCCGACCGGCGCCGAGGCGGTGGCCATCGAGCCGGCTATGATCGGCGGCTCGGGCGCATATTCGGCCTGAAGCACCAGCGCCTCGGCATAGTCGCGGCCGCGCAGCTGCTCGGTGAGGGCAATGGCGAAGTCGAGACCTGCCGAAACGCCCGCGCCGGTCAGGATGTTGCCGTCCTTCACCACCCGCTGATTGACCGGGATCGCGCCGAAATCCGCCAGCACCGGGAAGGTCGCCCAGTGCGATGTCGCGCACCTGCCCTTGAGCAGCCCCGCCTTGCCGAGGATCATCGAGCCCGTGCACACGCTGGTGATGTGCTTGGCGCGCGAGGCGCGGTCCTTGACCCAGGCCATCACCCGTTCGGAGCGCATCACGTCCATCGTCCCCTTGGTGCCACCCGGAAAGAACAGCACGTCGAGGTCGGCGGGGGAGTCCTCCAGCGTCACCGTCGGCGAGATGGCAAGGCCGAGGTCGGAGGCGACCGGAGCGAGGTCGGCTCCCGTCGTCACCAGATGCACCTTCGCGCCGAACAGGCAGGCAAAGAAGTAATGCGGCCCCACAAGGTCAAGCGCGGTGAAGCCGGGGTAGAGCAGCATCGCGATCTGTTCGTTCCTGAACAGGTTCTCGCCGAACAGCTCCTGCATCGACTGCTGGTGCGCGGCCATCGCCTGCTGTTCCTCAAGGCTGGGCGATCCGGCGGCGGGGGTGTGGCCTGCATGTTGCGCCATTGCCTTTTCGAGCGCGATATAGGGGGTGAGCAGCGCAGCCCCAGTAATGCCGCCCAAGAGGGCGCGTCTGTCGAGTGTCATGGGTCTTTCTCCTCTCAGAAGCCGAAGCCGAGCGTCACGAAGGCCGAACGCGGATTGCCGGGGCGCACGACGTCCTGTGCGAAGTATTGGTAAGGCACGAAGTAGTCCGCTCCGAACAGGTTATCGATCCTGAGGCCGATGCGGATACCGCCGATCTCGTAGCTCGCCTGCGCATCGGCGACGACATAGCCATCGACCTCGGCGCCGTTGGGCAGCGCGATCACGCTGTCGCTGGCGGCGGTCAGCCCTGCGCCGAGTTCCAGCCCCTTCACGCTCCCGTCGAAGAAGCGGTATCGCGCCGCGATCCGCCCGCGATGGTCGGGCACGCGCGGCAGGCGGCTGCCGACCGGGATCACCGTGTCGGCGGTGACGCGGGCATCGCTGTAGCCATAGCTCGCCAGCAGCGAGAAGGCGGGGGAGGGTTCGTAGATCACATCGGCCTCGATCCCCTCGCTGCGCTGCGCGCCGGTCTGGATCGAGGTGAAGAAAGTGCCCGGATCGGGCGTGGGCACATTGGTGCGGTCGAGCCGGAAAGCGGCGATGGTGCCCGACAGGCCGGTGTCGGCAAGCGCGAACTTGACCCCGCCCTCCCAGCTTTCCGAGCGCTCGGGCACGGGGCTGGTGGTGCCGTTGAAGAAGATCGAGAGGCGCGATCCGGTGGCATAGCCCGCGAACAGGCTGACGCCCTCGGTGACGTCGAAGGTGACGCCGAGGCGCGGGTCCCATTCGTGGTAGACCTCGTCATTGGTCCCGCCGACGAACTCGGTGAGGCTAAGCCGCGAATAGCGCAGCGAGGCCAGCACGTGGAGGCGGCCCGCGATGGTCAGCTGGTCCTGCACGTAGGCCGCGAGCGTTTCGTAGCGGTTGGTGTTGAAGCCGGAGAGCGCGGGGACGGGGAAGAAGTCGAAGTCCGAGGCCGGGTTGGCGTAGTCGAAGGGCACAACGTTGACGAGATCGAAGCCGATCGCCGCGTTGTAATCCGCCCGGTCCCACTGCACCCCGCCGAGCACCACGTGGCTGATGGCTCCGGTGGAGAATTCCGCGGTCAGCGAGCCGTCGACCGTCCATTCGTCGATGCTCGCGGGCAGCTGCGCGCGGATCTGCGGGCAGGAGGTGGCGTTCAGCCCCGATGCTGCGCCGCAGGGGAAGAAGGCGAGGAAGGGCGAGGTGGCGAACTCGCGAAAATCGTTCTCGTAGCGGCGGCCACGCAGATTGAAGGTCAGGCCTTCACTCAAGCGCTGGGTCCATTCCACCTGCGCGGTGAGGTTCTCGACCTCGGTCTCGGGCGCGTTGGTCGCGCCGGTGAAGCGCTCGGGGTCGACGCGCGGGTCGTCCATGAAGATTGCCGGAAGCCCTGCGTATTCGAGTTGGGCGATGCGGGTGAAGGTGAAGCGCCCGACGATTTCGGTGTTCTCCGAAGGCGCGAACCGCACGGAAGGCGCGATGAGCAGGCGTTCGATCTCCACGACGTCGATATTGTCCTCGGAGGACTGATATTCGGCGACCACACGGGCCGAGAGGCTGTCGGTCAGCGCCGCGCCAGCGTCGGCGGCGACGGCGTAGGTCTCGAAGCTCCCCGCCCGCACCCGGCCATCGAGGAAGGTCTCGCCATTGGCGGTCTTCGACACAAGATTGATGAGCCCGCCCACCGGCGATCCGATCCCGCCGCCGAACAGCGTCGCGGTCGGCCCCTTGGCGACCTCGATGCGCTCGACATTCCACAGGCTGCCCGGATCGATCACCGCGGTGTCACCATAGCCGATGAGGCCGTCGGTGAAGATCTCGGCCTCGAACCCGCGCACGATCGGGTTGACCAGCACGATCTCGGACGGGAGCGATGGCACCACGCCCGAGACATTGCGCAGCGCTTCGTCGAGCGTGACGAGTTCCTGGTCCTTGATCAGCTCGGAGGTGATGACCTGAATCGACTGCGGCACTTCAATGAGCGGGACAGGCGTGCGGGTGATGCTGGCCTCGTCGGCGGCGTAGCTGTCGCGGGTGCCGGTGACGATGATGTTGCCGGGTGTCCAGCCGCCGGTTTCGGGCGAGGGTGCTTCCTCCTGCGCAAAGGCAGGGGTGGCGAGCGAGGTTGCCGCCAGCAGGGCGGCAAGCGAGATGCGGTTCATTGCAGGTGTGTCCTTGATTGAAAGAGAGGTTTCAGCCCACCAGCCGCTTGAGCTTGGCGAGGGCGCTGGGATTGGTTTCGTCGTAGGCGATGATCGACTGGAGCTTGCCCGAAGCGTCCATCAGGTAGACGCTGGCGGTGTGGTCGATGGTGTAGTCGCCGCCCCCGGTCGGGACCTTCTCGTAGAAGGCGCGGTAGGCCTTGACCGCCGCATCGACCTCCTTGTCGGTGCCGGTCAGACCGAGGATCGGGGTGCCGAACAGCGCGACATAGCGGCCGATGTCCTCGGGGCTGTCATAGCCCGGATCGACCGAGACAAAGACGATCCGGAACCTGTCGCCGTCCTTGCCCAATTGCTTCCTCAACTGCGCCATGCGTGACAGCGTGGTCGGGCAGACGTCGGGGCAGCGGGTGAAGCCGAAGAAGATCGCGAAGGGCTTGCCCTTCAGGGTCTGGTCGGTCACCCGCGCGCCATCGGGCGCGGTCAGCGCGAAGGGGCCGCCGATGAGGTCGGCATAGCTCGCCTGATCACTCGGCGGCGGCGAGCGGTCGGGGGCGAGCATGGCGAAAAGGCCGATGCCTACCGCCAGCACTACCACCCCCCACAGCACGAGACGCAGAGTCTTCAGCCCCTCGGCCTGCCGCTGCGGCGAGACGTCCTCTTCCAGTTCGGGGAAGGGATCAGCCATGGGGCTTGCCCTCCTCGCCGTGCTTCATTTCGGGCGCCATCGCGCCTGCGGGCTTGACGATAAGCTGGGTCTCGAGCGTGCCAGCGCCCGCGAAGGTCAACATCAGCGGGACGGTGTCGCCCGCCTTCAAGGGCTGCTTCAAATCCATCAGCATGACGTGGAAGCTGCCCGGCTTGAGCGTGACTTCGCCGCCTGAGGGAATGTCCAGCCCGTCCTCGAGCTGGCGCATCCGCATCACCCCGCCGTCCATGCTGACCGTGTGGATCTCGACCCGGCCCGCAACCGGCGTGCTGCCGCCCGTCAACCGGTCGGCGGCGGTGCCGGTGTTGGCGATGGTCATGAACGCGCCGCCCGCGTTCTGGCCTTCGGCGGTCTCGCGCGACCAGGGTTCGGTGACGGCGATGATGCTGGCGGCCGTCTCGGCAGCGGCGGGGGTTTCGGGAGCCGCGTCACAGGCGGCAAGGCAAAGCGCGCTGCCAAGGGCAGCTGCGGCCGCAAGGCGGCGCGCGCGGAAAAGCGAACGGATCATGGGAAAGGCACTCCGACAGCCCGCCGCGCCACGAGGGCGCAGGTGCGGGCTTACCGACACAAGGGGTTCAGCGTGTCAGGCGGAGAGCGGCGGCCCGCGCAGTTGCGGCCGCAGGAAGGGAAGCGCGCGCCGGGGCAGCGCGGGGAGCGGGGCGAGCCCGATCAGGAGGATGAAGGCCAGCGCCGCAACCAGCAGCAGCGGGTCGGCCCCGCCGAGCGCAGAATGGCCAAGGCCGGAAAAAGCGCAATGCGTTGCCGCCGCGCCAGCATCGGAATGGTCGCCGCCGCCATCCTGCTTGCCCGGTAGAGCGATCTGCATCTGCTTCGGCGTCCCGCTCGCATCCGAGCAGATCGTCACCGTCAGGAAGCGGTCGCCGCCGGCCGAGAGCATGAACCCCGTCGGCACCACCGCCTTCACCGCCAGCGCAAGCGCCAGCAGCACCAGCGTCAGCCGGGCATGGTCACGGATGAGGGCGCTGAGGCAGGTCATCGGCCCGGCCTCCTAGCGCCTCGCGCCGCGCGTGTCACGATGCCGCGTGGCATTGCGGCGAGACTCCTAATCCCCCGCAAAGTCCCCCGGCGTGCCCTGATGCGGGGCCTGGTGCGTCGCCCAGTCGGCCTTGCCCGGCGGCGGGGCGGGCGCGCCTGAGGGGCCTGCGGGCTCGCTCGGCTCTCCGGTGCGCAGGCGGTGCAGGTGGACCTTGGCGATCATGTTAGCCGCAATCGGCGCGGTGACGAACAGGAACACCGAGATCAGCAGCTCGTGCGTGGTCCAAACCCCCTTGCCCAGCTGGAACCACACCACCGAGGCGACCAGCATCGCCCCCATCCCGAGCGTGCTCGCCTTGGTCGGGCCGTGGAGCCGCTCCATCAGCGAAGGCAGTCGCACCAGCCCCCAGCTGCCGACCAGCGCGAAGCCCGCGCCCAGCACGATCAGTGCGGCGGTGAGGAGCTCGGCGAAGGAAGCGGTCCCGCTCATTCGATGATGTCCCCCCGCAGGCAGAACTTGGCGTAGGCGGCCGTGCCGACGAAGCCCACCATGGCGAGCAGCAGCGCCGCCTCGAACGAGGTGCCGTTGCCGCCCGCGATCCCTGCCAGCACGATGAGGCCGATGACGTTGATCACCATCGTGTCGAGCGCAAGGATGCGGTCGGTCACGCCCGGGCCCCGCACCAGCCGCCACAGGTTCATCGCCAGTGCCACGCCCAATGCCGCGAAGCCGAAGGCGAGCGCCCCCTCGAGCACCCCAAACGTCATGGGAAGATCTCCTTCAGCCGCGCCTCGTAGCGCGCCTTGACCTTGGCGACCTCGGCAGCCGGATCGGGGGCGTGGAGCGCGTGGACGAGGAGGTATTGCCCGCAAGCCGAGACATCGGCCGAGACCGTGCCGGGCGTGAGGCTGATGGTGCCGGCAAAGACCGTGATCGCCTCGGGGGAGGAGAGCTCGAGCGGGACCGTCAGCCATGCGGGGCGCAGGTCGCGGGTGGGCTTGAACAGGATGATCGCGGCGACCTGAAAGTTGGCCACCACGATGTCCCACAGCACGAGCCCGGCATAGGCAAGCGCGGGCAAGAACCGGACCCGCGGGCGGCCCGGCCACCAGGGCGCGGTGAAGATCGGCACCGCCACCCCGACCACAAGGCCGAGGAACAGCGTGCCGAAGGTGAGGTCGTTCACCATCACCATCCACATCGTCACCAGCAGCGCGGTGAGGCCGGGATGCGGGAGCAGGCGGCGGATCATCGCGGGCCCTCCGTCAGCACGGCGGCCGCGCTTTGGGCGGGCGCAAGCACCTGCGCGGCGGCGGCATCGGCATAGGCGCTCGCGAGGCCTGCGCCTGCCGAGAGCGCTGCGAGGCACGCGAGCGCCAGCGCGGGGGCGAGCAGATCGCGGCGGGTCTCGGGCGCGGGCGGGGTCTCGCAGGCCTCGTTCGTTTTCCAGAACACCGCGCTGCCGGTGCGGGCAAAGCCGATCACGCCGATGAAGGTCGTGCCGAGGATCACCCCCCACGCCCAGCCCCAGTTCGGCAGCGCCGCCGCCGATTGCAGGATCAGCAGCTTGCCGATGAAGCCCGAGAGCGGCGGCAGGCCGGTGGTGGCGATCGCGGCGGCCATGAACATGAGCGCGACTGTCCCGCGTCCGCCGAAGGCCGGGCCGGGGCTCGCGGTGTCTCCGAAACTCCCGCGCCGCCGCGCCACCACGTCGGCAACGAGGAACAACGCCGCGCCTGCGAGGGTCGAATGGACGAGGTAGTAGAGCCCCGCGCCAAGGCTCGCCCCGCTCCACCCGGCGACTGCGATCAGCAGGGTGCCGGTCGAGCCGACGATGGCGTAGGCGGCCTGCTCGGAGAGGCTGCGCGCGACGAACACGCCCGCAAAGCCGACGCAGGCACTCACCAGCGCGGCGGGCCACAGCCACGGCGCGGGCGCGAAGGCCGCCGCCCCCGCGCCCTCGCCGAACACCTGCGGCACCACGCGGATCAGCGAATAGACGCCGACCTTGGTCATGATCGCGAACAGCGCCGCCACCGCCGGGGTCGCGGCGGCATAGGTGCGCGGCAGCCAGAGGTGGAGCGGCACGACCGCCGCCTTCAATGCAAAGACGGATCCCAGCAGCAGCGCGGCGATCCGCAGCAGGCCCTGGTCGGCCGGCGCGACCTCGCGCACTCTCAGCCCCATGTCGGCCATGTTGAGCGTGCCGGTCAGCGCATAGAGCATCCCCAGTGCGATCAGGAACAGCGCCGATCCGACGAGGTTCACCACCACATATTGCACCCCCGCCTTCAGCCGTGCGGGGCCCTGCCCGTGGAGCATCAGCCCGTAGGAGGCGATCAGCAGCACCTCGAAGAACACGAAGAGGTTGAACAGGTCGCCGGTCAGGAAGGCGCCGTTGAGGCCCATCAGCTGGAACTGGAACAGCGGGTGGAAATGCCAGCCCTTGCCGTCGGCGCGGGTGACGACGGCATGGAGCAGCACGATCAGCGCCAGCACAGCGGTCAGCACCAGCATCAGCGCCGCGAGCCGGTCGGCGACCAGCACGATCCCGAAGGGCGCGGGCCAGTCGCCGAGGGCATAGGCGAGGATCGTCCCCCCGCTCACCCGTGCCATCAGCAGGAGCGCGACAGCAAGCTGCGCGAGCGCCGCGGCAAAGCCGATCCCCACTGCCAGCGCGCGGCGGCGGCGCATCAGCAGCAGCGCAAAGGGCGCGGCGAGCGCGGGGATCGCGACCGGCAGGATCGGGAGATGATCGGCGAGGCTCACGGCTCTGCGCCCTCCCCGTCCGCCAGACCATCCTGCGCGTCGCACGGCACCGTGTCGCCATCGACATGGTCGCTGCCGGTCTCGAGGAAGCTCCTCAGCGCGAGGATCACCACGAAGGCGGTCATGCCGAAGGTGATGACGATCGCGGTCAGCACCAGCGCCTGCGGGAGCGGGTCGGTGTATTCCGCAACCGACTTGTCCCAGATCGGCGGGCGGTTCAGGACCAGCCGGCCGCTGGCGAAGAGGAACAGGTTCACCGCATAGGAGATCAGCGTCAGGCCCAGCACCACCTGAAAGGTGCGCGCCCGCAAGGCGAGGTAGATCCCGCCCGCGACCAGCACCCCGATGGCGGAGGCGACGAGGAATTCGTAGCTCATGGCTCACCCTCCCCGGACGCCGCCGCGCGGGCGGCGCGGGTGGCGACGTGGCTCAGCTGCGCCAGCGCCAGCATCACCGCGCCGAGCACGGTCAGGAACACGCCGGTATCGAACAGCATCGCGCTCGCCAGCTCGAACTTGCCGATCAGCGGCAGGCTGAAATAGTCGAACCAGCTGGTGAGGAACGGCGCGCCCAGCACCATCGCGCCAAGGCCAGTCGCCATCGCCACCAGCACGCCCCAGCCGATCAGGTTGTGCTCGCCGAAGGGCTTCCTCGCGTCCGACCAGTCGAAGCCGGCGGCGAGATACTGGACGAGGAAGGCGATCGCCACCACCAGCGCGGCGATGAAGCCGCCGCCCGGCTGGTTGTGGCCGCGCAGGAACAGGTAGATCCCTACCGCCAGCGTCAGCGGCAGGATGATCCGGCTGGCGGCCACCAGCATCATCGGATGACGCTCGGGCGAGTGCGGCATGTCCTCGCGCCACGCCCTGAGCCGCGCGCCCGACGCGCCCTTGCCCGCGGTGTCGAGCAGCGCGAAAATGCCCAGCCCCGCGATCCCCAGCACGATGATCTCGCCGAGCGTATCATAGGCGCGGAAATCGACGAGAATGACGTTGACGACATTGGTTCCCCCGCCCCCCGGCTTGGCGTTGGCCAAGTGAAAGGCCGCGATGCTCGGCCCCGGATCGCGGGTCAGCATCGCCCAGGCAATTCCGCCGACCAGCACGCCCCCGGCAAGGGCGATGGCGGCATCGCGGGTCTTGCGCGCGGCGCTCGAGATTACCGGCGGCTTCTTGGGCAGCAGGTTGAGCGCCAGCAGCATCAGCAGCACCGTCACCGCCTCGACCGAGATCTGCGTCAGCGCGAGATCGGGGGCGGAGAGCACCGCGAAGGCGAGGCTGACCACCAGTCCGATGACGCTGACATAGACCAGCGCGCGCAGGCGGTTATGCGATTCCAGCGCAACAGCGAGTGTGGCCGCGATCAGCAGGGCCCATGCGGCGATGGCGGGGAGGTTCGCCGGCAGCGCTGCCCGCGTGCCGGTCAGCACCCCGCCGCCGGTCAGCGCACCCTCGATCACCAGCAGGATCGTGACCGCAAAACTCGCCAGCAGCATGCGCTGGAGCGAGGGCGTGTGGGTGGCGACAATCGCCTTGCGCGTCCAGCGGTCGGCGAGGGCGAGCGTCGTCTCGAACATCCGCTTGGCATCGGGCAGCGGCGTCCGCTCCCACAGCGCGAGGAGACCGGCGTGCCGCCACAACAGTACCGCACCGCCCGCGACCGCGATCATGCTAAGGACCAGCGCGAGATTGACCCCGTGCCACAGGCCGAGCTCTACTTGCGGCGGCGCGCTGCCCGTGACCGCGCCGGTGACCGCGCTCACCAACGGCGCGGCGAGGAGCATGGGCGCCAGGCCCAGCAGCACCGCCAGCGCGGTCAGCAGCGCGGGCGCGGCCCACATGGCAGGCGACGGATCATGCGCGCGCGCGAAAGGCCCGGCCTCGCGCGGCTTTCCGGCGAAGAGGTGCACGGCAAAGCGCAGCGAATAGGCAACCGAGAAGGTGGCGCCGATGGTCGCCAGCACCGGGAGCAGCCACGGCAGGCCCGCCAGCACCAGCTTGGGGGTCTGGTAGAGCATCAGCTCCTTGGAAATGAACCCGCCGAGCGGGGGCAGCCCCGCCATCGAGGCGGCGGCCAGCGTCGCGATCCCGGCGGTGACCGGCATCGCCTTGGCGAGCCCGCCGAGGCGGCGGATGTCGCGCGTGCCGGTCTCGTGCTCGACGATCCCGGCGCTCATGAACAGCGCGGCCTTGAAGGCGGCGTGGTTGAGAATGTGCAGCACCGCCGCCAGCGCCGCGGCCTCGAGGCTGAAGCCGAGCAGCATCACCAGCATCCCGAGCTGCGAGATCGTCGAATAGGCGAGGATGCTCTTCAGATCATGCCGGAACAGCGCCACGCCCGCCCCGAGGATCATCGTGACGAGGCCGACGCTGGTAACGGTCACAGTATAGAGCTCGGTCCCCGCCAGCACCGGCCACAGCCGCGCGAGCAGGAACACGCCCGCCTTCACCATCGTCGCCGAGTGCAGATAGGCGCTCACCGGGGTCGGCGCGGCCATCGCGTGAGGGAGCCAGAAGTGGAACGGGAACTGCGCCGACTTGGTGAAGCAGCCCAGCAGGATCAGCCCCAGCATCAGCGGGTAGAGCGGCGATGCGCGCACCATGTCGCCGCGCGCGAGGATCGTGGCAAGATCGAAGCTCCCCGCGATCAGGCCGAGCAGCACCATCCCGCCGATCAGCGCGAGGCCCCCGCCCGCCGTCACCGCCAGCGCCATGCGCGCGCCCTGGCGGGCTTCGGCCTTGTGCTGCCAGAAGCCGATCAGGAGGAAGGAGGCAAGGCTGGTCAGCTCCCAGAACACCAGCAGCAGCAGCACATTGCCCGCGATCACGATCCCCAGCATCGCGCCCTGGAACAGCATCAGGCTGGCGAAGAAGCGCCCCGTATCCTCGCCCGCGTAGAGGTAGGAATGGGCGAAGATCACCACCAGCAGGCCGATGCCGAGAATCAGCAGGCCGAACATCCAGCCCAGCGGATCGACCATCAGCGTCAGATCGAGGCCGAGCGATGGCACCCAGTCCCACCGCGCGAAGGGCGCGTCTCCGCCCAGCGCGGGTGCGGCAAGGCTCGCCAGCAGCGCGAGACCCGCCGCGCTCGCACCGCCCGCCAGCCCCGAATGCACCACGCGCGGCGCGCCATGCAGCAGCGCGATGGCAAGCGCGGCGGCAAAGGGAAGCAGGGCCAGCGTCAGAAGCGTCATGGCGGTGGCCATCGGCGGCGTCTCGGGTCCTTCGGGTTACAGGCGCGCGAAGCGAGCGCCTGCCTTCCGGCTTAGCCGAGGGGTCTTTGACAACACAACCGAAACCGGACGCCAGCAGCCCGGCGGGAGCGGTCAGTCGCCCTCGAACTCCATCAGCGCGGAAACGGTGATGCCCGCATGCCGCAGCCGCTCGGCCCCGCCGAGGTCGGGAAGGTCAATCACGAACAGCGCGTGGCTCACCACCGCCCCGGCCTTTCGCAACAGCTCGGCCGAGGCGAGCGCGGTGCCGCCGGTGGCGATCAGGTCGTCGACGATCACGACCTGCTGCCCGGGCTCGATCGCCCCCGGGTCCATCTCGAGCCGGTCGGTGCCGTATTCGAGCGCGTAGTCGATGCCGATGGTGTCGATCGGGAGCTTGCCGGGCTTGCGCACGGGCACGAAGCCGACGCCGAGCTGCACCGCGACCGCCGCGCCGAAGATGAAGCCGCGCGCCTCCATCCCGGCGATCTTGTGCGCCCCCGCCGCATCGGCCGCCGCCGCGAGGTGGTGGACGCTCGCTGCCATGCCCTGATGGTGGCCGATCAGCGTGGTGATGTCGCGGAACTGGATGCCCGGATGCGGGAAGTCCGGCACGGTGCGCACGAGCGCCTTGAGCTCTTCAGGAGAGAGATGCGGTGCAGTCATGTCGGCGTGGCCCCTTTCGGCACCCTCAAAGCAGAGCGCCCCGCCATCCGCAAGGGATGACGGGGCGCCGTGTGCGTTCGCTTTGCGAAAGGCTTACTTCTTCTTCGGCTTCACGCCGGCCCAGATCTGCTTGTAGCTGAGGAAGGCCAGCGTGGTCGCGAACAGCAGGAACCCGAGCACGAACCAGCCGGTCTGGCGCCGCTCGACGAGCTTGGGCTCGGCGGTCCAGGTCAGGAAGGCCGCGACGTCCTTGGCCATGTCCTTGGTCGTGTTGGGCGACCCGTCGGCGTAGGTCACCTGACCGTCGCTCAGCGGCGCGGGCATGGCGATGTTCACGTTGGGGAAGTGCTTGTTGAAGTAGAGGCCGTCGGGCACTTCGAAGCCGACCTTGGCGGCCTTCGCCGGATCGGGCTCGCCATAGCCGAGCATCAGGTCGTAGACGTAGTTCGACCCGTCGTGGCGCGCCTTGGTGATCAGCGAAAGATCGGGCGGATGGCCCTGACCGGCGTAATAGACCGGCGGGAAGTAGTCGGTCGGCTTGCCGGGTGCCTCGGCCATTTCGCCGGTGGTCGGATCCTTGAACGGAATGGTCCAGCTTGCCGCTTCGGCCTGCACTTCGGCTTCGGTGTAGCCGAGCTGCTTGAGGTCACGGAAGGCGACATACTTGAGGCTATGGCACGCCTTGCAGACTTCCTTGTAGACCTGATAGCCGCGCTGCAGCTGGGCCATGTCCCACTTGCCGAAGGCGCCGTCGAAGGCGAAGCCGCCCTCGGGGCCGTGGCCGTGCTCGTAGAACGCGGCCGAGGGCTGCTGTTCGGGCGCCGGGTCAAAGGCGTAGGAGTAGGCACCGGGCAGGAGCGACCACAGCAGCAGCACCGCGGTGATGGCGAGGCCTGCGATGATGCCTCCGAGACGAATAGTCATGACCGAACTCTTTCCTGGTTATCGGTTCAGATTGCTTGAGCGCTGCGGGCGGCCGATCACTCGGCCGGTTGCAGCGAGCCTTCGGGCGCGGTTCCGGTGTCGCCACCGCCCACCGAACCGGCGCGCGGCGCTTCCGCAGCCTTGTCCTTGCCGAGCACCGCTTCGGTGATCGAGAAGGGCAGCGGCTTGGGCACTTCGATCTGGCTGATGATCGGCAGGATCACCAGGAAGTGCAGGAAGTAGTACGCCGTCGCGATCTGGCTGATCAGCACGTAGGGCTGCTCGGCCGGGGCACCGCCGCAGTAGAACAGCACCGCCATCGCCGGGATCAGACCGAACCAGAAGAACTTGCGGAACAGCGGGCGGTAGTGGCCCGAGCGCACCGGGCTCTTGTCGAGCCAGGGCAGGATGAACCACAGCAGGATCGAACCGAACATCGCGATCACGCCCAGAAGCTTCGCCGGGATCAGGGTGATGCCGGTGAAGGGGATGGTGAGATCGCCGGTGAAGGCGCGCAGGATCGCGTAGAACGGCCAGAAGTACCATTCGGGCACGATGTGCGCCGGGGTCGAGAGCGGGTTCGCCTCGATGTAGTTGTCCGGGTGACCCAGCACGTTCGGGGCGAAGAACACCAGCGAGGTGAACAGGATCAGCACCACGCCGAGGCCGAAGCCGTCCTTGGCGGTGTAGTAGGGGTGGAACGGCACGGTGTCCGATTCCTGCTTCACTTCCACGCCGGTCGGGTTCGACGAGCCGGGGATGTGCAGCGCCCAGATGTGCAGGATCACGACGCCCGCGATCACGAAGGGCAGCAGGAAGTGCAGCGAGAAGAAGCGGTTCAGCGCGGCGTTGTCCGGCGCGTAACCGCCCAGGATCCAGACCTGGATCGGCTCGCCGATCAGCGGGATCGCGCCGAACAGGCCGGTGATCACCTGCGCGCCCCAGAAGCTCATCTGGCCCCACGGCAGCACGTAGCCCATGAAGGCGGTCGCCATCATCAGCAGGAAGATCACCACGCCCAGCAGCCAGATCATCTCGCGCGGGGCCTTGTAGGACGAGTAGAAGAACCCGCGGAAGATGTGCATGTAGATGACGATGAAGAAGAAGCTCGCCCCGTTGGCGTGGGCGTAGCGCAGCATCCAGCCATAGTTCACGTCGCGCATGATGTGCTCGACCGTGGCGAAGGCGACGAGGCCGTTGGCCGCGTAGTGCATCGCCAGAACGACGCCGGTGACGATCTGGACCACCAGGAAGAAGCCGGCGAGCACGCCGAAGTTCCACATGTAGTTGAGGTTGCGCGGCACCGGATAACCGGCACCCACCGCGTTGTAGACCAGACGCGGAAGCGGGAGCTTCTCGTCAAGCCACTTGGTGAGTGCGGTCTGCGGTTCGTATTGCTTGGCCCAGGCGAAACTCATGGCGTTCTCTCGGCTTGATCGGTGGGAAAAGGGTCGATTGTCTTGTGCGGTGAGATACGAAAGCTCAGCCGACGCGGATGACGGTGTCGGAGGTGAACTCGTAGTCGGGCACCATCAGGTTCTTCGGCGCCGGGCCTTTGCGGATGCGCGCGGCCGTATCGTAGTGCGAGCCGTGGCAGGGGCAGAAATAGCCGCCGAAATCGCCGCGGCTCTCGCCTTCGGCCGCGCCCAGCGGCACGCAGCCGAGGTGGGTGCAGACGCCCATGGTGACCAGCAGGTCGGGGTGGCCTTCCTTGGTGCGCTCGGCGAGGGTCTGGGGGTCACGCAGACTGCCGACGTCGACCTTGTTCGCTTCGTCGATCTCGGCCTTGGTCAGGCGGCGGACGAACAGCGGCTGCTTGCGGAACACCGCCTTGATCGCCTGACCTTCGGCAATCGCGCTGACATCGACATCGGTCGTGCTCGCGGCGAGCACGTCCTGCGACGGGGCCATCTGGCTGATCAGAGGGATCAGGACCGAGGCCCCGCCCACGCCCGCGGTGCCGAGCGCGGCGATGTGGATCCAGTCGCGGCGACGCACGCCCTCTTCGGCGGCGGAGACTTCGGTGGTAGCGGCCGTGTCAGTAGCCATTTCGTCTTACCCTGCTCGTTTTGCCGCGCCGGAATGAGCCTGCGCGGCGTGGTTTTGCATTGCGGGGCTTGCAGCCCCTGAGCCGATCCGTCGATTGGTCCCTGCCTCAGGCCCGAATGCCGCTTGTGGCGGACCCGGCCTGAAACTTGGGCGGGGCAATTAACGGCAATCCTGCGAGATTCCAACCGTGTTTTAGTCAAGCCGCGTTCGCAGCCATGCAAGGCCCGTTCAAGGCAGCGCGATCATGCTGATCTGCCGACCATAATTGGCCTCGCCCGCTTGCGTGGAGCGTCTGTGCGAATGGTAACGCGCGACGTGTGAGAATGTATCCCGGCCCGTATCCGCAATTCTGCTGAGACCCGCGTCGGCGAGCCGCGCCATGATGAAACCGGGCAGATCGAAGTGCCAGCGCGCCGCGCCCGCGCGCTCGGGAGCGGGGGCGAAGAAGCGTTCCGCATCGGCAGGGAAGCGCTCGCGGAAGGGCGCGTCGACCTCGTAGCTGGCCTGCGCGATCGTCGGCCCGAGCACGGCGGCGATGTTGGCGCGGGTCGCGCCCAAGCCTTCCATCGCGGCGACGGTGTTTTCGAGCACGCCGTCCACCGCCCCGCGCCATCCGGCATGGGCCGCGCCGATCACGCCCGCCTCGCGGTCGGCGAAGAGGATCGGGCCACAGTCCGCGGTAACGATCCCGAGCACGATCCCCGGAGTCGCGGTGACGACCGCGTCGGCGACCGGGCGGCCCTCGGCGCTATCGTCCCAGCCTGCCTCTGCCGTCACCACATCGGGCGAATGCACCTGATGCGGCGCGGCTAGGATGCCGCCGGGCAGGATCGCTTCCGCCGCCGCCGCCCTCAGCGCGCGCACCGCGACCCCGTCGCCCGGACCGCCGAAGCCGAACTGGTCGCCCCCGCCGTTACTCCCGAAGAAGCCGTGCGGCCCGCCCGCCAGCAGCGGGTGCGTCTCGACCTGAAAGCCCACTCGCCTCAGCCTTCCAGCGAGCGGCTGACCTGCTCGAAGGTGTCGCGCGAGAGGTTGCCGCTGGCGAGAATCCGCTCGAGCTCGGCCTTCATCAGCGCCGCCCGGCCCGGCTCGATCCGCCGCCACCGCCCGAGCGCGGGGACGAACTTCGCCGCGGTCTGGTGGTTGATCGGGTCGAGCGCGAGGATCACGTCGGCGACCATGCGGTAACCCTCGCCGTCGGCCTTGTGGAAACCCTTGGGATTGCCCGCGAAGGCCATGTGCAGCGAGCGCACGCGGTTGGGGTTCTTCATGGTGAAATCGGGGTGCTCGGCGAGCTTGCGGACATGGGCGATCACCTCGGTGTGAAGCGACAAAGCCTGCAAGGTAAACCACTTGTCGACCACCAGCGCATTGTCCTTGTAGCGCTCGTAGAAGGCCGCCAGCCGCGTTTCGCGTGCCGGGGTGTCGAGCCCACAGAGCACCATCAGCGCGCCCTGCCGGTCGGTCATGTTGTCGGCCGCATCGAACTGCGCTGCGGCAAGCTCGGCCGCCTTGGCGGGGTCGGCAGCCGCGATCAGGGCGAGCGCGGTGGTCTTGACCTTGCGCGCCCCGCGCCCTGCCGGATCGTCGAGCGCGACGCCCGAGGCCCGCGCATGCAGCGCCTGCAATTCACCCGCGAGCGCAGTGCCGATCGCGGCCTTCAGCCCCTCGCGCGCGGCGTGGATCGCGCCCGGATCGGCCTTGCGCGTCCCGGTCGCCATCGCCTCGAACAGGTAGGTCTCGGACGGCAGCACCAGCAATTCGCCGCGCATCGCGTCTTCGAGCGCATTGTCCGCAAGGCTCGAACGGAACGCGCCGATGATCGCCGCCTCGCCCGCCGCCTGCTCGTCCGCCGACAGCGCGCCGCTGGCGGTGCCGACGAGATGCCCGACCGCGAGCTCCTGCAAGGCTTCCGAGCGGGCGAAGGGGTCATCGTCATGCGCGGCGAGGAACACGAGGTCCTCGCGGGCCAATGCGCGTTCGATCACGATGGGAGCGGTAAAGCCGCGGTTGATCGAGACCACAGGGTCAGCCCCCGCGAGCGGCAGGTCGAAGGTCTGCTCCTCGCCTTCCAGCACCACCAGCTGCTCCGCACCCAGCGCGCCGCTACGCGAATGCACCGCCACCTTCAGCGGGATCGGCATGGGCAGCTTGTCGGGCTGGCCGGGGGTGACGGGCACGGTCTGCTTCAAAGTGAGCTTCAGGGTATCACCCTCGACCGCCTGCGACACCGCGACGCGCGGCGTGCCCGCCTGCGAATACCAGCGGCGGAATTGCGTGAGGTCGATCCCCGCCCCGTCCTCGATCGCCTTGACGAAATCCTCGCAGGTCGCCGCTTCGCCGTCATGGCGGTCGAAATAGAGATCGCACCCGGCGCGGAAGCGGGCCTCGCCCACCATCGAGCGCATCATGCGGATCACTTCCGCGCCCTTGTTATAGACGGTCGCGGTGTAGAAGTTGCTGATCTCGCGGTAGGAATCGGGCCGGATCGGGTGGGCGAGCGGCCCCGCATCCTCGGGGAACTGCGCGGCGCGCAGGATGCGTACATCCTCGATCCGCTTGACCGCCTCGCCCCGCATGTCCTGGCTGAACAGCTGGTCGCGCAGCACGGTGAAGCCCTCCTTCAAGGAGAGCTGGAACCAGTCGCGGCAGGTCACGCGGTTACCCGACCAGTTGTGGAAATATTCGTGCGCGATCACGCCCTCGACCGCGTCGAAATCGGCGTCGGTCGCGGTGTCCGGGTCGGCCAGCACATACTTCGTGTTGAAGACGTTGAGCCCCTTGTTCTCCATCGCCCCCATGTTGAAATCGCTGACCGCAACGATGTTGTAGAGATCGAGATCATATTCGCGGCCGAACACGTCCTCGTCCCACTTCATCGAGCGGTGGAGCGATTCCAGCGCGTGGTCGGTGCGTTCGAGGTCTTCCTTGCGCACCCAGACATTGCATTCGACCACGCGGCCCGAGCGGGTGGTAAAGGGCTTCGAATTCGCCACCAGATCGCCCGCGACCAGCGCGAAGAGGTAGGAGGGCTTGGGCCAGGGATCGTGCCATTCGGCCCAGTGGGTGCCGTCGGCGTTCTCGCCCGCTGCGACGCGGTTGCCGTTGCACAGCAGGATCGGGAAGGCGGCCTTGTCCCCCTCCATCCTGACGGCATAGGTCGAGAGCACGTCGGGCCGGTCGGGGAAGAAGGTGATGCGGCGGAACCCTTCCGATTCGCACTGGGTGCACAGCATGCCGTTGGAGGCGTAGAGGCCCATCAGCTGGGTGTTGGCGGAAGGATCGATCTGCGTGACGACCTCGACCGTGTGCTTGGCGCCCGGCAGGGTGACGATCAGATCGGGCCCGTCCATCCGCCAATCGGCGGGCGCGCCGTCGACGGTGACGCTTTCGGCGGTCAGGCTGTCGCCGTCGAGGCGCAGCTCGGGCGAGGCGTCGGCGGCGGGGTTGCGCTCGACCGTCAGGGTCGCGGTGACGCGGGTCGCTTCCAGCCCCAGCTTGAAATCGAGCTGCGTCGCCGGCACCAGCCATGCGAAAGGCCGATAGTCCTCGCGCCGGATCACAGGGGGCTCGTGCGGGGTGGGAGCGGCATCCGCGATCTCGGGGTTGCCGTCGGGGGTGGTGGGGGTTGTTGCGATATCCATGCGGCCCGATTTAGGTTGTATTGGGCGCGGGGCCAATCATTAGGTTGCAGGCATGGGACGATTGCTGATCTTCGGCCTCGGCTACACCGCCGGGCGGATTGCCACCGCGATGCAGGCGCAGGGCTGGCAGGTGCGCGCGACGGGGAGCGCGGGCGACATCGCCTTCGCCGACCGCGATGCGGTGCTGGCAGCGCTGGGCGAGGCGACGCACATCCTCTCGTCGGTTCCGCCGGACAGGGCCACGGGCGGCGATCCGGTGCTCGATGCCTATGGCGAGGCGTTACGGGGCAAGTCGTTGTTCTACCTCTCCTCGACCGGCGTCTACGGTGACCGCGCGGGGGCGTGGGTGGATGAACATACGCCGACTATCGCCCAGAGCGGGGAAGGCCGCCGCAATGCGCGGGCGGAGGCCGATCTCGCATGGTTTACCATGGGCGCGCGGGTGTTCCGTCTGCCGGGGATCTACGGGCCGGGGCGCTCGGCGCTGGACCGGGTGCGGGAGGGCAAAGCGCGGCGGATCGACCTTCCGGGGCAGGTCTTCAGCCGCGTCCATGTCGATGACATCGTCAGCGGGGTCGTTGCTGCGCTGACGCAGGATGCACCGCCGGGAGCCTACAACCTTGGCGACGACCTCCCGTGCAGCGGCAACGTGGTCACCGAACACGCCTGCCGCCTGCTCGGCCTGCCGCTGCCGCCGCTGGAGAGGCTGGGGGATGCCAACCTCTCCGAAATGGCGCGCGGGTTCTACATGGAGAACCGCCGCGTCGCCAACGGCAAGGCGAAGCGCGTGCTGGGGTGGTCGCCGCGCTATCCGACCTATGTCGAGGGGTTAGAGTCCTTGTTTGCGCCTCAAGCGCCGGCGGGCGCGTCCGCGCCCTTGGCTTCCGCGCCATAAGGCGCGACGGGCAGTCGCCCTTGCTGCCCGGCGGGCCGGATCGGCGCGCTACTTCGCCTGTTTGGAGCGCAAAGCCAGCCCCATCCCCGCCAGCGCCAGCGCCATCCCGCAAGCCGACAGCGCATCCCACACGAAGCCCTCGAACAGGGTCGACAGCAGCATCGCCACGCACACCGTGACGATCGCATTATAGGCCGTGCGCCCCGCCCCGATCTCGCGCACCAGATTGTAGTGCAGCGGGAAGGTCACCACCGAGCCCACAATGGCGAGATAGGCCGTCCCCGCCCAGAACTGCCACGCACCCGGCACCTGCGGCGGCCCCTCGGTGGCGAGGGCATAGACGAAGTCGAAGGCCACGCCGTAGACCATCGCCCACGCCAGAAAGCTCACCATCGGCACCCCGCGCCCGGTGGGGTTGGCCTGCACCACATTGGCGATCGAGGCGGCGAGCATCCCGCCCACCGCCAGGACGATCCCGAGCCCGACATTCCCGCCAAGCGGCGCCGCGTTCCATTCGTGCACCAGCAGCAGCGCCACCCCGGCGATGGCGACAAGGCTCCCACCGATGAAGCCGCCCTGCGCCCGCTCGCCGATGAACACCCGCGCGAAGATCGCGTTGGGCACCATCAGCAGCGCGAACATCACCGCGACAATGCCCGAGGTAATGTGCGCCTCGGCGTGGTAGACGAAGAGGAAGTTGCCGCTGAACTGTGCGATCCCGACGCCCAATGCCAGCCGGTGCTCGGCCCGGTTGAGCTTCAGCCGGTTGCCCATCGCCAGCGCCAGCGCGAACAGCGCCGGGGTCGCCAGCATGAAGCGGTAGAACACGCCCCATGCGGCGGGCACGCCCGCGATCTGCCCGGTGATGACGAACCAGGTCGAGCCCCAGATCGTCCCCGTCAGCATGAAGGGAACGAGCACGCGGGGGGTGAGCATGGTGGGCGCCCCGCCGCCGCTCATAGGGCGGCAATCGCCTTGCCGAGCGCCTGCGCATCCTCGGGACGGGTGTTCCACGCGGTGACGAAACGGGCGGAGTCCGCGCCCCAGTCGTAGAAGGCGAAGTCCTGCGCCCGCAAAGCCTCGCGCTCGGCGGGGGTCAGGCGCACGAACAGCTCGTTGGCCTCGACCGGATGGAGCAGCCGGTCGGCGCAGCCCGCGGCCACCTCCTGCGCGGCGGCATTGGCGTGCGCGGCGTTGGCAAGCCACAGGTCATCCTCCAGCATCGCGAGGATCTGCGCCGCGAGATAGCGCCCCTTGCATTGCAGGTGCCCGGCGCGCTTGCGGCGGTAGCGCACTTCCATCGCGCGCTCGGGATCGAACAGCACGACGGCTTCGGCCCCCATCCCGCCGTTCTTGATGAAACCGAAAGCGAGGCTGTCGACCGGGCCTGCCGCCGCCCGCGCGGCCTCCTCAGCCGAACCGCCGAGGAAGGCCGCGGCATTGGCAAAGCGCGCGCCGTCCATGTGGAGCCCGAGGCGGCGCTCTTTCGCAAAGGCCCCCAGCGCCGCGAGTTCGGCGGGGGTGTAGCTGCGGCCGTATTCGCTGGCCTGCGTGATCGCGATGGCGTGGGGCTGCACCTGATGGACGTCGTTGCGGATCGGATCGATCAGCGCGGCGATATCGGCAGGCGTCAGCTTCGCGCCCTCGCCCTCGGCCAGCATCAGCTTCGCGCCGTGGAGGAAGAAGCCCGGCGCGCCGCCCTCGTCGACCTCGATATGCGCCTCGCGGTGGCACACGACCCCGCCGTGGGGCTGCACCAGCGTGCCCAGCGCAAGGCAGTTCGCCGCCGTCCCCGTCGCCACCCACAGCGCGGCGCACTCGCGCCCGAACAGCGCGGTGAAGCGCGCGTCGAGCTCGGCCGAGAGGCTGTCCCCGTCGTACGGGTTGTCCGGCTGGTCGGCAGCGCGCATCGCCTCCCACAGCCGGGGGTGGACGGCGGCGGCATTGTCGGACAGGAAGGGCTTGGCGAGGGTCATGGGATTTCGCCCATACCCGCACATTCGGGCGTGACAAGCGGGAGGAGCCACCGATGCACGAAGAAAGCGCAAAGCCGACAATCACGCACCACGTGCAGGGCGCGGGCGGGCGCTATGTCGCCGCGCTCGCGGGCGAGGTCGAGCAGGGCTATCTCGAATGGGAGCCGGGCGGCGAGAAGGGCGGCCGCGAAGTGCGCATCGCCGCGCACACCATCGTGCCGCGCGCGATCGGCGGGCGCGGGGTGGCGGGCGCGCTGGTCGAGCGACTGGTCGAGGATGCCGGGCGGCAGGGCTTCCTGATCCGCCCCGACTGCTCTTACGTGGCGCGCAAGTTTGCCGAGAACTCCGACTGGGCGCCACTCAGGGCCTGAGGCGCAGGCGGCGCATCGAGCCGCGAGTAATCGGTTCCCGCGATAGTCTCGAGCACCGCCGCGCGCAAGGCTTTCGCCTCCGCGATCGGCACGCCGCGCATCGCGAAACTGCCCCCGGCGAGCCCGAGGTGGACCGTCGCATAGCCCCTCAGCCGCGCGATCGGCCCCTGCGCGATCTCGACCGAGTGGAGCTTCAGCCGCGTGGCGATCTCCTGCTTGGGCGAGAGGAACCCGTGGCTGGCGTAGACCTGCTTGTCGTCGATCGCATGGCGGCGGAACTCCCAGGCATAGAGGTTCGCCCCCACCGCGAGCACCGCGAGGCCGAGCGGAATCAGGACAAGGCCAGCGGGCGCGAAGATCGCGGTCGGGATGGCGGCCGCTACACAGATCGCCGCGTCGCGCAGCGCGAGGTCGGTGCGGTGGCGGGCGCTCGCGCGGTGCCACGCGGTCGCCTCGCCCGGCAGGCGGAAGCCTGACGACGCGACGATCGGCGCGATCTCCGCCATCTTGGCGAAGGGGGCGACCACGTGGCTCTGCTCCTTGTCGTCCTGCGCGAGGCTGACGAAGCTCAGCGAATGCCAGCCGAAGCGGTAGCGCAGCAGGCCAGTGCCGATCACCAGCCCCTGCACGCGGTGCGCGGGCATCACGACATCGGTACGGGTAAACAGCCCGCGCTGGCGCCGGAACCCGCGGGCCGAGCGGGTGAGGGTGAAGCCCCAATCGCGAAGGAAGGTGCGCACCACGCCCGTGACCGAGCCGACGATCAGCAAGCCGATGAGCCCGACAACTGCCCCGATCGCCTGCGCCACCGGGCCGAGCGTCGCCACGGTGCTGCCCTGCTCCTTCAGCCAGCCGTACCACAGGTCGACATCCCAGACGTCGATCGAGGTGACATTGTCGACATACTGGAGCGCGCCGCCCAGCACCGCGAAGACCGCGAGCGAGAATTCGAACAGGCCGAACGTCAGCAGCCGCCCCGGGCCCATCGCGAACAGCACTTGCCCTGTCTCCGGGCCCGCCTCGGCAGGCGCGGGCGTGGCGGGGGCATCGGGATCGGCGGCCAGCGCGGCGGCGGCCTCCTCGTCGCGCCGCTCGCGCACCAGCTGGCGCAGGCGCTCGCCCTCTGCGGCGGTGAGGTAGGTGAGCGCGAGGTCGTCCGCCCCGCCCGCCCCGGTCTCGAATTTGACCGCCACCAGCCCGAGCAGGCGCGGCAGCAGCTTGGCCTCGAGGCTGACGTCCTGGATGCGCTCATAGGGCACCGAGCGCGCTGCGCGGCTGAAGATGCCGCTCTCGACCCGGATGTCGGTTTCTCCGGTGGTGTAGGTGGTGCGCCGCCAGCCGACGTAGCTCGTCACCACGCCGATCGTCACCGCCGCCAGCCCGACGCCGAGCGCAACGAGGAACCGCCCGCCCCCGCCGACGCCCGAAAAGGCGATGGCGACCGCAGGCAGGATCGCGTTTTGGATGCTGCCCAGCGCGCCGATGACGACGCCGAGCGGCGCGGTGCGGCGGGTCTCGCTCATGCAGCGGCCCTCACATGGTCTCGCGGCGGATATGCGCCCGGATATCCTCGCGCATTTCGCGCGCCAGCTCCTCGCCCAGCCCCGGCAGCGCAACGCTGGCATTGTGGTTGCCCGCGGTGTGAAGCGTCAGCGTGGCGATCCCGAAGAACCGGTCGATCGGGCCCTGCGCCACGTCGATATGCTGCACCCGGCCGAAAGGCACCACAGTGTCCGAACGGAACATCAGCCCGCGCACCACCCGCAGCCGGTCGGCGCTGATCTGGTAGCCGCGCGCGTTGTAGCGGGTCATCGGAATGCGGATGATCAGTGCCAGCGCAATCAGCAGCACGGGCCCTGCGATGATGCCGCTCGGGAACAGCCCCTCGCCCTTGAAGGCGCCCTCCAGCACCAGCGCGCCGACGAGGAAGGGGATCGACGACAGCGTCGTATGCACGCGCAGGGCATGGGAATAGTTGGGGTGGAGCTTGGTCAGCTCACCATCATCATCGAGCGGCTGGGGCAGGGGCGTCTGGTCCATGGTGCCTTATCTGCGCAATACAGCCGCCGCGCGCAAGCCGCTAATCGCACGCCCCCTAGCGCATTTATGAGGGCGACGGTCGGGACGCGCGCCCCTAGAACCGCCGGAAAATCCACTCCGGGAGAGACCACGCCATGATCACCCTGCATTCCAGCCTCGGCCCCAACCCCCGCCTGGTGCGGATGTTCATGGTCGAGAAGGGGCTCGAGGAAGGCCGCGATTTCGCGCGGGTGCATTACGACATCATCACCGGCCAGAACCGGCAGGATGCGGGCTATATGGCGAGGAACCCGCAGGGCACCACGCCGACGCTCGAGCTGGAGGACGGCACCTGCCTCACCGAAAGCTGGCCGATCTGCGAATATGTCGAGGAGCTGCATCCCACCCCCAACCTGTTCGGCGAGACCCCGGTGGAGCGCGCCACGGTGCGCAAGTGGGCGCGGCTGTTCGATCAGGAAGTCGTGGTTCCCATGACGATGGGCTTCCGTGCAGGCGCGGGCCGCCCGATGTTCGAGCCGCGCATGAGCGTGGTTTCGGTGGGCGCGGGCGCGGAGCTTTCGGCGATGGCCGACGAGAAGTGGCGGCTGTTCGACAGCTATCTCGGCGAGAAGGACAACATCGCCTTGGGCCGCTTCACCTTTGCCGATCTGCTGATCTTCGCCTTCGCCAATTTCGGCTTCACCGTGGGCTGGAAGATCCCGGAGGGTGCCGACAACCTCGCGCGCTTCGTCGCCACCCACAACCAGCGGCCGTGTGCCGCGATCTGGAGCCAAGCCGAATAATGCCCGACCTCAAGGGCAAGGTCGCCATCGTCACCGGCTGCGCCTCGGGGATCGGCGCGGCGACGGTACGGCGGCTGCGGGCGGACGGGGTGGAGGTGCTCGGCACCGATGTCGATGCGGCGCGCGGGCAGGCGCTGTGCGACGCGGCGGGCGCACGCTTTGCGGTGCAGAACGTGTCGGACCGCGCTTTGTGGCCGCAGATCGTCGCCGAGGCGGTGGCGGCCTTCGGGCGGCTCGACATTCTGGTGAACAATGCCGGGATGGTCTCGGGCGCAGGGATCGGCGACCATGACGATGCCGCAATGTTCGCCGCGTGGGACAAGGTGCTCGCCGTCAACCTCACCGGCACGATGGCCGGATGCCGCGCCGCCATCGCCGCGATGCGCGACAATCCCGGCGGCGCGAAAGGGGCAATCGTCAACATTGCCTCCACCACCGCGATCACCCCGCTGCCCACCGATGTCGGCTATTCGGCGAGCAAGGCGGCGGTGCGGGCATTGAGTAAATCCGTGGCGACATGGTGCGCGCAGGCGGGGCTCAACATCCGCTGCAACACGGTGATCCCGGGCGCGACCCACACCGGCATTCTCGACGCGACCGAAGCGCAGATGCCGGGCTTTCTCGCGATGGTGGCAAAGACCTCGCCGCTCAACCGCCTCGCCGATCCGTCGGAGACCGCCGCCGCGATCGCTTTCCTCGCCAGCGACGAATGCCCCTTCATGACGGGGGCCGACATGCTGGTCGACGGCGGCGCGCTGGCGATCCACCCCGGGTTCTAGCCCCCGCGCATCTTCTCCAGATAGCCGCTCGGCCCCATTTGCGCGGCGGTCCACGCGAAGATCGCCATCGAGGTTACGCCTGCCGCAAGGCACACCGCGAACACCGCGATGGCAAGCGCCGCCGGGCCCTGCGTCGGGGTCAGCGCATCGCTCAGCGCGCCGGTCACGGCGAGGCCCAGCGCCTGCCCGATGAGGTTGTTGAAGAACAGCGCGATGGCGACCGCAAAGCCGCGGCTCGCCGGTTCGACCGCGGCCTGGATGCCCGACATGATCCCCGCCTGCGAAGCGACATAGATTGCATATGCGAAGCCGAACCACAGGAGGAAGGTGGTGAAGTCGCCCGAGGTCAGGCTCAGCGCCAGCGGCACCACCGCGCCGAGGCTCGTCACTCCAGGCAGCCACGCGCGCCAGCGCTCGTCGCGAAGGCACAGCCAGTGGGTGACATAGCCGCCGAGGATCGGCCCCGGGATGCCGCCGAGGAAGAAGGTGAGGCCGAGATAGAGACCCACGTCCCCGGTCGAGATGGCGAATTCGCGCAGCATGATCGGCGCCATCCAGAAGGCAAGCGCGTAGCCGATCATGATCTGCACCGCCCAGCCCAGCGCCAGCCCCATGAAGACGCGGTTGGTGACAAGGCTGCGGATCGTCTCCCCAAGCGGGCGCTGGGTCATGTCGGTGCCTGTTGGCGCATAACGCCCGCGCACCGGTTCGCACATCGTCAGAAAGATGATCGCGCCCAGCGCCACGCCCGGCAGGCCCATCAGCACGAAGGCCCAGCGCCAGTCGAACGCCTCGGCGAGCTGCCCGCCGATCAGCAGGCCCCCGGCGGTGCCCATGCTCGCCCCGATGGTGAGGAAGCCCATCGCCTTGGCGAGCTCGGCGCGGGTGAAATAGTCGGCGACGAGGCTTTGGCTGGAAGGCCCCGAACAGCCCTCGCCCACGCCGACGCCGGTGCGCGCGAGGAACAGCGTCCAGAACCCCGTCGCCATGCCGCAGGCCGCGGTCATCAGGCTCCAGAAACTGATCGCGGCGGCGACGATGTTCTTGCGGGTCGAGCGGTCGGCGAGGCGTGCGGCGGGGAAGCCCGCCAGCACGTAGATCACCGAGAAGGCCGCCCCTCCGAGCAGGCCGAGCTCGGTGTCGGACAGGCCGAATTCGGCCTTGATGTCCTGCACCAGGATCGAGAACACCAGCCGGTCGGCGACGCTGAACGCACTGGTCAGCGTCAGCAGGCCGAGCACATACCAACGGTATGCGCCGGGTTTGCGATCCTCAGTGATGGGGTCTCGCCCACAGGCCGTTGTCGACCGGGATCGTCAACCCGTTGAGGAAGCGCGCCTCGTCCGAGGCGAGGAACAGCACGCAGCCCGCCACGTCCTTGGGGTGGCCGAGCGCATCCATCGGCAGCGGGCCTTCGGGAATCTCCATCGGCGTCTGTCCGCCGCGGCCCGAGATGCCCATAACCATCGGCGTCTCGATCCCGCCCGGCGCGAGCGCGTTGACGCGGATGCCGTAGCCCTTGTCCTGAAAGTCGATCGCGAGGCTGCGGGTCATCCCCGCGATCCCCGCCTTGCACGCGGCATAGGCCGGGATGTTGCCATATCCCATCAACGCCGCGGTCGAGGCCATGTTGACGATCGACGAGCCGCCCCCGCCGACCTGCTGGTGGCGATGCTTCATCAGCGGCACGGCATATTTGCACCCGAGGAAGGTGCCGACCACGTGGATGTCGAGATGCAGCCGGAAATGGGCGAGGCTGCAATCCTCGATGCTCTCGAAGATCACGTTGCCGGCATTGTTGACGAGGATGTCGAGCCCGCCGTGGCGTTCCTCGACCGCGCGCATCACCTCGATCCACTGCTCTTCGCTGGTGACGTCGAGCGCCATCGCATCGCCGCCGATGGAGTCGGCGACCTTGTGGGCGAGTTCGGCATCGCGGTCGGTGACGATCACCTTGGCGCCCTCGCGCGCCAGCGCCTCGCAATCGGCCTTGCCCAGCCCCATTGCCCCGCCTGTCACGAGCGCAACCTTGCCCGCTACCCGTCCCGCCATCTGCCTTCTCCCAAAGCGTTTCTTATGTGGTGCCAGCCTATCGGGCGCGTGGGGCCCCGCCACTGTCGAAAGCGCGAGGGCGCAGCGGCGGGCGCGGGAGGGGCGGATTGACGTTACGGAATCGTGCTTTGGCACAGGCCTGTTGCGTTTTTGTCGCAGTTTGGCGGGCGCACTATCGCTTTTGCTGATGGCGCGGATGACGCCGCGCCATACACCTCTCACCCATACCGAAAGGCACGAGGAGAGACGTGCCCTGGGGTTGGGGAATAACTGGGTGCGCGGGCAAGCCGCGGCCTGATGGGGAGAGAGGACCATGAAGACTTTTCGTGCCCGAGTTGCATCCGGCGTCGGCCTTCGCCGTGCCCTTCTGTGCGGGGCCGCGCTGAGCGGGCTTGCCGCGATGCCCAGCGCCGCCTTCGCCCAGGACGCGCAGGAGAGCGCCGAGGCGGAGGACGACGTTCCGGTGATCGTCGTTCAGGCCCGCCGCCAGAACGAAACCCTCCAGGAAGTCCCCGTCACCGTCACCGCGATCGGCGGCGAGACGCTCGAGCGCTACTCGATCGACCAGGTCGCCGACTTCACCAGCCGCGTGCCGACCCTCAACGTGCAGGTCGGCGGCTCGGGCTCGGGCGGCCAGCTCTCGCTTCGCGGCGTCGGCTCGTCGAACATCTCGGCAGCCTTCGATTCGGCGGTCGCCTTCGAATATGACGGCGTCGTGGTCTCGACCATGCGCATGGTGCAGGCCGGCTTCTTCGACGTCGAGCAGGTCGACGTGCTGCGCGGGCCGCAGTCGCTGTTCTTCGGCAAGTCGGCGACCGCCGGCGTGCTCTCGCTGCGTTCGGCCAACCCGACCTCGACCTGGGAATTCGGCGCCCGCGGCTCCTATGAGTTCGAAGAGAAGGGCTACCTCGTCTCGGGCTATATCTCGGGCCCGATCACCGACACGCTGGGCATCCGCGTCGCCGCGCAGTTCAACGACATCGACGAATTCCAGCTGCTTCAGGCGAACACACCGGCGGTCAACCAGAAGCGCGGCCTCACCGACTTCATCGGCCGCGTGACGCTCGACTGGAACCCGACCGACACCTTCCGCGCCAACCTCAAGGTGCAATACACCAAGAACGAGAACGACGGCGCGATCGGCACCGCGGAAATCTTCTGCGGCGCCAATGGCACGCCCGATCCCGTCGTGCTGCTGGGCGGCGCGGTCTCGATCCCGGCGGGCTATGACTGCAACGTCTTCGACCAGCGCTACTACCTCAGCGATGCCGCCGTGCCGCTGGCACCGGGCGTGCCGACGCCCTCGAAGGCGGCGGGCCGGGGCGGCGTGCCTTTCGGCGAGACCGAAATCTGGTTCGGGCGCCTGCAGTTCGACCTCGACCTCAGCGAGACACTGACCCTGACCTCGGTCACGGGCCTGCTCAACATGGATGCGGTCGACTTCGACTGCTACGCCTATGGCGGCTTCCTGACCGGCCCCGGCGGCGTGCGCCTGCCCGGCGCTGCGGGCTGTTCGGACCCGCGCAACGCGCTCGAGCAGTACAGCCAGGAACTGCGTCTCGCCTCGGACTTCGACGGGCCGATCAACTTCATGCTCGGTGCGTTCTACGAAGACCGCACCTTCATCTTCGACACCGCCCAGCAGGGGGTGAACATCTCGTTCCTCGGGCCTGACCCGGTGACCGGCTTCACCTATGACTGGGACAAGACCCACACCACCAAGACCGAAGCCCTGTCGTTCTTCGGCAGCCTGAGCTGGAACATCACCGAAGCGCTCGAACTGTCCGGCGGGGTGCGCTGGACCGACGAGCGCAAGGTCCAGACCATCGCGGTGCCCTACCTGCACACCTTCCTGCAGGGGCCGGGCTTCGTGCGTCCGGGCTTCTTCTCGGGCCCGATCAACTTCGCCGACGACAACTTCTCGCCCGAAGTCACCCTGCGCTACAAGGCGAGCGAGGACATCAACATCTTCGCCTCGTTCAAGACCGGCTTCAAGTCGGGCGGGATCGACAACTCGGCGCTGCCCTCCAACAGCCTCAGCCAGGCGGCGCTGTCGGGTGACTTCAGCGCGCTGATCTTCCAGTCGGAAAAGGCCAAGGGCGGGGAAGTCGGGATCAAGTCGCAGTGGGCCGACCGCGACGTGACCCTGAACCTCACCGGCTACTACTACGTGTTCGAGGATCTGCAGGTGCAGAACTTCAACGCGGTGACCATCCAGTTCGTCACTAGCAACGCGGGCGAGCTGACCACCAAGGGGGTCGATCTGGAAGCCGGCTGGCGCACCCCGGTCGAAGGGCTCAACCTCTCGGCGAACCTGTCCTACCTCGATGCGCAATACACCGCGCAGTTCCTGCAGCCGGGCGGCCAGGGCGGGGTGATCGACCTCAACGGGCGGCGCGGCAGCCAGGCGCCCGAGTGGGCCGGCAACATCGCCGCCGACTGGACGGTGCCGCTCGGCGACAGCCTCGAGCTGTTCCTGTCGGGCAACGCCGCCTACAATGACGGCTACATCACCGACGAGACCACGCTCAACGACTATGTCCAGCCGAGCTTCTGGCTGTTCGACGCCAACATCTCGATCGGCCATCCGGACGGCAAGTGGAAGCTCTCGCTGGTGGGGCAGAACCTCACCGACAAGATCTTCGTCATCACCAGCGGCGGGCGTCCGTTCCTGCCCGGCGGGCTCGATGCCCAGGGCCGCCCGCGCGGCGACGATCTGGTGCTGACCCAGAACCGGGGCCGTCAGATCTTCGCGGAAGTCAGCTTCAAGTTCTGATCCGCATCAAAGCAGGGGGACGGAGGGCGGGCCAGCGATGGCCCGCCCTCTTTCGTTTGCGGCCCTCTCCCAAAAGTGAGCATTGCTCCGCCGGGCACAGCGGAGGATGCTCGCCGGCAAGAACATCACCGGGAGGAACGGCAATGTCACGCGAAACGCTGGTCGAAATGACCCGCAATCTGGTCGCCCACGGCGCGGCCGACACGATGGAGTATGCCGACGAGGTCGTGCGCATTCCGGCGAGCGCCTATACCGACCCGGATGTGTTCGAGACCGAGAAGAAGCAGATCTTCCGCCGCCTGCCGCTGATGGTCGCGCCCTCGTGCGAGCTTCCCAATCCGGGCGATTTCAAGGCGATGGACATCTGCGGCGTGCCGCTGCTCTTGAGCCGCCAGAAGGACGGCAGCATGGGCGCCTTCCTCAACATGTGCACCCACCGCGGCAACCCGTTGGCGAGCGGCTGCGGCAATGCCAGCCGCTTCACCTGCGGCTATCACGGCTGGACCTTCAAGGCGGACGGCGACCTGATCGGCGTGGCTGATGCCAAGGACTTCGGCAAGATCGACAAGAGCCAGCATTGCCTCACCAAGTTCCCGGTCTACGAGAATGCCGGCCTGATCTGGGTGACGCTCGATCCCCATTCCAAGCTCTCGATCGCCGATTACCTGTGCGGCTATGACGAACTGCTGAAGGCCTTCGAATTCGAGGGCTGGACGCTGTTCTCGCAGCGCACGCTGGCGGGGCCGAACTGGAAGACGGCGTACGACGGCTATCTCGATTTCTACCACCTGCCGGTGCTCCACAAGGACACCTTCGGCGCCGATTTCTACAACCGCGCCAACTACTTCGCCTTCGGCCCCCACCAGCGCCTCTCGACCCCGTCGAAGTTTGCGATCAAGGTGCAGGGCGACGACGACCAGGCACTCGATCTGGAAGCGATGAGCGACGACGAGCTGCCGCAGGAAGTGCTGGTGCAGGGCGTGTGGACGATCTTCCCGCACATTTCGATCGCCAGCTTCTACGGCGGCGGCCAGCGCGGGGCGATGATCAGCCAGCTCTTCCCGGGCGACGCGGTGGGCGAGAGCTACACCACCCAGTTCTACGTCATGGAAAACCAGCCCGAGACCCCCGAGCAGGTCCAGGCCGCCCACGACCAGTTCAACTTCCTCGAGATCGTGGTGCGCGACGAGGATTACGCGACGGGCAAGCGCCAGCAGCAGGCCCTCGCGTCAGGACTGATGAAGGAAGTGCTGTTCGGCAAGAACGAGAAAGGCGGACAGGTCTTCCACCAGTGGGTGGAGCGGCTGGTCAACGCCAGCGACGATGATCTGGTGCAGATCTTCGCGCAGGAACAGCGGCAGGCGGCGGAGTAGGTCGCTTTCCCACCCCCAACCCCTCCCGCAAGCGGGAGGGGGGTTGATCGCGCAGCCCAGTCCCCCTCCCGCTTGCGGGAGGGGTTAGGGGTGGGCCTGTAAACTCACCCGAACGCGGGCCGATAATTGCTCTCGCCCCAGTCCTGCGCCTTGGTCCACTCGCCCATCGTCTGAAGCTTGCCTTCGAGTTCGGGGAAGCGCTCGTAGACGTGGTCCATGTCGACCGCGAAGGGCCGCGTGGGCGCGTTGTTGTTGTATTCGTAGAAGTCCTCGATCCCCTTGGCGAATTCGGCGCGCATAGCCTCGGGCATCGAGTCCCCCGCCGCCTCGACGAGGTAGCGGCCGAACTCGGCGGGGGAGCAGGGATCGTATTTGATCTCCTTGCCGAGGGCTTCGGAGAGGCACTGGGTCACCTGCTTGCCGACCAGCCGCTCGGGTCCGCCGATGTTGAGCCAGGCGCCCTCCATGTCGGGCCGCTCGAGGCTCGCGAGCATGAACCGCGCGACGTCGTCGAGGCTGATCCAGTTGGCTTCGAGCGCGGGGTTGTGCGGATACACATAGCGCCCCTCGTTGACGATGAAGGGCCGCGCCCAGTTGGTCAGCAGATTGTCCATGAACAGCACCGAGCCGAACACCGTCCCCGGCGCGCCCGAGCGCCACAGCGCGTTAATGCCCGCGGTGTTGCCGGCATAGGTGAAGGCGTCGCCCGGCTTGTCGGGAATCCAGCTCGAGGTGTTCCACACCACCCGCTTGACCCCCAGATGCGCGGCGACCTTGCCGACTTCGCCGACCAGATAGGCGCGGTCGGCGCGGGCCTGGAGGGGGTGGGTGTAGAAGATGTAGTCGCTGCCTTCGAGCGCGGCGGCGAAGGTGGAGGTGTCGTAGAGGTCCATCGGGCGCACCTCGACCCGCTCCACCCCCTCGACCGGCGCGCCCTCCAGCGCATCGGGGCGGCGCGAGATCGCGCGCACGTCGTAGCCCGCAGCCAGCGCCTGGCGCACCTGTGCAAGCCCCTGCCGCCCGCTCGCGCCGATAACCGTGATCAGTGCCATTGGTCTCTCTCCTTCTTGTTCTTGTGGGGCGAGACTAGGAAGGCCCCCGCAACGCTGCACCGCGCCAAAGTGATAGCCGGGGCGCGCGCGGCCCTAGCGAAAAGGCGAGGTTGCCGTAGCGGTGCGGCGGTCTGACAAGCCCCGCATGGACAACCGCATCTGGCGCATCGCGCGCCGCCCCGAGGGCACCGATTTCGCCGCCGCGCTGGAACTGGTGGAGGAGGACTTCGCCCCGCTCGAAGACGGCCAGATCCGCATCCGCAACACCCATCTGTCGATGGACGCCGGCACCCGGATGTGGCTGTCGGACCGCGAGGACGGCTACCAGCCGCCGCTCCCGGTCGGCGGGCCGATGACGGGGCTGGTGCTGGGCGAGGTGATCGAGAGCCGCGCCGAGGGTTTTGGCATCGGCGATCTCGTCCGCGCCTTCGGGCAATGGGCCGAGGTCAGCACGGTCGATGCGGTGATGTCAGGCGCGATCCTGCTCGATCCCACCGTCGCCGACCGGCGCGCATGGTTCGGGCCGCTGGGGATGAACGGGTGGACCGCGCTGTGGGGCGTCGAGCGCACCGGCGCGGCGAAGCCCGGCGAGCGGGTGCTGGTCTCGGCCGCGGCGGGGGCGACGGGGATCCTCGCGGTGCAGATCGCCAAGCTGCTGGGCTGCGAGGCGTGGGGCATCGCGGGGGGTGCGGCGAAATGCGCTTACCTCACCGGGGAGCTAGGGATCGCCGGAACCGCTGATTACAAATCAGGTGCCCTTGCCGAACAGCTCGACGCAGCGGGCGGCTTCGACGTCTATTTCGACAATGTCGGCGGCCCGCTGCTGGATCAGGTGCTCACCCGCATGAACCACTATGGCCGCATCGCGGTGTGCGGATTGCTCGCCGACTACACCGCAGGCACCCGCACCGCCCCGCGCGAATTCGATCAGGTCCTTATGCGGCGCCTCAGGATCGAGGGCTTCTTCTCGCCCGATTTCATGCACGAGGGCCCCGCCCTCACCCGCCGCCTGCGGGAATGGACCGAAAGCGGCGAACTGGTGATGCCCTATGACGTCACCACCGGCCTCGAAAACACCCTCACCGCCTATGCCAAACTCTTCACCGGGGCCAATATCGGCAAGGTGATCGTGGAGCTCGAACCATGACCGGCACACTGGAAGACCGCGAGGCGATCCGCGACATCCTCGCCGCCTATGCCCACGCCATCGACCGGCGGCGCTGGGGGATGATGGAGCGCCTATTCCACACCGACGCCACCTTCCGCTTCGGCGCGATCGAGGGCGACTGGCGCGCTTTCGTGGAGCAGGCGCGCGCCGTGATCGACCCCTGCCTTGCGACCCAGCACCAGCTCGGCCAGACGATCTTCGGGTTCGAGGACAGCGAGGTGTGCCACACCGAAACCTACATGACCGCGATGCACACCATCCCCCCCGGCTACCCGCTGGCAGCGGTGTTTCCGGACAAGGGGGTGATCTACTCCGCGATCGTCGCGGGGCGTTATGTCGACCGGTTCGAGAAGCGGGGCGGAGAATGGCGCCTCGCCCAGCGCACCGGGCTTTACGACTGGCGCGAGTTCCGGGTGGTGGTGGGCGTCGACCTCTCCGATACGCCCGAGGGCGCGGCAGGCTACCACGACGAGCGCGATCCTTCGACGGCGGCGGTGAAGGCGTGGCTCGGCTAGCCTCGCTTGAAGGCAAACACGCCGGACATCGTCGCCACCTGCTCCTCTCCGCGCCAGATGCCGCCCGAGGCATAGGCGGTGCGCCCGCCCAGCCGGTCGATCCGCACGCGGGCCTCAAGCCAGTCGCCGAGCTTCGCCGCGGCGAGATAGTTGACCGTCAGCGTCACAGTCGAAGGCGCGAGGCGGGGTCGGTCGGCATCATAGACCGCATGGCTCAAAGCCACATCGGCGAAGGTCGAGATCACCCCGCCATGGGCTGCATCACGGTAGTTGATGTGGTGCGGGCAGATGAGCAGGCCCACCACCCGCACGCCGTCCACCGCAGCCCCGAGATAATAGGGTCCGCCGTGGTCGAGAAAGCCCGGGGTGAAGCCGGCGGGTTCGAAGCCTGAAGGTATCGCCATCCCCGCACCCTACCCCGCCCCGCGCGGCCTTGCCCGCTATGAATTGTGCCAATGACACGCGCGGCCTCGCGGGGTATCCCCTCGCCCCATGGGAGAGACAACAGCACTGGCCGCAGAGTCTTTCTGCGACATCGTCCGCGAACACGCCCGCAATCAGGGCGATGTGGCCGCCTTCAGCTATGCGGGCGAGGACATCAGCTTCGCCGAGATCGACGCGGGCGCCGACCGGGTGGCGAACGGCCTCGTCGCACTCGGCGTGAAGCCGGGGGACCGCGTCGCCTTCCTCGGCAAGAACCACCCGCTCTATTTCGAGGCCTTCCTCGGCGCGAACCGGATCGGCGCGGTAATGACCCCGGTCAACTGGCGCCTCGCTGCGCCGGAAGTCGCCTATGTGCTCGACAACTCCTGCGCCAAGGTGGTGTTCGTAGGCGAGGGGTTTGCGGAAGTGCTCTCGCAAATCCGGCCCGACTGCCCCCATGTCGAACAGGTGATCGGCATCGACGCGCCGGACTTCACGGGCACCGACTACCGCATCTGGCGCGACGGCTTTCCGGCCACACCGCCCGCGCACCGGGTCAAGGCTGAGGACGACGCGCTCCAGCTCTACACCTCGGGCACCACCGGCAAGCCCAAGGGCGCGGTCATCACCCACGGCTCGATCCTCTCAAGCCGCGACGCCACCGCGGCGGCCGAGGCGATGCGTGAGTGGCAGGAGCCGATCCCGGGCGATGTCACGCTGCTCGCGATGCCCTGCTTCCACATCAGCGGCACCGGCACCGGCATCGGCACGCTGGTGGCGGGCACCAACTCCATCGTCCTGCCCGAATATGATCCGACCAAGGCGCTGGACCTGATCCAGAACTACAACATCTCGAAGATCTTCCTGGTGCCGGCGGCGCTGCAAATCCTGCTCAACCACCCGAAGGTGGGCGAGGTCGATTTCTCGCGGCTGAAGTATGTCACCTACGGCGCCTCTCCCATCCCGCTCGAGCTGATGCGCGAGGCGATCCGCGTGATGGGCTGCGGCTTCGTGCAGATGTACGGCATGACCGAGACCAGCGGCACGATCGTCGCGCTCGACCCCGAGGACCACGTGCCCGAAGGCTCAGTGCGGATGCGCAGCGTCGGCAAGCCGCTCGCGGGCGTGGAGATCAAAGTGATCGACGAGGCGGGGAACGAGGTTCCGGCCGGCACCGTGGGTGAGATCGCCACGCGCTCGTCCAAGAACATGCGCGGCTACTGGAACAACCCCGATGCCACCGCCGCCACCATCGATGCCGACGGCTGGCTGCGCACCGGGGACGCGGGCTATCTCGACGAGGACGGCTACCTCTACATCCACGACCGGGTGAAGGACATGATCATCTCCGGCGGCGAGAACGTCTACCCCGCCGAAGTCGAGAACGCACTCTATTCGCACCCCAAGGTGGCGGACGTGGCGGTGATCGGCGTGCCCGATCCCAAATGGGGCGAGGCGGTGAAGGCCTGCGTCGTGGTGAAGGCGGGCGAGGCGTTGACCGAGGCCGAACTGATCGCTCACGCCCGCACGCTGATCGCGGGGTACAAGTGCCCCAAGTCGGTGGACTTCATCCCCGCCCTGCCGCGGAACCCCTCGGGGAAAATCCTGCGCCGCGAACTGCGCGCGCCCTATTGGGCGGGCAAGGACCGGGCGGTGAACTGAGGTGCTGCCTGTCCGCCAGTTGGCCTACAAGGTGAACGACCTCGAGGCAGCGGCGGCGGCACATCACCGGCGGTTCGGCTCGGGGCCGTTCTTCGTGCTGCGCCATGTCGCACTCGCATCCTCGGTGCATCGTGGGGTGGCGCGCCCCTTCGACCACTCGAGCGCCTATGGCCAATGGGGCAGCGTGATGGTCGAACTGGTGGTGCAGCACAATCCTGACGATTCCGCGCTACACGAGATGTTTCCCCATGGCTCGGGCCGCGAGGGGCTGCACCACGCGGCGCTGTTCGTGGATGATCTGGAGGCGGCGATTGCGCGGTTCGCAAGCGTGGGCGCGCCGCTCGCGCAGCTATCTGTTACGCAGGGCGGCACGGCCTTCGCCTTCGTCGAGACGCGCGCGAGCCTCGGGCATATGCTGGAGCTGTATGAGCCGACCGAGCAGTTGACCGCGTTCTACGACTTCGTCGCCGCCGCTGCGCAGGGGTGGGATGGCAAGGACCTGATCCGGGAGCTGGGTTAGCCCCCCGCCAGCTCCGCCAATCCGACCTGCTCGGCGCGGCACTCGGCATCGGCCAGTGCGGCGAGCACCGAGAACGCCACAAAACCGGCCTCCCCCAGATGGGCGACGACCGCCGCCGCCTCGGCATCGCTGATCGCGGTGTGCTCGAACGGCATCCGCCGCGCATAGGCGAGCACGGTACGGGTGCCCGCGTCCAGTCCGCTTTCATCGGGGGCCGCTCCCATCCCGTGCACCGCCGCCACCGCCTGCCGCACCAGCGCCACCAGCGCCGGGTCGAGCGCGGCTTCGGTCTTGCCGCGGAAATCGGCATAGTGGCTGGCGAGCACCGGGTCAGCCGCCAAGGCTGCACACACCGCGCTCATGCGACATCCTCCAACACGGCGGGCGTCGGCAGCACGGTGCGGTCCATCACCTCCGGCTCCAGCCCCATCGTGATCAGCGCCTTGGCGAGCGCGAGGAACAGCGTCACCCCGAGGCCGAGCTCCGCGATCTGCTCGGGCGTAAGATGGCGCTGCAATGCCGCCTTCGCATCGCCGTTCAGCAGCTCGGGATCGTGGATCAGCGCGTCGGTGAACTTGAGCGCGGCCTTCTCGGCATCGGTGAGCTTGGCGGAGGTCTCGTAGCCGTCGGTGATGTCGTCGACCACCTCCTCGCCGAGGCCCTGCGCAACCGCCTTGTCGAAGCGGACATTGCGGCAGAAGCCGCACTCGGTGACCCGCGCGTTGCGCATCCGCGCGACCTCCTTGATCCGCGCGGAAAGCACGTCCGAGCCCCAGAAGCGGCCATAGAGCGCGAAGAAGCTCTCCGCGATCGCGGGCTGGTGCGCGAGAACGCTGCCGAAGTGCGGCGGCTCTCCGGCAATGGCGGAGGATACGCGGGGGATGGTCGACATCAGGCCTCTCCTTTGCCGCGAGGATACCCCAGGGTGCCGTTACGACTCCCTCGCCATTTTCGCAGGGGCGGGGCTGCGGGGCTGCGTGGCAGATTGCGCGAAACAGCGAGGGAGAGAGCAATGGCAGGCCAAGCACAACGTGTGATCGAGGACTTCTGGCGCATTCAGGACAGCGGCGATTACACCAAGCTGGTCGATCTCTTCGCCGAGGACGCCTTTCTCGAAGACCCCATCTGGGGGCAATACCGCGGCCGCGAGGCGATCATGGGCTTCATGACCACGATGGTGAAGGAGATGGGCGAGCGGAAGGTCCACTTCACCGTCGACGAGATCTGCGGTGACGATCACGCGGTGTGGGCGCGCTGGACGATGCACATGGAGGGCCACGCCCCGCGCGGGGGCTGCGGCATCTACAAGGTCGAGGGCGGCAAGCTCACCTATTACCGCGATTACATGGACCCGGCGGCGGAGTAATTCCCCGTCATTGCGAGGAGCGTCGCGACGAAGCAACCCATGGCCCGAGCGTGCGGCAAGCGGTCGGTCCATGGGTTGCCGCGGCCTTCGGCCTCGCAATGACGAAGGTATGGATCACATCCGCCGGTAATCCGGGTGCCCGCTCTCCCTCAGGTCGAGCATCGGCAGCGGGAAGGCGGCGTTGGGCGAGGCGTCGGGCTGGTCGGGCATCGGCATGGTCCAGTCCATGATGTAGCGGCGGCTGGCGATGCGCCATTCCTCGCCCCGCTTCTCGTAGGTGTCGAGATAGCGCCCGCCATACATGTTGCCCCGGTAGGGCTCGCTCTCGTCCTCGCGCCGGAAGCCGAGCGCGACGCCATAGCACTCACCCTCGGCCGTGGTCGCAGAGGTCAGCTTCACCGCCAGCGGCGCAAGCAAATGCCAGCGCCGCCCGGTCGAGCGCTCCACCGCCATCACCACGGGCACGAACTCCGCCGCGGTGCCGGTGAAGAAGCCGTAGTCGATCGCCGCGTCGGGCCAGTAGCACCCCGCCTGCCCCTCGTCGTCGAGCCAGTCGAGGGTGCGCGAATAGCGCGCGATCAGATCGTGGATCGCCTGCCGGTCGAGCAGCTCCTGCACCTTCGCCTCGAGGCTCATGCGCGTGCCCCCCACCATGCGGGAATGGAAAGGGGGAAGCGTTCCTGCGCGATCTTCATGTTGTCGCTCGCATCGTCAGGGAGCGCGGGATCGGACGTGTGCGGCAGGCCCCCGCCCGCGCCCTCGACCGGGTCGATATATTCGAGCGTGATCCCCGCCAGCACATCGCCAAAATCGTGGCCTTCGTGATGGTCGGACATCTGGTGATGATAGAAGGCCCACTTGTCCTTGAAACTCAGCAGGCAGTAATAGGAAAGCGGCTCCTGCCCCTTCCAGTATTCGTAGCGGATCACGCCCTCCTCGGTGCCGAAGGTGTGGTGGACCATGTCGCGCATGATCGCCTCCCACTTGTCCTCCTTGCCGGGCTGGATCTTTATGTGCGCGAGCAGGCTGGCCATCAGGGGGTCTCCGTGGGTGTGAGGGTCAAGAGCAGCCGGTAAATGCCGAGCATGATCCCGCCCTGGTGGCGGAAGTCGTTGCCCGGCGCGTAGGCGAGATCGGCAAAGGCGTCGCAGAGCTTCTCCCACGCGATCATCTGTTCGAGGCGCGAGATGTTGGAGCCCGGGCACGAACGCGGCCCCTGACTGAAAGCGAGGTGACGGGTGGCGGCCTTGCGGTCGAGTTTCAGGTCGAGCGGGTCTTCAAATTCGTCAGGGTCGATATTGGCGGCGGCCCACCTGAGGTGGAGCATGGAACCGGCGGGCACCTCCACGCCCTGAAACACCTCGTCCCGCGCACAGATGCGGGTCGAGAGGCCCTGCGTGGGCGAGCGCAGCCGCATCCCTTCCTCGATGAAGGTGCGGATCGCGCTGCGGTTGCCGCGCAGGGTTGCGAACATCCCTGGCCGCTCGCACAGCAATTGCGCCTGCTCCGCGAGCGCATATTGCGTCGTCTCCAGCCCGCCGATCACCATCGCGTAGACCACGCCATTGATCTCGTCGTCGGTGAGCTTGCGGCCGAGCGCCTGATATTCGACCTGCGTCAGGAAGCTGACCATATCGTCCTGCGGGCGGGCGCGTTTTTCGCGGGTCTGCTCGGCGACATACTCCTTCATCCCCGCCAGCAGGCGGAATTTTTCGGCGGATTGTTCGGGGGTGAGGATGTTCTTGTGGGTTGTCCCGATCACGTAGGACATGACCTGCGCATTGCCCCATTGTTCGAGTCGGGGAATGTCCTCCATCGGAAAGCCGAGCACGCTCGCCATCACCCGCTGAGGCAGGGGGCGGGCGAAGTCGGCGACAAAATCGACCGGCTCGCCTGCCCTCGCTTTCGTCAGCATCCCGGCGATCAGCGCATCGACATGCCCCGCGATCATCGCCGCATGGCGCGTGCAGCCGGGACCGACCCACGGATCGGTCAGCTCCTTGCGATGCGCGCGCCACAGCTCCGGGTCAGGGCGCAGCGAGACGATGCTTGCGACCATCGCGTCGATATCGGGTATGTGGCTCGGCATCTCGCCCGAGGCCTGAATATGCTCCACCAGCAGCGAGAGCGTCGGCGGGAAGCGGTCCCAGTCCTTCACCACCCGCGAAATGTCCGCGTATTTGGTAAGGACGAAGGCATCGGTGCCCGGGGTCAGCCCCTCGCCCGGCAGGCGCTGCACCGGAGCCTCCTTGTGGAGGATCGCGTAGGCCTCATACCAATGCTCCTGCGCGCCCGGAGCGAACAGGTCGACATCGGCCAGGGTGCGGGGCTTCTCCGCCTGCAAATCCGCCTCTCCCTTGCGGAGCGGTTCGCTTAGCGAATCCGCCAATTGCTGATGGAGGGGTTGTCCCCCAGCCTTTCCGCAACGGAAACGGGCGAAAATGCCAGTGCCGATAGGGGAGAGAGACCTGTGAGCCGCATCGAGAAGCTTCCCCCCGACCAGTGGGACGCGCGCCTTGTCGCCGCGATCCAGCCGGACAACCTGACCGACCTCGAACAGGGCCTCACCCGCTACTTCGCGCATTGCCCCGAGCAGGCGCTGGGACTGATGGGCTTCGGCGGGGCCTTGAAGCGCAATCGCTCCCTGCCCGAGCGGCTGGTCGAGCTGGTGCGCTTGCGCGTCGCCTTCTTCAACCAGTGCCGTTCCTGCATGGCGATCCGCTATTCCGATGCGGTCGCGGACGGCGTGACCGAGGGGCTGGTGTGCTCGCTAGAACGCCCGCAAGAGGCCGAAAACCTCTCGGCGGCCGAGAAAGCCGCGATCCGCTACGGCGAGCTGATGGCGACCGATCATCTGGCGATCGACGACGCGGTCTACGCCGACCTCCGCCAGCATTTCACCGAGGCGCAGATCGTCGAACTGGGCATGACGGTCGCTTTCTTCGTCGGCTTCGGACGGCTCGCGGCGACCTATCACATGGTTGAGGAGCTGCCCGAGGCGTTCAAGACCGCCGAAAAGATCGCACCCTGGGGCGCCGACAAGATCGAGGTGCGCTGATGAACTCGCCGCCGCAGATCAACCTGTTCGACCCCGCGCTCCAGCAGTGCCCCTATGACGCCTACAAGCAGCTTCGCGACGAGGCGCCGGTCTACAACATCCCCGGCACGCAGATCTATGTCGTCAGCCGCTACGACCACGTGCGCGAGGTGCTGATGGACCCGGCGCGCTTCCCCTCCACAGCCTTGAGCGAGCTGATGCGCGCCTCGCCGGTCGACATGGAGCGCGGGCGCAAGGTCGCCGAGCGGTTCCGCGAGAAGGGCTGGCTCCCCGCGCCCACGCTGGCGGGGCGGGACGATCCCAATCACAAGCAGATGCGCGCGATGTTCAACGAGGCGTTCAAGCCCAGCCGCATCAAGGAAATCGACCCGCGCGTCGAAACCCTCGCCTACGAGCTGATCGACGAGTTTGTCGATGAGGGCCGCTGCGACTGGGTGCGCCAGTTCTGCGTCCCCCTCCCCCTCTTCATCATCGGCGAGCAGATGGGCGCGAAGCGGGAAGACATGTGGCGGATCAAGGGGTGGACCGACGCCTTCTTCCACCGCATTTCGTTGATGCTGCCCGAGGACAAGCACCTCGAAATGGTCGACCGCGAGATCGAGGCGCAGCACTACTTCCAGCCGATCTTCGAACGCCTAAGGGAGGAGCCCGACGGCTCGCTGATCTCGGTGCTGGTCAACACCGTGATCGAGGGTTGGGGGCGGCCCCTCAACGACGAGGAACTCCACGCCGAGATGATGGCGGATACCTTTGTGGGCGGCAGCGAGACGACCACCAATGCGCTCGCAGCGGGGATGAAGCTGCTGATCGAGAACAAGGATGTCTGGGCCAAGCTCAAGGCCGATCCCGACAAGTATATGCGCAATTTCGTCGAGGAGGTGCTGCGGCTCGAAAGCCCGGTGCAATCGCTGATGCGCTTCACCCACAAGGATGTGGAACTGGACGGGGTGACGATCCCCGCAGGCTCGGTCGTCAATGTCCGCTACGGCGCAGCCAACCGCGACGAGCGCTTCTTCGAATGCCCGGAGAAGCTCGATCTCGACCGGCCCAAGGCGGGCGCGCATATGGCTTTCGGGTCAGGCACGCACCACTGCCTCGGCGCGCCGCTGGCAAGGCGCGAGCTGACATGGGGCTTCCAGGCGGTGGTCGACCGGTTCGAGGACATGGACTTTGCCGCGGGCGAGAACGACTTCAGCTACCACCCGCACTTTCTGCTGCGCAGCCTCAAGCAGCTCAACATCGTGTTCGAAGCGAAGAAGCGCTGAGATGGCGACGCTCCTGAAACCCGCCTCGCAGCGGATCGACGTCACGCCGCAGCCGATGCCGAGGCTATCGGACAAGCCGATCGACGGCAGCCGCTATTGGTCGCGCGACTTCATGGACCGCGAGTGGGAGGGGATCTGGACCAAGGCATGGCTGATCGGCGGCCTCGCCGCGCAGGTCGCAAGGCCGGGGGACTTCTTCACCTACGAGATCGGGCGCGAGTCCATCCTCGTCACCCACGGCGAGGATGGCGTCGTGCGCGCCTTCTACAACGTCTGCCCCCACCGTGGAAAGCGGCTGGTGATGGAGGAGGAGGGCCATTCCAAACGCCTCGCCTGTTCCTACCACGGCTGGCGCTTCACCAGCGAAGGCGAGCTGAACTTCGTCCCCTGCCCAGAGGATTTTGCGGGCGGCAATCCGTGCGGGAAAGTCCGGCTGGAGGAGGTGCGCTGCGAGGTCTTCGCGGGCTTCGTCTGGGTCAATCTCGATCCCCACGCCGCCCCGCTGGCCGAGCACCTTGGCCCCGTCGGCCCGCAGCTCGAACTCTACAAGATGGAGCAGATGCATCGCACCCACTGGGTGACGCTTGAGGGCGACTGGAACTGGAAGTGCGTGCAGGACAATTTCAACGAGTCCTATCACCTCCCCTTCGTCCACCCCCAGACCCGCTTCGTGATGGAGCAGTCTTACCGCGACTGCCAGTTCGATCTCTACGCCCCCCACGGCCATGCGCGGATGTTCATGCCGGGCTCGCGGCCGTCACGATCCTTGCGGGGCCACACCGACACCGTGCTCGACATGATGCGCACCGAACTCACCTATTGGGGCCTCGACCCCGAGGATTTTCGCGACGATCCGCTCCGCACCCGCGAGGCGCTCCAGCAGGCGAAGCGCGAGAAAGGCGCGGAGAAGGGCTACGACTTCAGCCACTTCCACGATGCCCAGCTGACCGACCATTTCCACTATACGATCTTCCCCAACATCAGCTTCAGCCTCAAGCCCGACGGCTGCATCTGGCTGCGCGCCGATCCGCACCCGACCGACCCGGAGCGGTGCTATTTCGACATGTGGTACTTCACGTGGTTCCCCGAGGGCGTGGACCGCTACTACGCCTATTCGATGGGGCAGGAAGTCGACCGCACCCTCCCCGTCCCGCACCAGCGCGGGGTGGTTGGCGAGCTGTCCTGCGGCCCCGGCATCGATCAGGACGTGAGCATCTGGAGCGAGCAGCAACTCGGCCTCAGATCGCGCGGCTACAAGGGCGGGCACCTCGCAGGCCAGGAGGCGCGGGTGCGGTTCTTCCACGATACGATCGACCGCTGGGTGGGGGCCTAGAGGTTCGCCAGCGCCGCCGTCCGCCCCGCGATATAGCCGAAGGTCAGCGCCGGGCCGAGCGTCCCGCCCGCGCCGGCATAGATGCCCCCCGTGGGGCAGGCGATGGCATTGCCCGCACCCAGCAGCCCCGGGATCGGCGCGCCGTCATGGCCGAGGATGCGCGCCTGCCCGTCGGTCCTCGGCCCGCCATTGGTGCCGAGCAGGCCTGAGCTGATCTCGACGGAATAGAAGGGCGCCTCACGGATTGCACCGAGGGTGACAGCGGTGCCTTCGCGCGAGCGGTCGCCATAGAAGTGGTCATAGGCGCTGGTGCCGCGCCCGAAATCGGGGTCGTGGCCCGCGTCGGCATGGGCGTTGAAGCGCGCGATCGTCTCCGCCAGCGCTGCCGGGTCTAGACCGATCTGCTCCGCCAGCCCCTCCAAAGTCTCCGCCCGCTTCACCCACTCCGGCATCGGCTGCCCCGGCAGGCGCGTCCCCAAGGGATAGCGCTGCACATATTGCGCGTCGAAGATCAGGTATGCGGGCAGGTTGAGGTAATCGTAATGCGCCGGATCGAACTGGTGGAACACCCCGCCCAGCGCCGAGTAATTCGCCGCCTCGTTGCAGAAGCGCCGTCCCGAGCGGTTGACCATGATGCTGTGCGGCACCGTCCGCTCGATCAGGATGATCTGCGCGCGGGGCTCGCCGCTCGCCCAAGGCGCGTCTGGGGTGACCAGAGTGGGCGCCCACCACGCGCTCGTCATGTTGCCGAGCTTCGCGCCCGCCGCCATCGCAAGCTTGAGGCCCCCGCCGGTGCCGGTCGGCGGGCTCGCGGGCGCGGTGACGGGGCCGCGCAGGAAGGTCTGGCGCAGTTCAGCGTCCCATTCGAACCCGCCGGTGGTGATGATGACGCCGCGGCGCGCGGACATGGCGAAGGGCGCGCCGTCGCGTTCACCCTCGATCCCGGTGATCCGCTCACCGTCCTTGAGCAACCGGTGCGTTTCCACCCCGAGCACCGGCTCGATCCCGCGCGCAAGGCAGGCCTTGAGCAGCCGCGCCACCATCGCCTGTCCGAAGCCGCATTGGCGCGCGGCCATGCGCTGGCTGAGCACCTCCGGCGGCGGCAAGGCGGTCGCGCCGCCCAAGGGCGTCTCGCGCAGCATCAGCGGCTTGGGCTCCTCGATCGCGTAGATCTTCGCGGCCCACTCGCCCAGTTCGGGCAGATCGAACAGATCGTGGTCGAGCGCCCGCGACCCTTCCGGCTTGGCCCCCGGCCGATCGAGGTAATAGTCGGGATAGCCCGGCAGCACCGAAACGCTGAGCGCGCCCGCCTCTTCCAGAAAAGCCAGCGCCTCCGGCCCCCGGTCGACGAAGGCCTCCAAGGTCTCGTCGACCAGATCGCCGTGATCGAGGCTGCGGAAATAGGCGAGCGCCTCCTCGCGGCTGTCGGCCATGCCCGCCGCGCGCATCCGGGGGTTGTCGGCCACCCAGATCACCCCGCCCGAGATCGCCGAGGTGCCGCCGATGCGGTCCCAGCGCTCGACCAGCGCGACCCGCGCGCCCGCCTCGTGTGCTGCGAGCGCGGCCGCCATGCCGGCCGCGCCCGTTCCCAATATGATGACATCCACCTCGTCCATGCGTGAGGTTAGACGCCCGCGAGGCGGGGCGCGGCAACCCGTCATTTTGGCAAGGTGCGTTCACTCCCTCGCCCCCCTATTCGTGATTGCGAGGAGCCCGAAGGGCGACGCGGCAACCCATCAATCGCCGCTGCGCCCGCAAGCAACGCCAGTCCATGGATTGCTTCGCCAGCGGCTCGCAATGACGAGGAAGGGTGCAATTACATGAAACTCGCAGGAAAAATCGCCGCGATCACCGGGGGCACGGCAGGCATGGGGCGCGGGATCGCCGAGGCGTTCCTGGCGGAGGGCGCGAGCGTCGCGCTGTTCGCACGCAACGCCGAGAAGGGCGCCAAGGTGCTCGAAGAGCTGGGCGCGGGCGAGCGCGCGATCTTCGTCGCGGGCGACGTGATGAGCCAGTCCGACCTCGAGGGCTTCGTCGACCACGTCGCGGCGCATTTCGGCACGCTCGATATCCTCGTGAACAATGCAGGCGGCGCGGGCGATTTGCAGCCGCTCGTCAACCTCTCCGACCACGCCTTCGACGAGGCGATGAAGTGGAACGTCTATTCGACCTTCTGGGCCACCCGCCGCGCGCTGCCGACGATGCTGGAGAAGGGCCACGGCCGGGTGATCAACATCTCCTCGATGGAGGGCAAGCACGGCAAGCCGGTGCTGACGGCATACTCCGCTGCCAAGCACGCGGTGAACGGCATGACCAAGAGCCTCGCGCGCGAAGTCGGCGCGGCGGGCGTCACCGTCAACGCCATCTGCCCCGGCATCGTCATCACCGACATAATCAAGAACAACGGCCCGGCGACGGCCAAGGCGATGGGCCTCGAGTTCGAGGAGATGATCGAGATGTTCGCCTCCGAAGCGGCGATCAAGCGGCCCAACACGGTCGAGGAGGTGGCCGCGGTCGCGGTGCTGCTCGCCAGCGAGGCGGGCGGCGGGATCACCGGCCAGCAGATCAGCGTCGACGGCGGGACGGCGCAGTATTGAGGCTGCGCCCGGGCACCGGTCCCGAACGCGAGCAGGCGCCAGCCTGCGAGCGCCCTCCCGAACGCGAAAATGCAGCCGGACGGCTGCCGCCGTGGCCTGAAGCTGAAGCCCGTTGGCGCGGCGGTGCGCGTAGCGCGCGTGAAGCCGTTTTCCTACAGCGCGCCGACAGGGTAAAGAAGCGGCCCGGCTGTGCTGCCGGGTGGCTCTTTCCCATCGTCCGCTCGCCCCCTGCACCGACCCGCTCGCACCGGACTGGTTCGCGCAGCAACAAGCACAGTGTCAACTTCGCTTTTCCGCTACAACCCCATGAGGGAAAAGCGGAATTCCGGTAGGAATGCGAAGTTTACACTGTCAGCTTTGTAAACTTCGCCGCAAGCAGCGTCGCGCACAGTGTGAACTTCGCTTTTCGCTAGCACGTCCATGATTGCGCTCGCGAATTCCTGTAGGAATGCACCTTTTGCAATGTGAACTTCGTGAACTTCGCGAGATATCCGCCGCGCGGCCTAGCCTTGCAGCTTCGCCATCGCCGCGCCGACCGCCGCCGCCACATCGTGCGCCTGCGGATTGCCGCGCATGATAAGGCCCCCGTTGGGCTGGATATTGGCCCCCGTGACGTAGGCCCGATCGGTGCTGAGCCACAGGCAGGCGTGGGCAACGTCGTCGACCGTGTTGAGCCGTCCCATCGGATAGCGCGGCAGGAAGGCGTCGGTCAGGCCCGGCACCTGGAAACTCTCGTGGGTCATCGGGCTGTCGGTGAAGGCCGGCGAGACCGTGTTGGCCTTGATCCCGAGGTGGCCGTAGTCATTCGCCACGCACTCGATCAGCGCCTCGGACCCGCGCTTGGTGCCGATATAGGCCGCGTGGTTGGTGATGATCGCCTTGGTGGTCGCCGAGGACAGCGAGATCAGCGAGCCGCCGGTGGGACTCTGCGCGCTCATCACCCGGACGAAGGCCTGAAGGAAGTGGTGCACCCCTTTGAACTGCAGGTCGACGATCTGGTCGAGCTGTTCGTCGGTGATCTCCTCGAGGCTCGCGAGCAGCCCCCAGCCGGTGGTGTTGATCGCGATATCGACCCGCCCGAAGGTGGCCGCGGCCTTGTCGGCCATCGCGTTGACCTCGGGCTTCTTGGCGATGTCGCACAGGGCATAGGCCCCGCCGATCTCCGCCGCGAGCGCAGCGAGCGGCGCCTCCTTCCTCCCCGCGACCATCACCTTGGCGCCCTCCTTGGCGAACAGGCGGGCGATGGTCTGGCCCATGTTGCCCTCCGACGCCGCGCCCAGAATGACGGCGCTCTTGCCTGCGAGTTGTCCCATCATGTGTCTCCTCTCTCGGGCAGCGGGGTAACACGGACGGGCGGGCGATAACCCTTCCCAAAAGTGGGCATTGTCGCTTGCCGTGCTCGGGGCCGATAGCCGGGCGCAACAAGGGAGAGAGCAATGTTCACAGGACCCCTCGAGGATCGCGTGGCGATCCATGAATTGAATGGCACCTATGCCGATGGCGTGGTGCGGATCGACGCCGCGACCTGGGCCACGGTCTGGGCCGACGACGCCCATTGGGACCTGATGGGGCACCAGACCGAGGGCAAGGAAGCCATTGTGGCGTTCTGGAACGGAGCCATGGCAGGGCTCGAGGCGGTGAGCTTCCACTGCGTGCCCTGCATGATCGAAGTCACCGGCGACACCGCCAAGGCGCGGGTGCAGACGCAGGAGATCCTGAAGCCCAAGGACGGCAAGGCGCGCCATGTCGGCGGGCTCTATGAAGACGAATTGAAGAAGATCGATGGCCGCTGGCTGTTCACCAGCCGGAAGTTCAAGATCATCGCCGAATTCGGCGTGGAAGGCTGAAACCCATGGCAAAAATCCTTATCTCCGCCCAGATCGACCTCGACCCGGCCCAGCGCGAGGAGGCCCTGCGCAGCGCCCGTCCGCATATCGAGGCAGCGCTCGCCGAGAAGGGCTGCATCCACTACGACTGGAGCGCCTGCTCGATGAACCCCGCGCGGGTCAACGTGTTCGAGGAATGGGAGAGCGAAGAGGCCCTCGCCGCCCACTTCCGCGACCCGGCCTATACGGGGATGCGCGACCATATCGGCCAGTTCGGGATCACCGCGGCGGTCAGCAAGAAGTACCGGGTTGACGCGGAGGGGCCGGTCTACAATGCCGATGGCAATGCAACCGAGGCGTTCGACTAGGCTGCTGGGAGCCATCCTCGCCGGAGGACAGGCGCGCCGCTTCGGCAGCGACAAGGCGCAGGCGCTGTTCGAGGGCGCGCGGCTGATCGACCGTGTGGCGGCGGCGCTGTCGGCGCAGTGCGCAGCCGTGGTGGTGTGCGGGCGCGAGGAGGCGGGGTTCGCCTGCCTGCCCGACTGGCCCGAGCCGGGGCTGGGCCCTCTGGGAGGCCTCGCCGCGGCGCTGCGCCATGCAGGGGAGCAGGACTTCGACGGGGTGCTGTCAGCGGGCGTGGACGTGCCCGACCTGCCCTTCGATCTCGCCACATCGCTGGCGGGAGAAGGCGCGGCGATCGTCGAGAGCCAGCCGGTGGTGGGGCTGTGGCCGGTGAGCGCCGCCCCTTTGCTGGAGGCGTTTCTCGCAGGCGGCGGCAGGTCGCTCTACCGCTTTGCCGACCATGTGGGCGCGCGGCGGGTCGAGCTTCCCCGGGCGCTGATGAACGTCAATTACCCCGAGGATCTGATCTAGCCACGTCATTGCGAGCCGTAGGCGAAGCAACCCATGGCCCGACCGTTCCCTCGGGCGCAACCTCGATCCATGGATTGCCGCGTCGCTGCGCTCCTCGCAATGACGAGGGTTACAGCTTCAGCATCTGCTTGCCGCGGTTCTGCCCCGAGAACAGCCGCTGCAAGGTCGCCGGGGCATTCTCGAAGCCGTGCTGGATGTCCTCCTGATACTTGAGGCTGCCATCCTTGACGAAGCCCTCGAGCCGCTTGCGGATGCCAGGGAACTCGCTCGCCCAGTCGAGCACGATGAAGCCCGCCATCGTCCCGCGGCGGAAGACGAGGTTGAAGTAGTTCTCGGGGCCCGCCGGCAGGCTGCCGGTCTCGTAGCGGCTGATCCCGCCGCAGATCACCACCCGCGCGCCGGTGGCGATGCAGGCGAGCATGTCGTTGAGGATCTTGCCCCCCACGTTGTCGTAGATCACGTCGACCCCGCGCGGGCAGAGCTCGCGGATCTGCTCCTTCACGCGGCCCGCCTTGTAGTCGATCGCGGCGTCGTAGCCCGCCTCGCGCACCAGCCAGTCGCACTTGTCCTGGCCCCCCGCGATACCGACCACGCGGCAGCCGGCGATCTTGGCGAGCTGGCCGACGATGCTCCCCGTCGCCCCCGCAGCCCCGCTCACCAGCACGGTATCGCCCGCCACGGGCTTGCCGACCTTGAACAGCCCGCAATAGGCGGTCAGCCCCGTCGTCCCCAGCACCGAGAGCACCGCGGTGGGCGAGATCTCGGTCTCGACCCTGGTCAGCTCCTTGCCGTCGGTCACAAGATATTCGGTCCAGCCGGTGGTGCCGAACACCATGTCGCCGACCGCGAAACGGCCGCCGTTGCTCGCCACGACCTCGGCGATCCCGCTGCCGCGCATCACGTCGCCGATGTTCATGGGCGCGACGTAGTCGGCGATGTTCTCCATCCAGCCCTTCTGCGCCGGATCGAAGCCGAGGTAATGCGTCTTCAACAGCATCTCGCCCGGGGCGGGATCGGGGAGCTGGGTTTCCACCAGCTTGAAATCATTCTCGATCTCGATCCCGCGGCCGCGCGGGTGTCCGTTCAGGAGCCATTGGCGGGTGGTGGTGGGCATTGGGTGTCTCCTCTGTTCGCCTGCCCTATTGCGGGGCCGCCGCGCCACCCTCCACGGACAAAAGTGTCAGTCGAGTAGCCCCGCCCCTGTGGTAGTCTCGCCGATACCCTGGGGAGAGAGATCATGGGCGTTCAGACTCACAAGACCTTCTGCCGTTTCTGCCATGCCAATTGCGCGATGGAAGTGGATGTCATGGACGGAAAGGTCGTCGAGGTGCGCGGCGATCCGGACGATCCGGCCTATGGCGGCTACACCTGCATGAAGGGCCGTGAGCTGCCCGACAGCCACAACTCCGAGAACCGCTTGCACCACTCGCTGGTGCGCAATGCAGAGGGCGAGTTCGTCTCGACCCCGATGGACCAGGCGCTGGACCATGTCGCGTCCGAACTGCGGCGGATCATCGACCAATACGGCCCCCATTCGGTGGCGGTGTTCATGGGTTCGGGCGGGTTCCAGAACTCGGCCGCCATGTCGGCTTCGCTCAGCTTCGCGCAGGCCGTGGGGAGCCGCAACTTCTACACCTCGGTGACGCTCGACCAGCCCGCCAAGGTCTTCACCACCGCGCGCTACGGGAAGTGGATGGCGGGGCCGAACACTTTCTCGGAAAGCGACGTCGCCTTCTTCATCGGCAACAATCCGATCGTCTCGCACTATTCGCCCGTCGGCGGCGTGCCGCCCTTCAGCCCCTCGCGCCGCATCCGCGACAAGCAGGCCGAGGGCATGAAGCTGATCGTCGCCGACCCGCGCGAGAGCGATGTCGCGCGGCTGGCGGACATCTACCTGCCCGTTAAGCCCGGCGAGGACCCGGCGATGCTGGCGGGGATGCTCAACGTGATCATCGCCGAGGGGCTGTATGATCGCAATTTCGTTGCGGCCCACGTGGACGGGTTCGACGAGTTGGCCGAAGCGGTGAAGGCCTTCCCGCCCGAAGTTGCCGCCGCACGCGCGGGGCTCGACAAGGATCAGCTTGTCGCCGCCGCGCGGATGTTCGCCAGCGGCTCGAAGGGCTGCGCGGTCACCGGCACCGGCCCCGAAATGGCGGGGAACGGGACGCTCACCGAATACTTGGTGGTGTGTCTCAACACCATCTGCGCGCGCTTCAAGCAGGAGGGCGAGAAGGCCGCTATCCCGGGCGTGTTCAGCCCCTACCAGACCGCCCGCCGCGCACAGGTCGGCCCGCCCGTGCCGATGTTCGGGGCGGAGGGGATGCCGAAGTCGCGCTTCCGCGGCCTCGGGCACCTGGGGTGGGAGATGCCCTGCAACGTGCTGGCGGACGAAATCCTCACCCCCGGCGAGGGACAGGTGCGCGCGCTGATCTCGGTCGGTGGCAATCCGGTGGTGGGTTTTCCCGATCAGGTAAAAATGACCCGCGCGCTCGACGATCTCGAGCTGTTCGTGCAGATCGACCCGTGGATGAGCGCCAGCGCCAAACGTGCCAATGTGGTGCTCGCTCCGTCGCAGTGCCTGGAGCGCGAGGACATCACCAGTCTCTCCGAATGGTGGCACGAGGAGCCCTATGCCCGCTACACCGAAGCGGTGGTCGAGGCGCCGGGCGACTGCATCGACGAATACGAGATGTTCTGGACGCTGGCGCACCATCTCGGCATCCAGATGAACCTTGCGGGTGGCCCGCTGCCGATGGATCGCAAGCCCAGCAAGCAGGAGTTCCTCGACCTCGCGGTGACCGGCTGCCTTGTGCCGCCCAGTCAGGTGCGCAAGGACTGCGCGGCCAATGGCGGGGCGGCGGTGCTCTATCCCGAAAAGCACCCCAAGGTGGAGCCGGTGGACGAGAACGAGTTCCACCGCTTTGACCTCGCCGTGGGGGCGATGCCCTCGGAAATCCTCAGATATGCCGAAGCCAGCGCGGCGCGCGAAGGCTTCGACTTCCGCCTGATCTCTCGCCGGTCGAAGACGCGGTTCAACTCGATCGGGCACCCCTTGAAGAAGCTGCAGGCCAAGACCACCACCAACCCCGCTTTCATCCATCCGGACGACATCGCGGCGCTGGGGCTGGAGGAAGGCGGGCTGGTCGCGATCACCTCGCCCCACGCCACGATCCACGGGGTGGTGAAGGCAAGCGACAAGGTGCGGCGCGGGATCGTGTCGATGGCGCACGCCTATGGCGATGCCGATGCGGGCAAGGACGATGTGCGGACCCGCGGATCGTCCACCAACCGCCTCGTCAGCGAGGTGGTGGACTACGATCCGATCACCGGGCAGAGCCTCCAAAGCGCCATTCCGGTAAAACTTGAACCGGCTTGAAAATAACCAGAACGGGAAAAATTGATGCCTCAGAATCGCCGCTTCCTCCTCCAGCGCCGCCCGGACGGCACCCCCGTTCCGGAGGATTTCGCACTCGTCACCGAGCCCACCCCCGCGCTGGAAGAGGGGCAGTTCCTGATCCGCAACCACTATGCCTCGCTCGATCCGGCGATGCGCGGGTGGATGGATGCCGAGGGCAATTACATGCCGCCGATCCCCTTGGGCGATCCGGTGCGGGCGAGCACTATCGGCGTGGTCGAGGAAAGCCGCGCGGAAGGGTTCGCGCCGGGCCAATGGGTGATGGGGCTGAACGCGCTCGAGGATTACTCCATCGGCGTTGCGGGCGGCTTCACCCAACCGATCGACCCGAGCCTCGTACCCAATGTCACCAACTACCTCTCGATCTTCGGCGCGGTGGGGATGACCGCCTATTTCGGCTTCCTCGAGGTGTGCGAGCCCAAGGCGGGCGAGACCGTGCTGGTGACCGGCGCGGCGGGTGCGGTGGGCTCGCTGGTCGGCCAGCTGGCAAAGATCCACGGCTGCCGCGCGGTCGGGATCGCGGGCGGCCCGGCCAAGTGCGCGCGCCTCACCGAGAAATACGGCTTCGACGCCGCGATCGACTACCGCGGCAAGGACGAAGCCGCCCTCACCGCCGCCATCGCCGCGACCTGCCCGGACGGCGTCGACGTGATCTTCGAGAATGTCGGCGGGATCATCCTCGATGCGGGGCTGATGAACCTCAACCTCCATTCGCGCGTCGGGCTGTGCGGGCTCATCAGCGAATACAACACCGAGCCGCGCGGCATCCGCAACCTGTGGCAACTGATCGTCAAGCGCGCCCATATCCGCGGGCTGCTCGTCGCCGACTACGTCCCCCGCTTCGCCGAGGGCGCGCAGCAGATGGGCGTCTGGGCCGCCCAGGGCAAACTCACCATCGACGAGCATATCGACGAGGGGCTCGAGAACGCCTTCGACAGCTTCATGCGACTGTTCGCAGGCACCAATGACGGCAAGATGATCCTGAGAATTGCGTAATGCCCCAAGCTGGCCGTTCGCTGCTGGTGCTCTCAGGGGGCCACCCCTACGAGGCGGGGCCCTTCGGCGAACTGCTGGCAACACTGGGCGATTGGGAGATCACCCACCTGATCCACCCCGAGGACGGCGAGGCCGACGCGGCCGAGGCCATCCGCACCGCCGACGCGCTGCTGTTCTACGACATGGCAGGCTACTCCTTCGGCGAGGGCAGGGTGACGATGCGCCCACCCTCCCCCGCCTTGCGCGAGGCTCTCACGGCCCGATTTGCCGGCGGCAAGGGCGCAGTCGCGATGCACCATGCGCTCGCGGGCTGGGCGCTGTGGCCGGAGTGGCATGAATGGCTCGGCGGGCAGTTCCACTACCAGCCCGGCGCGCACGGACCGGACTCGGGCTACCGCCATGACATCACCTACACAGCACGGGTCATCGCCGATCATCCTGTGACGCGCGGCCTCCCCGCCAACTTCCCCGTCACCGACGAACTCTATCTCTGCCCCGTCGACGAAACCGCCCTCACCCCGCTGATGCGCGCCGAGGGCTTCGCCTTCACCCGCGACAATTTCTACTCCGCCGCACAGGCCGTCGCAGGCGCGATGTTCAGCAATGCCGGTTGGGAGCACCCTGCAGGCAGCAATTGCATCGCATGGGAAAGCCGCACCTGCCCCGCGCCGCTCGTCTACCTGCAATGCGGCGACGGCCCCGCGACCTACGCCAACCCCCAAGTCCGCCAGCTGCTGCGACAGGCGCTCGACCACACCTCAGGAGCAACCCCATGACCCCCCAGCAAACCGTCGAGGCCTTCATCGGCCACTGGAACACCTGCGACATCGACGCGATGCTCGCCCTGTGCGCCGACGACATCGTCTACCACAACATCCCGATGGAGCCGGTGATCGGCACCGCGCAGATGCGCGCGATGGTCGAAGGCTTCCTCGGCGATATCGACCGGTGCGAGTGGCAGACCCACGCCATCGCGGCGAATGGCAACACCGTCCTGACCGAACGCACCGACATCTTCCACTTCAAGGACGGCCGCCGCGCCGCGATCCGGGTGATGGGGACCTTCGATCTGGACGCCGAGGGCCGCATCGCCGGGTGGCGCGACTATTTCGACATGCTTGAATTCCAGCGCGAATTCGCCCCGGCGTGATGCGGACGCTTCGTCCCTAACACAAACGCGCATCGCATCGGGGGCGCGGGGTTGGCTAGGCTCCCCCCATAATCTCGCGAGGGGTCTGGAGCCGCATCCCATGAACAAGCCCGAAGGCAATGTCTTTGCGCCCGAAACGCTGATCGATCCGTTCGATTACTACCGCGCCATCCACGAGGCGGGGATCGCGATCGAGCACCTCGAGGGCATGAACACCTGGGTCATCTATTCCTACGACCTGTGCAGCGAGGCGGCGGCCAAGCCGGAGATCTTCTCGAACGACTTCACCGCGCTGATGGGCCGCGAGGCGGATGAGGACATCCAGGCGATCCTCGCGGAAGGGTGGCCTGACCTCCCCACCTTGCTCACCGCCGACCACCCGGTCCACACCCGCAACCGCAAGCTGGTGAACCTCGCCTTCTCGGCCCCGCGCGTGAACGCGATCGAGGCCGACATGCGCACCAAGTCGATCGAGCTGATCGAGGCCTTCGCCGACCGCGGCTCCTGCGAGTTCGTCGAGGAATTCGGCGTGCCCCTGCCCGTCGCCATGATTGCGGGCCAGATCGGGCTCGAGGATGATCCCAAGCGCGTGAAGCGCTGGTCGGACGCGGCGGTGGATCGCTTCAGCCAGATGGTCGACCACCAGCGCAAGCTCGAATGCGCGCGCAGCCTCGTCGAGTTCCAGCACTACATCAAGGGGTTGATCGACGACCGCAAGGCCAATGGCGGCAACGACCTCCTCACTGACCTCGTCGAGGCTCGCGTGGAAGGCGAAACGCCGCTCGAGGACCCTGAAATCATGTCGCTGATGCAGCAGTTCATGGTGGCGGGGAACGAGACCACCACCTCGACGCTCGCAGGCGGCCTGCTCCAGCTGATCCGCAACCCCGACCAGATGGCCAAGGCCAAGGCGGCGGCGGGCGGGCGCGATCCCAAGGTGATCATGAACCTCGTCGAAGAGGCGCTGCGTTACGAGACGCCCACCGCCGGCATGTGGCGCATCGTCAAGCAGGACACCGAGCTTGGCGGCATGGCGATCCCGGCGGGCAGCGTGGTGCAGCTGCGCTATGCCGCGGCCAACCGCGATCCGGCGAAGTTCCCCGACCCCGACAAGTTCGACATCGAACGCGCCAACGCCCGCACGCACCTCAGCTTCGGCAAGGGTCCGCATATGTGCGTGGGCAACATGCTCAGCCGCAAGGAAATGCTGGTCGCCTTCGACGAGTTGCTTGAGCGGCTCGATAACTTCGCGGTCGCGGACGAGAGCGAAATCCGCATCCTCCCCAACATCCTGCTGCGCGGGGTGACCCACCTGCCGATCACGTTTACGCGCTCTGGCACCCGGAAGGCCTGACATGAATTTCGACCTTTCCGAAGAACAGCAGATGTTCGTCTCCTCGGTCGAGCGCTTCGCCGCGCCGGTCGATGTCGAGTGGCGCCGCCGCTTGCGGCTCTCGCCCACCGGATATGACCGGGCGCGCTGGCAGCAATTGGCCGAGATGGGCCTGATCGCGCTCACCGCAGGCGAGGACGCGGGCGGCATGGGCGGATCGGCGGTCGATCTGGCGCTGGTGCTCGAAGCGATCGGCAAGTCCAATGCGCCCGATCCGCTGCTTGAACACGGCATCCTGCCCGCCCTGCTGCTCGAACGCGGCGGCGCGGGCGATGTGCTCGAGGGCGTGCTGTCGGGCGAGACCATCGCGACCCTCGCGTGGACGGAAAGGGGCCAGCGCTACAGCCTCAAGGCCAAGGGGATGAAGGCGGAGAGCGCCGGAGACGGTTTCAACCTCACCGGCGAAAAGACGATGGTGATGGGCGCGCTGCTCGCCGACCTGTTCATCGTCACCGCCGACCTTGGCGGGGAGACCGCCTGCTTCCTCGTGCCGCGCGACGCGCCCGGGCTGGAGGTGCGCGCCTATCGCCTCGCGGACGGCAGCATTGCGGGCGAGATCAAGCTGACCCGCACGCCCGCCAGCGCGAAACTGTCGCTCGATATGGCGGGCCTCGTCGGCATCGCCGCTGACCTCAGGCTCTATGCCGCGGCAGAGATGGTGGGCCTCGGCCAGCGCCTGCTCGACGATACATTGGCCTATGTGAAGGAACGCGAGCAGTTCGGCGTTGCCATCGGTTCTTTCCAGGCCCTGCAGCACCGTCTGGTCGATTGCTACGCCAAGGAAGAGCAAGCACGTTCAATGCTTTACCGCGCAGCATTGACCGACCGCGCCGATGCAGCAAAGTGGCAGCGCGCCGCTGCCGGGGCCAAGGCCTTCATCGGCGAGAACGTCGACGCCATCGCCCGCGAGGCGGTGCAGATGCACGGCGGCATGGGGATCACCGACGAACTGGCCATCGGCCATGCGCTGAAGCGCGTGCTGGTGCTCGCCCGGCTGTTTGGCGACGTCGACACCGTGCTTGCGGAATATGCGCTCGCGGCCTGAACCGCGCGCTGGAGGGGACACGAAAACATGGGCGAAAAGATCGACCCGAACCTTTGGAGCGACGGGGCAACCCCGCATCTGATGGGCGGCAGGCTGCCTTCGGGGCAGATCGTCTTCCCGATGCCGACAGGCGATGCGGCGGAGGGCGTGGAGCCCTACAAGCTCTCGCGCCGCGGCAAGCTGTGGTCTTGGACGCAACAGGGCTTCCTGCCCAAGGAGCCCTATGAAGGCCCCGGCAGCGGCCCCGGCGAAGGCCCGCCCGATTTCCAGCCCTTCCTCCTGGGCTATGTCGAACTGCCCGGCGAGGTGATCGTCGAGAGCCTGATCGTCGATGCGCGGCTCGAGGACCTGCACCTCGGCATGGAGCTCGAATTCTGCATCGTGCCGTTCAACGCGCGCTACGACACCTTCGCCTTCCGTCCCGCCGCCCAAGCAGAAAGTCAGGCCGCATGAGCGAGAACGTCTACATCATCGGCGCCGGGATCCACCCCTTCGGCCGCACCGACAGCCGCTCGGGCCGCGAACAGGGCGTCTATGCCGTGCGCGAGGCGCTGGCAGACGCGGGGCTGGACTGGCCCGACATCGAGTGCGCCTATGGCGGCAGCGCGGCGGCGGGCAATGCCGATATCATGGTCAACGAACTGGGGCTTACCTCGCTCCCCTTCACCAACGTCGCCAATGGCTGCGCCACCGGCGGCAGCGCGCTCGCCGCCTCGCAGCAAGCGATTGCGAGCGGGATGTATGACCTCGCGCTCGCGGTGGGCTTCGACAAGCACCCGCGCGGCGCGTTCAACGCCAAGCCCTCGGACTATGGCCTGCCCGAATGGTATGGCCAAACCGGCATGATGCTGACGACGCAGTTCTTCGCGCTGAAGATCCAGCGCTACATGCAATTGCACGGCATCAGCCGCACGACGCTGGGCCGGGTCGCGGAGAAGGCCTTCCGCAACGGCACGATCACGCCGCACGCGTGGCGGCGTAGCCCGGTTGATCTCGACACGATCATGAACGCGCCGATGATCAACGACCCGCTCACCAAGTACATGTTCTGCTCGCCCGCCGAGGGTGCGGTGGCGCTGATCCTCGCCAGCGAGAAGAAGATGAAGGAGCTGGGCGCGGACGGGGTCAAGATCCGTGCGGTCTCGGTGAAGACGCGCCCGCCCAATTCCTTCGAGGTGTTCCAGGCCGGCATCAGCATCGAGGAAGGCGGCAAGCCCACCGTGCTCGCCTCGCAGGCCGCGTTCGAGAAGGCCGGGATCGGCCCGGAGGACATCAGCGTCGCTCAGCTTCAGGACACCGAAAGCGGCGCGGAAATCATGCACATGGCCGAGAACGGCTTCTGCAAGGATGGCGAGCAGGAAGAGTGGCTGGCGAACGGCTGGACCGAGATCGGGGGCGGGAAGCTGCCTGTGAACACCGACGGCGGGTGCCTCGCCTGCGGGGAGCCCATCGGCGCATCGGGCCTCAGGCAGGTCTACGAGAACGTCACCCAGCTGCGCGGCCGGGCGGGTGAGCGGCAGGTGCCCGGCAAAGTGCGGTTCGGTTACTCTCACGTCTACGGCGCCCCCGGCCTTTCGGGCGTCGCGATTCTGGAACGCGAATGACGGGCAAGATGCAGGGCAAGGTCGCGCTGGTATCGGGGGGCGCGGAGGGGATCGGGGCTGCGGTCGCGCGGCTGATCGTGGCCGAGGGCGGCAGCGTGATGCTCGGCGATGTGCAGCTGGAGAAGGCCGAGGCGCTCGCTGCCGAGCTGGGCGAGCGCGCGGCGGCGACGCATCTCGACGTCCGCCACCTCGCGCAGTGGGAGGCCGCGGTCGCCGCCACCCTCGCTCGCTTCGGCAAGCTCACGGTGCTGTGCAACATTGCGGGCATCTCGGAACCCGGCAACGTTCCCGAAGGCGCATTGGACGTGTGGGAGCGCACCATCGACATCAACCTCCACGGCCCCTTCTACGGGATGCGCGCCGCGATCCCGGCGATGGAGGCAAGCGGGGAGCCCTGCGCCATCGTCAACATCGGCTCGATGATCGCGCTGCGCCCGGCGAGCTTCGTGGCGGCCTACAGCGCGTCCAAGACCGGCCTTCGCGGCCTCACCCAATCCGTCGCGCTCGACCTTGCCGAACGCGGCCTGCCGATCCGCGTCAACATGGTCCACCCCGGCGCGATCCGCACGCCGATGTACAACCGCTACAAGTTCTCCGGCGCCGACACGCCGGAAAACATCGAGACCAATTTCGCCGCCACCCACCCGATGAACCGCATCGGCGAGCCCGAGGAAGTCGCCCGCGCGGTGGTCTTCCTCGCTTCCGACGACGCCAGTTTCACGACAGGATGCGATTTGACCGTCGATGGCGGCGGGTCGATCAGGAGCTGATATGCCAAACCAACCCGCCACCCGCATCGACGCGCATTTCATCGCCGCGGGCAAGTATCACGATATCGACTACCCGCGGCTCGAGATCCTCAAGCTGCTCGCCGAGCACCCGCACATCCGCACCACCGTGGCGGCGGACTATTCAGGGCTTGAGCGGCTCGATCAGTGCCGCTTCCTCATCACCTATACCTGCGACCTGATGCCGACCCGCGAACAGGCGCAGCAGCTGAAAGCGTGGATGGAAAAGGGCGGCAAGTGGATGGCGCTCCACGGCACCAACTCGATCCTCGTCTTCACCGCGGAAGGGCTCGTCGACGCGCCCGATGAACGCCCCGACGTGATGGAGATGCTTGGCACGCAATTCGTCGCCCACCCGCCGATCGACAAGTTCCCGGTCGAGGTGGTCAACAAGGACCACGAGCTCACCCGCGGCATCGAGGATTTCGAGGTGGTGGACGAGCTCTACCTCTCCAAGACCACTGCCCCCATCGACACGCTGATGCAGACCACCTTCGAAGGCGAGGCGACCGGGTTCACCCACAGTCAGTGGGAGAAGACCACGGTGCCTATCGTTTATACGAGGGATATCGGCGCGGGGCGGATAGTATACAATGCGCTGGGGCACTGTCGCGGGCACTACGACCTTCCCGGCATGGCCGATTTCTACCCGCACAAGGAAATGTGCGCCTGGAACTATGACGTCTATTATGACCTTCTGCGACGCACCATTCTCTGGGCGATGCGGGAAGGGGGATGAAGCTGCCGGGCCTGCGGTTGCGTAACTCGCGGGATCGCAATTGGGACTGATACGCAATGGATATGGACTTCTCCCCCGAGGACCTGGCCTTCCGCGAGGAAGTGCGCGCCTTCCTCGCCGACAACCTGCCCGAACGGCTGCGCGACGGCGCGCGCCGCACGCCGGGCGTGTTCGTCGAGCCCGATATCGGGATGGAATGGCACCGCATCCTCTACAAGCAAGGCTGGGTCGCGCCGCACTGGCCCAAGGAGGATGGCGGCACCGGCTGGACGCCGACGCAAAAATTCATCTTCGAGAAGGAATGCGCGCTTGCGGGCGCCCCGGCTCTGGCGATCCTGGGCCTGCGGCTGGTCGGCCCGGTGATCTGCGAATTCGGAACGCCCGAGCAGAAGGCGCGCTTCCTGCCCGGCATCCTGTCAGGCGACGACTACTGGTGCCAGGGTTATTCCGAGCCCGGCAGCGGCTCCGACCTCGCCAGCCTCAAGACCGCCGCGCGCCTTGAAGGCGACGAATATGTCATCAACGGCTCCAAGATCTGGACCACCCACGCCCACCATGCCGACTGGATCTTCGCGCTCGTGCGCACCGATGCCACGGTGAAGAAGCAGCAGGGGATCAGCTTCCTGCTCGTCCCGATGGACCAGCCGGGGGTGGAAGTGACCCCGATCTATTCGATGTCGGGCGATCACGAGGTCAACGCGGTGTTCTTCACCGACGCGCGCACCCCGGCGGAGAACCGCATCGGGGCCGAGGGCGCCGGGTGGACCATCGCCAAGTTCCTGCTCGAGAACGAGCGCGGCGGATCGTGCTACGCGCCGCGCCTGCTCCAGAGCATCGACCGGCTCGAAAACCTAGCCCAGACCCAGCCCTCGGGCGTTAACGGCGCGATCGCGCACGACCCGCGTTTCCGCGACCGCCTCGCCCGCGTCCGGCTGGAGGCCGAGGCGCTGGAAGTTACCGAACTGCGCATCCTCGCCGAACTCGCCAAGGGCCGCGCGCCGGGGCCGCAGACCTCGCTGGTGAAATTGCTCGGCTCCAACATCGGCCAGCAGGTCGATGTGCTGCGGCTGGAACTGCTCGGCCCCGACGCGCTGCAACTGCCGCTGGAGCGCCCGCTCTACGGCAACGAGGCGCCCGAGCCGGTCGGCAGCGAATATGCGCAGACCGCGATGGGCAAATACCTCAACAACCGCGCCTCGACCATCTTCGGCGGCTCGGACGAGGTGCAGAAGAACATTATTGCCAAGACCGTGCTGGGGCTTTGACCCAAGCCCTCCTCGTCATTGCGAGGAGTGAAACGACGAAGCAACCCATGGACTTTCCCCCGAGCCGCTGACGGCGGGCCATGGATTGCCGCGCCGCCTGCGGCGGCTCGCAACGACGAAAACAGAGGACGCTGAGAAATGGACGCTTCGAAACTGATGTTCCGCAACGGGCTCATGGCGGGCGAGCGCATTCTCGTGACCGGCGGGGGCACGGGCCTCGGGCGCGAGATGGCGGAAGCCTTCCTCAAGCTGGGCGCCACGGTCTACATCTGCGGCCGCCGCCAGAACAAGCTCGACGAAACCGCGGCGGAACTGACCGCGCTGCATGGCGGCAAGATCGTGGGCCACGCCTGCGACATCCGTGATGCCGACGCGATCCACGAAATGGTCGACGCGATCTGGGCCGATGGCGGCGCGCTTACCGGTGTGGTCAACAATGCCGCCGGAAACTTCATCAGCCGCACCGAGGACCTCTCGGTCAACGGCTTCAACGCCATCGCCGATATCGTCATGCGCGGGACCTTCTACGTCACGCTCGACATCGGCAAGCGGCTGATTGCGGAGAAGAAGAAGGCGAGCTTCCTCTCGATCCTCACCACCTGGGTGTGGTCGGGCAGCGCCTTCGTGGTGCCCAGCGCCATGAGCAAGACCGCGATCAACGCCATGACCCAGAGCCTCGCGACCGAGTGGGGCCGCTACGGCCTCAGGTTCAACGCCATCGCCCCGGGCCTCTTCCCGACCAAGGGCATGAGCGCGCGGCTGCACCCCGGCGGCGCGGGCGGCAATTCGGGCAACAACCTCAATCCCATGGGCCGCGCGGGCGAGATGCACGAACTCGCCAACCTTGCCGTGTTCCTGATGGGGCCGGGGGCCGAGTACGTGAACGGCCAGACCATCGCCATCGACGGCGCGGGCTTCCAGGCCAATGGCGGGACGTTCTACCCGATGCTGAGCGCGCTGGGCGATGCCGAGTGGGAGCAGATGCGCGCGATGATCAAGGGAACGAATGCAGCCGACAAGGCTGATCGAACCGTCGGTTAAGTCACCGCTGCCCGCTGATTGAACTCTTCGCGCTGCCACTCCCCGCTCGCCAGCACCTCGGCGAGATGGCGGGCGGCGGCGGCCATGTCGGCAAAGCTCAGATAGGCGGGCGCGAAGCCCAGCCGCAGCACGTCGGGCGCGCGGAAATCGCCGATCACGCCGCGTGCGATCAGCGCCTGGCAGAGGGCGTAAGCCTCGGGGTGGCGGAAGGAGAGCTGGCTCCCGCGCTCGGCGGCGCGTGGCGGGCTGACCAGCTCGAGCGCCACGCCATGCGCCATCAGGCTTTCGAGGAAGAACTCCGAGAGCGCCTGCGACTTGGCGTAAAGGCGCTCGACACCGATCTCGGCGATCAGATCGACGCCCACTTCCAGCGCCGCGAGCCCCAGCACCGGGGGCGTGCCGCATTGCAGCCGCTCGATACCGGGCGCGCCCGCGTAGTCGTCGGTGAAGGCGAAGGGCGCGGCGTGGCCGAACCAGCCGGTGAGCGGTTGCTGCAAGCCCGCCTGATGGCGCTCAGCAACGAAGGCGAACGCGGGCGCGCCCGGCCCGCCGCACAGGTATTTGTAGCCGCAGCCGACTGCGAAATCGGCATCGACAGCGTTCAGATCGACCGGCAGCGCGCCGGTCGAGTGCGACAGGTCCCACAGCACCAGCGCCCCCGCTTCATGCGCGGCGCGGGTCAGTGCCGCCATGTCGTGTAGCGCGCCCGTCTTGTAATGCGCGTGGGTCAGCATCAGCAGCGCGACATCATCGCCCAATGCCTCCGCCAGCCGCTCCCGCCCCGCCAGCCGCCGCGTGGCGAGGCCCTGCGCCTCCAGCCCTGCGATCATGTAGAGATCGGTCGGGAAGTTGCCCGGCTCGGACAGCACCACCTTGCGCCCGGGACGCATCTGGAGCGCGGCGGCGATCAGCTTGAACAGGTTCACCGAGGTCGAATCGCAGGCGATCACCTCGTTGGGGCGGGCGCCGATCAGAGGGGCGATCTTGCCGCCGATGCGGCTCGCCATGTCGAACCAGCTGGCGGTGTTCCACGAGCGGATCAGGCTCTCGCCCCACTCGCCTTCGAGCACCGCCTGCAACCGCGCGGGCGTCGCCTTGGGCAGCGCGCCCAGCGAGTTGCCGTCGAGGTAGATCACCCCCTCGGGCAGGGTGAACCGCTCGCGGAACCCCGCCAGCGGGTCCGCCGCGTCGAAATCGGCGGCGCGGGTCTCGGGGGTCATATCGCGGTCCTGACGCTGAGCAATTCGGGGAAGAAGGCCTGCTTCAGCACCCCCTCGAGATAGGGCACTCCCGGCGTGCCGCCCGTGCCGCGCTTGAAGCCGATGATACGCTCGACGGTCTTGAGATGCCCGAAGCGCCAGCGCTGGAAGTGGTATTCGAGATCGACCAGCTTTTCCGCGAGTTCGTAGAGATCCCAATGCGCCTGCGGGTCGCGGTAGATCGCCGCCCATGCCGCCTCGACGCTGGGGTCGGCCACATAGGCCGCAGACGGATCGCGTTCCAGCACCGCAGCATCGATCGCCAGCCCCCGCCGCGCCAGCAGGCGGATCGCGGCGTCATAGAGGCTCGCCCGCCCTCGCTCCGCCTCCAGCCGCTCCGCCCAGTCGGCGTTCGACTTGTGGAGGCGCACGTGCTTGCCATCGCGCCCGCCGAGCATGAATTCCATCATCCGGTACTGCGCCGACTGGAACCCGGAGGACGCGCCCAGATGCGGGCGGATCGCCGAGTAATCATGCGGGGTCATGGTGGAGAGCACGTCCCAGCTCTGGATCAGCTGCGCTTGCGCCCGCGCCACCCGGGCGAGCATCTTGAAGGCGGGGCGCAGGTTATCGGCCTCGATGCACTCGCGCGCCGCGGTCAGCTCGTGCAGGCACAGCTTGAGCCACAGCTCGCTCGCCTGGTGGACGATGATGAACAGCAGCTCGTCATGCGCCTCGGAAGCAGGGTGCTGCGCTTCGAGGATACGGCCAAGATCGAGATAGCTCGCGTAGGTGACATCGGCGCTCATGCCCCGTCCCCTAGCGCGCCTGCGCGGCAGAGGAAACTAGCCCTCGATCACCCGCGTTTCGGGATGGTGCTTGTCGAGGTGCCGCATCAGGATCCTGAGGTTCTTCGAGTTCGAGCGGAACAGCACGTCCGCCGCATCGCCGACCACCGGGATCGCACCGATCGCGGTGTCGAGCAGCACGTTCGCGCCCATCCGCGCGAGCTTCCACTTGGGCAGGCCGAGGTTCTTCGCCTCCCACACGACATAGGCGCCCAGCGCCGTGGTCACGACGTCGCCCAGCACCGGCACCAGCCCGATGATCGCATCGAGCCCGACCGGCACATTCACGCCCGGAATGGTGAAGCTGCGTTCGAGCAGCCGCTCCAGCATCACCACCCGTGCACGCACCGATGCGGGATCGGTTCCGGCGGGCAGCGAGAAGGACATGGGCTCGGGGCGGCGGGGCATGGGCTTTTCCATACCCGATTATGTGGTGGGCTGCGAGAGCGGGAACAAGGGGTGGAAGGCGAAGGCGTTGGGCTGGAAACTCTGCAAGGTGCCGCGCACCATCGACCAGCGCACGGGAACGCCGAGCGGGATGTAGACCTCGCTTTGGGCGAGCGCCTTATGCGCTTCGGCGAGCAGCACCTCGCGCTGCGCCGGATCGCGGGTCGCCTGTGCCTGCTTGACCAGCGCATCGACCGCGGGCGCGCAAAGCCCCGCACCCAGCCGGCAATTGAACTGGTTGAGGTACCACACCGGCGAGACATAGCGCGCCAGCACATCGCGCAGCTCGAGATCGGCGGCCTCGCCCGGCGCGGCGCGGCGGGTGGTGACGCCGATGGTGGCCCATTGCTCGGCCAGCTGGCGCAGCAGCAGGTCGCTGCCCTTGCCGCGCGGCAACGCAACGCGCACGACCGCCTCGCGTCCCGGGCCTGCCCACGCCGCAACCCGCCCGGCCGCCATCTGGCGCCGCTCGTCGATCGACATGCCGGCCCAGCGGTCCTGAAGGTAGCCGGGCGCGGAGAACACCTCGGGCGGGACGATCCAGCTGTTCTCGCGCCAGCCGCCCAGCCCGAAAGCCTGGATCAGCGCCGCCCGGTCGATCGCCATCGACAGCGCCTCGCGCCGCGAGGGATCGGCGAGCAGCCCCGCCTCGCGCCGCACAGTCAGCCCCAGCAGACCGAACGTCGGATCGACCTGGATCGTCCCGCGCGACAACGGCCCGGCCGCGGTCGTCGCCTCGGGGAAATCGACGATGCTCCCGCCCAGCACCAGATCGACCTTCCCTTCCGCGAAGGCCGCCACCGCCTTGTCCGCTGCGAGCGCGCGCACCGCGACCGGGCGCGCGACTTCCTCCCAGTCCTGACGCGCGGGCAGCCCGCGCGATTCGGGCGGCAGCGCGGAGAGCCGGGCGTTGGCCCCGCCCTCACCCTCCCCGCGCGACATCGCCATCGGCCCCGCGCCGCTGCCGCCGCGGGCGAAGCCCAGCTCGCTCTGGGCCATCAGGCGCAGGAAATCGGGCATCGGCGCATCCAGCCGCACCTCGATCACCCGCCCCGTCATCGCCCGGATCTCGCGGATATTGGCAAGGTCGAGCCCCAGCGAGGTGCCCTCGAGCTGCGCGATCCTGCGGCGCAGCTGGTCGCGCACATCGGTCGCCTCGATCTCCTCGCCGCCCGGCCAGGTGCTATCGCGCAGGCGGAAGATGTAGCTGAGGCCGTCATCGGTGACGATCCAGCGCTCGGCGATGGCGGGCACGACCTGCCCCGAGGCATCGAGCGCGACCAGCCCTTCATGCGTCGCGCCGCGCAGCAGCTGGGCGGCGGCGGGGAGGCGCACGCCGTCCTCGAACAGCGCGGCCGGCGTGCCGATGATCGCGACCTCAATCGCCCCGTCACCCGACGAGGGGCCGCAGGACGACAGGGCCAGCACAGCCAACGGAAGCAGGCAGATTCGCATCGCCCGCAAGCCTAGAGCCTGTTTCGGTCGGGTGGAAGCGCGCCGGCCCGCTTGGGCGGGGAGAGCGGGCGAGCGGGGGGCTGGGGCGCACCCCGCTTGCGGATCAGATCTTGCGCAGCGTCGTCGGATGCGGCGGCGGAGGCGCGCGGTGGGCCCAGGAGGGCTTGACCACGGCCGCGGCCGGGTCCTCTTCGCCCTGCAGCGGGCGGCGGGCCTTCTGCGAATCGATTTCCTCGTCGAAGGCGACCCCGAAGCGGTTGTCCTGCACCCACGCGACCGTCCCGCCGACCGCGCCGATATTGCGCAGCTCGACCGACACGCGATGACCGCGCTGCACGCGCAGATGGCCCTCTCCCATCATGCCACCGTCCGACAGGTTGCGGACCCGCACGCGGTAGGTCTCGGCGTTCTGTTCGACGCGGATGTCAGCCAGCAGAAACAGGCTGTCGCGCGCAACACTGCGTGTCTCAACCCCCGTCATCTTCCGGTTAACCTCCTGAGCCGAATAATCATGTCGCGGACCCGGCGGGATCCGGTGCGCGGTCCCGTCTGTGTGCGGGAATGCTGGTGCGCCTTTTGCAGTTAACGGGCAGTAAAGCTTTACCCCCGTGGAGCGCTGCTCTTGGCACCTGTCCCAAGCCGGAACAGAATGGCGCGTGCTGTTAAAACCCGCCGCCGTGCCCAATCAATCAATCGTCGCGCGAGACCTTCTCGCGGCGCTCGTGGGCTTCCTGCGCCTCGACCGTCATGGTCGCGACGGGGCGCGCGATCAGGCGGCGCAGGCCGATCGGATCGCCGGTCACCTCGCAATAGCCATATTCGCCCGAATCGATGCGCCGCAGCGCCGCGTCGATCTTGGAGACCAGCTTCCTCTGCCGGTCACGGGTGCGCAGCTCGATGCCCCAGTCGGTCTCGCTCGAGGCGCGGTCGGTGAGGTCGGCCTCGCGCAGCGGGCCGTCCTGGAGCGATTGCAGCGTCTGCCCGGCAGCGGAGTGGATCGAGCGCTTCCATTCGATCAGCAGCATCCGGAAATAGGCCTGCTGGCGCTCGTTCATATATTCCTCGTCCTCGCTCGGGACGTAGTCCGGAGCCAGAAGACGCTTGGCCTTTTCGAGGATATCGATGTCGTCAGACGCGGTGGTTGGCATCACGCACTCTCATTTCGTGAGCCGCCGGGGAGACCGTCGCGTCCTGACGCCATGAATGTTTTCATTGGCCAACTTGGTCCCAGCAAGCGGAAGGCAATGCGCGCCCTATAGGCAAGCGCCCGAGGGCGCACAAGCGGCTTTGGCAAGCAAGATGGGGGCAAAAAGCCCTGCGAAAAGGCTGCCCGCACAAGGCGCAAACGGCGTTAACTAATTTTTGACCATAATTGCCGCACCTTCGTCATCACGGAAGGTCGCCGAGGGGGGCGACCGGGTGAAGGGGACTGCAAATGAACATCATCGCAATCGGAGCCAATGCCTCCCGCGAGAATGGTGACGAAGGCCTGATCGGCGGTTGGCTGGCGGGTGCCGCCCGCGGCGATGCGGGGGCGTGCTACGACCTTGGCGTGGCCTTCTCCACGGGGAGCAACGGGGCGCCGTGCGATCTGATCGAAGCGCACAAGTGGTTTAACCTCGCCGCTGCGCGCGGGCACGAGGAAGCCGCCCATTGCCGCGCCGACATCTCGGAAGAAATGACCGCGCGCGAGATCGCCGAAGCCCAGCGCCGCGCGCGCCAGTGGCTCGCCGAGGGCCGTCTGCGCGCTGCCTGAGGTTTTGCGCTCGCAGTTGGATCAAAAGGATTTTCCTACCCGGATCGGTTGCGGCACCGTCGGTGAATGACCTGTCGCAAGCCTCTTTCCCGCGCCTTCGAGCCGTTCGCGCGTGGGGAGAGAATTCTGCCAATATACAGTGTCTCATGTGTCTCCAACACGGCGGGAGACAGCCTCACTCGCCCTTGCGGAACGGGGTGCGGCTGCCGAGGTAGAGCTGGTCGCTGGCAACGCCCGCCCGCTCGCGCTCGAGGAAGTCGGCGACCGCGCTGCGGAAACCCGGATCGGCAATCCAGTGCGCCGACCAGGTCTGCACCGGCTCATAGCCCCGCGCCAGCTTGTGCCCGCCCTGCGCGCCGGCCTCGACCCGCTGCAGGCCGCGCGCGATCGCAATGTCGATCGCCTGATAGTAGCACAGCTCGAAGTGCAGGAAGCGCACCTCGCGGGTGCAGCCCCAGTAGCGCCCGTAGAGCGCATCGGTACCGGCGAAGTTCAGCGCCCCTGCAATCGGGGTGGCCCCGTCATAGGCAAGGATCAGCACGATCCGCTCCCCCATCCTTTGCCCGAGCAGCGAGAAGGCCTCGCGGGTCAGGTAGGGGCTCCCCCATTTGCGCGCGCCCGTGTCCTGGTAGAACACCCAGAAGGCATCCCAGTGCTCCTCGCGGATCTCGGGGCCGGTCAGGTGGCGGATGGTGAGGCCCTCGGTGGCTGCGGCGCGCTCCTTGCGCAGATCCTTGCGTTTCCTCGAGGACAGCGCGCCGAGGAAGTCCTCAAAGGTCGAATACCCGCGGTTGAACCAGTGGAACTGGATGTCGGCGCGGGGCATCCAGTCGGCCGCTTCAAACAGCGGGAGTTGGGCGGGGTCGATGAAGGTCGCGTGGGCGCTCGACAGCTTGTTCTGGAGGCACACCGCCTCGGCGCCCTTGAGGAGGTGCGGGGCGAGTGCGGGGTCGGAGAGCAGCAGCCGCGGGCCTGTCGCCGGCGTGAAGGGCGCGGCGATCTGGAGCTTGGGGTAGTAGCGGCCCCCTGCCCGGTGCCAGGCATCGGCCCAGGAGTGGTCGAAGACATACTCGCCCTGGCTGTGGCCCTTGGCATAGGCTGGCAGCGCGGCGAGCAGGGCGCCGTCCTCGGCGGTGATGGCGATGGGCGCCGGCTCCCAGCCGGTGCCGGGGCCGACGGAGCCGGAGTCTTCCATCGCGGTAAGGAAGGCGTGGGATATGAACGGGTTGTCGTTGCCGCCCAGCGCGTCCCACTGGCCCGCGTCGAAGGCGCCGACTGAGGAGGCGATGCGGACGGTCAACTCGGGCGAGGTCACGCCAGCCCGTCCCCCTCGACGATGAGGGCGTCGGCGAGCGCGAGGCCGGTGGCGCGGGTCTCGGGCGAGCGGACGGTCCAGGTGAGCAGCGGTCGCCCCGCGGCCCGCCACGCCGCCGCCTCGGGGCGCGCAAGGTCGCGCACGTCGATGGCGAGGAAGTCGGGCGCCGCGGCGGCGATGGCGTCTTGAGAGCGCCACACGCCCTCGAAGCCGTTCTCGTAGGAGTCGGTGCCGACGAGGCCGCGGGTGACATCGGGCGCCTCGGCTGCGAACCACATCGGCACGCGGGGGTCGAAGCTCATAACCGCAACGTCATGCGTGTAGGAGTCCAGCAGCCATGCAACCGAAGAACAGGTCCACTCGACATCATAGCCGGGCAGCGACTTGATCTCGATCAGCAGCGGCACCCGGCCTGCGACCACTTCGAGGAACCGCGCCAGCCGCACCGGGTGCTGGTCGGTGCCGAGCAGGTGCAGAGCCTCGAGTTCGTCAGCGCTGCGCTCGGCCGCGACGCCGGTCTCGCCCGTCAGCCGCGGGAGGTCCCAGTCGTGGAACACCATCGGGTGATCGTCACAGCTGCGCTGGATGTCGCACTCGATCCCCATGCCCCGCGCGATCGCGCCCTCGGCGGCGGTGAGCGAGTTCTCGGGGACAAGCCCATCGGCTCCGGGCCCATGCAACCCGCGGTGGGCGAACTCCCACTGCGTCAGCCAGCCGGGAGCGGGCCTTGCGCTCATGCCTTCAGAGCGACCACCGCATCGACCTCGACCGCCGCGCCGCGCGGCAGGGCGGGCACGCCGACCGCGGCACGCGCGTGCTGGCCAGCGCCACCGAACACCTGCTCCATCAGGTCCGAGGCGCCGTTGGCCACCTCGGGCTGCTGGGTGAAATCGGCGGTGCAGTTGATGAAGGCGCCGAGCTTCACGATCCGCGCGACCTGCTCGAGCAGCCCCGCCGCCTCCAGCTGGGCGACGATCATCAGGGCGCAGGCGCGCGCCGCGGCCAGGCCTTCCTCGACCGACACGTCATCGCCCAGCCGGCCCTTGACCACCTGCCCGTCGACGAAGGGCAGCTGGCCCGAGACATGCGCGAAGCCGCCATGCACCACCACGGGCACGTAGCTGGCGACCGGCGCGGCGGCCTTGGGCAGGGTGATGCCGAGTTCGGCGAGCTTTGCGGCGATAGTCATGTGTCAGTCCTCCAGTTTGGCAAGCAGCCACGGCAGCGCCTCGTCCCAGCGGTCGATCCGCGAATGGGCGTGGCCGGCCTTGTGGGCGCAGTCGATGGCGTGGGCGATCATCGGCTCGCCGCACAGGTGCAGGCGGGTGACGTCGGGGGTGATCTCGGCGACGCTCGCGTGGTGCTGCGCGAGATCGTCGATGAAGATCGCCTTGCTGGGCCGGTACTCGTCGATGATTGCCTTCAGCGGCGGCCCCTTGGGGCCCTGATTGGTGAACACCCGCGCATTGATCCCGACCTTGGCGAGCTGCTCGGCGCGCGCGTCGCGGTGGTGGTCGACGAGGTTGGTGAGGATCACCACGTCGGCCTTCTCGGCGAGCGTGTTGATCCCCTCGACCGCACCGGCGATCGGCATCTGCGAATCCATCTCGTTGTCGAAGAAAAGCCGCAGCATCTTCCAGATATCGGGCGGCGCGAGCAGTTCGCCGCTCTCCTGCCAGCGCAGCGCCTCGGCGAAATTGTGGCCTTCGAGGTGGAAGCTCACGCCCTGGCTGGCCTCGAGCCAGTTCTTAAAGGGGGCGACCATGTGCAGCAGCACTTCGTCGCAGTCGGAGATGATCAGGGGGCGGGTCATGCGGTCAAAGCGTCCTTGGCGGCGACCAGTTCCTCGGGCGTGACGGCGAGGGCTTCGGCGGCGCGGATGAGATCGGGTTCGTGGTTGGCGAGGAATTCGAGCGCCGAGGCGAGAATCAGCGGATCGCCCAGCCCTTGCCTCAGAGAATCGGGATCGAGGCCGGTGAGTTCAAGGTATCGCGCGGCACGATCCTCGCATTCCAGCACCCAGCCGAGCGCTGCGAGCGCCAGCACCTGCGGGTTCTGCGGCTCGGATGCGGGACGAAGCGGGATTGTCCTGTCCTTTGGCTGGGGTTAGTTTAAACAGGTGAGCGAAAGCGGGGCGTTCAGTGACAAAGCGGATCATGGTTGTCGAGGACAATGACCTCAACCGGAAATTGTTCTGTGATGTCCTACGCGCCAACGGCTTCGAGGTGGAGCCCGTGGCCGAGGGCGACAAGGTGCTCGACACCGCGCGCGCGGTCTCGCCCGATCTCATCATCATGGACATCCAGCTGGGCGGAATCTCGGGCGTCGACCTGATCGAGGCGGCCAAACGCGACCGGCGGCTGTCGTCGATCCCGGTGCTGGCGGTGACCGCCTTCGCCGCCAAGGGTGACGAGGAACGCATCCGCGCAGCGGGGGCGGAAGGCTATCTCTCCAAGCCGGTCTCGATCGGCCCCTTTATGAGCGCAGTCAACGCGCTGGTGTAAGCGTTGAGCACGCCCTGCAACAGCCGCTGCGTCAATAGCCGTTGTTTTGGTCGGAAAACCGGTCCGACTCGATCCAGCTTTCCTTCTTGATGCGGCGGCGGCGGAAGATCAGGAAGCCCCACGGCACACACAGCGCAAGGCCCACTCCGGTAATGATTTCCGCTGCCGGTGAATCGGCCCAGAACACAGCCACGATCAGGAACGGGATGGCAGGGATGCCGAGCAGCCATCGCAGGTCGCTGTACCAGAAAAGGGGGCCGACCGAGATCTGGCTATCCAGCCAGTACAGGAAGTGTTCGCGCCATGACATTGAACCTGCTCTCCGCTCAGCCGAGCATCTCAACTTAACGGAAGATTTTCAATCGCTTTCCGCCTCAGCGGTCAACGCACTGGTCTGACGCAGGTCACGCGTAACGGGCAGCGATTTCGACGAAGAACGTAATCGCCGTCAAGCACATGCCGAACATGAAGCTCTTGTAGGCATAGGCGAGGAATTTGTATTTCTTGCGCTGGAGCACCTGCCCGTTCTGGTAGATGTCGTGCAGCATGGTGCGGAACACGGTCTCGTCGGCGTGCAACTCCTCGAGAATGCTCTGGGCCCAGACGTCCTCGTCCATGTGGGTGAAATAGCCGAAGAACAGCTTGTTGGGCACGCCGTCGTTGAGCTTGGCCGAGGCGGGCGTGCTGACCGAGGGCAGCACCGCAAAAACCGCGCACATCGCCGAGATGAAGGCAAACAGCGCCAGCACCGCGAGCGAGACAGGGAGGCTCCCGCCCCGCGCCTGCCCGACAGCGATGGTGAAGACGAGGAACGTCGCCCCCATCAGGATCGAGGCCTTCTGGTCGGCCATCTGGCTCAGCGCGAGGTTGATCTGCTGCGTGGTGCGCACCAGATGGATCGCGTGGTTGGAATAGCCGGACGGCGAAGGCAGCGACGGTGCTGCCTTGGGCGGTTCGGCTGGGTCCCGATGATCGTTCATACTTCCCCCCCGGAAAGACCTCTGGCCGAGGCGCGGCATGGCCAAAGCTTGACAAGCTGCATCATCCGCCGCTTTGCAGCCGTAATAGAGGGCTAAGGCCCGCCCGACAACCGATGCAACGAAAGCACTCCGCCCCATGAGCCCCGCAGACGTCGACGCCAAGATCCGCACCCTGATCGAACCCTTCAACAAGAAGGGCGTCGCCATCGAGGACGCGACCACCTTTGCCGGCGATCTCGAATTCGACAGCCTCACCGTGATGGATTTCGTCGCCGAGATCGAGGACGCCTTCGACGTCATCATCTCGATGAACCAGCAGGCCGAGATCGAAAACTGGGGTCAGCTCGTCGCGGCAGTCCACAAGCTTCAGGATAGCTGATAATGGCAACCGCCATGACCGAAACCACGACCGCCGCCGAACCTGTCGACCTGCTCGCCAAGTTCGATCCGATCATCCAGACCCGCGAGCAGCTGCTCGCCGCCGGGGTGGAGGATCCGTTCAATCTGGTGATGGAGCAGGTGCTCTCGCCTACCCGCGCGATCTGCAACGGGCGCGATACGATCCTGCTCGGCACCTACAACTACATGGGCATGACCTTCGACGATGATGTCATCGCGGCAGGCAAGCAGGCGATGGAGGATTTCGGCGCGGGGACGACCGGCAGCCGCGTGCTCAACGGCACCTTCCGCGACCACCGCGATGTCGAAGCGGCGCTGCGCGAATTCTACGCGATGGACCACGCGATGGTCTTCTCGACCGGCTATCAGGCCAATCTCGGCATCATCTCGACGCTGGCGGGCAAGGGTGACTATATCATCCTCGACATCGACAGCCACGCCTCGATCTGGGATGGCTGCGCGATGGGCAATGCCGAGGTCGTGCCCTTCAAGCACAACGACGTCGAGGCACTGGAGAAGCGCCTGAAGCGCGTGCCCGAAGGAGCGGGCAAGCTGGTGGTGCTCGAAGGCGTCTATTCGATGATGGGCGATGTTGCACCCTTGAAGGAAATGGTCCGAATCTCCAAGGCGCACGGCGCGATGGTGCTGGTCGACGAGGCGCACTCGATGGGCTTCATCGGCGAACATGGCCGGGGCGTGGCCGAGGACCAGGGCGTGATCGACGACGTCGATTTCATCATCGGCACCTTCTCCAAGAGCGTCGGGACTGTTGGCGGCTTCTGTGTCTCCAACCACCCCAAGTTCGAAGTGCTGCGGCTGGTGTGCCGCCCCTATGTCTTCACCGCCGCGCTGCCGCCAAGCGTGATGGCGAGCTCGGCAACCTCGATCCGCAAGCTGATGCACGGCGGCAACAAGCGCGCGCATCTGTGGGAGAACAGCCGCACGCTGCACAAGGGGCTGCGTGATCTGGGCTTCCAGCTCGGGACGGAAACTCCGCAAAGCGCGATCATCGCGGTGATCATGCCCGATCTCGAAAAGGGCGCGATGATGTGGGAAGCGCTCTTGAAGGAGGGCCTCTACGTCAACCTCGCGCGTCCCCCGGCGACCCCTGCGGGCATGACCCTGCTGCGCTGCTCGCTGTGCGCGGAGCATTCGTCCGAGCAGGTGCAGACCATCCTCGGCATGTTCGAGCGCGCGGGCAAGGCGATCGGGATTATCTGAGCGGGGCGCGGGGGCTCCCCCGCCCGCAAAATCAGTGGATCGAGATGATTCCGTCCACGGCGCGCCATTCCTGCGGGCCGATCAGGTGCTTGTGCGCGACCCGGACCGAGTGCAGCACCGCGTCGATCTCGCGCCGCCAGAATGACAGGAAGCGGTCAAGCTCCGGGAACTGGGGCGCGACATCGTATTGCTGCATCACGAACTGCTGCAACAGGCTGCGGTGATCAGGCATGTAGTAATGGATTTCGACCGTCGACAGGCCGTAGCCTGCCATCTGGGCCAGGAACGCGCGGTCCGTCATCACTCCTCCTCAGGCTTCAAAGAAGAAAAGCTTGGGAGAAGAATCACACGGTTCGGGCAGTCGTCAATGCTTTTTCGGCAATAATGTTGCCGATTGCGGCTGCGGCGCGGGGCCGGTCAGCCCGGCAGGGTGGCTGCCTCGCACGCCGAGGCTGCCCCGCCGCTCTCGCCCCCGATCAGCGTGAGCGCCGCGAAACCGCCGACCACCGCGATGATGAAGGCGGCGGTGACGAGGCCGAGATACTTGTCGATGAAGGCCTTGATCGGCGCGCCGAACAGTCGGAACAGGATCCCGACGATCATGAAGCTGATCGAGCGGCTCACAAGGCTGGCGAGCAGGAACCAGCCGATCGGCATGGCGATGAAACCGGCGGTGATGGTGAGCAGCTTGAACGGGATCGGCGTCGCGCCCTTGGCGACGAAGATCCAGAAGCCCATCTCGCGCAGATAGCAGGCCGCCTTGGGGAAACTTTCGGTCAGGCCGAGCAACGCGAGCAGCTGGGTGCCGACGCTCTCATAAAGGAAGTGCCCGATGCCGTAGCCGAGCAGACCGCCCGCGACCGAGGCGAGCGTGGCGATCGCGGCGAAGCGGATCGCCTTCTTCGGTTCGGCAAGGCACATCAACCCGAGCAGCGGGTGGGGCGGGATGGGGAAGAAGCTCGCTTCCATGAAGCTGAACAGCGCGAGCCAGGCCGGCGCGTGGCGGTGCGCGGCCTTGGCCAAGGTCCAGTCGTACAGAAAGCGCAACCAACGCACGCAAAATTCCCCAATGCCGCCCGATTGCCGCAGTGCGGGCGCATTAGGCGAGCGCGGCGTGACAGGCAAGCGGGTGTAAAGTAACCATAACGGTTATTTTTCTTGACATCGTGACGCTCTATGGTTATCAGAAGGCATCATCCAGAAATAGCGAGTCGCCGCCGGCCGGCCTTCCCCACGGAAGCGCCGACCGCCTCCGTTCGCCCAAGGAGTGGTGCCGATGGCCAGCAACGTGCCTGCCCGTTCCCGCAGCGATGGCGCCGCCTCGGGGCGGCACTGGCAGAAGCGGTTCCTCGACACCTTGAGCGCAACCTCAAGCCTCGAGCGCGCTGCGGGCAATGCCGGAGTGAGCATCGCCGAAGCCTATCAGGCCCGGCGCGACGAGCCTGATTTCGCCCGCGGCTGGCAGGCCGCTCTCGCCGATGGCTATCTCGGCCTCGAACTGGAGGTTATCCGCCGCCTGCGCGAAGGCGACGCCAAGACCGGTGACGGCGAGAAGTTCGACTTCGCCAACGCGATCCGCCTGCTGACATCCCACCGCGACAGCGTGGGGCGCACCGCAAGCCAGGTGCGCGATGTCACCGCCGCAGAAGTGCGCGCCTCGATCGACCGCAAGATCGAGGACATCCGCCGCCGCATCGCCCGCGAGAAAGCCGCCGCAGAAGGCAAGGGCGAATGAGCGGCCCCTATGACGAGTTGATCGACCAGATGGCCGATCCGAAGAAGACCGAGAGCGAAAAGGCCGAGAGCGAGAGGGTCTTTCGCGAGCTGCCCGACGAACTCGATCAGGACCAGAAGAACAGCTTCGACTACCTCTGGGAATACACCGCCCGCAAGGAGCAGCTCCCGCCGCCGGGCGACTGGCGGGTGTGGATGATCATGGCCGGGCGCGGCTTCGGCAAGACGCGCGCGGGCGCCGAATGGGTGCGGATGATCGCCGATGCCAATCCCGACGCGCGGATCGCGCTGGTCTCTTCCTCGCTCGCCGAGGCGCGCGCGGTGATGGTCGAGGGCGAGAGCGGGCTGCTGGCGATCTGCCGCCCGGGCCACAAGCCGCATTTCGAGCCTTCGCTCCACCGTATCCGCTTCGCCAACGGGGCGCAGGCGCAGCTGTTCTCGGCCGCCGAGCCCGAGGCCCTGCGCGGGCCGCAGCACAGCCACGCCTGGTGCGACGAGATCGGCAAGTGGCCGCTCTCCGGCGAGCGGGCGACGCGGTGCTGGGACAACCTGATGCTGGGCCTTCGGCTGGGCGAGGACCCGCGCGTCGCCGTCACTACAACGCCGCGTGCGGTGCCGCTGGTGAAACGGCTGGCGGCGCAGGCGGCCAAGGGCGACGAGGTCGTGATCACCCACGGCAAGACCGGCGACAATGACCGTTTACCCGACCGCTTCCACGACGCGATGAAGAGCGAATATGCCGGCACGCTGCTGGCGCGGCAGGAGATGGACGGCGAGCTGCTCGAGGATATCGAGGGCGCGCTGTGGACCCGCTCGCTGCTCGAGCAATCGCGCGAGGCGGGCTCTGTGCCCGACGCGGCCCGCATGGTGGTCGCGGTCGATCCGCCCGCCAGTGCCAATGGCGACGAGTGCGGCATCATCGTCGCTGCCCTCGGCGTCGACGGGATCGCACGGATCGTGGCCGATTGCTCGATCGGCGGCGCGGCGCCTGCGGAATGGGCGAAGCGGGTCGCCGAGACCGCGCGTGAATGGACCGCCGACCGGGTGGTGGCCGAAGCCAACCAGGGCGGCGCGATGGTCGAAACCGTGCTGCGCGCGGCCGACGAGATGCTGCCGGTGAAGCTGGTCCACGCCTCGCGCGGCAAGGTCGCCCGCGCCGAGCCGGTGGCGGCGCTCTATGCCGCCGGGCGCGTGCGCCATGTCGGGGTGTTCGCGCGGCTGGAAGACCAGCTGTGCGGGATGCTCGTCGGCGGCACCTATGCAGGGCCCGGCAACAGCCCCGACCGCGCCGACGCGCTGGTCTGGGCGCTGAGCGAGCTGCTGCTTGGGCGAACCCAGCGGCCAAGCGTCACCGCGCTGTGACCGAACAGCAAAACAAAGGAATTCTCATGGCCTTGCTCGACATTTTCCGCTCCGCCTTCAAGGGCGGGGCGCAATCCCATGTGCCTCTGGCGAGCGGCCTTGCGCAGGGCTGGATCCCCGCTTTCGAGAGCGGCCCGGCCAATGGCCACTACAGCTACGCGCGCGGCATCGCGGAGGGCTTCCTTGCCAACCCCATCGCCCAGCGCTCGGTGCGGCTGCTGGCCGAGGGGATCGGCCAGGCCCCGCTCGCCTGCTCCGAGCCGCGCCTGGCCGCGCTGGTGACCGAGACCAGTGCGGGCCAGTCGCTGGTCGAGACACTGGCGGCCAATCTGCTGCTGCACGGCAACGGCTATGTCCAGATCCTCAAGGACGCGAGCGGCACGCCGGTCGAGCTGTTCGCCCTGCGCCCCGACCGGGTGCAGGTGGTGCTCGACCGCAATGGCTGGCCGGTCGCCTATGACTATGCCGTTGCTGGCGACGCCACCCGCCTTCCGGTCGAGGACGAGAACGGCTGGCCCGAGATCATCGCGATCCGCACGATGCATCCGCTCGACGATCACTGCGGCGCGGGCGCGCTCGAGGCGGCGTGGCAGGCGGTGCTGATCCACAATGCCGCGACCCGCTGGAACCGCGCGCTGCTCGAAAACGCGGCGCGGCCCTCGGGCGCGCTGGTCTACGAGACCGGCGACGGGGCGAGCCTGGCGCACGAACAGTTCGAGCGGCTCAAGCGCGAGCTCGACATCGCCTTCTCGGGTGCGGCCAATGCGGGACGCCCGATGCTGCTCGACGGCGGCCTCAAGTGGCAGAGCATGGCGCTGACCCCGGCCGACATGGACTTCGCGACCCTCAAGAGCGCGGCCGCGCGCGACATCGCGCTCGCTTTCGGGGTGCCGCCGATGCTGCTCGGCCTGCCGGGCGACAACACTTATGCCAATTACCGCGAGGCCAACCGCGCGCTGTGGCGACTGACGCTGCTGCCGCTGGCGGAGAAGATCTTCGCCGCCCTGCGCGAAGGCCTCGCCCCGTGGTTCCCCGAGAGCCAGCTCGGGATCGATCTCGACCTCGTGCCCGCGCTCTCGGAGGACCGCGAGCGGCTGTGGTCGCAGGTCTCCGACGCCGATTTCCTGAGCCGCGCCGAAAAGCGCCAGATGCTGGGCTTCCCGGCAGAGGAGAATGCCCCATGAGCCGCGAAGACATACTGGCCAGCCTGATGGCGCAGGCGCGCGAGGAAGGGGCAGGTCTCGTCACTCTGCGCGCGATCGTCGAGGAGGCGAGCACGCTCGCCACCGACCGCGCGCTCGAGCGCCTCGGGCTCGGTGATCCGGGCGCCGAGGGCGATCTCGTCGAGCTGCGCGAGCTGCTGCAGGCGTGGCGCGATGCCAAGACCAGCGCGTGGAAGGCCTTCATCGACTGGGCGATCCGCGGCGTTCTGGCGCTGCTGCTGGTCGGCATCGCGGTGCGGCTCGGCGTGTGGAAGCTGCTGTGACGGCGCCCGCCTTCCCCATCCGCTTTGCCGGATATGCCGCGCTGTTCGACATCGCCGATGCCGGCCGCGACACGATCCGCCGCGGCGCTTTCGCGGCCACGCTGGCTGCGCGCAGCACGCCGCTGCCGCTCTACTGGCAGCACCGTCCCGATCAGCCGATCGGCGTGATCGAACAGGCCGCAGAGGACGCCCGCGGCCTGCGCGTCATCGCCCGGATCGACCGTCCCGCGAGCCGCGCGGCGCAGCTGCTGGCTGCCGGACAGGTCAACGGCCTCAGCTTCGGCTTCCGCACCCGTGCTGCACGGCAGACGGACGCGGGGCGCGAGTTGCTCGAAGTCGAGCTGTTCGAAGTCAGCCTCGTCACCCACCCGCTCCATCCGATGGCGCGGATTCACCTCGTCACCTGAGTTTTCTCCCCTCCCGTCTCTCCCACCGGCCGCCATTGGGGCGGCCTTTTTTCTGCCCAACCGAAAGGCCTCTGCCCCATGGATAACGTGACCACTCCCGCAAACCCCGCCGCTGCCGATCCGCTCGACGCCAGCTTCGACATCGTCGCCCGCCAGGACCAGGCCGAAGCCGACATCGCCGCGCTGCGCAGCGATGTCGACGAGGTGAAGTCGCGCCTCGACAAGGTCGCCCGCGCGGCCGGTCGTCCGGCGATCGGCGGGGCCGCGCCCGCCGCCGACGCGCCCGAGGTGAAGAGCTTCGTCGACGGCTACCTGCGGCTCGGCCGCGAGACCGAACTGAAGTCGATCACCAGCACCCCTCCGGGAGACGGCGGCTTTGCGGTGCCGCGCCAGATCGACGCCGAGATCGCCGTGCGGATCCGCAAGATGAGCCCGATCCGCTCGGTCGCCCAGGTCGTGCAGACCGGCACCGCGGGCTATCGCAAGCTCGTCGCCACCACCAGCGTCGCCTCTGGCTGGGTCAGCGAGAGCGCGCCGCGGCCCGAAACCGGCACGCCCCAGTTCGCCGAGATCGCCCCGCCGAGCGGGGATCTCTACGCCAATCCGGCGGCGAGCCAGGCGATGCTCGACGATGCCGCCTTCAATCTCGAAAACTGGCTGGCCGGCGAGATCGCGATCGAATTCGCCCGCGCCGAGGGGGCAGCCTTCGTCAACGGCACCGGCGTCAACCAGCCCGAGGGCTTCCTTGTCGGCGCCAAGGCGACCGCCGAGGACGGCGTGCGCGCCTTCGGGACGATGCAATACATCGGCACGGGCAACGCCACCGGGCTCGGCACGGCGCTCGACACCAAGCTGATCGACCTCATCCATGCCCTGCGCCCCGGCCATCGCCAGGGCGCGGTGTTCGTGATGAATTCGACCACGCTCGCCGCGGTGCGCAAGCTCAAGACCTCCGACGGGGCCTTCCTGTGGCAGCCGGGCATGGTCGAAGGCCAGCCGAACCGCCTGCTGGGCTATCCGGTGATCGAGGCCGAGGACATGCCCGATGTGGCCGGCGGCGCCTTCCCGATCGCCTTCGGCAACTTCCGCAACGGCTATCTGATCGCCGAGCGCAGCGCGACGCGGATCCTGCGCGATCCCTTCAGCAACAAGCCCTTCGTGCACTTCTACGCGACGAAACGGCTGGGCGGGAAGGTGCTCGATTCGGCGGCGATCAAGCTGCTCAAGGTCGAGGCCTAAGGCCCCCTGTTCCCCGGCAGCGGCGCGTCCCCCCTTCGCGCCGCTGCCGGGCTCTCGCGCCCGCATCGCCTCAGGCCGTTCCTCCCGCCTGATTGCCGCGATGCGGGCGCAACCTTGTGGATCATCAATCGGGAGAAACCGCGATGCAGCGGACAATCGTGCAGCCCCCGGTGCCGGGCGACGCTGCTCTGGCGGAACTCAAGCACTGGCTCGGCATCACCCGCCCCAACGAAGACGAGACGCTGAACCAGCTGCTCGCGACCAGCCTCGCGATCTGCGAGGCCTTCACCGGCAAGACCCCGCTCCGGCAGACGGTCGAGGAGACCATCCCGCTGGTGAGCGACTGGCAGGAACTGGTCTCGCGGCCAGTGCAGAATATCACCGCCGCCGCGCTGATTGCGCAGGATGGCGCGCGCACCACCCTCGCGCTGAGCGGCGATGCGCTCGAATGGCGGATCGGGACCAGCGCCTGCATCCGGCTGCTGCGCCCGTTCGAGGGCCGCGGCGTGGCGGTGCAGATGGTGGTCGGGATCGCGGCCGACTGGAACGCGCTCCCCGCCCCCTTGCGCCACGGTATCGTCCGCCTCGCCGCGTTCCATTTCCGCGACCGCGAGGGCAAGTCGGCCACCGTTCCGCCCGCCAGCGTCACCGCGCTGTGGCGGCCGTGGCGCGAAGTGCGGCTGGGATGATCACGCTCGCTTCGCGGTCCGCCGCGCTCGTCCAGCGCCTGCGCGCCCGCGCCGCACGCCTCGCCGTCACCCGGGCCGCCGTCCGCGGTCGGCGGCGCCGCACACCGACAGACTGGCATTCGGCCACCGCCCTTTGGCCCGACTTCACCGGAGTACGCCGCGATGGAGAATGACCTGCGCGCCGCGCTGATCGCCTGGCTCCGCGCCGACCCGGCGCTGGCCGCGATCAACGCGATCGAGGAGGAGGCCCCGCTCTCCGTCACCCCGCCGTGGCTCGGCATCGCCGCGAGCGGGTCGATCGACTGGGGCGCCAAGGACCGCGCCGGGCGCGAGGTGCGCATCGCGCTCGAGCTCGAAAGCCGCACCGATGCGGCGGCCGAGGACGCCCCGCTGCTCGCCGCCATCGAACGCCGCGTGCTCGATCTGCCGCCGTTCCAGCCCGGCTTCGAACTCGCCTCGATCCGCTTCCTGCGCTCGCGCAGCGAGGCCCGTGCGGACAATCTGCGCGGGGCGCTGCTCGAATACCGCTTCCGCATCTTCGAACCCCTTTGACGGAGTAGCCCACCATGCCCGCACAATCCGGCGCCGCCTTCCTACTCAAGATCACCAACGGCGCCACGCCCGCGGTGTACCAGACGATTGCCGGTCTCAGGACCACGCAGCTTTCGATCAACGGCGACACCGTGGTCGTCACCCACAAGCAATCGGGCGGCTGGCGCGACCTGCTCTCGGGCGCGGGCACGCGCTCGGTCTCGGTGAGCGCGGCGGGGATCTTCCTTGGCAGCGTAGCCGAGAACACGGTGCGCACCCGCGCGCTCGACGGGACGCTCGACGATTACGAGCTGTCCTTCGAGGACGGGGCCAAGCTGCGCGGCAAGTTCCTGGTCCAGCGGCTCGACTATGCCGGCGATTTCAATGGCGAGCGCAGCTACACGCTCCAGCTCGAAAGCTCGGGCCCGGTGGTGGCATCGTGACGCGCACCGCCAACCCCCTGCGCGGCGAGGCCACGCTGGTGGTCGCCGGCGTCACCCATGTGCTGCGCCCGAGCTTCGAGAACCTAGTGCTGGCCGAGGCCGAACTCGGCTCGCTCTTCGCGCTGGTCGAGCGCGCGGCGGCAGGCGGGCTGACGCTCACCGACATGACCGCGCTGCTGTGGCACTGCCTGCCGTCCGAACACCGCCCCGAACGGGTCGCGGTAGGCGAGGCTGTGCTGGGCATGGGGCTGGTCGGCGCGACGGTGCCGGTGCGCGCCGTGCTCGCGCAGGTGCTCCAGGGCGAGGCATGACTGCCCGCTTCGGCGATGCTGCCCTGCGCTGGGCAGGCCTTGCCGCGCAGGCGCTCGGTTGGCGTCCGGCCGAATTCTGGGCCGCCACCCCGATCGAACTCGCGACCGCGCTCGCCCCTCCCGACGATCTTTCCTCCCTTCCCCCGCCAAGCCGCGAGGCAATCGCCCGCATGATGGAGCGCGACGCCGATGGACAATAATTTCGAGGAACTGGTGGTCGACGTGCGCGCCAAGACGGATGGCTTTGCGAGCGACGTCGAAGCCATGCGCCGCTCGCTCGACGGATCGCTCACCGACGGTTTCGGCCGCGCGGGCGCGGTGCTCGAGCGCGGCCTGCTGGGCGCGCTGCGGCGCGGGAGTCTGGGCTTCGACGACCTCAAGCGGGTCGCTTTCGCCGCCCTGTCCGAAATCGCGGCCTACGCCTTGCAAGCCGGGATCGGCAGCATCTTCGGCGGTGGCGGCGCAGGCAATGCCGGGGGGCTCGGCGGGCTCCTCAGCGGCACGCTCAGCGCAGCCTTAGGCCTGCCGGGCCGTGCCACCGGCGGGCCGGTCGCCCCGGGCCGCGCCTATGTCGTCGGCGAGCGCGGGCCGGAGGTGTTCGTGCCGACTGCCGCCGGCCGGATCGAGAACGGCGCTGCGAGCGCACCGGGCCGCGACGTGCGGGTCGCGATCCAGGTCGCAGTGCCGCGCGGCCAGGCCGCGCCCACAGCAATGCAGCGCTCCTCGCGCCAGATCGCGAGCGCCGTGCGCCGCGCCCTGCAACAGGCCTGAGCAAGGAAACCGCCCATGGCATTCTGGCTCGCCCGTTCCCCCCGGGCGCAGGAAACCACCTTCATGCAGCGCTTCGATCCGCGCTTCTGGACGGTCAATTTCCCGCGCCCTGCGATGGCCTCGGTGATCACCACAGCGCCCGATGCGCTCAAGGTCGATCTCGAACTCTACACCGCGGGCGCGCTCGTGGGGCTGATCTGGGAGAGCGTCGATACGCTCGATCACCCGCTGCTCGCCTATGCCACGGACCGCGACTATCGCTACACGACGCTGAGTTTCCACTGGCAATCGACCGGCGTGATCGCGCTCGACCAGCCCAACGGACCGACGCTGACGATCGAGGGGCGCGATGCGGCTGGGGCGCCGCGGGTCTGGTATGTCCGGCTGTGGAACTATGCCGTGGGCACGCCCACCGACGCGCAGATCACACTGCCCTTCTCCACCCTCCAGAGCGGCTATGGCCTCCCCGGCGAGCCGATCTTCGCGGGCGACATCGATCGCATGTTCATCTCGCTGGTCGCGCCCGGCTTCGTCGCGGGGAGCGCCACGGTGCTCCCGGTGCGGTTCAACGGGTCGGTGACCATGTCGGACATCCGCGCCGACGGTTCGCGGGCGATGATCGAGCTCGGCGACGTGCTCGTGCCGCCGCACGGCGAGCGCATGGCGACCGCCTATGACGATGCCTACAACCAGACCCCCGCCCGCCTGCTGCGCGCGGCGACCGGGCTCGGCTATCGCGGGGACATCGTCCACTATGTCGGGATGAGCCACTTCATGCGGGTGGTGCGGCAGGCGGACAGCTCGCTGAAGGCCGATGCCACCGGCGCGCTGTGCACCCCGGCATCGGCGTGGCACGGCAATTACTTCGCGGCGGCCAAGGCGGCCGGGTTCGAGGTGATCGCCTCGCTCTCCTACGAGCTGTTCGACAGCTATTGCCACGAGGCCTGGAAACAGCGCACTGCCAGCGGCGCGCCGGCGCTGACCGGTTGGGTGCCGCCCTCGTGCCTGCTCACCCCTGCCCTCACGGCGGTGCGGACATGGCTCGCCGGTGCTGCGGGGGCGTTTGTCGCGCTGCTCAAGGCCGCCGGGCAGCCCGTGCGCTTCCAGATCGGCGAGCCGTGGTGGTGGGTGACGGCGAACCGCGAGATCTGCATCTACGATGCCGCCGCCAAGACCGCGCTCGGCGGCAATCCGATCGTGATCCCGGACATGGCGGCGCCGCTCGGCAGCGCCGAGAGATCCCTGCTCAACGGGGCGGGCATCGTGCTCGCGCAGTCGACCGCGGCGCTGACCACCGCAGTGCGCAACGCGGCCCAGGGCCCGTCGGAAGTGCTGCTGCTCGCCTTCACCCCGACGATCCTCGCGGCGAACATGCCCGAACTATACCGCGCCAACATGCCGACCGGATGGGCCTACCCCGCCTTCGACCGCCTGCAGATCGAGGATTACGATTGGCTCACCTCGGGCGCGGACGCCCAGCGGCGCGCGGCGTACGCCTTCGTCAACACGCGGCTCGGCTATCCGCTGGCGGCGCAGGACTACCTCGCGGGCTTTGTGCTCGACCCCGCCAATGCCAAGACATTCTGGACGCGCATCGACGCCGGGCTCGACGAGGCCGCCACCCGCGGCATCGCGCGCCGCTATGTCTGGGCGCTGCCGCAGGTCAACCGCGACGGCTACACCCGCCTCGCCCCTCCCCCGGAGCCAGCCATGGACCCCTTCGACGACGTGCTCTACCCCTTCGCGCTCGGCCGCAGCGCCTCGGTCGCGCCCGAGTTCTCGACCTCGATCGCGGTGACCGCGTCGGGGCACGAGCGGCGCAATTCGCTGTGGTCGGACGCAAGGCTGCATTTCGATGTCGGCCCGGGCATCCGGTCGGAGGCCGAGCTGGCCGATCTCATCGCCTTCTTCCGCGCCCGCCGCGGGCCCGCACGCGGCTTCCGGCTGATGGACCCCTTCGACAACAGCTCCAACGGCATGGCCGGCACCCCAACGCGGCTCGACCAGCTGCTCGGGTTGGGTGACGGCGTGCGCGCGGATTTCCAGCTGGTGAAGCTCTATGGCGGCGGCACCGAACCGCAGGTGCGCGCGATCACCCGCCCCCGCGCCGATACCTTGCTGGTGAGCGTCGGCGGCGTCGCCACCACCGCCTTCACGCTCGGCGAGAAGGGCATGCTGCGCCTCGCCACCGCCCCCGCTGCCGGCGCCGAGGTACGCGCGGGCTTCCGCTTCGACGTGCCCGTGCGCTTTGCCGAAGACCGGCTCGACGTCTCGGCGGTGAATTTTTCCGCCGGGGAGGCGCCCTCGGTGCCGCTGATCGAGATCCGGGAGACCGCCTGATGCCGCGCGTGTTCTTCGACCGCGAGCTCGATACCGTGGCGACCTTCTGGCGCATCTACCGCCGCGACGGCAGCGCGCTCGCCTTCACCAGCCACGACCGCGACCTCACCTTCGGCGGCATGCGCCACCTCGCCGCGCCGGGCATGATCCCCGCCGCAATCCGCCTCACCGCCGAACTCGCCAATGACAGCGCCGAGGTGCAGGGCGCGCTCAACCACGATTCGATCCGCGAGAGCGAGCTGGCCGCCGGGTTGTTCGACGACGCGGCGATCGAGATCGGGGCGGTCGACTGGACGAGCCTCGAGCACCACACGCTCTACACCGGCCAGATCGGCCGGATCGAGGACGACGAGGTGCAGTTCTCCGCCGAGCTGCGCTCGAACAAGAGCCTGCTCGAACAGGACCTCGTGCCGCGCACCTCGCCCACGTGCCGGGCCGTGTTCTGCGGGCCGGGCTGCGGGCTTTCGGCGGCGCGCTTCACCGCGCAGCAGGTGCTCGCGGAGGTCGATCTCGAGGGCAACCGCGTGCGTTTTGCCGGGATCGACGGCGAGGCCCATGTCGACGGGCGGCTGCGCTTCATGGCGGGGCCGCAGACCGGCGTTGCCTTCGGGATCATCGATGCCGTCGGCGAGTGGCTGGTGCTCGACCGCCCGCTGGTCGCAGGCACGGTGCCCGGGACCCGGGCGGAGCTGCGCGAGGGCTGCGACCACACCATCGCCACCTGCTCGGGCCGTTTCGCCAATGCTGCCAATTTCCGTGGCGAGCCGTTCCTGCCGGGTAACGACCTGCTCGCGCGCTACGGCCAGCCATGAGCGTGCGCGAGGAGGCGGTCGCCGAGGCCGCACTCGGTCTTGTCGGCTGCCGGTTCCGGCTGCACGGGCGCGACCCCGCAACCGGGCTCGACTGCATCGGGCTGGTCCATGCCGCGCTGGCAGCAGCCGGATGCGCGCCCGTGGCACCGCGCGGCTATGCTTTGCGCAACATCGCGGTCGATGGCTGGCTCCCCGCCGCCGCACAATCGGGCCTTGTCGCGGCGCACGGCCCGATCCGCGAGAGCGACATCCTGCTGATCTCGCTCGGATTTGCGCAGCACCATCTGGTGATCGCGCTCGACGCCGAGCAGGTCGTCCACGCCCATGCGGGCCTGCGGCGGGTCGTCCGCCAGCCGCGCGATCCCGCCTGGCAGATCGAGGCCGCCTGGCGCCTCGCCTCCTCTTGCGAAAGCTGATCCCATGGCGACCTTGCTCCTAACCACCCTCGGCACCGCGATCGGCGGCCCGCTTGGCGGCGCGATCGGCGGGCTGATCGGCAACCAGATCGACGCGCGCGTCTTCGGCCCCAAGGGGCGCGAGGGGCCGCGGCTCAAGGACCTGACCATCAGCACCTCGAGCTACGGCCAGCCGATCCCGCGCCAGTTCGGGCGGATGCGGGTCGCGGGGAGCGTGATCTGGTCGACCGATCTCATCGAGAGCAAGCAGAAGCAGAAGGGCCGCAAGGGCCAGCCTTCGACCACCGTATATTCCTATTCCGCCTCCTTCGCGATCGCGCTGTCGAGCACGCCGGTCGACCGGCTCGGACGGATCTGGGCCGATGGCAACCTTCTGCGGGGCGCGCAGGAGGATCTGAAGGTCGGCGGGACCATGCGCTTCTATCGCGGGTTCGGCGACGATCCGGTCGACCCGCTGATCGCGGCCGCCAAGGGCCCGCTCGCGCCCGCTTTCCGCGACTGCGCCTATGTCGTGTTCGAGAACCTCGAGCTGGGCGACTACGGCAACCGCATTCCGGCGATGAGCTTCGAGATCTTCGCCGACGGCGGCGACGAGACGGTTTCGCTCGCCCGGCTGGTGCCGGCCGCGGTGCTCCCGCCTTCCGAACCCCCGCTGGCGCAGACGCGCGGCTTTGCCGACGAGGGCGGCGCGCTCGCCTCGACGCTGGCGGCGATCGATCAGGTCATCCCGCTGGTCTGCGCTTCGGGTCACGAGGGTCTCACCCTTGCCACCCGCGCTCTGCCCGAAGGCGAGGTGATGACGCTCCCTCCCCAGCTCGCCCGCGATGACCGCGAGCGTGACGAGAACCGCGTCCGGCAGCGTGCAGGCGTGCCCGCGCGCACCCCTGCGGCGCTGCGCTATTACGACGAGGAGCGCGACTACCAGACCGGCGTGCAGCGCGCGAGCGGCACCCGGGAGGCGGGGCGCGAGCTGATGATCGATCTGCCCGCCACGCTCACCGCCGGCGGCGCGCGCCAGCTCGCCAACGACAGCGCAAACCGCGCGCGCTGGCAGCACGAGACCGTCACCTGGCGGATCGGCGAGCTCGACCCGCGGCTGACCCCCGGCAGCATCGTGCGGCAGCCGGATGCGCCCGGATATTGGCTGCTGCGCAGCTGGGAATGGCTGGACCGCGGCATCGCGCTCGAGCTGGAACGGCTCGCGCCGTCCGGCGGCGCCCCGCGCGCGAGCGACCCGGGCCAGAACCTTCCCCCGACCGACCTGCCGATCCCCGCCACCACCCTCGCCGCCTTCGAGGTTCCGCCCGAGGCCGGTGCCAATCCCGCCCAGCCGCTGATCTTCGCCGCCGCTTCGGCCACCAACAGCGCGTGGCGCGGGGCGGCGCTCTATGCCGTGCAGGGCACCGCGCTGGTCGATCTCGGCAAAACCGGCAGCCAGCGGGCGGTGACCGGGGTGCTCGAAGCGCCGCTTGGACCGTCGCCCGCTCTGCTGTTCGAGCCCGGTGCCGAGGCCATCGTGGCGCTGGTCGCGGCGGATCTCGACCTAGCCGAAACCGATCGCGACGGGCTTACGGCGGGCGCGAACCGGATGCTGATCGGGGGCGAGCTCGTGCAGTTCCTGCACGCCGCGCCGCTGGGCGCCGGGCGCTGGAAGCTCGCCGGGCTGCTGCGCGGACGCGGCGGCACCGAGCCGGCCGCAGCGATCGGCCACGGCGCAGGAGCCCCAGCGATCCTGATCGACGACAGCTTCGTGCCGCTCGATCCGGTGCTGGTGCCGCCGCTCGCGACCTCGCGGGTCGCGGCGCTGTCGACCGGGGATACCGCCCCGGTGATCGCCCCGCTCGCCAATGCCGGCCTCTCGCGCCGCCCGCTGTGCCCGGTGCACCCGCGCGTGGACAGCGCTGCCGATGGCACCAGGACCTACCGCTGGACCCGCCGCGCGCGCGGCCAGTATCGCTGGGAAGACAGCGTCGAGGTCCCGCTGGTCGAGGAGCGCGAGGCCTATCTCGCCGGCTTTGGCCCGGTCGATGCGCCCCATGCCGTCTGGCAGGTCGACACGCCCGCGCTCGCGCTCACCGCCGCCGAACGCGCCGCCCTGACCGCCGCGCACGGGCCCGGCCCGCTGTGGGCCCGGCAGGTCGGCACCTTCGACCGCTCCCCGGCGCTGCTGCTCGCCAACCTCACCTGACCACCCGGAGGCCCCGATGTCCGATCCGATCGCTTTTCCCAGTTCGACCCCCGCGTTGGGCCTGCCGCTGCTGTTTGCCGGGCAGGCGCAGAAGGAGTTCTTCGTCAACGAGGCGCTGTGCGTGCTCGACGCGCTCCATGCTCGCGCGGTCATCGCCTCGCAGCCCTCCCCGCCCGCAAGCCCTCCCGAAGGCGCGTGCTACCGGGTGACGGCGACCGCAACCGGAGCATGGGCGGGGCAGGAGGGCCGGCTTGCGGTGCTTGTCGGGGGCGCCTGGCATTTCATCGCGCCGGCCGAGGGCATGGTGGTGTTCGACCGTGCGGCTGCCCGGATGGTCATTTACCGGTCGCAATGGGAGCCCGCGGTTGTCGTCGCCGCAGCATCGGGCGGCACGGTCATCGACGTTCAGGCAAGGGCCACGCTGACCGCCCTGATCGCCGCGCTCAAGACCATGGGTGTGCTCGCTGCGCCCCCCGCCTGAGGCGCGCGAATGGCGGATTACCGTGGCTTTTGAAGTTACATTTTTATCCACAAGGCCTTTTCAGCGACATTCTTGCAACACCATGAGGGCATTGACTGCTTGCCTCGCGCGGGGGGAAAAGATAGAGACACCCGGTGCCTCAAGTTTAACGCAAAGGGGAATTTCGGAAATGCGCAAACTCGTCATTGGAATGGCGATGGCTTCGACCGCGCTGACCACGCCCGCCATGGCCCGCGACGGCCAGTGGTATATCCAGGGTGATGGCGGCGTCATGATCGTCGAGGACCAGTCGATCGAGGTCAATGGTGTCGAGGAGAATGCCTCGGCCAACTATGACACCGGCTACGATTTCGGCGGGCTTGTCGGCTATGACTTCGGCGGCTTCCGTCTCGAAGCCGAAGCCAGCTATCGTGCGGCCGATCTCGCGGACGTGACCGCTGGCAGCCAGGGCCTCGTGCTCAACCCCGCCGCGAACGCGCCGGGCGGTTTCAGCACCTTCACCGGCACGCGCGACGCGCTGGGCGAAGTCAACGCGCTGAGCTTCATGCTCAACGGCCTCGTCGATTTCGGCGATGACGACGGCGTGCAGGGCTTCGTCGGTGGCGGTGTGGGTGTGGCCCGCATCGACATGGACGGCCGCGTGAATGCCAACGGCCCGGGCGTCTGGAACGATTCGGACACCGGCTTCGCCTGGCAGCTGCTCGCGGGCATCCGCGCCCCGATCAACGATTCGTGGGACGTCGGCCTGAAGTATCGCTTCTTCAACGCGCCCGACATCAACCTCGTCGATCCGCTCGGCCGCAGCCTGAACACCGAACTGGCCTCGCACTCGCTGCTCGGCTCGATCACCTACAACTTCGGTGGCGAAGAGCCGCCGGTGGTTGCGCCGGTTGCGGTGACCCCGCCCCCGCCGCCCCCGCCGCCGCCCCCGCCGCCTCCGCCGCCCCCGCCGCCGCCGCCCAAGGTTGCGTGCAACACGGGCCCGTACATCGTGTTCTTCGACTTCGATAAGTCGGACATCACGTCGGAAGCCGCCGGCATCCTCAACAGCGCCGTCACCGCCTATGCCAACTGCGGCACGGCGAGCGTGATGCTGGCCGGTCACACCGACCGCGCGGGCAGCACCAAGTACAACGAAGGCTTGGCCGATCGTCGCAACAAGGCGGTCACCGCCTACCTGACCGGCCGCGGCATCCCCGCCGGCCGCATCACCGGCCAGTCGTTCGGCGAAACCAAGCCGCGCGTCCCGACCGCCGACGGTGTGCGCGAAGCGCAGAACCGCCGCGTGGAAGTGACCTACGGCCCGGGCTCGGGCATGTAAGTCCAAGTTCGAACGGAACACGAAGAGGGGCCGGAGCGATCCGGCCCCTTTTTTGTTGCCCTGCGCCCGGCACAGCGGCCAGCACACCCGACAAGCGCGGCTGCTCGCGCTACCCGGTGGGGCCTGCCTCCTCAGCCCGGCAAATTCCCTCTCGCCTCCCGCAAACCAAAGCGCGCGCCGCAGCCGGGCCTATGCCCGAGCTGTGGCGCGCGCTTTCGCATGTCTGGAGAAGATTGGTCTGAGACCTCGGCCGGACCGGAACGCGGGATTGACCCTACCTAACCCGAGCGCTCCCTACGCCCCGCCCGCCGCCGCAGCGGCGCGTTCGGCGATTGTCGCCTCGGCCTTGGGCAGCGATCGGTAGGCGTAGATCAGCAGCGCCAGCGAGATCGGCGCCACCCCGATCAGCGACAGCACCCCGACCCGCAGGCTCCCGCTCGCCTCCGAGATCGCGCCCACCATGTAGGGCCCGAGCCCCAGCCCGACCAGCGTCGTCGCGAGGAAGAATGAGGCCGTCGCAGTCCCGCGCATCCGCGGCAGGACGAGGTCCTGCGTCGTCGCCGCCGCCGCGCCCAGCGCTGTCGCCGCGAACATCCCCGCAAGGAAGTTCATCGCATAGAACAGCAGTGCGCTCTCGGTGGTGAAGCCCACCCAGATCGGCACCACCGGCGCGAGAATCCCGAACATCACCACCAGAATCCGCCCCGAGGGATTGCGCCCCCGCAGCCAGTCCGACAGCCGCCCGCCGAGGATCACCCCGAGAAAGCCCGACAGCGCCCCACTCCCGCCGAGCACGAAAGCGAGCTCGGCCTTGGGCAGCTTCAGCACCGTCTCGGCATAGGGCGCCGCCCAGAACGCCAGCGCATAGGCGCCGAGCGAGACCAGCCCGTAACCCAGCGCGGTGCAGATGAAGGCGGGCGTCCCCCAGATCAGCCGGAAGGTCGCCGGATCGTGGCGCCTGAGGGTCGAGGCCCAGGAGAACACCGCGTAATAGCCGAAGGCGATCGCCGACCACTGCGGCACGTTCTTCGTCAGCTTGATCATCAGCAGGGCAAAGCCGATCATCGCCGCAGCCATCACCACGTTGACCAGCGCCGCCATCGGCCCGCGCCGCAGCGCGTGGAGCAGGGTGAAGGGCGGCAGCAGCATCGACAGGTCGACGAAGAAATCCGCGAGCGGATGGCGCGTGCCGCTCGCAGCGTCGGGCTGGCGCGCGGGCTCGCGCAGCGAGGCGACCCAGCCCGCGAGCAGCACGCCGGGCACGCCCACGGCGAGAAACGCCGCCTGCCAGCCGACCAGCCCCAGGAACCCGCCACCGGGATAGGCCGCGTCCCACACCTGCGAAATCTTCGCCCCGATCAGCAGCGAAACTCCGCCCCCGAGATACAGCCCCGAGGAATAGATCGCGAGCGCGGTCGCCCGCTGGCGCGAGGGGAAATAGTCCGAGATCAGCGAATAGGCGGTCGGGCTCGCGGTCGCCTCGCCCACGCCCACGCCCATGCGCGCGAGCGACAGGCTGAGGTAATTCCGCGCAAAGCCCGACGCTGCGGTCATCGTCGACCACAGCAACAGGCCGATCGTCAGCAGCCGCACCCGGTGCCAGCGATCCGCCAACCGGCCGAGCGGCACCCCGAACAGCGCGTAGAACACCGCGAAGGCCGCGCCGCCCAGAAAGCCCAGCTGGCCGTCGGTCAGCGCAAGGTCGCGCTTGATGTCGACCGCGAGGATCGAGAGGATCTGCCGGTCGATGAAGTTGAGGATGTAGACCACAACCAGCACCCCCAGCACATACCAGCTGTAGGCCGACGCGGGCGCCTCGCTGCTGACGGGCGCCGCCGTGGTGTCCTCGCTCAAGTTCGATCCCTTCCCGTATCCCTGCTCACAACCGGCGCGCGGCCGGTCAGGCGTTATAGCGGGTGCTATCGACAATCCCCGCCTCGGCAAAACCCTTTTTCCGCAAACGGCACGAATCGCACAGCCCGCAGGCCAGCCCGTCGGGTGTCGGGTCGTAGCACGACCAGCTCCACGCCGGATCGAGCCCGAGGCGCGCGCATTCGCGGGCGATGTCGGCCTTGGTCATGTGCTGGAGCGGCGCGTGGATCGTGAAGGGCGCGCCCTCCACCCCCGCCTTGGTGCCCAAGCGCGCGGTCTCGGCGAAGCTGGCAATGAATTCGGGGCGGCAATCGGGATAGCCCGAATAGTCGAGCGCGTTGACCCCGATGAACACGTCGCGCGCCCCCGCCGCCTCGGCGCAGGCCGTCGTCAGCGCGAGGAACACGAGGTTGCGCGCGGGCACATAGGTGACCGGAATGTCGTCGCCGACCCCGCCCTTGGGCACGGCGATGCTGTCGGTCAGCGCCGATCCGCCGAACGCGCGCAGATCGAGCGCGATCGGGGTGTGGCGCGCCAGCCCCAGCTTCTGCGCGATGCGCGCCGCCGATTGCAGTTCGAGCTTGTGGCGTTGGCCGTAGTCGACGCTCAGCGCATGGACCGCAAAGCCCGCCTCCTGCGCGAGCGCGGCGGTCACCATCGAATCGAGCCCGCCCGAAAGCAGCACCACGGCGAGCGGCTGGGATTGTGCCGGATCAGTCATGCGCGCCGCCCTATCACGGCGCTGCGCAAAGGCAATCGCGGGGCGTCAGCACGTTCCCGTGCGGCGCGCCTCGGCGGTCAGCTGGAAGGGCATCTTGCCCTCGATCCCCTGGCTTTCGAGCTGCACCAGACCGGGCGTCTCGCGGCGGATGCTGGTGCGGCCATAGCCGTTGCCGGGGCAGGTATACTGCACCGTCACCCGCGCCGCGCCGTCCTCGACCACGAACTGGCTGCACCCGTTTTCGCGGTGCATCAGCTGGATCAGCTCGGCGCCGGAGCGCACGCAGATCTTGCGATCGGGCGCGCCGCCGCGCTGGCGGATGGTCCATTCGCCCTTGGTGAGCGAGCCGAGCATGGCGAGCCCGTTGCCCTGCGCCAGCACCGGCACGGCATAGCCCAGCACCGCGCCAGCCGCGGCGAGCGCCAGCACCGCCGTCCGCTTCCTGCTGTCATTCCCCTTGTTCATGCACCCCTCTTGCCAGCTTTGCGCCGCGACGCCTTGCAAATTTTGGACGCAATTCTTCGCATATCGCGATGTTTTCGACCAAGCGTCAGATCGCCAGCGCGAACGTCTTGGAACAGAACGCGCAGTCGACCGCGATGATCCCGTCGGGGCCGCGCATCTCCTCCTGTTCTTCCACCGGGAAGCGGGCGATGATCGTCTCGTAATGCGCCGCGGTGCAGCGGCACCCGCGCGAGAGGGCATCGCCCGGCTGGACGCGCACCTCGGGCTCCTCGTGGAACAGCCGCCACGCAATCCCCTCCAGCGAGAGCGCGGGATCGAGCAGTTCGTCATGGCTGATCGTCCCCGCCAGCACCGCGACATGCTCCCAATCGGGGTGGTCGAGCCGCACGTGAAGCCGCTCGCGCCCTTCCTCGCCATCGGGCAGGTGCTGTACCAGCAGCCCCGCCGCCATGCGCCCGGTCGAGCCTGCGCGGCTGGCGACGCGGATCAGGGTCGGGATTTGCTCGGACTGGCTGAAGTAGCTCTCGCACGCCTCGGCAAGGCTGTCGCCTTCGAGCGGGACGATCCCCTGATAGCGCTGACGGCCTTCGGTCTCGAAGGTGATCGCAAGGTAGCCCTCGCCGAACAGCGCCGCGAGGCTCGGGTTCGCACCGAGGGTCGCCAGCCGCTCGCCGTCGAAATCGGCATAGCCGCGCACCGCGCCTGCGCGATAGTCGCACACCAGCAGCTTGACGATCCCGCCCTGGGTCTGCGCCTGGAGGGTCATCTGCGCGTTCTCGCCCTTGAGCAGCCCGCCCATCAGCGCGCCCAGCACCAGCGCCTCGCCCAGCAGATGCGTGATCGGGGCGGGGTAATCATGGGCGGAGAGCACTTCCTCGAGCACGCCTTCGAGCCGCACCACCCGCCCGCGCGCGTTGCGCGAGGGCAGGGTGAAGCCCATCAGGGTGTCGGAGAAGGTCTCGGTTGCGGAGGTCGTGTCGGTCATGCGCCGCCATATGGGGACGCATGGCGCGCGGCGAAACCCCCCGTCAGTGCCCGAGCATCCCGAAGGCCCACAGCAGCACCGATTTCTGCGCGTGGATGCGGTTCTCCGCCTCGTCGAACACCACCGATTGCGGGCCTTCGAACACCTCTTCGCTGACTTCCTCGCCCACGTGCGCAGGCAGGCAGTGGAGGAAGACCGCATCGGGCTTGGCCAGCGCCATCAGGTCGGGATTGACCTGATAGGGCGCCATCGCGGCGAGCTTGGCCTCGGCATGGGCCTGACCCATCGAGATCCAGGTGTCGGTGACGATCACGTCCGCCCCGCGCGCCGCCGCTGCCGCGTCATGCGTCAGCGTGACCGTCGCCCCGCCCGCGCGGGCGAGGTCGACGAAGGCCGGATCGGGCTCGTAACCCGCAGGCGTCGCCACGCGGACATTGAACTTCATCAGCCCGGCCGCCTCGAGGATCGAGTGCAGCACATTGTTGCCGTCCCCGAACCACGCCACTTCCAGCCCCGAAAGCGCCTTGCCGTGCTCGATCACCGTCAGCAGATCGGCGAGGATCTGGCAGGGGTGCGACATGTCGGTGAGGCCGTTGATGACCGGCACGCTCGCGTGCGCAGCCATCTCCTCGATCTTGGCGTGATCGTCGGTGCGCAGCATGATGCCGTCGACCATGCGGTTCAGCACCCGCGCGGTGTCGGCAATGGTCTCGCCGCGCCCGAGCTGGCTCGAGGCCGAATCGAGCAGCAGCACCGTGCCGCCCAGCTGGCGCATCGCGATGTCGAAGCTGACGCGGGTGCGGGTCGAGTTCTTCTCGAACACCAGCGCCAGCACGCGGCCCGCAAGCGGCGCGTCGGCATCGGGCGCGCCCTTGGGCAGGCCGGCGCGTGCGGCCTTGCGGTCGATCGCGTCGTTGATCATGGCGGCGATCGCGTCACCCCCGGCATCGCCGAGATCGAGGAAGTGCTTCATGCCGCTTCAGGCACCTTGAAGCTCGCCGCACCGGCCGACAGCTTGTCGAAGAATTCGTCGATCTCGGCATCGCCGATCACCAGCGGCGGGATGATGCGGATGGTGTTGTCGCCCGCGGCCACGGTCAGCAGCTGGTGGTTGTCGCGCAGGTGGACGTAGAAGGGGCGGCTCTCCATCTTCATCTTGATGCCGAGCATCAGGCCCTTGCCGCGCACCAGTTCGAACAGCTCGGGGTAGTTGCCGATGAACTGTTCGAGCCGCGCGCGCAGCCGCTCGCCCTTCTCGGCGACCGATGCGAGGAATTCGTCATTCGCCACGGCTTCCATCACCGCCGTCCCCGCCGCCATCGCGAGCGGGTTGCCGCCATAGGTCGAACCGTGGGTGCCGAAGGTCATGCCGCGCGCGGCCTTTTCGGTGGCGATGCACGCGCCGAGCGGGAAGCCGCCGCCGATGCCCTTGGCGGTGGCGAGGATGTCAGGCTCGATCCCGTAATGCTCGTAGGCATAGAGCTTGCCGGTGCGCGCGACGCCGCACTGCACTTCGTCGAGCACCAGCATCAGGTCATGCTCGTCGGCGAGCTTGCGCAGGCCCTGCATGAACTCCATCGAGGCCGGACGAATCCCGCCCTCGCCCTGGATCGGCTCGACGAGGAAGCCCGCGGTGTTCGGCCCGATCAGCGCCTTGGCCGCTTCCAGATCGTCGAAGGGCGCATACTTGAACCCGGCGAGCAGCGGCGAGAAGCCGTGGTGCATCTTCTCCTGGTTCGAGGCCGAGATGGTCGCCATCGTGCGCCCGTGGAAGGCGTTGTGGAAGGTGATCAGCTCGAAGCGATTCTTGTCGCCCCCTTCCCCGTTCTGGTGATAGGCGCGCGCGGTCTTGATCGCGGCTTCGACCGCTTCGGCGCCCGAATTGGTGAAGAACACCGTGTCGCCGAAGGTCTTGTTGACCAGCCACTGCGCCAGCTTCTCCCCCTGCGGGCTGCCGTACAGGTTCGAGACGTGCATCAGCGTCGCGGCCTGCTGCTGGATCGCGCCGATCAGCCCCTCGTGCGAATGGCCGAGCAGGTTGACCGCGATGCCGCTGGCGAAATCGAGGTAGCGGGTGCCGTCCTCGCCGATCAGATGGCAGTGCTCGCCGCGCACCGGCCGGACACCGCAACGCGGATAGACGGGCATGAGCGGGGTGATGGACATAAGCAGCTTCCTGAAATTGAAAATCGTGGGGGTCTGAAACGCAAATGGCGGCCCTGAACCAGAGCCGCCATCTGCATTCCGTTTAATCTTCCGCTTCCCCATCGTCAAACCGCGGGGAGCGGTCCGGGCCGGGTCAGCCTTCGATCGGTGCCAGATTGACGGCGGAGTACTTTCCGCGTCGATCGACCTCGAGATCGAATTCGTAGCGTTCGCCCTCGTTGATGCCCGAAAGGCCCGAGCGTTCGACCGCGCTGATGTGGACGAAGGCGTCCGGCTGGCCGTCATCGCGCACGAGGAAGCCGAAGCCCTTCATCGCGTTGAAGAACTTGACCGTGCCCTTGGCGCGCTCACCGGTCAGCTCGCGCTGCGGCGCGGCGGGCTTGGCCGCCACGGCGATCACGTCACCCACGACCTGGAGATCCTGCGCCGACACCTTGCCGCCGCGATCCACGAGGTTGTACTGGAGCTCCTGCCCCTCGGCGAGGCCTTCGAGGCCGGCACGCTCGACCGCAGAGATGTGGACGAACACGTCCTCACCGCCGCCATCCTGCTGGATGAAGCCGAAACCCTTCTGGGCGTTGAAGAACTTCACGGTGCCCTTGCCGGTGCCGACGATCTGGGCGGGCATGCGGCTGAAACCGCCGCCACCACCGCCGCCGCCGCCCGGACCACGCGGGCCGCCACCGAAGCCGCCGCCACCGCCGCGCGGGGCACCGCCGCCGCCGCCGAAGCGATCACCGCCGCCGCCGCCAAACCGGTCACCGCCGCCCCCGAAGCGATCTCCACCGCCTCCGAACCGGTCGCCGCCGAAATCGCGGGGCGGGAAACCGTCATTCCCGCCGCCAAACGGATCGAAGCCATCTTCGCCGAAACCGTCGCGCTTGTCGCGGCCGCGCCGGCGTCCCCTATCGTAACCCATAGATCAGTACGTACCTTGCCACACTGCCCGTCCTCCAAAGCGCCGATGTCGTGAGCAGTGAGCCGCACCGGACACAGTCGCGCCGATCTTGTGGTCCGGCAGCGCACGTGGCTTCAGGTATAGCGCACAAAAGCCTGCTTTGCGAATGAAATAACCGTGGCGCTCGGGGTCTTGTAACTCTGCGCCAAGCGTGCGCTTGTGCGGGCCTGCGGGTTTGGGCATGAATGCGGCCCAAGGGTCATCGGCAAAGCAGGACGACAGCATGAGCGATTTTCGCCGCCTCAACGAAAATGTGTTGGTGAGCCCGCAGCTTGCGCTCGAAGATATCGCCGCCGCAGCCGCGCTCGGCGTCACCACCATCGTCAACAACCGCCCCGACGGCGAGGAGCCCTCGGCCCCGCAGGGCGACGCGATCGAGGCGGCGGCGACGGCCGCGGGGCTCAACTATGTCGCCATTCCCATCGGCCATTCGGGCTTTTCCGAGCCGCAGGTCGACGCGATGATCGCCGCGCTGGAGCAGGCCGAGGGGCCGATTCTCGCCTATTGCCGATCGGGCACGCGCTCCACGCTTTTGTGGGCGCTGGCGAGCGCGAAGCAGGGCGGCGATCCCGACACCATCGCCCGCACCGCGGCGCAGGCGGGCTATGACGTGAGCCCGATTCGCAGCCTGATCGACATGCTCAGCCAGCGCTGAGGCGCAAGCGACATGGCCCTGCTGACCCAGACCGCCGTCTCGCTGGTCGCGATTCTCGCGCTTGCCGGATTGGCGTGGTGGCTGAAGCTCGGCGGCGCGCCGCGGCTCGACAGCGCCGAGGCGGTCGCGCGCGCGGCGGGCGAGGTCGAGGACGGGTTCGCGCCGGTCGCCACATCATTCGATGCCGAAGGAGCGAGCGCTCTCGCGCGGGACGGCGCGGGGCGGATCATGGTGATCAAGCGCCACGGCAACCGCTTCGCCGGACGCGTGCTCGGCCCCGGTGCCGGCGCGCGGCCCGAGGTTCAGCCGGGCGAGTTCAACCTCGTCGTCGATCCGGGCGAGCCGCGCTTCGGCAAGGTGTTCCTGACCCTCCCCGACGCGGAGGCTTGGGCGGATGCGATCAATCGGGTAAGCGGGGCGCAGGATGCCTGACTTCAACCCCACCCAATATGCCGTGCCGCTGTTCGTGGTGGCGGTGCTGGCCGAGATGATCTGGGCGAAGTTCCGCGCGCCCGAGGCTTACGAGCCCAAGGATACCCTCGTCAGCCTCGCCTTCGGGCTGGGATCGACCGTGGCCGGGGCCTTGCTGGGCGGCTTCGCGCTCACCGTGTTCATCAAGACCTACGAATACCGCATCTTCGATTTCGGGCCCGAGTGGTGGGCCGTGTGGTGGGCCTGGCCGGTCTGCTTCGTGCTTGACGACCTCAAATATTACTGGGTCCACCGCGCCGGGCACCGCATCCGCTGGATGTGGGCGAGCCATGTGAACCACCATTCGAGCCAGCACTACAACCTCTCCACCGCCCTCAGGCAGACATGGACGGGGATGTTCACCTTCGGCTTCCTCTTCGCGGTGCCGCTGGTGCTGCTCGGCTTCCACCCGGCGATGATCGCGATCTGCGGCGGGTTCAACCTGATCTACCAGTTCTGGATCCACACCGAGGCGATCCACCGGATGCCGCGCTGGTTCGAGGCGGTGATGAACACGCCCAGCCACCACCGTGTCCACCATGCGACCAACCCGCGCTATCTCGACACCAATTACGCGGGCGTCTTCATCATCTGGGACAGGATGTTCGGAACCTTCACGCCCGAGGTCGATGAAGAGACAATCCGCTACGGGATCGTCAAGCAGCTGGGCAGCTTCAACCTCTTGTGGTCGGTGTTCCACGAGTGGATCGGGATGCTGACCGACATCTGGCGCGCGCCGTGGCAGCACAAGCTTTCCTACCTCCTGCGCGAGCCCGGCTGGAGCCATGACGGCAGCCGCGAGACCAGCGACATGATCCGCGCGAGATGGCAGGCGCGGGTCGGCACTGTTGCACCACTCGCAACTTCAGTAGCTGATCGAAACCCGATTGCGGGCGGCGCGGAAGCTGCTTAAGTCTCTTCCGCAAAGGGAGAGATCATGGAAAGTTTCGACTACATCGTCATCGGCGGTGGCAGCGCGGGCAGCGCGGTTGCGGGGCGGCTCGCGGTGGACGGCACGCGCCGGGTGTGCCTGCTCGAGGCGGGCGGGCGCAACGACAACGTCTTCATCAAGACGCCGGGCTTCATGCCCTTCATCCCCGAAAAGTCGAACTACAAATACGAGACCGTGCCGCAGAAGGGTCTCAATGGCCGCACCGGCTACCAGCCGCGCGGACGGGGTCTGGGCGGGTCGAGCGCGATCAACGCGATGGTCTATATCCGCGGCAACCGCTGGGATTACGACAACTGGGCGGCGATGGGCGCGACCGGCTGGGGCTATGACGACGTGCTCCCCTACTTCAAGCGCGCCGAAGCCAACGAGCGCGGGGACGACGACTTTCACGGCGCGGGCGGGCCCCTGTTCGTCGAGGACCAGAAGAGCGCCAACCCCGCCTCCCACGCCTTCGTCGACGCGGCTGCGGCATTGCAGCTGCGCACCAACCCCGATTTCAACGGCGAGCGGCAGGAGGGCTTCGGCCTCTATCAGGTCACCCAGCGCAAGGGCGAACGCTGGTCGGCGGCGCGCGCTTACGTGGAGCCGATCCGCGATTCGGGCAATTTCGCGGTGCGCACCGACACGCTGGTCGAGAAACTGGTGATCGAGGCCGGGCGCGTCACGGGCGTGCAGATCCGGCGCGGCGGCAAGTCCGAGACGCTGCTGGCGCGGCGCGGCGTGGTGCTGAGCGCGGGGGCGTTCAACTCGCCCCAGATCCTGATGCTCTCCGGCATCGGCCCGGCCGACCACCTGAAGGCCCACGGGATCGACGTGGTGCTCGACCGGCCTGCGGTGGGCGGCAATCTCCAGGACCACATCGACTATGTCTCCGGCTGGGAGACCGAAAGTGACCTGCTGATCGGCGGGACGCTCAAGGGCACGCTGCGGATGGCGGCGGCGATGGTCGAGCACCGGCTGAAGCGCACGGGCGTGATGACCACCTGCTATGCCGAGGCGGGCGGGTTCTGGACCGTCATGCCCGACAGCCCCGCCCCCGACGTGCAGTGGCACTTCGTCCCTGCCGTGCTCGAGGATCACGGGCGCGAGAAGGTGAAGGCGCACGGCTTCTCGCTCCACGCCTGCGTGCTGCGGCCCGAGAGCCGCGGAACGGTGCGCCTCGGCAGCGCCGATGCGGCCGCCGCGCCGGTGATCGACCCCAACTTCCTCGATGACGAACGCGACATGGCGGTGATGCGCGCCGGCGTGCGCCTGTCGCACCGCATCGCCGAGGCTCCGCCGATGCAGGCCTTCGGTCCAAGAGACCGCCACCCCGTCGACCTCCATGACGATGCCGCTCTGGATGCGCTGATCCGCGCGCGGGCGGACACGGTCTACCACCCCGTCGGCACCTGCCGCATGGGGAGCGATGCGCATGCGGTGGTCGATCCCAGCCTCAAGCTCAACGGGCTCGAGGGCCTGTGGGTGGCGGATGCCAGCGTGATGCCCAAGATCGTCAGCGGCAACACCAACGCGCCGAGCATCATGATCGGCGAAAGGTGTGCTGATTTTGTGATGGCGGCGGAGAGAGCGTGAAAATGTTGTCCACTTTTGGAGAACCCGTATTGCTCAACGGGGCCAATTAATGGATCATTGAAAAGAGGGGGCGACGTCGCGCATCCAGACGTATGAATAGTCTGTAGGCCTGCAAGCGTAGCGACGTGCCCCCCGATCCATCTAGGTTTGGACCCCGCTAGACCACTAGAGGATTAATCACCCTCCGACTCCCGTCAACGGCAGATTAAGCACGGAGTTACCATGACGTAGGTGTTTCAGCCCTGCGTCAAACCTGCGACGCATGGAGCAAGCTTGAGTCGCGGGCTCTGCAAGCCCCAAATTGAATCTGTGAAGAAAAATATGGGGAGTGAGTCATTCGACACCCGCCGTGAATGTTTTGTACGGCTCATGACCTCTTTGCTTCACAGCACTTCTGAAGATTTGCGCCGCAATTAAACAAAAAAGGGCCGGAGGGCTTATCGCCACTCCGGCCTTATTCAGTCTGTTCGTTCGCAGGAGGAACGAGGTGAGGCGGGGGGAGGGGAGAGGGAGAGAGAGGTCCTCCCCCCGCCAAGCTTGGTGGGTGGGCGCCTAGTTGTAGGCGCGCTCCCCGTGTTCGGTGATGTCGAGGCCGTTGGTCTCGGCTTCGGCGTCGGGGCGCAGCCCGATGGTGTACTTGAGGGCGAGGAACAGCACCGCCGAGACGATCCCGGTCCAGGCGACGGTCACGCCGACCGCGTAGATCTGGGTGGTCACCTGGCCGACGAGGTCGAACTCGCCCGCCTTGGCCACCGGAGCGGTGTAGTCGATCCAGCCCTGGCCGCCGAGCGCGGGGTCGGCGACGATGCCGGTCCCGATCGCGCCGATGATCCCGCCGACAGCGTGGATGCCGAAGACATCGAGGCTGTCGTCATAGTTGAGCTTGTTCTTCACCGTGGTGACGAAGAAGTAGCAGACCACCGAAGCCACAGCGCCGAGGATGATCGCGGTGCCGGGGTGGGCAAAGCCCGCCGCCGGGGTGATTGCCACGAGGCCGGCCACCACACCCGAGACACCGCCGAGCAACGAGGGCTTCTTGTGGGTGATCTGCTCGATGATCGCCCAGGTCGCACCCGCCGCAGCGGTCGCCACGAAGGTGTTGACGAAGGCCAGCGCGGCGAAGGCGTTGGATTCGAGCGCCGAGCCGGCGTTGAACCCGAACCAGCCGATCCACAGCAGGCTGGCGCCGATCATGGTCATCACCAGGCTGTGCGGGGGCATGGGCTCCTTCTTGTAGCCGATGCGCGGGCCGATCACGAGGCAGCCGACGAGACCGGCGATGCCTGCATTGATGTGCACCACGGTGCCGCCGGCGAAGTCGAGCGCACCCCAGCCCCACAGCAGGCCGTAGTCGGTCGGCGCGGCGTGGAGGAAGTCCGGGCCGGCCCAGTACCACACCATGTGCGCGATCGGGAAATAGGCGAGCGTCATCCACGCGACCACGAAGATGATCAGCGGGGTGAACTTCACGCGCTCGGCAAAGGCGCCGACGATCAGCGCGGGCGTGATGCAGGCGAAGGTCATCTGGAACATCACGAAGACCAGCTCGGGGAGGTAAACCCCGTTCGAGAAGGTCGCCGCAAGGCTGGTGACGGTGACGCCCTTGAGGAAGGCCTTGTCGAGCCCGCCGACGAACAGCGGATCGACCAGGCTGTTGGTCGAGGTGAAGGCCATCGAGTAGCCCCAGCCGAACCACACCAGCGCGGCGACGCAGACGATGGTGAGCACCTGCATCAGCACCGAAAGCATGTTCTTGGCGCGCACCAGGCCGCCGTAGAACAGCGCGAGTGCGGGAACGCTCATCATCAGGACCAGCGCGGTCGAGACCATCATCCAGGCGACATCGCCCTTGTTGACCATGTCGGCGGTGGGCACGAACGGCGTGGGTGCCGCCGCGGGCGCGGCCATGGCCGGCGCGGCGAGCAGCGCCGCCCCGGTCGCTGCCATCGCCAGATTGGAGAGAATGCGCTTCATTGCTTTGGGTCCCCTTACAGCGCGGTTTCGCCGGACTCGCCGGTGCGGATGCGGGTGGCGGACGAAAGATCCAGCACGAAGATCTTGCCGTCGCCGATCGCGCCCGTGTTGGCGGTCTGCTGGATGGTTTCGACCACTTGCGCCGCGATCTCGTCGCTGGCAGCGATCTCGAGCTTCACCTTGGGAAGCATGTTGGTGGAGTATTCGGCGCCGCGGTAGATTTCGGTCTGACCCTTCTGGCGTCCGAAGCCCTTGACTTCGGTCACGGTCATCCCGGCGATGCCGATGCCGCTCAAAGCCTCGCGCACGGTGTCGAGCTTGAACGGTTTGATGATGGCGATGATGAACTTCATCTGTGGCCCCTGTTGCACCGGATTTTTTCCGGCCGACGGAGTCACAGCAACAAGCGTGCCAAGATTGTGTAACGCGGTTGACGCAAAGGAATCAGCACGTTTTTTCGCACCTGCGGGATAATACCTGCCTAAATTACGGGCACGTGATTAACACTTAGGCAATTTTTGCGGTCAGCTGCGCGTCATTCCCCCGCGATGTAGCGGTCGGTCGCGCGGGTCGGCAGGCCGTCGATGCTGCGGGTGCGCGCCGCCATCTTGGCCTCCCACTGGGCGGGGTCGGACTGGCGGTGGGCTTTCTTGAGCGTCTCGCGCTCGCCCTCCAGCGTCATGAAGGGCACGCCCCAGCCGCAGGAGGACTGCACGCTCTCGACCGCGATATCGAAGATCTGGCGCGTGCCGGGCATCAGGGTGAACTGTGCCGCGAGCGCCTCCCACTCGGCGTCCTGCGGCAACACCGCCCGCCCGCGTCCGTAGATGCGCAGGATCAGCGCGGGTTGCTGGAAGTTGCAGAACATCACCGTGATGCGCCCGTCTGCGGCCAGATGCGCGTGGGTCTCGTTGCCCGATCCGCCGAGATCGAGATAAGCCACCCGCGTCGGCGAGAGCACGCGAAAGGCGTCATAGCCCTTGGGGCTGAGGTTGATCCGCCCCTCGCCCGCCGCCGTCGCCACGAAGAACACCGGCTGCGCGGCGATCATGGCGATGTGCTTTTCGGTGAGCGCCTCGGTGAAATCGGCCATGCGCGGACCCTCCTTGCGGCGTTCTAGCCTGCAAAAGCGGGCTTTCCTACAGCCATGGTGCCGGGGTAGATTGCCGGCGGCTCTTTCGCATCGTCGTTGCCACGCAGGGAGGTCTGAAGCCCCACTCGGGCAGGTGAACGCCGCGCACAATGTCAACTTCGGTTTCCGCGCGCAAGGCACAGAAACAAGAGCGAAATTCTTGTAGGATTGCGAAGTTTACAGTGTCAACTTTGTAAACTTCGCCGGTGGCCCGTCCGGCTTACAGAAACTCGCGCAAGGTCTTGATAAAGCGGTCGAACTGGTCGTGGTGGAGCCAGTGGCCGGCCTTTTCGAACTCGATCACGCTGGCGGTCTTGAAGTGGGCAATCCGCCCGTCCTTCTCCGGGTTGGAGGCCCAGCTGTCCGCGCCGTAGAGCAGCAGCGTCGGGCAAGTGATCGCGCCCCACAGCTGTTCGATGAATTCATCGCCGATATCCTCGACCGGCCAGACATTGAGGTGCGGGTCGAACTTCCAGCTGTAGGTTCCGTCCTCGTTGCGGTTGACCCCGTGGACGGTCAAATGCCGCGCCTGTTCCTCGGTGAGGTAGGCGTTCTCCTCGATCATGCGGGCGAAGGCCGCCTCGATGCTCTCGTATTTGCGCGGGGTGCGGCCGGCGGCCTTGCGCTTCTTTTCGATCCACTCGGCGAGGCGCTCGGGATAGGGCTGGGCGCGCTGCTTGGCGCGCCACTCCGGCGAGGGGCCGAGGCCCTCGATCGCGACCAGCTTGGTGACCATATCGGGGAAGGCGCCCGCATAGCGCAGCGCGACGTTCCCGCCCATCGAATGCGCCACCATCCGCACCGGGCCAACGCCCAGTTGGTGAATCAGCTGGGCGAGGTCATAGACCATGTCGCCGGCCGAATAGACCCCGTCCGAGACCCAGTCGCTATCGCCATGCCCGCGGTGGTCCATGGCGATGACATGGTAGTCCTCGCGCAGCGCCTCGGCGGTCCAGTCCCATGAGCGCGCATGGTCGCGGCCCCCGTGGACCAGCACCAGCGGCGGCTTCCCGCGCCCGCCCCAGTCGAGGTAGTTGAGCTTGAGGCGCTGCGAGATGAAGCTTTGCGAGGTCGGAACGGTGTCGAGCATGGGCCTTGCCATGCCGCGAACCTCGCCCTGCCGCAAGACTAGCGTTCCTTGGTCGCCGAGAAGGTCAGCTGCGGGTTCTTCTCGACCTGGTAGGTCACGTCCCACGGGCTCTTGGCCATGAAGACGAGGTCGCCGTCGCGGTCCTTGGCGAGGTTGGCGCGGTTGAAGCCCGCGAATTCGTCGAGCGTCTTGTCGTCCCCCTTGATCCAGCGCGCGGTGGCAAAGGGCGACGGTTCGAGCACGGCTTCGACCTTGTACTCCGCCTCGAGCCGGCTGATCAGCACCTCGAGCTGGAGCTGGCCGACGACGCCGACGATGTGGGCCGAGCCGATCTCGGGGTAGAAGACCTGGATCACGCCCTCCTCGGAAAGGTCGTCGAGCGCCTTGCGCAATTGCTTGGTCTTGGTCGGGTCTTTCAATTGGACGCGGCGCAGGATTTCCGGCGCGAAGTTGGGAAGGCCCGTGAAGCGCACCTGATTGCGCTCGGACAGGGTATCGCCCACGCGCAGGGTGCCGTGGTTGGGGATGCCGATGATGTCGCCCGCCTCGGCGGTGTCGGCGAGCTCGCGGTCCTGCGCGAAGAACAGGATCGGGGAGTGGACCGCGATCGGCTTGCCCAGCCCTGACGGGGTCAGCTTCATGCCGCGTTTGAAGGTGCCCGAGACCTGCCGCATGAAGGCGATGCGGTCGCGGTGGTTGGGGTCCATGTTGGCCTGCACCTTGAAGATGAAGCCGGTGACCTCGTCACGGGTCGGCGGGATCTGCTCCTCGCCCGCGGGTTGGGGGCGCGGTGGGGGCGCGAAGCGGGCGATGGCGTCGATCAGCTCGGTGACGCCGAAGTTCTTGAGCGCCGATCCGAAATAGACCGGCGTCAGGTCCCCGTGGCGGAAGGCCTCGAGGTCGAACTCGGGGTAGCCGCCGCGCGCCAGCTCGATCTCGTCGAGGAAGCGCTGGGGAATGGCGGCGGTGTCGCGGGTCCCGAGGAACTCGCGGCTCGGCCCCTCGGGGCGGCTGATGGTTTCGGTGGCGAAGTCGAGCAGGCCCTCGAACTCCCCGCCCATGCCGATGGGCCACATCTGCGGGCTGACATCGAGCGCCAGCATGTCGGCGACCTCGTCGAGCGTCTCGAAGGGATCGCGGCCCTCGCGGTCGACCTTGTTGACGAAGGTGAGGATCGGCACCGAGCGCAGGCGGCAGACCTCGAACAGCTTGCGGGTCTGCGGCTCGATGCCCTTGGCGGCATCGATCACCATCACGGCGGAGTCGACGGCGGTCAGCGTGCGGTAGGTGTCCTCCGAGAAGTCCTCGTGGCCCGGGGTGTCGAGCAGGTTGAAGACAATGCCGTCCTTCTGGAAGGTCATCACCGAGGAAGTCACGGAAATCCCGCGCTGCTGCTCGATCTTCATCCAGTCCGACCGCGCCCGCCGCGCCGCCCCGCGCGCCTTGACCTCGCCGGCCAAGTGGATCGCGCCGCCCTGGAGCAGCAGCTTCTCGGTGAGCGTGGTCTTCCCCGCGTCGGGGTGGGAGATGATCGCGAAGGTGCGGCGGTTGGAGGTCATGGAACGGGCTTCTTGATGATGGCGTAACGCAGGCCGATCATGGACAGGCCGAAAAGCAGGAAAACGACGTCGGCAAACAGCAGGATGAAGCCGCCGATCGCGCCGTCGCCGGGCAGGCTGAGCACCGATGCGCCCCACAGGCCGAGCAGCACCGCGATCCCGATCAGGATCGCGAGCGCGACGCGGGTGGGAAGCAGGACGAGCACCGCCGGAAAGCCGCCGAAGAAGGCCGCCATCAGGGCCAGCATCAGACTGTCCTCATTATGGCCCGGCGTCATGCCGAGAAAGCCCATCCCCACCCAGCAGGCGACCGCCACACCGGCAAGAGCCACGCCAACCGCCAGAAGCACCTCGCGGCGCATCACCCTTCGCGCGCGACGCGGAAGCCGGCGAAGTCCTGGTTGACCGGCATCAGCTCGATCCGGTTGATGTTGAGATGCGGCGGCAGGCTGGCGATCCAGCCGATGGTGTCGGCGATGTCCTCGCCCGTCATCGGATTGACGCCCGCGTAGAGCTTGTCGGAGGCCTCCTGACTGCCGGTGCGCACGAGGGTGAACTCGGTCTCGACCATCCCCGGCTCGATGCTGGTGACGCGCACGCCGGTGCCGTGGAGATCGGCGCGCAGGGCGAGGGTGAAGTGGTTCACGAAGGCCTTGGAGCCCGCATAGACATTGCCGCCGGGATAGACGTAGTTCCCAGCGACCGAGCCGATGGCGATGATCGCGCCCTTGCGCTCGATCAGCTGGGGGAGGAGCTTGCGGGTCAGCACCACCATCGCGGTGACGTTGGTGTCGATCATCGTGTGCCAGTCGTCGAGATTGGCATTCTGCGCCGGGCTGAGGCCTTGCGCGAGGCCCGCGTTGTTGACGAGGAGGTCGATGTCGCGGAAGCCCTCGGGCAGGGTGGCGAGTGCGGCGTCCATCGCGGCGGTGTCGCGCACGTCGAAGCACACCGCGTGGATCTTGTCCGCGCCCAGCTCCGCGACCAGCGCGTCGAGCCGCTCCTGCCGCCGCCCGGTGGCGACGCAGCGCCAGCCGTCCGCGACGAGGCGGCGCACGGTGGCAAGGCCGATCCCGGCGGTGGCGCCGGTGATGAAAGCCGTCTTCATCCGCGTAGCTCCCCGCCCAGCTTGGCCGCCGCCGCCACGACCTTTTCGGCAATGGCCTTGAGGTCGGCGTCCTTGAAACTCGCCTCACCCGGCTGGAGCGTGACTTCGACCGCGACGGACTTCTTGCCCTCGGGCACGCCTTGGCCGGCAAAGACGTCGAACACGCGCACGCCGGTGATGCTCGCCTTGTCGGCGCCCTGCACCGCCCGCACCAGATCGCCCGCCGCCAGCGTGGCCGGGACGAGGAAGGCAAAGTCGCGGGTCACGGCTTGCAGCGCCGGAGGCGTGAAGCCCGGGCGAGCAAAGGCCGCGCCCTTCTTGGCGGGGATCGCGTCGAGGAACAGCTCGACCGCGGCAATCGGCCCGTCGGCGTCGAAGGCCTTGAGCGTCGCGGGATGCACCATCCCGAAGCGCGCCAGCACCACCTTGGGGCCGAGCCTGAGGGTGGCCGACTGACCCGGGTGGAACTGCGCCCCCGCCTCGCCCATCACCATCAGATTGGCAACCGGCGCCCCCGCCGCTTCGAGCAGCTGGAGCGCGAGCGCCTTGGCGTCATAGGCGTCGAAGGGCCTGGCCTTGCCGCTCTGCCATCCGCGCGCGGTCTTCTCGCCCGCGAGTACGATGCCGAGGGTGGGCTTCTCGTCGCTGAGGCCGTTGCCGCTGCGGAAATAGCGCCGCCCGATCTCGAACAGGCGCGAGGACGCCGCGCCGCGATCGGCATTGCGCTTGGCCGCCATCAGGAGGCCCGGCAGCAGCGAGGGGCGCATCGCCTTCATGTCCTCGCTGATCGGGTTGGCGAGCACCCACAGGGGCTGGTCCGAACCGAAGTGCTCGGCGGCCCAGGTGGGGAGGAAGGACCACGTCACCGCCTCGTTGAGGCCGCTGGCGGCAGCGGCGCGGCGAAGGCCGCGCTCGAGCTTCTGCTGCGGGGTGGCGGTGGGGCGGGCGACACCTTCGACACGGGGCAGCGCGACGCTCGCCACCTTGTCGAGGCCGTGGATGCGGACGACTTCCTCGACCAGATCAGCCGGGCCTTCGATGTCATTGCGGCGCAGCGGGCAGGTGACCTGCCAGCCTTCGCCAACCGTGAAACCGAGGCTTTCGAGGATTCGCTGCTGTTCGGCCTCCGGCACCTCCACCCCGCCGAGGCGGAGCGTCTGGCCGGGGTCGAATGCGACGACCTTGGGCGCGGAGGGCGGCGAACCGGCATGCACGGCATCGCTCGGCGTGCCGCCCGCCAGCTCCACGATCAGCCCGGTGAGCAGATCGAGGCCCTGATCCAGAAACTCGGGGTCCACCCCCCGCTCGAACCGCGTGCGGGCATCGCTCGACAGCCCCAGCTTGCGCCCGGTCGCGCCGATCCGCGCCGGATCGAAATAGGCGATTTCGAGCAGGACGTCGGTGGTGTCGTCCTGCACCCCCGAATGCTCGCCACCCATGATCCCGGCGATGTCGTGCACGCCGTTATCGTCGGCGATCACCATCATTTCGCTGTCGAGCGTGTAGGTTTTCTCGTTGAGCGCCAGCACCTCCTCGCCGTCATTGGCGCGGCGGGCCACAACCGCGCCCGAGAGCTTGGCGAGGTCATAGGCGTGCGCCGGACGCCCGAAGCCCAGCATCAGGTAGTTGGTGAGGTCGACCAGCAGCGAGATCGGGCGCTGGCCCGCGCTCTTGAGCCGCGCCTGAAGCCAATCGGGCGAGGGGCCGTTGGTCACGCCCGTCACGACGCGGCCATAGAAGGCGGGGCAACCCTCGGCGTCGTCGGTGCGGATTTCGACCGGGCACGCGCCGCTTGCCGTGAAGGCGGGCATGGTGACGGGCTTCAATGTCCCCAGCCCCTTGGCCGCCAGATCGCGAGCGATGCCGTAGACACCCATGCAATCGGGGCGGTTGGGGGTCACGGCGACCTCGATCACCGGATCGCTGCCCTGGTAGTCGGCGAAATCGGTGCCGACCGGCGCGTCATCGGGCAGTTCGATGATCCCGTCATGGTCCTCGCCCAGCTCGAGCTCGCGGGTCGAGCACATCATGCCGTTGCTCTCGACGCCCCGGATCGCGCTCTTGCGCAAGACCATGCCGTTGGCGGGAACGACCGCGCCGGGCAGACCCAGCACGCCCTTCATGCCTGCACGGGCATTGGGCGCGCCGCAGACGACTTGCAGCGGCTGGCCGTCGCCCGTGTCAACGGTGAGCACCTGCAGCTTGTCGGCATCGGGATGCCGCGCGGCGGTCAGCACATGGGCGATGCGGAAACCGGCCAGCTTCTCGGCCGGGTCCTCGACACCCTCGACTTCGAGCCCGATGGCATTGAGCGCATCGCAGATCTCCGCGACGGTGGCGTCGGTTTCAAGGTAATCCTTGAGCCAGGTCAGCGAGAACTTCATGCGCGTGCTCCCACGCCGGCAGACAGGGTGGGCTGGTCGAAGGGCGAGAAGCCGTAGTGCTGGAGCCAGCGCGGGTCGCCGTCGAAGAAGGCGCGCAGGTCGTTCATCCCGTATTTGAGCATCGCGATGCGGTCGATCCCGAGGCCGAAGGCGAAGCCCTGCCATTCCTTCGAGTCAAGCCCCGCGAATTCCAGCACCCGCGCATTGACCATCCCGCTGCCGCCCAGCTCCATCCACGCATGGCCCGGCGCATCGCCGTGCCCGCCGACGACGCGGCGGCCGCCTTCGGTGGAGTAGCCGACGTCGACCTCGACGCTCGGCTCGGTGAAGGGGAAATAGCTTGGGCGCAGGCGCAGGGTGATGTCCTCGCGCTCGAAGAAGGCCTTGAAGAAGGTCTCCAGCGTCCACTTGAGGTGCCCGAGGTGAATGTCGCGGTCGATCACGAGGCCTTCGACCTGATGGAACATCGGGGTGTGGGTGGCGTCGCTGTCCGAACGGTAGACGCGTCCCGGCGCGATGATGCGGATCGGCGCGCCCTGATCCAGCATTGCGCGGATCTGCACCGGCGAGGTGTGGGTGCGCAGCAGCACATCCCTCCCCTCATTGGTCTTGTCCGGGAAGTAGAACGTGTCGTGCATCGCCCGCGCCGGGTGGGTCTCGTCCATGTTGAGCGCGGTGAAGTTGTGCCAGTCGTCCTCGATCTCGGGGCCGGTGGCGACCGCGAAGCCGAGGTCGGCGAAGATCTCAGCGAGCTCGTCCATCACCTGGCTGACGGGATGCACCGATCCCTTGGGGGCGGCCACTGCGGGCAGGGTGAGGTCGATGGTTTCGCGCGCCAGTTGTTCTTCCAGCGCCGCAGCCTCGAGCGCCGCTTTCTTGGCATCCAGCGCCTCGGCAATCGCGGCACGCGCGGACTGGATCGCGGGAGCTGCCGCCGTGCGCTCTTCCGGGCTCATCCCGCCCAGCGTCTTCAAGGCAAGGCTCACCCAGCCCTTCTTGCCGAGGGTTTCGAGCCGCTCGGCCTCGAGCGCGTCGAGGCTGCCTGCGGCGGCGATGGCGGCCAGCGCGGCCTCGGTCTGGGATGTGATGTCGGTCATGGAACTGGATGCTCTGGACGAGAGGATTTCGCCGCCGCCCGCTAGCGGCAAATCGCCCCGATTGCAAAGGACGTTGGACGCTTCGGGGGAGCCTCAGGGGGTCGGCGCGTGGAGCCCCTGCACCGCCTGCCCCGCCGCTGCCATGCGCGCCTGTGCCGCAGCGGCCAGCAGCGGCTTGGGCATGCGCGCATATTGCGACGGGCTCATCCCCATGAACCGCCGGAAATCGCGCACGAAATGCGACTGATCATGATAGGTGCAATCGAGCGTGCCGAGCCACTTGCGCGACGGATCGATCATGAATTGCGCGAGGCTGCGCAGGAATCGCTGGCGGCGCAGCAGCAGCTTGGGCGGAAAGCCGAAGGCGCGGCGCGAGAGGCGCTCGAGGCTGCGCACCTGCATCCCCACCCGTGCGGCGATATCGGTCACGGTCAGCGTGTCGGGGTCGACGAGAGCCGCGTGGATCGCGAGGATCGCGGCCTCCCCGGGCTGCTCGGGGCCTGCCAGCAATTTGGCCATGTGCGATTCGATCATGGCCAGCTCCCTCGCATGATCGCCGTCGCTCGCCGCCAGCGCCTCGGACAGGGGGGCAAAGCCGGCGAACACCGGGTCAGACGCGCCATCGACAAAGCGGTCGGCATAGTCGCACGCCCCCGCCGCCACGATCCGCGCCCAGCCGAGCGGCAGCAGACCGATGCCCCAGCTGTGCCCCGATCCCAGCCGGAAGCGCGCGGCGCGGCTGGTCGGCCCGGTCACCGTGAAGGCGGGACACCGCGCCACCGTCCCCGTGCCGATCACCGAATGCGCAGGCACCGCGCCGAGGAAGCGGATATTGGCCCATTCCGGATGCAGCCAGTCCTCCAGCCAGGGACGTTTTACCGAACAGACCACGTCGGTGCGGTAGAAGGTTGTCACGAACCGGCGCAGCGGCTCTGCCGGCAAGGCGAAGCGCAACTGGACCAAATCCCCCGCTAGCGCGTGCATCTTTCCCCCTTCCCCAAGCACATCGCGCGCCGGCAAGGCCTGCGTGATGTGACCGCTTTGTGACCCTGTGCGGGCCAGCGCGGCGCGGATAGCACGATCGGCACGGCAGCTGTAGCGGGGTCGCCGGGCGCCCGTCAGCGTCGCGGCGGCGGGGGTGCGGGCGGATCGAGAGTCTGCGCGGCGCTCCCCCAGACCTTCGCCCTCGCCTCCATGAACGATGTCAGGATCGGGTGATCGAGCGCGGCATATTCGCTCGGGTTCATCGTCATGAAGTCGCGGAACTCGCGCGTGAACTGCGCCTGGTCGTGATAATGCGCGTCCATCGCCTCGGTCCACGGGCGCCCGCCGCGCTGGAGCATGAAGGTCGTGAGGCTGCGCATGAAGCGCTGGCGGCGCATCAGCAATTTGGGGGAGAAGCCGAAATAGCGGGTGCAGACGCGTTCGAGCGTCCGGATGCTCATCGCGCAGGCGCTGGCAAGGTCGTGGACCGAGGTGTGATCACCGTTGACCAGCGCGGCGTGGACCCGGGCGATGCGCTGCTCGTCGCGGCTCGGCCGCATGGCGCGCGACAGGGCGGCGACCAGCGCATCGTACTGCGCCTCGATGTCCGATTCAGGATCGCACAGCACATCGGCCAGCGGCGCGAAATGGGCGAAGGCCGGGTGTGCGGCACCATCGCAGATGAGGTTGGTGACCGCGCTCGCATCGGCATCGAAGAACCGCGCCCAGCCCAGCGGCAGGAACCCCACCCCCCACATCCGCACCTTGCCGAGCGAAAAATGGCACGCGCGCGAGCTTGGCCCGGTGCCGACGAATCGCGCGCCTTCTAGCGTCGTGTCGCCGAGCGAGGCTTCCGGCGTAGTACCGCAGAAGAAGCGGATATTGGCCCATTCGGGCTGGAGATAATCGGTCACCCGCTCAGCCCCCTCGGGCAGATCGAGCGTCAGGTGATAAAGGGACGTGAAGCACCCCGCGAATTCCGGCGGCGGTTCGCGGAATTCGGCGACCAGCCGCTCCGGCGGCAGTGGCCCATTACGCCTTTCAGCGCGCTTGTCGTCTGCATCCCCCATGCAATGCACTAAAGCGCATGTGGCGCGGTTCTACAAGGGTTCTGGCGGATTTCTACAAACCGGAACGCAAAAGGGGCAGGCTACCCGAAGGAAGCCTGCCCCTTGAATTCTTGCTGGCCGGAGCCGCGCGAGGCTTACGCCGGAAGCGCTGCCCCCGCCCGCTGTTACGCGGGCAGAGCCGCCTTCGCCTGCTGGATCACGGCCTTGAAGGCGCCGCCTTCGTTCATGGCGAGATCGGCCATCGCCTTGCGATCGAGTTCAATGCCGGCAAGCTTGATGCCGTGCATGAACTGCGAATAGGTCAGGCCTTCCATGCGGACCGCGGCGTTGATGCGCTGGATCCAGAGAGCGCGGAAAGTCCTCTTCTTCACCTTGCGGTCGCGGTAGGCGTACTGCCCGGCCTTTTCGACCGCCTGACGGGCGATGCGGATGGTGTTCTTGCGGCGACCGCGATAGCCCTTGGCCTGGTCCAGAATCCGCTTGTGCTTGGCGCGGGTGGTAACACCCCTTTTGACGCGTGCCATATCAGTATATCCTTGTTTCTAAGGTGCGTGAGGGCCGGAGCCCGCTCGCATCAATCCAGCCCGTAGGGCGCCCACTTCTTGATCGTCGGCGTATCATTGGCCGACAGGACCGAGGTGCCGCGGTTGGTGCGGATATACTTGGCGTTGTGGCTGATCAGACGGTGACGCTTGCCAGCGACGCCGTGCTTGACCTTGCCGGTTGCGGTGATCTTGAAGCGCTTCTTCACACCGCTCTTGGTCTTCAGCTTGGGCATTTTCATCTCCTGATCGAGACACGTCGGAACCGGCCATGGCAGCCCTTGTCGCCAGGCTGGCTGATTGATTCGTGTCAGTGAAGTGCGCGCGCTTAGGCGGGAGAGCCGCGAAAGGCAAGGGGGAAGGCGCGCCCGCCCTGCCCTCGCTCAGGCGGCATTGGCGCGCGCTTCGGCGGTCGCCAGCTCGAGCGGGCGCAGGATCAGCGTCACCCGGTCGTGCCCCGCGGCCAGATGCAGCACGTCGCCCGCGCGCACTGCGATCGGCTGGGGGAAGGCGTGGAGCACCTGCAACCAGCCGCCATCGGTGTAGCCGTCGGGGTGATTGTCGAAGGTGATGCCCTCGGCCAGATCCACCTGCATCCACTGCACGATCCCCGCCGCGACCCCGTCGGCCGCCACGGGGATGCTGAGCAGTTGCAGGTCGGCCGGATGGGCCTTGCGGGTGAGGTCGATCCGCATGAGCTCAACATCGCCCGACAGGCGCTTCCAGCCGGTCATGGTGCCGTGGATCGGCAGCTTCTGCGAGGCCAGCCCCCCGAAGGCCGAGACGTCGAAGCCCGAGACCTCGCCGACGAAGACATAGTCCTCGAGCACCCGGCTCTCGACCAGGCACCCGATGGCAGCCGCCGCGCGCGGGATGACGATGGCATCGGGCGCGAGGAGGCGCGCATGGGCATCCTCGAAGGTGTCGATCACCTTTTCGGTGAGGAGGTCGCTCGAGAGGATTTCCGAAACGAGGATGTCGGCGCGCGCGGGCAGGTGTTCGCCCACCTCAAGCGCGCCCGAGGGGGCGGTGTGGACGGTGATGCGCTCGGCATGGCCGTTGCCTGCAATGATCGCGCGGGCGGTGTCGGCGATCACCGGCACCATTTCGCAGGCGGTCACCGAGAGCGCCCCGGCGCGCGCGGCCATCATCGACAGCAGGCCGCTGCCGGTGCCGATGTCGAGCACCCGCGCTTCGTGGCCCTTGGCCGCAATCGCAGCGATGATCGCCGCCTCGAAGGCATCGTTGCGGCGCGTGTCGTTGAGCATGGGGATATGCCAGAAGGGCACCAGCTCGGCGCACAACCGGCGGATCTGGTGCTCGATATGGATGTTGCCCGGCTGGAGCGCGAGCGCCGCGCGGAACTTGCCCAAAGCCTCGTGCTTGCGCCCCGCATCGGCGAGGAACACCGCGAGGTTGTTGGCGGCCACGGCATTGGCGGGATCGGCGGCGCAGCTCGCCTCGAGCGCGGCGATGGCACGGTCGCGCTGGCCGGTGCGGGCGAAGATCAGGCCCTGTTCGTGCAGCGCCACCGCGTTGCCCGGGTCGATCGTCAGCAGCCGCTCCCACAGCGCCAGTGCCTCTTCATCCGCGCCGCGCTGGCCGAGCATCCCGGCGAGGATCGGCAGCACGTCCGCGAGGCGGTAACCGGCCTCGATAACCATGGCATAGCCCGCCTCGGCAGCGGCGAGATCGCCCGCTTCGTGGGCGCGAAGGGCGTTTTCGAGGATGGTGCGGGCACCGGCGATGGCTTTGAGCTGCTTGGTCATGATGTCTCCCGGACCGCCGGATGGGGCCACTGACCGGGAGTTATTAACCAAGCCCGTTAAGGGCCTACCGCGCGCGGCTAGGGGTGTTCCCGAGGGGCGCGCGGCCGGTCTCGGCGAGCCAGCGCGCGAAATCGCCATGGGCGATGCGCGGGGCCCTGGCGGGGAGCGGCGCGGTCCAGAGGTAGGCCTCGGCCATGATCGTCTCGCCCGCGCACAGGACGGAGATCGGGCGGCGGGCGTAGTCCGCGCCTTCGAAGGCATCGACCGCGGCCATGTCGATGCGGCTCGCATCGCGCACCGCGCCGATCACCGTGCCCTCGCCCGGCACGAGCGCGGGATACCAGCCCTGCGGATCGGGAATCGCGAACAGCGCGCCGCTGGCGGTCGCGGTCCGTCCGGGGCCGATCCCGGCGAGGAACGGCCAGTCGCCCAGCCCCTCGCGCAGCACGCCGTAGACGAACAGGAGCACCCTAGCCCATCGCCTCGAGCACATCCTCGAGCCGCGCCGGATCGCCGAGCGCGATCACCGTGCCGTCGGAGCCCGCATCGAGCGGGTTGCCCTGCCAGTCGGCCATCATCCCGCCCGCGCCCTCCACCACCGGCACCAGCGCGGCGTAGTCATAGAGCTTGAGACCCGCCTCGATCACGATGTCGACATGGCCGCTGGCGACGAGGCCGTAATTGTAGCAGTCCCCGCCGAACACGATCTTCTTCTCCGCCACCTGCTTGGCGACCGACATGAAGGCGTCGGCCTCCTCATTGGTGAAGAGATGCGGGCTGGTGGTGGCGAGCACCGCGTCCGACAGCTCCTTCAGGGGTTTGGTCTGCGCGGGCTTGCCGTTGAACAGCGTCGGCTGGCCGATGCGGCCCACCCAGCGCTCGCCGCTCACCGGCTGGTCGATGATCCCGAGCACCGGCCAACCATCCTGCAGCAATGCGATCAGCGTGCCGAAGATCGGGCGGCCCGCGATGAAGCTGGTGGTGCCGTCGATCGGGTCGAGCACCCATTGCCGCCCCGCGCCCTCGTTGCGGGTGCCGTATTCCTCGCCGATGATGCCGTCGCGCGGGAATTCCGCCTCGATCAGCTTGCGCATAGCGGCCTCGGCGGCGCGGTCGGCTTCGGTGACGTAGGAGCGGTCGGCCTTGCGCTCCTCGGACCACTGGCCGCGGAACAGGGGGCGGATCGCGGCCCCGGCGGCATCGGCAAGGCGCAGGGCGAGGGCGAGGTCTTTATCGGTCATGCGCTTCCCAATAATCGAAGGCTTCGGCCTGTCGAGCCTGAGTATAGCGCCGCGCCTCCGGCCCCTCCCACTCCAGCGGCAGGTCGTCGTAGACGCCGGTGCGGCTGACGAACCAGCCCTGCCCCGGCAGCCCGTCCGACTGGCGCACGACCAGCACCGCCAGCCCCGGCTCGCCCGCCGCCCGACCGTCCTCGTCAATCCGGTCGAGCACCTTGCACAGCTGGCGCATCAGTGGGCGCGTGAAGGTGTGGCCGAGGATGCCGAGCAGCGCGCCGTAGGTGAAGGTCTGCCGCTGGCGGGCCGCTTCGATTAGCAGGCCGCGCACTTCGGCAGGGTCAAACATCAGTCGAACAGCGAGCTGACCGAGCTCTCGTCCGCAATCCGCCGGATCGCCTCGCCCACCAGCGGGGCAATCGGCAGCACGCGGATGCGGTCGGACTGTTCGGTCGCCTCGGTCGGGCGGATCGAGTCGGTGATCACCAGCTCCTTGAGCGCCGAGCCGTTGATGCGCGCCACCGCCCCGCCCGACAGCACGCCGTGGGTAATATAGGCCGCGACCGACTTCGCCCCGCCCTCGAGCAGCGCCTCGGCCGCGTTGCACAGCGTGCCGCCCGAATCGACGATGTCGTCGATCAGGATGCAGTGCCGGCCGGAGACGTCGCCGATGATATTCATCACCTCGCTCTCGCCCGGACGATCACGCCGCTTGTCGACGATCGCCAGCGGGGCGTTGTCGAGCCGCTTGGCCAGCGCGCGGGCGCGCACCACGCCGCCAACGTCGGGCGAGACCACCATCAGCTGCTGGTCGCCATAACGCGCCTGGATGTCGGCGGCCATGACGGGGGCGGCATAGAGGTTGTCGGTCGGGATATCGAAGAAGCCCTGGATCTGGCCCGCGTGGAGGTCGACCGCCAGCATCCGGTCGGCGCCTGCCTCGGTGATGAGGTTCGCCACCAGCTTGGCCGAGATCGGCGTGCGCGGGCCGGGCTTCCGGTCCTGCCGGGCATAGCCGAAATAGGGCACCACCGCGGTGATCCGCTTGGCCGAGGCGCGGCGTAGCGCGTCGATGCAGATCAGCAGTTCCATCAGGTTGTCGTTCGCCGGGAAGTTGGTCGGCTGGACGACGAACACGTCCTCCCCGCGCACGTTCTCGTGGATCTCGACGAAGACCTCTTCATCGGAGAAGCGCCGCACGCTGGCGTCGGTCAGCGGGATTTCGAGATAGGCGGCAATCGCCCGGGCGAGCGGCAGGTTCGAATTGCCGGACATGATCTTCATCGGTCGCGAATCCCCGTTGGCGCGTGATGCGACCCGCCTAGCGATGCGTCATGGAATTGCAACGCGCAGAGGGCGGGTTCTCGTCAGGCAAGGGTGCCGCAGTCCCAGCACGACCGCTTTCGGGCATTTGCAGCGCGGTCGCGAATGGCCGGTTGTGGGTGGAATGCGGAATGGCGGCCTTTACCGAACACGCAAGTCGAGCCCGGATTTGGCTATCGTTAAGTGATCGCAGCTAACAACTTACCTTTGGATTGCGAGCCCTCTGTCAATATGGTGGCCGCGCTCTATTTCGGAGATTGATTAATGGTTTGGATTATGAGTTTGCCCAGCGGGTTTGGTGAATTCTGGCCTGATGGTGAGTTCGAGGATGGCGACAAACCACAAGTGATTGGTTGGGACGGTAGATTGAAAGATTACATAACAGCCTTGCCAGTAGATCGTCAGAAAGAATTGATGCCTGTCGGCGACGTAACGAGGTATGGGTATTTTGTCTCTCTGAAGTACATACGGGAGGTTGGCACAACCGTCGCCCCAGATTTGCCTCCGATCACTCCGGTCATGGATCAAGAGGCTCCTAGGTCGTTCAATGCCTCAAAGTCGTACAAGCAGTTGGGCGATTTGATTATGCTCAACGACCGAATTCTCGCTGTCAGCGAAGATATGAGGGCTATAATTGAGGCCCTTGACGGCGGGGCGCATCAATTTTTCCCAATCGATATCGTGATGCCCCGGTCCATCTATCCGAAAACATTCTTCACCTTCGTGGTCACGAACTACCGCAACAGCTATATCGATATAAACGGAGTGATGCCGAAACTGGCTCCTGGCGAGCGTTACAACTTCAGCAAGGTGACGAAGGGCGATGCTGTCCAATCACATTTTCAGAAGGTTGCTTTTGACGGTGCGCATGTATGGCGCGAACGGTTGTTCAACGAATTTATAATCATGTTCTCCAACGAATTTGTCGACTGCGTTCAAAATGCTGGCCTAAGCATGCCAAAGATTTATCAGGCGAAGGAGATTGTCTGACGACGAGGTACAGTGGGGAAAGCGATGGAATTCAATGACCGCTCCGGGGTCGATTCCCGAACGGCAGCATTTTTCCATGGAAGCCGCAAAGCAGACGGTGCCCGCCTTACGCCTCCAGTTCGACATCCCAATAGAGCCAGTCGCGCCAGGTTTCGTGGAGGTAGTTCGGCGGGAACAGCTTGCCCGCCTGTTGCAATTGCCATGAGGTCGGGCGGATCGGGGGCTGGTGGAGGCCCATGCCCGCCTGCTTCGGCGTCCTTCCGCCCTTCTTCATGTTGCACGGCGCGCAGGCGGTGATGATGTTCTCCCACGTCGTCCGGCCCCCGAGGCGGCGCGGGGTGACGTGGTCGAAGGTCAGGTGATCGTGGCTGCCGCAATATTGGCACTGGAAGCGGTCGCGCAGGAACACGTTGAAGCGGGTGAAGGCGGGAAACTCGGAGTGCTTCACATATTGCCTGAGCGCGATGACGCTCGGGATCTTCATGTCGAAGCTGGGCGAGTGCACCTCGCGGTCGTAGCTCGCGACGATGTCCACCCGGTCGAGAAACACCGCCTTGATCGCGGTCTGCCACGGCCAGAGCGAGAGCGGGTAGTAGGACAGCGGGGTGTAATCGGCGTTGAGCACCAGCGCCGGGCAGGCCGAAAGATTGCGCGTCGGATCCTCGTCGATCCCGCGGAACTTCGCCACTCTCTCGATCAGTTCGGCATTGAACACGACGCGCGTTCCTCCCTGATTGACCTCCATCCTGACGTGGCAGGGCAAAGAGTCAAACCCGTGACAGGGCGCATATCCACAGGGATAGCCTGTGCATGACCTGTGGATAGCGAAACATTCTGTCGTGTGGCATGGGCGGCGCGATGGACCGCCCCGCCCCACCCGTGACCCGTTTCGCGCCGAGCCCCAACGGGCGGTTGCACCTCGGCCATGCGCTCTCGGCGATCGTGGCACATGATCTGGCGCGCGCCGGCGGCGGGCGGTTCCTGCTGCGGATCGAGGACATCGACGGGCCGAGGTCACGCCCCGAACTCGCCGACGATTTCCGCCGCGATCTGGAATGGCTGGGGCTGGAGTGGGAGGAGGTCCGGGCCCAATCCACCCGCCTCACCAGCTATGCCGCGGCGGCCGAGGCGCTGAAGGCGAAGGGGCTGCTTTACCCCTGCACCTGCACCCGCAAGGAAATCGAGGAGGCAGGCGCGGTCGAGGGCTCCGATGGCCTGATCTACCCCGGCACCTGCAAGCACCGCCCGCCCGACCCGTTACGCCCCGCGGCTTGGCGGCTGGACAGCGCGAAGGCACTGGCGGCAACCGGACCGCTGGTGTGGGAGGATGCCCTGGCCGGACCGCAAGCCGTGGACCTCTCCCTCCTCGGCGATGTGGTGCTCGTGCGCAAGGACCTGCCCGCCTCCTACCACCTCGCTGTCACGCTCGACGATGCGGCGGACGGCGTGACGCTGGTGACGCGCGGCGCGGACCTGTTCGCCGCGAGCCATGTCCACCGCACGCTGCAAGCCCTGCTCGGCCTGCCGGTGCCACGCTGGCATCACCACCCGCTGCTGCTCGGCGAGGATGGCGAGAAGCTCGCCAAACGCCGCGGCTCCCCCGCACTGACCGAGCGGCGCGAAGCGGGCGAGGACGGGCGGATGCTCGCCGAACAACTGCGTGTGCAACTTTTGTCACTTGGAACCTGAGCCCCAAGCGTCCATTTAGACACCCATGACCTATGTCCTCATCCCCGCGCTCCTGATCCTCATGGGCCTCACCGCCTTCTCGCTGGTCAAGGGCATCATCGCCTTTCTCCAGACGACCAAGATCGACCTCGAGACCGGGGAAGGCAGCACCGCGACCGACATGCAGCTCGCCCAGAACAAGGCGATGTTCGCGCGCATCAAGTATCAGGGGCTGGCGATCGTGGTGGTCGCGATCCTGCTGGCGGTGTCGCGCTAAACGCCCCTTCGATGGTCAAGCTGAACCGCATCTACACCCGCACGGGTGACGACGGCACGACGGGCCTCGTCGACGGCTCGCGCTGCCCCAAGCACTCCGCGCGCATCGCCGCCATGGGCCTGGTCGACGAGGCGAACAGCGCCATCGGCCTCGCCATCTGCGCGCTCGAAGGCGAGGCCGAGAAGGCGCTCCTGACTCGCGTCCAGAACGATCTGTTCGACCTCGGGGCCGACCTTGCGACCCCCAGTGCCGACGGCGACTTTACCCCGTCCGAGATGGTGCTGCGCATCGTCCCGAGCCAGCCGCTGTGGATCGAGGCGCAGATCGACGCGCTCAACGAGCGGCTCGAACCGCTCACCAGCTTCGTCCTGCCCGGCGGGAGCGAGGCGGCGGCGCGCGTCCACATCGCCCGTGCCACCACCCGCGCCGCCGAGCGCGCGATGGTGGCGCTGGCGGCCGAAGACGCGGTCAATCCGGCGGCCCTCGCCTATATCAACCGCCTCTCCGACCTGCTCTTCGTCCTCGCCCGCGTCGCGAATGATGACGGACGGAAAGACGTGAAGTGGGTTCCCGGGGCAAACCGCTAGGCAAGGCCTGCGTTCCCCGCTAGGGCGGCAGCCTTGCTGCACCTGCGAAGGAACCGACTCCCCATGACCAGCCCCATGCGCAACATCGCCGTCATCGGCGCCGGTCAGATGGGCACCGGCATCGCCCAGACCTGCGCCGCCCAGGGCATGACCGTCATGCTCACCGACGTCGACCTCCCCCGCGCCGAGGCGGGCAAGGCCGCGATCGGGAAGGCGCTCGCCAAACTCATGGGCCGCGGCAAGATCGAGGCGGACGAGGCCGAGAAGCTGCTTGCCCGCATCACGCCGGTCGCCGATTACGCCCCCTTCGCCGAGGCCGACCTCATCATCGAAGCCGCGACCGAGCGCGAGGAGATCAAGAACGCGATCTTCGAGAAGGCGGGCCAGGTGCTGGCCACAGGCGCGATCATGGCGTCGAACACCTCGTCGATCCCGATCACCCGCATGGCCAACCACTCGCCCGATCCGGCGCGCTTCATCGGGCTGCACTTCTTCAATCCCGTCCCCGTGATGGGCCTCATCGAGGTGATCCCCGGCCTTGCCACCGCCAAGGAGACCACCGACGCGGTCACCGCCTTCGCCCGGGGGCTCGGCAAGGAAGTGGTGCTCTCGCAGGACGAACCCGGCTTCGTCGTCAACCGCATCCTCCTGCCGATGATCAACGAGGCCGTCTTCGTGCTCGGGCAGTCGACCGCGGGGATCGAGGATATCGACAAGGGCTGCCGCCTCGGCCTCAACCACCCGATGGGGCCGCTGCAACTGGCCGATTTCGTCGGGCTCGACACCTGCCTCGACATCATCAACGTGCTCTACACCACCACCCGCGACAGCAAGTATCGCCCTGCGCCGCTGCTGGTGAAATATGTCGAGGCTGGCTGGCTCGGCCGCAAGACCGGGCGCGGGTTCTACGACTATTCGGGCGAGGTCCCCGTCCCGACGCGTTGAGGCTTCGGCCCGCCGCAGGGCATGGCAACAATCGGCACTCCTGCCGGGTAAGGCCCGGTGAAGGAGAAACCCCATGCCCGATGCCGACGACCGCGCAATCCCCGGCCACCCCGCTGGCCCGCCCCCCGAGGCGCACAACGACGAGCAGGACGCCGCCGGCACGCAGGCCCAGGACGTCGCCGAGGATGCGCGCCGCGAGGACAGCCGCACCGCGAGCCCGCTCGAAAGCACCAAGCCTGCCGCAAACGACGTCGACCCCGCCCCCGACAGCACCGGCGACCTGATCGACGAGATGCGCCGCATGGAAGGCGAGGGCCGGATCGACATGTCCGCCTTCGCGGGCGAGCCCAACCATGACGACGAGCCCGGCACCTATGGCGGCGAGACCACCGACGACGCGGACGGCGACTGGCTCACCGCCGACGGCGAGACGCTGAGCGAGGATGACGCCGAAACACTGCTCGACGCGGAAAGCTACGAGGAACTCGAGCGCGCGCTCGATTCGGATGCGAAGGACGGCGCCGACGAGGAGGAGTGACGGCCCGCCGGAGCGCCCGCGCTTATTGCGGAGCTTCGCTTTCGGGGATGATCGGATCGGTCGGCGTCGCGCCCTGGGGAACGACCACCGCGGTGGAGGCCAGCGGCGCGGTCATGGGATTGCCGCTGTTCACCGGAGGCTCGGCTGGCGCGGGGGCATTTGGGTCGTAGTCGCCGAAAACCGAGGGCGGTTGCGCCGGCTGGCCCTGTGCCGCGGCTGCGCCTTGCTGGCCGCCCGCCAGCAGCCCGCGCTGCGATTCGGACAGGCTCACCGCCTTGGTCACCAGCCCGCCATTGCCCTGCGGACCGATCATCGCCACCGCCGCGAGCACGGTCAGCACCACGAAGGCAAGCGCCAAACGACTGTTCTGGAACAGGAGCCTCATCATGCCCTCGCGCATAACAGGGGCATGGTTAAGCCTTGGTTGAAATCGCGGCTTAGAGCACTTTCCGACCAACCTGGATCACCCTGACGGAGCCGATCTGAGCGCGGGGGAAGGCGAGAGGAGCAAGCGATGCAGCGCATCGTGCGCGACGATCAACGTAGCCCTGCGCTCAGATCGGCCCGCCACTTCGGGGTCGTGTCAGGAGGCGCGCTGGCTGCGTCGCGGCACTTGCCGGGGCAACCAGCCCCGGCTGCGCGCCGCTCCTGTCCAGCGCGCCTCCTGACACGATCAGGGTGACCCAGATTGGTCGGAAAGTGCTCTAACGGGGCAGGCCGCGCTTCCATTCGTAGAGCAGATCGAGCGCCTCGCGCGGGGTCAGCGCGTCGAGATCGGCGGCCCGGAGCGCTTCGGCGAGCTGCTGTTCGGGGGTGGCCGGTTCGGGCTCCGCGGGCTTGAGGTTGGCGAAGAGCGGGAGGTCGCCCAGCCCCGCGGCGATCCCGCCGGTCGCTTCGCGGGTTGCCTCAAGCTTGGCGAGCACCGCCTTGGCGCGGGCGACGACATTGGCGGGCAACCCCGCCAGCCGCGCGACGGCGAGGCCATAGGAGCGGTCCGCAGGGCCGTCCGCCAATTCATGCAGCAGCACCAGATCGCCCTGCCACTCGCGCGCGCGGACGTGGTGGAGGCTCAGCGCCTCGCAGGTCTCCGCCAGCCGCGCGAGTTCGTGGTAGTGGGTGGCGAAGAGGCAGCGGCAGGCGATCTGCGAATGCACCGCCTCGGCCACCGCCCAGGCGAGCGCGAGGCCGTCATAGGTCGATGTCCCGCGGCCGACCTCGTCGAGGATGACGAAGCTGCGGCTGGTCGCCTGCGCCAGAATGGCGGCGGTCTCGACCATCTCGACCATGAAGGTGGAGCGGCCCCGCGCGAGGTTGTCGGCGGCGCCGACGCGACTGAACAGGCGGTCGACAAGGCCGATGCGCGCGGCGCTCGCGGGCACGAAGCAGCCGGCCTGCGCGAGCAGCACGATGAGCGCGTTCTGCCTGAGGAAGGTCGATTTGCCGCCCATGTTGGGGCCGCCGATCAGCCACAGGCGGTTGTCGGCGGCGAGCCGGCAGTCGTTCGCCACGAAACGCTCGCCGGTCTTGGCCAGCGCCGCCTCGACCACCGGATGGCGGCCCGCAGTGATGGCGAGGCCCGCGTCCTCGGCAATTGCCGGGCGGCACCAGTCGCCTTCTGCCGCACGCTCGGCATTGCCTGCGCCGACATCCAATCGCGCGAGCGCGGCGGCGGTGGCGGCGATGGCCTCGCGGGCGGCGATGACTTCGGCCACCAGCGCCTCGAAATGCGCTTCCTCGGCGGCGAGCGCATGGCCCCCCGCCTCGGCAATGCGCGCGGCTTCCTCGTGCAGGGTCAAGGAGTTGAACCGCACCGCGCCCGCCATGGTCTGGCGGTGGGTGAAGCCGCTGTCGGGGGCCATCAGCGCATCGGCATGGCGCGCGGAGACCTCGATGAAATAGCCCAGCACCCCGTTGTGGCGGATCTTCAGCGAGGCGATCCCCGTCTCCTCGCGGTAGCGCGCCTCCATCGCGGCAATCGCGCGGCGGGCATCGCCCGAGGTGGCACGCAATTCGTCGAGCGCGGCGTCGTAACCGTCGGCGATGAACCCGCCGGAGGAACGCTCGGTCGGGGGAGAGGTGACGAGCGCGCGGCTCAGCAGGTCGGTGAGCGCGCCGTGGCCGGTCAGCCCCGCGGTCACCTCGGCGAGCAGCGCCGGACGGTCGGGCGCGCCCGCCAGCCAGTGGTGGAGCCGGGCGGCTTCCGAAAGCCCATCGCGCAGCTGGCCGAGATCGCGCGGGCTCCCCCGCCCCGCCACCACCCGGCCCAGCGCGCGCCCGAGATCAGGGATGGCGCGCAAGGCGTCGCGCAGCTGCGCGCGCTCGATGGGGCGGTCGCGCCAGAATTGCACCAGCGCGAGCCGCGCCTCGATGGCGGCGGCATCGAGCAGCGGCGCGGACAGGTCCTCCGCCAGCAGCCGCGACCCCGTACCCGTCACACAGCGATCGACTGCACCGATCAGGCTGCCTGCGCGGCCCCCTTGGGCAGACTCCAGAATCTCGAGGCTCCCGCGTGTCGCCGCGTCCATCGCCATGGTGCTGGCGGTCTCGCGCACCACGGGGGGCAGAAGCAGCGGCAGGCTCCCGCGCCCGACATGGTCGAGATAGGCGACCAGCCCTCCCGCTGCGCTGAGCATCGCACGGGAGAAGGCACCGAAGGCATCGAGCGTCGCCACGCCGTGAACGGCCTTCAGCCGCTCGGCCCCGGCATCGCTGGCGAAGGTGGTGCGCGGGCGGTAGATCGCCTCCTCGGGGCTGTGCTCCCAGTCCTCGGGCACCACGACTTCGCTGGGCGAGAGCCGCGCCAGCGCCGCGCCCAACTGGTCGGCGGCGCATTCCTCGAGCACCATCGCACCCGTAGACACATCGACCGCCGCGATCCCCACCGTGCCGCGTAGCTCGGCCAGAGCGACCAGCACATTGGCGCGGCGCGGTTCGAGCAGCGCCTCCTCGGTCAGCGTGCCTGCGGTGACCAGCCGCACAATCGCCCGCCCGACCAGCACCTTGGAGGACGGCGTGCCCTCGCGCTTGGCGCGCGCCTTGGCCTCCTCGGGCGTCTCGACCTGTTCGGCAATCGCCACGCGGCAGCCGGCCTTTATGAGGCGCGCGAGATAGCTCTCCGCCGAATGCACCGGCACCCCGCACATCGGGATCGCCTGCCCGCCGTGCTCGCCCCGCGTGGTCAGCGCGATATCGAGGATCGCCGCCGCGCGCTTGGCATCCTCGAAGAACAGCTCGAAGAAATCGCCCATGCGGTAGAACAGCAGCGCATCGCCCGCCTCTTCCCGCAGGCGCAGATATTGCGCCATCATCGGGGTAGGTTTGGGATCATCGAGCGCGGCCATCCTCCCCGCCTACCCCCAGCCGACCCGATTCGGGAATGTCGGCTGTTGCAACTTTCCCCCAACGTGCTTGCGATAAACGGCCTATCGCATCGGCCGCGCTCGGGCTAAGCGGGGCTCGGTTGACGTTACGGACGGATAGGGGACCAGCCATCATGGCCGAAGAGAACAACACCCAGAACAAGGGGGGTTTCACCGCGCGCGAGGCGCTGTTCTATCACGAGACCATCCGCCCGGGTAAGCTCGAGATCGTCGCGACCAAGCCGATGACCTCGCAGCGTGACCTGAGCCTCGCCTATTCGCCCGGCGTGGCCGTGCCGGTGGAAGCCATCGCCGCCGACCCTGCGCTGGCCGCGCGCTACACCGCCAAGGCGAACCTCGTCGCGGTGATCTCCAACGGCACCGCGATCCTCGGGCTCGGGAATCTGGGCGCGCTCGCCTCGAAGCCGGTGATGGAAGGCAAGGCGGTGCTGTTCAAGCGCTTCGCCGACGTCGATTCGATCGACATCGAGCTTGCGACCGAAGACCCCGAAGCCTTCATCAACGCCGTCGCGCTGATGGAGCCGACCTTCGGCGGCATCAACCTTGAGGACATCAAGGCCCCCGAATGCTTCATCATCGAAGCCGCCCTGCGCGAGAAGATGAAGATCCCGGTGATGCACGACGACCAGCACGGCACCGCGATCATCACCGCGGCGGGGCTGCTTAATGCGTGCCACATCACCGGACGCGACTTCAAGGACGTGAAGGTCGTGGTCAATGGCGCGGGCGCGGCGGCGATCGCGTGCACCGCGCTCATCAAGGCGATGGGCGTGCGGCACGAGAACGTGATCATGTGCGACCGCTCGGGCCCGATCACGCCGGGCCGCGAGGGCATGGACCAGTGGAAGAGTGCCCATGCGGTCGCCACCACCGCGACCAGCCTCGAGGAAGCGCTGGCGGGCGCCGACATCTTCCTCGGCCTCTCGGCGGCGGGAGCGCTGAAGCCCGACTGGGTCAAGAAGATGGCCGACAAGCCGATCATCTTCGCGATGGCCAACCCGACGCCCGAAATCATGCCCGACGAGGCCAAGGCCGTGCGCCCCGACGCGATCATCGCCACGGGCCGTTCGGACTTCCCCAACCAGGTCAACAACGTCCTCGGCTTCCCTTTCATCTTCCGCGGCGCGCTCGATGTGCAGGCGACCACCATCAACGAGGAGATGAAGGTCGCCGCCGCGCAGGCCATCGCCGAGCTCGCGCGCCAGCAGGTGCCCGAGGAAGTGGCGAGCGCCTATGGCAAAAACCACAAGTTCGGCACCGACTACATCATCCCCGCCCCCTTCGACCCGCGCCTGATCGAGGTCGTCTCCTCCGCGGTGGCCAAGGCGGCGATGGATTCGGGTGTCGCGCGGGCGCGGATCGAGGACTTCGAGGCCTACCGGATGCAGCTGCGCAGCCGCCTCAACCCGACAACCTCGGTGCTGAGCGGCGTCTACGAGGTCGCGCGCGCCAACCCCAAGCGCATGGTTTTCGCCGAGGCGGAAGAGGAAGTGGTGCTGCGCGCCGCGATCCAGTTCCGCGATTTCGGCTACGGCACGCCCATTCTGGTGGGCCGCACCAAGGCGGTGCTCGACAAGCTCCACCAATTGTCGGTTGGCGATCCGGGCAGCTTCGAGATCCAGAACTCGGCCGACAGCGAGCATGTGCCGGCGATGGTCGCCTATCTCTACAAGCGGCTCCAGCGGCGCGGCTATACCGAGCGTGACGTGCGGCGCATGGTCAACCAGGACCGCAACGTCTTCGCCTCGCTGCTGGTCGCGCTGGGGCATGGCGACGGGATGATCACCGGCATGACCCGCACCTTTGCGCAGACCGTGCGCGAGGTGAACCTGGTGCTCGATCCCAAGGAAGGCGCGGTGCCTTTCGGCATCCATATGATGATCGGCAAGAACCACACGACCTTCCTCGCCGACACCACCATCAACGAACGCCCCGACGCCGCGATGCTCGCCCATATCGCCAAGGAGACCGCCGCGGTCGCCCGGCGCATGGGGCACGAGCCGCGGGTGGCGTTCCTCAGCTATTCGACCTTCGGCAATCCCTCCGGCCAGTGGCTGAACTCGATCCGCGAGGCGGTGGCGATCCTCGACAGTGAGGACCCGGGCTTCGAATATGAAGGCGAAATGGCGCCCGATGCGGCCCTCAACCCCAAGGTGATGGCGCTCTATCCCTTCAGCCGGTTGTCGGGCCCGGCCAATGTGCTGATCATGCCGGGGCTGCAATCGGCGAACCTGTCGGCCAAGCTGCTGCGCGAGCTGGGGAGCAACGCCACCATCGGCCCGATGATGATCGGCATGGAAAAGCCGGTGCAGATCGTGCCGATGACCGCGGCGGTGCCCGATGTGCTGACGCTGGCGGTGCTGGCGGGTGCGGGGGTCGTGGGCTGAGGCCGTGATCCCTTCCCAGCGCCACCGCTTCGCCATTCCGGCGGAGGTGCACTACCTCAACTGCGCCTACATGGCGCCGCTGTCGCACGCCGTGATCGCGGCCATGGACGAGGGCGCGCGCGCCAAGGCGAGCCCGTGGCGCTACAAGCCCGCGGATTTCTTCACCGTCTCGGAGCACTTCCGCGAGCGGGCGGCGCGGCTGGCAGGGGTGCCCGCCGATTGCATCGCGATCGTGCCCTCGGCGAGCTACGGCCTCGCGGTCGCCGCCGCCAATGTGCCGCTCGCGCGCGGGCAGGAGGTGGTGACGCTGGCGGACCAGTTCCCCTCCAACGTCTATGTCTGGCAGGACCTCGCCGCACGTGTGGGCGGGCGGATGCGGGCGGTGGAGCGGCCCTCGCAGGATTGCTGGACCGCCGCGGTGCTCGACGCCATCGGGCCCGACACCGGAATCGTCGCCGTGCCGCACTGCCACTGGGCGGATGGACGGGTGGTCGATCTGGTTGCGGTCGGCGCGCGGTGCCGCGAGGTGGGTGCGGCGCTGGTGCTCGACCTCACCCAGTCGTTGGGCGCGATGCCGCTCGATTTCGCCGCGGTCGATCCCGACTTCGCGGTCGCGGCGAACTACAAGTGGCTGATGGGGCCCTATGGCACGGGGATGCTTTATGTCGCCCCGCGCCACCACGAAGGGCGGCCGATCGAGCACAACTGGATCAACCGCGCGGGCTCGGAGGATTTCGCGCGGCTGACCCGCTACCGCGCGGATTTCCAGCCGGGCGCGCGGCGCTTCGACATGGGCGAGAAGGCGAACCCACCGCTGCTGCTGGGCGCGAGCGCGGGGCTCGATTTTCTGCTGGAGTTCGGGGTGGAGGTGATCGCCGAGAGCCTCGCCGAGCAGACAGGGGCCATCGCAGCCAAGGCGGCGGGGCTCGGCATGGAGACCGCGCCGGTCGGGGTACGCGCGCCCCATTTCCTGTCTCTCGGCTTCGGCGGGGGCGTGCCCGAGGGCCTGACCGAGCGGCTCGCCGAGCGCGGCGTCCACGTCTCGCTGCGCGGCCAATCGCTGCGCGTCACCCCGCACCTCTACAACGACGCAGCCGACGCCGACGCGCTGATCGCTGCTTTGGGTTGAGCTGCAGAACGCCTGCCGTCGGGGCCTGAAGCTGAAGCGATGAGGAGGCTGAAGCGCGCCCGGACGCGCGGCGTCCGGGCGCGCTTCAGCTTCAGGCCTCGGCGGCAGCCGCTCTATGCCTCGGCCGCCGCCGGGTTGACTTCGCCCGAGGCGATCGCGGTCATCTTGCGGTCGCCGCCGCGGGTGTCCTCGAGGCATTGCGCGAGCACGCCCGCGTCCTCCTCCAGCCCCAGCCGCCGCGCGAAGGCCGCTGCGGTGCCGTAGCCCGAGATGCCGTAATGGGTCATACGCTGGTACTGCGCGATGATCGAGGCGTCGCGCACGTCCTCGTCCGAGAAGTCCGCCTCCACGCCGTGCGCGCGGGCTTCGGCGACGAGGCCTTCCATCCCCCGGCAGTGCTCGCCGCGCGGGTTGGCGTCGTGGGTCTCGATCAGGGACTTGAGCGCAGCCATCCCCTCCTCGATGCCCTCGGCTCCGGCCGAGAGCGCCTTGCGCAATTCGGCCGAGTGCGCCGCCTCCTGCAACTCGCGGGTCGCCTTCGCCGCCTGACGGTTGGCGCTGTAGAGGTCCTGCAGCTGGTCGACGTAGAGGTCTTTCAGGGTGCTGATGGTCATGGCTTTTTTCTCCGATGGAAGGCTGGCGCCTCACTCTGCCGGGAGATTGGCGGAACGGGCCGTGCACCGCCCCCACATGGGTGTGCTATCCTCGCGCAGACCCGACGAGGTGCGAGGGCTTTGCGGCGGAGCGAGAGGATGCAGGCGGCAGGAAGGGTGATCCGGGCGGCGGGGAGCTATTGGGCGGTGGTCTTCGCGCTCGGCTTCGTGCTGGGGACGGTGCGGGTGCTGTGGATCGCGCCCGCGCTGGGCCTCCTTGCCGCAACCGCGCTGGAGCTGCCGGTGATACTCGGCGCGAGCTGGATCGCGAGTGGGTGGCTGGTGCGGCGCTTCGCTCTGGCACGAGGCGGCGAGGCGATGGCAGCGGGCGCGCTCGCCTTCGCGCTTCTGATGGCGGCGGAGTGCGCGCTGGCGGGCGTGCTGGCGGGCGAGACGCCGGGCGAATGGCTCACCGGCCTCGCCGCGCCGCACGCGGCGCTCGGGCTGGCGGGGCAGGTGGTGTTCGCGCTGATGCCGTTGTGGCGGGCGCGCGGCTAGTCGGCGAGCACCGGCCAGCCGCCCTCCCACGCCAATCGCGCGGTGAACATGATGCGGCGGGTGTTGACCTCGTCCTCGGGCCGCGCGCGCGGGCGGGAGGCGTCGACCGCGTGGTAGAGGATCAGGGTCTCGCCGTCCTTCTCGGCGAGCGCATTGTGCCCCGGCGCGATCCATCCGGGCGAGGCTGCGAGGATCACGCCGCCGTTCTCCGGCTTAACCTCGAACGGCCCCGTCGCCGAGCGCGAGCGGGCCACCATCACTGCGTAATGCGCGTTCGGCCCGCAGCAATTGTCGCCCGAGAAGAACAGGTAATACCAGCCCTCGCGCCAAGTGACCCAAGCGCCTTCGACCAGCCGCCGGTAGTTCGCCGGGTCGTCGGTCGGCACGGGGGCGACGAGGTCGATGGCCGTGCTGCCGGGGGCGAAGGCGAGGCCGTCGCGCGTCAGCTCCTGCACCTTGATGGGGCCGAAGCCCGAGCCCCAGTAGAGCAGGCGCTTGCCGGTCTGCGGGTCGTCGAACAGCATCGGGTCGATGTTGACGAAGCCGGGGCCGCACAGGAGCGGCTTGCCCATGTCGGTGAAGGGGCCCTCGGGCCGCTCGGCGGTGGCGACGGCGAGGCAAAGGCCCTGCGCCGGATCGGCGAGCGCCGCGTCGGGCTTGGCCGAGTAGTAGAGCAGGTAGCGCCCCTCGACCTTGGCGACATGCGGCGCCCAGAAGTCCTGCGTGCGGCTCGCCCATTGCGGCTTCACCGGGAGCGCATCGCCGCGGTGCTGCCACGCCGCCAGGTCGGGCGAGCGGGCGATCTGGATGTTGACCTGCCGTCCCTCGACAAGGGCTTGCGTCGCGTAGGCGTAGAAGGTGCCGTCATCGGCGCGGAGCACGGCGGGATCGGGGAAGTCGGCGTCGATGGCGATGCGGGGTTCGGCCGTGGCACAGCCCGCCAGCAGCAGGGGGGGAAGGGCGAGCGCGAACCGGATCATCGAGGGCCTCCGCGCGCAGAGTGGCGCTGTCAGCCCTCATTTATATGATTTATTCCCGCAGACAAGCAACCTGCGACCGGCAGCCTCAGCGCCTCCGCAAGCGGCGCCACCCGGCAAGGATCTCCGCCCCGTCGCTGCCGCGGTGGGGGACGAGGTTGAGCAGCCCGAGGATCACCGAAAGCGTAACGAACAGCCCGCTCAGCGCCTCGCCCCATTGCGCCCATGCCTTGGCCTGCTGACGGGCCTGATGCCTGGCGAGGAAGGCTCCGAGCTCCTCCTCCGACGGCACGCGGGCGGGCTTGGCGCTGGCAGGCGGAGTGCCAGCCTCGACGGCAACCATCGGCGGCGGGCCCGGCCGGGCCGCCGGACCTGCCGCGAGCGGCATCATCGCCAGCAGGCCCGAAATCGCGGCCACCGCCGCCGCCGAGGCAAAGTTGGCGAGCGGCCCGGCGGCGGAGATCGCCATATCCGCGCGGGTCGATCCCCGCCCCTCCGCGAAGGCATAGCTGACATAGCCGCCGATATCGCGCGCGGGCATCCGGGGCTCGAACCGCACCCGCCGCGTGCGCGCGCTCCAGATGAAGGGCACCGCGCAGATTGCATGGACCCGCGCCCCGCAGCGCCACGCCGCCCAGGCATGGCCGAGCTCGTGGATCACGATGACGACGAATTGCACCACCGAGATCACCACGAAGGCGACAAGCCAGTTGTGGTCGAGGGCCTCATACTGCGCGGCCGTCACCCACAGCACGCCGCTGGCGAGATACCAGAGAGCATGGACCAGCCGGTCGCCGAGCGTCTTCCTCGCCAAGTCCGCGCCCCCTGCGACCGGCAGCCTATTTCCGCCGGAACCGGAAGTACCACACCTCGTGCCCGTAGACCGTGCGCGCCTTGTGTTCGTAGCGGGTCTCGGGCCAGCCGGAGGGGCGCACCTGCCAGTTGGCGGGCTTCTCGACCACCCACTCGAACAGGTCGGTGTGGCGCTGCATCACCATCAGCGCGTGGCGCAGGTAGACCGCGTGGTCGGTGCCGAAGCGGAATTCGCCGCCGGGCTTGAGCTTCTGCGCGAACAGCCGCACCGGGCCGTCGTTCATCATCCGCCGCTTGGCGTGGCGGGCCTTGGGCCAGGGGTCGGGGTGGAGCAGGTAGAGCATCGTCAGCGCGCCGTCGGGCACGCGCTGGAGCACCTCGAGCGCGTCGCCATGATGCAGGCGAATATTGGCGAGCCGCTGGTCGGCCACGTGGGTCAGCGCCTGCGCGACGCCGTTGACGAAGGGCTCGGCGCCGATGAAGCCGTGGTCGGGGAGGAGGTCGGCGCGGTAGGCGAGATGCTCGCCGCCGCCGAAGCCGATCTCGAAATGGAGCGGGCGCGTGTCGCCGAACAGCACCTCGGAAGTCACCGCGCCCTCGGCCGGCACGGCGATCTGCGGCAGGAGGTTGTCGACCAACCCCTGCTGATAGGTGCGCAGCTTCTTGCCGACCGAGCGCCCGTAGAGCCGCGCGATGGTGGTCGGATCGCCTTCCTTGAATGCCGTCATGGGGACGGCCCTTAGCAAAAGACGCGTGCCACTCCACCCCCTTCGCGCGTGCTGCCGCCGGTCGAGCCACGCCGCGCATTGGCCGACAGGCGCTCGCTCGCCCGCCGGGGAGCGGCGATGAGGGAGCAACTCGGGGAGCACGCCATGAAACACCTCGCCCTTTGCCTCGCGCTCGTCGCCGTCGCGCCTGCGATGGCCCAGCCATCCCCTGAGACCCCGCCCGCCGCCCCGCCCGACTGGTCCGCGCTCGCCGTCGCCGATGTCGAGGCGGTCTATGCCGAGACCAGGGCCAACCATCCCGGCATGCACGATCCGGCCAACCCCGGCTTCCCCGCGCTGCTCGAACGCGCGCGGGCCGAGGCGCTTGCGCTTGCGCGGAAGGCCACCACCGCGGGCGGGTTCGATGCCAGCCTCGACCGCTTCACCGCGGTGCTCAACGACGGGCACGCAGGCGCCTATGCGACCTTGCCGCAGGAGCTCGCCCCGACGATCCGCTGGCCGGGCTTTGTCGCGGCGTGGCGCGGGGACGCGATGTATGTCTACAAGGCGGCCGAGGGCGGCCCTCTGGCCGGCAGCCGGATCGAAAGCTGCGACGGCACGCCGATTGCCGATTGGGTGAAGACCAAGGTGTTCGGCTGGCGCACCGGCGCCGAGATCGCGGGCGCGTGGTGGTCGATGGCGCGCATTGCGCTGGTGGATGACGGCAACCCCTTCGTGCGCCTGCCCAATTCGTGTCGGTTCGTGACCTACGGCAAGGCCGAGGACCGCGCGCTGAGCTGGAGCCCCGTCCCCGACTACTATCAGGAATGGCGCAACGGCTCGATCAACGGCGACCTGCTCCCCATCGGCCTCGAAGAGCGCGCGCCGGGCATCCAGTGGATCGCGCTGCCCGATTTCCAGCCCGACGAGGCGGGCAATGCCGCATACCAGAGGCTCTACGCCGATCTCGCCGCCAAGGCCGACGCGATCCGCGGCGCGCGGGCGGTGGTGCTCGATCTGCGCTACAATCAGGGCGGCTCTTCGCTGTGGAGCCTGCGGGTTGCGGAAAGCCTGTGGGGCAACGAGGCGGTCGAGGCACGTGCCGATCGCCGCTCGGCCAAGACTACGGTGTGGTGGCGGCCCACCGCCGGCAATCTCGAGGAGGTGCGGGGCTTTGCCAGGCTGATGACCGAGCAGGGCGACGCCGAGACCGCCGCGTGGGTGGCCAAGCTCGTCACCGCCTTCGAGGCCGCGGCGGCCAAGGGCGAGACGTGGTATGTCGAGGCGGACGAGCCCGCCGCGACGGGCGCCGATACGCCCGACCCCGCCCCGCTGCTGACCGCTCCGGTCTATGTGATCGTGCCGGGCCAATGCGCGAGCGCGTGCCTCGATGCGATCGACGTCTTCAAGCTGTTCCCGAACACTAGGCTGATCGGCGCGCCTTCCTCGGCGGATTCGACCTATATGGAGGTGCGCAACCCGCCGCTGCCCTCAGGGATGGCGCGCGCGATCATCCCGATGAAGATGTATGTGGATCGCCCGCGCGGGAACGGCGAGTTTTACACGCCCGACATCGCGATGACCGATTTTGACTGGTCGACGCAGAGTTTTCTCAAGCGGATCGAGGCCGATCTGGGCGCGCGGTTCTGACATCGCCCGAGGTTGTGAGGGCAAGGCTGGCGATCGGGGGGTCGTTCGGACCGCCAGCCTTGCCCTGCACCGAGCGGTGGGGCTCAGCGCATCACGGACGGTTCTTGGTGCACACCACCTTGCCCGCGATCACGCGGCACTGAACGCCCTTGCCGACCGACCAATGGCCTTCCCCGGCGAGCACGGGGGCCGGAAGGGCGGCAGCACCGAAGGCCAGGATGGTGGCGGCGAGCACGGCGTTCTTGATGGATTTCATGGTGGTGTTTCCTGTTGCTGTTGCCCGGAAGGCCACAGCGGCTCCGGACTGCACCACAACGGGACGGGTCCGCGGTTTATTCCTTCGAGGGTGCAAAATTTTCAACTCCGACCCGATCGAGCGCTGGCCGCCACACTTTGCGGCGAAGGGGCCCGCCCCCGCTGCCGGGCAGGAGGCGGGCTTGTCACAAGAAAATCGTGCTGGACGCCGGGGCACGGGGCGTGGTGAGGTCGGGGGATGACGAACCCGCCCTGCATCTCCCCCGATGCGCTTTCCGACAAGGAGCTCGAGATCCTGCGCCTGCTGGCGGGCGGGCACACGGTGAAGTCGATCGCGGCCGGGCTGGGCCGCTCGGAAGCCTCGATCAACGAGCGGCTGCGCGAGGCGCGGCGTAAGACCGGCGTGGGTAGCAGCAGGGAGCTGGCGCGGCTGCTCGCGGAACAGAAAGTCTGGGACAGGAAAATCGATCTTCCGCAAGGGCCGCCTTTGTCCGAGGCTTCGTCCGTGCCCCGCAACAAGGGGGCGTTCGCATGGACGAAAGGACGAATTGCCATGGCTTTCCTGCTCCCCGCCGCCGCCCTCGGGCTGGCGCTTGCCGCCGGCACCGCCACGCTGCCTGAAGCTGCCGAAACTGCCCAGGCAGCGGCCGCCTCGCCGCTCGCCGGGAAATGGTCGCTCGATGTCGCGCGGCTGCCCGAGAACGAGCGCCCGGTGTCGGTGACGATCACCTTCGAGCCGCTCGCGGACGGGCGGATGCACACGCTGGTGTGGATCGCCAACCGCGACGGCGGGACGATCAAGGCCGAATCGACCGCGGCGACGGACGGCGTCCCCGTGCCGGTGGGCGGCAACTTCGCCGAGGTGGATTCGGTCGCCCTGCGCCAACCCGCACCGGATACGCTGGTGATGACGCTGGCGAAGGGCGGCGAGCGGTTCTCGACCCGGGTTTACACGGTCGCGAAGGACGGCCGGAGCATGACCGAGACGATCGTCTGGGCGAACGGCGAAATGCCCGAGCCCAAGGCGCTGGTGTTCAAGCGGGTCGGCTGAAATGCGAACGCCCGGAGCAGGGGCTCCGGGCGTCCACACAACCAGAAGAGGAAAGCGCTGTTTCGGCCCATAGGGCCGCAAGGCCGACCGGCCGCCCGCAGGCGCCCGGAGCGAAGCGGAGGAACAGCGCCGAGGACGAGGGCGCGGAGGCGCCCTCGCAACAAGTTACGCGGCTTCGACTTCCGTTTCCGAATCGCGCAGCACGTAGCCGCGGCCCCAGACGGTCTCGATGTAGTTCTCGCCGCCGCAGGCCAGCGAGAGCTTCTTGCGCAGCTTGCAGATGAAGACGTCGATGATCTTGAGCTCGGGCTCGTCCATCCCGCCATAGAGGTGGTTGAGGAACATTTCCTTGGTGAGCGTCGTGCCCTTGCGGAGCGAGAGCAGCTCCAGCATCGCATATTCCTTGCCGGTGAGGTGCACGCGGGCACCATCGACCTCGACCGTCTTGGCGTCGAGGTTCACGGCGAGCTTGCCAGTGCGGATGACCGACTGCGAGTGGCCCTTCGAACGGCGCACCACGGCATAGATGCGGGCGACCAGCTCTTCGCGGTGGAAGGGCTTGGTGACGTAATCGTCAGCGCCGAAGCCGAAGGAGCGGATCTTCGAGTCCATTTCCGAGATGCCCGAAAGGATCAGCACCGGGGTCTGCACCTTGGCGACGCGCAGCTTCTTGAGCACGTCGTAGCCATGCATGTCAGGCAGGTTGAGATCGAGCAGGATGATGTCGTAATCATACAGCTTGCCGAGGTCCAAACCCTCTTCGCCGAGATCGGTCGAATAGACGTTGAAGCCTTCGGTCGTGAGCATCAGCTCGATCGCCTTGGCGGTGGTCGGTTCGTCTTCGATGAGCAGAACACGCATTGCAGTCCCCTGTCTTACCCCTGGTAACCCCCGCTTAGGAGAGGTTGTCGCCTGTTAACCACGCTACTTCTCACCAAAAAAGGTTAATAAGAAGTTTAGGTCGTTAACTTTTTGAAGTGAGTCTTTCGAGTCACACCCCGTGCGGGACGAATTCGGAGGCAGGCTAAGGGCTTAAGATCGCCGCGTCGCCCTAGGGAAAGTCCTAAGATGCCCCCGCCAGCTTCTTCGCCCGCCGCCGTTCGGCGCTCGAACCGAGCCCGATCGCCTCGCGATATTTGGCAACCGTGCGCCGCGCGAGGTCGAAGCCTTCCTTCTGGAGCATCTCGGCCAATTGCTGGTCGGACAGGATGTTCTTCGCCGTCTCGGCATCGATCAGCGCCTTGATCCGCGCCTTGATCGCGGCGGAGGACGCGCCCTCGCCGTCGGCCGAGGCGACGCCGCTGGTGAAGAAGTATTTCAGCTCGAAGGTGCCGCGCTCGCACCAAAGATACTTGTTGCTGGTGACGCGGCTGACGGTGCTCTCATGCATCCCGATCTGCTCGGCCACCTCGCGCAAAGTCAGCGGGCGCAGTTCGGCGACACCGCGGCGGAAGAAGCCGTCCTGCTGCTTCACGATCTCGGCGGCGGTCTTGAGGATGGTCTTCTGGCGCTGGTCGAGCGCACGGATCAGCCAGTGCGCATCGGCCAGCTTCTCCTTCAGCCAGCCTTGCGATTCCTTGTTGGTCGCGCCCCGGTTCAATTCCAGATAATAGCCGCGGTTGACGATCAGCTTGGGCAGGGTCTCCTCGTTGATCGCGATGTCCCAGCCCCCGGCCGCATTGGCGCTGAGGAGAATGTCGGGGACGACCGTGCCGGTTTCGGCGGGCGCGAAGGCCAGGCCGGGGCGCGGGTTGTAGCTGCGCAGCTCGCGCAGCATGTCGGCGAAATCCTCGTCATCGACGCGGCACAGGCGCTTGAGGCGCTCGACCTCGCCGCGCGCGACCAGATCGAGATTGTCGATCAGCGCCTTCATGCAGGGGTCGTAGCGATCCGCCTCGCGCGCCTGGATCGCGATGCACTCCGCCAAATTGCGCGCGCCCACGCCCGACGGGTCGAGCGATTGCACCAGCCGAAGCCCCGCCTTGGCGTCGAAGAAATCGACCCCGAGATCGTCGGCGACTTCCTCCAGCGGCACGGTCAGATAGCCCGCCTCGTCGAGCAACCCGATGATGTGGCGCGCGATGAAGGCGGTCTGCGGATCGCTGGCGAGCGCACCGATCTGGCCTTCGAGGTGCTCGACCAGCGTGACTTCGGCCGCGCGCAGCTGCTCCCAGTCGGGCGTGTCGCCCATATCGCCGCCCGAGCCCGAGGCTGCGGCGCCCCATTCGGCATCGCGCATGCTCGGCCCCGCGCCGTCGCCGGTGTCGAAATCGCGGTCGACCGCGCCGAGATCGAGTGGCGCATCCCCCTCACCCCCGCCCGCGAGCATCAGCTGGTCGGCGGTCGCGTCCTCCCCCGCAGGCGCGGCAATCTCGATCCGCTCGGGCTCGCCGGGGTCGGACGGCCCGCCGGTGTCGAGCAGCGGATTGGCCTCCAATGCCTCGGAAATGAAGGTCTCGATCTCGAGGTTGGAGGCCGCCAGCAGCTTGATCGCCTGCTGCAATTGCGGCGTCATCACCAGCGATTGCGTCTGCCGGATATCGAGGCGGGGGCCTAATGCCATGCCTGTCGCCGCTAGAGCGTGAAGCTCTCGCCGAGATACAGCCGCCGCACGTTCTCGTCGGCGACCAGTTCCTGCGGGCTCCCGGCGAACAGCACCTGCCCGCCATAGATGATGCAGGCGCGGTCGACGATGTCGAGCGTTTCGCGCACGTTGTGGTCGGTGATCAGCACCCCGATGCCGCGCTGCTTCAGGTCCTTCACAAGGTCGCGGATGTCGCTGATCGAGAGCGGGTCGATGCCTGCGAATGGCTCGTCGAGCAGCATGATCGAGGGCTTGGCGGCGAGCGCGCGGGCGATCTCGCAGCGGCGGCGTTCGCCCCCCGACAGCGCCATCGCCGGGCTTTCGCGCAGGCGGGTGAGGCCGAATTCGTCGAGCAGCCGCTCCAGCTCGGAAGCGCGCGTCGCCTTGTCGGGCTCGACCAGTTCGAGCACGCAGGCGATGTTCTGCTCCACCGTCATGCCGCGGAAGATGCTGGTTTCCTGCGGCAGATAGCCAAGGCCGAGGATCGCGCGGCGATACATCGGCAGCTTGGTCACGTCCTCGCCGTCCATCAGGATGCGGCCCGAATCCGGCTTCACCAGCCCCATGATCGAATAGAAGCAGGTGGTCTTGCCCGCCCCGTTGGGCCCGAGCAGCCCGAGCACCTCGCCCTTGGCGACGCTCAGCGAGATGTCGGTCAGCACCGAGCGCTTGTCGTAGCTCTTGGCGATCGAGATCACCTCGAGCCCGCTGCCCACGGGCTGGATCGTGGCGTCGGACGGGGCGCCTGCAAGGGTGGTCGTGCTCATATGCCCTGAGTCTTTAGCACCGTGGCGGGGCGAGGAAAGTGTTGGAGTGCGTTTGGCAGGATTTTTGCTTAGCCGCGCGGCAATCGGGTGTCAGGCAGCAGAACCGCGCACGATTAGAGCGGCTTGCTGCGCGCCTCTTGCGGCCCGCGCAACAATCCTGCGTTTGCGCGCGGCTTATTGCAACTCCGGGACTCCTTTGCGATACTGCGACCATAACAGACGGCCACTGGGGAGCGGCACGCATGGTGAAATCCGAAGAGCGCATCGAGGGCAAGGCGCTGTCCGCAAGCCGGTCGCGCGACTGGCGCAAGGCGATGAGCGACCATGTCGCCTACGGCCTGCTGGTCTACACCGCGCTCCAGATCTTCGTGACCGTCAAGGCCCTGTCCGAGGGCTCCTCGACCGCGCTTCCCTATCTGGCGCTGGTGGTGCTGGTCGCCGGGATCATCCCGGTGTGCCGCTGGTACGAGAAGCGCTGGGCGGTGCTCTCCGACGCCGAGGCGGCCGACCCCGCACTCGCCGGCGAATTCCGCCGCGACATCACCGCGCTGTGGCTGATGGCGATCGGGCTGCCCTTCGGGCTGACGCTGATTTTCAAGATGCTGTTGGAAGTGTTTTGATGTGTCTTTGCGTTGCGAACCCGCCTCCGCGGGCGTTTTTGTGTTCCGCAGCCCCTCCGGGCTGCGAAATCCTCGCTCACGCGGCCTGAAGGCCGGTTGTCCCGCCTACGGCGGTTCAGCTTCGCTTCCGCTGCGGGCGCCCGTTCGGGCTTGCGGTCGCTGAAGCGACCGAGATCAGCGCTTATCAGGCAGGATTGGTGGGTATCAGTCCCTCCCCGTTCCAAAGGAATGGGGAGGTGTCGCCGCGTAGCGGTGACGGAGGGGTAATAGCCCCGCCGCTTGACCCCTCCGTCAGCGGCTGAAGCCGCTGCCACCTCCCCATCCTTTCAGGACGGGGAGGGACTTGTCGGAAACCTTACTTCCCCGCGCCGTAACGTTCGATCGCCTCGATGGTGATCTGGCGCGCTTCGGCGGCGTTGCCCCACTTGCCCACACGCACCCACTTCTCGGCCTCGAGATCCTTGTAGTGGGTGAAGAAGTGCTCGATCTGCTGGAAGATGATGCTCGGCAGATCGCTCGTCTCGATCACGTCGGCGTAATAGGGAAAGGTCTCGTTCACCGGCACGCAGATCAGCTTCTCGTCGCCGCCCTGCTCGTCTTCGAGATTCAGCACGCCGATCGGCCGCGCGCGCACCACGCAGCCCGGGATGAAGGGCGAGCGCGAGATCACCAGCGCGTCGAGCGGGTCGCCGTCGGGCGACAGGGTGTGCGGCACGAAGCCGTAGTTCGCCGGATAGCGCATCGGGGTGTGCAGGATGCGGTCGACGAACAGCGCGCCGCTTTCCTTGTCGAACTCGTACTTCACCGGCTCGCCCCCGGTAGGCACCTCGATGATCACGTTGAGATCGTCGGGGGGGTTCACGCCGGTGGGGATCTTGTCGATGCGCATGGATTTTCTCTTCTGGCTGGATGCCGCGCGTCTTCGCTTGCGGCAGAGAGGTGGGAACTGCGACGCGCCCCCTTAATGCGTGCCGCAGGATTGCGAAAGGGGCCGCGTGGGCCTAATCCGCGCCCCCATGAGCAAGAAGACCCCGCAAGCCATCCGCGGCACCCAGGACATCTTCGGCGCGGACGCCGAGGCCTTCGCCTTCGTGGTCGAGACCTTCGAGCGCGTGCGCCGCTTGTATCGCTTCCGCCGGGTGGAAATGCCGGTGTTCGAGAAGACCGAGGTCTTCGCGCGCTCCTTGGGCGAGACCACCGACGTGGTATCCAAGGAGATGTATTCCTTCGACGACCGCGGCGGCGAGAGCCTGACCCTGCGCCCCGAGTTCACCGCCGGGATCGCGCGCGCCTTCCTCACCAACGGCTGGCAGCAACATGCGCCGCTGAAGGTTGCGACGCACGGGCCCTTGTTCCGCTACGAGCGCCCGCAGAAGGGCCGCTACCGCCAGTTCCACCAGATCGACGCCGAGGTAATCGGCGCGGGCGAACCGCAGGCCGATGTCGAGCTTCTGGCGATAGCGGACCAGCTGTTGAAGGAACTGGGCATCCACGACGTCACCCTGCACCTCAACACGCTCGGCGACGGCGCGAGCCGCGAAGCGTGGCGGGCGGCGCTGATCGACTATTTCCGCGCGGTGAAGGGCGAGCTCTCCGAGGAATCGCAGGAGCGGCTGGAGAAGAACCCGCTGCGGATCCTCGATTCGAAGGACCCGCGGGACAAGCCGTTTCTGGCTGACGCGCCCAAGATCGACGCGTTTCTGTCGGAGGAGGCTTCGGCCTTCTTCGCGGCGGTGACATCGGGGCTGGATGCGGCAGGCGTGAAGTGGGTGCGCGCCGAGAGCCTCGTGCGCGGGCTCGACTACTACCGTCACACGGCCTTCGAGTTCATCCCCGACGAGGGGAGTGCTTCGGCAGCGGCGCTGGGCTCGCAGAGCACGGTGCTCGGCGGCGGGCGTTATGACGGGCTGATGGAAAGCCTCGGCGGCGCGCCGACGCCTGCGGTCGGCTGGGCCGCGGGGATCGAGCGGCTGGCGATGCTGGTGGGGGCGCGGGAGGAGGAGCCTGCCGACCTTATCATCGTGGTCGAAGACGATGCGCGCGTTGGCGAGGCGATCGGCCTGATTGGCGATGTTCGCAGGGCAGGCTTTACGGCTGAGCTGGTCGCCTCGGGATCGCCGCGCAAGCGTTACGACAAGGCAGTAAAGCGCGGGGCCGATGTTATCCTGTCGCTCCGAGCGGAAATGGGTCGCGGCATCACCACCGACAATCCCGAAGCCGACGTTCTGGGCGTGCTCGGCGCCTACCGTTAGCCCCCCTCGTCAACCTGAACTCGGTTGTCCTTCGGACAGCTGCGCTTCCAGGGTCCATCGCGCCGCTCACACCGCGGCCCGAAGCTGCGAAATGGATGCTGAAACGAGTTCAGCATGACGAGTAAGAGAAGAACCCCATGCAAATCCCCCCCGAACGCCTCGACCAGATCGCGCACCGCTTTGCGGAGCTGGAAGCGCGCATGGCGTCCGGCACGCTCGAGGGCGAGGCTTTCGTGCGCGCCTCGCGCGACTATGCGGAACTCGAACCCGTGGCGAAGATCGCCGCCGAGGTGAAGTCCGCGCGCGAGGAGATGGCGGGGCTGACCGAGATGCTCGCCGACCCCGAGATGAAGGCGATGGCCGAGGAGGAGCTGGCCCACCTCAAATCTACCCTCCCCGATCTCGAGCGCCGCCTCGCCATCGCGCTGCTGCCGCGCGACTCCGCCGACTCCAAGCCCGCCATGCTCGAAATCCGCGCCGGCACCGGGGGCGATGAAGCCGCGCTCTTCGCCGCCGATCTCTACCGGATGTACGAGAAATACGCCGCCGAGCAGGGCTGGCGCGTCGAGCCCGTCAGCATCGCCGCCTCCGACATCGGCGGCTACAAGGAAGTGATCGCCAATGTCACCGGCACGGGCGTCTTCGCCAAGCTCAAGTTCGAGAGCGGCGTCCACCGCGTCCAGCGCGTGCCCGTGACCGAGAGCGGCGGGCGTATCCACACCTCGGCGGCGACCGTCGCGGTGCTGGCGGAGCCCGACGAGGTCGACATCCAGATCGAGGACAAGGACCTCAAGATCGACGTCTACCGCGCGTCCGGCGCAGGCGGCCAGCACGTCAACACCACCGATTCGGCGGTGCGCATCACCCACTTGCCCACCGGCACCGTGGTGACCTGCCAGGATGGGCGCAGCCAGCACAAGAACAAGGAAAAGGCGATGCAGGTGCTGCGCACGCGGCTCTACGACGCCCAGCGCGAAGCCACCCAGGGGGCCGAGGCCGAGGCGCGCAAGGCGATGGTCGGCAGCGGCGACCGCTCCGAGCGCATCCGCACCTATAACTTCCCCCAGGGCCGCGTCACCGATCACCGCATCGGGCTGACGCTGCACAAGCTCGAGGAAGTGCTCGCCGGGCCGGGGCTGGCCGAGCTGGTCGACGCGCTGATCGCCGAGGACGAGGGCAAGCGGCTGGCGGCGCTCAGCGAGTGACCGTCGGCGAGGCCATCCGCGCCGCTGCCGAGGCCCTCGCGCCCGAGAGCGATACCGCGCGGCTCGATGCCGAGCTGCTGATGGCGCACCTCTTCGGCGTGACCCGTTCCGAGCTGCTGCTGCGCCACATGCGCGACCCCTCCCCGCCGGGTTTCGCCGCGCTGGTCGAGCGCCGTGCGGGCCACGAGCCGGTCGCCTACATCACCGGGCGGCAGGAGTTCTACGGCCTGCCCTTTATCGTCACCCCGGCCACCCTGATCCCGCGCGGCGACAGCGAGACGCTGGTCGCGGCCGCGCTCGAGGCGAAGCCAGATGCGGGCCGCGTGCTCGATCTCGGCACCGGATCGGGGGCGCTGCTGCTCGCGGTGCTGGCCTATCTGCGGCAGGCGCATGGGGTGGGCATCGACCGCTCGCCGGAAGCCGTCGCGGTGGCGGTGCGGAATGCCGAGCAACTGGGCCTGCGCCCGCAAGCGATGTTCCGCGAGGGCGACTGGCTCGCGCCCGGCTGGGCCGACGATCTCGGCACCTTCGACCTGATCCTGTGCAACCCGCCCTATGTGGAGAGCGATGCCGCGCTCGACCCGCAGGTGCGCGATTTCGAACCCGCCACCGCCCTCTTCGCCGGGCCCGAGGGGCTCGACGATTACCGCGTGCTGATCCCGCAATTGCGCGCGCTGATGAACCCCCAAGCGCTCGCGGTGCTGGAAATCGGGGCGAATCAGGCCGAGGCCGTGGGGGCCCTCGCTGCCGCTTCGGGATTCGCCACAGCGCTCCGCCGCGACCTTGCGGGACGTGCGCGGGCCTTGCTGCTCTCGTAACAGAATTGCGCGAGCAGGGCTTGGCAAACCGGTTTCGCATCGCTACGTCACAGGCAGGCCGGATGGATTGCGAAGGGCGCAAACCGCTGGGCCAAGCTCCTGAACTCAGCTGATACCGCCGTGTGGGCTCGCCCCCGGCAGCATCCAGCGCGGAGCACGCGGCACGCTTCGGCATGTTCCGGCGTGGCGCAAGGGCAAGGGGTCTGTTGACCGCGCGAACAGTTTTAAATCTCGCGCCAGGTCGCTGTTAAGGAACGTTTTCCTTGAATAACAATCGCAATAACCGGCGTCGCGGACGCGGCAACCGCAACCAGGGCGGAGGCGGCGCGCAGCTCAACCGCATCGACAGCCGGGCGCGCGGCAATGCCCCGCAGATGCTCGACAAGTACAAGAAGCTCGCGCAGGACGCCCAGCACAATGGCGACCGCGTGCAGATGGAGTACTACCTCCAGTTCGCGGACCACTATTTCCGCGTGATCGCCGACAACAAGGCGCGTCAGGACGAACAGCGCGGCGGGAACGGCGGCGGCCAGCGCCGTCAGGACGAGCGCGATTCCGGTGACGATTTCGAGGACGATTTCGACTTCGGCCGTCGCAACGACATGCCGACGCGCTCGGTCTACGAGCAGGCGCAGCCGAGCGGCGATGCCGATGTCAGCGAAGGCGAGCCCGGGCAGGAGGGCGAGAGCTTCCTTGCCGATGACCGTCAGGACGACCGCTCGGATGATCGCGGCGATGACCGCCCGCGCGGCCAGCGTCGCCAGCAGCAGCAGCGCAAGCAGAAGGACGGCAATCGCGACGGCAATCGCGACGGCGGTCGTCCGGAGCGCGGGGAGCAGCGCGCCGAGCGGGGTGATCGCCCCGAGCGCGGCGAACGCGCGCCCGAGCGTGCCGACAAGCCCGCACGCACCCGCAAGCCCCGCAAGAGCGCCGATGACGGCGAGCAGCGCGGCATCGACAGCTCGATCCTCCCGCCCTCGATCCGTGGGGACGATGCGGGCGGCGATAGCGGCACGCTCGAGACCGTCGAGTAAGCGCCATGCTTGAGCGGCTGGCGGCCGCTGCGGCCAAGGTGCCCGCGCTGGTGCAGCGCTTTCCGGCGCTGACGGCGATCGCGCTGGGGCTGATCACGGCCTGCGCCTACCCGCCGCTCCACCTCTGGCCGCTGGGCCTCGCCGCGCTGGCGGGGTTCGTGTGGCTGATTTACTCCGCCGAAAACTGGAAGCAGGTCGCGGCGCGCGGCTGGCTGTTCGGCTGGGCGCACCTGACGCTCGCCAATAACTGGATCGCGACCGCCTTCACCCATCAGGCCAAGATGCCCGAGGTGCTGGGCTGGGCGGCGGTGCCGCTCTTGTGCCTCTACCTCGCGGTCTACCCGATGCTGGCGGCGCTGGCGGCGCATTTGCTGGCGAGGAAGCGGCCGGTTTGGACCTTCGAGTTGGTGCTGGCCGGAGCGTGGATCGTCACCGAGTGGCTGCGCGGCTGGGTGTTCACGGGCTACCCGTGGCCGCCGCTCGGGCTGATGCTGGTGGGCGAGTGGAACGCGCTGGGCGCAACGGCGGTACTCCCGTTGATGGGGACATACGCGTTCTCGGGTCTCACCATCATCCTGGGCTCAGGGTTGGTCAGAACAATCCGGCAGCGGGGCTGGCTCAAGAATGTCGCAACGGGCCTGATCTTCGTGGCGCTGATGCACGTGCCCTTCCCCTCTAAGACGGTTTCCACACTCCGCTACACCCTCGTCCAGCCCTATATTCCGCAGTCCGAGATCAACGATGCCTCCAAGTTCGAGGAGCAGTTCGAGCGTCTCGCTCGCCTCACCGGCAAAGGCACCGCCGAACCGCGCATCGTCCTCTGGCCCGAGAGCGGCGTGCCTGACTATCTCGAGGACGGCTACCCGGAACGCTACTACTACGCGATGACCGCCAATGGCGATCCCGACTACGCCCGCCGCCGCATCGGGCGGGTGATCGGGCCGCAGGCGATGCTGCTGACGGGGGTGGTCAACCTCAACATCGGCACGCTTCCCGACGGCCCCAACAAGGGCCGCCCCGGCGCGGTGAGCGCACGCAATTCGGTGATGGCGCTCGACGGCTCGGGGCGGATCCGCGGCGGCTACGACAAGGCGCATCTGGTGCCCTATGGCGAATATCTGCCGATGCGCCCGATCCTCGAACCGCTCGGCCTGTCGCGGCTGGTGGCGGGGAGCATCGACTACCTCCCCGGCCCCGGCCCGCGCACATTGGACCTCGGCCCATACGGCAAGGCGGGGGTGATGATCTGCTACGAGATCGTCTTCTCCGGCCACGTCGCGTCCCGCGCGAATCGCCCCGACTACATCTTCAACCCCTCGAACGACGGCTGGTTCGGCACCTGGGGCCCGCCGCAGCACCTCGCGCAGGCGCGGATGCGGGCGATCGAGGAGGGGCTGCCGGTGCTGCGCTCCACCACCACGGGGATCAGCGCGGTGATCGACGCGAACGGCGTGGTGCGCGAGCACATCGGCATGGGCAAGGCCGACAAGCTCGACGGCTTCGTCCCCAAGGCCAAGCCGCCGACGCTGTTTGCGCAGTGGGGCCATGCCCTGACGCTGGCATGGGCGGCGGTCTTCCTCGCGCTCGGCCTCGCGCTTCCGAGAGTGCTTGCGCAAGTCCGCGCGCGCGGCTAGGGCGGTCTGCAACAAGGCGAGACATAAAGGTTTCCTTATATCTCTATAAGGTGCCCTACTCCCGCTCCCGACACGCCCATTCCAGCCCCCGGGGGAACCCATGCGCACCAACTACCTGTTCACCTCCGAAAGCGTTTCCGAAGGCCACCCCGACAAGGTCGCCGACCAGATTTCGGACGCGATCGTCGACCTTTTCCTCTCGAAGGACCCCGAAGCGCGCATCGCCTGCGAAACCCTGACCACCACCCAGCTGGTCGTGCTGGCGGGGGAAATCCGCTGCAAGGGCGTTTTCGAAAACGGCGAATGGGCCCCGGGCGCGCAGGAAGAGATCGAAAAGACTGTCCGCGCGACCGTGAAGCGCATCGGCTACGAACAGGACGGCTTCCACTGGGAGAAGCTCGAATTCATCAACCGTCTGCACGGCCAGTCGGCGCACATCGCGCAAGGCGTGGACGCGGGCGAGAACAAGGATGAAGGCGCGGGCGACCAGGGCATCATGTTCGGCTACGCGACCGACGAGACCCCGGGCCTGATGCCCGCGACGCTCTACTACAGCCACAAGATCCTCGAGCGCATGGCCGCCGACCGTCACTCGGGCGTCGCCCCCTTCCTCGAGCCCGATGCCAAGAGCCAGGTGACCCTGCGCTACGAAGGCTCGCTCCCGGTGGCCGCGACCGCGGTGGTGGTCTCGACCCAGCACGCGCCGGGCTATGACGAGAACGATCCGGCCAAGCAGGCCGAGCTCGAAGCCTATGTGAAGGGCGTGATCGCCGACGTGATCCCGCCGGTTCTCCTCCGCGAGACCGAGTACTTCATCAACCCCACCGGCAGCTTCGAAATCGGCGGCCCGGATGGCGACGCGGGCCTTACGGGGCGCAAGATCATCGTCGACACCTATGGCGGCGCGGCCCCGCATGGCGGCGGCGCGTTCAGCGGCAAGGACCCGACCAAGGTCGACCGCTCGGCCGCCTACATCACCCGCTACCTCGCCAAGAACGTGGTCGCCGCAGGCCTCGCCACGCGCTGCACGATCCAGATCGCCTATGCGATCGGCGTGTCGAAGCCGCTGTCGCTCTACGTCGACACGCATGAGACCGGCACCGTCGGCGACGACAAGATCGAACAGGCGATCCTCGGCATCGCCAAGCTCGGCGGCCTGACCCCGCGCGCGATCCGCACGCACCTTGGCCTCAACAAGCCGATCTACCAGCCGACCGCCGCCTACGGCCACTTCGGCCGCACCGCGGAAGGCGACTTCTTCCCGTGGGAGCGCCTCGACCTGGTCGATGATCTGAAGGCTGCGCTGGGCTAAGCGCCCGGCTCGTGCCCACCCCCTGCCCCTCCCGCAAGCGGGAGGGGAGAAACAGCGCCAACCAGTCCCCCTCCCGCTTGCGGGAGGGGTTAGGGGTGGGCCCGCGCCAACCTCAAGAAATCCTCTACGATAAAGCGGCAGATAGGCTACCTATCGCCCCGTGACCGCGCCCCCCGCCCCCGACCGCATCCTCGCGCTCGACGCGCTCAGGGGCATTGCCGTCATCGGCATCGTCGGCATGAACGCCATGGCCTTCGCCATGCCGGGGCCGGCCTACTACAACCCCCTGAGCTTCGGCAGCACCAGTCCGCCCGATTACTGGGTGTGGCTGGCGAGTTTCGTCTTCGTCGAGGACAAGTTCCGCACGCTCTTCGCGATGCTGTTCGGCGCGGGGTGCCTAATCCTGATCGAGCGGGCGGGCGCCGCCCCGTGGCGCGCGCATTATGCCCGCATGATCGGGCTTTTCGCGATCGGCCTCGTCCATGCGACCCTCCTCGCCAGCAACGACGTGCTGCGCGCCTATGCGCTGGCGGGGCTGTTCCTGCCGCTGCTCGCGGGGCTTTCGGCGCGCGCGCTGGTGACCGTGTCGCTGGGGCTGCTGGGCGTGCACGTCTTCCTCGGCATGGCGATGTTCGGGCCAGCCGTCGCCGCCTGGGCGCAGGAGCGCCACGGATCGGAGATGCTGCTCTGGGCCGAGCGCCAGTTCGGGCGCGATCCGGCGGTGATGGCCGCGCTGCTTGAACAGGGGCGCGAGGCCTTCTCCGAGCGGGTGCTGCGCCGCACGCTCGGCATCCCGGCGCAGATGACGACGCTTGTCGCCGCGCTGCCGCTCAACCTCTCGGCGATCGCGCTGGGCATGGGGCTGTGGCGCGGCGGGATGCTGAAGGGCGAGTGGCGCACCTTCCGCCTGCAGCGCATCGCGGGGCTCGCGGCGCTGGTGGCGCTGCCGGGGCTGCTGGCGCTGGCGGGCGTGCTGGTGAGCACGGGCTTTCCCGCCGCCCTCGTCGGCCCGGTGGCGCTGCTGCTCTCGGCCCCCTTCGACATGACGCTGGCGGTGAGTTACGCCGCGCTGGCGATGGCCTTCCTCGGCGGGAGCGGCGCGGCAACGGCGCGGCTGGCGAGCGCCGGGCGCCTGTCGCTGACCAACTACCTGATGACGAGCGTGATCCTGTCGGCGATCTTCGCGTCTTGGGGCCTCGGCCTGTTCGGCGAGGTGACGCGCTGGCAGGCTATCGTGCTGGGGCTGGTGCCGGTCGCGGCGATGCTGGCGTGGTCGCCCTTGTGGGTCGCGAAAGTAGGACAGGGGCCGTTCGAGCGGCTGTGGCGGCGGCTCTCGCGGGGGCTTTCCTACACGCCTGAAAAGTGACAGCTTTGCGGGGATGACCTGCTTTGCGCCCCTTTCATGTCAGTCTTTCGGGGGCCGCGCAGGGGGCCACTTTTTCGCCCCAGGACAGTGTCTCATGTGTCTCCAACAGCCGGGGGCGCTCAGCCGTGCTCCCCGTGGATCGGCGAGGGGCGGTCGAGGGCCAGTTCGGCATCGGAGAAGGTGAAGGGGCTCCTCACCCCTGCCATCCCGCCCAGCTCGATGCGCATGCCGCGGGCAACCACCTGCGGATCGGCGAAGACCTCGTCCAAGCGGTTGATCGGGCCAGCGGGGACGCCCGCCGCATGGCAGGCGTCGAGCAGGCCCTGCTTGCTCCACCCGGCGGTGGCGGCGGCGATCTCGGCGTCGAGGGCGGCGGCGTTGGCGGTGCGGTCGCCGTTGGCGGCAAAGCGCGGGTCGGTCGCGAGATGCTCGAGCCCCAGCACCGCCATCAGCTTGTGGAACAGCCCGTCATTGGCGGGCGCGAGGATGACGTGGCCGTCGTTCACCGCAAACACCCCGTATGGCGCGACCTGCGCGTGGGCATTGCCCATCCGCGGCGGGTTGTGGCCGGTGGTGAAGAGGTATGTCGCCTGGTTGGCGAGCAGGCCCACCGAGCAATCGAGCAGGCTCATGTCGACCTGCTGGCCGCGCCCCGTCCGCGCGCGCATCAGCAGCGCCGCCTGCACGCCGTTCGCGGCCCAGACGCCGGTGGCAAGGTCGCTGATCGAGATGCCCATCTTGACCGGGTGCCCGGCAGGCTCGCCGGTCAGTGACATCAGCCCGCTCATCCCCTGCGCGACGAAGTCGTATCCCGCCTCGTGGGCGCGCGGGCCGGTCTGGCCGAAGCCGGTGATCGAGCAATACACAAGTGCCGGGTTGGCGGCGGAAAGCGAGGTGTAGTCGAGGCCGAACCTGGCGAGTGCGCCGGTCTTGAAGTTCTCGATCAGGACATCGGCCTCGGCGGCGAGGGCCTTCACGCGGGCGAGGTCATCAGGGTTGGCGAAGTCGGCGATGATCGAGCGCTTCCCGCGGTTGCAGGCGTGGTAATAGGCCGCCTCGCGGTGGACGGTGCCGGTGGCGTCGGTGCGCTCGACCCAGGGCGGGCCCCAGAGGCGAGTGCCGTCACCCTCGGGGCTCTCGACCTTGATGACGTCGGCACCGAGGTCCGCGAGGATCTGGCCGCAGAAGGGCCCGGCGAGCACGCGGGCGAGCTCGACCACCTTGAGGCCCGCAAGCGGGGCGGCGGGGTTGCGGGGTTCGGCGAGCCACATGGCCTAGCGGCCCAGCTGGCGGTGGAGGAAGCGCGCGCTGTCGGCCAGCACCGGGCCCTTGTCGCGGAACGGGACCGAGAGCGCCATCACAATCTCCTCGTGGTCGAGCGGGCCGTAGTTGACGAGGTCGGCATAGGCCCCCGCCTCGCGCAGTCTGGCGGCGAGGTTGATGGCGTTCTTGGGCCGCACGGTCTCGTCGCCATCCGAGGTGACGAGCAGCAGCGGCGGGGCGTCGGCGCGGGCGAAGGTGATCGGCTGGGTCTCCGCAGGGTCCGGCCACTGGGAGAAGGCAGCGATGGCGCGGTCGGAGGTGAAGGGGTGGAAGTCGTAGGGCCCCGACAGGCCGACCGCGGCCTTGACCCCCGCCGGGTCCGCCCCCGCTGCGGTCAGCCGCTTGGCATCGAGCGCCAGCATCACCGCCTGATAGGCCCCCGCCGAGTGGCCCATGAAGGCGATCCGCGCGGGGTCGCCGCCGTGCTTGGCGATGTTGGCCTGGGTCCATGCGACCGCCTCGGCCCCGTCGTCGAGGAAGGCGGGGAAGTGGACGGCGGGCACCTTGCGGTAGTCGGGGATGACGACGAGGAAGCCCTCCCGCGCCAGCGCCCGACCCGCAAAGGCATAGGAGGTGCGGTCGCCCTTGGCCCAGCCGCCGCCGTACCAGAAGATGACGACCGGGAGGGGGCCCCCAGAAGCCGCAGCACCTGCGCCTTCGGGCTTCCAGATGTCGAGGGTCTGGTCGTGCGAGCCGAAAGCGACGCCCTCGGCCACCAGCGCCGCGCCGCCCGCGCCTCCGGTGACGCGGTCGTAATACGACAGCAGCCGCGGGGGCGAGGTGAAGGCGAGCACGCCGCCGACCGCAGCCGCCAGCGCGAGTCCGCCGATCGCCAGCTTGCGCTTCATCAGCGGACGTAGTGCGCGGTGGTGCTCGCCGCGATGTCGGCCTCGGTCACGCCCGGCGCCATCTCGATGAGGCGGAAGGGCTCGGCCTTGGAGGGGCGCTGGAACACGGCGAGGTTGGTGATGATCATGTCGACCACGCCCGCGCCCGTCAGCGGCAGGGTGCATTCGGGGATGAACTTGGGCGTCCCGTCCTTCGCGGTGTGGTCCATCACCACGATGATCTTCTTGACGCCTGCGACAAGGTCCATCGCCCCGCCCATGCCCTTGATCATCTTGCCCGGGATCATCCAGTTGGCGATGTCGCCCTTCTCGGAGACCTCCATCGCGCCCAGCACGGTGAGGTCGATATGACCGCCGCGGATCATGGCGAAGCTGGTCGCGGAATCGAAATAGGCCGAGTGCGGCAGCTCCGAGATCGTCTGCTTGCCCGCGTTGATGAGATCTGGATCGACATCGTCGTCATAGGGAAACGGCCCGATGCCGAGCATCCCGTTCTCGCTCTGGAGCGTCACCAGCATGCCTTCGGGGATATGGTTCGCCACCAGCGTCGGGATGCCGATGCCGAGGTTGACGTAATAGCCGTCCTGCAATTCGCGCGCGGCGCGGGCGGCCATCTGGTCGCGGGTCCAGCCGGTGGGAAGCGTCGTCATGAAAAGAGGTGTCCTTACTGGCCCAGCAGCGGTTCGATCAGGAACCAGCCGTCGCCGATCAGCGGTTCGATCCCTGCGCCCGCCTCGGCGTTGCGCAGGTATTTGAAGCGGGTGTCGAAATCGGTGCGCTCGTCGCCGGCGATGGCGACGATGCAGGCGATCCCGGCGAGATTGGCCCGGCGCTGGTCCTTGGCGTCGCCCTCGTCGCGGCGCAGCGAGATGATGTCCTGCCCGCGCGGGTCGAGCCCCGACTGCTCGAGCGCGGTGCGAAGCGCGCCCGACTGGGTGGTCGAGAGGTCCGAGAGCCAGGCGATCTCCACCCCCGCATCGCGCAGCACCGCGAGGCCCAGCGCGAGGCCGGGGAGCTTGGGCGGACTGGCCGGGGGCGCGAAGGTGCCGCCCACCGGATCGAGATCGATCACCGCCACCAGCTGCTCGCCGGCCGAACAGCGGCGGCGCTTGCCGTCGAGCGCCACGGGGTCGCTGAGGATCGCCGAGGGCAGCTCGGCCCCCTGCGCGGCCTGGCGGGCCGAGGCCTGGCCGTAGCGCACGAAGCGCGCGAAATTGGCTTGCCCCTCGGGGATCGGGCGCGCGGGATCGGGATAGGTGGCGAGCGGCTCGAGCGCCGATGTCTGCGCGGCCGGGGTCGCCGGAGCGGGCGCGGGCGCAGGCGCCGGAACAGGCGCGGGTGCGACGGCCACCACCGGAGCGGGCGTGGGCGTGGGCGTCGGGGCCGGGGTCGGCGCAGGAGTGGGCGCTGGCACCGGTGCAGGCGAGGGCGTCGGCTCGGGGGTGATCTTGACGACCGTCACGCGCGGCGCCGGTTCCGGGGCGGGGGCAGGCTCCGCGGCCGCAACCGGTGTCGGCGCAGGCGTCGGCGTCGCAGCCGGATCGGGCGTCTCACCCTCTTTCGCCACCCGCGAGCCGATCATCGTCGAGCCCGCGATCGCCGGGATCACCGCCGCCACGCAGCCCGAAAGGCTCGTCCCCGCCGCCAGCGCCAGCAGCGCTGCAACCCGCTTGTCCATTACGCCGTCTCCCTCTCCCGCACGGTCCGGAACTCGATCTTCTTGTCATAGGGCGCGCCGAGCACGATGCGGTTAACGAACACGCCCGCGAGATGGATCTGGTCGGGATCGAGGCTGCCTGCGGGCACCACTTCCTCGACCTCGGCGACGCAGACCTTGCCGCAGGTCGCGGCGGGCAGGTTGAAATTGCGCGCGGTCTTGCGGAACACGAGGTTGCCGGTCTCGTCGGCCTTCCACGCCTTGACGATCGCGAGGTCGGCGAAGATCCCGTGTTCGAGGATATAGGTCTGCATCACCCCGTCGCGGTCGGGGAAGTCCTTGTGCTCCTTGCCCTTGGCGACTTCGGTGCCGACGCCGGTGCGGGTGTAGAAGCCGGGGATGCCCGCGCCGCCCGCCCGCATCCGCTCGGCGAGCGTGCCTTGCGGGCAGAACTCGACCTCGAGCTCGCCGGCGAGATATTGCCGTTCGAACTCCTTGTTCTCGCCCACGTAGGAGCTGATCATCTTCTTCACCTGCCGCGTGCGCAGCAGCTTGCCGATGCCCTCGTTGTCGATCCCGGCATTGTTGCTGGCAAAGGTGAGGCCTTTCACACCGCTGTCACGAATCGCGTCCAGCAGCCGCTCGGGCAGGCCGCACAGGCCGAAGCCCCCGGCGGCGATCAGCATGTCATCGCGCAGCACGCCGGCGAGCGCGCTGGCGGCGTCGGGGTAGAGCTTGGTCATCGGGACAGGCTGCCTCTCGTGGTCTTGCGCAAGGATGATCGCCGCGGGCGGAATCGGGGCAGTGATTAGAGCCTTCGGCGGGCGCTGTCACGCCTTGCGCGAGTCGAAGTCGAATCACCTTTCATGTTGCGTCGCAATATGGTCATGAAGCGATTTTCTGCCCACGTTTTGAGCGGCTGCCGCGATTTTGGGCAGAAATTTGCAAGTTTGCGCACAAATCTGCACCAAAGTGGCGATAAGTTGCGTTCTTTGCAATCTGCTACGCATCTTTCGCACTTGCACAACCGGGCCATCTGCGGCATTTGGAAGGTGCCTTTCAGGCATCCTCTCCCAAACTTTCCAAGCCCGGCTCTTGTAGCCGGGCTTTTTTCTTGTCCGGGTTAGCGCTACCGACCGCGCAGCCCGGCACGGCCCTCGCCGATTGCATTCGCTGGCACCCGTTCCTAGCTTGGCGGTCAACCCGCTTGAACAGGAATGCCCATGGCCGACGCCGAAACCGCCACCCCCGCCCGCACCGTCCGGCTCCAGGTCGCGCCTGCCCGCCAGGAGGAATCGGGGGCGGGCATCGCCCGCATGCCGCGCTCGGCCTTCCAGAAGCTCGGGATCACCGAGGGCGACGTGGTCGAAGTCCGCGGCAAGCGCGTCACCGCCGCCATCGCCATGGCCGCCTATCCCGAGGATGACGCGCTCGATGTGGTCCGCCTCGACGGCCTCCAGCGCGCCAATGCGCAAGGCGGATCGGGCGAGCATGTCGAGATCGCCCACGGCGAATCGCGCCCCGCCACCCGCGTCGTCTTCGCCCCCGCCCAGCGCGAGATGCGGCTTCAGGGGCCCACGCAAGCGCTGAAGCGCAACTTCTTCCGCCGTCCGCTGGTAGCCGGAGACCTCGTCGCCACCACCGGTCAGCAGCCCGTCCAGAACATGCCCGCCGACGTGCGCCAGCTGCTGCGCGCGCCCGCCTATGCGCTGACGCAAATCCGCCTCACCGTTGCCTCGACCAGCCCCAAGGGGATCGTCCATATCGACGAGAACACCGAGGTCGAACTGCGCGCCGAATTCGAAGACCCGCGCGATGGCCGCGCGGTGGTCAACTACGACGATGTCGGCGGGATGGAGGAGACCATCCGCGCGCTGCGCGAAATGGTGGAACTCCCGCTGCGCTACCCAGAGCTGTTCATCCGCCTCGGGGTCGAGCCGCCCAAGGGCGTGCTGCTCCACGGCCCGCCGGGCACCGGCAAGACCCGCCTTGCGCAGGCGGTCGCCAACGAATCCGACGCCGAATTCTTCATCATCAACGGCCCGGAAATCATGGGCTCGGGCTACGGCGAATCCGAAAAGCGCCTGCGCGAAGTGTTCGAGGAGGCGACCCGCGCCTCCCCTGCGATCATCTTCATCGACGAGATCGATTCGATCGCGCCCAAGCGCACGCAGGTGCCGGGCGAGGCGGAAAAGCGCCTCGTCGCCCAGCTGCTCACCCTGATGGACGGGCTGGAGAAGCGCGCCAATCTCGTGGTGATCGCCGCCACCAACCGGCCCGACGCCATCGACGAGGCGCTGCGCCGCCCGGGCCGTTTCGACCGCGAGATCGTGATCGGCGTTCCCGACCAGCGCGGGCGGCGCGAGATTCTCGGCATCCACACCCGCGGCATGCCGATGGGCGAGGGGCTCGACCTCGACGAGCTCGCGCGCGTCACCCACGGCTTCGTCGGCGCGGATATCGCCGCGCTCGCCCGCGAGGCCGCGATCGAGGCGGTGCGCCGGATCATGCCGCGCCTCGACCTTGATGAACGCACGATCCCGCAGGACGTGCTCGACGACCTCTATGTCTGCCGCGACGATTTCCTCGCGGCGCTCAAGCGCGTCCAGCCCTCGGCGATGCGCGAGGTGATGGTGCAGGTGCCGAATGTCGGCTGGGACGACATTGGCGGCGCCGGGGAATCGGTCGACAAGCTGAAGGAAGGCATCGAGCTTCCCCTCAAAAACCCTGATGCTTTCCGCCGCTTGGGGATCCGTCCGGCCAAGGGTTTTCTGCTCTACGGCCCGCCGGGCACGGGCAAGACCCTGCTCGCCAAGGCCGTCGCCAAGGAGGCCGAGGCCAACTTCATCTCGATGAAATCCAGCGACTTGCTCTCCAAGTGGTACGGCGAGAGCGAGCAGCAGATCGCCAAGCTCTTCGCCCGCGCCCGCGCGGTGGCTCCTTGCGTGGTCTTCATCGACGAGATCGATTCGCTGGTCCCCGCGCGCGGCACCGGCCAGGGTGAGCCGCAGGTGACGGGCCGGGTGGTCAACACCATCCTCGCCGAGATGGACGGGCTGGAGGAGCTGCAATCGGTGGTCGTGATCGGCGCCACCAACCGCCCGACGCTGGTCGACCCCGCGCTGCTGCGGCCCGGCAGGTTCGACGAGCTGGTCTATGTCGGCACCCCCGACAAGGCGGGGCGTGAACACATCCTCGGCATCCACACGGGGAAGATGCCCCTCGCCGACGACGTCGATCTGGCGAGCCTCGCGGCCGAGACCGAGCGCTTTACCGGGGCCGACCTCGAAGACCTAGTGCGCCGCGCCGGCCTTGCCGCGCTGCGCCGCGTCGGCGGCGAAGTCAGCGCGGTGGGCGCGCAGGACTTCGCCGCTGCGCTCAAGGATTCGCGCGCGACGGTGACGCCCGAGATGGAGGACGAATACCTCAAGATGCGCGGCGAATTGAAGAAGCGCGCGGCGGCGGTGCAACCGATCGGCTTCTTCTCGCCCGAGATGCTCAAGCCCACGCGGGAGAAGAAGCACGACTGACGCCCGATGTTCCGCAAATGTTTGTGCCTGCGGCACAGCTTCGCTTCCACGTGAAACATTTGCGGCGCCCCCTCCTGCGTCAGTGCGCCGCGTCCCAGCTGAGCCCGGTGCCGATTTCGACTCCGAGCGGCACCGTCAGCTCCACCGCAGGCAGCGCCGCTTCGGCCATCACCTGCCGGATGATCGGGGTGGCGGCCTCCACCCGCTCCTCGGGCAGTTCGAACACCAACTCGTCGTGCACCTGCAGCAGCATCCGCACATCGTGCAGCCCCGCCTCGGCCAGCGCGGGGAGCATCCGCGCCATCGCGCGCTTGATGATGTCCGCGCTGGTGCCCTGGATCGGGGCGTTGATTGCCGCGCGCTCGCTGCCCTGCCGCTCGGCCTGGTTCTTGGAATTGATCCGCGGGAACCACGTCTTGCGGCCGAACAGCGTCTCCGAATAGCCGCGCGCGCGGACGCTCTCGAGCGTTTCGTAGATATAGCGCTTGATGCCGGGGAAGCGCTGGAAATAGGTGTCGATCATCGCCTGGGCCTCCTCGGGCGGCACCTCCAGACGCGCCGCCAAGCCCCAGCGTGAAATTCCGTAAAGTATTGCGAAATTGATGGTTTTTGCCCTGCCGCGGCTGTCGCGGGTGACCTCGCCGAACATTTCCTGCGCGGTGCGGGCGTGGATGTCCTCGCCGTTGGCGAAAGCCTCCTTGAGGCTGGCGACATCGGCCATGTGGGCCGCAAGCCGGAGTTCGATCTGCGAATAGTCCGCCGCGAGTAGCACATTGCCGGGCTCGGGCACGAAAGCCTCGCGGATTTGCCTGCCTATTGCCGTGCGGATCGGGATGTTCTGCAAGTTCGGGTCGGTGGAGGACAGTCGCCCAGTCTGCGCGCCGACCAGTGAATAGGACGTGTGCACCCGCCCCGTATCCGGGTTGATCGCCGCCTGAAGCGCGTCGGTATAGGTCGACTTCAATTTGGCGAGCTGCCGCCACTCCAGCACCAGCCGCGCAATCGGCGCGCCCTCGGCGGCGAGCTTCTCCAGCACCGAGACGTCGGTCGAATATTGCCCGGTCTTGCCCTTCTTCCCGCCCTTGTAGCCCAATTTGTCGAACAGGATTTCGCCCAGCTGCTTGGGGCTGCCGACGGTGAATTCCTGCCCGGCAACGGCGTGGATCTCGCCCTCCAGCCGGGCGATTTCGTGCGAGAATTCCTCCGACAGCTTGGCGAGCCGCGCACGGTCGACCCTGATCCCCTCGCGCTCCATCCCCGCGACCACCGCGATCAGCGGGCGGTCGACGCGTTCGTAGACCTTGCTCCCGCCCTCGATGGCGAGGCGCGGCTTGAGGTGCGCGTGGAGCCGCCAGGTGATGTCGGCATCCTCGGCGGCGTAGGCGGTGGCGCGGTCGAGCGGCACTTCGGCAAAGCTGATCGCCTTCTTGCCGGTGCCGCACAGCTCCTTGAACGGGATCGGGGTGTGGCCGAGGTGGCGCTGCGAGAGCTCGTCCATCCCGTGGCCGCCCCCCATCCCATCCTCGCCGCGGCCGGCGTCGAGATCGAAGCTGATCACCATGGTGTCGTCGATGGGCGCAACCATGATCCCCTGCCGCGCCAGCACGTTGAGGTCATACTTGCCGTTCTGGAAGATTTTCAGGACGGCCTCGTCCTCCAGCAGGGGCTTCAAGAGGGCGATGGCCTCGGCGAGCGGGACTTGCTCGGGCTTCTGCGCGAACATATCGGTGCCGCCGTGGCCCAGCGGGATGTAGCAGGCGTCGTTCGGGCCGAGCGCGAGGCTGACCCCGACCAGATCGGCGCGGATCGCGTCGAGCGAGGTCGTCTCGGTGTCCACCGCCACGGCCTGCGCGGCGCGGGCGCGCTCGACCCATGCGGCGAGGCGCTCCGCTGTCTGCACCGTCTCGTAAGCGGTGTGATCGACGGCGGGAAAATCGGGGAGCGGCTGGCGGTTGCCCTCGCCCGGCGCGGGGGCGGCGGCGCTCGCGGTGCTGGGCTTGGGCGGGTTGAGGTCGGTCGGGCGCGAGGGGCTCCCCGACCCCGCATCCAATCGCCGCAGCAGCGAGGTGAAGCCGTGGGTCTCGAGGAACAGCGCCAGCGGCGCGGGCGGGATCGGGCCGAGCACCATCTCCTCGAGCGGCTGGGGAAGGTCGCAATCCTCCTTCAGCGTCACGAGGATCTTCGACAGTTCGGCATCGCCGCGCCCCTCGATCAGCCGGTCGCGCAGCTTGGAGGGCTTCATCCCCTCGGCCGCATCGAGCGCCGCGGTCAGCGAGCCGTGCTCGGCGATCAGCTTGCTCGCGGTCTTGGGGCCGATGCCGAAAATCCCCGGCACGTTGTCGACCGAGTCGCCCATCAGCGCGAGCACATCGCCCACCAGTTCGGGGCCGACGCCGAATTTCTCCTCGACCTCGCCAAGCCAGATGCGATGGTTCTTCATCGTGTCGAGCATGTCGATGCGGGCGCCATTCGCCTCGCCGATCAGCTGCATCAGGTCCTTGTCGGACGAGACGATTGTGACGTCCCACCCGCGCTCCTGCGCGCGGCGGGCATAGGTGGCGATGAGGTCGTCGGCCTCCAGCCCCTCGACCTCGATGCAGGGCAGGCTGAAGGCGCGGGTGGCGTCGCGGATCAGCGGGAACTGGGGCTTCAAGTCCTCGGGCGGTTCGGGGCGGTTGGCCTTGTAATGCTCGTAGATGTCGTTGCGGAAGCTCTCCCCGCTGGCATCGAGGATCACCGCAAGATGCGTCGGCCCGTCGGCCGCGTCGAGATCGGCGGCGAGCTTCCACAGCATCGTGGTGTAGCCATAGACCGCGCCCACGGGCGTGCCCTCGGGGTTCGTCAGCGGGGGCAGGCGGTGATAGGCCCGGAAGATGTAGGACGACCCGTCGACGAGATAGAGATGCTGCTTTTCGGCCATGCCAGCTTGCTAGCAGGCCCCGCCGCGCGAAGGTAGGGGGCTCGCGCCGGCGGGCTTGCGGTGAAACGCGGGCGAGAATGTGGCAGGATTGCGGCGAAAGCGACTTGTGCAGCGGCGGCGCGCGGCCTAGATTCTTCCGCGAACCGGATAACCGGTCGGCGCGTCCCGGGAGGGGGCGCGTGCCATTTGCAGGACAAAGGACCACTCGCCATGCGCAAGATCATCCTCGCCGCCGCCGTCGCCACCGCCGCGCTCGGCCTTTCGGCGTGCAGCAACAAGACCGAGACCGAGACCGAAGAAGCGGTCGATTCGATGGCGGCCGACGCCGATGCCGCCGCCGACGATGCCGGTCAGGCGATCGAGGGCGCGGCGGTCGAAACCACCCAGGAGGTCAAGGAAGCCGCCGCCGAGGCTGCCGACCAGGCCGAAAAGACCACCGACGAAGTGGGCGATGACGCGCTGAGCGTGGTCGACCAGGCCGAGGAAGCCGGCGCCGAGTAAGCGCTTCCCCTCTCGGGGGGCAGAAACAGGAAGGGCGGCTGCCGCAAGGCGCCGCCCTTTTTGCTGTCCGGGTCTCGGGAGGGGCCTCAGCCGCCGGTCGCGTAAGGCGCGCTTGCCCAGTTGCGGGTGGGGTTGGCCTGCGCCTTCACCGCGAAGCCGTCATAAAGAGCGCGGGCGATCGCGGCGATGCGCTCCTCGCGGGCGAGCTTGGTGCCCTGACCGGTGACGTAGATGGCGACCGCGATCACGCGGCCATCGGGGCATTCGATCAGGCCGATATCGCTTGAGGTGTTGCTGAGCGAACCGGTCTTGTGGCTCACCCGCGCTTCCAATGGCATGGCGGCGGGGATGCGGCGCTTGCCGGTGACGGTGCGGCTCATCGCGCCGAGGATCACCTGGCGGCTCTGGTCGGAGAGATATTCGCCCCGATAGAGCCCGGCGAGCAGGCGCACCATCGCGCGCGGCGTGGCGGCATCGCGGCTGTCGATATAGTTGGCGGGATTGTACTCGCCGTCGTCGCGCACCAGTGTGGCGATGTCGCGGTTGATCGAGAAGGGGGCGATGCCCTTCCTCGCCATGAAGGCGTTGACCGCCTGCGGGCCCCCGACAGCCGCAAGCAGCGCGTCGGTCGCCGGGTTGGACGAGCGGGTGATCATGATCTCGATCAGGTCGATCGCGGGCATGTACTGGCCTGCGCGCACCGGCGCCTTGGCCGAGGAGAACTTGGCCGAGCGCACCGGCAGCATCAGCGGGAATTCGCTGGTGAGGGTATAGCGCCCCTGCTCGACCATCTCGAGATAGGTCGCCGCGATCGCGACCTTGCTGGTCGAGGCCATCGGGAACAGCTGGTCGCCCAGCACCATCACTTCCTCGCCCGTGGCAAGGTCGACCGCCGCGACGCCGATGCGGCCCAGCGCCGGGTTGGCGAGCTCGGCGATGCGCTGCTCGAAGGTCGAGGCGTAGACCGCATCGAAGCTCTGGGGATTGCGGGCCTGGGTGCCGAAGGTGCTGTCGAAAGTGGCCTGCAGCTCGTCCTGCGTGTTCGCCGCAACCGGGCTGGCGAGCGCCGCGAAGGAGGCCAGAAGGCCGGTCAGAGCGGCGAGAAAACGGGGGCGTGCCATGTGGGCAAGATGACTCCGACAGGGTTTAGACGGGCTTAACGATGCACTGAACCATGTGCGATTCGGCGCGGCAAGGCCCCGTTCTGCCGCGTGCGGCGAACCGTGCGCCTCAAGCGATGCAGGCCGCGATGGGGGCCCCGCGCCGCTGCTCGGTGCGCATCGGTGGTTCGTCGATTGCCATCTTGCGGGGCATTTGGCGCACTTGACTGGACGCGCGGGCGCGGCAGTCTGGCGGTCAATCTGATCCAAGGGGACTTTTTCGCGATGACCGACACCGCCACTGCCTGCGCCGCGCGCGCGGGCCTTGCCGCCCTGCTGCTTTCCGCCTCGGGCCTCGCCTTTGCCCAAGCCGTGCCGATCGTGAAACCCGGCGCGCCCGGGCAAGCCTCGAAAACGCTCTCGGCCGCCGAGGCGACCAAGCTCGCGCAGGCGAGCTACACCGCCGAGGACGTGGCCTTCATGCAGGCCATGATCGTCCACCACCAGCAGGCGGTCGACATGGCCAAGCTGGTCAAGGAGCGGACCAACACCGCGGAGCTCCAGACCATCGCGGGCCGGATCGAATCGAGCCAGGCCGACGAGATCGCCTTCATGCAGACCTGGCTCAAGGAGCGCGGCGAGCCGGTGGAAGACCCCGCGATGAAGGGTCACGCCGAGCACATGCACCACATGATGAAGGGCATGGCGAGCCCCGAAGACTTGAAGGCGCTGGCCGCGGCCAAGGGCACCGATTTCGACAAGCGCTTCCTGACCCTGATGATCGCGCATCACGAAGGTGCGCTCGACATGGTCGAGAAGCTGCTCGACGAGGACGGCACCGCCGCCGATCCGGTGCTGTTCCAATTCGTCGGCGACATCGAGAGCGAGCAGAAGGCCGAGATCGGCAAGATGGACAAGCTGCTCGCGGGCCTCTCGGGCGACCCGCGCACGGGGCTTGCCGCGGGCTTCGACAATGCGGGCGAGGCGATCAAGGGCCTCATCAAGGTCGCGACGCTCACCAAGCCCGCGGGCTTCTTCAACCCCGAGAACCCCGCCGACCTGCGCCCGCCCGTGCCGCCCAAGAAGGGCGAGGAGAAGAAGGAAGAGGCCAAGCCCGCCGAGCCCGCGCCTGCTGCCACGACCACCGCCGCCGCCACGCCGCCCGCGCGCGAGGAAGAGGAAGACCTCACCGAATTCGCCGAACGCACCCCGCTGCTCGATTTCGCCAATACCGACATGGCCTTCTTCGGCGACGTGATGGTGGCGGGGAGCTATCACGGGTTCAACATCTACAAGCTGGGCGCCGACGGCGTGCCCGTGCTCAAGAGCTCGGTCGTCTGCCCCGGCGGGCAGGGCGACGTCTCGGTGGCCGGCAACCTCCTCGTGATGAGCGTCGAGCAGACCCGCGGCCGGATCGACTGCGGGCTCGAGGGCGCGCCGGGCAAGATCAATGACGAGCGCTTCCGCGGCCTGCGCATCTTCGACATCTCCGACCTTGCCGCCCCGCGTCAGGTCGGCGCGGTGCAGACCTGCCGGGGGAGCCATACGCACTCGATCGTCAGCGCCGACGACAAGCGCCTCATCATCTACAACTCGGGCACGGCGGGCATCCGCGACGAGAAGGAGCTGGCGGGCTGCATCGGCGGCACCCCGGGCGACACGCGCACCGCGCTGTTCTCGATCGACGTGATCGAGGTGCCGCTCGCCGACCCCTCCAAGGCGCGCATCGTCAGATCCCCCCGCGTCTTCGCCGACGAGACCACCGGCGAAATCGCCGGCCTGTGGAAGGGCGGCGACCATGGCGAGGGCACGCAGGACACCGAGCGCACCGACCAATGCCACGACATCACCGTCTTCCCCGCGCTGAAGATCGCGGCAGGCGCGTGCTCGGGCAACGGCATCATCTTCGACATCGCCGATCCCCTGAACCCCAAGCGCCTCGATGTCGTCACCGACACCGGCTTTGCCTACTGGCACTCGGCGACCTTCAACAATGACGGCACCAAGGTGATCTTCACCGACGAATGGGGCGGCGGCGGGCGGCCGCGCTGCAAGGCGTCCGACCCCAAGACCTGGGGCGCCAACGCGATCTACGACATCGTGAACGGCAAGCTGGTCTTCCGCGCGCACTACAAGATGCCCGCTCCCCAGTCCGACACGGAAAACTGCGTCGCCCACAACGGCTCGATCATCCCGGTCCCGGGCCGCGATCTGTTCGCGCAGGCGTGGTATCAGGGCGGCCTTTCCGTGATGGACTTCACCGACAGCGCCAACCCCAAGGAGATCGCCTATTTCGACCGCGGGCCGATCGACGCCAAGCAGATGGTGCTGGGCGGCTACTGGTCGGTCTACTGGTACAAGGGCCACATCTACGGCACCGAGATCACCCGCGGGATCGACGTCTTCAGCCTCAAGCCGAGCGAGTTCATCACCAAGGCCGAAATCGCCGCCGCGGAAGCCGCGAAGTACGAGGACAACCGCTTCAACCCCCAGACCCAGACCCGCGTCACGTGGGACGAGAAGGCGATCAAGGCCGCGGCGGCGAGCCGCAAGCTGAAGTAGCGATCAGCCCCGCTCCGCCTTCGCCCCTCAGCGCGCGTGGCGCATGGCGAAGGCGGGGTAGGTTTCGACATCGCCCCGGCGGATCTGCGCTTCGAGCAGCGCGACCGCCGCGTCGACATCGGCACTATTCGCGCCGGCTTCCTGCGCCAGCTTCAGCCCGTGGTAGAAGGTCGAGGGGTACTCGGTGGTGTATTCGTAGATGCGCGGATCATCCACCGGCTTGTCGAAAGCGTGCCACGGCTGGCGGGCGATATCGGCCGGCAGGCCCACCGCCTGCGCCATCTGCCGCCAGTCGCTGAACCAGCGCCCCTCCAGCCGCGCGGGCAGATTGAGGAAGCAGAACGGCCCGCTCGCAAGGAAGCGCCGCGCCTGGAACCGCTCGGCAAAGGCGGTCTGCAATTGCGACCAGCGCGGATCGCCATGCAGGCGCCGCCCCCAATCGAGCGTAAAGGCAATGTAGTTGACGATCATGCCGGTATAGACGCCGGGCCGCTGGCCGGTGCGGATCGAGGGCCAGAAGGTCGGATTGGGCTGGCTGTCATAGGCATCTTCCTCCCAGAACATCCCCAATTGCCCCATCCCCGGCACCGCCAGCGCCTTCACCGCGCGATCAAGGTTGGCGGAGAGGATCGCATCGAACCGGTCCGCCTCCGGCAGCCAGTCCACCGGCGGCATCGAGCGCAGCAGCGCATAGGCGAGCAGCAGATCGCGCATCGACCACGCCCAGTCGCGGCCCTGCCCCTGATCGACCAGCTTGCCGCTCGCCCCGCGATAGTCGGGGGTGACGGTGTTGAGCACGGTGCAGGCGGAGAAGACCTGCTCCTCGACGAAGAACGGATGCAGTTCGGAGAGCAGCGCCGGGATCAGCGAGGGGCACGGGCGGTGCGCATTGTCGATGTCCCAATCGAACTGCATCCCCGGACTGACCGAGATGATCCGCTCCTCGGGATAGTTCTGGTAATATTGCTGCACTTTCAGCGGGACGCCGGGCGTATCGAGCAACAGCGGCGCGCCGTCGGCCCCGCGCACATGCCAAGGGATCGAGGCCGCGGTCAGCCCGTAATTCATCGTGACGCTGCGCATCTCGGCGCTGCGTTCGATGATGTAGCGCGCCTGCCGGTGGACGATCGGCCCCACCTCGTCGCGCAGGCCCGTGGTGCCCATCCCCGGCGTGAACCCGCCCTTGTCCAATGGCGTGTAGTCGGGGACGGGGTCCATGTAGGACCATTCGGATGGCGCCTGAAGCTTGGGCCCGATACCCCAGGGCAGCAGCATCCCGTAGGACTGCCAGCGATTGAGCTCGCGATCGGACACCGGCCAGGTGCGCGATGTGGCCACCCAGCGCTGGAAATCGCCATGGCCATAGAGCGCGAAATTGCGGCCGAAGACGCTCGCCCTGTAGCTGACCGCCGGGGTCTCCGCCGCCAGATTGGTCCAGCGCTGCCGCTCCACCACCACCACGTCGAAGGGCTTGCCGTCGACCGGGGAGGCGGGTTGCAGATACCAGATCAGCGCCCAGGGCCCCTTGCGCAGGAACACCCGCACGGTGTGGTGCCCCGCCTTGTACCACACGGCATCGGGGTCGGCAGGGGTAAAGACCGTGTCGCCAAGCCGCACGGGCGGCGCGGCCGCCGCCATGGCAGGGTCGCGCGCGATGGCGCTCCCCCGGGCGCTCACCTGCGCGCGCAGCAGGGTGGAGGCGGGGCCCGGCGCGATCAGGGCCGCCGCGCCACCGGCCATCATCAATCGGCGAGACATCATCGCGTGTTTACCCCGAGGCGCGCATGGCGCTGTTTCGACGGAGCAAACCATAGCACCCCTGCCGGGCGCGGGAACGTCATGATCCTGCGGGGGCGGCGTCCTTTTGCGAGGGCGTGCCGCTTTGCGCCACTTGCGGCGCGGACCTTACCAACGGCTTGGCGCGGCAGGGTCTGACCGCGCGACCCTAGCCCTCCGTCGCCTGCTTCTTTTCCAGAAACGGGCGCAGCGGGAAGAGCCATTGCTCCTTGATCGACAGGCGCTTGCGGTCGTCCTGCCCGACGATGGCGCTCTCGCCGTCCTTGTAGGTGCCGAACACGCGGTCCCAGAAGATCACGCTGTTGCCATAGTTGCAGCGCGTGTCCTCGTAGCTGGTCGCGGTGTGGTGCAATGAGTGGTTCCGGATCGTGGTGAAGAAAAAACCGTACCAGATCGGCGGATTGGCGCTGACATTGGCGTGGGCATAGGTCGCGATTACCCCGCCCGCGGTGATGCTGGCGAAGAGGGCGTTCTGGTCTACATCGAGCAGCGCTGTGATGCCGATGCTGATGAGGAACAGCTCCACCGGATTGCCGACGAAGCCCTTGGCGGCGTTGAGCTGGGTGATGTGATGATGCGGCGCGTGGGTCAGCCACAGGGGGTACCAGTTGTGCATCGCCCGGTGCATCCAGTACTGGCCGAACTCGAACAGGAACAGGACGATCATCGCCTGCACCAGGAAGGGCAGCTCGGCGAGCCACGGGGTGGCGATGCCCCAGCTCTCCTTCAGCGCGCTCAGCGGCGAGTGGATCAGCGCATCGGTGGCATAGCCGATCGCGGTATAGCTCAAGGCCACGTAGAAATAGTCGGTCGCCAGCTCGCGGCCATTGATGCGCCAGCCCTCGTGGCGCTCGAACACCAGCTCGAGGGCCTGCACGAAAAACACCGTGCCGAGCCCGATCGCCAGCAGCGACCACGGCGCCTCGACCCACGCGGCCGGCGCGAGGCCCCAGAAGGCAATCACCGCCGCGAGCGTCGCGGGCGGCAGAAGGTTGATGAGCGACTGTTTCACCGGATCGTTCCCTGTTCGATTCCGAAGGCTCTATGGCCGCGTCCCCGCCCGCGAGAATACGCCATTATGCGCAGAGCGCCAAGACGCAGCGGCTGGACGGTCAAACTGTCATCCAGATTGGACAATTATGGTGTAAAGCCAGCGCATGACGAATCAAAGCGAAGAGCCCCAATCCGCCATGATCGAAGCGCCCGAAACCCCGCACACCCACCACAGCCACGGGCACGGGGGGAGCGGTTCCGGCCGGTGGTTCGACATCGCGATGGCGGTGGCGGTGCTGCTGGTTTCGGCCGGGTCGCTCTATGTCGCGCTTCACACCGGGCACACGATGGAAGCGCTGGTCCACGCCAACGAGCGGCTGGTGCGCGCGCAATCGACGCCGGTGCTGCAATACGACCACGGCAACATTAGCGACGAGGGGGTCCCGCAGCTCGAATTCTCGATCACCAATGTCGGCACCGGTCCGGCGCGAATCGTGTGGTTCGAGATCGCGCCCGGAGGCGAGCGCTACAGCAATGTCGGCAGCTGGATCATCGCTACCGGTGACAGCTCTATCGCCTTCACCTCGGCCTCGATCAACAGGATGGTGCTCGCGCCGGGCGTCGAGCGCAGGATGGTCACCTGGAAGCGCCCCGAAGACGCGGCGGGGCGCGAGCGGTGGGCGACGATCGACCGCGAGCGGTTCAAGACCCCGGTGCGAGCCTGCTACTGCTCGGTGTTCGACCAGTGCTGGCAATCGAACCTCGAAGCCGACATTCCCAAGGAAGTGCCGAGCTGCGAGCGCAAGGACAGGCCGGAGCCGACCGCAGCGATCGAGTCCTGAAGCAGGCGCGCAGTGTGACCGGCGGGCAACGTCCCCGAACCGTCACCCAACTTTCGTTATCTTGCCATTGATCCGCCCGCGATCCGCAACATCGCGCGCCTAGGCGCGGCCCCGCAACCACAAGAAAAGGGGCACACGCCATGACATCCTCCGCACTGCGCTACGCGTTCCTTTCGGGCACCGCGCTGCTCGTCCTCGCTCTCCCGACGCAGGCCTTCGCCGCCGGGGGCGAGGCCGAAACGCTCGCTGCCGAGACCGCCGAAGACACCGCTGCCGCCACAGAAGGCGACGAGATCGTCGTCTACGGCAAGGGCGAAGTGCGGCAGGTGACCGAGATCGGTGCCGCCGACATCCAGCTCACCACCGCCGGCTCCAGTCCCTTCATCGCGCTGCGCAAGCTGCCGGGCGTCAACTTCCAGTCGGCCGATCCCTTCGGCACCTATGAATGGTCGACCCGCATCACCCTGCGCGGCTTCAACCAGAACCAGCTCGGCTTCACCCTCGACGGCGTGCCGCTGGGCGACATGAGCTACGGCAACACCAACGGCCTGCACATCAGCCGCGCGATCATCGCCGACAATATCGGCCAGACCCGCGTCAGCCAGGGCGCGGGCGCGCTCGGCACCGCCTCGACCTCGAACCTGGGCGGCACGATCGAATTCTTCAGCCGCGATCCGCAGGACGAGCTGAACATCGCCGGCAACCTCACCTATGGCGACAGCAACACCTTCCGCGGCTACGCCACGCTCGACACCGGCGACCTCGGGGGCTTCAAGGCCTATGTCAGCGGCGCCTATATCGATGCCGACAAGTGGAAGGGCTTCGGCACCCAGCGTTCGACCCAGATCAACGCCAAGCTGGTCGCCGACCTGTCGCCGAGCACCACCTTCACGGCTTTCGTGAACTACTCGGACCGCAAGGAAAACGACTATCAGGATCTCAGCCTCGAGATGATCAATCGTCTCGGCTATGACTGGGACAACATCTCGAACGACTGGCCGCTCGCGGTGCGCCTCGCCTTCATCGGCGCCAACCGCGGCGATACCGGCGTGGTGGTCGGCCCGAACACCTTCGGCACCACCTACCCCGCCCCGATCCGCACCATCGACGACGCCTATTACGATGCCGCCGGTCTGCGCCGCGACTGGCTTGCCAGCGGGCGGATCGAGCAGCAGTTCGGCGATGCGGCGAGCGGCGGCCTGCAGGCCTACTACCACACCAACAAGGGCCAGGGTTCGTGGATCACGCCCTACCGCGCCAGCCCGAGCGGTGGCCTGCCGCTGAGCTTCCGCACCACCGAATACGAGATCGAGCGCATCGGCGTCCTCGGTGACCTCGCGGCGGAGCTCGGCGCGCACACCGTCAAGGTGAACCTGTGGTACGAGAACAACGACTTCGAACAGGCCCGCCGCTTCTACACCATGGGCACCAGCCAGACCGTGCCGGGCGCCAGCGCGCTCGACTACCAGTCGAACCCGTTCTTCACCCAGTGGAACAACGACTACAACACCAAGACCTTCCAGTATGCGGTGCAGGACACCTGGGACGTGACCGAGGCCTTCACCGTCACCGCCGGGTTCAAGGGCCAGTCGGTGAAGCTCGAGGCCTCCGCGATCAACCCCGTCCCGGGCCCGCTGGCGCTGGGCGAGATCAAGTCGGAGGACTTCTTCCTGCCGCAGGTCGGCGTGCTCTATACCTTCGGCGGCGGCAACGAGGTCTTCGCCAGCTTCACCCAGAACCAGCGCGCCTTCACCGCGGCGGCGACCACCGGCCCCTTCGCGACCTCGGCCGCCGGTTTTGCCGCGCTGCGTGACCGGATCGAGCCGGAAAAGACCGACACCTACGAAGTCGGCTTCCGCTTCGGCGAAGGCCAGCTGTCGGGCGTGATCGCGGCCTATCTCGTCAACTTCAAGAACCGCCTGCTCGCCATCCCGCAGGGCCCGGGCATCGTCGGCAACGCCGCGCTGCTCTCGAACGTGGGCGACGTGCGCTCTATCGGTGCGGAGATCGGCCTCCAGTGGCAGCCGGTCGAAAGCTTCACCGTCACCGGCTCCTACGCCTACAACGAGAACACCTACCGCGACGACGTCATCAACCAGTCGGGCACGGTGGTGCAGGCGATCCGGGGCAAGACCGTTGTCGACAGCCCCGAGAGCATCGCCAACCTCGAACTCGCCTATGACGACGGCATGTTCTACGCCCGCGCCAATGCCAACTACACCTCGGAGCGGTTCTTCACCTACTCGAACGACCGCTCGGTCGAGGGGCGCGTGCTGGTCGACGCGCTGATCGGGGTGCGTCTTAACAGCGACAACCGCTTCCTCGACGGCCTCGCCATCGAGGGCACGGTGACCAACCTGTTCGACGAGGAATATGTCGGCACGATCGGCTCGAACGGCTTCGGCTTTGCGGGGGACAACCAGACCCTGCTGGCGGGCGCGCCGCAGCAGTTCTTCGTGACGCTGCGCAAGGATTTCTGACGGGGGCCTTACATCCCCTCCCCGACTGGGGGCCGGTGGGCGCGAGCTTGCCGGCCCCTCTTTCGTTCAGCGCGCCAGACGGCGGAGTGCGAGCGGGCAGCCCGGGACGGGGGCGGAGGGGAAGGTCTCGCGCGCCCAGCCCTCACGCTCGCGCGCAGCGGCCAGCGTATGGGTGACGCCGAAGCGCGCGGCAAACGCGCGGGTCGCTTGCGGATCGAGCCGCCCCTCGGCCATGTTGCGCGGGGCCATCATGGTGACGATCCCCCCGAGCGCTCCGGCGCGGGCGGCGAGCCTGTCGTCGCCGATCACCAGCACCCGCGCGGCGGGCGCATCGGCGAGGCAGGCTTTCAGCACGCGCACATCTTCGGGGTTGTCGAAGGCGGCGGCATCTGTGGCTTTGGGGCTGACGAGGGCGAGCATCGCGACCGCCAGCACGGCCACAGCAGCGGAGCCTCTGGCGAAGACCGCCCGCTGGGCGAGCGCGCCGCTGCGGGCGATTCCCCAGCACCCCGCCGCCAGCAGCGCGGCCCAGATCGCGGCGCTGAGGTAGCGCTGCTCGATGTAACCGGTGAGCAGCTGCGGTGCGAGCATCAGCGCCATCAGCACCGCAAACCCCGCCAGCACGCCGAACGGGGCGCTCGGGCGAGGCTCCTCGCGGCAAAGCCACGCCAGTGCCGCAGGGAAGGCGAGGAACGCCGCCGCCACGAGTCCTAGCGGGCTCAGGGCCAGCCCTGCCGCCACATAGGCCAGCCGCCCGAGGTTCGCGGCCACCTTGCCCGCCCACGCCGCCGGCTTGTCGGCAAGGGTCGGCTGCGGGGTCGGCCACCAGTCGGTCACATAGGCGCGGGGGTCGAGCGCGAAGGCAGTCCCGGCATTGTCGGTCGCGAACAGCGTGCCGAAATGGGTGAGCGAATAGGCAACCCAGGGCGAGACCGCGACCAATGCCGCAGCCAGCGCCGCAAGGGCCTTGGCGGGCGAGCGGGTCAGCCAGCCGATGGCGAGCGCCACTGGCAGCGGCAGCAGCACGGCGTCGAAGCGGTTCAGCACCGCCAGCCCCGCGACGAACCCGATCAGCGCTCCTTGCGCGAGGGTAATCTCCCGGCCCCGCACCAGCCCGCGCAGCACCAGCGCATAGAGCAGCAATTGCAGCGGGATCGTGCGGCCAGCCTGCATCTCGATCAGCAGCATGTTGGGGCCCAGCAGCAGCACCAGCGCCGCCCCCAGCCCCAGCCACCCCGCCCCCGTGACCCGCCGCCCGATACTCTCCGAGACCAGCGCGAAGCCCGCGAAAGCCGCGAAAGCGAGGAGAAGCCCGGAGCGCGGACCGGTGCCGAACACGGCGTCCAGCCCCGCGATCAGCACCGGTGTTAGCGGCGGGAAGCTGGCGGAATAGGGCAGGTCGCTCGTATAGGAGCGCCAGTGGGTGAAGCGGTAGAAGTCGCCGCCGACGGTCTGCGAGAGCTCCCACAGCGCCCAGGAATCCGGCGAGTAGGGCGGCGTGGCGACCACCTGCAACAGCAGCGCCGCCAGCAGCGCGCCGAGCACTGCCACCGGCCACAGCCACCCTGCCCGCGCCACGGCGGCATCGGGGGTATAGCCGCCCGTCGCCGCGACGAAAGTCTCCTTGAGCAGCGCCAGCTTCGACGCAAAACCGCCGATCTTGGTCGGCACCTTGCCATCGTCCGGATAACGCCGCTCGACCGGCACATGGGCGACCTTGAGGCCCAGCTGGCCAGCGCGCACCGTGAGGTAGAACAGCAGGTTGTAGACCGAGAACACCTCGCGGAACGGCTGCACATCGGGGTGCAGCAGATAGCGCGCGGAATAGGCGCGAAAGCCGTTGGTGGTGTCGGTGAACCAGTGCCGCCCCGCCACGCTCAGCATCGGCGCGTGGATCGCCCGGTTGGCGATGGTGCGCTCCAGCGGCGTGTTCTCCGCCGCCCCGCCGGGGAGGTAGCGCGAGCCCTGGACATAGTCGCAGCCGTCCTCCAGCTTGGCGACCATCGCTGCCACCGCCTCGACCCCGTCCTTGCCGTTGCCGTCGATGGTGACGATGCCCGCGTATCCCTGCCGCAGGCACCACGCATAGGCCATGCGCAGCTGGGCCGAGAGCTTGCCGGGGCCGGTCTTGGTCAGCACCGCCCTCACCCCGACCTCGCCCATGAAGCCTGCATCGAGCGAGCCGTCGGTCGATCCCCCGTCGGCGATCACGACGTCGACCGGCAGGCCCGCGGCGGCGATGCGGCGGAGCTGGCCGCGAATCCGCTCGCCCTCGTTGATGACGGGGATGACGAGCGCATGGCGGTGCTGGCGCGGGGCGTGGAGCGCCACTTCGTGCGCGGGCACCTCCCATGCGGCATCGTCGAGGATCGGGGGCGGCTGCACGGTCATGCCCGCTCCCCCTCGGGCGCGAAGACGATCCATTTGGAGAGGACGAAGTTGACGCAGAACGATCCCCCTGCGCCCGCGACAAGGATCGCCAGCGGCCACGCACCGGGCAGCGCCCGGTCAAGCAGCGCGACGATCCCGACGCGCACCGCCAGCGTCACCAGCGCAACCCCGGCATAGAGCCCCGCGCGCCTGAGCGAGAGTGGCCCGGAGCGAAAACTCCAGGTCTGGTGGATGACATAATTCGTCCCCGCCGCGATGGCGAAACCCGTCGCCGCCGCGAGCCACAGCGGCACGCCTGCCCACTGATGCAGAGCAAAGGCGATGGCGAGGTCGAGGATCACCCCCAGCACCGTCACCGCGAAGAAGCGCACAAGCTCGTTCATCGGCGCACCCGCGCGACATAAGCGTCAACGCCTTCGGCAAGACCGGGAAGCGCCGCGAAGTCGATGGGCTCATAGACCCACGCCCGGCACCGGGCCGAGCCGATGAAGGCGCTGCCCAGCGTCTGCAGGGTCAGCCGTGTCGCTGCGCCAGCTTCGACCGGGGCCGCAATCTCCACCACGTCCGCATTGGGCACCCCATAGCGCGGAAAGTCCGTCCAAGCGGGGCTACCAGTTCTCCGAGTGAAGGGCGAATCCTCGGTCACCGTCAGCATGGCCGCACGGCCCGAGGCATAGGTGCCGCTGCGTTCGAGCCGGATGGAGGCGAGACCGGCGGTGGGCGATGTGATGGAAACCTCGGTCCGGTCGTCTGTCACATGCACCACATTGCACGTCGCATCGGACCACTTGAATTTCCCCCCGCCTGCGGCCCAGACGATGTTCTGCTCGGTTCGGGCAACAGGATGGTAATTGTCCCGCAAGGCGCGGAAGAAGGGCCAGTTGGCGCGGGTGAGCCACCCCTCCCACCCGCTATAGTCGGGGGCGATGGTGGTGACGGCGGCGACCTCGCCCCGCGCAACCAGCGCGGTAAAGGCGGCGCGCTTCTCCGGCCCCAGCGCATGGATCAGCGAGCCGACATCGGCGGGGCTCCTCACCCCCGCAGCGATATCGAGCGGGGAGGTGTAGACCGACAGCAGGCGGCGGTCGGCTGGCCAGCCTGCCTTGTCCCACGCCGCCGCCAATCGGCGCATGGCGGCGAGGTCTGCGGCATAGGCGGGCTTCACGTAGAACCCGAGCGCGGGATCGTAAGCGGTGCGCTCGGCGCGCGCGCCGAGCGTAGCAAGGCGCGCTCCCTCAGCCCCCACCATCGCCAGCACCGCAACGGCGGTCAGCGCGGCGATCTGCCTCGGCGAGACAAGGCGCGGAAGCCCCCTCGCCCGCCGCCACAGCCCGGCAGGCAGGACGATCAGCGGCGCGGCTGCGGCAAGCACGAAGGTGATCCCGTTATACTCCGCGCCCACGTGCCCCCCGATCTGCGGCACCAATGCCGTGCCGAGCACGCTCGCACCGACGAACAGGAAGGCGCTCCCCCGCACCGGCGCGCTGCGGCGGCGCAGGCGCTGGATGGCCGCGAAGGCGAGGCACAGCGTGAGCACCACCAGCCCGATCGCCGCCAAGGGATCGGCCTGGGCGAGGATCTGCGGCAGGTCGGCGGGCGAGAGGATGCGGGTGCTCCGGTCCCACGGGGCGAAGAACCAGAACTGGTCGGCGGCGACATCGCGGAAATTGTAGGTGAGCCACGGCCCCGGCGCACCGTGGGTCACCGCGAGCAGGATCGCACCCGCCGACGCCATGACGCCGAGCGCGAAGCCCGCGAGGGTCTTCGCCAGCAGCAGGGGCCGCTCCCACAAGGCCAGCACCAGCGCTCCGGCGAGCGCGAGCACCAGCGGGATCCCCGCATCGTTCGACCACAGCAGCCCCGCCCCGGCGATCAGCCCCAAGGGCAGGCCTCCGGCGAGCGCGCGGCCATCAAGCCGCACCCGGCGAACCAGCACCACGAAGAACGGCAGCACGAAAAACGGCAAGGCCCCGCGCAGGGGCCTGAGCGACACGCCCGGATCGAGCGTTGCGGGCCAGACGATCCCGCTCGCCTGCCCCGCCAGCGGCCCGGCAAAGTAGAACAGCGCCAGCAAGACCAGTGCCGCCTGCCACCGCCTCCGTGGCGGGATCGGGCGGATCAGCCATGCGCAGGCATAAGCGCAAGCGAAAGCCCCCAGCAGCACCATGACGTAAGCCGCCAAGGTCGAGGCAAACAGCGTCTTCCCGCCCGCCACGAACACCGGCACCAGCGCCAGCACCATGGTGATGCCGAGATAGGACTGGAACGCCGCCCCCAGCTGTTCGCCGCGCGAAAAATGGTCGAGCGCGAACCACGTCTGCAGCGCCCCGTCCAGGGAATTGAGGCTGTGCCCGTGCAGCAGCCACGCCCCCCGCAGCGCGGCCAGCACCGCGAACACGACCGCGAGAGCGGCGAAGCCGCGCGAGCGCCCCCTCAGGCCTACCATCTCACGCATGAACCCGCCCGAACACATGCCCCTGATCGAGCCCCGCGAACTCCCCGCCGGTCTCCTTCACCGCCTCGAACAGGTCGTAGATATTGTCGATCTTCCCGCCCAGTACCGAGATCACGCGGCTCGTCTCGGGGCTACGGTGGTAGAGGATCGGCCGCCCGTCATCGCCCTCGTTCTTGATGAGGACGGTCTTCACCTCGTAGATCGAGCGGCGATAGGTCGCCCCCGCCATGCACGGCAGGTAGAACTGCGCATCGCGCTGCATGAAGGCAAAGCGGCTCTCGGGCTGCAAACCGGCAAAGTGGGCGTAAGGGTCGCGCGCGCGGGCATTGTCGGCCCAGCTGTCGTGCGGGGTGTAGCGCACGTGGGTAAGGGAATAGAGCCCCTCGGCGGGGTAAGGCATGGCCGAGAAGAACGGCCCGTCCATCACCGTGACCCCGATCCGCTCCAGCTCGCGCGGGGGTTCGATCAGGGCGAGCTCGGCGATCTCGTGCTTGAGGCGCGCCGGGGGGAGGCCCGCCTGCCGCAGCACCGCGTTGATCTGCGAATAGGTGATGTTGAAGGCGAAGCGCGCAGTGACTTCGCTGCCGTTCGAGAGCCGCGCGACCACGCCGCTGCGATGGTCCTCGAGCGCCATGACGCCGGTCGAAAGCCGCACCTCGATCCCCGCCGCCGCCAGCCGCTCGCCGACCAGCCTGCCGAGGATCTTGTGGTCGAAGGCGACCTCGTGGCAGGCGAAGACTTCCTCGATCCGCTCGGCATCGAACAGCGCGCGGTGGGAGGGGCCCGCCACTTCGATCGGCGCGCCCATGTCGCGGAACATGCGGTGGAATTTCTTCGCCGTCACCTTCGAACGCCGCCGGGCGATGGCGTAGAGCATCTGGAAATCGCCCACCACCGCCTCGGGGAAATCGGCGATGAAGCGCTGGTGGAGCAGCATCGACTTCACCGCCGTCGCCGCGCTGCGCGGGTAGTGGAAGCCGGTGTGCACCCGCGCCTGATTGACCCGCGAGGCGCGGTCCATCAGCCGCTCGCCCGCCTCGACCAGCAGCACGCGCGAGGAGATCGAGCGCAGATAGAGTGCCAGGCAGCAGCCGTAGAAGCCGCCGCCGATGACGATGTAGTCGTAAGAGGTGCGCCCGCCGCTCATCACCCCTCCGCAGGCGGCGGGGGCGTGTCGCTCTCCAGCACCACGTTGAGATCGAAGGCGACCTGCTGGAACAGGTCGATGCGGTTGACCTCCTCGGGCACCGCCGCGCCCTTCAGCCGCCGCTGCTGCTTGAGCAGGTGCTGCAAGCCGAGGCTGAGGCCGAGGGTCGAAAAGCCCATGAACACCGCGCTCACCGCCAGCATCGCGTTGGTGGTCAGCCAGCCCGGGGCCAGTTGCTCCACCAGCAGCACCGCGCCCACGATCCACGCGGCATAGGCGAGGCCCACCAGCGTCAGGATGGTCGAGGACACCGCCACCACGGAGAGCAGCGTCGGCGTCAGATAGACCAGCAGCGTCTGGAGCAGCGCCAGCCTGCGCCCGATGCCGTTGAAGGCGGTGCGACTGTCGACCTTCGCTGCGGTGCGGAACCACTCGCGCGGCAGCCTCGGATCGCGCGGGGGGAAGCGCAGCGCGAGGCGCGGCTCGTCATGCGCGAGCAGCAGATTGAGCAGCGTGCGCGGCACCGCGATCGACTGCCACTCGCTCGGATCGACATTGAAGCCCGCGAGCTTGCCCAGGGCGATGAACGGCCAGGCGGCGAGGCGCTTGAGGGGCCTGCGTTCCGGGCGGAAGGCCATCGTCACCGCGTTCTCGCGCTCGGCAAAATCGAGGAAGGCGAGCACGTCGAGCGCGGCGATCTCATCAAGATTGCCGAGGATCACGAGGTCGCCGATGGCTTCCTCGGCGGCGATCACCCTGCGGTCGTAATATTCGGTGCCGCGGCGGACCACGAAGAGCCGCGTGTTGGGCACCTCGCGCACGATGTCGAGGAAGTCGGCGCGCTGGTTGTCCTCGACCACGAGGATGATCTCGCGGAAGCGGTAGGCGCTATCGAGCGTGACGGCGAGGGCGCGGAGCGCGGCGAAGGTGGCGGGGGTGGCGGCGAGCTCGGAAAAGCACACCGAGACCACCACATCCTCGCGGGGCTTGCGGAAGGTGCCCGCATCAGGCTCACGCATGGGCTGCCTCCATGGCGTCACGCGCCGCCGCGAGGTTCGCGACCGCACGGCGCACGGCGGCGAGACCCTCGGGGGCGCGCTTCATTTCGATCGAGACAGCGCGTGGGTAACCGGCGTCGCGCAAGCCGCGCAGCACCCGGGCGAGCGCGGCGGGATCGGCGGGCGCGGGGGCGAGGTCGGGCTCGCTGACGTGGACATGGCTGAGGCGCGGGGCGAGATCGGGCAGGCGCGCGGGCATGCTCGCGAAGTCGCCGTTCATATGCATCGCGCCGAGATCGAGGTGGGGGACAACCGCGGGGTGGTCGACCAGCGCGACGAAGGCCAGCGCTTCGTCCAGCGTGTTGCAGAAATTGGTGCCATAGGCCGCCGGATTGGCCTCGATCGCGATGCGGGTGTCGGCCGCCATGGCGGCATCGCCGAGCTTGCGGAACACCTCGGCGGCCTGTTCGAGCGCGTCATCCATCGCCATCCCCTCGGGCACGCGGCGTTGCAGCGGCGAGCCGAAGACGAGGTTGGGAATGCCGAAGCGGTCGGCCAGCGCAATGGCGCGGTGCATCCCGGTCTCGAAGGCGGCGCGCGCCTCGGCCCCCTCGAACAGCGCCGCCCCGGTGACGCCGAACAGCAGCGACTGCATCGAGACGAGGCGGAGCCCGGCGTCCGCCATCTCCGCCCGCGCCGCCCGCGCGCTGGCGGTGTCGGGGAGGAAGGGGTCCTCGGCGGCGTGGAAGAACAGCCCCGGCGCGATCTCGAGCCCGGTGAAGCCCGCCTCGGCGAGGATGGCATAGGCCTCCAGCCGCTCTTCCGGGGCCCAGGCGATGTTGGACATCGAGTAGATCATGCCGCACCCCCGCGCTGGCCGGCGAAGAAGGTGGCGAGCTGTTCGAGCGTGACGTCGGCGGTGAACTGGTAGGAACCGGTCGCGTCCCACAGGCCCGCATGGCGCGTGCGCATGTCCTCGCGGTGGAGGCGCGCGGGCGTCTCGGGCATGGGGCGGCCGGTCAGCCTCAGGTGGATGTCGGCGGCCCGGAGGGGCTCGGGGGCGAGGTGGAGGTGGGTCAGCCCTGCCTCGAGCGCGATGCCGATGTCCTGCCACAGCCGGTCGGTATTGTAATATTGGTAGGTCGTATCGCGGTGATGGAACTGGGTCGCGGTGGCGCCCAGCGCGTCGAGCGCGGCCTCCAGTTCGGCGCGGCGCGGGTCGGCATTCAGCGCCGCACGGTCGAGCTTGCGCAGCCCCGTGGCCGCATCGGGGGTGTAGAGCGCAGCCAGCCATGCGGCCAGATCACCGTCCAATGCTGTCCGCAGCGCCGCGTGCCGCGCTTCGGCCAGCATCGAGGGGACGGGGTTCAGCAGATCGAACAGGAAATTCTTGCGCAGTCCCGCCCCGAACAGCGCGGGCAGGCGGACGACGAGGCTGCCGGGGAAGTGCTCTTCCACGAAGGCCTCGAGCGCGCGGCGATGGCGGCCATAGGCGAGATCGTGCTGATAGGCGGTGGTGCTCTCGTCGTCGCCCCCGGCGAAATCGGCCAGCACCGCGATCGAGGAAATCAGGACGAAGCGCTCTGCCGTGACACGGCTGAGCCGTTCGATCAGCCCATCGATCGCGGCCTTGTCGCGCTCGGGCGCGCGGTTGGCTTCGAGCATGGAACCGGGCGCGGCGGCGCAGACCAGCGTGCCGAAGGCCTCCCCTTCGATGTCGCCGATGTTGACGCTGTTATAACGTCTCGCGAACGACGTCTGGCGCAGCAGCGCGGTGCCGACAAAGCCGGTGTGGCCGATCAGGCCGTCGGGCAGAGAAGAGGCAGCGGGGGCGTTCATCGCAAGAAGGGGCCGGTTGCTTTCGGGTCGACACGCACGGGCCGCGCCGGGCCCGCTCCCCTCCGGCCATAATTAACATTGTTCTATATAAGGTTAACCACGGCGCGGCGGCCCGCTTGCGGTGGCGTGGGGCGAGGCTATGCTTGGCGCATCCGGCGCGGGGCCGGAAAGGGGGCGCGGCGATGCGGTTTCTGAGGTCGATCTTCGGCAGGCAGCCGGCGCCCGAGCCGCCGCGCGGGCAGGCGCGCGAACCGATCAGCGACGCGCAGTTCCGCCGCAATGTCATCAATGGCGCGGCAGAGGGCGTGGCGACCACGACCGCGCACCTCGACACGCTGCTGGCGGCCACACCGCCGACGCATCCCGGCGATCTGTTCTACACCCTCGGCCGCCTGTCCCACTACGCCATCGAGCTGGCGCTGATCGACTGGCGCGACGGCACCGACCCGCGCCCGCGCCTTGCGGTCATCCCTGAGGCTTACGAGCGGGCGCTGGCGCTGCGGCCCGACATTCTCGTCGGCCACGCCAATCCCGGGCTGGTGGCGGTGGTCTCGGGAATGCTCGGCTGGGGCCTCCCCTTCGAGACCGCCCCGCCAAGCGAGGAAGAGCGCAAATATGCCCTGCTGTGGCTCGATCGCTGGGTGATCGCGGGTCTGGCGAGCCCCGACTGCCTGCCCGCGATGGCCACGGCCACGCCGACGAAGGGCACGTTCATCGCCAAGACCCTCGCCGATTACCACGCGTTGCTCGCCGGCGAGGGCGATCCGCAGGAGGCGATCCGCCGCTGCATCGCCAATTTCGACCGACGCGCGACGCACCCCGCCTTCACCAACGCCGCCACCGAGATGGGCCCGGGGCGCTACAATGCGCTCGCCGTTGACGTGGTGCTGGCGGCGATCATGAAGCAGCGTGGGCTCGTGTCGGGGACGATCCACGACTGGGTGTGGGATTAGGCCCGGGCGGCCACTTCCGCAGCGTCGAAATAGTGGATGCGCAGGGTGCGCAGCAACCCGTCCTCGAAGGTGCCCGCCTCGCAGATCGTCTGGGTGAAGGGCTCGCTGCCGTCCTTGGGGTGCATGGTGAGGCGGATCACCATCACCGCATGGGTCTCGCCCCCGGTGCAATCGAGGATTTCGAGCTTGGTGTTCGCCCAGGTGCCATACATCGCCGCCGCGCAGCGCTGGAGCGCGTCCTTCCCCCGCCACTCGCCCGCAAAGGGGAGCGAGTTCGCCTCGTAGAGCACGAAATCGGGGTGGATCAGCGCCTCGACCGCATCCCAGTCGCGGGTGCCGGCAGTGGCGTAGACCTTCGCCAAGAGTTCCCTAGGCGTTGTCACTCTTCGATGGTGCCAATGAGGTCGCCGACCTTGTAGACCGCGCCTTCCTCGCCCGTGGGGCGGATGATGCCGCTGGCCTGTGCCTCGATCTCGGTGGTGCTCTTGTCGGTCTCGACCGTGTAGATGATGTCGCCCTTCTCGACCCGCTCACCATCGCCGAACATCCATTCGACGAGGGTCATTTCGACAGCGCTCATGCCGAGCTTGGGGATGCGGATTTCACTGGCCATTAGAGCTTTCCGAGAGAGGCTTTGATCTGTTCGACGATTTGCGGCTTGGTCGGGATCCAGGCCTGTTCGAGGTGCGAGGCGAAGGGCACCGCGGAGAAGGTCCCGCCGATGCGCCGCACAGGGCCCTTGAGGCTATCCCAGCACTTTTCCTGAATGTTGGCAGCGAGTTCCGCGCCGGTGCCGAAGGGGCGCACGGCTTCGTGGAGCGTCAGCGCGCGGCCCGTCTTGCGGACGGAGGCGAGGACGGTCGCCTCGTCATAGGGGGCGATGGTTCTGAGGTCGACGACCTCGACGCTGATCCCCTCCTTGGCGAGGTCATCGGCCACCGCCAGCGCGTCCAGAACGGTTCGGCCATAGGTGATGATCGAGATATCGGTGCCCTCGCGCGCAATCGCCGCCTTGCCGAGCGGCACGCGGTAGCCCGGGCCGGGATCTTCCGCCTTGAGGCCGTAGCACAGGATGTTCTCGATGAAGATCACCGGGTCATTGGCGTCGATGCTCGCCCGCATCAGCCCGCGCGCATCGGCGGGGTTCGACGGGGTGACGACATGGATGCCCGCGACGTGGGCGAACCACGCCTCGAGCATGTCCGAGTGCTGCCCGCCGAAGCCGACGCCGACGCCGGTGGTGGTTCGGATCACCATCGGGCACGGGGTCTGCCCGCCCGACATGAAGCGCAGCTTCGCCGCGTGGTTGACGATCTGGTCCATGCACACGCCGACGAAGTTCATCAGCATGATCTCGGCGATCGGGCGCTGGCCCGCGAGCGCCGCGCCCACCGCCGCGCCGATGATCGCAGTCTCCGAAATCGGCGTCGCGCGGATGCGGTGTTCGCCATATTTCTCGGTCAGGCCCGAGGTGACCTTGAACACCCCGCCGCCCTGCTTGGCGGAGACATCCTCGCCGAGGCAGAACACGCCCGGATCTTCGGCCATCGCCTCGTCGATCGCGAGGTTCAGCGCCTGGGTCATGGTGATCTGGGCCATCAGGCGGTCTCCTCCAGCACGTCCTTGTAGATTTCGTCGGTATCCGGCAGCGGCGCGGCCAGAGCGTGTTCGACCGCGGCGTTGATCTGCGCGTCGATGTCGGCGACGATCTTGTCCAATTCTTCTTCGGTGAACTGGTGCTCGAGCATCACCTTGCGCAGCTTGGGCAGCGGGTCTTCCGCCTTCATCTCTGCGATGTGTTCGGGCGGCATGTAGCTGAAGTCGGCGCCAAAGAAGTGGCCCATCATGCGGTAGCACATGGCCTCGACCAGCGTCGGCCCCTCGCCCCGGCGCGCGCGGTCGACCGCTTCCTTCACCGCGGGGTAGATCTGGTGGACGTCGTTGCCGTCAACCGTCACCCCCGGCATCCCGTAGCCCGCCGCGCGCGACGCGATATTGGGGCTGTCGGTGTGGTCGGCATAGGCGGTGTGCTCGCCGTAGCGGTTGTTCTGGCACAGGAAGATCACGGGCAGTTTGTAGAGCTGGGCCATGTTCATCGCCTCGTGGAAGCCGCCGATATTGGCCGCGCCGTCGCCGAAGCTGACCAGCGTCACGCGCCCGTCGCCGTTGTTCTGGCTCGCCATCGCGAGGCCGTTGGCGATGGGGAGGCCGCTGCCGACCACCCCCGTGGTCACCATGATCCCCGTCTCGGGATCGGTGATATGCATGGTGCCGCCCTTGCCCTTGCAGGTGCCGGTCGCCTTGCCGAGGCATTCGCCCCACCACTTCTCCATCGGGATGCCCTTGGCGGTCTGCTCGCCCTGCCCGCGATAGGTGCAGACGACATAGTCCTCCTTCTCGAGCGCCGCCATCGCCGCGGCCGAGACCAGCTCCTGCCCGCGCACGCAATAATACATCACCGCGACCTTGCCGCCCATCAGCAGCTCGCGGAACTTCTCGTCGGTGCGGTTCACCTTCATCGTGCGGGTGTAGATGTCGAGCAGCTTGTCGCGGTCGATCTGCGCCATGGTTTTACGCCTTGCTTGGAGGAGGGGGACTTAGAACTGGACGCGCTGGGTGAAGCCGCCGTCGACGACGATGTTCGCGCCGGTCATGTAGGGCACGGCAGGGCTCGCGACGAAGACGATCGCCTTGGCGACCTCGACCGGCTCGCCGAAGCGACCGGTGGGCATCTTGGCGAGGGTGGCGTCGAACAGCGGCTTCATGTGCTCTTCGATGATCTCCCAGTTGCCGCCCTTGTAGTAGATCGCGCCCGGGCTGACGGTGTTCACGCGGATGCCCTTGGCGGCATAGGCCTGGCTGAGCTGCGAGGCATAGGTGATCAGCGCGGCCTTGATCGCGTTGAAGGGGTTGGGCGCGATGAAGGTCTCGAGCGCGGCGGTCGAGGACAGCATCACGATCGACCCCGTGCCCGAGGCTTCGAGGTAGGGCGTCAACGTCTCGACCGCAAAGGCCGCGCCCTTCAAATCCATGTCGAGGCACGCCTGCCAGTCCCCGGCACCTCCCGTGCCCGACGCCGACGCGGTATGGACGAAGATATCGCACCCGCCGAGTTCGGCGACAGCCTTCTCGAGCCACGCCTGATAGGCTTCGGTCCCGCTCGCCATGTCGAACACCTCGGCGAAGACCTTGCCCGGCCCCGCCGCGTCGATCTCGGCGACGGCGGCGGCGATCTTGTCTTCCTTGCGGCTGAAGAAGGCGACGTCGGCACCCTCGGCCGCGAACAGCTTGAGGGATTGGAGGCCAAGGCCATGGGCCCCGCCGTTCATGATGACCTTCTTGCCCTTGAGTCCCAGATCCATAGCGCCTCTCCCCGGCTTATCGTGCAGGCCCGAGGGGATAGCCGAGTGGGGGGGCGGGGCGTATCGTCAATTTTGACGGGGTTGGGGGCAGAACGCCGCCCCCGACCCCGCAACAGGTCAGATGATCTCCTCCTGATCCATCATGAAGGGCTTGCCCGGGAAGGGCGCGCGCGACCCGAACAACGCGTCGACCGGGCCGGACGGCGCACGGAAGGGGTAGAGCTCTCCGTTGGGCCGAGCGGGTCGCGGGTTGACGGCATAGGTCAGGATCGCCTTGCCGTTGAAGTCCATCACCGAGATGAAGGGAGCGTTGACCGCACGCCCCGCACCGTTGCCGCCGAACCCGGCCTGATTGTACGACACCGACCCCGCTACCGGATCGACCAACCGGCTGTCGGTGAAGCTGTACTGCACGTCACCCGTCGGCCAGGCGAAGGTGATGCGGCGATCGCCCCGGCTCACCAGCCACAGGTCGTCGGACGCGGTCGCGGTCGCGTTGACATAGGCGAAGTTCGGGTTGCGCCCGGCGGCGAAGCTGAACAGCGGGGTCGCCGAAACCGTCTTGCCGACCGGCGAGGTCGGGAACACCAGCCCCTGCACGTTGAACCCGCGCACCGTGCCGTCCATCGAGGCCACGAAGGCGCGGCTGCGGGCGAGGTAGCGCTCGGGCTCGACCCCGGACCACGCCTCGCGCGGGGAACGCCGGACGTACTCGAAATAGTCCTCGCTACGGGTGTTGATGTAGCCCTTGGCCATCACCCCGGCGCTGACGCCGGTCGGCTGCGCCATGCTCAGCGTGGTGGTCACGACCGGGCGCTGGCCAGGCACGGCGGTGAAGCTGAACGGGAACTTCGCCCCGTCGGTCAGCGATACGTCGAGCGTGCGATTGAAGTTCGCCTGCGTGGTCAGGTAGAGATCGCGGTAATGCTGATAGAGCGGGGTCATGTCGACGAAGCTCACCTTGCCCTCGGCGCGCGAGGCGACCACGGCATAGCCGCCCGAGGCCAGCTGGTGCCACTGCACGTCGCCCGCCGGGTAGACCGGGTTCACCCCGCGCCACAGATCGCGCACCGATTGCCGCGAGAGGTCGCCTGCTGCCGGATCGTCGTTGTCCCCGAACCCGCGCGGGTTCTGGAGGTAGAGGTTGTTCGACACGTCGAGGCTGGTCGGCGCGGCGAAGGGCAGGTCGACGAAGCCAAGCAGCTTCATCCCCCGGTTGGTCCACGCGCCCGGCGTGCCCCAGTACCAGCGGGTGTTGGGGGTCTGCTGCGGGTTGCCGACGGCCATCTGGCGCGGGCGCAGCGCGATGAAGGCGAGCTTGCCGGTGATCGTGTTGGTATCCCACACGGCGACCACCAGAAACTCGTTGTAGGGCGTCACCGCCATCGCGGTCGGCACCATGCCGGCGGGTAGCCGCAGCGCGCTCGCGTCGAAGAACTCGGGCGCAGAGTTGCCGACCACGATCGGGGCGATGGTGCCGTCACGGAAGGCGGCGAAGCTGATCTGGCTCGCGTTGGCGCGCCCGCGCGCGATGGCGACGGGGACCAGCGGCAGATCGCTGCGGCTCGCGGCGAGGCTGCGGACCTGCGGGTTGGCCGGTGTGGCAATGTTGTTGCGGTTCCACCAGTCGGGGTTCCAGCTCGCGATCATCCGCATGCACAGCCCGCCGGTGTTGAAGACCGCGCCATCCGCGCCGCGGGTGTTGCTGATGCCGAAGCGGTAGTTCGCGTCGCCGGGGTTGTCGGGCAGGAACAGGTGCTGGCCGCCGACCAGCCAGCCCGCGCCTTGCAGTCCGCGCGAGATTTCCTCCTGATCGCTGCGGGGCTGCTGGCTCGGCGGCAGGCACTTGTTCGGCTCGCCGGGATTGTTCGCCGGCTGGGTGCCGTAAGGCCACAGGCCCTGCCCGCTCGTCAGGTCGGGCCCCCACAGCTGGGCGGCGGTGTTTGTCGCATTGCCGAAATCCGCCGCCGTCGGCCCGAGCCGGTAGTCCATGATCGCGGGCGTGTTGTAGTTGTTGGCGACGCGGACGTATTCGCTGCGGTTGATCGTCCCGTCATTGTTGAGGATCAGCTCGCGCCACTGGCCGATCTGGCGCTCGCCGCCGACCACGGCGGGAGGCGTGGCGGTGGGTGCCGGGGTCGGCGTGCCGCCGGTTGCAGGCGGCGCGCCCGAACTGTCGCCGCCCCCGCAGCCGGTCAGCAGCAGCGCCAGCGCGCAGGCCGCTGCCAGTCGCAGACCAATCGATTTTCCGTAACCCGAACCCATGGATACATCCCCTTGTTTCAAAGCGCAGACAGGGGGCGAGTCTCGAATTTTCACGGATAATTTCGGGTAAACGCGGAAATTTTATGGCAAGATTTCAGAAGCTTGAACAATGCAGGTTAACCATGAAAAATCCTGAAGCATCCGCTACATAACTTGGCAGGGAAGGCGGGTTGCGCGATAGAGGAAAGGACGTTTGCGCAAGCGCGAATGCGCGCCCGCAGGTGCCCGGAACGTAGCGCAGCGAAGTGGAGGAACAGCACCGAGGACGCCAAGGTCTCGCAGGCGCGGAGGCGCTGACGCGGCGCCAAGGCTCCATTTCCGGCCTTCAAGGGCGGCCCGTCGCTTGCGCTCGGGAGTTTCGACCGAAATTCATCCCCCGGATGAATCTCCGTTGTCGAAACTGGTGCTGCTGGGGAGGATTGAACTCCCGACCTCACCCTTACCAAGGGTGCGCTCTACCACTGAGCTACAGCAGCGCCGGAAACAGGCGCGCCCTATTGTCGCGCGGCCTGCCAATGTCAAGCGGGGCTTGAAGGGGCCCGCACATAACGGCAAGGCGTTTCACATGAGTGAAGAGCCTCGCAAGAATATGTCACGCGAAGAGCGGCTCGCGGCCAAGCTGCGCGAGAACCTGCGGCGGCGGAAGGCGCAAGCGCGCGCGCTTGGCGATTCGGATAGCGCGCAGCCCCTTCCCAATCGCCCTCGCGAAGGCTAACGCAGCGCGCTCCCGACGACTTGCCGGAGCCATCATGCCCAAGCTCATCCTCGTCCGCCACGGCCAGAGCCAGTGGAACCTCGAAAACCGCTTCACCGGGTGGTGGGATGTCGACCTGACCGACAAGGGCGTCGCCGAGGCCTCCGCCGCGGGCGCGCTGCTGAAGGACAAGGGTGTGCTGCCGACCTATGCCTTCACCTCGCTCCAGACCCGCGCGATCCGCACGCTGCATCTGGCGCTCGAGGCGGCGGGGCGCCTGTGGATCCCCGAGGTCAAGGACTGGCGGCTGAACGAGCGGCACTATGGCGGGCTGACCGGGCTCGACAAGGCCGAGACCGCCGCCAGGCACGGCGACGAACAGGTCAAGATCTGGCGCCGCAGCTTCGACATTCCCCCGCCGGTGCTCGAAGCGGGGAGCGAGTTCGATCTCGCCGCCGACCCGCGCTATGCCGGGATCGCCATCCCGAACACCGAGAGCCTCAAGCTGACGATCGAGCGCGTGCTGCCCTATTGGGAAAGCACGATCCTGCCCAGGCTGGCCAGCGGCGAGACGGTGATCATCGCCGCCCACGGCAATTCCCTGCGCGCGCTGGTCAAGCACCTGTCGGGCATTTCGGATGCGGACATCACCGATCTCGAAATCCCGACCGGCCAGCCGATCGTCTACGAATTCGAAGGCACCGCCCCCGTGGGCGAGCGCTATTATCTGAAGGACGCATGATGGACAGCGCCGGGGGGAAGGTCGCGATCGTGATGGGCAGCCAGTCCGACTGGCCGACCATGCAATGCGCCGCCGAGGTGCTCGACGAGCTGGAAGTGGCTTACGAGGCGCGGATCGTCTCGGCCCACCGCACGCCCGACCGGATGGTGGCCTTCGCCAAGGGTGCCGAGGGCGAGGGGTTCAGCGTCATCATCGCGGGCGCGGGCGGGGCAGCGCACCTGCCGGGCATGATCGCCAGCATGACGCATCTGCCGGTGCTGGGCGTGCCGGTGCAGTCGAAGGCGCTCTCCGGCATGGATAGCCTGCTTTCCATCGTACAGATGCCCGGCGGCATCCCCGTCGGCACACTGGCGATCGGCGAGGCGGGGGCGAAGAACGCGGGGCTGCTGGCCGCGTCGATCCTCGCGCTGTCGGACGAAGCGCTGTCCGAGCGCCTGCAGGACTGGCGCGCGGCCAAGACCGCGGGTGTCGGCGAGACCCCGGAGGACTGATGCTCGCGCCCGGCTCCACCATCGGCATTCTGGGCGGCGGCCAGCTCGGCCGGATGATGGCCGTCGCGGCGCTGCAACTGGGCTACCGGGTGGTGGGCTTCGCGCCCGAGGGCGATAATGTCGCGGCCGATGCGTGCTCGGATTTCATCACCGCCGATTGGGACGATGCGGCCGCGCTCGCCCGGTTCGCGGACACCTGCGACGTGGTGACCTGGGAGTTCGAGAACGTCCCCCTCGCCACAGTCGCCGCCCTGCCGCAGCATCTGCTCGCCTGCCCGCCGCGCGCGCTGGAAGTGGCGCAGGACCGCCTCAACGAAAAGGCCTTCGCGGCCGATCTCGGCGGCACCCCCGCCCCCTATGCCAAGGTCGAGAGCGCCGCGGAGCTGGCCGCCGCCTTCGCCGCCGTCGGCACCCCCGGCATCCTCAAGACCGCGCGCGACGGCTATGACGGCAAGGGCCAGTGGCGCGTGCGCTCCGCGATCGAGGCGGGCGCGCTCGCCTTCCCCGGGGTGACCTGCATCTACGAGGGTTTTGTCACCTACGAGACCGAGTTTTCCGTGATCCTGGTGCGGGGGGCTGACGGTCAGATCAAGTTCTGGGATTCGACCGCGAACCTCCACGAGGGCGGGATGCTGGCGCGCTCGGTGCTGCCCGCGGGCGCGGTGGTCGAGGCGCAGGTGCCCGCCGCGCGTGAGCTGGCCCGCAAGGTCGCCGACGCGCTCGGCTATGTCGGCGTGCTGACGCTCGAATTCTTCGCCACGCGCGAAGGCCCCGTGTTCAACGAGATGGCCCCGCGCGTCCACAACTCGGGCCACTGGACCATCGAAGGCGCGGCCACCAGCCAGTTCGAGAACCACATTCGCGCGATCTGCGGACTGCCGCTCGGCGGCACCAAGACCCGCTTCGAGGCGATCGAGATGCGCAACATCGTCGGCGAGGAGGCGCTGGAGGCGCACCGCATCCTCGCCGAGCCGGGCGAGCCGCACCTGCACCTCTACGGCAAGCGCGAGGCGCGCGAGGGCCGCAAGATGGGCCACGTCACCCGCGTGGGGCACGCGGTGAAATGACTCCCGAGATCATGCTGATCTACGCCCGCGCCGCCAATGGCGCGATCGGCAGGGATGGTGACCTGCCATGGCGGCTGCCGGCGGACCTCAGGCATTTCAAGGCCCTCACCATGGGCCTCCCCATGATCATGGGCCGCAAGACCTTCGAGAGCCTGCCGGGGCTGCTGCCGGGCCGCCGCCACATCGTCCTCACCCGCGATGCCGGATGGGCCGCCGAGGGGGCTGAAGTGGCAACGACGCCTGAGGGGGCGCTCGGCCTCGCCTCCGGCGAGACCATCGCGGTCATTGGCGGGGCGGCGATCTACGCGCTGTTCATGCCTCTGGCGACCCGGGTGGAACTCACGCAAATCCACGCGGATTACGAGGGCGACACCTTCATGCCCCCGGTCGGCCCCGCATGGCACGAGACCGCGCGCGAGGATCATGCGGCGGAGGGCGATTATCCCGCCTTCTCCTTCCTGACCTACCGGAAGGGCGCGGCATGATCCGCAAGATCGGCATCGCCCTTGCGCTGCTGCTGGTGCTCGGCGCAGTCAGCTTCTTCGGCTTCGCCCCCGGCATCGCCGAGCGCAGTATGAACAAGCTCGACGGCGAGCCCCTGCCGCAGATCAGCGCCGAGGCCCGCGCGCTCCATGCCACGCTGACCATCGTCGACCTGCATTCGGACACGCTGATGTGGCAGCGCAGCCTGCTCGCGCAGGGGGACCGCGGCCACATGGACCTGCCGCGGCTCCAGCAGGGCCATGTCGCGCTGCAGGTGTTCTCGAGCGTCACCAAGACGCCCAAGAACCAGAACTACGACAGCAACAGCGCCGAGGGCGACAACATCACGATGCTCGCCATCGGCCAGCTCCAGCCGATGAAGACGTGGTTCTCGCTGTTCGACCGGTCGATGTATCACGCGGCCAAGCTGGACCGGGCGGTGGCCGCCTCGGACGGGGCGTTGGTGAGGGTGACCGACACCGCCTCGCTCGAAACCTTGCTGCGCGAACGGGCGAAGGCGAAGGCTCGTCCCCCGGTCGGCGCGATCTTCAGCGCCGAGGGGCTCCACAGCCTCGAAGGTGACATCGCCAATCTCGACCGGCTTTACGGCGCCGGGATGCGGATGGCGGGGTTGGCGCATTTCTTCGACAACGAGCTCGCCGGGTCGATGCATGGCGAGCGCAAGGGGGGCCTCACCGACTTCGGCCGCAAGGTGGTGCGGCGGATGGAGGAGCTCGGCATGGTGGTCGACATCGCCCATTGCAGCCGCGCCTGCGTGGCGGACATCCTCGCGATGGCGCGCCGTCCGGTGGTCTCGAGCCACGGCGGGGTGCAGGCGACGTGCAAGGTCAACCGCAACCTCACCGACGCGGAAATCCGCGGCGTCGCGGCGACCGGCGGGGTGATCGGCATCGGCTACTGGGACGGCGCGATCTGCTCGACCGACCCGCGCGCCGCCGCCCGCGCGATGAAGCATGTGCGCGATCTGGTCGGCATCCGGCATGTCGCGCTGGGGAGCGACTATGACGGGGCGACCACGGTGCGGTTCGACACCGCCAACCTCGTCCATGTGACGCAGGCGCTGATGGACGAGGGCTTCACCCCCGACGAGATCCGCGCCGTGATGGGCGGCAACGCGCTGCGCGTGCTGCAACAGGGCCTTGTCCCGATGGCGCAAGGCGGGGGCAGACCCTGATGCGCTGGCTCGATCATCGCGATCCCATGCCCGAGCCCCTGCGCGGCGCAGTCATCGCGCTCGGCAATTTCGACGGGTTCCACCGCGGGCATCAGGCCGTCGCGGGAGAGGCGATCCGCTGGGCGCAGGCGGAGGGCCGCCCCTCGATCATCGCGACCTTCGATCCGCATCCGGTGAGCTTCTTCAAGCCCGACCTTGCGCCCTTCAAGCTGACGACCCTCGAACAGCGGCAGGAGCTTTATCTGGCGGCGGGCGCGACCGCGATGCTGGTGTTCCACTTCGATGCGGAACTCGCGGGGACGAGCGCAGAGGACTTCATCGCGAAAATCCTCATCGACCGCTTCGGCGCGCACGGGGTGGTGACCGGCGGCGACTTCACCTTCGGCAGGGGCGCGAAGGGCAATGTCGAGCTGCTGCGCACCCTCGGCGGCGAACTGGGCCTGCAATCGCGGGTGGTGGAGGCGGTGGCCGAGGGCGGCGAGGTCGTCTCCTCCAGCCGCATCCGTCAGGCCCTGCGCGACGGCGACCCGCAGGAGGCCGCGCGCCTGCTCACCCGCCCCTTCGCGATCCGCGGCATCGTCGAGCATGGCGACAAGCGGGGCCGGACGATCGGCTATCCCACGGCCAACCTTGGCGTGGAGAATTACCTCCGTCCCAAATACGGCATCTACGCCGTGACGGGCCGCATCCTTGCGACCGGCGAGGTGCTGAAAGGTGCCGCCAATATCGGCATCCGCCCGCAGTTCGAACCGCCCAAGGAGCTGCTCGAACCCTTCTTCTTCGACTTCAAGGGCGATCTCTACGGGCAGGAGATCGAAATCGCCTTCCACCACTACCTGCGCGGCGAGGCGAAGTTCGTTTCCCTCGACGCGCTGATCGAACAGATGGACAAGGACTGCGCCGAAGCGCGGCGGCTTCTGTCCTCGCAATGACGAGTCTTTGCACTGGCAGCGCGAACGGCTAAGGCCCCGCGCACCATGAGCGACGACAGCACGCAGCGCGATTACCGGGACACCGTCTTCCTGCCGAAGACCGATTTCCCCATGAAGGCCGGCCTCCCCCAGAAGGAGCCGGGCATTGCCGCGCGCTGGGAAGCGATCGGGCTCTACGATGCCCTGCGCAAGAGCCGGAAGGGTCGGGAAAAATTCATCTTCCACGATGGCCCGCCCTACGCCAATGGCGACATGCATATCGGGCACGCGCTCAACCACATCCTCAAGGACATGGTCTGCCGCACCCAGAACCTGCTGGGCCGCGATGCGCCTTACGTGCCCGGCTGGGACTGCCATGGCCTCCCCATCGAGTGGAAGGTCGAGGAGCAGTACCGCAAGGAGAAGAAGGCCAAGCCCGTCCTCACCGGCGCGGGGCGCGACGAGGCGGCGGTCAAGGCCTTCCGCGACGAGTGCCGCGCCTATGCGCAGCACTGGGTCGACGTGCAGCGCTCGCAGCTGAAGCGCCTCGGCATCATGGCCGATTGGGACCACCCCTACCTCACCATGCAGAAGGAGAGCGAGGCGGTGATCGTCACCGAGCTGCTGAAGCTGGCCGAAGCGGGGAACCTCTACCGCGGCTCGAAGCCGGTGATGTGGTCACCCGTCGAACAGACCGCGCTGGCCGAGGCGGAGGTCGAGTACGAGGACATCACCTCGACCCAGATCGACGTGGCGTTCGAGATCGTCGAGAGCCCGAACGCTCCTGAACTGGTTGGCGCCTCGGCGGTCATCTGGACGACAACGCCATGGACGATCCCGGTCAATCAGGCTTTGGCCTATGGGCCCGAGATTGAATATTCTCTGCTTCACCTGACCCTGCAAGGAAAGCCGGGATCGCTTTTGCGCTTCGTGGTGGCAAGCGATCTCGTAGATGCTTTCAAGAGCAGGGTTATTGGGGCGGATAATCGTTGGGCATCGGGTAAGTTCTACGTCGATGAACTGACTGTATCCACGACTTTCTTGGGTAGGCAACTGGCGGAAGCTGTCGTCCGTCACCCCATGTCTGAAGTGTTCAGTGCTGATTTTTCCGATCCCGTGCAATCTGAGTATTGGGCGCAGCACGGCGTTTTTGCAGAGCGCTTTGACCCCGAGAACCCGTTAGCTGAATTCTATCGGCGACCGCGCCCGCTGCTGCCCGGCGACTTCGTCACCACCGACTCTGGCACCGGCCTCGTCCACATGGCGCCCGATCATGGCGAGGACGACTTCGAGCTGTGCAAGGCGAACGGGATCAACCCCGTCTTCGCGGTGATGAACGACGGGCGCTACCGCGACGACTGGGGCTGGCTCGGCGGCGCGGACGAGCGACGCATGAGCGTCATCAACCCGAAATTCAACGCGCCCGACGGCCCCATTTGCTCGGACCTGCGCGAAGCAGGCGCGCTGCTCGCCGCGAGCGCGGACTACGCGCACTCCTACCCGCATTCGTGGCGCTCCAAGGCCAAGGTGATCTTCCGCTGCACCCCGCAGTGGTTCGTGCCGATGGACAAGCCGCTCGAGACCACCGACCCGACGATGGTCGGCTTCGGCAAGTTCATGCTCCCGGTCGGCGGCGGCGAGGGCAAGACCCTGCGCGAGACCGCTCTCGCCGAGATCGCCCGCGTGCAGTTCACGCCCGACAAGGGCCGCAACCGCATCGGCGCAATGGTCGAGGGGCGGCCCGACTGGGTGCTCAGCCGCCAGCGCGCATGGGGCGTGCCGATCACGCTGTTCGTGCGGCCCGATGGCTCCTACCTCCAAGACCCCGCCGTCAACGCCCGCATCGTCGCCGCCGTGAACGCGGAAGGCATGGACGCGTGGAACAGCGCCAACAAGGCCGCCTTCCTCGGCCCCGACTACGACCCTGCCGAATTCGAGATGGTCACCGACATTCTCGACGTGTGGTTCGATTCTGGCTGCACCCACGCCTTCGTGCTGGAATCGGGGCGCTGGCCCGACCTGCAATGGCCCGCCGACCTCTATCTCGAAGGCTCGGACCAGCATCGCGGCTGGTTCCAGTCCTCGCTGCTGCAATCCTGCGCCACCCGCGGCCGCGCGCCTTACGACCAGATCCTCACCCACGGCTTCACGATGGACGCCAAGGGCCGGAAGATGTCGAAGAGCGAGGGCAACACCATCGACCCGCTGAAGGTGATGGAAACCTACGGCGCGGACATCATCCGGCTGTGGGCATTGTCGGTCGACTTCACCGAGGATCACCGCATCGGCGAGGAGATCCTGAAAGGTGTGGGCGACCAGTATCGCAAGCTCAGAAACACCTTCCGCTATCTCCTCGGCGCGCTCGACGGGTTCGTGGGCGACATGGGCGACGCGGGCGAGTTGCCGGAACTGGAGGTCTACATCCTCGCGCTGCTGGCCGAGCTCGACGGGAAGCTGAAGGCGGCGGCGCTGGCCTACGACTTCAACACCTACACCCGCCTGCTGGTCGACTTCTGCAACGAGGATCTCTCGGCCTTCTTCTTCGATATCCGCAAGGACTCGCTCTATTGCGATGGGCCGGACTCGGTCACCCGCAACGCTTACCGCACCGTGCTCGACCTGCTGTTCCACGCCCTCGTCCGCTACGCCGCGCCGGTGCTGGTGTTCACCGCGGAGGAGGTGTGGCTCTCGCGCTACCCCGAGGATGGCGAGGCGGATGACGAGGGCCAGCGCGGCAGCGTGCACCTGCTCGAATGGCCGAGCGTCCCCGGCGTGGTGGTCGAGACCGCCAAGTGGGAGCGGCTGCGGGCGCTGCGCGACCAGGTCAACGAGGCGATCGAGCCGCTGCGGCGCGACAAGACCATCCGCTCGAGCCTCGAGGCCGAGGTGGTGGTCCCCGCCGCCGCCGTGCCCGAAGGTGTCAGCGACGAGAGCCTCGCCGAGTTGTTCATCACCGCGACAGTCACCCGCGGGCAGGGCGATGCGGTGACTGTCTCCAAGACCTCCCACCACAAGTGCGGCCGCTGCTGGCGCCTGCTGCCCGACGTCGCCGAGGACGGCGCCTTGTGCGGGCGGTGCGAGGACGTGGTCGGCGCATGAGCACGCTGTTCACCCGCAACCGGCTGATCGGCCTCGCGATCGCCGCGCTGATCGCCCTCGTCGACCAGGCGGTGAAGTGGTACGTCATCGGCCCGCTCGACCTGCGGCAGGTGCGCCACATCGACCTGCTGCCCTTCTTCGACCTCACCTACACCGAGAACCGCGGCGTCTCGCTCGGCATGTTCGAGGCGAGCAACATGGAGACCCGCTGGCTGCTGGTCGGCGTCACCGCGCTGATCGCGCTCGTCGTGCTGGTGTGGATGATGCGCGAGCGGCTGCTCGGCGAGATCGCGGGGCTCGCCCTCATCCTCGGCGGGGCGCTTGGCAACATCCGCGACCGGTTCGAGCTGGGCTACGTGATCGACTATGCCGACTTCCATATCGGCACCTTCCGACCCTTCCTGATCTTCAACATCGCCGATGCCGCGATCACCATCGGCGTCGTCATCATCCTTGCGCGCAGCCTGCTGGTGCGCGACAAGGGCGACACTGCAACCGGGGGAAGCCCCCGTGGAGAGGCCCAAGATGCGTAAGACTGCCACCCTGATCCTGCTGGCCGGTTCGACGGCGCTGCTCGTGGCCTGCGGCGGCGATGGCGGGGTGTTCAACCGCGCCCGGCCCGACGAGTTCGCGGTGCAGCGCCAGGCGCCGCTGGTGGTGCCGCCCGACTTCACCCTCACCCCGCCCGCCCCCGGCGCCCCGCGTCCGAGCGAAGGCACCGCCTCGGAGCAGGCGCTCGACGCCCTCTTCGGCGGCCCCGCCCCGCGCAGCCGCGTCGAGGCGAGCGTGATCGACCGCGCCGGCCGCGCCGATCCGAGCATCCGCAGCCAGGTGGGCGACACCGGCACCAACACCGTTGCCAAGGGCCGCCTCACCCGCGACATCGTCGCCGCGCCCGAGGGTGACGGCCAGTCGGCCTCGACGGTCATCCCGAGCGCCTGACCCTCCCCGCCCCGCTGCGGCGGGCGTGTTGGAGACACATGAGACACTGTCCAAGGGCAGAAATCTTGCCCTGCCCCGCGTGCCCTTTGCAGCATGGCGGGCGGGCAGACTCGGGCAGGTCATTGCGCGACCCTGTCACGCGGTGCGCGTGTAGGAAAATAGTTTGTTTCTCGCAGAGACGCGGGGGAAGGTCGCGCGACTGTGCCGCGGATTGGCTCACACAAAGTCCGCTGCGCGGCAGAACGACCGCAGCGGTCTCTGCGAGAACCCCGAAAGCGCCCTCAGTCCTCGCGCACCCGGCTCACCAGCAGCTTGTCGATCCGGCGGCCGTCCATGTCGACCACCTCGAAGCGCCAGCCCTGATCGGTGAAGTGCTCGCCTTCGTGCGGCAGCTTCTTCATCACCGACAGGGCATAGCCCGCCGCGGTGCCGAACTCGCGGTCCTCGCCGTAATCGAGCCCCAGCCGGTCGGCCAGCGCATCGGCCGAAAGCGAGCCCGAGACCAGCAGCGAGCCGTCCTCGCGCTCCACCACCGAAGGCAAGTCGCCATCGTCCGAATCGCTCGCGAAATTGCCGACGATCGCGGTCAGCAGGTCGACCGGAGTGACGATCCCCTCGAAGTGGCCGTATTCGTCATGCACCAGCGCCATCGCCACTTCGGACTGCTGGAGCACCCGCAATGCGTCCATCGCGTCGAGCTGGTCGGGCACCACCTCGACCTTGCGCATCATGTCGCGCGGCCGCACGGGGCGGCCCGCGACCAGCGCGGCGAGCACGTCGCGCACCTTGACCACGCCGAGGATCGTGTCGGGCGAGCCTTCGGCCACCGGCAGCAGCGAGTGCGAGGAGCCCTCGATCGTCTCGCGGATTTCCGCCGCGTCGGCATCGGCCTCGATCCAGTCGATCTCCATGCGCGGGGTCATCATCTCGCGCACGGGCCGCTCGGCGAGGCGCACGACGCCGGTGAGGATCTGGCGCTGCTCGGCCTCGATCACGCCCGAGCGGGTCGCCTCGGCAAAGATCATCCGCAGCTCCTCGGCGGTGACCGTGCCCTCGTCGCTGCGGCGGATGCCGAACAGGCGGATGATCGCGGCCGAGCTCGAATCGAGCAGCCACACCAGCGGCGCGGCGGCCTTGGCCATGAAGGCCATCGGCCGCGCCATCACCAGCGACACCGGCACCGCGATCTGGAGCGCGAGCTGCTTGGGCACCAGCTCGCCGATGATGAGGCTGAGATAGGTGGTGAAGGCGATCACAACGGCGAACCCGGCCTCGTCGGCATATTCGGCCGGGAGGCCCAGCGCCTCCATCCGCTCGCCCACCGGCCCGCCGAGGCTCGCGCCCGAATAGGCGCCGTTGACGATCCCGATGAGGGTAATGCCGATCTGCACGGTCGAGAGGAACTTGCCCGGGTCCGCCGCGAGCTGGATCGCGATGCGCGCACTGGTGGAGCCGGCTTCGGCCTTGGCCTCCAATGCGCTGGTCTTGGCGCTGACGATCGCGAGCTCGGACATGGCGAAGACGCCGTTGAGCACGACAAGCGCGACGATGATCGCAAGGTCTGTCCAGGGAAAAGGTGTCACGCCCTGCGCGCTAGCACAATCCGGCCAAGTTGCCAGCACGTGGCGCAAGCTCCGCCCCCGCAGCCTGAATATCGGACAGCATCATTGTTCAACATGGGTCAAGGATGCGGGGGCCAAGTGCGCCTAGTCCCAAGGGAACGACGCCTTGCCGCCACTCCGGCCGCGTGGCATCGTCACCAAGACATAAAGGGAGGCACAGTTTATGACTATCGCACGCATTCTGAAGACCGGCACCGCGGCCATCGCCCTGCTCGGTATGACCACGGCCTGCGTCACCGACCCCAACACCGGCGAGAAGAAGATCTCGCGCACCGCGATCGGCGTGGGTCTGGGCGGCACGCTCGGCTACCTGCTCGGCGGCGCGATCGGCGGCGATGCGGGGCGCATCATCGGCGCGGGCATCGGCGGCTCGGCCGGGGCGGTGATCGGCAAGCAGTATGACGACCAGATCAAGGAACTGAAGGAACAGACCGCGGGCAGCGGCGTCGATGTCGAGGAAGTCGGCGATCAGGACGCGATTCTCGTGCGCCTGCCCGACGGGGTGACCTTCGCCACCGGCTCGGCGGCGATCAACCCGGGCTTCTACTCGACGCTCGATTCGGTCGCCGAGACGCTGATCAAGTATCCCAACAGCCTGATCGACGTCTACGGCTTCACCGACACCACCGGCGCTCCGGCGACCAACCAGCGCCTGTCCGAACAGCGCGCGCAGGCGGTGGCCGACTACCTCGCCGCCAAGGGCGTGGCGCGGGCGCGCATGGCGACCAAGGGCTTCGGCGAGCAGTATGACTACCTGCGCGTCAAGACCGGCGACGGCGTCAACGAACCGCTCAACCGCCGCGTCGAGATCAAGATCATCCCCGTGAGCCAGCAGGACGTGCAGGCGGCCCGCGCGGGGAATTGATTTTTTGTGGGGGCGCCTCCGCGCCCCCGCATCCTCGCTCACGCGACCTGAAGGTCGCGTCGCTGCGGGCGGCCGTTCGGCCTTGCGGGTCGCCCTGACGGGCGGCCCGTAGTCGTTCTCACACGAACCACCTGTTCAGCGCAGCGCCTTTGCCCGTTCCGCCAGCCGCGCGACCGCCGCGGCGTGGATCGCGGGGGAGCACACCAGCACGCCGAAATCGCGCGGGTCGTGCTTGTTGTAGGCGAGCGGCTTGCCGAAGGCGTCGGTGACCTCGGCCCCCGCTTCGCGCGCAATCAGGGTGGCGGCGGCGATGTCCCACTCGTAGCCCCAGCGCAAAGTGGCGACGAGATCGGCGCGGTCGGCGGCGACCATCGCGATCCTGAGCGCGATCGAATTGGGCTGCTCGACCGCGACCAGATCGCTGTCCTGCTTCGGCAGGTTGTCAGTGGGCACCCGCGCGCCGCAGAATTCGCTGCGCTGGCTCGCCCGGATCGCCATGCCGTTGAGCGTCGCGCCCTGCCCCGCGACCGCGACCCATTCCTCGGCCCGTGCGGGCGCCGAGAGGATCCCGATCAGCGGCCGCCCCGCGCTCACCAGCGCGACCGAGACCGCCCAGCCCGACCGCCCGCGCACGAAATCGCGGGTGCCGTCGATCGGGTCGACCAGCCAGATCAGCCCGCTCTGCGTGCGCGCCTTGTCGTCGGCGGTTTCCTCGGAGAGCCAGGCGGCGGACGGCAGCAATCGCCCGAGCTCGCGCTTGAGGAAACGGTCGACTTCGAGATCGGCCTCGCTCACCGGGCTGCCGGGGGTCTTGTCCCAGCTCTTGAGCGCATGACCCGCCCCCGGCCAGCGCGAATGGGCGATGCGGCCCGCCTCGCGGACGATTGTCTGAAGGTGCGACCTGTCAATCATGGCAGGCCCCCGTGTTGGCCGTGCCGCAGGCACTTTTCAAGAGGGGCGATCCGTGCTTAGGCCCCGCGTGGACGAACCTCTCCCCCAGGAACTTATCGAAGGGATCGATACGCAATGAACGTTCACGAATATCAGGCCAAGGAACTGCTCGCCAAGCACGGGATCGCGGTCCCCGCAGGCCATGCCGCCCTCAGCGTCGAAGAAGCGGTCGAAGCCGCCAAGAAGCTGCCCGGGCCGCTCTATGTCGTGAAGGCGCAGATCCACGCCGGGGGGCGCGGGAAGGGCAAGTTCAAGGAACTTCCCACTGATGCGAAGGGCGGCGTGCGCCTTGCCAAGAGCCTCGATGAAGTGCGCGCCCACGCCGAGGAAATGCTCGGCAACACGCTGGTCACCATCCAGACCGGCGATGCGGGCAAGCAGGTCAACCGCCTCTACATCACCGACGGCGTCGATATCGCCAAGGAATATTACCTCTCGCTGCTGGTCGACCGCGCTTCGGGCCGCGTGGCCTTCGTCGTCTCGACCGAGGGCGGCATGGACATCGAGACCGTGGCGCATGACACGCCCGAGCTGATCACCACCTTCTCGATCGACCCCGCGCAGGGCTTCCAGCCGCACCACGGCCGCGCCGTGGCCTTCGCGCTGAAGCTTCAGGGCGATCTCAACAAGCAGGCCCAGAAGCTGGCGAAGCAGCTCTACGACGCCTTCCTGGCGACGGACTGCGAGATGCTCGAGATCAACCCGCTGGTCGAAAGCGAAGACGGCAAGCTGCTGGTGCTCGACGCCAAGATGAGCTTTGACGGCAACGCCCTCTACCGCCACCCCGACATCGAAGCCCTGCGCGACGAGACCGAGGAAGACCCGGCCGAAGTCGAAGCCAGCGAATACGACCTCGCCTACATCAAGCTCGACGGCAACATCGGCTGCATGGTCAACGGCGCCGGCCTCGCCATGGCAACGATGGACATCATCAAGCTGAACGGCGCCTTCCCCGCGAACTTCCTCGACGTGGGCGGCGGCGCCACCACCGAGAAGGTCACCGCGGCCTTCAAGATCATCCTCAAGGACCCGGCGGTCGAAGGCATCCTCGTCAACATCTTCGGCGGGATCATGAAGTGCGACGTGATCGCCAACGGGATCGTGCAGGCCGCGAAGGACGTGAACCTCCAGGTTCCGCTGGTCGTGCGTCTGGAAGGCACCAACGTGGCCGAAGGCAAGGCGATCCTCGCCAACTCGGGCCTCGCGATCGTGCCCGCCGATAACCTCGGCGATGCGGCGCAGAAGATCGTCGCAGAAGTGAAGAAGGCCGCCTGAGACGGCGCGCATACATCCCGGGCGAGGCTCATCACGTATCCACCTCGCCCGACCAGAACTGCGGCCCGCCTCGCTTGACGTTTACGTAAACGCAAGCTAGGCGGGCGGCCAAGGCGCTGTCAGGCGTCACGTGATTCTTTGAGAGGAAGGACAAACCCATGAAGATCCTCGTCCCCGTCAAGCGGGTGATCGATTACAACGTCAAGCCGCGGGTCAAGGCCGACGGCACCGGCGTCGACCTCGCCAACGTCAAGATGAGCATGAACCCGTTCGACGAGATCGCGGTCGAGGAAGCCATCCGCCTCAAGGAAAAGGGCGCGGCGACCGAGATCGTCGCCGTCAGCATCGGCCCGGCCAAGGCGCAGGAAACCCTGCGCACCGCGCTCGCCATGGGTGCCGACCGGGCGATCCTCGTGGAAACCGAGGAAGAGGTCGAGCCGCTGGCGGTCGCCAAGATTTTGAAGGCCATCGCTGACGAAGAGGCCCCGGGCCTCGTGATCCTCGGCAAGCAGTCGATCTCGGACGATTCGAACCAGACCGGCCAGATGCTCGCCGCGCTGATGGGCCGTCCGCAGGGGACTTTTGCGAATACCGTCGCCGTTGAAGGTGACAGCGTTGTCGTGAAGCGCGAAGTCGATGGCGGTCTTCAGACCGTGAAGCTCGCCCTCCCCGCGATCGTCACCACCGACCTGCGCCTGAACGAGCCGCGCTATGCCTCGCTGCCCAACATCATGAAGGCGAAGCAAAAGCCGCTCGCGACCAAGACCGCTGCCGATTACGGCGTCGACCTCACCCCGCGTCTCAAGACCCTCAAGGTCGCCGAGCCGCCGGTGCGTCAGGCGGGCGAAAAGGTCGCCGACGTCGCCGCGCTGGTCGAGAAGGTCAAGGCGCTCGGCATCGCCTGAGCCCCCACGGAATTTGAGAGGATATCGAGATGAAGACTCTGGTTCTCGTCGAACATGACAACACCAAGGTGGCCGACGCGACGCTTCCCGTCGTGACCGCCGCCGCCAAGCTGGGCGAAGTGCACCTGCTGGTCGCCGGCCACAATTGCGGCGCGGTGGCCGAGGCTGCCGCCAAGATCGCGGGCGTCGGCAAGGTCCACGTCGCCGATGACGCGGCCTACGCCAACGGCCTTGCCGAAAACGTCGCCCCGCTCGCCGCTGCGCTGATGGCCGATCACGACGCCTTCCTCGCGCCCGCCACCACGCAGGGCAAGAACGTCGCCCCGCGCGTCGCGGCGCATCTCGACGTGATGCAGGTCTCCGAGATCCTGTCGGTCGAAGGCCCCAAGACCTTCACCCGCCCGATCTATGCCGGCAACGCCATCGCGACGGTCGAATCGACCGATGCCAAGCTGGTCATCACCGTGCGCGGCACCGCCTTCGAAAAGGCTGCCACGGAAGGTGGTTCGGCCGCCATCGAAGCCGTCAGCGGCGCGGGCGATGCGGGCACTTCGAGCTTCGTCAGCTCGGAAATCGCCAAGAGCGAGCGCCCGGAACTGACCAGCGCCAAGATCATCGTCTCGGGCGGCCGCGCCCTCAAGGACGCGGAGACCTTCGAAGCGACCATCACGCCCCTTGCGGACAAGCTCGGCGCGGCCATCGGCGCGAGCCGCGCTGCGGTCGACGCGGGCTATGTCCCCAACGACTACCAGGTCGGCCAGACCGGCAAGATCGTCGCGCCGGAAGTCTACTTCGCCATCGGCATCTCGGGCGCGATCCAGCACCTTGCCGGGATGAAGGACTCCAAGGTCATCATCGCCATCAACAAGGACGAAGACGCGCCGATCTTCCAAGTGGCGGATATCGGGCTGGTGGCAGACCTGTTCACCGCCGTGCCGGAGCTGACGGGCGCGCTGTAAGGCGTTCACCACAAAGGTCTTTATTTTGCAGAAAGCCTCCGGCAGTCTCGCAAGACTGCTGGAGGTTTTTCATATGGGTCGCGCCCTTCTTGCCTTTGCTGCTCTGTCGACTGCGCTTGCAGCACTTCCGCTGCACGCGAAAGACGCGTTGCCTCTCCCGGCGGAGGTCGCTTCCCGGGCCGATGTGGCGCTGCTGAAACCAACGGGAAGTTGGGTCGTCGATTTCGCCGGGGACAATTGCCGCCTCCAGCGCGACTTCGAGCTTAACGGCGAGCGCCATGTGGTCGAACTCAAGCAACAAGGGCCGGAAGACAGCTTCCAGATGGTGGCTGCGGGACCGGCGCTGGCCAAGCTTGGAAATCGCCCCGACCTGGCGTGGGGGCTGCGGAGCGACCTCCCCCTCACCGCCGATCCGCGCGAAGCGATCACGAACGCACCGGACTTGGGTCCGGCGGTGTTTGTCAGATGGGCTACGCTCGGAGAGGTCAGGATCCTGATGACCCGCGATGGCATCGCTCTGCAGGATCGGGAAAACACGCCAAACGCCGAAGGGGTCTATCTCAATCATGGACAGATCAACCCGGCCGCCGCTGCTAAGGTCGAGCGGATCGTGTTTGCCAACATGAAAGACGGCGCCGCTGTCTCCTTCGAGACCGGTAACATGATGGATGCTTTTGCCGCGCTCAACGCTTGTACTGGGGACCTGCTGACCAGTTGGGGGCTCGATCCCGCCCGGCACCGCACCTACAAGTCCGCTTATGTCCTGAACTTCGCAGAAGCATTCGCGCTCATAACGCGCAACATACCACGGGGAGTCAATATCGGGCAGTCCTTGCCCTATCGGCTGATTGTCGAGGCAGACGGCAAGATTTCGGATTGCCATGCGGGCGCCGAAGCCAAGGTGGCGGGTGCAGAGAAGTTCTGCCAAACGCTGATGCGGAAGCTGAAGATGGCACCGGCGCGTGATGCGGAGGGCAACCCCATGCGCTCGTTTTACACCTCCGCAGTCTCAAGGGCAGGGGCATGACCGCGCTCACGCCACCGTATTGGTGAGGTGCAACCCCATCCCGACGAGCCCGCCCACCGGCGTGCCGTTGATGCGGATGAACTGAAGGTCGCGGCCCACCGCGTCCTTGCCGCGACCGGAGAAGACCCGCCCCCAATTCCTGCGCCGACCGGTGAGAAACCTACGCCCACCTCCCTCAACTCGTCGCATAAGGTCTTGAAAGCGAAACATTCTCTCGGCAGCTTGGCGGCCCTGACCGAAAGGACCCCCGCCATGCGCCGCGCTCTGCTTGTTGTTGCCGCCGTCTCCGCCGCCACCCCCGCGATCGCCGCGCCCGTCGCTACGCCGACTGCACCCTGGCAGGCTTCCAGCGAGGGCGGGGTCTGCCGGGTGCAGCGCAGCTTCGATGTCGGGGGCAAGCCGCATCTTCTCATCCTCGAACAGAATGCCCCCGCCCCGGCTGTCGGGATCGCGCTGGCCGGGCCCTCGCTCGCAGGCCTCAACGCGGACGCTCCGCTCCGGGTGAGCTTCGCGCGGAGCCATGCCGGCTTCGACAAGAAGGCCCGGATCGAGCCGAACGCCCAGTATGGCCAGGCCGCGATCCTGCAGGAGGTGTGGCTCGACCAGAGCAAGCCCGATGCCGCAGCCGGTCGCGGCCGGATCGATACCGCCACGGCGCAGGGCGTGGAGCGCATCACCGTGACGCAGGGCAATGGCGGCGTGACCTTCGCCACCGGCCCGCTGACCGAAGCCGCGAGCGCGCTCAATGACTGCACCGCGCAGATCATGCGCAGCTGGGGCTTCGACCCGGCGCAGCAATACGGCCTGCAACGCGCAGCCGCCCCCGTCGACACGGACCGGCTGATGAAGCAGATGCGCCTTGCCTACACGCGCCCCGCGCTGCGCAGCTTGCAGCAGGGCACCATCGACTTGGTGGTGTTCACCGATGCCGCGGGCAAGGCCACCGATTGCCGGATGCTGGTCGCGACGGGATATGCGGAGCTCGACAAGGCCATGTGCGCGACGGCGATGAAGGAACGCTTCAAGCCTGCGCTCGGCGCGGATGGTCAGGCAACGCCTTCCTATTGGCGCCTGCGCACGAACCTGCGTGTTGCCTTCTCGGGATAGCGGCCGGGGCGGCGCCTAGAGCACCGTATTGATGAAGTGCAGCGTCATCCCCACCAGCCCGCCCACCAGCGTGCCGTTGATGCGGATGAACTGGAGGTCGCGGCCCACCGCGCCCTCGACGCGGTCGGTGATGGTGCGGGCGTCCCAGCGCTTGACCGTCTCGGACACCAGCCGGACGATCTGGTCGCCGTAGCGGGTGGCGACGCCCACGGCCGTGCGGCGGGCGAAGCGGTTGATCTGGTGCTGCAGCCGCTCGTCCTGCTGGAGCGCCTGGCCGAGCTCCGACAGCATGTTGCGCATCTCCGCGCCCATCTGGCTCTCGGGATCGCGCGCGCGGCGGATCAGCGACTGGCGGATGCGCTCCCACACCCCCGTCCACCACACCGCGACCGCCGGGTTGGCGATGAGGTCGCGCTTCATGTCCTCGACCTTGGCGCGGGTTTCGGGATCGTGCTGCAAGTCCTGGCCTAGCTTCGCCAGCCCCTCCTCGATCTTGCCGCGCAGGGGGTGGTCGGGGTTGACCAGCACCTCGGCGAGAAGCTTGTAGAGCCCGTCGAGCACGCTCGAGGAGATGGTCTTGTCGATCCCCGCCCAGCGCAGCACGCCCGAGACGCGCTGGTGGATGATCTCGCGCACCGTCTCCTCGTTGTCCTCGAGCGTCAGGCCCGCCCAGCGCACGAAGCCGTCGATCAGCGGCTGGTGGCGCTTGTCGACCATGGCGCTCTCGATCATCCGGCCCGCGAGCGGGGCGATGTCGAGCTTGGCGAGCTGCGCGGCGAGGCCCGAGCGCACCTGATTGCCGAGCCGGTCGGGATCGAGCGATTCGAGCACCTCGGCCAGCAACTCCGCCGCGCCGCTGGTGATGCGCGAGCGTTCGTCCACGCCGCCGCGCTCGGGGGAAGCCGCCAAAAACTCCCCCGCCGCCTTGGCGACATTCATGCCGCTCATCCGGCGGGCAACCACTGCGGGCGTCAGAAAATTCTCGCGCAGGAAGGCCGCCATGGTGTCGGCGATGCGGTCCTTGTTCTCGGGAATGATCGCGGTGTGCGGGATCGGCAGGCCGAGCGGGTGGCGGAACAGCGCGGTCACCGCGAACCAGTCGGCCAGGCCGCCGACCATCGCCGCCTCGGCAAAGGCGTGGACATAGCCCCAGGCGGGGTGGCCGGTGGTGGCGAGCCCGTGGGTGGCGATGAAGATCACCGCCATCGCGGCGAGCATGCCCGTCGCCGTCCAGCGCATCCGCTTGGCGCGGTCGACCGTCAGCGGCTGGCCGCCGAGCGTCAGGGGCCTCAGGGAGCGCTTCGCCATGTACGAGCCTTAGCGCGCCTCACGCCGCCGCGTCAGCACCTTTTGATCACTCGGCCGGTTCATGTCCGTGCGGCGGGAGCTTGGCGAGGCCGGGGAACGGCTGATCGGCCGCGCCCAGCGGACGCTTCTCGTCGCCCGGCTTGTAGGTCAGCAGGCGCGCGCGCAGCCACGGGCCGACGCGCTTCTCGAAGCTGTCGGCAAGGCTGAAGCCCGCAGGCACGATCAGCAGCGTCAGCAGGGTCGAGAGCACCAGCCCGCCGATCACCACAATGCCCATCGGCTGACGCCACGCCCCGTCGCCCTCGAGCGAGAGCGCCACCGGCACCATCCCGGCGGTCATCGCCACCGTGGTCATGATGATCGGCTGGGCGCGCTTGTGCCCGGCGTCCATGATCGCCTCGAGCTTGGGGATGCCCTTGTTCATCTCCTCGATCGCGAAGTCGATCAGCAGGATCGAGTTCTTCGAGACGATGCCCAGCAGCAGCAGGATGCCGATATAGACCGGCATCGAATTGGGCTGGCCGAGCAGCCAGATCAGCAGGATGCCGCCGAGCGGCGCGAGCGCGAGCGAGGTCATGTTGACCAGCGGGCTCATCAGGCGCTTGTAGAGCAGCACCAGCACCGCGAACACCAGCAGCACGCCCGCCGCAATCGCGATGATGAGGTTCTGCACCAGCTCGCGCTGCCATTCCTCCTCGCCCACCACGTCGCGGATCACGCCAAGGGGCAGGTCCTGAAGCACCGGCAGCGCATCGATCTGCGCCTGCGCCTCGCCCTTGAGCACGCCCGAGGCGAGGTCCGCCCCGACCAGCACACGGCGGTTCTGGTTGTAGCGCTGGATCGCGGTCGGGCCCGAACCGAAGGTGATGTCGGCAACGCGGCTGAGCGGCACCGAGCCGCCATTGGCGGTGGGCACCGGCAGGTTCTCGATGGTGCGGAAGTCGGTCCGCGATTCCTGCGACAGGCGCACCACGATCGGAATCTGACGGTCCGAGAGCGAGAAGCGCGCCGCGTTCTGCTCGATCTCGCCCAGCGTCGCGATGCGGATCGTCTGCGAGAGCGCAGCGGTGGTGACGCCCAGCTCAGCGGCGATCTTGGTGCGCGGGGTGATGATGATTTCCGGACGGTTGAGATCGGCGCTGATGCGCGGGGCGACGAGGGACTTGAGGCCCTTCATCTCCTCGACCAGCTGGGTCGCGGTCTTCTCCAGCAGCACCGGATCCGAGCCCGCCAGCATCACGGTCATGTCGCGGCCCGAGCCGAACCCGCCGGACTGCGACTGGAAGCGCACGCGCGCATCGGGGATCGCGGCCAGCACCGGGGCGAGCTCGCGCTCGAACTCGATCGAGGACCGCGCACGATCGTCGCGCAGCTTCAGGAACACCGACGAGGTCTCACCCAGCCGGATGCGCTCGAGAATCCGCTCCACTTCCGGCTCCTGCCGCAAGCGATCGGCGACGGCGTTGACGACCTCCTTGGTCCGGGCAAGGGTGGTGCCCGGCACAAGCTCGATCTCGACGCGGCTGTCCTCGTCGTCGATGTTCGGCTGGAACTGGCCCGGAATCTGGCCGAACAGCAGGATCGTCACCAGGAACGAGAACCAGCCGATGCCGAGCATCCAGATGCGGTGGTCGTAGAACCGCGCGGTCAGCCAGCGCATGCCGCGCCGGAACCCGCTGCCCATGCCCGCCAGCATCTCGAACGCCTTGAAGACGAAGAAGGCGGCCAGGAAGGACGCCGCCGAGATGGTGAGCACGATCACCACCTCGAACACCTTGGCGACGATCTGGTTGAGCAGGGTATTCGTGTCGGGCTCGAGCGCCGCGGCGATCTGCGTGTGGATGCCGAGCCCGAGGAGGCCCTTCCACGCGCCGCCGCTGAAGCTGCCGTTCGCCAGTTCGAACATCGCCGCCGCCGAAACGAACAGCAGCACGATGACGGTCAGCAGCAGGCCGGCGACATAGAAGAAGCGGTTGCCCGAGCCGTTGAGCCCGGCGCGGCGCGCGGCCATCTTGCCGGTGTCGAGCGTCCAGGCCAGCACCCGCATATAGGCTTGGATCCAGCGCCCGCCGCCATGCTCGGCCTCGCCGTGGGCCTTGAGGAAATAGGCCGCCATCAGCGGCGTGACCATGCGCGCGACGGCCAGCGACATCAGCACCGCGACCACCACGGTGATCCCGAAGTTCTGGAAGAACTGGCCCGACACGCCCGGCATCAGGCCGACGGGGAGGAACACCGCGACGATGCAGAAACTGGTCGCGACCACCGGCAGGCCGATCTCGTCGGCCGCGTCGATACTCGCCTGATAGGCGCTTTTGCCCATGCGCATGTGGCGCACGATGTTCTCGATCTCTACGATCGCATCGTCGACCAGCACGCCGGCCACCAGCGCCAGCGCGAGCAGCGAGAGGAAGTTGAGGTTGAACCCGAGCAGATCCATGAACCAGAAGGTCGGGATGGCGGACAGCGGGATCGCGACCGCGCTGATTGCGGTGGCGCGCCAGTCGCGCAGGAAGATGAACACCACGACCACCGCGAGCACCGCGCCCTCGACCAGCGCCCACATCGAGGACTTGTACTGGCCGCGCGTATAGTTGGTGCTGGTCGAGAACTTGATGAACTTGACCCCGGGATTCTCCTTCTCGATCTTGTCCATCTCCGCCAGCGCGGCTTCATAGACCGTCAGGTCCGATGCCCCGCGCGCGCGGTTCATCAGGAAGTTGACGACCTCCTTGCCGTTCACTTCGCTGATCGAGGTGCGCTCGGAATAGCCGTCACGCACCGTGGAGATGTCGGCCAGCCGCACCGAGCGTCCGCCGCCCAGCTGGATCTGCGTCTGCGAAAGCTGGTAGGCGGTGTCCGAATTGCCGAGCACCCGCAGCGACTGGCGCGTACCGCCGACCTCTGCAAGGCCGCCCGCCGCGTCGAGATTGGTCTGGCGCAGCGCCGCATTGATCTGCGAGGCGGTGACCCCGAAGGACTGCATCCGGGTGGGATCGAGGATCACCTCGATCTGCCGGTCGACCCCGCCGATGCGCTGCACTTCCGCCATGCCGGGGATCTTCAGCAGCCGCTTGGCCACGGTATCGTCCACGAACCAGCTCAATTGCTCGAGCGTCATGTCGTTGGCTTCGACCCCGACATAGCCGATCGGTTCGCCCACCACGTTGACCTTGTTGACCTGCGGCTCGAGGATGCCGTCGGGCAGCGAGCCGCGCACACTGTCGATCGCGGTCTCGACCTCGTTGACTGCTTCGATGATGTCGGTGCCGATCTCGAATTCGACGAAGGTCTGCGAGCTGCCCTCGCGCGCCGTCGACTGGATCGAGTTGACCCCGGCGATCGAACGCACCGCGCTTTCGACGCGCTGGGTGATCTGGTTCTCGATCTCGGTCGGGGAGGCGCCGGGCTGGGCGATGAGGACGATCACGCCGGGAAATTCGATGTCCGGGTTGTTGGTGACATCCATCCGCATGAAGCTGACGATCCCCGCGAACAGCAGCCCGGTGAAGAACACCAGCGGAATCACCGGGTTGCGGATCGACCAGGCCGAAATGTCGCGAAGTGCCATGAAAATCCTGCCTGTTTTGCGCCTGTCGCGGAGTGCCTGCCAGATACGCGGAAGCCCCCGCGCGGGATGGGCGCCTTATTTCTTCTGAAGCTGCGGGTTGACCGTTTCGCCCGGGTTCAGGAACCCGCCGGCGCGCAGCACCACCTTCTCCGAGCCGGTAAGGCCCTCGATGATGGCGATGCCCTCGGCGGTGACCGCGCCGGTCTTGACGCTGCGGCGGGTGGCCTTCTTGTCGTCGCCCACGACGTAGACGAAGCTGCCCTTGGAATCGGCCAGCACCGCGCTCTGGGGAACCACGGTGGCGCGGAAGCTGCCGGAGTTGATGCGCGCGGTGGCAAAGCCGCCGGGGCGCAGCGCCGGGTTGAAGGCCAGCGCGATGCGCGCGGTGCCCTGCCGGGTCTGCTGGTCGATGGTCGGGGCGATCTGCCACACCTGACCCTCGAAGGTCTGGTCCGAACCGGTCGGCGTGATGCGCGCGACCGTGCCGACCGACATCTTGGAAAGCTGCTCTTCCGAAAGCTGCGCGAGCATCTCCATCTCGCCGCCGCTGGCGATGGTGAACAGCGCCGGGGTGCCCGCGCCGACGGTCTGCCCGGGCTCGACCGCGCGGGCAAGGACATAGCCGGTCGCGGGCGCGACGATGTTGAGCCGCTGGTTGCGCGCGCGCTGTTCGCGCAGCTGCGCTTCGGCGACCTTGACGCGCGCGGCCGCGGCATCGCGGGTCGCGGTCAGGCGATCGACATCGGCCTTGGAGACGAAGCCGCGCGCGACCAGCTGGAGCGCGCGGTCGAGGTTCGCCTGGGCAAGGTTGGCATCGGCGCGCGCGACCTGGATCTGTGCGGCCTGCGCCTCGGCCTGCTGGACCTGCACCGAGCGGTCGATCACCGCCAGCACCTGGCCCTGCTGCACCCAGTCGCCCGCATCGACCGTGACGCGCACCACCTGCCCGCCCTCGCCGACCACGCCGACCGGCATGGGGCGGCGCGCGGCGAGCGTGCCGGGGGCCTCGATCTCGCCGGTGACCATGGTCATGCCGGGCGCCACCACGGTGACCGCAGGGGCCTGCGAATTGTCGTCATCGACCGGCACGGGCTCGCCGCCCGCCAGAGCGAACCACAGCGCGACCGCCAGCAGCAGCCCGAACACGCCGAGCCCGCCGACAATCAGCCAGCGCGGGATGGCGGGCGCGGCAAGACTGCGCGCGCCGGTAAAATCCGTCGTCACCCCGTCGGCGGCCTCGGCCTTGATCGTCGTCTCGTAATTCATCGCCATTCCTTCACCCGGGGCCGAAATGCCCGGAGCCCCGTGCAGCCCGAAGCCTGCCAATTTCCCGGCCCGAGTGTATTACTCGTATAAGTCACCAAGTGCAACGCCTGATAGATTGTCATGGGCTTGCCCGCAATCCGCGCTTCGACCGATGACTTCCCGTCTAGACGAAGGACAGGCGGAAAGGTGCCGCGAATCGGCGACGGCCCGCTACGCCTTGCGGGCGAAGCGGGCCGTCAGGGGGGCCGATTGTGGCTTTCGGGCCTCAGTACTTGAGCTGGCGCTCGTAGAGATCGCGGTAGTGCTGGATCTTGGTGACGCGCAGCCCGTGCATCCCCGAACGGTCGACCGCGCGCTGCCACGAGGCGAACTCCTCGAGCGTCAGGCCATAGCGTGCCAGCGCCTCGTCGAGCGTCAGCAATCCGCCGTTGACGGCAGCCACCACTTCGGCCTTGCGCCGCACCACCCACCGCTTGGTGTCGGGCGACGGCAGGTCGGCAAGGGTCAGCGGCTCGCCGAGGGGGCCGATCACCTGCGCGGGGCGGAAGTCCTGATTCTCAATCATCGCATGTCTCTCGCAGCGCCGCGGGGCGCGTCCGAACGGGTTCCATTCGCATTCTCCGGGCGATTTGCTTGGGCCGCATCGACCATCGCACCCTGAGGTTTAGATTGCCCTAAAGCATCAGGGTTAACGGGAGGTTCGCTATCTTCGAGAAGGGCGAAATAACTGGCCGCGGCATCCCCGAAGCTGGCGGCGGCCGCCTCGATCGGGGCCTGATTCTCGGTGCGCAGCAACAGCCTGAGATCGCGCGCGGCGTTGAGCCTTGCGGTCAGCTCGCTCCATTCCATCGCCCGCAGTGCCTCGCCGTTGCGGCGCGCCTGACGCGGGGCGAATCGCTCCGCCCCGCCGCCCTTGGCCGCAGCGCGCAGCAGCGCCCGCTCCTCGGCGGAGAGCCCGCCGGAAGGCGCATCGGCGCGCACAAGACTGGGGTTGGCTTTCTCGAACATCACCCCCTTTGATAACCCGAGTGCGTCAAAATCCGGTAAAGTCGCCATTTACCCCGGCTTAGGAATAGCGCGGGCCGGGGCGGCAAGATTGCCCCCACTGGCGCAAGGGGGGACGCATCGCTATATGCGCGCCGCCCCATGACCACGCCTGCCACCCTCGAGCCCGGCCTGATGGCCCCGGAAGACGCCGCCGCGCTGTTCGATCTGCCGCGCGCGGCCTCGGCGTGCCGCATCGTCGTCGCCATGAGCGGCGGGGTCGATTCCTCGGTGGTCGCCGCGCTCGCCCATGCCAGCGGGGCGGAGGTGATCGGGATCACGCTCCAGCTCTATGACTATGGCGCCGCCACGGGCCGCAAGGGCGCGTGCTGCGCCGGCGACGACATCCGCGACGCGCGCGCCGTGGCTGACCGGCTGGGGATCGCGCACTATGTCTTCGACCACGAAAGCGCTTTTCGCGAGGAAGTGGTCGAGCAGTTCGCCGACGAATATCTCGCGGGCCGCACGCCGGTCCCCTGCATCCGCTGCAACATGGGCCCCAAGTTCACCGACCTGTTCCGCATGGCGCGCGAGCTGGGGGCGGATTGCCTTGCGACCGGCCACTATGTCCGCCGCGTGATGGGTGCCGAAGGGGTCGAGCTCCACCGCGCCTTCGATCCGGCGCGAGACCAGTCTTATTTTCTCTATGGCACCACCGAGGCGCAGCTCGAATACCTGCGCTTTCCCTTGGGCGGAATGCCCAAGCCGCAGGTTCGCGCGCTGGCCGAGGCGGCAGGCCTGAGGAACGCCGCCAAGCCGGATTCGCAGGACATCTGCTTCGTGCCCGACGGGAACTACGCCAAGATCGTCACCAAGGTGCGGCCCGAAGGTGCAGCGCCCGGCGCGATCGTCCACGCCGCGACCGGCGAGAAGCTGGGCGAACACAAGGGCATCGTCCACTTCACCGTGGGCCAGAGGAAGGGCCTCGAGATCGGCGGCCAGCCCGAGCCGCTCTACGTGATCGGCCTCGACGCCCCCTCGCGCGAAGTCCGCGTCGGCCCCAAGCGGATGCTGGCGGTGAGCGCCGCGCATCTCACCGAGACCAACCGCATCGGGCCTTTGCCGGATGCCCCGCTGACCGCCAAGGTCAGGAGCCTCGCCAAGCCAGTGCCGGTAACGCTCGAAGGCACGCTGGGCGACGGCGCGCCGGTGACGATCCGCTTCGCCGAGCCCGAATTCGGCGTCGCCCCCGGGCAGGCGGCGGTGATCTATGCGGACGGCCGCGTGGTCGGCGGCGGCTGGATCGGCAGCACCGAAAAGATTGAAGCCTAACTCTCGTAGGGCTCCAGCACGCAGCCATAGCCCTCGCGGTAGGTCGCCGTCGCGCTGGCGACCAGCGGGAAGCGCGCGGTGACGCTCTTGCTCTCGCCATCCTCGACCAGCGTCACGGCCTCCATCCCTGCGAGCTTGTCCTTCTTGCAGTCCTCCAGCGGCCGGCCCGCGACGAAGCGGCACGAGCACGCCACGCGCGCCGAATAGGCCGCCGAAACGCTGCCATAGCCCGCGATCTCGGTGCGGAAAGCGAGGGCCGCCCCGCCCACCAGCGCCGCGATGATCGCGAGCACCCACAGCCCCCAGCGCCTGCGCGCGCGTCTGCCTGCGGGAGCGGGTGATTTCGCCATTGCCAAGCCTTCATGCTTCGGGGAATGAGGGCGCGATGACCCTCCGAGCCGCCGTCCTTAACCGCGCCCTTCCTCTCGCGCCAGCCCTCCTGATGCTCGCAAGTTGCGGCGCGGCGCCGGTGGCCGAGGCCCCGCTCACCGACGAAGCCAAGGCCGCCGTCACCAAGGACGCAGGCGCGCCCAGGGACAAGTTGGCGCGCGAGATCGACGACCTCTTCACCAAGCCCGGCCTCGGCGAAACCCGCGCGGTGGTGCTGATGGCGAACGGCAAGATCGCGGCCGAGCGCTATGGTCCGGGCTACAGCAAGGACACACGCTTCATCAGCTGGTCGATGGCCAAAACCGTCACCGGCGTGCTGATCGGGATGCTGGTCTCCGACGGCCTGCTGGCCCTCGACGCCCCCGCCCCCGTGCCCCTGTGGCAGCGCCAGGGCGATCCGCGCGGCGAGATCACCTTGCGCCATCTGCTCCAGATGCGCAGCGGCCTGCGCCACACCGAGTCGGGCGACCCGCCTTATGAATCGTCCGAGGTCAGGATGCTGTTCCTCGACGGGCGCGACAACATGGCCAAGTGGGCCGAGGAGCAGCCGCTCGAGGCCGAGCCCGGCAAGCAGTTCGAATATTCGAGCAACACCAGCGTCATCCTCGCCGACGTCGCGGCGCGCGCGCTGACCACCAGCGACAAGCCCGAGGCGCGGCGCAAGGCGGTGGCCGATTACCTCCACCAGCGGCTGTTCGGCCCGCTCGGCATGACCAGCATGGTGCCCGAGTTCGACGCGTCGGGCACCCTCATCGGCGGCTCGCTGATGCACGCCACCGCGCGCGACTGGGCCAAGTTCGGCGAGTTCCTGCGCCGCAAGGGCCGCGCGCCGGGCGGCGAGCAGCTGGTGCCGATCCGCTGGGTCGAGGCGATGGTGACGCCCTCCCCGCGCAGTCCGCACTACGGCTTCCAGACCTGGCTCAACCGCCCGCGGCCCGGTGGCGAGGAGCACCCCCTCTTCCCCGACCGCGCGCCGCAGAGCCTGTTCAGCCTGATCGGCCACATGGGCCAATATGTGCTGGTCTCGCCGAGCCAGCAGGTGACGCTGGTGCGCCTCGGCCACTCCGACTCCGCCGAGCGCCCACCGATGCTGCAACAAGCAGCCGACGTGCTGGAGCTTTATCCGGAGAGGTAGCGCGAATCCGCCCTCCTCTTGAGAGGAGGGCCGCGAGACTTGCGGAGCGAAGCGGAGTTAGTCGCAGCGGGGTGGTGCCTTGCGGCACGCGCGTGCGCCTTCGGCCCGCGCCACCACCCCCGGCCCCTCCTCTGAAGAGGAGGGGAGCTAAAGGTAGAACGCTCCTTCGACCACCGTCACGCACGGCCCGCCAAGCCACGCCCGGTCCCCATCCAGCCGCAGCGCCAGATCGCCGCCGCGCGTGGAAGCCTGATGAGCGGTGAAGCTCTCGCGCCCGAGCTTCCTCGCCCAGAACGGGGTCAGCACCGCATGGGCCGAGCCGGTGACCGAATCCTCGTCCACCCCGCCGCCGGGGACGAAGACGCGGCTGACGATGTCGGTCGTGTCGCCCGGAGCGGTGCAGATGAACTGGTCGGTGCCCAACGCCCCCAGCCCGCGGATGTCGGGATCGAGCGCGCGGACGGCGGCCTCGTTCTCGAACAGGAAGACGTTGTAGCGCCCCTCGTTGCGCCACACTTCCAGCGGCTGCGCGCCAAGCAGAGCGACCGCCTCGGGGTATTCGCCCGGCGCGGTCGCAATCGCGGGGAGCGCCAGCTCGTAGGCATCGCCCACCTTCACCACATCGAGAATGCCGGATTTGCGCGTGCGGAAGGTGATGCGCTCGCCCCCGTCGCGCTGGAGCAGAATATGCCCGCTCGCCAGCGTCGCGTGGCCGCACAGCGCGATCTCGTAGGTGGGGGTGCACCACCGCAGCTCCCAATCGGCCTCCCCGGTCGTGTCGCGCACCACAAAGGCGGTTTCGGCAAAGAGGTTCTCGCCCCCGATCTTCACCAACACATCGTCGGGCAGCCATTCCTCGAGCACCATCACCGCCGCCTGGTTCCCGCCGAAGGGTTGCGCGGCGAAGGCATCGACGTGCCAGTAGGGGATTTTCTGCGGCATTTGCGAAGGTTCCTCAGGGGTAAAGCAGCGTATCCGACCACGGCGCGTCGGGGCCGGAGCGGACGAATTCGCGGCGATCATGCAGCCGGTTGTCGCGATCGATCCAGAATTCGATTCTTTGCGGGGACAAAGTGAAACCTGTCCAGTGCGGCGGGCGCGGCACCTTGCCCGCCGCCTCGTGCTCGGCCCAGATGGCCTGCACCCGGTCGATATAGGCCTGCCGCTCGGGCAGCGGGCGCGACTGGTCGCTGGCGGCGCTGCCGACCTGGCTCTTGTAGGGGCGCGAGTGGAAATAGGCGTCGGCGCGCTCGGGCGAGACTTCGGTGAGCGGGCCCTCGATCCGGATCTGGCGGCGCAGGCTCTTCCAGTGGAACAGCAGCGCGGCCTGCATGTTGGCGCGGATCTGGCCGCCCTTGCGGCTCTCGGCATTGGTGAAAAAGGTGAAGCCGCCCCCGGCGATCTCGCCCTTGCCGTGCCCCTTCAAGAGCACCATCCGCACCGAGGGCGCGCCCTCCGGCGTGGCGGTGGCGAGCGCCATCGCGTTGGGATCGTTCAATTCACCCACCTGCGCGGCGGCGAACCATTCCTCGAACAGCACGAAAGGATCGGCGCCCGCAGGCAGCACGCTATCGGCCAGCTGGGCATCGTCGAGCGGGACGGGATCGGACATTGTGGGGCTCCTCGGGAAGCTTCAGGCTCCGCCACATAGTTACGCGCGCCCGCCAGCGAAAGGCGCATATGCTTAACTTTGGTTTTCCGCCGACAAGGGTCCCCGCTTGCGCATGGCGACTGTCTCACCTAGCTAACTCACCATGCGCGACCTTTACGCCACGCTCGGGATCCCCCGCACGGCCTCCGAGGCCGACATCAAGAGCGCCTATCGCAAGCTGGCGAAGGAGCTCCATCCCGATCGCAACAAGGACAATCCCAAGGCCGCGGAGAAGTTCTCCGAGGTGACGCGGGCCTATGACCTGCTGTCGGACAAGGCCAAGCGCGCGCAATATGACCGCGGCGAGATCGACGCGGACGGCAACCCCGCCAACCCCTTTGCAGGGATGGGCGGACGGCCGGGCTATGGCCGGGGCGGCACCTACGGGGCAGGCCCCGGCGGCGGTCCGGGCGGGCCCGGGTTCGAGGGCTTCGGGGCGGACGACGTCGATCTCGGCGACCTGTTCGAGGGGCTGTTCGGCGGGCGCAAGAACCAGCAGGCCAAGCGCGGCTTCGGCCGCCAGCCTCCGCCGCCGCCGCCTAGGCGCGGGGCGGACATCCAGTACCGGCTCGCGGTGCCCTTCGTCGATGCGGCCGCCGGTCGCGACCAACGCATTACCCTCGCCGACGGCAAGGCGATCAACCTCAAGCTCCCCGCGGGCGTCGAGGACGGCACGGTGATGCGGCTCAAGGACAAGGGCCATCCCGGCACCGGCGGCAATGGCGACGGGATCGTGATGGTCGAGGTCGGCCCCCACCCCTTCTTCCGGCGCGAGGGCGACAATATCCGCATGGACCTGCCGGTCACGCTCGACGAGGCGGTGCGCGGCGCCAAGGTCAAATGCCCCACCGTGGACGGCGCGGTGATGCTGACGATCAAGCCGGGCACCTCGAGCGGGACGGTGATGCGCCTCGCGGGCAAGGGCTGGACGCGCAAGAACGGCAAGGTGATCGAGGGCAAGCCCGAACGCGGCGACCAGCTGGTGACGATCGAGATCCAGCTCCCCGCCGATCTCGCGGCGCTCGAGGCGAGGCTCGAGAACTGGATCGATCCGGCGCGCCCGCGGGAGAAGTTCGGGCTTTAGGCCCGGGCGAGCAACCGCGTGCCGAGCACCACCCCTCCCCCCTCCCCGCCGGCCCGGATCTGGGCGGTGGTCAAGGCCGTCGCGACCGACACCTTCAACGACGGCTTCATCCACGCGGGCAATCTCGCCTATCTCGGGATGCTGTCGATTTTCCCCTTCTTCATCCTCGGCGCGGCGCTGTTCGATCTGATCGGCGGGCGCGAGAATGCCGAGGCGATGATCCGCTCGGTCGCGCTGGCGCTGCCCGATTCGGTCGCGGCGACGATCGTGCCGGTGGCCGAGGATGTGGTCTATGCGCGCTCGGGCTGGCTGCTGTGGGCGGGCGGCGCGGTCGGGCTTTGGACCGTGTCGAGCCTGATCGAGACGATCCGCGACATCCTGCGCCGCGCCTATGGTGCGCGGAGCCAGCGGGCGTTCTGGAAGACCCGGCTGCTGTCGGCCGGGCTGATCCTCGGCGCGGTGGTGCTGCTGATGCTCTCGCTGTTCGCGCAGGTGGCGATCGGCGGGGCGCAGCAGGTGATCCTCGCCGCCTTCCCGCAGCTGGGCGAATGGATCGGCACCCTCCAACTCTCGCGCATCGTGCCCGCGCTGGGCCTGTGGGGATCGCTGTTCGTGCTGTTCATCACCCTCACCCCGCCCGCCTTCCGCGGCCGCCGCTTTCCCAAGTGGCCCGGCGCGCTGTTCACCGCGGTGTGGTGGCTGGCCGTCGCCGCCGCGCTGCCGGTGGTGCTGCGCAGCGTCTTCACCTATGACCTTACCTACGGCAGCCTTGCCGGCGCGATGGTGACGCTGCTGTTTTTCTGGCTTGTCGGCCTCGGCCTCGTTATCGGCGCCGAATTGAACGCGGCACTCGCGCTCGAAGGACGGGACCTGACCCCGAAAGACGCAGGCACGGAGACGGCTTGATGACTGGACTGATGAACGGCAAGCGCGGGCTGATCATGGGGCTCGCCAATGACAAGTCGCTCGCCTGGGGCATTGCGAAGAAGCTTGCCGAGCAGGGGGCGGAGCTGGCCTTCTCCTATCAGGGCGATGCGCTCGCCAAGCGGGTGATCCCGCTCGCGGCGGAACTGGGCAGCGATTTCACCTTCGAATGCGACGTTTCCAAGATGGAATCGCTCGACGCCGCCTTCGCGGCGCTGAAGGAGCGGTGGGACTCGATCGACTTCGTGGTCCACGCGATCGGCTATTCGGACAAGAACGAGCTGCGCGGGAAATATGTCGACACCAGCCTCGACAACTTCCTCAACACCATGAACATCTCGGCCTATTCGCTGGTCGCCATCGCCCAGCGGGCGAGCGCGATGATGCCCGAGAGCGGGGGCGCGATCCTGACGCTGTCCTATTACGGCGCCGAGAAGGTCGTGCCGCATTACAACGTGATGGGCGTCGCCAAGGCGGCGCTCGAGACCAGCGTGAAGTATCTCGCCAACGACCTCGGCCCGCGTGGCATCCGCGTCAACGCGATCAGCGCGGGGCCGATCAAGACGCTGGCGGCGAGCGGGATCGGCGACTTCCGCTACATCCTCAAGTGGAACGAATACAATTCGCCGCTGCGCCGCAATGTCACCATCGAGGACGTCGGCGGGGCGGGGCTCTATCTGCTTTCCGACCTGTCCTCGGGCGTGACGGGGGAGACGCACCATGTCGATGCAGGCTATCACGTGGTCGGCATGAAGCAGGAAGACGCGCCGGATATCGCCCTTTCTTAAGGGCTGGCGCGTAAGAGCCCCGGCCATGCGCACCGTTCTCGTCACCGGATCGGCCGGGTTCATCGGCTACCACCTCTCGCAATTGCTGCTGGAGGAGGGTTTCCGCGTCGTCGGCTATGACGGGATGACCGACTACTACGACGTGCGGCTCAAGCAGCGGCGGCACCAGATGCTGCTCCAGCACCCGCATTTCCGCTGCGTGGAAGGCCTGCTGGAGGATTTCGAGACATTGCGCGCGCTGGCGCTGGCCGAGAAGCCCGATGTGATCGTCCACCTCGCCGCGCAGGCGGGGGTGCGCTACAGCCTCGAGAACCCGCGCGCCTATATCGACGCGAATCTCGTCGGCGCCTTCAACGTGATGGAATGCGCGCGCGAGCTTGGCGTGGATCATCTGCTGATGGCCTCGACCTCGTCGGTCTACGGGGCAGAGACCGCGATGCCGTTCCACGAGGGGATGAAGGTCGACACGCCGCTCACCCTCTACGCCGCGACCAAGAAGGCGAACGAGGCGATGGCGCATTCCTATGCCCATCTGTGGACGCTGCCGGTGACGATGTTCCGGTTCTTCACCGTCTTTGGCCCGTGGGGGCGGCCCGACATGGCGCTGTTCAAGTTCACCCGCGGGATCCTCGAAGGCACGCCGATCGACATTTACAACGCCGGCGAGATGTACCGCGACTTCACCTATGTCGCCGATCTGGTGCGCGGCATCCGCCTGCTGATCGACGCCGCCCCGGTGCGGCCCGAGACGCCCGAGGCGATCCTCGAAGGCGACAGCCTCTCGCCCGTCGCGCCGTTCCGGGTGGTCAATATCGGTAATGGCGACAAGGTGCGGCTCCTCGATTTCGTCGAGGCGATCGAGGCGGAATGCGGGCGCGCGGCGATCCGCAACTACCTACCGATCCAGCCGGGCGACGTGCCCGCGACCTGGGCCGATGCCGCGCTCCTGAAAGCGCTCACCGGCTACGCCCCGCAGACCCCGTTCCGCGAGGGCGTGGCGAAGTTCGTGGCGTGGTACCGGGAGTATTACCGGGTCTGAGCCTTACTTCGGCGGCGGGGGGAGCTGGCCTTCGCCGGGGGGTTCGGCCTGACGCTCGCGCTCGAGCCGCTGCATATATTCGCGCTCGATCATCTCGACGCGTTCCTGCTCGGCGGCGGCTTCGGCGTCGATGGTGGAGAGGCGTTCCTGGCGCGCCTTCTCGATCAGCTGGCCGAAGCGGACGGCGTCGGCTTCCGACTTGTCCTTGTAGGCGGCCTCGACAAATTTCTGGTTGCAGCCGGTGAAGCCGCCGGCCCCGGCGGGCGAGCAGCTCATGGTGCCGAAATCGCCGACATACTTGATCTCCTCGACCTGCCGCGCGCGGGCGACATTGGCGGGGTCGTCGCTGTAGCGAAGGTTGGAGGGGATGCGGTAGCGCTCCTCCTCGACGAGGATCTCGCAGACCACGACCTCGCCGGGCTGGGCGACGGGGCATTCGTCGGCGGAGTAGGCGATCACCATGTTGATCTTCTCGTCCGCGCTCTGGGCGGCGGCGGGGCTCGCGGCGGAGGCGAGCAGGGCGAGAGCGGCGGGGGCGAGCAGGCGCTTCATGGTGCAGGTGTCCTCTGTGTCGCGCGGCGGCGAGACAGCAGCCATGCCCCCATGCGAGAGGGTTTGTCTAGGCCCGAGGGGCTGAACCGAGGGTGAAGGGGGCACAAGGCGGCAAGCGCGGACAAAAGCGGCGAGCGCTGCGCCCCCTCCCCCAACCCCTCCCGCAAGGGGAGGGGAGCGCGGGCGCAGTGCCCCCGAAGAAAAAGGGGGCAAGCGCTACGATGCTGAGGGGCACAGGAAACGGCCCGAAGGGCCGCGAGCGCACGCGCGCGAGCCGCAGGTGCCCGGAACGGAGCGAAGCGCAGTGGAGGAACAGCACCGAGGACGTCCGCGCGGAGGCGCGGACGCAGACAAGGACTCCGCGGAGGCTACGCCAACCTAGACCCTTTCGCTGATCCGGATCGCAATCCGGCACCCCAGCCGGATCGCCCCCGCCAGCAGCGGATAGGCCGGGGCGCGCTCGGCACCGTTGGCGAGGGCGGCGTCGCGATGTTCGCGCTCTTCCTCGCGGAATTCGGCGATCATTGCGGCAAGTTCGGGATCGGCGCCCGAGGCTTCGAGCGCGTCGAGCTGGTCGGAATAGTGCTTGTCGATCTCGGTCTCGACCGCGGCGGTGCAGGCCATCGCCGCCTCGGGCCCGAGCAGCGCCGTGCCCGCGCCCAGCGCATAGCCGGCCGCCGACCAGAAGGGATGGAGCGCGGTCGGGCGCACCCCGCGGCGTGCGAGCAGGGCGTCGAACTTCTTGCGGTGCTCTGCCTCCTGCGCGGCCATGTGGCGGATTTCGGCCGAGTGCGGCCCGCGGTCGCCCATCACGGCGAGCTGGCCTTCATAGATGCGGGTCGCGCCGAATTCCCCGGCCTGGTCGACGCGGATCATACGGTGGAGGTCTTTGCGGTCCATGGTCGGCTCCTTCGGGAGGGTCTTACTTCCGATACGCAGCCAGCGCCACCAGGGCTGCACCGCCAAGCCCGGAGAAGAGGAAATTGAAGCCCGCAAGGCTCACCCCCCACAGCTTCCATTGCGGCACGTCGCAGGGCACGACCGGGCTGGCGAAGTCGAAGGCCGAGCCGGTGGGCGCGTGGGCGGTGCAATCGGTGATGCCCTCCCACCAGCCATACTCCACCCCTGCGTGAAACAGCCCGATGCCGCCCGAGACGAGGATCGCCAGCCCCGCCAGCAGCACCAGCGGGCGCGCGGCGGGCTTGATCGCGAAGGCCGCAAGGCCGAGCGCCACCGCCACGAAATGCGGATAGCGCTGCCACCAGCACATCTCGCAAGGGTAGAGCCCGAAACCGTATTGCGACACATAGGCCCCGCCGAGCAGCGCAGCGGGCACCAGCACGGCAAGCGCGCGGGCTTTCGCCAGATTGTCCATCGCTAGGGCCTCAGGGTTTGGCGGCGCGCTGGGTGCCGGGGCGGAGCGCGACGGTGCTCTTGGTCGTGCGGCGCAGGGTGTCGGCGGCGTAGTTCAGCTGGAAGTCCTTGATCCCCTGCGCCTCGAGCTGCGCGGCGGTGAGCTGGAAGCGCGGATCGGCGATCTTGTCGCCCTCCATCTCCTCGTCCTTCATACCGAGCTCGTTGATGAGGTGGCCGCGCAGGTCGCTCTCGCGGGTCTGGTACTTCATGCGCAGCATGTAATCGGGGTCGGAAATCTGCGGCACGGCGATGTCGGGCTTGATCCCGCCCTCCTGCACCGAACGGCCCGAGGGGGTATAGTAGCGCGCGGTCGTCAGCTTGAGCGCGGCGTCCTTGCCGAGCGGCAGCAGCGACTGGACCGAGCCCTTGCCGAAGCTCCTCTCGCCCATGATCAGCGCGCGGCGGTGATCCTGCAGCGCGCCCGCGACGATCTCGGAAGCCGAGGCAGAGCCCGCGTTGATCAGCACGATCATCGGCACGCCCTCGGCCATGTCACCGCGATAGACGGTCTCGGCATCGTAGAGCATCGTCTCGCCCCGCGCGCGGCCGCGCTGGCTGACGATCCGCCCGTCGGTGAGGAACAGGTCGGAGAGCGCGACCGATTCGTCGAGGCTCCCGCCGGGGTTGTTGCGCAGGTCGAGCACCAGCCCGCTGAGGCGCCCGCCGGAGGCCTTCTTCTTGAGCGCCTGCCACTCGGCGAAGACATCCGCGCCGACATTGGCCGAGAATTCGTTGACGCTGATCACCGCGATATTGCCGGGCAGCAACTCGGAGGTGACCGGCTCGAGCTCGATCACCCCGCGGGTGACATCGACTTCGAGCGGCTCGTCGCGGCCCTGGCGGAAGATGGTGAGGCGGATCGAGGTGCCCTTGGGCCCGCGCATCTGCGCGACCGCGTCGTCGAGCTTGGTGTCGACGATCAGCTTGCCGTTGAGGTGCGTGATGAAGTCGCCGGCCTTGATGCCCGCCGCTTCGGCCGGGCTGCCGCGGAAGGGCGAGACGACCTTGACCGCCCCGTCCTGCATCACCACCGACAGGCCGAGGCCCGAATACTGCCCGTCGATCATCGTCTCCAGCCGCTGGAGATCGCCGCCGTCGAGATAGGCCGAATGCGGATCGAGCGCGGCCAGCATCCCGTCGATCGCGCCGCGGATCAGCGTCTCGTCATCGACCGGCTCGACATAGCTCGCCTTGACCCGCTGGAACACCGCGAAGAGCTTGGCGAACTCGGGCGAGGCGCGGCCATCGACCTGGGCCATGGTGGCGGTGGTGGCGGGGATCAGCGCGACCGAGGTGACCAGCGCGGCGCTACGCAGGAAGGCGGCGATTTTCATGGGCAGGGCAAAGCTCCTTTGTCGGGCGAATGTATAGGTTTGCCGAGATGAACGCCAGATAACACGTGGCGTATGCGCGATGTGTGCCAGCGGGGGGCATTGCGCCGCGGCTTTCTTTGCGAGGCCGCGGGGTTATCGCAGATATTGCAAGGGGTTGACGGGCTTGCCGTCACGCCTGAGTTCGATCGTCACCGGGCTCGCCCCGCCCGCCGCGCGGCCTACGGGCGATCCCCCGATCACCGCATCGCCGACCGCGACGTCGACCCGCTCGAGCCCGGTGACGAGGCTGGTCCAGCCGCCGGGGTGCTCGATGATGACGATTCGCCCGAAGCCGCGATAGGCCCCGGCAAAGGCGACGCGCCCGCGCGCGGGGGCGACGACCTGCGCCTGAGGGGCGGGGGCCAAGGTGAGGCCGGTCGAGGCAAGGCCGCTCGCGCGCTTCGCCCCGAAGCCCACCAGCGTGCGGCCCTGCACGGGGAGCTGGAAGTCGGCGGGCGGCGGGGCGGAGGCGCTGGGTGCGGGGGCCGGTTCGGGCGGGAGCGCGGCGGAGAGGTCGGCGGGGCGCAGCACGGGGCCGGGGAGCGCGGCGAGTTCGTCCCGCAGCGCCGCGACCTCGCCGAGCTTGCCGACGAGGCCATCGAGATCGCGCGCTTCCTCGGCCAGCGCCAGCGCCCGCTCTGCCTCGCGCAGCGCGGCGGCCCTGGTGGTGCGCGAGGCAAGGCGCTGCTGCTGTTCGAGCGCGGCAAGCGCGCTGCGGCGCTGGAGCAGCTCGCTCTCGCCGCTGCGCAGCTGCTCGAGCGCGGCGCTCGCCTGCGCTTCCAATGCGCGGCCCCGATCGAGATCGGCGCGCAAAGCGGCGGTGCGGGCGCGGATCTGGGGCACGGCGCTGGCCATGACGGCGCGGACGTGGACGACGTCCTCCAGCGATCCGGGTTGCAGCGCGGCGAGCGCCAGCGGGCGGCGCGCGGCGGTCTGGAGCGCGGCGGCAAGGCGCGCTGTGGGCGCCTGCTTGGCGGCGAGCCGGGCGGTCAGCCTGGCGCGCTGGTCCTTGGCGATGGCGAGGCGGGCGCGGGCGGCCTCGATCCCGGCTTCGGCCTGCTGGATGCGCGCGGCGAGCGCGGCGGCCTCGGAGGCGGTCTTCTCGGCTGCCTCGGTCGCGGCCTCGGCTTCGGCGGTGAGCTTTTGCGCGCGGGCGTCGGCGAGCTTGCCCTCGCGCGTGGCGCGGGCGAGCGCGGCTTCGGCCTCGGCGGGGTCGATGAGCGCCGTGGCGGGGGCGGCATCGCTGGAAGGCAAAGCGAGCGTCAGCGCCGTTCCGGTGCCGATCACGGCGAGGGCGGTGAGGATCACGCGGCGCATGACGTCCTCATGCCCGATGATAGGGATGGCCTGCAAGGATTGTGGTGGCGCGGTAGAGCTGCTCCATCAGCATCGCGCGGGCCATCATGTGCGGCCAGGTGGCGGGCCCGAAGGCGAGGAGGAGGTCAGCAGACGCGCGCTCGGCATCCGAATGCCCGTCCGCCGCGCCGAGGAAGAAGCGTGTCTCGCGCACGCCATCATCGCGCCACTTGCCGAGCAGTTGCGCGAAGGCTTCCGAGGACATGGCCTTGCCGCGCTCGTCGAGCAGCACGGTGCGGTGCGGGGTGAGCGGATCGGCGGCTTTCCCGGCGCCGGTATCGGGCCATTCGGTGAGCTTCACCGGCCATGTCAGGCGCTTGGCATAGCGGTCCACCAGCTCGCCCTCAGGCGACCGGCCTATCTTCCCGCGCGCGATGATGTGGAGAAGCAAAACGCCACCCTATGCTGTAGGCGCTGGTTCGGCCCGCAGGGCCGCGAGCGCACGCGCGCGAGCCGCAGGTGCTCGAGCCCGCAGGGCTCGAAACAGCACCGAGGACGGGGGTGCGGAGGCGCCCCCGCAAAGAAAACTAGTTTCTACCCATCATCGACGTTTCCGACCCCTCGAAGCTCCACATCCGTTCGAGGTTGTAGAAGCTGCGCACTTCGGGGCGGAACAGGTGGATCACCACGTCGCCTGCGTCGATCAGCACCCAGTCGGCGGCCGGCAGGCCTTCGACGCGGGCGTGGCCGAAACCGGCCTGCTTGATCTTCTCGGCGAGCTTCTGCGCCATCGACGCGACCTGCCGGGTCGAGCGCCCGCTCGCGATCACCATGTGATCGGCGATCGAGCTCTTGCCCTCGAGCGGGATCGAAACGACGTCCTGCGCCTGATCGTCGTCAAGCTGCGCCATCACCAGCGCGTGAAGCGCCGTGGCGCTGAGATCAGCGCCCACGAGCGACTTGGCCGTATTGGCGGCAGCTTGCACCGCACCGAGCGGCAGGGAAGCGAGAAGGGCTTCGGTCATCGGCAATCACGTATCTCCAGAGTTCGGGGCGATGGGGGCGGGCATCACGCATACGGCCAGGCGAGGCAGCCGAGGCGCGATTGCGGCGCCTCATGCGTCTTCCTCTGACCGGACTATGCGGAATGTCAGCCGATCGCGCAGCGGCACATCACGATCCGGCCCGAGCAAAGTCTCGGCCCACCCGGCATGGGCACGGCGGATGGCCGTGGCCGAGCGGTGGTCTGGATCGAAACGCATTAACACCAGGGCCGGTGCGCTCCATTGCCCCCGTTTCCGAATGCTGGCGGCAGACACACGATAGCGCCTGAGCCAGGCCATGGCGGGGCTCGCCATAGCGTCGTCATCATAGCCGGGGCGGGCGATCACCGCAATCGGCATTGTCCGCGCGAGCCTCCGCCAGTCCTTCCAGCGGTGCAACTGGGCGAGATTGTCGCTCCCCATCAGCCAGACGAAGCGCCGCTTGGGATAACGCCGGACGAGCTTTTGCAGCGTGTCGACAGTGTAGCGCGTGCCGAGTCTCTGCTCGATCGCCGTGGGGATGATCGGCGCGCGGCGGGCCTGCTGGCGGGCGGAGAGCAGGCGGGCCTCGAGCGGAGCCATCCCGGCCTGCGGTTTCAAGGGGTTGCCCGGCGAGACCAGCCACCACGCCTCGTCCAGCGCCAGTGCATCCATCGCGAACAACGTGATCCGCCGGTGCCCGCCATGCGCGGGGTTGAAGCTGCCGCCGAGGAGGCCGGTATAGGTCGCGGGCACTGTTTACGGGCGCGTTTGCCCGCTCCCGCGCACTTGCCACTTGTAGGTCGTCAGCCCTTCCAGTGCGACCGGCCCGCGCGCGTGGAGCCGCCCGGTGGCGATCCCGATCTCGGCGCCGAGCCCGAATTCGCCTCCGTCGGCATATTGGGTGGAGGCGTTGTGCATCACGATGGCGCTGTCCACCTCATTGAGGAAGCGCTCCGCGACCGCCTCGTCGGCGGTCACGATCGCGTCGGTGTGGTGCGAGGAATGGCGGGCGATGTGGGCGAGCGCTTCGTCGAGCCCGTCGACCATAGCCACCGAGAGAATCGCGTCGAGATATTCGGTGTCCCAGTCGTCGCTGCTCGCCGGAATGACGCGCGGATCGAGTGCGCCGATGCGGGCGTCGCCGCGCACTTCGCAGCCCGCATCGATCAGCGCGGCGACAAGCGGAGCGGGGGCGGGATAGGCCGAATCGATCAGCATCGTCTCCATCGACCCGCAGATGCCGGTGCGGCGCAGCTTGGCGTTGAGCGCGATCGCCTCGGCCATGGCCGGGTCGGCGGCGGCGTGGACATAGGTGTGGTTGATCCCGTCGAGATGCGCGAGAACAGGCACCCGCGCCTCGGCCTGCACGCGCTCGACGAGGCTCTTGCCGCCGCGCGGGACGATCATGTCGATAAGGCCGCTCGCGGTGAGCATCGCGCCGACGCAGGCGCGGTCCTGCGAGGGAACGAGCTGCACCGCCGCCGCGGGCACGCCGCCCGCCACCAGACCCTCCACCAGCGCGGCGTGGATCGCGCGGTTGGAATGGACCGCCTCGCTCCCCCCGCGCAGAATCGCCGCATTGCCCGCGCGCACGCACAGGGCGGCGGCATCGGCGGTGACGTTGGGGCGGCTCTCGTAGATGATCCCGATAGTGCCGACGGGCACGCGGATGCGGCTCAGCCTGAGGCCGTTGGGGCGCTCGGCGGAATCGATCACCTGCCCCACCGGATCGGGCAGATCGGCCACCGCCGCGACCGCATCGGCAACGCCCGAAAGCCGCGCTTCATCGAGCATCAACCGGTCGAGCATCGCGCCCGAAAGCCCGCGCGCCTCGCCCGCGGCAAGGTCCTTCGCATTGGCCGCGAGCACCTGCGGTGCGGCGGCGCGCAGGGCCTCGGCGGCAAGGCGCAGCGCGGCGGCGCGCGCGGCGCTAGGCATGGCGGCGAGTGCGCGCTGGGCGGCGCGGGCGTCCTGCGCCAGCGCAGTCACCAGCGCGGCGGGATCGGCAGCCTCGGCAGCAGGACGGACGGCGGTCAGCTTGGTCATGCCACGGCCTCTAGCACCGCGCGCGCCGCCTGTCAGGCCTGCCCGGACAGAGGGCGATTCGCGCGGATTCGCCCGCATCGGAAGCCTGGCCACCGGAACGTCACGCAAACCTTGATCGGCTCGCCGCGATTCCGCATCGACTCACCTAGGATAGAAATATTGGATTCGACCCCGTAGAAACACGCTGATAGCGCCGCGGCCCGGGGCACAACAAAACCAGACCGGGGCCGCAATTTTGTCACTCAAGGATACCGCACAAGTGTGGGGCGACCGGCTACGGCAATGGTTCCCCGACCGCGAGTTCTTCATGCGCGCCGACGGACAGGTGCGCTTCATTAAGGTCTCGTCCAAGCTCCAGATGCGCGTTGCCGGCGGCGTGGTGGCCGTGGCCTTCCTGTGGCTGCTCTCGCTCGCGATCATGGCCTGGGGCCAGTACCGCGCCGAGGCCGACCTGGCCTCCTTCGTCGAGGAGAAAGCCCGCGTCGCCAAGGCGGGCGAGCGCATCAAGGAATATGGCGGCAACCTCGACAAGGTGGTCGATGACCTGAAGGAACGGCAGGACTTCCTCGACGAGATGGCCCGGATGCTGCCCGAGGACATGGTCCGCGAAGGCGCGGCGAGCGGCACGATCACCGATTCGACCCGCGAAGCCAGCGAGACCGTGAAGAAAGTCAGCGCGCTGATCCCGCAGGCCAAGGGCCTTGCCGAGATCGAGGCGCGCCAGCTCGCCTTTGCCGAGCGCCTCACCCGCTTCGCCGATGCCCGCGCCCGCCGCGCCGAGGCCGCGATGCGCAAGCTCAATCTCGATCCCAAATCGATGACCCGCGAGACCCAGCAGGCGATGGGCGGCCCCTTCGAGGCGCTGCTCGGCGGCGGCAGCAACGATATCGACCCGCGCTTCGAGCGCCTCGGCCTCAGCCTCGCCCGCATGGCGGTGCTCGAGCGCGCCTTGGACGGCATCCCGCAGGTCGTCCCCGCGAGCGTCGAGAACATCACCTCGGGCTTCGGCTACCGCCGCGACCCCTTCAACGGCAGCGGGGCGATGCATGCCGGGATCGACTTCAAGGGACCGATGGGCTCGCCGGTCTTCGCCGCCGCCGATGGCCGCGTCAGCTTCGTCGGGCAGAAGTCGGGCTACGGCAATGTGGTCGAGATCACTCACGGTAACGGTATGTTGACCCGCTACGCCCACCTTTCGCGCTTCGACGTGAAGGTCGGCCAGCAGGTCGCGGCGGGTACGACCATCGCCGGGCTCGGCTCGACCGGGCGCTCGACGGGGCCGCACCTGCATTTCGAAGTCCGCATCAATGACCGCGCGGTGAACCCGCGCCCGTTTCTGGAGGCCGCCCCCGATGTTCTCAAGGAAGTCCGCGCAGCCGGATCCGGCACCCCTGCCCGCCGCCCCGTCGCGGCCCGCTAACAGGAGCAGCACCATGGCCTCTGGTTCGACCTTCTCGGTGATCGGCGCGGATGTGACCATCACCGGCAATCTCAGCGCCTCGGCCGATCTGCATATCGACGGTGCAGTGCTGGGCGACATCACCTGCGCGAGCCTGGTGCAGGGCGAAAAGAGCGAGATCAGCGGCGCCGTCGTCGCCGAAACCGCGCGGCTCGCGGGCAAGGTGACGGGCTCGATCACTGCCAAGGAGCTGGTGATCCTCAAGTCCGCGCGGATCGATGGCGATGTGCATTACGACGCGCTGACGATCGAGCAGGGCGCGCAGGTCGATGGCCGCTTCGCCCCCAACACCCGCGCCGCCGACGTGGCCGCCGCCCGGCCGGTGCTGGAAATGCCGGCCGAGGCCGCGGAGTAAGCGCGGCCTGTCCCCCTCCCGCTTGCCCCCGGCTCGGGGGCCGGGGCGGGTATCGGGGCTAGGGGTGGGCACGAACCCACGCCCGCTCATTTCCCACCCCCGGCCCCTCCCGCAAGCGGGAGGGGAGAGGTCAGAGCACCTCGGCCCGCAGGGTCTTGCGGTCGAGCTTGCCGATCATCGTCTTGGGCAGGCTTTCGCGCACCACCACCTGATCGACCCGTTCGTGCTTGCCGATGCGGGCGTTGAGCCAGCTTGCCAGCTCCTCGCCGGTGGCTGACGCGCCTTCGTTCAGCGTCACATAGGCGCGCGGCACCTCGCCGCGGTATTCCTCGGGAACGCCGATCACCAGCGCCTCCTTCACCGCGGGGTGTTCGAGGATCACATCCTCGACGACGCTCGGGAAGACCTTGAACCCGCCCACCGCGATCATGTCCTTGATGCGGTCGACGATCTCGAGGAACCCTTCGGCATCCACCCGCGCGACATCGCCGGTGCGCAGGTAGCGCTTGCCTGCGATCTCCACGAAGGTGTCGGCATCGGTCTCGGGGCGGTTCCAGTAGCCGCGCATCACTTGCGGGCCGTGGACCGCGAGTTCGCCCGGTTCGCCTGCGGGGGCGAGCTTCGTGGCATCTTCCTTGTCGAGCAGCACCACCTCGGTCCCCGGCACCAGCTGGCCAATGGTGCCGCGCTTGCGGGTGCCGTCATAGGGGTTGGCCGAGACCACGCCCGAACTTTCCGTGAGGCCGTAACCCTCGCAGATGCGCACCCCCGTCACCGCCTCGAATTTCTCGTGGACCGGCCCGGGCATCGGCGCACCGCCGGAAATGCAGACCTTGAGGCTGCTGAGGTCGGTCTTGGCGAGATCGGGGTGGTCAAGCATCGCCTGAAACATCGTCGGCACGCCCGGAAAGCCGGTGCAGCGGTAGCGCTGGATCGTCTCGAGCACCTGCCTGGTCTCGAACCGCGGCACCATCGCGATCGATGCGCCGGTCACCATCGCGTGATTGAGCAGCGCGGTGTTGGCGAAGACATGGAAGAACGGCAGCGCGCCCATGAAGCACTCGCCCGTGGGGTTGCCGAAAGGGTTCAGGGCCGCGACCTGCTGGGCGTTCACCGACAGCTGGTCATGCCCCAGCATCGCCCCCTTGGGCCGGCCGGTGGTCCCGCCGGTATATTGGAGCAGGGCGAGATCCTGCGGGCCGACATCAACCGGGGCGGGCTGACCGGCGGGGATCATCTCGGCCCAGCTCTTGATCGTCGGACCAAAGGCCACATCGGCGATCTGCTTGCGCTTCAGCAATTGCAGCGCGAGGCCCTTGTACCACGGCAGCTGGTCGGCGAGGCTGCCCACCACCAGCGTTTCCAGCGCCGAACCTTCGAGCACCTTGGCGGCGGTCTTGTAGAGTTCGGGCACGTCGAGCGTCACCAGCACCCGCGTGCCGCTGTCGCCCACCTGCCAGCTCAGCTCCTCGACCGAATAGAGCGGCGAGAAGTTCACCACCACCGCGCCCGCCATCATCGCGCCATAGTAGGCGGCGGCGTAGATCGGGACATTGGGCAAAAACAGGCCGACGCGGTCGCCCTTGGTGATGCCGATCGCCTGGAGCCCGAGCGCGAAGGCCTTGGCCTCCTTGTGGATCTGCGCGTAGCTGTAGGTACGCCCGAGGAAGTGCAGGAACGGCGCCTGCGGGTTCATCGCCACCGTGCGCTCGAGCAGCGCGGGCAGGCTCGCGGGCGCGAACTGCGTATCGAGCGGAACCGGGTGGTGATAGTCGGTGCGGGCGGGGGCGATACTGACAGTCATGTCAGTAATTCTGGCGCACAATGGCTTGCCGCACAAGCGAAAGTGGCGGCAGCCCCTCGCCAAATAGCAAGACACCGTCACCTCGTGCCCGACACGGAGCCCGAATCAAACATCAGTGGGACAGAGCAACTTCGGCCCGCCGCAGGACGGGCCGCGAGCGCACGCGCGCGAGCCGCAGGTGCCCGTAGCGAAGCGAAGGAATAGCACCGAGGACGTGCCCGCGGAGGCGGGCACGCAAAACAAAAAAGCCTAGCCCCGTGTCAGGCACGGGGTGACGTAGGGGTGATTAGATAAACCCGCTCTCCGGGTCGATCTTCTGTTCGGCGGCTTCGGCTTCGCGCTTGCGGGCGAGCCAGGCTTCGGCCTCGGCTTCCTGCGCGGCTTCGCTCGCGGCCTTGGTCTGGGCGTCGCGCTCGGCGCGCAGTTCCTCGATCAGCTTTTCGCGGTCGTTGCGCTCGGACTTGGCGGGCGCGTCGGCGTCCTCAGTGATCCCGGCGCGCTTGGCGGCCTTGGCGACCATCGCGTCAAGCTCGCGCTGCGAGCACAGGCCGAGGGTCACGGGGTCCTTGGGCGTGATGTTGGCGATGTTCCAGTGCGTGCGGTCACGCAGCGCGCCGATGGTGTTGCGGGTGGTGCCGATCAGCTTGGAGATCTGCGCGTCCGACACCTCGGGGTGGTTGCGCAGGATCCAGGCGATGCCGTCCGGCTTGTCCTGCCGCTTCGAGACCGGAGTGTAGCGCGGGCCCTTGGTGCGGGTCACCTCGACCGGCGCCTTGTGCATCTTGAGAGAGTAGGCGGGATCGGCCTGCCCCTTCTCGATCTCGGCCTGGGTCAATTCGCCCGAGTGGACGGGATCGCGGCCGGTGTACTTGCTGCCCGCAAGATCGTCGGCCATCGCCTGCACTTCGAGGATGTGGAGGCCGCAGAACTCGGCGATCTGCTCGAAGGAGAGCGCGGTGTTGTCCACCAGCCAGGTCGCGGTGGCATGCGGCATCAGCGGCTTGGGCTGATCCTTGGTCGCCATGGGGGAATCTCCGTTGAAAATAGAAGGGCCGCCCCTTTCGGAGCGGCCGCCTTGCGGGGCCAGATAAGCGAATTGGGGCCAAACGGCAAGAAATGGATTCAGAAAGCGGGCGCGGCTTGCAAGGATACCGCTTCCTCTTCCTCCAGAGCCACCAGCCCGGTCAGGAACTGCCGGGTAGCCGCCTCCCAGCTGAAGCTCGCGCCGTAGCGCGCGCAGACCTTCCGGTCGCAATAGCGCGCGGCGTCGATGGCGCGGGTGAGGTCCTCGCTCATCGCGCCAACCTCGCTGGTGACGATGTCGAGCGGGCCCGGTACCGGAAAGGCGGCGACCGGGGTGCCGCAGGCGAGCGCCTCGATCATGACGAGGCCGAAGGTGTCGGTGCGGCTCGGGAAGACGAAGACGTCTGCCCCCGCATAGCACCCGGCGAGCTCCACGCCGGTCTTCTTGCCGAGGAACAGCGCGTCCGGGAATTTCGCCGCGAGGCTCGCGCGGGCCGGGCCGTCGCCCACCACCACCTTGGTGCCGGGATAGGGACAGGCGAGGAAGGCCTCGATGTTCTTCTCGACCGCGACGCGCCCGACATAGAGCAGGATCGGGCCCTCGAGGCCGGCATATTCGGGCGGCGGCGGGGCGGCGGGGGAGAAGCAGGAAAGGTCCACCCCCCGGCTCCAGTGGGTGAGCTGGGTCAGGCCCTGATCGCGCAAGGTCGCGCGGATCGTCTCGGTGGCGACCATGATCCGCTGCGCCGGGCGGTGGAACCAGCGGATATAGGGCCAGAAAAAGCGCGCCGGCAGCCCGGTGCGGCGGGCGATGTAGTCGGGAAACTGGGTGTGGTAGGCGGTGGTGAAGGGCACCTTGCGCCTCAGGCAATAGCGCCGTGCGGCCAGCCCCAGCGGGCCTTCGGTGGCGATATGCACCGCCTCGGGCTTTACTCGTGCGAGTTGCCGCCCGACCGCGCCAGGGGCGGTCAGCGCGAGGCGGATCTCGGGATAGGTCGGCGCGGGGATCGAGGGGTAGCCTTCGGGGCTGATCACGGTGACCTGATGGCCCCATTGGCGCAGCACCTCGCAGGTGGTCGAGAGCGTGCGCACCACGCCGTTGGTCTGCGGATGCCAGGCGTCGGTGACGATCGCGATGGACGCAGGGCTCGGGCCCGCTGGCGCGATGGCAGCGGGGGCAGGGGCGACGCCGTCGGTGGGGATGGTGGTCAGCCGGTTCACGCCGCCTCGCGCGCCGGACCGGGCGCAGGCGCCTCGACTTCGGCCCTGCGGGCCTCGTCCTCGGCGCGGCACTTCATTTCCTCGGGCCAGTGCAGGATTTCCATCCGGCCGTCGTGATGTTCGACCAGCGCGTTGCAGCCTTCGACCCAGTCGCCGTCGTTCCAGTATTCGACTGGCTTGCCGTTGTGTTCGAAGCTGCGGAATTCGGCATTGTGGATGTGCCCGCACACCACCCCGTCGACCCCGCGCTCACCCGCGGCGCGGGCGACGACTTCCTCGTACTTGCCGATGAACTCGACCGCGTTCTTGACCTTGTGCTTGGCCGCCTTGGAGAGCGACCAGTAGGGCTTGCCCATCCAGCGCCGCACGGTGTTCACCGCGACATTGCACTTCATCATCCAGTGGTAGGCATGGTCACCCACGAAGGCGAGCCAGCGGTGGGAGAGCATCACAGCGTCGAACTCGTCGCCATGGAGCACCATCAGGCGCCGCCCGTCGGCGGTGTCGTGGAAGGCAGCGCGGCGAATCTCGATGCCGCCGAAATTGAGGCCGGTGAACTGGCGGAACATCTCGTCGTGGTTGCCGGGGATATAGACCACCCGGGTGCCGCGGCGGGCGCGCTTCATGATGCGCCAGACGATGTCGTTGTGCGCGGAGGGCCAGTAGAACTTCTTCTTCAGCCGCCAGCCGTCGATGATGTCGCCGACCAGATACATCGTCTCGCTGTCGACATTGTCGAGGAAGTCGATCAGCATCTCGGCATTGCAGCCCTTGGTGCCGAGGTGAACGTCACTGATCCAGACGGTGCGGTAGGAGCGGCGGGCGTTGCCCTCGGGCTCCGGGATGCGCGGCGCGGCCGTCGGGAAGCTGGCGATGTTGTCGCTGATCAGGTCGGAGAGGTCGGCACTGGTCATGGGTAACCCTCGAGTGTCAGGTCTCGTGAGCCCCCCATGGCAGCCAATTGTTACAGCCGACTCACAGGCAAATGACGGTTTCGCGTCATTTTCCGAAAGGCGCACGATAGGAACATGACTTCTGCTGGCGTTGACATGACCAGAATATGACTGGCGCACGGTAAAGCAAGCGGGTCCGAGGCGCGTCTGTCGACGGCTGTTCTCAGTCCATCGGAACAAAGCCGGGCAGCGCCTCGATCCGCGCGATCCATGCCTGTACGGCCGGGTAATCGGACAAGGTGAAGCCGCCTTCCCCTGCCACATGAGTGTAGGCGAAGAGCGCGATGTCGGCGAGGCTCGGGGCATCGCCGCAGAAGAAGGCGTTGTCTTCGAGGTGCCTGTCCATCAGCGCCAGCGCCGCATCGCCGCCCGCGCGCTTGGCGGGGATCGCGGCGCGCTGTTCGGGGGAGAGGTTGTCCTCGCCCAGAATGCTCACCCAGAAGCGCAACGTGGCGACGTTGGGCTCGTGATTGTATTGCTCGAAGAACATCCAGCGCAGCATGTCGGCCTGCGCAAAGCGGTCTGCGGGGATCAGCGCGCTGCCGTGGGCGAGATACCAGCAGGCGGCGTTGCTCTCGGGCAGGAAGCGCGCATCGGCCCCCTCGCCGATCTGGAGCACGGGGATGCGCCCGTTGGCATTGATGTGCGCGAGAAACTCCGGCGTGCGCGTCTCACCCCTGGTGATGTCGTAGGCCTTGCGCGCCAGCGGCAGCCCGAGCAGCGCGGCGGTGAGCGCGATCTTGTAGCAGTTCCCGCTGCGGGGATCTTCGTGGAGGGTGAGGGGGGCCATGCGCGTGCTCCGGAATGTCGTTTCGACTGCGCTCTTGTTGCGCGGGGGCGCCGGGTGTGACAATTGGCCGATTGGCCATTCACAACAAGGATTCTGCCATTGCAGCGCGTGACCCCCCAAGGCCCCCTCGTGGTCGCGCTCGCCTTCGACGGCGCGCCGATGTTCGAGCTGAGCCTGCCCGCGGAAATCTTCGGCCTGCCCCGCCCCGAGTTCGGGCCGCGGTGGTATCGCTTCGCCTCGGCGTCGGTGGACGGGGGCCCGATCCGCACCGGGGCGGGTTGGCAGCTTTCGGTCGATGGCGACCTGTCGCTCTTCGCCGAGGCGGACCTCATCGTCATCCCCGGCTGGCGCACCGCCGAGCCTGCTGTGCCCGAACCCCTGCGCGCGGCGCTGCTGGCCGCCCACGCACGCGGGGCGCGGCTTGCCTCGATCTGCTCTGGGGCCTTCCTCCTCGCCGAGCTGGGCCTGCTCGACGGGCGGCGCGCGACCACCCACTGGCTCCACGCCCCGCTGCTCGCGCGGCGCTACCCGCGCGTCACCGTCGCGCCCGACATTCTCTATGCCGACAGCGGCGACGTGCTGACCTCGGCAGGCTCGGCGGCAGGGATCGACCTCCTGCTCCACATCGTGCGGCAGGATTTCGGCGTGGCGCGGGCCAATGCGCTCGCCAAGCGGCTGGTGCTCCCCGCGCAGCGCGAAGGCGACCAGCGGCAATATGACGACACGCTGCGCCCGCCCGCGCCGACCGACCGGCTCGCAGGACTGATGGCGCGGATCATGGCGAGCCCGGCGGAGGACTGGCCGGTGGGCCGCCTCGCCGCCGAAGCGGGCATGAGCCTCAGAACCCTCGCGCGCGCCTTCACCGCCCGCGCCGGATGCGCGCCGGGGACCTATGTGCTGAAAGCCCGCGTCGCCCGCGCGCGGGAATTGCTCGAGACCACGGCGCTCCCGGTCGAGCGCATTGCCGAGCTTTCAGGGTTCGGCTCGGCCACCAGCCTCCAGCAGAACTTCCGCCGTCAGCTCGGCTGCGCGCCGACCGCCTACCGCCGCAATTTCGCGCCCGCCTGCACGGTTCAGGCCTGATCGCCCGCCACTTCGAGCACGATCTTGCCGACATGCGCGCCCGCTTCCATCCGCGCGTGGGCGACGGCGGCTTCGGCGAGGGGGAAGCTTGTGTCCATCACGGGGGAAAGCTCGCCGTCGCAGAACAGCGGCCAGGCGTTGTCGACGATCTCGTCGGCAAGCGCGGCCTTGAAGGCGTCGGTGCGGGGGCGCAGGGTCGATCCGGTGAGGGTCAAGCGGCGCATCATCACCTGCGCCATGTTGATCTCGGCGCGCGTCCCGCCCAGCACCGCGATGGTGACGTGGCGGCCATCCTCGGCCATGCACTTGAGGTTGCGCGCGACATAATCGCCCGAGACCATGTCGAGCACGATGTCGACGCCCTTGCCCCCCGTTTGCGCCATCACCGCCTCGACGAAATCCTGCTCGCGGTAGTTGATCGCAAGGTCCGCGCCGATGCGGGTCGCAGCGGCGCACTTGGCCGCATCGCCGCAGGTCACGATCACCTCCATGTCGAAGGCCTTGGCGAGCAGGATCGCCATGGTGCCGATGCCGGAGGTCCCGCCGTGGACCAGCACGCGCTCGCCATCGCGCGCGAGGCCGCGTTCGAACAGGTTGTGCCACACTGTGAACAGCGTCTCGGGGATCGCGGCGGCCTCGGACAGCAGCATGCCCGAAGGCAGCGGCAGGCAGTGCTGCCAGTGCGCCGCGCAATATTCGGCATAGCCCCCGCCCGGGGTGAGCGCGGCGACGAATTGCCCGATCATCTCGCGCGGGACTTCGGAGCCGACCGCGACGATCTCGCCCGAGACCTCGAGGCCCAGCAAGGGCGAAGCGCCCGGCGGCGGGGGGTAGAGCCCGGCGCGTTGCAGGCAATCGGGGCGGTTTACCCCGGCATAGGCGACGCGGATGAGCACATCATCGGGCCGCAGGCGCGGCACCGGGCTGGTCTGGAGGCGCAGCACCTCGGGGCCCCCGGGCGCGTCGAACCCGATCGATTGCATGGTCTCCGGGATCGCCGGACCGCCACTCGCCCCCATTCTGTCGTCCCCGCAAGCCCAATTTAACCAAAGTTCCTCCGGCGAATAACCGTCTCGCCGATTGACAGCAAGCCGCTTGGGGCGGATGCTGCAAGGCAATGGAAGAACCCGATCGCCCCCGGCCTGTCGGAGATGCCGCGAGCCGCCTCGCCACCGAGGACCTCGGCCCCTATTCGCAAGCCGAGCTCGACGAACGCATCGCCCTGCTCGAGGCTGAAATCGCCCGCGTTTCCGCCCACCGCGCCAAGGCAGCCGCGCACCGCGCCGCCGCCGACGCGTTGTTCGGGAAGGGGGGTGGATGATCCCCTCACGCGTTTCCTGCGTAGTGCCTACAAGGGATTCGCAATTCCTTATCGCCCACCCATATTGTCGGAAAATGGCTCTCTCCGTCCGCTCGCCACGGGCATCCACCCGCTGAAAAGGCCTCTCCCATGCCCAGCTTCGCCCAGAACCTCGAACGCACGCTGCACAATGCGCTCGGCAACGCGTCCGAGCGGCGGCACGAATATGCCACGCTCGAACACCTGCTGCTGGCGCTGATCGATGACGAGGATGCCGCCCAGGTGATGGCCGCCTGCGGGGTCGACCTGGCTGAGCTCGGCGAGGTGGTGAAGCAGTATCTTGATCAGGAATATCAATCACTTAAGACGGAAGACGGCGCCGATCCCCAGCCCACCGCGGGCTTCCAGCGGGTAATCCAGCGCGCGATCCTGCACGTCCAGTCCTCCGGCAAGGACACGGTGACCGGCGCCAACGTGCTGGTCGCGCTGTTCTCCGAGCGCGATTCCTACGCGGTCTATTTCCTCCAGCAGCAGGACATGAGCCGGCTGGATGCGGTGAGCTTCATCAGCCACGGCATCGGCAAGGGCGGCCGCCAGATCGAGCCCAAGACCCCGCAGGGCACCGACAAGGCCGAGGAAGCCGCCCAGACCAAGCAGGAGGGCGGCAACAAGAAGGAAACCGCGCTCGACCAGTTCACCGTCAACCTCAACGCCAAGGCGGAAAGCGGCAAGATCGACCCGCTGATCGGCCGCGGGCCGGAGGTTGACCGGACGATCCAGATCCTGTGCCGCCGCTCGAAAAACAACCCGCTCTATGTGGGCGACCCGGGCGTGGGCAAGACCGCGATCGCCGAGGGCCTCGCGCGCAAGATCATCGAGGGCGATGTGCCCGAGGTGCTGGCCGAAGCGGTGATCTACTCGCTCGACATGGGCGCGCTGCTCGCGGGCACGCGCTATCGCGGGGACTTCGAGGAGCGCCTGAAGCAGGTCGTCTCCGAACTCGAAGGCATGCCCCATGCCGTCCTGTTCATCGACGAGATCCACACCGTCATCGGCGCGGGCGCGACCAGCGGCGGGGCGATGGACGCCTCGAACCTGCTGAAGCCCGCGCTCTCCAGCGGCGCGATTCGCTGCATCGGGAGCACGACCTACAAGGAGTTCCGCAACCACTTCGAAAAGGACCGCGCCCTGCTGCGCCGGTTCCAGAAGATCGACGTGAACGAGCCCACCATCGAGGACACGATCAAGATCCTCAAGGGTCTGCGCACCGCCTTCGAGGATCACCACAAGGTCAAGTACACCCCCGATGCGATCAAGACCGCGGTCGAACTCTCGGCGCGCTACATCAACGACCGCAAGCTCCCCGACAAGGCGATCGACGTGATCGACGAGGTCGGCGCGATGCAGATGCTGGTGCCCCCCAGCCGCCGCAAGAAGACCATCACCGCGCGCGAGATCGAACAGGTGATCGCGACGATGGCGCGCATCCCTCCCAAGTCGGTCAGCAAGGACGACAAGAAGGCGCTCGAAAACCTCGAACGCGATCTCAAGCACGTCGTCTTTGGGCAGGACGAGGCGATCCAGCGCCTCGCCACCGCGATGAAGCTGAGCCGTGCGGGCCTGCGCGATCCGGACAAGCCGATCGGCAGCTTCCTGTTCAGCGGCCCCACCGGCGTCGGCAAGACCGAAGTCGCGCGCCAGCTCGCCACGATCATGGGGATCGAGCTGAAGCGCTTCGACATGTCGGAATACATGGAGCGCCACTCGGTCAGCCGCCTGATCGGCGCGCCTCCGGGCTATGTCGGCTATGATCAGGGCGGCTTGCTCACCGATGCCGTCGACCAGAACCCGCATTGCGTGCTGCTGCTGGACGAGATCGAGAAGGCGCACCCCGATCTCTACAACATACTGTTGCAGGTGATGGACAACGGGCGGCTCACCGATCACCACGGCAAGACGGTCGATTTCCGCAACGTGGTCCTCATCATGACCACCAACGCGGGCGCGGCCGATATGGCGCGGCAGGGGATCGGTTTCGGCGATGTCTCCAAGGCCGACGCGGGCGACGATGCGGTGAAGAAGATGTTCACCCCCGAATTCCGCAACCGCCTCGATGCGATCGTGCCCTTCGCGTATCTCGGCAAGAGCATCGTCGCGCGCGTGGTCGACAAGTTCATCCTCCAGCTCGAGCTTCAGCTGGCCGAACAGAACGTCCACATCCAGTTCGACAGCGATGCGAGGAGCTGGCTGGGCGACAAGGGTTACGACAAGCTCTACGGCGCCCGCCCGATGGCCCGCCTGATCCAGGAAAAGATCAAGCAGCCGCTCGCCGAGGAACTGCTGTTCGGCAAGCTGGCCGAAGGCGGCGAGGTCCATGTCAGCATCAAGGACGGCAAGCCCGCCTTCGAGATGACCCCGGCCCCGCCCAAGGTGAAGCCGGCCAAGAAGGTCTCGGTGAAGAAGAAGCCGGCGAAGAAGCCCGAAACCGAAACCGACGAGGGCTGATGCGCTTTGGATTGACGACACTCGCGGCGGCGGGGGTGCTGATCGGCACCTCCGCCGTTGCCGCGCAGGACGACAGCGACCCGGCCGGCCAATCCGCGGAGCAACTCGTCAAATCCGGCAGCTGGCGCATGAGCGCCACCCAAAAGGGCCCGGACGGCAAGCCCGAATGCACCGAGATCTGGCACTTCAATGCCGACGGCACGGGCAAGGTCGAGAGCGGCGAGGAGCGGATCGAGAAAACCTGGCGCACCGAGCACAAGGAGGGCGATACCTGGCTCTACACCCGCTCGATGGCATCCAACGGCGCGCCCGACTGCATGGGCAAGACCAGCGACCCCGCCAGCTTTCCGCGTAACCCAAGCGGGGTGCTGCTCATCTTCTTCAACAATGGCAACGCGATCCTGTGCCAGCCGACCTATTCCCGCGGCCCCGACGGCACCCTGACGCCGACGCATATGTACAGCGAGGAAAACTGCTGGGGCTCGCTGGCACCGCTGGCCAAGGACTGAGCCACTTGCCCACCCCTAACCCCGATACCCGCCCCGGGCTTGACCCGGGGGTGAGCGGGAGTGGGACTGGTTGGCGCTGATACTCTCCTCCCGCCTGCGGGAGGGACTGGGGGTGGGAATTTCACGGAACTCAAACCACCCGATTCCCGTATCTCCCCCATGACCTCCGCCCCATTCTCCTGGATCAGGCCCGAGCCCTGGGGCATCCACATCGTCCCCGCCGACGCCTGGGTCGACCCCTCGCGGCCCGTGCCCCGCGCGCTGGTGACACATGGCCACGCCGACCACGCGCGCGGCGGGCACGGCATCACCATCGCCACCCCCGCGACGCTCGCGATCATGGAACTGCGGTATCAGACGCGCGAGGGTGCCTCGCCTGTCGAATACGGCGAAACCGTCAGCATCGGCGGCGGGGTCACGGCGACCTACCTGCCTGCCGGTCACGTGCTCGGCTCAGCGCAAATCCTGCTCGAACACGCGGGCGAGCGGGTCATCATCACCGGCGACTACAAGCGCGCGCCCGATCCCACAGCCGCGCCCTTCGAAGTCACCCCCTGCGACATCTTCATCACCGAGGCGACCTTCGGCCTTCCCGTCTTCACCCATCCCCCCATCGGCGAGGAGATCGGCAAGTTGCTGGAAGCGCGCGCGGACAACCCCGATTCCTGCATCCTTGTCGGCGCCTATGCGCTCGGCAAGGCGCAGCGGGTGATCGCCGAGCTGCGCGCGGCGGGCCACACCGACACGATATGGCTCCACGGCGCGATGGAGGCGATGTGCCGGCTCTATGAAGAACACGGCGTGGCGCTGGGCGACCTGAGGCTGGTCAGCGACGCGCCCTCGAAGGACGCGATGCGCGGGGGCATCATCCTCGCGCCCCCGTCAGCGCTCAATGACCGCTGGAGCCGCCGCCTGCCCGAACCCGTCACCGCGATGGCGAGCGGCTGGATGCGCGTGCGCCAGCGCGCCCGGCAGCGCGGGGTCGAGCTGCCGCTGGTCATCTCCGACCATGCCGACTGGAACGAACTCACCCGCACCATCACCGAGGTGAACCCGCAGGAGACCTGGATCACCCATGGCCGCGAGGAAGCGCTGCTGCGCTGGTGCGAGCTGAACCAGCGCCGCGCCCGCGCGCTGGCGCTGGTGGGATACGAGGACGAGGATGACTAGCACCCCCGCCCCCGGATCGGTCTTACTTGATCGCGGCCAGCTCGGCGGCGATCTTGGCCAGCATTTCCTCGGTGATGAGGCCCTGCGAGAAGGGCGCGAGCGCCTTGAGGCTCAGCGACTTGAACTGCTCGTAGGCCGGGTGCTGGGTGATATCCATCCCGTTGAAATTCGCGGTCACCACCGCCTTGGCGCGTTCGTCGGCCATCAGGGTCTCGATCGGGGTGTCGATGGAGAAGGCCGGAGCCGGCGCGGGGGTGGCAGTGTCCTGCGCCAGCGCGGCGGCAGGGGCAGTCACGGCGGCAAGAGCAAGGCCGAGGGCAGCAAAAGGCGCGAACTTCATGGAGCGGTTTCCTTGATGGACGATAGGCTGACACGGATGTCAGCAACGCGCTCTAGCGCATCCATATGGCTGCGCAATGAATGTGTTGGGGGGCGCTGATGGAGGAGTTCGCCGCCCTGCTCGATGCGCTGGTCTACACCACCAGCCGCAACCGCAAGCTGGCGCTGATCGCGGCCTATCTGCGCGAGGCCCCCGATCCTGACCGTGGTTGGGCCTTGGCCGCGCTGACCGACGGGCTCGATTTTCCGGCGGTGAAGTCCTCGACCATCCGCAATCTGATGATGGAGCGGGTCGATCCGGTGCTGTGGGCGCTCTCCCGCGATTTCGTCGGCGATACGGCGGAGACCGCGAGCCTTTTGTGGCCCGAACCGCAGGAGGCCGCGCCCCAGCCCGACCTGTCGCTGGTCGAAGTGGTCGAGCGCCTAGCCGCCCTCAGCCGCGCCACCGCCCCGCGCGAACTCCCCGCGCTGTTCGATCGGCTCGATGCCAAGGGCCGCTATGCGCTGATCAAGCTCGCCACCGGGGGAATGCGCGTCGGCGTCTCGGCGCGGCTCGCCAAGACTGCCTTTGCGCAGGCGTTTGGTGTGGCGGTCGAGGAGGTCGAGGAATATTGGCACGCCCTCGCGCCGCCCTATGCCGAACTGTTCGCCTGGGCCACCGGCGCGGCCCCCGCGCCCGACCTCGCCCATACCCCGCGCTTCCGCCCCTTCATGCTCGCCCATCCGCTTGAGGACGGGGTGGTCGACCTGGCCGACTACGCCGCCGAGTGGAAGTGGGACGGGATCCGCGTGCAGCTGGTGCGGGCCGGTGGCGAGACGCGGGTCTATTCGCGCTCGGGCGACGATATCTCGGCGACGTTCCCCGAACTCCTCGACGTGCTGCCGATCGACGCGGTGCTCGACGGCGAATTGCTGGTGCGCGGCTCGGCGCAAGGTGGTGAGGCCTGGGGTGCGGCGAGCTTCAACGCGCTCCAGCAGCGGCTCGGGCGCAAGACCGTGTCCAAGGCAATGCTGCGCGATTACCCCGCTTTCGTGCGCCTCTACGACGTGCTGCTGCTCGAAGGGACGGACTGGCGCGAGGCCCCGTGGAAGTCGCGCCGCGCGACTCTCGAAACACTGATGCCGCGCCTGCCCGCCAGCCACTTCGACCTCTCCCAGCTGGTCGAGGCCGAGGACTTCGAAGCCCTCGCCCGCATCCGCGACACAGCGCGCGACGAGGCGATCGAGGGGCTGATGCTCAAGCACCGCGAGAGCCCCTATGTGGCGGGCCGCAAGGTCGCGCTGTGGTACAAGTGGAAGCGCGATCCGCTGCTGGTCGACTGCGTGGTGATGTATGCCCAGCGCGGCAGCGGCAAGCGCTCGAGCTTCTACAGCGACTACACCTTCGGCTGCTGGGACGGCGACCCGGATACGGGGGCGGAGCTGCTGCCGGTCGGCAAGGCTTATTCGGGCTTCACCGACGAGGAGCTGAAAAAGCTCGACCGCTTCGTGCGGCAGAACACCCTCAACAAATTCGGCCCGGTGCGAGAAGTGAAGCGCGAGCTGGTGTTCGAGGTCGCCTTCGATTCGGTCCACACCAGCAAGCGCCACAAGTCCGGCCTCGCGATGCGCTTCCCCCGCATCCACCGCATCCGCTGGGACAAGCCCGCGCATGAAGCGGACCGGATCGAGGGTTTGCGGGCGTTGATCAAGGATTAGATCACCCCTTCGTCGTTGCGAGGAGGCCCACAGGGCCGACGCGGCAATCCATGGCCGAACCTTTCGGCTTGATGCGCCGTCCGGCCATGGGTTGCTTCGTCACCTCCGGCTCCTCGCAATGACGAGATGGGGAGGCGTGAGGGATTGACGAATGGCCGCGCGCGTCGCAAATAGGTTGCAAATCGCAACCGGAGAGAGATTGTGTCCTTCGCCACCGCCGCCCTTGCCACCTACGCCAACATGCTCGGCACGCTCGACCACATCGTCACCAAGGGCGAGGCCCACGAGAAGGGCGAGGCGCTGCTCGCAGCGCGGCTGGCCGAAGACATGTTCCCGCTCGCGACCCAGATCCGCTTCATCTGCAACATGCCGGGCGAGGCGCTGGCGCGGCTGACGGGCCTCGAATTCACCTCGAGCGACACCGACCCCGCGACCTTCGCCGAAGCCCGCGAGCGGATCGCAGCCACCAAGGCGCTGGTCGCGGCGAGCGATCCCGCCACCTGGCCCGCCGCCGGCGATCAGGTCGAGTTCACCCTCCCCAACGGCATGACCTTCGCCATGCAGGCACACGAATATTGCCGCGACTGGGCGATGGCGCAGTTCTATTTCCACATGACCACCGCCTACGCGATCCTGCGCGCCGAGGGCCTTCCCCTCGGCAAGGCGGATTTTGTCGGCTACATGTTCAAATACATGAAGCAGCCCAACCCCGCCTGAGATGCACCGCTACGACCCCGCGCGCCAACGCCTCGCCCTCGGGCTGGCCGCGCTTGCGGGGCTGGTGGATGCGACCGGGTTCGTGGTGGCGGGGGGCTATTTCACCTCCTTCATGTCGGGCAACACCACGCGGATGGGGGTGGAGCTGGTGCACTCCCCCGTACTGGCACTCGCCCCGCTGGGGCTGATTGCGGCTTTCCTGACCGGCGTGATCAGCGGCGCGGCCATAGGCCGCCGCAACGAGGCAAGGCGCGAGGCGGTGCTGCTGGCGTTGGTCGCGGCGTTGCTGAACACGGGCGCAGGGTTATTCGCAGGCGGGTTCCCGATGCTCTTCCTCGGGGCATCGGCGATGGCGATGGGCATCGCCAACAACGTCTTCGTCCGCGATGGGGAGGTGAGTGTCGGCGTCACCTACATGACCGGGGCGCTGGTGCGCTTCGGGCAGGGCGTGGCAGCAAGGCTGGCTGGCGAGCCGCTCGCTTCCACCCGCGGCTACGGCCTCTTGTGGAGCGCGCTCGCACTGGGTGCGGTGTGCGGCGGGGCACTCTGCCTTGCTGCGCCGCTCTGGGCCGCCTCCCTCGCCGCCCTTGCCGCGCTGGCCCTGTTGGCCATCGCCCGGACGCTTTAAAGCTCCACCGCCAGCAGCTTCTCCCGCGAAGTCGCGCCGCGCAACAACCTCACCCGCGAGGGCGCCAGCCCGAGCGCCCGCGCCACCACCGCAAGCACCGCTTCGTTGGCCGCGCCCTTGTCGGCAGGCGCGCGCACCTTCACCAGCACCGCCGCATCGGTGAGCGTGACGCTCTCCTCGCGCGCGCCGGGCGTCACCTTGACGGCGAGACGCCCCTGGGCGTCGAGCCGCTCTCTCAGCGCCTCCATTTCCGGCAATTGCGCCGGAGGCCGCGCCATCAGCCCTCGCCGAGCGCCGCCGCCACCGCCGCCGCGTGGTGCTTCGCGTTCTCGGCATAATGTGCCGTGCCGATGCGCATGCCCATGATCGCGCCCTCGTCGAGATCGCGCATCTTGCGCGCCGGACGACCGCCCCACAGCTCGCGCGGCTCGATCACCTTGCCCTCGGTCAGCATCGCCCCCGCCGCGAGCATCGCGTCGCTCCCGATCACCGCCTTGTTCATCACGATCGCACCGAGGCCGACGAAGCCGCGGTCGTGGATCGTGCAGCCGTGGACCATCGCCATGTGGCCGATCAGCACATCGTCTCCGATCACCAGCGGCGAGCCTTCGGGATCGCCCGGGCGCGGCGGGTCGCAGTGGAGGATCGAGCCGTCCTGCACATTGGTCCGCTTGCCGATGCGGATCGTGAACACGTCGGCGCGCAGCACGCAGTTGTACCAGATCGAGGAGCCCTCCCCGATCTCGACATCGCCGATGATCGTGCAGCCCGGCGCGATGAAGGCGGTCTCGTGGATCTTCGGGGTCTTGCCGTGGATCGGGATGATGTTGACGCCGGGACGGTTCATTGCGGTTCCCTCAGTGGAAATTCTTCCAGATCAGATGCGGCAGGATCGAGGCATAGTCGTCGCGCCACACCTCGGCCGCGGGCGGGGCGAGCGGGCGCCACTTGCCGTCGGCGGTGAGCGCCTTGAGCTGAGCCGGATCGCGCGACATCGCCACCCAGGTCGATCCGGTCTGGCCCATCCCCGTGGGGCTGTCGATCCGCACGGCAGATGCCAGCTTGCCCTCCTTCGCCAGCGCCGCGAGCACCGGCTCCAGCCGGATGAAGCGGTTGGAGATGTGCATCAGCAGCAGGCCGTTCGGGGCGAGCGTGCGGAAATAGCCCTCCTGCGCTTCCTTCGTCATCAGGTGGAGCGGGATCGCGTCGGAGGAGAAGGCGTCGACCACCAGAATGTCGAAGCTTCCCGCCGGCAGCTTCTCGAGCTGCAAGCGCGCATCGCCGATCACCGTGGGGGCCTCGGGCGCGCAGGACTTCATGAAGGTGAACTGCCCGCGGGTCGAATAGTCGAGCACCGCCGGGTCGATCTCGAAGAAGGTCCAGGTCTGGCCCGGCTGCTTGTAACACGCGAGCGTGCCCACCCCGAGACCCACGACACCAACCCGCGCCTTGTCCCCGAACATCGCCGGGGCCTTGGCGAGCGCCAGACCGACGCCCGCCTCGCGCCCGTAATAGGTGGTGGGCTCGAGGATCCCGGTCTCCAGGCGCTGCACCCCGTGGAGGGTGGTGCCGTGGATCAGCTGGCGCAAGCCATCGGTCCCGTCACGCACGGTGTAGATCCCGAAATAGCTGCGGCTGCGAAGCCCGGCAAAGCTGGTCTGCGCCTGCACCATCGCGCCCAGCGCCGCGATCAGCGCGGCGCAGGCGGCGACGAAGGCCCAGCGCCGAGCGGCGAGCAGCACCGCGGCGGCAATCAGTGCGGCGAAGATCGCGAGGTCGATGATGCCCCAATCGTCGTTCAGCATCGAGCGATCGAACAGCCGCATCGCCCCGATGAACAGCGCGAAGAGCAGCGCGATGATGCCGAGCCGCGCGCCCTGCTCGCTCGGGAACAGCCGGGCGAGGAGGCCCTGCCAGCGGCCCAGCGGCAACAGCGCGGCCGCGGCGAGGATCAGCAGCGGGTGCTCCCACGTCCAGTCGAACACCAGCGGCGCGATCAGCGCGGTGAACAGCCCGCCGAGCACGCCGCCCGCCGACATCACGAGGTAGAACTGGGTGAGGCGCGCCGGTTCGGGCCGCTCCTCGTAGAGCCGCGCGTGGAGCGCCACCGCGACCACGAACAGCAGCGTCAGGCTCGCCGCGACCGCGAGCATGCTCGGGCGCGAGGAGCCGAGCATCGCGAGAGCGCCCGCGGCGGCGATCACGACGGGCGCGATCACGGTCATCACCCGGGCAAGGCCGCGCTTCTCGGCAAAGGCGAGGCTGAAGGACAGGAGGTACAGCCCGAGCGGGATCACCCACAGCAGCGGCATCGCGAAGATGTCGGTGGTGAGGTGGGTGGTGGTCGAGAGCATCAGCCCCGAAGGCACCGCCGAGAGCGCCAGCCACAGCGCGATGCGCTTGGCGTCGGGGGCGGGGCCCGCTTCCGTCTCCGAAGCGGCGGCGATCACCGCCGGGGCGGGCGCGGTGCGGCGCGCGAGGCCGGCGAGCGCCACCAGCACCACCAGCGCGCCGTAGCCCGCGGCCCAGTAACGGCTCTGCTCGCCCAGCGGCAGCAGCGGCTCGACCAGCAGCGGATAGGCGAGCAGGCCCGCAAAGCTCCCGAGGTTGGAGGCGGCGTAGAGCGGATAGGGATCGCCCGCCTTGGGGTGCGCGGCGAACCATTGCTGCATCAGCGGAGCCTGCGCCGAGACGACGAAGAACACCGGGCCGATCGTCAGCAGGAACAGGTAGGGCACCCACAAGGCCTCCTGCCCGGCCTCGGGCGGGGCAATCGCGGGGAGCGCGATCGGCAGGGTGAAGGCCGCCGCGACCAGCAGCGTCACATGGATCAGCGCCTGCCGCCCGACCGCCAGCCGCGACAGCGCGTGGGCATAGGCATAGCCCCCCAGCAGCAACGCCTGATAGACCAGCATCGCGCTGTTCCAGACATTGGGCGCCCCGCCGAGGCGCGGCAGCGCGAGGCGCGCGACCAGCGGCTGGACGAGGAACAACAGGAAGCTCCCCGTCAGGATCGTCACCGCAAACAGCCAGCGGCGCGGGCCCGCACCGGGCGCGGCAGAAATGTCGTCAGTCAAGGCGTCGGTCCCCATTGCCCCTGCACAAGCGCGTATTGGATTGCGGGGTTATACGCGGGTGGCATTGCCGGATCGTTGAAATCAAGGTGGGCAGCGCGAATCATGCCCAGTTTCTCCATCAGCCGCCAGCTGCCGACGTTCCTCGCGGTGGTGATGGCGACGATCCGGGGGGCATTGTGGGTGGCAAAACCCCAATCGATCACCGCCCGCATCGCCTCGAAAGCATAGCCCCGCCGCCAGCGATCCTCGCGCACCACCCAACCGATCTCGAAGTCCTCCGGGTTGGGCGCGAGCGGATGGGCGACATGGCGCAGCCCGCAATGGCCGACCATCTCCCCGGTCGCGCGCTCCTCCATGATCATGAAGCCATAGCCGCGGGTGGCGAACCCCTCGCGCGAGGCTGCGTGCTTGGCGGCGATGACTTCGCGCGGCTGCACCCCGCCCAGATGCTCCATCACCGCGGGGGTGTTGAGCAGCGTCATGTGCGGATCGAGGTCGTCCTCGCCGATCTGGCGCAGGACCAGCCGCTCGGTGACGAGCACGGGCGTGGTCACGCCGGGGCGTCCAGCGACCACACCGTCGTCGGGTTGTCTTGTGGAGGATAGTCGGGGTCGACGTAGCCGAGTTCGGGCCGGAAGGTGAAGCCGAGGCGCTGCATCATCCGGGTCGAGGCGGCGTTGGACTCGCTGGTCTGCGAGTAGATGCGCGGCAGGCCCATTTCCCCGAAGGCGAAGCCGAGGGCCCCCTCGGCCGCCTCGGTCGCATAGCCCTTGCCCCAATGGTCTTGCGCGAAAGTCCAGCCGATCTCGCGATGGCCCTGCAAGGCGGGCGGCGCGGCGGGGGAGCGCAGGTGGAACAGGCCGACGCGGCCCACCCTCACCCCGCCGTCACGCAGCCATACCGTCCAGCGCTTGTACCCTTCGGGCGCGGCGAAGGCGGCGATGTCGAAGGCGAGGCCCTCTTCGACCTCCGTGGGCGTGCGCACCCCGGCGAGGTGGCGCATCACGGCCTCGGTGTTCATGGCTTGGAGCAGCCACGGCAGGTCCTCCGCCACCGGAGGGCGCAGGATCAGGCGCGGCGTTTCGAGCGCGCCAGCCTCAGCCATTCAGCAGGCGGGCGGCGTGGGCGGCGTGGTAGGTGAGCACGCCGCTGCACCCGGCGCGCTTGAACGCCAGCAGCGTCTCGAGCACCAAGGCATCGCGGTCTCCCGCCCCCGCCGCCGCTGCGGCCTCGATCATCGCGTATTCGCCGGAGACCTGATAGGCGAAGACCGGCACGCGGAACTCGTCCTTCACCCGCCGGGCGATGTCGAGATAGGCGAGGCCGGGCTTGACCATTACCGAGTCCGCCCCTTCCGCAATGTCCATCGCCACTTCGCGCAGGGCCTCGTCGGTGTTGGCCGGGTCCATCTGGTAGGTCTTCTTGTCGCCCTTGAGCAGCCCGCCCGAGCCGACCGCGTCGCGGAACGGGCCGTAGAAGGCGCTCGCATATTTGGCGGCGTAGCTCATGATCTGGACGTTCGCGTGGCCGTTCATCTCGAGCGCGCGGCGGATCGCGCCGATGCGGCCGTCCATCATGTCGCTGGGCGCGATGATGTCCGCCCCGGCATTGGCCTGATTGACCGCCTGATCGACCAGCGACGCCACGGTGTCGTCATTGAGGACATAGCCGCCGCCGTCGATCAGCCCGTCCTGCCCGTGCGAGGTGTAGGGGTCGAGCGCCACGTCGGTCAGCACGCCGATGGAGTCCCCGCAGGCGTCCTTGATGGCGCGGATCGCCTGGCACATCAGGTTGTCGGGGTTGTGCGCCTCGCCCCCGTCGTCGCTGCGCAGCTCCCTCGGCGTGTTGGGGAACAGCGCGATCACCGGAATGCCGAGGGCGACCGCCTCCTTCGCCCGCGCGACAATCAGGTCGACCGACCAGCGCGAGACGCCCGGCAAGCTGGCGATCGGCTCCTCGACGCCCGTCCCCGAGGTGACGAACAGCGGCCAGATCAGGTCCGCGGGCGTGAGGATCGTCTCGCGCTGCAGCGCGCGGCTCCACGCCGTGGCGCGCGTGCGGCGCAGGCGGGTGTTGGGGTAGTGTCCGGTCATGGCCGCGAGACTTACGCCCAATCCATATTGGACGACAAGCGTTCCTTACGGTGTCTTCGGCGCGGGAGTAGGGCCCGCCACCTTCTCGATCTCGCGGCCCGGCGCCTTCACCTCGCTGGGGGCAGGGGCAAGCTCCTTCAGCGCCGCGCCCACCTCGACCGTCTTCAGCGTGATCAGCTGGCGGCGGAAATCGAGCAGCTCGGTGCCCGAAAGGAGCGCGCGGCTGACGAACTGGACGCTCGAGGGATTGATCACCCGCCCGCCGCGATACATCTCGTAGTGGAGATGCGCGCCGGTCGAGAGGCCGGTGGAGCCGACATAGCCGATCACTTGCCCGCGCCGCACGCTCATGCCCGGCGCTACCGCCATGCGGCTCATGTGGCAATAGCGGGTCGAGAGCCCGCCGCCGTGTTCGAGCCGCACCGCGATCCCGCAGCCGCCCGCACGGCCCGCCGCGCTGACCTTGCCGTCGCTCACCGCGACGATCGGCGTGCCATATGCCGCCTTGAAGTCGATCCCGGCGTGCATCCGGTTGTAGCCGAGGATCGGGTGGCGGCGCATCCCGAAGTTCGAGGTGACCGGCCCAGGCACCGGCGCCAGCAGCCCGCGGCGCTGCTCGCCCACGCCCGAGGCCTCGTAGAAGCGCCCCTCGCTCCCCCAGCGCATCAGCTGGGTGCGCGGCACGCCGCTGCGGTCGATCCCGGCATAGAGCAATTGCCCCGCCATGCGCTCGCCGGTCGCGGCGCGGCGATAGGCGAGGATGACGTCGAACTCGTCGGTCGGGCGGACCTCGCGGTCCATGTCGATCTGCGAATCGAGCGTTTTCAGGTATTCCTGCACCGCGCTGGCGGGCACGCCGGCGGCGCGCATCGAGCGGTAGAGGCTTGACCCCACGACGCCGCGCACGCGCAAGGGGGTCTCGTCGACGCGGATCACGTTGCGCACCAGCGCCAGCGGGCCAGAGGGGACGACGGGGGTGCCGTCGGGGTTGCTCTGGCCGACGCCCGGGCGGGTCAGCGCCAGCTCAAGATCGAACCGCGCGCGGAACGAGAGGCTGTCGAGCGGGCGCGGCTGGCCGGGCGCAGTGCGGCGGCCGAGGATCAGGTCCATCTGCGTGCCCGGCTGGATGTCGCCCACCGCCACGGCCTGCCCGACGAGAGCGGCGGCGCGGTCGATATCCTCGCCCGCCACGCCCGCGCGGCGCAGCATCGAGGCGAAGCTGTCACCCGGGGCGAGGGTCACGACCATCTGGATCTGCGGCCGCTCGGGCGCGCTCTTCAAGGGGATCACCGCCTGGGTCGGCCCCATCCGGCGGCCGGAATCGGCGCCCAGCGCAAGCGGCAGGATCATCTGGCTGCGCATCTCGGCATCGACCGCCGCGCCGCGCGGCATGGCGGGGCGGGCTTCGAGCGGGGTGAGGTCGGGCCAGAAGGCAAGCGCCAGAGCGCCCAGCCCCACCATCGTGCCGAGGCCCCGCAGCCAGCGGCGGCTGCCAATATCCTCGGCGAGATCAGGGGCGAGGTCGAGCCGGTCGAACCATTGCGAGGCGTCAAGCCGCCACGCTTCGTAACGCTCCGCGCGCGCCGCCCAGCGCTTTGCCAGCTTGCGCCGCATGCGCTGCGAGAAGGTCGGCGGGGCGAGCTTCTTGCCGTTGCGCAAGTATGGGATGAGGTCGCGCGCCTCCTCCGGATCGAACGCCGGAATGATCGCGAGCGCGCGGCTTTCCCCCTCGCCGGGAGTGTCCCCGGCGTCCTCCGGGCCCTCCCCCGGATCGGTCAGTCTGCGCGCATGATCCAACATCGTGCCTTGAAACGGTGCCCTTGGGAGGCGAGCCTTGCGCCGCCCCCGGGCGGAGCCTTGTCGCATTTTTCTGGCACAACATAGTAAAACTGGCGTTAACCAGCGACCAGTCGGGCCCTGAGTGCGATAAGGTGTTGTGCGTATCGCCGCGCGGGCCTCGCCCATGGCCTTGCCCCCCTGCTGCAAGCCTGCGATGACCGTCGGCGTCGTGCCCCAGTCCCTCACCCCCCGTCCCGCCGAGGACGCTCATGTCCGCGCCGTGCTCGGGCCGACCAACACCGGCAAGACGCATCTCGCGATCGAGCGGATGTGCGGGCATTCCAGCGGCATGATGGGCTTCCCGCTGCGCCTTCTGGCGCGCGAGGTCTATGACCGGGTGCGCGCGATCAAGGGCGACAGGCAGGTTGCCCTCATCACCGGCGAGGAGCGGATCGAGCCGCCGGAGGCGCGCTATTTCCTCTGCACCGCCGAGGCCATGCCGAGGAGCACCGGCGAGGTCGCCTTCGTCGCCTTGGACGAGGCGCAATTGGGCGCGGACCCGGAGCGCGGGCACATCTTCACCGACCGCCTGATGCACATGCGCGGGCGCGAGGAGACGATGATCCTCGGCAGCGCGACGCTCGAGCCGATGGTCAAAGCGCTGATCCCCAAGGCCGAGATCACCAGCCGCCCGCGCTTTTCCACGCTCTCCCATGCGGGCGTGTGCAAACTCTCGCGCCTGCCCAAGCGCTCGGCCGTGGTCGCCTTCAGCGTCGAACAGGTCTACGCCATGGCCGAGGCCCTGCGGCGGTTCCGCGGCGGGGCGGCGGTGGTGATGGGCGCACTCTCGCCCGAGACCCGCAACAAGCAGGTCGCGATGTTCCAGGCGGGCGAGGTCGACTACATCGTCGCCACCGACGCGATCGGGATGGGGCTTAACCTCGATCTCGACCACGTCGCCTTCGCCGCGCTGTCGAAATACGACGGGAGGCGCAAGCGCCGCCTCACCCCGAGCGAAATGGCCCAGATCGCCGGCCGCGCCGGTCGGCACCAGCGCGACGGCACCTTCGGCACGCTCTCGGGCACAGGCAAGGGCGACGGCGAACCGCTCCAGTTCACCGACGAGGAAGTCTACGCGATCGAGGAACACAAGTTCGCGCCCCTCACCCACCTGTTCTGGCGCGAGGCCGATCCGCGCTTCGATTCGCTTGCCAGCCTGATCGCCGATCTCGAAGCGCGGCCCGACAATGCGGTGCTCAAAGCCGCGCCCGAGGCCATCGACCTTGCGGTGCTGAAACGCCTCGCGGGCGACTCCATCGCCGAAACCGTGCGCGGCGCGGGGAGCGTGCGGCGCTTCTGGGAGGCCTGCTCGCTCCCCGACTTCCGCAATCTCGGCGTGGAGCAGCACGCCCGCTTCGTCGCCCGCCTGTGGGACGACCTGCGCGGCGGCTATCTCGGCGCCGATTTCGTCGCCGCGCGCATCGCCGAGCTTGACCGGATGCAGGGCGACATCGACACGCTGCAAGGCCGGATTGCGGCGATTCGCAGCTGGGCCTACATCTGCCAGCGCCCCGATTGGGTGCTGGCGCGTGACGAAATGGCCGCGCGGGCGCGCGCGGTCGAGGCGAAGCTCTCGGATGCGCTGCACGCGCGGCTGACCGAGCGTTTCGTGAACCGAAGGACGACACTCTTGATGAAATCGCTGGGGCAGGATGCGAGTGCGCTGCCCGTCACCCTCGAACCCGACGGCCACCTGACGGTGGAGGGCGAGAGCATCGGCCGGCTCGAGGGCTTCCGCTTCCATGTCGATCCCTCGGCAGGCGTGGCTGACCGCCGGATGCTGCTGGCGGCGGGCGAAAAGGCGCTGCCGGCGCTGCTGGCGGAACGGGCCGAGTGGCTGCTCTCGAAGGGCATCGCCGAACTGGAGATTTCCGGCGGCGCGATCCGTTGGCAGGGCCGCGCGCTGGCCGAGATCGCCTTTCCGGGCCACCCCGGCTCGGGCAATTTCGGCACGCCGCGCCTCGCCCTCACCCGCGATGTCGCGCTGCTGCCCGATAGCGCCAAGGCGAAGCTGGAGGTGGGCCTGACGGCGTGGCTGGAGCAGCAGCTCGAACCGCTCGAACCCCTGCGCAAGCTCGCCGAGGCCGCGCGCGATCCCGCCGCCGGGTCGCAGGCGCGCGCGCTGGTCATCACCCTGATCGAAGCGCGCGGCGTGATCAGCCGCGAGGAGGCAGGGCTCGAAAACCTGCCCAAGGAAATGCGCCCCTACCTGCGCAAGCTCGGCGTGACCTTCGGCGCGCTCGACATCTTCGATGCGCCGCTGCTCAAGCCCGCCCCCCGCCGCCTGCTCCACGCGCTGGGGCTCGACACCCGCGCGGTGCAGGAGGCGATGCAGCCGGTGCTCGCCGAGGGTAGCTGGGCCAAGGGCCGCCTGCCCGCCGGATACCGCTATGCCGGGAGCCAGGCGATCCGGGTCGACCTCGCCGAGAAGATTTTTCGCGCCGCCTTCGATGCCCGCGCCAAGGTGGTCGCGGCGCACCCCAAGGAGCGCAACCGTTCCTTCCGGCTCGATCTCGCGCTGGCGGTGTCGGTCGGGCTCGAGGCCGAGAACGCCCGCCGGTTGCTCGGCAGCGCGGGCTTCCGCTGTGACAAGGCCCGCGCGCTGCCCGAGGGCGCGCAAGGCCCCGCCGCTCCCGACCGCTGGTACTGGCGCCCGCGCCGCCCCGAGGAGCGGGAAGCCCGCCGCGAGGCGCGCAGCGCCGAGCGCCCCCGGCACGGCAAGCCCGAACGCAAGGACGCTCGCAAGGACAATCGTCCCGGCGAGGGCAAGCCGCAGCGCGAAAAGCGCGACGATCGCCCCAAGGGCGAGCGGCGTGACCGCCCCGGCGGGGGCAAGCCCGGCGGCGGCAAGCCCCGCGACACCCGTCCGCCCCTGCCCAAGCCCGACACCGGCCCCGCCCGCGCCGGGGGGGCCTTCGACAAGCTGGCGGACCTGCTCAAAGGATGACCGGAGCGCAGTCGATCAGGATCGACCGGCTGCTCGTCTACCTGCGCTTTGCCCGCACCCGCTCCGCCGCGCTGGCACTGATCGATACCCATGCTTTGCGCCGCAACAGAAAGCATGTGCTGCGGGCTTCCGAACAGGCGCGTATCGGGGATGTGCTGACGATCGCGCTGGGCAGCGGGGTGCGGGTGATCGAACTCCTCGCCCTGCCCGACCGGCGCGGCTCGCCCGAGGTGGCCGCTACCTATTATCGGGAGGTTGATTCTGACGCGCTTGACCGTAAAGGGCAAATGACCATAGGCGCGTCGGCGCCGGTGCCGGGCGTCCTGTCCGGCGATCCCGAAGACTTCTCGTGAAAGAGCCGCAATGACTTACGTCGTCACCGAAGACTGCATCAAGTGCAAGTACACCGACTGCGTGGAAGTGTGCCCGGTCGACTGTTTCTACGAAGGCGAGAACATGCTGGTGATCAACCCCAGCGAGTGCATCGACTGCGGCGTGTGCGAGCCGGAATGCCCGGCCGAGGCGATTCTTCCCGACACCGAGGACGGGCTCGAAAAGTGGCTCGAACTCAACACCAAGTTCTCGGCTGTGTGGCCCAACATCACCAGCCAGAAGGCCCCGCCGGAAGATGCCGACGCCTTCAAGGGCGAAAAGGGCAAGTTCGAGAAGTACTTCAGCGACGCGCCGGGCGACGGGGACTGATTTCGCGCGCCTTTTGCGCCATCTGCAAAGTCCGGCAGGCCTGCGCAAACGCCGACTCGCAATTTTGTTGCAGACGTGCTATATAATGTCGTGACCGCGCCGGACCCCGTCCGCGCAGGCGTCCAGAAACCAGGAAGGCCCGACACCAGCAACCCCCTAACCGGACGTGTCCACCCGGCGCTCGCCCCGTGAGGGGTTGGGTCGCGCCGCCGGGTTTTTCGTCTCTCTCCCGTTGCCAGGTCGGCCGATTGAAAGGAACGTGCATGGCGAGCACCGCGAACGCATTCACCGTCGGCGATTATGTTGTCTACCCGAAGCACGGCGTGGGCCGGGTGATCGAGCTTCAGAAAGAAGAGATCGCCGGGATGCAGCTCGAGCTTTACGTGCTGCGCTTCGAGAAAGAGCGCATGACCCTGCGGGTGCCGACCAACAAGGTCGAAGCGATCGGGATGCGCAAGCTTTCGTCGGACAAGACCCTCAAGCAGGCGATGGAAACGCTGAAGGGCAAGCCCAAGGTCAAGCGCACCATGTGGTCGCGCCGCGCGCAGGAGTATGAAGCCAAGATCAACTCGGGCGACCTCGTGTCGATCGCCGAAGTGACCCGCGACCTGTTCCGCCCCGAAGACCAGCCCGAGCAGTCCTACTCGGAACGCCAGATCTTCGAAGCGGCCTCGAGCCGCCTCGCCCGCGAACTGGCGGCGATGGAAGAGACCGACGAGCCCACCGCGCTCGGCAAGATCCTCGACGTGCTGCGCGAACACGCGCCGCAGTACTACGACACCGCCGAGGAAGCGTAAGCTTCTCCGCCAAGAGTTTGAAAGGGCCGTCCTTCGGGGCGGCCCTTTTCGTTTGGGCGTCGGCGCAGGCCCGCCCCCTTGCACCCCGCCCGAAGGTGTATTACATCAGCAATACGCCAACGGGAGAGACACGCATGATCCACCACCGCCTCGCGCTGCTGCTCGCCGGCACCGCCGCCCTCGCCGCCTGCGACGGCGCCGATGTCGAGATCAACGGCCAGAAGGGCGTGCCCCTCTCCGAAATCGAACTCGCCGGCGCGGCGCCCCCCAAGGTCTTCCTCGCCTCGGGCGACAACGTGATCGTCACCGAGGGCAACACCTTCACGATCAAGGTCGAGGGGCAGGACACCGACACCTTGCGCTTCGTGCGCGACGAGGAGGTGATCGGCATCACCCGCGTCGAGGGGTGGAACGGCAACAGCACCGCGACCATCAGCATCACCATGCCCGCCCCCAAGGAAATCATCATCGGCGGCGCAGGCACGGTCAAGGCGCAGGGCCTCGCCAGCGAGGCCGCGATCAATATCGGCGGCAGCGGCACGGTGGAATTCGAGAAGTTCTCCGGCCAGACCCTCGGCATCAACATCGGCGGCAGCGGGACGGTGCGCGGCGCGGGCACGACAAAGGAGCTGAAGGTGCTGATCGGCGGCGCGGGCGAGGTCGAGATGCCCGCGCTCAAGGCCGACCAGGCCGAAGTCACCATCGGCGGCAGCGGCGACGTCGCCTTCGCCTCGGACGGGACGGTCGAGGCGACCATCGGCGGCGCGGGCGACATCAAGGTTTCGGGCAGCGCCAAGTGCACCGTCAACGCCTTCGGCTCGGGCACGCTGACGTGCTCGCCCGGCAGCGGCGGCGCGAGCGCGGCGATCCCGGCCGCGCCCGCCGCCCCCGCCGCTCCGGCAAAGCCCGCGGAATAGGGTTTGCCAGATCGCAAGCCCTGAGCGAGACTGTGCGGGCCATGTCCCCGCACCGAATCCTCGCTCTCGTGCTTGCCGCCCTCGCCCTCCAGGGGTGCCTCGCCAAGGCCGTGGTCGGCGTCGCCACCGCGCCGGTGCGGGTAGTGAGCAAGGGCGTCGACCTCGCCACCACCAGCCAGTCCGAAGCCGACGAGAAGCGCGGGCGGGAGATCCGAAAATACGAAGAGCGGCTGGCCGAGCTTGAGGCGACATACAATTATCACATGGAGCGGTGCAGCTCCGTCGATGCTGGCGCATGCGACGCGGCAAAGGCGGTCGATGCCGAGATCGAAGAATTGCGGAAGGCCGGACCGGGAGGCCCGGACAGCGATTAGGCCGCCGCCCGCTGCAGCCGGTCATTGATCGCGCGCCCCACGCCCTCCTCCGGCACTGGGGCAACCGCGATGCGCGGCGCAGCCGCGCGAGCGCCCTCGTGCAAGGCCGCATAAAGCCGCGCGGCAGCCTCGGTCAGGTCGCCGCTGGCGGACAGCGTCACATCCCCCGCCACCGCACCGAAGCCGATCAGGAACTCGCCCTCCTCCGCCGCCAGCGCGTTCAGCCGCACGGGCTTGCCGGGGGCATAGTGGCTGGCGAGCTGGCCCGGCGCCTCGATCCCCTTGCCCCCGCCCAGCGTGCCCGCCGCGATCGGCCCCGGCCGCAGTTCCTCGACGCTCCCGTCGGCGCGCACGGCGACGATGGTCGATTCCACCCCGGCCTGCGTTGCCCCCCCGTCCAGCACTATGTCGATCCGCCCGTCGAGCGAGGCGAGGACGTGCGCAGGGCTAGTCGGGCTGATGAACCCACTGCGGTTGGCTGAAGGCGCGGCGAGCGGGAAGCCGCATTGCTCCAGCAGCGCCTGCATCACCGGATGCGCGGGCGCGCGCAGAGCGATGGTTGGGAGCCCCGCGGTCACCGCCGCCGCCAGCCCCGCTTCGGCACGGCGGGGCAGCACCAGCGTCAGCGGCCCGGGCCAATGAGCTTCGGCTAATGCCCGCGCCTCCGCCGAGAATTCGGCATAGCGCTCCGCCTGCTCCACCCCCCGCACATGCACGATCAGCGGGTTGAAGTCCGGCCGGCCCTTCGCAGCATAGATCTTTGCGACAGCCTCGGCAGAATCCGCCCGCGCGGCCAGCCCGTAAACCGTCTCGGTCGGCACCGCCACCAACCCGCCCGATTCGAGGATTCGCGCGGCCTCGGCGATCCCTGCGGCATCCGCCAGCCGCACTTCCGTAACGTTCTTGCCGCTCATGCCCCGGCGCTATATTCGTTTGCCCGCCCTGCCAAGGCCGGGCGCAATTTCCCACCTCAAGGACGCCCCCAAAGTGACCCCCTTTACCCCGCCGACCGCCGACCAGCTGCTCGCCATCCGCGTCAATGCCGGGATTGGCGAGCTGGCGCAGACCGAACGCTTCGCCCATGCCGAGGCCGACCTTGTCGAGGCCATCGTCGCCGGAGTCGGCCAGTTCGCCGCCGGAGAATTCGCGCCGCTCAACCGCAAAGGCGATCTCGAGGGCGCGAAGCTCGAGAACGGCGTGGTGCGCCTGCCCGAGGGCTTCGAGGCCGCCTATCACGCCTATGTCGAGCAGGGCTGGAACGCCATCGCCTCCCCCGCCGCCCATGGTGGCCAAGGCCTGCCCTTCACCCTCGCCTGCAACGTTCTGGAGAACCTCGGCGCGGCCAACATGGCCTTCACCCTGCTGCCGATGCTCTCCGTGGGCGCGATCGAGGCGCTGGAGCACCACGGCTCCCCCGCCCAGCAGGCGATGTATCTCCCCAAGCTGGTGAGCGGCGAGTGGTCGGGCACCATGAACCTCACCGAACCCGCCGCCGGGAGCGATGTCGGCGCGCTGCGCTCGACCGCCGAGCCCATCGAGGACGGCGAACACGCGGGCAAATACAAGATCACCGGCCAGAAGATTTATATCACCTGGGGTGAGCACGACCTCGCCAAGAACATCATCCATCTCGTGCTGGCGCGGCTCCCCGGCGCACCGGAAGGCTCGCGCGGGATCAGCCTCTTCGTGGTGCCCAAGTATCATGTGAACGCCGACGGCTCGCTCGGGCCGAAGAACGACCTTCGCTGCGTCAGCCTCGAACACAAGCTCGGCATCAATGCCTCGCCCACCTGCGTGATGAGCTACGGCGACAACGGCGAATGCATCGGCGAGCTGGTCGGCGCGCCCAACAAGGGGCTCGCGGCGATGTTCACGATGATGAACAACGCGCGCATCAATGTCGGCAACCAGGGCGCGCAGATCGCCGAGCGGGCGACGCAGCAGGCGCTCGCCTATGCGCGCGACCGGGTGCAGTCGGCGCGCGCCGGTTCGCCCGACAAGACCCCGGTGGCGATCATCGAGCACCCCGACGTGCGCCGCATGATCCTGCGCATGAAGGCGCTGACCGAGGGCGTGCGCGCGCTGCTCTACTACTGCGCGGGGCAGGTTGATCGCGGGAATCTCGGCGACGAGGCGGCGAAGACCCGTTCGGAGATTCTCGTGCCCCTGCTCAAGGCATGGGGCACCGATGTCGGCGTCGAGGTCTCGGGCCTCGGCATCCAGATCCACGGCGGCATGGGCTTCGTCGAGGAGACCGGCGCCGCGCAGCACTGGCGCGATTCGCGCATCGCGCCGATCTACGAGGGCACCAACGGCATCCAGGCTGCCGACCTCGTCACCCGCAAGCTGGGGCTCGAGGGCGGCGAGGCGCTGGTGGCGCTGTTCGAAGAGATCGCGCGCGAGGCTGCCGAGGAATATGCCCTTGCTTCGCTGGCGATGGACTGCGCCAGCGTCGCCCGCTGGATGCGCGACGATGCGAGTCTCGACGATCGCCTCGCGGGGAGCGTCCCCTTCTGCACCATGGCCGCAGTCTGCGTCGCCGGGTGGCAGTTGACCAGGCAGGCAGCAGCCGTTGCCGCCGGGGCCGCTCCCGAACTCGCGGCGACCAAGCCGGTGACGGTGCGCTTCTTCCTCGACCGGATCGTGCCCGAGGCCGCGGGGCTGAAGGCCGGGGCGGTGGCGGGGGCGGAACTGCTCTACGCCCTGTCCGCCGAAGCGCTGGTCGCCTGACATGGATGGGGGCGCGCTGGAGCGGATCGCCGCCGCTTTGGAGCGCCTCGCGCCCGCGCCGCTGCCGCCGACCGACTGGCTGGGAGCGCCTGCTTACGTGTGGGAGGGGGAGCGGGCGCGGCCGGTGCCCGTGCTCGATGCCCTGCCGCTCGAGGCGCTCCACGGGATCGAGGCGCAGAAAGTTGGCTTGCGCAACTTGTGCGCCCGACTGGCGAGCGGCGCGGCGGCGCATGACGCGCTGCTGTGGGGCGCGCGCGGGATGGGCAAATCGGCGCTGGTGCGCGCCTGTGTGGCGGATGTGCAGAGGGAGACGGCGGGGCTGGCGCTGGTGCAGCTCGCCCCCGGCACGCTCCCCACCTTCCCCGCGCTGATCGCCGAGCTGGCGGGCGAGACCCGCGCCTTCCTGCTCTTCATCGACGATCTCGGCTTCGGGGCCGAGGCGCGCGCCGAGATGCTGGCGCTCAGGAGCCTGCTCGAAGGCGGCATCGCCCCGCGCCCGGCGCATATCCGCCTCGTGGTCACCGCCAACCGCCGCGGGATCGTCGAGCGGCAGGATACCTCCGCCGCGATCCACGAACGCGACGAGCGCGACGATGCGCTGGCGCTCGCCGACCGCTTCGGGCTGTCGCTGGGCTTCCACCCGGCGGACAAGGACACCTATCTCGCCATTCTGGAGGGCTACACCGCCCCGCTCGGCCTCGCCTTCGATCCCGAGGAGGCGATGGCCTTCGCGATCCAGCGCGGCAACCGCTCAGGGCGCACCGCGCTGCAATTCGCGACTGAATTGGCCGGGCGGGCGGGCAAAACCCTCTAGTTGATCTTCTGCCCCGCCTGCTCGCGCAGGTAATCCGCCTCGAACTTCGCGCGCGGGTCGATCAGCTCCGAGGGCGGAAGCGATTTGCCCTGGAGCCGCGCGATCGCGGGGGCGGGCGCGGCGCTGGGCGAGCGGACGCGCCAGATGATCCCGGCGGTGTCGTCCGACACCAGCAGCGAACCGTCACCGCCCCACGTCACCCAGGTCGGGCGGCCGCGGGTGGTGCCGTCGTCCTTGAGGAAGCCGGTCAGCACCGGCTTGGGCTTGCCCACGGGATTGCCGCGATCGTCGAAGTCGACGAAGACCACGTCATAGCCCGAGGGCGGCTTCCTGTTCCACGAGCCGTGCCGCGCGATGAAGACCCCGCCGGCAAAGCCCGTCCCCATCCGGTCGCCCTCCTTCGAGAACACCATGCCCAGCGCCGCGACGTGCGGCCCGAGCGCAAATTCGGGCTTCCTCACATATTCCATCAGGAAGCGCGGCATCGGCGCATCGACGCGGCGGTCGCGCTGGGTGCGGTAATAGACCCAGGGCCAGCCATATTGCGCGCCCACCGGCACGTTGGTGAGGTAATCGGGCACGAGGTCGCTGCCGAGCATGTCGCGCTCGTTCACCGTGGTCCACAGCTCGCCGCTCCAGGGCGAGAAATCGAGCCCGTTGGGGTTGCGCAGGCCCGCCGCGAACTGGCGCTGGCGCTTGGTCGTGAGGTCATATTCCCAGATCAGCGCGCGGCCTTCCTCGATTTTCATGCCCTGCTCGCCGACATTGCTGACCGAGCCGACCGCGACATAGAGCTGCTTGCCATCGGGCGAGAGCTTGAGGTTGCGCATCCAGTGCCCGCCGCCGGGGGCGAGGTCCATGATCTTGGTCCCCTTCCCGCTCACCGCATCGGCCCCCAGCGCATAGGGGAAGGCGAGCACGGCATTGTGGTTGGCGATGTAGAGCGTCCCGTCGAACCACGCGAGGCCCGAGGGCGAATCGAGGCCCTCCTGCGCGATCACCTTGCGGGTTTCCGCCGTCCCGTTGCCGTCGGCATCGCGCAGCAGCACGATCTGGTTGGGCGACTGGCCGGTCGCGCCGGCCTTGCTCATCAGGATGCCTTCGATCCAGCCCTTGATCGCGTCCATCACCCCGGTGTCGCGATTCTTGTCCTCGGGCGCGCGGGTCAGGCTGACCAGCACGTCGCCGTTGGGGAGGGTGTAGAGCGTGCGCGGATGGTCGAGACCCTCGGCGAAACGGGCGACGTCGAGGCCTTCTGCGGGCGTCGGCGCCTCATTCGCGGCCCAGCCCACGGGCTCGGCGACCTGCACGGTGGGGAAGGTCTGGGCATCCGCCTCCTGCAGCACCGGGTCTTTCCCCGCGACCTCCTCGACGCTGAGATCGGCGGTGTCGCCGCGGCTCACGAACCAGAACCCGGCTCCGGCCACCACGATGAAGACAGCAAGAGCGATTGCGATTTTGCGGAAGAATGCCATGTGGCACGGGATAAAGCCCGGCAGCCACTGCGGCAACTGTGAACCTGCGGCCGCCGGACAGGAAAGGCCTATCCCATGTATGATTTCAAACCCGCCGCAGCGCTTCCCGCGGAAGAACTCTATCGCGAGCTCCTCGCCGCGGCGGGTGCGCTGACCGCGGGCGAGCCCGACGGCGTCGCCAACATGGCCAATGTCGCGGCGCTGCTGTGGGAATTTCTGCCCGATCTCAACTGGGCCGGGTTCTACCGCGTGGCCCCCGCCAAGACCGGCGAAGGCGAGGAGCTGGTGCTCGGGCCCTTCGTGGGCCGCCCGGCCTGCATCCGCATCCCCTTCGGCAGCGGCGTGTGCGGCGCGGCGGCGGCAGGCGGAGCGACGCAGCTGGTCGCGGACGTCCACGCCTTCCCCGGCCACATCGCCTGCGACGCCGCCAGCGCGAGCGAGCTGGTGGTGCCGGTGCTGCGCGACGGGGCGGTGATCGCGGTGATCGACCTCGACAGCCCCACCCCCGCCCGCTTCACAGCTGAGGATGCCAGGGGGATCGAGGCGCTGGCGGAATTGCTGGCCGACCGCATCTGATCCTTCCCGAAACGGGACAGAAGCCACACCCCGCTTGGGCACCCTCCCTGACAATGTTAGTCTTTTGCTAACCATCAGCTAACCTGCTGACTCAGGGGGATTCGCCCATGCCCAAGACCTACGCCACCCTTCCGCTTGCCGCCCTCGCGCTGCTGGCCGTGCCCGCCGCCGCGCAGGCGCAGGCCTATGGCGACCTCCCGCCGCTCGCCCCGATGGGCCAGAACGAGCTGCGCGCGCTGCCCGCCGACATGCGCAGCGCGCCGGTCCCGGCCCCCGCCCCGGTCACGGCGATCCGCCCGACCGAGACGGTGACGATCGAGAACGGGGTCGAGACCATCACCCGCACCCGCTACATCAACGCCCCCGGCGTCGTGCCCCCGGGCCCGCCGCATCAGGGCTATGCGCCGCAATACTTCCCCGGTCAGGGCTACGCCCCTGCGGGCTACAGTTATGGCTACGGCGCGGCGCCCGCCGTGTTCGAGCGCCAGCAGTGGATCGACGAATGCCGCCGCCGCACCCGCGGGCAGAACCGCGACAACACCGGCCTCATCATCGGCGGCCTCCTCGGTGCGATCGGCGGGGGGATTGCCGGTTACGAGATCGCCGGCGCGGGTGACCGCGTGCTCGGCACGGTGCTCGGCGTGGGCGGCGGCGGGCTGATCGGCGGCCTCCTTGGCAGCCTGTTCGACGGCGACAAGAAGAAGAACCTCTACGACTGCGAAGCCGCGCTCGACAGCTACCTGTCGGCCTATGGCGCGCCGGGCGCGAGCCGCGTGATCGCCCAGCCGGGCTACGCATACGGTTACGGCTACCCGCAGGCCTATTCCTACGGCTACACCTACGCTCCGCCGCCGCAGGTGGTCCTGGTGCCGGTGCGCACCGAGGTGCAGCAGCAGGTCGTCGTGCGCGAGACCGTGCGCGAGGAGGCCTACACCGTCCCCGGCGCGACCCGCGTGATCCCCGAGCGCGCGCCCTCGGGCAAGCTGATCCGCCAGCGCGGCAAGGTCACCCGCCAGCGCTGATTTTTCGAGATACCCCCCTCGGGGGTCAAAGCAAAAAGCCCCGCAAGATCAGGCGACCTTGCGGGGCTTTTTCATGCGCGCTCGGCGCCTTTTCCTAAAATTCCCCGCCCGTGAGCCGCTGGCACAGCAAATCGAGCTGGTCGAGCGTCGTGTAGCGGATCGTGATCGTGCCCTTGCGTGGGTCGGCCTCGGGCTTGATCTTGACCGTCAGGCCGAGAAACTCCTCGAGATGCTGCTGCACCGCGACGATATCGGCGTTCTCGGCGGGCACATAGGCAGGCTCGGCCGGGGCCGCGGGCTTGCTCGCGGGCTTACGGGTAAGCGTCTCGACATCGCGCACCGAAAGCCCCTCGGCCACCGCGATCGCGGCGAGTTCCCGCGCATCGTCGCGGCCGATCAGCGCACGGGCGTGGCCCATGGTCAGCTTGCCCTGCTGGATCAGGTCGAGCACGTCGTCGGGCAGCGTCACCAGCCGCATCATGTTGGCGACATGGCTGCGCGACTTCTCGACCATCTTGGCGATGTCGACCTGGATCATCCCCTCGTCCTCGGCGAGGCGGTGATAGGCGCGCGCTTCCTCGACCGGATTGAGGTCCTCGCGCTGCAAGTTCTCGATCAGCGCGAGCGCCATGACCTCGCGGTCCGACAGGGGGCGCACCAGCGCCGGGATCTCGTGCAGCCGCGCCTTCTGCGCGGCGCGCCAGCGACGCTCGCCCGCTACCAGCTGGTAGCCGTCGCCCTCGGGATGGGGGCGGACGATGATCGGCTGGATCACGCCGCGGGTGGCGATCGAGGCGGCCAGCTCCTCGAGCGCGGCCTCGTCGAAATATTTGCGCGGGTTGCCGGGGAGCGGCTTGATCTGCGCGAGCGGCACCATGCGCAGCGGCGAGGCGCCGGACTGCGGGGCCTCGGCTGAGGCGATCGCAATCTCCTCGCGGCGCACCAGCGGCTCCTCGCGCCGGGTCTCGCCCAGCAGCGCGCCCAGCCCCTTGCCGAGGCGACGCGGCTTGTCCGTTCCCGCGCGCGAAATTGCCGTAATATCAGCCGTTTGGTTCACTTCGTCAGTCATGCCGCCTGTCTTTCTGCGGGAAATCGCCCGATCAGCTCGCGCGCGAGGGCCATATAGGCGCGGCTGCCGGTGCAGTGCTGGTCATAGATCAGCGCGGGGAGCCCGTGGCTCGGCGCCTCGGACAGGCGCACATTGCGCGGGATCACCGTCTCGAACACCAGCTTGCCGAGGCAATCGCGCACATCGTCCGAGACCTGGTCGGTCAGCCGGTTGCGCCGGTCATACATGGTGAGCGCGACGCCGATGATGCCGAGCTGCGGATTGAAGCGCTGCTGGACCTGGTCGACGGTCTGGAGCAGCTGCGACAGGCCCTCGAGCGCGAAGAACTCGCACTGCAGCGGCACCAGCAGCGTATCGGCGGCGCACAGCGCATTCAGCGTCAGCAGCCCTAGCGACGGCGGGCAGTCGATGAAGCAGATGTCGTGCCCCGTGTGCCCCTTCAGCGCCTTGTCGAGCCGGTGGGTGCGCCCCTCGACCGAGACCAGCTCCACCTCCGCCCCCGAGAGGTCGACCGTTGCCGGGACGATATCGAGCTTGGGGATCGCCGAGCGGACGATCGCGCTGTCGAGCGACACCTCGTCGACCAGCAGATCATAGCTCGAAACCTCGCGCGCGGAGGAATGCACGCCCAGCCCGGTCGAGGCATTGCCCTGCGGATCGAGGTCGATCAGCAGCGTGCGCCATCCCGTCGCCGCCATGGCCGTGGCGATGTTGATCGCGGTGGTGGTCTTGCCCACTCCGCCCTTCTGGTTGGCAATCGCGATCGTGAGCATGGAAGAATCCTGTCCTGTTCGCGCCGATCCGCGCGGAAATGCGCCTCACCCCTTCACGATGATCCCCGCCTCGGGATCGGTCAAGGAATGTTTCACGTGAAACATTGCCCGAATCGAAGGCTTCAGTGACTCCAATTCCTGCGCCGCCGAGCGCCCCTTGGGCAACACGTAAGCCGTGCCCCTTGTGGAGAAGGGTGCGGATAGTTCGAGAAGTTTGGGGAGCGGCGCGAAGGCGCGTGCCGAAATGGCGCGGGCTGCGAAGGGGGTGACACGCTCAAGCCGCTGGCCCTCGACACGGCATTTGGGGAGCTGGAGCGCGGCGATAACGTGCTCGAGAAACTCCACACGGCGTGCGCGGGATTCGACCAGCACCACGGGCATATTGGGGTGGAGCGCGGCGATGACGAGGCCCGGGAAACCGGGCCCGCTGCCGAGATCGAGCCAAGGGCCGCCTGCGTTGGCTCCGAATGTTTCACGTGAAACATTTTGGATGAGCTGTGCGGAGTCGGCGATATGGCGCTGCCAGATGTGCGGCTCGGTCGCCTTGGCGATCAGGTTCTGGCGGCTATTCTCCTCCAGCACCAGCGCGGCGAATTGCTCCAGACGCGCCATCCCCGCACCGTCGGTCAGCCCGGCGACATAGGCGCGGGCTTCCTCTTCGGTGACGATCATGCCGCTGCCTTGCGCCGCGCATGAACCAGCAGCGCCGAAAGCGCCGCCGGCGTCACCCCCGGCACCCGCCCCGCCGCCGCCAGCGTACCGGGCGCGGCCTTAGTCAAGCGCTCGACCATTTCGTTGGAGAGCCCCGGCACCTCGGCATAAGGAAAGTCCGCAGGCAGCGGCAGCGCCTCACTCGCCCGCAGATCGCGCAGCTCGGCGTCCTGCCGCGCGAGATAGGGCGCATAGGCCGCATCCTCCGCCATCTCCTCGGCGAGCAGCGGGTCGAGCGCCGTCACCTCGCCCAGCCACGGGGCGAGCGCCTCGGGGGTGACACCGTCATAGCGGAGCCACTCTGCGATGGTCTTCTCGCCATGATCGCGGCGGACGGGCAGGCCCGCGTCGGCGAGATCGCGGGCGTGGATGCGCTCGGAATGTTTCACGTGAAACATTTTTCGAATCTCCTCGCGCCGCTCCCACCATGCACGGCGCTCCTCCCCGATGCACCCGGCCGCGATGCCCAGCCCCGTCAGGCGCGTCGCCGCATTATTGACGCGCAGACGCAGGCGATATTCGGCGCGGGCGGTGAGCATGCGGTAGGGCTCGGACACACCCTGCAAGGTAAGGTCGTCGACCATCACCGCGATGTAGGAATTGGCCCGGTCGAGCCGGGGCGCAGCCTTGCCCAGCGCGGCCGCAGCCGCCTCGAGCCCCGCGACCAGCCCCTGCGCTGCAGCCTCCTCGTAGCCGGTTGTCCCGTTGATCTGCCCCGCGCAATAGAGCCCGGGGATCGCCCTCACCTGCAAGTCCGACGTCAGCGCGCGCGGGTCGATGTGGTCGTACTCGACCGCATAGCCCGGCTGCACGATCTGCGCGCGGGAACAGCCCGGCATGGTGCGGACGACCTCCTCCTGCACATCCACCGGGAGCGAGGTGCTGATCCCGTTGGGATAGACCAGATGGCTGTCCAGCCCCTCGGGCTCGAGAAACACCTGATGCCCCTCGCGGTCGCCGAAGCGATGGATCTTGTCCTCGATCGAAGGGCAATAGCGCGGCCCCGCCGCCGCAATCGCGCCCGAGAACAACGGCGAGCGGTGGAGGTTGGCACGGATCGCATCGTGCCCCGCCTGCGTGGTGCGGGTGATGGCGCAGAACACCTGGGGGTTGATCCGGCGCGGGGTGAGCGGGGACATGGTCCACGCCTCGCCATCGGAAGGCTGCTCCTCGAGCATCGCCCAGTCGATGGTGCGGCCATCGAGGCGCGGCGGGGTGCCGGTCTTGAGCCGCGCCATCGGGAGCGCCGCCCCGCGCAGCTGCTGCGCGAGGCGGTGCGCAGCGTTTTCGCCAATCCGGCCGCCCTCGAAGCGCTCCTCGCCCCGGAACAGTATCCCGCCGAGGAAGGTGCCTGTGCACAGCACCAAATGTTTGACGTGAAACATTGTGCCGTCGGCGAGCTCCAGCCCCGCGACGCGTCCGCCCTCGAGCACCAGCGCGGCGGCCTCGCCCTGCACCAGCGTCAGATTGGGTTGCGCGCGCACCGCCGCCTGCACCGCCGCCTTGAAGCGCACCCGGTCGGCCTGCACGCGCGGGCCCCAAACGGCACTGCCCTTGGAGCGGTTGAGCATCCGGTAATGGATCGCCCCCGCATCCGCGGCGCGCCCGAGCACGCCGTCGAGCGCATCGACCTCGCGCACCAGATGCCCCTTGCCGAGGCCCCCGATGGCCGGGTTGCAGCTCATCGCGCCGATGGCGTTAAGGTCAAACGACACCAGCCCCGTGCGCGCGCCCATGCGCGCCGCCGCGCAGGCAGCCTCCACGCCGGCGTGACCGCCGCCAATGACGAGGACGTCGAAGGAATGCATGCGCGGGCAGATAGGGTCTGAGGGGCGACTCGTCAAAGATGATTCGCGTGCGGTTCGTGCGAGTCGGAATGTTTCACGTGAAACATCGGAGCGACCCGCAGTTCAATGTTTCACGTGAAACATTACTTCCCGATGCAGAACCGCCCGAATAGCGTGTCGAGCATATCTTCGGTCGTCGCGCGCCCGATCAGCCGGTCGAAGGCGAGGCGCGCGCGACGCAGTTCCTCGGCGACCAACAGGGGGTCGGAGAGGCTCTTCGCGGCGCGCAACGCCTCCTCAGCCTCCGCGAGGCGGGTGTGCTGGCGGGCGTTCAGCGCCGCCTCACCCGGCTTGGGCAGAGCGCCGCGCGCCGCTTCCACCAGCGCGGCCTTCAATGCGGCGACCCCCTCGCCCGTCACGGCGGAGAGGGTGAAGCGAGCGCTCGGCTTCGTGCCGAAGCCTTCGCGGTCGGCCTGGGCGGCGATCTCCCAGGCCCCGTCCGGCCCCTCGCCCTCAGGTCCCAGCCACAAAACCGCGTCGGCGCGCGCCAGCGCGCCCAGCGCCCGCTCGATGCCGATGGCCTCGATGGCGTCCGAGGAATCTTCTCGCAATCCCGCGGTATCGACGAAGGTAAACGGCACCCCGCCAATCGCCACGGAGCGCTCGATCACATCGCGCGTCGTCCCGGCGATCGGCGAGGTGATCGCGGCCTCGCTCTCGACCAGCGCGTTGAACAGGGTCGACTTGCCCGCATTCGGCGGCCCGGCGAGCACCACCCGGAACCCTTCCCCCAGCCGCTCGGAGCGCGGACGGGCGAGCCATTCGGCCAGCTCATCCGCGAGCGCGCCAATGTTCCACGTGAAACATTCGGGGAGGTCGGCGCTGTCCTCCTCGTCCGAGAAGTCGAGCACGCCCTCGACTTCGGCGGACAACACCAGCACCCGCTCGCGCCACCCCTCGACCTGCCGCGACAGCGCCCCGCCCGCGTTCGCCAAGGCGGCAGCGCGCTGCAATTCGGTTTCGGCCGAGAGTAGATCGGCGAGCCCCTCGGCCTCGGCCAGATCAATCCGGCCATTGGCGAAGGCGCGGCGGGTGAACTCCCCTGGCTCGGCGCGACGCAGCCCGCGAAGCGAATCGAGCGCCCCCTCAAGCGCCGCAACCACCGCGCGACCGCCGTGACAGTGGAACTCGGCGAGGTCCTCGCCCGTCGCCGTGCGCGGCCCCGGAAACCACAGCACCAGCGCCTCATCGAGCAAAGCCCCATCCGCGCCGCGCAGTCGCGCCAGCGACGCGCGGCGCGCTTCCGGGACCCTGCCCGCCAACGCCTCCAACGCCGAACGCGCCGCCGGGCCGGAGACGCGGATCACCCCCACGCCCGCGGGCGGCGCGCCGCTCGACAGCGCGAAGATCGTATCCGCCGCGGTCACGAGGTTAGTCGGAAGACTTCTTCTTCGCCGAGCCCCCGGCCCCGCCCGCGGCCATCTTCATCCCGCCTTCCACAAAATTCTGGAACAGCTTCAGCCCCACCTGCCCCATCGGCGCCAGCGCGCTCGCATATTGCTGGAGCTGGCCCGGGTCCGAGACCCCCCGCATCGCCGCGGTCAGGTTCTCGACATAGACGTTGTTGGCCGCGCTCACATCGGGCAGGCCCATGAAGCTGCGCGCCTCTTCGGGGGTGCAGTCGATTTCGATGGTGATCTTCATGGGGCCGGCCTCCTCCTCCTGTCTCCCCCTCTCATTTGCGCTTGGCACGCGCGCAAGGCAAGGGATAGACCATGAGGCAAAGGAGAGACCCCCCATGAGCCTCAACGAAACCATCCCCACCCTCGCTGCTGATGCCAGCTTCGGCGCCTATGTCGCCAAGCCCTCGGGCGAGGCCCGCGGTGCGATCATCGTCATCCAGGAGATCTTCGGGGTGAACCCCGGCATCCGCCAGAAGTGCGACAAGCTGGCGGCCGAAGGCTACCTCGCGGTCGCACCCGATCTGTTCTGGCGGATCGAGCCGGGCATCGAGCTCGACCCCGATGTCGAGCCCGAATTCCAGCGCGCGCTCGGCCTGTTCGGGGAGTTCGACCAGGACGCCGGCATCCGCGATATCGAGGCGACCATCCAACACATCCGCCGCACCCTCGGCGTCGCCAAGGTGGGCTGCGTGGGCTACTGCCTCGGCGGGCGGCTCGCGTTCATGACCGCGGCGCGCACCGATATCGACGCGAGCGTCGGCTACTACGGCGTCGGCATCGACGGGCTGCTCGGCGAGAAGCACGCGATCGCTCACCCGCTGATGCTCCACATCCCGACCAAGGACGGCTTTGTTCCACGTGAAACACAGGCCGCGATGCACGCGGGGCTCGACGATCACCCCAAGGTGACGCTGCACGATTACGAGGGCCTCGACCACGGTTTTGCGACGGAGCATGGCAAGCGCCGCCACGAGGAAGCCGCGAACCTTGCCGACGGGCGTACGGCGGCGTTCTTTGCGGAACATCTGGGGTGAAGGCCTCTCCGTTCCTCGCCCTCGCCCTGATCGCCGCGCCCGCCGCCGCGCAGGTCGGCCCGCAGCCGATGTTCGATGCCGGCGAAGAGCTCGAGGTCGAACTCCACGCCGATTTCAACGGCGATGGCCACGCGGACGTCGCATATATCGTGCGCGGTGACGACAAGCGCGAGCTGCGGGTGGCGACGACCTTCATCACCGAAGTCGAGATTGGCGAGAACCCACCACAGGTGCTGGCGCTCGACCCCTACCCGCTCGCCGATGCGCGCCTGTCTGAGACAGACAGCGCGAAAGGCAAGGTGCTGGTGCTGGAAGACCTCACCGGCGGCACCACCGCCGTGTCCAGCACCCACCGCTTCCGCTGGGACGCCAGGCTGGAGGCGATGCGGCTGATCGGATTGGACGCGACGCTCTACAGCCGCACCTATGCCCATGATGGCAAGGAGGCGAGCTGGAACCTGTTGACCGGCGATCTCGTCACCCGCACCCTGCGGCTGAACAAGGGGCCGGGCGATCAGGCCTACGACACAGTCGGCGAAACCAAGCGCAAGAAGCCGAGCCCGCCGCTCAGGCTGGAGAACTCGCCCAGCGGCGACGATCTGCTCGGGTGGCCGGGGGCGAAGTAAAGGAGGGAATGATGGGACACGCACACGCAGGCCTGGCGAAATGGCACGCCTATATGGAGCACGACGGTGACCCCGCGCTGCTCTCCGATCTGCTCGCCGAGGACGCGGTGTTCCACTCGCCGGTGGTGCACACCCCGCAGGTCGGCAAGCCGATCGTCATGGCCTATCTCGTCGCCGCCAGTCACACGCTGGGGAACGACAGCTTCCACTATGTCCGCGAACTGGTCGATGGCGACGAGATGATGCTCGAATTCGTCACCGTGATGGATGGCATCACCGTCAACGGGGTCGACATCATCCGCTTCAATGCGGAGGGAAAGATTAGCGATTTCAAGGTGATGGTGCGGCCCTTGAAGGCGATCAACAAGGTCTGGGAAATGATGGCCGCGCAGCTTGAGGCGGCGAAGGCTTGAGCGTTTCGTGCGCGGCGAACCCTTCGACGAAGAACGCGCGGACCGCATCCTCGATCGCCGGGCACATCCGCTCGCCCGCCTCCTCGTGCATCAGTGCGAGCGCCTTGCCGATGTGGTGATCGTCGAAATAGCGCATCGGCCAGTGCGGGAAGGTCGCGTCCGGGATCGAGCGTTCGAACAGCACCTCGACGCCTGTGTGGCGGATGTCGCGGCGGATCGTCTCGAAGGTGGCGAACAGCTTCCAGGTCGGCCCCTCGAGGATCTGGAGCAGGTGCTCCTCCGCCTGGAGCAGCACGCCCGACAGCCCCTTGGCCTCGTTGGCGACGCGCGCATGATAGACCAGCCGGAACATCTCCGCCCGGTCGAGCCCGGGAGCGGCGGTGCTGCGATAGATGATGCGGCGCATGGTGCTTCCCCTGTGGTCCGGGGGAGAACCTGCCACACGGCAGTCTGCCAGCAGGTTGCCGGGGCTTAAGGGTTTCGCCCTAGTTCAGCACCGCAAAGTTGACGATCATCTTGCGCACCTCGGGGTCGAGGCCGCGGGGCAGATCGCGCTCGAGCATCTCGCGGCGGCTCTCGATGCTTTCGGCGATCATCACGCGGTTCATCGCCCAGTCGGGGCAGGCGCGCTGATCGATGGTGCGGCGGTCGAGCACCGAGACGCCCGCATGGCGCGGATCGGCGGTGATGGTCTCCATCAGCGCAGCCACCTCGTTCTCCTCGCCTTCGAGCAATTGCAGGAAGTTGCGGCCGTTGAACAGCAAGAGGCCGGTGATCCCGCGCACCGGATTGTTGCGCGCGCTCGCGGCGAGGATGGCGTCCACCTCCTCGCGCGGCAGGGTCGGCGCGGTGCTGATGTAGAGATACTGACTGAGCACGTCTTCCCGTCCTTCAGACCTGTTCTTCCGGGCCGACCCCATGGCCCATCTGGCAGATAACCTATTGATTCATCGTAGCGAAGAAATCTTCGTTGGTCTTGGAATCCTTCATCTTGTCGAGCAGGAATTCCATCGCGTCTACGGTCCCCATCTGCATCAGGATGCGGCGCAGCACCCACATCTTGCTGAGATTGTCCTTGGCGACCAGCAGCTCTTCCTTGCGGGTGCCGGACTTGCCGACATCCAGCGCGGGGAAGATGCGCTTGTCGGAGACCTTGCGGTCGAGCACGATTTCCGAGTTGCCGGTGCCCTTGAACTCTTCGAAGATGACCTCGTCCATGCGGCTGCCGGTGTCGATCAGCGCGGTGGCGATGATCGAAAGGCTGCCGCCTTCCTCGATATTGCGCGCGGCGCCGAAGAAGCGCTTGGGGCGCTGGAGAGCGTTGGCATCGACACCGCCGGTCAGCACCTTGCCCGAGGACGGAACGACGGTGTTGTAGGCGCGGCCCAGGCGGGTGATCGAATCGAGCAGGATGACGACGTCATGCTTGTGCTCGACCAGGCGCTTGGCCTTCTCGATCACCATTTCGGCGACCTGCACGTGGCGGCCGGCGGGCTCGTCGAAGGTCGAGGAGATGACCTCGCCCTTCACCGAGCGCTGCATGTCGGTGACTTCCTCGGGGCGTTCGTCGACCAGCAACACGATCAGGAACACTTCGGGGTGGTTGTCGGTGATCGCCTTGGCAATGTTCTGGAGCAGCACGGTCTTACCCGTGCGCGGCGGGGCGACGATCAGCGCGCGCTGGCCCTTGCCCTGGGGCGCGATGATGTCGATCACCCGCGCGCTCTTGTCCTTGACCGTCGGATCGAGGCTGTCGAGGCTGAGCTTCTGGTCGGGATAGAGCGGCGTCAGGTTGTCGAAATTGGTGCGCAGGCGGACCGCGTCGGGATCGTCGAAATTGACCTTGGCGAGGCTGGTCAGCGCGAAATAGCGCTCGCCATCGCGGGGTGCGCGGATCTCGCCCTCGACCGTGTCGCCGGTGCGCAGGCCCCAGCGGCGGACCTGGTTGGGGGAGACGTAGATGTCGTCCGGCCCGGCGAGGTAGTTCGCCTCGGGACTGCGCAGGAAGCCGAAGCCGTCCTGCAGCACCTCGATGGTGCCGATCCCCATGATCTTCTCTTCGTATTCCTCGTCCTCGGCGAGTTCGCGCAGGATTGAGAACAGCAGGTCCTGCCGGCGCATGGTCGAGGCGCCCTCGACGCCCAGCTCTTCCGCCATCGCGACCAGTTCGGCCGGGGTCTTTCGCTTGAGGTCTTTCAAATGCATTTTTGTGGTGTTCCGAAAGTCTTGAAGTGGCCGGTGGGTCAGTGCCGCCCTTGGCAGGCGGTGCCCCTTTGGTAGACGGGGCTGGGCTTGGAGAAAGCAGACCTTGCGGGAGCGGGTTCGCGCTCCGGTACCGGATAGGTGGATTGGAAATAGGAGCGTGCACCGCCGAGGTCAATCGGCGATTGCGCGGCTCAGAAGGGCTTGAGGTAGACCAGCAGCACGATAAGGATCAGCAGCACGCCCGGGACCTCGCCGATCATGCGCAGGGTCTTTTCGGAAAGCGGCCGCTCGCCGCGCGCCATCTTCTTTGTCTGGCCGACCAGCCAGCCGTGATAGCCGGTCATCGCCACCACCAGCGTCAGCTTGGCGTGGAGCCAGCCCGAGGTGAACCAGCCGCCGCCATAGGCCATCGACAGGCCGAGCACCCAGACGATCAGCATCGAGGGCGTGAGGATGATCGCGCGCAGCTTGCCCATCCGCTCCGCCCACATGGCCTCGCCTGCCGAACCGGGTTCGTGGTCGAGCATGTAAATGCACTGGCGCGGCAGCATGAACAGCCCCGCCATCCAGAACACCATGAAGATCACGTGCCCGGACTTGAGGAACAGGTAGATCGAGGAAAGCGCTTCCTGCATTCGGTCAGCCTCTCAAAGCTGCAAGCAATTCCTCGACGTGCGAAATCGGCGTGAACTGCCCGATCCCGTGGCCGAGGTTGAAGACGTGGGGGCGATCCTCGAAGGCGGCGATGACGGTCTTCACCCGCGCCGCCAGCGCCGGGCCGCCCGCTTCCAAGAGCAGCGGGTCGAAATTGCCCTGCACCGGCATGCCTTCGGGCAGGCTCTGGTGCGCCCAGACCGGATCGAGCGTCTCGTCGAGGCCGACCGCGTCCACCCCGGTCTCTCGCGCATAGGCGGGCAGCTTCGCCCCCGCGCCCTTGGGGAAGCCGATCACCGGGGTATCGGGGTGCGATTGCTTGAGCTTGGCAGTGATCGCGGCGTTGGGGGCGATCACCCACTTCTCGAACTGGTCGGGGGCAAGGCTGCCCGCCCAGCTATCGAACAGCTGCACAGCCTCCGCCCCCGCATCAATCTGGCCGCGCAGGTAAGTCACCGACACATCGACGATCGCGTCGATGATCGCCTGCATCCGCACAGGATCGCGGTAAGCCAGCAACCGAGCCACGTGGTGATCCTTGGAGCCCTCGCCCGCAATCATGTAGGTCGCGACCGTCCAGGGACTCCCCGCAAAGCCGAGCATGGTCACTTCGGGGCCGATCATGGCGCGGGTCAGGCGCACGGTCTCGTAAACCGGCTCGAACCGCTCGAAGGCGGGGGTGAACGAGTCGAGCTCCACCTCGAGCAGCGTCGGCGCAAGGTGCGGGCCTTCACCGGCGGCAAAGGTCAGCCCCTGCCCCATCGCGTGCGGCACGATCAGGATGTCGGAGAACAGGATCGCGCCATCGAAGCCGAAGCGCCGGATCGGCTGGACGGTGATCTCCGCCGCGGCCTCGCTGTCATAGACCAGCTCGAGGAAGCCGCCCTTCTCGGCCCGCAACTCCCTGTATTCCGGCAGATAACGCCCCGCCTGACGCATGAGCCACACGGGGGCGACGTCCTGGCGGACACCTTTGAGCGTATCGAGAAGCGGACCGGGCATAGGGTTCCTTAGAGCAAATCAATTCAATTTTAAAAAGGATGGATGGAGTCTGTTGGCCCTGTGGAAAGCGGGAATTACCGGTCTCTGCCCGGTTGCCCCCGATAAACCCCCTTGCCCCAGCCCCCACCGAATCCGCACGGATTGGACGTCAAGCCAGCTTTATCCTCAGTCTTCACAGCCTGTCGACAAAACTTGTCCCGTGTGCGCAAATGCCCCGAGGAAAAGGCTTGGAGCGGGGAGGAAAATCCCTCCCCAGCTTGTCCGCCCGCGCCTCCCGTGGTTTATGCGGCGATCTGTCCACAGGGCGCTTGCGGCATGAACCGACTCAATCTTCATCTTGTATCGGATTCGACCGGCGAGACGCTGGAAATGATCGCCAAGGCGGCCCTCGCCCAGTTCGACAATCCGGCGGTGAACCGCCATTTCTGGCCGATGGTGCGCTCGCTCCAGCACATGGACCGGATCGTCCCCGATCTCGCCGCGCATCCGGGCCTCGTGCTCTACACGCTGGTGAACCCCGAGACGAGGAAGCGCCTCGAGGAACATTGCCGCCACCTCGGCCTCCCCGCCGTGCCGGTGCTCGACGGGGTAACCGCCGCACTCGAAGCGCAGCTCGGGCAGGAGGCGCACGGGCGTCCGGGCCGCCAGCACATGATGGACGAGAGCTATTTCAAGCGGGTCGAGGCGATCCAGTACACCATCGCGCACGACGACGGGATCGGGCACGAGGAGTGGGAGCAGGCCGATATCGTGCTGGTGGGCGTGTCGCGTTCCTCGAAGACGCCGACCGGCATCTACCTCGCCAATCGCGGCTACAAGGTCGCGAACATCCCGCTGGTGGTCGAGAGCCCGCCACCGCAGACGCTTTACCGCCTGCGGCACCCGCTGGTGGTGGGGCTGACGACTTCGCCGGAGCGCCTGATCCAGATCCGCCGCAACCGGCTGCTCTCGCTGAACGAGGCGACCGAGACGGCCTATGTCGATAACGACCGGGTGAAGGCCGAGCTGCAATTCGCCCGCCGGATGTTCGCCGACAATGGCTGGCCGGTGATCGACGTCACCCGCCGCTCGATCGAGGAGACCGCGGCGGCGATCATCCGGCTGGTGCAGGAGCGCGACCGCAAGCCGGCGAGCGAGGGCGGGACGGGGAAGCCGATATGACCGCTGCGCCCCCGCGCCTGATTCTCGCCAGCAAGTCAGCCTCGCGCCAGGCGATGCTCGATGCGGCGGGTGTCGCTTACGACAGCATCCCCGCCGATATCGACGAGCGCGCAGTCGAGGCCGGGTTGGACGGCGCCGCGCCCGCCGAGGTGGCCGAGGCGCTCGCGGTCGCCAAGGCCGCGGCGGTGGCGGCATTGCATCCGCAAGCGCTGGTGCTGGGGAGCGACTCGCTGGTGGTGTGCAAGGGCCGCCGCTTCGACAAGCCCCGCTCGCGCGAGGAGGCGGGGGAACACCTGCGCTTCTTCTCGGGCAGCGTGATGGAGCTCCACTCCGCCGCCGCGCTGGTCAGGGATGGCGGCTGCGAATGGAGCCACGCGAGCCTCGCGCGGCTCCATGTGCGCGACCTGTCGGAGGATTTCATCGCCCACTATCTCGACCTCGAATGGCCCGCGATCGGCCACACCGTCGGCGCGTTCCGGATCGAAGGCCCCGGCGTGCAGCTCTTCGAGAGCATCGAGGGCGACCAGTTCACCGTGCTCGGGATGCCGCTGCTGCCGCTGCTCGGCGCGCTGCGGGAGGAAGGGGTGCTGATCGCATGACACAGCCTTACGCGGAAGTGATCGGCGACCCCATATCGCAGTCCAAGTCGCCGAAAATCCACAAGTTCTGGCTCGGAAAGCTGGGGGTCGAGGCCGACTACCGCGCCTGCCATGTCACCCCCGACGCCCTGCCTGCCTACCTTGCCGAGCGCCGCGAAGACCCGCTCTGGCGCGGATGCAATGTCACCATGCCGCACAAGCAGGCGGTGATGCCCTTGCTTGATGGGATCAAATCCCCCGCCGACGCCATCGGGGCAGTGAATACGATCCTGCCCTTGGGCGACGGCGCGCTGGCGGGGACCAATACCGACGCGGCGGGCTTCCTCGAACCGCTCGCCAAAGACCTCGCCCAGACCCACTACTTCCGCATGGCCCGGATCATCGGCACCGGCGGCGCGGCGCGGGCGATCATCAGTGCGCTCGCGGGTCACAACTTCACGCTGGTCGTCGCGGGCCGCGATCCGGGCAAGGCGCGGGCCTTGCTCGACGAGCTTGCGCCGGGGGGCGAGCATCATGCCATCGACCTCGCCCATTTCTCCGACCCCACCGACTTCGCCTTCGACGACCGCGAGGGGTGTCTCGACCTCATCGTCAACGCCTCCAGCCTCGGGATGCAGGGCCAGCCCCCCCTGCCCTTCGACTGGAGCCACGCGCCTCCGCGGAGCATCGCCTACGACATCGTCACCGCGCCGCTCGACACCCCGCTGCTCCAGACCGCGCGCGCGAGTGGCCACCGCACCATCGACGGCCTCTCCATGCTGATCGGCCAGGCCGCGGTCGCCTTCGAAAAATTCTTCGGGCAGGCCCCGCCCCGGCAATACGACGCCGAACTGAGAGCCCTCCTCACCGCATGACAAAACAAAAAATCATCGGCCTCACCGGCTCCATCGGCATGGGCAAGTCGACCGTCGCCGCCATGTTCGCCGAGGCAGGCATCCCAGTGTTCGACGCCGATGCCGAGGTGCGCGCGATGCAGGGGCCCGGCGGTGAACTCATTCCCGCCATCGAGGCCGCCTTCCCCGGTTCGACCGGCCCCGAAGGCGTCGACCGCGACCGGCTGGGCCATCAGGTCTTCGCCGACAAGGCTGCCCTCGCCCGCCTCGAAGCCATCGTCCATCCGGCCGTGGCCGCCAAACGCGCCGCCTTCCTCGAAGCCCACCGCGACAAGCCCGCGGTGGTCTTCGACATCCCGCTGCTGTTCGAGCGCGGCGGGCACTCTACGGTCGATCTGGTGGTGGTCGTCTCCGCTCCTGAAGACATCCAGCGCGCCCGCGTGCTTGCCCGCCCGGGGATGACGCCCGAGAAATTCGACCACATTTTCAAGCTGCAACTCCACGACACCGAGAAACGCGCGCGCGCCGATCATGTCATCGACACCGGCACCAGCCTCGAAGAAACCCGCGCGCAGGTCGCCGCGCTGATTGCTGCACTTTGACGACAATGGCCGCTTGCAAGACTCGGAAACTGGGCAGATAGTCCCCCAAATGCGCGAGATTATTTTCGACACCGAAACCACCGGGCTCGATCCCAAGACCGGGGACCGGATGGTCGAAATCGGCTGCATCGAGATGGTCGGCCGGGTCGAGACGGGGCGCACCTTCCACGCCTATTTCAACCCCGATCGCGATATGCCGATCGAGGCCGAGCGGGTTCACGGCCTCAGCGCCGCCTTCCTCGCCACCAAGCCGCGCTTCATGGAAAGCGTCGACGAGCTGCTCGAATTCCTCGGCGACTCCAACCTCGTCGCGCACAATGCCGGGTTCGACTTCGGCTTCCTCAACAACGAGCTGGAGCTGGCGGGCCGCACCCCCATCAGTCTCGACCGGATGGTCGACACCGTCGCCATCGCGCGGAAAAAGCACCCCGGCGCCAAGCTCAGCCTCGATGCGCTGTGCACCCGCTACGGGATCGATCGCTCGCACCGCGTCAAGCACGGCGCGCTGCTCGATGCGGAACTGCTTGCTCAGGTCTATGTCGAGCTGACCGGCGGGCGGCAGATCGGGCTCGGCCTCGCCGACAGCGCGCCCGATACCCCTGCCATCACCGAACTCACCCCCAATGCGCCCTGGCACCGTCCGTCCGCGGACAGGCCCCGGCGCGAACCCCGCCCCCACATGGCCAGCCCGGAGGAGCTGGAACGGCACCGCGCATTCATCGCGGAGATCAAGGGCGCGATCTGGGTCGATTAGAGCCTGACGCGTCTACCCTATTCTGGGATCCTCACTCTTGGACAGAGGACTACGCTTCATGGACATTCGGATTTCCGGCCACCAGATGGACACCGGCAGCGCGCTGCAGACGCACGCCGCGGACCGCCTCGGCGCGATCGTCGACAAGTATTTCGAGCGCGCGATCTCGAGCTCGGTGACCTTCGGCAAGGCTCCCGCGGGCGCCTTCACCTGCGACATCGTCACCCATGTGATGCAGGGCCTGATCCTCAAGGCGCAAGGGACCGCGCATGACGTCCACGTCGCCTTCGACGATGCGGTGGGCAAGATCGAGAAGCAGCTCCGCCGCTACAAGCGCCGCCTCACCGACCGCCACGAACAGGCCGATCACGCCCGCGGCGAGGAAGAGGCCGCCTACACCATCTTCATGGTCGAGGAAGACGAGGAGGAAGAGGTCGTCGCCGATGCCCCGCTGGTGATCGCCGAGACCCGCGTCGACATCCCCACCGCCAGCGTCGCCGACGCGGTGATGATGCTCGACCTCCGGAACACCGGCGCGCTGTTTTTCAAAAACGCTGGCACCGGACGGCATAATATGGTCTACAGGCGCGCCGATGGCTCGATTGGATGGGTCGAGCCGAGATAGGGCCATAGCCCGCCCTGCGCTCCCAAGGAAAAGGGGCGGCAGGGCCCGCTTTCGAAGGTCCAGGCGGTCGCAGGAGGGGGCACCGCCCCGGCCCGTGAAGCCCCCGCGAGGGGGCCCGGCGGACCGGACCTTCGCCAGTGAAGGCGTGTTGTTTCGGGATCAATTGCACCATGGACGTCAACCTCGCTCTTTCCCCCCAGGCGATCGCTTTCGCCCGGCTCGATACCAAGCCGAAGATCCTTGCCCGCACGGCCCAGCTGCTGAGCGCGGCCTACGGGCTCGACGAGAGCGAGGTGCTCGAGAACCTCGAGGCGCGCGAGGCGCTGGGGAGCACCGGCTTCGGGCGCGGGGTGGCGATTCCGCATTGCCGCTCGAAGGACATCCGCCGCCCCTCGCTGGCGCTGATCCGCCTCGAAGCGCCGATCGATTTCGGCGCGGTCGATGCGCGGCCCGTGACGCTGGTGTGCGGCCTCGTCTCGCCCGAGAATGCCGGGGCGACGCACCTCCACGCCCTCGCCGCGATCTCGCGCCTGACCCGCGACGAGACGACGCTCCAGATGCTCGCCGACGCGCCCGATACCGAGGCGGTCTATGCGCTGCTGACCAACCAGTTCCTGCGCGACGCAGCCTGATCCGACCCTTGCCCGATGCCGGCCAGTGACGAACCCCTGCCCGCGAGCGGTGCCGACCAGCACTTCCGCGCGCTGGAGCGGCTCTATGCCTCGGCCCCGGTCAACGCCAAGTTCGCGAGCACGCTGCACATCCCGGGCGAGGGCCGCTCGCGCCTGACCTTCACCGTCACCCCGGAAGATTACCACGCGGCCGGGGCGGCGCACGGGACGATCTATTTCAAGATGCTCGACGATGCGGCCTTCTACGCCTGCAATTCGCTGGTGACCGACCGCTTCCTGCTGACCACCAGCTTCAACCTGTTCTTCTCCAAGCCCGTGCGCGCCGGGCAGGTCACCGCCGAGGGCCACTGGGTCAGCGGCCGCCGCCGCGTGTTCGTCGCCGAAGCGCGGCTGGTCGACGAAGAGGGCGACGAGATCGGGCGCGGCACCGGCACCTTCATGAAGAGCCGCATCCCGCTCTCAAGCCTGCCGGGCTATGCCGCGGGCGGCCCCTCGGGGCTCTAGCGATGGAAGGCAGGCTCCCCGCGCATCTCGAAGCCGGGGCGATCATGCGCCTTGCCCAGACCGAGGGGGGATTCGCCACCGTGCTCGCCAAGGGGGAGCATGACGCGGGCACAATCCTCGTTGTAACCCTGTGTCGCGGTAAAGACGGCGTGGTGTACGAAAGAATGCCGCAGCTCGACGGATCGCGAAAGTTTATTGCTGCGAAGCGGGAAAACCCTGAGAATCCTCAGGAATTTTCCGAATATCTGGCCCGCCGCCGCGTGCAGGACAGCGATATGTGGTTAATCGAGGTGGATATCGCGGATCGGGAACGGTTCGTCGCGCAATTGGCCGATTTGGTTTGACGTAAGCGTCAACCGTCGCCAGAGGCCCGCCACTTCCTGAGCGCAGGCTGGCACGCCGCGGCAATTCGGCCGCACCGCCAGCACGCAGACGGGGAGCGGCCGGCAGGCTTCTTCGAACCCCCGCATCGGTAACGGTCCGGATCAAGGTTCCCGCCTGCGCCTCGGCGCGCTCACCGCCGAATTAGTCGATTACATGAGTCGCAAGACTGCCACGATTGCTGCGATTGCGGGCCTCGCATTCGCAACCACGATGTTCCCCAGCGGCCACGATGCCGCAGCGCTGGCCCAGGCCGCGCATGAACAGCTCACCGCTCCCGCCCCGGTTGCAGCGCCCGAGCTGGTCCCCGAACAGATCGAATTTGTCGCCGAGCCGGTGGTGCAGCAGCTTCCCGCGCCCGCCGCTGCGACCCCCGTCGAAACCGAAGCCGGATCGCTCCACGAGCTGGTCGGCATGATCGACACCTCTGCCCCGATGTCCGAAGAGATGCGCTGCCTTGCCGGCGCGGTCTATTTCGAGGCGCGCGGAGAGGAGCTCGCAGGCCAGCTCGCGGTTGCGCAGGTGATCATCAACCGCACCGAGGACGGCCGCTTCCCGCGCTCCTATTGCGGCGTCGTCGCCCAGCCCGGCCAGTTCTCCTTCATGCGCGGACGCCGGATGCCGGCGGTGCGCGAGGGCTCGGCCGCATGGGAACGCGCGGTCGCGGTTGCCCACATCGCCGACAAGGGCCTGTGGGAGAGCGAGGCCGAGGGCGCGGTGTTCTTCCACGCCCGCTACGTGAAGCCCGGCTGGACGCGCAACAAGACGCGGCTGGCGCAGATCGACACGCATATATTTTATAGGTGATGGAGGGGGCGCTCGGCTTCGCCTTCGCGTCCCTTCTTCCCAAGCTCGTCATCCCCGCGCAGGCGGGGATCCAGCTGACTTGGCGTCTAGGCGCCCAGCCTGACCCAAACAGGCGTGTGGTCGCTGGCCTTCTCGCGGCCGCGATAGGCCTTGTCGACGCCGCAGGCTTCCATCCGATCCGCACATTCCGGCGAGAGCAGGATGTGGTCGATCCGGAACCCGTGATCGCGCTGCCAGGCGCCCGCCTGATAGTCCCAATAGGTCCACACGCCCCCGCGCGGGTTGTGGGTGCGGATAGCGTCGGTCCAGCCATCGGCGAGGAGGCGCGCATAGGCCGCGCGGCTTTCGGGCTGCATCAGCGCGTCGTCCTGCATCGCCTTCACCGACCACACGTCGTCATCATGCGGGATGACGTTGAAATCGCCGAGCACCACCGCGGGCACTTCCTCGGCCCAGATCTGCGCCATCCGCTCCCGCAGCCGCGCCATCCATGCGAGCTTGTAGGTGAACTTCGGCCCCGGATGGGGGTTGCCGTTGGGGAGGTAGAGGCAGGCGATCCGCACGCCGTTGACGTCCGCCTCAAGGTAACGTGCCTGCTCCTCGTCACCCTCGTTGGGCCCGGGGATGCCGAGGCCGCGCTGGACTTCGGTGAGGTGATAGCCCGCCCGCGCGTCTGCGAGTATCGCGACGCCGTTGAAGCTCTTCTGCCCGTGCCAGATCGCCGAGTAGCCGATCGCTTCGAAGTCCGCGGCGGGGAAGCCCTCGTCCTGCGTCTTGATCTCCTGCAGGCAGGCGACCGCGGGGCGGGTTTCCTCGAGCCATTCGATGAGGCGCGGGCCCCGCGCCTTGATGCCGTTGATGTTGAAGGTGGCGATTTTCATGCGCGCGCTTGTGCCGCAAACGACGCGCCGGGTCTAACCTAAATCCCGAAGCTCGCCCCGCAGCCGCAGCCGGCGGCGGCTTGCGGGTTCTCGACCTTGAAGGCCGCGCCGCCCAATGATTCGACGAAATCGACCGTGCTCCCCGCGATCAGATCGAGGCTGACGGGATCGACCACCAGCTTCACGCCATCGGTCTCGGAGACAGAATCCTCGGCATCGGGGCCGTCGGCCAGTTCGAACTTGTACTGGAAGCCCGAGCACCCCCCGCCCTCGACCGCGAGGCGCAGGATCGCCGGGCGCGCCTGCTTGCTGGCGATAAAGGCCACCCGCTTGGCGGCGGAGGGGGTGAGGATCAGGGGCGCGGCGCTCATGGCTTACAATCTAGTGGGCCTGACCCTGCTTCTCAAGCGGTCACGCCGCGGTGATGTAGTTGCGCAGCGCCTCGGCCTCGCCCTGCACCTGGTCCATCTTGTGCTTCACGAGGTCGCCGATCGAGATGAAGGCGACCAGCTCGCCATTTTCGACCACCGGGAAGTGGCGGAAGCGGCGGCGGGTCATCATGCCCAAGGCCTCGTCGATGGTGGTGCCGGGTTCGACCGTGACGGCGGGCGAGGTCATGATCTCCTCGACCGCGACATCGAGGCACTCCTTCCCCCGGTCGGCGAGGCGGTAGATCACGTCGCGCTCCGAGACGATGCCGACGACGCGCCCCTCGCGCAGCACCGGCAGCGCGCCGATGCGCTTGGCGGCGAGGGTCTGCACCACTTCCGAGACCGGGGTGGTGCAATCGCAGGCGATGATGTCGCCTGAGGTGCGTTGAGCGATGATGCGGGCAATGGTCATGGCGAGTCTCCCTCTCTACCGGAGAGGGAAAGTGCCATGAGCCTGACGAAAAAGCGAATCCGCCGTTGCACCGCGTGCGCGGGGCCTTGCAGCTTTCGCGCGTTGCATTGCGGCAGGGGGCGGGCCATGTCGGGAGCCATGACCCGCAAGTCCCCGCTCGACGATCCCGTGAACGCCGCCCACGCCTGGGCGCGCTACCGCCAGATCATGAAATGGCTGCTCGCCGCGACGGTGCTGGTGGTGGCGACCGCGATGGGCTTGCTGTTTGCCTATAATGGCATGATTTCAGTGCATTTTTATATAGCGGTGGCGCTGGGGATCAGCCTTACCATGCTGCTCGGCGGGGGGCTGATGGGGCTGGTGTTCCTCTCCAACGGCACCGGCCACGACGAATCGGTCGACAACCAGATGCCGGAACGCGACGAGCTGTGGAGCCCGCGGGAGGACTGAGGGTGCTGAAGCAGGCGCGAGCCTCCGGCTCGCGCCCCCACCCCCTACCCCTCCCCTGAAGGGGAGGGGGGATTGAGCCGGTAATCCTCCACCGGAACGCCGCCGATCAGGTGTTCCTGAATGATCCGCTCGAGCACCTTGGGGCTGCACGAGTGGTACCACACCCCGTCCGGCCACACGACCGCGACGGGCCCGGCCGCGCAGATCTGGAGGCAATCGGCCTTGGTGCGCTGCACCCCGCCGCCTGCGCCGCGTTTGCTCTCGCCGGTGCGCTGCGGGCCGACCAGCCCCAGCTCCTTCAGCCGCGACTTGAGGAAGCCCCACGCCTCCTCGCCGGCCTCGCGCGAGCAGCATTTCTGCTTCTCGGACAGCGCGCAGAGCATGATGTGGCGCCGGATCGCGGTCCCCTGTTCGGGATCGCCGAAATGCTTGGCGAGCGAATGGCGCGCGGATTCGAGTTCCTTGCGGCTCACTTGCCGTCCACTCCCGCGGCCTCGCGGTTCAGCCAGCGGTCGAGCCAGGCGAACACCGTCTGGTGCCATTGCAGCGAGTTCTTCGCGCCCAGCACCCAGTGGTTCTCGTCGGGGAAGACCAGCAATTGCGCGGGGATGCCGCGTTCCTGGAGGGCGGTGAAGCTCATCAACCCCTGCGAATAGGGCACGCGGTAGTCCTTCTGGCCGGTGACGACCAGCATCGGCGTCTTCCACTTGTCTACGTGGTTGGCGGGGTTCCACTTCTCGTAGACGTCCTTCGCCTGCTCGTAGGTCCCGCCATGATCCCAGCGCGGGAACCACAGTTCCTCGGTCGAATAATACATCGAGCGGTTGTCGAAGATGCCGTCGTGCTGGACGATGCAGCGGAAGCGGTCGGGCCAGTTGCCCGCGATCCAGTTGACCATGTAGCCGCCGTAGCTCGCGCCCATCGCGCAGGCCTTGTCACCGTCGATCTGCGGGTCGAGCGCGATGCCGGCGGCAAAGCCCTTTTGCAGGTCCTCGAGCGGCCAGCCGCCCCAGTTCTTGTTGATCGCGTCGGTGAAGGCCTGCCCGTAGCCGGTCGACCCGTGGAAATCGACCGAGATCACCGCATAGCCCTGCGAAGCCAGCACCCGGGGGTTCCAGCGGTTCGACCAGCTGTCGTTGAAGCTCCCTTGCGGCCCGCCGTGGATGTAGAGGATCGCCGGGATCGGCCCGGTCTGGTCGGCGAGGCGGGTGAGCTGGCCCCACACCGTGTCGCCGTTCGCCCCGGTGAAGCTGAAGCGGCGGGTGACGATGCTGGCCATCGCCCCCATGCGGGTGGTGGCGACATCGGTGAGCGGGCGGGCCTGCCCCATGCCGTCCGACAGGAACAGCTCGGCCGGCTGGCCGATCGAATCGCGGGTGAACAGCGCGCGGCCACCGGGCAGGGGGACGAGGTTCGAAATATGCGCCTCGTTCCCCGCCATCAGGTTGAGCTCGGTCACCTTGCCGGTGGCGATGTCGATGCGGAAGGCGGGGGTGTCGAGCACCTTCTGCGCGGTGGCGATCAGGCTCTTGCCGTCGGCGCTCCATGCGAGGCTGCCAAAGGAGAGGTCGGTGTCGCGGGTCAGCGCGCGGCGGGCGCCGGTCTTGCGGTCGAGCAGCACCACGACCTGCCTGTCCGCCTCGTAGGTCGGGCGCTCCATCGCCAGCCACGCCAGCCAGCGGCCATCGGGCGAGGGGGTCGGCGCGGTGTCGGTGGCGTCGTTGTCCGAGACCTTGAGCGGCATGTCCTCGCTGAAATCGGTGACGTAGATGTCGAGATTGGTCGATCCCGGCTCCTCCGCGTCCGATAGCCGCGCGGTGAAGTAGACCCATTTGCCGTCGGGCGAGAAGGCGATCTCCTCCGCGCCGCCGAAGGGCATGGTGGGGGTGTCGGCGATGATGCCGGTGGCGGGGTCCTTGCCGTCGACCGGCTCACCCTCGCCCGTGGCGACGCCACCGCTAAGCGGGTAGACGAAGATGCGGTTGTGGAGGCCCGGGGTCGCCCAACGGTCCCAGTGGCGCACGAAGCCGTCCTTGGCGTCGTAGAGGCGTCCGGTGCCGGGGCCGGGGGTGTAGGGCGTCGCCGCGTCGGCGCAGCCGAAAGTCGGGCATTCGCGCGGCACCTCGCCCCACACGGCGAGCCGCGCGCCATCGGGGGCGAGCTTGAAGCCCGCGATGTCGCGCGCGGTCTGCGGTGTGACGAGCTCGGGGGTCCCGGCTTTTCCATCTTTCGCCAGCGTCACCCGCCACACCCGCGACAGGGTCAAGGGCAGGCTTTGGGCGGAGATCAGGTTCGTCTCGCTGCTCAGGAAATAGAGCGCCCCGTCCGGCCCGAAGGCGAGGTCCGAGGCCTTGAGCCCGAGGTCGAGCGCGACCGGCACCGCACCCGGCTTGGTGAGGTCGATCAGGTAATGCGTCGGCGACCGCTTGAGTGTCGCCGGATCGGTCACGGTCACGCTGTAGACCGCCAGCGTGCCCTCCTTGTTGACCGCCGGTGCCCCGAGGCGCGGGAGGGTGACCAGATCCTCGGCGGTCATCGGCGGCGCGGCGACTCCGGGGACGACCGAGGCGGCCTGCGCGCGGGCGGACAGATCCTCGGCGGCGAGCGGGGCCGAGAAAGCGATAGCGGCGACCAGCGCGCCGAAAGCTGTGAGATGACGCATGGCCGGAGGCGTTAGACCTCCTGCGCCCCCGGCGCTAGCCCAAGGGTTATGCTCAGCGGCGCTTGCCGACGATCCGGGCGATTTCCGCCTGCACGAGGCTTTCGACCATCGCGGGGAGGTTCGCCTCGAGCCACTCCGCCAGCATCGGGCGCAACAACTCGCGGGTCAGGCCTTCGAGCGAGGTCTCGCCCGAGCGCACGATCTGCGGGCGGGCGGGCGGCTCGGCCAGCATGGCGAGCGCGGCGAGGTTCTCCTGCATCGCATCGCGCACCTGATCGGCGATCAGCGGGGCTTCCTCGGTCTGGGTGAGCGGCATTGCCGGGGTCTGGGCCGGGGTCTGGGCGGGCGCCTCGGCAGGAAGCTCCATTTCCGACAGGTCGAGCACTTCCTCGGCATCGCGCACCTTGTGGGTGCGGGCGAGCGGGGCGGGCTGGACGGCATCGTCCTCCGCAACGAGCATCCGCCGCCGCCGCGCTTCCATCGCGCCGACGCGGTTGTCGCGGGCGATCACCTTCTTGATCGATTCGAGGATCTCCTCGACCGAAGCCTCGCCACCCTGCCCGTTATCCTGGCCCATCATTCGCCCCGTAAACCTGCCGCAAAGTCCCGAATCGGGACGGCGATCATTCGCCGGGCAGCAATTGCGGGCCGATTGTCGCCGTGGCGGGGGGGATGTCAACGGTTCTGGTCGATTTCGCAGCAGGTTCGGGATCGCGGTCCCAGTCGTTCATCTTGCTGCTGACCCGCTCGGAATTGATCGTCGGGTCATAGAGCGGCCCGCCGACATCGAGGTTGAGATCGCGCGCCTCGGCCTTGCCCATCAGCACCAGCAGGTTGAACCCGGCGACATAGGCGTTGCGCCGCGCGGTCACCAGCTGGGCGCGGGCCTGCACCAGCTCCTGCTCGCCGTTGAGCACGTCGAGAATCTGGCGGTTGCCGATCGAGTTTTCCGCGCGAAGGCCTTCAAGGCTGAGTTCGGCCGCTTCGACCGCGGCCTGTGCGCTCTTGATCACGCCATTGGCGGCCTGCCACGCGGCATAGGTCGCGCGGGTATCGGCGATGATCTGGCGTTCGTTGAGGATCACGTCCTCCAGCGCCGCGCTCTCGCGCGCGCCGGCCTGCCGCTGGCGGGCGGCGGGAAGGCCGCCCTGGAAGATCGGGATGGTGATCCGCACCCCGGCGTTGGCTGTCTTCTCGCTCTGCGCGAACTGCGCCGCGACCGGGCCGCCGAGAGTGCCGTAGAAATCGCTGTACTGGCCGTTGCTGAACAGCGAGACGGTCGGCAGGCGTCCGGCTCCGGCGGCCTTGGTGTCGAAACCTGCCGCCTCGGCCCGCTGGCGCGCGGCATCGAGCGCGGGGTTGTTCTCGAGCGCGGTGACGATCGCCTGACCCACCGTATCGGGCAGGCCCGGCAGCGGCGGCGGCGCTTCGAGCTCGCCCGGGGCTTGCCCGACGAGCCGGATATAGGTCTCGCGCGCGTTGATGAGGTTGGCCTCGGCGGTTTGCAGATCGCCTTCCGCCAGCGCGAGGCGCGAGCGCGACTGGGCGACGTCGGTGATGGTCAGATCGCCGATCTGGAAGCGGTCGCTGGTCGCCTCGAGATTGGTCCGCAGCACCTGCACCTGATTGGTCGCCAGAGCGACCAGCGCCTCGGTCCGCAGCACGTCCATATAGGCGGCGACGACCTGCGCGAAGAGCGAGCTCTCGACATTGCGCAGGTCAGCCTCGTTCGCCTCGACCCGCTCCTTGGCGGCGGCGATGTTGTTGCGCACCGCGCCGCCCGAATAGATCGGCATGACCAGCGCCGCGGTCACCCCGAGGTTGCGCTCGGGCGCGGTGAAGGAGTTGGCCGACTGGCGCAGGAACTCGATATGGGTCGCGGTGACATCGAGCGTGGGCAGGCCCTGCGCGCGCGCGATCGGCACGTTCTCGTCATTGGCGCGCTTGGTGGCCCGCGCGTTCTCGAGCGAGGGGTTGGTGTTGTAGGCGGCGGCCAGCGCCTCGCGCAGGTCGTCGGCATGGGCGGGCGCGGCCAGCGCGGTGAGCGCCAGCAGGCTCGCCGTTGCGGCCAGCTTGAGCGAGGCGGGGCGAGCCGTCACGCGAAGGTCCAGCGCTTGGGCGCGGCGAAGGCGGCGAGCACGGGGATGCCGAGATCCTCGAGCGGCTGGAGGCTGACGGTGCCGGCGATCTTCCGGCCCGAGGCGAGGCGGGTGACCTGGCGCAGCACGAGGCCGGTGACGATCCGGCCATTCTCGGCCAGCGCGGCGGCGAGCCCCTCGGGCAGCTGCTCGATCGCGCCGTCGACGACGACAAGGTCATATTCGCCCGCGCCCTGCAAGGCGGCAGCTTCGGCGGCGGTGACTTCGGTGACGCTGCCCGCCAGCGGCGCGATCAGCGCGGCGAGGTAGCCGGTGCCGCCGCTCACCACCAGCACACGGGTCTCCGGCGCAGGCGCGGCTTCGAGCAGCAGCTTGCCGTAGAACAGCGGGCTCGCGAGGTGGCCGCCTTCGCCCAGCGAAACCGCGCGGTCGATATAGGCCTGCGCGGCTTTCTCGGCCGGAAGGAAGTCCTCGCGCGGGACGGCGAGCATCCGGGCAAGCACATATTCCTCGTTCACGCCGCTGGTGCGCAGCTGGCTGTCGATCATCGCGCGGCGGGCGGTTCGGGTGTCGGGAAGGGTCTGCGTCATGGTGCTCATCATTTCTCGGGTGACTGTATTAGGGTCGCAATACAGCCGGTCAACCCTCTCCTTAAACGTGCTGCCGCGCGCTTCCAAGGCTTTTGCCCGCGATCCGCGTGCGGATAGCCTGACGATTTTACGCCTTTGACCCCGTCCAAGCTGGGGCTTAGGGGAGCGCGTAACCCAGTGGGGCGCAAATCGACTTAGTGAGGGATGGCTTCGATGAGTGACATGGCAGGCAATGGGGCGACAAACGGCGGTGACGTGCGGATCGAGACCGATTCGCTGGGCGAAGTGGCGGTTCCGGCCAACATGCACTGGGGCGCGCAGACGCAGCGCTCGATCGTCAACTTCCCGATCGGCGGCGAGAAGATGCCCCCCGCCCTCGTGCGCGCGCTGGGCGTGCAGAAGCTTTCGGCGGCCAAGGCCAACATGAAGCTGGGCGTGCTCGATGCCGGGATCGGCGAGGCGATCGTCCAGGCCGCGCGCGAGGTGATCGACGGGACGCTCGCCGACCAGTTCCCGCTGGTGGTGTGGCAGACCGGATCGGGAACTCAGTCGAACATGAACGCCAACGAGGTGATCGCGAGCCGCGCGAACGAGATTCTCACGGGGAAGAAGGGCGGAAAGACGCCCGTCCACCCCAACGATCACTGCAACATGGGCCAGTCGTCGAACGACACCTTCCCCACCGCGATGCATATCGCCGCGGCGGTCGAGGCGATGGACCACCTGATCCCGGCGTTGAAGAAACTCCACGGCGCGCTCGATGCCAAGGCGAGCGAGTTCGCCGACATCGTCAAGATCGGCCGCACCCACTTGCAGGATGCGACCCCGATGACGCTGGGGCAGGAATTCTCCGGGTATGCCGCGCAGGTCGGCTACGGGATCAAGCGGGTCGAGGCCGCGCTCCCCCGCGTGCTCGAGCTGGCGCAGGGCGGGACGGCCGTTGGCACCGGGATCAACGCCAAGGTCGGCTTCGACACCGCTTTCGCCGCCGAAGTCGCCGCTGAGACCGGTCATCCCTTCGTCACCGCGCCCAACAAGTTCGAGGCGCTCGCCGCGCATGATGCGATGGTCGAGATTTCGGGCGCGCTCAACGTCCTCGCGGTCAGCCTGATGAAGATCGCCAACGACATCCGCCTGCTGGGCTCCGGCCCCCGCTCGGGCCTAGGCGAACTGAGCCTCCCCGCCAACGAGCCCGGCTCCTCGATCATGCCGGGCAAGGTCAACCCGACCCAGTGCGAGGCGATGACGATGGTCTGCGCGCAGGTGATGGGCAATCACGTCGCGGTGACGGTGGCCGGATCGCACGGGCATCTGGAACTGAACGTGTTCAAGCCGGTGATCATCTACAACGTGCTGCAATCGATGAAGCTGATCGGCGATGCGAGCCACGCCTTCACCGACAATTGCGTGGTCGGGATCGAGGCCAACACCACCCGCATCACCCAGCTTCTGAACGAAAGCCTGATGCTGGTGACCGCATTGAACCCCCACATCGGCTACGACAATGCCGCCAAGATCGCCAAGAAGGCGCACGCGGAAGGCACCACGCTGAAGGAGTCGGCACTGGCGCTCGGCCTGCTCACCGAAGAGCAGTTCGCGCAGTGGGTGGTGCCTTCGGACATGATCCGCCCGCGGGATTAAGTGCTGTTGGTCGATGATGAACGGCTGTTCATCTTTCGACCAAGGCGAGTCTGCGCCCGACAACTTGCGCCCTGCCCGGTTCCCATAGCCGGGCAGGCGCGGTATCGCTGTCCGGCATAATGGCAACCAACCCGCTGAGCGATACCGCCCCCGCCGAACCCGCCGCCACCGTGTCCTTCCGCACGGTGCTGTTCTCGATGGTCGTGCTGTGGGCGACCTATTTCGCGCTCACCACCTTCCGTTCGAGCCTGGTGCTCGATCTCTCGCTTCAGGTCGAACTAGGCTGGCGGCGGCTGGTCATCACCGCCTTGGGGATCGCGCTGACGATCGTGCTGTGGCTGCTGCTGCGGCTGTTCGACGCGCGGCCGCTGTGGCTCAAGATCGCCGCGGCGCTGGCGCTGGCCTTCCCGATCGCGCTTGCCATCGGTCAGGTGAACCAGTGGATCTTCCGCGACATCGAGCTTGCACAGGAGCAGCTCTACGCCAAGAAATACAACATCAACCTGCGCCGCGACGAGAGCGGCAATCTGCTGGTCGATGTCCCCGTGCGCCGCGTCAGCCCGGCGGGGCAGCAGCAGGGGGACTCGGATGTGGTCGATTCGCAGGCGGTGATGATCGCGCCGGCCGAGACCTATTCCGATTTCTGGCGCAAGCTGTTGGACGTGGCGCTGGGGCGCTACTTCCTGCTGCTCGCCTGGGCTTCGACCTATTTCGCGCTGCTCGCCGGGGTGCAGGCCCGCAGCGCGCAGCGGCGCGAGGAGCAGTTCCGCTCCGCCGCCAAGGCCGCCGAGCTGCGCTCCCTGCGCTATCAGGTGAACCCGCATTTCCTGTTCAACACGCTGAATTCGCTCTCCGCGCTGGTGATGACCGGCAAGGCCGACAGCGCCGAGCGGATGATCCAGACGATCAGCCGCTTCTACCGCCACTCGCTCGCCACCGAGCCGACCGCCGATGTCTCCCTGCGCGACGAATTCGACCTGCAGAAGCTCTACCTTGATATCGAGACGGTGCGCTTTCCCACCCGGCTGGTGACGAAGTTCGATCTGCCGCTCGATCTCGAGGAATGCCGCGTGCCGGGGATGATCCTGCAACCGCTGGTGGAGAATTCGGTCAAGTATGCCGTCTCGCCGGTGTCGCGCCCCGTCACCATCACGCTGGCCGCGCGCGAGGAATTCGACCGGCTCGTGATCACCGTCGGCGACGATGGCCCCGGCGTGCCGCAGGGCACCACCCACGGCTTCGGCATCGGCCTCGCCAACGTGCGCGACCGGCTGGAGGCGCGCTTCGGCCCCGATATCGGCTTCTCGTCAGCCCCCGTCCCGGGCGGCTATTGCACCGAAATCCGCATCCCCCTGTCGAGGCCCGTGAACCGTCATGCCTGAGACCGAAACCGAGAATACTGCGCTGCGCACCCTGATCGTCGACGACGAACCGCTCGCGGTCGAGCGGGTGCAGGTGATCTGTGCCGAGATCCCCGCCGTCCGCGTGGTCGGCACAGCGAGCGACGGCGCGGCCGCGTTGCGGCTGGCCGAAAAGCTCGAGCCTGATCTGGTGCTGCTCGACATGACCATGCCGGAATTGGACGGCCTCGGTGTCGCGCGCCACTTCGCCGCGCAGCCGCAGGCGCCGGTGGTGATTTTCGTGACGGCCCACGATCACTTCGCGGTCGAGGCCTTCGATCTGGAGGCAGTGGATTACGTCCTGAAGCCCGTCTCGGCCGACCGGCTCGAGCGCGCGATCGAGCGCGCCGTCGCCCGCCGCGGGCAGCGCCGCCAGAAGGCGGGGCGCTATCTCGACGAGCTGTGGGTGCCGCACCGCTCCGAGCTGCTGCGGATCGCGGTGAGCGAGGTCCACCAGATCGACGCCGAGCGCGACTATGTGCGCCTGCATGTCGGGAGCGCCGAGAATGCGCGCTCCTACCTGCTGCTCCAGACCATCGCCGGGCTGGAAGAGCGGCTCGACCCCGAACAGTTCATCCGCATCCACCGCTCGACGATCCTGCGCCGCGACCATATTCGCGGCCTCAGGCACGATGGCCTCGGCGTGTGGTCGGCGGAGCTGGTCAATGGCGAGGCGCTGCGGATCGGCCGGACTTACTTGGCGCGCGTCAAGGCGATGGCTGGAAGGTAAGGGGCGGCGCGCAGTTATCTCGCGCGCCAGCAGCCCCACAAAACCAAAAAAAACGGCCCGAACCCCAGGGACTGGAAGGGTTCGGGCCGATGCCTCACACGCACCGGGGGCGCGGGGCAAAAACGTTACGCGGATCAACCGCCGCGCTGGGCGTCGCTGGCCATCACCGCAGCGACCTGCTGCTTGGCTTCGGCACGGGCGCGGGCTTTGCACTCCTGCGCGCTCTGATCCATGATCCGGGTGCCGGTCTTGACGCTGACGTTGCGGCACACCTGGCGGATCGCGGTCTCGATCCGGGTGTCGAGCGCGCGCTGGCCGGCGGCGGTGCCGAGGTCGAGATCGGCGAACTGGACTTCTGCGGTGCGGCGCGGGGCTTCCTCGAACGGGTTCGCGGCAAAGGCGGGGGTGACGAGTGCGGCCGAAAGGCCTACGGTCAGAAGTGATTTCGCAAGGGTTTTCATCGGGGGATCCTCCATCTCTCGCAGGGGCCTGAGATCGGGCGGGGGTCCGATCCGGGGGTGCCAGGCTTCCTGCTGAAACAATTGATACGCCCCTCCCCGGCGAGTCGCATCGCGATGTCGATCAACCCCGGTCGGACGCTCGACCGGCGCAGCATTGATATGATCAATGACGTGAAACGGGCGACAAATGGCGGTTTCCAATCGACCGGCGTAGCGCCATATTGGGACGATGGGTCCGGCCACCGCGTTCATCTTCCTCCTCGGCATCGCCAACTTCGCCATTTTCGGCGCTGTGTTCGCGCGCGGGCATCCGCTGTTCGCGCGCCTGCCCGCGGCGAGCCAGACCCTCGGCCGCCGCGCCGCGATGCTGAGCGAGTTCGCGGTGCTGTTCTTCGCGCTGCTGCTGTCGGTGAGGGGTTGGCCGGGCTTCGCGTGGGCCTATGCGGTCTACACCGCGGTCAATGCCGGGGCGGCATGGCTTATCCTGAACGGCAAGCTATAGACCGCGCCCATGCCGACCCGCCTGTTCCACATCAGCGATGTCCATTTCGGTGTCGAGGACCGCGTTGCGCTCGCCGCCGTGGCCGAGGCGGTCGCTCGCGAAAAGCCCGATGCGGTGGTGTGCACCGGCGATCTCACCCAGCGCGCCAAGCATTCGGAATATGCCGCCGCGCGGGACTGGTTCGCGAGCCTCGGCGTGCCGGTGGTGCTCGAGCCGGGCAATCACGACATGCCCTATTACAACCCGTGGGAGCGCTTCACCGACCCCTTCCGCCGCTACAACGCCCTGCGCGCGGCGGTGGCGGACGGGTTCGCGAGCGCCGACGTGGTGCTGGTGCCGCTGCGCACGACGGTGCGCGCCCAGACCCGCTTTCCCTGGAGTGACGGGGTGGTGAAGCCCGCCGCGCTGCGCGGCGCGCTCGAAGCGATCGGCGCATTGAAGGCCGCCGGAGACCTGCGAACGGTGATCGTCATCGCCCATCACCCGCTGCTGGGCGACGAGGGCAAGCCCGAGAACCCCACCATCGGCGGCGATGCGGCCTTCGCGCAGCTCGCCGCGGCGGGGGCGGATGCGGTGATCTCGGGCCATGTCCATGTCCCCTTCGACCAGCGCCGCGAGAAGGGCGGCCACGCGATGCGGATGATCGGCACCGGCACGCTCTCGACCCGGCTGCGTCACGAGACGCCGGCGTGCTGGCGGGTGATCGAATGCGAGGCCGGCGGGGTGATCGAAACGCACCTCAGGCTGATCGGCGCGGGAGCGGAAACGCTCTAGGTAAACATACGGGGTTCGGCCTTAACCTTTCCTCTATCGCCCGTGTTAAGATTTTGTTGGTGATAGCATAGGGGCAGGCGCGCGGGGACGGCATGCACCCGATTGTCTTTCACGCGCGTCTGCACCTTCCAACTGCGCCGCCAGCCGGGGCGCGCCTACGGGAAAGGCGATGGACATGATCAAGTCGGTGGTCTTTGGCGCGATCGTTTCGGCGGTGATCGCGGTGGTTATCGGATCGCAGGGCACCAGCGCGGGGCCTCTGGCGATCCAATTGGTCTCGCTGGGCGATGTGCGGATGTTCTGGTCGTGGCCGCTGTTCCTGTCGGGAACGGGGTTGTTCTTCGCGCTCTCGCTACTGCAACGCTGACTCCTGCAGCGTCGGCAAATGAAAAGGGCGGCTCCCTCGCGGGGGCCGCCCTTTCTTGTCCGGTATCGGAGAGCCTTAGCGCTTCGAGAACTGGAAGCTGCGGCGGGCCTTGGCCTTGCCGTACTTCTTGCGCTCGACCACGCGGCTGTCGCGGGTGAGGAAGCCTTCGGCCTTCACGGCGGAGCGCAGCTCGGGCTCGTACTTGGTCAGGGCCTGGGCGATGCCGTGCTTCACGGCGCCCGCCTGACCCGACAGACCGCCGCCGCGCACGGTGGCGACGACGTCGTACTGGCCGGCACGGTCGGTGACGGTGAAGGGCTGGTTGATCACCAGACGCAGCGTCGGGCGCGCGAAGTAGGTTTCCTGATCGCGGCCGTTGATGGTGATCTTGCCGGTGCCGGGTTTGACCCACACGCGGGCGACCGCGTCCTTGCGGCGGCCGGTGGCGTAGGAGCGGCCCTGCGCATCGACTTCGCGCTGACGCAGCGGCGCGGTGACGCGGGCGATCTCGGCAGCGTCACCCTGCGGCACGCTTGCGGCGATGTCCTTCAGATCGGCGAGATCCGAGACGGTGTTGGTTTCGTCAGCCATTACGCGGCCACCTTGTTCTTGCGGTTCATGGAAGCGACGTCGAGCACCTGCGGCTTCTGGCCGTCATGCGGATGCTCGGTGCCGGCATAGAGGTGCAGCGCCTTCATCTGCTTGCGGCCGAGGGGGCCGCGCGGAATCATGCGCTCGACAGCCTTTTCCAGCACGCGCTCGGGGAAACGGCCGCCCAGCACCTTGGCGGGGGTGGTTTCCTTGATGCCGCCGGGGTGGCCGGTGTGCTTGTAATAGACCTTGTCGCCCATCTTGTTGCCGGTGAACTTCACCTTTTCGACGTTGATGACGATCACGTGATCGCCGCAATCGACGTGCGGGGTGTAGCTCGGCTTGGTCTTGCCGCGCAGGATGTTGGCGATGATCGAGGCAAGACGACCCACGACGAGACCGTCGGCGTCGATGATGTGCCAGTTCTTTTCGACCTCGGCCGGTTTGATCGACCGGGTCTGCTTGCTGAGCGCCTTCATGGCATGTGTCCTTGGTTCAAAACTGCTCTGCCGGGGGATGTCCGGGAGAATCACCCCGCGCCGACCGCAGCCGGGGGAGCGAAGTGGCGCGCAAATGTCTTCCGGGGGGCGCGAAGTCAAGCAAAAGCGCCATTTCTCGATGCGGTAAAATAATACCGCTAGCCCGGAATGCTCCCCGCCAGCCATGCGAAGGTGGCCGGATGGGCCGCGTCGGCATGCCAGCCGATGATCGCTGGGGTATCGTAGGGGTGAAGCTCGCCGAGGCGTTCGACTACGGCATCGAGCCGCTCGGAAGTGGTCTTGAACACCACCGCGACCTCGCTGCCGGTGGCCCGCGCGCCTTCCCACACGAAGCGGCTCTCGACAGGGCCGAGGATGTTGGCGCAGGCGATCAGCGCGTCATCGAGCAACGCGTCGGCGGCGGCGCGGGCGCTGTCAGCGTCAGGGAAAGGGCACCAGACGAGCGCGGCGCTCATCCGGCGCGCCCGTAGGAGTGCATCGCGCGCACGGTGGCGACGACCGTCAGCGCGCCGACCAATTGGTGCGCGGCGGCGATCCACAAGGAGACCCCGCTCATCACCGTCGCGATGCCGAGCAGCACCATCGTCCCGAAGGCAGAGTGGACCAGCACGCTGTCGAGCCGCGAGGTCTTGCGCACGGCGCGCGCCAGCCACACCAGCGCGGCGACCGCCACCCACGCCCACCAGCGGTGCAGGAAGTGGAGCAGGAAGGGATCATTGAAGAGGGTGGACGCCACGCCCTGCGACCAATCCGCCTCCGGAATCAGCCGCCCGTTCATCAGCGGCCAGTCGCTCGCCGCGTGGCCCGCATTGAGGCCCGCGACGAAAGCGCCGAGCAGCAGCTGGATGAACAGCACCCCCGCCACCAGCGCCGCACCGGGTCGGAGCGGCACGGGGCGCGCGGCCGGATCGCTCGCCAGCAGCCGCAGGTCGCGCGCGGTCCACACCAGCCCTGCCAGCAGGAACAACGCGGTCAGCAGGTGCGCGGCGAGGCGGAAGTGGCTCACGTCGGTGAGATTGGTCGCGCCCATCCCCGAGGACACCATGTACCACCCCAGCGCGCCCTGTCCGCAGATCAGCGCGAACATGGCCCCAAGCCGCCAGCCATAGCCTGCCGGGATCATGCGCCGCGCCGCGAACACAACCAGCGGCAGCAGGAAGGCCATGCCGATCAGCCGCCCGAGGATGCGGTGGAACCATTCCCAGAAGAAGATGAACTGGAACGCGGCGAGATCCATCCCCGCCGGGCCGCTCTCCATCCGGTATTCGGCGGTGAGGCGGTACTTGGCGAATTCGGCCTGCCACTGGGCCTCGGTCAGCGGCGGGAGGATGCCGCTCACGACATTCCACTCGGTGATCGACAGCCCGCTCTCGGTCAGCCGGGTGATCCCGCCGACGACGACGATCATCACGACCAGCAGCGCCACGCACTCGAGCCAGCGCGCCACCGCCAGCGGGCGGGCGCGGGTTCCGGTGGCGGGCGGAAACAGGTTCGACACGGATGCGGAGGTGGCCATGGCGAACCGCTCTTTGTCCCCGCGGTCGCGCGTGCGCAAGCCCGTTCGCCGCAAAGCGCTGTGCGATAAGCGCAAGTGCGCCTTGCACAATGTAACAACATTACATATGTGCACTCCCAGCATGACCCCCGATGCCCATTCTTCCGCGAGTCGCCCCTCGCTGCGGCGCCGACTCGACCAGCTCGGGATCGGGCTGGCGGGCCTGTGCGTGCTGCACTGTCTGGCGACATTGCTGCTGGTCTCGGCGCTGGGCCTCGGCGGGCACTTCCTGCTTGACGAGAACATCCACCGCATCGGACTGGTGCTGGCGCTGATCGTCGCCGCGCTGGCGATCGGGCGCGGGATGCTGCGGAGCGGGCGGCGCGGGCCGTTCCTCGTGGCGCTCGGGGGGCTCGCCCTGATGGGCCTCGCGCTGCTGGTGCCGCACGGGACCAACGAATTCCTGCTCACCCTCGCAGGCGTCGCCATCGTTGCCTTCGCGCACTGGATGAACCTGCGCACCGGCGACTGATCAAAACGCGCGGGTTGCGCGGGGGCTGCGAGGGACTATGTCACCGCGCATGACCAAGAGCATCACCCTGAACGGCGCGCCCCACCGCTCGGCCGCCGCGACCATCGCCGATCTGGTGCGCGAGCTGGAATTGCTGCCCGAGAAAGTCGCGGTGGAGAGGAACGGCGAAATCGTCCCGCGCTCGACCTTGGGCGACGCGGCGCTGGCCGAGGGCGATGTGCTGGAGATCGTGCATTTCGTGGGCGGCGGCGATCATGACGATACCTGGACCGTCGCGGGCCGCACTTTCCGCAGCCGGCTGATCGTCGGCACGGGCAAGTACAAGAGCTTCGAGCAGAACGCCGCCGCGGTGGAAGCCAGCGGCGCGGAGATCGTCACGGTCGCGGTGCGTCGCGTGAACGTCAGCGATCCCAAGGCGCCGATGCTGACCGACTTCATCGACCCCAAGAAGATCACTTACCTCCCCAACACCGCCGGGTGCTTCACCGGAGAGGACGCGGTGCGCACGCTGCGGCTGGCGCGCGAGGCGGGGGGCTGGGATCTCGTGAAGCTCGAGGTGCTGGGCGAGGCGCGCACGCTCTACCCCGACATGCGCGAGACGCTGAAGGCGACCGAGGTGCTGGCCAAGGAGGGTTTCCACCCGATGGTCTACTGCGCCGACGATCCGATTGCGGCGAAGCACCTGGAAGATGCGGGCGCGGTCGCGATCATGCCGCTGGGCGCGCCGATCGGCTCGGGGCTCGGCATCCAGAACCGCGTGACCATCCGCCTGATCGTCGAGGGCGCCAAGGTGCCGGTGCTGGTCGATGCAGGCGTCGGCACGGCGTCGGACGCGGCGGTCGGCATGGAGCTGGGCTGCGACGGCATCCTGATGAACACCGCCATCGCCGAGGCGAAAGACCCGATCCGCATGGCCCGCGCGATGAAGCTCGCGGTCGAGGCCGGGCGGGAGGCTTATCTCGCCGGACGCATGGCGCGGCGGATGTATGCTGATCCAAGCAGTCCGCTCGCAGGTCTCATCTAACCAACCCAGCGTGTGGCGGTGAAACGGCTGCGCAGCAGCCGCAAGCGCGAATGCGCGCCCGCAGCGATGCGACCTTCAGGTCGCGTGAGCGAGGATTTCGCATCGCGGATGCGATGCGGACACAAAGACTCCGAGCCGAAATCTACCTAACCTTAAATTAACCATCTTCAGCGACGTTCTCCCCGTCCGAAGGAGACGCACGCCATGATGATGCCGATTGCCGAGATGCGGGAATTTGCCGGGTTCGCCCCTGCCGAGCAGCGCTACATCAAGCGCAGCCTCGATATCGGCCTTGCCCGCACCGACGCCTTCCGGCGCTGGGGCCGCTCCGAGAGCGAGAATGTCGCGATCCGCCGGCAATATGTCGCCTATCAGGACCTCAAGACCCTGCGCGGGTTGATCCCCCAGGACGATACGCCCTACGAGGTCGAGCGCTTCCTCGGCAAGCTGGTGCGCCTCGCCGCCTTCGATCTGGAGCAGGAGCGGCTGGCGAGCTTCTCCGCCTTCCGCTTCCTCTACGAACGCCTGCTTGGCGCGGCGGTGCGGCCCTATCTTCCGGCTGCCTTCTGCGCTGCGAGCGCGCTGCCGGTGATCCGCCCGGAGCGCCGCAAGCTGCTGCTCCAATCGCTGAGCGAAGCCGCCGCCACCGCCCCCGGCTGGTCCGAGCGCGAGCCGGTATTCCTCCCCGAATATGTGGACGACTTCGAAGCGGCGTAATACCTGCGGGGGATGGAGACACCATCCCCCTATCACCCCCCGGTCAAGCGCTCGCTGAGCATCGCGGGCCACCAGACCTCGATCAGCCTCGAACCGCTGTTCTGGGACATGTTGAAAGCCGCCGCGTCGCGCGAGGGGCTGGCCGTCGCCGCACTGGTCGCGCGCATCGATGCCGAACGGATCAAGTCGCCCACGCCGCCGGGCCTCGCCAGCGCGATCCGCGTGTGGCTGATGGTGAACGGCTAGATCTTCGGTCAGTCTTCCCAATGCCGCGCCCGAAAGCTCTCTAGCCAGTGGATGCGGCTCTCGAGCGATTTGCGGCTTCTTGCCGTGGTCGCGATCTTCCGCATCATTTCGCAGCGCGCAATCTCTGCATCGAGCTCAGCGAGGCTCAACTTGGCGAGGCCTTCCTCGTGATCAATGACGCCGCTGCGTTTACCCATCAGGCCTTGGACTAATCGTCCACCCGCTCGATGTCCGCGCCCACCAGCTGCAACTTCTCCTCGAGCCGCTCGTAGCCGCGGTCGAGGTGGTAGAGGCGGCGCACCGTGGTTTCTCCCTCCGCCGCAAGCCCCGCAATGACGAGGCTCATCGAGGCGCGCAGGTCGGTCGCCATGACCTCGGCGCCCGTCAGGGTCTCCACGCCCTTGACCACGGCAGTCCGCCCCTCGGTGGTGATGTTCGCGCCCATGCGCGCCAGTTCGGGCACGTGCATGAAGCGGTTCTCGAAGATCGTCTCCTTGAGCACGCTCGCCCCTTCGGCCTTGCACAGCAGTGCCATCAGCTGGGCCTGCATGTCGGTGGCAAGGCCGGGATAGGGGGCGGTGGTGAGGTCGGTCGCCTTCAGCGGGCCGCTCGCGCCGACGGTGATGCTCTTGGCGTCCCACGACACATCGCAGCCAATGGCTTGCAGGGCGTGGATGGTCGCCATCATCTCGTCCGCGCGCGCGCCTTCAAGCCGCACCTCGCCCCCGGTGATCGCGGCGGCACAGGCGTAGGAGCCCGCCTCGATCCGGTCGGGCATCACGCGGTAGGTCGCGCCGTGGAGGCGCTTGACGCCGTGGATGGTGAGGTTGGAGGTGCCGATCCCCTCGATCTCCGCGCCCATTGCGACAAGCATGTTGCACAGGTCGACGATTTCGGGCTCGCGCGCGGCGTTGAACAGGCGGCTGGTGCCGTTCGCCAGCACCGCCGCCATCAGTGCATTCTCGGTCGCGCCGACGCTGACCACCGGGAAGTCGAAATCGCCCCCCGGCATCCCGCCGTCGGGCTGCATCGCCTTTACGTAGCCCGCCGCGAGCTCGATCTTCGCCCCGAAGGCTTCGAGGGCCTTCAGGTGCAGGTCGATCGGCCGGTTGCCGATCGCGCAGCCGCCGGGCATCGAAACCGTCGCCTCGCCTGCGCGCGCCAGCATCGGGCCGAGCACGAGGATGCTCGCGCGCATCTTCCGCACGAGGTCATAGGGCGCGACGGTGGAGGTGATGCGGGTCGCCTCGAGGCTCATCACCCGGCCGAAATCCTCGGGCCGCGTGCCCTGGATCACGGTGGTGACGCCAAACTGGTTCATCAGGTGCTGGAACCCGTCGATGTCCGCAAGCCGCGGCAGGTTGCGCAGCGTCAGCGGCTCCTCGGTCAGCAGCGCGCAGGGAATCAGCGTCAGCGCCGCATTCTTCGCGCCGGAGATGGGGATGGTGCCCTGGAGGCGGTTGCCGCCCTTGATGATCAGCTTGTCCATGGTGAACGCCTTAACGAAATGCGCCCGCCGCGCAACTCGCCCGCGCGTGCGCAGGTGGACTAATCCGAACTGGCATTGACCTGCGTTGTGGCGCAAGGCACGGCGACGGCGGACGCGCCAGCCAGCGTCCACGATACAAGAGAGCCAGCCATGACTCCCAAACCGATCCGAAAAGCCGTCTTCCCTGTCGCCGGTCTCGGCACGCGCTTCCTGCCCGCCACCAAGGTCGTCCCCAAGGAGCTGCTGCCGGTGGTCGACCGCCCGCTGATCCAGTACGCTGTGGACGAGGCGCGCGAGGCGGGGATCGAGCAGATGATCTTCGTCACCGGGCGCGGCAAGACCGGGATCGTCGAGCATTTCGACATCGCCTTCGAGCTCGAGCAGACCATGACCGAGCGCGGCAAGGATCTGTCGGTGCTCGATCCCACCCGCGCGACGCCGGGCGATGTGATCGCGGTCCGCCAGCAGGTGCCGCTCGGCCTCGGCCACGCGATCTGGTGCGCGCGCGCGATCGTGGGGGATGAGCCTTTCGCGATCTTCCTGCCCGACGAGCTGATGGTCGCGCGCGAAGGCGGCACCGGCTGCATGAAGCAGATGGTCGAGGCTTACGAAGAGGTCGGCGGCAACCTCATCTCGGTGCTCGAGGTGCCGATGGAGCAGGTGTCCTCCTACGGCGTGATCGACCCGGGCGCTTCGCATGGTGCGCTGACCGAAGTGAAGGGGTTGGTCGAGAAGCCGCCTGTCGCCGAAGCCCCTTCCAATAAAATCGTTTCGGGGCGCTACATCCTGCAACCCGAGGTGATGCGGGTGCTCGAGAACCAGGGCAAGGGCGCGGGCGGAGAGATCCAGCTCACCGACGCGATGGCGAAGATGATCGGCCAGCAGCCCTTCCACGCCGTCACCTTCGACGGCGCGCGGTATGATTGCGGGAGCAAGGTCGGTTTTGTGCAGGCGACGCTCGCCATCGCCCTCGCCCGCCCCGACATGGGCGCCGAGGTGCGGGCAATCGCGCTGGATCTGCTGAAGTAGCCTCTAGGCCGGGGTCACCCGCAGCGGCAGCGTCTTCAGCCCGCCCACGAAGGTGCTGGTCGCGCGGGCTGCCTCGCCCGCCGGTTCGACGGCTGCGACGCGGTCGAGGATCGCCTCGAACAGGATCTTCATCTCCAGCCGCGCCAGATGCAGGCCAAGGCACTGGTGCGCGCCTGCGCCGAAGGCGAGGTGGCGGTTGGGGCTTCGCGCGGCGTCGAAGCGGCGCGGATCGGGGAACTGCGCGGGGTCGTGATTGGCGGCGACGTAGTTGATCATCAGCCAGTCGCCCGCCTTGATCGCCTGCCCGCCGAGCTCGCAGTCCTCGGCCGCGGTGCGCATGAAGTGCTGCACGGGGCTGGTCCAGCGGATCGCTTCCTCGACGATGCCGGGCAGCAGCGAGCGGTCGGCGCGCACGCGGGCATATTGCTCGGGGTCGCGCGCGAGGGCCTGCATCGCGCCTGCCGTGCTCGCGCTGGTGGTGTCGTGCCCGGCGGTGGCGACGATGATATAGTAGCCCGCCATGTCGCGCGGGGGCAGCGGCTGGCCGTCGACCAGCGCATTGGCGATGACGCTGGCGACATCCTCGGTCGGATTGCGGCGGCGTTCCTCGGCCAGCGCGGCGAAGTAGTCCTCGAAGGTCTTCACCGCCCCGGCGACGATCTGCACCACCTGCTCGGGGGTCATCTGGTCCATGCCGGTGCCCGAGAGGTCCTTGTCCTGCCCGCCGAACAGCTGTTGGGTGAGCATCTGCATCCGGAACTCGTCCTCGGGCGGCACCCCGAGGATCTGCATGACGACGCGCAAGGGGTAGGGGCCGGAGACCTCCTTGACGAAGTCCACCTCGGAGCCCTGCGCGAGCATCCGGTCAACCGTCGCCGCCGCCAGCGTCCGCAGCTCGTCTTCGAGCCGGGCGAGGTTCCTCGGCATGAACCATTCCTGCGTCAGCTTGCGGTATTTGGGATGCACCGGCGCGTCGAACACCACCAGCGAATCGACCAGCATGTTCGAACCCGTTGCCGCGCGGCTGAACTCGATCGCCTGGTTGAAGCTGAAGACCACCGGGCGCGGGTTGTTGAGGAAGGCGGCATTGTCCTTCGAAATCCGCATCACATCGTCATAGCGGGTGACGAGCCAGAAGGGGTCGAACAGCCCCGGCGTGTCGGGCTGCACCTTGGCCACGGGCGTGGTGGCGCGGATGTGGTCGAAGGTATCGAGCAACCCGTCCCACTCGGCATAGGCGTGGGGGTCGATCACCTTGCGGGCGAGATCGCCCGACAGCACCGCCTCGGCGGTCATGCGGCGGCTTCCTTCGCCTTGGCCGCATATTCATCGCGCAGCTCGCGCTTGTAGAGCTTGCCGTTGGCCTCGCGCGGGAGTTCGGGGCGGAAGTCGAACAGCTTGGGCATCTTCACCTTCGAGAGGCTCGGCGCGAGGAATTCGCGCAGCTCCGCCTCGAGATCGGGCCCGGCGTGGGCCATGTCCTTGGGCTGCACCACCGCCACCACCTTCTCGCCGAGGTCGGGGCAGGGCGCGCCGATCACCGCGGCGTCCATCACCTTGGCGTGGGTGACGAGCAGGTTCTCGATCTCCTGCGGGTAGATGTTGACCCCGCCGCTGATAATCATGTGGCTCTTGCGGTCGGTGAGGAACAGGAAGCCGTCCGCGTCCAGATGCCCGATGTCGCCCAGCGTCATCCAGCCCTTGAGGTGCATCGCCTCGGCGGTCTTGGCGGGGTCGTTGTGGTAGGTGGGGAGCAGCGCGTTCTCGAAATAGATGAGGCCATCCTGCCCTGCCGCGACCTCCTCGCCATCGGGCCCGCATATGTGGAGCGTGCCGTAGATCGCCTTGCCGACGCTGCCGGGGTGGGTGAGCCAGTCGGGCGAGCGGATCATCGTCATCCCGATGCTCTCGCTGCCGGCGTAGTATTCGTTCACGATGGGGCCCCACCAGTCGATCATCTCCTGCTTGATCGGCACCGGACAGGGCGCGGCGGCGTGGAGGGCGCGCTGGTGGCTGGAGAGGTCGTACTTCGTGCGCACCGCGGGATCGAGCTTGAGGAAGCGCACGAAATGGGTCGGCACCCACTGGCTGTCGGTCACCTTGTAACGCTCGATTGCGGCCAGCGCCTCTTCGGGCTCGAACTTCTCCATCATCACCACCGTGCCGCCCAGGCGGTGCACCACCGAGCACCAGCCGATCGGCGCGGCGTGGTAGAGCGGGGCGGGGGAGAGGTAGACCATCGACCCGTCGGTCGGCATCCCGGCGCCCATCACCGCAAGGCCGACGAGCGGCACCGCGGCCTGCGGATCGGGATCTGCGGGCGGGGCGGGGCGGATGCCCTTGGGGCGGCCGGTGGTGCCGGAGGAATAGAGCATCACCATGCCTGCGCTCTGGTCGGGGATCGGCGTTGAAGGCTGTGCGGCGAGGGCGGCGGCGAAGTCCTCGGCGTCCCCGCTGTCCATCACCAGCACCGTGAGCCCCGGGCACTCCTTGCGGATATCGCCCAGCATCCCGGTGAAATAGCCGCTGGTGATCAGCAGCTTCGCCTCGGCATCGCGGATGATGTAGGCGGCCTCGGGCGCGGTCAGGCGGCTCGAGATCGGCACCAGCATCGTGCCCGCCCGCTGCGAGCCCCAGATCAGGGTGAAATATTCGATCCGGTTTTCGAGCAGCACCGCAAAGGCCTCGCCCGCGCCGATCCCGTGGGCGCGCAGCAGGTGGGCGAAGCGGTTCGATTCGGCCTCCATCTGCCCATAGGTGATCTGCTTGCCCGAGCCGGTCATGATGACCGCCGGATGATCGGGCCGAGTTGCGGCGTGCGCGATCGGGTGCATCGACATGTTCTCTCTCCCAGCGGCGCTGCCCGGCGAGGGGGCGGCCGATATTTCTCTCGGAAGAAAATCTAGCGGGCGCGGGAACGCTCGCAAGGGAAAAGAGTATGTGAAGTGCTACCTAAAAGGCGCGTCACCCCCCTTGGCGGGCGGTGGCGGGGTGGCCAAGAGACAAAAAAAGGCGGCGGGATAACCCGCCGCCCATGTTCGGACACCCTCTCCAATGTCCGGCCCGTTTCACGGGCAATCCCTGGTGCCTTGCAGCGGGGCGGTTATTCGCCGCCAGCGCCGGTGAGGCGTGCATCGCGGGCGTAGGCCAGCTGTGCTTCGCTCTCCACCATATACGGAATCGGATTGACTGCAAGACCCTCCACGCGAACTTCGTAATGAAGGTGCGGGCCGGTCGAACGGCCGGTCGAACCGACATAGCCGATGAGGTCGCCCTTCTTCACGCTGTCCCCGGCCGCGACCGCAAGGCGCGAGAGGTGGGCGTAGCGGGTCTGCATCGAGGCGCCGTGCTCGACGCTGATGTAGAGGCCGTAGCTCGAATACCAGTCGGCGCGGCTGACGATGCCGTCGGCGGTGGCGTAGACCGGGGTGCCGGTGGGCGCGGCGAGATCGATGCCGGTGTGCTGGCGGCGGCCGCCGAGCACCGGGTGGGTGCGCATCCCGAAGCCGCTGGTCAGCGCTGCGCCTTCGAGCGGCATGCGCGAGGGCACCGAGATGCCGCGCTGCGGAATGGGCGAGGAGAAGGCGAGGGGAGCTTCGACCGCGCCGATCGTCGGCGTGTTGCGCTCGGTCTCGAGAATGGTGCTGAACAGCGACTTGAAGCGGGTGTCGCCGATCTCGGGGAGCTCACCGGCATCGCGCAGCGGCTGGACGACATCCGCGCTGGCGGTGGTGGAAGTGGTCGAGGCGGCCGAATTGGTGTTGGCCATGGCCGGCGCGGCGGCGGTAACCAGAACAGCGCAAGCGGTTGTTGCAACCAGCTTCAGCGCTCCGCGGAAGGCAAAAATCATATGTAAGACCCGGTCCCGATTGCGGCCCGCCTTTTTGGGGTCAGACCGTAGGAATGTTCCGGCACGTCGATCGCGCGCCTTTCGCTGGAACTTGGTTATCCGGGCAGATCGTTAATAGGCAATCGCGGCGTAAAATTCGCGCGACAAACCGGCTGCAAGACGCGCCGAGTCGTTGAACGGTGGCTTAACGATGCCCCTGAAGTGCCGTTTTACGAGTTCTTGCCAGTAGGATTCGGGTTCCTTCTGCGCCGTTTCGGCACAATGCAGAAAGTGCTTGGTGCCTGCCGCGACATGGCGGATTTCGTCGTCAAGTATCCTTGTGAGAATTTTTGCGCCGTGCGCGTCGCCCGCCGTCCGCACCCGCTCAAGGGTCGCCGGCGTGACGTCGAGCCCGCGCGCCTCGAGCACCATCGGCACCACGGCGAGCCGGGCGGCGACATCGTGGCGGGTGGCATGGGCGGCCTCCCACAGCCCGGCGTGGGCGGGGAGCGCGCCGTAGTGGCTGCCGAGCGATTCGAGCTTCCGCGCCAGCAGCGCGAAGTGCATCGCCTCGTCGGCGGCGACATCGAGGAAGTCGCTGACGAATTCCCGGCCCATCGCCCCGCCGAATCGCCCCGCCATGTCGAGCGCGAGGTCGATCGCGACGAACTCGATATGCGCGAGGGAGTGCCACAGCGCGATCCGCCCGCGCTCGCTCCCGGCCTTGCGGCGCTTGGGCATCCGGCCGGGGGGCAGCAGTTCGGGCGCATCGGGCCAGGCGGGCTGATCGGGCATCGCCACGTCGAAGTCCCACGCCAACTCCCCGCGCCGCCACGCGCGCACCAGCGCCCGCGTGGCGAAGCACTTGGCCCGCGGCTCAGGCGTCAGCAGCGCGGCGCGGATGGCGCGGGCGATGGTGGTCATGCGGGTGTCAGAGGGCCCTGGCAGCCGCCAGCACTTCCTCGGCGTGGCCGGCGACCTTCACCTTGTCCCAGATCTGCGCGATCTTGCCGTCGGCGCCGACGAGGTAGGTCGCGCGGACCATGCCCATGTAGGTCTTCCCGTACATCTGCTTCTCCGCCCACACGCCGAGCGCGTCGCTGAGGCCGCCTTCCTCCGCATCGGTCGCCAGCGGGGCGGTGAGGCCGTGCTTGGCGATGAACTTGGCGTGCTTCTTGGCCGGGTCCTTGGAGACGCCGAGGAGCTTGGTGCCCGCCGCCTCGAACTGGTCCTTCAGCGCGGAGAAATCCTTGTTCTCGGTGGTGCAGCCCGGGGTGTCGTCCTTGGGGTAGAAGAAGATCACCAGCTTGGAGCCGGCGAAGTCCGAGGGCTTCACGCTCCCGCCCTCGGGGGTTTCCATCGCGATATCGGGGATGGCGTCGCCGACGCCGGGGAAGTTGCTCATGCGGGGTTCTCCTGTTCGGTAGCGAGAATGTCTGTGCCCAGAATTTGTTTCCACACCTCGGCAACCCTGAGCCGCGCGGCGGCGAAGGCCCCCTCAAGGCCTGCATAGGAATCGAACCCGCAGGCCCGCGCCAGCGCGCGCGCGCCGCTCGGCGGGGGGGTGCTGCCATCGGGGGCGAGCAGGCGGCTGGCGACCAGCATCCGGCTCATCAGCCCGTGGGGCTCGGCAAGGTCCGCAGGCACCAGCCCCGCCGCCGCGAGGCCGGCAAGCGCCTGTTCGAGGTCGGGAGAGAGCGCCTGCGCGGCGGCTTCGGCGAGGGGGCGCCCGTCCGCCGTCTCGCCCTTGAGCTGGAGGTAGTGCACCAGGAACTCGATATCGACGAGGCCCCCGCGCGCGAGCTTGGCGTCGACCGGGCCGGTCGGCCGCTTGTGCTTCGCCATCTCGGCGCGCATCCCCAGCACGGCCTCGCGCAGCGCATCGGTGTCGCGCCGCGCGTGGAGCACCTCGGCCAGCACCGCCTCGAGCTGCGCGCGCGCCGCGTCCGAGCCGTAGAGCACCCGCGCGCGGGCGAGGGCCATGTGCTCCCACGTCCACGCCGCCTCGCGCTGGTATTTGCCGAAGGCCTCGCAGCTGACCGCGAGCGGCCCCTGATTGCCCTGCGGCCTGAGGCGCGTGTCGACCTCGTAGAGCGCCCCCTGCGCGGTCGGCACCGAAAGCGCGGCGCTCACCCGGCTGGCGAGGCGGTTGTAGTAGATCGTGCCGCCCAAGGGCCGCGCGCCGTCCGACTGCGCGGCGAAATCGCCGGTGAAGAGGTAGACGATGTCGAGATCGCTCGCATGGGTCAGCGCGCCGCCGCCCAGCCGTCCGAGCCCGAGGATCAGCAATTCGCTTCCGGCAATCCGCCCGTGCTTGGTGGCGAATTCCTCCACCGTCGCCTGCGCCGCCAGTTGCAGCGCGGCTTCGGCGGTGCGTGACAGGGCGCGGGCGATGGCGAGGGGGTCGGCAAGCCCCTCGATCAGCTGGATGCCCAATGCGAAGCGGATCTCGCCGGTGACGATGCGGATCGCGTCGAGCAGCGCCTCGTAGTCGTCGCGCGCCGCCGCGCCCTGCATCCGGGCCATGATCGCCGGCGTCTCGCCGGGCAGGTCGAGCGCGTCGCGATCGATCAGGGTGTCGAGCAGTTCGGGCTTCCTTGCTAGCTCGTCCGACAGCACCGGCGCGAGGGTCAGGGCGGCGACCAGCCGCTCGATCAGGTCGGGGCGCGCGGCGAGCAGGCGGAAGGTGGTAATCGCCGACGGCACGCTCTCGATGATCCGCTCCCAGCGGGTGATCGCGCGCAGCGGATCGTCGCTGCGGGCGATGGCCTCGAGCAGCGCGGGGGCGAGCCGATCCCACGCCTCGACCGCCTGCGGCGAGCGGATCGCGGCGTGGCGCCCGTCGCGCCAGCTCTCGATCCGCTCGGCCAGCACCTCGGGCTCGGCAAGGCCCCACGCCGCAAGCTGTCCGGCGAGCGCGCTGGCGGGCATGGCGACCGCGACGGGGGCGGGGTCGGCACGGCCGATCAGTTCCTCGTAGATGCGCGCGGTGCGTGCCGTGAGTTCGGTGAGCTCCGCCACCAGCGCCGCACCGTCCGGCAGGCCATCGAGCCGCGCGACATTATCGAGCGCCTCGCCTTCGGGCAGCGCGTGGGTCTGGCGGTCGTGGACCATCTGCAAGCGGTGCTCGATCTGCCGCAGCCGGTCATAGGCCTCGCCGAGGACCTGCGCGTTCTCCGGCGCGATCCACCCCGCCGCCGCCAGCGCGTCGAGCCCGGCGCGCGTGCCCCTGACCCGCAGCGAGGCATCGCGCCCGCCGTGGATCAGCTGGTGGGTCTGGGCGTAGAACTCGATCTCGCGGATCCCCCCGCGCCCGCGCTTGAGGTCGAAGCCGGGGCCGGGGGCGGGCGGGCCCTTGCCGCTGTCGCGGATGCGGTGGGTGAGCGCGCTGATCTCCTCGATCGCGCCGAAATCGAGCTGGCCGCGCCACACGAAGGGCCGGATCTCGTCGAGGAAGGCCTCGCCCGCCGCGATGTCCCCCGCCGCCGCCCGCGCGCGGGTGAAAGCGGCGCGCTCCCACGCGAGCGCCGCCCCCTGATAATGCGTCAGCGCCGCGCCCAGCGGCACGCAGAGCGGGCTGACCTCGCTTGCAGGTCTGAGCCTGAGGTCGACCCGCAGCGCATAGCCATCGGCGGTGTTGGCGGAGAGCAGGGCAACCACCCGCCGGGCATAGCGCTGCGCCGCCTCGCCCGGATCGTCGCTTGCGCGGCGGGGGAGGCGGTCACGGTCGAACAGCAGGATCGGGTCGATGTCGGAGGAGTAGTTGAGCTCGCCCGCCCCCTGCTTGCCGAGCGCGAGGGCGATGAAGCCCTCGGCGCTGTCCTGATCGGTGCGCTCGAAGATCGCGGTGCGGATCGCGCGGTCGAGCGCGCGGTCGGCGAAACCGGTGAGTTCGCCCACCACAGCCACGAGCGGGAAGGCCCCCGCCAGATCGCCCACCGCCAGCGCGGCGGCGAGCGCGAGGCGTTCGCGGCGCAGGGCGACCTCGGTGTCGGGGTTATCGCCCTGCGCGCGCGCCCACGCCAGCGCGCCCGTGCCATCGCCTGCGGCCAGCAGCGCGGCAAGTTCCGGCTGGCGATCGAGCGCCCGCGCCAGAAACGGCGCGTGGGCGCGGGCGCGGTCGAGGGCGCCGTCCCAGTCGGGGGTGATGTTCTCTCCCATCGCGCGCCTCTCTGGCCCCGCGCGGCTTTGCCCGCAAGGGAGGAGTCTTTGTCGCCCTACCGCTCCGCTACTTGAGGGCGTGTTGCTTGCACGCGCCGCGCCGCTCTGCGAAGGGATGCGCGTCTTACGGGAGAGCTTGCCATGACCATCCGCCACCCCGCCCTCGGAGTCCTCGCCGCAGCAGCGCTTGCGCTTTCGGCCTGCGAGGGGATGCCTGCCCTCGGCGGTGCGAGCGCCGCGCTCGACATTCCGGAAGTGGAGCCCGGCCAGATCGCGGAAGGGACGATGAAGGACGTCACCCGCGCGCTTTCCAGCGACGCCTTCGAGGGCCGCGCGCCCGGCAGCGCGGGGGAGGAGAAGACCATCGCCTTCCTCACCGAGCGCTTCAAGGCGGCAGGGCTCCAGCCGGGCAACGGGGATTCTTGGGTGCAGGAAGTCCCGCTGGTCGAGATCACCGGCAAGGACTTCGCTCCCCTCGGCATCACCGGAAAGGGCGCAGGCTTCAGCTTCGAATACGGCAAGGACTGGGTCGGCGCGACCTATCGCGAGGAGGCCCAGACGACCCTCAAGGACAGCGAGCTGGTCTTCGTCGGCTACGGCATCAACGCCCCCGAGAAGGGCTGGAACGACTACGCGGGCCTCGACGTGAAGGGCAAGACGGTGGTGATCCTCGTCAACGACCCGGACTGGCAGACGGCGGGCCTCGAAGGGCCGTTTGGCGGCAAGGCGATGACCTATTACGGGCGCTGGACCTACAAGTATGAAGAGGCCGCGCGTCAGGGCGCGGCGGGCGCGCTGATCGTCCACCAGACCGCGCCTGCCGCCTATGGCTGGAACGTGGTGCAGTCCTCGTGGAGCGGCCCGCAGGCCTATGCGCAGCGGGGCAAGGACGCGGGGCCGCTGACCCAGATGAACGGCTGGGTGACCGAGGATGCGGCGCGCGCGGTTCTGAAGGCGGCGGGGCAGGATCTCGACGCGCTGACCAAGGCGGCGCAGGCCAAGGGGTTCAAGGCTGTACCGCTCGGCATGAAGCTTTCGACCAGCTTCCGGAACGATGTGCGCAGCTTCCTGTCGCACAACGTTATCGGCATTCTTCCGGGCTCGGAAAAGCCGGACGAATATGTGCTCCACACCGCGCATTGGGACCACCTCGGGCGCTGCACCCCCGCGCCCGATGGCGACGACATCTGCAACGGCGCGGTCGACAACGCCACCGGCACCGCCGCCTTGGTCGCGCTCGCCGAGGCCCACGCCAAGGCGGGCGCGCCGCGCCGCAGCCTCGTGTTTCTCGCGGTGACGGCGGAGGAATCGGGGCTGCTCGGCGCGACCTACTACGCCCAGAACCCCGTGTTTCCGCTCGCGCAGACCGTGGGCGGAGTGAACATGGACGCGCTCTCGATGGCGGGCCCGGCGAAGGACGTCACCGTGATCGGCGGCGGCAAGTCGCAGCTCGATGCCTTCCTCGACACGGCGCTCAAGGCCGCCGGGCGCGTGGCGACCCCCGATGCCAAGCCCGAGGCGGGCTACTACTACCGCTCGGACCACTTCGCCTTCGCCAAGCTCGGCGTGCCGATGATCTATGTCGAGGGTGGCGAGGACCTGGTGACCGGCGGGCGCGAGGCCGGGGCTGCCGCGGCGGCGGATTACACCGAAAAGCGCTATCACGGCCCCAAGGACGAGTTCGACGAGAGCTGGGACTGGTCGGGCGTGATGACCGATCTGCAACTCTACTATCGCTTGGGGCGGATGATGGCGATGAGCAGCAGCTGGCCGAATTGGAACGACGGCGACGAATTCCGCGGCATCCGGGACGAAAGCTGCAAGGCGTCCGAGAAGGGCTGCTGACCGCGATGACTGCTCTCATGCCCCCTGAATGGGCCCCGCAGGAGTGGCTGTGGATCGGCTTCCCGCACCTCGCCGAGGAGTGGCCCGGCTGGCTCGAGCCCGCGCAGGAGCAGATGGCCGACTTTGCCTCGGCGGTGGCGGAGAGCGGCCAGCAGGTGCGCCTGCTGGTCCGCGACGAGGCCAACGAGGCCCGCGCCCGCGCGCTGGTCAGCGGTAAAGTGACGCTAGAGCGCCGGGTCTACGGCGATGTCTGGCTGCGCGACACTGGCCCGCTGGTGGTGAAGGACGGCGCGGAGCGGATCGCGCGGCGCTTCGGCTTCAACGGCTGGGGTGGCAAGTATCTGATGCCGGGCGACATGGAGATCGGCGAAGCGCTCGCCCGCGATGCGGGCCTCGCGGTAACGCATACGCCGATGATCCTCGAGGGCGGCGCAGTCGATGGCGACGGCACCGGGCTGGTCGCGACCACCGAGCAGTGCCTCCTCAACCCCAACCGCAATCCGCATATGGGCCGCGCGGATATCGAGGCGGAACTCGCCGAACACCTCGGCTTCACCTGCGTGCTGTGGCTGGGCGATGGCCTCATCAACGACCACACCGACGGCCATGTCGACAACCTCGCGCGCTTCGTCGCCCCCAATCGCCTCGTCGTGCCGGAGCCCACCGGCAAGGACGATCCCAACGCCGCGATCTATGCCGATGCCGCCGCGCGGGCCGAGGCCTTCGGGGTCGAAGTAGTGCGCATCCCCTCGCCCGGGCGGATCGAGCGCGAGGGGCGTGTGGAGCCCGCCAGCTACGTCAACTTCGCGATCACCTCGCACCTCGTCGTGGTGCCGACCTTCGGCAGCCCCCATGACGCGGACGGCGTCGCCGCGATCGCCGCGCTGTTCCCCGACCGGGACACGATCGGTCTCCCCGGCGACGCGGTGCTGGCAGGCGGCGGCGGCTTCCATTGCGCCAGCCAGCAGATGCCGGCCTGAGGGGCGCGAGTTAACGATTCGTTAGGGATTTTGGCCGAGTGTGCGGAGCATGAACCGCGCTCTCGCCCTTCCGCTTGCCGCTGCCACCCGCCTCGAAGGGGTGGAACTCGCGCGCCAGCTGATCGTGCTGGGCTGCGCGCTGTCGCTGATCCTTGCGGGCCGCGCGCTTCCGTTCTGATTTTTCCGGCCGCGTAACCGGACGCCGGTAGAACGCGAAAGCATCCCCGACACTTCTGTGCGAGGATGACCCCATGACCTTCAGCCGCCCCCTGTTCCTCACGCTCGGCGTCGTTGCCGTGCTCGGTGCCGCCAGCTTCGGCCTGTCGCAGGGCGCGCCCTCCGCCGCACCCGCGAAGGCCCCGACGGTCGCCGTTGCGGGGGAGCCGGTGCTGCTCGAGCTGTTCACCAGCCAGGGCTGCTCCTCCTGCCCGCCGGCCGATGCGCTGGCCGAGAAGCTCAGCGCCAACCCCGATCTCGTCGTGATCTCGCGCAACGTGACCTATTGGGACCGGCTCGGGTGGAAGGACACGCTCGGCAAGGAGAGCAACACCGCGCTCCAGCAGGATTACGCGCGCCGGGGCCTTGCGGGCCGCAACGGGGTCTATACCCCGCAGCTGGTGGTGAACGGGAGCTACGGGCTGGTCGGCTCGCACGGCTCCGAGGTCGCGCCGAGCGTCAAGCAATATGGCAGCAAGAGCGACGCCGCGATCCGCGTTACCCCGGGCGCGAGCGGCGGCTATGCCGTGGCGCTTTCGGGCACCGGTGCGGGCACGGCGGAGCTGGTGCTGGTCGCCGTCACCCGCAAGGTCGAGGTCGGGATCGGCAGCGGCGAGAATGGCGGGCGCACGGTCACCTATCCCAATGTGCTGCGCTCGGAACGCAAACTCGCCGAGTGGGCGGGCGGCAGGGCGAGCGTGACGCTGGCCGGCGGCCAGCTCAAGGTTCCCGGAGCGGACCGCTATGCGCTGGTGCTGCGCCAGCCGGGCGGCGGGCCGGTGCTCGCGGCGCGCTGGGTGTCCTAAAGGATACGCAGGAAGGCCGCGAGCGCTGCCCCGCCCAGCACCACGCCGACCATCGCGCGCCAGACCGGATCGCTTATCGTGCCCGACACCCGCGCTCCCAGCCGGTTGCCGAGGATGATCACCGGCAGGATCAGCACCGCGAAGAGCAGCAGCTCGAGCCGCAGGATGCCGAGCCATGTCGCGGTCGCGAGGCCGGTGGTCGCGGCGATGGTGAAGATCAGCTGCATCGAGGCCTTGGCGGTCGCTCGCGGCAAATCGCGCCCCGCGTAATAGGGCACCACCGGCGGCCCGGGCATCCCGGCATAGCCCGTCATCAGCCCGCTCAGCGCCCCGACGAAGCCCGTCACCCCGCGCCCCGGCTGCGCGCTTCCCCGGCGGGGGAGCAGGATGGCGACAAAGGCGGAGAGTGCGATCAGCGCGATGACGAGGCGCGCCACATCCCGCCCTGTCAGCGACAGCGCGTAGAGCCCGAGCGGCGTCGTCACCACCACCAGCGCGCCGATCACCCAGGCGCTTTTCTCCGCGTCGCGCACGAGGGAGCGGATCTCGGTCGCCCCGATCATCAGCGAGAGCGCATTGGTCAGCACCACCGCCTCGACCGGGGGGAGCGCCAGTGCCAGCACCGGCACCAGCAGGATCGCCATGCCGAACCCGGTGAGGCCCCGCACGAAGGCAGACCCCAGCGCCGCCGCCAGCGCGACGCCCACTTGCAGTGCGGTAAAGCCCCCCAGGACCTCCATCTAGGTCGCGGTGCGCTGGAAGATCAGCGTCACCGTCACTGCATGGAAGGCGGCGATTGCGAGGTTGCTCAGCACCACCGGATTGCCGAGCGCGCCGACGGTGAAGGGGGTCATCAGCTTGTAGGCGATCTGCACCAGCAGCAGCGCGGCGACCATCGCCGGCACCGGCTTCCACAGCAGCGCCGCCGACCCTGCAAGGATCGCCAGATAGACCGCCAGCAGAATGCCGCGCGCCGGTGAGGGCGGGCCGTAGGCGGCCTCCACCCATCCCGCGTTCGCCATGATGCTCCCCGTCACCGGCACCAGCACGCCGATGTTGAGCAGCAGCGAGAGGGTGATCATGGTCGGCATGACAGCGCGCCTGCTCAGGCGATGTCGGGCGGGGTGCCCTCGGCCATCAGCATCAGCACCGCGTCTTCGAGCTTCATCACGCGCTGCTCCGTCTCGCCGAGCGTGCGGATGGCCACTGTCCCTTCCTCGGATTCGCGACCGCCGACGACAAGCAAATGCGGCACCTTCGCGAGCGAGTGTTCGCGCACCTTGTAGTTGATCTTCTCGTTGCGAAGATCGCTTTCGACACGAATGCCAGCTTCCTTCAGTCGTTCCTCAACGTGCATCGCCCATGAATTCGCATCCGACACGATCGTCGCCACCACCGCCTGCACCGGGGCAAGCCAGGTCGGGAGCTTGCCCGCAAAGTGCTCGATCAGGATGCCGATGAAGCGCTCATACGAGCCGAAGATCGCGCGGTGGAGCATCACCGGGCGGTGCTTCTCGCCATCCTCGCCGATGTAGTGCGCATCCAGCCGCTCGGGCAAAACCCGGTCCGACTGGATCGTGCCGACCTGCCAGGTGCGCCCGATCGCATCGGTGAGGTGCCATTCGAGCTTGGGGGCATAGAACGCGCCTTCGCCGGGGAGTTCCTCCCACTCGAGCCCGTTGGCGGTCAGCGCGTCGCGCAGCTCCTGCTCGGCCTTGTCCCAATCCGCCTCGCTGCCGAAGCGCTTTTCGGGGCGCAGGGCGAGCTTGATGTCATAGGTGAAGCCGAAGTCGCGGTAGACGCTGTCGGCAAGCGCGATGAAGCTCTGCACCTCGGCCACGACCTGCGATTCCGTGCAGAAGATGTGCGCGTCGTCCTGCGTGAACTGGCGCACGCGCATCAGCCCGTGGAGCGCGCCGTGAGGCTCGTTGCGGTGGCAGCAGCCCATTTCGCCCAGACGAATGGGTAGGTCGCGGTAGGAGGTGATCCCCTGCTTGAACACCATCACGTGCGCCGGGCAGTTCATCGGCTTGATCGCCATCCATGCGGCATCATCGGCCACCTTGGGCGAGGCGACGCCGCTCTCCTCATCCACATCCGGCACGATGTCGGGGACGGCGAACATGTTCTGCGCATATTTCCCCCAGTGGCCCGACTGGGTCCACTGGCGCACGTCCATCAGCTGCGGGGTCTTGATCTCGCGATAGCCGCCGCCGTCCATCTTGCGGCGCATATAGGATTCCAGCTCGCGCCAGATGCGGTAGCCCTTGGGGTGCCAGAAGACGCTCCCGTGGGCTTCTTCCTGCAAGTGAAACAGATCCATCTCGCGGCCGAGCTTGCGGTGATCGCGCTTGGCGGCTTCCTCGAGCCGGGTGAGGTGGGCCTGCAATTGCTTCTTGTTGAGCCAGCCGGTGCCGTAAATGCGGGTGAGCTGCGCATTGTTCTGGTCGCCGCGCCAGTATGCCCCGGCGACGCGCATCAGCTTGAAGGCATCGGGATCGAGCTTGCCGGTCGAGGGCAGGTGCGGGCCGCGGCACATGTCGAGCCAGTCGTTGCCTGACCAATAGACGGTGAGTTCCTCGCCCTCGGGCAGTTCGGCGGCCCATTCGGCCTTGAAGGTCTCGCCCTCGCCCGCCCACTTGGCGATGAGCTGCTCGCGGCTCCACACCTCGCGGCGCAGCGGCTTGTCGGCGCGGATGATGCGGCGCATTTCCTCCTCGATGGCGGGGAGGTCGTCCATGCCGAAGGGCTCGCGTGAGGCGGGGGCCTTCACATCATAGTAGAAGCCGTCGTCGGTCGCCGGGCCGAAGGTGATCTGGGTGCCGGGGAAGAGCGATTGCACCGCTTCGGCCAGCACGTGGGCATAATCGTGCCGCGCCAGTTCGAGCGCATCGGCTTCGTCGCGGGCCGTGACGAGCGCGAGCTGGGCGTCGCCATCGAAGGGCCGGGTCAGATCGCGCAGCTCGCCGTCGACGCGCGCGGCGATCGCCGCCTTGGCAAGGCCCGGGCCGATCGCCGCGGCGATGTCCGCGGGGGTCGAGCCCTGCGGCACTTCGCGCACCGAGCCATCGGGGAGACTGATCTTGAGCAGTTCGGTCATCGTCGCAAATCCGTGTCGTTTGAGCGCGCCTTAGGGCATGCCGCGGCGCACCGGAAGAGCGGTGTTGCGAGAGTTACCGGAAGGGGGAGAACACCGCGCCGCCCCGATCCGGGCGGCGGGCTGCTTCGCTTAACGCGCGCGCCGCCGCCCCCGGATGGTAGTCCGGGTGGTGGTGGTGCGGGTGGTGGCGAGCAGCTTGGCCATCCTCCCCGACATAGGTCTCCAACAGCCGCAAGTCACGCGCAAGTTGACATAGTTCATGCGGGGGTGGGGTTTCGTGATGCGTCAATGGAAAGCCTCCTTGACACGGTGCACGACTCAGATGTAAAGCGACCTTGCCATTGTGCAAAAGGAGCTTTCCATGACCCGCATCCAGGAGGCGCTCTGCCTCGCATTTGTCCTACTCGCCCTGGCGGCGCTGGCGGTGTTCGACATCATTCCCGAGCAGGTCGCCCAGTTCGCGCCGCTGGCGATGGTGCCGTGGATCATCCGCCGCGACCCCGCCTGCGGCCCGCGCAAGGCCTGAGCCATGGCCACCAAACCCTCCCCGGCGATGCGGCGCTATTTGATCCGCCTCACGACCTGCATGACGCTCTTCGTGTTCCTGATCTTCGCGGTTGGCTGGCTGTTCCGCCACGCCCCGCCGACGGGCGCGCTCGCGTGGGGTGCGGCGGTGCTGCCCGCGCTGCCGATCCTCGGCACCTTCTGGACGATCTTCCGCCTCCTCGAGGAAGAGACCGACGAATACATCCGCCACATGCTGGTGCGGCAGTCGCTGTTCGCCACCGCCTTCTGCCTCAGCATCATGACCGTGTGGGAGTTCCTCCAGAACTACGACGTCGTGCCCTCCGGCACGCACGGGTTCGGGGCGGCGTTCCTATGGTTTGTCGGGCTCGGCGTGGGCGGCATGGTCAACGGCCTCGCCATGCGCCGGGACTGCGCCGAGGACGAGCTGGAGGAAGCGGAATGAACAACCGCCTGCGGGTGCTGCGCGCCGAGCACGGCTGGAGCCAGCAGGACCTCGCCGACCGCCTCGGCGTCTCGCGCCAGAGCGTCAATGCGATCGAGAAGGGCCGCTATGACCCCTCGCTCCCGCTCGCCTTCACCATTGCCGACGTGTTCGGCCTGCCGATCGAAGCCATTTTCCTGAGAGAGGGAACCCCCGAATGAAACGTCTTCTGTTCGCCGCCTTTGCTGCGCTGCTGCTGCCCGCTTCCGTCCATGCCGAAGACGCGCCTTGCCCGCCCTTCGAAGTCACCGGCACCGGCCCCGATCTGGTGCTGGTCCCCGGCCTCGGCTCCTCGCCGGAGACCTGGAGTCTCGTCAAGGAGAGCCTCGCCAGGGACTACCGCCTGCACCTCGTCCATGTCGCCGGGTTCGCCGGGCGGCCGTCGCAAGGCGATCCCGCACGGGTGCTCGAGAACACCGAGGCCGAGATCATCCGCCACCTCGATTGCCAGAAGATCGAACGCGCCGCCTATGCCGGCCATTCGCTCGGCGGCTTTCTCGGGCTGATGCTGGGCGCGGATCACCCAGACCGGATCACCCGCGTGGTGGTGGTCGATTCGCTCCCCTTCTTCCCCCTGATCTACAACCCGGGTGCCACCGTCGCGAGCAGCCGCCGCATCGCCGAGGACACGCGCATCGGCCTCCTCGCGCAGGACCGCGACAGCTTTGCCGAGAGCCAGCGGCGCGGGGTGATGTCGCTGGTCAAGACACCGGCGTGGCAGGGACGGGTGGCCGACTGGAGCATCGCCAGCGACCGCGCGAGCTTTGCCTCGGCGATCCACGCGTTGATGACCACCGACATGCGCCCGCGCCTCGCCGAGGTGAAGGTCCCGGTGCGGGTGATCGCGGCGGCGAACCCCTACGCCCCGCGCGCGCGGGTCGAGCCGCTGTTCCGCACCGCCTATGCGGGCACGCCCGATTTCGGGCTGACCGTGATCGAGGATGCCTTCCACTTCGTCATGTTCGACCAGCCGGAAGCCTTCGAAACGGCGCTGCGGGCGGGGCTGACGGCCGAAGCCGCCGTGCCCGCGCCCGCGCAAATACCTTAGTTCTTGCCCCAGCCGCCGTCGGCGTGGGTCTCCTCGAAGTCGGTCGGGCGTTGCGGCCTGGTCGACATCGTGGGCTTCCCGTAAGAAGTCGGCTCGCCATAGGAGGTCGGTTCGCCGTATTCGCGGTCCTCGAAGTCCCGCGGGTCGACGCGGTCGAACTCGTCCATCTCGCGCTGGATATTGTCGCGCAGCGACTTCTGCATCGCGGCGAGCTTGCCCGGATTGGCAGCGATCATCCCGGCGATCTTGGCCTGCATCCGCCGCTTGTCGAAGGCGCGGCCGTCGAGGGTGGAATCGACCTTCTCCTCCATCGCGATGCGGGCGATGTCGTTGACCAGCGGATCATCCTCGAGCCCGAGCATCGCGTCGCCCTCGGCGAACTTGAAGGTCACGTTGACGCGGGTGCCGGCATCGTCGGGGGAGAGGTTGGCGCGCACTTCGCCGGCGCGCTTGCCGTCGACCATCAGGTCCCAGCGGAGCAGGCTCGGGCCGCGGCTGCGCAGCGCGAGGCGGATCGAGGAATCGCCCTTCCCGCCGCCGAGTTCGGAGGTGAAATTCATCCCCGCCAGCCGCGATTCGACGTCGACAGGGGCGATCTCGTAATACTCGCCCCGCTCGAAAGCGCCGCCCACATAGGCGCCGGTGCCCAGCACCGATGCGCCCGCCGCCATAGCAATAAACCGCATGCGTGACCCTCCAGAACATGGATGGGTCCAGTAAATGGCGGAAGAGGCTTAACAATCCGTCAGCGCGGGCATCGATTATACGGTCAGCTTGGCAGAGCCCTTCTCGGTGGTGATCCGCCTGGTGCCCGCCAGCCGTGTCGAGCGCTGCTTCACTCCCGCCACGAAGCGGTATTCGGTGGTCGCGCGGGCCGGGGTCAGCTCGACCGTCATGTAGCCGCGCTGCGCGGTGTCGGCCCATTTGAGCTGTTCGTTCTCCGCCACCAGCGCCGCGGCGAGGGTGTCGGGCTTGACGAAGGTCAGGTAGGTCTCGAACCCCGGCGAGCTGACCGAACTGCCGCCGAACTCGACGCCGACTGGGGTGCCTTCATGCGCGAGGTCGAAGGCCCAGGCATTGTGGGTGTCGCCCGCGAGCACCACGAGATTGGCATCGGCCTCGAGCGCGGCCTTGAACACGCGGGCGCGGGCGGCGGGGTAGCCGTCCCACGCGTCCATGTTGGAGGGCAGCCCCGCCTCGCTCGCCGCGGCGGCAGCCTCGAGGCGCTGGCGCACGTAATCGGGGACGCCGTCGCCCGCTGCGCGCATCAGGTCGCGCGGGGTCTTGAGATTGCCCATCAGCACCTGCTGGAGCAGCACCTGCCACTGTGTGCCCGACCTGGTCGAGGAGGCGAGCGCCTCGGCGAGCCATGCCTCCTGCGCCTCGCCCAGCAGCTGGCGATCAGGCGCGGCCCAAGCGCCGTCCTTGAATTTGCCCAGTGCCGCCATCAGCGCCTGCGGGTCCTTGGCCCCGGTCATGATCTTTTCGAGCTCGAACTGCTCGTCGCGTCCCTCGAGCCGGGTGTCGATCCGGAACAGGGTGGCGAGATCACCCACCTGATAGGTCGAATAGGCGGTATCGGCCACGGGGAGCCACTCGCGATAGGCCTGCTTGGCCGCCGCCTTGCGCATTGCCCAGGTGCCCTCGGTTTCCGGCTGGTGGTTCTCCGCGCCGTCCTTCCACGAGTCGTTCGCGCTCTCGTGGTCGTCCCACACCGCGATCATCGGCAGCACCTGATGGAGGCGCTGGAGATCGGGGTCGGCGCGGTAGGTGGCGTAGCGCAGGCGGTAATCGGTCAGCGCGACGATCTCGCTCTCGGGCGCGAGCACGCGGCCCTCGGCGGTCTGCGCTGCCGAGGGATAGTTGCCCTTGGCATATTCGTAGATGTAGTCGCCGAGGTGGACCGCGAGGTCGCAGTCGTTCGCCTCCACCGCGTGGCCATAGGCGTTGAACCAGCCGAAGCCGAAGTTCGAGCAGGAGAACACCGCCATGCGGAAGCTCGCCGAGGGGCCTTCGGGGAGCGTGCGCGTGCGGCCCACGGGGGACGCGGTGCCATCGGGCGCGAGGAAGCGGTAGAAATACCAGCGGTCGGGAGCGAGCCCGGTGGCGACGCCCTTGGCGCACCAGTCGCGCGCGGGGGAGGCGGTGACGTTGCCCTCGGCGACGGGTTTCGAGAAATTCTCCGTCTCGCTCACCTGCCACGTCAGCACCGTGTCCGCGCCCGCGACATATCGGGCCCACAGCAGCACCGAAGTCGCCGCCGGCTCGCCGCTCGCGACGCAGTGGGTGAAGCCGGTGCCGAAGCCGCTTGCGGCGGCGGGCGCGGCGGCCATCGCGGCGCCTGCGCCTGCAAGGGTGAACAGCGAGCGCCGGGTGAGCGCGGTGGCAGCGGGCTGGGCCGCGGGTTCGGTCTTGAGCATAGTGTGCGCGCTACCCCTCTCCGGTTTCGCTTGCGTGACAATCGCGCCGCCGCGGGGCATGGAAGCGCGCATGACAGCGATCATGCACCACACCCTCTACGACGGACGCCGCGTCGCCTTCCGCTATACCCACGGGCGCGGGCCCTGTCTTGTCTTCCTCCCCGGTTACATGAGCGACATGAGCGGCAGCAAGGCGACCGCCCTCTTCGCCGAGGCGGAGGCGCAGGGCCGCGCCTGCCTGCTGCTCGATTATTCGGGCTGCGGCGCGAGCGACGGCGACTTCGCCGAGGGGATGCTCTCGGCCTGGCGTGACGAGGTGCTGGCGCTGGTCGCCTGCTATGTCACCGGGCCGGTGCTGCTGGCCGGTTCCTCGATGGGCGGGTGGCTGATGCTGCTGGTCGCCGAGCATCTGAAGCACCGGGTGGCGGGGATGATCGGCATCGCCCCCGCGCCCGATTTCACCCGCTGGGGCTACAGCGCCGAGCAGCGCGCGGCTCTCGAGCGCGGCGAGACCATTTTCGAAGAGAACCCCTACGGCCCCGAACCCACCCCCACCCATGCGAAATTCTTCGCCGATGCCGAATGCCACTTGCGGCTGGAATCGATGATCGACCTGACGTGTCCGGTGCGGCTGCTCCACGGCAAGGCGGACCCGGACGTGCCCTTCGACATCTCGCTCCGTCTCAAGGCGGCGCTGCGGTCGGCTGACGTTCAGGTGACGCTGGTAGAGGACGGCGACCACCGCCTGTCGCGGGATAGCGACATTGCCATGCTCAAGGCCATCGTGGCCGAATTTTACGGATAGCCACACGTGCCCTTCCTCCTCGCGCTCGCCCTGCAAGTCGGCCCCAATCCGCTTGGGGGCGCGATGCCGGGTGACGAGCTGGTGCGCGACCGGCCCCCCCGCGAACAGGTGCAGCCCGATGCCGAGGCGGAGCCCGATCCGGTCAGCGCATGGCTCGCAGGATGCCTCTCCACGCTCGAGGAAGACCCGGCGCGCGCCCACGCCATGGCGCAGATCCGCCGCGCCGAGACCACCGGGGCCGACCGCGTGCTCGCCAACCACTGCCTCGGCACGGCGGCGGCGCAGCTGGGGATGTGGGACGACGCCCGCGCCGCCTTCACCGCCGCGCGCGAGGAGACGCCCGAGGCCGAACCCCGCGCCCGCGCCCGCTTCGGCGCGCTGGCAGGGGCGGCGGCGCTGGGCGGCGGGGATTCCGAGGGCGCGCTCGCGCTGCTGACGCAGGCCGAACGCGACGCGCAAGCCGCCAGGGCCCCGCTGCTCGAAGCCATCGCCGCCAGCGACCGCGCCCGCGCGCTGGTGATGCTGGACCGCACCGACGAAGCGCTCGCCGCGCTCGAGAATTCGACCGCGCTCGCGCCCGACCGCGCCGAGGGCTGGCTGCTCAAGGCCACCCTGCTGCGGCGTCTCGACAAGCTTGCCGAGGCGCAGGCCGCGATCGAACGCGCCGCGACGCTCGCTCCCACCAATCCCGAAACCGCGCTCGAAGCCGGGGTCATCGCCGTGCTCGCGGGCCGCGACGATGCGGCGCGCAAGAGCTGGGAGTCGGTGCTCGCGCTCGCCCCCGACAGCCCGGCGGCGACCACCGCCAAGGACTACCTTGCGCAGATCGGCGCGGCGGGCGAGACTGCGCCCGCATCCGAGGAGGCTCCCGCGTCATGACCCGTTTCTCCGTGCTCGATCTGGTGCCGGTGCGCGAGGGCGGCACCCTGCAAGAAGCCTTCGCCGCCACCACCGACCTCGCCCGCGCGGCGGAAGGCTTGGGGTGCGACCGCTTCTGGGTCGCCGAGCACCACGCGATGGACGGGATCGCGGGCGGGGCGACCTCGGTCGTGCTCGCTCACGTGGGCAACGCCACGAGCCGCATCCGCATCGGATCGGGCGGGATCATGCTCCCCAACCACACCCCGTTCCAGATCGCCGAGCAATTCGGCACGCTGGACGCGCTGTTCCCCGGGCGGATCGACTTGGGGCTCGGCCGCGCGCCGGGGGCGGGGCCGGAATTGCAGCGCGCCTTGCGCAAGAACCTCCACCAGGCCGCCGAATACTTCCCGCAGGACGTGGTCGAGCTGCGCGCGCTGCTGACGGGCGATATCGAGCTGCCGATTGCTGCCACCCCCGGCCTTGGCGCCAAGGTGGAGCTGTGGATGCTCGGATCGAGCCTGTTCGGCGCGCAACTGGCCGCCAAGCTCGGCCTGCCTTACGCCTTCGCGGCGCATTTCGCGCCCGATCACCTCGACGCAGCGCTGGCGGTCTACCGCCGCGACTTCCAGCCTTCCGAGGCGCTCGCGCGCCCGCATGTGATGGTGGCGATGAACGTCTTTGCCGCCGAAGCCGAAGGCGAGGCGCGCCTGCTCGCCTCCTCGCAGCAGCAGAGCTTCGTGCGGCTGCGCACCGGCAATCCCGGCAAGCTGCCCCCGCCGGTCGAAGCCTATACCGACACCCTTCCCGCGACCGCGCAAGCGATGCTCGCCCATATCGGGCAGGCTGCCGCGGTCGGCACGCCCGCGCAGGTGCGCGAGGGCATCGAGGCTTTCGTCAAGCGCACCGGTGCCGACGAGATCATGCTTTGCGGCGCGACCTATGACCCGGACGCCCGCATCCGCAGCCTCGAACTGACCCTCGACGCCTGCCGCGCCATGGTTGCCGCCTGATACCTTCGGCTCTGGGCAATCATCCGGCTTGCGCGCCCCCACGGAATAAGGGTATCGGACAAGACACGATAAAAACAATCCGGCATAATAATATTGCTTTGAGGCAAGCGCCGGAACGCAGGATGGACAGGAGCCAGTCATGGGGTCGAAAGCCGCCGCCGCCGCGCCTTCGAAGGCGCTGATCAAGGCCCTGCGCCTCGAGCTGGAAGCCTCGCTGCTCCCCGGCGATGCGGGCGCGGACAAGGCCGTGCTCGATGACGCCGCGACGTGGCTGCTGACCGCCGCCGCTACCCGCCAACCGGGCCAGCCGATCGTCCAGCTCGAATCGACCAGCGGCGCGCGGCGCCATCTGCGCATCGCGATTATCAACGACGACCAGCCCTTCCTCGTCGATTCGCTCGCCGCGACCATTGCCGCGCAAGGCGTGGGGATCGACCGGCTGCTGCACCCGGTGGTCCCGGTCGAGCGCGATGCCGACGGCACCATTACCGGCCTCGGCAAGGCCGGCGCGCGCGAATCGCTCATCTATATCGAGACCCCGCGCGTCGACGCCCGCCAGCGGCGCGAGCTGCTCGAGGCGCTCCAGACCACGCTCGGCGATGTCCATGCTGCGGTTGCCGACTGGCCGGCGATGCAGGACGCCATGGCTGCCGATGCGCAGGCCGTCGCCGCGCGCGATGCCGAGGCGGGGGCGCTGCTCGTCTGGCTCAAGGACGGGATGCTGACCCAGCTCGGCCACATGACCCGGCGGCGTGACGGCACCAGCGAAGCGCGGCTCGGCATCTGCCGCGCCTCCTCGCCCGATCTGCTCGCCGACATCTCGTTCGAGCGCGCCTTCGAGTGGTTCGACGCGGCCGACAAGGACGGTACGACCAAGGCGATGCTGGCGATCAAGAGCAACGTGCAATCGCGCGTCCACCGCGCCAGCCCGCTCGACCTGTTCATCGTGCCGGTGCGCGAGGGCGGGAAAATCACCGCGCTCTCGATCCACGCAGGCCTGTGGACCAGCGCCGCGATGAACGCGCGCCCGGGCGAAGTGCCGGTGCTGCGCGCGATGGTGACCGATATCACGCAGCGCCTCGGCTTCGACCCCTCGGGCCACAACGGCAAGGCGCTGGTCCACGCGTTCACCTCGCTCCCCAACGACCTCCTCACCGCCTTCGATCCCGACCGCGTCGCCGATCTCGTCACCGCCAAGATGGCGCTGATCGACCGCCCGCGCCCGCGCGTCATCATGGTCCGCGCGACGCTGGAGCGCCATGTCTTCGCCTTCGTGTGGCTGCCGCGCGATCACATGAGCACCGATGTGCGCTTGCAGATCCAGGCGATGCTGCTGGCGAGCCCCGGCGCCAGGCTGCTCGACTGGAGCCTCGAGATCGAGAGCTCGACCCTCGCCCTGCTGCGCTTCCTGATCGACGTGCGCGCTTGCGCCTCGCTGCCCGATGATGCCGCGATCGAAGCCCAGCTCGCCGATCTGCTGCGCGGCTGGAACGAGGCGGTCGCGAGCCACATCGCCGCACACGAGGACGATGGCCGCGCCGCCGCGCTCGCCGCGCGCTATGCCCCGGCCTTCCCGACCGGCTACCGCCTCGCCTACGGCCCCGAGGAAGCCGCGCGCGACATCGCCAAGCTGCGCGGGCTTACCCTCGCCGAGGCCGACGCGCCCATCGCCCGCCCGTCCGAGCGCGCGGTGCGGCTCTACCGCCTCGCGGGTGACGGGGCCGATACGCTGCGGCTCAAGGTCTACCACACCCGCGGCGCGCTGGCGCTGTCGGACGTGGTGCCCGCCTTCGAGAATTTCGGCTTCCGCGTGCTCGCCGAGGTGCCGACCTATCTCACCGATGCGGGCCTCGGCTCGATCCACGAATTCCTGCTGACCCTGCCCGCCGGACGCGAGGCGGGGGCGCTGCTCGAGCGCGCCGCGCCGATCGAGGCGGCGCTGGCAGACGTGCTGAACGGCGCGGCGGAGGACGATCCCTTCAACCGCCTCGTTCCCGCCGCCGGGCTTTCCCCGCGCGAGGCGAACTGGCTGCGCGCGGTCTATCGCTACCTGCGCCAGACGGGGCTCGCCTACACGATCTACACCGTGGTCGACGCGCTCGCCGCCGCGCCGCAGGTGACGCGCGCGATGATCGAGCTGTTCGAAGCGCGCCACAACCCGGCCTTCGAGGGCAACCGCGAGGAGGCCGCCGCCGCCGCGCAAGGGAGCTTCACGCGAGGCCTCGCCAAAGTCACCGCGATCAACGACGACCGCCTGCTCAGGCTCTACCGCGCGGTGATCGACGCGGTGCTGCGCACCAACGCCTTCGCCCCTGCCGCTGCCGAGGCGCTGGCGTTCAAGCTCGAATCCGCCAAGGTGCCGGGCCTGCCCAAGCCGCTGCCGTGGCGCGAGATCTTCGTCTACAGCGCCCGTGTGGAGGGCATCCACTTGCGCTCGGGCGCGGTCGCGCGCGGGGGCCTCAGATGGTCCGACCGGCGCGACGACTTCCGCACCGAAATCCTCGGGCTGATGAAGGCCCAGCGGGTCAAGAACGCGGTGATCGTGCCCACCGGCGCGAAGGGCGGGTTCTATCCCAAGCAGCTCCCCTCGCCCGCCCTCGACCGCGAAGGCTGGGCGGCCGAGGGCCGCGCGGCCTATGAAATCTTCATCCGCACGCTGCTCTCGGTCACCGACAACATCGTCGAAGGCAAGGTGGTGCACCCCCAATGCGTCACCGCGCTCGACGGCGAGGACCCCTATTTCGTGGTCGCCGCCGACAAGGGCACCGCGACCTTCTCCGACATTGCCAACGGGATCGCGCAAAGCCGCGACTTCTGGCTCGACGACGCCTTCGCCAGCGGCGGCTCGAACGGCTACGACCACAAGGCGATGGGCATCACCGCGCGCGGCGCATGGGTGAGCGTCCAGCGCCACTTCCGCGAGATGGGGATCGACGTCCAGAAGGACTCTGTCACCGTCGCGGGCTGCGGCGATATGTCGGGCGACGTCTTCGGCAACGGGATGCTTCTCTCGAAGGCGCTGAAGCTGGTCGCCGCCTTCGATCACCGCCACATCTTCATCGACCCCGCGCCCGATCCGCTCGCCAGCTGGAAGGAGCGCAGCCGCATGTTCGCGCTCACGCGGTCGAGCTGGGACGACTACGACAAGTCGCTGATCTCCAAGGGCGGCGGGGTTTTCCCGCGCTCAGCCAAGACGATCAAGCTCTCCAAGCAGGCGCGCGAGGTGCTCGGGATCGACGCGAAGGAGATCGAGCCCGAGGCGCTCATTACCGCGATCCTCAAGGCGCCGGTCGACCTCATGTGGTTCGGCGGGATCGGCACCTATGTGAAGGCCCCGCAGGAAAGCCACATCCAGGTCGGCGACCCGGCGAATGACGGGTTGCGCGTCGATGCGACCGAGATCCGCGCGCGCGTGATCGGCGAGGGGGCGAACCTGGGCGTCACGCAGGCGGGGCGCATCGCCTTCTCGCTTGCAGGGGGGCGGATCAACACCGATTTCATCGACAATTCGGCGGGCGTTGACTGCTCGGACAACGAGGTCAACATCAAGATCGCGCTGGCCGCGGCGACCAAGAGCGGCAAGCTCACCGAGAAGAAGCGCAACACGCTGCTCGCAGCGATGACCGACGATGTCGCGGCGCTGGTGCTGGAGGACAACCGGTTGCAGGCGCTCGCGCTGTCGATTGCCGAAAGCGGCGGGGCTGGAGCAATCCCGGCCTATGTACGGCTGATCGAGCGGCTGGAAGACATCGGCGATTTCGACCGACGCACCGAAGGCCTCGCCGATGGCGAGGTGCTGACCCGCCGCGCCGCCGACGGGCAGGGCCTCACCCGCCCCGAACTCGCGGTGCTGCTGTCCTCGGGCAAGCTCGCGCTGCAGGCCGCGATCGAGGCGAGCGATCTGCCCGATGATCCCGTGCTCGAACCGCTGCTGCTCGCGCGCTTCCCGGCGGCGATGCGCAAGGCCTATGCCGCCGAGATCAAGGGCCACCGGCTGCGGCGCGAGATGATCGCGACGAGCCTCTCCAACCGCATCGTCAACCGGCTGGGCATGGTCCATCCGTTTGAATTGGCCGAGGAAGAGGGCGTCGGCCTTGCCGAGGTCGCGGCGGCCTTCGTGGTGACCGAGAACCTGTTCGGGCTCGAGGCGCTGTGGCGCGATCTCGAGAGCGCCGCCATGCCCGAGACCGCGCGCCTCGCGCTGTTCGACCGGCTCGCGGCAGCCGTCGGCAACCTGATGAGCGATGTGTTGCGCACCGCTGCGGGCAAGGTCGCGGCCGGGCGGATGATCGCCGATCTCTCCGAGGGCGTCACCGCGCTGGTGCAGGGCCGCGAGGAGCTGCTCACCGAGGAACCCCGCGCCCGCTCCAAGGCGCTGCGCGACGGTTTCGTCGGCGTCGGCGCGCCCGAGGGGCTGGCGGCGCGGGTCGCGGGGATGTTCGACTTCGACGGCGCGGTGGGCCTCGCGCAAGCCGCGCGCAGCGGCGGGATCGAGCCGCGCCTCCTCACCCACGCCTTCACCGATATCGGCACCGCGCTCGGGCTCGACTGGGCGCAGGGCACGGCGGCGCATATGTCGCCTTCGGACGTGTGGGAGCGGCTGCTGATCTCGGGCCTCGCGCGCGATTTCCAGCAGATGCGGATCGAGTTCCTGCGGCGGCTGATGCGCGGTGACGGCGGCAAGACCGACCCGCGCGGCGCAGTGTCCGAGTGGGCCGAGCGCAACGCCGCCGGTGTCGCCCAGTTCCGCAAGCTCGTCGCCCGCGCGCAGGCCCGCCCGCCGGTGGGCGCGGCGATGCTGGCGCAGATCGCGGCCCAGGCGCGAAATCTGCTCGAGCGGTGAGGCTCCACTGCCAAACCGCTAACTTGACCCTCCGGCAATTTGCGCCACATCAAGGGCCGCAAGCAGCCGGAGGGGCATAAGGCAGGTCATGGCATCCACAACCCAGCACGCCGACGTCGTTATCGTCGGCACCGGCCACGGCGGCGCGCAGGCGGCGATTGCGCTGCGCCAGCACGGGCACGAGGGCTCGATCCTGATGATCGGCCGCGACGACGCCCCGCCCTACGAGCGCCCGCCGCTGTCGAAGGAATATCTCGCGGGCGACAAGGGCTTCGAGCGGATCATGATCCGGCCCGAGAAGTTCTGGTCGGACAAGCAGATCGACCTGCGTCTGGGCGCGGCGGTGACGGCCATCGATCCCGCGCGGCACACGCTGACGCTCTCGGACGGCGGGCAGGTGACCTATCGCAAGCTGATCTGGTCGGGTGGCGGCGATCCCCGGAGGCTGCCGGTGCCGGGCGCGGTGCTGCCGGGCGTGTTCTACGTCCGCGACAAGCGCGATGCCGACGCGATGATGCAGGCGCTCGCCGACGGCGCGCGGCGGGCCGTGGTGATCGGCGGGGGCTATATCGGGCTCGAGGCGGCGGCGGTCTTGCGCAAGCTGGGCTGCGGGGTGGTGCTGGTCGAGATGCTCGACCGCCTGCTCGCGCGGGTGGCGGGCGAGGAGCTTTCGACCTTCTACGCCGAGGAACACCGCCGTCAGGGCGTCGATATTCGCCTCGGGGTCGGCGTCCACTCGGTGCTGGGCGAGGACAGGGTCACCGGCGTCAGGCTCGATAATGGCGAGGAAGTGCCCTGCGACATGGTGATCGCGGGGATCGGGATCGTGCCCGCGGTCGCGCCGCTGATCGCGGCAGGGGCGGCGGGCAGCAACGGCGTCGATGTCGATTTCTGCTGCCGCACCACGCTCGACGACATCTATGCCATCGGCGACTGCGCCGCCCACGCCAACGACTTTGCCGATGGTGCGGTGATCCGGCTGGAATCGGTGCAGAACGCGCATGACATGGCGAACACCGTGGCGAAGGCGATCATGGGCGAGAAGGAGCCATATCACGCGCTGCCGTGGTTCTGGTCGAACCAGTATGACCTCAAGCTCCAGACCGCGGGGCTCAATCTGGGCTACGACCAGACGATCCTGCGCGGCGATCCGGAAAGCCGCAAGTTCACCGTGGTCTACCTCAAAGCCGGAGTGCCGATTGCCTTCGACTGCGTGAGCACGATGAAGGACTACGTGCAGGCGAGGAAGCTGCTCGAGAGCGGCTGCGGCCGGATCGACCCGGCGCTGCTGGCCGACCCCGAGGTGGCGCTCAAGGATCTGATCTGAGGCGGGCGAACGCCCATTCCGCCGCCTCCGCCACCACCGGATCGGGGTCGCGGGTGAGCGTCTCAACCTGTCCCGCCAGCGCGGCGTTGCCGCTGTTGCCCGCCGCATAGAGGCAATTTCTCACGAAGCGGTTGCGCCCGACGCGCTTGATCGGCGATCCCGAGAACACCGCGCGGAAGCCCGCATCGTCCAGCGCCAGCAATTCGTCGAGGCGCGGGGCGACCAGTTCGGCGCGGGGGAGAAATTCGCGGATCGCCTGCGCTTGCGCGGCGAATTTGTTCCACGGGCACACCGCAAGGCAATCGTCGCAGCCGTAGATGCGGTTGCCGAGGGCGGGGCGCAGCGCTTCGTCCACGGCGCCCTTGTGCTCTATGGTGAGGTAGGAAATGCAGCGGCGCGCATCGAGCTTGTAGGGCGCAGGGAAGGCGTCCGTGGGGCAGGCGTCGAGGCAGGCGCGGCAGCTGCCGCACTGGTCGCGGTGGCCTTGCGCGGGGGTGAGGTCCAAGGTCGTGTAGATCGCGCCGAGGAACAGCCAGCTGCCGTGGGTGGGGCTGACGAGGTTGGTGTGCTTGCCCTGCCACCCGATCCCCGCCGCCTCGCCCAAAGGCTTTTCCATCACCGGCGCGGTGTCGACGAAGACCTTCACTTGCGCCCCTGGCACCGTCTCCACCAGCCAGCGGGCGAGCGCCTTGAGGCGCTTCTTCACCACATCGTGATAGTCCTTGCCTTGGGCATAGACCGAGATGCGGGCGTGGGTATCCGAGCCCTCCAGCGCCAGCGGATCGTGCCCCGGGGCGTAGCTCATGCCGAGCGCGATCACGCTCCGGGCCTCGGGCCACAGCCCCTGCGGCGAGCGGCGGTGCTCGAGGCGCGTGGCCATCCATTCCATCGAGCCATGGTGCCCTTCGCCGAGCCACTCCTCGAGCCGTTCGGAGCGCAGCGGGTCCTCACCGGCGCTCGCGAACCCGCACACCGCGAAGCCGAAGGCGAGCGCCCGCTCGGCGATCTCCTCCGACAGGGTTGCGGCGCTGTTAACCATATTCGGCAAGGGCTCCGTTTAATCCTGTCCGCTAACCGCGTATGCCATGGACATGGCGGTAAGCGATCAGAGCCTTTCGGGCAATCGAGCGGAGGGCTTCAGCGCCGTTCCGGCTGACGGACGTCCGCTCGCGATCGAAGCGCGCGGGCTGGTCAAGAGCTTCGACGGCACGCGCGCGGTCGACGGGGTGGACATCTCGGTGCCCGAGGGCGCGATCTACGGCATTCTCGGCCCCAACGGCGCAGGGAAAACCACGACGCTGCGGATGCTGCTCGGCATCATCGACCCGGACGAGGGCGTGCGCCGCGTGTTCGGGCATGACCGGCCGCACGACATCGGCCGCCTGATCGGCTACCTCCCCGAAGAGCGCGGGCTCTACCCCGCGATGAAGTGCATCGAGGCGATTGCCTTCATGGGCGCCCTCAGAGGCCTGCCCCTGAAGGAGGGCCGCAAGCGCGCGGTGGAGCTGCTCGAGCGGCACGGCCTCGGCCACGCCGCCGACCGCCAGATCCGCCAGCTCTCCAAGGGCATGGCGCAGACCGTCCAGCTGCTCGGCACGCTGGTCCACGAGCCGCGGCTGGTGGTGCTCGACGAGCCCTTCTCGGGGCTCGACGCAATCAACCAGGGCAAGCTCGAGATGATGATCCGCGCGCTCGCCGACGACGGCGTCACGGTCATTTTCTCCACCCACGTCATCCACCACGCCGAGCGCCTGTGCGAGGGCGTGGCGATCATTGCCGGGGGCAAGGTGCCCTATGCCGGCTCGGTCGAAGCCGCGCGTGACCGCATCCCGGCGCAGGTCCGGCTCGAGACCCGGGCGCGCGAAGGCGCGTGGCTCTCTGCCCTGCCGCCCGAGACCCGCCGCAACGGCGACTTCTTCCACTTCCCGCTCCCCGAGAGCGGCATCGAACCGCTCCTGAAGGGGCTGATCGAAGGCGAGGCGGGCATCCTCTCGCTCTCGATCGAGCGCGCGGGCCTCCACGACGCCTTCGTCGCCATCGCGGGCGAGGCCGCCGCGCGCCAGCTTGCCGCTGACAGCGAGGGAGCCGAAGCATGACCGACCTGCCGCTCCGCCCCCGCCTCTCCGCGCTCGAGGCTGCCTGGGTCATCGCCCGGCGGGACTTCGTCGCGGTGCTGTTCTCCCGCGCCTTCCTGTTCTTCCTCCTCGGCCCGCTCTTCCCCGTCATCGTCGGCGGCCTCGCCGGCTCGATCGGCGGCGAGGTCCAGCGCGACGCGGTCTCCTACGAGGTCGGCGTTGCCATGAGCCCCGAGGACACCGCCAGGATGGTCGCCGCTGGCGAGCAGCTCGCCCCGCAGCTGCCCTTCGCGCTGCCCGTGCTGCGCCCCGTCCCCGAGGCCGCCAAGGATCCCGCTTTCGACGCGCGCGCCTTCATGGAGGCACGCCAGGGCAACTACGCCGCCATCGTCTCCGGCTCCCCGCAGCGCCCGGTCATCGTCGGCACCGAGGGCCAGATCGCGCGCTGGCAGGGCCCCGTCAGCCTGATCGCCGGACACGCGCTCGCCGCCGAGCCCGCCGCCTTCCCCGAGGTCCGCGCCAATCCGGTCGCGACCAGCGCCGCCGACGAGCGCACCACCCGCATCCAGACCGCCCAGATCGCGCAGATGCTGCTGTTCCTGCTGACGATGCTGCTCGCCGGCATGGTGCTCTCCAACCTCGTCGAGGAGAAGGCCAACAAGATCATCGAGATCCTCGCCGCCGCGATCCCGATGGACGCCGTGTTTATGGGCAAACTCTTCGCCATGCTCGCGGTCTCCTTCGTCGGCATTGCGGTGTGGGGCACCGCGGGCTTCGTCCTGTTCGGCGGAGCGGGCGACGTGGTCAGCCGCGTCACCGGCTTCGACATCACCGGCCTGCCCGCCCCGGCGGTCGGCTGGCCGCTGTTCGTGCTGCTCGGCGTCCTCTACTTCGCGATGGCCTACCTCCTGCTCGGCGCGCTGTTCCTGACGATCGGTTCGATGGCGACCTCGGTGCGCGAGGTGCAGACGCTCTCGATGCCGGTCACCATGCTCCAGCTGATGGTGTTCTTCCTTGCCGCATACACCATCAACCAGCCGGGCTCCGGCATGGAGATGGCCGCGATCGCCTTCCCGCTCTCATCGCCCTTCGCGATGCTGGCGCGCGCGGCGATGGAGGGCGCGGTGTGGCCCCACGTTCTGGCGCTGGCCTGGCAGGCGGTCGCCGTGGTGCTGATCGTCAAGGCCGGATCGCTGCTGTTCCGCAAGCGGGTGATGAAGTCGGGCGGAGCGGGGCGCGACAAGCGCAAGAAGGGCGTGCGGCTTCCCGCCTGAGTCGGCGTCCGAGTCGCCGTCCCGCCGTTCAGCCTGCCCCGCGCAAGGCTGAACCATGAGACACGAGCGACACTGTCCAGAACCGGATTTCCTCCCCCCGCGCACGGCGCCCTGCGACACTTGGCGCAAAGGGCAGGCGAGGGGGCAAAGCGGCGCATTCCCGCGATCATGTCAGGCGCAAGGCTTGTAGGAAAGCGTCCAATCCGTCCCGATTCGCAACTCATATTGACATTGCTGTCAGTTGCGTCAGACTGCGACTCGTTAAGGAGCGGCCCACCCCATAAGCGCCGCCCGACGGGAGACAGACATGGCCACCATCGCCCCCGCCACGCCCGGAATCCAGCGCCCGCAGGTACGGCGCGAGCCTTCCTCCTACGAGGCGCTTCAGGCCCACTTCGCCCAGCACCCCGAGGCACGCCTCCAGCACACCCACCCGTGGGACGTCAGCCGCTCGGACATCTATTACGAGGACAAGTGGCAGCCGATCTTCGCCGAGATGCGCAAGGCCGGGCAGCTCCACTGGATCCCCGACAGCCCCTTCGGCCCCTATTGGGCGGTGGTCGGCCACAAGGCGATCCAGCATATCGAGGCCCTGCCCGAAACCTTCTCCTCGAGCTGGGAGCATGGCGGCATCACCATCTTGAACCGCCTGTCGGAAGAGGAGCTGGCGAACAGCAATATCGAACGCCGCGAGCTGCCGATGTTCATCGCGATGGACCGCCCGCAGCACACCGGCCAGCGCCGCACCGTCGCGCCCAAGTTCACGCCGTCTGCCGTCACCGATATGGAAGCGGAGATCCGTGCACGAACCGGCGAGCTGCTCGACCGCCTGCCGCGGGGCGAAGTGTTCGACTGGGTCGATACCGTGTCGATCGAACTCACCACCGGCATGCTCGCGATCCTTTTCGGCTTCCCCTGGGAAGACCGCCGCCTGCTCACCTTCTGGTCGGACTGGTCGGGCGATACCGAACTGGGCGCAGTGCGCGAGCTCGACGAGCTGCGCTGGGGCATCCTTCAGGAAATGGCGGCCTATTTCCAGACGCTCTGGATCGAGCGGACGATGGACAAGGAGCCGGGCAATGATCTCATCTCGATGATGATCCACTCGCCCGCGATGAACCAGATGCGGCCCGAGGAATTCATGGGCAATCTGGTGCTGCTGATCGTCGGCGGCAACGACACCACCCGCAACACCATGAGCGGGATCATCCACGCGCTCGACAAGTTCCCCGACCAGAGGAAGCTCTACGAGGAGAACCCGGACCTCATCCCCAATGCGGTGCAGGAAATCCTGCGCATGCAGGTGCCGCTCGCCCACATGCGCCGCACCTGCACCGAGGATACCGAAGTCTTCGGCCAGACCATCAAGGCGGGCGACAAGGTGGTGCTGTGGTACATCAGCGCCAACCGCGACGACGAGGTGTTCGAGAACCCCGACAAGCTCGACATCACCCGCGAGAACGCCCGCCGCCACCTCTCCTTCGGCTACGGCATCCACCGCTGCGTCGGCGCGCGGCTGGCGGAATTGCAGCTGCGCGTACTGCTCGAGGAAATGCACAAGCGCCGGATGCGCGTGCATGTCGCGGGCGATGTCGAGCGGGTGCGCGCGAATTTCGTCCACGGCTTCCGCAAGCTCGAGGTCGAGATCACCACTTTCTGAAAGGGGTGAAACCTCGCGGGCGTTTTCGACGTAAAAGAGGGGCGGGCAGCGTGCCCGTCCTCACGGAGATTGCGATGCGCCTGCCCTTCCTCAACCGCCGCCGCCTGCTCGCCGCGAGTGCCGCGATCGGCGGAATGCTGCCCTTCGTCAGCGCCTGCGGCGCCTCGCCCGCCGAGGCCAAGAGCTACCCCAAGGGCCGCCCGGACGCCGAGTGGAAGAAGCTGCTCACCCGCGACCAGTATTACGTGCTGCGCGAGGCCGGAACCGAGCGTCCCTTCACCTCGCCGCTCAACAAGGAAAAGCGCAAGGGCACCTTCGTGTGCGCCGCGTGCAATAACCACCTCTACGCCTCGGCGACCAAATACGACAGCGGCACCGGCTGGCCGAGCTTCTGGCAGGCGATCGACAAGGGCGCGGTCGGCACCAGCACCGACTACCTGATCGGCTACCCGCGCACCGAGGTGCACTGCGCCGATTGCGGCGGGCATCTGGGGCATATCTTCGGGGACGGGCCCAAGCCCACCGGCAAGCGCCACTGCATCAACGGCGTGGCGCTGAAGTTCGTGCCTGCCTAGGCCGCAGGCGCGGTCTCGGCGCTTTCTTCGAGCAGCGCCGGGGCCTGAAGCAGCGCCGCCAGCCGCGCGAAATCGCCTAGCGTGAAGGTGTCGTCGAACACCACGCCATATTGCTGGTCGCGCCGCCAGCGCACTTTCGCGCGCACCTCGCGCGGCTTGCCGCCGCCCACTGCGGGCATGGCAAGGCGCAGGGTCTGGTCGATCGCCAGCAGCTTGTCGCAGGTCAGCCGCGCGCCCTGCTGCGAGAAGTTCTCGACCAGCGCCTCGAATTGCCCCGCAAGCATGTTCACCGTCACCGGGAAGCACAGCGCCAGCCTCAGGCCGCGCTTGGGGTAATCGCTCGCCTCGTTGACGAGCTGCTCGACCTCGACGGAGCCTGCAAAGGTGAAGCCCGCCTCGTTGCCCTTGTGCCAGACCCGCGAGACTTCATAGACCGCGCCCGCCGGCATGTGCAGCGCGAAGTCCTTGCACGAGGGCAGGCCGTGGAACAGGCGCACGCTCACCCCGGTCTCCGAGACGTCGCGGATGACGCAGACGAACTCGCCCTGGGCCGACACCAGCTTGGCCGCGCGGATCAGCAACGTGAAGCGCGGCGCGGTGCGCTGCTCGGCTCCCGGCTGCTCCGGCGTCGGTTCGAGGCGTGCGTGTTGGCTCGCTGGTTCCATGCCTGTTGTCCCAACCCGACAGCCCCTGGTCCTGGCACTGGCGAGACATACGCAGGGCAGTCTGACCCCACGCTTCTCCTGAGGGAATACGCATGAAGGCGTTAAGGGGGAGATAATGGCGCCCCTCGGCTGGTCGCAGGTGCCGTGGGGCAAATGACGCAGGCAGGGAGATGTACGGGCGGCGGGACTCGAACCCGCACGAGCAAAGCTCAGGGGATTTTAAGTCCCCGGCGTCTACCATTCCGCCACGCCCGCATGGGTTTGCCCTTGCCACAAATCCTTGCGCATTGGCCAGAGCCCGCGCCAAAGCTTGCCCTTCCGCGCGCGAGGCTCCATTTCAGCGCCCTATGGCATTGTATCGGCGAGGCGCGTGATGGCGGGCGAGATGAGTGACGCGCATTCGGTGGTCGCAACGATCCAGCCGGCGATCACGCTGCTGGGCCTCGGCATCGCCGCCGCGCTCGGCAGCCGGGCGCTGCGGCTCAATCCGATCGTCGGCTATCTGGTGATGGGTCTCGGCCTCTCGAGCCTCGGGATGGCGGAGGATTTCAGCGGGCCGGTGGTCGCCGCGCTGGCCGAGGCGGGGGTGATGTTTCTGCTGTTCAACCTCGGCCTGCACTTCTCGCTGGGCCGGATCCGCGCAGAAGCGGGCAACATCTTCGGCTTCGGCAGCTTGCAGATGATCGTCGCGGGCGGGGGCTTTGCCGCGCTGTTCTGGGCGCTGGGCCTGCCGCCCGGCTTCGCGGTGATCGCGGGCTTCGGGATGGGGCTTTCGTCCACCGCAGTCGTCATCGGCCTGATCCGCGAGCGCGGGCAGGAGGACTGCCCGGTGGGCCGCGCGGCACAATCGATCCTGATCTTCCAGGACATCGCCGCGATCCTGCTGCTGGTCACCGCCGGCGCATTGGCGAGCGGCGGTGCGCTCGCCCCTGCGCTGGGGATCGCCGGGGCCAAGGCGCTTGCCGCCTTCGGGATCGCGGTGGTCTTCGCCCGGTTCCTGACCGAGCCGCTGTTCGGCCTCATCGCCCGCGCGGGCACCACGGAAGTCTACACCGCCACCGCGCTCTTCATCGCGCTCGCCGCCGGGTGGGCGACGGGGATGGCGGGCCTCTCGCTGACGCTGGGCGCCTTCCTCGGCGGCATGGCGGTCGCCGATTCGCGCTACCGCATCCTCGTGCAGACCGAGATCGACGCCTTCCGCGGGCTGTTCATGAGCTTCTTCTTCATCTCGGTCGGTCTCAGCATCGACCCTGCGCAGCTGGTCGCCGACTGGCAGCTGGTGGTGGCGATGACAGTGGGGGTGGTCGCGGCGAAATGCGCCTTCAACGTGGTCGCGGGGATGCTCAACCGCTGGTCGGTGCCGGGCTCGATCCAGCTCGGGTTCCTGCTCGGGCAGGGGAGCGAGTTCACGCTGGTCCTGCTGGCCTTGCCTGCCGTTGCCGGGCTGGCCGAACCGCGCCTCGTCTCGGCGATGGTCACCGCGATCGCGATCAGCCTTGCCGCGACGCCGTTTGTATCCAATCTCGGCCGCAAGCTCGCAGGCCGTCTGCGGCAGGGCCCGCCCGACGCCAAGATGGCGGGGGACGACGCGCCGGTCCTCATCATCGGCATGACCCCCGCGGGCCGCGCGGTCGCCGATGCGCTCGCCTTCAACGAGGTCGAATACCTTGCCCTCGAGCCCGATCACGACCGATTCCAGATGGCGCTCGCCGACGGCTACCACGTCCACCGCGCCAACCCCGCCGACCCGAGGAGCTGGGACGCGATCGGGATGGACCGCCGCCAGGTGCTGGTGATCGCGACCGGCGCGACCGACGTCTCGCGCGAGCTCACCCCGCTGGTCGAGACCCGCGCGCCGACGATGACGCGGATTATCGCGGTGCCCGGGCCGGAAGAGATCGACGACATGGCCGCGCTCGGCCTGCTGCCGGTCGACATGAGCACGAGCGGCGGGGGCGAGCGCCTCACCGAACTGGTGTTCACCGCACTCGACATCGAACGCGCGCTGCCCGTCCCGGGCCTCGCCCGCGACGACGAGGCCATGCCCCGCGCGGCGTAGCTTGTTTGCGAGGGCGCCTCCGCGCCCTCGTCCTCGGTGCTGCTCCCTTCGCTGCGCTACGGGGCACCTGCGGCTCGCGCCGTGCGCTCGCGGTTGCTACGCAACCGAAATCAGAGCTTTACCGTGAGAATCGCGGTGCCTCGGCCCGCCAACGGACGGGCCGCAAGCGCGAACGCGCGCCCGCAGCGACGCGCCCGAAGGGCGTGTGAGCGAGGATTTCGCAGCGCGGAGGCGCTGCGGAAAACAGGAACCCGCGGAGGCGCACCCCCGCGCGATCCTCCTGCTTACTTATTCAACCTCTCGCGGATTTCCTTGCCGGCCTTGAAGTAGGGCACGCGCTTTTCGGGCACGTCCACCGTTTCGCCGGTGCGCGGGTTGCGGCCGCTTCTCGCCTCGCGCTCGCGGGTCGAGAAGGCGCCGAAGCCGCGCAGTTCCACCCGGCCCCCCTCGGCCAGGCGCTGTGCGATTTCGTCGAAGAAGATGTCCACCACCTGCTCGATCTCGTCGGCGCGCAGGTCTGGGTTGTCCTTGTGCAATTCCTGCAACAATTCGGATCTGATCATACCGATCTCCCGGCGGCCAGCGTGGCCCGACCACACTGACGCCGCTTTGCGGGTTACCCCGTCGTTTATATTACTCGCCTCCGACCCGTGAGGCTGCCCCTTTAATCCCAGGCGTGCGACTTATGCAATGCCGCCGCCTGAAATTGCATACAAAGTGTCACATTGCGGGAAAAAGCGCAACCTACAGTGCTGTAAGTTAGGATCTTGTCAGGAGATGATGACAAGATCGGCCGGATCGAGCCCCAGCCGCGCCATGCGGCTGCGGATCTCGGGCCATTCCTCGCGCAGAAAGACTTCGCGCTCGGCGGCGCGCAGCCGCTCGGCCGCGCCGCGCACGACATACATTCCCACGCCGCGCTGGACCTCGACCAGCCCGTCGTTCTGGAACTGCTGGTAGGCCTTGGCGACCGTCAGCGGGTTAGCCCCCTGCTCGGCCGCGAGCGCGCGCACCGAGGGCAGCATCGCGCCCTCCGGATAGACCCCGTCGATGATCGCCGCGGCAATCTGGTCGCGCAGCTTCAAATAGACGGGGCGGTTGGGGTGCGCGCTCATGGGGTGCATCAGTGCCATAATACAGCCATGCGGTCAAGGAGTGCTCTGGTTTGCGGGCCCGCCTCCGCGGGCCCGTCCTCGGTGCTGTTCCTCCACTTCGCTACGCTCCGTTCCGGGCACCTGCGGCTCGCGCCTTGCGCTCGCGGCCCGTCCGTTGGCGGGCCGTTTGGTTGCGGGGGCGCCTCCGCGCCCCCGTCCTCGGTGCTGTTCCCTCCCCCCGGGTCAAGCCCGGGGTCCGGGGCACCTGCGGCTCGCGCCGTGCGCTCGCGGCCCGTCCTTTGGCGGGCCGTTCTTGGTTGCGGGGGCGCCTCCGCGCCTCCGTCCTCGGTGCTGTTTCGATCCCTGCGGGATCGAGCACATGCGGGCGGCCGTTCGGCCTTGCGGCCCGTCCTTCGGCGGGCCGATGAATTGCGCTGCCACGATACTGCCGCGCGCATTCCATTACGCCCTCACGCAACAAAAGCTTCACACGGGCGCGCAAGCCGCTAGGGTGCCCTCCCATAGCGGCGGTGTGGTGAGGCCCGCCTTCAACCATTCGATGGGGATCGAATTCCGATGAAAGATATTTCGCTGTGGGCGGAGGCCGACTGGATTGCGGCCATCGCGGTGGCCGTGCTGATCGTGTTCCTCGCGATCGGCGGCAAGGTCGCGGTGCAGAAGGAGCCCGAGTTCGCCGGGCACCCCAAGGGCCTCTACATGCTGTTCTTCGCCGAGATGTGGGAGCGTTTCTCCTACTACGGCATGCGCGCCATTCTGGTGTTCTACCTCGCCCAGCACTGGCTCTATTCCGAAGCCAAGTCGAACCTGATCTACGGCGCCTATACCTCGCTGGTCTACATCACCCCCGTCCTCGGCGGGTGGCTGGCTGATCGCTACCTCGGGCAGCGCAAGGCGGTCCTGTTCGGCGGGCTGCTGCTGGCGATCGGCCATTCGCTGATGGCGGTGGAAGGCACCGGCGGGCAAGACGATCCCACGATCAACGTCTTCTGGGGCGCGCTGGCCTTCATCATCGTCGGCTCGGGCTTCCTCAAGGCGAACATCTCGGTGATGGTCGGCCAGCTCTATGGCCTCACCGACACCCGCCGCGACGGCGCCTATACGATCTTCTACATGGGCATCAACGTGGGCGCGGCGATCGGGACGATCCTCGTTGCATATCTCGGCCAGACCATCGGCTGGGGCTATGGCTTCGGGCTTGCGGGCCTCGGGATGCTGGCGGGGCTCGTCGTCTTCGTGCTCGGCAAGGGCCTGCTGAACGGCGCGGGCGAAGCCCCGGGCCCGCTCGCCAAGGGCAAGGAATACGGGCTCTACGGCATCGGCCTTGCCGCTGTGGCGGTGATCTGGGCGCTGGTGCAGTATCAGGACGTGATCCAGACGCTGCTGATCATCTCGGGCGTGGGGCTGCTGGGCTATGTGCTGTTCGAGAGCTTCAAGCTCGACAAGGAGCCGCGCGAGCGCATGTTCGCGATCCTGTTCCTGATCAGCTTGAACCCGCTGTTCTGGGGCCTGTTCGAACAGGCGGGTGGTTCGATGAACCAGTTCACCGACAAGTTCGTCGACCGCAGCGGCGTGCCGGCGGGCATCTTCCAGTCGATCAACCCGATCTACATCATCCTCATGGCACCCGTGTTTGCGGCCCTGTGGCAGTGGCTCGGCGCGAAGGGCAAGGAGCCCTCGGCCCCGGCCAAGTTTGGTCTGGCGCTGGCGCAGATGGGGTTTGCCAACCTCGTGCTGGTGTGGGGGGCCGAGGCCTATGGCGTGGCGGCGATGACCCCGGTCATTCTGGTCTTCGCCTATTACCTCTTCGCCACCACCGCCGAGCTGTGCCTCAGCCCGGTTGGCCTCTCGGCAATGAACCGGCTCGCGCCCAAGCACCTTGCCTCGCTGATCATGGGCGCGTGGTTCTACATGACCGCGGTCGGCAATTTCGTCGCGGGCAAAATCGGCGAGGCGACCGGCGGGCATGACGGCGCGCTGACCAAGCAGGGCCTGCTCGACATCTACGAGCTGTTCGGCTGGATCGCGATCGGCACGGCGGTGGCGGTGCTGCTGGTGAGCCCGGTGGTGAAGAAGTGGATGCACCTCGACACCCTCGGCAAGGACGCGCCCGAACCCGAAGCGCCCTCGCTCGCCAAGGCGCAGCCTGCCGAGTAACCCTCGCCGGACACCAATTTCGTCCAACAGGATGGACAAACCTCGCGTTTTCCGTTCCAAAGCACTTGGAGCGGAATAACGCGAGGTTTGCATGTATCGAGACTCGAAGTGGCGCGCCCGGGCAGGCGCGCTGGTCACCCTCGCGAGCGCATTGGCGCTGATCGCAGGGGCCACTGTCGCCGACGCGAAGGAACGCAAGAAGAAGGACAAGGAGGAAGAGGCCGCCGCGGCCCCCGCCTTCGCCGCGATCAAACCCGGCGATCCGGTCTACCCCTCGACCTATAAGCCCTATCCCGGCGTCGCCACCGCGATTCGCGGCGCGACGGTCTATGATGGGCGCGGCAAGAAGATCGAGAACGGCGTGGTTTTCATGAGCGGCGGCAAGATCGTCGCGGTCGGCGGGCCCGACACCCCGATCCCCGCCGACATCGCGGTGTTCGACGGTACGGGCAAGTTCGTCACCCCCGGCATCATCGACATCCACTCGCACCTTGGCGACTATCCCTCGCCGGGTGTCGACGCCCATTCGGACGGCAACGAGGCGACCGCGCCGACCACGCCCGAAGTCTGGGCGGAGCACTCGGTCTGGCCGCAGGACCCCGGATTCAGCCGCGCGCTGGCGAATGGCGGGATCACGAGCCTCCAGATCCTTCCCGGCTCGGCCAACCTGATGGGCGGGCGCTCGGTGACGCTCAAGAACGTGCCCGCGCGCACCATGCAGGGGATGAAGTTCCCCGGCGCACCCTATTCGATGAAGATGGCCTGCGGGGAGAACCCCAAGCGCGTCTATGGCGAGCGCGGACGGATGCCCTCGACCCGCATGGGCAACCTTGCGGTGAACCGCGAGACGTGGCTCGCCGCGATCGACTACGCCAACGACCCCAAGGCCAAGCGCGACCTTGCCAAGGAGACGCTTGTGGGCGTTCTGAAGGGCGAGATCCTGATTCAGAACCACTGCTACCGCGCCGACGAGATGGCGCTGGTCATGGATATGGCCAAGGAGATGGGCTACAAGGTCACCACCTTCCACCACGCGGTCGAAAGCTACAAGATCGCCGATCTGCTGCGCGAGAACGGCGTGTGCAGCGCCGTGTGGGCCGATTGGTACGGCTTCAAGATGGAAAGCTATGACGGCATCCTCGAGAACGCCGCCTTCCTCCAGCGCGAGGGCGCCTGCGTGGTGATCCACTCGGACGACCAGAACGATATCCAGCGCCTCAACCAGGAAGCCGCCAAGGCGCAGGCCGCCGGGCAGCGGGCGGGGATCGACATTCCCGATGCGACCGTGATCGGCTGGATCACCTACAACGCCGCCAAGGCGATGGGCATCGCCGACATGACCGGCAGCCTCGAAACCGGCAAGATGGCCGACGTGGTGCTGTGGAACGGCGACCCGCTCAGCGTCTATTCGCGGCCCGAGAAGGTGTGGATCGACGGCGCGCTGATGTTCGACGCGCTCAATCCCAAGACAAGGCCCGTCAGCGATTTCGAGCTCGGCCAGCCCGGTGAAGGAGATGTGAAGTGAAGAACCTCCTCTCCGTCAGCGCGCTCGCGCTCATCGCCGCTGCCGCGCCCGCGATGGCGCAGGACGTCACCATCACCAACGCCCGCGTCGTCATCGGTGACGGCAGCGAGCCGATCGAGGGCGGCACCGTGGTCGTGCAGGGCGGCAAGGTGGTCTATGCCGGCCCCGCCGCGGGTGCGCCTGCAGGCGGCAGCGCGGTCGATGCCAAGGGCGCCTATGTCACCCCCGGCATCTTCGCCACCGTCACCACCTTGGGCCTGACGGACGTCGTGGCGGTGAGCGAGACCGAGGATTCGCGCGCCGCCGCCTCGCCCTTCAGCGCTTCGCTCGATGCGGCCGCGGCGATCAACCCGGTCTCGCAGCACATCCTCGTCCACCGCGCCGCCGGGATCACCCGCGCCGCGACCGCGACCGCGCCGACCGGCTCGATCTTCGGCGGGCAGGGCGCGATCATCGACCTCGATGGCGATGCGACCCCGGTGGTGCAGGCGCGCGCGTTCCAGTTCGTCGACCTCGGCGAAAACGGCGCGCGGCTTGCGGGCGGCAGCCGCCCCGCCGCCCACGCCCTGCTGCGCGCGGCGTTGCGCGAGGCGCAGGCGCTCGCCGGCAAGACCGGCACGCCGCAGACCACCGAGATCGTCAAGGACGACGAGGTCCTGCTCAGCCGCTTCGATGCCGAGGCGCTGGTGCCGGTGGTGACGGGCAAGCAGAAGCTCTACGTCGCCGCCGAACGCGCCTCCGACATCCGCGCCGTGCTGGGGCTCAAGAAGGAGTTCCCCGCGCTCGATCTGGTGCTGGTGGGTGCCGCCGAGGGCTGGCTGGTGGCCAGCGAGATCGCCGCCGCCAAGGTGCCGGTGATTGCCCACGGCCTCGCCGATCTGCCCGAGACCTTCGAGCAACTGGGCGCGACCCAATCCAATGCCGGGCGCATGATGCGCGCGGGGGTGAAGGTCGCGATCAACGCCGATTCGCTCCAGAACCCGCGCCGCTTGCAGCAGGTGGCGGGCAATCTGGTGGCGCTCAACAAGCTGCCGGGCGCGGCGGGGATGAGCTGGGGGCAGGCCTTCGCCGCGATCAGCTCGGTCCCGGCCGAGATCAGCGGCATGGGCGGCAAGGCGGGGGTCCTGAAGCCCGGCGCTTTCGGCGACGTGGTGATCTGGAGCGAGGACCCGCTCGAGGCCGGCGCGGTGCCCACGCAGGTCTTCATCGGCGGGATCAAGCAGGACCTCACCAGCCACCAGTCGCGTCTGCGCGATCGCTACAAGGACCTTGACGAGAGCAACCGTCCCGAGGCTTACGACTGGTAATGAAGCTGAAGCCCGTCACCCCCCTCGCGGCCCTCGCCGCAACCGTGCTGCTCGCCTTGCAACCCGCGCAGGCGCAGAGCGGCGAAGCCCTGTCCCCTGTCGGCAACGCGCAAAACCCCGCGTGGCACGCGCAGCAGCAGCTCTACCTGCTCAACCTGAAGGCCGAGGACGGGTGGTACACCGCCGAGGGCGGGCTGCGCTGGCGCTGGGTGAAGTATCTCGCCTCCGGGAAGAAGCCCACGGTCGCCGACCGGGTCACCGTCCATTACGAGGGCAAGCTGCTCGACGGGACGGTGTTCGACAGCTCCTACGCGCGCGGAGAGCCCGCCACCTTCCCGCTCGGGCGGCTGGTGAAGGGCTGGCAGATCGCCATCCCCAACATGGGCGTGGGCGAGATCATCGAGATCGCGATCCCCGCCGACCTCGCCTACGGCCCGATCGGGCGCGGGCCGATCCCGCCCAACGCGACGCTGGTGTTCAAGGTCGAACTGCTCGCGATCGGCGGCTAGGCGGGCGGCCAGACCGGCGCGGTTTCGCCCTCGGCATAGAGGTGGCCTGCGCTCCACTCGGCCATTTCGGCAAAGACCGGCACCAGCGCCCGCGCCTTGTCGGTCAGCAGATAGCGCGCGCGCTTGCCAAGCGGAGGCTCGCGCACCAGCAGCCCGGCATCCTGCAGGATCGCGAGGCGCGAGGTCAGCGCGGCGCGGTTGATGCCGAGCCGCTCGACGAACTCCTCGAAGCGCTCGGCCCCCAGAAAGGCATCGCGCAGGATCAGCAGCACCCAGCGGTCGCCGAGCACGCGCGCGGCGCGGGCAATGGGGCAGGGCGCGCGCGAGGGGGTGTAGGTCTTCATCGTCTGATTATCAGACTTGTGCGCGCCGCTGGCAAGACGCATAAAGTCTGCGAATCAGACTTAAGGAGCCCCCTCATGCCCGTGACCCGTTTCGACAGCCCCGAAGCCTCGATCGCCTATATGAAGCAGGTTGCGGTGGCGCGGTCGGGCTTTTCGAACTGGCTCGATGTCGAGCCGGTCAAGGTGTGGCAGGGCGAGAGCGAACTCACCCTGACCTTGCGCCCCGAGATGACCCAGCACCACGGCTATGCGCACGGCGCCATCGTCGGGCTGATGGCGGATAATGCCTGCGCCTGGGCGGGGGCATCGGTCGCGGGCGACGTGGTGACGGGGGGCTACACCATCGACTTCCTGCGCCCTGCCAAGGGCGCACGGTTGCGCGCGAAAGGCACCGTCATCAAGGCGGGCAAGCGGCAGGTGGTGGTGCGCGCCGATGTCTGGGCCGAGAGCGAGGGCGAGTCCCCGATCCACGTCGCCGCCGCCCAGGCCACCATCGTGCCGACCGGCCTGCCGAGCGCGGCGGTGGAACCCGCGTAAGGCGCGGCTGGTCGCTCCTGCCAACCCATGTTAGCCTGCCCGGCATGGATGGGGATCTGATCACGCTCGCCGCGGCCAATGCCGCTTTCGTCGGCTCGCACTTCGCCATGTCGCACCCGCTGCGGGCGCCGATGGTCAAGGCCCTGGGGGCGGGGGGCTTCACCCTCGCCTATACGGCGGTGAGCTTCGCGACGCTGGGCTGGGTCGCCCATGCCTTCGGCGTCGCGCCGGGCGCGGATTTGCCGGGCACGGGCGAGGCGGGCTGGATCGCCGCGAGCGTGCTGACATGGCTGGCGATGGTGCTGCTGGCGGGCTCGCTGATCGGCAACCCCGCGCTGCCCACCCCGCAAGCCGAAGCGCAGGCGAGGGCCGAGCCCAAGGGCGTGTTCCGAGTCACCCGCCACCCGATGATGTGGGGGATCGGCCTGTGGGCGCTCTCGCACATGGTGCTGTTCTGGAGCACCCGCACGATGATCACCGCCTTTGCAATGGGCGTGCTGGCGCTGGTGGGGTCGCGCTTGCAGGACGGCAAGAAGGCCAAGCTGATGGGCGCGGCATGGGGCGAGTGGTCGGCGAAAACCTCCTACTGGCCGCGCCTCGGGCAGCTGTTCAGCGTCGGCGCGGTGCCGCTGCTGGCGGGGACGGCGCTGTGGCTCGCGGGAAGCTGGTTCCACCTGTGGCACGCGGGGATCCCGGCGGGCGTGTGGCGCTGGGTGGGCTGATCCGGCGCGAACGGCCCTAGCCGGGGTAGGTCTCCATCAGCCGCTTCACATCGCTGCGCGACATCGCGGGACGATAGCCGAGTTCGGCCTCCACCAGATCGCGCAGCGTCACCTTGAGCGCCTGCCGCCCGAGGGGCTGTTCGTCGAGCAAGTGGTCGATCGACTTCTCCTCCAGCACGATCCGCGCCATCACTTCGCGCAAGGTGCGCTCGATCAGCTTGTCCCGCCGGTCCTGCTTCTTCTTTTCCTTCTGGAGCCGCCACGCAAACAGCCATCCGCCGGCGGCAACCAGCAGGCTGGTGAGATTGGCGCCGAGGGCGATCCACAGTTCCACGGTCACAGGCTTCTCTCCGCAAGGCCCGGTCGGATTCGGGGCGAATCCTTCCGGCACAGACAGGCTATGGCCCGATCAGTCCCCCGTAAACACCGCCCCGCGCTTCTCGATCAGCGCCGCGACGCCCTCGGCATGGTCGGCGGTGGTGTGCATCATCGCCTGGGTGTTGGCGGCAAGCTCCAGCGCGGTGTCGTAGCTGGTCTGCTGGCCCTGCCGCAGCAGGTTCTTGGTGTGGCGCAGGGCGTGCGGGGGGAGGAGCGCGATCTTCGCGGCGAGCGCGCGCGCCTCGTCCATCAGCGAGTCTGCCGGAACCACGCGGCTGACGAGGCCCCAGTCCTTCGCGGTCGCGGCGTCGATCACGTCGCCGGTGTAGAACAGCTCGGCCGCGCGGCTCATGCCGATCACGCGCGGGAGAATCCACGTGCCGCCATCGCCCGGGATGATGCCGAGCTTGAGGAAGGTCACCCCGAACTTGGCGGTCTCGGAAGCGATGCGGATGTCGGCGAGGCAGGCGACATCGCACCCGAGGCCGATCGCCGGGCCGTTGACCGCCGCGATCAGCGGCACGCGCAGGCCGTAGAGCGCGCGCAGCATCAGGTGGATATTGTCGCGGTAGCCGTCCGAGATCGCCGGGGTGGTGCCACCGAAGGTGCCGGTCTTGTCGCGCATCGCCTTGACGTCGCCGCCCGCGCTGAAGGCGCGTCCGGCGCCGGTGAGGATCACCACCCGGCACTCCATGTCGCGGTTTATCGCATTGGCGACACTGACGAACGCGTCCCCGTCGCCCGGCGCGCCGAGCGGGTTCATGCTTTCGGCGCGGTCGAGCGTCAGGATTGTAACGGGGCCTTCGCGGCTTATCTGGATGAGGGACATGGGGGCCTTTCGCGGGGCTTCGTGAGCTGGTCAGGCTTGCGTAAGGCGCGCGGCGGCAAAGGGCAAGAATCGTGGAAGACGCGCGCCGATCCGGGGGGCAGGGCGCGAGGAGAAAGGAATGCGATGCCCGGACTAGCGCTGCTTTCAACCTCGCCTGCGCTGCTGAGCGCGGCGCTGGGCGCGGCTGTGCCGACTGTGCAAGCCCCGCAGATCGTGCCCGACCCCGAGGTGTTCCGCCTCGCCGCAGAGGCCGGCGCGCCGGTGGCTCTCCCCGTCCGTCCGCGCTCCGAACGCCGCGCCGTGCTGCCGATCGGCTGGAGCCTCGCCCCGGCGCAGGAGCCTCCCGCCGACCAGCCGCCCGAGGGTGAGGAGCCGCCGGTCACGGAAATCGTCGTCGAGGGCGAGGTCGGCCCGCCCAAGAGCGACCCGGCCGAGGCGATCAACGAGGAGAGCTACCGCGTCACCCAGGCGGTCGACGAAGCGGTGGTCGAGCCCGTCGCCAATGCCTATCGCGACGGCCTGCCCGAACCGGTGCGCGACGGCCTCGGCAATGTGGTGAGGAACCTCGGCGAGCCGAGCGTCGCGCTCAATTTCCTGCTTCAGGGCAAGGTCGGCAAGGCATTCGAGACCTTGGGGCGGCTGGCGATCAATTCGACCCTCGGCGTGGGCGGGCTGTTCGATGTGGCGGAGAAGCGCGCAGGGCTGCCCTATCGCCGCAACGGCTTTGCCAACACGCTGGGCTTCTATGGCGTCGGCTCGGGGCCCTACCTCTATCTCCCCGTGACCGGCGCGACGAGCGTGCGCGATCTGGCGGGCAGCACATTGGACCAGCTGCTGCTGCCGGTGGCGGTGGGCGATCCGTTCAACCGGATCGAATATGCCGCGACCTATTTCGTCATCAACGGCCTCGACCAGCGGGTGGCGTTCGACGAGGAGATCGCCAGCATCCGCAACTCGGACGATCCCTACCGCCTGCGCCGCGAGACCTACCTCGCCCAGCGCCGCCGCGACATCGCCGAACTGAAGGGCGAGCCGATCTCCGAGCGCGACCGGATGTGGCTGGAGGAGCTCGAGGAGCTGAAGGCCGAGACCCGCGCGGCGTCCGAGGCTCCGGCTCCGGCCGAGGCCGTTCCGGTCGAACCGCCCGCCAATCCTGAAACGGTGGGGATCACCCGGCCGCGCTAGAGCTTGCTTCTCCCCTCCCCTAGGGGAGGGGTCGGGGGTGGGGGCTCTGCACTACCGAGCGTCGAACCCCCATCCCCAAACCCCTTCCCCCGAGGGAAGGGGCCTCAAGGCCGCGCCAGATCGCACCAGCGGGCGAAATTGCGCGCGGTGAGCGGCCAGTCCTTGGGCCAGTCGGGCAGATCGCGCTCTGGTATGCCGAGCTGATCCGCCCACACCTGCGGCCAGTCCATGTCGATGTCGTCGCCGTCGATACACAGATCGTCGATCAGCAGATCGTCCGGATGCGGCGTAAGGCGAGGTTCGACATAGGGCAGCGCCTGCCCCCACACGAAGCGCGCGGCTTCCGGAGAGCAGTCCTGCGCCATCACCGCGAGAAATTCCACCTCGGTGGGGTTGCGGCGACGCTTGGCGACCCGGAAGTGGGCGCGACGCCGCATGACGAAGCCTGCGCCCAGCCAGATGGCGAGGCCGACGACAACGAAACCCGTTGCCGCCGCCCACTCGGGAACGCCGAACAATTCGCCCACAGGCGCTTAGGCCCGCGCTTCCTCGCCCGTCTCGATCCCCGCCGAGTTGTGCTTCAGCGCCTTCAGCACCGTGTCCACGATCTGCGGCGCGTTGAGACCGGCCTCGTCATACTGCTTCATCGGATCGTCGTGATCGATGAAGGTATCGGGCAGGCGCAGGGTGCGGACCTTGAGGCCGTTGTCGGTGAGGCCGCTATCGCTCGCGAAAGTCAGGACATGCGCGCCGAGGCCGCCGATGGCGCCTTCCTCGACCGTCACGATCACCTCGTGACTGCGCATCAGCTTGGCGATCAGCTCTTCGTCGAGCGGCTTGGCGAAGCGCAGGTCGGCCACCGTGGTTGAAAGCCCCTTGGCCTCGAGCGTGTCGGCGGCCTTCAGCGCCTCGGTCAGGCGCGCGCCCAGCGAGAGGATCGCGACCTTGCTGCCCTCGCGCACCAGACGGCCCTTGCCGATCTCGAGCTTCACCGGAACCTCGGGCAGCGGAACGCCCGTGCCGTTGCCGCGCGGGTAGCGGAAGGCGATGGGGCCTTCGTCATACTCGGCGGCGGTGTAGGTCATGTGGACCAGTTCGGCCTCGTCGGCGGCGGCCATCACCACCATGTTGGGCAGGGTCGCGAGATAGGTGATGTCGAAGCTGCCCGCATGGGTCGCCCCGTCGGCGCCGACCAGCCCGGCGCGATCGATGGCGAAGCGCACGGGCAGATTCTGGATGCACACATCGTGCACCACCTGATCGTAAGCGCGCTGAAGGAAGGTGGAGTAAATCGCCGCGAAGGGCCGCATGCCCTCGGCAGCCAAGCCCGCCGCGAAGGTCACCGCGTGCTGTTCGGCAATGCCGACATCGAAGGTGCGCGCCGGGTGAGCCTTGGCGAACTTGTCGACGCCCGTGCCCGAAGGCATGGCGGCGGTGATCGCGCAGATGCGCGCGTCGGTCTCGGCGAGCTTCGCCAGCGTCAGACCGAACACGTCCTGATAGGCGGGGGCGCTGGGCGCGCTCTTGGCCTTTTCGCCGGTGACGACGTTGAACTTGGGGACGCCGTGATACTTGTCGGCGCTGTTCTCGGCCGGGGCATAGCCCTTGCCCTTCTCAGTCACGACATGGATCAGCACCGGGCCTTCGCTGGTGTCGCGCACGTTCTCCAGCACGGGGAGCAGGTGGTCGAGATTATGCCCGTCGATCGGGCCGACGTAGTAGAAGCCCAGTTCCTCGAACAAAGTCCCCCCGGTCACCATGCCGCGGGTGAATTCCTCGGCCTTGCCGATGGTGTCGTGCAGGCGGCGGCTCATCTTCTTCACCGCGCGGCTGGCGAGGCTGCGGATGCCGAGATATTCGCTCGAGGACACCATCCGCGCGAGATAGGCCGAAAGCCCGCCCACCGGGGGCGCGATCGACATGTCGTTGTCGTTGAGGATCACGATCAGCCGGTTGCCCGCCTGCGCGGCGTTGTTCATCGCCTCATAGGCCATGCCGGCGCTCATCGAGCCGTCACCGATCACCGCGATCCCGCGGCCCGGCTTGTTCTGGAGCTTGTTGGCGATGGCAAAGCCCAGCGCCGCCGAGATCGAGGTCGAGGAATGCGCCGCGCCGAAGGGGTCGTATTCGCTCTCGGACCGCTTGGTGAAGCCGCTGAGGCCCCCGCCCTGGCGCAGCGTGCGGATACGGTCGCGGCGCCCGGTGATGATCTTGTGGGGGTAGCACTGGTGGCCGACGTCCCACACCAGCTTGTCCTCGGGCGTGTTGAAGACATAGTGGATCGCCACGGTCAGCTCGACCACGCCGAGGCCCGATCCGAGGTGCCCGCCCGAGGTGCTGACCGCATCGATCATCTCGGTGCGCAGTTCGTCGGCGAGTTGGCGGAGCTGTTCGGGCTTGAGGCGGCGCAGATCGTCGGGAGTGTCAACCTGATCGAGCAGAGGCGTGTAAGGCGATTGTGTCATAACCGCTGGCCTTACACCTGTAAGTCTGGCCTGTCGATGTAGGGTTGAGGCAGATCAAGGATGGTGAGGGGGCTCAGGCGCAGCCCTTGCACAGCCCGCGGATCTCGAGCACCGGCCGCTCGGCCTTGAAGCCGCGGCCCGAGGCGATCGCGCGGACGGCGCGGCTGACCTCTTCGTCGTCGACATGCGCGGCCTCGCCGCATTCGTCGCAGACGAGGAAGATGCAGTCATGCGCGCAGCCCGGGTGGGTGTTGGCGAGATAGGCATTGGCGCTCTCGACCCGCATCGCGAGGTTGTTCGCGACGAACACGTCGAGGATGCGGTAGACTGAGTTGGGCGCGACCCGCTTGCCGCGCGCGGCCGAGAGGTTGTCGGCGATGTCATAGGCCGAGACTGGCCGCTCGTGCCGGGCGAGTTCGGCGAAGACTGCCTCGCGCATCGAGGTCCACTGCTCGCCGGACGCGACCAGCGCGCGGGCGGCTTCTGCGACAAGATCCGCTCCGGCGAGTTCGTGGTGGCTGTGCGCGTGCTGTCCCATGTCTGCGAATATAATGAGGGATGGGGGCGAGCGCCAGTGGGGGTGGAGCGTGCTGTCCACCCCCTTATACGTCACCCCGCGTCCTTCAGAAAGCTGGCGCGGTAGAAGGTCGGGTACATGCGCTTCAGCGCCGCCACCTTGGGGGCGTCCCAGCGCCGGATGTAGCCGTGCGTCGGGTTCGCGAACATGAAGTCCTGGTGATAGGCTTCTGCCGCGTAGAAGGCCTTGTAGGGCTCGATCTTCGTGGCGATGGGCTTCGACCACAGCCCCGACTTGCCAAGCTGCGCGAGGTAGGCCTTGGCGACCGCGCTCTGTTCGGCACTCATCGGCACGATCGCGCTGCGATACTGGGTGCCGACGTCCGGGCCCTGCCGGTTCTTCAATGTCGGGTCGGCGACCACCGAGAAAAAGATCCGCAGCAGCTGGTCATAGCGGACCACCGCCGGGTCGTAGGTGATGCGCACAGCCTCGGCATGATCGGTGACGCCGCTCGAGACGAGGTCGTAGGTCGCGCTCTGCTTTGTGCCGCCGTGGTAGCCCGAGACCGCGCTCTTGACGCCCTTGACGTGGCTGAACACGCCCTCGACGCCCCAGAAGCAGCCGCCGGCGAAGACTGCGGTCTTGAGCCCGGCGGGTTCCTTGGCGAGCCGGGTGGCGGCGGGGGCGGCGACGGGTTCCTCGGCCAGCGCGGGGCCCGCGCAGGCGCTCAGCGCCAGCGAACCGGCGGCGAGGAGTGCGACGAATTTGTGCATGTGGGTCGGCCTTATCAGGGCGCGATCACGAACTCGGCTGCGGGGGCAGGGACGACGCCGGGGGTGGCGTTCAGTTCGGCCGCTTGCGCAGGCGAGGCCACGGCAGCGTTCCAGTCTTCCGCGTTCGCGCCGACGATCAGCACCGCCCCGAGGACGAAGCCGATGCCGAAATTGCGGAACAGGTCGGAGGAGAGGAGGCGCATGGGGGACTCGTGAATCGCGTAAGTTTCCGCCCGCTCCTTGCCCGCGGCCGGATTGCGGCGGGATGAACTGGCGACAGGCCTTATTAGGGTCGCGGCCCTATACTGGTTACGAAAGCGGCGAAAAATAGTTGCGCTTAAGGGGCATGCGGGCCGAGCCGTGCGGCGGATGCGACGAATGCGGGGGATTGCTTAGGGGGGACATTTTTTGTGCCCTCGCTCGTCCCTCCACCATGCTGAGCATGGTCCCCCTCTCCGACCAAGCTCGAGGAGGATTATCGGGCCGCAGGCCCGCGAGCGCACGCGCGCGAGCCGCAGGTGCCCGGAGCGAAGCGGAGGAACAGCACCGAGGACGGGGGCGCGGAGGCGCCCCCGCAAACATCAATGCCTGAAATGCCGCATCCCGGTGAAGACCATCGCAAGGCCTGCCGCGTCAGCGGCGGCGATCACCTCGTCGTCGCGGATCGAGCCGCCCGGCTGGATCACGGCGGTCGCGCCCGCTTCGGCGGCGGAGATCAGGCCGTCGGCGAAGGGGAAGAAGGCGTCGGAGGCGACCGCGCTGCCGACAGTGCGAGGGGCGGGCCAGCCGTGGGTTTCGGCGGCTTCCCTGGCCTTGATCGCGGCGATGCGCGCCGAATCGCGGCGGTTCATCTGGCCTGCGCCGATCCCGGCGGTGGCGCCGTCCTTGGCGTAGACGATGGCGTTGGACTTCACGTGGCGCGCGACCGTCCAGGCGAAGAGGCAGTCCTTCAGCTCCTGCTCGGTCGGGGCGCGCTTGGTGACGACCTTGAGGTCGTCCGCAGAGATCGCCCCGTTGTCGCGCGATTGGATCAGCACGCCGCCTGCGATGGTCTTGAGGGCGAGGCCGCCCCGGCGCGGGTTCGGAAGCGCGCCGCATTCGAGCAGGCGCAGGTTCTTCTTCTTCGCGAAGATCGCCTTGGCCTCTTCCGAGACCGAGGGGGCGATCACCACCTCGGTAAAGATCGCGCTGATCGCCTCAGCGGTCGCGGCGTCGAGCTCGGTGTTCACCGCGACGATCCCGCCGAAGGCCGAGACGCTATCGCAGGCCAGCGCCGCTTCCCACGCGGAAAGCAGCGAGCCGCCCTGCGCCACGCCGCAGGGGTTGGCGTGCTTGACGATGACGACCGCAGGCTCCTCCCCGGCGAATTCCGCTGCCAGTTCTAGCGCCGCGTCGGCGTCGTTGAGATTGTTGTAGCTGAGCTCCTTGCCCTGCAACTGCTTGGCCTGCGGCACGCTCGCGGTGCCCGACACCTGCGGGACATAGATCGCCGCCATCTGGTGCGGGTTCTCGCCATAGCGCAGCGTGTCGGCGCGCTTCAGCGCCATCGGGAGCGTCTCGGGGAACAGCGTCGGCTCGTCCGAAGCGGCGGGCGAGAAGGCGAACCAGCTCGCGATCGCCGAATCATAGGCTGCCGTGCGGGCATAGGCCTTGCCCGCCATGCGGGTGCGGAAGGCCTGCGTGGTCGCGCCGCCATTCGCGTCCATCTCGGCGACCAGCGTGGCGTAGTCGGCGGGATCGGTGAGGATCGTCACGAAGCCGTGGTTCTTCGCCGCCGAGCGCACCATCGAAGGCCCGCCGATATCGATGTTCTCGATAACCTCTTCGCGGGACGCACCCTTCGCCACCGTGGCTTCGAAGGGATAGAGGTTGACCACCACCAGATCGATCGCCCCGATCCCGTGGGCCTCCATCGCGGCGACGTGCTCAGGGTTGTCGCGCAGCGCCAGCAGCCCGCCGTGAACCGTGGGGTGGAGCGTCTTCACCCGCCCGTCCATCATCTCGGGGAAACCGGTGAGGTCGGAGACGTCTTTCACGCTGAGGCCCGCCTCGCGCAGGGCCTTGGCGGTGCCGCCGGTGCTCACCAGCTCGACGCCCCGCCCCGCCAGCGCGCGGCCGAGGTCCGCCAAACCGCTCTTGTCGGACACTGACAGCAGCGCCCGCCGGATCACACCATCGGCCATGTTCGAAACTACCCCGTTTTTTTGAAGCGCCAGGAGAATTGTCCCCCACTGCGCAATGCCAGTCCCTCGATCACCAGCTGCTCGGTCGCGTGCGGGCGGCCGTCGCCGTCGACCCACAGGCTGTCCTCGGCGTGCAAGGTGATCTCGCCGGCCCCGCCCCTATCGCCGCCCAGACGGAATTGCCAGAGCCGACCGTCGGGGAGCAGCAGGCTCGCGCCGCGCTTGTCGGGGGAAAGCTGCACTTCGACCCCGCGCCCCAGGTGGAAGCGGATCGCGAAGCCGATCTTGCCGCGCTTGCCGTTCTTGGCGGTGGGGATAAGGATGTCCTCGCCCGCCAGCTCGGTGCCGTCCCCCGATAGGGTGAGGATGCGCTGGTGGCTGAGGCCGAAGCGGCCGGCATAGCCATCATGCGCGGCCTCGATCCGGGTTGCTTCCCGATGGCCGGGCCGGGCGATCTGGCGGCGCTCGAGATCGACCGTCTCGACCCCCTTGCCGAGCTTGCCGTGAAGCAGCACCGCGGTCGAATTGGCGTTGTCGAGCACCAGCGTCGAGAAAGCGGCGGTGGCGCGCAGGCCCTGCCCGATGCGCGCAGGCACCTGTCCGCCGGCGAGCGCCGAACCGCCGCAATTGACGATAATCCGCTGCGGGCCGTCGCTCAATTCGAAGGCGAGGGTCGAGGCGCAGCCGGTGCGCGCGTGCTTGGCTCGCGGGGGCGGGGCGGTGTCGAATTGCAGCAGCGTCTCGCCCGCCTTGATGCGGCTGTAGCCCCAGCCTTGCGCCTGCGCGAGCGGGCGGGTGCGCACGCCGCTCGCCTCGATCACGGCGTTGACGCGGTCGGCCGCGATGGCTCCCTGCCCCTGCCAGCACCCCAGCGCCCCATCGCCATGGCGCAGCGCGAGGAGCGGCGGCACCAGCAGCTCGCGCATCACGGCGAGCGCAGGCGGCGGGGTGACTTCGGCGGCCTCGTAACAGGCGATGAGATCGGTCAGCAGCCGGATCGCGTCGAGTTGTGCGGCGGGGCAGCGCGACAGCACGCCGCCATCCTCGCCCACCATGTCGCCCAGCGCCTTGACCAGCCCGGCCTCGCCGAACAGCCGCCGCGGCTTGCCATGTGGGAGCAGCAGGCCTGCCGCCACGACGCCCGCCCAGGCCGCGACCTGCCCGAGGCCTGCGGGCTCCCTCGGCGCGCGCTTGTCGAGCCAGCCCGCGGTCTCGGCGATGGCGGCAAGCAGGCGCGCCTTCAGCCCCTTGTCGGTGCCGCCGAGCATCAGCGGCGCGTGGACCAGCCAGGCAACCAGCCTGAGGCCTGCCAGCTCGGTCTCCCACGCGGGTCCCCTGCCCGGGGCGCTATGGGCGTGGAGCCACAGCCCCGCGATCCGCTCGGCCACAGCCGCGCCCTCGGCGCGCGAGGCACAGGCGGCGAGATCGGCGAGCCAAGCGAAGGAATGCACCACCCGCTCGACACCGGGGGCGTGATGCGCGGGCAGCGAGAAATCGAAGCTGCTGATCGGCAGGCGCACGCCGTGGATCAGGAAATGCCCTGCGCGCAGGGCCGTGCCCGCGGTGCGGTCGCCGCGGTTGGGGCTCTCGACCGTCGCCGTCACCCGCACCGCCTGCGGGCGCCGGAAGGGGGCGGCGATGGCGTGGCCGGGGATGCCCATGCGATAGGCGAGCCGGATCAGCGCCTCGCCCGGGCCGGACTTGACCGCAATGACGTCACTCAGCGCCAGCGCGCGGGAGGGTTCTTCGACCGGCGGCGGGGCGGCTTCCGCACCCGGCTCCGGCGCGCTGCCGAGCGGCAGCACCGGCGCATCCGCCACTCGCTCGACCAGCGCCTCGGCGCGGGTGGCGGCGGGGGAGCGCAGCACGCTCGCCACTTACCTTGCGCCCTTCAGCGCGGCGATATTGGCGGCGTAGTGATCGGGCCCGCCCTTGAAGGTGGCCGAGCCCGCCACCAGCACGTCCGCCCCCGCCTCGACGCACAGCCGCGCGGTCTCGGCATTGACCCCGCCGTCGACCTCGAGCCGGATCGCGCGGCCCGAGCGGTTGATCATCGAGCGGATGCGCGCGATCTTGTCCAATTGCGAGGGGATGAAGCTCTGCCCGCCGAAGCCGGGGTTGACGCTCATCACCAGGACGAGGTCGGCGAGGTCCATCAGGTTGTCGAGCACCTCCACGGGCGTGCCGGGGTTGATGACGACCCCCGCCTGCTTGCCGAGCGCCTTGATCGCCTGAAGCGTGCGGTGGATGTGCGGGCCCGCCTCGGGATGGACGGTGATGATGTCCGCGCCCGCATCGGCGAAGGCCTGAAGGTAGGGATCGACCGGCGCGATCATCAGGTGGACGTCGAAGGGCTTGGCAGTGTGCGGGCGCAGCGCCTTCACGACGTCGGGGCCGATGGTGATGTTGGGCACGAAATGCCCGTCCATCACGTCGATGTGAATCCAGTCCGCCCCCGCCGCATCGATGGCGCGCACTTCTTCGCCCAGACGGGCGAAATCGGCGGACAGGATCGAGGGGGAAATCAGGGGCGTGGTCATGGCGCGGGCGCGTGAGCCTTTCTGGGACGCTTTACCGGACATAGGGGCCCCGCGAATCGCGCGACAAGGCGATTTGTATGCTTTTCCACCGCATGGACGCGTGCGCGGTGCCAAATCCGGTCAATTAAGCCGCAATTCAGGCAGATTGCGCCATAGCGGCGATCAACCCCGATGGCGCGCGCCCCTCTCCTCTCCCCCCTTTGGCTTGCGCGCCTGTTCTGCCGCCCTTAGTTTGCGAGCCTGCCATGACCGTTCCTGTGCCCTCTTCACTCCGCTCTCCCCGCCGCGCTGTTGCCGCGCTGGCGCTGGTGGCCGCGCTCGGTGCGCCGGTCGCTGCGCAGGGCTATGCCTACGGGCGCGTCGCCAGCAACGATCTCGGCCAGTGCAGTGCGGGCAAGGGCCCGGCGGTGCACATCACCGTGACCGGGCTCAAGTCCTCGGACGGCAATCTCTTCGTGCGAGCCTATCCCGCCACCAAGGCCGACTGGCTGGTGAGCAAGCGCTATGTCGTGAGGGTCGATGCCAAGCCCCGCGCGGGCAGCATGACGGTGTGCGTGCCGCTGCCTTCGACCGGCGCCTTCGCCATTGCCGTGCAGCATGACGCCAATGGCAACCGCCAGACCGACATTTCCACCGACGGTGCGGGGATGTCGAACAACCCCGGGATCAAGAAGATCCTCGGCCTCGTCCCGCGCCCGCCCTCGGTCGACAAGACCCGCTTCACCGCGGGGCCAGGGGTCACGCGGATGACGATCTCGATGCAGTATCTCTGAGGGTTAGCGCCGCTGGCGGCGGTGCTGGCTGAGGTCCCACAAGACCTGCGGCGCGGCCAAGAGCGGGTAGCGCTCGCGGAACGGGGTCACCTTGACCGGCATCCCGGTGTGCCGCTCGATCTTCCACGCGGCATAGCGTGCTGCGCCCTCGAAGGTGGTGCTCGCCTTGACGAGGCGCAGCAGGTTGAGCGGCTTGCCCAGGCGGCGGCGGCGCTTCCACCAGCCGAGGATGCGCGCCCGCTCCGCCGGCGTGAGACGCGGGGTGAGCGTCGTGCCTTCGTGGCCCGCAGGAATGCCCGCCGCTTCCAGCGCAAGCGGCAATAGCCCCTCGAAATGCTCGGCGTTGACCGAGAGGATATCGTTCTCGCGGCCGCTCTTCTCGACCCGGAATTCGGCGCTGTAGGTGGCGCGGAACAGCGCGCGCCAATAGTCCTCCGCCGTGCCGCTCGCGGGGCCGAGTGCGGCGGCGAGGCGCGCGGCGGTGGTGGCGGCGGACGCGATAGCCGCGATGACCTCGGCCCTGACGGCGTCGTCGGCAGCCCAGATCAGGCAGCTCGGCTGGACGAACCGCGCCCAGATGGTGGTGTCGGTGAGTTCGCCGCTCGCCGCCCTGGCGAAGGTCGAAAGCCGCATCGTGGCGACCTTCGCGCGCAGGGTCATGCCGTCAGCGCCGCGCTCGTGATAGGACACCCGCGGCCAGATCGCGGCCTCCTCGTTGCCCGGCAGCAGCAGGTAGAAATCGAGCACGCCTTCGAGCGATCCGGTGCGCAGGTTCGATCCGTAGAACAGCACCGCGACGGCGCCCGATGCGTCAGCGAGGGCGCGCGCGAATTCGGCGACGGCGGGTTGGACAGGCGTGGCAAGGCGCGCGGCGATCCGCTCGGCAAGCGCCGCCGTGCTAGCGCTCATGGGGCGGCGCTCATGGTGCTACAAAGGCGAGCTCCGGCCCCTGCTCGATGCGGTAGTCGCCCGGCGGGAAGGCCTCGCCATCGAGGATGAACTGGTCGTCGATCGACAGGCTGAACTGGGTCGCGGCGACCTGATGGATGCCGCGCTCGCGCAGGCCGTCCTTCATCTTGCCCATCAGCACCAGCGGCACCAGCGCGGTGGTGCGGCGCGGGATCTGGTCGACCGCCACGAGCTTCAGCCCGTTCTTGAGCGCGCCGAAGGGCTTGATCCCGGCGGGGAGCTTCTCGAGCGTCGAGGCGAACAGCAGCTGGCGCATGGCGGGATCGCCGTGGCCGCTGTGCTCCATCGGGGCGTCCGCCGTGCCGAGCCCGATCGCCATGCGCGCACCCTTGCGCCAGGCATTGCCGCGCCCGGCGAACAGCGATTGCAGCAGCGCCCAGATGCCGGTCACGCCGACCACCATCGAGTTGAACGCGCCGAGGCGGTGCGCGCTCTGCCCGGCCTGAATCGACTTGGTGAAGGCGCCCGCGCCGAGGATGAAGCCCGCGACGCGCGAGCCCGGCTCCTCCGCCCGCGCGACCGTGATCGGACGGCGATAGACGCGGGTGCCATGATCGAGCGCTTCGATCGCGTCCTGCAGCCCCCAGTCCTCGGGCACGCCGAGGTCGATGGTGAGCGCGTTCGTCTTGCCCTTGGGGAGCACCGCGATCGCGGGCCAATCGTCGCCGAAGATCGCCTGGCCGCAGGTCAGCACGTCGCGCACCGTGCCGTCGCCGCCATTGATGACGAGCAGATCGATGCCTTTCGCCGCGAATTCGGTCAGCGCCTGCGGCAGCTGCCCGCGCTCGCGCGGCTGGGCGATGTGGACGTGCGGGCACACGCCGCAATCGAAATCGGCGCCGAGGTTGCGGTGGCTGCGCGGATTGTAGATCACGCCGACCGTCGGAGCCTGCCCCGCATCGCGCACGCGCCGCGCCCGGGCACGCGCCTTGGCCGCCGGGTCGACCCGCGGGATCTGGGCAAATTCGTAGATCGGCGTCGCCATGCTGGTCCTATACCCGTCGGAAAACTAACTTTCTACTGCAATCCTGACCCTGAACTGTCACAGAACCGGAAACGCCAGATCGGCGTTCCCCCGGAGAAAACAAGGGGCTTGCGACCAAACCTAGCGCGCGCAGGACGAGCGTCTTTCATCGTCTTGCCATGAACGTATCGTGATCGCCGAATATTCCCCGCGATGCGGGCGGCGCGGTTTCAGTCGCCGCCTTCGAGGGTGCGGATCGTGAACTGGCTCACCAGCCGCTGCACACCGGGGAGCGCGGAGAGGATCTCGCGGTGGATGCGCTCGTAGCTGTCGTCGTCGCGCACCAGCACCTTGACGAGGTAATCCGACTGGCCGCTCATCAGATAGGCCTCGGCCACCTGCTCGGTCCGGGCGAGCGCGGCCTCGAAGGCGAGCATGGTCGCCTGCCGCTGGTCGGTGAGGGTGACCTGCACGAAGACGGTCGAGGGGTTGCCCCGCGCCGCGCGTGACAGGCGCGCACGGTAGCCGAGGATCGCGCCGATCTCCTCCAGCGCTTTGACCCGCCGGTGTGCGGCGGAGGGGCTGAGGCCCACGCGCTCGCCGAGCGCCTCGCCGGTCAGGCGCGAGTCTTGCCTGAGCAGATCAAGAATTTTCCGGTCGATGCGGTCCATGCGGGAATTTCATGCGCCGAGCGGTGTTTCGATGCAAGAATTTCCCGTCTGCTGCCGCCACCATGCCGATCATTGCGAAGAACCCGCTCGCCCCACCTGCTACAAGGCGCGCGAGAGAAAAGAGCAGGAGAGACCCCCATGCGCGTCGGCGTTCCCACCGAGATCAAGAACAACGAATACCGTGTCGGCCTCACCCCCGCGGCGGTCGCCGAGTTGGTGCGGGCGGGCCACGAGGTGGTGGTGCAGGCGGGTGCCGGAGGCGGCGTCGACTTCGCCGACGCCGCATACGTGGCCGCTGGCGCGCGTATCCTGCCGGATGCCCCCGCGGTGTTCGAGGCCGCGCAGATGATCGTCAAGGTCAAGGAGCCGCAGGCCCCCGAGATCGCCATGCTGCGCCCCGACCACCTGCTGTTCACCTACCTCCACCTCGCCGCCGACAAGCCCCAGACCGAAGGCCTGATGGCGAGCGGGGCGACGTGCATCGCTTACGAGACTGTCACCGCCCCCGACGGCACGCTGCCGCTCCTGAAGCCCATGTCGGAAGTCGCGGGGCGCATGAGCGTCCAGTGCGGGGCGCATTATCTCGAGAAGCACCAAGGCGGGCGCGGGGTGCTGCTGGGCGGGGTGCCGGGCGTCGAGCCGGGCAAGGTGGTGATCATCGGCGGCGGCGTGGCGGGGGTCAACGCCGCGCAGATGGCGGTCGGCCTGCGCGCCGATGTGACGATCTTCGACATCTCCAACCGCCGCCTCGCCGAGCTTGATGCGCAGTTCGGCAACCAGATCCGCACCGCCTTCTCCTCTGCCTCCGCGATTGCCGAGGCGGTGGCGGGGGCCGACCTCGTGATCGGCGCGGTGCTGGTGCCGGGGGCGGCAGCGCCCAAGCTGGTGACGCGCGCGATGATCGCGAGCATGCGCCCCGGCGCGGTGGTGGTCGACATCGCGATCGATCAGGGCGGCTGCTTCGAGACCTCGCACCCCACCACCCACGAGGACCCGGTGTTCGAGGTGGACGGCGTGATCCACTACTGCGTCGCCAACATGCCCGGCGCGGTGGCGCGCACCTCGACCATGGCGCTCGGCAATGCGACGCTGCCTTTCGTGCTCAAGCTCGCGAACAAGGGCGCCGACGCGGCGATGGCGGGCGACCCGCATCTGGCGGCGGGGCTCAACGTCTCGGGCGGCAAGCTGCACATCGCGGCGGTGGCGCAGGCGCTCGGCCTGCCGCTCGGCTGAACCGTCCACGGCGCTCGACGAAAGGGGGTTCATCGACCCGCCCTTGACCGCTACCCAAGCGGTTCACGCAGCCATGCTGCGCTCAGGGGACAAACCGAATGACCAATACGCTGACCTTCAGCCTCGCCACGGCGCTTGTCGCCGCGAGCCTGCCTGCCGCCGCCTTCGCCCAAACCGCCGCTGCCCCGGCCCAGACCCCGGCGATCAGCGAGGACATGCGGCTCACCATCTTCCTCGATGGCGAGTTCGGCCGCTATGTCGCCACCCAGCCGCAGCTGGCGACGCGGCTCGGGATCAAGCAGGGGGGCGATCGCTGGAACGACAATTCGGACGAGGCCGCCCGCGCCGAGGTCGAATGGCGCAAGGCCAGCGTCGCGCGGATGAAGGCGCAGTTCGACCGCGCGAAGCTCTCGCCCGCCGCGCAGGTCAATTACGACATCTGGGCGCTCGAGGCGGAGCGGGCCGAGATCGCGCTCGCCAACCGCATCTATCGCCCACCGTTCTATTCGCGGCTTTATTCGGCGCACAGCCAGCTGCCCGATTTCCTGATCAACACCCACACGGTCGTCGATGTGACCGATCTCAGGAACTATATCGGCCGGTTGAAGGGGATGCCCGAGGTGCTGGCGCGCGCGCTCGAGCGGACGCAGGCGAGCCAGAAGGCGGGGATCAACCCGCCGCGCTTCCAGTTCGAGACGATCATCGAAGGCAGCCGCAAGCTGACCTCGGGCGCGCCATTCGGGGATGGCCCCGATGCCGCGCTGTGGGCCGACGTGAAGGCCAAGACCGCAGCGCTGGTCGCCGGCGGCAAGCTGCCGCAGACCGAGGCCGATGCGCTGCTGGCGGAGGCAAAGGCCGCGATCCTCGCGCTCCAGCCCGCCTATGCCGCGATCATCGCCTGGGCCGAGGCGAGCCTGCCCACCGCGCCCAGCGGCAAGGTCGGCGCGCTGACCCTGCCGGGGGGCCTCGACTATTACGAGCGCGAGCTCAAGCTCGTCACCACCACCGACATGACCGCCGCCGAGATCCACGCGACGGGCCTTGCCGAGGTCGCGCGGATCGAGGCCGAGCAGGATGCGCTGGCGCGGCAGGCCGGGTTCGCCGACCGCCACGCCTTCTATGCCGAGCGCAAGCGGCTCTACCCCCCGCGCCAGTATGACGATGCCGCGCGCAAGGAATATCTCGACACCGCCAACGCCTTCGTCGCCCACACCCGCACGCTGCTGCCCGCGTATTTCGGCGAACTGCCCGCCTACGGGATCGAGGTGGTGCGCGAGCCGGCCTTCTCCGAAGTCGCGGGCGGCGCGGCGCATGCCTCGGCCCCGAGCCCCGACGGCAAGCGCCCCGCGCGCACTTACGTGCACCTCGTCGGCACCGTGCCCGACCCCGCGGCGATGTATACGCTGATGTGCCACGAGGCGGTGCCGGGGCATAACACGCAGGGCGATATCCAGGTGCGCCAGCAGGGCGGGCCGAAGTTCCGCAGCGTCACCGGTTATGTCGCTTTCGGCGAGGGCTGGGGCCTCTATGCCGAGGCCGTGTGCAAGGAGATGGGCGCCTATCCCGACATCGCGGCGGACTTCATGCGCCTCGATGCCGAACTGTTCCGCGCCGCGCGGCTGGTGGTCGACACCGGCATCCATGCCCTCGGCTGGACTGAGGACGAGGCGGTCAAATACATGAACGAGACCGGCCGCCAGCCGATCGAGCGCTCGCGCTCCGAGGTGCGGCGCTACATCACGCTCCCCGGACAGGCGACCGGCTACAAGATCGGGATGCTCAAGATCATGGAGCTGAGGAAGCGCGCCGAGGCGAAGCTGGGCGCGAAGTTCGATGTGAAGGGCTTCCACGACCTCCTGATCGCCAGCGGATCGCAGCCGCTCTCGATCCTCGAGCGGCGGGTCGACGAATGGATCGCGGCGCGCGCGACTAGCTGACCGTGAAGGTCACCACGCCCTTCGTCGCGCGGCGATCGGCCCCGGTGGCCTCCCAGCGCACGTCGTAGGTGCCGGCGGGCAGCGGCTTCTTCAGCGTCAGCGTCATGGTCTTGCCATCGGCCGACCAGCTTGCGGTGAAGTTGCGGATCAGCATCTCGGGGTGATCCTTCATCCCCGGCATCGCGGTCATGACGATGGTCGCGCCGACGTCGGAGGGGTTGAGCTTCTCGGAGAAGGTGAGGGTGACGACCTTCGTCCCCTTGGCCTTGGCCCCCGCTGCCGGGGTCGAGGCGGCGAGCTTCACCTGCGCCAACAGCGGCGCGGCGGGGACGGTCGCGGCAAGGCCAAGGGCGGCGGCGGCGATGAGGGCAGGGATGCGCATGGGGGGGTAACGTCCTTCGTGTTGTCAGAACCAGAAACGGATGCCGGCGATGAGGCTGGTGGCCGAAGTGCCCTCGCCCCTTGCCCGCGCGAAATCGGCGCCCGCGCCGGTGCGCCATGATTGCTCGATGCCGATATAGGGAGCGAATTCGCGCCGCAATTCGTAGCGCAGCCTTCCGCCGACCTCGATCTGGTCGAGACCCGCGCCGATGCCAAGCAGGGGAATGCTCTGCGCCGACAGGTTGGCCTCCACGCGCGGCTGGAGGATCAGGCGCTGGGTGATGCGCTGATCGATCTCGGCCTCGATGCGGGCAGTCAGGTCGCCGCGGTGCGAGAGGAACAGCGCGGCGTCCACCTCGAACATGTAGGGCGCAAGGCCCTGGATGCCGATCACGGCGTGGGTGGTGTCGGGCCCGGCGATGTCGTGGCGCACCCCTGCCTGAATGTCCCAGAAGGGGCGGATCGCTTTTGCATAGAGCGCCTGAAGCTCGGCATCCTCGGGCGCGTCGCCCCATTCGCCTTCGCCCTCGGTCTTGAACCACAGGCGATCGGTCGGGCCGCCGTAATAGCCCTGGATGTCCCACAGGTAGGTGTCCGCACGGTTGCGGATCTGGGTCTCGATCCGGTCGCCCTGAAACCAGAAGACCGGGAAGTCGCCGTGCATCTTCCTGAGGTCTTCGCGCGAGGCCGTCATCGCCTCGGCGCCCCAGATGGCGTCGGCGGCGCGCGGCGGACCCTCGCCGGCCTCGGGCGGGGGCGGGGTTTCCATTGTCGGCCCGGGAGAGGGGTCGGCCTGTTCGGCGGCCTCACCCATGTCGTGGCCCGCGTGCGGGTCCTGCGCGGCGAGCGGCGTGGCGGCGGTCAGCACCAGGAGGGGAAGCAGCGTCCTCACGGCCCCATCACCGTCACGGTCTGCATCATCCCGCCGTGCATATGGTAGAGCAGGTGGCAGTGGAACGCCCAGTCGCCCGGCGCGTCGGCGGTGAGGTCGAACTGCGCGCTCGCGCCCGGCTGGACGATCACCACCGACTTGCGCGGCTGGTGCGCCGGGCTCTCGCCGTTCACCAGCGTGAAGAACATCCCGTGCAGGTGGATCGGGTGCGCCATCATGGTGTTGTTGACGAGCTTGACCCGCACCCGCTCATCATGGGCGAAGCGGATCGGCTTGTCGTGGACGGCCGAATACATCTCGCCGTCGAACGACCACATGTAGCGCTCCATGTTGCCGGTGAGGTGCAGTTCGAGCAGACGCGAAGGCTCACGGGTGTCGGCATTGGGCTCCAGCGCTGCGAGCATCCGGTAGTTGAGCACGCGGTGCTCCACATCGCGCAGGCCGAGACCGGGATCGCCGAGCTTGTCGACCGGAGCCATCGAAACCATGTCGATCCCCGGCCCCACTGTCACATCGGGCGGCAGCAGCAGTGTGTCGCGCATTTTCATGCCGTCCATGCTGTGCGCGCCGTCACCATGGTTCATCCCCATGTCGCCCATATCGAGCAGCGGGGGCTTCCTCGGCGGCGGGATCGCCGCGCGCGCGCCGGGGCGGCTGGCGAGGGTGGCGATCGCGAGCCCCGAGCGATCCATGCTCTCCGCGACGATGGTATAGGCCTCGGCGGTGGGCTGGATGATGATATCGTAGGTCTCGGCCGTGCCGATCTGGAATTCGTCCACCTCGACCGGCGCGACGTTCTGGCCGTCGGAGGCGATCACCGTCATGGGGAGGCCCGGAATGCGCAGGTTGAAGAAGGTCTGCGCCGCGCCGTTGATGACGCGCAGGCGGATGCGCTCGCCGGGGTTGAAGGCGAACTCCATCCCCTCCTTCGGCCCGCGCCCGTTGGCGAGGTAGGTGTAGGTCGAGCCCGTCACATCGGCGATGTCGGTCGCGGGCATGCGCATTTCGGCCCACATCCGCCGGTCTGCGGCCGAGAGCGGGTAATCGTCGGCCCAGGCGGTCTGCTGGTAGTTGAAATAGCCCTCGCCCTTGCGCAGCCGGTCCATGATCCGGTGCGGATGGAGCGGGGTGAATTCGCTCAGCAGCAGGATATAGTCGCGGTCATATTCCGCAGGCTCCGCGCCCGCCGGGTCGATCACCAGCGGTCCGTAATGCCCCTGCTGCTCCTGAAGCCCCGAATGCGAGTGATACCAATAGGTGCCCGATTGCCTGACCGGAAACTCGTAAGCGAAAGTCTGTCCCGGCGCGATGCCCGGAAAGCTGATGCCCGGCACCCCGTCCATGTGGAACGGCACCAGCAGCCCGTGCCAGTGGATCGAGGTGTCCTCTGAGAGATGATTGGTGACGTTGAGGCGGACATTCTGCCCCTCGCGCAGCCGGATCAGCGGGCCGGGCACGCTCCCGTTGACCGCCACCCCATGCCCCTTGCGCCCCTGCACCATGCGCGGGCCGTGCCCGACCGCCAGATCGATCACCGCGCCGCGCACCTCGTCGAACCCGACCCGGATCGGCGTGCCGCCCTTCGTCGCGTGGAGCGAATGGCCCTGCGCCCAGGCCGGCATGGCGGCAAAGCCTGCCGCAGCACCGGCGGCGCGGACGAAGCCGCGGCGGGAGATCGGGGACATGGTCACGGGCCCTATACGCCGCGCGCGCGACGAAGGTTGCTCCGGACGCCGTGATCGGCGGCGGGAGCGAAGGATGCGAGGATCGGGCAAGGCCCCTCGCCGCCCTTCGCGCAATCGGCGGCGAGCGCCTTGAGCGCGCTGCGCATCGCCTTGAGCGTCGCGATCTTCTCGTCGATCGCCTTGATCCGCGCCTCGGCCAGCGCGCGCGCTGCGGCGCGGTCGTTCATGTCGAGATCGAGCAGCGTCGCGATCTCCTCGAGCGTGAAGCCCGCGGTCTGCGCCGCCTTGATCGAGCGCAGGCGTTCGAGATCGGCTTCGGTGTAGCGCCGCGCACCCTCGGCCCGCGGCGGCTCCGCCAGCAGCCCGCGGCGCTGGTAGAAGCGCACCGTCTCGACCGAGACACCGCCCGCACGGGCCAGATCGCCGATTTTCATTCTGACCTCTTGAAGCCGTACTGCAGTACGGGACTTATATACGGCACGCTCGGTAGCCTTCAAGAGATGAATCACGACCCTGACGGTCTCCGACCTGCCGGGCTTCTGGCCGCAGGACGGTGCGCGCCCGCGCAATCCGTGGCAGGCTACGTTCCAAAGCGATGGAGGTCCGTTCACGGCAGGACGACCGAAATACTCGACGGCGTGCGAGAAACCCAATAGGCCCGTCCCACGTTATCTGCGTACCTGCATGCAACTGCACGTTTCCGAACCCGAGAACGAGAAGCCTTCATCCTGTTTCCTCTCCTGCGAAAAATCATGCCCGAAACCCGATTTGCTCTTGCCGCCATGGCAGCCCTTGGGCTTGCCGGCTGCTCAAGCGAGCCATCAAAGGATGCGCGCCAGACCGGCCCGACCGAAGTCGGCTATGTGGCCGTGCAAACGGCTGACGTGCCGGTCGCGGTCGAACTGGCCGGGCGGGTTGCCGCCTTCGAGATGTCGGAAGTGCGCCCGCAGGTTACCGGGCTGATCCGCCGCCGCTTTTTCACCGAGGGTGCGGTGGTGCGTGCGGGGCAGACGCTCTACGAGATCGACACGCGCCTCTACCGCGCTGCCGCGGCGGAAGCCGAGGCGAACCTCACGAGCGCGCTCGCCAACGCCGAGGCGACCCGCGTGCGCGCCGAGCGTCTGAAGCCGCTGGCCGAGGCGCAGGCGGTGGCGCTTCAGGATTACACCGACGCACAGGCCGCCGCGCGGCAGGCCGCGGCCGCGGTCAAACAGGCGCGCGCGCAGGTGCAGACCGCCGGGGTCAACCTCCAGTTCACCCGCGTCCCCGCCCCGATCAGCGGCCGCATCGGCCGCTCGTTGTTCACCGTCGGCGCGCTGGTCACCGGCAACCAGGCCGAGCCGCTGGCGGTGATCCAGGGCGTCGATCCGGTGTTCGTCGACATCCAGCAATCAAGCGCCGAGCTGCTGGCCCTGCGCCGCGCACTGGCGCAGGGCGGCGCGGTTCCGGGGAGCACGTCGGTCGGGCTGCTGCTCGAGGACGGCAGCGAGTATCCGCAGCGCGGGCAGGTGCAGTTTTCCGAGGTGATGGTCAACGCCGACACCGGCACGGTGACGCTGCGCGCACGCTTCCCCAACCCGCAGGGCCTGCTGCTGCCCGGAATGTTCGTGCGCGCGCGGTTCGAACAGGCGGTGGACAAGGGCGCGATCCTCGTGCCGCAGCCCGCCCTGACCCGCAACGCGCGCGGCGAGGCGAGCGTGTTTGTGGTCGATGCCGGCAACAAGGCGGCCGAACGCAAGGTCGTGGCCACGCGGGCGCTCGGCACCGACTGGGTGGTGACGGGCGGGTTGAAGCCGGGCGACAAGGTGATCGTGCAGGGGCTCGCGCGCCTCAAGCCGGGCGCGCCGATCCGGCCGGTGCCTGCCAGCAAGCCGCAGACTATCGCCGCCCCGAAGCCCGGCACCAAGGGCTGAGGCGCGGGCCATGTCGCGCATCTTCATCGAGCGGCCGATCTTTGCCTGGGTGCTGGCGATCATCACCATGCTGGCCGGGCTCGGCGCGATCTTTCTGCTGCCGATCGCGCAATACCCCGACGTCGCCCCGCCGCAGGTCAATATCCGCGCGACCTTCCCCGGCGCCTCCGCCGAGACGCTCGAGAATTCGGTCACGCAGGTGATCGAACAGCAGCTGACCGGGATCGACGGGCTGCTCTACTTCAGCTCCAGCTCGACCTCGCGCGGGCAGGTCACGATCAGCGCGACCTTCGCCAAGGGCACCGATCCCGACATCGCGCAGGTGCAGGTGCAGAACCAGGTGCAGTCCGCGCTGCCCCGCCTGCCGCAGCAGGTGCAGCAGCAGGGCCTGCGCGTCACCAAGTCGAACCCCGATTTCCTGATGATCGTCGGCGTCTATGACGAGACCGACCGCGCGACCAATATCGACGTCTCCGATTTCCTTGTCTCGAACCTTCAGGACGAGCTGGCCCGGATCGAGGGCGTGGGCGAGACCAATGTCTATGGCTCGCAATATGCGATGCGCATCTGGCTCGATCCCAACCGGCTTGCCTCGGTGGGGCTGATGCCAGGCGACATCATTACCGCGATCCGCAACCAGAACACCGAAGTCGCCGCGGGCGAGGTCGGCGGTCTGCCGCAGCCCGAGAGCAACCGGCTCAACGCTGTGGTCACCGCGCAGTCGCGGCTGCGCACGGCCGACCAGTTCAAGGCGATCATCCTCAAGGCCGATGCCAGCGGCGCGCTGGTGCGTCTGGGCGACATCGCGCGGGTCGAACTGGGCGCGGAGAACTACGCCGCCTCGAGCCGCATCAACGGCCACCCCGGGGCGGGCCTCGCGATCAGCCTTGCGCCGGGGGCGGACGCGCTCGCCACCGCCGATCTGGTCAAGGTGGCGGTCGAGAAGGCGCGGGGCAGCTTCCCGCCCGGCTACAACGTCGCCTATGCCAACGACACCACGGCCTTCATCCGCCTGTCGATCGAGGAAGTGGTGCAGACCCTGATCGAGGCGATCCTGCTGGTGATCGTGGTGATGTTCGTCTTCCTCCAGAGCTGGCGCGCGACGCTGATCCCGACCATCGCCGTGCCGGTGGTGCTGCTGGGCACCTTCGCGATCTTCTATGTCGCGGGCTTCACCATCAACACGCTGACCCTGTTCGGGCTGGTGCTCGCGATCGGCCTGCTCGTCGATGACGCGATCGTGGTGGTCGAGAATGTCGAGCGGCTGCTCGAGGAAAACCCCGGGATGACGCCCAAGGAGGCGACGATCCGTTCGATGAACGAGATTCAGGTCGCGCTGGTCGCCATCGCGATCGTGCTGTCGGCGGTGTTCCTGCCGATGGCCTTCTTCGGCGGGTCGACCGGGGTGATCTACCGCCAGTTCTCGGTGACGATCATCTCGGCGATGGCGCTTTCGGCGCTGGTCGCGCTGATCCTGAGCCCGGCGCTGACCGCCTCGCTGCTGCGCCAGAACCGACACGGCGAGGCCCCGGGGGAGAGCGCGCTCCATCGCCGGTGGCCGTGGGGTGCCGAGCGACTTGCGCGCGCGCAGGTATGGTTCAACGACAGCTTCGCGCGCGGCACCACCCGCTATGTCGGAGCGGTTCAGCGCGTGGTCGACCGCAAGTTCCTGTTCCTCGCGATCTACGCTGCGGTCGTGGCGCTGCTCGCGATCCTGTTCCTGCGCCTGCCGACCGGTTTCCTGCCGACCGAGGATCAGGGCGCGGCGCAGGTGCAGTTCCGCCTGCCCGCCGGCGCGACGCAGGGTCGCACCCGCGAGGTGCAGCTCGCGATCGAGAAATACATGCTGACCGACGAGAGCGCGAATGTCGCCACGATGCTGACCGTCGCGGGCGGGGGCGGCGGCGCGGCGGGGCAGAACACCGGACAGGGCTTCGTCAACTTCGTCGACTGGTCCGAGCGCAAGGGCGCCGCAAACGCCGCCGATGCAATCACGCAGCGCGCGGCCAAGGCCTTTGCGGGGTTCCGCGATGCGCAGGTCAACATGCTCGTGCCGCCTGCGATCCGCGGGCTGGGGCAGAGCAACGGCTTCACCCTCCAGCTCCAGAACACCAGCGGGATGAGCCGCGAGGATTTCCTCGCCGCGCGCGACAAGCTGCTGGAGACGGCGAGCAAGGACCCGGTGCTGACCGGGGTGCGCCTCGGCGAGCTACCCGACACCCAGACGCTCCAGGTCGATATCGACCAGCCGCGCCTTGCCGCGCTGGGCCTCAACCAGTCGGACGTCAACACCACGCTCTCGGCCGCGTGGGGCGGGCAGTATGTCAACGACTTCATCGACCGCGGGCGGGTGAAGCGCGTCTTCGTGCAGGCCGATGCGCCCTACCGCGCGACGCCCGACGATATCGGCCAGTGGTTCGTGCGCGGCAGCAATGGCCAGATGGCGCCCTTCTCCGCCTTCGCCAGCACCCGCTGGTCTACCACACCGACGACGCTCTCGCGCTTTCAGGGCTACCCCAGCTTCCAGTTCGACGGGCAGGCCGCCCCCGGCCAGAGCTCGGGCGCGGCGATGGACCGGATGGCCGAGCTCGCCGCCGAGATCCCCGGCGTCAGCGTCGCGTGGTCGGGCCTGTCGTTCCAAGAACGGCTGTCCTCGGGGCAGGCGCCGCTGCTCTACGGGCTGTCGCTGCTGGTGGTGTTCCTGTGCCTTGCCGCGCTCTACGAAAGCTGGACGATCCCGGTGGCGGTGATGCTGGTGATCCCTCTGGGCCTCGTCGGCGCGGTCTTCGCGGTGACGCTGCGGGGGCTGGAGAACGACGTCTATCTCCAGATCGGCCTCCTCACGACGATGGGCCTCGCCGCCAAGAACGCGATCCTCGTGATCGAGTTCGCCGAGCAGGCCGAGAAGCGCGGCGCCCGCGTGATCGACGCGGCACTGGAAGCGGCGCGTCTGCGCCTCAGGCCGATCCTGATGACCAGCCTCGCCTTCATCTTCGGCGTGCTGCCCTTGGCGCTCTCGACCGGCGCGGGGGCGAACAGCCGCATCGCCATCGGCACCTCGGTGATCGGCGGGATGCTGACCGCGACGGTGCTGGCGATCTTCTTCATCCCGCTGTTCTTCGTGATCGTGCGCCGCACCACCCGCGACACGCTGAAGAAGCTGCGCCGCGCACCCGAAGGGGGCACCACCGCATGAGGTTCGCCCCGGTTCTTGCCCTCGCGCTGCTCTCGGGCTGTTCGATGGCGCCCAAATATGTGCAGCCCGATCTGCCCGTCCCCGCATCGTGGCCGGCGGGCGACGCCTATCTCGCCGAGAGCGAGGCCGCGCTGCCGGTGATGACCTACCGCGAGGTCTTCGCCGATCCGCGACTGGTGCAGGTGATCGAGCAAGCACTCGAGAACAACCGCGACCTCAGGATCGCCGCCGCGAACATCCGCGCGGCGCGGGCGCAATCGCGTATCCAGAGCGCCGCGCAGCTGCCGCAGGTGGGCGTCGCGGCGGGGGCTACGCGGTTCGACAACGGCACGGCGAACCAGAACCGCAACCAGGATGTCGACATCGGCAACAACCCCGCCGCCAGCCGCTCGACGGCGGGTACGCGCTACACCGCCGATATCAGCACCACCGCCTTCGAGCTCGATCTGTTCGGGCGGCTCGATTCGCTGTCCGACGCTGCCCTCGCCCGCTATTTCGGCACGGAAGCCGCCGCCCGCGCCACGCGGTTGACGCTGATCGGCGACATCGCCGACGCGTGGCTGACCTATGCCGCCGATGCCTCGCTGCTGAAGCTTGCCGAGGACACCGCCGCCAATGCGCGCGAGCAGGTGAAGCTGACCCGCCTGCGCCTCGACGGCGGGATCGCCCCGCGATCCGATCTGCGCCAGGCCGAGCAGATCCTCGCCGCCGCCGAGGCCGACATCGCCGCGCAGACCACTGCGCTGGCGCAGGATGTGAACGCGCTGCAATTGCTGGTCGGCGCGCCGGTCGATGCCGCGCTGCTGCCGCGCTCGCTCGACGATGCGGGCGAGGCGGTGCGCGCAGTGCCTGCGGGCCTTGATTCGTCGATCCTGCTGCGCCGTCCCGATGTGCTTCAGGCCGAATACGAGCTGCGCGCCGCCAACGCCGAGATCGGCGCGGCGCGGGCGGCATTGTTCCCGCGGATCACGCTGACAGGGCTGGCGGGCCTCGCCAGCAACGCGCTCTCGACCCTCTTCACCGGCGCGGCGTTCAACTATTCGGCAGGCGCGAATGTGCGCTATTCGCTGTTCGCGGGCGGCGCGGCGCAGGCCGGCGTGGCCCAGAGCGAGGCGCAGCGCGATGCGGCCGTGGCGGGTTACGAGCGCGCGATCCAGGCCGCCTTCCGCGACGTTGCCGACGCGCTCGCCCGGCGCGGCACGATCACCGAGCAACTCCGCGCCAACCGCGCCTTCCTCGATGCGGCCGAGGACACCTATCAGCTCGCCGACCTGCGCTACCGCGGCGGCGTGGACAGCTTCCTCGCCAGCCTCGATGCGCAGCGCGCCTATTATCAGGCAAGCCGCACGCTGCTGACGACCCGGTTGGTCGAAGCGAGCAATCGGGTTGCTCTCTACCGTGCACTGGGGGGAGAAACGGCGCGCGAGATACGGGACCCGGTTTCCGGAAGCTGATCAGGCCGGATTGCAGGGGGGCTGCGGCGCGGTGCCTCCAAAGGCTGGCGCACCCGACAGGATTCGAACCTGTGACCTCTGCCTTCGGAGGGCAGCGCTCTATCCAGCTGAGCTACGGGTGCATCGCAGTGTGCGGTTGCATTCTTGCGCGCGGGCGGCCGCTTAGCAAGAGGCGGGCGGGTGCGCCACACAATTGTGGGCGCTCTCCGCAGGGGCGACGGGAGGGGGCTTAACCAATCGGCAAGCATGCCGCCATAGGCTCGCCCCCATGGCAACGCTTCCGCCCGAGCCGATTCTCCCCCACGCACCCGCCCCCGACCCGGCGGCGCCCGAGGCCCTGGCCGAGGCGCTGGTGGCGCTGCACGGCAAGGCGGCGACGCTGGCGTTGCTGGCCCGTCTCGCGCCCGAGCCGGTCGAGATCGGCGGCGAACTGGGTGCGGTGATCGTCCGCGCCGCGCCGTGGCAGCGCGCGATCGTCGCGCAGTCCGCCGCAGATTGCGCGGCGATGCTGGAGAGCGGGCTTGCGGCCCTCGGCACCCTCACCCGCCGCGGGCAGGACACCTCCGCCCCCGCGCAGGTGCTGTGGCGCGAGTTCCACGCCGCGCGCGCCGCGATGGTGAGCGTCCTTCAGGCCCCGGCGACCGAACCCGCTTGACGGCGTTCCACTTTCGTTCCAACGCTGGGCCATGTCCGGTGCCCCGCTAGCCCCTGCCGATTCGCCTGTTCTTGCCGCCAGCGATGTGGCGCGCGGGATCGGCCGTTTGTTTGCGCGCAACGACATCTGGTGCCTGTCCGAGGTGCCGCTCAGGAACGGTCGCCGTGCCGATCTGATGGGGATCGACGCCAAGGGGCTGGTCGTGATCGTCGAGATCAAGGTCGCGCGCGCCGACCTGCTCGGCGATGCCAAGTGGCCCGACTATCTCGATTTCTGCGACCGCTTCTACTGGGGCCTGCCCCCCGCGCTCGACCGCGCGCCTTTGGAGAGCGAGGCCTATCGCCCCGGCACCTGCGGGGTGATCGTGGCGGACGGCTATGACGCTGAGATCCTGCGCCCCGCCGCATTGGAGCCGCTCGCCGCCGCGCGCCGCAAGACGCAGGTCGAGCATCTCGCGCGGGTAGCGATGCGGCGACACATGGCGCTCATCGACCCGCTGGCGACGGCGCTCGACACCCACGGCTGAGTTAGCCCTGTCGCGGCCCAAGGAATTGCGGCATAGCAGGCACCGCAATGCTCCCCGCCGACACCCCCGTCCCGCTCGCGCTGCTGATCGTCAGCCTCGCCGTGACGCTGATCGTCGCGCTGCGTTACGTGCTGACGAGCGGGCTGTTCGCCTTCGCCACCGCGAAGATGCGCCCCGGGCTCTATGCCGGCAAGCGCGCGCAGATCGCGCGGGAAGTGCGCTGGTCGCTGCTCTCGGCGGCGATCTACGGGACTCCTGCGGGGATCGTGCTGTGGGGCTGGAAGCACCACGGCTGGACGCTGATAACGGCCGACTGGAGCGCGCTGCCGCTGTGGTATCACCCGCTCTCGGTGCTGATCTATCTCTTCGTGCAGGACACCTGCTTCTACTGGAGCCACCGCTTCATGCACCGGCCCAAGTGGTTCCGGATCGCGCACGCCGTCCACCACGACAGCAAGCCGCCGACCGCGTGGACCGCGATGAGTTTTCACCCCATCGAGGCGGTGACGGGTGCGGTCGTGATTCCGGTGCTGGTGTTTCTGGTGCCGATCCATGTCGGCATGCTCGGTCTGGTGCTGACCATCGCCACAGTTATGGGGGTCACCAATCACATGGGGTGGGAGATGTTCCCGCGCTGGCTCGTTCACTCGGCGTTGGGCGACTGGCTGATAACCGCCAGCCATCACGAGCGCCATCACGAGGAATACAGATGCAATTACGGGCTCTATTTCCGGTTCTGGGACCGGGTCTGCGGAACCGACCGGGGGCTCTCCAAGCGGATCGTCGCCGAGGCGGGGCACGTTTCGGCATGAAGCTGATGCGCGCAGGGGCGCTCGCCCTGGCGGGCTTCGCGGGCGGGCTTGCCGCGGCGGCTCCCGCGCAGGCGGGGGAGGTGGTGATCACCGTCACCGACGTGCGCTCGACCAAGGGGGTGATCCGCGCCTGCATGACGACGCGCAAGGACATCTTCCCCAAATGCGTCAACGATCCCAACGCGCATCGCACCGTCGTGCCCGCCACCACCAAGGAGATCCGCTTCACCGGGGTCAAGCCGGGTGCCTACGGGATCGCGCTGCTGCATGACGAGAACAACAACGGCAAGGCCGACCGCGCGATGGGGATGATGCCCAAGGAAGGCTACGGCTTCTCTCGCGATGCCCCGGTGCGCATGGCCCCACCCAAGTTCACCGACGCGGTGCTTCAGATCGGCGAGGGCACGAGCCGCGTCACCATCAAGATGAGGTATTTTCTCTGAGGTCTGGTGTCCCTCCCCGTCCCGCAGGGATGGGGAGGTGGCACCGCGAAGCGGTGACGGAGGGGTAGGCGGTACGCGCGGACAAACCCCTCCGACCGCGCTGAAGCGCGGCCACCTCCCCATTGCTCCGCAACGGGGAGGGACTTTACCCTTTCGCCCAAACAATCCCCCCTCCCGCTTAACGCGATCTTTACCACGCCGCGCCAGAACGGGCCGACAAAGGTTCACCAAGGGGCGGATTTACAGCCATGGACACTCTGCGCGGCACCTTCGGTTCCGATTCGTCCGCGGATCGCAGCTGGGAGGAGAGCGAGGACGACGGCGCCCAGCCGGCCCGCGCCCGCGACCTTCCCCCGCACGCCATCGGCCAGGACGAGCGCCGCATGCAGGTGCGCGCCTATAATCACTGGGCGAGCCTGCTGGGCGAAAACATGTTCCCCAACATCGCCGACCTCGATCCCGCCAATCTCCCCGATTTCGGCCCGCATTCGGTGCTGCTCGATTTCTCCTTCGGGATCGACAACCCGGTGGTGCGCTTCCTCGGCGACAAGCTCGCGGCGGAATGCAACGCCAATGGCGTGGTCATCACCCGGCTTGCGGACGTGCCGCCGCGCTCGCTCCTCAGCCGCATCACCGATCACTACATGCAGATCCTCGCCAATCAGGCGCCGATCGGGTTCGAGGCCGAGTTCGTGAACCACGCCGGGGTCGCGATCCTCTATCGCGGGATCCTGCTGCCCTACTCGAGCGACAATGCGACGATCGACTTCATCTACGGCGTGATCAACTGGAAGGAGATGGCCGACCAGCTGACCGCCGATGAGCTGCTGCTCGAGATCGATCAGGCGCTCGAACTCAACACCGAGCTCGAACTCGAGGACGAGGTCGCGGAAGAACCCGCGCCGCGCATCGCCGAGCCGGTCACCGACTGGGCGGATTCGCCCGCGCACGAGGACGAGACCGACAGCGCCGCGGCCGAACCCGCCGATTACAACGACTTCGCGCCCGATTTCGCCGGCCTCGGCGACCATGACGCGGTGCCGGACGAGGATGTCGCGCTCCCTGATTTCAGCCAGTATGCGCTCGACGATCCCGACGAGGAATATGACGAGGACGAAGGCGAGGGCGAGGACGCCGGCTACAACTTCGCTTCGCTGGCCGATTACATCGAGGCCCCGGCCAAGAAGGCGATCGACCTGACCGCACTCGACCCGCTGCCCTACACCGATGACGCGCCCGCGCCCGACTATGGCTTCGATCCCGAACCCGAAGTTGCCTTCGAACCCGAGCCCGAGCCCGCCCCCGTGTTCGAGCCGGAGGAGGAGCCCGAAGCGGTCGCCGTGGTCGACGAGGCCGAGTACTGCCTCGAAGCCTTCGCCGACGACCTCCCCGAGGACGCCGGCCTCTACGATTGCCTCGCCGCGGCGCGCGAACTTGCCCGTGCGGCCGACACCACCGAGGACCGCAGCCGCTCGGCGCTCTATGCCGCGGTCAGCCGCGCCTACGACTTCAGCCTCGCCGCCGCGCAGGCGCCCGAGGACTATGCCGAACTGATCGCCGACGCCGGTCTCACCGTGCAGGAACGCGCGCCGATGACCCCGGTGGTCAAGCTCGTCTTCGGCCATGACTACGACAAGACGCGGCTTACCGAATATGCCGCCGTCCTGACCCACGCCCACCGCTTGCAGCTGGAGCGCGGGAGCCTTGCGGACTACCTCGCGCAGACCGAGGGCGGGGTGAAGGCGATCGTCAAGGCCGAACGCCGCTTGCGCCGCGAGGAGCAGGGCAAGCCGGTCGAGGACGCCCATGCCGTGCGCGAGGCGCTCGCCCAGGCGCTGCGCGCGCTGGAGGCGATTACCCTCGAGGAACTCGACGGAGGTGCGAGCGAATTCGCGCTCGCGCTGATCCGCCGCGACGAGATCGGCTGCGCGGAAATCCTCGGCGAAATCCCCGAGGACATCGCACTGATCGAACGCGCGGCGCGCAAGCTGGTGGGATAAAGGCGGGCGCCCCGGCACCCACCTTCAGATTGCGTTCAGCCGGGACTCCGGTAGGGTGGCGGCGATGCGCGGTCGCCCCAATCTTCTGGCCTATTGCCTCGCCCTCATCGCGAGCCTGATCTTCGCCGCGCACCCGGCTGCGGCGCAATCGATCCTGCGCGATGCCGAGACCGAACAGCTCCTCAAGGACATGCTCGCGCCCCTGGTGGAGGCGAGCGAGCTCGAGCCGGGCAATGTCGAGGTCGTTCTGATCAACGACCCCTCGATCAACGCCTTCGTCGCGGGCGGGCAGGCAGTCTATGTCCATTCGGGGCTGCTCGGCGCGGCCGATACCGCCAACGAGGTGCAGGGCGTGCTCGCCCACGAATTGGGCCACATCACCGCCGGCCACGCGGTCCGCTTCGAGGAGCGCACCAAGGCGGCGAACGGCATCTCGATCCTCTCGCTGCTGCTGGGCGTGGGCGCGGTGCTGGCGGGGGCGGGGGATGCGGGCATGGGCATCCTCGCCGCCGGGCAGCAGGCCGCGATGGGCAGCTTCCTCTCGTTCAACCGCGACCAGGAAGCCGCGACCGACCTTGCCGGGGTGCGCTACCTTTCGGGCGCGGGGATCAGCGGCAAGGGCATGATCACCTTTTTCGAGAAGCTGCGCGGCAACGAAATCCGCAGCGGCTACAGCCAGGCCGACGAGGCCGCCTATTCGCGCACCCACCCGCTCACCGGCGACCGCATCCAGGTGCTGCGCGGGCTGCTCGACAAGGACCCGGCGTGGGACACCCCGCCCGATCCCGAATTGCAGGAGCGCTTCGTGCGCGCCAAGGCCAAGCTGTTCGGCTTCCTGTCGGAGCCGCCGCGCACGCTCGCCGCCTATCCGCCCTCCGACACCAGCGTGCCTGCGCGCTATGCCCGCGCCTATGCCTATCACAAGGACGCGCGCATCGACATGGCGATCGCCGAGACCGACGCGCTGCTTGCCGCCGAGCCCGACAATCCGTGGTTCCTCGAGCTGAAGGGGCAGGTGCTGCTCGAAAGCGGCCGGCCGAAGGACGCGCTCGAACCGCTGCGCCGCGCGACCGAGCTGACGCGTGCCCACCCGCTCATCGCAGGCCTCCTCGGCCACGCGCTGATCGCGACCGAGGACAAGGCCAATTTCGCCGAGGCCGAGGCGGTGTTGCGCGCCTCGGTGCAGAAGGACCGCTACAATCCCTTCGCCTGGTATCAGCTCGGCGTGGTCTACGAGGCGCGCGGCGATATCCCGCGCGCGCGGCTCGCGAGCGCGGAGGTGCAGGTGATGAACCGCCAATATCCGCAGGCGATCGCCAATGCGCAGGCGGCCGAGGCCTACCTGCCCTATGGCTCGCCCGACTGGATCCGCGCGCAGGATGTCGCCCTCGAAGCGCGCGCCGAACTGGAACGCTTCAAGAAGCGGCGCTAGGCTGCTGCCGACCCCTTCGCTATCAAGGCCGCCATGTCCGACGACGCACCCTCTTCCCTGCGCAACACGCTGCTGACCGCGCTGCTGGCGCTGACCTTCGGCTTTCTGGGCGCGGCGGCATGGTCGGGCGCGGGCCTCGCCGACAACCGCACGCGCAACTATCTCCTGTCGCACCCCGAGCTGCTGCCCGAGATGGCGGCGGCCTATGAGGAGCAGGAAGCGGCCAAGCGCCTCGCCAAGATGGGCGGCGAGGTGTTCGAGGAATTCCCCGGCGTCGTGCTCGGCAACCCCAAGGGCAGCCGCGTGCTGGTCGAGTTCACCGATTACCAGTGCCCCTATTGCGAGGCGAGCCTCAAGGACGTGAACCGCCTGATCGCCGAGGACCCCAACCTCAAGGTCGTGATCCGCGAATGGCCGATCTTCGAGGGCAGCGACGCGGCCTCGCGCATGGCGCTGGCTGCGGGCCTTCAGGGCAAGTATCGCGCCTTCCACGATGCCATGTTCAAGACGAACGACATCGCGGCGGCGGCCAAGGCCGCGGGGCTCGACGTGGCTCAGGCGGAGCGCGATGCGGCGTCGGAATCGGTGACGAACGAGATCGCCAGGAACCTCGAGCAGGCCCGTGCGCTGGGCTTCACTGGCACCCCGGCATGGATCGCGGGCAAGAAGCCGATGGGCGGGGCGGTGGGCTACGAGAAGCTCAAGGAAGCGCTCGCCGCCGCCGACAAGGCGGGCTGAGGGAGCACGGGGGGCAATGCGCGCGATTGTGCTTGCCGCGATGCTCGCGGCCCCGCCTGCCGCCGCCGATGCGCCGCCCGTTATCGACTACGCCGCCGAGCGCGCGGCGATCGCGCGCTATCAGGACGCCAACCAGCGGCTACAGGATGCCGGGTGGCGCCTCGCCCGCGCCAATGCCGCCTTCTGCACCAAGGTGATCCCGAGCATCGGCCTGCAAGTGCAGGACATGGCGAGCTATGGCGGCCCCGACGTCGCCCGCGCGGCGCTGGGCCTGACCCGCGACTTCGCCGTCAACGCCGTCGCCGCAGGCTCTCCCGCCGCGCTTTCGGGCGAATTCACCCGCAACCGCGAGATCGTGCGGCTCGAGCGTTTCGATCCCAACGACTGGCCCGCCACGCCTCCCATGGCGTGGGAGCGCACCACCCGCGCCCACGACCACATCGACGCGATGCTCGCCGAACACGGCGGCATCACCATCGCCTTTGCCGATGGCGGCGAGGCGCGCGTCACCCCGCTTGAGGTCTGCGCCACCCGCTTCGATCTCTACGCCGCCGAAAGCCGCGCCTTTGCCAACGGCACGCGGGTGATCTTCGGCATGGGCTCGCCCGCCTATGCCTATGACGAGCCGGTCTTCGCCGCGCTGGTCGCGCATGAGCTCGCGCACAACGTGCTCGGCCACGACGCATGGCTCGATCGCAACGGGCGCAAGCCCAAAAACGTGCGCCGGATCGAGCGCGAGGCCGACCGGCTGGTGCCGTGGCTGCTGGCGAACGCGGGCTATGATCCGGCGGCGGGGGCGGACTTCATGACCCGCTGGGGCAAGGAGCACGACGCCGGGCTCAAGCTGCGCCGCACCCACGACGGCTGGGACGAGCGCGCCGAGAACATGGCCGCCGAGGTCCCGCTGGTCCGCGCAGCTATGGCCGCCGAGGGCCGCGCCGATTGGGCCCGTCTGTTCCGCCGCGAAATCAGCCCCGAGGGCGGGCTCCTCCCCCGCGCGAAGCGTTGAAGCGTTGCCCTCCCGAGGCGGCGCGGGCGAAACCCCGTGTGGTTTGCGACGAATTGAGTTAGACCACGCTGACTATGGCAGTGCTCCAGATCCAGGCAGCGCCGTTCTTCGCGAGCAAGAACCGGGCGTTCTGGAACCTCCAGCTGGCGGGCTGGGGTGCGGCGTTCCTGCTGCGCGCGGTCTCGGCGCTCGCCAACCAGCAGCCGTTCGACATCCTCGCGCTGATCCTGGTGACAACCATAACCGGCTTCTCGATCAGCCTGATCCTCTCGGTGATCTACCGCCAGCTGATCCAGCAGCAGCCGCTGGTGACCTGGGGGCTGACCGCTGTCGTCCTGTTCTTCGCCGTGCTGCTGCACGCCTCGATCGACGCCTGGGTGCAGGGCATATATTATGCCGCCACCCGCGACACGACCTTTGCGCAGCGCCTGATCGGCCTGCTCTACCTGCCGCTGACGCTGCTGGGCGGGTGGAGCGCGCTCTATTACGCGATCAACTTCTTCCTGACAGTGGAACAGCAGGCCGACCGGCTCGAGCGGCTGGAGGCGCAGGCCACCGCCGCGCAGCTTGCGATGCTGCGCTACCAGCTCAATCCGCACTTCCTGTTCAACACGCTGAACTCGATCTCGACACTGGTGCTGCTCAAGCAGACCGAGCCCGCCAATGCGATGCTGACGCGCCTCTCGGGCTTCCTCAGGCACACACTGATCGCCGAGCCGGGCAGCCAGGTCAGCCTCGCGCAGGAGATCGAGACGCTCCAGCTCTATCTCGACATCGAGCGGATGCGCTTCGAGGAACGCCTGCGCACCCGGTTCGAGATCGAGGACGCCGCGCTGCCCGCACAGCTGCCCGCCATGCTGCTGCAACCGCTGGTCGAGAACGCGATCAAATATGCCGTCAGCTCGCAGGAGGAAGGCGCGCAGATCGCGCTCACCGCGCGCGTGATCGGTGACCGGCTGCGGCTGACGGTCGAGGACACCGGCCCGGGGATGGACGACACCCCGCGAGACCCGTCCGCGCCGCCGGTGCCCGGCCGCCCGGTCTCGACCGGCGTCGGCCTCGCCAACATCCGCAATCGCCTTGCGCAGGCCTATGGCGACAACCACCTGTTCGAAACGCGATCCGAAGCTGGGGGCGGCTTCACCGTGCTGATCGAGATTCCCTTCACCCGCGCCGACAGAGCCGGGGAAGCGGCAGCGCCCGCCCCGCAAGGTGTCGGGCCGGAAATCGGGAACCCCGCGGGCGGGAGCGACAATATCGTTCCGCTCAACCCCCCCAAAACCATCGGAAAAACCGCATGACCATCAGAACCATCCTCGTCGACGACGAGAAACTCGCGATCCAGGGCCTCCAGCTGCGACTCCAGCCGTTCGAGGACGTCGAGATCATCGACACCTGCGCCAACGGCCGCGAGGCGATCCGCAAGATCAAGACCGAGAAGCCCGATCTGGTCTTCCTCGACATCCAGATGCCCGGCTTCGACGGCTTCAGCGTGGTCAAGGGCGTGATGGAGATCGAGCCTCCGCTGTTCGTCTTCGTCACCGCCTACGAAGAACACGCGATCCGCGCGTTTGAAGCCAACGCCGTCAACTACCTGATGAAGCCGGTGGACGAACAGAAGCTCGCCGACACCATCGAGCGCGTGCGCCAGCGGCTGGCCGAGAAGAAGTCGTCCGAGGATGCCGGGCAGTTGCTCGAGGTGCTCAGCGAGATCGCGCCCGAGCGTGCGGCGGATTTCGTCGAGACCACTACCCCGGCGACCGAAAGCGCCGACCGCTTCGAGAAGCTCATCAACGTCAAGGACCGCGGCCAGATCTTCCGCGTGGAGGTCGACACCATCGAGCACATCGAGGCCGCGGGCGACTACATGATCATCTCGACCGGCGACAATTCGCTGGTGCTGCGCGAGACGATGAAGGACCTCGAACGCCGCCTCGACCCGAGGAAGTTCCAGCGCGTTCACCGGAGCACCATCGTCAACCTTGATCTCGTCCGGCAGGTGAAACCCCACACCAACGGCGAATGCTTCCTGGTGCTGGACTCGGGCGCGGAGGTGAAGGTGAGCCGCAGCTACCGGGATGTGGTCGCGCGCTTCGTGCATTAATGTGTGCGGGGGCGCCTCCGCGCCCCCGTCCTCGGTGCTGTTCCTTCCCCCGGATCAAGTCCGGGGTCCGGGCACCTGCGGGCGGCCGTTTGGCCTTGCGGAGCCTGCGGCTCCGGGCCGGCGCTTTCTTCATCCATTGACCAAGCCCCTCGTCATTGCGAGGAGCGTAGCGACGAAGCAACCCATGACCTGACCGTCCGGATCGGAGGGCGGGCCATGGGTCGCCGCGGGCCTTCGGCCCTCTCGATGACGAAGGATTGATTGGTGCCCGACTTCACCCTCCCCGGCTTCGACCTCGCCACCTTCATCCGCGAAACGCTGGCAGAGGACCTTGGTGAAGGCCTCCCCGGTGGCGGGCGGGATGTGACTTCGGAAAGCGTCATCCCCGCCGAAGCGCGCTTTACCGGGGTGATGGACAGCCGCGATGCCATCGTGGTCGCGGGGTTGCCGGTCGCCGAGGCCATCTTCCGGCACCTCGACCCCGATTGCCGCATCGAAGCGCTGGTTGCGGACGGCGACCAAGTCCCCGCAGGCACCGATCTCATGCGCATCGAGGGCCGCGCGCGGGCGCTGCTGACGGCGGAGCGCAGCGCGCTCAACATCGTCCAGCACCTCTCCGGCATCGCCACGCTGACCCGCGCCTATGTCGACGCGATGCGCGAGGGCAGCGCCACCTGCACCCTGCTCGACACCCGCAAGACCATCCCGGGCCTGCGCTTCCTCGAGAAATACGCTACCCGCCAAGGGGGCGCGCAGAACCACCGCATGGGGCTGTGGGACGCGGCGATGATCAAGGACAACCATGTGGCCGTGGCCGGCAGCGTCGGCGAGGCGGTGCGCCGGGCGCGCGAGGCGGGGGTGGAAAAGATCATCTGTGAGGTCGACCGCCTCGACCAGATCGAACCCGCATTGCAGGCAGGCGCGCATCACCTGCTGCTCGACAACATGGACCCCGCCACCCTCGCCGAGGCGGTGCGGCTGGTCGCAGGCCGCGTGCCCACCGAGGCGAGCGGCGGCGTCAACCTCCAGACCATCGCCGCCAAGGCGGCGAGCGGGGTGGACTTCATCTCGGTCGGGCGGCTGACGCAAAGCGCGCCCGCCGCTGACATCGGGCTGGATTTCAAGCCTTTATGATCGCGTTGTCGCGGCGTCGTCCGACAAGCATCACGATCTTCGCGGTCGCCTTTCTGGCTGCTGCCCTGCTCACTTATATCGAAGCCTTGGTGCGGATTCCCGTGGCACTCAAATCGGAGAGTTCCTTCCTCGGGCTGGGGCGCGACGGGCTGATCGTGTGGCACAGCGCATGGCTTTCGATCGCGCTGATCCCGGTGGCGATGGTGTGGCTATCTGCGATCCGGTTTGCGCGCTGGATGGTCAGCATCATGGCGCTGTTCAAACTGGCGGGGTTTCTGATGATGCTGCCCGCCCTTGGCTTGCTTGTGAGGATGCAGCCGCTTTGGCTGGCCGCGCTGCCGCTGGGCCTGTTCGCGGTGGCGATGCTGTTCACCCCCGCCAGCAACCACTGGTTCAAGCATAAGGGGGAGGTCGATCCTGCGGTGTTCGAATAGCCTCCTCGCTGCCCTCGCTTTCGTGCTTCCCGCAGCGGCGAGCGCACAGGCCTATCAGTGCCACGTGCCCGAGGTCGCCGCAGTCCCCCGCGTCTCCCCCGACGGCCCGCCGCGCGCGATGCCGGTCACCGGCTACACCCTCGCGCTCAGCTGGAGCCCCGAGTTCTGCCGCACCCGCGAGGACGACCGCTCGCAGGCCCACCAATGCGGCGGCAGGAGCGGCAGCTTCGGCCTCGTCGTCCACGGCCTCTGGCCCGAGGGTGCCAAGGGCTACCCGCAGTGGTGCGGGGCGCGGAAGGCGCTCACCCCGGCGCAGGTGCGCGGGGCGATGTGCCTGATGCCCTCGGAGCGTCTCGTCGCGCGCCAATGGGCCAAGCACGGCAGCTGCATGGTGCCCGACCCGGGCGCTTACCTGAAGGTCACGCGCATCCTGTTCGAGGGCCTGCGCCTGCCCGATTACGACCGCATCGCGCGCGAGGAGGGGCTGACCGCCGGCCGCATCCGCGCAGCTTTCGTGGATGCCAATCCCGGCTGGAGCGAGAGCGCGGTCGGCGTCCACCTCAATGCGCGCGGGTGGCTCGAGGAAATCCGCCTGTGCTACTCCAAGCGCTTCCGCCCCGCCCCCTGCACCGCCTCCCGGCGCGGCGCGAAGGACGGCGCGCCCGCCAAGATCTGGCGCGGGCTCTAACGCGGAATATCGCGCCGCTCGTAGACCGGCACGCCGCCTGCGCGCATATGCGCGTCGATGAAGATCGCGGTCTTGTCGGCGATCGATTGCCCGTCGACCTTCACGTCGAAGAAGCCGCTGTCCTCGAAGCCGTGGCCGCCACCGATCACCGAATAGAAGGTGAAGGGGATCCCCACCCGGGTCGCCTGATCAGTGAGCTGCACCGCCGAGCGGTAGGGCACGGTCGGATCGGTGGTGCCGTGGAGCACGAACAGCGGCGCCTCTCCGGCCTCGATATCGCTCTCGCGGAAATGCCCGCCCCAGTAATCGACCGCGACGCGCACCGGCGGGCGGGGAATCGCATATTCGTCGAGCGTGTAGGCGACATGCATCACGGTATAGGCCCCCGCCGATCCGCCCCACACGGCAAAGCGCTGCGGATCGATGCAATACGTCGCGGCATTGCTCTCGGCCCAGCGCAGTGCGCGGGTGGCGTCCTCGACCGCGGCGGTGAAGGCGGTGACGCGGGCGGGCGGCTCGGTCTGGTTGAGCGCCTGGAAGTCGGCATGGAACTGCGCGAACTCGCTGCCGATCACCGGATTGTCGCCCTGCAACCGGTAGGAGATCGAGATGAGGTTCATGCCCCGCGCGGTCACGGCCTGCGCCATCGCATCGACATTCGCCCCGCTGCGGCTGCCGACGAGGAAGGCCCCGCCGTGGACGAACATCACCGTCGGGCGCGGGGCGGTGCAGGGCGTGTCGGGGCGATAGATGTCGAGCTGCAAGGTCTCGCTCCCCCCGGCGACCGCGCCGGTACCATAGGTGATGTTGGGCGTGCGGAGGATGCCGGTGGGGGGCGGGGTCGGCGTGGGAGTGGGCGTCGGGCTCGGCGTCGGGGTGCCGCCGGTGGGCGGGGCGCCGCTGTCCTCGCCCCCGCAGGCGGCCAGCGTCAGGGCGAGCGCCGCGGCCAGCGCGCGTGTCGATATGCGTGTCATTCCAGCCTGTGCTCCCTGCCTTCGCTTGCGCCGTGCCTGAAGCCTCAACGCAGCGCGGCGCGAAACCCTTCGCGTGCCTAGGCTTGGCAATCCCTGCTTGCGAACCTAACCTCCGGCAATTCCGCAAGAACCTAGAGGGGAGCCCTTCGACAATGAATGCCAACAACTCCGTCTGGTCGCTCGCGTTGGGCCTCCTGTTTCTGCTGGTCGTGCTGGTCGGCGGGGGGCTGGGATCGTGCGCGGCCTATAATTCGGTGCGCGTCTGGAACGCCGAGACCGCGGGTGAGGCCGAGCTCGCGCAGGCGCGGCAGAACCGCCAGATCGCCACCCTGGAGGCCGAGGCCAAGCTCGAGAGCGCCAAGCTGCTCGCCCAGGCCGAGGTCGAGCGCGCCAAGGGCGTGGCCGAAGCCAACCGCATCGTCGCCGACGGGCTGGGCGGGCCGGAGGGCTATCTGCGCTACCTCTATATCGAGCACCTCGCGCAGTCGCAGGGGCAGATCATCTATGTCCCGACCGAGGGCGGCCTGCCGATCCTCGAAGCCGGGCGGCTGCGACCGAAGCCTGCGCCCAAGGCGGAGGAGTGACGCCGACGCGGGGCCTTGCGCGCGAGACATTGTAATGGTCGCTACATTGCATATCTCGCAGGCCTGACCTCCAGCTGCCGCGAAGGACCGGCCCATGACCTACCCGCTCGACCACCTCACCATCCTCTCGCGCGATCCCGAGGCGGCAGCCAGCTTCTACGGCTTCCTGCTGCCGCGCATCGGGTTCGCGCAGAAGAAGCGCGGGATCTGGGCCAATGCGGGCGGGCTCCACATCCAGTTCGCCAAGGCGAAGGAGGGCACGGGCGACTATGGCCGCTATGCCCCCGGGCTCAACCATTTCGGCTTTGCCGCCCCCAGCGCCGAGGCGGTCGAGACGCTGGCGGCGGAGCTTGAAGCGGCGGGGATCGAGGCGCGGCTCCAGCATTTCGAGCCCGGCATCACCGCGCTGTTCGTCCCAGACCCCGACGGGCTCAGGGTCGAGATTTCCTATTACCCGCCCGGCGTGCCGCCGGTGGACTGAGGGGGCTGGCGCGTGTCCTTCGCGGAGAGAAACAAGCAGCCGGCGCGTGTCACGCCCGGGCGGCTGGGGATGGGCTGTCTGATGCTGGTGCTGCTTCTGGTCGGCAGCTGCACCGCCTATGACTACGGTTCGCGCTATGCCTCGTGGGCCGGGCTGGACAAGCCGAAGGTGGTCGCGGCGGCGCAGTGGTATGTCCGCGAGCGGGCACCCGGGCAGAAGGTGTGCCTCTACCGCGTGACCTGCGACAAGGGCCGGGCGCGGCTGGTGCTGGTCAAGGATCTCGACGCCTGGGATATCGAGGCGACCCGCCAACTGGCTTGGGATCGGCGGTTCGGCGATGGCTGCCCTGGCCGGACAGCCAATCTGGCGCTGCAGGTGGCAGACGGTGGGCCGGAGCCGCCCTGGGGTGCCGAGCGGGCGGTGTGGACATTTGGCATCGACCGCTTCCGGGCTTGGCAGGGACACGATTATGCGGCTTTCAGCGAGAAACCCACCGAGCCCTGCACGCCCGAATACGCCATCGCGCCCTAGAAATCGGCTGACAGCGACAGGTTGAACCGGCGCGAGGGGATGAACTGGAAGCCGCCGCCGCCGGTGACGTTCCAGCCGAAGGTGTTGGTGAGGTTGGCGATCTGCGCGCGCAGCACCGTCGGCGTGCGCCCGAGCTTGAAGCGGTAGCGCCCGCCGAGATCGACGATCGCGCGCTCGGGGATGAACAGCGCATTGTCGATCCGCGCCGCGCGCGCGCCCGTGTAGTTGATCCCGAGATCGACCGACAGCGCATCGAAGGCGGGGGGCTGGTAGTCGAGCCTGAGGTCGAGCGTCGTCCCCACCCGCCCCAGCGGCCGCTCGCCGAGCCGCCCCTGCTCGACCGCCTCGCCCGTCACGCGCGGGCGCATCAGCACTGCGCCTGCGACCACGTTGAGCCCCGGCACGGGCCGCGCCGTCAGCGAGATCTCCGCGCCCTGGTGCTTCACGTCGCCGAGCACGCGGAAGACATTGTCGCTGTCGAGTTCGAAATAGGGGCGGCGCACGTCGAACAGGCCGGCGATCAGCTTCACGTCCTTCGCCAGCGTCCAGCGCAGCCCGGCCTCGATCTGGCGGGTGCGCAGCGCGGGAAGCGTGAGGTTGGCGTTGGCGGCAAAGGAGGGCGCGGTGCCGCTTTCCTCGAGCCCGCGGGTGGTGGCGGCGTAGATCGCGATGCCGTTAATCGCGGTGATCGCCGCCGAGGCGTTCCACAGCACCGGGCTGTCGGTATTGGCGGTGGACGCACGCCCGGGCGCGCGCACCTCCTTGCGGTAGCGGGTCTTCTGCACCCCGAGGTTGAGCTCGCCCAGCCCCTGCCATTGCATCCCGTAGCCCAGCGCGCCGGTGTGCTGGCGGATTGCGTCGCGGGTGAGCGCGCCGAAGGTGACGTCGGGTTCGGGCAGCGGGTCGGCGACGTCGATGGTGCCCGGCCCGAGGCTGCGGAACACGAAGCCGCCGAGGTCGTCGTCGACCCGCCGGAACCGCGCCGAGGCCAGCAGGCGGTGGCGGCGCGGGCCCTCGGTGAATTCGCGCTCGACCAGCAGCTCTCCCGAGTACGACTGCGTGCGCTGGTCGCGGCCCAGCAGCACCTGCCGCTCGGCGGTCCCATCGGGCCGGGTGTTCGCGAAAAAGTTCGCGCCGAAGCGGTCGATGGTGAAGCGCGAGGAGAACAGCCCCGCGCTCACCCGCCAGGGCCCGCGCGCCAGCTTGGCGAGGCCGCCGAAGTTCTGCGAATGGCCCGCCCAGTCGGCCCAGTCCTGCCCGTAGAAGCGGTTGCGGGCGATGCGGCGGGGCAGGAAGGCTCCGGCGGTGAAGATCACCGGGGTCTGCTCCTCGTCGAAATAGTCGTAGCGGCTGTAGAAGCCGGTCAGCTCCACGCCCTCGGCGGGCCGCCAGCGCATCACCCCGCCATAGCGCACGAACCAGAAATCGGCTGCGTCGGGATAGGCGAATTCCTCGATGGCGGTGCCGATGTTGAGATCGAGACTGCCGCCGAGCGGCAGGGCGGCGTCGACCGAGACGAAGGGCGCGAGGAAGTCGCCAAGGCCGGTGCGGGCGCTGACCACCGGCTTGTCGCCCACCCGGCGCAGGGCGAAATCGACGATGCCCGTGGGCGCGGGGAAGGGGTAGCCCAGCGCCGAGATGCCGACCTGGATGCTCGATCCGGCCCGCACGGCATCGCTGAAGGCCCCTTGCGAATCGAAATAGAGCCCCTCGATCCGCACGTTCTGCGCGGCGAAGGCGGAAAAGCCGCGGACATTGCCGCCGCTGTAGAGCCCGATGGTCTCGTCCCCCACGCTGGTGCCGAAGGCGTCGGATGCCTGCGTGATGACGTTCTCCTCGGAGCGGTTGACCAGCGCGATGCCGGGGGCGGGGGTCTCGGGCGGAGGCGCGGGCTGCGGTTCGGCCGCGGGGGCGGGCGCGGGTTGTGCCCCTGCGTCGGCAACCGCGGGGCTGGCGGCGGCCATCAGCAATGAGGGCAGGAGCAGGTGGCTGGGGATCATGCGGCCTCCGGACAGCGGACTGCGCGCCGTCCGGGCGCACAAGATCGCCAGCGCTATCAGGCCGGAGGACACTATACAATGTTATAACATATCTAATCTTGCGGTTATCGCAGCGGGCCCGGCACGCGCCCTAGCGCCGCTCCCGGAAGAACCCCCGCAGCAATTCCGCCGCCTCGGCCTCGCCGATGCCGGTATAGACCTCGGGGCGGTGGAGGCATTGGGGCTGGTCGAACACCCGCGCCCCGTGCTCGACCGCGCCGCCCTTGGGGTCGCTCGCGGCGTAGTAGAGCCGCGCGATGCGGGCATGGGCGATGGCGCCGGCGCACATCGCGCAAGGCTCGAGCGTGACCCACAGCTCGCAGCCGGTCAGCCGCTCGTCACCCAGCGCCTGCGCGGCGCGGCGGATCGCGAGGATCTCGGCATGGGCGGTGGGATCGTGGTCGGCGCGGGGGGAATTGTGCGCTTCGGCGATGACGGCGCCGTCCTTCACCACCACCGCGCCGATCGGCACTTCGCCCGCCGCCGCAGCGTCGCGGGCAAGCGCGAGCGCGCGGGGCATGAAGCTGCGGAAGCCCGCGTCGCTCATGCCCCGCGCACCCGCGCAGGATCACTCGTCGCCGGTTGCGGGCGTCCCTTCGGCATCGGGCTGTTTGACATCGACAGTGGGAACCTCGATCGTTTTCTTCTCGGTCTTGACCTCGACCTCGGCAGGCTCGACGTCGTATTCGGGCATCTGGCCGCCCTTGACCTCGACCTCGGGCAGCTCGGCTTCCTTGGTCTGGTCGACATCGCACGCTGCAAGCCCGATTGCCAAGGGGGCGATGAGGGTGGTGATGATGATGCGCTTCATGGTTCTTGTCTCCTTATCGCCTGGCCACGCGGGCAGCTCCCCCGCCAGGTCGGTGGCGGAATGCAGGCGACAGGCGGCCTTGCAGCCATTACATGGATTACCCACATGGACGCGGCGCAGGGGTGGCAGGCGCAATCGGCTTGACGATTCGGCCTTGTCCCGTTATGCGCGCCGCTTTCCTTGTCCGGGCCCGTGCCCGGCCCCGATCCTTACGAGAAGAGACACACCATGTCGCGCATCTGCGAACTGACCGGCAAGGGCCGCCAGGTCGGCCACAATGTGAGCCACGCCAACAACAAGACCAAGCGCGTGTTCCTGCCCAACCTGCAGAACGTGACGCTGATGAGCGAAAAGCTCGAGCGCAGCTTCAAGTTCCGCGTCTCGACCCACGGGCTGCGCTCGGTCGAGCACAATGGCGGGCTCGACAACTGGCTGCTCAAGACCAGCGACGACAAGCTTTCGGCCAATGCGCAGAAGGTGAAGCGTGAGCTGATCAAGGCGCAGGCCGCCGCGTAACTTCGGCTTCCCCTCGGGGTAGGCGAATCAAAGAGCGCTCGGGTAGGCCCGGGCGCTTTTTCGTTATGGGGCGGGCTTGGTCGGAGCCTCTCCTGGCCAACCGAGTCTAATCAGCAGGCTGCGCTGGAACACCGAGAAATTGTCGTCGGTAATCAACCACACCGCGCCGCGCTTCGGGTCATCGGCTGAGGCGACGAAGGCGATTCCCTCGAAGTTGTCGGCGAAGATGCCGCCCTCCATCCGCTCGATCACCCGCCCTCGCCATGTCGCGCCCGCGCGAATCTCCGCCGGGTCGGCGATCGCGATCGCGGTGTCGAAAGTGGCGGCGGGGATCGTGTAGGCCACGCGGCGCAGCAGGATCAGCACCCGCCCGTCGGGCAGTTGGGTGGCGTCGACCGGGTCGAAACCGGCGGGCGGGGCAAAGTCGAAGGCGATCGGCGCGTTCCCCTCCAGCGGATCGCCCGGGAACAGCAGGGCCTGGTGCAGGGCGTCATTATCCCGCCGCGCGCCTTCCGCGATCACCAGGAACCGGCCACCCGCAAGCCGGGTCATCGCCTCGGGCCCGCTGTTGTAGCTCCACTCCTTCATCGCCGGGGGTATCCACTCGCGGCGCGGGGCTCCGGGGGCGAGGCGCATTACCAGATTCTCGCCCTCGAACCCCGTCCACAGCGTGCCGGTGGCAGGATCGCGGGCGAGCGATTCGAGGTCGACGATCTCCTCGCGCTTGCGGTTGGTGATGCCGACGAAGCGGTAGCTGCCGGGCACCGCGCGCGGGGCGGGGCCGGCAAGGTCGAGATCGAGCAGGAACCCCCGGTCGGTCCCCGCGACCAGCGCCTGCCCCTCCCCCGCAGCCAGCGCGGAAAAGCCGCCGAACCAGCCGTGGGGCGAGGTCAGCTCCCACACGCCGGTGAGCTGGAGCTCGCCCGAGACTCCGGTGCGTTCGGGGCGGGGGGTGACCGTCACCTCGGCGCGGTCGGTGCGGGTGCCGATCGGGGTCCGCAGGAAGGTGCCGGGCGCCAGCGCGAGGACTACCCCAGCGATCAGCGCCAGCCGCCAGCGTCGCCCGCGGGGGGCCTTGGCCGTCATTTCGTCAGGAGGTCAGGCGAGGCCGAGCAGGCGGCGTGTCGCGATCTCGGGGGAGGCATAGGCCTCCTGCCGCTCGGCACTCCAGTAGCGCAGTTCGGCGAGCGGGATCGCCTCGCCCGTCACCGCGCACAGCACATGGCTCCCCGGCCGCAGCACGCGGAAGCTGGAGGGCCCGTAGTAGAGCTTGGCGACCTTGTCGGAGGGAGTCATCAGCATGGCACCCCTGATAGCACTGAGTGGCTAACCGAACAAATCATCTTGGGCGGGGGATGGCGATGATTTTGCGGGCTTGCGCGGGGCGGGCGGAGGCACGGGCGGCGCGCCCTCGGGGATGGCGGCCAGCGTGCCGTCGCGCAATTGCAGGAGGAGGCGCGCCTCGCCTGCGGCTTCGGCGCGGGTAGTGAGTGCCTTGCCCGAAGCGTCGCGGATGATGGCATAGCCGCGCTCGAGCGGCTTCTCCGGGTGGAGCTGGCTCATCACCCGGGTGAGCGCGGCGAGGCGCTGGGCACCCTCGCGCAAGGGCCGCTCGACCAGCGCTGGCGAGAGGCGCGCGCGCTCGAGCCGCCGCTGGGCTTCGCCGGCGGCGCGGGACAGCAGGCTGGGAGAGAGCCGCGCCGCCGCCCCCGCGAGCCGCTCGCGCCCCTTCGCCGAACGGTCGCCGAGCCCGCGGCGCAGGCGCTCGGCGAGCTCGTCCAGGCGCTGGGCCTGGGGTTGGAGCAGGTTCTCCAGGCGCGGCAGCAGGCGTGCGCGGGCGGCGAGGCGCTCGCGGCCGAGCTCGACCGGACGATAGACCGCGCGGCGCTGGCGGGCAGCGAGATCGGTGAGAGTGAAGGCGAGGTCGGCGCGCACCGGCACCGCCATCTCGGCAGCGGCAGTGGGCGTCGGCGCGCGGCGGTCGGCAGCGTAGTCGGCGAGCGTGGTGTCGGTCTCGTGCCCGACGGCGCTGATCACCGGGATCGAGCACTCGGCAATGGCGCGCACGACCACTTCCTCGTTGAAGCTCCACAAGTCCTCGATCGACCCGCCCCCGCGCGCGACGATCACCACGTCGGGGCGCGGGACGGGGCCTCCGGGCTGGAGCGCGGAGAACCCCCGCACCGCGGCGGCCACTTGGTCGGCCGCGCCCTGCCCCTGCACCAGCACCGGCCACACCACCACATGCGAAGGGAAGCGGTCGGCGAGGCGGTGGAGGATGTCGCGGATCACCGCTCCGGTGGGCGAGGTGACCACCCCGATCACCTGCGGCAGGAACGGCAGGCGGCGCTCTTTCTCGGGCGCGAAAAGCCCCTCGGCGGCCAGCCGCGCGCGGGTCTTCTCGAGCAGCGCCAGCAGCGCGCCCTCGCCCGCGAGTTCGAGGCTGTCGATCACGATCTGGTATTTCGAGCGCCCCGGATAGGTGGTGAGCTTGCCGGTGGCGATCACCTCCAGCCCGTCCTCGGCGCGGAAGTTCAGCCGCGCCGCGTTGCCCTTCCACATGACGCCATCGATCACCGCGCCCTCGTCCTTCAGGGCGCAATAGAAGTGCCCCGAGGCGGCGCGCTTCACCCCCGACAATTCGCCGCGCAGCCGCACGAAGCCGAAGCGATCCTCGACCGTGCGCTTCAGCAGCGCGGATATCTCGCTGATGGTGAGCGGCTGGGCGTTGTCGCCCTGTCGCTCTCGGGCTACGAGCCCCGCATCATCATCACTGGTCGGCGGAGGCGCCATGAATATCCTGCTTCTTGGTTCGGGAGGCCGCGAACATGCGCTGGCGTGGAAGCTGGCGCAATCCCCGAGCCTCGCAAAGCTCTACGCCGCCCCCGGAAATCCCGGCATCGCCGAGGAGGCCGAGCTGGTCGCGCTGGAGGTGACCGACCACGGCGCGGTGATCGCTTTCTGTCGCGAGCACACCATCGGCCTCGTGGTCGTCGGCCCGGAAGCACCGCTGGTGGACGGGTTGTCGGATTCGCTGCGGGCCGCAGGCGTGCCGGTGTTCGGCCCCTCGCAGGCCGCGGCGCAGCTCGAGGGCTCCAAGGGTTTTACCAAGGACCTGTGCCAGCGCGCGGGCATTCCCACGGCAGGCTATGTGCGTACCTCCAGTCTTGAGGAAGCCCGCGCCGCCCTCGCCCGCTTTGCCGCGCCCTATGTGCTCAAGGCCGATGGCCTCGCGGCGGGCAAGGGCGTGGTGATTGCCGCCACCCTCGCCGAGGCCGAGGAGACGCTCGCCGACATGTTCGGGGGCGGGTTCGGCAGCGCGGGCGCGCAGGTGGTGATCGAGGAGTTCATGGAGGGCGAGGAGGCGAGCTTCTTCGCGCTCACCGACGGCACCGCGATCGTCCCCTTCGGCAGCGCGCAGGACCACAAGCGCGTGGGCGACGGCGACACCGGCCCCAACACCGGCGGCATGGGGGCATACTCCCCCGCTCCGGTGCTGACCCCGGAATTGCAGGCCCGCGTCATGGCCGCAATCATCGAACCCACGGTCGAGACGATGCGCGCGGAGGGCAACCCCTATCAGGGCGTGCTCTTCGCAGGTCTGATGCTGACGGCGGACGGCCCCAAGCTGATCGAATACAACGCCCGCTTCGGCGACCCCGAATGCCAGGTGCTGATGATGCGCCTGAAGAGCGACCTCGTGCCGATCCTCCTCGCCTGCGCGCAAGGGACACTGGAGGGCACCGAGATCGCCCTCGCTGACGCGACCGCGCTCACCGTGGTGATGGCCGCCAAGGGCTACCCCGGCACCCCCGAGAAGGGCGGCACCATCGCGCTGAACGACGCCGAGGCGGAGGGCGCCAAGGTCTTCCACGCCGGCACCGCGCTGAAGGACGGCGCGTTGGCGGCGAACGGCGGGCGAGTGCTCGCCGTCACCGCTTGCGCGTCGAGCGTCACCGAGGCGCAGGCGAGGGCCTATGCCGCCGTCGACGCGATCAGTTTTCCGAGCGGCTTCTGCCGCCGCGACATCGGCTGGCGCGAAGTGGCCCGGGAGCAGGCGGCCTAGCGGCTGCTTTCCCGCGTCTCCCGAGAATAGCGGTCATTCAGCTATCGACCCCGTTGCGGCCTTTCCGGGATCAGTCCAAATGGTGATCCGATAGGGGATAATCCGACGGAGTTTTCGATGATTATTCGTCCCGCTGCGGCACTGCTCATGTCAGCAATCTCTCTGCCCGCCAACGGCCAGACATTGCAGCCACCTGCTGGCGCGCCGCCGGGTATCTCGATGGGATCGGCCCCAAGGTCTCAGCAGGAATTGGCCGAACAGCTGACTGAACCCGGCCGAGCGCTTAAATGCACCGTCAAAAGTGTCGAGGGGCGAGAATACAGCTTTGCCCTGCGCTACTCCGGCCCTCGCGGATATCTCAATCCTGCAACTGGTCAAGCTGAAGCTACGAAGGAGAAATTGGTCTTCACCGAGGATCCGTCAGACCTTTTTTCAGCCTATAGTTCTTGGTCATTTTTCAATGATGTGTTCGGAGGCTCTTCACAACTAAAAGACGCGCCGTTTGGGCCGCAAGTACGCCTTTTGATGCGGCGGACCGATTTTGATCGCGACAACAACAGCGCATTCGACGAAGCAGTCCTGGTTCAAGCCGTATGGGGCTACATGCCACTAACCAAGGCCGTGGGTTTCTGCCGAACAGAATTGGAGCCCCAAGCACCAATGGATGAGGCGGAGGCGCGCGACCATCTAGCGCGGCCATGAATTTCCGCATCTCCAAACGATAAAGGTCCGCTCCCCACCCACCTCCGGTCATTCACTTTGCCGAAGCCTTGCCCTGAAAGCGGTCATTGCCGCCGGGTGGCAGAAGCGGGCGGGCCCGCAAAATTGATCCCGATCAATGACGCCGTGACGCGGCAGGCCCACAAGGCCAGCATGACCCACCGCCCCCTGCTGCTCGCCGCGCTTGCCACCCTTGGAGCCTGCGCCACGGCGCCCGGCACCGACAATCCGCCGCCGATGGTGGGCAAGGCGACCTCTCCCTCGCCCGACACGCGCGCGCCCGCCTTTGTCGAGGCGGCCTGCGGGGGGTGCCATGCGGTCGAGCCGCCCTTCCTGTCGCCCAACCCCGCCTCGCCCAGCTTTGCCGCGATCGCCAACCGGCAGGGGCTCTCGGAGAAATCGCTCGGCGACTGGCTGGCGGACGCGCACAATTACCCTGAGGACATGGATTTCACTCTCACCGCCAAGCAGATCGACCAGATCGCGGCCTATATGGTGACGCTGCGCGAGGCGGGATACGTGCCGCCGAAGTAGCCGCGCGAGGGCGACCGCAGCGGGCTGAGCGAAAGCACTTTCCTACAGGGCTGGCAATGGGTTAGGGAAGTCGCGAGGCCCCCAGAAAGGCCGCGCGCTCTTTGCCATCGTCAGCCACCCACATCGCGCCAGTTTCCTGCGCAAAGGAGCGGAGGTTTTCCGGCTCTGGACAGTGTCTCATGTGTCTCCAACAGCAGGAAACCGGGAGGCAAGCTGAACGCGCCTTGGTAGCGGGGGCGCCTCCGCGCCCCCGTCCTCGGCGCTGTTCCTCCGTCGCTACGCTCCTCCGGGCGCCTGCGGGCGGGCGGTCGCCCTTGCGGCCCCTGCGGGGCCGATCAGCGCCAAACACGAACGGGGAATGTAGCGGTGGTTCGGTCGCGTTAGCGGCCGCGAGCGCACGGCGCGAGCCGCAGGTGCCCCGTAGCGCAGCGAAGGGAACAGCACCGAGGACGTGCCCGCGGAGGCGGGCACGCAACCAATCAGAGTCTCTCTTCCATCAGCTTCAGCATGTCCGCTTCCGGCCGCGGGCCGTAGTGCGAGATCACTTCCGAGGCGCAGATCGCGCCGCGCTTGAGGCAGCGGGTCAGCGGCTCGCCCTTGGCGTAGCCCGAGAGGAAGCCGGCCGCGAACTGGTCGCCCGCGCCGGTGGTGTCGACCACCTTGATTACCGGCACGGCGGCGACCTCGGCGCGCTCGCCATGGGCGATGGCGACCGCGCCCTTCTCGGAGCGGGTCGCGACCAGCACCGGCACCTTGTCGGCGACCGCGGCGAGGCCCGCCTCGAAGTCAGCCTCGCCGGTGAGCGTCGCGAGTTCGGTTTCGTTGACGAAGAGGATGTCGATGATGCCTTCCTCGATCATCGCGCGGAAATCGTCACCGTGGCGGTCGATCACGAAGCTTTCCGAGGCCGTGAAGGCGATCTTGCGACCGGCCGCACGCGCGACCTCGATCGCGCGGCGCATCGCGCGGCGGGGCTCTTCGGGGTCCCAAAGGTAGCCTTCGAGATAGAGGATCGCGCCGCTGGCGATCAGCTCCTCGTCGAGCGCGGCGGCGGGCAGGAACTGGCCCGCGCCGAGGAAGGTGTTCATGGTGCGCTCGCCGTCAGGCGTCACGAAGATGAGCACGCGGCCGGTGGCGGGCTCGCCCTCACGTCCGGGCGTGTCGAAGTCGATGCCGGTCGCGCGCATGTCGTGGCGGAAGACCTTGCCGAGCTGGTCCTCGGCGACCTGGCCGATGAAGGCGCATTGCAGGCCGAGCGTGGCGAGCCCCGCCAGCGTGTTGGCCGCCGATCCGCCCGAGACCTCGCGCGCGGGCGGCATGGCTTCGTAAAGCTCCTCGGCGCGCGCCTCGTCGATCAGGGTCATCCCGCCGCGGTTCAGCTGGAGCTCGGTGATCAGCTCCTCCTCGCAGGAGGCGATGACGTCGACCACGGCGTTGCCGATGGCGATGACGTCGTAGCGGGGCTCGGAGGTGTCGGGCACGGGCAGGCTTCCTTGGATGGTGTTGCGCGGGTGCGCCTAGCCGCCTTCGTGCGCCTCGCCAAGCGATCTGTGTGCGGTGCAGCACGGGTGCGTTGACTTGGGCGGGCGGCGTGCGCATCGCAAGGGGCATGTCCGCCGTTCCCGCCGCCATCGTAAAGGCCTTTGGCCAGCTCTCGGACCGCGCCGTCGTGGGCGTGGGGCTCAAGAGCGTCGCGGTGACGCTGGCGGTGTTCGCGGCGGCGAGCGTGGGGATGTGGTTCGGCCTCGGGTGGCTGCGGGAGAGCCCGTGGGTCGCGGGGCTGCTGCCGGCGGATGTGGCGGGTCCGCTGGTGGTCGCGGTGTGGCTGGCGGTGAGCCTCCTCGCATTCTGGCTGCTGTTCCGGGTGGTGGCGCTGGCGGTGCTCCAGCTCTTCGCCGACGAGGTGGTGGCGGCGGTCGAAGCGAAGCACTACCCCGAGCTCGCCAAGCGCGCCCAGCCGCTGCCGCTGGCGCGCGAGGTGGCGGTGGCAAGCAAGGGCCTGATGCGGGCGCTGGGCTACAACCTGCTGGCGCTGCCGGTGGCGGCGGTGCTGGTGTTCACCGCGGTGGGCCCGGCGCTGGTGTTCCTCGCGGTCAACGCGGTGCTGCTCGGGAGGGAGCTGACCGACATGGCGTGGCTGCGGCACTGCTGCGGTGACGAGCGCGCCAACCCCGTGCCCAAGGCCGAGCGCATCCTGCTCGGCGCGGTGGTGGCGGCGATGATGGCGGTGCCGCTGGTGAACCTCGTCGCCCCTCTGGTCGGCGCGGCGGCGGGGACGCATCTGGTGCTGCGCCGGGTCGGAGCCAAGGCGTGAGAGCCGCAGCCCTCCTCACCGCGGCGCTGCTGGCAGCGGCGCTTGGCGGCTGCGCGGGCGGCGCGGCCCCTCAGCGCAAGCCCGCCTCGTCGGTCCCCCGCCCCGGCTTCCGCCCCTCCGCCCCGGCCACCCCGCGCAGCACCATCGTCGTCGTGCCCGAGGTGATGGCCCCCGCGGGCCTCTCCGGCGTGATCGGCTCGCCCGCCGCCGCGCTCACCGCGCGCTTCGGCAGCCCCCGCATCGACCTGGCCGAGGGCGATGCGCGGAAGCTCCAGTTCGCCGGCGCCACCTGCGTGCTCGACATCTACCTCTACCCCGTCGCCGCTGCCGCAGAGCCGACCGCGACCCACGTCGCCGCACGCCTCAGGCAGGGCGGCGCGGCGGCCGACCCGGGCGAGTGCCTGCGCGAGATCGAGAGAAGGTAACCCGGTCTTAAGCCTGTCTGTGGCATGGCTCCCCGCGAAGACCACAGGGGATAGACCACCGTGACCACCCAGTTCCTCCAAGTCGCGCGGGCCGCTGCCGCCGATGGCCAGATCACCGCCGACGAGCTTCTCGCCCTGCGCCGCGAAGGCTGGGGCGATGGCATCATCACCCGCGAAGAGGCCGAGGCGCTGTTCACGCTCAACCAGGCGCTCACCCACCGCACCCCCGAATGGGTCGACTTCTTCGTCGAGGCGATCGGCGAGCATGTCCTCAATGGCACCCCGCCGCGCCTCCAGTGCAACCTCGAGGAAGCCGAGTGGCTGATCGCGCAGGTCGAGCGTGACGGGAAGGTCGATAGCATGGCCGAACTCGAGGCGCTGGTGCGCATCCTCGAGCGCGCCGAGAACACCCCCGACCGGCTCAAGGACTACGTCCTCGCCAAGGTCGAACACGCGGTGCTGCACGGCGAGGGCCCGACGCGCCACGGCGGCGACCTCAGCGCCACGCACATCACCTCGGCCGAATGCCGGATCGTGCGCCGCGTGATCTTCGCGAGCGGCGGCCACGGCCCCGCCGCCGTCACCCGCCACGATGCCGAAATGCTGTTCCGCCTGAAGGACGCGACCCTCGCCGACGAGAACGCAGCCGAGTGGGACGACCTGTTCCTCGACGGCGTCGCCAATTTCATGAAGGGCTTCGCCCTCCCCAGCGCCCAGCTGAGCCACGAGCGCAAGCGCGAGCTGGAAGCCTTCGTCGCTGACAACCGCGTCAACCTCGGCGGCTTCCTGGGGCGCGTTGTGCGCGAGGCGCCCAATGTCGGCAACCACTTCGGCAAGGTGTTCGGGAAGAAGCAGCCTTCCGGCCCCGACTACGGCGCGCTTGCCGCCGAGGGCGAGAAGATCACCACCTACGAGAGCGAATGGCTCGACCGGATGGTGCAGGCCGATGGCGAGGTCGACGAGCTCGAAACCCGCCTGATCGCGCGGCTCGCGCAAGCGGACTAACCGCCGCCGTAGTGCCCGCGCCGCAACTCGCTGAGAGCCAGCGAGAGGTGGAGGATTTCGGTCTCGATCCGGGCCTGATCTTCGGGCGCGCTGTCAGCCAGCTGCGCCTCCAGCGCCGCGCGCTCGCCTTCCATCCGCGCGATGATCGCCTGCACCTCGCGCCCGCGCTGGGCGATGCGCTGGGCGTCACGATCGGGCGGGGTCACACCATGAAGCTCTCGCCGCAGCCGCAGGCGCCCTTGGCGTTGGGGTTTTCGAACACGAAGCCCGCGGTGAAATCGTCCTCGCGCCAGTCCATGATGCTGCCGACGAGGTAGAGCACGCTCGCGCCGTCGATGTAGAACACGCCGCCGGGGGTGGGGATCTTCTCGTCGAACTTGGCTTCGGTGGTGACGTAGTCGACCGAATAGGCGAGGCCCGAGCAGCCCCGGCGGGGCGTCGAGAGCTTGACGCCGATGGCGTCAGCGGGGGCTTTGCTCATCAGCTCGGCGATGCGCGCTTCGGCGCTGGCCGTGAGCGTGACGGCGGCCTTGGGGGCGGGGCGAGACGTCGTGGTCGTGTCGGTCATTTGAGCCTCTTCTGCCAGAACAGCGCGTGCCCGGTGGCGGGATCGAGCTGGTAGTCGCCATAGCCTTCGCGCGCATAAAGGTGCCGCGCCGGATTGCCGCTCAGCACTTCCAATGTGATCTTGCAGGCCCCGCGCTTCAAGGCCTCGGCCTCGACCGCTTGCAGGAGCGCCTTGCCTACGCCGCGCCCGCGCGTCTCGGGCAGCACCGCGAGATCGTGGATATTGACCAGCGGCGCAGCGGCGAAGGTCGAATAGCCCATGAAGCAATTGGCGAGGCCTACGGCGCGCTCGTCGATACGCGCGATCAGCGAGAAGGCCTGCGGATTGGCCGCCAGATCATCGGTCAGCCGCGCCCTGACGTCGTCGCGCAAAGGCTCGCCGCCGCCCATCGGATCGCGGGCGTAGGCATCGAGCAGCGCCACGACGTCCGCCGCATCGCGCGCATCGCGGTAATCCGCGAGGGTGATCGCAAGGGTGGCGGCGTCGCTCACAGCATCCCTAGCTCGAGCCGCGCCTCGTCGCTCATCTTGTGCGGGCCCCACGGCGGGTCCCAGACGAGATTGACCTCGGCATCGCGGATACCCGGCACGCTTGAGACGCGCAGTTCGACCTCGCCCGGCATCGATTCCGCGACCGGGCAATGCGGCGTTGTGAGCGTCATGGTGACGGTGGCGTCACGGTTCTCGTCGACCTCGACCCCGTAGATCAGGCCGAGATCATAGATGTTGACCGGGATTTCCGGGTCGAAAATCTCGCGCAGCGCCTCGATGACGTCGGCCTGCAGGTCGCTGCCTTCGCCGCCCACCGGGCCCTCGGGCGGCTTGGCGGCGAGGAAGCCGTCGAGATAGTCGCGGGTGCGGGGTGCTGCCTCCTCGGTGTCCACGGCGTCGGAGACGCGGGCGCGGGGGGGCTTTTCGGCTGAGCTGTCCATCGCTCTCATCCTCTTCCAAAAATCTTGCGGGTGCGGGCGATCCCGGCGAGCAGCGCGTCGACATCGGCCTCGGTCGAGTAGAGGCCGAAGCTGGCGCGCGCGGTGGCGGGGACGCCGAGATAGTCCATCAGCGGCTGGGCGCAGTGGTGCCCGGCGCGGATCGCGACGTTGCTTTCGTCGAGGATCGTGCCGAGGTCGTGGGGGTGAATGTCGTCGAGCGCGAAGCTGACGATCCCGGCGCTGTCGGCGGGGCCGAACAGCGTGACGTCATTCATCGCGCCCAGTTCGCGGCGGAGTTTGGCGACCAGCGCCTGCTCGTGCGCGTGGATGCGCGCGGGGCCGATGGCCGCGACGTAGTCGACCGCGGCGGCGAACGCGACCGCCTCGGTGATCGCGGGCGTCCCGGCCTCGAACCGCTGCGGCCCGCTGGCGTAGGTGGTCTTGGCGAAGGTCACCCGGTCGATCATCGCCCCTCCGCCTTGATAGGGGGGCATAGCGGCGAGGATGTCCTTGCGCGCCCACAGCGCCCCGATCCCGGTCGGGCCGTAGAGCTTGTGGGCGGAAAACACGTAGAAATCGCAAGCGAGCGCCGCCACGTCCACGCCCATGTGCGGCGCGCTCTGGCACCCGTCGAGCAGCAGCTTCGCGCCCACCTTGTGCGCCAGCGCGGCGGCGCGCGGAGCATCGAGCAGCGCGCCCGTGACGTTCGAGACATGGCCGAAGGCCACAAGCTTGTGCGCGTCCGTCAGCATCGCTTCGGCAGCGTCGAGGTCGATCCGGTGGTCATGCGTGAGCGGGCACACGTCGATGATCGCGCCCACCTCCTCGGCAACCATCTGCCACGGCACGATGTTCGAATGGTGCTCGGCCAGCGAGAGCAGGATGCGGTCCCCCGCCCTGAGGTTCGCCCGGCCCCAGGTCTGCGCGACGAGGTTGATCGCCTCGGTCGCGCCGCGGGTGAAGACCAGCTCGTCCTCGTGCCCGCCGATGAACCGCGCGACGGTGCGCCGCGCCGCCTCATAAGCGAGCGTCATCTCCGCCGAGCGGGTGTAGACCCCGCGGTGGACCGTCGCGTAATCTTCGCCGAGCGCACGCGCCATGGCGTCGATCACCGCACGCGGCTTCTGCGCGGTGGCGGCGGTATCGAGGTAGTGCCAGGGCTTGCCGTCATGGGTGACCATGCCGGGGAAGTCGGTGCGCAGGTCGCGCTCGATGGTGGTCGGGGCGTTCATGCCTTGGCCTCGTAATGCTCGCGGATCAGGCGATCGACGAAGTAGTTGGCTTCGGCCCGAAGCAGGTCCAGCTTGGAGATCGAGCTATGCGCATGATCGCCCAGGACATAGACAGAGCCCCCGCTGTTGGCGGCGGCAATGATCCGGTCCTCGCAAGCTGCCGTGATCCGAACCGCCCAATCCCAGCGTTCTTCGGCGGCCGGGGCGGGTTCTTTCCTCATCAGTCGCTCGGCCACACCGGCGCGCAGGCAGGTGTGGGCGGCGTCGAGTTCCGCATTCGGCTGCGGCACGGTGCCGGTCACGGCAGACGCCTGGGCGAGCGCGAGGGCTAGAATCAGGCTCACAGCTTCGCCCCCTCCAGCGCCGCCAGCGCGGCATCGAGCAGCGTTTCGCGCTCTGCCTCGTCCTCCAGCGCCACGAAGGCGTCGCCGATGAAGGCCTGCACCAGCAACCGCTGGGCCGTGGCGGGGTCGAGGCCCCTCGCCATCATGTAGAAGCGCGCGGCTTCCTCGAGCGCGCCGACGGTGGCGCCGTGGGCGCATTTGACGTCGTCGGCGAAGATCTCGAGCTGGGGGACGGCATTGGCGCTCGCCCCGGCTTCGAGCAGCAGGCCCTTGAAGTCCTGTGCGGCGTCGGTCTTCTGCGCGTGGCGCGCGACCTTGATCTCGCCGAGGAAATTGCCCGTCGCCCCGGCCCAGTGGACCGCGCGCACGGTCTGGTTGGAGGTGGCTTCCGGCTCGGCATGGACGACCTGCGTGACGAATTCGCGGGTGACCCCCGCCCCGCCGATGGTGACGCCGCCGAATTCGAAATGGGCACCCTTGGCGAGCCGCACCTCGACCTCGACGCGGGTGTAATCGCCGCCAGCATTGGTGACGAAGAACGCCGCCGTCGCACCCTCGCCCAGAGTGACGCGGAAGCGGTGCAATTCGGGCGCGTCGGAGCCGACCACGAGGCACCGCGTCACGCTCTCGCCAGCGGGAACGTCGATCGCCTGCCACTGGTCGAGCGCCGCGACGCCAAGCCGCGCCAGCCCGTCCATATCGGCATAGCGCCATGCTTCATCGCGGCGCGTGGGGAGGGTTGCGAGGGTCATGACCGCTTGCTCCGGCGGGCGGCGACAAGCGCGGCGATGGCATCTGACCGGCGGTCCGTCACGCACTCCCAGACTTTTGCCTCTTCATGCAGTGCCCGTGCACGCGACGCGGTTTCCTCCTGCGAGAGCTTTGCTTTCTCGAGTGCGGAAAACTGCGGGGCAAGGGGCGTCAGGCATTGCACCAGTGCGTTGCAGCCGATTGCGTCGATGGCCTTGTCGCCGGTCGAGCGCGTGGTCTTGCAGGCGATCGCACCCTTGCGCAGCTTCCAGCGCCCCGCCCAGTCGCGCAGGCGGTTGGCGACGACCGTGATCTCGTTGTCGGCCGGCGGCTCAGCCGTAGTTTCGGCGGCAGGCTGCGCGGCGGCAAGGGCAAGGGCGGCCATCAGCATCACGCCATCACCGCGTCATAGCCCTCGGCCTCGAGCCGCAGCGCAAGTTCCGGCCCACCGGTCTCGACGATGCGGCCACCCGCGAGGATGCTGACCTTGTCGGGCTTCACGACGTCGAGCAGGCGCTGGTAGTGGGTGATCAGGAGCACGGCTTTATCCGGCGCGCGCATGATCGCGTTGATCCCCGCGCCGACGATCCTGAGCGCATCGATATCGAGGCCGCTGTCGGTCTCGTCCAGCACCGCGAAGGCGGGGTCGAGGATGCCCATCTGCACCATCTCGGCGCGCTTCTTCTCGCCCCCCGAGAAGCCGACATTGACCTGCCGCTTGAGCATTTCCATGTCCATCTTGAGCAGCCCGGCCTTGTCCTTGGCGAGCTTGAGGAACTCGCCGCCCGACAGAGGCTCCTCCCCGCGCGCCTTGCGCTGGGCGTTCAGCGACTCACGCAGGAACTGGACGTTGGAGACGCCGGGGATCTCGACCGGGTACTGGAAGCCGAGGAACAGGCCCTTCGCCGCGCGCTCGTGCGGTTCGAGCGCCAGCAGGTCCTCGCCCCGGAAGGTCACGCTCCCTGCGGTCACCTCGTACCCGGGCTTGCCGCCGAGCACGTTCGACAGGGTCGACTTGCCCGCGCCGTTGGGGCCCATGATCGCGTGCACCTCGCCCGCGGGGACGGACAGGGTGAGGCCCTTGAGGATCGGCTTGTCGCCGACGGAGGCGTGGAGGTTGGTGATTTCGAGCATTCAAGAAATTCCATCTGCATGTTCGTCACCCTGAACTTGTTTCAGGGTCCATTTCTCCGCCCGCGCTGTCTGCGCTTGAGGCAGGATGGATGCTGAAACGAGTTCAGCATGACGGGAAAGGGGAAGAGTCACGGCTTGCGCCCCCGGGGCTTGTCGCCGGTGTCGGCGCGCTTGGGGCGCGAATAGGTCTGCTTGGGGTTGGCCGCCTTGTGCGCGCGGGCGGCTTCCTTCTTCTCGGCGATGCGGTCGCGCATCACCTGGGTGAGCTGCTTCAGCACCGCGTCGATATCGGTGAGGATGTCGGCGGCGGCGATGCGCATCACCTTGATACCGACGCTCTCGAGGCTCTTGTCGCGGCGCTTGGCGAGGGTGTCGTTCTGCCCCTCCTCGTCGATCGCGAGCGCGAGGCCCAGGTTGTGGCAGTTGAAATCGACGATCGCCGAACCGACCACGGCGTGGCGCTTGAAGGTGTAGCGGCCGAGATCGGCGGCGGTGAACTTCGCGGCGAGCGCCTTGTGCGCGTCGGACGAATGGCGGCGCAATTCGCGCGCCTGTTCGTGCAGCGCATCGAGCCGCTTGTCCGAAATCTCCCACCCGCGGCCTTTCTTCTTGAGCGCGGGGGCTTCGGCGGCAGAGGCAGCCTCGGGGTTGAGGGCGAGGGTTTTGCGGGTGGTCATTATATCACCAGAGTCGAATTGCAGGATTGTTGGACGCTGAAATCGCTCTCGCCATCCAAGCCATGGTGCGGCCTTGCTCAGCGATTAGCTTGGAGTCAGCCTCTTCATCCTCAGTGTCGCCTCCGAGGTTGATGTAGGACTGCGAGAGTGCCCGGAGTGCGCCGCATTCGTCCGCTCGCTCGTAATCCAGGCGCTTGTCACGAACCGCCAGCAAACACTGCTCGGCGCCGTCGCGAAACGCTTTTGCGGCTTTCAAGCGAGGTTCGCGCTCACCCGAACATCCAGTGCTCAGAAGCAGCGCGAGAAGCAGCAAGGAGGAAGCGAAAGCTCTCACCCCACGCTCCCCTCAAGCGAAATCGCCAGCAGCTTCTGCGCCTCGACCGCGAACTCCATCGGCAGTTCTTTCAGCACGTCCTTGGCAAAGCCGTTGACGATCAGCGCCACGGCTTCCTCTTCGCCGAGGCCGCGCTGCATGGCGTAGAACAGCTGTTCGTCGCTGATCTTGGAGGTGGTCGCCTCGTGCTCGATCTGGGCGCTGGGGTTCTTCACCTCGATATAGGGCACGGTGTGCGCGCCGCATTGATCGCCGAGCAGCAGGCTGTCGCACTGGGTGAAGTTGCGCACGCCGCTCGCGGTCGGGCCGACCCTCACAAGCCCGCGATAGGTGTTGTTCGACTTGCCCGCCGAAATGCCCTTGGAGATGATCGTCGAGCGGCTGTTCTTGCCGTTGTGGATCATCTTGGTGCCGGTGTCGGCCTGCTGGTAATTGTTGGTGACCGCGACCGAGTAGAACTCGCCCACAGAATCCTCGCCGTTGAGGACGCAGGAGGGGTATTTCCACGTCACCGCCGAACCGGTTTCGACCTGCGTCCAGCTGACCTTCGACCGATCCCCCTGGCACAGAGCGCGCTTGGTGACGAAGTTGTAGATGCCGCCGACGCCCTCGGCATTGCCGGGGTACCAGTTCTGCACCGTGGAATACTTGATCTCGGCATCGTCGAGCGCGACCAGTTCGACCACCGCAGCGTGGAGCTGGTTCTCGTCGCGCATCGGCGCGGTGCAGCCTTCGAGGTAGCTGACATAGGCGCCCTTGTCGGCGATGATCAGGGTGCGTTCGAACTGGCCGGTGTTCTCGGCATTGATGCGGAAATAGGTCGAGAGCTCCATCGGGCAGCGCACGCCCTCAGGCACGTAGACGAAGGTGCCGTCGGAGAAGACCGCGCAGTTCAGCGCCGCGAAGTAGTTGTCGCGCACCGGCACGACCTTGCCGAGCCACTTCTTCACCAGCTCGGGATATTCGCGGATCGCCTCGGAGATCGAGAGGAAGATCACGCCCGCGCGCAGCAGTTCCTCGCGGAAGCTGGTGGCGACGCTGACGCTGTCGAACACCGCGTCGACCGCGACCTTCTTCGCGCCCTTGACCCCGGCGAGCACTTCCTGCTCGCCCAGCGGGATGCCGAGCTTGTCGTAGACGCGCTTGATCTCGGGATCGAGGTCATCGAGGCTGTCCAGCTCGATCTTCTTCTTGGGCGCGGCGTAGTAATAGGCGTCTTGGTAGTCGATCGGGGGATAGCCGATCTTGGCCCAATCGGGCTCCTCCATCGTCTGCCACAGGCGGAAGGCCTTGAGGCGCCAGTCGAGCATCCATTCGGGCTCGTTCTTCTTGGCGCTGATGAAGCGGACGGTGTCCTCGGTGAGGCCCTTGGGCGCGAACTCGGTGTCGATCTCGGCCGACCAGCCATGTTCGTAATCGGCGACTTTCGCCGCCGCCTCGCGCGCCTCGCGGTCCTGGATTTCGATGTCGTCGCTCATGCCAGATGGTCCTCAGGGGTGGTCGCAGGGGCGACCGGGCCGCGCAGCTGGGCGAGGGTGATGCCCGCCAGCGCGCCGCGCAGCGCGTTGTTGATGATCGGCCAGTGCGGCTTCATGTTGCACCCGCTCTCGAAATCGCAGGGGGTGTGGTCGATGCAGGCGGTGAGCGCGATGCGGCCCTCGATCGCCTCGACAATGTCCGCGACCGTGATTGCCGCCGCCGGACGCCCGAGCTGGAGACCCCCATGCGCGCCGCGCACAGAGCGCAAGAGGCCCGCCGCGGTCAGCTTCGAGACCAGCTTCTGCACCGTCGGCACCGGCAGCCCGGTCTCGGTCGCAAGCTCCGCCGCGCTCACCCGCCCGCTGCCGCAGTGCAGGGCGGCCTGGCACATCGTGATGACGGCATAATCGGCAAGGTTCGACAGGCGCATATTGCGAGCGGTTCTCAATTCGGACGGAATCAGTCCGAATTGGCAATTAGGAGCGTTTCGCTCGCATTACAAGCCGCCAATGCCTCATTCGGCGGCGGGTTTGAGCGGCGCTCCGGCATCGCCATGCGCGGCCGGATCGAGCAGCTCGTCGGCCAGCGTCTCGCGCCGGAACTGCGAGGGCGTGCGCCCGGTGTAGCGGCGGATGTCGCGGATCAGGTGGGCCTGATCGAAGAAGGTCGCCATCAGCTGGTCGTGCACCTCGCGGCTGATCCCCGGCTGCGACAGCAGCATCGCCGCGCGCAGGGCGCGGAAGCGCTTGAGCACCTGCGCCGGGGCAACCCCGAAGAAGCGCCGGCAGATGCGCTGGGCCTGCCGCGGCGAGACGCCGACGCCGGCATAGAGATCGGCCAATGCGGGATCGAAACCGCTCGCCAGCCAGCGCCCGATCGCCTCGACCACCGCCTCGTGATCGGGCCGCAGGGCATAGGGGCCCGCGGCGATCACCTCGGTGAGCACGGCGCAGACATCCCCGGGCGCGATCCGCCCCGCGCGGCAATCCTCGGCGGCGGCCTCGAGCGCGGCGATCTGCTCCGGGCGCAGCACCGCCCGGGCCGGGAGCAGCCGGTCGTGCACCTCGTCCGCGGGCAGATTGGACAGCCGCTGCCATGCGGTATGGGTGAGCGAGGCGCCGATCTGGAGCACCGGCCCTTTGAGCACCGCGCGGGCGGCGCGCATCTGGGGCGCGTTGATGAAGACGCGCGCCGAGGTGCCGGTGGTGCCGTCGGCGAAGGTGAAACGCACCCGCCCGCGCACCATCACCAGCAGCTGCGCGGAATAGGCCGGGACCGCCTCCTCGATCTTCTCCGCGCTGGTTTCGATGGTGTAGAAGGTGTGGACCAGCCCCTCTGCCCCGGCCGGCGGCGCGATCATGCTTGTACGAAACGGCAACCAACCCCACCCCCGTCAACCGGAGGCCCCCCTGCTCTGGCTTCTTGCGCGACCCGGGGCATGATGGCCCCCTCGCCCTGTCTTGCGCACCCCTTGCGGCTTGTCCAGTCGCATGAATGCCAGGGCGCTCAGCCGCCCAGCTCGCGCAGGTTGCGGGCGTCGATCATCTCGGCGAGGTAGGGCGTCGAGGCATCGCCGAGCCGGGCCGGGGTGCGGCCGACGAAATGCGCGATCTCGCGGATCATGTGCGACTGGTCGAAGAAGGCCTCGGCGATCTCGGCCTCGTCTTCCAGCGACAGCTGCGGGGCCGAGAGCAGCGCGGCGGCGCGCAGCGCGCGGTATTTGCGGGCCAGCGCGCGCGGGGGAAGGCCGAAATAGCGCTCGACCAGCCGCTGCACCTGCCGCGCCGAATAGCCCGCCGTCCCGGCCAGCGCGCTCACATCGGGGTTGAAGGAGGCCGCCAGCCATTGCCCGGTCGCCGCGATGAGGTCGAGGTGGCGCGGGTTCACGCGCTTGAGGTTCGCGCCGATGAAGCCGCCCACCGCCAGCGCGCACTCGCGCCCGCTTATGGCCCCGGCACGGTAGGCGGCGAGCAGCTCCTGCCCGAGCGTGTCGATCCCCGGCCCCAGCACCGCGCCCGCGGGCAGCAGCCGGTCGCGATGCTCGCCCGCGTGGAGCCCGGTGAGCGCCGCCCAGCCCACAGGCGTCAGCGCCGCGCCGAAGGCATGGAACGGGCCCGCGACCACGATCGGTGCCGCGCGCGAGAGCGGGGTCAGCAGGCCGACCTCGTGGTTGGGATCGCGGTGCCCGGCAGCGAACAGCATCTCGCCCTTGCCGTGCGGGAAGAAGCACAGATTGCCGATCGCGGCGGGCTGGATGTCGCGGATCACCGGCTCGTCGCAGCGGAAGTGGTAGAGCGTGGTGACGAAGGGCGCGAGCGGCTCGGGCGGGGCGATGTAGTCGACCGCGATCAGCGCGGCCGCGGTCAGGGCCTCGCGATCTTCCGGCAATGCAGCATTGGGGGCAGCGGGGGCATCCATGACGAACTGGCAGGCGTCATGCCACAATTCGCGAAGGCGTCAAATGTCAGATAAAACAGGCGGCGCGATAAAAAAGGGCGGCCGTCCCAGTCGGGAAGACCGCCCATTGAGTTGAGGAACTCTTAGCATTGCTGCTCCGAGCCCTTCGGGTCGCAAGGGGGCAATAAACGGGGATTCGGTGGGCGGATTGTATGCAAGCGACAGGGAGGCGTGCGGGAGGGCCGGAAGACTTGTAAGTCTGCGCCAATCTGCATCAGGCTCGACACATGCGCCGCGCTCGCATAGGCGCGAGGCCATGCTGTTCCGCCTGATCCGACCCGCCGTCTTCGCGCTCGATTCCGAAACCGGGCACCGCCTGGCGCTGCGAGCGCTGGCGGCGCTGCCGGCCCGCGCGCCTGCCGCAGCCGGACCGCTGGCGGTGGAGGTGGCGGGGCTTGCCTTCCCCAATCCGGTGGGGGTCGCGGCGGGCTTCGACAAGGATGCCGAGGTGCCCGACGCGCTGCTGGGATTGGGCTTCGGCTTTACCGAGGTCGGCTCGATCACGCCGCTGCCGCAGGCGGGCAACCCCAAGCCGCGGCTGTTCCGGCTGGTCGAGGATCAGGCGGTCATCAACCGCATGGGGTTCAACAATGGCGGCGGCGCGGCGGCGCTGGCGCGATTGCAGGCGCGGGCGGGCCGGTCCGGCATCGTCGGGGTCAATATCGGCGCGAACAAGGACTCCGCCGACCGCATCGCCGACTATGCCGTGATGGCGCGGATGATGGCTCGGCACGCGAGCTACCTGTGCGTCAACATCTCCAGCCCCAACACCCCGGGCCTGCGCGCATTGCAGGATGAAAGCGCGCTCACCGGCCTCATCGACGCGGTGATCGCCGCGCGCGCCGAGGCGGGCGTCACGCCGCCGATCTTCCTCAAGGTCGCGCCCGATCTCGAGCCTGCGGACATCGACGCCATCACCCGCATAGCTATCGACAAGCAGCTGGGCGCGCTGGTCGTGTCGAACACCACGATCAGCCGCCCCGCCTTGCGCTCGCACCATGCGGGCGAGACCGGCGGCCTCTCGGGCGCGCCCCTGCGGACCCTCGCCACCCAGCGCCTGCGCGACTTCCGCAAGGCGACCCGGGGTGCAATTCCGCTCGTCGGCGTCGGCGGAATTGCCACTGCCGAGCACGCGTGGGAGCGTATCCGCGCGGGTGCCAGCCTCGTGCAGCTCTATTCCGCGATGGTCTATGAAGGCCCCGGCCTCGGCGCGCGGATCGCGCGCGGGCTGGAGGGCCTGATGCGGCGCGACGGCTTCGCCAGCATTGCCGAAGCGGTGGGAAGCGAATAGCACCCTCGGCCATGCGCATTCTCCTCGCCCTCGCCGCCCCCTTCGCCCTCGTCCTTTCGGGCTGCGCCACCACCCAGACGACGGCGAAGGCCGAAGCTGTCCCGATGCAGGCAGGCGCCGTCAGCAGCGCCGATCCGCGCGCGACCGCGGCGGGCGAGGCGATCCTCGCAGCTGGAGGCTCCTCGACCGACGCCGCCATCGCAGTGATGCTGGCGCTGACCGTGGTCGAGCCGCAGAGCTCCGGCATCGGCGGCGGCGGCTTCATGGTGCGCAGCGATGCCGCGAGCGGTTCGCTGGTCACCTATGACGGGCGCGAGACCGCTCCGGCCGCCGCCACGCCGACCCGCTTCCTCGACGCTGCGGGCAAGGTGCTCCCGCGCGAACCCCGCGTCTTCTCGGGCCTCAGCGTCGGGGTGCCGGGCAATCTCGCGCTCGCCGCCAAGGCGCACGCCGCGCATGGCGAGCTCGCCTGGGCCAAGCTGTTCGAGCCCGCCATCGCGCTCGCCGAGGATGGCTTCGTGATGAACCAGCGGCTGTTCGAATCGCTCAAGGGCAACAAGGGCCGCGCCGACAAGTCGGATGCGGCGCGCGCGGTGTTCTTCGGCGCCGATGGCGAGCCGCTGCCGGTCGGCTCGACCGTGCGCGTGCCGGAGCTCGCCGCCACCTTCCGCATCCTCGCGGCCAAGGGCCCGGAGGCCTTCTACGGCCCCGCTCCCGCCGCCGCGCTCGCCGGGCATGTCGCCGCCGCCACCCCGCAGGACGGCAAGATGACCGCCGCCGACGTCACCGGCTACACGGCGAAGGAGCGCGCGCCTGTCTGCATCCGCTACCGCGTCTACAAGATCTGCGGCATGGGGCCGCCGTCCTCGGGCGGGATCGCGGTGGCGCAGATGCTCGGCCAGCTCGAACGCTTCGACCTTGCCGCATTGGGCCCCGACAGCCCGGTGTTCTGGCACCTCTTCATCGAGAGCCAGCGCCTCGCCTATGCCGACCGCGAGCTCTATTCGGGCGACAGCGACTTCGTCGACGTGCCGACCGAGGGTCTGGTCGACGGCGCCTATCTCGCCAGGCGTTCGGCGCTGATCGATCCGGCGAGCACCATCGCCAAGGCGGAACCCGGCGTGCCCCCCGGCGCGCCGCTCGCCCGCGGGGACGGGCCGGAGGAGCCCGAGCACGGCACCACCCACTTCGCCGTGGTCGATGCTGCCGGGACCGCGGTCAGCTACACCTCGACCATCGAGGGCGCCTTCGGATCGGGGCTGCATTTCCGCGGCTTCTACCTCAACAACGAGCTGACCGACTTCACTCTGACGCCCGAGGAAGGCGGCAAGCCCGTCGCCAACCGGGTCGAGGGCGGCAAGCGCCCGCGCTCCTCGATGGCGCCGACCATCGTCTACGACGAGGGCGGCAAGGTGGTGCTGGTGATCGGTGCGGCGGGCGGGCCGACGATCCCCGTCACCGTCGCGCGCGGCATCATCGGGGTGCTCGACTTCAAGCTCGGCGCGCAGGACGCGCTCGCCCTTCCCTTCGCGATGGCCTTCGGCGACGCGCTGCTGATCGAGGAGGGCACCGCGCTCGTCGCCATGCAGGCGGAGCTCGAGCGGCTCGGCCACAAGGGCATCCGCGCCGGGGCGGCGCCGATCAAGGCCAATGCGCTGGGCCGCCGCGCCGACGGCAACTGGGAAGTCGCGACCGAACCGCGTCTCGTCAGCGTCGTCACCCCCTGACAAGCCGGTCGCAGGTGCTTGCCGCTACGGCCCGCACCCTCTAATCAGGGCCTCAAGCGGGGTCGCACCTTGAGCCCCGGACAATGTCTCGAAGGGATCAGGAGCCTTTGCCAGTGCATTCCCCCACGCTGCCCCATTCTGCCCGCGCGGTCGCCAACCCCGCGGACCCGCAGGTCTTGCAGGACATCGACAACGCGCAGAACCTCGTGGAGCTGTTCCTCAAGCGCGCCGACGAGAAGGGCGACGCCCCCTTCCTCGGCCACAAGACTGGCGGCCAGTGGGTGACACAGACCTGGCGCTCGGCGGCCGAGCAGGTGTGCCTCATGGCCGAGGCCCTGCGGGCGATGGGCCTTGCCGATGGTGACCGCGTCGCGCTGGTCTCCGAAAACCGCCCCGAGTGGTGCATCGCCGACCTCGCGGTGATGGCCGCCGGGTGCATCACCGTCCCCACCTACACCACCAACACCCGCCGCGATCACGCGCACATCCTCGACAATTCGGGCGCGCGCGCGGTGTTCGTCTCGAACGAGAAGCTGCTCGCCCCGCTGGTCGGCGCGATCGGGCAGACGGGGCTGGTCGAGCACGTCATCGGCTTCGAGAACCTGAAGCGCCAGCAATCGGGCAGCTTCGAATGGCACGACTGGGCGAGCCTCGTCACCGGAGACGCCGCCGCCGCGCGCGCTGCGGTCGACGCGCGCATCGCCCGCATCGCGCGCGAGGACACCGCCTGCCTCATCTACACCAGCGGCACCGGCGGCGCCCCCCGGGGCGTGATGCAGCACCACGGCTCGATCCTGTGCAACGTCGCGGGCGCGGCGGAGATCCTGCTCACCGACTTCGGCATCAAGGACGAGCGCTTTCTCTCCTTCCTGCCGCTCTCCCACGCCTACGAGCACACCGGCGGGCAATATCTCCCCATCGGGGTCGGCGCGGAGATCTTCTATTCGGAAGGGCTCGAGAAGCTCGCCTCCAACATCGAGGAGACGCGCCCCACCATCATGGTCGTCGTCCCGCGTCTGTTCGAGGTGCTGCGCACGCGGATCATGAAGCAGGTCGAAAAGCAGGGCAAGGTCGCCAACTTCATGATGGACAACGCGCTCAAGATCGCGGGCAACGCGCGCGACGGCAAGAAGCGCCTGCGTGACCGGCCGATGGACTTCCTCGTCGAGAAGACGCTGCGGCCCAAGATCCGCCAGAAATTCGGCGGGCGGATCAAGGCGATGGTCTCGGGCGGGGCGCCGCTCAACCCCGAAGTCGGCAACTTCTTCGAGGCGATGGGCCTCACCATGCTGCAAGGCTACGGCCAGACCGAGGCCGGGCCGGTGATCAGCTGCAACCGGCCGAGCGTCGGCCTCAGGATGGACACCGTCGGCCCGGCGATGCGCGGGGTCGAGGTGCGGATCGCCGAGGATGGCGAGATCCTGGTGCGCGGCGAGCTCGTCATGCACGGCTACTGGCGCAACGACGCCGAGACCGCGCGCACCTTGCAGGACGGCTGGCTCCACACCGGCGACATCGGGCATCTGGATCACAAGGGCCGGATCAAGATCACTGACCGCAAGAAGGACATGATCGTCAACGACAAGGGCGACAATATCGCGCCCCAGAAGGTCGAGGGGATGCTGACGCTCCAGCCCGAGATCGCGCAGGCGATGGTGAGCGGGGACAAGCGGCCCTATGTCGTGGGCCTGATCGTGCCCGATGCCGAATGGGCGCTCGAATGGGCGCGGGCGAACGGCGAGAAGTTCGACTTGAAGGCGCTGCAGGAGCTGCCTGCCTTCAAGAACGCGGTGCGCGCCGCGGTCGACCGGACCAATGCCGACCTCTCGGTGATCGAAAAGGTCCGCCAGTTCGCCTTTGCCGACGAGGCCTTCACCATCGAGAACGAGGAGATGACGCCGAGCATGAAGATCCGGCGTCACAAGATCCGCGAGCGCTATCAGGAGCGGATCGACGGGCTGTACCGGGGCTGAGGCGGGCGCGGGCGCGGGCGAAGTTCACGAAGTTCACATTGCAAAACCTGCATTCCTACAGGAATTCACTCTGCATTTCAGGAGCTTGCGGGGCGATTCCGAAGTTCACATGATTCCGCGGCGCGCAGGTGCGTCGCCGACACCGCGAATTGCGTCATTCGCGCAATTGCCATGGGCAAGCGCGGGGTTCACGAAGGGAAAGAGCCGCCCATCCTTTAGCCGCTTTGTGCGGTGTAGGAAAATCGCGTGGCGGGGCTATGCGAAAGGGGGCGAAGCGATGCGGCAGATCGGCGCGATGGGGATGGCGGCAGCCGCGCTGCTGGTGGCAACGACACCTTGGGCCGCTGAGGCGCAGACCCCCGCCGCATCCGCCGCCCCCGCCCCGTGGATCGCCCCCGATTTCGCCGTGCCGACGCTGATCGAGGGGCCGGGCTTCAAGCTCGTGCCGCTGGGCCCCGCGCTGACCGAGATCGACTACCGCGCCTACATGTCCTCGATCGCGCATTTGCAGGCGACCTTCACCCGCTCGACCGGCTGGCCCAACGACAAGATCACCTTGAACGACGCGGCTATCGACATGGAGACCGAAGCGGGGCGTTTCGCACGGCGCGAATCCTTCGCCTACGCCGTCCTCACCCCCGACGGCACGCGCGAGCGCGGCTGCGTCTATGTCTATCCGAGCAAGGCCCCCGGCCACGACGCGCAAGTTGTGATGTGGGTGACAGCCGCCGAATATGAGGCGGGCTTCGACGCCGAGCTTTACGCCTGGACCCAAAAATGGCTCGCCCGCGACTGGCCCTTTTCGAATGTCGCCTACCCCGGACGCGCGATCGCGTGGGAGCAATGGGACGCGATGGTGGCGAAGAGCAAGGGCGGATGAGCGGCTAGCGCTCCGCCGCTCTACCGCCCCTCCGTCACCCCGGACTTGATCCGGGGCTTGGCCTCTTCTTCAGCGCAAGCGCCTTGATCTGACCCAGTTGATGGTGAAGCAGCTTCTGTGCGCCCTCGATATTGGCGAGGATTTCGAGCATCTCGAGCCGCGTATAGCTCTTCGCCGGGTGCCGCGTTTCGGCCTTGCCGTCGAAGGTTATGTGACTGACGCTGATGCCCTGCGCCGTGGCCTTGATCTCGGCATGCGCCAGCGGGGCGCGGACTTGGTAGATGCGCTCCCACTCCTCGATCCGTTTGAGCGCTGCCTTGCCATGGCCACCGAAGTCCTGCTCGGCGATGCAGGTCCGCAGCGCCTTGATGCGGTTGCCCGCGAAAGGATTGAGGGCCTCCTTTGCCAGCGGCATTCCGGCACCGGCGAGCGTCCGCAGACAATCCGCGATGGAATGCTCGGCCCGCGCGAAAACCTCGATGCAGCATCCGCGCCAGGCACAGACCCCGACGGACCATTCGTCCAGCCCGAAGAAGCTGATTTTGCTGACATCGAAGTGCGCCGACATGGAGAATGCTTAGGCTCCAAGCCCTTAAACCTTTGTCACCTGCCCCCACCTCCGGAAAGGGCCCCTTTGATTGACGCTTTTCCCCTTGGAGGGTAACTTTACCGAAGGGGGACAGGCGATGGCGGCAGCGGACGAGGAACAGGCGGCCATCGGCGCTTCGGCGATGAAGAAGGCCATGTGGCGGATCATTCCGCTGATCCTGCTCGCCTACCTCTTTGCCTATATGGACCGCGTCAACGTCAGCTTTGCGGCGGCCGACATGAACGCCGATCTCGGTTTCAGCGCGACGGTCTACGGGCTGGGCGGAGGGCTGTTCTTTCTCGGCTATGCGCTGTTCGAGATCCCCTCGAACCTGCTGCTGGTGCGCTACGGCGCGCGCCAGTGGATCGCGCGGATCATGATCACCTGGGGCCTGCTCTCGGCGGGCATGATGTTCGTCACCAACGCCGAGACCTTCTATGCCTTGCGCTTCCTGCTGGGTGTGGCCGAGGCGGGGTTCTATCCGGGGGTCATCTACTATTTCTCGAGCTGGTTTCCGCCCTGCCACCGCAGCCGCGCGGTGAGCCGGTTCTTCATCGCCGTCCCGCTCGCCTCGCTGGTGATGGGGGCGGTGTCGGGCTGGCTGCTCGATCTCGAGGGGCTGGCGGGGCTGGCGGGGTGGCAATGGCTGTTCCTCGCGCAAGGCCTGCCGACGGTGCTGGTGGGCTTCGTGGTGCTCGCTTTCCTGCCCGACCGGCCAGCGACCGTCGGCTGGCTCACCCCGGCCGAGCGCGACTGGATCGAGGACGAACTCGCGCGCGAGCAGCAGCAGATCGGCGACCCGCCGGGCCACAACGTCCTTGCCGCATTGCGCAATCCCAAGGTGCAGCTCAACGGCGCGCTCAGTTTCCTGCTGATCGGCGCGAACATCACCTTCACGCTCTCGGCCCCGATGGTGCTCGCCGCCGTCGGCGGCCTCGGGCGCGACGCGGTGGGCTGGACCGTGGCGGCGGGCGGGATCATCGGTGCGGTCACGATATTGTGGCTCGGGCACACCGCCGACAGGCGCGGCGACCGCTTCATCTACGCCTTCTGGTGCACGGCGGTGATCGCGGCCTCGTTGCTGGTGATCGCGCTGGGGGGACCGGCCTTCGTGATCGTCGCCTTCTACCTCGCCTTCGCCATCGCCGCGCCGAGCGTGCAGATGCTGCTGTCCTCGGCCTGGCCCGAGGTGATGACCCGGGCCGAGCTGGCGGTGGGCGCGGCGGCGATCAACACCATCGCGCAGATCGGGGCGTTCTTCACCCCCTTCGCCTGGGGCGCGCTCAAGGACAAGACGGGGAGCTTTACGGCCGGGCTCTACGGCATCGCCGCGATGGCGGCGGTGTGCGCGGGGCTGATCTGGGTGCTGCGGACGCAGGTGCGCCGCCGCGGGGTGCTGACTGCGCTTCAATAGGGCGGCTTGGCCTTCTCCCGCTGCGCCTTGGCGGCGGCGGTCCACCACGCGAGATCGTCGGCAAAGCGCGGGAACTGGCGTTCGAGCGACTTCCCGCCGTCGCCCGTCGGCTGCGCGTCTTCGTCGAGCGTGTCCTTCACCGGCCCGACCGCGATGGTGCTCGAGACCACCACCATCCCCATCTCGCCGAGGATGTCGCGCCACGCCAGCGCCGCGCGCACCCCGCCGAGGCGCCCGGCGGAATAGCTGGCGATGGCGGCGGGACGCCAGAACCATTCCTCGAGGAAGTGGTCGGTGAGGTTCTTGAGCCCCGGCTGGACGCTCCAGTTGTATTCGCCGACCACGAACAGGAAGGCGTCGGCCTTGCGGATCTTCCCGGCGAGCGCTTCCATCGCCGCGGGCGCCTCGCCCTTGGGGTATTCCTTGTACATCCGGTCGAGCATCGGCAGGCCCACCGCCTGCGCGTCGATCAGCTCCACATCGCTCCCGCGCGCCTTCAGCTGGCGCACGCAATAGTCGGCGAGGCGGATCCCCTGCCGGTCGCGGCGGTAGGAGCCGTAGAACACCAGAATGCGGTCGGTCATCGGCAGTCTCCTTCGGCGCGGGAGCCTAACGGGGAGCGGGGCCGGTGGCTTGTCGATTCTGGCCCGGCCGTGCGGACCTTGCGACCCTACGAATAATTCGGGGTGGCCGCTTGCGGGGGTGCGCCCTACCTTTGCCGCCATGACCACCGGCCCCGATGCGCTCAACGAGAGGGAGAAAGACGCGCTGCGCCTGCTGCTGCGCGGGCACGACGCCAAGTCCTCGGCGCGCGAGCTCGGCCTCTCGGTCCACACCGTCAACGAACGTCTGCGCGAGGCGCGGCGCAAGCTCGGCGTCACCAGCAGCCGCGAGGCGGCGCGGCGACTGCTCGCGGCGGAGGGCGAGCCGAACCCCGAAACGCTGGGGGACAAGCCTTTGGGGGATGCAGGCGCGGGGGCCGGGGCGGCAGGGATGACGGCATCCGCCACCCGGCGGCCGGCAGGCATACGCCCTGCCTTCATCCTTGTGGGAGTGACCGCCATGTCGCTGATTCTCGCCGCCCTGTTCCTGCCTGCCCCCTTTGTCGCGGAAGGGCCCCTCGCCGTCCTCGCTCCGGGCGCGGTGACCGAGACCGTCGCCGGGCCGGAAGCCCCGTCCGCCACCCGCAGCGAGGCTGACGCCGCCGCCCGCTCGGCCGAGCGCTTCCTCGAACTGATCGACGCGGGGCAATGGGCCGAGAGCTACGCCGCCACCGGCGCGGAGTTCCGCCGCCTCAACTCCCTCAAGGCATGGACCGACGTCTCCGCCCGCCTGCGCCCGCCGCTCGGCGCAGTGCTGACCCGCGACGTCACGAGTAACGAATTTGTCCCCGCCCCGCCCGCCGGCTACCGGCTGGTCAAGTTCCGCTCGGCCTATGCGGGCGGCACGACCCAGACCGAGAGCGTCAGCCTCGCGTCGGAGGATGGCGCGTGGAAGGTGGCGGGGATCGTGATCGACTGAGGGCTCAGGCCGTCCCGCGCCACTGCCTCGCGAGCATCGTGCCGACCGCGAGTTCGACCAGCGCGAGGCCCAGCGTCGCGGGTGCCGCCACGCTCTCGGGCGCGGCGAGCCCCGCCGCTCCGGCCGCGATGAACACCGCGCCCAGCCCTGCGAACACCGCCCCGCCATACATCGCCGGGAAGGCGAGGTAGCGCAGCCCCACACCGATCGCGACCAAGGGGATCGCGGCGTGGGGCTCTGCCGGGAGCCTGAGGTAGCCGAAGAAGAACCCCGCCAGCAGCACCGGCACGGTCGCGATCGCGATCCACTCGAGCTTTTTGCCGGGGCCTGACGGCGGGGCCTTGAAGACGAACTTGCCCACCAGCTGCGCCACCGGGGCGATGGCGAGGCCGCAGATGAACAGGGTGACGAAGGCAGGCTTGGGCCCGGCAGCGAGGAAGGTCGCCCCCGCCGCAAGCCAGGCGAGGCCGGAGACGATGACGCCGGCGCCGCCATTCACATGGGCGCGGCGGAGGTCGCGTTGTGCTTCGGTCAGTGCCATGTGGTGCCCCCTGTCTGGCGGGAGTTTAGCGGGGAAGTGGCCTCTGGCAAGGGTGCGGGGTGAGGGGGCTGAGGGGGCCTGCGGCGAAGCCGCAGGCTGCCTGCCCCCGCGAAGGCGGGGGTCAGATGGGTTCGGCGAGGGGCCTGCGGCAAAGCCGCAGGCTGACGTCAGACGGGATCGGCGGGCTTCGCCGCCGACCCGCTGGCCGCGCGGCGGGCCGCCTTCGGCGCCGGCTCGCAGCTTCGCTGCTCGCCTGCCCTTGCTAGTACATATGCTGGCCGCCGTTGATGCTCATGGTCGAGCCGGTCATGAAACCGCCGTTCTCGCTCGTCAGGAACGCCACCCCGCGCGCGATCTCCTCGGCCATGCCCAAGCGCCCGACCGGGATCTTGGCGACGATCTTCTCGAGCACCGGGGCGGGGACGGCGGCGACCATGTCGGTGTCGATATAGCCCGGCGCGATCGCGTTGACCGTCACCCCGAACTTCGCGCCCTCCTGCGCCAAGGCCTTGGTGAAGCCGTGGATGCCGCTCTTGGCGGCGGCATAGTTGACCTGGCCGTATTGCCCCGCCTGCCCGTTGATCGAGCCGATGTTGACGATCCGCCCCCACCCGCGCTCGCGCATGCCGGGGAAGGTCGCCTTGGCCATGTTGAAGCACCCGCCGAGGTTGATGCGCATGACATCGTTCCAGTCCTCGAAGCTCATCTTGTGGAGCGTGCCGTCGCGGGTGATGCCGGCGTTGTTGACGACGATGTCGATCGGGCCGAACTCCTCGGCGACGGCGGCGCATCCGGCCTGGGTCGCCTCGTAATCGCCCACATCCCAGCGCCTTGCGGGGATGCCGGTTGCCTCCGAGAAGGCCCGCGCCTTTTCGTCATTGCCGGCATAGTTGGCGATGACCGTGTGCCCCTGACGCTGGAGCCGCTTGCAGATCGCCTCCCCGATTCCGCGCGTTCCCCCGGTGACGATGGCTACCCGGCCCATGGCAATTCCCCTTTCGCGATGTCCCTCGGGGCGCAACCTAGCGGGCGCATTCCGCTAGGGAAAGCGGGGAATAGCTATGCGATGGGAAGGGCTTGGCGCGCGCGTGTCAGGCGCGGTCGCGGCTTAGAATTTGATTTGCGTGCCGACGTAGACCGCCTGACTGTCCTGCACCGAATTGGTCAGCGGATCGAGCCGTTCGCGCTCCTGCGAGTAGCGCACGCCCGCGGTCACGTTGAGGTTGGGCGAGAGGCGGAAGCTGCCGCCCACGCCCACGGTCTGCGCCGCGGTCGAATCGAGCGTGTTGGGCGAGCGGCCCGCGATCTGGCGGTCTTCAAGCTCGATCCGCGGCTGGAGGCGCGAGGGCTTTTGCTCGGCCTTGGGGCGCGAAGGCTCGAACTGCGCGAGATCGGGCAGAGCCAGCTTCTGGACATTGGCCGAAAGGTCGACCGTGCGCGCGAAGCTCTTGTAGCCGCGCGCCGCGCCGAGCTGGAACTTGCTGGCGTCGAGCCCGGCGAGCGCGGCGGTGCCGCGGCCCGGGACCGCATCCAGGGCCTTGCGCACCGAGATCGCGCGCACCGTGTCGTCATCCACGCGCACCGCGACGGTCACCGTGCGCTGGCCGCTGATCGGCGGGGCGCTGGCGGGGGTGAAATGCACGCCGCGCGCGCGGGCCTTGTCGGCGACGCGGGCGGCGAGTTCGGGGTCCACCGAGGCGGGGGTGAAGCTCCCGAGGCCCAGCGCATCGCGCCCGGCATCGGTGATCGCGGCAGACAGCGCGGCGGTCTGCCCGGGCGCGAACTTGCCCGCAAGCGCCAGACCGGCGCTGGGCAAGGCCAGCGCAAGCGCGCCGGACAGGGCAAGCAGCGACAGCGAGCGTTGCGCCCGCGCCCCGTTTGCCAACCTGTCCACCTTGCGTGCCATTTTTCGATTCTTCGTCCCGTTACCGTGCCGCTTCGATAGCAGCCCAAGCAGATGCGACCTTAACACTGGATGAGTCGCACCGCTTTCCACAAACATGTGTAGGCCTTGGTCAAGGGCTTGCAATGATCTTGCCTTGATCGGGCCGGATTCCTTGCCGACCTGTGGCACCATGCACACAGAAAGCCTTGCGCGCCCTTGCAATTCAGCCCCGGTAAAGCCCGCAGGGCGCTTGTGCCGGCGGGCGGGCCGGGCGCCGGGGCAAAACGCCTTCGTGCTTGCCGCAAGGGGGCTTGCCACTATAGAGCGGGCCCGAGACTATTGATTGAGGATGATCCGGCAGTGACACGCGCCCAAACCGCCCTTCTTCGCCGCACCATCGGCTATGCCGTGCTCACCGCCGCGCTGGTCGGCCTCGCCGCCTGCGGCGGTCGCGATCGTCCGCGCACCGAACTCGCCGCCGCGCAGCTCAACACCATCGGGGTCAACGCCTATCTGTGGCGCGCCGCGCTCGAGACGGTGAGCTTCGCGCCGCTGCTCCAGACCGACAGCGCGGGCGGGGTGATCGTGACCGACTGGTACGCCAATCCGGCCAACCCCGGCGAGCGGGTGAAGCTGACCATCACGATCCTCGACCAGGACCTGCGCGCCGACGCGCTGCGGGTCGCGGCGAGCCGTCAGGTCAACGAGAGCGGCAACTGGGTCGAAGCCCCGGTGCAGGCGGCGACGGTGCAGAAGCTCGAGGACATCATCCTCACCAAGGCCCGCGACCTGCGTCGTCAGGCCCTCGCTTCGTAATTCCGCTCCACCGGACAGGTTCCCATGACTGACACCCGTTTCGACCCTTCGGTCGCCGATGAACGCTGGCAGCGTGCCTGGACGGATGCGGGCACCTTCACCGCCGACTCCGCGAGCGAGAAGCCCAAGAGCTATATCCTCGAGATGTTCCCCTATCCCTCGGGGCGCATCCACATGGGCCACGTGCGCAACTACACGATGGGCGACGTGCTCGCGCGCTACCAGAAGATGCGCGGGTTCGAGGTGCTGCACCCGATGGGCTGGGACGCCTTCGGGATGCCGGCCGAGAACGCCGCGATGGAAAAGGGCGTGCACCCCGGCGGCTGGACGCGGGCGAACATCGCGCAGATGAAGGCGCAGTTGCAGCGCATCGGCTTTGCGCTCGACTGGACGCGCGAATTCGCCACCTGCGATCCCGAATATTACGGCCACGAACAGGCGCTGTTCCTCGATCTGTACGAGGCGGGCCTCGTCTACCGCAAGGAATCGACCGTCAACTGGGACCCGGTCGACATGACCGTGCTCGCCAACGAGCAGGTGATCGACGGCAAGGGCTGGCGTTCGGGCGCGGAGGTCGAGAAGCGCAAACTGAACCAGTGGTTCCTCAAGATCACCGACTTTGCCGATGATCTGCTGGAGGGGCTCGGGAGCCTCGAGGACTGGCCCGAGAAGGTTCGCCTGATGCAGGAGAACTGGATCGGGAAGTCGCAGGGCTTGGAGTTCAGCTTCGATCTGTCTGACGGCGGTAGGCTGGCGGTCTATTCGACGCGCCCTGACACGATCTTCGGCGCGAGCTTCTGCGCCATCGCCGCCGATCACCCGATCGCCCAGGGGCTGGCCGGTGACCCGGAAGTCGCCGCCTTCATCGACCAGTGCAAGAAGGGCGCGACCACGGCCGCCGCGCTCGAGACGGCGGAGAAGCTGGGGTATCGCACGCCGATCACGGCGAAGCACCCGTTCACGGGCGCGGAGTTGCCGGTCTTCATCGCCAACTTCGTGCTGATGGAATACGGCACCGGCGCGGTCATGGGCGTGCCGGGGCATGACCAGCGCGACTTCGAATTCGCCTCCAAATACGACCTGCCGATCCTGCGCGTCGTCTCCGCCGATCCCGCGCAGGCCGATGCGCCCTTCAAGGGCGAGGCCGAGGCGGGTGACGGGGTGATCGTGAACTCCGATTTCCTGAACGGGATGACCGTCGAGGCGGCCAAGGCCGAAGTCATCACCCGCGCCGAAAGCGGCGGTTGGGGCGAGGGGCGCACCGTGTGGCGCCTGCGCGACTGGGGCGTCAGCCGCCAGCGCTATTGGGGCACGCCGATCCCCTTCATCCATTGCGATGCGTGCGGCGTGGTGCCGGTGCCCAAGGACCAGCTCCCGGTGACCCTGCCCGAGGATGTCAGCTTCGACATCCCCGGCAACCCGCTCGAACGCCACCCGACATGGAAGCACGTCGACTGCCCGCAATGCGGCAAAGCGGCGCGGCGCGAGACCGATACGCTCGACACCTTCGTCGACAGCTCGTGGTATTTCCTGCGCTTCGCCAGCCAGCCCGCCGACCGGCCTTTTGACCCCGAGGAAGTCGCCAAGTGGATGCCGGTGCAGCACTATATCGGCGGCATCGAGCACGCGATCCTGCACTTGCTCTATGCGCGGTTCTGGACGCGGGCACTGGCGCATACGGGCAAGATCGCCGTGCAGGAGCCGTTCGCCGCGCTGTTCACGCAAGGGATGGTGACGCACGAGACCTTTAGCCGCATCGACGAGGCGCGCGGTGTGCCGGTGTTCTTCGGCCCCGAGGAAGTCGACCGCACCTCCGACGGCGCGACGCTGCTGGCGGACGGCGCGCCGGTCGAGGTGGGCCGCGTCATCAAGATGTCGAAGTCGAAAAAGAACGTCGTCGATCCCGATGCGATCATCGCCCGCCACGGCGCGGATGCGGTGCGCTGGTTCATGCTCTCCGACAGCCCGCCCGAGCGCGATCTGCCTTGGTCGGACGCCGGGATCGAGGGCTGCGCGCGCTTCGTCCAGCGGCTGTGGCGGCTGTTCGGGCAGGCGGGCGCGGGCGGCGTGGGGGCCGATGCGGAATACGACAAGGCGCTCGATCGCAAGCTCCACCAGACCGTCGCCGCAGTGGCCGAGGATATCGAGGCGCTGAGCTTCAACAAGGCCGTCGCGCGCATCTACGAACTGGTCGGCGCGGTCGAGAAGGCGCCGCTGTCCGCCACCCGCTCCGACGCGATCCGCAAGCTCGCCGTGCTGGTCTCGCCGATGATGCCGCACCTGGCCGAGGAAGCGCGCGCGACCTACGGGCTCGGCACCGGCCTCGTCGCCGAATCCGGCTGGCCCGAAGTCGACCCGGCGCTGCTGGTCGATGACGAGGTCACCATCGCGATCCAGCACATGGGCAAGCTGCGCGACACCGTCACCGCGCCGAAGGGGGCCTCGAAGGAGGATCTCGAGGCGCTCGCGTTGGCCTCGGCCAACCTCCAGCGCTCGCTAGACGGCGCGGCGGTGCGCAAGGTGATTGTCGTGCCGGACCGTTTGGTGAATATCGTCACCTGATGCGGATTCTACTCGCCCTCGCGGCCTCGCTCGCCCTCACCGCCTGCGGCCTTACGCCGATGTATGCGGGCGGTGCGCAGTCGGCTTCGGCTCAGGGGCTGGCGGCGGTCGATATCCCCGCGATCCAGGGACGTGGCGGCTGGCTGGTCAAGAACGCGCTCGAAGCGCGGCTCGGGGTGGCGGGTCAGGCCACGCCGCAATACCGGCTCGATGTGCGCCTCGACGATTCGCTCGAGGCTCTCGGCGTCCTCAACGACGACACCATCAGCCGCGAACGCCGCATCCTGCGCGCGCGCTACCAGCTGGTCGATCTGGCGAGCGGGGCGGTGCTGCTCGATGCCACCGCGGGCTCCGATGCTGGGATCGACGTGGTCTCATCTGAATATGCCACCATCGCCGCCGAGCAGAAGGCGCTCGAGAACCTCGCGCTCGAAGTCGCCGACCAGATGGCGACGCAGGTCGCCCTGACGATGCGGTCGCAGCGTCCCGCGCAGCCGTGAAGGCGACCCAGAAGGATTTTCTGCGCGGAGTCCCGGCGGGTGCGGCATCCTGCCGGATCTTCTTCTTCTGCGGGCCCGACGAGGCCGGGGCCAGCGCCGCCGCGCAGCGCCTTGCCGCCGCGCTGCCCGACGCGGGCGAGCGGATCGAGCTGACCGGCGCGCAGCTCAAGACCGATCCCGCCTTGCTGGGCGACGAGGCGCGCTCGTCCTCGCTGTTCGGCGGCGCGCGCCACATCTGGGTGCGCGCCAGCGGCGACGAGGCGCATGACGCGCTCCAGATCCTGATCGAGACCGGCGAGGCAGGCGCTGGCGAGGCCGCGCCGGTGATCGTCGTCGCGACCTCGGCGACCGACAAGTCGCGCACCGCCAAGCTGCTCGAAAAGCGCAAGGATGCGCTGGTCGCGATGTTCTACCAGCCCGAGCTGAAGGACGCCGCGCAAGCGGTGCGGGCGATGGCGGATGCGGCGGGGCTGCGATTGGGCGGCGACCTTGCCGAACGCATTGCGCGGGCGGCGGGGCTTGATGTGCGGCTCGCCCAGTCGGAGATCGACAAGCTCGCGCTCTATGTCGACGCCGACCCCCAGGCACCGCGCCCCGCCACCCCCGAGGATCACGCCGCGATCGGCGCGGCCACGGAAGAGGACGGCTTCGCGCCGCTGGTCAATGCCGTGCTCAGCGGCGAGACCGGGAAGATCGCGGGCGAGGTCCGGCGGATGCGCGAGCTAGGGCTCAATCCCGTGGGCGTGGCGCTGGCGCTGGAGCGGCGCGCAGGGCAACTCGCCCAGATCGCCGCCTTCCTCGGCCCGCGCGGGAGCTTCGAGCAGATCGACAAGGGCGCCGAGATGCGACTTGGGATTTTCTTCCGCGAGAAGCGCGATATCGCGCAGCAGTACAAGCGCTGGTCCCAGCCCGCCGCACGCGGCGCACGCGAGACGCGGCTCGACCGGCTGATCCCGCGCCTCACGCTGCTGCACCGCAACCTCATCGCCAACAGCCAGGCCGCGGAGCTGCTGCTGGCGCAGGAACTGGCGGAAATTGGCCGATTTGCTGCGAAGCGGTAGCAAAATGTGACAGGCTGCGCTTCGCAGTCGCACAAAATGTCTTTTTGTATGTCATAAACCTGATGTAAACCATGAACCGTGAAGGGTCGCACCTCTGGGGGTAAGGGCTTTCCATGAACCGCGCTACCACGCCGAAACTGCTGGAAGCGATCCGCCATCAATCGGTGGAGAGTCGGATTGCGCCCTCGCTCGAGCGGCGGCGGCTGCGCGCCTATGCGACCATGCTGCTGGTCGACGGGGTGGTGTTCCACTTCTGCTTCGCGCTGTCCGCGCTGATCTGGGAAGGGATGTGGGCCCAGAACCGCGCGATGATCACCGCGCAGGTGATGCTGCCGGCCTATTTCACGATCGCGCTTTATAATGGTGCCTATGGTGTAAAGGCGCTCGAAAGCTGGACTTTCGCTGCGCGCAAGGCGCTGATCGCGCTCGCCATTTCGGCAGCGCTGGTGAACTTTGTCGGCTTCTACACCAAATCCAACGACGATTTCTCGCGCGGGGTGACGACGGTCGGCCTCATGCTGGTCGCGCTGCTGCTGGTGGCGATGCGCCGGGTGGTGGCGATCATCATCGCCGCGCGCTGGGGCGGGAAGGTGAGCAACCGGCTGGTGATCGACGACGGCGGCTCGGGCTTTGCCTTTGAAGGCGCGGAGCGGATCTCGGCGGCCGATTACAACCTCGATCCCTCGAGCCACGATCCCTTCATGCTCGACCGGCTCGGCACGCTGCTGCGAAACCAGGACCAGGTGGTGGTGAGCTGCCCGCGCGAGCGGCGGCAGGACTGGGCCTTCCTGCTCAAGTGCGCCGGGGTCTATGGCGAGATCGTCAGCGAACCGGCGCACGAGCTGGGCGCGGTCGGGGTGCATCGCTACGACATGCTCGACCGCACCACGCTGGTGGTTTCGACCGGCCCGCTCGGCCTGCGCGCGCGCATCCTGAAGCGCGCCTTCGACGTCGTCGCGGCGCTCGGCGGGCTGATCGCGCTGTCGCCGGTGCTGCTGGTGGTCGCGCTGCTGATCAAGCTCGAGGATGGCGGCCCGGTGCTGTTCATCCAGCGCCGCCTCGGCCGCGGCAACCAGTTCTTCGACATGTTCAAGTTCCGCTCGATGCGCGAGGAGAAGCTCGATCACGACGGCGCCCGCTCGGCCTCGCGCGACGATGACCGCGTGACCCGCATCGGTGCCTTCATGCGCCGCACCAGCATCGACGAGCTGCCGCAGCTGTTCAACGTGCTGAAGGGCGACATGTCGATCGTCGGCCCGCGCCCGCACGCGCTCGGCAGCCGGGCGAACAACAAGTATTTCTGGGATATCGACCGCAAGTACTGGCAGCGCCACTGCCTCAAGCCCGGCCTCACCGGCCTTGCGCAGGTGCGCGGCCATCGCGGCGCGACCGAGGTCGAGAAGGACCTCACCGACCGGCTTCAGTCCGACCTCGAATATATCGCGGCCTGGTCGCTCAGGGGCGATATCGAGATCGCGCTGCGCACCGTGATGGTGCTGCGCCACAAGAACGCGTTCTAGGCGAGCGCCTCAGCCCGGCAGGGTGGCGCCGGCGAGCGCGGCTTCGTAGGCCGCCACAGCCTCACGGTAGCGACGTTGCCGGTAGGTCAGCACGGCGTGCGGCCCATATCCAAAGGCGACGAATATGGCCGCCAAGGTGAGCCACATGGCCTGCGCATCGCGGGGGCCCCACCGGGCAAAGTCGATGCCCGCGATGCCGGCCACGAGGATGGCCATGCCCCAGCAGGCAATGGCTGCCAGACGCAGCGACAGCCACGCGCCGGACGGCTGCGGTCTGCCGGTGCGGGGGTCGATCGTGTGGCTGAGGAACCACATCGCGGCTTGCGCTCTAATTCTTCTTGTCGCCCTGCGGCACCGCGAAGGTTCCCGTGACGCGGCCGCGGCCCGAGGGCTGGCCCGGACCCGCGCTCGATCCCCCCGCCGCGCTGCCGTCGACGGTCGATAGCCCGCTGTCGAGGTCGATCACCAGCCGTCCGCCGTTCAGCGTGTCGCTCCCCCGGCGCAGCGCGACATTGCCGGCCATGGTGATGATCCGGCGGTTGAAATCATAGACCGCATTGTCGCCGCTCGCGCGCTCGTCGCCCCGCGTGATGACCACGCCGCCGGTGGCGGTGATGCGCTGGATCTCGAGCTGGCCGCCCGCGTCGGTGAAGTTCACCAGCATCCGGTCCGATTGCACCCGCAGCCCCGCCTGGGTGACGATCACGCCCCCCGTGGCGATCGCCTGGTTGGCCTTGTCGTCGAGCACGAACTTGCCCGCATCATAGGTCACCGGCGCGCGCGAATCGTGGCGGGCGATGCCCTGCGCGGCGAGGTTCATCCCCCCTGCCAGCGCCGCGGTGAGCGCGAAGCCGCCGATCCCCCAGACAAGGGCGAGGCGGCCGAGCGGGGTGCGGGTGTTGGTGGTGTCAGGCATCACGGCATCCTCAACTGGCCGGGAATCATGGTGAAGCGGGCATTGCCCTCGAGCGTGATCGTGCGCGCGGCGAGATCGGCGCTCAGGCTGTTGGCGGAGAAGGTGCCCGCGGGGATCGCGCCCTCGACCCCGTTGGCCCCGCGCATGGTGCGCGACTTCAGGTCGACCGACACGCCGCTCGCGGTCATGCGGTAGCCGTCCGAGGCGACGAGGCGCACCGGGCCGTTGACCGCGACGACCTCCTTGTCGATGTCATAGACCCCGCCCTCGGCGCTGAGGCGTGCGGGGCCCTCGGTCAGCAGCAGCTGCGCGACGAGGTCCTGCATCCGCACGAGCCCCTCGGCGCTCGAACGCTGCACCGCCTCGCCCGCCAGCAGCGAGAATGGCCGCCCCTGATTGTCGCGCCCGCGATACATGGCATTGTCGACCGAGAGGCGCTCGTCGATCAGCGCGACCTTGTTGCGATCGAGCAGGAAGCTGACCTCGCCGCGGGGGCTCAAGGGCGTGATCACCATCAGTGCGGCGATCACCCCCACCCCCATCGGCAGCACCCGCGCGAGCAGGCGCACCATCCGGTCGTGCGAACCGCCGGGCGCGGCCAGCGTCTGCCGCCGGCTGCGGAGCGCGCGGGCTTCGGAGGTTTCGATGGCTTGCTCGGGGGACATGATCGGGGGTGTGCCTGAGGCGTCCTTACATGTGGCTGAAGATGTCGTTCTCGGCCCAGCCGGCGATGTCGAGCAGCGCGCGGGTCGGCAGGAAATCGAAGCAGGCCTGCGCGATCTGGGTGCGCCCCTCGCGCTCCAGCCGGGTGGCGAGCTCGGCGCGCAGGCGGTGCAGATAGCGCACGTCGCTTGCAGCGTAATCACGCTGCGGTTCGGTGATCACCGGCCCGCCCCAGTCGGAGGACTGCTGCTGCTTGGAGATCGATTCGCCCAGCAGCTCCTCGACGAGGTTCTTGAGGCCGTGCCGGTCGGTATAGGTGCGCACCAGCTTGCTGGCGATCTTGGTGCAGAACACCGGCCCCGCCATCACGCCGAGGTAGTGGTGGATCGCGGCGAGATCGAAGCGGGCGAAGTGGTAGATCTTCTCGCGCGACGGATCGCCGAGGATCGCCTTCAGGTTCGGCGCATCGTAGCGGCTGCCGGGATTGAAGCGCACCAGATGCTCGTCGCCCGTCCCGTCGGAGATCTGCACCACGCACAAACGGTCACGGTGGGTGATGAGGCCCATGGTCTCGGTATCGACCGCGAGCGCCGCGGTGCCGGCAAGGACGCCTGCGGGGAGGTCTTCTTCGTGGAAATGCACAGCCATGGCCCGTGCCCTACGCGCATTGGGGAAAGAGGGGAAGGGCCGAGTAGCGCGGGGTTCGCGGGTGGCCTAGCGTGCCGGCCATGTCCGAGACCCTCCCCGAAAGCTGGCGGCCCGTGCTGGAGCCGGTTCTCGCGACCCCCGAGGCGCGCAAGCTGGGCGGGTGGCTCAAGGCGGAGGAAGCGGCGGGCAAGCAGGTCTATCCGCCGCGCGGGACACGCCTCGCCGCGCTGGCGCTGACCCCGCTGGAAGAGGTGCGCTGCGTGATCCTCGGGCAGGATCCCTATCACGGGCCGGGACAGGCGCATGGGCTGGCGTTTTCGGTGCAGGCGGGGGTCAGGCCGCCGCCGAGCCTCGTCAACATCTACAAGGAGCTGGAGAGCGACCTCGGCCTGCCGCGCCCGCAGACCGGCGATTTGACGCCGTGGGCGAAGCAGGGCGTGCTGCTGCTGAACAACACGCTGACGGTGGAGGCGGGGCTAGCGGGCAGTCATGCCGGGCGTGGGTGGGACGCGATCACCGACGCCTGCGTCGCGGCGGTCGCAGCGCGGGAAGAGCCGACCGTGTTCATCCTGTGGGGCAGCCACGCGAAGAAGAAGGCGAGCCGCGTCCCCGCCCTCGCCCGCAATTCCCATCATCTGATAGTCGCCTCGGCCCACCCCAGTCCGCTATCGGCGCACAACGGCTTCTTCGGCTCGCGCCCCTTCAGCCAGACCAATGATTTTCTGGAGGAGCACGGGCGCGGCACGATCGATTGGAGGGTGTAGTGTCGGACGATGTGATCCTGTGCGAAGTGGACGGCGCGGTGGCGACCGTCACCTTGAACCGCCCGCAAGCGATGAACGCCTTGAACCGCGCTCTGCGCAAACGCCTCGCCGAGGTCATGCGCGCAGTCGATGCCGACGAGAATGTGTGCGCGGTGATCCTCACCGGCGCGGGCGAGCGGGCGTTTACCGCGGGGCTAGACCTCAAGGAACTGGGCAGCGAGGAAGGCGCCTTGGGCAGCGCCAATGCCACCGATCCCGCCGACAATCCGGTCAAGGCCATCGAGCTCTGCCGCAAGCCGGTGATCGGGGCCATAAATGGCGTCGCGATCACCGGCGGTTTTGAAGTCGCACTCGCCTGCGACGTGCTGGTGGCGAGCACCAACGCCCGCTTCGCCGACACCCATGCGCGGGTCGGGATCGTGCCGGGGTGGGGGCTGTCGCAGAAGCTCTCCCGCATGATCGGCATCAGCCGCGCCAAGGAACTCGCCTTCACCGGCAATTTTCTCGATGCCGAGACGGCGCGGGGCTGGGGCCTCGTCAACCACGTGGTGGCGCCTGACGAATTGCTGCCCCTCGCCCGCAAGCTTGCCGCCGACATGGCGAGCATCGATCCCGCCTTCCTCTCGGGCTACAAGCGCCTGATTGACGATGGCTATGCGGCGAGCTTCGGCGAAGGGCTGGCCATGGAAGCCCGGCGCTCGTCAGCCGCCAACAGCGCGGTCGCCCCCGAAGAAGTCGAAGCCCGCCGCATGGCCGTGCAGGAACGCGGGCGCGGTCAGGGGTAGCGTCCGTGTCAAGTCCAGGGTGACGAGGTGGTGATCGGGGGCTGGCTCCCCAAACGGACGTCCGCCTTCTCCCTCCGCCTTTCCCCCCATTGCCGCCGCAACCCGGCGCAGGCATACAATTCTCCGCCGTTCCAACGGGGTAGCAGGGGACGGCAACAGGGGGATCGCATCATGCAGGAAAAGCCGTTCAATCCGTTCATCGCCTCGATCTGGCGCAGGCTCGCCGAGACCATGCTGGTCGAGCCGTCGCAGATGGCGATCACGCCGCAGCAGGTGGTCGACAATCTGCAGACGATGTTCGGCAATATTCGCGGCAAGACACCGTTCAACACCGGGCTTTCGGTCTTCGCCGCCTGGGTGGTGCTGGGCGGGCCGGTCTGGCACTTCGCGCCGCGCAGCTTCCGGGTGTGGCGCGTCCAGCGGCGGCTCAAGAATAGCCGCGTCGACCTGTTCCAGGACATGGCCCGCATCCGCGGCATCGTCTACGCGGGCTATTACGGCCACTGGCTCCCCGCGCCCGGCCCGAACCCCGATCAGCAGGCCGAAGAGGACGCCAACCGCGACAATCCGGTGCTGGACGCGATCGGCTATACCCTGCCCTGCCACCGCACCCGCGCGGGCACGCCTGACGATCCGGCGATTGCCGAGTTCACCGGCAATGACCTTCCGGCCTCCGCCTTCGTCCACCCCGATGCCATCCCCGACGAGGTCGAGGTGGTGGTGATCGGCTCGGGCGCGGGCGGGGCAGTCGCGGCGGCGAACCTCGCGGCGCAGGGATATGAAGTGCTGGTGGTGGAGGCGGGGCCCTATCTCCCGAGCTCGCAGATCACCACGCACGAGAAGTGGATGTCATCGAGCCTGTTCAAGGACGGCGCGATCCAGACTACGCGGGATCGCGACATCATCGTCTTTCAGGGGCGCACCGTGGGCGGCTCCACGGTCATCAACAACGGCATTTGTCTGCGCCTCGCAGCCGAGGGCGAGACGCACCCTGACGCCAACGACGTCCTCGCCACCTGGGCCGGGCTCGGCGCGCCGATTGCCGAGGACGCACTCGAACACGCCTATGAGCGGGTCGAGACGGTGCTCGGCGTCCACGAGATCGACCGGCGGCTCGGGCGCAACAACGGGACGCGGCTGCTGGCGGGGTGGGATGCCTACAAGGCGGGCTCCACCGAACCGCTCGACCAGCGCGCCATCGCCGGGTGGTTCCGCAAGAACTGGGGCTCCAAGACCGAGCCCAACGCCTGCATCTCCTGCGGCTACTGCAACACCGGCTGCCCCTATGGCCGCAAGCGCGCCATGCCCGAGAGCTTCCTCCACCGCGCAGTCACCGCCGCGCGGCCCGCGCGCATCCTCGCCGAGGCCGAGGTGGCCGAGATCGGCTGGGGCCCGCGCGACGGCGAGGGGCGCCGGGTGGCAAGCTCGGTCAAGGTCGTGCTGCCCGACTACCGCAGCAAGGTGATCCGCGTGACCAAGGGCGTGGTGGTCGCGGCGGGCACCATCGCCTCGACCAACATCCTCTCGGCGAGCGGCATCCGCGGGACGGGCAAGAACATCTCGCTCAACATCGCCTGCCCGGTCCCCGCGCTCATGCCGGGCGACGTCATCGCCTGGGACGAGGACCAGATGGCGACCTTCATCGACCGCGGCGACTTCCTGATCGAGAGCCATTTCCAGCCGCCGATGAGCATGTCCTCGCTGGTGCCGGGCTGGTTCGACGAGCATTTCCGGCGGATGCTGAACTACAACCGCCTCGCATCGGCAGGCGCGCTGTTCCCGGCGGACCGGCGCGGCGAGATCAAGGGCGGCAAGCTCGACTTCAAGCTGAAGGAGGCCGACCTTGCGGTGCTGCGCCGCGCGCTGGCGCTGCTGTCGAAGGTGCATTTCGCAGGGGGCGCGCTGGAGGTCTATCCCGCGCTGCTCAAGGGGCAGACGCTCCATGCGGGCATGACCCACGCCGAGATCGATGCCTTCTTCGAGCAGGCGATCCGCGAGCCCGACGATGTCGTCCTGTCATCGAGCCACCCGCATGGCGGCAACGCGATCAACGCCGATCCGGCCAAGGGCGTGGTCGATCTCGACCAGCGCGTCCACGGCACCGCAAACGTGCTGGTGTGCGACGCAAGCGTGATGCCGAGCTGCATCCGCGTCAACGCGCAGCTGACGACGATGGCGATGGCCGACCGCGTGACGCACGGCAGGCGGGTGTTCGGCTAGTCGCCCTTGCGCGGGGCGCGCTGCTTCATCCCGCCCTGGTCGAGCGTCACCGCCGTCGCGGGGCCCTCGCTGCCCTCGAAGATCAGGCGCGCCTCGACACCATCGGCCTTGAACTCGCCCTCGCCGGTCGGGATCAGCGGGATCGGCGGCTGGCCGGTCAGCTGGCCGGTGAGTCCGGTGCCGTCGGCGGTGAAGGCGATGGTGAGCGTGAAGGGCCCCAGCGCATAGCTTCCGGCATAACGCTCGAGCACTTCGCGCGGCACGGCGACCGCTGCCGCTTCGGGCGGGATCGGGCCTGCGCGCTTCGCCGTCTGGAGCGGGGTCTCGCCATTGGGGGCGAAGTCCATCACCGGCGTGCCGTCGGCATCGCGGCGGAGCGCGAACCAGCTGAGGGTGGAGGGGCCATAGAAGAAGCGGTTGTCGCCGCCCGCGAACACCTCGAGCGCGCGGCTGCCCGAACGCTGGCTGTAGAGCTTGCCGTCCTTGGCATAGAACCGCCGCTCGCCGCCGCCGGTGACGGGATAGACGCCGAAGAACGGCTCGAGTGCGGCGAGATCGGGCGCGGTGCGGGTGAAGGCGGGGTAGGGATCGCCGATCGCGGCGGCGGCGATGCGGCGCATCACCACGCCCGCGCCGGTGCGCGGCTCGTCGCTGTTGGCGAAGACCGCGACGAAGACGTCGGCCTCGGGCAGGTAGATGCTGTCGGTCTCGAAGCCGAAAATGCCCCCGCTGTGACCCACCGCTGCATGGCCGCGCAGCGGGTTGAGGCCGAGGCCGAGGCCATAGGGCGCGGTTTCGCCTGCGGGCAGCTGGGTCGGCGCGATCATCATCGCGTAATGCGCCGCGTCGACCACCTTGCCGTGGTGCAGCGCCTGCGCCCACTTCGCCAGATCGCCGACCGTCCCGATCAGCGAGCCTGCCGCGCCCGGCGCGCTCATGTGGATATATTGCGATTTCGCCGCCGCGGCGGTCGCCTCGCCGGTATAGCCCTGCGCCATCGCCGGATTGGCGGCCTCGCCCGCCACGCCGTCACGGATCGAGGCGAGGCCGAGCGGGCGGGTGATGCGCTCCTCCAATGCCTCGTGCCACGCCTTGCCCGTAACCTTCTCGATGATGGCGCCGATCAGGACGTAGCCCGAATTGTTGTAAGCCCAGACTTCGCCCGGCTTGCTCACGGCAGGCGCGTCCTTGAAGAGGGCGACCAGCGTTTCGGTGGTGCGCGGGATGGCGGTGCTGACCGGGTTCATCACCCCGGGCATTTCGGTGTAGGACTGGATGCCGCTGGTGTGCTGGAGCAGCTGGCGCACGGTGGCCGAGGCGCCCGGCTGGGGGTAAACGGGCAGGAACTTCGAGAGCGGATCGTCGAGCGAGAGCTTGCCCTCCTGCGCCAGCTGGACGATCACGGCGGCAGCGAACTGCTTGGTGATCGAGCCGAGGCGGAACACGGTGTCGGGCGTGATCGGCTTGCCGCCCGCGATGTCGGCCATCCCGCGCGCGCCGGTGTAGACGATCTTGCCGCCCTGCATGACGACGACCGCCGCGCCCGGGCCGTCGGCCGCATAGCTTTCGGCCAGCACCGCATCGGCGAGCTTGCGCAGGTCTTCCTTCGCGGGGGTCGCCGCGGGGGCCGCAGGCGCGGCGCTTTCGGCCGCCGCGGGCAAGGATGCCGCCAGTAGGGCCACCGCCGCCAGAGCGTGTCCCGTCATTCGTGCCAGATTGCGCATGTCACACTCTCTCCCGGTTGCGGGCCGGAGTGTATTGACTGTCTAAGACACCTGTCAAGCCGTCGCGCGCCTTGCGCTGCGCCTCAGCCCGCGTGTGCGGCGATCCATTCCTCGACCACCGGGGCAACCTTCGTCCGCCAGCGCGAGCCGTTGAAGATGCCGTAATGCCCGGCGCCCTCGGCCATGTAGTAGCGCTTCTTCTCGTCGGCGAGGTTCGGCGTCAGCTTCAATGCCGCCTTGGTCTGGCCGAGGCCGGAGATATCGTCGCGCTCGCCCTCGATGGCGAGGAGCGCGGTGTCGGTGATCTGCGTGATGTCGACCAGCTCACCCTTGTGGCGGAATTCGCCCTTGGGGATCGAGTGCTTCTGGAACACCTCTTCCACGGTCTGGAGGTAGAACTCGGCAGTCATGTCGCAGACCGAGCGGTATTCGTCGTAGAAATCCTTGGTCGCCTGCGCGGAGGCCTCGTCGCCGACGGTGAGGTGTTTGAACATCTCGTAGTGGCTCATCATGTGGCTCGAGAGGTTCATGGACATGAAGGCCGAGAGCTGCATGAAGCCCGGATAGACCCGCCGCCCCGCGCCCGGGTATTTGAGCGGCACGGTGGCGATCACGCTCTGGCGGAACCACGCGATCGGGCGCTGCATCGCCATGTTGTTGACGACCGTCGGGCACTCGCGGGTGTCGATCGGGCCGCCCATCATGGTGAGCGTGGCAGGGGTGGCGGGCGAATTGTGGAGGTTCATCAGCGCGGTCGCGGCGAAGGCGGGGACGCTCGGCTGGCACACCGCCATCATGTGGATGCGCTGGCCGTCCGCCTCGCCGTGGACGTGCTCGGCGAAGTCCATCAGGTAGTCGATATAATCGTCGAGATCGAACTTGCCCGCCGATTGCGGCACCATCCGCGCGTCGGCCCAGTCGGTGATGTAGACCTCGGCGGATTCCAGCATCCGCTCGACCGTGCCGCGCAGCAGCGTGGCGTAGTGGCCGCTCATCGGCGCGACGATCAGCAGGCGCGGGCGGTCGGCGGGCGTGCCCTCGACGCGGAAGCGCAGCAGGTCGCCGAAGGGGCGCTTCATCACCACGCTTTCGGTGACGGCATGAGCCTTGCCGTCGATGTCGACGCTGTCGATGCCGAATTCGGGCTTGCCGTAATGCGCGGTCGCGTGGGCGAAGACGTCAAGCGCATTGGCGACCATCGGGCCGAGGCCGGTGTAGCCGAAGGGATTGGCGGGGTTGTTGAGCATTCCGGCGCTGATCGAGGCGAGCGCGCTGGCGCTGTTCATCCAGCTGCGCTGGAGCTCATAGGCATGATAAAGCATCGGTTTCCTTAGGCGACGAACGGTTCGGCGCCTTATCCCGTGACGCCTTGACGCGCGAAGATGCGCCTTCGCGCGCTATTGTGCAATGCACAATTGCATAGGGGGCAATCGGGGCCGAACAAAGGCGGCCTCGCTTTTTGCACGTGAAATTGGGCGCGGGCGGGTCTAGAGGCTTGCGACCATGCACGCCGATCTTCCCCAAGACACCGCAACCGCGTCCCCGGACGATCTCGCAGAGGCGGCGCCGGCGGTGCTCTCGGCACCTGCCGAACCTGCGCCGAAGTCGCGCAGCCTTGCGCCCTTGCGGATGGTGTTCGGCACCGCGCTGCAATACCCGCGCGAAATCACCCTCGCGCTGATCGCGCTGGTGATTACCTCGGCAGCGACGCTGGCGATCCCCTATCGCTTCAAGGTCATCATCGACAAGGCCTTCACCGGCGGCGCGGACCCGGTGCAGATCGGCCATGCCTTCCAGTATCTGCTGATGATCGTCGCGATCCTCGGCCTCGGCACGGCGATGCGGTTCTATTTCGTGAGCTGGATCGGCGAGCGGGTGGTGGCCGATATCCGGTTGAAGGTGCAGGAGAACCTCCTGCGCCTCTCGCCGGGCTTCTACGAGGTGAACAGCCCCAAGGAAATCTCGAGCCGGATGACCTCGGACACGGCGGTGATCGAGAACGTCGTGGGCACCACCGTCTCGGTCGCGCTGCGCAACACCCTGACGGGGATCGGCGGGATCGGATTCCTCGTCTACCTCGCCCCGCAGCTGACGCTGGGCCTGCTGATCGGCATTCCACTCATCATCCTTCCCATCGTGTTCTTCGGGCGCAAGATCCGCGCGGTCTCGCGCTCGAGCCAGGACCGCATCGCCGACGTCGGCGCCTATGTCACCGAGGTGCTCTCGGCGATGAAGATCGTCCAGAGCTTCGGACAGGAGCGGCGCGAGAACCAGCGCTTTGCCGATGTCGTCGAAGGCACCTTCGAGACTGCCAAGCGCCGCATCCTGCTGCGCGCGGCGATGACGACCGTGGTGATCATGCTCGTCTTCGGCGGGGTGGTGATGGTGATGTGGCGCGGCGCCCTCGCCGTGGCGGCGGGCGAGATCAGCGGCGGCACCATTGCTGCCTTCGTGCTGACCGGCGGACTGGTCGCGGGCGCGCTGGGCGCGCTCACCGAAGTTTATGGCGACCTCCTGCGCGGCGCGGGGGCGGCGAGCCGGCTGGCGGAGCTGCTCGAGGCCAAGCCCGAGATCGCGCCCCCCGCCCGGCCCGAGCGTCTGCCGGAGCCTGCGCGCGGCAGCCTCTCCTTCCGCAATGTCACCTTCCGCTACCCCGCGCGCCCCGAGGCGGCGGCGCTCCGTGACTTCACCCTCGAGATCGAACCGGGCGAGACCGTCGCCATCGTCGGCCCCTCGGGCGCGGGCAAGTCGACGATCTTCCAGCTGGTCGAGCGGTTCTACGATCCGCAAGGCGGCACGATCCGCATCGACGGCGTGCCGCTGGCCAGCGCCGACCCCGCCGAGATCCGCGCGAGGATCGCGCTCGTCCCGCAGGTCGGCGTGCTGTTCAGCGCCAATGCGCGCGACAACCTGCGCTACGGCAAGTGGGACGCCACCGACGAGGACATCTGGCAGGCTGCCCGCGCGGCCAACGCCGAAAGCTTCCTGCGCGCGCTCCCCCAGGGCCTCGACACGCATCTGGGCGAGGGTGGCACCCAGCTTTCGGGCGGGCAGCAGCAACGCGTCGCCATCGCCCGCGCGCTGCTGCGCGATGCGCCGATCCTGCTGCTGGATGAAGCGACCAGCGCTCTGGACGCCGAGAGCGAGCAGCTCGTCCAGCAGGCTTTGGAAGGCCTGATGCAGAACCGCACCACCCTGGTGATCGCCCACCGCCTCGCGACGGTGCGCGCGGCCGACCGGATCGTGGTGCTCGACGAGGGCCGGATCGTCGAGCAGGGCACGCACGAGGCGCTGACCAAGGCGGGCGGGCTCTATGCGCGGCTCGCGCGGCTGCAATTCGCCGCCGACGCTGCCTAATCGACGAAGAGCCGAACGCGCCGGACAAAGCGCAACCCTTTGCCGGTCTCCGCGTTAGTTTGACCGTCAGCCGACACCAGTCGCCAACACTCAGGGACGAGTTTCACATGATCCACAAGACCGCCGCCCTCATCGGCGCGAGCCTGCTCGCGCTTGCCGCCCCCGCGCTCGCGGATGACCACGTCCACGATGACGCCACCGAAACGCTCCAGAGCACCGAAGCGACCGGCTCCAAGCTGCCCACCATCAGCTTCGGCGAATGGGGTTACGACCCCGCCTACCTCGCCACCGACATCAAGCCGGGCGACGACTTCAACGCCTATGCCAACAAGAAGTGGATCGACGCCAACCCGCTCCCGCCCGAATTCAGCCGCATCGGCGCCTTCGTGTTGTTGGGCGAGAAGAGCACCGCCGACGTCAAGGCGCTGGTCGACGAATTCGCCGGCAAGGACCCCGCCAGCCTTTCGGCCGACCAGAAGCGGATCCTCGATACCTACCAGACCTTCCTCGACACCGAAGCTATCGAGGCCAAGGGGCTGGTCCCGACCTACCCCTATCTCACCCGCATCTACGGCGCGACTTCGCTCGAGAAGCTCGCCGAGCTGTGGGCCACGCCCGGCTATGCCAGCCCCGTCAGCGCCTTCGTGAGCATCGACGCCAAGCAGCCCGACCGCCAGATCGCCAGCGTCGGCTTCGGCGGACTCGGCCTGCCCGACCGCGACTACTACCTCGACACCACCGAAAAGGGCCGCGCGATCCAGGCCAAGTACAAGGCCTATCTCGCCTTCCTGCTGGGCGAGGCGGGCTACAAGGACCCGGCCGCCGCGGCGGAATCGGTCTATGCCTTCGAGGAGACCATCGCCCGCGAGGTCGCCTGGGACCGCACCGTGCGTCGCAACCGCGATCTCACCTACAACCTGCTCTCGGCAGATGATCTCGCCGCGATCAGCGGCAAGGTGCCGGTCGCCGCAATGCTGAAGCAGATCGGGATCGAGAAGAGCCCGGGCTTCCTCGTCAGCCTGATGCCGCCGACGCCCGAGGAGATCGCCGCGCAGAAGCTCGATGCCGCGACCCTCTCCAAGATCGGCACTGGCCTGCCCGGCATGCTGGCGCTGCTCGGCGAGACGTCGCCTGCCACCTTGCAGGCTTGGATGGCCAAGGAGTTCCTCTCGGCCAACGCGCCCGTCCTCCCCAAGCGCTTCGATGATGCGCGCTTCGAATTCTACAGCAAGACCATCCAGGGCACCCCCGAGCAGCGCCCCCGCTGGAAGCGCGCCATCGCCGAGACCGAGGGCCTGATCGGCGAGCTGGTCGGCAAGGAATATGTCGCGCGCTACTTCCCGCCCCAGAGCAAGGCGGCGATGGACGAGCTGGTGGCGAACCTGCGCACCGCACTCGGCCAGTCGATCGACGAGATCACCTGGATGAGCCCCGAAACCAAGAAGGAAGCCCACGCCAAGCTGGCGAGCTTCGATCCCAAGATCGGCTACCGCCCCAACCTCGAGACCTACGAGGGCCTCGCGATCACCGCGGGCGACCCGATCGCCAACCGCATGGCGGCGGCCGAATGGGCGCGCGCCGACAACGTCGCCAAGCTCGGCGCGCCGGTCGACCGGACCGAATGGGGCATGCTGCCGCAGACGGTGAACGCCTATTACAACTCGGTGAAGAACGAGATCGTCTTCCCCGCGGGCATCCTCCAGCAGCCGTTCTTCGCGCTCACCAACGATATCGCGGTCAATTACGGCGGGATCGGCGCGGTGATCGGCCACGAGATCGGCCACGGCTTCGACGACCAGGGCTCCAAGTCCGACGCGACGGGCGCGCTGCGCAACTGGTGGACCGACGCCGACCGCGCGGCCTTCGACAAGCTCGGCGATGCGCTGGTCGCGCAATACAACGCCTTCTGCCCGTTCGACGAGGGCAAGACCTGCGTCAACGGCCGCTTCACGCTGGGCGAAAACATCGGCGATGTCGGCGGGCTGTCGATGGCCTACCGCGCCTACAAGCTCGCGACCAAGGGCAAGGAGGTGCCGGTGATCGACGGCCTGACCGGCGACCAGCGCTTCTTCCTCGCCTGGGCGCAGGTGTGGCGTTCGACCCAGCGCGAGGAGAACTACCGCAACCGCCTGCGCACCGATCCCCACGCCCCCGAGGAATACCGCGTCAACGGCGTCGTGCGCCAGCTCGACGAATGGTACGAGGCCTTCGGCGTCAAGCCGGGCGACGCGATGTACCTGCCGCCCGAAAAGCGCGTGCGGATCTGGTGATTTGGGGAAGGGCCCGCGCGGTTATCGCCGCGGGTCCCCTTGTTTGTGTGCCCGCCTCCGCGGGCACATCCTCGGCGCTGTTCCTCCGCTACGCTCCGGGCGCCTGCGGCTCGCGCCGTGCGCTCGCGGCCCGTCCGTTGGCGGGCCGTTCAGCGTGCTCCCGATAGGCCCGCCGGAGTATCGGGCGGGCCTTTTGGTTTGACTTGACCCTCGCCCTCGTCGAAGCGGTGCGCCCATGACCGACACTCTGGCCGCCATCCTGCTCGGCATCCTCGAGGGGCTGACCGAATTTCTGCCCGTCTCCTCGACCGGGCACCTCATCCTCGCCACCGAGTTCCTGGGCTTCGACCAGTCCGAGTGGGAGGTGTTCAACATCGCCATCCAGCCCGCCGCGATCCTCGCCATCGTGGTGCTCTACTGGCGCACCTTCTGGGATGTGGCCAAGGGCCTGTTCGGCTTCGAGAAAGGCGCGCTCGCCTTCGTGCGCAACCTGCTGGTGGCGTTCTTCCCGGCGGTGATCCTCGGCCTTGCGTTCGGCGACATCATCGAGACGATGCTCGGCAATGCGGTGCTGGTGTGCTGGTCGCTGATCATCGGCGGCATCGCGATCCTCGCGATCGAGCGCTGGGCCAACCCGCCCGCGGAAGGCCCGGGTGTCGCGGGCGTCCCCTTGCGCACTGCGATCCTGATCGGGATCGTCCAGTGCCTTGCGATGATCCCCGGCGTCAGCCGCTCGGGCGCGACGATCCTTGGCGCGATGGCCTTCGGAGTGGACCGCAAGACGGCGGCCGAATTCAGCTTCTTCCTCGCCGTGCCGACCCTGTCGGGGGCGACCGTCTACCAGCTCTACAAGCACGGGAGCGGGCTGACCGGCGACGATCTCCAGCTGATCGGCATCGGCTCGGCAGTCGGCTTCGTCACCGCGCTGGTGGTGGTGAAGCTGTTCGTCGCGGTGGTCACGAAGATCGGCTTTGCGCCTTTCGCCTGGTACCGCATCGTGCTCGGCGCGGCGGGCCTCGCTTGGCTCACGCTCGGATAGAGCACTTTTCTGGAACCGTCGGGCGTGCCGCTGGTTAGGGAGTCGAACCGGCAGGCGATCAACGCGCGCCGGACCACCTCTCGGAGACTTGAATCACAATGGCGTTGCTGGTGCTGATCGTGTTGGGGGCAACTCTGGGCTGGCTGGCCTCGATCCTCGCGCGGACCGAGGCGCCGGGCAGCATCCTGCGTCAGGTCGCCTTGGGGATGGTCGTGTCGGTGGTGGCGGGCGAGATCGCCAATGACGGCACCATGATCGGCAGCCTCTCGTTTCTGAGCCTCGGAGTGGCCTTGGCGGCGAGCGGGGCCGCGCTGGTGCTCTATCACGCGATTTTCACGCGCAAGCGGGTGAAGGTTTAAACCGGCACCGCCCCGCTCCCGCGCCCGCCGCGCAGGTGGTATTCCTGCGTTCCCCGGTGCAGCACATTGTCGACATCGATCACCGCTGAGTTCGCATAGGTGAACCCCGCCGGCAGGCTGCGATAGAGCCGGTCGAAATCGCGCTCGACCGTCTGGCGGTAGAGATCGGCGAAGCTTTCGATCACGAAATAGGTCGGTTGCAGGTCGCTGATGACATAATCGGTGCGCATCACCCGGTCGACATTGAGCATGATGCGGTTGGGGCTCTGCGCCTCGACCGCGAAGCGCGCCTCGGTCGGCCCCGAGAGGATGCCCGCGCCATAGGCCCGGACCGCGCCCGCCTCCTCGATCAGCCCGAATTCGACCGTGTACCAGTAGAGCGCGCCCAGCGCCTTCAGCCGGTTGTAGCGCATCGCCTTCCACCCGGCGCGGCCATATTCCTGCATGTAGTCGGCATAGACCGGATCGGTCAGCATCGGCACGTGGCCGAACACGTCGTGGAAGACGTCAGGCTCCTCGATGTAATCGAAGGTCTCGCGTGTGCGGATGAAGTTGCCCGCGGGGAAGCGCCGGTTGGCGAGGTGCCAGAAGAACACGTGATCGGGGATCAGCATCGGCACCGGAACGACGCTCCATCCGGTGAGTGCGCCCAGTTCCTCCGACAGCTTGCCGAATTCCGGAATGCCCCCTCGTCCGAGATCGAGCTTGTCGAGCCCCGCCATGAAAGCGCTGCACGCCCGGCCCGGCAGCACCTCCATCTGGCGCGCGAAGAGATCGTCCCACACCGCGTGATCCTCGGCGGTGTAGGCAGTCTGCGCGGGCTCGAGCCAGTCCTCTCCCACGTGTGCGGGCCGCGCGAGGGGCGCGGTAAAGACATCGGCCGCCATGTCTGGCAGGGTGGCAAAATCGGGCCGGGGGTCTGCGAGAGTCGCCATGGTTTCAGGTGATACTACTTTCGTCCCCTGAGCACAAACAGGCGCAGGACAAACGGAGGGGATGCGGATGGGGATGAAGCGCAAGGATTACGAGGTGGCGCTCGAGCCGCTGACGCTCGAACTGGTGAGCATGGCGCGCTGGGTCAAGGCGAGCGGCGCGCGCGTGGTGGTGCTGTTCGAGGGCCGCGACACCGCGGGCAAGGGCGGCGCGATCGGCGCGGTGCGTCACGCGCTCAACCCGCGCCAGTGCCGCACCGTGGCACTCGGCAAGCCAACCGAGGCGGAACTCGGCCAGTGGTATTTCCAGCGCTACGTCGCCCACCTGCCCACCGCGGGCGAAATCGTGCTGTTCGACCGCAGCTGGTACAACCGCGCGGGCGTCGAGAAGGTAATGGGATATGCCTCGCCCGAGCAGGTCGAGGCGTTCCTGAAGGCCGTCCCCGCCTTCGAAAAGCTGCTGGTCGACGACGGCATCCTGCTGTTCAAATACTGGCTCGCCGCCGATCAGGACAAGCAGGAAGAGCGCCTGCGCGAACGGCTGGAGGATCCGCTGAAGCGCTGGAAGCTCTCCCCCATCGATCTCGCCGCGCGCGAGAAATACGACGACTACACCAGGGCGCGCGAGGCGATGCTGAAGGCGACCCATTCAGACCATGCGCCGTGGACCATCGTCGACTTTAACGACCAGCGCCGCGGCCGGCTGACGCTGGTTCGCGATCTGCTCTCGCGCGTGCCCGACACGCACGAGGAACCCGAGGCGATCGACTTCCCCGATCTGGGCCGGAAGCCCGCGAAGGAGAAGTACAAGGTGCTGAAGCCGATTCCCGATTGGGAGGGGTGAGCCTGCCTTCTCCCCTCCCGCTTGCGGGAGGGGCTGGGGGTGGGCACGTGCAAGGGCTCGCTACGCTCGCTCCCACCCCTGACCCCTCCCGCATGCGGGAGGGGAAATCAGACGCCCGCGCTCGCCTGGGTCACCTGCCGCCCGTCGCCCGCATAGGCCGCCAACTCATAGCCCTCGTCCTTGGCGCGCATCACCAGATGCAGCGGCTCGCCCGCGATGGCGGGGGAGAGGCCGCGGAAGGCGAAGCTGCGCAGGCGGTTCTCGCCCAGCTCGCGTGCCGCCAGCTGCAGGAGCAGGCTCGCGGTCAGCGGGCCGTGGACCACAAGGCCGCGATAGCGCTCCACCTCGCACGCATAGGGCGCGTCATAGTGGATGCGGTGCGTGTTGAAGGTCAGCGCGGAATAACGGAACAGGAGGCGCGCGTCGGGGGTCAGCACACGGTGGGCGTCCCAGCCAGCGGGATCGAAGCGGCCGTCCCCCGGCGCTGGCGGGGAGAGCGGCGCATCGGGCGCGGCAGCCTCGCGGTAGACCAGCGTCTGGGTCTCGATCACCGCGATGGTGCCGTTGGCCTTGGTCACATGCTCGACATCGACGAAGGCGAGGCGGCCCGATCCGCCCTCCTTCTCGCTGACCGAAGCGACGCGGCTGACGCGCTCGATCACCGCTCCGATGGCGATGGGCGCGTGGAAGGCGATCTTGCTCGACGCCCACATCCGGCGCGGCATCGGGAAGGGCGGGAGGAAGCTGTCCGCGCTGTCATCGCGCGCGGGGTGGCCATCCTCGCCGAGGCTCGCGGTAGGCGCCTCGGGGGTGCAGAGCGCGAAGTGGATGCCCTGCGGCATGATTGGCGGATGGGGCTTGGCGAGATCGAAGGTGGCGAGCCAGCGTGTCGCCAGCCCCTCGTCGAGCCGGTCACCCGCGCGCGCCTCGCGCCCGATCCACGCCTCGAACGTCATGCCGCCCGCTCGAACACCGCCGCGATGCCCTGACCGCCGCCGATGCACATGGTCTCGAGCCCGTAGCGCACCCCGCGCCGGTGCATCTCGTGCGCCATGTCGGCGAGGATGCGGCCCCCGGTGGCGCCGATGGGGTGGCCGAGACTGATGCCGGAGCCATTGACGTTGAGGATCTCGCGGCGGCTGTCATCCGCCGACCAGCCCCAGCCCTTGAGCACGGCGAGCACCTGCGGGGCAAAGGCCTCGTTGAGTTCCACCAGCCCGATATCGTCCCACGAATATCCGCGCCGTGCGAACAATCGCTCCACCGCCGGCACCGGGCCGATGCCCATGCGCGAAGGATCGCACCCCGCAGCCGCCCAGCCGCCGAACCACAGCATCGGGGTGAGGCCCAGTTCCTCGAGCTTGTCCTCGGCCACCACCAGGCACGCCGCCGCCGCATCGTTCTGCTGGCTGGCATTGCCCGCGGTGACGATGGCCTCGGGGTCGCGGCGCAAGTCGATGGGGGCGAGCTTGCCGAGCGTTTCCATGCTGGCGTCCGTCCGGTACCCCTCGTCATGGTCGAAGACCACCGGATCGCCCTTGCGGCTCGGGATGGTGACGGGGACGAGCTGCTCGGCAAACTTGCCCTCGGCCCATGCGCGCGCGGCGTTCTGGTGCGAGCGGACGGCGAAGGCGTCGGCTTCCTCGCGGGTGATGCCGTAATCCTTGGCGAGGTTTTCGGCGGTTTCGATCATGCCGGTGATGACCCCGAAGCGCTCGACCGGCTGGCTCATCACCCGCCCGCGGCTGAGGCGGTCGTGCAGCACCATGTCACCCATCCGCACGCCCCCGCGCGCGGCGAGGGTGTAGTGTTCGACGTTGGACATGGACTCCACGCCGCCCGCGACCACCACGTCGGCCATGCCCGTCTCGACCATCATCGCCGCCGTCGCCACCGCCTGCACGCCCGAACCGCAGCGCCGGTCGAGCTGGAAGCCGGGGACTTCGATCGGCAGCCCCGCCGCAAGCCAGCTCCAGTGGCCGATGGCAGGCGCCTCGCCATTGCCGTAGCCCTGCGAGAAGACCACGTCGTCGACCCGCGCCGGGTCGATCCCCGAGCGTTCGATCAGCGCCTTGAGGATCACCGCGCCGAGCTGTCCGGCATTGAGGCTGGCAAGCCCTCCGAGGAACTTGCCCACCGGGGTGCGCAGGGGTGAAACGATGGCGGCGCGTCTGGTCATGTCTTGTCCTTGTCCGAAAGAGCCACAGTCCCCGCATCGACCAGCTTCCCGATCGCGCCCGAGGAAAGGCCGAGTTTGTCCGCCAGCACCTCCTCGGAGTGCTCGCCGAGGAAGGGCGCAGGCGCGGGGTCGCCCGCCGCGCGGCCCGGCAGGTTCGCGAAGCTGCGGGTAGCGGGATAGTCGAAGCCGGAGGGGTTGACGGGGGCGGGGCCAAAGAGGGGATTGCCCGCTACCAGCACCGGGTCGTTCGCCGCTTCGTAGGCGGTGCGATAGCGCTCGAAGGTGCAGGTCTCGGCGGCCATGCGGGCTTCGAGGCTCGCGTAATCCATGCCGTCCGCCGCCTGCTGAAACAGCGCGAACAGCGCCGCGCGATGCTGGAAGCGCGGGGTGTCCCCATCGGCGAAGCGCACGCCATGCTGCGTCTCCAAAGCGGCGATCCCCGCCTCGACCCCGAAGGCCTTCACCAGCCCGCCCCACTGCTTGGGCGTGAGAGCTGCGACCATGAACCTGACCCCATCGCGGCTGCGGAAGTCGCGCCCGAACGCGCCCCAGATCGCATTGCCGAGCCGCTCGCGGTCACCGCCGCGGTAGAGCACCTCGGCGAGCAAACCGGCATTGGCCATGGTGCCGATGGCAACGTCGCCGAGCGGCAAGCGCACCTCGCTGCCCTCGCCCGTCCGGTCACGGTGGCGCAGGGCGGCGAGCATGGCGAAGGCACCGTAGGCTCCGGTGATGAAATCCCACGCGGGGAGCACCTGGTTTACCGGCGGGGCGGTTGCCGGGTCCCACTCCTCCGGCCCGCACATCAGCGGGTAGCCGGCAGCCGCGTTGACGGTGAAATCCATCGCCTGCCGCCCGTCGTGCCAGCCCATGACCCTGAGCGAGATCATGTCCGCGCGTTTGGCGGCCATGGCCGCGTGGCTGAGGAAGGACTGCTCGGGCAGGTTGGTGATGCATTGGCCCACCGCGCCCGCCAGCTCTACCAGCAGCTCGCGGCCTTCAGGCGATTGCAGGTCGAGCGCGACCGATTTCTTGGCGCGGTTGAGGTTCTCCCAGCTCAGCGAGCGTCCCTCGCGGGTCAACATATAGCGGTTGTAATCGAGCCCGCCCGCCTTGTGGTCGACGCGGATCACCTCCGCCCCCAGCTGCGCGCAATAGAGCCCGGCGGTGGGCGAGGCGACGAAGCTCGAGACTTCGACGATGGAGAGGTCGGAAAGCAGATTATACATGTCGTCCCGGGCCCACCCCCTACCCCTCCCGCAAGCGGGAGGGGGGCGAGACTTGCCAGCTTGCTGGCTAGTCGCAGCAGGGTGGGCGCTGCGCTCCCTTAGTTATGCTCTTTCCACTCGCGCAGCATATGCTTGGCGATCTGGAGCTGGAGGATCTGCGTCGTGCCTTCGTAGATGCGGTAGATGCGCGCATCGCGGAAGAAGCGTTCGGCGTCGTATTCGGCGAGGTAGCCCGCGCCGCCATAGATCTGCACCACGCGGTCGACCACGCGGCCGCACATCTCCGAGGCGAAGACCTTGAAGGCGGCGGCCTTCACCAGAATGTTCTCGCCCCGGTCGGCGCGGGCGGTGACGTCCTTCATCATCGCTTCGGCGGCATAGATCTCGATCTCGCTGTCGGCGAGCATCTGCTGGATCAGCTGGAAGTTGGCGATCGGCTCGCCAAAGGCCTTGCGCTCGTTGGCGTAGCGCAGCGCGGAATCGAGCGCGCGCCGGGCATAGCCGGTCGCCGCCGCGCCGACGCTGATGCGGCCGTTGTCGAGGCTCTTCATCGCGAAGACGAAGCCCTTGCCGGTCTCGCCGCCAAGCAGCGCCTCGCCCGGTACGCGCACATCGTCGAGCATGATGTCGGAGATGTGCGAGCCCGACTGGCCCATCTTCTTGTCCGGGCTCCCGCGCGAGACGCCGGGCGAGTCCATCGGCACCAAGAAAGCGCTGACATGCGCGTTCTTGGGCAGCGCCTCCTTGCTGGTGCGCGCCATGATCAGCGCGACATCGGCGTGGGGGGCGTTGGTGATGTAGCGCTTGGTGCCGTTCAATATCCAGCCATTGCCGTCCGGGTCGGGCGTGGCGGTGGTGGCCATCGCAGCAGAATCGCTGCCCGATCCAGGTTCCGTGAGGCCGAAGCAGGCGATCCGGCCTTCCGCGATCTTCGGATACCATTCGGCCTTCTGGGCTTCCGTGGCGCCGTTCTTCAGCGCACTCGCGAACATCCCGACATTGATCGAGAAGATCGAGCGGTAGGCAGGTGCGGCATAGGCCATGATGTTCACGACGCGGGCATATTGCGTCATGTTGAGCCCCGCGCCGCCATATTCCTCCGGCACCGAGAGGCCAAACAGCCCCATCTCGCGCATCTCGTTGATGATCGCCTCGGGGATGCGGTCTTCGGCGATCACCTGCGCCTCGGCCGGGATCAGGCGCTCGCGGACATAGCGGGCGAGCTGCTCGGCGAACTGTTCGAAGGTTTCCTCGTCCATGCCGGTGTTGGCCGGGGCGGAGAGGTTGGCGGGGGCGTTCATGGTGTCGGCATCCTTGTGAGGGGGCGCCTCGCCCGCCTAACGGCGGGCCTCGGCGTCGTCGCCTGTCATTTCGGCAGGCGGAGCGGTGGGCGCATCGGTGGGGAGGGCCTCGGCCGGGAGGCGGCGCTGGTCGAGCATCTCGGCGGCCTCGTCGAGCGTCTTGGCCTCGCCCGGGCTGATGGGCCCGGCCTCGCGCACCTCCTCGCTGCCGCAGGCGGCAAGCGCGAGGGCGAGGGCGAGCACGGAAAGGCGGGGCATGGCGGGCGGGGCCTTAGCGCGGCGCGTCTTCGCCCTTGCCCGCGGCCTCGAGCGCCTTGTCGGCGACCGCCGCGGCGGCATCGCCCGCGGCCGTCGCGCCTGCTTCGGGCACGACCGGCTCGGGCGCGTCGGTGGCTGTGGCGGAAGGGTCGGCGACCGGCGCGTCGGTGACCGGCTCCAGCGCGCTGTCGGCGGGCATCTCGACCGTGTCGGCGCTCGCCTCGGACGAGGCATCGTCGGCGCTGCCGCATGCCGCAAGGGTCAGCGCGGCGGCGGTCAGGACGGTAAGGCTCAAAAGCTTGCGCATGGCTCGGGTTCTCTCCTCTCGCGCGGCGTGCGGGGGCTGGCCCGGCCGCGATTGCGCGAGGGGTTTAGCCACGCCTTGCCCCTGCCGCCAAGTGCCAAATGGGCACAGGCCGTGTGCGGGCGATGGCGGGAGGGGGTGCGGGTGGTAGTATCACGCCGATGATCGCCCACCCGCTCCGCGCGCGCCTGCCCGCACTTGTCCTCGCCGCCGCGGCCCTGCTGCCCGCCGCCGCATTGACCGCGCAGCCCGCGCCCGGTGCCTTCACCGTGGCCGAGAGCGGCAAGCGCTTCGCCACCTTGCAGGAAGCGGTCGATGCCATCGGGGAGGGCCGCGGCACGATCCGCATTGCGCCTGGCACTTACCGCCAATGCGCGGTGCAGCAGGGCGGGGTGATCGTCTACGAGGCGCTCCAGCCCGGCAGCGTCACCTTCACGGGCCGCGCCTGCGAGGGCAAGGCGGCCTTCGTGCTTCGCGGGATCGGCGCGGAAATCCGGGGGATCACCTTCTCCGACATCCGCGTGCCCGACGGCAACGGGGCGGGCATCCGGCTCGAGAAAGGCGCCCTCAACATTGCTTATGCGCGATTCGAGAACAGCCAGCAGGGCATCCTCACCGCCGCCGATCCTGCGATGCGCGTTTACATCCTGCGCTCGACCTTCTCGGGGCTGGGCACCTGCGAGAACGATGCGGGCTGCGCGCATTCGATCTACATCGGCAACATCGCCTCGCTCACCGTGCGCGAGAGCCGCTTCGAGCGCGGCACCGGCGGGCACTACCTCAAGGCCCGCGCGGCGCAGGTGGTGATCGAGGACAACAGCTTCGACGACGCGAACGGCACGGGCACCAACTACATGATCGATCTGCCCGCCGGCAGCATCGGGCGGATCGCCGACAACTGGTTCGTCCAGGGCCGCGACAAGGAGAATTTCTCCGCCTTCATCGCGCTGGGGGCCGAGGAGCTGCTGCACCCATCGGACGGCCTCAGGGTCGAGAACAACGAGGCGCGCTTCGTCCCCGGCCTCACCCGCACCAGCGCCTTCCTCGCCGACTGGACCGCGAGCCGCGTGGTGATGCAGGGCAACCGCATCGCGGACGGGATCAGGCAGTACGAGCCGCGCTAGAGCCTAGGCCCGCGCCCCCCGTCAGCTGGCAGGCGGGTCTTCCTCGAAGGTGATATCCACCTCGGCGCCCAGTTCCGCCGCAATCGCCTTCGCGCGCTCGACGATCGCGCGGCCGTTGCCCGGGGGCACCTCGTCGGCGATCGATTGGAGGCTCTGCTCCGCCTCCTCGTTGCCCATCGCGGCCGAGGCGAGGAACCACGCGGCGGCCTCCACCACATCCTTGGTGACGCCCTCGCCCAGGTAGAACATGATCCCCACCCCGCGCACGCCGTGGGGATGGCCGAGCTTGGCGGCGGCGAGGTAGTTGGCCATCGCCGCGGTGTGGTCCTTGGGCGTGCCGCGCCCGGTCGCCTGCATCACCGCGAGGCTGACGTGGGCCGCGGGAAAATTGCGGTCGGCCGCGGCCTGGAACAGGGCGACCGCGTCCTCCAGGCGGCCCGGCACCTTGCCGCTGTCGATGAGCACGCCGAGCCGCCACGCGGCATGGTTGTCGCCCGCGTCCGCGGCCTTGCGGTAATGCTCGGCGGCCTTCTTGAGGTCGACCTTGCGGCCCTTGCCGGTCTCGTGGAACCAGCCCAGCCAGTCCTGCGCGTCGGCATCGCCCCGCTTGGCCGCAGCGCGGGCGAGGTCATAGGCCTCATCGACCTTGCCCTCGGTGACGAGCGCTTCGATCTCCTCGTCGAGCGTCGGCAGGGTGTTGGCCGTGCCGAGGACGACAGCCAGGGCGAGAATCAGCGCGCGCATCGTGGGTCTCCCCGGTTGCAGTGCCGCGATGGTCGGTCAAAAGCCGCGCTGGCGCAAGGGGTTGCGGCAGCAGCGGTCAGCGGTGCTAGAGCCTGTCCCGGTTAGGTGGAAGCATTGGCACGGAGCCGATTTTGGCCCAGCACAAGAAGCGCGGAGGGAGCCATGCCGAAGCATAGTGACCGACAAGCGACGGCGTGGTGGGCCAAAAGCGGCCCGCCCCTCCGGGGTCGCGTCAGGAAGTCCGCTGGCTGCGTCGCGGCACTTGCAGGGGCAACCAGCCCCTGCTGCACGCCGCTCCTGTCCAGCGGACTTCCTGACGCGATGACAACGCTTCCACCTAACCGGGACAGGCTCTAAAGCGCGCGGAAGGCGGGGGCGTAGGTCACCTCGCCGTGGGGAAGCTCCCCCGTCAGCACGAGGCACTGGAAATATTCGGGCGGCGGGCCGGGGTAGCGTAGCTGCGGCTCGTGCCGGAAACCGAAGCGGCCGTAGTAGACCGGGCTGCCGAGCAGCACGATCCCCGCCGCACCGCGCTCACGCAAGGTCGCGATGCCGTGGAGGATCAGCGCGCTGCCGATTCCCTGCCGGTGCAGTTCCGGCCATACCGAGACCGGGCCGAGATCGTACCAGTCCGGCGTGCCGTCGCTGATCGTGACGCGCGAGAAGGCGATGTGGCCGACGATCCGCGCGGCGTCCTCGGCCACCAGCGACAGTGCGAGATCGCCGTCGCGGCGCAGCGCGTCGACGAGGTGCTGCTCGTCGCCCTCGCTGAAAGGCATGTCGCGGAAGGCGGCTTCGGTGAGGCGGTGGATGGTGGCTTCGTCGCCGGGGCGTTCGGGGCGGATGGTGATCGCGCTCACGTCAAGAGATGCCCCGAGCGGTCGCGCTTGGTTGCCAGATAGCGGGCGTTGTGGGGGTTCTCGGGGAGCTGGTGCGGGACGCGCTCGCTCACAGTGATGCCCGCCGCCTCGAGCGCGCGGACTTTCGCCGGGTTGTTGGTGAGGAGGCGGATGCGGCCCGCGCCCAGCAGTTCGAGCATCCGCGCCGCCACGGGAAAATCGCGCGCTTCGTCGGGGAGGCCAAGGCGCTGGTTGGCCTCGACCGTATCGAAGCCCTGGTCCTGCAACCGATAGGCGCGCAGCTTGTTGATGAGGCCGATCCCGCGCCCCTCCTGCCGCATGTAGAGCAGCACGCCCCAGCCGCCATTGTCCGCCGCCTCGTGCGCCATTGCGTGGAGCGCGGCGTCGAGTTGCGGGCCGCAATCGCATTTGAGGCTGCCGAGGATGTCGCCGGTGAGGCACTCGGAGTGCAGGCGGACGAGCGGCTGGCGGTCGCCGTTTTGCTTGCCGATGATGAGCGCGACATGCTCGCGCAGGTCGGCGGCGGAGCGGAAGGCGACGATCTCGGCGTCCTCGCAGGCGGAGACCGGCAGGCGCGCGCGGGTGACGATCTTGAGCGCGCCCGCGTCGGCATAGGCGGCGAGGTCTTCGAGGCTGATGGGGAGCGCCTCACCTGCGGCTTCGGCGTCCACCATGAAGGCGGGCAGGATGCCTGCGATCCGCGCCAGTTCCAGTGCTGCGGCGGCGGTTTCGGGCCAGTCGATGCTCACCGCCTTGAACGGGCCCTTGAGGGGGTTGCCGAGGTCCAGTGCCGGGTCGGCGATGGGAAGGGCGTCGCGGATCGTAAAATCCTCGCCGCCCGCGATCAGCACGGGGGCGTGGGGGACGGCTGCCTCTTTCTGGTTGGCGAGCTTCAGCGTCGCGGCGCGCGCGGCGGAGATCAGCATTTGCGGCGCGCGGGCGTCCGGTGCGGTGGCGGTCTCTACCGGGAGCAGAACCGGCCCGCCAGCGAACGCCAGCGGCCAGCCGTGGCGCAGGGCGTCCACGGCCTGTGCGGCGCGGCGTTCAGGCGACGGTGCGCTCAGAGGTCGAACTCCGTGATCAGCGGGACGTGATCGGAGGGCTGCTCCCACGCACGGGCGGCTTCAAGCACCCGGTGGGCCCTCGATTGCTGCGCAATCTCGGGCGAGGCCCACATGTGGTCGAGCCGGCGGCCCTTGTCGTTTTCCTGCCAGCCGGGATTGCGATAACTCCACCAGGAGTAATAGCGCTCCGGCGCGGGAATGTGCTGGCGGCCGAGATCAACCCAGCCGTGGGCGTCGCGGAACTTCCCCAAGGTTTCCACCTCGATCGGCGTGTGGCTGACGACCTTGAGGAGCTGCTTGTGGCTCCACACGTCGCTTTCGAGCGGGGCGATGTTGAAATCGCCGACGATCAGCGTGGGCTTGTCGAGCGCGTCGGCCCACTTCGTCATCCGTCCGAGGAAGTCGAGCTTCTGGCCGAACTTGGGGTTCAATTCGCGGTCGGGAATGTCGCCGCCTGCCGGGATATAGACGTTCTCGACCAGCAGATCCTTGCCGACAACCTCGACCCCGATGTGCCGCGCCTCGCCGTTGTCCTGCCAGTCATGGCGAGTGACTTCGCGGATCGGCACGCGGCTGATGGTGGCGACCCCGTGGTAGCCCTTCTGCCCGCTCACCGCCTGATGGGTGTAGCCCAGCGCCGCCAATGCCTCGGCGGGGAAGAGGTGGCTCTCGCACTTGATCTCCTGCAGGCACAGGATGTCGGGCGCGGCCTCGGTCAGCAGCTTTTCGATGAGGCCGACGCGCAGGCGGGCCGAGTTGATGTTCCAGGTGGCGACGGTCAGCATGGGGCGGGACTTAGGGTAGCGCGTCCCCGTCCTCAAGTAGCGAAGCGGTAGGACGACAAGGACTCCGAAACTTCTAGCTTTCACTTTATCGTCAAACCGCGGCGCGATAGGGCGGGCTACCGACCCGGAGACCCGCCATGATCACCCGCACCTTCCTCGCCGCCCTGCTGCTCGCTTCCGCCGCCACCACCCCGGTGCTCGCCAAGGAACGCCGCGCCAAACCGCCGGAAGAACCGCGCGCGAAGAATGTCATCCTCTTCATCGGCGACGGCATGGGCATCTCCACCATCACCGCCGCGCGCATCTATGAGGGCCAGAAGCGCGGGGAGACGGGCGAGGAAAACCAGCTGAGCTTCGAGAAATTCCCCAACGTGGCGCTGGTCAAGACCTACAACACAAACGCGCAGGTGCCCGATTCCGCGGGGACGGCGAGCGCGATGAACACCGGGCTCAAGACCCGCATCGGGGTGCTCGGGATCGGGCCCGAGGCGACCCGCGGCGTGTGCAGCGAGGCGCTCGCCCACCAGCTCCCGACGCTGGGCGAACTGGCCAAGGCGCGCGGGCTCGCGGTGGGGATCGTCACCACCACCCGCATCACCCACGCGACGCCCGCAGCGGTCTATGCCCACACCGCTGACCGCGACTGGGAGGCCGACAGCAACATCCCCGCGAGCCAGCAGGGGCAGGGCTGCAAGGACATCGCGCAGCAGCTGGTCGAGGCGCAGTTCGACCTCGCATTGGGCGGCGGGACGGCGATGTTCTACGGCAAGAATATGGGCGGCCGCCGCGCCGATCCGGCGGCTGACCTGCCCGCCGCCTGGGCCGCGCGGACCGGCGGAGTGGTGGTGAAGGACGCCGCCGGGCTCGCCGCCGCGCCGCTGGGCAAGCCGGTGCTCGGGCTCTTCAACCCGAGCCACCTCAATTACATGGCCGACCGCAAGGCCGATTCGACCGAGCCGACCCTCACCGAGATGACCGCGCAGGCGATCGCGCGGCTGAAGGGCGACAAGGACGGCTACTACCTGATGGTCGAGGGCGGTCGGATCGACCACGCCCACCACGAGGGCCGCGCCGGCTATGCGCTGGAAGAGGCGGTCGAGTTTGCGCGCGCGGTGCAATATGCGGTCGATCACACCGATCCGAAGGAGACGCTGATCCTCGTCACCGCCGATCACAGCCATGTCTTCACGATCGCGGGCTATCCGGTGCGGGGGAACGACATCCTCGGGCTGGTGGTGCCGCCGCCGGGTGGGGGCGACGGCGACCATGCGGGCGCATTGAAGGAGGGTGATCCGACCCCGGCGCTCGACGGCAAGCCCTATTCGACGCTGGGCTATGCCAATGGCCCTGGCGCCGTGAAGGGCGAGCGGCCGGTGCCGCAAACGGGCCTCAAGGCGCAGCAGCAATCCCTGGTCCCGACCGGCGCGGAGACCCACGGCGGCGAGGATGTCGCCCTGTTCGCCACCGGCCCCGGCGCGGCCCGCGCCCACGGGGTGATCGAGCAGAACGTGATCTACACGATCATCACCAAGGCGCTCGGCTGGGAGAAGTGAGATAGGCGCGCAAATCTAACGTGTCGCGCTGCCTCGGCGGCGCAGCCGCCGCAAGCGCGAACGCGCGCCCGCAGCGATGCGACCTTCAGGTCGCATGAGCGAGGATTTCGCAGCGCGGATGCGCTGCGGAACACAAAAGACGCGAACGCGCGCCCGAGCTTATACGAGGAAAGCCAAGCAGCGCGGATGCGCTGCGCCCGGCTCTGAGGGCGCAAACAAAAAACGCGACGCGTCCGGGTGGTTTAGGCATCGCCGAAAAGTGCTTCGACCGAGAACCGGAGCGGAGCGCTTTGCAGGCCTGCATAAACCGCCCGGACACCAAAAACCCCCGACCCGGGGGCGATGGGTCGGGGGTTCCATGGAGCGTTCGTCACGCTTGTGCAAGGCAGGCCCATTCGAAGGGTGGGCAACAGGGGGGAAACCTCCCTTCGGCCCGCCTTGTTGAGAATAATTAGCGGCTGGTGCCTTTCACTCACATGAACGCGGCAAGTTTTTTGTCGCTTTCATACAACCGTTCGTCGGACGGATGTTCAACCCGGGCGACGAGCCGTGCGGCGCGGGTCCTTGAAGGTGAAGGTGCTGTCGGCCACCGCCACGCCGTAGCGCTGGTTCGACAGCTCCACCCGGGTGCGGTTGTTCTGTGCGTCGAGCGCGACCCAGTGGGTCAGCTGCAAGCCGCCCGGCGCGGCGGCGTTCTTGACGAAGATCAGCGTGATCATCCCGAATTCGGGCTTCTTGGGATCGCGCACTTGAACTGAGATGACGTCGCGGCTCGAGGTCGGCATCAGCTTGCCGTAGCGCTTTACGTCCTTCTCGGGATCGAACAGCGCGCCCAGCGGCGAATTGCCGATCGGCCAGCGCTCGACCTGCGAGACCTCGTAGTCGATCACGTAGAGCGACTTGCCGTTGGAGATGACGAGGAAGTTGGCGGCCTTGCCGTAGTCGAACCGGATCTTGCCCGGGCGCTTCAGGGTCATCACCCCGCGCAGCGACTGGCCGTTGCGGTCGGTCTGGACGAAGTCGGCCTTCATGGTCGAGATCGAGCGCAGCGCGGTGACGACGCGGTCGAGATCGGAGGCCTGGGCCTGCGCGGCGGCAGGGGCGGTCAGCGGGGCGGTGTCGCCGGGGGCCAAACCGAGCGCAAGCGCTCCGGCCGAAAGGCCGAGCGCTGCGATGCGAAGTTTTGTCGAAGCTGTTTTCATGCCACTGCGCCTAGGTCGCAAGGCTTGAACTGTCGATGAATTATCGCGCCGCCAGCCGTACAGGCGGCGCGGCCAGACCTTACTTGATCTTGGCTTCCTTGAATTCGACATGCTTGCGCGCGACCGGATCGTACTTGCGGAAGCTCATCTTCTCGGTGATGTTGCGCGGGTTCTTCTTGGTCACGTAGAAGAAGCCGGTGCCCTCGCTCGAGACGAGGCGGATCTTGACGGTGGTGGGCTTCGCCATGGCGGTTTCCTGTCAACTGGGTCGGCCCGGCGAGTGCTGTCCGCAGGGCTAAAAAGCAAATAGCGGCGCGCCCGGAAGGCCCGGCACACCGCCACACGGGCGCGCCATTCGCCGATTCACGGGCAAAAGTCAATAAGGCTCACCAGTCCGACGCGCGGGGCTTGCCGCGGTTGACCTTCACCGCGCCGCGCACCTTCTTGACCTTCAGCCGCTCGGTCTTGCCGACGCGGTTCACCCGGGTCTTGGCGCGGCGCTTGGGTTCGACCAGCGCTTCCTCGATCAGCGCGGCGAGCTTGGCGCGGGCGTCCTGGCGATTGGCGTCCTGCGTGCGGTGGGCCTTGGAGGTGACGATGAGATCTCCGTTCCCCGCCAGCTTCGCGCCCGCGAGCTTCCGCAGCCGCGCGAAGACCGGCGGGGAGAGGCGCAGGGCGTAGATATTGACCCTGAGCTCGACCTCGGTCGCGACCTTGTTGGCATTCTGCCCGCCGGGGCCCGAGCCTGCGAGGAAGCTCTCGCTGGCCAGCCTTATGGCGCGCGCCGCAAGGGGCTCTTCGCCGTCATCCATCCTTCGCCCCGAACGCGAGGAAATCTGCGGGCAGCGGCGCGCGCGCCTCAATGGGCGTTTTGCCGGGGCGGGTGACCGAGAGGCTCTCGGCATGGAGCATCGTGCGCTTGGCCGCGCCCGCATTGCCCGCGCCATAGACCGGGTCGCCCAGCAGGGGTGCGCCGAGGCCCTTCAATGCGTGCACCCGCAACTGGTGCGTGCGCCCGGTTTCGGGGCGGAAGCGGATCAGGCTGTGGGGGCCGAGCGTCTCTACCAGCTCCCAGTGCGAGACCGCAGGCTTGCCCTTCTTCGCCGCGATCATCCGCCAGCCCTTCTCGGCCGAGCTGATCTTCATCAGCGAGAGTTCGATCGTGCCCTCGGTGCCCACGGGATGGCCCGCCAGAATCGCAAGATAGGTCTTGCCCACCAGCCGTTCTTCAAAAGCGCGGTTGAAGCGGGCGAGCGCCTTGGGGTTCCTCGCCAGCAGCAGGCACCCCGAGGTGTCGGTATCGAGCCGGTGCACCGCCACCGGCGCGCGCTGGAAGCCGAGCTTCAGCCGCTCGAGATGATCCTCGAGGCAGATGCCGCCCTTCCGCGGCCGGTCGACCGCCACCCCTGAGGGCTTGTCGATCACCAGCGCCTCGCCGTCTTCGTAGAGGATCGGCAAGGTCATGCGAGCACCGCTTTCATAAGCCCGCGCAGGGCGTTGCCGATGTGGAAGCCGTTTGCGAGATCATCGAGCGTCAGCTCCCCCTCGCGCGCGCGGCCCTCGGCGATAAGCCTCGCGCGCAGCACGCCCGGCAGCAGGCCGAGGCCGAGCGGCGGGGTGACGAGCACGCCGTCCGGCCCTTGCACGAAGACGCTGGTCCAACTGCCCTCGGTAACGAGGCCGTCGGCGCGCACCAGCAGCGCCTCCTCGGCGCCGAAGCTGCGGGCGGCGGCGAGGGCATCCTCGTAGAAGCCACGATCCGAGGTCTTGTGCGCCAGCCGCCAGTCGGACGGGTCGAGCGGATGCGGCAGGGCGGCGACCTTGACCGGCTCGGCGAGCGGTGCGGGGAGCGGCGCGGTCTCGAGCGCGCTCGCCCCGCTGCGCGCGACCAGCAGGCGGACCCTCGCGGGCGCATCGAGCTCGAAGCACAGCGCCTGGATCTGGTTGCGCAAGGCATGGCGATCGAAGGCGAAGCCGAGCACCTCGGCGCCCGCCTTCATCCGGGCGAGGTGGTCTTCGAGGAGGGCAATGCCGCAATCGGGCTCGAAGCGCATCGTCTCGATGAGGTCGCATTGCGGCGCTGCCAGCCCCGGCGCGGCGCGGCGCAGGAAGCCCGCCTTGACCTCGCACTCGCGGCGCTCCGCCATCGGATCGCTGTCGGCGACGATGGCCGAGCCGATGCCCACCACCGCAGAGCCCTGCCCGTTCTCGATGGGGGTCAGCCGCAAAGTGCGGATCGCGACGTTGAAGGCGGCATTCCCGTCGGCATCGATCCGCCCGATCACTCCGCAATAGGCCCCGCGCGCATCGCGCTCGGTCTCGGTGAGCAGTTCCATCGCCCGGATCTTGGGCGCCCCGGTGATCGAGCCGCAGGGGAACAGCGCCCGCACCAGGTCCATCGCACCCTTGCCGGGGCTGAGCCGCGCGCGCACGGTGGAGACCATCTGGTGGACCGTCGGGTAGCTTTCGACCGCAAAGGGGGCATCGACCCGGACGCTCCCGGCCTCGGCGACGCGCGAGAGGTCGTTCCTCATCAGGTCGACGATCATCAGGTTCTCGGCGCGGTCCTTGATCGAGGAGGCGAGTTCTTCCGCCGCCGCGCGGTCCGCATCGGGCGCGGCGGCGCGCGGGCGGGTGCCTTTCATCGGCTTGACCTTCGCCTCGGCGCCATTGAGGGCCACGAACAGCTCGGGCGAGAAGCTCAGGAGCCAGTGCGACCCGTCGAACACGAGCCCGCCATAGCCCGCCGCGGCCGCGCCGCGCAGCGCGGCGTAGAGCCCCACGGGGTCGCCGCGATAGCTGCCCGCGAGCGGGTAGGTGAGGTTCGCCTGATAGATGTCGCCCGCGCGGATCGCTTCTAGCAAGGCATCGAAACCCGCGCCGTAGCCGCCGGGGGAGAGCTGCGGCTCCATCGGGCAGAGCGTGCCGGGGCCCTCCGCCCTGTCGGCGAGCCACGCGGGCACGTCGGCGGCGGCAATGCGGCGGGGTGCGTCGAACAGGCCGAGCCACACCAGCGGGCCGTTCGCCCCGCTGCGCGCCGCCGCCTGCGCCGCAAGCCGGGGCTCGAGCGCCAGCCCCGCCTCATAGGCGATGAAGCCTGCGAGCGAGCCGCCCTCGGCCACCCGCGCCGCCTCGGCTGCGGCGAGCACGGCCTCGACCTCCGCCGCCCGGTGCGCCACGAACAGCGCGCGCGGCGCCTCGTAGAGCAGCGCGTCGGCCGCGCCGTCTCCGGCGCGGGCATCATCGAGCAGGACGAAAGGCGAAGCGGCTCCCATGCCCGATTCCTTGGCCCAATCGTGCGCCGCTGTCGAGAACTTGACCGCCGCCTCCCGCCCCTGCACATCACGCGCAAGCATCAAAGACGAGGGGCACGCCATGACCGACACCGCGAGCGACATCTATCTCGGCCTCGGCGCGGACGGTTCGCGCCAGACGCTGCTGCTCGGGCGATCGAACCGCCACGGGCTGATCGCGGGGGCGACCGGGACGGGCAAGACCGTGACCCTGCAAGGCATCGCCGAGAGCTTCTCGGCGGCCGGCGTGCCGGTCTTCCTCGCGGACGTGAAGGGCGACCTGTCGGGCATCGCCATGCCCGGTTCGCCCACCTTCAAGCACGCCGACAAGCTGGAGGCGCGCGCGAAGGAACTCGGCATCACCGACTACACCTATGCCGACAATCCGGTGATCTTCTGGGATCTGTATGGCGAACAGGGCCACCCGATCCGCACCACGGTGAGCGAAATGGGCCCGCTGCTGCTGTCGCGCCTGCTCGATCTGAACGAGACGCAGGAAGGCGTGCTCCAGATCATCTTCCGCTATGCCGACGAGAACGGCCTGCTGCTGCTCGATTTCGAGGATCTCTCCGCGCTGCTCGCCTGGGCGAACGAGAATGCCGCCGAGCTTTCAGGCAAATACGGCAATGTCACCAAGCCCTCGGTCGGCTCGATCCAGCGCCAGCTTTTAAGCTTCGAGGCGCAGGGGGCGAACCATTTCTTCGGCGAGCCGGCGCTCGAGATCAACGACTTCCTCAAGGTCGACGATCAGGGGCGCGGCTATGTCAACGTGCTCGCCGCCGACAAGCTGATGCGCAGCCCCAAGCTTTACGCCACCTTCCTCTTGTGGCTGCTGGCCGAGCTGTTTGAGGCGCTCCCCGAGGTCGGCGATCCTGAGAAGCCCAAGCTGGTGTTCTTCTTCGACGAGGCGCACCTCCTGTTCGACGACGCGCCCAAGGCGCTGCAGGACACGATCGAGCAGGTGGTCCGCCTGATCCGCTCGAAGGGCGTGGGGGTGTTCTTCGTCACCCAGAACCCGATCGACATTCCCGAAGAGGTCGCAGGCCAATTGGGCAACCGCGTGCAGCACGCTCTGCGCGCCTTCACCCCGCGCGATCAGCGCGCGATCAAGGCGGCGGCGGAAACCTTCCGCGTGAACCCCAAGCTCGATGTCGAGGCGGTGATCACCGAGCTCAAGGTCGGCGAGGCGCTGGTCTCGACCCTCGACGAAGACGGCGCGCCGACGGTGGTCGAGCGCACGCTGATCAAGCCCCCGCGCTCGCGGCTGGGCCCGGTGAGCGAGAAGGAGCGCGCGATCATCCAGTCGGTGAGCCCGGTGGAAGGCAAGTACGACACGCCGGTGGACCGCGAGAGCGCCGCCGAAGTGCTCGCCGCCAAGGCCGCCGATGCCGCGGCGACGGCGCAGGAAGTGGCCGAGAAGGGCGTCGAGGAAGTCGCCAAGCGCGAACGCAAGACGCCCTCGGTCTGGGAAAAGGCCGGCAAGAGCGCGATGACCGCCGCGACCGGCTCGCTCGCCTCGATGGCTGTGGCGATGGTGCTCGGCAAGAAGTCCGCCGCCAACCCGCTGCAAACGGGAGCGACGGCGTTTGTGCGCAACCTGCTCGGCGGGCTGATGCGGTGAGGGCAGCGGGCCCCTTCCCGAGGGAAGGGCGCTTGAGGGGTGCGGCCTGAAACGCCGCGGGGCGTGACCGCTGGCGGGAGCCCCCACCCCCCGACCCCCTCCCCGAGGGGAGGGGGAGAAGCGACGTGGCCGCTGGCGGGGGCCCCTGCGGGGACGGAGCGGGCGCGGCTCTAGCGCTCCCGGTGCTGGGTGCCTTCGCCCGCGGTGATGAAGATCGCGGTCGCGCTCTCGGCGACGTCGGCGGTGTGCCAGACGCCCGCCGGGTTGATCGCGTACTCTCCGGCGCTGAGCGGGGTTGTCACCACCCGCCCGTCGCCGAATTCCTGCACCAGCACCATCGCGCCATGGGTGCAGATCACCACCTCGTCGCCCGCCGGGTGCATCTCCCACGAGGTCCAGCTTTCGGTGAAGGTGTATTGCGACACCAGCCGCCCTTCCGCGCCGTCCGCCGCGTGGCGCGCGCCATAACCTGCATACCACTCCATCCCGGCGAAAGGTGGCTCTTCCACCGCCTTTGCGCCGAGGCCCAGGTGGATGAAGCGCTCCGAGAGACGGTGCGCGCTCACGAACCGTCGCCGACCGGTGCGGTCTCGGGGGCGACCATGCAGAAGGCGTTGAGCTTGTTGCCGTCCGGATCGCGGAAATAGCCCGCGTAAAAGCCGTCACTGCCGCGCGGCCCCGGCGCGCCTTCGCAGGTGCCGCCGTGAGCGATGGCGGTATCATAGACCGCGTGGACCTGCTCGGGCGATTTCACTTCGAGCGCGACCATCACCCCGTTGCCCACGGTGGCGGGCTGGCCGTCGAACGGCACCGTCGCCGCAATCCCGGGTGCGCCGCCCCATTCGCCCCAGGCGATGAAGGTTTCGAAATCCATCATCCGCCCCACGCCGAACTGCGCGGCGAGCGCATCGTAGAAAGCCGCCGCGCGGGGCAGGTCGTTGGTGCCGAGGGTGACGTAGCCGATCATGTGAGTTCCTCCCTTACCGCGACTCGGTGCTCTGGAACATTACTAGAACATTTGGATGGTCACAAGGAGTCCTTGTGTGCTGCACGCCCTCCGGCGTGCAGTCCTCGGCGCTGTTCCTTCGCTTCGCTACGGGCGCCTGCGGGCGGGCGGTCGCCCTTGCGGCCCGTCCATCGGCGGGCCGAGGTCGTTCGAGCCGAGGCCGGAGATGCCTTAAATCAAAGCGGCTGCGTCTCGCGCTCCAGCCACGCCAGATCCTCGCCGCTCAGGCGCGGGCTGAGAAGCGCGCGGACCTTGGCGTGGTAGCCATCGACCCACGCGACCTCATCGGTTGTCAGCAGGCTCTTCTCGATCAGCTTGCGGTCGAGCGGCACGAAGGTCAGCGTCTCGAAGCCGAGATACCGCCCTTCCGCGCCTTCGATCTGCCGTTCTTCGACCAGCACGAGGTTTTCGATGCGGATGCCGAAGGCGCCCTGCTTGTAATAGCCCGGCTCGTTCGAGAGGATCATGCCGGCGTGCAGTTCCGTGCCCGTCCCGGCCTGCCCGCCGCTCGGCTTGGCGATGCGCTGCGGGCCTTCGTGGACGCTGAGGAAGCTGCCGACCCCGTGGCCGGTGCCGTGGGCGTAGTCGACCCCCGCCTCCCACAGATATTGCCGCGCGAGCACGTCGAGCTGGCCGCCCGCCGTCCCTTTCGGGAACACCGCGCGGGCGAGCTGGATGTGGCCCTTGAGGACGCGGGTGTTGCGGTCGCGCATTTCGGCGCTGGGCTCGCCGGGGCCGACCCAGACGGTGCGGGTGATGTCGGTGGTGCCGCCGGGATATTGCCCGCCCGAGTCCACCAGATAGATCGAAGAGGGCGGGATCGGGATGTTGCTGTCCTCGTCCACCTTGTAGTGCGGCAGCGCGGCGTGGCCGGCGGCGGCGGAGATCGTGTCGAAGCTGAGGTCACGCAGGCCTTCATCCTCCTCGCGGAAGGCTTGCAGCCGCGCGGCGGCGGACAGCTCGTCCACGCCGCCCTTCGGCGCCTCGATCTCCAGCCAGCGCAGGAACTTGCTCACCGCCGCCCCGTCGCGCGCCTGCGCGTCGCGGTGGCCCTGCTGTTCGACCGAGTTCTTGATCGCCTTGGCGAGGATCGTCGGGTCCTGCTTGAAGGCGAATTGCGCCCCGCCAGCCCGCAACGCCTGCGCGATGCCGACTACCGCGAAATCAGGATCGAGCGCCACGCTCTTCCCCGCGAAGGCGGAGCCGAGCGCCCCCTCGAACGCATCGCGGTCGCGGATCGTCACCGCATTGCCCAAGTGACGGGTCAGCTCGGGCGTGACCTTCTCCGGCGCGATGAACAGCTCGGCGCTGCCGTCCTTGTGCGCGATCACATAGGACAGCGCGACGGGGGTGTGCGCCACGTCGCTCCCGCGGATGTTGAGCAGCCATGCGACCGAATCGAGCGCGGGGATCACGACCGCGTCGTGGCCCTCCTTGGCCAGCCAGTCGGCGACCGCGGCGCGCTTGTCGGCCGAGGAGCGGCCCGCGAGGTCGTCGGCATGGGGAATGGCGATCGCGGGCGAGGGGGCGGGGCGGTCGGCCCACACGGCGTCCACCGGGTTGCTGTCTGCGGGCACCATCGCGATGCCCTTGGCCGCGACCTTCTTCTCCAGCGCCTCGACCCACGCCCATGTGTGGAGCCAGGGATCATAGGCGATCCGCGCGCCGCTCTCGCACACCTCGGCCAGCCAGCCGCCCAAGGTGTCCTTCGGGACGGAGCGGTATTCGAACAGGTTGCCGTCGACCTGCTCGCGCACCTGCACGGTGTAGCGCCCGTCGACGAAGATCGCCGCGTGGGTCAGCGTCACCGCGGCAAACCCCGCCGAGCCGCCGAAGCCCGTCAGCCACGCGAGGCGCTGGGCGTAGTCGCCGACATATTCGCTCATGTGCTCGTCGGAGATGGGGACGATGAAGCCGTCCAATCCCCGCCGCTTCAGCTCCTCGCGCAGGGCGGCAAGGCGGGCTTCGTGGGTTTGCATCAGCATTGGCGTTGATCTTTCCGAGTCTTGCCGCGCATCAATGTCGCGCTACAACCGCCATCATAGGCCCGATGGGCTTGTCTTTCCACCCAGACCGACCGACGGGGACTGCTTCCAATGATCACCCGGACCAGCTTGCGCGCTCTTGCGCTTGGGCTTGCCGCCACCACCTTTTCGTTTGCCGCCGCCACGGCGGCCACTGCCAAGGATTCTCCCAGCGTGACAACGTCTTCGAAGACCGACATCAAGCCCCCCGTCGCTGCCAAGCGCCCGCACACCTACACCGTGCACGGCATCACGGTCGAAGACCCCTATGACTGGCTCTACGACAAGTCCTATCCGACGGTGGACGACAAGGACGTGCTCGATCACCTCAAGGCCGAGAACGCCTATTTCGAGGCGCAGATGGATGGGCAGAAGGCGCTGACCGAGGCGCTGTTCGCCGAGATGCGCGCGCGCATCAAGGAGGACGATTCGACCGTGCCCCAGAAGGACGGCGACTACCTCTACTGGAGCGAATTCGAAGAGGGCGCGCAGTATCGCAAGCACTACCGCAAGCCGGTTGCCGGGGGTGAGGCGCAGCTGCTGATCGACGAGAACGCGCTTGCCGAAGGGCAGGAATATTTCCGCCTCGGCGCGGCCTCGATCAGCCAGAACGGGCGCTTCCTTGCCTATGCCACCGACACCACCGGCGGCGAGCGCTACACCGCGCGCATCAAGGACCTTCAGACCGGCGAGCACCTGCCCGACGTGATCGAGAACCTGCGCGGCGATCTCGTGTGGGTGAAGGGCGATACTGCGATCGTCTACGGCCCCTCGACCGAGGAATGGCGCACGCTCGAGGCGAAGATGCACGTCATCGGCACGCCGGTTGAGCAGGATGTCACGCTCTACAAGGAGGAGGACCAGTCCTTCGGCGTCGGCACCGGCCTCAGCGCGCAGGAAGACTGGCTGATCATCGCCACCGGCGACAACGAGACGAGCGAAGTGCGCCTCGTCCCCGCCAATGATCCGACCGCCGCGCCGATCCTCGTGAAGCCGCGCAAGAAGGGCGTCGAATATGGTGTCGATGTGCGCGACGGCGAGCTGTGGATCTGGACCAATGACGACCACATCAACTTCCGCCTCGCCAAGGCGAAGCTGGAGGCGCCGGGGGACTGGCAGACGGTGATCCCCGGATCGGACGATTTCTATCTGACCGGCTTCGACCTGTTCAAAGGCTTCTTCGTCACCGAGGGGCGCCTCAATGGCCTCGACCAGATCCAGCTGCGCCAATATGCGGACCCCGCGAAGATCACCCCCGTGACCTTCCCCGAGCCGAGCTACACTGCGGGCCTCTCCAACAACCCCGAATACGACATGAGCGTGCTGCGCCTGTCCTACCAGTCGATGGTGACGCCTGGCACGGTCTATGACTACGACGTCAAGACGGGCAAGCTCACCACCCTGAAGACGCAGGAGATCCCCAGCGGCTATGACCCCTCGCAATATGTCTCCGAGCGGCTGACCATCACCGCACGTGACGGGACGCAGGTGCCGGTCAGCGTGCTGATGCGGCGCGATCGGGCGGAGATCCTGAAGAAGGCTGGCATCGAGGGGCCGGGGCCGCTGCACCTCTATGCCTATGGCGCATACGGCTATGCCGTGCCGCCGGGCTTCTCGACCTCGCGGCTTTCCTTGGTGGATCGCGGCTTCGCCTATGCCATCGCCCATATCCGGGGCGGGGACGATCTCGGGCGGCGCTGGTATCTCGGCGGCAAGCTGTTCGAGCGGCGCAACACCTTCGACGATTTCGTCGATGCGGGCCGCGGGCTGATCGCGGCGGGCTACACCGCGGAAGGCAAGGTCACTGCGAGCGGCGGCTCGGCGGGCGGCGAGCTGATGGGGGCCGTCATCAATCAGGACCCGGCGCAATATGGCGCGGTGGTGGCGCATGTGCCCTTCGTCGACGTGGTGAACACCATGCTCAACGAGAAGCTGCCGCTGACCCCGGGCGAGTGGCAGGAATGGGGCAACCCGATCACCGACAAGGCGGCGTTTGCCTACATGCTGTCCTATTCGCCCTATGATCAGGTGACCGCCAAGGCCTACCCGCCGCTGCTGGTGACCGCCGGCCTCAACGACCCGCGCGTGACCTATTGGGAGCCCGCCAAGTGGGTCGCCCGCTTGCGCGAACTGAAGACCGACGACAATCTGCTGCTCCTCAAGACCAACATGGGCGCAGGCCACGGCGGGCAATCGGGCCGCTGGAACAGCCTCAAGGAGACGGCGGAGGAATTCGCCTTCATCCTGTGGCAGATGGGCATGGAACCCAAGGGCGAGGGCGAGTGAAGGCGCCGAACTACGATCGGGGTCTGGCCGCAATTGCGGTGGGCGTGGTGCTGCTGCCGTTCGCGCTCTGGCTGCTGCTCGAACTGTTGATTCGCTTCGTGCCGGAATAACCTGCCCGTGCCCAACCGCTTCACCCGCACCTTCCGCGCCGAGCCGCAGCACATCGACGAGCTCGGCCACGTCAACAACACCGTGTGGGTGCAGTGGATCCAGGATATGGCCACCGCCCACTGGGACGCGGTCGCGCGGTCAGAGGACCGCGGGGCGTTCTTCTGGGTCGTGGTGCGGCACGAGATCGACTATCGCGGCAATGTGTCCGAGGGCGCGGAAGTCCATGCGGAGACGTGGATCGAAGGCCCCGCCCAAGGCGCGAAGTCGCTGCGGCGGGTGGAGTTCACCGATGCCGCGGGCAAGCGCCTCGTCAGCGCGGCGACCACCTGGGCGATGCTCGACCGCGCGACCGGCCGGCTGGCGCGGGTGCGGCCGGAAGTCTTGGAGCCGTTTGTATGACGTTGCCAGTCCCTCCCCGTCCCGCACGGGATGGGGAGGTGGCGCGCGCCGCAGGCGCGTGACGGAGGGGTGAAGCCCCACTCGCCGAAAACCCCCTCCGTCACCGCTTCGCGGTGCCACCTCCCCATTCGCAGGCGAACGGGGAGGGACTCGGGAGTTTCACGCTGCCCGCTCTTTCTCGGCCTTGCGCCCCTCGGGTGCGGAGCGGAACACGGTGAGGCGCTCGTAGCACAGGCGGTTGCGCCCGCTCGCCTTGGCCTCGTACATCAGCGCGTCGGCGCGGGCGTAGAATTCGGCGAAGGTCATCTTCTGCCGCCCCGCATCGCCGAGCACCACCACGCCCATGCTCGCGGTCACCGGCATGTCGAGCCCGGGCACTTCCTTGGCGATCCGCATCGGGATTGCCTGGCGCAAGGCCTCGGCGCGCTCGATCGGGCGGGGCCCGCGCAGCAGCACCACGAATTCCTCGCCGCCGAGGCGCACTGCCACCGCGTCACGGTCGCCGCTCGCGCGGATCGCGCTGGCACAGGCGACCAGCGCGGCATCGCCGACCTGGTGGCCGTGGACGTCGTTGATCGCCTTGAAGCGGTCGAGATCGACCAGCGCGAAGGTATCGAAGCCCTGCACCAGCAGCTCTTCGAAACGCGCCTCGATCGCGCGGCGGTTCATCAGCCCGGTGAGCGAATCGCGCGCCGAAAGCTGCTCGAGCATCTTCGCCTCGGTCAGCGCCGCATCGCGCTCGCGCCGCAGCGCGAGGAAGCGGTCGGCGATGGCGAGCGAGATCACCACCACCTCGATCCCGACCGCGAGATAAAGCATCTGGTCGAGGCTCGAGGGGCCGGTGTGCCAGCCCAGCCCGCGCAGCAGCCGCTCGACCGAGGCGGCGATGATCGGCGCCCAGGCGATGGCGAGAAAGCGCGCCGGGCGGCTGCCGCGCAGCGCGGCCTCGATCACCGCGGCGCTGATCACGATGATCGCAGGGATGAAGGCGAAGAAATAGCCGACATCGTCGAAGCGCTGGGTGGCATGCAGCTGGAGCGCGAAGAAGCCGGGCACGATCATCGTGAACCAGCCGGTCGCGACCGTGATCTGCCGCATCATCGGCGACTGCGCGCCGCGTTCGAGGAAGCTTGCAAGGAAGAGCGCCGAGATGCCGACGCCGATCGCCCAGGACAGCGGGCCGAGCACCGCCATTACCGCCACCGGCAGCGTCACGAAAGCCGAGGCGAGCCCGCCCGCGGTCAGCACATAGGTCATCATCGCGGTGACCATCGCCGCGTGGAGCACCACGAAGCGTTCGCGCAGCACCACGAAGAAGCTGATGTCGAACAGCAGCGGCAGCACCAGCATGCCCATCACGAAGGCGAGCAGCATCATGTCGATCTGCGACCAGTCGGCGGTGGCGGGATCATCGGTGATGCGCGCCTCGGTCAGCATCGGCACGGAATGGGGCGCCTCGATCCGGGCGATGAGCGTCCGGGTCGCCGGGGTGATCTCGGGCAGCGGCAGCCGGAACACGGGGCCGGCGGCAAAGGGCTCGCCGTCGGCCTCGGTCAGCGCGAGGCTGCGCACCGCTCCGCCCGCGTCGATCGCGTGGAAGGTGATCGAGGCGAAGCGCGCGTTGCGGGTGAAGAAGTGGCGGGGAAGCTTGCCGTCCTTCCAGCTCGCCGCCTCGAACCGCAGCCACACCGCGGGCACATCCGAGCGCCAGCCGGTATCGTCGCAGGTCCACCCGGCGCGCGGACGCATCGCGTCGAGCCCGGTCGCAAGGCCGGTCGCCGCGTGGCAGGCAGGGGCATGGGTCGGCACGCGATAGTCGTCTGCCGCTGCCGGTCGGGCAGCCAGCAACACCAGCATCGCGGCGACCATGCCGAGCCGGGTAAGGAGGCGCAGGAGTGCCATACCCGCAGGCCTACCATGGAAGCTCTTACGATGCTGTTAAGCCAATTCCCTCCTTTTCGGAGATAATTTCCCGCCTTTTGAGAGGCTTGCGTCTTGTGCAAGTGTGCCCGTCGGCCTGCCGGGCACAGCTTGTCACACAGCGGTCATGAAACGCTCCTAGCGCGGCTTTCACCAACCTTGCGCCGCTGGCGCCGATCGGGAATCGTCATGCTCAAATCCATCTCCGCACACCTCAAGACCGGCGCCGTTCTCGCGCTTTCCGCCCTCACGCTTACCGCCTGCGATCCCGGCAGCAGCGGAGGCGAGGGTGCCCAGTCGGTCCACGCGGTGGGCTCCTCGACGGTCTATCCCTTCGCCAAGCTGGTGGCCGAGAACTTCTCGCGCACCTATCCCGACATGCGCTCGCCGCTGATCGAATCGACGGGCACGGGCAATGGTATCCAGCTGTTCTGTTCAGGGCTGGGCCCCAACACCCCCGACATGGTCAACGCCTCGCGCCGGATGAAGCCCGAGGAATTCGACACCTGCGCCAGCAACAAGGTCAACGAGATCATCGAGCTCCAGGTCGGGCTCGACGGGATCGCCTTCGCCTCGGCCAAGGGCGGGATCATGCTCAACCTGTCGCCCGAGATCGTCTACAAGGCGCTCGCCGCGCAGCCCTATGGCAAGCCGCAGACCGCCAAGACCTGGAAGGATGTCGACCCGTCGCTGCCCGCCGATCCGATCCTCGTCTACGGCCCGCCCAGCACCTCGGGCACGCGCGATGCCCTGAAGGAGCTGATCCTCGAAGTCGGGTGCAAGAAGGACCCGGCGATGAAGGCGCTGAAGGACAGCGACGAGGCCAAGTACAAGCAGATCTGCACCGAAGTGCGCAATGACGGCGCCTATTCCGACCAGGGCGAGCAGGACAACCTGATCGTCAACAAGATCGTCGCCAACCCCAAGATCGTCGGCATCTTCGGCTATTCCTACCTCGAGGAGAACCTCGACAAGGTGCAGGACCTGCCGATGAACGGCGTGATGGCGACCTACGAGAACATCGCCAACTTCTCCTACCCCGGCGCGCGGCCGCTCTACGTCTACGTCAAGAAGTCGCACATGCGCGCGATCCCCGGGCTCGAGCAGTTCATGAAGGAATGGGTCAAGAGCTGGGGCAAGGACGGCCCGCTCGCGCGCGTCGGCATGGTCGCCATGCCCGCCGAGACGATGACCGCCAACGCCGCCAAGGTGCAGAACATGACGATCCTCACCAAGGCCGAGCTGGAAGCCAAGAAGTAACGTTTTTCAATTCCTTGCAGCGCAAGTTTGTGCGCTGCTGCGGCGGCCGCTCCGGAATGTCGAAGCGGCCGCTTTGCATTTGTGCGCTATCGCTTTAGGCTCCGCCACATGAGCGCGCGCAAGATCGCCGAATGGCACGCAGCCGGCCTGATCGACGCCGCGACGCGTGATCGCCTCGCCGCATACGAAGCCGAGCACGCCCGCCCGCTGTTGCTGTGGGCGGTGTGGGGCATCGGCGCGCTCGCCATCGGGCTGGGCGTGGTGTCGGTGGTGGCGGCCAACTGGGAGGATATTCCCGGGCTCGTCCGGCTGGCGGTGCATCTGGCGCTGATTGCGGCGCTGCTGGGCCTGCTGTTCATGCGGGAGGCGGCGCTGGCCGAACGCTCGCCCTGGATCGTCGAGGCGCTGGTCTTCGTCACCGCCGCCATGGGCCTCACCTTTTTCGGGCATCTCGGGCAGGTCTACCAGACCTCCTCGCCCATCTGGCAGCCGCTGGGCCTGTGGCTGGCGCTGTTCGCTCCGCTGCTGCTGCTGACGGGCCGCAGCTGGCCGAGCGCGCTGGCGGTCATCGGCGGTGCGGGGTGGACCGCATGGGAGTATGCCACCTACATGACCGGGTATGGCGCGGCGCGCGATCCGGGTGCCGCGTGGCTGATCTGGCTGGGCGCGGTTGTCGCCCTGCCTGCGGCCTTCGCGCTGCTGGGCGGTTGGATGCGCGCCCGCAGCGCCCGCCCCGATTTCTGGCGCCGGATGGAGCAGCTCGCGCTCGCCTATGCGGTCGCGCTCGGCTCGCTTGCCTGCGCGCTCGCCAGCGGGGGCGCGTTCGAGGGCTCGGGCCTGTTCGCAGGCAGCACCGGAATCCTGTCCTGCGCGGTCGCGATCGCGCTGACCGGCATCGCCCACTACGCCGCGCGCCCCGGCACCTCCGGGCAGATGGCGGCGACGATCATCACCGAGGCAGGGCTCGCGATCGGGATGGCGGTGGGAGCGAATGATTCGACCGTCCCCGCGGCCCTGCTGTTCTTCGTGCTGTGGGCGGGGATCGCCGTCGCTGCGCTCCATGCGCACTGGCGAGGCGTGTTCCAGATGGCCGTGGGCGTGATCGCCCTGAGGCTCATCATCCTCAGCTTCGAGCTGGCGGGCGATCTGCTGATGAATGGCCTAGGGCTGATCCTTGCCGGGGTGATGATCCTCGGCGTGGCGTGGGGCGCGGTGCGGGTGTCGAAGCGCTTCGCCCCGCGCGCGGAGGGCGAGGCATGATCCGATACGCCCGCCTCGCCGCTGCCGTCCTGCCGCTGTTCGGCCTCGGGGCGCTATGGGCCATGAGCGACCGCACCTACCACTCCGGCACCGATTGGGAGGTGCCGATCGAAGGCTGCGACCCGCGCGATTACCTGCGCGGGCACTATGTCGAGTTCCGCTATGACTGGCCGCAGCTAGATTTCTGGGCCACTGGCCCCGGCCCTGAGGCGCTGTGCATCGAGGGCACCGCGCCCCGCATCGCGCGCGTTACCCTGAATAAGGCGGATGCCGCTTGCGCGCACCTCCTGAAGGCCGATCAAAGCCATGTCTACGGCGACTCGCTCGGAAGCGGCCGCCTCTACATCGGGCAGAAGCGCGCCGAGGCCTTGCAGCAGCAACTCCAGAACCGCGACCAGCGCGGGATCGTCACCATCCGCCAGCGCGAGGACGGCAGCTTCACGCCGATAAGCATCCGCTTCCGCCCGCTCACCCCGCAGGAAATTGCCGAGCGCGATGCGCCGGAGGGCGAAGCACCGCTCTCCCCCTTCGATCCGCTCGCGCCTCCTGCGGTGATGGACAAGTAGCTAGCGGAAGTCCTCGCCCGTCGCCGCGATCCGCGACTTCAGGCCCGCCTGACAGATGTTCTGGATCTCGATCCCCGGGTGGGCATTGACCTCGATCACCAGCGGGCCGTCATTGACGTCGAGCACGATGTCCGCCCCGCAGTAGCCGAGGCCCACCGCCGGCCCGCATTTCGACGCCAGCTCCAGCACCCGCTTCCAGCCCGGGATCTCGAAGCCGATGAGGTTGACGCCGGTGTCGGGGTGGTGGGTGATCGGCGTGCCTTTGACCACCGCGCGGGTGATCTTGCCGGTCTCCATGTCGATCCCCGCCCCGATCGCGCGCTGGTGGAGGTTGGCCTTGCCGTCGCTCTCGATGGTGGGAAGGCGCACCATTGCCATGAGGGGGGTATGGTGCAAGCTGATGACGCGCAGGTCGGGCAGGCCCTCGGGCACGATGCGTGACAGCGCCGGGTCGGCGATGATCAGCGGCTCGATCAGCGCGGCGTCCTCGGCGGCGGAATCGCCCGAGAAGCCGCCGTCGACGACCTTCTGGATGTGGTGCATCACCATGTCTTCGGGCAGCGGTGCGCCCGAGCCCTTGTACCAGGTGTTCCCCTCGCGCCGCACCGCGAGCAGGATGCCGTCGCCCTGCGATCCGCGCGCGGGCTTGATCGCCCAGGCATCGGGCATGTCGCGGCTGGGCTTGAAATCGGCGACCTGCTGGTGATCCTCGAGCACCGCGACCGTGCCGGTGCAGGATATCCCCGCCGCCTCGAGCGCGCGCTTGGCCGCCACCTTGTCGCGCGCACGCTCGATCGCGTGGCGCGGGTTGTATTTCTGGATCAGCGCGTTGCGCATGTTGATGCCGAGCACCTCGCCCCCGGTCAGAGCGTCCTCGTCGAGGCCGAGCCAGCGGTTGACGAACCTGAACATGTCAGATGTCCTCCACGCCGCGGATGACCCAGGCATTCCTGGTCGGCGCACGCTCGTCGGCCCAATCGGCCACGGCGCGCCCGCCCGAGGCGGCAAGCCGCGGCCGCGCGCGGGGCTCGCTGTCGGGGGCGGCGGCGGGCAGGGGACTGCCGCGGCGCTTCAATTCCTCGGCCGATCCGATCACCCAGATGCCGCGCAACGCGCGCTGGCGCCCGGCCATCGCGGCGAGCACCATGCCGTGGCTTTGGTGCAGCGGGGCAAGCTGCGGCTTGCGATAGGCCGCCCGCCGGGGGAGGCGCAGCGGCGGGATGAGCGGCTCGGGAAAGGGTTCGGGCAGCGGCTCGGGCACCGGTTCGGGCACGCGGCGCGTGTCGGGCAGGCCCTTGCGGCGATCTTCCTCCACCCCTTCGGGCAAGACGAGAGCCTCCGCAGCCAGGGCCTTGGCGCGGCGCCGCCGCTCGAGCCAGATCGGGGCGAAGCGGCCGATTTCCGAGAGGCGCAGGCCCCGATACCGCCCGAGGATCGCGATCGCGATGCCGGTGGTCGCGGGCATCAGCAGCGGCGACCACTCGATCAGCGCCATCGCGAAGTCCGACACCATCACGAACTCGATCATCAGCGCCAGCACGAAGGTATTCAATGCCATCTTGGCGGCGGGCTTGGCGCCGTCCTTGCCCCACTGCTTCCACCACCGCTCGACGCACAGCGCGCAGACGATGACGGGGAAGGCGTCGACCTGAAGCTGGGTGTCGAGCGCCTGTTGCAGGCCCACCAGCACCAGCACGATCAGCGAGATCAGCACACCGAGGAAGCCGACGCGGGTCATGCGCAGCTTCAGGAGCGTCGGCGTCACGATCATCCCCGCCAGCACCGAGGAGCAAAGCACGACAGGCCCCAGCACGGGGCCGATCTGGAGGAAAGCGAGCGCGATCAGCATCGGGGTGAACAGGCCGAAGGCCTTGAGGCCGATGAAGCTCCTCGCCAGCACCACCAAAAAGGCCCCCAGCGGCAGCACCATCAGCAGGTTCGACGGCTTCAGCCCCCAGATCGCCTGCGAGGCGGCGACCCCCTCGAAGGTCGAGGGCAGCGCGAGGAAGGTCTCGGTATTGGCGACCCCGAGGCCGACCAGCACGGCAAGCACCGCCGCGACCGCCAGCCCGATATAGAACGGGCGGCGGACCTGCGGGGTGGCATTCGCCCAGATCTGGCCGACGCGGGCGATCATCTCAGAAGACGTATCCCACCGACAGCGTCAGACGATAACCCTCGCGCTCGCGCAGGGATTCGTTGCTCGAGAAGAACACGTATTTCGCCTCGGCCTCGATCCGCCACTGGCCCGGCCACCATTGCAGCTCGAGCTCGGGCACGACCTGCCGGTCGCGGCGCAGCGCGCCGTCGTCGGCGATGCGGCCGTCGAAGCGGGTCTTGATCAGCTCGACAGCGGGCCGGACCCTGAGATCGGGGCCGATCGGGCGGGTATAGGCGACACTCGCGGAATCGCGCTCGTAACCGCGCTGCGGATCGTCGGAGCGGATGGTCTCGGTGCGCAGGTCGAAGGTGAGGTAGTGGTAGGAGCCGAAGCGGCGGCGGTATTGCGCATCGAAGCGCTCACCCTCGCCGGTGGTCGCGGGGCCCGCGCCATTGTCATATTGCCGCTCGCGCCAGGTGCCCTGCAGGCGGAAGCGGTTCTCCCGCGTCGGCTCGAAGGTGGCGCGCGCGGAGTATTCCCAAGCGTCAGAATCGGCGGATTCGACCGTGACGAGGTCGTCGTAGCGCCGGACCTGCGCCTGCAGTTCGAGGGTGTCGGTGACGTCGTGCTCGATATTCGCGGTCAGCCGGTCGCGCGAGACGTCGCGGCGGCCATCGCCGAGGCGGAACACCTCGATCCGGTCGGCCTCGAGCCGCACGCGGGTGCGCTTGCTCTCGATCCCGAGCCCGGCCTGCGCGCGGACCGACAGCGCCTCGCCGTCGATCACCAGATCCTCGTCGCGGGTGGTGGTCTGGGCGCTGATGGTCGAGATGTCGATGCGGGCGTCGGGCTCGAGCGTCCAGCCCTGCTCCTCCGCCGCCGCCAGCGGTGCGGCAGCTGCAAGGCCGAGTGCCAGCACAACTGCGCGTGCAATTTTCGTGAACGACATGGTGAAGCCCCCGTTAACCACGTCGGCATACGGGGGGCTGTGTTTAGAAATTCCTAACCCCGATTATAAACTTTTGAGGCGCCTCGCACGGGCCGCGCCATCCCCTTGAAAAGCAAGGCGGCGGGGGACACGAGGCCCCCCGCCGCCGATTAGCCCGAGTGCGCCCGGTCAGAACTTCGCGGTCACTTCCACCCCGTAGAAGCGCGGTTCGGCAGGGATGAAGGTGGGGATGGTGAAGGCCCCGCCGGTGTTGCCCGCGTCGAGCAGGTAGTCCTCGTCGGTCGCGTTGCGGATGAAGCCGGCGATCTCGTACTTGCTGTCCGCAAAGCTGACGCCCGCGCGCGCGTTGACCAGCGTCACGGCATCCTGCGAGATCAGCGGGTTGTTGGGCACCTCGAAGAAGATCCGGCTGCGATAGGTCACGCTCGGCGTTGCGAAGATGCGGAACGATCCGAAGTCCTTGTCGATCGTGATCCCGCCCGAGGCCTGCCATTCCGGCTGCAAGCGGAAGCGCGCGCCCGAGAAGGCGGGCGAGAAGGCGCCGTCCTCGTCGATCCCGCCGTCGATATAGCCGACATTGCCGAACACCTGCAGCCAGTCGGTCACATCGACCGCCAGCTCCGCCTCGACCCCGAGGTTCGAGGCACGCCCTGCGCTCGCGGTGACGAAGGCGCCGGTCGGATTGCCATTGGCATCGAGCTGCGCGACCGAGACCTGGAAGTCGTTGTAAACCTGGTAATAGACCCCGACCGAGCCCGAGACAGGGCCGGTCGCAAGCTTCAGCCCGCCCTCGTAGTTCCACACGGTCTCTTCGGCGATATTGGTCACGTTGGGCTGCGACACCCCGGAAACGCGCCGCGCGGCGACGTTGATCACCGGCGAACGGCGGCCCTTGGAGACGGTCGCGAAGACATTCACGTCGTCCGAGATGCGGTAGAGCGCGTTGAAACGCGGCAGCCAGGCTTCGAAGCGGTCATCGGCGGTATAGGTCTGCCCCGCCGTGTCGATCTGCCCCGGGATCAGTGCCGCGCGGCTCAGCACCGAATTGGGCACATTGGCGAAGAAGCCCGAGCGGCGGTATTCGCTGAGGAAGCGCAGGCCCGCGGTCAGCTCCAGCCGGTCCCACAGGATGTAGGTGGCATCGGCGAACAGCGAATAGGCCTCGTTGCGACCCTGGTTCTCGAACACCGAGCTATAGGGGATCGCGGTGCGCGCCCCGCCGGTGGCGATCGCGGTGACGCCGCTGGCGGGCACGGTGCCATCGGGCGCGACGCAGGCGATCCCGGGGATCAGCGGCGCGCCGAACAGCGAGGAGAGGCACTGGAGGAAGGTTCCCTCTTCGGTCGCGAAAGGCACGTTCTGGCGGCCGTCCTCGATAAAGGCGTTCCAGCCGAAGCTCGCGCGCAAGGTCTTGCCCGAATAGGTGAAGCGCCCTTCATGGCTGACCTGCCAGCCCTCGGCGATTTCGGCGAATTCGAGGAAAGGGGCGGGGCCGCCGTCGGCGTCGAACACTTCGGCGCTGTCGAACTTGCGGTAGCCGTTGACGGTGGTGAAGCTCCAGTCGTCCTCGAACTGGTGATCGATGGTGAGGTTGACGTCATAGACCTCGCGGTCGAGGCCGAGCTGGTCGTCGCCGAGCGCCGCCGCGCCCGCTGGGTTGCCGCCGAGGTTGGCATCGCGGAAAGCATTGGCCGCGCCGCCGGGGGCGCCGAGAAAGGCCGGGAAGCGGCCCGAGATGAAGGGCGTGCCGCCGTTGCGCTGCTGGTCATAGGTGCCGATCAGGTCGACCGTGGTGCGATCGGTCGGCGTCCAGCGTAGCGAGGCGCGCAGGCCGAGTTGGTCCTGTGCGTAGAGTTCCTCACGCTGGTTGGGCGAGAGGTTCTCGACATAGCCGTCACGCGTCTTCCACTCGCCCGCGAGGCGGAAGGCGAGGCTGTCGCTGCCGATATTGACGAAGCCGCCCAGCAGGGTCTGGTTGAAGTTGCCGTATTGGCCGCGCACCTCGGCGGAGAAGCCCTGGCGCGGCTTGGCCGAAACGAGGCTGATCGCGCCCACCGCGCTCGCCGTGCCGAACAGGGTCGCCTGCGGGCCCTTGACCACTTCGACTCGCTCGAGATCGTAGATCGCCTGATAGGACCCGCGCGAGCGCGAGATGTCGACGCCGTTGTAATAGAGCGTGACGCGCGGGCCCTGCTGCGCCGAGCCCGAGTCCGAGGTGATGCCGCGGATCACGACGCCGGGGTTGTTGGCGCTCTGCTCCTGGATGAGCAGGCCAGGGATGTAGTAGCTCAATTCGTCGAGGTCGCCCACGCCGAGCTCGCGGATGCGCTCGCCGGTGGTGGCGGAAATGGTGATCGGCACGTCGAGCGCGCGCTGTTCGATTTTCTGGGTGGTGACGATGATCTCGTTGCCCGAGGCGCTGTCGTTCTCGGCGGCGGTTTCGTCCTGCGCGAGGGCGACCTGCGGCGCGGCGGCGAGAGTAGCGGCGAGCGCGATCAGCGAGGCGCGCGTGGAGCGGGTGCGAAGCATGAGGAAAGGCCCTTATCCGTGGAGAGAGGCCTTGCCCGTGACAGCGCTTGGTGACGGCGGAGCGACGCCGCAGTGACGCGCGCGTTACGGCGGATTTACAGTTTCGGGACGTTGCAGAATTGCATCGGCAGGGAAGCCCCTCCCCGTCCCGCAGGGATGGGGAGGTGGCAGACGCCGCAGGCGGCTGACGGAGGGGTCATCGGCGGCGGGAGGAAGAACCCCTCCGTCACCGCTGCGCGGTGCCACCTCCCCATTCGCGAGGCGAACGGGGAGGGACTGGTGAGGTCAAAGCGGATTGCCGTCCTTGTCGCGATAAATCTCGCGCCGGCCGACATGGTTCGCCGGGCCGACGAAACCGTCTTCCTCCATCCGCTCGATCCACTTGGCGGCGGTGTTGTAGCCCACGCCCATCTGGCGCTGGAGCCAGCTGCCGGAGGCCTTCTGGTTCTCGAACACGATCTGGCAGGCCTGGCGGTACTTGCGCTCCTCGGGGTTGTCCGAGGCGGTGAGTTCGTCGTCGAAGCCGAAGCCCCCGAAGCCTTCTTCCGGCTCCTCGGTGACCGCGTCGACATATTCGGGCGCGCCCTGAGCGCGCCAGTGGTTGGTCACCGCCTCGACCTCCTCGTCCGAGACGAAGGGGCCGTGGACGCGCACCATCGCGCCGGTATTGGGCTTGTAGAGCATATCGCCCTTGCCCAGCAGCTGCTCGGCCCCCTGCTCGCCGAGGATCGTGCGGCTGTCGATCCGGCTGGTCACCTTGAAGCTGATGCGGGTGGGGAGGTTCGCCTTGATGACGCCGGTGATGACATCGACCGAGGGGCGCTGCGTCGCCATGATGAGGTGGATGCCCGCCGCGCGGCTCTTCTGGCTGAGGCGCTGGATCAGCACCTCTATCTCCTTGCCGACGGTCACCATCAGGTCGGCAAGCTCGTCGACGATCAGCACGATCTGCGGGAGCGGCTGGTAATCGAGCTGTTCCTCCTCGAACAACTCGTCACCCGTCTCGGGATCGAACCCGCTGCGCACCCGCCGCCCCAGCGGCTTGCCCTTGGCGATCGCGGCGCTGACCTTCTCGTTGAAGGAGTTGATGTTGCGCGAGGAAATCGCGCTCATCATCCGGTAGCGCCGCTCCATTTCCTCGACCGCCCATTTCAGCGCGCGCACGGACTTCGCCGGCTCGGTCACCACGGGGGAGAGGAGGTGCGGAATGTGGTCGTAGACGCTCAGTTCCAGCACCTTGGGATCGATCAGGATCAGCCGCAGCTCGGCCGGCGTGAAGCGGTAGAGCAGCGAGAGCAGGATCACGTTCAATCCCACCGACTTGCCCGATCCGGTCGTCCCCGCGACCAGCAGGTGCGGCATGGCGGCAAGGTCGGCGATGATCGGCTCGCCCGCGATGTCCTTGCCGAGGATCACCGGCAGGTTGCCCTTGGCATCGACAAAGGCGGCCGCCGCGGCGAGTTCCTTGAGGGCCACCATCTGGCGGTCGTGATTGGGCAGCTCGATCCCCATCACGGTGCGCCCCGGGATCGGCGAGACGCGCGCGCTGATCGCACTCATGTTGCGCGCGATGTCCTCGGCAAGGCCGATCACGCGGCTGGCCTTGATGCCGGGTGCGGGTTCGAGCTCGTACATGGTCACGACCGGGCCGGTGCGCACCGCGGTGATCTCGCCCTTCACATTGAAATCGTCGAGCACGTTCTCGAGCAGGCGCGCGTTGCGCTCCAGCGCCAGCTTGTCGAGCTTGGGGCCCTTGTCGACCGGCGGCTCGGCGAGGAGGTCGAGGCTCGGCAGGGCGAAGCGCGCGAACATGTCGGTCTGCGCGGTCTTGCCGGCCGCGGCGCGCTTGGGCGGGGCGGAAGGGTCGGAGATCTCGGGCGCGCGGCGCGGGCGCTCTTCGGCGAGCGGTTCGGGCGCGGACTCGCCCTTGACCGGGCGGCGCGGGCGGGCGGGAGCCGCGTCCTCATCGTCGTCATCGTCGAACGCGCCCGCGAAGGCGAGCGCCTTGTCCTTGCGGCCCGGCAGCGGCAGGCGGCGCAGCAGCCCGGCGAGCGAACCCCCGCCGAGGAATTCGGGCAGGCTCATCAGCACCCGCCAGTCGATCGCGAAGATCCGCGTCAGCAGCGCCACGCCCGCGCCGAGACAGGTGAGCGCGAGGCCGAGAATCACCCAGCCCTCCGCCGCCTCGCCAAAGCGCGCCGCCACCGCACGGATCGCGCCAGCGCCGAGCAGCCCGGCCACCCCGCCCGACTGCGCGGGCAGCGTGCCGCCCGGCCCTTCGAACACGAGGCTGAGCACGGTCGCGACGAGGCTCATCGCGATCAGCAGCAGCGCGGTCGGCATCCACCAGGCGGTGGTTTCGGGCGCGTCCCCGTTCTCGACATCGCGCCAGAGCTTGCGCGCGCTGACATAGAGCAGCGGGAGGAGCAGCACGCCGGGCAGGCCGAACACCAGCAGCACGCGGTCCGCCGCCCAGGCCCCCGCGCGGCCCATCCAGTTGGCGACCGCAGCGGTGTCGGCAGCGGTCGAGGGGCTGGGGTCGGTCTGGGTGTAGCTGGCGAGCGCGAGCGCGAGGAAGACGGTCATGCCGAGCAGCACCCCGGCGCCCGTCATCTGCGCGATTCGGCGCAGGGATCGGCGCAAGCCAGCGCGCCACTCGGCGTCGGTCTGGCGAACGGGTTTGGTGTGTGCGACCGCGCGGCTGGCCATGGGGTGTCTCCTGAGCGGAACACAGCATGAATCTTCGGGCGCATCGGGTCAATGGAATTCGCCCTCGGCTGCGGTCAATGGAGCCGATCCGGAGGGATCTTGATGATCCCGTTTTCCTGCATCCGCTCGATCCAGCGCCAGGCCTGATAGAAGCCGACCTTGAAATGGCGCTGGAGCACCGAGACGCTCGGCCGCCCGCCGCTGATGACGAACTGGCAGGCCTGCCAGTAGAGCTGGTCGTCGTCGCGCTTGTCCACCATCAGCTGAGCCCGTCGATCGCGGCCCATCGGGGCCAGCGCAGGGCGCGCGCTTTCGCCGCATTCATCCCGCCCAGCGCAATCACCGGCAGCCCCGCCTGCCGCGCCAGCAGGCGGAAGCGCACCCCGCCCAGCGAACCGCCGCCGGGGTGCGAGCGGGTGTCGAACACCGGCGAGAGCAGCGCCGCATCCGCGCCCAGCCTTGCGGCCAGCCCCAGTTCGGCCAAGTCGTGCGCCGTGGCGAGGTGCAGCAGGCCCGCTCGCCGCGGCCACAGCGCCCGCGGTGCGCCATAGATCCCGTCCGCGCCCCATTCGCGCGCGGTCTGCGCCGAATCGGCGAGCACCACCACGTGCCCCCGCGCCCGCGCCGCCCGCCGAAGCGCGCGAAAGCGCGCGAGGCGCTCGGGCCCGTCCATATGATAATGGCGGTAGATCAACCCCGAGCCGCGCGGCAGCGCAGCGAGGGCCCCCTCGAGCACCGCATCATTGCGCGCGTCGGAGATCAGCCACAGGGCGGGGAGGGTCTTTGCGCGGGGCACCCAGCCGCTATAGAGCGCCGCAATGGAAAACGCAGCCACCCGCCTCGCCGAAGTCCGCGGCAATATCGCCCGCATGTGCAAGCCCGCGCGCCGCTCGCCCGAGGACGTGACGCTCATCGCGGTGAGCAAGACCCACGGCCCCGAGGCGATCACCCCGCTGATCGAGGCCGGCCAGCGCGTCTTCGGCGAGAACCGGGTGCAGGAGGCGCAAGGCAAGTGGCCCGCCCTGCGCGAGGCGCATCCCGATATCGCACTCCATCTGATCGGCCAGCTGCAATCGAACAAGGCGGAAGAGGCCGTGGCGCTGTTCGACATGATCCACTCGCTCGACCGGCCGAGCCTGCTGACCGCGCTCGCCAAGGCGATGGACAAGGCGGGCAGGCAGGTGCCCTGCTTCGTGCAGGTCAATATCGGCGACGAGGCGCAGAAGGGCGGCTGCGGAATCGCCGATCTGCCGAAGTTCCTCGCCGAGGTGCGCGCCACCCCGATCCCGCTGGCGGGCCTCATGTGCATCCCCCCGGCGGACACCGAGGCCGCGCCGTTCTTCGCCTTCCTCGCCAAGCTCGCCGCGGATAACGGCGTCACCGGCCTCAGCATGGGCATGAGCGGGGATTACGAGACCGCCGTCCAGCTCGGCGCGACCCATGTGCGCGTGGGGACCGCGCTGTTCGGCAGCAGGGGTTAGCCCCAAAGAGAAAGGGGCGCCCTTGCGGACGCCCCTCTCCGATTTGCCCTCAGGCCTCGCCTCAGAAGTTGAAGCGGGCGGTCACGCCGTAGACGCGCGGTTCGGCGAGGAAGTGCGAGAAGATCTGGCGCCCGCCCGGGAATGCCGGGTCGACGAAGGGCGCCGTGCTCGCACCCGCCTGGAACGGCGTGTTGAACGCGACCTGCGCATAGTCCTTGTCGAAGATGTTCTGGCCCCAGAACTCCAGCGACCACTTGAGGTCCGGTCCGCGGATGCCGATGCGCGCGTTGAACAGCGCGAAGCTTTCCTGCTGCTTCTGCGGGAACAGGTCGGAGCCGGTGTTGAAGCCCTCGGTGTAGCGGCCGTCGAAGTAGAACAGGCCGGTGAGCCCGCTCGAGCCGATTTCCGGGGTCCAGGTGATGCTGCCGGTGGCGACCCACTCGGGGGCGTTCGACAGGTTGTCGCCCGGCAGCTTGCGCAGCGCCGGATCGAGCGGGGCGCCGGCCGAGTTGCCGACCAGATCGTCGACATAGCGGGTGCGCGCATAGGTCACGCCGCCCGCGATGTTGAGATCGGCGGTCGGATTGATCTGGGTTTCGATTTCGATACCCTGGGTGCGCACGCCGTAGCTGACATCGCCCGCGGCGCAGGCGCCGGTGGCCGCGCTGGTGTCGGTGTCGGCCGAGGGGCCGCCGACGAGGTCGCCCTTGCAGCCGTTGACGTTCTGCACGAGGAAGACGGTCCCGTTGAAGGTGTTCAGCTGGAAGTTGCTGAAATCCGAACGGAACGCGGCCATGCTGAGGCTGAACGGCCCGGTCGCGTACTTGAGGCCCAGTTCGTAGCTGTCGACCAGCTCGGGATCGAACTGGAGGTTGGCCACCAGCGCCTGCGCGCCGGCCTGCCCGCCGAACGGCAGGGTCGGCGACTTCAGCGCCGACCGGTCAAGGTTGAAGCCGCCCGCCTTGTAGCCGCGCGCGTAGCTCGCATAGACCAGCAGGTCGTCGGTCGCCTTCCACGATAGGATGCCGGTGCCGGTCCATTCGTCCTCGTTGCGGTCGTCATTGATGCTGACGCCGTTGAGTTCGGCGGTCGAGTTGCCCTGGCACGCAAGGCCGATCAGGCCGCCCGCGGTCGCGCCCAGCGTCGGCAGGAACGGCACCAGCGCCGCCTGCTGCGCGGTGCAGACCGTGTTGTCGTTGCCGAACAGCGCCGAGAAGTCCTTCTGGTCCTTGGTGTAGCGCAGGCCGACGGTCAGGCTCAGGCGGTCGGTGATGTCGATGATGTTGTGCGTGAAGACTGCCCAGTTGGTGCCGTCCTGCTTGTACTGGTCGATGGTCGAGCCGAGGTTGTTGAGCGTGTCGAGCCGGTCGATACCGCCCAGCAGCGCCGCGCCAAGCGTGGCCGAACCGCCGGTCGCCGCCCCGCTCGCAATCACGCCGCGCCCGGTGGCGTTGAGACAGCCCTGCCCGGTCGGCGAGTAGAACGGCGCAAGGCCCCCGCCCGAGACGATGCGGCAGGCGGCGAAGCGGCCATACTGGTTGCCGAAGCGCAGGTTGTCGCGCACCGTCAGCTTTTCGTTGGCGAAGAAGCCGCCGACGAGCCAGTCGAGCTTGCCGTCGAAAGCCTCGCCCTGGAGGCGGACTTCCTGCGTGAAGGTGTGGAACTGGCGATAGGCCTGGTCGCTCTCGGCGCGGTAGAGGATGTCGACCGTGCCGTAATCGACGTCACCGGCCTGGCCCGAGCGGTATTCGCGGTAGGCGGTGATCGAGGTCAGGGTCCCCCAGCCGAGATCGTAGTCGATCTGGCCCGAGAAGCCGTAGTCCTTGGTGATGCCGGCATAGCTGCGGCCCGGCGTGACCGAGACGGCGCGGCTGTAGCCCTGGCTGAACGCGCCGATGTTCTGCCCCAGATCGCGCAGCACGTTGATGATGTTGTTGCCGTTGGTCTGCAGCGGCGTGAGCGGGGTCGAGGGGTTGTTGAGATTGCCGATCGCCGGGTTGATGGCCGGGTCGATATAGGTCGCCGCGCAGCACTTTTCGTCGCGGTAGGTGTAGTCGGCGATGAGGCGGATCGACAGCGCGTCGGTCGGCTCGAACAGCAGCTGGCCGCGCACGAACACGCGGTCGCGGTCGTTGATGTCGGTGTTGTTGGCGGCGTCGGTGTAGAAGCCGTCACGCTTGACGTAGATCCCGTCGACGCGCGCCGCGAGGTTCTCGGCGAGCGGGCCGGTGATGCTGCCGCCGAGGCGGAAGAAGTCGTAGTTGCCGTAGGTCGCCTCGGCGGTGCCGCCGAAGGTGAATTCGGGCTTCTTCGAGAAGATGCTGATGAGGCCGGCCGAGGAGTTGCGCCCGCCGAGCGTGCCCTGCGGGCCGCGCTGCACTTCGACGCGGTCGATCTCGCCCAGCTCGTTGAGGCCGATGCCCGAGCGCGAGCGGTAGACGCCGTCGATGAACACCGGCACCGAGCTTTCGAGGCCGGGGTTGTCGCCGACCGTGCCGATCCCGCGGATACGCGCCGAGCCGTTGGCTTCCGAGCCGGTCGAGGAGACCAGCAGCGAGGGCGCGACCTGGTTCAGCTGGCGGATGTCGTTCGCGCCGGAGTTGATGAGGGTTTCAGAATTGATCGCCGAGATCGCGACCGGCACGTCGGCGAGCGCCTGCTGGCGGCCCTGTGCGGTGACGATGATGACGTTTTCGGGCTGGAGTTCTTCCTCAGCGGTCGCCTCGTCCTGCGCGAAGGCGGCGGTGGGCAGGAAGGCCATGCCGGCGCCAAGCAGCGCCAACGCACGCAGCGAAGTATAGGATCTCATCTGGTCTCTCTCCCAAACTGTGGCTTGTTATTTTGATAGGGGACTAACCCTATCTGCGCCGCCTGCAAACGGGGGCTTTCACGCAAGCGTCAAATTTCGCCGCAGGTGTTGCATTTACGCCTTTTCCAGCTGCTGCTGGCGGTGGTCGCTCGCCGCGGACAGCAGCGCGGCCTCGATTTCGGCCTGACGCTCGCTCGCCTTGATCTTGGAGCCGGTGAGGTCGGTCACGTAGAAGGTGTCCGCGGCGGCCTCGCCATAGGCGGTGATATGCGCCGAATGGACGATGAGGTTGGCCTTGTAGAGCGCGTGGGCGAGCCGGTTCAATAGCGCCGGGCGGTCGCGCGCGGTCACCTCGATCACGGTGAAATGGTTCGAGGCGTCATTGTCGAAGCCGACGCGCGGGGCGACGTCGAAGGCTTTCGCGCGCGAGTGCGCGAGCGGGCGCGCCGCCAGCTTGGGCACGAGTTCGACCTTGGCGAGCAGCGCGTCGCGGATGCCCTTCTCGATCCGCGCCATCTGCGCCGCCTCGCGGAAGGGCTGGGCGTTGTGATCCTGCACCAGGAAGTTGTCGACCGCATAGCCCGACTTGGCGGTGTGGATGCGCGCGTCGATGATGTTCGCGCCGGCGAGGTGGATGCCGCCCGCCATGCGGTAGAACAGCCCGGGGTGGTCTGCGGCGATGACGCTGACCCGGGTCGCGCCGCGGGTCTCGTCGACCTCGCAGGCGATCGAGAGCGCCTCGCCTGCCGCTTCGGCGGCGTCATATTGGGCGAGATTGCTGGCGATGATGTCCTCGGGCTCGGCGATCCAGTAAGCATCGCCCAGCAGCGCGCCGATGGAATCGACGAGGTGGTCCTGATCGCCCAGCAGGCGCTGCACCGCATCCTTCTTGGCCGTGACCCGCGCCTTCCTGCCGGTGCCCTTGTGGCCGAGGCGCAGGCGCTCCTGCGCGGCATCGTAAAGCTCGCCGAGGAGCTGGCCTTTCCAGCTGTTCCACGTCCCCGGCCCGACCGCGCGGATATCGACCGCGGTGAGGATCGCGAGGTTCCTCAGCCGCTCGAGGCTCTGCACCTCGGCGACGAAATCCTCGATCGTCTTGGGATCGGTGAGGTCGCGCTTCTGCGCGGTGCGGCTCATGAGGAGGTGGTGGAGCACCAGCCAGGCGACGAGGTCGGTCTCCTTCTCGTCCAATCCGAAGCGCGGGCACAACCGGTGCGCCACATCCGCCCCCAGCACCGAATGGTCGCCCCCGCGCCCCTTGGCGATATCGTGCAGCAGCACCGCCACGAACAGCGCGCGGCGCGAGGCGAGCTTGGGGAATTCGCGTGTGGCGCGCGGGTGATCGGTGGAGAGCAGCCCGCGCTCGATCTGCGAGAGCAGGCCGATGGCGCGGATGGTGTGCTCGTCGACGGTGTAGTGGTGATACATGTCGAACTGCATCTGCGCGTTGACCCGGCCGAAATCGGGCACGAAGCGGCCGAAGACGCCTGCCTCGTTCATCCAGCGCAGCGCGGTTTCGGGGTCTTTCCGGCCGCTCAGAAGGTCAATGAACAGCGCATTGGCGCGCTTGTCGCGGCGCAGCTTGCCGTCGATCAGCTTCGCATCGCGCCCGGCCTGACGCATGGTTTCGGGGTGGATCTCGAGCCCCTCGGCCTCGGCGAGCTGGAACACCTCGATCAGGCGCACCGGATCGTCGCGGAACCAGTCGTCGCCCGGCGCGCGCAACCGGCCGCCTTCGACGGTGTAGCCCTTGAACTGGCGGGGGCGCTGGGTCCAGCCGGCGAAGAACCCGGTGCGCGGGCGCTTCTTGGCCATCTCCTCGTCGAGGTGCGCAAGGAACACGCCGGTCAGGCTGCCGACGCGCTTCACCTGGAGGAAGTAGTACTGCATGAACCGCTCGACCGCGCTCTTGCCCGGGCGGTCGGCGAACAGCATCCGCTCGGCCACCTGCCGCTGGAGGTCGAAGGTCAGCCGATCCTCGGCACGGTCGGTGAGGATGTGCATGTGGCAGCGCGCGGCAAGCAGGAAGCCCTCGGCGCGGCGGAAGTTGCGGTATTCGCTGGTGGTCAGCAGGCCCACGTCCACCAGCTGCGCGGCATTGTCGACACGGTGGACATATTTGCCGATCCAGTAGAGCGTCTGGAGATCGCGCAGGCCCCCCTTGCCCTCCTTGATATTGGGCTCGACCACATAGCGGCTGTCGCCCATCCGCTTGTGCCGCGCATTGCGCTCGGCGAGCTTCTCGGCGAGGAACTGGCGCTCGCTGCCCTTGGCGACATCGCTCCAGAACCGCGCGCGCATCTCGTCGTAAAGCGCCTGTTCGCCCCATACGAGGCGGCTTTCGAGCAGGGCGGTGCGGATCGTCAGATCCTCCTTCGCCATGCGGATCGTGTCGGAGACGGTGCGGCTGGAGTGGCCGACCTTGAGGCCGAGGTCCCACAGGAGATAGAGCATCGTCTCGATCACCTGCTCGCACCACGGGGCGCGCTTGCCGGGGGTGATGAAGGCGACATCGACATCCGAATGCGGCGCCATCTCGGCGCGGCCATAGCCCCCCACCGCGAGGATCGCGAGACGCTCGCCCTGGGTGGCGTTGGGGACGGGGTAGAGGTGGGTGGTGACGTGATCGTGGATCACCCGCAGCAGCTGGTCCATCAGGAAGCTGTAGCCGGCGGTGACCTCGTGCCCGGCCGATGGGGTTTCGAGCAGGCGGCGCGCAAGCTCGGCGCGCCCCTCGTCGAGCGCCGAGCGCAGCGCGGTGACAATCGCCGGGCGGGCCGAGGCGCCGCCGCTCGCGAACAGCGCCTCGATCTCCTCGGCCAGCGCGCGCCGGTCGATGATCGCGCGCTGGCCGGGGACGCGAGAGGGACTCATGAAGCTGTCACGCGGCGACCGCCTGTTCGAGATAGCGCGCCTTGACCGTGCGCTTGTCGATCTTCTGCGTGCCGAGCCGCGGCAGGGGCTCGTGCGCGATCCAGATCTGGTGTTCGAGCGGCACCTTGAAGGGCGCGATCCGCTCGAGCAGGAAAGCGCGCAGCTCGCCGGGGGTGATGGCGGGGCGGCCCTCCTTCATCGCGTAGACCGCCGCGGGCACCTCGCCGAAGCGCTCGTCCGGCAGGCCGAAGACCGAGCATTCGCCGACATCGTCATGCGCGTAGATCGCGTCCTCGACCTCGATGCACGAGATGTTCTCGCCGCCGCGTATGATGATGTCCTTCTTGCGGTCGACGATGAAGAGATACTCGTCCTCGTCGAGATAGCCCAAGTCCCCGGTGCGGAAATAGCCGTTGTCGGTAAAGGCGGCCTTGGTCGCCTCCTCGTTCTTCCAGTAGCCGCGGAAGTTGCAGACCGAGCGGATGCAGACCTCGCCGACGCGGCCGGCGGGGAGTGGGTTGCCGGCATCGTCGAGGATCGCGAGATCGACCATCGGTTTGCTGGCGCGCCCGGTCGAACCCGGCTTGGCGAGATAGTTCTCGTTGAAATTGCCGCAGCCGACCGCGTTGGTCTCGGTGAGGCCATAGCCCAGCAGCGGGAAGCTGCCGGGGAAGGCTTCCTTGATGCGGGTGACGTGCTCCACCGGACGCGGCGCGCCGCCCGCCGCGAAGCTCTTGCACTTCGACAGGTCGTATTTCTCGCGGTCGGGGTGGTTGGCGATCTCGTAGCTCATCAGGGGGACGCCGACGAAGTAGGTGACGTTCTCCTCTGCCATCAGCCGGATCGCGAGGCCCGCATCCCACTTGGGCATCAACACCAGCTTGCGCGCGATGGCGAAGGACTGGAGGAACAGCGGCACCTCGCCCGTCACGTGGAACAGCGGCACGGCGACGAGCGCGCAGGGCTGGTCGGTCAGCACTTCGCCCTGCGATTCCACATGCACCTTGGCCATCGCCGACTGGGCGACGTAGTTCATCACGCCGTTGACGACGCCGCGGTGATCGGACCACGCGCCCTTGGACTTGCCGGTCGAACCCGAGGTGTAGAGGATCGTCGCGAGGTTATCCGGGCCAAGCTCGCCGAGCAGGGCGATTGCCGCAGGGGTGCCCTCGGGCGCGGCCCAGGTTGCGGCAAGGCCTTCGGCGGGCGGGTTGCCGTGCGAGAACAGCACCACCTTCGCGCCATGCGACTGGCCCTCGAGCCGCGCGGCGCGGCCGTCATCGGCGAGCAGCAGCTTGGCCTCGGCGAGCTCGATGGCATAGGCGAGCTCCTCGCCGCTCGAAAAGCCGTTGAGCAGCGTGGCGCAGCCGCCCGCCATCAGGATGCCCATGTAGGCGATCATCCAGTTGGCCGAATTGCGCGCGGCGAGCCCGATGCGGTCGCCTTTCTCGATGCCGTGAAGCCGGATCAGCCCCTCGGCGACATGGGTCGCGGCGGCATAGGCCTCGCCGAAAGTGAGGCGGACCTCGCCATCGACGAGGAAGGGGATGTCCTTGTTCTGGTTGGCGAAATGGGCGAAATAATGGGCCAGCGTCGGCGGGGCTGCGGCAAAGACCGGCATCTCCACCCCGTCGCGCACGAAAGGCACGGTGGCAAAGGGCTGGCCCTCGGCGGTGAGGCCGGTGATGATCGCTTCGAGCGCATTGTCCAGGGGGGTGGGCATGCGGTGGTTTCCTCTCTCTCGTGTGCGGCATCCGGTGTCCGGATCGCCTGTCCCATTCCGTCCGGCAGCAGTCCCTCGCCCCTTCCCCTGACCCCGCGGCTGTGCCAGAAGCGCCAGCGCAACCGGGATCATGATGGAAGGCCCTCGCGGGCTCACCGTTACGGCATATCATTGCAATAAGAGGTTCGCTCCGTGCTGTCACTACTTGCCGCAAGCGCTGCCGCCGCCGATCCGATCCAGTTCGCCGATCTGCGTCTGGCCAAGGCGATCGACCTCGGCTTCTTCCAGCTGCGGTTCTACTCGCTCGCCTATCTGCTGGGGGTGATCTTCGCCTATTGGCACACCTCGGTCGCCCTGAAGCAGCCCGGCGCGCCGATGGCGCAGCGCCATGCCGACGACCTGTTCTTCTACTGCACGCTGGGCGTCATCATCGGCGGGCGGCTGGGCTATGCGACCTTCTACGAGCCCGACCTGTGGACCACCTTCGCCAATGACAGCTGGCTCAGCTGGCGCCTGCTGCGCCTGTGGGAGGGCGGGATGAGCTTCCACGGCGGGCTGATCGGCGTCACCGTGGCGATGCTGTGGATCTCGTGGCGCGAGAAGCTCAATTTCATCCGCGTGGTCGATTACGTCAGCGTCGGGGTGCCGATGGGGATGCTGCTCGGCCGCCTTGCCAACTTTGTCAACGGCGAGCTCTGGGGCCGGGCGACCGACGTGCCGTGGGGCATGGTGTTCTGCGACGGGATCGCGCGCCAGGGCGTCGCCTGCGCCACCACCGGCACCGTGCGCCACCCGAGCCAGCTCTATCAGGCGGGGCTCGAGGGGCTGGCGATGCTGGTGATCATGCTGTCGCTGTTCTGGCTGACCCGCGCGCGCTATCGCCCCGGGCTGCTCGCCGGGGTGTTCACGATCGGCATGGGCGTATCGCGCTTCGTGAACGAATTTTTCCGCGAGCCGGATCAACAACTGGCTGACTTTGCACTCCGCACCGGACTATCGATGGGGCAATGGCTGACAATACCGCTTATCCTGACTGGATTGATTGTCGTGATCTTCGCGCTGCGGAAGAAGCCGCTCGCGTCAGGGACGGCAGCGCCGGCCTGAACGATAACGAGCCGGGGGTGTGGCGTAGCTCGCTCCGGCTGATCGATCCCGAGCCCGGCAGCGCCGGCGAGCCCCGCGCGGCGGCGGCTGCTGCCGCAAAGGCGCGTGCCGAGGCCGAGGCCAGAGCCAAGGCGCATGCCGAGGCCGAAGCGCGCGAGGCGGCGCGGCTCGCCGCCAAGACCCGCGCCGAGGATGCCGCCCGCGAGAAGGCCGAGGCGCTCGCCCGCGCCAAGGCCGAGGCCGAGGAACGCGCGCGCGCCCTCAAGGAAACCCGCGCCCGCGAGAAGGCCGAAGCCGAAGCCCGCGCCAAGGCGGAACGCGAAGCGCGCGAGCAGGCCGCGGCCGAAGCCCGCGCGCGCAAGCTCGCCGAGGTCGAGGCGCGCCGGAAGGCCGAGGAAGAGGCCCGCGCCCGCGCGGCGGCCGAACTCCAGGCGAAGAAAGAGGCCAAGGCCCGCGCCATCGCCGAAGCCAAGGCGAGAGCCGAGGCCGAGGAACGCGCCCGCCGCGAGGCCGAGGTCGCCGAAGCCGCCGAACGCGCGCGTGCCGAGGAAGAAGCGCGCCGCATCGCCGAGGCTCGCAAGCGCGCCGAAGCCGAGGCCCGCGCCCGCGCTGCCGAGGAAGCCCGCCTCAAGAAGGAAGCCGAAGCCCGCGCCCGTGCCGAAGCCAAGGCCCGCGCGAAGGCCGAAGCCGAAGCCCGCGCCAAGGCGGAAGCCGAGGAAAAGGCGAGGCTGGCCGCCGAGGAGAAAGCCCGCCGCGAGGCCGAGGCCAAGGCCGCCGCCGAAGAGAAAGCTCGCAAAGCCGCCGAGGAAAAGGCGCGCCGCGAAGCCGAGGCCAAGGCTAAGAAGGAAGCCGAAGAGAAGGCCCGCCGCGAAGCCGAGGAAGCCGCGCGGCTCGCCGCCGAAGAAGCCGCGCGCCTCGCCGCCGAAGAGGCTGCACGAAAGGCTGCCGAGGAAGAAGCCGCCCGCATCGCTGCCGAGGAACAGGCCAAGCGCGAGGCCGAGGAAGCTGCTGCCGCCGAACAGGCCCGGCTCGAAGCCGAAGTCCTCGCTCGCGCCAATGTCGACGTGCCCAAGGTGCTCCGCCGTCTGATCCGCGAGACCGGCCCGATCCCGCTCTCGCAATACATGGGCGAGAGCAATGCGCGCTATTACGCCAGCCGCGATCCCTTGGGCGAACAGGGCGATTTCATCACCGCGCCCGAGATCACGCAGGTCTTCGGCGAGCTGATCGGGGTGTGGCTGGCCGACCTGTGGTCGCAGATGACTAAGCGCAAATATATCCACTATGTCGAGCTTGGCCCGGGGCGTGGAACGCTCGCCAAGGATGCGCTGGGTGCGGCGGCCAAGCAGGGGCTCACGCCGCAGGTCCACTTCGTCGAGACCTCGGCGGCCCTGCGCAAGCTCCAGCGCGAGGCCTTCCCCGACTGCATCCACCACCACGACATCTCGACCCTGCCCGACGATGCCCCGCTGCTGATCGTCGCCAACGAGTTCTTCGATGCCCTGCCGGTGCAGCACCTGATCCGCTCCACCGATGGCTGGTATGGCCGCATGGTGGGGCTGGAGGGCGACGATTTCACCTTCGTCACCGGCAAGGAGCGATTGGATCACCTCGTCCCGCCGAGCTGGGTCACTGCCTCGCAAGGCACGCTGATCGAGACCAGCCCCGCCGCGGTCGCGCTGATGGCCGAACTCGCGCGGCGGCTGAAGGAGCAGGGCGGGGTCGCGCTGATCATCGACTACGGCCACGAGGAGCTGCGCTCGGGCTCGACCTTGCAGGCGCTCAAGAGCCACCAGAAGGTCGATGTCTTCGCGCATCCGGGCGATGCGGACCTTACCGCCCACGTCGATTTCGAGCTGCTCCAGCACGTCGCGGTGCAGAACGGCGCGGACCTGATGGGGCTGCAATATCAGGGCGAATGGCTGATCCAGATGGGGATCGACACGCGCATGGAAATGCTCCGCCGCCGCGCGCCCTATGAACGCGAGAAGTTCGAACGGCAGCGCAACCGGCTGGTCAAGGACAGCGAGATGGGCCGGCTGTTCAAGGTGCTCGGCCTGTGCGGGCGGCGCTGGCCGTTCGGAGCGGGGTTCCAGTGAGGAGAGCGGGAATGAAGCTGAGGGCAGGCATGCTGGCTGTGGTTCTGGGCGCGGCGGCGATGATCCCCGCGGCCTTCGCGGCCGAGCCGATCACCGGCCGCTGGGTGACCGCGGAGAAGGACGCGGTGGTCGCGATCGCCCCCTGCGGCAAGGCGCTGTGCGGACGGATCGAGCGCTTCCTCGTCCCCCCGCCCGGCGGCAATGACCAGCGCGACGTCAACAATCCCGACCCCGCCAAGCGCACCCGCAAGCTGCTCGGCATCACGATCCTCACCGGCCTCGTGGCTGACGGCGATGTGTGGAGCGGCAAGGTCTACGATCCCAAGAAGGGCAAGACCTACACGGCCTACGTGCGCCGCAAGCCCGACGGGACGCTCGAAATGAAGGGCTGCGTGGGGCCGTTCTGCCAGGCGCAGGTGTGGCGGAAGGCGGGGTAGCAGAGATCCGTCATTCCGGACGACGGAGTTTACGCGAAAGCTGCTCCGCCGCCTGCTTGGGCGTGAGCTTGCCCGCATCCTCGCGGTCGACCGCGAAATTCGCCTCGCGCATCGCCTCGACACTGATCGCGCCCAGCAGCGGTTGCAGCGCGGCGGCGACGCCGGGGTCGTCGGCGATGCGGGGGGAGAGTATCAGCAGCGCGTCATAGCTCGGCAGCGCGCCCTTGGGGTCGGCGAGCACCACCAGCCTGTCGGCCGCGATCCGCCCGTCCGAAGTATAGGCGCTGATCACGTCCGCCTCGCCCGACCTCAACGCATCATACATGAAGGTCGGCGCGAAGTTGCGCGTCTTGCCGAAGCGCAGGCCATAGGCGTCGCGCACCGCCAGCCATTCGGGCCGCTCGAAGAATTCGGGGTCGCCGCCGACCGTCAGGCTCGCGCCCTTGCCGACCAGATCGGCAAGGCTGGTGACGCCCAGCGCCTTGGCGCGGTCGGGCCGCATCGCGAAGGCATAGGCGTTCTCGAACCCCAGCCGCCCGAGCACCTTCACCCCGTTTTGCCGCGCCTCCCACTCGCGGATCGTCTCGTAGACCGCCTCGCGCCCGGGATTGTCGGCGCGCTTCATGAAATTGGCCCAGATCGTGCCGGTGTAGTCGACCGAGATGTCGACGCTCGAGGCCGCGACCGCCGAGTGCACCACCGCGCTCCCCAGCCCGTCGCGATATTCGACGCGGTAGCCCGCCGCCTCCAGCCGCGATCCGATCAGCTGGGCGAGGATGTACTGCTCGGAGAACTGCTTGGCGGCGATGACGATGGGCCGCTCGGCCTCCTCGCTGCGCTGGCCCCACAAGGCGGCGAGGATGCCGAGGACGACGATCGCCATGCCCCCGAAAGTCATCCAGCGCTTGCGCCGCGCGAGGCCGACCTCGATCACCCAGAGCAGATTGTCCGCCGCCAGCGCCAGCCCCGCGCTGGCAAGACACCCGGCGAGCACCAGCGCCCAGTTCTGGGTCTGGAGCCCGGCGAAGATCGGATCGCCGAGGCTCGGCTGGCCGATGGTGGTGGCGAGCGTCGCTGCGCCGATGGTCCACACGCTCGCGGTGCGGATGCCGGCCATGATGAAGGGGGCGGAAAGCGGGGCTTCGACCAGATAGAGCTTCTGCCACTTGGTCATGCCGACGCCGTCGGCGGCTTCGAGCACGCCCTCGTCGAGGTTGGCCTGCGCGGTCACGGCGTTCCTGAGGATCGGCAGCAGCGCATAGAGCGTCAGCGCCATCAGGGCGGGAAGGAAGCCGAGGGTCGGCAGCCCCTCGCCGAACACGGCCCTGAGCGACAGCAGCAGCGGGAAGAACAGCGCCAGCAGCGCGAGGGCCGGGATGGTCTGGACAAGGCTCGCCAGGCTCAGCGCCAGCCGCGAGACGATCCGCGAGCGGCCCGCCCACACCGCGAGCGGCAGGGCGATCAGCATCGCAAGGCCGATCGCGCTCGCCGAGAGCACAACATGGGCTGCAAGCTTCTCGCCGAGGCCGGGGAGGATGTCCCAGATTTCCCTCACGCGCCGCGAGACTCCATGGCCGCCAGCTTCTCAGCCTGTTCGCGTGGCACCCGCACCAGCCGCTGCGCCACCGCGCCGCCCTCGCCCGCCAGCAGGCCTTGGGGGCTCGCATCGGCGACCAGCGCGCCGCGATCCATCACCAGCACGCGGTCTGCGAGCAGCAGCGCCTCGGCCATGTCGTGCGTGACCATCACCGTGGTGAGGCCGAGCGTGTCGTGCAGCTCGCGCACCTTGCGGCCCAGCGCGTCGCGGGTCACGGGGTCGAGCGCGCCGAAGGGCTCGTCCATGATGAGGAGTTCCGGTTCCCCCGCCAGCGCCCGCGCCACCCCGACCCGCTGGCGCTGCCCGCCGCTGAGTTCGTCGGGCATCCGCGTGGCATAGGCGGGATCGAGTTCCACCAGTTCGAGCAATTCGGCGATCCGCCCCGCCGCCAGCTTCTCGCCCGCAAGGCGCGGGCCGATGGCGATGTTCTCGGCGACACTCATGTGCGGGAACAGGCCGATGCCCTGGAACACATAGCCGACCCGGCGGCGCAGCTTGGCAGGCGGCAGGTCGCTTACGTCCTCGCCCGCGAACAGCACCCGGCCGCCGGTGGGCTCGACCAGCGTGTTGACCGTTTTCAGTAGCGTCGACTTGCCCGAGCCCGAGGCGCCGACCATCGCGACGAAGCTCCCCGCCGCGATGTCGCAGGTGACGCCGCCCACCGCGGTGACGTCGCCGAAGCGGCAGGTCACGCCGTCGAAGCGGAGCAGGGGCGGCGCGGTGGTCATCCTTTGCGAGGATTAGCCGCTGTTTTGCTACTGCGCCAGCGCGAGCGATTGGCCTTTGCGCGATGGCTTGCTATGCCAATGTCGCAGAACAAACATTACGCGGCGAGGAACGATTAATGCGCGCGACCCCCGATTTCGACTTCCAGCTGGGCGAAGCCGCCGAGATGATCCGCGACACCACCGCGCGCTTCGCCGACGAGCAGATCGCCCCCCTCGCCGAGCGCACCGACCGCGAGGACCGTTTTCCGAGAGAGCTGTGGGAGCCGATGGGCGCGCTGGGCCTCCACGGCATCACGGTCGAGGAGGAATGGGGCGGGCTGGGGCTCGGCTATCTCGAGCATGTGATCGCGGTCGAGGAAGTCTCGCGGGCCAGCGCCAGCGTGGGCCTCAGCTACGGCGCGCATTCCAACCTCTGCCTCAACCAGATCCGCCGCTGGGGGGATGACGACCAGAAGGCGAAATATCTCCCCAAGCTCATCTCGGGCGAGCATGTCGGCAGCCTCGCCATGTCCGAGGCGGGCGCCGGGTCGGACGTGGTCTCGATGAAGCTGAAGGCCGACGCAGTGCAGGGCGGCTATGTCCTCAACGGCACCAAGTTCTGGATCACCAACGCGCCCGAGGCGGACACGCTGGTGGTCTATGCCAAGACCGACGGGCACGCCGGATCGCGCGGGATCACCGCCTTCCTGATCGAGAAGGGCGACGAGGGGTTCTCCATCGGCCAGAAGATCAGCAAGGTCGGCATGAAGGGCTCGCCCACCGCCGAGCTGGTGTTCAACGACTGCTTCGTCCCCGAAGACCGCATCATGGGCCCGCTGAACGGCGGGGTCGGCGTGCTGATGAGCGGGCTCGATTACGAGCGCGTGGTGCTTGCCGGGTTGCAGCTCGGGATCATGCAGGCGTGCCTCGACACGGTGATCCCCTACCTGCGCGAGCGCAAGCAGTTCGGAAAGCCGATCGGCAGCTTCCAACTGATGCAGGCCAAGGTCGCCGACATGTATGTCGCCCTGCAATCGGCGCGCGCCTACACCTATGCGGTGGCGAAGGCCTGCGACGCCGGGCAGACGACGCGCTTCGATGCGGCGGGGGTGATTTTGCTGGCCTCCGAGAACGCCTTCCGCGTCGCGGCCGAGAGCGTGCAGGCACTGGGCGGCGCGGGCTACACCACCGACTGGCCGGTGGAGCGCTACATGAGGGACGCGAAGCTGCTCGACATCGGCGCGGGGACCAACGAGATCCGCCGGATGCTGATCGGGCGGGAACTGATCGGGGCGGCGGGGTGATTCGTCCGGGCGTGTCCCTTGCGGTTCTGCGCGTCCTTGGCGGCGGGCTCGCCCTGTCGCTGATGGTCGGCGAGGGCATCCGCACATGGGGCACTGGGCGCCCCTGGCCATTCTGGTTCGACGATTACTGGACTGGCGGCCTGCTGCTGGCGGGCGCAATCCTGATGTCGCGACCGACCCCCCTGCGCAGCCATCTGTTCATCGCCGGATGGGCGGCGTGCCTCGGCATGCTGTTCGGCAGTTTCTTCGGCAAGATCTATGACCCGGGCAGCTCCAACCCCGGCAATTTCGACCTCGGCTTCCTCACCATCCTGATCTTCATGGCCTTCGCAACCGCCTTGGTCGGGCTCGTCTGGTCGTTGGTTGAAGTTGCCCGCAAGTAACGCCATCCCTCGACTTCACCCAGAAACGGAAAGAGCCACCGATGACCCCCGACGAAGATTACGTCTATGACGAGGCGAGCGGCGAGTGGCTGCCTGCGTCCGAACTCGCCGCCAAGCGCGCGGCGGAGGACGCTGTCGAGGTGCGCGATGCGGTCGGCAACATCCTTGCCGATGGCGATGCGGTGACGCTGATCAAGGATCTCGAGGTCAAGGGCGCAGGCCAGACGCTCAAGCAGGGCACCCTGATCAAGTCGATCCGCCTCACCGGCGACGCGCAGGAGATCGACTGCAAGTATCCCGGCATCAAGGGCCTGGTGCTCAGGGCCGAATTCGTCCGGAAGCGGTGATGCGGGAGGGTGCGTCCTTGCTGGTGCTGCGCGTCCTTGGCGGCGGGCTCGCCCTGTCGCTGATGATCGGCGAGGGCATTCGCACCTGGGGCACCGGGCGCCCCTGGCCGTTCTGGTTCGACGATTACTGGACCGGCGGCCTGCTGCTGGCGGGCGCAATCCTGATGGCGCGCCCGACGCCCCTGCGCAGCCACCTGTTCATCGCCGGATGGGCGGCCTGCCTCGGCATGCTGTTCGGCAGCTTCTTCGGCAAGGTCTATGATCCGGGCAGCTCCAACCCCGGCAACATCGACCTCGGATTTCTCACCATCCTGATCGGCATGGCCTTCGCGACGGCGCTCGTCGGCCTTGTCTGGTCGCTTCTGGAAGTGGCACGCAAATGACCGCCCCCACCCTCAATTCGAAACTCGACCGCGAGAGCCCCGAGGCCAAGGCGCGGTTCGCGCATAACCATGCGCTCGCGCAGGAGCTCCGCGCCCGGGTGGCCGAGGCCGCTTTGGGCGGGCCGGAGAAGCATCGCGAGCGGCATCTGTCGCGCGGGAAGCTGCTGCCGCGCGAGCGGGTGGAGCGGCTGCTCGATCCGGGTTCGCCCTTCCTCGAGGTCGGTCAGCTCGCGGCGAACGGGATGTACGAGGGCGACGTCAACGGCGCCTCGATCATCACCGGCGTGGGGCGCGTCTCGGGGCGGCAGTGCATGATCGTGTGCAATGACGCGACCGTGAAGGGCGGCACCTATTACCCGATGACGGTCAAGAAGCACTTGCGGGCGCAGGAGATTGCGCAGGAGAACCGCCTGCCGTGCATCTATCTGGTGGACTCGGGCGGCGCGAACCTGCCGCATCAGGCGGAGGTGTTTCCGGACCGCGACCACTTCGGGCGGATCTTCTTCAATCAGGCGAATATGTCCGCGCTGGGCATCCCGCAGATTGCCTGCGTCATGGGCTCGTGCACCGCGGGCGGTGCTTACGTGCCCGCCATGTCCGACGAGACCGTGATCGTGCGCAATCAGGGCACGATCTTCCTCGCCGGCCCGCCGCTGGTGAAGGCCGCTACGGGCGAGGAAATCAGCGCCGAGGATCTGGGCGGCGGCGATCTGCACGCGAAGAAATCGGGCGTGGTCGATCATCTCGCCGAGAACGACGAGCACGCGCTCACCATCGTGCGCGACATCGTCAGCCATCTCGGCGCGAACACCGGCGCGGCGAAGGACGTGGCGCTGAAAGACCCGCGCCCGCCCAAATACGACGCCGAAGACCTCTACGCCCTCATCCCCGAGGACGTGCGCGCGCCCTATGACGTGAAGGAAGTGATCGCGCGGCTGGTCGACGGCAGTGAGTTCCACGAATTCAAGGCGCATTACGGCAGCACCCTCGTCTGCGGCTTTGCCCATATCTGGGGAATGCCGGTCGCGATCCTCGCCAACAATGGGGTGCTGTTCTCCGAGAGCGCGCAGAAGGGCGCGCATTTCATCGAGCTCGCCTGCCAGCGCCGCATTCCGCTCTTGTTCCTCCAGAATATCAGCGGGTTCATGGTCGGCGGGAAATACGAGGCGGAAGGGATCGCCAAGCACGGCGCAAAGCTCGTCACCGCCGTGGCGACCGCGACCGTGCCCAAGGTCACCGTGGTGATCGGCGGCAGCTTCGGCGCGGGCAATTACGGCATGTGCGGCCGCGCCTACTCGCCGCGCTTCCTGTTCACCTGGCCCAATGCGCGCATCTCGGTGATGGGCGGCGAGCAGGCGGCCAGCGTCCTCGCCACCGTCCACCGCGACGCCGACAGCTGGACGCCCGAGCAGGCCGAGGCCTTCAAGCAGCCCATCCGCCAGAAATACGAGGACGAAGGCAACCCCTACTACGCCACCGCCCGCCTGTGGGACGACGGCGTGGTCGACCCGGTGCAGACCCGCGACGTGCTGGGGCTGGCGTTTGCGGCCTGTCTCGAAGCCCCCATCGCCGAGCGGCCCGCGTTTGGCGTGTTCCGGATGTAGGCGATGGATGCCGCCGCCTTCGCCCGGGCATGGATCGACGACTGGAACAGTCACGATATCGAACGCGTGCTTGCGCACTACGCCGAGGGCGCAGAGTTCCGGTCGCCCATCGCGAAGCAGCGCACCGGCGAAGGGGTGGTGCACGGACTCGAGGCGCTGCGGGCCTATTGGGCCCCCGCCTTCGCGCTGCGACCGGATCTTCGATTCACGCTGAAGCAGGCCTTTGCCGGGGATGGCGCGGTATCGATCAACTACGCCGACGAGCTGGGCCGCGATATCGTCGAGACACTGGTCTTGCGCGAAGACGGCAAGGCCATTCTGGGGATCGCCTGCTATCGAGGACTAAGCGAAGCGGACTGAAACCCTCCCCCGCCCTCTTGCGTAGCTAACCCAAGTTAGGCCACAAGGCTCTCAAGCCTTTTGGGAGAGGGCAGGGACATTGCCGCATATGCCGACCGCCGCCGCGCACGCCCGTGCGCCCTCGATCCTTTCGCGCATCGTGCGCCGGATCATCCTTGCGATCTGGTACATCCGCGGGTGGAAGGTCGAGAACCCGCTGCCCAAGCACCTGAAGAAATTCGTGCTCGCCGGCGCGCCGCATACCTCCAACTGGGACTTCGTGTTCTTCACCGGCGCCACCCATGAAGAGGGCATCCGCCCCAACTTCATGGGCAAGCACACGCTGTTCCAGGGGGTGATGCGCCGCTTCATGCTCGACATGGGGGGCATCCCCGTCGACCGCCGCAGCCGCCTCAACGCCACCGAGCAGGTCGCCGCCGAATTCGCCGCGCGTGACGAGCTGGCGCTGGTGATCGCCTGCGAGGGCACGCGCAAGACCGATGGCAAGTGGAAGTCGGGCTTCTACCACATCGCCCGCGCGGCGAATGTGCCGATCGTCCCCGCCTTTGCCGACAACGCGAAAAAGCGCATCAGCTTCGGCCCGCCGATGATCCCCACCGGCAACTACGGCGAAGACCTGCTCAAGATCGCCGAATGGTTCCGCTCCAAGCTGCCCGATTACGAGCGCTTCAAGGTGCTGGAACAGCAGGCGCGCGACATCATTGCGGGCAAGAACGATGTTTGAACTCCTCGCCGTCAACGCCGCGATCCTGATCGTGCTGGTGCTGATCCAGTGGGCGATTTCGGTCCGCATCAATGACGTCAGCTTCATCGACGCCTTCTGGGGGGCGGGCATGGGGCTGCTGGCGCTGGCGAGCTGGCTGCATGTGCGCGGCGGGCCGGGCGATCTCGCCACGCTGATCTTCGTGATGACCGCGCTATGGGGCTTCCGCCTCGGCATCTATCTCTTCCTGCGCTGGCGCAAGGAGGGCGAGGACAAGCGCTACAGGATGATCCTCAAGAAGGACCGCGAGGCAGGCCGCTTCGCGCAGGCGGCGCTCACCCGCGTGTGGCTGATGCAGGCGGTGCTGCTGTTCATGGTCTCGAGCCCCGCGCAGGTCGGCATTCTGGCGAGCCCCGAACCCTCACCCATCCCGCCGCTGGCATGGGCGGGGTTCGGCCTGTGGTGCATCGGCGTGTTCTTCGAATGGGTCGGCGACTGGCAGCTCACCCGCTTCAAGGCGGACCCGGCGAACCACGGCAAGGTGCTCGACACCGGGCTGTGGCGCTACACCCGCCACCCCAACTATTTCGGCGACTTCGCCGCGTGGTGGGGCATCTGGCTCGCCTGCGCCGCGGCCGGGTGGCAATATGCCGCCGCGACCGTGATCGGCCCGCTGTTCCTCAGCTTCACGCTGACGAAGTGGTCGGGCGTCACCCTGCTCGAAAAGGGCTTAGACAAGTCCAAGGGCGACAAATACGCGGACTACAAGCGCCGCACGTCCGCCTTCTTTCCCCTGCCGCCCAAGCCCTGACCTCTGCGACGAGCCGCCGCTGGGTAGTGCTGCGCCGCACAAAATTCGACGAGCGGCCCTTTAAGCCCGTGCAAAGCTGGCCTATGTTGGCTTCCGCGCGAGGAGGCGCAGACGACATGGCACTGACCGAAACCGCCCGGGAAGCGGAGCGCGAGCGGATCGCGCGCCATGTGCTCGACCTTGTGAAGGAGCGCGGGTCCGAGGTGCCCTGGACCGTCGCCATGGCCGAAAGCGGGCTGACCCGCGCGCGCTTCGAAGCGCTGTTTGCCGATTACGACGACCTGTTCGATGCGGTCGCGCAGACCTGGCTCGCCCCGCACATGGCGGTGATGGAGGAGGTGCTCGCCAGCAATCTCCCCCCGCAGCGCAAGATGTACGAATTCTTCCGCCGCCGCTTCGTGATCTCGCAGGGGCGTTTCCGCGAGGACCCGCACTTCTTCACCATCCTGTGCGAGATGGGCGCGGCCAATTTCGAGCGGGTGCGCTCCTATGTCGACCTTGCCGACCACTATCTGTGCGAGCTGATCGCCGAGGCGCAGGCCGAGGGTTTCTTCGCCGGACTGGAGATCGACGAGGCGCTGTCGCTGATCAACCAGATGATCTCGAATTACACCTTGCCCGACGCGCTGATCTATCTCGGCGACAGGCTGTCGGAGCAGAAGCTGGCGCGGATCGTGGATACGATGTTCATCGGCTTGTCGGGCGAGGCCGGGGCCGATGCGGCGGGGCTGAACACGCTCAAGGTAGCTTCCTGAGCCGTTTCACGGCGGGAAAGTCGGCGCTTTCCTACTTGCGGTGGGGGTGACAGGATCGCCCCATGACCTCAGCGATCCCTCCCCTTTCTGGCCCCTCCGGCAGGGCGCGCGGGGAGGGAGAGTTTTTCGCCCCTGGACAGTGTCTCATGTGTCTCCAACAGCGGCCCACCATGCGGCCGCGGGATCGGCGGGTCCCCGCGCGCTGCGGCGCTGGAGGCCGTCCATCAGCCCGCCCTCGGTCGCCATCGTGGCGGGCACGGTGCGGTTCCAGTCCATCACGTAGAGCCGCTCGGCGATCAGCCAGTGCCCCTCGCGCCGGACGAGCGTGTCGAGGTAGCGGCCGCCGACCGTCAGCTCGATCTCGCCTTGCGGAGAGGGGATGATGTGGAGCGCGACGCAGTTGGTCTCGGCCCGGGCGGTGTCGCCGGCGATGCGGATGACGGTGTTGGAGATGTTGTGCTGGGTGAGGCGCATGGTGCCGAGCCCCGCCATGAGGCCGGGGATGACCTCGGCGATGGGCCTTGCGCCGTCGCCATAGTCGATCAGGGCGTCGGAGGTGAAGGCGGCGGCGAGCTGCTCGCCATCGCAACGGTCGATCCCGCGGCAGTAGAGCGCGAGGGTCTCGGCAATGGCGAGCCGGTCGGCGAGTTCGGTGGTGTCCATGGCTGGCAAGCTACTCCCGCTCAGGCGGCGGCGGGACTGCCGAAAGCGTCAGCGGCGCTTGAACTGGAGGACGTTGGCGGGGAGCTTGCGCGGCGGCGGGCCGCGGCGACTGTCGGCAAGGGCATAGCGCAGGGAGAAGACGAACATCGCGGCCGAGGTTATGAGGATCACCCCCGCCCAGACCCAGTAGGGCAGCAGCAGCACCGCAGCGATCGCGCCGGTGTCCGAGAGCTGGGCCTGCCCGTCGATCACCACCTGCTCGGTGAGGAAGTAGCGCCACGCCCCGAACACACTCCACGCCGCGGTGAGGCCGAGGAACTGGAGGGTGAAGCGCTGGAAGCCTGCCGAGGCGCGCCATGCGACGAGGCCGAGCACGGCGGCGGCGATGGGCAGCGCCCACCAGCCGGTCGCCGAGCGGACCCAGATGATGGTGCTGGCGAGGATCGCGGCGACCATCGCCCACAGCGTCCAGCGCCAGCTGCGCGGGTGGGCGCTGGCGACGATCAGCGCGGAGCCGACGACGCTCGGCGCCAGCGGTCCGCCGATCGCGATCGCCGCCTGCACCAGCCGCGATGCCTCGCCGCGGACGAGGTACTCGGCATAGCCCGAGCCGTTGGGCAGCAGCACCAGCCGCTCGAACGACTGGCCGAGCAGGGCGGCGGTGAGGCCGTGGCCCATCTCGTGGAACCACGTCGTCAGGATGAAGAAGGGATAGGCGAGATAGGCACCGAAGGGCAGCAACGGCAGCAGCGAGACGACGAAGCCCGCCAGCACCAGCCGGCCGATCGCCTCGCCCTTGGAGCCGGGGGTGACGAGCGAGGACATCAGCCCGCCGCGTCGGGCGCGTGGCCCGCCGCATCGACGCGGATGCCGCCGCTGTCGCTCAATGCGGCTTCCTCGTCCTGCTCACGCTGTTCGCGCAGGATCGACCAGCTGGCGAGGAACAGCCCCGCCACCAGCGGCCCGAGCACGATGCCGGAGAAGCCGACGAGGCTGATGCCGCCCAGCGTGGTGATGAGGATGATCCAGTCGGGGATGCCGGTATCGCGGCCCACCAGAATGGGGCGCAGCACGTTGTCGGCCGAGGAGATGACGAAGAAGCCCACCGCCAGCACGAAGATCCCCTGCCAGGTCGCTCCGGTGACCAGCAGGTACAGCCCCGCCGGCAGCCACACTGCGCCCGCGCCGATCACCGGCACCAGCGCGAAGAACACCGTCACCACGCCGAACAGCAGCGCGGAAGGGACGCCCGCGATCACCAGCGTGATCCAGCTCAGCGCGCCCTGCACCAGCGCGACCACGCCGGTGCCCTTGATGGTCGCGCGTACGATGCCGAGGAAGCGCTCCGCCAGCCGGTCGGCGATGGCGCGCTCGACCGGGACGGCGCACAGCACCGTGCGCCCGATCCGCTCGCCGTCGCGCAGCAGGAAGAACATGACGTAGAGGCCCACGCCGAAGGACAGGAAGAACCCGAGCGCCCCGCTTCCGATCGAGACGGCCTGCGAGGCGATCATCCCGGCGCTCTGGGTGAGCAGTTCCTGAAGGCGCGACTGCACCATCTCGATGTCGGCCCAGCCGCTGCGGTCCACCGCCTCGCGCGCCACCTTCGGGAGGCTGGTGTAGACCGAGTCGAACAGCGCGGCGAGATCGATGGGGTTCTGCTGGAGGCTCGTCACCAGCACGATCGCCTGCCCGATCACCATCGAGGCGATCCACGCGGCCGGGATCAGGACGACGATGAAGATGATGAGGAGGCTCAGCCCCGCCGCCGGATTGCGCCGCCCGCGCAGGCGCCGCAGCACATAGCGGTAGAGCGGCTGGAACATGATAGCGGCCAGTGCCGCCCACAGCAGCGGCTGGGCGAAGGGATAGACGACCACCGCCATCAGCAGGCTGACCACCACGAGGATGGTCAGGAAGCTGGCTTGCTGCAGGTCCTCGGTGCGGTTCGGGTGGGCGGCCATGGGGTCCTTCAGGCTCTAGACGTCGAGGTTCGCCACGTTGAGAGCATTATCCTGGATGAACTCGCGGCGCGGCTCGACGATGTCGCCCATCAGGCGGGTGAAGATCTCGTCGGTCACGTCGGCATCCTCGACCTTGACCTGCAACAGCACGCGGGCGTCGGGATCGAGCGTGGTCTCCCACAATTGCTCCGCGTTCATTTCGCCCAGACCCTTGTAGCGGGCGATCGCAAGCCCCTTGCGGCCCGCGGCGAAGATCGCTTCGAGCAGCTGGGTCGGGCGGCTGATCGTGCCGTCGAAGGTGGCGGCGGGAGCGGGAGCGGCTTCCTCGGCCTCGCCGGCGAGCGGATCGTCGGCGGCGGGAGCGGCTTCGGGCTCGGGCTCTTCGGCCTCGACTCCGGCGCGCACCAGCTTGACCGGATCGGCATAGGCTTCGGCCTGCGCGGCGGCGAGGCCGTGCAGCTTGTGCGCTTCGGTCGAGGAGAGGAACCGCGCGTCGATCTCGTGCATGTCGGTGACGCCGCGCCACAGGCGCTCGAAGACCACGGTGCCGTCCTCGCGCTGGCTCGCCGACCAGCGCGCCTCGCGGTCGCCCGCGCCGAGGCGCCCGGCAGCCCGCGCCAGCGCGGCGGCGAGCGCATCGCCCGCCAGCCCCGGCTCTAGCGCGCCCACCAGCGCCATCTGCTCGACGATCCCGCTGTCATAGCGGCGGGGCACGAAGGCGAGGAGGTTCTTCAGCCGCAGCGCCCCGTCGACCAGCGTGCGCAGGTCTTCCGCGCCGCGCGTGCCGATGGAGGTCTCGAGCACCCGCCCGTGCAGCCCGGCATCGACCAGATAGCGGTCGAGCGCCGCTTGATCCTTGAGATAGACCTCCGAGCGGCCCTTCGACACCTTGAACAGCGGCGGCTGGGCGATGAACAGGTGCCCGGCCTTGATGATCTCGGGCATCTGCCGGTGGAAGAAGGTGAGCAGCAGTGTGCGGATATGCGCCCCGTCCACGTCCGCGTCGGTCATGATGACGATCTTGTGGTAGCGCAGCTTTTCGAGGTTGAACTCGTCGCGGATGCCGGTGCCCATCGCCTGAATGAGGGTCCCGACTTCCTTCGAAGAAATGATCCGGTCGAACCGCGCGCGCTCGACATTGAGGATCTTGCCCTTGAGCGGCAGGATCGCCTGCGTCTTGCGGTCACGCCCCTGCTTGGCGGAGCCGCCTGCGGAGTCCCCTTCCACGAGGAAAAGCTCGGACTTGGCGGGGTCACGCTCCTGACAGTCCGCGAGCTTTCCCGGCAACGAGGCGACGCTCATCGCGCCCTTGCGGCTCATCTCGCGCGCGCGGCGGGCGGCTTCGCGGGCAGCAGCGGCGTCGATGATCTTCTGGATGATGGCGCGCGCGTCGGCGGGGTTTTCCTCGAGCCACTCGCTCATCTTCTCGCCCATCAGCGCCTCGAGCGGCGAGCGGACTTCGGAAGAGACCAGCTTGTCCTTGGTCTGGCTGGAGAATTTGGGGTCGGGCAGTTTGACGCTGACGATGGCGGTCAGGCCCTCGCGCATATCCTCGCCCGAAAGGCTGACCTTCTCCTTCTTGAGCATCCCCGACCGCTCGGCATAATTGTTGAGCGTGCGGGTCAGCGCGGTACGGAAGGCCGAGAGGTGCGTGCCGCCGTCGCGCTGGGGGATGTTGTTGGTGAAGGCGAGGACGTTCTCGTAATAGGAATCGTTCCATTCGAGCGCGACGTCGATCCCGATCCCGTCCTTCTCGGCCGAGACCGCAATCGGCGCGGCGATCAGCGGCTGCTTGTTGCGGTCGAGATACTTCACGAAGGCCGCGATCCCGCCCTCGTAATAGAGATCGTGCTCGAGCTTCTCCTCGTGGCGCAGATCGCGCAGCTTGATGCGCACGCCGGAGTTGAGGAAGGCAAGCTCGCGGTAGCGGTGCTCGAGCTTCTCGAAATCGAATTCGGTGACGTTCTTGAAGGTCTCGTGGCTGGCCTTGAAGGTCACGCGGGTGCCCTTCTTGAAACCGCTGGGGTCGGCATTGCCGTCGACCTTGGGCGCATCGCCCTTCACTTCGAGCGGGGCGACAGCATCGCCATGCTCGAAGCGCATCCAGTGCTCCTTGCCCTCGCGCCAGATGGTGAGTTCGAGCCATTCCGACAGCGCGTTGACCACCGACACGCCCACGCCGTGGAGGCCGCCGGAAACCTTGTAGGCGTTGTCGTCCGAGGTGTTCTCGAACTTTCCGCCCGCGTGGAGCTGGGTCATGATGACCTCGGCTGCCGAGACGCCCTCTTCCGGGTGCATTCCGGTCGGGATGCCGCGGCCGTTGTCCTCGACCGAAACGCTGCCATCGGGGTTCAGTTCGATCAGCACGAGGTCGCAATGGCCCGCCAGCGCCTCGTCGATGGCGTTGTCCGAGACCTCGAACACCATGTGGTGCAGGCCGCTGCCATCATCGGTATCGCCGATATACATGCCGGGGCGCTTGCGGACCGCGTCCAGGCCCTTCAGAACCTTGATGGAATCCGCGCCATATTCGTTGGCGTTGGGCAGCTTTGCGGGGGGCGTATTGGTGTTGTCGTCCATGGCCCACCATATAGGGGCTGGGACGCGGAAACCCAACTGCGGGAGGCCCCGTGGCAGCGCTTTTCCACGGGAGTCGGAGAGGGGTCGACTGGCAGCTCAGAAGGCGGGGCGGAAATGCACCTTGCCTTGCCACATTGTGCCGTCGAACATGGCCATCATGCCGTCGCGGCTATAGGCATCGAACTGGGTTTCGTGGCACTGCGCGGCCTTGGTCGCGGCGGCGAGATCGGCGGGCGTGTAGGCGATCGTCTGGTTGAGCAGCGCCGGATCGGTGGTCGCCCAGTTCGAAAATTGCGGCAGCGGCGGGAGGGTGCCGGTGGGGATGCCGACATGGAGCAGCCGCGCGCGGATGTCCGGCTCCAGCGCCTGCACCGCCTGCACCGTCAGCGCGCTCACCATGCGGTGGTCGGCGTGGCCATAGCCCCCGTCGGGCCCCCAAGTCAGCACCAGCCCGGGCATCAGCGCGAGGTATTCGTCCGTCAGGCGTTCGAGGAAGCGGTTTGCGGGCGATTCCGGCTCCTGCGGGGTGGCGGCAAGCGTCCCGTCGCCCACCCCTTCGGCAAAGCGCGCTTTGGCCCCCAGCGCCTCGGCCGAGCAGACCGCCTCGCGCCGCCGCACCGCGCCCAGCTCTGCCCCCTTGGCGAGCGACGTGACCCCGGGGCCCTGATCGCCGATGGTGGCGAACAGGATCGTAACGGCACGCCCCTCGCGCGCCAATGCGGCGATGGCGGGGGCCATGAACAGCTCGTCATCGGGATGCGCGACCACCACCAGCACGTCCGGCCGCTCGGGCTCGGGTTTGGCGGCAGCGGGGCTCGCGGCCAGTGCGGCGAGCGCGGCGGCGGCGACGGCGGCGGTGGTGCGGATCATGTCTCTCTCCCTCGGCCCGCTTCCTGCCACTTGTGCAAGGCGCTTTGCAATTCCTTGCGCCCGCCCGCCCGCCGATTATGCATGGCGCCATGAGCCAAGAGACGATGATGAACCGCCTTGCCGAGCCCTACGGCAGCTTCCCCGAGATCCTGATGGAATGGAGCCGCCTCAAGGGCGACGACCTCGCGCTGGTGGACGAGCGGCGCGAGGTCTATTGGGCCGAGCTGGTCGGGCTGGTCGAGCGGCTGGCGGCGCGGCTGGTGGAGACGGGGCTCCAGCGCGGGCAGGCGGTGGCGATCCTCGGCACGTCGAGCGTCGAATATGCGCTGGTGTTTCTGGCGGCGGTGCGCGCCGGGGGCGTTGCCGCGCCGCTCACCACCAGTGCGAGCCGCGAGCAGCTTGAGGGGATGGCGACAGATTCGGGTGCGATCCACCTGTTCATCGATGCGGGCAAGGCCGCCGAGCTGGGGCCGGACTTCATGGCCCACCTCCAGCGCGTTCCGCTCGAGAGCATCGACCAGTGGATGGCCCCTCCCGGAGCCCGCGCGCCGGAATTCGTGCCCGAGCCCAAGGACCCGTTCAACATCATCTACTCCAGCGGCACGACCGGCATCCCCAAGGGCATCGTCCATTCGCACCGGATGCGCTGGCGGCAGTTTGCCCCCACCGCGCTCTCGGTGCTCGGCGCGGGGATCGACGTGCGTTCGCTCGCCTCAACCCCGCTCTATTCGAACACCACGATGGTCGCCTTCCTGCCGGTGCTGCTGGCGGGCGGGACCGCGCGGGTGATGGCGAAGTTCGATTGCGGCAAGTGGCTGGCGCACGTGCAGGCCGACCGCACGACCCTCACCATGCTGGTGCCGGTGCAATACCAGCGGCTGATGGATTTCGCGGGCTTCGACGGCTTCGACCTGTCGAGCCTCAGGCTCAAATACTGCACCTCGGCGCCCTTCTCTGCCGAGTTGAAGCGCGAGGTGCTGCGGCGGATGCCGGGCGGGCTGATCGAGATCTACTCGATGACCGAAGGCGGCGTCGTTTGCCTGCTCCCCTGCCACGAATTCCCCGACAAGCTCCACACGGTGGGCCGCCCGGCCCCCGGGAGCGAGCTGAAGGTGCTCGATGACGAGGACCGCGAAGTCCCGCCGGGCACCCCCGGCAATCTCGTCGGCCGCAGCCTCACCATGATGAGCGGCTACCAGAACCAGCCCGAGAAGACCCGCGAGGGCTACTGGATCGATCCCGAGAACGGCGATGTGTGGCAGCGCATGGGCGATATCGGCCGCGTCGATGCCGAAGGCTTCGTCGAGCTGGTCGGCCGCGCCAAGGACATGATCATTTCGGGCGGGTTCAACATCTACCCCTCCGATCTCGAGGCCGAGCTGGCGAAGGAGCCGGGTGTGGTCGAGGCCGCGGTGGTCGGCGTCCCCTCGCGCGCCTGGGGCGAGACGCCAGTGGGCTTCGTGGTGCTGAAGGATGGCGCGGGCGACACGGCGGCGATCATGGCGGCGGTCAATGCGCGGCTCGGCAAGACCCAGCGGCTCGCGGCCCTTCACGCCATCGCCGAAATGCCCCGGAGCCATATCGGCAAGCTCTTGAAGACCGAGCTGCGCGAGGAGGCCGCACGCCTCGGCGGCATCGACTAGAAACAGCTCGGCCCGGCTCCTCGGGGTGAGGGGCCGGGCCGGTTGATAGGCTTGCGTCTGCTGGGGCGCTTACACGATAAACGTGTTGAACGCGGTGCCGCTGAGAGCAACGGCGAGCAGCAGGGCGACGGCCTTTTCGCTGATCATGGTCATGGTTCTGGTTTCCCTGTTTTGTTGTGGTTGGGGGTGGCCCGGACGATCAGGGGGGGGAGAGGGAGCGTCCGGGCCGAGCACGATATAGACAACGGCGCGCAACTTTCAATCTTAAGAGTGACTGAAAATAATTCATCACCGCAATCGAAAAAGGCAATCATCCCGGGCGCGGGGCGGGGCCGCGGGGAGGGCAGCTCGAGACGCGGCCACCAGTTCAGGGGGGGGGAGTGCGGTGGCCGCGTCTCTTTCGCTGCGTGCCCGGCGCTGGGCCGGGCAGTGACCGGCGGGGAGGGCTCAGCAGGGGGAGAGCTGGCCAGTCCCTTCCGGTCGGCAGGCGGGCGGGGGGAACCGTTTTCGGCCCCCTCGTCGCCGGGCGATGCGTCCGGATCGGATCAGCGCTTGGATGGAGAGGAGGCCACGCGCCGCATCGCTCGAAGGGCCAAGTGGGGTTGGCCCCGCTCTATTTCAAATGAGAAAACCCCAAGGCCAGTTGCGCCAAATGCAACATATTAAGGTGCATGTCACGCAAACGGCCGCCGGATCGCTCCGACGGCCGCCTGTGATTTCAGAGGCTTGCGCCCGCTCAGTTGGCGGCGACTTCACGCCCGCTGCGCTGCTGCAGCGCGGCAACGCGCTCGACTTCGGCGAGCGCGGCGATGCGCGCATCGGCGATGCACTTGCTGTCGACCGCGCTGCGGGTGTGGGTGTAGCGCGCCGCGGCCGGGGCAGCGCAGGCCTTCTTCAGGCGCGCGTCGATCCGCGCTTCAAGCGCGGCGCGGCCTTCGGCGGTGGTCACGTCGACATCGCCGTAGCCGATCTTGACGGTCACGACCTTTTCGGCCGCGGCAGGAGCGGCGAGCGCGACGAGGGCGAGCAGGGGAAGAGTGAAACGCATGGGATGACCTTCCGAAAAAATGAGAGAGGGTTTCGGGACTTGCGATGCCGCTGTCCGGCATTCGGTTGCTATTCGAAACTCTGGTGCAGTGCACAAGAGTGATGTGCAAATGCGAAATGCGCGAAATTGGTTCCAAAGATTGCAACCGGATTCGGACGGATTTCCGGGAACCGTCTGAATTCGCGCGGCAGTTTTCGTGCTGCACCGCAAAATCACTGAGCCAGCGCGCGGGGCGCTGGACAGCGCGGGCCGCGCTCCTTAATCCGCCGCCATGAGCGCGCACACCCTTGGCGGCGAGTCCGCCGTCTCCGATTCCATCCTGATCGTCGATTTCGGCTCGCAGGTGACCCAGCTGATCGCCCGCCGGGTGCGCGAGGCGGGGGTCTATTCCGAGATCGCCCCCTTCACCCAGGCCGAGGCCGCGTTCCGGCGGATGAAGCCCAAGGGCATCATCCTCTCGGGCTCGCCCGCCAGCGTCCCCGAGGATGGCTCCCCCCGCGCCCCGCAGGCGCTGTTCGAGGCGGGCGTGCCGATCCTCGGCATCTGCTATGGCCAGCAGGTGATGACCCACCAGTTGGGCGGCGAGGTCAAGCCGGGGCACGAAACGGGCGAGGGCGGCGAGTTCGGCCGCGCCTTCCTCACCGTCACTGCCGAATGCGCGCTGTTCAACGGCCTGTGGGAAGTGGGCGAGCGGCACCAGGTGTGGATGAGCCACGGCGACAAGGTCACCGCCTTTGCCCCCGGCTTCGAGATCGTCGCCACCTCCGACGGCGCGCCCTTCGCGGTGATCGCGGACGAGGCGCGCCGCTTCTACGGCACCCAGTTCCACCCCGAGGTGGTCCACACCCCCGACGGCGCGCGCCTGATCGCCAACTTCGTCCGCCACGTCTGCGGCCTCAAGGGCGACTGGACGATGGCCGAGTTCCGCCAGACCAAGATCGCCGAAATCCGCGCGCAGGTGGGCGACAAGCGGGTCATCTGCGGGCTTTCGGGCGGGGTGGACTCCGCCGTTGCCGCGGTGCTGATCCACGAGGCGATCGGCGACCAACTCACCTGCGTCTTCGTCGACCACGGCCTCATGCGCATGAACGAGGCCGAGCAGGTCGTGACCCTGTTCCGCGACCACTACAACATCCCGCTGGTGCACGTGGAGGCCGAGGCGCTGTTCCTCGGCGGGCTCGCCGGCCTCACCGACCCCGAGGCCAAGCGCAAGTTCATCGGCAAGACCTTCATCGACGTGTTCGAGGCCGAGGCGAAGAAGGTCGGCGGGGCGGATTTCCTTGCGCAGGGCACGCTCTATCCGGACGTCATCGAAAGCGTCAGCTTCACCGGCGGGCCGAGCGTCACGATCAAGAGCCACCACAATGTCGGCGGCCTGCCCGAGCGGATGAACATGGCGCTGGTCGAGCCCTTGCGCGAATTGTTCAAGGACGAGGTCCGCGATCTCGGGCGCGAGCTCGGCCTGCCCGACGCCTTCGTCGGCCGCCACCCCTTCCCCGGCCCGGGCCTCGCGATCCGCATCCCCGGCGAGGTCACCAAGGAGCGCTGCGACATCCTGAGGAAGGCCGACGCGGTCTACCTCGAGGAAATCCGCAACGCCGGGCTCTACGACGCGATCTGGCAGGCCTTCGCGGTGCTGCTGCCGGTCAAGACCGTGGGCGTGATGGGCGACGGGCGCACTTACGATTCGGTCTGTGCCTTGCGCGCGGTGACCTCGACCGACGGGATGACCGCCGACGTCTTCCCCTTCGACGCCGGCTTCCTGACCCGCGTCGCGACCCGCATCGTCAACGAGGTGAAGGGCATCAACCGGGTGGTCTACGACTATACGTCGAAGCCACCGGGGACGATCGAGTGGGAGTGATCCCGCGCATTGCGCCGGAGCGCCGATGCCCACGATAATGACCCATGCTGTCGTGCCGCTCGCCTTCGCGGCTGCGGCCGGTCGGGGCACGATCAGCCCGAAACTGGCAGCTGCGGGAGCGGTTCTGGCCATGCTCCCCGATGCGGATGTGATCGGCTTCCGCCTCGGCATCGACTATGCGGATACCTGGGGCCACCGCGGCGCGACCCATGCGCTCGCCTTTTCCTTGCTGGTCGCCGGTGTGATTGCCGCCATCTGGCGCGAAGCGCGCTCGATCGGTGCCTATGCGTTTCTGGCAGTCGCGATGGCGAGCCACGGCTTGCTGGATGCGCTGACCAACGGCGGCCTCGGCCCGGCGCTGTTCTGGCCGTTCAGCGATGCGCGGGTCTTCGCCCCGGTTACGCCCATCCGCGTGTCGCCCATCGGGGCAGGCTTCTTCTCGGCACGCGGCGCGGCGACGATGGCGTCGGAAGCGGTTCTGGTCTGGCTTCCCTGTTTCGCCTTGGCCGTGGCGGGATGGCTGATCCGGAATCGCAGCCGTTCAGCCTTGATCGGGTGATTGCTCCAACGCCCCCTTCCGCGCCGCATCCAAATCGCATATCGCCTCGCCTATGCGGTCGCATCGTTTCCTCCCCCTCGCAGCTTTCGTGACCCTCGCCCTCGCCGCCTGTGCCGGGCCCGAGGCGGAGGCGCCCGGCGCCGATGCCACCGCCTCGCCCGCGCCGGTCACCGAGAGCGCGTGGACCCTCGATCCGGCCGCCTCGCGCCTCGCCTATGTCTCGATCAAGGCGGGCGAGGTGGCCGAAAACAACCGTTTCGACACGCTCTCGGGCAGCGTCGCGGCGGACGGCACCGCCAGCCTCACCATCGACCTCGCCTCGGTCAACACCGGGGTCGAAATCCGTGACGAGCGGATGCGCGAGGTGTTCTTCGCGGTCGCCGACAATCCGGCCGCGACGGTTACCGCCAAGCTCGATCCGGCGCGCTTTGCGGGCCTTGCGGTCGGTCAGTCGGTGTTCCGGCCGCTGAAGGCCGAGGTCACGGTCAAGGGCGTCTCGGCCGAGGTCGAGACCGAGGTGCTGGTCACCCGTGTCGCCGAGGACCGCATCACCGTAGTGCCGACCGCGCCGGTGATCGTCTCGACCGACATGTTCGGCCTGACCGACGAGCTTGGCGAATTGCGCGCGCTGGCGCAGCTGCCCTCGATCACGCCCGCGGTGCCGGTCACCTTCACCCTCGCCTTCACCCGCGGCTGAGGCGTTTTCGCTCCGTTTCGAAGGCTTTGCGCTGGATCAAGGCGCCCGCGCCCGGCCTGCTGCATCGATGCCAATGCCGGGCGGAGGGCGAGGCGCACAGATCCCACCGCATCCCCGCCGCCCGGTTCCTCCCGAAAATTCGTGGCAACGTGACGCTACGGCGCGCGGCGCGCGCGCCGGGCCCTCGCAAAAGCGGGCTTGAAAGCGCCCGCCAAGTCGGCTTGTCTCGCCTGCAACACGGCCCCCGGAAGGGCCCCAGACGGGAGAGACACGCCATGAAGACCGCGATCACCGAAATGTTCGGCATCGAGCACCCCATCATCCAGGGCGGCATGCACTATGTCGGGTTCGCCGAGATGGCCGCCGCGGTGTCGAACGCCGGGGGCCTCGGGATCATCACCGGCCTCACGCAGGGCACGCCCGAGAAGCTCGCGAACGAGATCGCGCGCTGCAAGGACATGACCGACAAGCCCTTCGGCGTGAACCTGACGATCCTCCCGACCCTGACCCCGCCCGACTATCCGGGCCTCGTCAAGGCGATCATCGAAGGCGGCGTGAAGGTGGTCGAGACCGCGGGGCGCAACCCGGTCGATCTGCTCCCGCCCCTGAAGGACGCCGGGATCAAGGTGATCCACAAGTGCACCTCGGTGCGCCACTCGCTGAAGGCGCAGGACATCGGCTGCGATGCGGTGAGCGTCGACGGGTTCGAATGCGGCGGCCACCCGGGCGAGGACGACGTGCCCAACTTCATCCTCCTGCCCCGTGCGGCAGACGAGCTGGAAATTCCCTTTGTCTCCTCCGGCGGGATGGCCGACGGGCGCTCGCTGGTCGCCAGCCTCGCAATGGGCGCGCAGGGGATGAACATGGGCACCCGCTTCATCGCCACCAAGGAAGCCCCGGTGCACGAGAACGTGAAGCAGGCGATCCTCGCCGCGAGCGAACTCGACACCCGGCTCGTGATGCGCCCCCTGCGCAACACCGAACGCGTGCTCAACAACGCCGCGGTCGAACGCCTGATCGAGAAGGAGAAGGCACTCGGCGATGCGATCACCTTCCAGGACATCGTCGCGGAAGTGGCGGGGGTCTATCCCTCGATCATGATGGAAGGCGAGATGGACAAGGGCGCGTGGAGCTGCGGGATGGTCGCAGGGCTCATCCACGACATCCCGACCTGCAAGGAGCTGATCGACCGCATCATGCTCCAGGCCGAGGAGATCATCGCCCGGATGCAGGCGATGGCCCGCGCCTGATTCCCGCGCCGACCCGTTCACTGCCAGCGCCCACCGGCGCCGACTAGGTAGTCGCCCGCATTCTCGCGGGGGCCGCTCTGCGTCACCTTGTAAAAGTGCGACAGGCCGATTCTGGAGGGGGTCGGCCCCCGCACGCGAGGCTGTGTGTCTCCGGGTGGCAACGGGATGCTCCCCGGGGGATTTGGACGGGGAGGTGACGATGGAACTTTTGGCGGATGGCCCGGCGGCGCTGGGCGCAATCATGTTGAGCGTGGCGATCGGCTCGTGGTCGCTCGGCCGGTGGCAGAGCGGGGCGCGGGTGTCCGACGCGCCAGCCCCGGGGGCTCCGGCGGTCGGCGGCGAGGCGGGGGAGGCCCCCATGCCGCGCGCCCCGCTGCGCACGGTGGCCGCCGCCCCGTGTCAGGACGATGCGCGGGCCGAGCGCCGCACGGCGCTGGCGGTCGCCGATTCGCTGGGCGAACTCCACGCCGAGATCAGCGCCTATCGCCGCGCCCAGCAGGTGCTTGCCGGGCCCGATGCGGACCGGCTGGGGCGGCACGCGCAGCTTGCCGATGTCCGCAGCGAGTGCCGCTATCTCGGCCTCATGGGCGAACCGACCTGCGGGCTGGCCGGGCCGGTGCGCGGCGCCTGCACGCTCGGCACGCGGTGCAGCAACGCGGACCCGCTGCCGCCGGGCCCCGCGCGGACCGAGCGCCTGTGTCAGCCCTCCGCTTCGGGCTTGACGAGGGTGTAGGGCACGAAGTCGTCGAAGAACACCGCGCCGCTCAGGATGCCGGAGACGGGCTCGACCTGCACGGTCTGGTCGTCCCGGCACAGCCGCGAGGCATCGCCGCGGATGGTCCGCAGGTAGTCGCGGCTGTCGATCTGCTCCGGATGGCGCGTGCGCTGCACCCAGATCGTATCGCCCCGGCCATAGACATAGGCGGTGCGGTCGATCGTCTGGATCCGGATGTAGCGGAAGGCATTGATGCAGCGCACCGGCTCGCCCGCGACGCGGCCTTCGAGCAGCTTGGCGAGACGCTGTTCGCCCTTGGTCGGGGCCGGGGATTCCTCGTCAGGTGCAGCGGCGGTCACGTCGGCCTCGAGATCACCGCGGGCGATGGCGGCCTGCGCGGGCAGGGCGAGCGAGGCGGCGGTGGCGAGCGCGGCGGCAAGGCAGCCGGTCACCATGCGCGAGCGGGGGGAGATACGAATCATGCGGACATCTCCTTCAAGTCTGTGGCGCCAGCCATTCCATACCCGGCCTTAACGCGGGCTGAGCGGGCCAAACCTAATAGCGGGCGAAGCTGGCCGATAGCCACAGCTTGCCGTCGCGGTCATCGCGATCCAGTGACAGGTCGATATCGAGCGAAACATCGCCGTCCTCATCGACGGGATAGCTGGCCTTGTATTGCGCCAGATCCTTGTTGTTGCGCAGATATTCCTCGAAAGAGGGGCCATATTCCGCCCCCATCTCCTTGATCTTCGCTTCGGTATAGACCACCGGCGCGACCGGTTCGAGCGGGCTTGGCAGGCACGCATTGAGCCGCGCGACCATCCGGGCAAGGTCGTCCCCGGCCGCTTCCTCCGCGCCGGCGGCATAGCGCCAGTTGCATTGGAGATCGAACCCGTCCTGCGGGCTGTCGATGTCGCAATCGGTCGCATCGCGGAGCACGGAAGGCTTGCCGTCGAGCGTCATGTCGAGCAGCCCTTTGGCGTTGACCACCAGCCCCACGCCCTTGAGCCGCGCGTCGTCCGCTGACCGCAGCACCTCGATCAGCTCGCACCCCGCCTTGGCCTCGGCGATCCCCGGCGCGGCGAGCGCCAGCGCTGCCGCCGCGAGGCGCGCGAGGCTACGGGTGGCCAGCGTCGGCCCCGGAGGCGATGTCGCCCAGCCCCGCCTGCGCCGCCCCGTCGGCCGGGCCGCCCTTCAGCACGAAGCGCCGGTCGCAATAGCCGCAATCGACATAGCCGTGCTCGTCGATCTCGAGGAACACGCGCGGATGGCCCAGCGCCGCCGGGCGATAGCCCTTGCCGCCGCGGATGCCGGTCGCGCCGTCGCAGCTGACGCGGCGGGTCTCGACCAGCAGGGTTTCGGGAGGAGGAATGCTCATGATCCCGCCCGATACAGGGGCAGGGACACGAGTTCAATTGCCTTTGCAGGCGGGCTTGCCTAGGCCTGCGCCATGTCCACCGAGCCCGCGATCCGCATCGACAACCTCGTCAAACGCTATGCCCCCGCCAAGGGGGCCAAGGGCACCATGACCGAAGGCAAGTTGGCGCTGGGCGGCGTGAGCTTCGACGTGCCGCAGGGTTCGATCTTCGGGCTGCTCGGCCCCAATGGCGCGGGCAAGTCGACGCTGATCAACATCCTGGCAGGGCTGGTCAACAAGACCTCGGGCAGCGTCGACATCTGGGGCTTCGACATCGACGAACACCGCCGCAACGCCTCGCGTTCGATCGGGATCGTGCCGCAGGAGATCGTCTTCGATCCCTTCTTCACCCCCTTCGAGGTGCTCGAGAACCAGGCCGGTTTCTACGGCATCCCTGCCGCCCTGCGCCGCTCCGAGGCCCTGCTGGAAGCCGTGCGGCTCGCCGACAAGCGCAATGCTTATGCCCGCACGCTGTCGGGCGGCATGAAGCGGCGGCTGCTGGTGGCCAAGGCGATGGTGCACAGCCCGCCCATCCTCGTGCTCGACGAGCCCACGGCGGGCGTCGATGTCGACCTCAGGCGCCAGCTGTGGGAACTGGTCGCCGAGCTCAACCGCGAGGGTGTGACCGTGGTGCTCACCACCCACTACCTCGAAGAGGCCGAGGAGCTGTGCGACCGCATCGCGATCATCAACCACGGGCGGGTGATCGCCGACACCACCACCCGCGAGCTGGTCGGCATGGCGCGCGAGAAGGTGGTGGCGGTGACCGCCGCGGAGGATCTGGCCGCCGCGCCCGCGCACGAGGCCTTCGCCAAGGTCGAATGGGACGGCGCGCGCGATGTCATGGTGACCTATGACAAGGACCGCCTCAATGCCGGGCAGGTGCTCGCCATCCTTCAGGCGCAGGGGCTGGTGATCGCCGATGTCACCACTCGCGAGGCCGATCTGGAGGATGTCTTCGTGCAGCTGACCGCCGCGGCCTGATCGCCGCGAGACGCACGGTCAGCGCGGGGTCGGCTGGCCCTCGCCGGCATCCTCGCTCTTGCGCCTGCGCCAGCGCCGCCGGCCGATGCGCTCGATCCGCGCGTCGCAATGGCGGCAGACCCCGATATAGTTCCGCCCGTTCCACGTGACGTCGCGTCGCAGGGGCTGATGCTGGTTCAACATGCAGGCAAAGGCTTGGAAAACGGACATGGACTGACAAGCCCCGGTGAGAGGTTTGGGCGACCCGACAGTAAGTTGCATCCCGCGTGGCGCGCTCCGATTCTGCGTCGGGCGTCGCTCCGGGCACGGTGTAGCATTATGCTGCAGTGCAACCTAGGGGAAATGCGGAGCTTCCTAACCAGGGTGAGGACGATACTTGGCTCTTGCCGCTGCCCCAATTGCGCGGCAATGGCCTGCAATGGTCACGGAGAACGCCTTGGCGCAGCCGCATGATGTGCTGGTGATCGGATCGGGCGCGGCGGGGCTGACCGCGGCGCTGGCGCTGGCCGAGACAAGGCGGGTGCTGGTGCTGGCCAAGGGCTCGCTCACCGGCGGATCGACCGCCTGGGCGCAGGGCGGGATCGCCGCCGTGCTCGATGCGGGCGATACCTTCGAGGATCACATCCGCGACACGATGGTCGCCGGCGCGGGGCTCAATGATCGCGAGACGGTGGAATTCGTCATCGAACGCGCGCCCGCCTCGATCGACCGGCTGTGCGAATTGGGCGTGCCGTTCAACCGCGACGCCGACGCGCTCCACCTCACCCGCGAGGGCGGCCATTCGCACCGGCGGATCGTCCATGTCGACGATGCGACCGGCTGGGCGGTGCAATCGGCGCTGCTCAAGGCCGCCGAGGCCAATCCCAACATCACGCTGCTGCCGGGCCGCACCTGCATCGACTTCATCACCGACCGTCACCGCGAGCACTTCTCGGCTGCGGGCCGCGTGTGGGGGGTCTATGCGCTCGACGAGGCCACCGGACGGGTCGAGCGCCATGTCGCCCGCGCCACCATCCTTGCCAGCGGAGGGGCGGGGCGCGTCTACCAGTTCTCCACCGCCCCGCGCGGCGCGACGGGCGACGGGATCGCGATGGCGTGGCGCGCGGGCGCGCGCGTCTCCAACATGGAGATGATGCAGTTCCACCCGACCTGCCTCTACCACCTCGACGTCAAGAACTTCCTCATCACCGAGGCGGTGCGCGGCGAGGGCGGACGGCTGATCAACCCGCGCACCGGCAAGCGGTTCATGACCTTTTACGACCCCGAGCGGATGGAGCTTGCGCCGCGCGATGTGGTGGCGAGGGCGATCGACGCCGAGATCAAGCGCTTCGGCCTCGATTACGTCCATCTCGACATCAGCCATGAAGATCCGGACTTCGTGAAGGGCCACTTCCCGACCATCTATGACAAGCTGATGGGCCTCGGCATCGACATGACCAAGGCGCCGATCCCGGTCGTCCCCGCGCAGCACTATACCTGCGGCGGGGTGGTGGTGGACCTCGCCGCGCGCACCGACATCCCCGGCCTGTGGGCGGCGGGCGAATGCACCGAAAGCGGCCTCCACGGCGCGAACCGCTTGGCGTCGAACTCGCTCTTGGAGTGCTTCGTCTTCGGCGAAGCCGCCGCGCAGGACATCCTCGCGCGCTGGGACACTTTGGAAGCGCCCCCGGCGATCCTCCCGTGGGACGAAAGCCGCGTGACCGACTCGGACGAGGAGGTCGTCATCAAGCAGAACTGGACCGAAATCCGCCGCTTCATGTGGAACTACGTCGGCATCGTGCGCACCACCAAACGGCTGGAGCGCGCCGCAAGTCGGATCGAACTGCTGAAGCGCGAGGTCGAGGATTATTACGGCGCCTTCCGGGTGACGACCGACCTCATCGAGCTGCGCAACCTGCTCCAGGCCGCCGAACTGATCGTGCAGTCGGCCCTGCGCCGCAAAGAGAGCCGGGGGCTGCATTACACGCTCGATTATCCCGCGCTGGCGGATGAGGCGAAGGATACGGTGCTGGTGCCTTAGGCACTTCATCGTCATGCTGAACTTGTTTCAGCATCCATCCTGCAAATTCGCGCAGTTGCTGGATGCGGTGCGGCACATCTCCCGCCAAGCTTGACAAGCTTCGCGCCGGCTCGAGACACCGTGCCGGTGGCCCGATGGATGCTGAAACGAGTTCAGCATGACGGGCGTCCCGGCCATTCTCGGACGACCGCGAGAGGGCCGGGAACGTCCATGTTCGGCCCGGGTTCATCTGCCACGCGCGAAGATGCGCAGCTCAATTCAAAGGGGTGGCGCGCCGTGAAGAAGCTTCTCGCATTTTTTTGGCTTGCCGCGCTTTCCTCCCCCCTCGCCGCGCAGGACGCACCTGAGCCGTCAGACAACGCCATCGTCGTCACCGCCCAGCGTTCGGGCGCGCCGATGTGGATTGTGGAGACGCCGACCGGCACCGTCATCCTCGTCGGCGAGATCCGGGCCATTCCGAAAACCACCCCGTGGGAGCCCGCGCGGCTCGAGGAGGCGACCCGGCAGGCCGACCGCGTGATCCTCGGCGCGCGGCCGAAGATTTCGCCCGGCGACATCTTCCGGCTGATGTTCTCCGGCGGCAAGCTCACCAAGCTGCCCGACAAGACCGTGGCGAGCGAATACCTCTCGCCCGATCAGTGGGCGCGGCTCTCGGCGCTCGGCACTGCGCATGACGAGGACTATTCGCGCCAGTCCTTCCTCCTCACCTCCTTCGAGATGCTGAGGAAGGAACTTCGCTTCAACAAGGACACCGCGCGCGACGCTTCGGATGTGGTGAAGGACGCGGCCGAGAAGGCCGATGTCACGATCACCCGCGCCGCCACGCTGCGCGGAGAGGACGTCATCGACAACCTCTTCGAAGCGCCGCCGACTGCCCACATCCCCTGCCTCGTCGCGGCGATGGATGCGGTGGAAGCCGGGCCGCAGATCGTCGAGGAGCGCGCGACCAACTGGCGGCGCTTCAAAATCCCTGCGGTGATGAACAACCCGCTGGAGGCCGCATTGGGCCAGTGCTGGCCCTGGGCGGACGAGACTTTGGGCAGCGAACTCAGGACCATCTGGGTCGATCGCATCGCCGAGGCCAGCGCCGCGAAGGGCACCACGCTTGCGGTCGTGCCGCTAAGGGTGTTGGCGGAAGAGGGCGGGGTGCTTGACCAATTGGACGCGCGCGGCTTCGATATTGCCGGACCCCCGTGGAAATGACCGCGCGGGGCCTCTGAGAGGAACCGACGCGCAATGCCCACCGTCACCACCCCCAACACCGGCATCGAACTCTTCTACGAGGAGCACGGCGATCCGCAGGCGCCGGCGATGCTGCTGGTGATGGGCCTCGGCGCGCAGATGACCTTGTGGCCGGACGAGCTGGTCGCGGCGCTCGCGGCCGAGGGCTTTCGCGTCATCCGCTACGACAACCGCGACATCGGCCTCAGCCAGAAGTTCGAGGGCCACCGCGCGCCCTCGCTCCCCGTTCAGGTCTTGAGGAAGAAGATCGGCTTCCCCGCCAAGGTGCCCTATACCCTCAAGGACATGGCCGATGACGGGATCGGGCTGCTCTCCGCGCTCGGGATCGAGAAGGCCCATGTGGTCGGCGCCTCGATGGGGGGCATGATCGTCCAGCTGATGGCGATCCACCACGCCGAGCGGCTGATGAGCATGACCTCGATTATGTCGACCACCGGCAGCGGCAGGCTCCCCCAGGCCGAGCCCGCCGCGATCGGCGCGCTGACCGCACCGCTCAAGGGCACCGACGAGGAGACGCTGGTCGCCCACGGCCTCAACATCATCCGCAACATCGGCACCCCCGACAGCGCCGAATTCCCGTTCGACGAGGCCCACCAGCGCGAGCGGGTGCTCGCCAATATGCGCCGCTCGGTCTACCCCGCAGGTCTCCCCCGCCAGCTCGCCGCGATCATCGACGACGGCGACCGCACCACGCGCCTCGGCGCGGTGAGGACGCCGACGCTGGTGCTCCACGGCGAGGCCGACCCGCTGGTCAAACTCCCCGGCGGCGAGGCGACCGCCGCAGCGATCCCCGGCGCGCGGCTGGTGACGATCCCCGGCTGGGGTCACGACCTGCCGCTGAAACTGATCCCGCGCCTCGCGGGCGAGATTGTGAGCCACGCACGGGGGGTATAGCCCGCGCCGCGCAGGCCCACCCCGCTGCGACTAGCCAGCAAGCTGGCAAGTCTCGCTCCCCTCCCGCAAGCGGGAGGGGCGGTCCGCGCCATTAGTCCCCCTCCCGCCTGCGGGAGGGGTTAGGGGTGGGCCCGTCGCTACCCCATCGCCTGCCACGGAATGATCGCCGCATCCCCCGGACGGCTCGCGGCGGCCTCGCGCGCCTCGGTGTAGAGCGCGCGGATCAGCGGGAGTTCGGGGTAGATCTCGGTCATGAAGCCGAGCAGCGGCCGCGTGTCGACATAGCAGATGCGGTGCCCCGCGAAGCCGAACTCGCTCACCACCGGGTAGCCTTGGGCGACGAAGTGATCGCGGGTGGCCTCGTAATCGGCGGCGAAGGTCGCGCAGTGGTGGAGCACCGGCTGGCCGTCTGCCCGCAGCATCTCGTGGAAGACGCTGGGGGCGTCCGAGACGACCTCGATCACCTCGACATTGATCTCGCCGGTCTGGACGAAGACGCCGCGGATGCGGATCGGGTCGGCGGGCTCGCCGCGATAGGTGTGGTCGGCGAGCACGCCTTCGGATCCGCCGCAGAACGGGCCCCAGCCATAGGCGCGATTGAGGGCAGCGCAGCCCTCTTCCAGCTTCGGCACGAGGAACGCCATCTGGACGAGGGTGACGGGCAGGATGCTCAAGCGCGCGCGTCCAGCCAAGCCCGAGAAGTGCGCGCGCATTCGCGGGCGCGTTCGGTGAGGTCGGGGTACGCGTCGCGCAGGGCCGCCGAGCGTTCCTCGATCGCCATCGGGAGGTGGTCAGGCAGGGCGCCTACCATCGCGGCGAGCGGGAGGCCGCCCGCGCCGAGGGGCATCCGGCGGTTGATCGCATCGTCGATGATGGCGTCGAAGTCGGCCACGTCCGGACCTTGCGCGGGCGCGTCGCAGGGTTGGCAGTAGCTCAGCCACTCGCGCGGGATGGCGGCCAAGTCCTCCGCCGTCCCGCCCGAGCGCGCCCAGTGGAGCGTATCGACCAGCAGCGCCTTGGCCTCGCCCTCGACGGCTTCGAGCACCGCGCGCGCCATGTGGATCGTCTTGACCTCGGTGAAGATGCCGAATTCGAGATTGACCCTGACCCCGCTGCCCTTGGCCGCGTCCACCAAGGCTTGGAACTTGGCGGTGGTGGCGGCCATGTCGGGGTCGCTGGAGACGCACAGGAGATTGCGCGCGCCCAGCTCGGCGGCGATGTGGACGAGCTCGGTCAGCCACGGATCGGGGGTGCCGGGCATGATCCACGCGACCTCGCAGTCGAGCAGCTGCACCCCCGCGTCCTGTGCCTGCCGCCGGATGGCGCGGGTGGTGGCGGGGGTCCACGTCTCCTTCTCGACCCACATGCCGCCGAAGTCGAAATCGGACGCGGCGGCGCATTCGATCAGCTGGGCGGGGGTGGCCTCGGGCATGATCCCGGCGGCGAGCGAGATTTGGCGGCGGGCGGTCACAAGGTTTGGCCGTCGTCGAGCACGAAGTCGGTGCCCGTCACGAACTCGCTGGCGTCAGAGCACAGGAACAGGATCATCGCGTCCAGCCCCTCCTCGCCCATCAGGCGGCGCTTGGGGAACCTCGCGATCTGCTTCTGGCCGGGTTCGGTGTCGAACCAAGCGTCGTTGATTGCGGTGCGGATGTAGCCGGGGGAGACGGTGTTGACGTTGATGCCCGTGCGCGCCCACTCGCGCGCCAGCGTGCGGCCCGCCTGCACCACCCCCGCCTTGGACGCGGCATAGGCGACAAGCCCGGGGGAGGGTTCAAACGCCGTGATCGAGGCGATCAGCACGATCCGGCCATTGGTGACGCCGTTCGCGATCATCCTACGCGCGCCTTCGCGGGCGGTCAGGATCGCGCCCTTGAGGTTGATGGCGAGGGTCTGCTCGATCTCCTCCTCGGAGATGGTGGTCGCCATCCCCGCGCCGTCGACCCCGGCATTGGCGATCACCGTGTCGACCGCCTTGCCGAAGATCGCGTCGGCCTCGTCGAACCCGGCGATGATGTCGGCCTCGCGGGCGACGTCCATCTGAATGGCGGCGGCGTTGGGGCCGATTTCGGCGGCGAGCGCCTCCAACCGATCCTTGCGCCGCGCACCCAGCGCCACCCGCGCGCCGCTCGCCGCCAGAATGCGCCCGAAGCGCGTGCCGAGGCCCGAGGATGCGCCGGTGACGAGCGCGGTGCGTGCCGAGAGATCGAAGGAGAAGCCTGCCATGCCGGTCACTTAACCGCAGGCAGCTCCCCGTTCACATATTTCATCAGCGTCGTCTGGAAGTGGCGCACGCGGCTGTCCTGATAGTGGCCGAGCTCCATCAGCCCGTCCTTCATCGCCTTCATGCCCTCCTGCACATAGGGCAGGTTGGCCATGTCCTGATCGAAGACGTTGGCGAGCTGCGGGCCCATGATGTCGTTGGCCCATGCGAAGGGCTCGTCGTCTGGAATGTAGACCATCGGCACCGCGCGCGGCCGCTGCTCGCCCTTCTTGGTGGGGAACAGCAGGCGGATTTCCATGATGCACCAGTCGGGCGTGTCGCCCGGCAGCCAGCGGTAGACGAGGGTCGGCAGGAAGCCGATCCACGGCGCGAAATTGGGGAAGATGTTGTAGGTGAAGTTGTCGAGGATCTCGGTGTCGGCGGCGTCCGAATAGTCGTAGCCATATTGCTCGGCGAACCCCTTGCGCCCCGCCTCAGCGAGCAGCTTGCGCGCGCCCAGCGGATCGTCGGCGTCGTAGCCCTCGTCCGGGCCCTCGCTGGCCGAGAAGCGGCGGTTGGTGCGCGCGTCCTGCCCGCCGGAGAACTCGTTCATCTTCTCCAGAACGTAGTCCGAATTTTTGCCCTTCACGTGCGGGGAAAGCACCCCCGAGGGGGTGATCGCGCGATTGAAGTGGTCGCCGATCAGGTCGTAGCGCGTGTTGGCATCGCCGAGGAAGGCGAGCAGCTGCGGGTGGGTGGTGATCGAGTGCCAGGCCTCCATGAAGGCCTCGGCGGTGGCCTTCCAGTTGGCGGGGATCTTCTTCTGAACCCACATGCCGGTGTAGCGGTTCTCGAAATCATACCGCTCGTAATGCGAGGCGGCCGGGCCGAGCCACGTCTTGAAATCGGGCAGGGCGTGGTTGTCGGTGAGCATGACGAAGCCCTGCCACAACTCGACGCGCGCCTGCGGCAGGTCCATGTCCTTGCCTTCGAGGTGCTTGAAGTCCCAAGAGCAGGGGATTTCCTTCAAGGAGCCGTCGTTCCTCCACGTGAAGCCGTGGAACGGGCAGCGCAGTTGCACCGACGACCCACTCTCGGTGCGCAGCTTGCGGCCGCGGTGGAGGCAGGCGTTGTAGAAGGCCTTCACGCTGCCGTCCTTCTGGCGGATCAGCAGGAAGCTCTTGCCGGCGATGTCGAAGACGACGGTGTCGCCGGGCTCGGGCATCTCGTCCTCGCGCGCGGCGAAGAGCCAGACGTTGGGCCACATCTTTTCCCGTTCCAGACGGGCGAACTCCTCCGAGATATAGGGCGCCACCGGCAGGGGATCGTCCGGCATCTCGATATGCGATTCCTCGAAGAGGTAATCGGGCGCGCGGCGGGTGTCGCCGTTGAGCATGTCGGTGTAGCTGATCCCCGGGCAACGGTCGCCGCGGGCAATGTCCTTGATCTCGTTCATTGGGCTGTTTCCGGTCCTCTCGGGGGCGCACCCCCGCCTCTCGTCCTCGCACTTTGTGCAGTGTCTCCGGGGCAGAATATCACACAGCTTGGGCGCAAGGACACCCTATCGGATTGGAGAGGAAGATGGGCCTTTCGTGGAAGATCGCCGCCTTGGGCGACATCATGCAGCTGGCCTATGTGCCCGAGGATTTCGACGCGGCGGTGGCTTATTGGACGGGCACGATGGGGGTGGGGCCCTTCTTCCTGATCGAGGGCATCCACCTCGAGGGGATGAAATATCGCGGCGCGCCGACCGAGGCTGTTTTCGACCTGGCGCTCGCCTATTGGGGCGACCTGCAAATCGAACTGATCCGCCCGCGCGACGATCATCCTTCCATCTACCGCGGCGAATATGGCGCTACCGGCAATGGCCTCCACCACGTGTGCATTCTGGTCGACGACCTCGCCCACGCCCGCGCGGTGTGCGAGGCGGAAGGCGCCGAGGTGGTGATCGAGGGGAATTTCGGCACCAGCCAGGTGATCTATGTCGATGCCGGCGGCGGGCCGGGGACGCTGGTGGAGATATTGCAGCAGGCCAAGGACGGGCCGGATTTGTTCGGGATGATCAAGGCGGCGGGCGTGGGCTGGGACGGGAGCGAGCCGCTGAGGAAGCTGGGTTAGGATCACCCCTCCCGCATGCGGGAGGGGACGGGGGTGGGGCGAGGCCAAAGGCCTCGCACGTGGCCGCTGGCGCAGGCCCACCCCGCTGCGACTAGGCGGCAAGCCGCCAAGTCTCGCTCCCCTCCCGCAAGCGGGAGGGGGATTTACGCGCTGATCCGGCCCAAAGGGCCGCGAGCGCACGGCGCGAGCCGCAGGTGCTCAAGCCCGAAGGGCTTGAAACAGCACCGAGGACGACCCCGCGGAGGCGGGGTCGCAAACCAAGACTCTCGCGGAGGCGCGTTCCCTAATCAGAAGCCCCCAGATACCCCAGCTGCCCCGCCTTGAAGATCGTCTGCGCGCGGTTCACCGAGTCGAGCTTCTCGCCCGCGCGGTGGATGTGGTAGCGGATCGTGGCGTGCGACCGGTTGAGGATCATGCTGATCTCCTTGTCGGTCTTGCCGATCGCCGCCCAGCGCAGGCACTCGACCTCGCGCTTCGACAGAACGCAGTCGGACGGGATGCGCCGCTTGGTGCGGTTGGCCTGGACGTACCCGGCGACGAAGCACCGCGTCACCATCGCGAACAGCGCGCCATATTCGGCGAACTCGGCGGCGAGGTCTTCCTTCTCGCGGTCCATCGAGATGAAGCTCGAGGCGGAAATCTGGCCGAAGGGCAGGTGCACCGGGATCACGATCGCCGCCTTGCACAGCGCGCGCTTCTCGAAATCGGCGAGGTCGATCTCGGCGAGGTAGTGGTTGCGCCAGCGGGTGTTGAAGCCGTGCTGGTTGACCCAGAAGGGCTCGCTTTCGTAGCGGCACGCGCGCGGCAGCGGCGAGTGCAGCGCGAGGCGGTGGTCCTCCCACCAGCGCGCGCCGTCATCCAGCCAGCGGAAGATGTCGGCGTTGAGGATCGTGCCGTCGGCATCGACCATCGGTTCCTTGGAGGAAATGTCGTCGCACACCGCGATCTGCATCCCCCGCTCCTGCGCGATTCGCGCGAGGTTTACCGCGGCATCGTGGATGTCCTCGGGGCAGGTGATGGTGACGGACTCGAGCAATTGCTCAAGCGATTCGCGGCCTTGCGGCGTCCGCAGCTCGACAACATTATGGGCCATTGTCAGCCTCGCTCCTCTCCATTGTTCTCCCGCCGATCCCTTCTAACGCAAGATTCGGCGATGTCCTCATCATTTACGTAGGGGAACGCCGGGCTGCGCGGGGCTAGCGAAAGAGACAGGGAGAGACGGTTCCGATGGCATTTGCGGGCGCGAATTTCGGTGTGGTTTTGAAGGCGCTGGCAGGCGCGATTCCGGCGGAGCGGCCCGCGCTGGTGCATGGGAGCCGGGTGGTGACGTGGGGCGAGCTCGACGCGCTGACCGACCGGATCGCCGCCGGATTGCGCGCTTGCGGCCTCGCGCCCGGAGACATCGCCGGGCAGATGCTGCGGAACACGCCCGACTACATGCTCGCCTATTTCGGTTGCGTGAAGGCAGGGGTGGTGCCGGTCAATGTGAACTACCATTACAAGGCCCGCGAGCTCGCCGACATCTTTACGCGCTTCGGGCAGAAGGCGCTGTTCACCGAGAGCGATTTTGCCGAGGTGGCGCGCGAGGCCATGCCCGAGGGCACGCTGACGGTCGATGTCGGGGGCGACGAGTGGGCGGCGCTGGGCGACACCGCGCTCCCCGCGGACTTCGCGATCCACGAGGACCCCGAGGCCCTGTTCCTCACCGCCACGGGCGGCACCACGGGCATGCCCAAGGCGGTGATGTGGCCGATGGATCAGGCGTGGCAGGCATTCAATATCGGCCTGTGGCAGCGCCCGCCGGGGACGCCGCCGCAGATCGCCGGCTCGCTGGAGGAACAGGTCGCCGAGGCCGCCCGCATCGGCCCCGAGCATCCTGCCAGCACCTCGCCGCTGCTGCTCCTGTCGCCGCTGATGCACGGCGCGGGGCAGTTCACCGCGGTGATCCACCTCTTGAAGGGCGGCACGTTGGCGCTGCTGCCCGCGCCCAAGTTCGACGCCGATCTGGCGCTCGACGAGGTCGCGCGGATCGGGGCGAGGGGCATCTTCATCGTCGGCGACGCCTTCGCCCTGCCGCTCGCCGACCGGCTGGATGCGCGGGGCGACGGGGCGCAAGTGCTGGCGTCGTTGCGGAGCATCACCTCCTCGGGCGCGGTGTTCTCGCCTGCGCTGAAGGAAAGGCTAATCGCGCACCACCCCACGCTGATGATCGTCGACGCGCTGGGCTCGTCCGAAAGCTCGGGAACCGGCATCGTCATCACCACCGCGGCGGGCAGCAGCGGCGGGGGCAAGTTCCAACCGCTGCCCGGGCGCGAGACAAAGCTGTTCGACGAGCAGTTCAACGAAATCTCCCCCGGCACCGAGGGCGTCGGCATCGTCGCGCGCACCGGCCCGCTGCCGCTCGGCTATCTCGGCGAGGACGCGAAGAACGCCCAGACCTTCCCCGTGATCGGCGGCAAGCGCTGGCTGATGACCGGAGACCGCGCGCGCTGGTCGCCCGACGGCACCCTCGAATTCATCGGCCGCGACAACATGTGCATCAACACCGGCGGCGAGAAGGTGTTTCCCGAGGAGGTCGAGGCGGTGCTGCTCGGCCACCCGACGGTCAAGGACGTGCGCGTGGTGAGCCTCCCCGATCCGAGGTTCGGCCGCAAGATCGTCGCCGTGGTGCAGCCGGAGGGCGCGGTGGATGAAGCCGCCCTCGATACCCACGCCCGCGCAGGGCTGGCAGGCTACAAGATCCCGCGACTCTATGTGTTCACGGATCAGTCGCTCCGCCTCAACAACGGCAAGCCCGACTACAAGACCGCGCAGGGGCTTGCGGATTCGGCCGGTCAGACAAATCCGTGAACGCGTTCATGGAGATAATTCCCGTCGAACCCTGCAATCTGCGCGAGCTTTTCCGGTTCGAGGATTTGCAGCGAGCCGTGGCTGAGTTCCATGACCTTGGCGGCCTTGAGGCTGCGAAGAACCCGATTCACGTGCACAGGGGTCAGGCCTAGCGCATCGGCGAGCACCAGCTGCGTAAGCGGCATCCGGCATTCGTGATCGGACGCCAGCCCGATGTTTCGCATCCGGATGTAGAGCTCGCACATCAGGTGCGCCACGCGTTCGACGCTTTTGCGCCGGCCCATGCTGACGATCCAGGAGCGCGAGATGCTCTGGTCGACCAGCTGCGACCACCAGAAGGCCTGCGTCAGCATCGGGCGTGCCTGGATCAGCGCCTCCATCTCGGCCCGCGGCAGCGACGCGACGGTGGCCTTGGTCAATGTCATGATACTGTGGTCGATGGCCTGAAGGATGGCGATGTGGATGTCGCAAAAATCGCCCGGCAGCATGAACGAGATGATCTGCCGCCCGCCATCGGGCAGGATCTTGTAACCGCACGCCCAGCCTTCGAGGATCACGAATACGGGATCGGGCTCATCCCCTTCGCGGATCAGGTGAGCGCCGGCCGGTAATTCACGCAAGTTTCTGCAGGCTCCAGCAAGTAAAGCCTTTTCGGTATCGTCCAAGTGGCCGTAACCACTGAGGTGCCTGACAAATGCGTTCGACATGGTTTCTCGCCGCAGGACCTATACGTGAAAAGTGAGCGCATATTGATCCAAATCACGTGGGGCATGAAAATCGCTGCCATCATTACCGACGTACCACATCTGGATTTCCCGATGTGGGTACCGGCTTCGGACCGAACGGTCTGAATTTTGAGTGGTATTTTATCATGAGTAACATGATTGGTGGCGACGGCGATTTCCGGGCGGAACCGGAGCCGGACGCACACGGGCAAGCCGCTCTCCTGCTCGCCGAGAGCATTCTGCACGGACTGGTCGAAGCCAAGGCCCTGACTCGCGCCGCCGCCTTGTCGGTGATCGCGACGGCCTGTGAAGTGAAGTTCGAAGTGGCGCAGCGCGCCGGAGAGTCGAATCGCCGGATGACAGAATCACTGGACTTGCTGCACGTGATCTCCAAGAGTTTCGACGCATATCCAGAACAATGATTATCTTGTTGTTATACGTCAAACTAACAATAAACAGGAGAATAATTTTACATACTCAGTATAACTTCAATCAACAGAGCTGTGTAAATTCCATGTAATAAGCGCCCCTTCAAATGAAGGGGTATTCTAAATGAGCAATCCATTTGTGCAGCGTTTGGAAACCCTGTCGCGGTTGCAGGACGCCGATGTTCAGACATTGGAGGAACTCTGCAAGAGTCCGCGCGATATAGGGGCCAAGCAATATGTCTTCCGCGAAAGCAGCGGCAGCGCGTGGTTTCCTGTCATCATCAGCGGCTGGGCGGCCCGGCACCAGATATTGCGCAACGGCGGCCGGCAGATCACGCGGCTGATGTTGCCGGGCGATGCCTACTACTTCGATGCTCCGCCCGATTCCGCTTTGCGCGAAGAAGTCGTCACCTTGAGTGCCTGCAGATTTGTCCTGATTGCGCATGCCGGTATCGAAAGCGCAATCAAGGCGTCGTCACCGATAGGCGAGGCCATGCGCAACTATGGCCGCATGGAGAATTCGATTCTTTCCTCGATGGTCGTGAGCATCGGTCGGCGCGATGCGTTCGAGCGGATGGCCTATCTCATCTGCGAGCTGCACTTCCGCCTCGGAGCGATCGAGGGGGCGATTCAGGATGACGCATTCGACTTCCCGTTGACCCAGGATGATTTTGCCGATGTGCTCGGGCTGACGCCCGTTCACGTCAACCGCAAGCTCCAGCAATTGCGGCAGAGCGGGATCATCAGCCTTCGATCGAAGCGGATGCAGATCCACGATTTGGCGCAGCTGCGCCGGATCGCGGGGTTTGGCAGCGCCTATCTGACCCAGGGGCGCGTGCTCGCGGATCGATCTCCGGCGCCTGCCTGAGCCAGTGCTGGGGCGCGTGCGGCGGCGGGCAAGGATTGATGCGGCGAGGGGCCACCTCAAGCGCACGGCCCGTCCGCTAGCTTGCCGAGCCCGCGCACCATCCGGCCCGCTCCGCGCAACATTCCAACCCCCGCCCGTGCAAAAGATTCACGGCTGGATTCGAATGATTCAATCACCATATTTTTCTTCACAGATTCAGTTTGGGGCTTGCAGAGCCCGCGACTCAAGCTTGGTCCATGCGTCGCGGGTTTGACGCAGGCCTGAAACACCTCCGTCATGGTAACTAGGTGCTTAATCTGCCGTTGACGGGAGTCCCGGGGTGATTCATCATCTAGTGGTTCGGCGCAAATCGGACCCCCAACCCATGGTGACTTCCCCGCCGCTCCCCAGCGGAGTGATAGGGAGAGGAGTCGCCGCGGCGGGCGGGGTTTCCGGGGTGCTCGGAACGGGATCGACCGACCTGCCAGCACGCCCGAACGGGGGCAAACTGTTGGCAAGTCTGTGGACCCGCCGGTATAGAACAGAATCGGAACATGGCCTCTTGTGTCATTGTCCCGATTCGGGGGACAAGTGGGGCTGACAATGGATTTCAAGGCGAGCGAAAACGTGCCGGACGATGTGACGACTGAAATGGAAACCGGCGCGAGCGTGGGGGATGAGAAGGCTGTGACGATGAAAACCACCGATACCGGCTCCGACGCGCTGATCGCCGCCAAGGCGAGCGAGGCGCTGGGGAATGCCATGGTCGAAGCGGCCAAGAGCGCCGCCAAGGGTGACAGCAAGAAGGTCAACGACCGGCGCTTCAATATCGTCACCGATCCCTCGCGCGATGCGCGCCTCACCGATTTCGGCAAGGACACCCTGACCGACCGCTACCTGCTGCCCGGCGAGGTTTATCAGGACCTCTTCGCCCGCGTCGCCGATGCCTATGCCGACGACGAGGCCCACGCCCAGAGACTTTATGACTACATTTCAAACCTTTGGTTCATGCCTGCAACGCCAGTTCTATCAAATGGTGGAACGAACCGAGGACTTCCAATTTCATGCTATCTAAATTCAGTTGAAGACAGCCTCGAAGGGATCGTCGGCACCTGGAACGAGAACGTGTGGCTCGCGTCGAAGGGCGGCGGGATCGGCACCTATTGGGGCAATGTCCGCGGCATCGGCGAGCCGGTCGGCCTCAACGGCAAGACCAGCGGGATCATCCCCTTCGTGCGGGTGATGGACAGCCTCACGCTGGCGATCTCGCAGGGCTCGCTGCGGCGCGGGTCGGCGGCGTGCTATCTCGACATCTCGCACCCGGAAATCGAGGAGTTCCTCGAAATCCGCAAGCCCAGCGGCGACTTCAACCGCAAGGCGCTGAACCTCCACCACGGCGTGCTCGTCACCGACGAGTTCATGAACGCGGTGCGCGAAGGTGCCGAGTTCACCCTGCGCTCGCCCCGTGACGGCTCCGAGCGCGGCAAGGTCGATGCGCGTTCGCTGTTCCAGAAGCTGGTCGAGACCCGGCTGGCGACGGGCGAGCCCTACATCGTCTTCAACGACACCGTGAACCGCATGATGCCCAAGCATCACCGCGATCTGGGCCTCAAGGTTTCGACCTCGAACCTGTGCTCGGAAATCACTCTGCCGACCGGCATCGACCACTTGGGCAATGACCGCACTGCGGTGTGCTGCCTGTCCTCGCTCAACCTCGAGACCTGGGAAGAGTGGAAGGGCGACAAGCAGTTCATCGAGGACGTGATGCGCTTCCTCGACAACGTCCTGCAGGACTATATCGACCGCGCGCCCGACGAAATGGCCCGCGCCAAGTACTCCGCCTCGCGCGAACGCTCGGTGGGCCTCGGGGTGATGGGCTTCCACTCCTACCTGCAGCAGAAGGGCGTCGCCTTCGAAAGCGCGATGGCCAAGGCGCTGAACCTGCAGATGTTCAAGCACATCCACGCCAAGGCCTCCGAAGCCTCGATGCTGCTGGCGCAGGAGCGCGGGCCGTGCCCCGACGCCGCCGACATGGGCGCGATGGAGCGCTTCAGCTGCAAGATGGCGATCGCGCCGACCGCGTCGATCTCGATCATCTGCGGCGGGACCAGCGCCTGCATCGAGCCGATCCCGGCCAACATCTACACCCACAAGACCCTGTCGGGCAGCTTCATCGTCAAGAACCCGTATCTGGAAAAGCTGCTCGACAAGAAGTCGAAGAACTCGACCAATGTCTGGAACTCGATCCTCGAGCGCGGCGGGTCGGTCCAGCACCTCGACTTCCTCAGCCCTGAGGAAAAGGCGGTCTACAAGACCAGCTTCGAGATCGACCAGCGCTGGCTGCTCGAATTCGCCGCCGACCGCACGCCCTATATCGACCAGGCCCAGTCGCTGAACCTGTTCATCCCGGCCGACGTCGACAAGTGGGACCTGATGATGCTGCACTACCAGGCGTGGGAGAAGGGCATCAAGTCCCTGTATTACCTGCGCTCCAAGAGCGTGCAACGCGCCGGGTTCGCCGGCGGGGTCGAGGCCGACAACACCTCGGAAGCCCCCAAGATCGAACTCTCCGCCAGCGGGGAGCAGACCGATTACGAGGAATGCCTGAGCTGCCAGTAATCCCGGCAGGGCGCGCGCGGGGCCAGTCCCCCGCGCGCGCCGGCCACGCTCTCAGGGGGGAGAGAAGCCCATGAACATACCCGTCGCCGCCGCGCTGCTCGGCCTTGCCGTCAGCATCTGGTTCGGCATCAACGCGGTGCGCGAGTTGAAGCGCGACACGCCCGGCCACTCGTTCAACGCCGCGATGATCCACATCGCGATGGTCGGGATGTTCGTGCCCTTCTGCCTGATCATCCTCGTCGTTTACTGGAACCGTTGAATCCGCGCGGCCCCGCCGTCCGTATCTGCTATATTGAACACACCTAGGAGTATCCGCCCATGTCGCTGCTCGAAGCCCGCAACACCTACAAGCCCTTCCAGTACCCCTGGGCCTACGACTTCTGGAAGCGCCAGCAGCAGATCCACTGGATGCCCGAGGAAGTGCCGCTGGGCGAAGACTGCCGCGACTGGGCGCAGAAGATCTCGGAGAGCGAGCGCAACCTCCTCACCCAGATCTTCCGCTTCTTCACTCAGGCCGATGTCGAGGTGCAGAACTGCTACCACGACAACTACGGCCGCGTGTTCAAGCCCACCGAGGTCAAGATGATGCTCGCCGCCTTCTCCAACATGGAGACGGTGCACATCGCCGCCTATTCGCACCTGCTCGACACCATCGGCATGCCCGAGGCCGAATACTCCGCCTTCCTCGAATACGAGGAAATGAAGGACAAGCACGACTTCCTCGGCCAGTTCGGCGTCGACACCGACGAGGACATCGCCCGCACGCTCGCAGCCTTCGGCGGCTTCACCGAGGGGCTCCAGCTGTTCGCGAGCTTCGCGATGCTGATGAACTTCCCGCGCCACAACAAGATGAAGGGCATGGGCCAGATCGTCAGCTGGTCGGTCCGCGACGAGAGCCTCCACTGCGAGGGCATCATCAAGCTCTTCCACACCTTCTGCGAGGAACGCCAGTGCCTCACCAAGGCGGTGAAGGAGGACCTCATCGACATCTGCCAGAAGACCGTCCGCCTCGAGGACGCCTTCATCGACCTCGCCTTCGAAATGGGCCCGGTCGACGGCATGAGCGCCAAGGAGATCAAGCGCTACATCCGCTACATCGCCGACTGGCGCCTGAAGCAGCTGGGCCTCCAGGAGATCTACATGATCGAGGAACACCCCCTGCCGTGGCTGACGCCGCTGCTGAACGGCGTCGAACACGCCAACTTCTTCGAAACCCGCGCGACCGAATACTCGAAGGGCGCGACGCGCGGCGACTGGAACACCGTGTGGTCGAGCTTCGACAAGCGGCAGAAGGCCAAGGCGGCGAACGAGCCGGGCGCTGAGGGCGAGGCCGAGGCTGGGCTGTTTGGGGCTGAGGCTGCGGAGTGAGTTGTGAACGAGCGACCTCCGCTTGATCCGCGAATAGTCGCGAACGAAATCATAGATATCGCTCGCGACTTCGAATTTGAAGTAACCCACTTATCGTTACAGAAGATCGTATACTTTCTACATGAAGCATATCTCTTGGAGACAGGGCAGCCACTCTGCATGGGCTTCTTTGAAGCTTGGAAGCATGGCCCAGTTCATCCGCAGCTTTGGTCGTCATTCAAAGCTTCGGGTCGTGGGCCGATCCGCCATCATGCGTATGGCTTAGATATCAAGACGGGTGCTGCGAAGAATTTGCCAAAGATATCTTCAGCGGAACTGCGGCGATACATAACGGCGGCGGCTCTTAAATGGTTGCCAATTCCGGCCCCCAGTTTGGTGGGCTTGTCGCACGCTAGAAATTCTCCTTGGGATCACCTCACGAAACGAAGTGGGGGACAAAGAGAGTACGGAGAGAGAATAACAAACGAACTTATTGTATCATGTCGGACGGGTACTGGGAGGGTTCTGCCGATTCGAGACACTAGCTTGGACGAGGATGATTTGTATGAGCAACCGCCTTCCCGAAACCGAACTGGCTAACTGGGCGTTCCTTCCGACGGCTGACAAGCGCCGAGCACTTGAAGCTTTTGCCCGGCCAAAAGCTATTCCCGGAACATATGAACCTTTCCGCCAGGTTTTTCCCGACACGGTAAACCAACAGCTCCCGCTTTTCTGTGACGGCTTAACTCGCTCAAGTTGGGATGCAGTTGAGACCCGCCTCGTGAAGGCCTGCAACGGACGAGAAGATCTTCTCCGGATGAACCGGCAAATCCTTGCCGCGACGCACAAGTATGCAGAAGAGCTTGGCGTCGCCGCAAGCGCATTGGATGTGAGGCCCTTGAGGATCGATGGGGTCGACTACTCATTTGGTTTGAACCTCCTCATTCGCTATCGGGGGCACGCAACTATTGTGTTTCTTGATATGCGTAAGTCCAATGGGCTAACGCCTGCCGGCCGTAACTTCGTGTTCTCCGCACTGCACCATCGTTTCCGTGAGGCCTATGTCGATCTCATTGAGGTGCAGGCGCAGATTTGGCGATATCGTTCGAACAAGGACCGGACGCTCGTGCCGATCTTCGAAGAAGGCGAAATTCTCCGCTGGGATGACATGGTCGACGCTGTGCATGAGACCCATCGAATTTGGGATGAAGTGAGGCGTGGCGCTCCCCCTGCGCGGAAGGTCGTTGGCTTGGGGCCGCTCTTCGACTGAAGCTTCGGATACTTGAGCACTCCCGCCTGCGGGAGTGGTTAGGGGTGGGCAAGTCCGGACCTGTCGGCGTAGGCCCACCCCGCTGCGACTAACTTCGCCTTCCCGGGCTTGACCCGGGACCCCGCTACTTTCCTCGCTGTGCCCCAAGGCAGCGGGGCCCCGGATCAAGTCCGGGGAGACGGGAAAGGGGGACGCTGGCCTCGCCCCTCGTTGCACGCTATTGTTTTTGCGCAACAAAGGGGACGGCATCATGAAGAATTGGAAGATTGCCACTGCGCTCGTCGCGGGGTTTGCCGCAGGGAGCCTCGTCAACGCGCCCGTTGCGCTCGCCGCTTATGGCTTCTGCAACGCGCCCCACGCTCCGAGTGCCTATCTCTCGAAGCCGAACAAGCCCTTCTGCTTTTCGCTTCGGAACTGCTCAGAATGGGAAATAAGCAGCTACAAGCGCAACGTCGATAGCTACTACGAGGACCTGCGTCGCTATGCCACGCAGGTCGACGACTATTATTCGCGTGCAACAAAGTATGTCGAATGCATGAGCTACCTCGACTGACTTTGGCATCTTCGGTTGACCCGGGACCCCGCTTCTCCCCTCGCCGCGCCTGAAGGCAGCGGGGCCCCGGATCAAGTCCGGGGAGACGGGAGGGGGTAGGATCGTCCCCGCAAAACTCTCGCCAAATCAAACGCTTTCCTACACGCCCCGCGCGGCGTAGCATCCCCTCGTCATGCCCGCTGCAACCCCCTCGCCAACCCGCCAGCCGCGCACCCTTGCGCCTGCCGCGGGCACCCGCGCGGGGCGCGGGTTTTCCGGCTCTGGACAGTGTCTCCCGTGTCTCCAACAGCCGCGAAGCTGAACGCAAACGCCCGCTCAGGCGGCGCACCAGGCCTTGCGGCGGTCGCCCCAGCGGGCGGCGAGGCCCTCGCGGACGAGGACTGCGCCGAGGCTCTGGCCGCCGCGGGTGACGATCCTGAGCTCGCGGCCATACCGGTCGCGGGTGCGGCCGTCGGAAGGCACGGCGAGGCCGAAGCGGCCCGCGTTGAGCAGCTCGCGCATCCGCTCGGTCGCGGCGAGGCCGAGCGCGCGCTCCTCGGGGCAGCGGGGCTGGCTGACCTCGGGGGTGTCGATGTCGGCGATGCGGATCTTGGTGCCGCGCAGCCAGAAGGTGTCGCCGTCGACCACGCAGGTGACGCGCACCGGGCCCTTGCAGACGGGGAAGAGCGCCCGATGCTGTTCGGCTTGCTCCTCGCGGACGCCCTGCGCCTCGCCCGCCTGCGGCCACAAGGCGAGGGCGGCCGCCGCGGCGAGCGGCACGAGCGCAAACGCCGCCACGCGGCGCGCCAGAGGCTTCGACAGTGTCATGCAAGTATCCCGGCACTGAGAATAGCCGGAAATGGAGGCGGTTCCAGCGATTTTGACACCGGTCAAACGCGTAAGGGTTGCCCCGCGCTAGGGAGGGGTGTCCAACGAGGGAGAAACCGATGTCCGCCCATACGCCGCACGAACTTGCCGATGCCTTTCCGCGCGATGCCGAGGCGCTGCGCCGCCTCAAGGCGAGCGACGCGCACTTCGCCCGCCTCGCGGCGCGGCACCACACTGTGAACCGGGAGATCCACCGCATCGAATGCGGCGCCGAGGCGGCGGGCGACGAGCGGCTCGAGGCGCTCAAGAAGGAGCGGCTGGGCCTGCTCGACCAGATCGCGGCGATCCTGGAGGAGGTGCCGGCAGAATGAAGTGATTATGCAGGCGGGGCATGAGGCGATGTCCCGCCTGCAACCCGCTTGGCGCCCCTCAGCCCTCGGCGTCGCCGCGCGGGTTGTTGCGGCGGTCGGTGCCCGAGCGGCGGTCACCCTTGCGGCGGTCGGGGCCCTCGAAGGGGAGCTGCGCCTTGCGGCGGTCCCCCTGACGGCGGCCTCCGCCCGAGGGATCGTGATCGGGGCCTTGGTCGGTATCGTCGCTCATGCTCACTCTCCCCCGTCGCCGTCCCGCCTGGGCGCGGAGCGGCGTTGCTGTGACTGGTTTGCGACTTATCGTTAATGTAGCATCAACTTCAGGAAATTCCCAGACAAGTCAACCACGCCCCCACCAACCGCTTGGCCCCGCGCCCGCAAGGCGCTAGGGCGCGGCCCGGAATGCGCGAGACGCGCGCTGGGAACGATGCCGGTGACTGACAAGCCAAACCATCCGCAGGCCGAAACGCCCGACCTGTTCAAGGCCGAAGTGCTGATCGAGGCGCTGCCCTACTTCCAGCGCTATGCGGGCCGAACCTTCGTGGTGAAGTATGGCGGCCACGCGATGGGCGACCCCGAGGCCGCGCGCGACTTTGCCGAGGACATCGTGCTGCTGAAGGCGGTCGGCATCAACCCCGTGGTGGTTCACGGTGGCGGCCCGCAGATCGGGCAGATGCTGAAGCGGCTCGGGGTGGAGAGCACCTTCGTCGACGGGTTGCGCGTCACCGACGAGGCGACCGCCAAGGTTGCCGAGATGGTGCTCTCGGGCGCGATCAACAAGGAACTGGTCGGCTGGATCGCGGCGGCAGGCGGCAAGGCGATCGGCATCTCGGGCAAGGACGGCGGGCTGGTCACCGCGACCAAAGTCAGCCGCACCACCCGCGATCCTGACAGCAATATCGAGCAGGTGGTCGACCTGGGCTTCGTCGGAGAACCCGCTGCGGTCGATACCACGGTGATCGATACGATGGTCGCCGCGGGCATGATCCCGGTCATCGCCCCGATCGGCCCGGGCGAGGACGGGCACACCTACAACATCAACGCCGACACCATGGCGGGCGCGATCGCGGCGGCGCTGGGCGCAGCGCGGCTGTTCCTGCTGACCGACGTGCCGGGTGTGCTGGGCGCGGATGGCGAGCTGCTCACCGACCTCACCCCCGCCGACATCGCGCAGCTTCGCGAGGACGGCGTGATCCGCGGCGGGATGGTGCCCAAGCTCGAGACCTGCGTCGCCGCGGTGCAATCGGGCTGCGAGGCGGCGGTGGTGCTCGATGGCCGGGTGGGCCACGCGATGCTGCTCGAATTCTTCACCGCCCGCGGCGCGGGCACGCTGGTGCGCGCCTGATCCGGAAGGAACCGGGACTGGCGCGAGGCGTATTAACAAGCTAATACGCCTTCCAAGGGACTTGAACGGGTGCTGCGGCTCGCCAGATGCGGCGCGGCACCCTCGCAACGGAAACGACAAGCAATGACGCAAGCTCTCGTGGATATTCTCGGCATGGTGATCAGCACCGCCAACATGCTGCTGATCATCTGGTTCGTGATCGGGCTGCTCTTCGCCTTCAACGTGGTGAGCCCGAGCAACCAGTTCGCCTTCGCGGTGCACGACGCCCTGTCGCGCCTGTTCGAGCCGGTGCTGCGCCCGATCCGGCGCATCATGCCCGATACCGGCGCGATCGACTTCTCGCCGATGGTGTTCATGATCCTGCTCGCCGCGGTCTCGCGGATGCTGCAATACGCGGCCTACTGATGGCGCAAGCGGTGCGGATCGACGGCAAGGCCTTTGCCGATGGCCTGCGCGCCCGGATCGGCGTGGCGGCGGCGGCGTTTCTTCAGCAGACCGCGCGCCGTCCGGGTCTGGCGGTGGTGCTGGTGGGCGACGATGCCGCGAGCCAGGTCTATGTCGGCGCCAAGGCCAAGGCCTGCGAGGAAGCGGGGATCGCCAGCTTCGAGCACCGCCTGCCCGCCACCACCTCCTCGGCCGAATTGCTCACGCTGGTCGAGCGGCTGAACCGCGATCCCGAGGTCGACGGCATCCTCGTCCAGCTGCCCCTGCCGCAGGGGCTCGACGAGCAGGCGGTGATCGCCGCGATCGACCCCGACAAGGACGTCGACGGGTTCCACGTGATCAACGCCGGGCGGCTCGCGGTGGGGCAGACGGGCTTCGTCCCCTGCACGCCGCTGGGGTGCCTGATGCTGCTCAAGGATCACTTGGGCGACCTCTCGGGGCAGGAGGCGGTGGTGATCGGGCGCTCGAACATCGTCGGCAAGCCGATGGCGCAGCTGCTGACCGATGCCAACGCGACGGTCACCATCGCACACAGCCGCACGAAGAACTTGCCCGAAGTGGTGCGCCGCGCCGATATCGTGGTCGCCGCTGTGGGGCGGCCCGAGATGGTGCGCGGGGACTGGATCAAGCCGGGCGCGACGGTGATCGACGTCGGCATCAACCGCCTGCCGCCCACCGACGACAAGCCCAAGGGTCGGCTGGTGGGCGATGTGGCCTTTGGCGAAGCGGCGGAGGTCGCGGGTGCGATCACGCCGGTGCCGGGCGGGGTCGGGCCGATGACGATTGCGGTGCTGCTCAGGAACACGCTGGTCGCCGCGCACGCCCACGCGGGGCTGCCCGCGCCGGAGGGGCTGTGACCCGCGCCCGCCTGCTGCTCGCCGCCGCCCTGTGCGCCAGCCTTGCCGCCTGTGCCGGCGGCGGCGCGCCCAAGCCGACCAAGCGGCAGCTGGCGATCATCGACCGTGCGCTGACCGGCGCTCCCGGGGCCGCGCAGCCGAGCACCATCGTCGCCGCCGAGATCGCCTTTGCGCGCGACGCGCAGGAGCTGGGCCAGTGGACCGCCTTCGCCAAATATGCCGCGCCCGGCGCGATGCTCCACGGCAGCAAGGGGCCCTTCCCGATCGCCCCGTGGCTCGCGACCCAGAGCAATCCCCCGCAGGCCGTCCAGTGGAAGGCCCGCACCGTCGTCATTAGCTGCGACGGCGAGGTCGCGGTCAGCCAGGGGCGCCTGCGCGAGCCTGACGGCACGGTCGGCAATTTCGTCACCGTGTGGGAGCGGCAGCCCGACGGCGAATACCGCTATGTCTTCGATGTCGGGGGGCCGGATGTGCCGCAGCCCCCGCCGCCGAAGCCCCCTGTGGACGTGCAGCCGGGCGACATCGTCGTGACCGAGATCGACGCGATCCAGGGCCTTGTCGCCACCTGCCCGCGCCCCGGCGCGCCGGTCCCGCCGCCGCCCGCCATCTCGCTCGGCGAGGACGGCAAGACCGAGGCGCATCTCTCGCGCGACACCACGCTGCGCTGGCGCTGGGAGCACCGTGCGGACGGCACGCGCTATATCCTCGCCGAATATTTCTATCAGGGCCGCTGGCTGACGGGCATCGAACAAAGCCTTGTGCCGACCGGCGATTGATGGGAGGGGCCAGCCCGTGCTGACCGAGACCTTCCTTTCCGCCTTCGTCACCCTGTTCGTGGTGATCGACCCGCCCGGCTGCGCGCCGATCTATGCCGGGCTGACCAAGGGCGCGAGCCCCGCGCAGGCGCGCAACATGGCGCTGCGGGCGACCGGGATCGCGAGCATCATCCTGCTGATCTTCGCGCTGTTCGGGCAGGAACTGCTGGGCGCGCTCCACATCGAACTCAATTCCTTCCGCATCGCGGGCGGGTTGATGCTGTTCTTCATCGCCTTCGACATGGTGTTCGAAAAGCGCACCCAGCGCCGCGAGGAACGCGCCGAGAAGATCGCCGCCACGCCCGAGATCGAGGACGTCTCGGTCTTCCCGATGGCGATGCCGATGCTGGCGGGCCCCGGCGCGATCGCGGCGGTGATGCTGCTGATGAACGAGGCGGACGGGAACCTGCCCGAACAGGGCCAGATCCTCGCCGCGCTCGCCGCCGTTCTGGTCATCACCGCCGCCGCGCTGGTCGCCGCCGGGCCGCTGATCCGGCTGCTGGGCGACAAGGTCGAGGCGGTCATCACCCGCCTCCTCGGCGTGCTGCTGGCCGCGCTGGCGGCGCAATATGTGATCGACGGGCTGAAGGGCAGCTTCGGGATCTGATCGGCCAACCGGGGGCGCGGGCGCATGGCGAAGAAGAAGGTGATCGTCGAGGGCGGGGGTGAAAACCTCTACAATGTCTCCGAAAGCAGCGGCTGGATCTGGGTCTACAAGGGCTCGGTCTGGGGCAGCGACACCCAGATCGGCAAGGTGCGCGCAATGCGCGATGCCATCGCGGTGATCGAGAACCACGCGGGCCGCCGCGTAAAGTCTATCGGATAACCCGATTTTCGCTTCGCCATCTTAATGAAAACGTAAGGATAACAACACTAACCCCCAAGCAATCCCCACGGGCGCAGGGTTGACACCCCTCGGGCCTTCGGGGATACCCTGTCCCGGTTCGGGACAGTTCGCAGCGTCACGGGGGATCAGTGGGAATTTCGCTCCAGAAGAGCCAGTCGGTCAGCCTCGCCAAGGAGGCCCCGCACGGGCTGTCCCAGATCAGCCTCGGGGTGGGCTGGGACGTCGCCAAGAAAGGCCTGTTCGGCGGCATGTTCGGCGGCGGCGGGGATATCGACCTCGATGCCTCGTGCATCACCTTCGATGGCGACAAGGCCGTGCTCGAACAGGTGTGGTTCGGCAAGCTCGCCAATGCGGCGGGCACGATCCGTCACAGCGGCGACAACCTCACCGGCGAAGGTGACGGCGATGACGAGAGTATCGCCATCGAACTCGACCGCCTCGATGCGCGGGTCGAGCACATCGTCCTCACCGTGAACAGCTTCCGCGGGCAGACCTTCGACAAGGTCGCCAATGCCTTCGGCCGGGTGGTCGACAAGAAGAGCGGGCGCGAGCTCGCGCGCTTCGACATCTCGGATTCGGGCCCGCACACCGGGCTGATCCTCGCGCGGCTTTCGCGCGCGGGCGGCCAGTGGGACTTCAAGGCGATCGGCGAGCGCACCTCGGGGCGCACCGTCCACGATCTCACCGCGCCCGCGCGCGCCATCCTGTAACCTCAACCTGTCCCGGCCCGCGCGCGAGAGACGCGCCCGCCATTCAAGACCTGGAGCATATTCGCATGCAGCTGCAACGTGGGGAAAAGCGCTCGCTGTCCGACCTCGGCGTCGCCAGCAATTGCGAGGTGAAGGTCGAATTCGGCCTCGATGGCATCGACATTGCCGCCTTCGGCCTCGAGCCGGGGCAGAAGATCGGCGACGATCGCTACGTCGTGCTGTTCTCCAACCCCGCGACCCCGGCCGGCGAGGTGCGCATGGCGAGCGCGGGCAACACCGCCACCTTCACGCTCGAGCTCGACCGCCTGCCCGCGAATATCGACCGCATCGTCTTCACCGCGACGCATGACAGCCGCAGCGTCGGCGAGAGCCGTCCGCTGATGGTGACGATCGACGGCGGCAAGGCGAGCTTCGATGCCGCGGCCGCGCTCACCAATGAAAAGGCGGTGATGCTGGCGGAAATCTATCGCCATTCGTCGGGCTGGAAGATCGGCACGATTGCCGCAGGCTTTGCGGGCGGGCTCGCCGCGCTGATCGGGCATTTCGGCGGCGAGGTGGAAGAACCCGCCCCTGCGCCCGCACCGCCGCCCCCGCCTCCGCCGCCGGCACCCCCGCCGCCGCCTCCGCCTCCGCCCCCGCCGCCAGCTGCGCCGATCAGCCTCAAGAAGATCAGCCTCGACAAGGGCAATTCCTCGGTCAGCCTGAAGAAGCAGGGCAATTCCTTCGGCGAGATCGTGCTCAACCTCAACTGGACCGCGCGCACCCAGAAGAAGGGCTTCTTCGGCGGCACCCAGCAGCTCGACCTCGACTTGGGCGTCATCTTCGAGATGGCCGACGGCATGGGTGCAGGCTGCATCCAGGCGCTGGGTAGGAGCTTCGGTTCCTACCACCAGCCGCCCTTCATCGAGCTGTCGGGCGACGACCGCACCGGCGCGGTTGCGGCCGGAGAGACGATCCGCGTCAACGGCCAGTATTTCGACTACATCCGCCGCATCGGCGTCTTCGCGCTGATCTATGAGGGTGCGCCCGACTGGGCTTCGACCGATGGCGTCGTGCGCCTCAACATCCCGGGCCAGCCCGAGATCGAGGTCAGGATGGACGAGGTCAACAGCCGCGAGCGCCTGTGCGGGATCGCGGTGATCGACAATGTCGGCGGCGAGCTCAAGATGAGCCGCCTGATGCGCTTCTACCAGAGCCAGAAGCCCTTCGCCGAGGACATTGGCGTCTATCTGCAATGGCAGCGCGGCAGTAAGGACTAATCAAGCATACCGCCGTATCACGCGGCTCAAGGGGATCACATTCGATGTTCAAACATTTTGGCGGCTCGCTGCTGTTCACGGTCGTCGGCCTTGCGCTCGGCGGCTATTACGGCTGGGCGCTGACCGGCACCATGGACGGCGTGCTGTCGATGGTGTGGATCTGCGCCGTGCTCGCGGTGCTGGAAGTCTCGCTGTCGTTCGACAACGCCGCGGTCAACGCGAGCGTGCTCAAGGACATGGACCCGGTCTGGCAGCAGCGCTTCTTGACCTGGGGTATCGCGATCGCGGTGTTCGGGATGCGCATCGTGTTCCCGCTGGTGATCGTGATGGTCGCCGCGCAGATCGGCCCCTTCGAGGCGGTCAACCTCGCGCTGACCAAGCCGGCCGAATATCAGGAAATCGTCGAGGGCGCGCATGTCGGTCTGATGGGCTTCGGCGGCGCCTTCCTCGGGATGGTCGGCCTCAACTACTTCTTCGACAGCGACAAGGAAGTCGACTGGATCGCCGCGATCGAGCGCCCGCTCGCCAAGGTGGCGGATATCGAGGCGGTCTCGATCGGCCTCGTGCTCGCGGGCACCTGGGCGGTGTCGACCGTGCTGCCGGGCGAGGAAGCGCTGACCTTCATCACCGCAGCGATCGCAGGGCTGCTGACCTATCTCGGCGTCGAAGTGATCAACCACGTGCTCGAACCCCCGACGCCCTCGACCGGTGACGTCGCCAAGGCGGGCTTCGGTGCGTTCCTCTACCTCGAAGTGCTCGACGCGAGCTTCAGCTTCGACGGTGTGATCGGCGCCTTCGCACTGACGAACAACCTCATCATCATCGCCATCGGCCTCGGCATCGGCGCGATGTTCGTGCGCTCGATGACGATCTACCTCGTCCGCGCGGGCACGCTGAGCGAGTACCGCTATCTCGAGCACGGGGCGTTTTACGCCATCCTCGCGCTGGCGGTGATCATGTACCTCAACACCTTCATGCACATCTCCGAAGTCATCACCGGCCTGATCGGCGCGGTGCTGATCGGGCTCGCCTTCTGGTCGTCGGTCCGCTGGAACAAGGCGAACCCCGACGGCGAGCCGGAGGATGCGCTGGCGTAAGCTTGCAACACCGGCGGCCACCCCGCGCCGCCAGACTTGGGTAAAGGAGACGAATTATGGCTATTTCACTGTCGAAGGGTGGTAATCTCAGCCTCTCGAAGGAAGCCCCCGGGCTTGACCGCATCATGGTCGGCCTCGGCTGGGACGTGCGCGCGACCGATGGTCAGGACTTCGACCTCGACGCGTCGGCCTTCGTGTGCGGTGCGGGCAGCAAGGTCCGCAGCGACATGGACTTCTGCTTCTACAACAACAAGAACGTCGCCGGCGGCGCGGTCATCCACCAGGGCGACAACCGCACCGGCGAGGGTGACGGCGATGACGAGCAGATCGAGATCACCCTCTCGAAGCTGCCCGCCGATGTCGACAAGGTCGCGGTGGTCGTGACCATCCACGAAGGCGACAGCAAGGGCCAGACCTTCGGCCAGGTCTCGAACGCCTTCATCCGCCTTGTCGATGCCAACACCAACGCCGAGGTCGTGCGCTACGACCTGTCGGAAGACGCCTCGGTCGAGACCGCGATGATCCTCGGCGAAGTCTATCGCCACGGGGCGGAATGGAAGTTCCGCGCGGTCGGCCAGGGCTTCAAGGGCGGCCTCGGCCCGCTCGCCGGGCACTTCGGCGTCAACGTCGGTTAATCGGGAGGGGGCGCGGCCGGGGGGCATGCCCGCCGGTCGCGCACTTCCGCTAGCAGGGAATACGGATAATGGCGGTTTCGCTCAGCAAGGGCGGCAATGTGTCGCTCTCGAAGGAGGCCCCGGGCCTCAATGCAGTGATTGTCGGGCTCGGCTGGGACGTGCGCAAGACCGACGGCGCGGCCTTCGATCTCGACGCCTCGGCCTTCGTGCTGGGGGAGAACGACAAGGTCCTCTCGGACGCCAATTTCGTGTTCTACAACAACAAGACCTCGCCCGATGGTGCGGTGGTCTACAGCGGCGACAACCGCACCGGCGAGGGCGCGGGCGATGACGAGACGATCCTGATCGATTTCGGCAAGCTCACCCCGGCGGCCAAGAAGGTGGTGATCGCGGTCACCATTCACGAGGGCGAGATCAACGGCCAGAACTTCGGCTCGGTCTCCAACGCCTTCGCGCGCGTGGTCAACCAGGCCGACGGCAAGGAGCTGGCGCGCTATGACCTCTCCGAAGACGCCTCGATGAATGTCGCGATGATCTTCGTCGAACTCTATCGCGGCCCGGCGGACGACATCAAGGTCAAGGCGATCGGCGAAGGCTGGCGCAGCGGCCTTGCGGGCCTTGCGTCCGCAATGGGCGTCAACATCTAAGGCGCGACGGCGATGCAGCCCGCCCAGCCCGGTCAGCGGGTCAAGATCAGCCCCAAGGCCGATTGCCGCATCTTCTTGCGTGGGCAAGAGGCGGCGCGGATTGCCGTCGCCGCCATCGGCCGCGACGCGAGCCAGCACGGCCGCGTGCTCGCCTTCGACCGGATCGATCCGGCGCAGTGGTTCATGCAAGGCATGGCCGAGCTTGAGGGCGACTTCGAGATCGTCGCCTATGTCATGGACGACCGCCACGGCGGCTTCACCAACCACGCCTACCCGCTCGAATTCGAGGTCGACGGCACCGTCTGGCAGATGCCGCAGCCGACCGAACAGCTCGCCGCGGTGATCCTCGCCGAGGTCTACACCAAGAACGGCGAGCGCCGGATGAAGCTTTCGAACGAGGGCTTCACCTTCGGGATCGACGCCTATGTGCGCGCGCGCAACATGGGCGGGATCGAGGTGCCCTATCGCAATTCTCCCGGCGTGCCGCTGCCCGGCAATGGTCCGATCCCCCACCCCGACGGGCGCGGGCACAGCCGTCCGGTGCCGGTGCCGGGGCAGATGCTCGGCACGGGCAGCGGGGTGCTGATCGCGCCCGACCTGATCGTCACCAACGCCCATGTGGTCGAGGACGGGCAGAAGTTCGAAGTCGGCCCGGCACGCGATGCGGGCACCGTCATCGCGGTCGATGCCGGGCACGACCTCGCGCTGCTGCGCTGCCGCACCCACGGCGCGCCGCTGCCCTTGCGCATCGGCTCGCCGCTGTTTCTGGGCGAAGACATCATGGCCGCGGGCTTCCCGCTGATCGACGTGCTGGGGGCCGATCTCAAGGTGACGACCGGCAATGTCTCGGGGCTGACCGGAGGCGGGGGCGACATCGCGCGCTTCCAGTTCTCCGCCCCTATCGGCTCGGGATCGTCGGGCGGCGCGATCATCGACGAGTTCGGCAATCTGGTGGGCATCACCTCCGCCAGCCTCGCGCATGACAACATGCGCAACCGCGGCTCGATCTCGGAGAACGTCAATTTCGGCATCCGCGCCGCGCTGGTCTACGAGATGGCCGCCGCCGCCGGGGCCGAGCTGCCGCCGCTGGCGATCTCGACCGACAATGTGCGCCGCAACGTGGTCGCGCGGGCGCGCAGCGCGGTGGTCAGCATCATCATCCATGCCTGAACGCGAAGCCGCTGCGGGGACGCAGCAGCACAGGGTCACGGTCGAACTGCCGACCGGCACGCTGGTGCTCGAAGGCGTCGATCCCGTGCGGGTCGCCGCGCTGTGCGATTTTGCCGCGCGGGCGAACCCGAAGCGCGGCTTCCTGATCGTCTCGAAGGTGCTCGGGCGGCACCTGCCCACCCCGTTCGAGGCGCTGCGCCATGCCGCCGATGCGCTCGCAGCCCAGATCCCCGCCTTTCCTGAGCCCGTCCTGTTCTGCGGCATGGCCGAGACCGCCACCGGCCTCGCCCAGAGCGTCTGGGCAGCATGGCGCGCGCGGCATCCGGGGGCTGCGAGCGCCTATGTCCAGTCGAGCCGCCAGACCGTGGCGGACGCGTGGGTGCTGTGCCGCTTCGAGGAAGGCCACAGCCACGCCGCGAGCCACATGGTGCAGGTGGCGGGCGAGGTCGAGGCGCTGCTCCCGCAAGCGCGCAGCCTCGTCATCATCGACGACGAATGCAGCACCGGCAGCACTTTTGTGGAGGCCGCCGAGGCGCTGGTCGCCGCCCTGCCACAGATCGAGCGGATCGCGGTCGCCAGCCTGACCGACTGGAGCGCGGGGGCCTTCCTCCCCCGCATGCCGCGCCCCGCCAGCGCCCATTCGCTGATCGCGGGGACACTCCACTGGACGCCCGGCGCAGGCCAGGCCGCCGCCAGCCTCGCCCCCACCGCCAACCGCCACGGCACCGCGCCCGCCACAGGCATGCGCAGCCGCACCGGCCTCCTCGCCCCCGAGGCCGCCACCCGCGCCCCCGTCACCGCCGCGCCGGGCGAGCGGGTGCTGGTGCTCGGCGATGGCGAGCACGCCTACGAAGCCCTGCGCATCGCCGAGGAGATCGCCGCGCAAGGGGGCATCGCCGCCATCCAGTCGATCACCCGCACCCCCGCGATGCTCGGCCATGCCATGCAGTCCGTCACCACGCTGGCGGACGCCTATGGTTCGGGCGCGACCTGTCATGTCTACAACCTCCTCGCCCACCGCCCCGAGCGCATCGTGATCGCCGCCGAGATTGCAGGCCGGCAGGCCGACGAACTGCGCGAACGGCTCGCCCAAGCGGGCGCGCCTGTCATGGTGGAGACGCTGCTGTGCCGCTATGGCGAGGGCGCATGACCCGCCCACTCATTCTCGCCGACCTCGACGACAGCCTGTTCCAGACCGCCCCCAAATGCGGCGACTGGCCCGAAGCCGACCTGCGCCTCATGAGCCGCCTCGCCGATGGCACCCCCAGCGGCTACGCCACCCCGCCGCAGCAGGCGCTGCTCGGCTGGCTGGCGCATGGCGAACTGGTGCCGGTGACCGCCCGCGCGCGCGACGTCCTCGCCCGGGTCGACATCGCGCAGGCCCCGGCGATCTGCGCCAATGGGGGCTGCATCCTGCTGGCGGACGGCACCCCCGATCCGGTCTGGCACGCCCGCCTCGCCGCCGAGGCGCAAGCGTCCGAGGCGCCCGCTGCGCTCTATCCCGCACTGACCCACGGCCTCGGCCCGGAATATCGCCACTGGATGGTGAGCGAGGACGGGCTCGACCTCTACCTCGTCATCAAGAGCAACACTGGCGATGTCCCCGCGCTGACCGCTCTCGCCGAGGCCCTGCGCGATAGGCTCCCCCAAGGCTGGCGCATCCACGCCAACGGCAACAACCTCGCCTTCCTGCCGCCCTGGCTGAGCAAGCGCGCGGCGGTGCGTTATATGCTGGAACAGGTGCGCGCCGAGACCCCCGGGCGGCTGGTTCTCGGCATCGGCGACTCATGGTCGGACGCGGGCTTCCTCGACCTTTGCGACATGGCGATGATCCCGACGCAAGCGCAGCTGTGGCAACACATTGCGCACGGGCACGAGTGGATCGACGCATGACGTTCCACGGCTCCTACGCCCCCGAGGATGTGACCTTCCTCCTCAAGCCCGCCCAAGTCGCGCTGACCGACGTGGCGGAGAAGGAGGCGCTGATCCAGTCGGGCGCGCGGCACTATTCGGAGATGCTCTCCGAAGAACGCCTGCCCGACGCGCGCTACCTCGCGCTCTACGAGGCGGCGCTGGGGCGCAATGCGGGGCGGCTCAAGGTCGATATCGCGGCGCTGGCCGAGGCGATCTCCGCCCGTCCCGAAACGGCAAAAAGCTGCACCATCGTCTCGCTCGCCCGCGCGGGCACGCCCATCGGGGTGCTGCTCCGGCGGGCGCTGGCGACAAGGGGCGTGGACGTCGCGCACTACTCGGTCAGCATCATCCGGGGCCGGGGGATCGACCGGATCGCGCTCGCCCATATCGCCGCCGCGCGCGGGACGCAGGACGCGGTCTTCGTCGACGGCTGGACCGGCAAGGGTGCGATCACGCAGGAGCTCGAGGCGAGCCTTGCCGACGGCAGCACCGGCTTTGCCCCCTTCCTCGCCGTGGTCGCCGACCCCGCGGGCTGCGCCAGCCTTGCCGCGACGTCCGAGGACTACCTCATCCCCTCCGGCATCCTCGGCGCGATCGCCTCGGGGCTCATCAGCCGCTCGGTGCTGAGCGAGGCGCTGGTGGGAGAGGGCGATTTCCACGCCTGCCGCCATCTCACCGAACACGCCCCCCACGACCGGACCCGCGCCTTCATCGCCGCGATCGAGGCCGCCGCGCCGCAAACAGGCCACCCCGGCTGGAGCCCGCAAGCCGCCGCCGCCAGCCGCGCCGCGAGCCGCACGCTGGTCGAAAGCCTGATGGCCGAACGCGCCGTCAACAACGTCAACCGCATCAAGCCCGGCATCGCCGAGGCGACCCGCGCCGTGCTGCGCCGCCTGCCTGAGGCGGTCTTCGTGCGCGACCGGGGCGACGCGGAAGTGGCCCATTTGCTGCATCTCGCCGCACAATCGCGCGTTCCCGTCGAGCAGCGGGAACTTGGCAACTACCGCGCCGTAACACTGATTGCGAAGGCAGGAGACGCTGAATGACGAAAGCGGTGGAGCTTGGCGCAACGCTCTACATTCCCGTGCAGCACCCCCGGCTGGCCGAGGTGCTGGCCGGAGCCAATCCCGATCTGCGCTCGGTGGTGATCTGCCTCGAGGATTCGCTGCACGAGACCGAGGTCGGCCTCGCGCAGGAGGTGTTCTGCGCCACGCTGCGCGCCCTCGAAGCCGCGCCGCCGAAGCTGATCGCCTATGCCCGCCCGCGCGGGCCGCAGATGCTCGAATGGATGCTCGCGCAGCCGGGGATCGAGCGGCTGGCAGGCTTCGTGCTCCCTAAGATCACCACCGCGAACCTCGCCGACTGGCTCGCGCGGCTCGATAGTCCCGCGCACGGCATCATGCCCACGATCGAGAGCACCGAGGCTTTCGACCGTGCGGCGATGGTGCAGATGGCGCGCGCCCTCGCGCCCTTGGGCGAGCGGGTCCACGCGGTGCGGATCGGGGGGAACGACATCCTCAATACGCTCGGCGTGCGCCGCTCGCGCGAGCGGACCGCCTATGACACCCCCCTGGGCCTTGCGATCAGCACTATGGCGAGCGTCTTCCTGCCCGAGGGCCTCGCGCTTTCGGCTCCGGTGTTCGAGCACTATGCCCTGACCGATGTGCTGCGCGAGGAAGTCGCGCGCGATATCGAGCATGGCCTCCTTACCAAGACCGCGATCCACCCCTCGCAGGTGCCGATCATCCACGACGTCCTGCGCCCCGGCCCCGCCGAGGTCGAGGAAGCCCGCGCGATCCTCGCCGCCGAGGCGCGGGCGGTGTTCGGGCATGGCGGCTCGATGCTCGAGCCCACCACCCATGCGCGCTGGGCGCAGGGCGTGCTCGACCGTGCGCGGGTCCATGCGCCGCGACCTGCCGCCCCGCGCCGCCCGCAGGCGCCGACGCGGGTCGCCTGACGCTTCGGCGCATGACCGCGATCACCAAACGCCGCCACGCCGAACTCGCCGGACAGGCGATGAAATTCGTCGCCGAGCTGCTGCTGATCGAGCCGCTGAGCCCGGCCTTCGACCACAAGCTCGAAAGCATCGAGGCGCTGGGGCGCGACACCATCGCACAGGTCTCGGCGCGCCATGCCGGGAGCCTTGCCCATGTCGCCCCGCCGCCCACCGGGGCCATCGCGCAGGCCACCGCAGCGCTGCGCGGCATTGCCGATGCGCTCGAACCGCTGCGGGACGGCAATCTTGCGGGGGGCGGCAAGCGCTTCGGTCTGTTTGCCGCCAAACCCGACCCCGCCGCCTATTTCGACCGCTATCTCGCCGCGCAAGGCGAGATAGCGGCGGCGCTCGCGTCGCTCACCCGTGAGCGCGACGCCCTGCTGCGCGCCAATGTGGGCCTCGAAGCCGAGGAAGCCGCGCTGCGCCCGCTGGTCGAAGCGCTTGGCGAACACGCGCTGTTCGCCGAGGAGGTCGCGCTCACCATCGAGGCGCGCGCGGCGATGATCGAAGCGAAGGAGCCGATGAAGGCCCGCCGCCTCACCGCCGACGCGCTCCACACCGTCCGCACCCGCGCGCGCGACATTGCCGAGGCGCAGGCGCTCACTTCGCAGGCGCTCGCCGCGCGCGAGGTCATCAGCGGCACCAACGCCCACCTGATCGCCGCCATCGAGCAGGCGACCGCGACCATGCTGATGGTCCTGCGCACCGCGACGGAGGCCGCGCGGATGATCGCCCGCCACGATCTGGTGCTCGACCGGATCGCGGGCCTGAACCGCGCCGCCAGCAACCTCATCACCGAGGAAGGCCCGCCCGCCGTCGACACAGCCGAGGCGCTCCAGACCGCCTTCGCGAAGCTCTACGACGCGCTCGACCGGCTGGAGAGCGAGCGCGCGGCGATTCCGGCGCTTCCACCCCGCTGAAACAGGGTCTAAAGCAGGCTTCCGGCCCTGCTTGAGGGCCAGTCGCAACGGGAAGCTCCGTGGGTCTGTTCGATTCGCTCAGAAAGATGTTCGCCGCGCCCGAGCCGGAAGCGCCCCCCGCGCCGCCGCCCTCGCCCGAGCGCGCGCACGGCATCGACTATGACGACGAGCGCGTCCCCGCGCCGGCTCGCAAGAAGATCGACGCCATCCTCGCCGCGCTCGACGAGGTCGGCGTGATGATGGACCGCGAGGAAGTGCAGGCCGTCAGCCGCACCGAGATCGAACTGATGCGCGACGAGCACCTGCCCAAGCTGGTCAAGAGCTACATCGACATCCCTGCCGCGCACCGCGCCGAGATCTTCCGCAAGACCGGCAAGTCGGCGAGCTTCATCCTCGAAGAAAGCCTCGACACGATGAAGGGCCGGATCGACGAGATCGCCCGCAATCTCGCGCAGCACGATCTCGACGCCTTTTCGAGCAACGCGGCCTTCATCAGCCGCCGCTACAGCGACGGCGATCCGTTCCGGTGACCAGCGCCCACGTGCTGACCGGCGCGGCGCTCGCGGCGGGGCTGGTGCTGGCGGCGATGCTGGGGCTGCTTTATCTGACGGGCGATTGCTGGTCGGCCCACGCCACTCCTGATGCGATCCGCGCGTGCGAGATCGACAAGCGCAGCGGGATGTTCGCCTTCCTTGGCGTGGCGGGCGGGCTGTGGCTTGCGGGCGCGACGCGCGCCGCGCGCGGGCGGCCTTTTGCCAAGCGCCTTGGATTGTTCAGCGGCCCGGTTGCCTTCCTTGCAGTGTCGGTGCTGTTCTAGGCCCAGTCGCCCAGCAATGGTGTAAACTCGTCCACCCGGATCAGCTGCCACACCCCGCCGGTGAGGTAGGGATCGTCCGCCAGGATCGCGCGCGCGGCGGCTTCGTCTTCGGCCTTCACGATCAGCAGCGAGCCGATGATCAGGCCATCGGCGCGCTTCAGCGGTCCGACGATCACGAAATGATCGGCATTCGCGTGGACGAATTCGAGATGCGCAGGGCGGTGGATCGCGCGCAGGCGGCCGCCGTCTTCGCCGTCGCGGCAGTGGAAGCAGAACATCCGCATGATCGTGAAAGGCCCCTGTTGATCGCGCAGCTGCGAGGCTACCCGCAAGGGCCGCGCGCGGCAAGGACGGGCGTTGCAAAGAGGGCGCTTGAAGCGCAGCGTGCCCGCGTCCAGAGGGCAGCCTTGCTCCCCCGAATCGTTTCAGGTGAAACCAGATGGCCGACTTCGCCCCCGTCCCCGCAATCGACCGCACCGACTTGCGCCGCGCCTATCGTCAGGACGAGGAAGCCTGCATCGCCGAGCGGCTCGAGCAGGCCGCTCCAGCAGCGAAGGTGCACCCCGAGGCGGCGCGGCTCGCGATCGATCTGATCGAAGGCGCGCGGGGGAAGAAGGCCTCGGGGATCGACGCTTTCCTCCAGCAATATGGCCTCGACACCGAGGAGGGCATCGCCCTCATGTGCCTTGCCGAGGCGCTGCTGCGCGTGCCCGATGCCGCCACCGCCGACGCGCTGATCAAGGACAAGATCGGCCAGATCGACTGGGGCGAGCATCTGGGCGAAAGCAGCTCCACCTTCGTCAACGCGGCGACCTTCTCGCTGATGCTGACCGGCGAAGTGCTAGATCCGCCGGACGCGCGGCAAAAGGGGCTGGGGAGCGCCTTCCGCCGCGCGATGAACCGGCTGGGCGAACCGGTGATCCGCACCGCGACCGGGCGGGCTATGAAGATTTTGGGCGGCCAGTTCGTCTTCGGCCGCACCATCGACGAGGCGCTGAAGCGCGCCGCGCCCGAACGTGCGCGGGGGATCACCCATAGCTTCGACATGCTCGGCGAGGCGGCGATGACCTTTGCCGATGCCGAGAAATACCGCCTGTCCTACGAGGCCGCGCTGACGCGGCTGGCGCGCGAGGCGGGCGCGGGGGTCGCTGGCTCGCCGGGAATCTCCGTAAAACTTTCGGCGCTCCACCCGAAATACAATTTCTTCCATGCCGATGAAGCCAAGGCGGCAATGGTGCCGATGGTGAGGGCGCTCGCGCTGCGCGCTCGCGATGCGGATATTCATTTCACCATCGATGCCGAGGAGGCCGAGCGGCTCGAACTCAGCATGGACATCATCGAGGAACTGGTCGCCGATGACGACCTGTTCCGCCGCCCCGACGGCAGCCGGTGGGAGGGCTTCGGCCTCGCGATCCAGGCCTATTCGAAGCGCGGGATCTGGGTGTGCGACTGGGCGGGCAAGGTGGCGCGGCGGCACGGGCGCAAGCTGTTCGTGCGGCTGGTGAAAGGCGCTTACTGGGACAGCGAGGTGAAGCTCTCGCAGGTGGGCGGTTACACCGATTACCCCGTCTTCACCCGCAAGGTAGCAACCGACGTGAGCTATCTGGCCTGCGCGGCGCGGCTGTTCGAGCATTCGGACGTGATCCGCCCGGCCTTTGCCACGCACAACGCCTATACCATCGGCGCGATCAAGCACCTCGCAGCGGGGCGTCCGTTTGAATTTCAAAGGCTGCACGGCATGGGCGAGGAGGTCTATGACGCGCTCCACGCGCTTGAGGGCAACCAGAGGACGCCGGTGCGCATCTATGCGCCCGTCGGCGGGCACAAGGAGCTGCTCGCCTATCTGGTGCGCCGCCTGCTGGAGAACGGGGCCAACACCAGTTTCGTGAACCGCATGGGCGATGCCGACATTCCGGCGGAAGAGCTGGTCGGCGATCCGGTGGCGGAACTCGCCGCGCTGAACCCCCGCCGCAATCCTGCGATCCCGCTGCCGGGCGCGATTTTCGGTGCGCGGAAGAACAGCGCGGGGGTGGACCTGTCCGATCCGCTGGTGCGTGAGCCACTGCTGGAGGAACTGAAGGCGCTCGAAAGCCGCCAGTGGTCCGCCGAGCCGACCTTCGGGGGGACCGGGCCGCTCGCCGATGTGACCGCGCCGCATGACCCCTCGCGCAAGGTCGGGACCCGCCGCGATGCGACGGCGGAGGAAGTCGAGGCCGCCTTCACCCGCGCCGCTGCGATCCAGCCCGGCTGGGATGCGCTGGGCGGCGAGGCCCGCGCGCTGCTGCTCGAGAATGCCGCCGACCTGTTCGAGGCGCACACGGCCGAGTTCCTCAGCCTGTGCCAGCGCGAGGCGGGCAAGACGCTGCTCGATAGCGTTCTGGAACTGCGCGAGGCGGTGGACTTCCTGCGCTACTACGCGGCCGAGGCGCGGCGGCAGTTTGCCGCGCCCGTCATGCTCCCGGGGCCGACGGGGGAGGAGAACAGCCTCACCCTCCACGGGCGCGGCGTGTTTGCCACCATCTCGCCTTGGAACTTCCCGCTGGCGATCTTCATCGGCATGGCGAGCGCCGCGCTGGCGGCGGGCAATGCCGTGATCGCCAAGCCCGCCGAGCAGACCCCGCTGATCGCCGCGCTCGCGGTCAAGCTGTGCCACGAGGCGGGCATCCCGCCCGAGGCGCTGCAACTGCTCCCCGGCGCGGGTGAGGTCGGGCAGCTGATCACCGCCGACCCGCGCCTCGCCGGCGTCGCCTTCACCGGATCGACCGACACCGCGCGCGCCATCAACCGCGCGCTGGCGATGCGCGACGGCCCGATCGCCACGCTGATCGCCGAGACCGGCGGGCAGAATGCGATGATCGTCGACAGCTCCGCGCTTCCCGAACAGGTGGTGCGCGACGTGCTCGCCAGCAGCTTCCAGAGCGCGGGCCAGCGGTGTTCGGCGCTGCGGGTGCTCTACCTTCAGGAGGACATTGCCGAGGCCGTGCTGGAGATGATCCGCGGCGGGTTCGAAGCGCTCAAGGTCGGCGACCCCACCGACCTCGCCACCGATGTCGGCCCGGTGATCGACGCCGATGCGCAGGCGCTGCTGGAGGCGCATATCGCCGATTGCATGGCGAAGGGCCTCAAGGTGGAACGCCTCTCCGGCGCGCCGACAACCGGCCACTTCGTCGCCCCGACGATCATCGAAATCCCCTCCATCGCCGCCCTCCAGCGCGAGAATTTCGGCCCTGTCCTGCACGTGGTGCGCTTCAAGGCGGGCGAGCTTGGCGCGGTGGTGGACGCGATCAATGCGACCGGCTTCGGCCTCACCCTCGGCCTCCACAGCCGCATCGCCGAGACGCGGCGCTTCGTGCAGGCCCGCGCGCGGGTGGGCAATTTCTACGTCAACCGCAACCAGATCGGCGCGGTGGTCGAGAGCCAGCCCTTCGGCGGCGAGGGCCTCTCGGGCACCGGGCCCAAGGCCGGCGGCCCCCACTACCTCGCCCGCTTCGCGACCGAGCGCGTAACCTGCATCGACACCACCGCGGCCGGCGGCAACGCGAGCCTGCTGGCGGCGGGTTAGGGCAGTAGGGAAGTGGACCTTTACACGATTGTCAGCGAGTTCATGGGCACGACCAGCGTGATGCAGGTGTCGGCGACCGGCGTGGCGGAAGCGGCGAAGGGTTGGGCGCGCCAGCTTCGGGTCGAAGCGCCATTCGGGCCGTCGTCCGGCCGCCTTGCCGAGGCCATCGAGGAAAGCCTTCAGACCCTCGCTCCCACCCCCGTTGGGGGTGTGCACGCGGTGTGGTGCCTGTCGACCTCGTGCGACGATCAGCTGTGCCTCGCCCACATCGTTGAAACGAAAGCGGGTTAGGCGGCCCGCGTCAGTCGGATGTCGATCTCGCGCGTCACGTAATGCCACTCCTCGCTCGCGCGCAGGCGGACCAGCAGCTCGTCGAACAGCCCCTCGTGCTCGGGGGCGAATTCGAACCACGTCAGAAAATCGAAGGGTTCGCCGAGGTCGCGGCCGTGGTGCAGGCGGCGGGCGATCTGGGGCAAGTATTCCATCCCGATGCTCGTGTGGCGCGACTGCTCCTCGTAGATGCGGCGGCGTTCGTCCTGCGCCAGCGCCCACCATGCCTCGGACTTGCTGATGGGGATCAACGCCGCGCGCCGCGCCTCGCCGCGCCCCAGTGGGCTGCCGCGCGCCGACAGTTCGGAGAATTCCGCGCGCAGGGTGTAGCGCAGGTGGCTGGCGACCCCGCACAGGGTCCAGACCGGCGCGGGGGCATCGGCATAGCCGCCCTGCCGCACGCTCAGCGCGGCGACCGGGGGCAGGCTCTCGCCCGCGAGCGTCGTCATCCCAGTCACCGCCCAGTCACCCCGGGCCCCGCCGTCGAAGGCATAGAGAACGCGCGCGCCATAGCTCATGCCGCGAGGATGCGACAAACCGCGCGCCCGCCTCTATCGAATTAGCGCGGCGGCGCTTACCTTGCGCCCATGCCCGACGCCGCGCCCCCGCCTGCCAGCCTCAAGGTCGCGAGCTACAACATCCACAAGGGTGTCGGCACCGACCGCCGCCGCGATCCGGCGCGCATCCTCAATGTGCTGAACGAGGTCGGCGCGGATGTGGTGTGCCTTCAGGAGGCGGACCTGAGGTTCGGCACCCGCGCCACGGTGCTCCCGCGCTTCCTGATCGAGAGCCACACCGATTATCATCCCGTCCCGCTCGATGTGCAGCACGATTCGCTCGGCTGGCACGGCAACGCGATCCTCGTGCGGCGCGGGACCCTCGTGGAGAGCCACGACATCCTCCACATCCCCTGCCTCGAGCCGCGCGGCGTGGTGACTGCGCGGATGCGGGTGGGGGACACCAGCCTGACGGTGTTCGGCATGCACCTCGACCTCTCCGGCCTGTGGCGCGTCCGGCAAGCCCGCACAATCGCCGCTCTGGGCGAGGCGGCGCGGGCGAGCGGCCCGGTGGTGCTGATGGGCGACCTCAACGAATGGCGCACCGTCGCGGGGTGTTTTCGCGAGTTCGGGCGGCACTTCACTCTGCTCGACCCCGGCCCGAGCTTCCCGAGCCGCCGCCCCTTGGGCAGGCTCGACCGGATCATGCATTGCGAAGCGCTGACGGCGAAAGACTGCGGCGTCCACCGCAGCGCGCTGGCGGCGAGCGCGTCCGATCACCTGCCGGTGTGGGCGGAGTTCGTGTTGGTCTAAGATGGATCGCGAAACCCCCGACCGATCATCAGTCGATGATCAGGTTGGTGCCTTCGGCCCGCATCTTCGCGAGATCGCGCAGACGTTGTTGGATCAACTCCTCGGGATGGCCGACCCAGCCGACAACCTCGCCCAGGATCCGGAGAGGGTGCTGCGTCCGGTAGGACATGGTGGGATTGCCCGGAAAACGCTTGTCGGTCACATTGGGATCGTCGACGAAGTCTCCGATCGGTTCGACAAGGTAGATGCGCGCCTTCGCATCGCCACTGGCCAGTTCCGCGCCCCATGCTGCCGTATCCAGGGTGGCGGTGAAGTACACCCAGCTCAATGGTTTCTCAGCCTGAAAATTCGACGGATACCCTGTGACGAGCAGGTCGCCGACGGCCAGGTCGGCACGGGTTCCGTGCAGGAAGGATTGGCGAAAAACGGTGGCAGCATTGGTCATTGGCGGCGCCTTTCTCTGACAAGCGAATCAAGGGCCGCTTCTATGGCGCATCGGAACCCGCTTGCCGCAAGCCCCCCCTCATGTTAGACGATTCTCACGGCAGGAACGTTGGCTGCACATTTGCGCCCCGCCTGCGGACGTCCTCTGCAAATCCGGCTTCCGACTGCCAACTCATCGGGTGGCCAGGGCAGCGTGTGCCTCGCAAGATCCGACCGCTGGCCGAATGGTCGCTTGCCGCGCCGCACAGCCCACGCGGCCTCAGCCGAAGGGGGATAGTTCCTTCCGCACACTTGCCCCGCCGCCCCGCATCGGGAATCCCTCGCTCATGGCGATTCTCTCCGACAAATGGATCCGCACCCAGGCGCTCGAGCACGGCATGATCGAGCCCTTCGTTGAGGCGCAGCGGCGGGACGGGGTGATCTCCTATGGGCTCTCGTCCTACGGCTATGACGCGCGCGTTGCGCCGGAATTCAAGATCTTCACCAATGTCGATTCCTCGGTGGTCGATCCCAAGCAGTTCGACCCGAAGAGCTTCGTCGACCGCGAGACCGATGTCTGCATCATCCCGCCCAATTCCTTCGCGCTCGCCCGCACGGTGGAATATTTCCGCGTGCCCGAAGACGTGCTGGTGATCTGCCTCGGCAAATCGACCTATGCGCGCTGCGGGATCATCGTGAACGTGACCCCGCTGGAGCCGGGCTGGGAGGGGCACGTCACGCTCGAATTCAGCAACACCACGCCGCTGCCTGCGAAAATCTACGCCAACGAGGGCGCGTGCCAGTTCCTGTTCCTGCAAGGCAACGAACGCTGCGAGACCAGCTACAAGGACCGTGCGGGCAAATATATGGGCCAGCGCGGGGTGACGCTTCCCAGACTTTAGGGCCGCGGCTTTAGGGCCTCGGCTGTAACGCCGCCGCACGCGAAGCGCTTTCCTACACGGTGTGACGGGCATAGACCTGCCTCATGCCCCGCGAGTCCCTCCAGCCCCTGCAAGCGCGAAAAATGTGTGAACTTCGGATTCCGATGGCAACCTGCTGCAATTGCGAGGGAAATCCTGTAGGATTGCACGTTTTGCAATGTGAACTTCGTGAACTTCGCAAGCGCCCCGGCGCTCCCTGCCGGTGGCTCCCTGCGCGCCACGGGTTGGATCGCAATCGCGCCATTGTCGCGGGCGGGTTTTTGCGCTTGAACGCAGGCCAAGTCGGCGGATGGCCGGCACAGGGAGAACGAGCATGAGCATCCGCGAATTCGACATCATCGTCTATGGCGCCACCGGCTACACCGGGCGGCTGGTGGCGGAATATCTCGCCAGCCATTACGGCAGCCGCGATGACGGCCCCAAGTGGGCGATGGCGGGGCGCAGCCTCGCCAAGCTCGAAGAAGTGCGCGACCTGATCGGCGCGCCTGCCTCCACCCCGCTGGTGGTCGCCAATGCCGATGACGATGCCGATCTCGAAGCGATGTGCGCGCGGACGAAGGTCGTCCTCACCACGGTCGGCCCCTACCAGCTTTATGGCGACAAGCTGGTCGCGGCCTGTGTGAAGACCGGCACCGACTATGCCGACCTTTGCGGCGAGCCCGCGTGGATGGCGGCCAAGATCGCCGAGCATCAGGCCGCTGCCGAAGCCAGCGGCGCGCGCATCTGCTTTTCCTCCGGGTTCGACTCCATCCCCTTCGATCTCGGCGTGATGATGACCCAGAAGGCCTGCGTCGAGCGCTTCGGCAAGCCCGCCCCGCGCATCCGCGGCCGGGTGCGGGCGATGCAGGGCACCTTCTCGGGCGGAACTGCGGCGAGCCTCGGGGCGACGATGAAGGCGGCGGCGAAGGATGTCTCGGTGATCGGGGTGCTGCGCAATCCCTTTGCGCTCTGCCCCGGTTTCGACGGGCCCGATCAGCCCTCGGGCATGATCCCGAGCTATGAGGACGATCTCGGCAAGTGGTCCGCGCCCTTCGTGATGGCGCCGATCAACACCAAGAACGTCCACCGCACCAACTTCCTGCTCGGCCACCCCTATGGCGCCGACTTCCAGTATGACGAGATGATGCTCACCAGCCCCGGCGATGTCGGCAAGGCGGCGGCCAATGCGGCGGTGGAGTTCATGAAGAACCCCTTCGGCGCCAAGCCCCCCAAGCCGGGCGAGGGGCCGACCAAGGAAGAGCGCGAGAACGGGTTTTATGACGTGGTCTTCGTCGCCGACATGCCCGACGGGGGGCGCCTGCAATATGGCGTGAAGGGCCGCTACGATCCGGGCTATGGCTCGACCAGCCGGATGCTGAGCGAGACGGGGATCGCGCTGCTTTCGTGCAAGAAGCCGGGCGGGATCGGGACGCCGGGCGCCTTCCTCGGCGAGGATCTGGTGAAGCGGCTCGAAGAGCACGCCGAACTGACCTTCGCGGTGGAAGAGTAGGAATACGTGCCGCCCCGCCGTCCGGGAACGGGGGGCGGGTCTTGCGGGTTGGGGCAAGCGGAGGGGTGTCGCCGACGAGAGGCGCTGCCCGTGATCATACCGATGTCGCTTGCCCAGATGCAGATCGTGATCGCCTTGGCGAGTGCGGTGTCGCTGCTGTCCGCCGCCTGGCTGGTGCTTCACGCGCGCGATGTCGCGCTGCTGCTGCGCCCGGTCCTGCCGCTGGTGCCGGGGGAGGGGCGCAGGCTGGCGAGCTTCCGGGCGGTGAGCGTGGCGATCACGCTGTTCGGCTTCGCGCTTGCCGCCGAGGTGCTGGTGGTGGTGCGCGCGGCGGGAATGTAAGGCGCAGGAAAAAGGGCAGCCGGTCCGCCGCGACCGACTGCCCTCTTGCGACCCTCGCTGCGCCTCAGAAGCTCAGGCGCACGCTCGCGCGGAAGTTGCGGCCGATCAGGGGCACGAAGTCCTTGGTGAAGCTCGCATGGCGGCGGCCGACCACGTCGAAGATGTTGTCGGCGGCGAGCTGGACGGTGACGTTGCGGTTGTCCTTGAGCGGGCGCCACGAGGCCACGGCATTGACCAGCGTGAAGCTGTCGGTGGGGGTCTCGACCCCGACCACGCGGTCCTGCTTGTCGAACCACTGGACCTCGCCGCGCAGGTCGATGGGCCCGGTCTGGGCCTCGAGCGCGCCGATCAGGGCGAGCGGCGGGATGCGCGGGATGGCGGTGCCGTCGTCAAGCTCGGCCTCGGTGTAGGACGCGCCGAGGTCGGTGAGGAGGCGGAAGGAGCTGGTGTCGATGACGGGGTAGCTGAACTCGGCCTCGAAGCCCCAGAAGTCGGCATCGCCCTGGAGGTACTGGAAGACGGGGAGGTCATCTTCCTCCGCGCCGGTTTCCTCGAGGAAGATGTAGTTGGAGAACCACTGGCGATAGGCGGTCAGCCCGAAGGTGCCCTTGCCGATCCGCCCGCGGGCATAGGCCTCGAGGCCCCAGGCGCGTTCGATGGCGAGGTCGGGGTCGCCGATCTCGAAGGCCTGGGTTGCGATGTGCGGGCCGTTGGCGAACAGCTCCTCGGCGCTCGGCGCACGGGCGACGCGCGAGCCGTTGACGCCGATGCGCACACCCTCGATGCCCTCGTAGACGAGGCCGAGCGCGCCCGAGAAGGTGTCGTAGTCGTTCTCGATCCCGAGGGTCTGGGCCTTGACCTTGGTGAACTCGGCGCGCGCGGCGGCCTCGATCTGGAACGGGCCGGTGCCCCATTCCTGCAGGGTGAAGAGCGCGACCTGATCGGTGAGGTTGGGCGGGATGTAGGCTTCGGCCCCGACGGCGAAGAAGTCGCGGTGGGTGTATTGCACGCCGCTCGATCCGCGCAGGGCGCCGCCGGTGTTCTGCACCAGCTCGGCGCGGGCTTCGATGCTGGTCGAATCGAATACGGTGCCGACTTCGGCGCCCTCGAACTCGGTGTGGGTGTAGTCGGAATAGCCGACCCGCAGCTTCAGCCGCTCGAAGGCGCCTTCGCCGAGGTAGACGTCGCCCTTGAAGTCGGCGCGGAACTGGCGGAGGCCGATGGTGACGTTCTCTTCGCCCTCGCCCTCGGTCTCGTCCTCGCCCTCGCCCTCGCCGTGGTGGTGGCCCGCGCCGGGGCGGGTGGGGACGCCGTAGCTGGTGTCGTACCAGCCGATCGAGGCGCCGAAGGTGCTCTCGCCGAGGATCAGGCCGAGGCCGGCGTTGATCGTCCAGCTCTCCATGGCGGTGTTGGGCACGGTGCCGCGCACATTGGCCGCCTCGCGCAGTTCGGCGGCTTCCTCGAGCTCGCCCTCGGCCTGTTCCTCGGCCGCGTCGGCGAGGAGGTCCGCGCGCAATTCGGGGGCGACCTGAAAGCCGCCGATGTCGATGTCGCCGGTCTTGCGCCACGACCCGTCGATGTGCGCGACGAGGTTCGGGCCCACGCCCACATCGAGGCTCGCCGCGCCAGTGCGCAGGTTGCTGGCGGTGTCGACCCCGGCGAAACCGTCGAAGTGAATGTCATGGTCGGGCATCCGCACCGGGATGCGCTTGTCGACCACGTTGACCGCGCCGCCGATCGCCTGGCTGCCGTAGAGCAGCACCGCGGGGCCGCGCAGCACCTCGATGCGCTCGATGGTGATCGGCTCGAGGGTGGTGGCGTGGTCGACCGAGGTGTTCGAGACGTCGGCCGTGCCCACGCCGTCGACCAGCACGCGCACGCGCTCGCCCTGCTGGCCGCGCAGCACCGGGCGCGAGGAGCCGGGGGCAAAGCTGGTCGCCGAGACGCCGGGGAGCTTGGCGAGGAGGTCGCCGATCTGGCCGGTCACGGCGTCGCGCTGGACATCGGCGATGTCGAGCACGCTGGTGCCGGCGAGCAGGTCGAGCTCCTTGAGGCCGGCGGTGCTGACGATGATCTCGCCGGTGGCATCGGTCTGGCGGTTGTGGAGATCGTCCTCCGGCCCGGCCTCGGCGGCGGGCTGGGCGGCTGCGTCGGCGGTCGCGGCGTCGTCCGCCAGCGCCGGGCTGGCACCGGCGGCAAGGCCGAGCGCTGCCACGAGCGCGAGGCGGGAGGAGGCAAGGGAGAGCTTGCGCGTGTTCATGACGATTCCCGTATATGTATGTGATAACGTATCACGCGCCTAGCGCCGCGCACGCGCGATGCAAGCACAAAATCGGATAAATGCGGCCGGGGATCGACGAACGGCAGGCGCGCACAAGAAAATGGCCCGGTCGCGGGGTGCGACCGGGCCATGGCTTGGGCGGGGAAGCCCGATCAGAAGGCGTAGCGGGCCACCACCTGGAACACCGGACCGGCGCGCTCGCTTTCAAGCTCGTATTCGTCGAAGTCGCGCGAAATCTGGTCGCCGGTGGTGGCGAACTTGTTGAACGCCTCGTCCTTGGTCCCGTCGAGCAGGTTCGAACCCACCGCGCGGATGGTGAAGCTGTCGCCGAAGCGCTTTTCGACGAAGATTTCGAGGTCCGCGCCGTAGCGGGTCGTCACTTCCTCGCCGACCAGACGCCCGAAGGCGGTGCCCTGCTTGCGGTAGGTCGCACCGAACGCCGCGCCGAGCTTGCGCAGGTTCTGGATCGCGCCGAAGTTGTAGACATATTCCGACTGGTCGTTGAAGCGCCGCTCGCCGAATTCGTCGGTGATGTTGCTGTCGAGCAGCGCGAGGTTCCCGAACACGCCGGTATCGGGCAGGCCGAGGAAGGCGAGGCTGAACGAGGCGTCGAATTCGATCCCGTAAACCTCGCCGTCACCGGTGTTGCGCGGGGTGTAGATGAAGGTGCCGGGGCCTTCCGAACCTTCGGCCGGGGTGCCGCCCGCGGTCAGCACGGTGGAAAGCTCGGTCAGGTTGCTGACGTCGCGGTAGAAGACGTTGACGCCGATCACGCCGGTCTTGCCGATCTTGTGCTCGTAGCCGAGGTCCCCGCCCCAGGCGGTTTCGGGCGCGAGGAAGGGGTTGCCGAGGAAGTCGTTGTCGCCGAACTCGGCCTCGAGCAGCCCGGGGGTGATGAAGTCGAAGCGCGGACGCCGCACGGTGCGTGCGCCCGAGGCGGTGATCCGGCCATCGCCGACCTCGATCTTGACCGACGCAGAGGGCAGCAGGAAGTCGTAATCGTTCTCGAAGGTGCCGAGCCCGCCTGCGGTGAGATCGGTGACGGTCGCGGAGGTGTTCTCCCAGCGCACGCCCGCCTCGAAGGTGACCTTGTCGAACTCGCCCTCGATCAGGGCGTAGACGTCCTTGCGCTCCTCGGAGATGGTGTTGTTGGCGGAGATGCCCAGCGCCGGGAAGGGATTGGGCGCGAATTCGCCGGGGTTGCGGGCGAACTGGTCATAGCCCTGACGGTTGGCGGCGGTGAGGTTGAAGCGGCTGCGCACTTCCTGCAGCAGGAAGTCGCGGTCCTTGTCCTGATAGAACCCGCCGACCGCGAATTCGAGGTTTTCGCCGAGGTCGATCTCGTGCTCGAGGTTGAAGAACAGTTCCTCGTCGAGCGTGTCCTGCAGGGTCAAATCGCCGGTGAACCGCGGGGTGCTGCGGTCGAAATCGACCTCGTATTCGAACTCGTCCTGAAGATCGTCGAAGCGCGAGAAGCCGACGCGCAGCTTGGTCTCGCCGAGGCTCCACTCCTGATCGAGCTTGGCGACGATCGACCAGCTTTCGGTGGTGATGTCGTTGATGTTGCTGTTGTCGGTCAGCAGGTTGCCCGGAGGCGTCGCGCGCACGGGGCCGTTGATCGCGGTGGGATCGTTGTATTCGAACGAGCGCTCGGTCTCGGTCCGCTCGGTGCGGACGTAGTTGCCGAGGATCTCGAACTCGGTGGTCTCGGTCTCGATCCCCCAGCTGGCGTTGAAGGCGTAGTCGGTGCCGTCGCGGGTGTCGGTCTGGTCTTCGCGGTTGTCGAAATCGGCGGTCGCGAAGTCGGGGTTGTTTTCCGGGCTGTCGCCGTAGCGCAGCGAGCTCTTGATCTTGGGGTTGTAGCGGCCCTGGACGTTGGCGCCCAGCAGCACGCGGCCACCCGCCAGCGCGCCGCCGTAGTAGAAGCCGCCCGAGGGCTTGATCTCGCCGTCGTCGAAGAACAGCCCGCCCGCGCGGACATAGCCGCCGTCGAGCGTGTAGCCGTCGCGCAGTTCGATGTTGAGCGAGCCGGCGACCGCGTCACCGGTGCGGCGGGCCGAGGAGGAGCGCACGATCTCGACGCGCTCGATCAGTTCGGCCGGGATGCGGTCGAGGAAGAACGAGCGGTCGGACTGGCCGCCGGGCACGCGCTCGCCGTTGATGAGGATCTGGGTGTAGCCCGGATCGAGGCCGCGCAGCCGCGCGCCGTCGCTCTCGATCACGTCCGAGAGGAAGGTGACGCCGGGCACGCGCTTCAAGGCATCGCCCGCGGTCAGCGGTTCGAAGCGCTGGAAGTATTCCTCGTCATAGACCAGCACCGGCTCGGCCGAATCCGAGCGGTTGCGGAAGCCGATCGAGCCCTGCACGACGATTTCCTTGGCGGACTGGATGTCGTCCTCGTTCTCGGTGTCGGGGGCCTGCGCGGCGGCGGCGGCGCTGGCGGCGAGCGCCGGGTCGGCGGCAGGATCGGCGGTGGTATCGTCGGCAAGGGCCGCCTGCGGAATCGCGGCGACGGCGGCGAGCATGAGAGCCTTGTGCGAGAGGCGCAGGCGGAGCGGCGTGGTATCGGTCATCGGGAGCCCCCATTTGGCGTGGTCGTTGCCGGGGCCGCTATGGACGCTGGGTGACGCTTTGCTGACAGCATCGGGAAATGCGTCGCATCACTGAAATATAACAGTTTTGTTGCAATTCTCGGGCCGCGGCCAAGCCTTTGAGGACTTTCGCGATCTTGCGCAAAGCTGACCGCCGGGCGACCAATATGCGACCTTTCGCAGACAAGCATTCGGGCGCAAGGTGTTGCGCTTTTGCCGCAAGCACACGGCGGTCCGCCGCATCAAGCGGCGACCGGACGGACACAGCAATGTCGCTGGAAAATGGAGCGGGCGAAGGGATTCGAACCCTCGACCCCAACCTTGGCAAGGTTGTGCTCTACCCCTGAGCTACGCCCGCTCACTGGCGCTGACAGGAACCCGCGATTGCCGCCGTTCCTGCCGGAGAGGCGGCGCGATTAGCAGCGACCTCGGGCGGCTGCAAGCGCAAAATTGGCGCAATTCGGGCTTGATCGCATGTCGCCGAGCGGCCAGCACACGGACGCGCTTCACAAGCGCGGCAAGGCATCCCACATGGGAACCGGACAGGCGCAAAACGCGTAAAGCGGCAGCAGGAGCAGATAACTTGGCCAGCATGGGACTGAGCATCGAGGAACAGAAGGCGGTCGACCGTTTCCGGAAAGACGTGGTCGAGCCGTCGCAGACGAAGCTCGTCATCCTCGACTTCTGGGCCGAGTGGTGCGGGCCGTGCAAGGCGCTGACCCCGGTGCTCGAGAAGGTCGCGGGCGAATATGCCGACAAGGGCGTGGTGCTCGCCAAGATCAATGTCGACGAGGAACAGTTCATCGCCGCGCAGTTCCAGGTGCGCTCGATCCCGACGGTCTATGCGATGTTCCAGGGTCAGCCGATCGCCGATCTGACCTCGGCGCGCAGCGAATCGCAGCTCAAGGCCATTCTCGACCAGCTGCTCGCACAGCTGCCGGTCGAAGGCGGGGCGGGCGAACCGGGCGCGCCGCAGGGGCCTTCGCCCGAGGAGCTCGCGCAATTCGTCAAGATGGGCGAGGAGGCGCTCGCCGCCGGGGACGCGCAGCGCGCCGCCGCGATCTTCGCGCAGATCACCGAATTCGCCGAAGGCAACGCCCCGGCGCACGCAGGGCTGGTGCGCGCGCTGGTGATGCTGGGCGAGGTCGATCAGGCCCGCCAAGTGATGGAAGTGATCGACAGCGATCCGCGCCTTGCCACCGATGCGGCGATTGCGCCCGCCCGCAGCGCGCTGGAATTGGCGGGCGAGCGGGTCGATGATGGCGAACTCGCCGCCCTGCGCGCCGCTGCCGAGGCCGAGGGTGCGGGCATGGACGCGCAGCTCGCCTTTGCCGAGGCCGCCTTCGCGGCGGGCGAGCGCGATGCGGCTGCCGACACATTGCTCGCGATGATCGCCGCCGACCGCGAATGGAACGATGGCGCCGCGCGGGCCAAGCTGCTCAAGATCTTCGAGGCTACGGGGCTTGAAGACGAATGGGTGGTCGGCGTCCGCCGGCGGCTTTCGCGCGTATTGTTCGGATGACCAAGAGGCTTCCCATCTTCCCCCTGACGGGCGCGGTGCTGTTTCCCGGCATGCAGCTGCCGCTCCACATCTTCGAGCCGCGTTACCGCGCGATGGTGGGCGATGCGCTGATCCGCGACCGGCTGATCGCGATGATCCAGCCCCAGCGTCCCGTCGAAGGCGCGCCGCTGTTCGAGGTCGGCTGCGTCGGGCGGATCGGCGAGATTCAGGCGATGGATGACGGGCGCTATAACCTCATCCTCGAAGGCACAGCGCGTTTCCGCATGGTGCGCGAGCTGGAGGTCACCACCGCCTACCGCCAGATCGAAGCGGAGATCTTCAACGAGGACGAGGACGAAACCCTCAGCCACGCCCAGCGCGGCGGGTTCGAGCGCGAGGCGCGGCATTTTGCGGATTCGCAGGGATATTCGGTCGATTGGGATTCGGTTGAACGGCTCGATGATCGCTCGCTCATCAACGGAGTGTCGCAGATTGCGCCCTTCGATCCGGCCAGCAAGCAGGCGCTGCTCGAGGCGGGCACGCTGTCGGGCCGCTGCGAGCTGCTGGTGCAGCTGATGCAGTTCTACGGCCGCCACGATGGCGGCGAGGAGATCGTGACGCTGCAATAGGCGTCTCGCCATCTCTCGCGGCGGGGTGGTGCTTTCCGCCGCGCCCGGAAATGTCAGACGAACAACCGCCCGGCTACCGCGTCGAGCTTGGCCATCAGCGCGGGATCGTGCTCGTCCGGGGCGGTGATGACGGCGTCGTCCAAGGCGGTGTCGATCGGCGAGGGTTCGCGCTCCTCGGGCAGGGCGGCGATGAAGTTCAGCACCATCGCGCGGGCAAGCGCGCCGTTGGCCTGCATCTGCTGGACCACCTCGGCGACATCGACCGCCTCGCCGTCGCGCCAGCAGTCATAGTCGGTGACCATGCCGACGAGGGCATAGGGCAGCTCCGCCTCACGCGCCAATTTGGCTTCGGGCATCGCGGTCATGCCGATCACGTCCGCGCCCCACTGGCGGTACATCCGGCTTTCGGCGCGGGTCGAGAATTGCGGGCCTTCCATCGCCAGATAGGTCGCCCCCACCGCGACCTTGCCCTGCGCCGCGATCACCGCCTGCGCGGCCATGTCGGACAGGCGCGGGCAGACCGGATCGGCCATCGAGACATGGGTGACGAAGCCGCTGGTGAAGAAAGTGCTGGGGCGGTGGACGGTGCGGTCGATGAACTGCTCGACCACCGCAAAGCGCCCGGGCTCGAGCTCCTCGCGCAAGCTGCCCACCGCGCTGATCGCGAGGATATCGGTGCAGCCGGTGCGCTTCAGTGCATCGATATTGGCGCGCGCGTTGAGTTCAGAGGGGCTGATCGGATGCCCACGCCCGTGGCGGGGGAGGAAGCGCACCTTCACGCCCGCGATGGTGCCGCACAGAATCTCGTCGGAAGGGTCGCCCCAGGGCGTCTCGATCGCGATCCACTGCGCGTCCTCCAGCCCGTCGATGGCATAGAGTCCCGAACCGCCGATGATCCCGATGCACCACTCGCTGGCCATGCTGCCCCGCTGTCCTCTCTCTCGCGTCAAGGCCTTAGGTCAGGTCGAAGGGCTCGGGCAAGGCCTTGCGAACGATCTTTTCCGCCGCCGCATAGGGTTGGGCGATCGCGGGCAGGGCCCGCATCGCGGCGTAATGCGCGGCGAGGCCCGGCCAGCGGTCGAGCGGCATCTCGGCCACCAGGGCGATCTGCATCAGCACGCAGGCCACGGTGATGTCGGCGATCGAGAGCGCGTCGCCGGCAAAGAACGCGCGGCCATCGAGGCGCTTTTCGAGGATGTCGAAGATCGGCGGCAGCTGGCTCGCCCATGCGTCGCGCGCCTTCTCGAGCCCCGGCTCCTCGCCCTTGGACATGGCGAAGAAGATCGGCCGGAAGATGCCGAGCCCGCCTGCCATCGCCAGCGAGGTATCGGCGAATTCCTCGATGAACAGCGCCTCCCCGTATGCCATCGGGTCTGCGGGGTAGAGCGCGGGCGCGGGGTGCTTCTTCTCGATATAGGCGCAGATCGCGCTGGAATCGGGGATCGTGCCCGCAAGGCCCTCTTCGGCCACCGAGCGGTCGCGCAGCACCGGAATGCGCTTCATCGGCGAGATATCGAGGAACCACGGCGGCGGGGCGAAGATGTTCACGCCCTCGACCTCGTAGGCGACGCCCTTGGTGAGGCACACGCCTGCCGCCTTCCGCAGGAAGGGCGAAAGCGGGCTGCCGTACAGCACCAGATCGGGGCGGGATTCAGTCATCGCGGGTCCTCTCGTCGTCAAGCCGGATGCCTCACATAGGACGGCTGCGGCGTAGCGCAATCGTCAGGTGATTGCAGCCGTCTGCCGCGCTAGCTTTGCCTTCAAAGCAGCGATTGCGTTTTTCAATGCAACGCGCCAACCTTGGGCAGAGAGAGACGACTCCCCCATTCGCAAGAGAGGACAAAGCATGGTCACCCAGTACAAGAACCTTATCGGCGGCGAGATGGTCGCGACCGACCGCTGGCTCGACGTGGTGAACCCCGCCAACGAGCAGGTCATCGGCCAGGTCCCCGCTTGCGGCAAGGCCGAGCTCGACCGTGCGGTCGCCGCCGCGCGCGCCGCGTTCAAGACCTGGAAGAACACCCCCATCGAGGAACGCCGCGCCGCGATCATGGCGATCTCTGGCGCGATCAAGGCGAATGCGGAGGAACTCTACCGCCTGCTCACCAGCGAACAGGGCAAGCCCCACGATCAGGCGCGCGGCGAGATCTACGGCGCGGCCGGAATGAGCGCGGCGCAGTCCACGCTCAGCCTGGATGACGAGATCAACGAGGACAGCGACACCCGCCTCAGCCGCACCCGCCGCGTGCCGGTGGGCGTGGTCGCCGGGATCGTGCCGTGGAACTTCCCGGTGATGATGGCGATCCAGAAGATCGCGCCCGCGATGCTCTCGGGCTGCACCATCGTCCTGAAGCCCTCGCCCTTCACCCCGCTGACCACCCTGCGCATCGCCGAGCTGATCGCCGACAAGGTGCCGCCGGGCGTGGTCAACATCATCACCGGCGAGGACGATCTCGGCCCGCTGATGACCAGCCACCCCGATATCGACAAGATCACCTTCACCGGCTCGACCGCGACCGGCAAGAAGATCATGGAAGGCGCCAGCGCCGACCTCAAGCGCATCACGCTGGAGCTTGGGGGCAACGATGCCTCGATCGTGCTCCCCGATGCGGACCCCAAGAAGGTCGCCGAACAGCTGTTCTGGTCGAGCTTCTCGAATGCCGGGCAGATCTGCGTCGCCGCCAAGCGCGTCTATATCCACGAGGACATCTATGATGAACTCAGCGCCGCGATCGTCGAATATGCCAAGACCGTGAAGGTCGGCGACGGCAGCCAGCAGGGCACCGGCGTCGGCCCGATCCAGAACAAGAAGCAGTATGACCGCGTGCTCGAGCTGATCGAGGATGCCAAGTCGAACGGCTACAAGTTCCTGCTCGGCGGGAACGTGGACCCGAGCGGCACCGGCTATTTCGTGCCGCTGACCATCCTCGACAACCCGCCCGAAGACGCGCGGATCGTCGCCGAGGAGCAGTTCGGCCCGGTCATGCCGCTGATGAAGTTCTCGACCGAGGAGGAGGTCATCCAGCGCGCCAACAACTCGGATTACGGCCTCGCCGGTGCGGTGTGGACGGGCAATCCGGAGAAGGGCGTGGAGATCGCCGAGCAGCTCGAAACCGGCACGGTGTGGGTCAACGAATACCTCCACCTCTCGCCCTTCGCGCCCTTCGGAGGGCACAAGCAGTCGGGCTTCGGCGCCGAATATGGCAAGGAAGGCCTGAAGGAGTTCACCTACGCACAGGTGATCACCGTGAAGAAGGACAACGTCCCCGCCTGATCCGTGGGGATGACGGCTGACGAATTGAGCGCCGGGCTGGCGCGGGTCTGTGCCCGCGCCGGTCTCGGCGCTTTGTCGTCGGAGCCGCAGCGTCTGACGGGCGGGGCGGTGATGGAGAGCTGGCGGTTTTCTGCTGGCGGCTCCGACTATGTTCTGCGCCGCGCGCCGAGCCTCGCCTTTATGGAAGGGCGGCCTTACGGGCATGCCACCGAGGCCGCGCTGATCGAGGCGGCCCGCGCCAAGGGCGTGACCGCGCCGGAAGTGGTGGCGGTGCTGGAGGAGGCTGACGGGCTCGGGAGCGGGTTCGTCATGCGCGCGCTGCCGGGGACAGCCGATCCCAAGGTCATTCTGGCCTGCGACGACCCCGACGGGCTGCTGCGCGGCATCGCCGTCGACCTCGCGCGCATTCACCGCTTGCGGCAGGGCGACGTGCCCGAGGGCGTGCCGGTGATGGACTACCGCGCCGCCATCGCCGACCTCAAACAGCAGTTCATGGACGCAGGCGGGGATCGCCCGATCATCGCGCTCGGCCTCAAGTGGCTGGAGGACAACTGCCCGCCTGAAGTCGAGCCCGTGCTCAACCACGGCGATTACCGCATGGGCAATCTGCTGGTCGAAGGCTCGGCGTTGACCGGCGTGCTCGACTGGGAAATCGCCCATTTCGGCGACCCCCACGAGGACCTCGCCTTCGGCTGCATGGCGGTGTGGCGCTTCGCCCGCTACGACCGTCCCGCGCTGGGGCTGGGGAGCATCGAAGATTACATCGCCGCCTATGAGGCCGAGGCGGGGGTCAGCATCGACCCCGCACGCTTCCGCTTTTGGACGATCTACCGCACCGTGTGGTGGGCCTTGGGCTGCCTCAAGATGGCCGCCCAATGGCGCTCGGGCGCGGACCGGATGCTCGAACGCGTGGTCATCTCGCGCCGGACGAGCGAGCAAGAACTCGACCTGCTGCTGCTGCTGGAGGGCGAAGCCCCGCGCGCCAAGCGTCGCGGATGGGTGCCGTCGAGCTCCGCCGACGAACGCTTCGAACCCATGGGGGAGGCTAGCGCCTCGGAGATCGCGGTTGCTGTGTCTGAATGGCTTGCCACGCTGAAGGACAAGCTTTCGGGGCACGATCGGTTTCAGCTGGCGGTGGCCCGTAACGCGCTCGGCATTCTCGAGCGGGAATACCACTCAGAGTACGATTTTCAGTGGCTGGGCTGCTCCGACGAACTTGCTGCGGACATCCTTTCGGGCGCGAAAACGCTAGCGGACAAGGATCTGCTGCAAAGCCTACGATTTGCGGCACTCGAAAAGGTGCGAGCAGACTCGCCCAAATATCCCGCATTCTCGGCCGCTCGAAAAAAGTGGCTTAAAGAGGAATAGCCGCATGGACTTCGCGCTTCCCCCCGACCTGCAAGCCTATCTCGCCGAACTCGACGCCTTCATCGCCGCCGAGATCAAGCCGCTCGAACAGCAAGACGACAACATCCGCTTCTTCGACCACCGCCGCGAATATGCGCGCACGGATTTCGAGGCGGGCGGGTTGCCGCGGCACGAGTGGGAGGAGCTTCTGAAAGAGGCCACCCGCCGCGCCGACAAGGCCGGGCATTGGCGCTTCTCCGCCCCCAAGCGCTATGGCGGGAAGGACGGCAGCAACCTCTGGATGGCGGTGATCCGCGAGCATTTTGCGAGGCAGGGCCTCGGGCTGCACAATGACTTGCAGAACGAGCACAGCATCGTCGGCAACTTCCCCTTCGTCGCCATGTTCGACCAGTGGGGCACCGAGGAGCAGAAGCAGGAATTCATCCTCGGCGGGTTTGAACGCACGCGGCGCGTCGCTTTCGGGCTGACCGAACCGCACCACGGCTCCGACGCCACGCACATGGAGACTCACGCCGTCCGCCAAACCCGCGACGGGGTCGATGGCTGGCTGATCAACGGCGAGAAGATGTGGATCACCGGCATGCACGTCGCCACCCACTGCGCGATGTTCGCGCGCACGGCCGGCGAGGCGGGGGACGCAAGCGGGATCACCTGCTTCCTCGTCCCCAACCCCACCCCCGGCCTCCAGATCGAAGAGTGGATGTGGACCTTCAACATGCCCACCGACCACCCGCGCCTCAGCGTCACCAACGTGTGGGTGCCCGACAGCGCGATCCTCGGCGTGGAAGGCCGCGGCCTCGCGCTGGCGCAGAGCTTCGTCCACCAGAACCGCATCCGGCAGGCGGCCTCATCCTGCGGCGCGGCGCTCTATTGCATTGATGAAAGCGTGAAATACGCCCGCGAGCGCAAGCCCTTCGGCGAGGAGCTGGCGCGCAATCAGGCGATCCAGTTCCCCTTGGTGGAGTTGGCGACGCAGGCGGAAATGCTGCGGCTCCTCATCTTCAAGACCGCGTGGGAGATGGACAACATGCCCCACGAGGCGATCGAGCGGACCATCTCGGACAAGGTCTCGATGTGTAATTACTGGGCAAACCGGCTGGTGTGCGAGGCGGCGGACCGCGCCATGCAGGTCCACGGCGGCATCGGCTATTCGCGCCACAAGCCCTTCGAGCACATCTACCGCCACCACCGCCGCTATCGGATTACCGAGGGCTCGGAGGAAATCCAGATGCGGAAAGTGGGCGCTTATCTGTTCGGCTATCTCGGGCCGAAGCGGGGCCAGTTTTCCTGAGGTTCGGCTAGCTCCGCCGCCGCCAGATCCCCGCGAGCAGGCTCCCGATCAGCACGTGCCACACCGCCGAGATGGCGGCGGGAACCGGGGCGAGGGCGGCCTGCGTTGCATCGGCGAATTGCGCGGCGAAGGCGGGGGTCTTCGCGAGGCCCGAGCCGAGGCCCGAATTCTGCATCCCCACCTCGATGCTGATCGTGCGCGCCTCGACCTCGGCCAGCCCCAGCACGCGCGACAACAGGTAGCCCAGACCGAAGCCCAGCGAATGGAGCAAGAAGGTCGCCAGCAGCAGCACGCCCGCATGCTCCATGATCTGCGCCTTGGATCCGCCGACGATCCCGCCCACGATCAGGATCACCAGCACGATGGCGACCAAAGGCAGCACCCCGTTCACCGCCTCTGCGGCGCGCGGGAACAGGCGGTTGAGCAGGGTGCCCAAGACCACCGGCACCAGCACAACGCCCACCATGTTCACCAGCAGGTTCAGCCGGTCGATCTCGACATAGGCCCCCGCCAGCCACCCGGTCAGCAGCGGGGTCAGCACCACGGCGGCGAGAGTCGAGGCCATCGTCATCGCCACCGACAGCGCCACGTGCCCGCGCGCGATGTAGGTCACGATGTTCGAGGCGGTGCCCCCTGGGCAGCAGGCCACGAGGATCAGACCCACCGCCAGCCCCGGCTCCAGCCCCAGCACCTTGGCCACCGCAAAGCCCGAGAGCGGCATCACCGTATATTGCAGCGCCACACCGGCGACAAAGGCGCGCGGCATATTGAGGAGCCCGCGATAATCCTCGAAGGTCAGCGTCAGGCCCATGGCGAGCATGATGACGCCCAGCGCGAGGCTCAGCAGCGGCTGTCCGGCAAAGCGGATGCTGCCGTCGGTCATCCAGGTGAAGGCGGGTGGATAGAACCACGCGAGCGCCACGCCGCCCAGCGTCAGCGCGGCGAAGTTGTTGGTGATCCGTTGCAGCATCCGCGTGTCCCCCTGAGCCGCCGACCGTAATCGACCAACGGCATTGCCGCCCCTAGCAATATCCTTGCGCGCCGCTAGTCTCCCGCGCCGACAGAGGGAGACTTTCCATGCGCATTCTCGCCGCCGCCCTGCTTGCAGGCGCCGCTATCGTTGCCACGCCGCTCGCCGCCGCCCCCGCCAAGAAGGACGCCAAGGCCGACGAGAAGTGGAGCGTCGAGGCGCCCAAGGGTGCGACGATCAAGCAGGTCGCGATCAACACCGACGAGGGCACCTGGATGGATGTCGACGTCGCGCCCGACGGCAAGACCATCGCCTTCACCCTGCTCGGCGACATCTACACCCTGCCGATCGAGGGCGGGACTCCCAAGCGCATCAGCGAGGGCCTGTCGTGGGACGTGCAGCCGCGCTTCTCGCCCGATGGGACGCGCATCGCCTTCACCTCGGACCGCGGCGGCGGGGACAATATCTGGGTGATGAACGCCGACGGCACCGACAAGCGGCAGGTGACGAAGGAGGACTTCCGCCTGCTGAACCAACCCGCATGGTCGCCCGACGGACGCTTCATCGCGGCGAAGAAGCACTACACCACCGAGCGGTCTGCCGGCACGGGCGAGGTGTGGCTCTACCACGTCAGCGGCGGGGGCGGGGTGCAGGTCGTGGAGCGCGCCAACGAGCGGCTCCAGAAGGAGCTGGGCGAGCCGGTCTTCGCGCCCGATGGCTCCGCGATCTACTACACCCGCAACACCACGCCGGGAAACACCTTCGAATATGCGCAGGATTCGAACGCGGGGATCTTCGCGATCGAGAAGCACGATCTCGCCACCGGCGAAGTCTCCACCGCGGTCTCCGGCTACGGGGGCGCAGTGCGCCCCGCGCCCTCGCCCGACGGAAAGGAAATCGCTTTCGTCCGGCGCGACAAGGACCAGACCCAGCTGTGGGTCAAGGATATCGCCAGCGGCCGCGAGCGGATGATCTACGGCAAGCTCGATCTCGACGTGCAGGAGACCTGGGCGGTCACCGGGGTCTATCCCAACATGGACTGGCTGCCGGATTCGAGCGCCATCGTGTTCTGGGCCGGGGGCAAGCTGAACCGCGTGGGCCGCGACGGATCGGGCCATGCGGTGATACCCTTCCGCGTCAAGGACACCCGCGGGGTGGCCGATGCCCCGCACCCGGTGATCGACGTCGCGCCCGACAGCTTCACCACCACCATGCCGCGCTTCGCCACGCTCTCGCCCGACGGGTCGCGGGTGGTGTTCGAGAGCCTCGGGCGGCTCTACAGCAAATCCGCCAAGGGCAAGGACGCGCCCGCCCCGCTGACGGGTGACAGCGCCGATGTGCTCGAAGCCTTCCCCGCCTTCAGCCGTGACGGGAGCCAACTCGCCTATGTCCGCTGGAGCGACGCCACACTCGGCGAGATCATTGTCGCCGATGCGCAGGGCCAGAACCGCCGCGTCCTCACCGGCCCGGGGCATTACGGCAACCTTGCCTTCTCGCCCGACGGCACCATGATCGCCTTCGAAAAGCGCGAGGGCGGCTACCTCACCTCGCCCGATTTCTCGGAAGGCTCCGGCATTTACGTGATGCCGGTTGCCGGAGGCGAGGCGAAGCTCGTCACCCGCGACGGGGCGAACCCGCAATGGGGCGCGGGCAATGACCGCCTGTTCATGGTGGCGCGCGACGGCGGCAACCTCGCACTCGTCTCGACCGACCTCGCCGGCGAAGCCAAGCGCACCCACGCCAAGGGCGATCTGGCCAACGACCTGCGCATCGCCCCCGATGGCCGCACCATCGCCTTCCGCCAGAACTACGAGGTCTTCGCCATGCCGCTGGTGCCCGGCGGCAAGCCGGTCGACGTCAGCGAGAAGGGTGGATCGCTCCCCGTCACCAAGGTCAGCACCGGGGGCGCGGACTATCTCGGCTGGGCCAATGGCGGCGAGACGCTGTTCTGGTCGATCGGGCCTTCGCTCCAGAGCGCCAGCATCCCCGCGCTGTTCGCCAATGCGCCCAAGGCGGAAGCCGACAAGACGCCCGCCTTCACCCCGCCCACCACCGGCATTCCGCTGCAAGTGAGCGTGCAGAAGGCCAAGCCCACCGGCACCACCGTCATCACCGGCGCGCGGGTGCTGACCATGCGTCCGGGGCTTGCCGCCGATGACGCGGGCGTGATCGAGAACGGCCTCATCGTGATCGAGGGCGACCGCATCACCGGGGTCTATGACGCGACCGTGGTGAAGATCAAACTGCCCGGTGACGCGCGGATGATCGACGCCAGCGGCAAGACCATTATGCCCGGACTTGTCGATGCCCACGCGCACGGGGCCTACGGGGTCGGCGACCTGATCCCGCAGCAGAACTGGGCCTTGCTGCAGGACCTCGCGATGGGGGTGACGACGGTCCACAACCCCTCCTCGCAGGCGAGCACCGTCTTCGCCGCCGCCGAGCGCCAGCGCGCGGGGCTCACGCTCGGACCGCGCATCTTCTCGACCGGCGAGATCATTTACGGCGCCAAGGCGGCGGACGTGTATGCGCGGATCGATTCCTACGAGGACGCACTCGCCCATGTGCGGCGGATCAAGGCGCAGGGGGGGATCTCGGTCAAGAACTACAACCAGCCCCGCCGCGAACAGCGCCAGATGGTGGTGCGCGCTGCGGCGGCCGAGAACATGCTGGTCGTCGCCGAGGGCGGTTCGCTGTTCGGGATGGACATGAACATCGCCGCGGACGGCAACTCGACGCTCGAGCACAATATCCCAGCCGACGTGTTCTACGAAGACGTGCTGCAATTCTTCAGCCAGTCGAACACCAACTACACGCCCACGCTGGTGGTCACCTATGGCGGTCTCGCGGGCGATCCCTATTGGCGGCAGGCGACCAATGTGTGGGAGAACCCGCTCATGGTCCACACGCCGCCCAAGATGCTGCTCGCCGAGACCGCACGGCGCACCAAGGCGCCCGAGTGGGCCTTCGTCGACGACAACAACGCGCGCGAGGCGCGGAAACTGGCGCAGCGCGGGGTGAAGGTCAGCATCGGTGCCCACGGCCAGCAGGCGGGCGTCGGCGCGCATTGGGAGCTGTGGAGCTTCGTGCGCGGCGGAATGAGCCCGGTCGAGGCGCTGAAGGCGGGCACCATCGTACCCGCGCAATCGCTCGGGATGGCGAAGGACATCGGCAGCATCGAGGTGGGCAAGCTGGCCGACCTCGTGATCCTCTCGGACGATCCGTCGCAGGACATCGCCAATTCGGACAACATCGAGAAGGTGATGATCGGCGGGCGGCTCTATGATGCGCGGACGATGAACGAGGTGGGCACAGGAGACGCCAAGCGCCGCCCCTATTTCTGGGAAGGCGAGGGCGCGAACGGCGCGGCGGGCTCGGCGCGCACGACCAGCGAGGGCCGGGGCCATGCGGACGGGGATGCGGGGTAGAGGCTGAGGGAGGCGATCACTCCCCCTCCAGCAGCCCCCGCAAATCCTTCAGCGCCTTCGCCCGCAGCTGGTGCACCCGCGGCACGCTGACTTCGAGCACCGCGGCGATTTCGGTGAGGTTGAGTTCCTCGACGAAGAACAGCTGGAGCACCAGCTTCAGCCGGTCGGGCAGCTTCACCATCGCCGCGATCAGCCGCTCGCGGTCCTCGCTGGCGCACAGGGCTTCGAAGGGATCGGGATCGTCGCTGGCGAAGGCGAGGCTGGTCTCGTCATAGGCGTCCTCGATCGGGGTCATCTTGACCCCCGAGGCTTCGATGGCGAGCAGTTCGGCGTCATCCACCTCCAGCGCGCGGGCGAGTTCGGCGCGGCTCGGCTCGCGGCCCAATGTCCCGCGAAGCGAAGCGAGCGCCCGCTCGTAGGTCGATCTTTTGGCGCGCGCGGTGCGGCTGTCGTGCGCGATGCGGCGCACTTCATCCAGCATCGCGCCGCGCACCCGGATCTTGGCATAGGCGGCAAAGCCGTCCTCGGTCGGCCCGGCGTGGCGCTGGGCGCATTCGGTGAGGGCAAGGATGCCGGCCTGCACCAGATCCTCGATCTCGAGGCCCTCGCGCCCGCGCCCGTTGATGTGCCAGGCGGTGCGGCGCACCAGCGGCAGGAAGCGGCGTACGCGGTCCTCGACCTCGGCGCGCGAGGGGGCGTAGGGGACGGGCGAACCGAACCCGGCGTGATCGTGCTTCATGCCGCGATCCCCGCAGGGTTCGGCAGCGCGGGGGCCTCAGCCGGAGCGCCGATCACGCCCACCACCGCGATGGGCTGGCTCGCGGGCAGCTCGGCGATCGAGAGCACGAGGCAGCGCGGCGCGCGGTGCCGCAGCAGCGCGGCGAGCGCGCGGCGCGCGGGCGGCTGGACGATCAGCGCGACCGGCCCCTTCTCGGCATCGGCGACCGCGTTGACCTCGCGCAGGATCATGCCTGCGCAATCGGGCTCGATCAGCGGCTGGCCGGTCGCGGGATCGATCATCCCGCCGAGGATCGCGCCTTCGAGACCCGCATCGAGCGTGACCACCTTCAGCGCCTCGTCCGGCCCGGCGATCCGCGCCACGAGGCGCGGCGACAGGTCGGCGCGCACGGCATCGATCACCGTGTCGAAATCGGTGGTCTTCTGGAGCGCCAGCGCTAGCGAAGTGAACAGCGGCTGGGGGTGGGCGAGCCCGATCCCGTCGGCCATCAGCGCGCGCAGCGTGCGGGTGAGCGCGGCGAGCGGGAGCGGGTCGGGGGTCACCGCCTCGACCAGCGCGGGGGCGCGGGCCTTGAGGCCATCGACCCACTCGCGCACCTCGTCGGGGCCGAGCAGCTGGTGCGCTTCGGCAAGCAGCGCCTGGTTGGCATGGGTGGCGATGACCGAGGCCGGGTCGACCACGAGGAAGCCCTCGGCCACGGCATGATCGCGGCTCGCAGGGGCGATCCACAGGGCGGGGCAATCGAAGGAGGGATCGCGGGTCGGCTCGCCGGTGAGGCCATGCCCGGGCCGCACATCGCCCGCGTCGATGGCGAGCAGCTTGCCGGGGCGCACGCTCCCGCGCGCAATGCTCACCCCGCCCATCAGCACGGCGTAATCCTGCGCGGCAAGCTCGAGCGAATCGCGGATCCGGAACTGCGGCAGCACGAAGCCGAGATCGCGCGAGAGTTGCTTGCGGATGCCGGTGATCCGCGTGATCAGCGGCGCGCCCTGCGCGGCGTCGACCAGCCCAACGATGCCGTAGCCCAGCTCGACGGTGACCAGCGTGCTGTCCGCCACATCGGCGAGCGCGATGTGATCGGGCGAGACGTCCTCGACCGGCTCGGCGACGGGGGTAGGCCGGGCGGCGCGCTGCTTGAGCTGCCACCAGATCGCGGCGGCAATGGCGGCGGCCGGGAGAAAGATCGTCTGCGGCATGGCGGGCACGAGGCCGACGCTGGCGAGGATCAGCGCCACCGGCAGCCACCCGCGCGCATCGGCGAACTGGCCGCCGATCTGCCCCGCGAGGTCGCGCTGGTCGCTCACCCGCGTGACGATGGCAGCCGCCGCGATCGAGAGCAGCAGCGCCGGCACCTGCGCCACCAGCGCGTCGCCCACCGCAAGCGTGACGTAAGCCTCGCCCGCCTCGGTTGCAGAAAGGCCGTGGGAGATCATCCCGATGGCGAAGCCGGCGACGATGTTGACCCCGAGGATCAACAGCGCCGCCATCGCGTCGCCCTTCACGAATTTGCTGGCACCATCCATCGAGCCGTAGAAATCGGCCTCGACCGTGACCTCGCGCCGCCGCTCGCGCGCTTCGTCGGCGGTGACGAGGCCTGCGGCGATGTCGGCGTCGATCGCCATCTGCTTGCCCGGCAGCGCATCGAGCACGAAGCGCGCCGAGACTTCGGACACGCGGCCCGCGCCCTTGGTGATGACGATCATGTTGATGATCATGAGGATCGCAAAAACGAACAACCCAACGACGAAATTGCCGCCGACGAGGAAGGCCGCAAAGCTCTCGATCACGTGCCCGGCGGCCGCGCCCCCCTCGTGCCCGTGCACCAGCACCACCCGTGTCGAAGCGACGTTGAGGGCAAGCCGCAAGAGGGTCGCGAACAGCAGCACGCTCGGGAAGCTGGAGAAATCGAGCGGGCGACGCGCGTTCAACGCCACCATCAGCACCGCGATCGAAATCGCGATGTTGAGCACGAAGAAGATGTCGAGCAGCAGCGCGGGGATCGGCAGCACCATCAGCGCCAGCAGCGCGAAGATGCCCACTGGCAGCGCGAGGCTGGCGGGCATGGCGGCGATGCGGGCGAAGAACGGGGAAGGGGCAGTCGTCACGGATGAACTCACAGGCCGAGTGCCTTCAGACGGTCATAGGCGCGCCGCACCTGCGGCGGGGCGGCGGCGGGATCGGTGCCGAAGGTGCTGCCCAGGATCTGCGACATCGGCGGACGCTGCGGCGGGCGCACGGCGACGGCAGGGAGCGAGGCCTGCGACAATGCCGTGGGCACGCCGGGGCCGAACACCGTCTCGTCGGCGATCAGATAGGGCGTGGGCGTGAAGCCCATGCCGCCGCCGGGGCGCGGGGCGTAGTCGGCGCGCACGAAATTGACCCCCCGGCCATCGGTGGCGCGGTCGAGTGCGCGGCCCATCTTGCCGTCGATCACCTGCATCACCTGCGCAAGGCTGCGCGGGGAACCGTCGGGGGCGTAGAAGATCGCGCGATTGGCGGCGGCGGGGCGGGCAAACAGCGCGGCGGCGCTCTGGCCGGGATCGGCCTGCAGCTCGCTCAGGAACCGCCCCGCGCCGCCTGCGCCGAGGAAATGCGCAAGATAGAGCTCGGCATGATCGGGCTGGCGGCCGAGGATCGGCATCAGATGCGCGCGGTTGTCCTCGGCAAGGCCCGCGGCCATCAGCGCGGCGATCTGCGGGTCGCTCCGCAAGCCGAGGATCGCCTCGCGCTTGGCGTCGTCGGCGACATATGCATTGCCCGAGGCAGTGACGGCGATCTGGTCGGCGATATGGCCGAGACCGAAACGGTGCCCGTGCTTCTTCATCGTGTCGAGCCAGGTGCTCTCGATGAACTGGTAGAGCCCGGTCGCGCTCGAGGTCGCGGCGCGGGCATCGGGGTTCATCGCGCTTTCGACCTCGGCCTGGGCGAGGAGGTAGTTGAAATCGACGCTGGTCGCCTGCGCCGCGCGGGCGATCGCGGCCTCGACCGGGCCGCCGCCGACGGCAGCGATCTGGCGCGCGGCAGCGGGCTCTGCGCCGTCCAGCCCGGCACGCGCGGCGGCATGGGCGCGCGCGGCGCTTTCGAACCCGGCGCGGATCGAGCCTGCGGGGAGGCTCATCGATGTGGGGGGCTTGCTCATGCGCGCTTCCGCCTGCTTGCGCCGCCGCGGGATGCGGGGGCTTCGCGGGGGGAAGGTGCAAACGCCGTGCCAGACAGGGCGGGCGCGGGGAGCGCCTAAGTGGCAATACTCAGGTGCGCGCCGGGGCGTAGGTCACCTTCGGCAGGCGGCCCTTGAGGCCGTGCCGACCGCCCAGCGCCTCGATCCGCGCGGCGACATTGGCGGCGAGCAGGTTGCGCACCCGGCGGTTGACCTCGTTCAGCTGGCGCGCGGTCTCCGCGAGGCCGCGGGTCTCGCCGTCGAGCAGCTGCGGCTCGAGCGCGGCGAGGGTGTCGCACAGGCTCTCCTTGTCGCGCGCCGCGCCGACGAGGCCGTCGGCATCGAGCGCGGCAAGCGCTTGCCGCTCGCGTTCGAGCACGGCAATCATCTGCCGCAGACCGTCGGCCAGCGGAGCAGCCGGGGCGGGGGGAGCGGCGCGGCGCGCGGGGACGAGAATTTCGGGCACCGGATCAGTCCCGCTCGGGCAGCGACAGGCTGACCTGCGCGGCGATCATGGCATCGGCGATCTTGGTCGGCACCAGCGGGTAGGAGCCGTCGCGCAGGGCGTTCTTGATCGCCTGCACGCGCTCGGCATCGACCGGGGGCGCGGCGGCTTCAATGGGCGCGGAGACTTCGAGGCTGACGCCGGAGGCGGTGCCCGCCGGGGGCGCGGCGGGACGGGTGCGCGCTTCGATCTGCGCGCGCTCGCCGGCAGCGACGGCGCGCGCAGCGCCGACGGCAGGCAATTTGCTCAGTTCGACGGAAGACATGGGCTTGATCCTTGGTGTGCGGTTCCTGTGAGCGAGAACGGCGGGGGGCGGGGAGGTTTAAGGGGGGCGGGTTATCCGGCAGGAACCACGGCAAGGCCCGGACGCTCGATCCGCGCGCGCAGGGGCTGCGCCTTGCGGGCGGTGCGCACCTCGATCCAGTCTCCCACGGCGCCCGCCTCCATCGCCTCGCCCGGCTGCTGCACGGTGAAGCCGCGCCCGCGCACCATGATGGTGATCGCATCGCCGCGCTTGACCGCGGGGGCGGGGCGGGGCGTGGCGGCGGTGGAGCCTGTGGCCGGGCTGATCGCGACGAAGACCCGCCACGCCGTCGGCCCCGGGCACTCGACCGCGACCGCCGTGCGCGCCGGGGTGTGCCAGCTGACCGCCAGTGGCCCGCCGCAGGGGGCGAGCTGGAGACGCGGATCGCTCGCCATGCGCGCGCCGCCGGGGGTGCCGATGGCCGCTCCCGTGAAGGCCGCGACCGCGCGGTCGATGGCGGCGGGATCGGTGCTGGCGAGGCGGGTCTGGGCGGTGGCGGCAGCCTCACCCAGCAGCAGCAACGGGATCGAAATTGCGGCCAGCAGCCAGCACTTGCGCTTTTCCGGGGTGAACTCGGTGGGCATCATTTTCCTCAGAAGTAGGGGCGTGATCATGCCCTCCGGGCGCAGCAAGGGCCATGCCAAGCGCACACCTACGTAGTCTCCCGTGATGGAGGCGGACGGGCACTTAAGCATAAGCGGCTAACTTTGGTTTCCTCGTCCCGACCACTCAGCCTCGCGAACCGCCCGTCATGTCCCTGTCCTCCGGTTTCTCCCGTGCCGCCCGTGCCCGCGCCAAGGCCGCCACTCCGGCGCAGCCCGGGGCGTCGCGTGCCGCCGAGGCGCGCCGCGCGCTGCTCGAGAAGATCACCGAATTCTTCCTCCGCCACGATCTCGAGGTGAGCCCCGCCAACATGGCGACCGTGTGCGGCGCGCTGTCGGGATCGCAGCCCGAATTCGCCGCCGCGCTGGTGCGGCGCGAGGCGAGCGGCGAGCCGATCGACCAGCGCTGGCTCGACACACTGTCGCAGCTCGATCCCGACGGGCACAGCCATATCGCCGCGCTCGAGACCCTGTCCGAGAAGCTCGAATACACCCTCGAACGCTTCGCCGAGACCGCGCGCGATGCGCAGGCCGAAACCCACGATCACCGCGACGCGATCGGCGCGCAGGTCGACGCGCTGGGGACGCCTGCCGAGCTCACCCAGGTGATCGACCTGTCGCGCGCGATGCTGGCGCGGATCGAGGAGGTCGAGGCGGCAATGGCGCGCAGCGAGGTCGAGATCGACCGGCTGCGCGACAACCTCGCTCAGGCGCGCTCCGAGGCGGATGTCGACCATCTCACCCGCCTGCCCAACCGCCGCGCCTTCGAGCGGCGGCTGGCCACCGCCGCGATCGAGGCGCGCGCCGCGGGCACGCCGCTCACCGTCGCCTTCTGCGATGTCGACCACTTCAAGCAGGTCAACGACCGCCACGGCCATGCCGCGGGCGACCGCGTGCTGTGCGCGCTGGCGGCGAGCCTTGCCGCGATGGCGGGCGATGCCTGTTACACCGCGCGCCACGGCGGCGAGGAATTCGTGCTGCTGTTCGCCGGGATCGGCAAGGAGGCCGCCCGCGCGCGGCTCGATGCGATCCGCCGTGCGCTCGGGGCGCGGGTGCTGATGAACCGCGACACCGGCCAGCCTTTCGGCAAGATCACCTTCTCGGGCGGGGTCGCCGAAGTCTCCGACGACGCCGACACCCGCGGCGCGCTCGCCCGGGCGGACGCGGCGCTCTACCGCGCCAAGCAGCAGGGCCGCAACCGGATCGAACTGGGCTAGCGCCCCTCGCCGACTTCCTCGTCATAGGCGAGGCTGGCGTAGATTTCCGCTTCTTGTCCTGCCGTGATGATCGTGCGCACCCGCGCGCCCGCTGCGCGCGCCTCGGCGGCCAGCGTTCCCGCGCGGGCCCAGGCCTCGGCCTCGCCGCCCGGTGCATGAACCGCGAAGATCGTCAGCGTCGCGCGCGGATCGGGGCTCTGCGCCGCGAGCCATGCGCCAAGGCTCGGCCCGCCCGCGACGGGGCGGAACAGCGCCTGCGCGGCGGCAATCTCGGCCTCGGGGCGGGCGGATTCGCGCGCGCTCTTCTCCTGCACCGCGCGCGCGGCGAGCTGGCGACCGGCCTCGGCCTCGGCGGCGGGCAGGGCGGAGAGGGTGAGGAGGAACAGGATCAGCGCAAGGTCGGCGAGGATCAGCTGCCAGCCATGTCCGACCCGTCCTGCCCCCGCCTTGAGGGACGCAGGGCTGCGGATCATGCGACACCTCGCAGATGGGCGCGGCGTTCACGCGCGGCGGCTTCCGCACCGCCCGCCTGGGCGACGAACCAGTCGGCGAGCGCCTCGCGCGCGGCTCCCTCGGCCAGCCCCCGGCGCTCGATCGCGCTCGCCAGCGGGAAACAGACGAGGTGCGCGGTGAGCGCGCCGTAGAGCGAGGTCAGCACCGCGGTCGAGATCGCGCTCATGATCGTCAGCGTGGTCGCGACATTGGCATCGGGGGTGAGCTGGGTGAAGCCGTAGAGCGTGCCGATCAGCCCGAACACCGGGGCGAGCTCGCCCGCGCAGGTGAAGACCTGCACCGCGGCATGGCGGCGCTCCTCGGCGATCGCGCGGTCGGCGCGGCGGATCCCGGCGAGCGCATCGAGCGTGCCGTGGCGCAGAAAGGAGGCGACCAGCGCGGCCAGCGCCGGATCGGGCGGCAGCGACGGATCGGCGCGGCGCGGCCCGTCGCGCTGGATCGCGCCCGCCGCCTGCGCCAGCGCCTTGCGGTTGGGCTCGCCCGCAAAGCCGCCGCGCAGCAATCGCGCGCCCGCGCCCATCGCCTCGCGGCAATCGGCGAAGCCGCAGCGCGCGAGCGTCGCGATCACGGTTCCGGCGAGCACCACTCCCAGCGCGGCGGGATCGAACAGCGACGATAGCGTGGGCGGCATGGCGGATCCCTCCTCTTGGCAACACCTGCGCAGAACGGCGGCGCGCCTGGCCGATTAAGCGCCGGAAGGCTGCGGCAGGGGTTTGCCCTGAGGTGCGGCAGCAGGGCGGCAAAAGCCTGCCGCAGTCCGCGCGCCTCGGCTGCCCAGAGCCCCCTTGGCCGGGTTTGGCACGCTTCCTGCTGAACCGCTGGCGACCCGCGGGCCGTGCCCGCCCGCAGCAAGGAGGCTCAAACCCGTGAGCGAGCGACTTTTCGGTATCCACGGCGCCGCGCTGACCCTGCGCTCCGAGCGCATGGGGGTGATCGCGTCGAACATCGCCAATGCCGCCACCCCCGGCTACAAGGCGCGCGACATCGACTTCAACGCCGCGCTCGATGCCCGGCTGGCGAATGCGCGCAGGGTTGCGACCCTCGGTGGCGGCGAGACCCGCCTGCTCTACCGCAGCCCGACCATGCCTTCGATGGACGGCAACACGGTCGAGCTGAACCGCGAACAGGTCGCCTTCGCCGAGAACGCCGTGGCTTACTCTGCCACCCTCAGCTTCGTGCAGGGCCGGGTGAACACCATCACCCGCGCGCTGAAGGGCGAGTGAGGCCGATGCCCGATCGCTCCCCCATGACCCTGTTCAGCCTCACCACCCGCGCGATGAGCGCGCAGATGGTGCGGATGAATGCGGCGACCTCGAATCTCGCCAACGCCGGTTCGGTCTCCTCGACCGAGGAAGGCGCCTATCGCCCGATCCGCGCGGTGTTCGCGGTGGAACTCGACAAGGCCTCGGGCCTCGCTGGGGTCACCACCAGCGGCCTCGTGCGCGCCGATACCGCGCCGACAAAGCGCCACGATCCCTCGCACCCGCTCGCCGATGCCAATGGCGACGTGTTCGAAGCCCCCGTCGATGAGACCGCCGAGATGGTCGAGATCATGGACGCCTCGCGCCAGTACCAGAACCTCGTTCAGGCGCTCCAGACCGCCAAGCAGCTGATGCTCGAAACCCTGAGGAGCCAGTGATGACCACCACCACCACTTCCACCACGTCTGTCACCCCCGCCGCGCAGGCGACGCTCGACCGGCTGAACAAGCCCTCGACCCTCAAGGGCGGCGGGCTCGCCTCGCTCGACGGGGGGGACTTCATCAAGCTGCTGACCACCCAGCTGACCTTCCAGGACCCGCTCGAGCCGACCGACAACCAGGACATGCTGGCCCAGATGGCGCAGTTCTCCGCGCTCGCAGCCACCACCGAAAGCGGCGCGACGCTCGAGGACATCTCGGCCAAGCTCGACCGGCTGATCGCCGCCCAAGAGGCCGCCGCGCGGCCTGCCACCACCCCCGCCCCCTGACCCCTTCCCCTTAGCCAAAGGATCAAAGCCCCATGTCGTTCTTCACTTCGCTCTCCGGCCTCAAGAACGCCCAGACCGATCTGCAGGTCATCGCCCACAACATCGCCAACGCCGAGACGGTGGGCTTCAAGAAGAGCTCGGTGCAATTCGCCGATCTCGTCGCGACCGGCTCGGCCACCGACCCGCGCCGCAGCCCCGGCATCGGCGCGACCATCGCCGGGATCACGCAGGACTTCGTGCTCGGCCCGCTCGAACAGACCGGCCGCGCGCTCGATCTCGCGATCGACGGCGACGGGTTCTTCGCCCTGTCCAACCCCTTCTCGGGCGAGGTCAGCTACTCGCGCAACGGCAATTTCCGCCTGACCGCGGCGGGCGAGCTCGAGGATTCGTGGGGCAACCGCTTGCAGGCCTATCCGGTCGATGCCGCGGGCAATCCGACCTCGACCACGCCGGCCGATGTCAATGTGCCGATCACCAGCGGCACCGGCGCGAGCCTCGCCAACGTCACCATCAACGTGCGCGGGATCGTGATCGCGGCCTATTCGGACGGAACCACCGATCCCGTCGGGCAGGTCGCGCTGGCCACCTTCCCCGCCCCCAACGGTCTGCGCGCGGTCGGGCAGACCAAGTGGCAGGCGACCGGCGAAAGCGGCGCGGCGGTGTTCGGCAATCCGGGCATCGGCAGCTATGGCGAGATGATCGCCGGCGCGCTCGAACGCTCGAACGTCGATCTCGCCGACGAAATGGTCTCGCTGCTCACCGCGCAGCGCAATTTCCAGGCCAATGCGCGGGCGATCGATACCGCCACGCAGATCTCGCAGACCGTGCTGAACCTGCGTTCGTAATGGACCGGCTGATCTACACCGCCATGACCGCGATGAACGCGGCGATGGACCGGCAGCGGGTGACGGCGAACAACCTCGCCAACGCCTCGACGCCGGGCTTTCGTCAGGAGATCTTCGCGGTCACCCCCTCGGTGCTGCGCGACGGCTCGCTGGAGGCCCGCGCGCCCGCACGCGGCAATGTGCGCGGCGCGGATATGCGGATCGGGCGCGTGGTACCGACCGGCAATGCGCTCGACGTCGCGCTCGAGGGGCAGGCGCTGATCGCATTCCAGTCCCCCGACCGGCAGGGCGAGGTCTATTCGCGCCGCGGCGACCTGCGCGTCGGTGCGACGGGTGTGCTCGAGAACGGCGAGGGGCTCGCCGTGCTGGGCGAGACCGGCACGCCGATCACCGTCCCCCCGGGCTTCACCCTGAACATCGCGGCCGACGGCACGGTGCTCGCGGGCGATCCGGCGGCGGGCAATGCGCCGCCGGAGCCGATCGGCCGCATCCGGCTGGTCAACCCGCAAGGCAGCCCGCTCGCCAAGGGGATCGACAGTTACCTCAAGGTGCCCACCGCAGCGGGCGGCACCGGCGTGCTGCCCCCCGATCCCACCGCGCGCCTCACCCCCGGCGCGCTCGAAATGTCCAATGTCGAGACCGCCGACACGCTGGTGCAGATGATCGAGGCGCAGCGCGCCTTCGAACAGCGCGCCAAGATCATCGCCACCGCAGGCGAGCTCGACGAGAGCGGCAGCACCCTCATGGCGCTGCGCTGACCACCCCAACGGAGAACTGACCCATGCCCACTTCCGCCCTTCACGTCGCGCGCACCGGCCTCGAGGCGCAGGATGCGCGGATGCGCGTCATCGCCAACAACCTCGCCAATATCGGCACCACCGGCTTCAAGCGCGACCGCGTGGACTTCGCGACCCTCGCCTATCAGGAACAGCGCAGCGCCGGGCAGCCCTCGACCGGGCAGACCGCCTTTGCGGTCGGGCTCAATCTGGGGACGGGGGTGCAGATCCAGGGCACCACGCGGATCGGCACACAGGGGACGCTCAACCCCACCGGCAACAATCTCGACATCGCGCTGGACGGCGACGGGTTCTTCCAGGTCGAGCTGCCGGGTGGCGGCCAGCCGGGGTTCACCCGCGCGGGCAACTTCACCCTGTCGAACGACGGCACGCTGATCACGAGCCAGGGCTATGCCTTGCAGCCGCCGATCCAGATTCCGCCCGGCTCGCAATCGGTCACCATTGCGCCGGACGGCACGGTCAGCGCGATCACGCCCGGCAATGCCGAGGCGACGCTGATCGGCCAGCTTTCGGTCGCGAGCTTCATCAACCCGGCGGGCCTGCGCGCCATCGGCGACAACTTCCTCGTCGAGACCGCCGCGAGTGGCCCCGCCGAAGTCGGGTTCGCGGGCGAGAACGGGCGCGGGCAGATCCGGCAGGGGATGCTCGAACAGTCGAACGTCAATGTCGTCGAGGAGCTGGTCGAGATGATCGAGACCCAGCGCGCCTATGAAATCAACTCCAAGATGGTGAGCGCGGTCGACGAGATGCTGCGCAACGCCAACCAGACGCTGTGAGGCGCGCCATGAGGGGTCGTCACATGGTGCTGGCCGCACCATTCCTGCTCGCTGCCTGCGGCGGGCTGGGGGGCAAGGGGCCGCAAGCCGGATTCACCGCTCCTCCGCCGCCGGGTACACCGCTGACCGCTGCGTCGCAGGGCGACGGTGCGCCCGCCCCGCAACCGGCGAGCGCGGGGGCGATCTTCCAGAGCGCCAACGGCTATGCCGGCCTCGTCACCGGCACCCGCGCGCGCCAGCTGGGCGACATGGTGACGATCATCCTCACCGAAGCCACCGCCACCTCCAAGAGCACCACCGGCAAGACGCAGCGCGAAGGCAACCTCGGGATCACCCCGCCGACCAAGGGCCCGCTCGATTTCCTCGACCCCGAGGCCCTTAAAGCTGCGGCCGAAGCGTCGTTCACCGGCGGGGGCAATGCCGCGCAGCAGAGCCGCCTCAACGGTGCGGTCGCGGTGACCATCGCCGCGATCTACCCCAACGGGACCGCCGAGGTGGTCGGAGAAAAGCAGATGATGTTCAGCCAGGGTGACGAGTGGGTGCAATTCGCCGGCCGCATCCGGCTGGTCGATATCGACGGCGACAACCGCCTCGCCTCCTCGCAGGTCGCCAATGCCCGGATCATCTATTCGGGCAAGGGCGCCGTCCAGCAGGCGAGCCGCCCGGGCTGGCTGAGCCGTTTCTTCAACACGATCTCGCCGTTCTGAGAGGGCCGCAGCCATGAACCGCACCCGCATCCTCGCCCCGATCCTCTACCTGCTGATCGCGCTCGTCGCCGGACAGATCCCGCTGCCCGCCAAGGCCGAGCGCGTCCGCGATCTCGGCCAGTTCGAGGGGCTGCGCGCGAACCAGCTGACCGGCTACGGCATCGTCGTCGGCCTGCAAGGGACGGGCGACAACAACCTTGCCTACACCACCGAAGCGATGCGCGGGGTTTCGGGCCGACTCGGCCTGCCGCTGCCGCCGGGGGTGAGCCCGACCTTGCGCAACGCCGCCGCGGTGATCGTGACGGCAGAGCTGCCCGCCTTCGCCAAGCCGGGGCAGCGCATCGATATTACGGTGTCAACCCTCGGGCAGGCATCGTCCTTGCGCGGCGGGGCGCTGGTGCTGACCCCGCTCTACGGCGCGGACGGGCAGATCTATGCGATGGCGCAGGGCAATGTCGCGGTCGGCGGGCTGGGGGTTTCCGGTCGGGACGGCTCGCAGGTCAGCGTCAATGTCGCCACCGTGGGCCGGATCGCCGACGGGGCTACCGTCGAACGCGCGGTCGCCACCGGGTTCGACACCGCACCTGCCTTGAAGTTCAACCTCCACAAGGCCGATTTCCTCACCGCCGCGCGGGTGCGCGATGCGATCAATGCGCGCTATCCGGGGATCGCCTCGATCGCCGACGGCGTGTCGATCGCGCTCGCGCTGCCGCAGGGCAATGACGCACGTTCGGGGTTGATGGCCGAGATCGAGATGCTCGCCGTCACCCCCGCGCCGGTCGCCGCGAAGGTCATCGTCAACAGCCGTACTGGCACCGTGGTCATCAACGACGCGGTGCGCCTCGCGCCCGCTGCGGTCAGCCACGGCAAGCTGGTGATCCGCATCGACGAGAACCCCACCGTGGTCCAGCCCGCGCCCTTCAGCCAGGGCCAGACCGCGCAGGAGGAATCCTCCGACATCAGCGTCGAGGAACAGTCGAGCCGCGTCGCCTACATGCCCGCCGCCGCCTCGCTGAACGAGATCGTCGATGCGCTGAACCTGCTTGGCGTGGGCGCGGCGGACCTCGTGGTGATCCTCGAAAGCCTCAAGCAGGCCGGCAGCCTGCAGGCCGAAATGGTGGTGCTGTGATGATCGGACCCGTCAACTCCATGCGCCCCGCCGCGACCCTCACGCCCGAGCAGGCGGAACTCCGCAAGGCCGCCGAAGGCTTCGAGGCGATCATGGTGCGCAAGATGCTCGAAACCGCGCGCGCCGCCCGCCTCTCCGAGGAAACCCCGCTCACCGGCGGGGGCCTCAAGCAGTTCGAGGCGATGCGCGACGAGCACTTCGCCGACATCGCCGCCAAGGCGGGCGCCTTCGGGTTTGCCCGCAGTATCGAGGCGAGCCTCGCGCAATACCTCCCTGCCAAAGGTGACAGCTGATGCCGACCGCGATTTTCACCATTGCCCGCTCGGGGCTCACCGCGACCCGCCGCAGCCTCGAGCTGACGGCGCAGAACGTCGCGAACGCCGACAACCCCGACTATTCGCGCCGCATCCTGACCCAGGGCGAGCTGGTGATGACCGGCAATATCGGCAACAACGCGCAGGATTCACTCGGCGGGGTGAAGCCCGGGGTGATCGAGCGTGCGGAAAGCTCTCTCGTGCAGCGTCAGGCGCGCGATACCTCCTCGGCGCTGAAGGCGGCGGATGCGGAATTCTTCGCGATGAAGGAGGCCGAAAGCGCGCTCGAGACCTCGGGCGTCTATACCGGCCTCGTCGATTTCGAGGCGGCGCTGACCCGGCTCCAGAACAACCCGACCGAGCCCGCGCTGCGCCTCTCCGCATTGGAGGCCGGGCGCAAGATGGCGGGCAATTTCCGCATCGCCAACGGCACGCTCGCCAATGCGCGCGGGCTGGTGCAGGCCGAGGTCAGCGCCAAGACGCTGACCGTCAACGAACGCGCGGCGGAACTCGCCAAGATCAACGCCGATCTGGTCGGCTCGCGCGAGGGCACCGCGGGCCGCGCGGCGCTGCTCGATGCGCGCGACAAGGCGCTGCGCGGCCTCGCCGAGGAGTTCGGCATCAGCACCACGATCAATGCCAACGGCACCGCCGACGTGACGCTGAGCGGCACCCCCTCGGTCGCACTGGTGACAGGCGCGACCGCGCAGCCGCTGGCGACCACCTTCGCTGCCGACGGCACGGTGAGCTTCGCGGTCGGCGGCACGCCCTTCGTCCCCTCGGGCGGGGCGATGGCCGGGCGGGCCAATGCGCTCGCCCAGATGGCCGGGCTCCAGACCAGCCTCGATGGCCTCGCGGTCTCGGCGATCACCCTGTCGAACACCGCGCAGAGCAATGGCGTGGGGCTCGACGGCAATCCCGGCCCCGCCTTCTTCGCGGGCACGGGCGCAGGCAGCATCACCATGGTGCTCGCCAGCGCCGATGACCTCGCGACCGCCCCGGCAGGCGCGCCCGCCGGAAGCCGCGACACCGCCAACCTCGCCGCGCTGATCACCGCGCTGGGCGATACGAGCGGGCCGATCACCGGCACGGATTCGCTGCTGCTCTCCCTCTCCAGCCGCGTCTCGGCGCTCGAGACCCGCAAGGACGGGCTCGAGGTCGTCTCCGCCAGCGCCGAGGCCGAGCTGCTGCGCGAGACCGGGGTCGATCTCGATACCGAGGCGGCCAATCTCGTCCGGCTGCAACAGGCCTTCGAAGCGAACAGCCGCGTGATCCAGGTCGCCGCCGAGCTGTTCGATACGATTCTGGACCTCAGGTAAGGGAGCGCGCGCGTCATGTCTTCGATCACCAATTCCGCCGGTTCCTTCTTCAACCGCTCGCTGGCGCAGATGGCCGAGCTGCGCAGCGGGATCGAACGCACCCGCACCCAGATCGCCACGGGCCGCAAGATCGAGCGCGGCTCGCAGGACCCCGCGGTCGCCGCGCAGCTGCGCTCGGTCGCGCGGCGCGAGGCGTTGGCGCAGGTCGAGGGCGACAATGCCGCGCGGCTCGGGCAGGATCTCGGCGCGGCGGCGAACGAGGTGCAGGCGGTGACCGACCTGCTCCAGCGCGCGCGCGAACTGGCCGTGCAGGCCGCCAACGCGCCGCTCGGGGCCGACGGGCGCCAGGCGATCGCCTTCGAACTCGAGCAGCTGCGGGAAGAACTTTTCAGCCGCTCCAACGCGGTCTCGCTGACCGGCGAGCCGCTGTTCGCGGGCCAATCGACCGGCGCCGCCTTCACCCGCGATGCGGCGGGCGTGGTGACCTATGCCGGCACCCCCGACAGCGGCGCGGTGCCGGTCGCGCCGGGCACCGCGATCGAGCGCGGGCTGCCGGGCAGCGAGGTGTTCGAATTCGACCTCGGCGGCACGCCCACGAGCGCCTTCGCGGTGCTGGCGAGCCTCACCTCGGCGTTGCAGGGCGGCGCGCCCGATCCGGTTGCGGCGGCCAACGCCAGCATCGCCGGGATCGACGCCGCGCTCGATACCACCAACCGCGCCGTCACCATCCTCGGCACCCGCATGGCGTGGGTCGAGCAGGTCGAGGAGCAGCAGGCCGACCGCAAGGTCGCGCTCGCCGAGCGCCGCAGCCGGGTGGGCGATACCGACATCGCCGATGCCATCGCGCGTCTCCAGCAATCGCTGACCGCGCTCGAGGCGAGCCAGTCCGCCTTCGCCCGTGTCAGCTCGCTGACGCTGTTCGACGCGCTGCGTTAAGCCAAGGAGTCCAGGGTCGTGTTTGCTGCCATCGGCATTGTCGTTCTGCTCGTCATGGTGTTCGGCGGGTTCATGCTCGCCGGGGGCGCCATGGGCCCCGTGCTGAAGGCGCTTCCGCTTGAGTTCATGATGATCGGTGGCGCTGCGACCGGCGCGACGCTGATCGGCAACTCGATGCACGAGATCAAGCTGCTGGGTGCAGGCTTCGGGCGGGTGTTCAAGGGGCCCAAATACAACGATCAGGACCATATCGACGCGATCGCGCTCACTTCCAAGTTGATGAAGCTGCTGCGTTCCGAAGGCGCGGTGGCGCTCGAAAGCCATGTCACCGAGCCCGCCTCCTCCACCCTCTTCTCCGAATATCCGCGCCTGCAGGCCGATCCGGTGGTGACCGCGATGATCTGCGATCCGCTGACGCTGATGGTGGTGTCCTCGGGCACGCTCGATACCCATGCGGTCGAGGACATCATCGACAGTGCGATCAAGACCCAGATGCACGAGATGGACGAGCCGCAGCACATGATCCAGTCGCTTGCCGACGCGCTGCCCGCGCTCGGGATCGTCGCGGCGGTGCTCGGGATCATCAAGACGATGGGCGCGATCGACCAGCCCCCGGCGGTGCTGGGCAAGATGATCGGGAGCGCGCTGGTGGGGACGTTCCTCGGCGTGCTGCTCGCCTATGGCCTCGCCGGGCCGCTCGGCGCGCGGCTGAAGCAGATCAACGCGCACGACCAGCAGATCTTCCATTCGATCAAGCAGGTGATCATCGCGAGCCTCCACGGCTATCCGCAGCCGCTGGTGCTCGAAGCCGCACGCTCGGGCCTGCCCCCGGCGCACCGTCCGAAGCTTACCGACCTGCTCGATATGATGCGGGGTCGCTGAGATGGCCGAGGCGGCCCCCGCACCCATCATCGTCAAGAAGGTGACCATCGTTGAAGGCGGTCACCATGGCGGAGCGTGGAAGGTCGCCTATGCCGACTTCGTGACCGCGATGATGGCATTCTTCCTGCTGCTGTGGCTGCTTGGCGCCACCGAGGAGAAGCAGCGCAAGGGGATCGCCGACTACTTCACCCCCACACTGGTCAAGCTGCGCAAGGAAAGCGCCGGGTCGAACGGCCTGCTCGGCGGGGCGTCGCTGACCGATCCCGACAACTACCCCAACCGCCAGGGCCAGACCGGATCGCGCACACTCACCATCCCGCGCGATGCGACCGGCGGGCCGACCTCTTCCGGCAAGGGCAGCGATTCGGACGCGCGCAAGCTTCAGGAAATTCAGGAGAAGATCCAGAAGAAGCTGGCCGAGCGCCGCCAGACAAAACAGCTCGCGCGGCAGGTGCGGGTGATGCGCGCGCCCGAGGGTATCCGCATCGATCTGATGGACGACGCCGATTTCTCGATGTTCGAGCTCGGCACCACGATCCTCACCAAGCCCGCGCGCGAGCTGCTCCAGGTCATGTCCGAGACCTTGAAGGACGAGATGGCCCCGCTGATCGTGCGCGGCCACACCGATTCGCTGCCGTGGCGCGGCGGGGTGAAGACCAACAACTGGTCGCTCTCCGCCGGGCGCGCCGAGGCGACGCGTCAGGCGCTGGTGCTGGGCGGGGTGAGCCAGACCCGCTTCGCGCGGATCGAGGGCGTGGCCGATACCGAACCCCTGATCGGCGACAACCCCGCCGACCCGCGGAACCGCCGCATCTCGCTGCTGCTGCTCGAAGGGCGCGGCGCGGTCGCCCCCGGACCGGGCCCGGCGTCGCCGCCGGGCAAGGGCAGGAAATAACGGGGCCCTACGCCCCGCCGCGCTCGGCGATCAGCTTGTCGACCAGCTTGCGGGCATAGGGAACCGCGTGTTCGCTCAAGGCGTCGAAGAACATCGGGCCGTTGAGGTATTCCAGCGCATATTCCTCGGGCGGGTTCTTCGCGTCGTGGTAATCCGTCCAGACGCAGGCGACGATGCCCGCGCGGCTGCGCTGTTCCAGACCGGTCTTCGCGCAATAGCGGCGCAGCGCCGGCAGATCCTTCCACATGGCCAGCGCGCCTATATCCGCGAGCGTGTCCGCGGCCTGGGAGCAGGCCAGATTGACCGCGTCATCCTCCTCGTAGGTGACGGGCTTTTCTTCGCAAAGCACCGCGAAGGCGCGGGGGTCGCGCACCAGAAGATGCTGCACCACCCCGCCCATCGCCCTGCGGTACCCGGAGCAGGCCATGTCCATCGCGGTCATCGTCGGGACCTTGGGCGGGCCGGCCCAGCAGGCCTCGGCCACCCGGTCAGCCTCCAATTCGAGCATGCGATCGGCCTCGGCCCCGGCGAGATCGGACTGGCGATCGTCGCAGGCCAGCGCCAGCGCGGGGCTTCGGCTGGCTTCGGGCGTTTCGGCACAGCTCGCGTCGAGCGCGGCGGTGTTCAGGCCGAGTTCGAAGGCCTCTGCCGACATCGCCTCCCTGATCTGCGCGCGCCGGTCGCGGGCGGCGCAGCGTTCGGCCGCATGGGGGCCGCGATAGGCGGCGAATTCGGCGAGATTGCAGACGCGGCTGGCCATGCCGTCGCTCAGCAGATCGATGGCGTAGCGGTCATCGTCGCGCGCGCCCAGCGCCAGACTCATGGGATCATCGCCGAAAATCTGCGAAGCCTCGTCGGCCATGCCTGCAAGCGCATCTTCGCGCCCGCTCAGCGCGGCGGCGACTTCGAAGCGGCCCAGTTCGCGCGCCGCATTGGCGATCCGCTCGCGGGCCCATATCGCCTCTGCCTCGCTGGCAAAGACCGGTTCGACCAGCGACGGCCCATCGCGCAGCAGCCATTCGAACGCCGTCCGGCGTTGCTCCACCGTCTCGGCGCCCCAGCTGGCGTGCAGCAGCAACTCCCACCGCGCCTCGGCCGGAAGGTTCACCTGCGTCGCCAGCCAATAGGCCCGCAGGGTGCGGGTCTGGCCCTTGAGGGCCTGCCAATCCGCGCTCGCCAACAGGCCCGGCAGACGCTCGAGATCGGCAGGTCTGTAGGAGTAATAGGCGGGCGGCACCGCGCCATCGGGCGTCGCGGCGTAATCGGGCAGGATCAGCAGGCTGTTGCCGGGGCATTCGGGGATCACCTGATCGATCCATTCATCGCCGAGATGGCTGCCGTCCGGAAAGCCGTCGAGCGGAAAATGCGGATGGGTCACCGCCTGCCGGAACGTCTCCCCGCCGAGCGGGCAGGTGAAGCGGACTGTCTCGAGCTCCAGCTGCGCGATCTGCCGGTCGCTCAGCGTCTTTGCGCCCGCGTGGGGCGGGTCAAGGAGCAGGCCGATGCCGAGGCCGGCCGCGATGAGGACGGAGCGCATGGGGCAGCATATTCCGCCCGGGCGCAAAAGCCAATTGTGGGAGCACCGGCCGGTCTCCCACGAAAAAGCCCGGAGCCGTTTCCGGCTCCGGGCTCTCGGTCGCCGCCCCCAAGGGGACAGGGGGCGGCGCGCGGGGAGAGGACGCTTAGCGCAGCAGCGACAGCACGTTCTGCTGCGACTGGTTCGCCTGGGCGAGCATCGCGGTCGAGGCCTGGCCGAGGATCTGGGCCTTGGCGAGGGCGGTGGTTTCGACCGAGTAGTCGGTGTCCTGGATCCGCGAACGCGCGTCCGACAGGTTGGTCGAGACGTTGGTGAGGTTGTTCACCGCCGACTGGAGACGGTTCTGGCCGGCACCCAGCGTCGCACGGGCGCTGTTGATCGAGTCGAGTTCGGTGTCGACGGTGCCGATCAGCGTGTTGGCAGCGGTGGCGGTCGAGACGTCGTAGGAACCCGCAGCACCGCCGCTCGCCGCGAGGCTGGTGAGGTCGGCCATGGTCAGGGTGACGGTGTCGGCGCCGTTCGGGCCGGCCTGGATGTCGACGGTCGCGGTGCTGGCGTCGAACAGGACCACGCCGTTGAATTCGCTGTTGGTGATGACCTGGTCGATCTGGGCGGTCAGTTCGTCCACTTCGACCTGCATGTAGGCGCGGTCGGTGGCGTCTTCATAGGTGCCCGAAGCCGACTGCACGGCCAGCTCGCGGATGCGCTGGAGCATGTTGGTCACTTCGTTCAGCGCGCCTTCCGCCGTCTGGGCGAGGCTGATGCCGTCGTTGGCGTTGCGGATGCCCTGCTGCATGCCGCGGATCTGCGAGGTCATCGAGGTGGCGATGGCGAGGCCGGCGGCGTCGTCGGCGGCGCTGTTGATGCGCTTGCCGCTCGACAGGCGCTCCATCGCGGTGCCGAGCATCTTGCCCGCGGCGACGGCCGAGTTGGTGGCGCGCAGGGCCGAGGTGTTGGTGTTGATCACGTTCATTGTTCAAACTCCCGAATGGTCAGGCAGGACGAACAGGCCCGTCGCTGCTGGCCCTAAGAGCGGCCGCCGGCGGGGATGTTTAAGCGCAAAAATATTCTTTGAAAAAACAGTTGGATAATCCCGAGCTGTGCGGATGGCAGGGCAGCCGGGCTACGCGAGCCTAGGTGTTGGTCGCAGGCCTCCTAGGGGAAGCTACGGGGGCTTAAATTTGCCCCGTGTCCAGCCTGTATGCGGCAGAGCTTTGCCGAGCCCGGAACATGACCACTCCGGGGCAGACCACAGGGGAAGCAATGATTCGACCGGCAATTGCCTCGCGGGATAGCGCGGCCGCGCCAGCGGACGGCGAGAGCGCGCTGCACGACATCCTGATCGGCATGACCGTGCCGCTGATGGGCGGCAGCTGGCAGCGCGACCGGATCGTGCTGGGCGACGCAATGCCCCCGGCGATGGCGGCAGGGATAGCGCGCGGCGGCAAGGTTGCGATCAGCCTCGCCCATGCTTCCGCGCCCGTGCTCGCGATGGCGGGCGAGGGGCGCATCGCGCTCGCCTATGACCCTGCGCATATCAATGAAGCGCGCGCGGCGCTGATCGCGGCCTCGGCGCAAGGCGGCTGGCCGGTCGCGGGCGATCCGCAGTCGCTCGCGCTGCTGACGCTCGCCGAGCGGATCGCCGCCAGCAACATTCCCGTCCTGCTCGAAGGCCCGACCGGCACCGGCAAGGAGGTGCTCGCGCGCTTCGTCCACCGCCTCTCCGCTCGCGCGGGCGGGCCATTCGTCGCGGTCAATTGCGCCGCCATGCCCGAAGCCATGCTCGAGGCGCTGCTGTTCGGCCACCGCAAGGGCGCCTTCACCGGCGCGGCCGAGGCGGGCGAGGGCCTGTTCCGCGCGGCCGACGGCGGCACGCTGCTGCTCGACGAGGTGGGCGAGCTCCCGCTGGCGCTGCAATCGAAGATGCTGCGCGCGTTGCAGGAGGGCGAGGTGCTGCCGCTGGGTGCGACCAGGCCGCTCAAGGTCGATGTCCGCGTGGTCGCCGCGACCAACCGGCACCTCGCTGACGAGGTCGAGGCGGGGCGGTTCCGCGAGGACCTGCTCTACCGCCTCAACGTCTTCCCCCTCGCGCTGCCCGCGCTGCGCGACCGGCCGGGCGACATCGCCCCGCTCGCCTTCGCGATGCTGCTGCGCCATGCGCCCGCTCCCGGCCAGCCTGGTTGGCTGTCTGCCGAGGCGCTCGCCGCGCTCGAGGCCCATGCCTGGCCGGGCAATGTTCGCGAGCTCGAGAACGTCATCCGCCGCGCGATCCTGCTGGCGGGCAATGCGGCGGCGATCGCGGCCGAGCACATCGTGTTCGACACTGCGGTGCGCCCCGTGGCCGAAACCGTCGCCCCCGCGCTGACCCGCATCACCGCGCCGCGCTCGCTCTCCGACGTCGCCTTTGCCTCCGAGGCGCGCGCGATCCTCGACACCCTCGCCAGCCACGGCGGCAACCGCGCCGCGACCGCGCGCAGCCTCGGCATTTCGGAACGCACGCTGCGCTACCGCCTCGCCTCGATGCGCGGCGCGGGCCTGATCGCGGCGGGAGGTGCGGCATGAGCGCGCTCAGGGTCGGCTTCGGCGTCGAGGACGTCATGGCGCTGCGCAGCCAGGTGCTCGCCCGCAACGCCGCACTGCGCGAGGTGCGCGCCGCGAGCGAGCCGGGCAGCGCGCTGGCCGTGCCCGGCCGGGCCCCCGGCGCGGGCTTTGCCGACACGCTCCATAATGCCCTCAAAGAGGTCAGCGCGGTGCAGGCCCATTCGAGCGCCATGCAGGTCGCCTACGAGCGCGGCCAGGTGACCGATATCGCGCAGGTCATGCTCGCGCGGCAGGAAGCGGGCGTCGCCTTCGAAGCCACGCTGCAGGTGCGGAACAAGCTGCTCACCGCTTACCAAGACATCATGCGGATGGGGGGCTGATAGATGGCCGACACGCTTCCCGTCCCCGCCGATCCCGCAGGGCTGCCGCCCGCGCCGTCCGCCCCCGTCACCGGCTGGCGCACCATGCTGCCCTCCGGAATGCAGGGCTTCGTCAGCCAGCCCGCGCTCGCCCGCGCCTTGCCCGCGCTGGGTGCGCTCTGCGCGGTCGCCGCCGCCGCGACGCTATGGATGGCGATTTCCTCGGGCGCCGACCGCGTGCTCTACACCAGCCTCACCGACGCCGAGCGCGCCAAGGTGGTCGAGACGCTCGAGGGCGGCGGCATCGCCTACTCCATCGACAACGCCACCGGCGCGATCCGGGTCTCGGAGAACGACGTCTACCGCGCCAAGATGCTGGTCGCGAGCAATGCCGGGATCGCCGCGCCCGAGGGGGCCGAGGCGATGCTCGACGCGATGCCGCTGGGCACCTCGCGCACCCTCGAAGGCGAGCGCCTGCGCCTCGCGCGCGAACGCGAGCTGATGCTGACGATCCGCGAAATCGACGGGATCGAGAGCGTGCGCGTCCACTTGGCCACCCCCGAACGCTCGGTCTTCGTGCGCGAGAACAATGCCCCCAGCGCCTCGGTGATGGTGCGGCTGGTGAACGGGCGCAGCCTCAGCCCCGAACAGGTCGGCGCGATCGTCAATCTCGTCGCCGCGAGTGTGCCGGGGATGAGCCCCGATGCCGTGCGCGTGGTCGACCAGAACGGGCGGCTGCTCTCCGATCCCAAGTCGCAACAGGGCGAAGGCCTCGATCTCCAGCGCGAGCACGAGGCCAAGCTGCGCGAACAGCTCGATGCGCTGCTGCTCCCCCTGCTGGGCGAGGGCAATTTCAGCGCGCAGGTGCAGGTCGAGCTCGAGAAGACCGAGGTCACCACCGCGCGCGAGACCTATGAAAAGGAAGGCGTGGTGCGCACCGAAAGCGCGCGCAACGCGCAGAGCACCGGGGGGACGCCCCCCGGCGGCGTGCCCGGCGTGCCCGCCAACACCCCGCCCCCGCAGGCGCAGCTGGTCAACGGGCCGCCGCAGCCGACCGCGCCCGGGCAGCCTTCGACCAGCACCGAAACCGCGACCGACCGCGCCTATGAGCTGGGCCGCGAGGTTGCCGTCACCACTGCCGGGCCGGGCGCGCTGAAGAAGCTCTCGGTCGCGGTGGCGGTGAGCGACAAGGCGCTCAAGGCCGCCGCCCCGCTCAACCGCCAGCAATTGCAGGCGCTGGTGAGCGCGGCGGTGGGTGCGAACACCCAGCGCGGTGACACGGTGCAGGTCGTCGCCAGCAAGTTCGAGCCCGCCGACCTCGCCCCGCCTGCCTTCTACGAAGAGCCGTGGTTCGCGATGCTGGTGCGCTATGGCAGCGCGCTGATCGCGGTGCTGCTGGTGCTGCTGCTCGCGGTCAAGCCGCTGATCGGCAAGCTGCGCGGCGGCAAGGGCGCCAAGGGCAAGGGCGCCGACGCGGCGGCCACCGAGGACGGCGGCGAACCCGCGGCGCTGGCCGCAGGCGGCGCGGCGACGGCGGCGCAGGGTGACAACCCGCTCGGCGAGGCCGACAGCGGCGTGCCGCTCGCCGATCTGCCGCAGCAGGTCGAACTCGCACGGCGGCTCGCGGCGCAGCAGCCCGAGCGCGCGGTCGAGGCGCTCCAGCGGATGCTCGAAGCCCCCGATCCGCGCAGCGATCAGGCGGAGGCGGCCTGATGCCCGAGGAAGATTTCTCGACCGGCCTGCCCTCCGGCCCCCCGCCCGCGCTCCTCAGCCGCGTCGACCGCGCCGCGGTGTTCCTGATGCTGCTCGGCGACGAGGAGGCGACCGGGCTGCTCTCGCGCCTCTCACCTGCCGAACTCGAAAAGCTCGGCGCGGCGATGATGGCGCTGGGCGAGATAGAACAGCCGCACATGGCAGAAGCCCTCGCCGATTTCGCGGGCGAGGCGGCGCGCGAGATGCTGCCGATGCGCGGCCGGGGCGACCGCGTGCGCACCCTGCTCGACAAGGCGCTCGGCCCCGCGCGCGCGGACAGCATGATGCAGCGCATCGAGCCCGATGCCGCGCCGCGCTCGCTGGAACTGGCGAAATGGCTCGCGCCCGGCGTGCTGGTGCGCCTGATCCTCGACGAACACCCCCAGGTGATCGCCGCGCTGCTCCTTCTGATCGAGCCCGAGCCCGCCGCCGAGGTGCTGGCGATGCTCCCGCTCGAACTCCAGACGCTGGTGGTCGAGCGCGTCGCCAAGAGCGGTGCGATTTCGGCGACCGCGATCTCCACCATCGACACGCTGCTGACCCAGCGCATCTCCGCGACCTATGGCACCGCCGCGCTGATGCTGGGCGGCCCGCGCGATGCGGCGAACCTCATCAACCTTGCTGCGGGCGAGCTGCGCAATACCGTGCTGCCCGCCATCGCCGAGCGCGACGCGCCGCTGGCGGAGCGGATCGAGGAGGAGCTGTTCACCTTCGAGATGCTCTTCGCGCTCGATCCCATGTCGATGGGCCGGCTCCTTCGGGATGTCGACAACGAGAAGCTGGTCGACGCGCTCAAGGGCCTCAAGGAACCCGACCGCGCGCCCTTCTTCGCCGCCATGTCGAGCCGCGCCGCGGACGGCGTGCGCGACGAGATCGAACTGCGCGGGCGTCTCGCCAAGAGCGAGGTTGCCGCGGCGCAGAAGGCGATCGTCGAGATCGCGCGGGGCCTTGCCGATGCGGGCGAGATCGTGATCGGAAGCGGCAATGGCGAATTCGTCTGATTGGGTCGGCGCACTGGCCGCCGCGCCCGATCCCGACACGGTCGACGAGGCCGAACCCGGCTGGCTGGCGCAGCTGGGCGAGGGCGCGGGCTTCCGCGAGGCACCCTTGTTCGGCGCGCCCGAGGAGCCCGCTCCGCCGCCCCCGCCTCCGGTGGCAGAAGAGGCCGAACCCGATCCCCATGCCGAAGCGCTCGCGCGTGCCCATGCCGATGGCGTGGCCGCAGGCCGCGCCGCCGCCGAAGCCGAAGGCGAGGCGCGTGCGGCAAGGCAGCGGGCCCTGCGCCTCAACTTCCGCGCGCTCGACGAGGCGGCGCTGGAGGTGCTCGCCGATGATCTCGCCGCGACCGTCCTCCACCTGTGCGACGGCGTGATCGGGGAGGCCGCGCGCGACCCCGATGCCTTGCGCGAACGCTGCATCGTCGCCGCGCGGCGGATCGGCGGCGCGGCCGAAAGCCTGGTGCTGCACCTCCACCCCGACGACATTGCCCTGCTGGGCGAGGAGGCGCTCGCCGCGATGCGGCTCGCGCCTGACCCCGCGCTCGAACCAGGCAGCGTCGTGATCGAAGGCGCGGAAGGCACGATCAGCGACGGCCCCGCCGAATGGCGCCGCGCGATTGCAGCGGCGCTGCGCCTGTGATCGCCGAACTCCAGCTCGACCTTGCCCGGATGCGCGCCGCGCCCGTGAGCGCCGGCCCGGTGCTGACGGGCCGCGTGGTGACCTGCGACGGCGGGTTGATCGAGGTCGCGGGGCTGCCGCTGCCGGTCGGCTCATTGGGGCTGATCGAGAACGATGCGGGGGCCGAGTGCCTCGCCGAGGTGATCGGGTTTCGCTCAGGCCATTCGCTGATGATGCTGCTGGGCGATGCCATGCTGCTGCGCCCGCAGGCGCGGGTGCGGGCGTTGGGACAGCCCGGCGAGGTGCGCGTGGGCGATGCGCTGCTGGGACGCGCAGTCGATGCGCTGGGCGCGCCGATCGACGGCGGCCCGCGGCTCGATCTGCCGCAGGTCTGGCCGCTGGGCGGGCGGCGCGAGGGGGCCTTGGAGCGCGCGAGCGTGGAGCACCCCTTCGATTGCGGGGTGCGCGCGATCAATGCGCTTGCCGCGATGGGCGTCGGCCAGAGGCTCGGGATCATGGCGGGCTCGGGCGTCGGCAAGTCGGTGCTGGTCGACACCATCGCAGGCCACGCGGTCGCCGATGTCACCGTGGTCGCGCTGATCGGCGAGCGCGCGCGCGAGGTCTCGGACTTCGTGAACCGGCATATGGCCGGGCATCGTCGCGGGGGGATTGTCGTCGTGGCCGTCCCCGCCGACCATGCCCCCAACCTCCGCCTGCGCGCTGCGCAATATGCCTGCGCGATCGGCGAATATTTCCGGAGCCAAGGCAAGCGCGTGCTGCTGATCCTCGACAGCCTCACCCGCGTCGCCCACGCCGCGCGCGAATTGGCGCTGGTGCTGGGCGAGCCGGGCGCGGCGCGGGGCTATCCGCCCTCCGCACTCGCCGCGATCACGCGGCTGGTGGAGCGCGCGGGCAACTCGGCGCGCACGGGCGGGGCGGTGACCGGGATCTACACGGTGCTCGCCGACGGGGACGACACCAACGATCCCGTGGTCGACACCGCGCGCGCGATCCTCGACGGGCATATCGTGCTCTCGCGCGAGCTGGCGGCGCGCGGGCATTATCCCGCGATCGACATTCCCGCCTCGCTGAGCCGGGTGATGGACGATGTCGTGAGCGGGCCCGTCGCCGCCGCTGCGCGGCGTCTCCGGGGGTTGATTGCGGCGCGTGAAAGCGGGCGCGATCTGGTGATGATGGGCGCCTACCGTGCCGGGGGCGACCCGCTGCTCGACGAGGCGCTGGCGCTCAGCGGCCCGATCGACGCTTTTCTTACCCAACCGCGCGGTGAGGCGGTGGCGCTGGCGGCGAGCCAGCAGGCGCTGCTCGCGCTGATGCATGCGTGAAGCCCGCCGCCTCGCGCTGCTGCGCCGCCAGAGCCTGATCGCCGAGGTGGCGAGGAAGCAGGCCCTGCGCGCGTTGGCCGAGGCATTGGAGGCCGAGGCACGGGGGCAGGCGCTCGCCGCGCGGAGCCTCCGGCTGGTCGCAGCGAGCGCGGCGCGCGAGGGGGCGACCACCGGCGCGGCGCTCGCCCAGCGCGCGGCCTTCACCGCGGGGCTCGCGCAGCTTGCCGCCAA
>NZ_JASCXI010000002.1 GCF_030271515.1 Erythrobacter oryzae | reverse complement strand
GGGGGCCGCGACGGCCGCTTCGACCGGCGGGGTGGCGGGGGCTTCTCCGACCAGGTCGGCGACATCGCCCGCGACGCCCGCCGTGCCGACCAGCGCGGCGACTGGCGCGGCGACCGCGACGGCTGGCGCGGTGACCGTGATGGCCGCGGTGGCTGGCGGGGCGACCGTGACGGCTGGCGCGGTGACCGCCGCGGCTGGCGCCGCGACGACTGGCGCTGGGGCTGGAACGGCCGCCCGGGCTGGGACCGCCGCGATTTCCGTCGCTGGGACAACCGCTGGCGCTTCGACCGTCGCTACGACTGGAACGATTTCCGCCGCGCCAACCGCTTCGCCTTCCGGCCCGGCCCCTACTACGCGCCGTTCCGCAGCCACCGCTACAGCCGGCTGAGCATCGGCTTCTATCTCGACAGCCTGTTCTTCCAGCCGCGCTTCTTCATCAACGACCCGTGGGCCTATCGCCTCCCGCCGGTCTACGGACCTTACCAGTGGGTCCGGTATTATGACGATGTGCTGCTGGTCGATATCTACACCGGCGAGGTCGTAGACGTGATCAACGACTTCTTCTGGTAGGTCTTCGCCAGCCGAGAAGGGGCCCCGCCGGAGCGATCCGGCGGGGCTTTCTTTTGTCCGGTCTCAGCCGCGCGCCGGGCCGAAGGGCAGCATCCGCCACAGCGTCCCGTCCTTGTCGACGAAGGTATGCTTGAGCGCGGCCAGCGCATGGAGCGCCACCAGCACCAGCAGCGCGATGCCCGAGGCGCCGTGGAGCTCGAAAATCGTCTCGCCCAGCGCCTCGCTGCGCGGCACCGGCAGGGCGGGCAGGCTGAACAGGCCCCAGACGCTGATCGGCTCCCCGAAGGCGGACATCGCGATCCAGCCGGCGACCGGCATCACCAACAGCAGCGCGTAGAAGGCGAAGTGCACCAGCTTGGCAAAGCTGCGCTCCCACGGGGCGTGGCCCGGCACCTGCGGCGGCGGAGGGCTGACCTGCCGCCACAAGAGCCGCAGCGCCACCACGATGAAGATCACCACGCCCAGCGCGAAGTGGTTGGCCATGATCTGCCCGCCCGCCTCGCGCGTGGGCGCCTCTTCGGCCGCTTCGCTGATCCGCCACTGCACGATCACCAGCACCGCGATCAGCCAGTGCAGCAGCATGGCGAGGCCCGAATATTTCGTTCTGGCGTTGAGGCTCATTGTCTATCCCTCCAACAATCCCCCGGTGCGCCCCAGCCTAACAGGGTGACGCCGCGCCGCAAGTGACCCGCACGCGGCTTGCACCGCCGCGCACCGGCTTGCTAGGCTCGCCCCCGATGACCACGACCGCCGCCGCCCCCGTGCCCGACCAGAACGCCCTCGCCCGCCTCGGCGCGGCGGTGCGCGCGCGGCTGGCAGGCGTGCCCGGAATCTACCGCGTGCCCGACGATCGGATCGAGCTCTACGCCATCGGCAATTTCCTGACCGGCGAGGAATGCGGGCGGCTGTGCGCGATGATCGATACGGTCGCCAAGCCCTCGGCGCTGCACGAGCTGGGCTACGACAGCGGCTTTCGCACCTCCTTTTCGAGCGATCTCGACTTCCACGATCCCTTCGTCGCCGGGATCTCGGCGCGGATCGATGCGGTGCTCGGCGTGCCCAAGTCCTTCGGCGAGCCGATCCAGGGGCAGCGCTACCTGCCGGGGCAGGAGTTCAAGCCGCACAACGACTGGTTCTACACCTCCGAAAGCTACTGGCCGGGCGAAGAGGCGCGCGGCGGGCAGCGCAGCTGGACGACGATGGCCTACCTCAACCCGGTCGAAGCGGGCGGCGCGACCGCCTTCACCCTGCTCGGCATCAACATCGCCCCCACCCCCGGCGTGCTGCTGATGTGGAACAATGCCCTCCCCGACGGCCGCCCGAACGAGGCGACGCTCCATGCCGGAAGCCCGGTCGAGGCCGGGGCGAAATACATCATCACCAAGTGGTATCGCACCCGCCGCTGGCGCTGAGCGGCGGCTAGGTGCCATCGCCCTCCGCTTCTTTCCGCGCGATCGCCCGCACATCCGCCGCGAGCGCCTCGACCCGGCGCGACAGGCGAAGGATTTCGAGCTGGGTGCGCAGGTTGACCTCGTAATCGTGGCGCGCGGTGATGCGGTCCTTCATCGCCTGGCGGTTCTGGCTCATCAGGATCACCGGGGCCTGCACCGCGGCCAGCATCGAGAGCATCAGGTTGAGGAAGATGAAGGGGTAGGCGTCGAAGGGCTTGAAACCCATCGCCTGCAGCACCCCGCTGTTGAGCGCCGCCCACACCACCAGCACCACGCCGAAGCCGATGATGAAGCCCCAGCTGCCGCCGATCGCCGCCACCCGGTCGGCGAGGCGGTCACCCCAGGTTGCGTGGGCCTGCGCCAGTTCATCGGCATCGCGGCCGGTGAAGCTGCCCGCCGCGACATGCTTCAGGACCCGCTGCTCGTCCGCCTCGAGATCGTCGTAATCCCGGCCCAGCAATTCGCGGGCGAGCTTGTGCGGATCGGCGGGGCGTTGGGTCATGGGCGGGTCATGCCTTGGCGAGCGCCTCCGCGATCAGCGCGCGCGTGGGCGCGATGCCATAGAGCGCGATGAAGCTGCCCATGCGCGGGCCCTGTTCGCTGCCGAGCAGGGTCTCGTAGAGCGCCTTGAACCAGTCACGCAGGCTCTCGAACCCGAATTCCTCGATCTTGCCGATCTCGTAGACGATGGTCTGGAGGTCCTCGGCGCTGGTCGCGGGGTCGGCCATTTCGAGCGCCGCGTCGAGCGCCTTCAGCGCCCCCACCTCGCCGCCCGCGGGCGCGCGCTTTTCCAGCGTCGGCGCGACGAAATCGCGGTTGTAGGCGAGCGCCCGGCCCACCAGAGCATCGAGCGCGGGGTGCTTGGCGGGGTCGGCATCGGCGACATAATTGCCGAGATAGGACCACACCGCCTCGCGCGTCGCGCCTGCGCCGAGCACACCCACGAGGTTGAGCAGCAGGCTGAAAGGCACCGGCAGGCTCTCGCCCTGCCCCGGTGCATCGGCACCCTCGTGGCGCTCGTTGGCGCGCAGCAGATGCCACACCGGATTGCCGAGCCGCTTGTCGACGTCCTGCGAAGGGATGCTGGTGCGGAACTGCCAGTAATCGTCCACCGCCTTGGGGATCACCCCGGCGTGGAGCTGCTTGGCGCTCTTGGGATTGGCGAAGATGTAGAAGCCGAGGCTCTCGGGGCTGCCGTATTGCAGCCATTCCTCGATCGAGAGGCCGTTGCCCTTGGACTTCGAAATCTTCTCGCCCTTGGCGTCGAGGAACAGTTCGTAGATCAGCCCCTCGGGCTTGTTGCCGCCGAGCACGCGGGCGATCTTGCCCGACTGGATGCCGCTGTCGGTCAGGTCCTTGCCGTACATCTCGTAATCGACGCCCAATGCCACCCAGCGCATCGCCCAGTCGACCTTCCACTGGCACTTGGCCATGCCGCCGAGCGCGGACTGTTCGACGGTGCTGCCGTCCTCGTCGGTGAAGCGGATGATGCCCGCGGCGGCGTCCACCACCTCGATCGGCACCTGCAACACCGCGCCGGTGGTGGGGCTGATCGGCATGACGGGGGAGTAGGTCTTGCGCCGCTCCTCGCCGAGGGTCGGCAGCATGATGTCCATGATCGCGCCGAAGTTCGTCAGAACCCCGCGCAGGGCCTCGTCGAACCGGCCGCCATTGTAGCAGTCCGAGGAGCTGACGAACTCGTATTCGAACCCGAAGCGGTCGAGGAAGTCGCGCAGCATCGCGTTGTTGTGCGCGGCGAAGCTTTCGAACTTTTCGAACGGGTCGGGGATGCGCGACAACGGCTTGCCGAGGTGTTCCTTCAGCATTGCCTGATTGGGGACGTTGTCGGGCACCTTCCTGAGGCCGTCGAGGTCGTCCGAGAAGGCCACCAGCCGCGTCGGCGCGCCGCCGGTCAGCGTCTCGTAGGCGCGCCGCACCAGCGTGGTGCGCAGCACCTCCTGAAAGGTGCCGATATGCGGCAGGCCCGAGGGGCCATAGCCGGTTTCGAACAGGACGCCGCCGGGCTTGCCTTGCGGCAGCCGCTTGGCGAGGCGCTGCGCCTCCTGGAAGGGCCAGGCCTTGGAGTTTTGCGATGCGGCGATGAGGGCGTCTTGGGTGATGGTCATGGTGGGGCGGCTATTACGGGGCTCAGGGCGGCTTGCAAGCGGAATGGGCGGGGCGAAGTTCACGAAGTTCACACCGTGTGAATCGCAATCCTACAGGTTTTGCTCACGTTGTTCAGAGATTTACTCTCATATTCCGAAGTTCACACTGTGCGCGCGCGTTTCTGCTTTCGCGCATCGCCATCTGTCGTGCCCTCCATAGCCCGCGCGCGGCGTGTAGGACAGCGCCGATGCCATGCGGGCAAAGCGCAAGGTGGCGGCGTTTACATCGCCGCGAGGCTCGCCCAATGATGCCGGTGTGACCCTCCCCGATCCGCTTTCCTTGCCTGCCCTGCACGCCAGCCATGGCGGCCATTGGCTACGCTCCGCGAGCGGCGGGACGCAGGCGGTGTCCAAGGGCGATGCGATCATGGCCGCCGCCGATACGCCGGTGCTGATGCTCAACGCGCCGCTGGTGGCGAGCCGGCTGGGCTATCCCGACCTCTCGGGGCTCGACCTGCTCGAAGCCTTCGCCTTCATCCACCCCGCGCGCTTCTGCGTGCCGACCCCGCGCGGGCTGGCCGAGGCGCTGGGCTTGCCCCCGCCCGAGGATGACGCCGCCGTGCCCGAGCTGCTCCAGCGCGCGGCGGGGGCGCTGGTCGCAGCCTGTCAGGACCCCGAATGGTTCGAGCGCGAGGGCGCGTGGAGCGCGGTGCAATCGCTGGAGCGCCTGCGCTGGCCGTGGGCGCAGGTGCTGCGTCCGCATATCGCCAAGCCCGAGAAGGCCGAACGCTGGCTCTTCGCCCGCCTGCCTGAATGGGAGGAGACGGGCGAACGCCCCGCCCCTCGGCAGGTGGAATTGTCGACAGAGGCGGTGCAGGCGCAACTCGCCCGCCTCACCGGAGAGGGCGCGGAACAGCGCGAGGGCCAGCGCGCCTATGCGGCCGATGTCTCGCGCATCTTTGCCCCCCGCTCCGCGCCCGGCCGCCCGCATCTGGCGCTGGCGCAGGCAGGGACGGGGATCGGCAAGACGCTGGGCTATCTCGCCCCCGCCTCGGTCTGGGCGGGTTTGAGTGGCGGCACCGTCTGGGTCTCGACCTTCACCAAGAACCTGCAACGCCAATTGCGCGCCGAGAGCCGCCGCGCCTGGCCGGTCAAGCGCCCCGACGGCACCCCGCCCGTGGTGGTGCGCAAGGGCCGCGAGAATTACCTCTGCCTGCTCAACCTCGAGGACGCGCTGCAAGGCGGCTTTGCGGGGCGGCCCGCGATCCTCGCGCAGCTGGTCGCGCGCTGGGGGGCCTATACCCGCGACGGCGACATGATCGGGGGCGACTTGCCGGGCTGGCTCGGGACACTGTTCCGGAAGCGCGGGATTGCGGCGCTCACCGACCAGCGCGGCGAATGCATCTATGCCGGGTGCCCGCACTACCGGAAGTGCTTCATCGAACGCGCGGCGCGGGACTCTGCGCAGGCCGATCTGGTGATCGCCAACCACGCCTTGGTGATGGTCAACGCCGCACGCGCCCGCGACCCGAACCAGCGCCCGACCCGGCTGATCTTCGACGAAGGCCACCATGTCTTCGATGCCGCGGATTCGACCTTCGCCGCTACTCTGAGCGGGCAGGAAACGATCGAACTCCGCCGCTGGATCATGGGGCCGGAGAAGGAATCGCGCGGGCGTCGGCGCGGGCTCGCCGCAAGGCTCGCCGATGTTGCCAGCTATGACGATGCGGGCGCGGAGGCCATCACCGCCGCGTGCAAGGCGGGGCAGCTGCTCCCGTCCGACGGCTGGCTCCAGCGCCTTGCCGAGAACTCGCCCTTCGGCCCGCTCGAAGCCCTGCTCGCCGCGGTGCGCACCGCGACCTATGCGCGCGACGAGAGCGGGCAGGAGGCGGGCTATGCGATCGAGACCGAGGCCGCGGGCCTGCCGGGCGAGGTGATCGAGGCGGCAGGACGCGCAGCCGAGGCGCTTGCGAGCATCCGCGTGCCGCTGATCCGATTGGGCGGGCGATTGGAGGCAATCCTGTCTGAACCGCCCGACTGGCTCGACGCACAGGGGCGCGCGCGGATCGAGGGGGCGCGGTTTGCGCTCGCATGGCGGATCGAGCTGCTGGCCGCTTGGGAGTCGCTGCTCGACCGCCTCGGGGGCCCCGCCGACCCCGAATTCGTCGACTGGCTCGCAGTCGACCGTTCCGACGCGCGCGAGTTCGACGTGGCGATCCACCGCCGCTGGCTCGACCCGATGAAGCCCTTCGCCCGCGTGGTGCTCGAACCCGCGCACGGGGTGCTGCTGACCAGCGCGACCCTCACCGACCGCACCGAGGATGACGACCTCTGGGCCTCCGCCATCGCGCGTTCGGGCGCGGCCCATGTCGAGGTCGCGCCGCTGCTCTCGGCAGCGGAAAGCCCCTTCGACTACGCCGCCCGCGCCGAGGTGCTGATCGTCACCGACATCGCCAAGGGCGACCTCCCCGCGCTCGCCGGGGCCTATGCGCGGATCATCGAGGCATCGGGCGGCGGCGTGCTCGGGCTGTTCACCGCGATCCGGCGGCTGCGCGCGGTCCACGGCCGCATCGCCGACCGCCTCGCGCGGGCGGGCCTGCCGGTCTATGCCCAGCACGTCGACCCGATCGACACCGGCACCCTCGTCGACATCTTCCGCGACGATCCGCGCGCCAGTCTGATCGGCACCGATGCCCTGCGCGACGGGGTGGATGTGCCCGGCCACTCCCTCCGATGCGTGGTGATGGAGCAGGTGCCCTGGCCCCGCCCCGACATCCTCCACAAGGCGCGCAGGCTCGCGGGCGGCGGCAGCGCCTATGACGACCGCATCATCCGCGCGCGCCTCGCGCAGGCCTTCGGGCGGCTGATCCGGTCGAAGGACGACCACGGCCACTTCATCGTCCTCTCCCCCGCCTTCCCCTCGCGGCTCCTGTCCGCCTTTCCCAAAGGCACCCCGGTGCTGCGCGTGACGCTCGATGAGGCTTTACAACGCGTGCGCGCTGGTGTTGTGCAAGAGGCGAGCGAGCACGCGGGAGGAACCTTGCCCTCATGAAGATTCTCGGCCTCCTGCGCCATGCCAAGTCCGACTGGGACGACACCGCCCAGCGCGATTTCGACCGCGGGCTGAACGCGCGGGGCCGCAAGGGAGCGGTGCTGATCGGCCAGCATATCCGCGACCACGGGGTGAAGTGGGACAAGGTACTCGCCAGCCCCGCCGTCCGCGTCAAGCTGACGCTCGAGGGCGCGCTGCCCGAGACCCAGCCGATCTACGACCAACGCCTCTACCTCGCCAGCTTCGACACCATCGTCGAGACGATCGAGGCCCACGCGGGTACGGGCGACGAGGAGGCGAAGGCGATCCTCATTTCCGGCCACAACCCGGGCCTGCAGGACGTGCTGCTCGAACTGGTCGCACCGGGCAAGGAGAACGCGCTGTTCAAGGAGGCCGTGGTGAAATTCCCGACCGCCGCCTACGCCGTGCTCGAATGCGACATCCAGCACTGGAGCGAGCTCAAGCGCTACTGCGCCGAGCTGGTGCACTTCGCCCGCCCGCGCGACCTCGACCCGGCACTGGGGCCGGAAGCCTAGGCGCTGCCTACCCCCCTCCCCTCGGGGAGGGGTTGGGGGTGGGGGGCCCTCGACTGCGCCTTCGGGCCCCTCCCCGAGGGGAGGCGGTTGGCCCCTCAGCTCACCTCCACCACGTTATCGTCCGAATCCTTGTCGATGTAGAAGTTGTAGGGATCGACCCCGGCGAAGGCGGGCTTCTTCGCGGTGACGATTTCGATCACCTGTTTCCCGCCCTTCACCGGCATCCGGCTCATCGCCAGCACCGCCTGCCGGTCGAAGGCGCCGGTGCCGGGGCGCTGGGTGAAGGCGCCGATCTCGATGCTCTCGGCGAGGGTGGCGGGGGTCTCGATGCCCTTGCCGTCGGCGTAGAACTTGCCCGCTTCCACGGTGATGCGGGTCACCCACTTGCCGTCGGCGCGCTTGGTCGAGGTAGCCGCCTTGGCCTTCAGGTCATAGATCGTGATCTTCTCGAACAGGTCGGTGATCAGCGCCTGATCCGCCGGGGTCTTGGCTTCCTTGCGCAGCTCGGCGATCAGGTCGAGGCTGCGCGGGTACGGCGCAGGCTTGAACTTGTAGCGCTCCACCAGCCGCGCCAGCGCGCGGTTGACCGCGTCCTCGCCGATCCGCTCCTGCAGGAGATACATCACGAGGCTGCCCTTGCGGTAGTGGATGTGCTGCTGGTTCTCGACCCGGTAGAGCGGCTGTTCGGGCAGCGGATCGCCCTGACGCCCGCCGAGGTAGCGGTCGAGCTCGAACTTGAGGAAGCGGCGGATCTTGTCCTCGCCATAGAGCTCCTTCATCACCATCAGCGCGCTGTATTGCGCCAGCGTCTCCGACAGCAGGGTCTGGCCCTGCACGTTGGCCCCGATCACCTGATGCGCCCAGTACTGGTGCCCCAGCTCGTGCGCGGTGATGTAGGAGACGTAGTCGATGGTCTCGGGATCGCGCACGTCGGCGGCAAAGCCGATGCTTTCCGAATAGGGCATGGTGCCCGCGAAAGCCTGCGCGAAGGTCTCGTAGCCCGGGAACTCGATGATCCGCGCATAGCCGAACTGGTAGGGCCCGAAATTGCGCTGGTAATAGGCGAGCGCGGTCTTGAGGGCCTTCTGCATCGCGGGCACGTTCCAGGCGTGCTTGGGATCGTAGTAGACGCTCAGGCGCACCGGCCCCGCCATCTCCTCGGCCACGGCATAGCGCGCCGATTGCACCGAGAAGAAGTTGAGGATCGGCGCGGGCGACTGGAACACCGCAGTGCGGCGGCCATCCTTGACCACGTCGGAAATCTTGTTGCCTGGCGCGATCGGGGTCTGATCGGCCACGGTCGAGAGGGTGATCTTCGAATTCACCCAGTCGGCGCCGATATAATTGCGGCCCTGCGCCGTGGTATCCTCGAGCTTGGCCATGCGCTGCTCGGCCGGCAGGCCCTGACGGCGCCTTGCGGTGCGGTCCTGCAGAAACCCGCGGTCGTCCATCCCGACAATCGGCGCGAAGGTGTAGTTGTTCACGAAGGTGCCGTTGTCGACGATGTCGGTCGCCGCCCCGCGGTTGGGGAAGCCGCGCCGCCAGACGTCGGTGGCAAAATCGAGCCGGGTGGTCGCCCCGGGCGCGAGCGGCTGCGCGAACTTGTAGATGCGGTAGAAGTGCTTCTTGTCGAAGCTGGCGAGGCTCGCCCCGGCGACATCGAGCCGGGTGAAGACCGCGCCGTCATCGGCCTGGCGGATGTGCAGCTCGGTGAGCGGCTGCCCGCTGTCGTTGCGCATCAGGTAATGGCCGGCGGCCTTCAGGCGCTTGGCGGCGGGGTCGACGTCGATCACGAATTCGACATCGGTGACCACGGGGCGCGGCATGCTCGCATACTGGACATACTTGCGCTCGTATTCGGCCAGCCGCGCTTCGGCCTCGTCCGAGGTTTCGTAGGTGTTGAGCACCTTGATGTTCTCGTAGATCACGAGCCCCGTGCCGACCATCCCCGCAATCGCCGCGAGCGCGATCCCGCCCGAGGCAAGGCTCGCGCGGCGCGCCACACCCTTGAGGCGCGGCACCACCGCGACCACCGTGCCGCGCGGCCATGCCCAGTGGGCGAAGACCAGCAGCACCACCGCAAAACACGCCCAATAGAGACGCGCGATCGCCGCGCCGACCCAGAAGCCGCCGGTGCCGTTCATGTCGGAGAGCGGCTCGGACGGGGTGCCCGAGTAGGAATAGAGAATGTTGGTGTAGCCCATGTTCACCATGACGATGCGGACCAGGAACCACGCGAGGAACAGGCCCCAGCCGACATACTTGTTCGGGCTCAGCACCTGGAAGAACACCGCAAGGATCGCGATCATCAGCAGGTCGATGCTCTGCGGAATGACATAGGCGGAAAGGTAGAGGCCGGGATCGACGGTGCCGGTCCCCTTGGCGAGCTGGTAGAGCACGCCGGTGAACATGCCGGCGAGCGCCATCGCCAGCAGCACGCCGAAGATCGCGAGGATCTTGGGCACGAACACCGCCCAGGCTGGCACGGGGGTCGCGTCGATGATCTCGGAGATCTTGACGTCGCGCTCGCGCCACACCAGCTCGCCGCCGTAGAACACCGCGATGATGATGCTGAACAGCGTCATCGAGCCGACCACGATGCCGATGATGTTGGCGGTGAGCGGATAGGACGGGGTGCCGTAGGTCGTGTCGGAGAAGCCGAGATTGATCAGCGTGAAGCCGATCGCGAGCGGCAGCAGCACGAGAAAGCCGGGGCTGCGCATCACCATCCGCACCTCGGCCTTGAGCCGCAGCCAGAAGGTGGCGAAGGCGTGGCCGGTGCCGAAGCTGCGCGCGACCGGCGCGGTGAGCGTGCGCGGCGGCACGGCGGCGGTCTTGGCGGCCTTGGCGGCCTGCTTTGCCAAGCGCCGCTGCCGCCAGCGCGAGGGCGCGCGCTCGGTCATGCTGAAGCGCAGCCACGCCACGCCGAAGAACAGCGCGGAGAGGCCCAGCACGAAGACGCGGTTGAACAGCAGGTTGCCCTCGAGCGGGATCGCCTTGGTGTTCATGTCGGCCGCGGTCCAGTAGCGCGAGACCTCGGAAATCGCCCCCGTTCCGAGCGGCTCGAAGCGCGCGACCGGGTCCTGGAAGCTCGGATCATTGCCCAGCAGCAGCGGCACGGTGAGATAGCCCATCACCAGCACCACGACGCCGATATAGCTCGCCAGCATCGAACGGGTGAAGGTCGCGAGCGCAAACAGCAGCGCCGAGGCCATGATGAGGTTGGGAATGGCGATGACGAGGAAGGGCCACAGGTAGAGCCCGAGGCTGCTCGGCCCCACGGTCTCCGGGTCGACCCATGGCATCACCGCGCCCAGCGCTATCCCCGCCGGCACCGCAAGGTAGCCGAGGATGGCGATGGCAAGCCCGCCGAGGAAGCGTCCGCCAAGGAAGCTGGTGCGCCCCACCGGGGTCGCGCGGATCATCGGGCCGAAGCCGGTCACATCGTCGCGCACCACGGCATTGGCGACGAAGGCGGTGATGACGAAGAGGTAGAAGATCGAGATGATCGCCATCGCGAGGGTGATCGTGAAGGGCGAATTCTCGTGGACCGCGCCGGGCGAGCCGAAGCTGACATTGTCGCTGGCGCTGATGCCGAAGCCGATCAGGAAGAAGATCGCGATCGAGACCCAGAACACCGGATTGCGGAGCTGGTAACGGATCTCGAACGCGGCGAGGCGTGCGGTGAGCATTGTGGCGGCCCTCCCTTACGCGGCTTCAGCAGCGGGCGCGCGGCGGGTTTCGGCAAGCGTCGCGAAGTAGACATCCTCGAGCCCGCCGCTGACCGGCGCGAAGCCCTCGGGCTGGGTGTCGGCAAGCACGTGGACGACGATGTCGCCCGCGAAGAAGCGGTGCGAGATGACCTCGTATTGCGCCTGCATCTCGGCAAGGCGGGTGTGGTGCACGGTCTTCTGCCAGACCCGCCCCCGCGTCGAGGCGATGAGATCATGCGGCGCGCCTTCCAGACGCAGCCTGCCCCCGGCGAGCACCGCCATGCGCGGGCACAGGTCGGCGACATCGTCGACGATGTGGGTCGAGAGGATCACCACCACGTTCTCGCCGATCCCGGCCAGCAGGTTCAGGAAGCGGTTGCGCTCTTCCGGGTCGAGGCCCGCGGTTGGCTCGTCGACGATGATCAGTTCGGGCTCGCCGATCAGCGCCTGGGCGATGCCGAAGCGCTGGCGCATCCCGCCCGAAAAGCCCGCGATCGCCTTGCCGCGCACGTTCCACAGGTTGGTCTGGTTGAGCAGGTGCTCAACCATCGCCTTGCGCTCGCCCTTGGCGGTCACGCCCTTGAGCACCGCCATGTGATCGAGCATCGCCGCAGCCGAGATGCGCGGGTAGACGCCGAAATCCTGCGGCAGGTAGCCCAATGTGCGGCGCAACCGGTCGGGCTCGGCCAGCACGTCGATGTCGCCGAAGCGGATGCTCCCGTTGGTGGGCGCCTGCAGCGTCGCGATGGTGCGCATCAGGGTCGACTTGCCCGCGCCGTTGGGGCCGAGCAGCCCGAACATCCCCTTGGGGATCGACAGCGTGACGTCGTCCAGTGCCTTGGTGCCGTTGGGATAGGTGTGGCTGACGCCGGCGAGTTCGAGCATGGTGTGCGGGCCCCTGTTGTTCAATCCTTTGCAACCTAGCGGCTTTGGCCAAAGGTTAAAGCCGCGTTGGTGGACGGACGCGGGCGATTGATCGACGGTTATGCCGTTTGTCGATGCCGGTGAACGGTTGGGCGCTGGTCAACCGTTCAGGCCAGCAGCTTGCGCGGCCCCGGCCCTTCGCCCGCGAGGCGGTCCTCGGGGTTCCAGATCGCGCAATGTTCAAGGCTGAGGCAGCCGCAGCCGATGCACCCGTCGAGCCGCTCGCGGGTGCGGGTGAGCTCGGCGATGCGCGCGTCGAGCGTCGCGCGGATCGCGCTGCTGATCGCCTCCCAGTCGCGCGCTGTCGGCGTGCGGCCGTGGGGCAGGCTGGCGAGCGCTTGCTCGATCTCTGCGAGGCTGAGGCCCAATCGCTGGGCGATGAGGATGAAGCTGAGCCGCCGAATGTCCGAGCGCAGGAACCGCCGCTGGTTGCCGCCCGTGCGCACCGGCTCGATCAACCGCCGCTCCTCGTAGAAACGGATCGCCGACACGCTGAGCCCGGTGCGGCGCGCGATCTCGCCGATGGGGATGAGGTCGGAGGGCTTGAGGCGGGCGGCGGGCATGGGTGGTCTCGCGATTAAAGCTTGACCTCAAGTTAGGTTGAGATCGCAAGCTGCGCAAGTCAGTCGATTCGCCTCTTCTCCGGCGCGTCGGAACCACGAAAGGACCCCCAATGCCCAACGGCCGCCTCGAACACATCAACATCACCGTCGGCGACATCGAGCGCAGCGCCGCGCTGCTCGAGCGGCTGATGGGCTGGCACATCCGCTGGCGCGGCCCCTCGATGCTGGGCGGGGAGACGATCCATGTCGGAAGCGAGGACGATTACATCGCAGTTTACACCCGCGGCGCGCCGCTCGCCGCCCGCCATGCCAAGGGCGCGCCGCTCAATCACCTCGGACTGGTGGTTGACGATCTCGACGCTGCCGAAGCCGTGGTGAAGGACGCCGGGCTCGAACCCTTCAACCACGCCGATTACGATCCCGGCCGCCGATTCTACTTCTTCGACTGGGACGGGATCGAGTTCGAGATGGTGAGCTACGCCTGACGCCGGGCCCGGCTCAGTCGAGGTTGAAAGTCTTGGTGACGACCACCCATTCGTCGTGCACCTGCTGGCCTTTCTCGTCGTGGAGCCGGATCCGCATCCCGCTGCGCCCCTTGAGCGCGGCCTTGCCGAAGCCGTAGCCCGCCGGTTCCTCGCCGATCAGGCGGCAATCCTTCACCCGGTCGCGGCGGGTGACGAAGCAGTAGAGCCAGGCCGTGCCCTCGACCCGCTGCTCGCGCGCGGCGCGGGGGTAGAGCAGATGGTCGCGCGAGAAATCCATGTCAGGAGCCCAGGAGGCGGTGAGGATGCGCCGCTGCCCGCGGTTGCCTGCGCTGCCTGCCCTGCCGCCCGCGTCGTCCACCGCACCCGCCCCTGCCCCGCCGCCGCCGCTCCCGGCGATCACGCTCACTGTCTCGGGTGACACCGCCGCGAGGCTTTGCGCGACGGCGATAACGCCGCCGGGCTCGGGGCCGGGCTGGGTGGAAGGCACGGGCGCGGCTTCGTCTTCGAGCAGCGTCGTGGCCGGTGCGGCGACGGGCGCGGGCCGGGTGTCAGGCTGCGCCCGCGACGCCTCGCGCCGTGGAGCAGGGCGAGCCTCGACCGGCTGCGCGTCCTCGCCCCCCGACGCACCAGCCGCACCCAGCGAGAAGACCGCCAGCGCTTCGGGCGCGGCCTCGCGCACCGCAGGCGCCGCGAGGAGGACGAGCCCGAGCAGCGACACGCTCGCCAGCACCGACAGCGCCAGCGCGCCGGCATCGGCCTCGTGCTGACGGACAGCGTAGCGGCTGGGGAAGGTCGATGGCTCGGCGCGGATCGAAGCTGTGGCCATGCTGCTCTTGCAACGCTCGGGGGACTTGGGGCGACATTGTCACCCCTTATCTTTCTCACTGATTAACAAAGATATTTTCAAATCCTGCGAGATTTAGAGAGCGCCGCGCTACGGGGCCCGAATGCAGTCGGCCCGCTCCCCGGTGGCGGGAAGCGGGCCGTGCTTTCGTTGCGAGCGCGCCGGATCAGAACTGCACTTGCAGGCTCGCGCGCACCCCGTGGTCGGAAACCGTGCTGCCGACCAGCCCGGTGTAGCCCAGCGACAGGTCGACCGCCTTGCCGAGCTTGAACTCGGCATCGAGGCGGGCGGCAATCGCGACTTCGTCGAACTGCGCCCCGGCAACCCCGAAGGCCTGCTGCGGCGCGGCTGCCAGTGCCAGCTGCGCCTGCGGATCGCGGTCACCGAGCTGCGCCCGGCCCGCGAGCGAGCCGAACAGGGTCAGGCTGCGGCCCACCGGCATGATGCCGTCGATCCCCGCGGTCAGCGTGCCGGTCGCGTAGCTCTGGTCGCGCATCGTGAGCGCCGCCGCCCCGCCGGTCTCGGTGAAGGCATCGAGATCGAAGCTGCCGATCGTGGCGCCCACGAACGGCCGGATCGTGCCCTTGCCCGCCGGGATCGCGTAGGACAGCTCGGCAAAGGCCTGCCGCGCCTCGCCATCGGTCGCGCCGCTGTTGAGCTCGGCAAAGCCCGGCAGCGCGATGGCGCGGCTGGCGGTGAGATCGACCGAGGTCAGGTAGCCGCCCAGCGTCGCGCTGAAGCCGCCGGTGGTGAGCGAAGCATAGACCCCGCCGCCGCTCTGTTCGACCTCGGCGCTCGACCCGCGCGCGTCGATGGTGACGTCGCTCTCGATCAGCATCCCGAACAAGCCCGCGCGCCAGCTGCCGTTCTCGTTGGCGTTGCCGAAGTCGATGCCGGTGGCAAAGCCGGTGCGCTCCGACTTGAAGAAGGCCGCATTGCCGTCATTGTCGATCTGGCTGCGGCCGCCGAACACCTGACCCCAGGCGCCCAGACCCTGACCCGCCGCGGCATCGCCGCGCGCGGCCATCGCCACCGAGTTGACCCGGCCGAGCACGGCTTCGCGCACCAGCCGCTCCTGCTCGATCCCCACACCGGCCGCGGTCGCATAGACCTCGCCCGAAAGCTGGTCGAAGGCGCCCGGCAGCTGCGCGGTCGGCAGGGCATAGATGTTGAACAGCCGCTGCGGGTTGTAGCCCGCGGTCACCGCGCCATCGATGCGGTTGACGACCGAGCGCTGGTTGGCGGTGAGCGCCGTATTGCCGACGACATTCGCCAGCAGGTTGGGCGCAAGGCGCAGCCGCGCCTGGGTGGCGGTGTAGACCAGTTCGGGCCGGTAGAGGATCCCGAAGCCGGCGAACCCGGTCGTGCCGGCAAAGGTGCCGGTGCGCCCGCCATCGGCCTGGAGCAGCACGATCTCGGAGCCGAAGACATAGGCCCCGCCAAGGTTGCTGAAGGCCACCGTGCCGCCCAGCGTCGCCGCGCCATTGCTGACGATCGCGTCCGAGGGCCCATTGGCGCTGATCTGCAACTGGAGCGTGCTGCCCGCCTGCAGGTTGACCGCGCCGTTGACCCCGAGCACGCCCGCCCCGTTCGCGCCGGGTGCGATGGTGCTGCCGCTGTTCGCGACCAGCCCGCCGATCGTGCCGCTGCCCGACAGCGTCGAGCCCGAGAGCACGGTGACGACCGAGTTCGCGAGGGCACCGGTCACGCGCAGCTCGCCCGCCCGCACGAAGGTGCCGCCGGTAAAGCCGTTGCTGTTGCCGGTGAGGGTCAGGAGGCCGAGCCCGGTCTTGTCGAACAGGCCTGCGCCGAACAGCTGTCCGGCAAAGGTGCCGCTCGTCGCTTGCGCGAACTCCAGCGCGGCGTTGTTCTGGATCTGGCCCTGGAGCGAGGTGGTGTTGCCCACCAGACGCCCGCGGCTCACCAGCGTGCCGCCGCTGTAGGTGTTCGCGCCGGTCAGCGTGGTGGTGCCGGTGCCGTCCTGCACGAACATGCCGGTGCCGCTGATGGCGCCGTCGAAGGTGTAGGCATTGCTGCGGTTGATGAACAGCGCGCCGTTGTTCACCACCGGGCCGATGATCGAGCCCGTGGTGCCGCCATTGCCCAGCTGCAGCACGCCGCCGCTGATGGTGGTGCCGCCGGCGTAGGTGTTGGTCCCGGTCAGCACCAGCCGCCCGGTGCCCACCTTGGCAAGGCTGCCCGTGCCGCTGATCACGCCGCCGAACACCGTGCCGACCCCGTCGGTCCCGGTGGTGAGCCGCGCTGCGCCGAGCGTGATCTCGCCTGCGCCAGTGATCGCGCCGATGGTGGTGTCGAACCCGGCAAGGTCGAGGGTGCCTTCGGCGGCCTGCTCGAAGATGTCGATGCCGGTGGTCGTGCCGGTGAGCGTGATCGTGCCGGTGTTGATGACATCGCCATCGAGCACGCCCGCGATCTGGGCCTGCCCGTTGTTGGCGAGCCCGCCGCCGAGCGTGCCGGTCGAGACCAGCGTGCCGTCATTGCGCACCGCGCCGCGGATCACGCCGTGGTTGGTCGCGCTCGCCCCGGCATTGTTCATCACCATGCCGAGGATCGTGCCGTTGTTGATCAGCGTCGCGCTGTTGACGACGTTGCCCGCGATCACTGCAGGCGCAAGCATGGTGGCCTGCGCGGCGACTTCGGCGAAGGGCGCTGCGGGCGCCTCGCCTGCGACGGCGGCGACGAGCGTGGCCGGCTCGGGCGCGGTCTCGGTGTCCGCCGCGAGCGTGACGCTGGTCCGCCCGCCGGTGAGGTGGGAGAGACCGCCGACGAGCAGGCCGCGGCCGCTTTCGCTCTGGGTGCTGACGATGGTCGGCGCGGCCACCGCGGTCGTCTCCGGTGCCGGAGGCGGCGGCGGCGGCGGGGCCACCCCTGCGCCCTCGCCAACGATGAGCGTGCCCGCGTCGACGAAGGTCGTGCCGGTGTAGGTGTTGACCCCGGTCAGCGTGAAGCTGCCCGTGCCGACCTTCACCAGCCCGCCGGTGCCCGAAATCACCCCGTCGAAGGTCGAGGAGGTGTTGTCGGTGCCGACCGTCAGGAAGGCGCTGCCCAGCGCAATCGTGCCGCCGCCCGCCAGGCTGCCGAAGCGGCTGTTGAAGCCAGCGAGGTTGAGGCTGCTTTCCACCCCTTGCGTGAACCGTCCGAGGACGATCGCACCGCCGATATTGGTGATGCTGCCGTCGTTGGTGACGCTCCCGTCGATCTGGCCGGCCAGCTGCACCGTGGCGTTGTTGGTCAGCGAGCCGAGGATGCGGCCCGCGTTGACGAAGAGCCCGAAGTTGGTGACCGACCCGCCGATCATGCCGCTGCTGATAGTGGTGGCATTGTTGCGCACCGAACCAGCCAGCGAGCCCGTGCTGCCGAGCACCAGTCCGCCCTGGTTGACCGTGGTCAGCCCGGTGAAGCTGTTGGCGCCATTGAGCGACAGGTTGAAGGAACCGGTCTTGACGAGGTTGCCGGTGCCCGAGATCTCGCCAAGGAAGGTGGTCGAGCGGCTCGCGCTGCGCACCGTCAGATCGCCGTCGCGCAGCAGCACCAGACCGCCGCCCGAAAGCCCGCCGATGGTGGTGTCGAACCCGGCAAGGTCGAACGCCCCGGTCGAGCTCTGGTCGACAATGCCGATCCCGTTGGTGATGCCGGTCAGAGTGACCGACCCGGCATTGGCGATGTCACCGTTGAAGTTGCCCGCGATGTCGGCACTGGCCCCCGCCTCGTTGACGAGCATCCCGTTGACGGTGTCGTTCGAGGCAAAGCTGCCGAAGTTCAGGATGTTGCCGGTGATGCTGCCCGCGTTGGTTAGGCTGCCGGTGGCCGCGACGCTGAACGCGCCGCTCCAGCTGCCGCCCGCGAGGTTCTGGATCACCCCGCCCGCGTTGACCTGACCGCCGCCGGTGACGATCCCGGCGTTGCTGATGATCCCGCCGCTCTCGGCGCGCAGGAGCTGGCCGGAGGCGAGCGTGACCGTGCCGCCCGCGCGGTTGGCCAGCCGCGCCTCTGCGCCGGTCACATTGACCCCACCGCCGCTCAGCAGGCCGAAGTTCTCGAACAAGCCGTTGTTGACCGCCGAGAGGAAGCCGGTGGTGTTGCTCCAGCTGGCATTGTTGGTCACCACCCCGCCCGCGTCGATCAGGAACGCCCCGCTCCACGATCCCCCGTTGGTGGTGGAGCCGGTGCCTTGCGACAGGTTGCCGATCCAGATGAAGTCGTTCTGGATCGTGCCGGAGTTGGTGACGTCGCTGGTCAGGGTGCCGCTGTTGGTCAGCGTGCCGAAGTTGGCCATGTTGGCCGCCTCGAGCGAGGCGCCGAGGCCCACCGTCAGGGTCGCGCCGGCGCGGTTGATCACTGTGCCGGTGGTCTGGAGGCTGCCCGAGATAACGAAGCCGTTCGCCGCGGTGCTGGCATTGTCGATCCCGGCAAGCCCGGTCACGCTCACGCCGCTCAGCACCTGGACAGTGCCCGTGCCGGAGTTGGTGAGGATGCCGTTGCCCGCAAGGTTGCCGTCGATGACCAGCGCGCCATCCGAGTCGATCGCGCCGTTGAGCGTGCCCGAAACGGTAGCGGTGGCTCCGGCGAGCTGGGTCAGCCCGCCATTCACCGTACCCGTGGAGGCGAAGGTGCCGCTGTTGCTCACCCCGCCCGAGACGGTCCCGGCATTGGTGAAGGTCGCGAAGTTGCGCACCCGCCCGGCGATCACGCCGCCCGCAGCGAGCGTCAGCGCGCCAGCCGAGACCTGGGTGTCGCCGGTGTAGTCGTTGACCCCCGTCAGCTTCAGCGTGCCGGTGCCCTGCTTGACCAGCCCGCCCGTGCCGCCGATCACGCCGTCGAAGGTGGTCGAGCTGTTGTTGCCGCCGGTGAACAGCAGCCCGCTGCCGAGATCGATCGAGCCGCTGCCCGCGATGCTGCCGAGCGTGGCGGTAAAGCCTGCAAGGTTGAACGCGCCGGTTGCCTGCTGGCTCAGCGCCGCACCGCCGACAAGGTTGCCGGTGAGCGTGATGGTGCCCGCGTTGGTGATGGTGCCGTTGACCGTGTTGCGCAGGTTCGCGCTCGCGCCGGCATTGTTGGTCAGTCCGCCCGCCAGCGTCCCGCTCGAGGTCAGCGTCGCGGCGTTGGTGACAAGCCCGTTCACCGTGCCGCTGTTGGTGAAGCTGGCATTGTTGAGCACCGCGCCCGCCAGCGAACCGGAGAGCACCAGCGCGCCCCCGCTGATCGTGGTCAGCCCCGCAAAGGTGTTCGCGCCCGACAGGGTGAGGGTCTGCGTGCCGGTCTTGGTCAGCCCGCCGCTGCCCGAGATGGCCCCGGCGAAAGCGGTGCTGCCCGCGGTCGTGTCGACCGTGAGCGTCGCGCTGCCGAGCCGCACCTCGCCGCCGCTTCCGGCAAGCCCGCCGAAGGTGGTGCTGAAGCCCGCAAGGTCGAAGATGCCGCCGGTGTTGACGGTGACGCGGTCGATCCCGACCGTCGTGCCGGTCAGCGTGATGGTGCCGTTGTTGATGATGTTGCCATCCACGAGCCCCACAAGGCTCGCGGTGCCGCCGGCATTGTTGGTCAGCGTGCCGATCAGCACGTTGGTCGAAGTGAAGCTGCCCGCGTTGCCGACATTGCCGGTGATCACGCCCGCATTGGTGGCGGAGCCGGTCGCCGCGATGTTGACCGCGCCGGTCCAGCTTGCGCCCGCATTGTTGCGCAGGATCCCGCCCGCATTGACATTGGCAATCGCGCTCGCCGAGCCCGCGTTGGTGAGCGTGCCGCCGGAGCTGATGTTGAACGCCTGACCCGCGGTCAGCGAGATCACCCCGCCGGTGTTGTTGTTGAGCCGCGCGGTGGCGCCGGTCACGAAGAAGCCGTTGCCCCTCAGCGTGCCGTTGTTGTCGAACGTCCCGTTATTCAGCGACGAGCCGAAGGGCGAGGTGGTGTCCCACGTCCCGTTGTTGGTGATGGTGCCGCCAGCATCGAGCAGGAAGTTGCCGTTCCAGGTGCCGTTGTTGGTGACCGATCCGGTGCCCTGCGACAGGATGCCGTTCCAGATGCCGCTATTCGTGATCGTGCCCGAATTGGTGACATCGGTGTTGACGGTGCCATTGTTGGTCGTCGTCCCGAGGTTCGAGGAATTCTGCGCCCGCAGCGTCCCGCCGCTCGAGATGACGGTCGTCGCGCCCGCCTGCGTCACGTAGATCCCGCTCACGTCGAGCGTGCCCGCGATCGTCATGCCCGCAGCAATGGTGCTGAGGTTGGTGAAGCCCAGCAGCCCGCTCCAGCGCGCGCCGGCGTTGATCTGGATCTGGCTCGTGCCGGTGCTCTGGCCGAAGTCATTGCTGGCAAGATTGCCATTGACGGTGACCGACCCGCCGTTGTTGACGAAGCCATTGAGCGTGCCCGACAACGTCGCCGTCGCGCCCCCGAACTGGGTGAGCCCGCCGTCCACCGTGCCGGTCGAGGTCAGGGTCGCGGTGTTGGTCACCCCGCCCGAGACGGTCCCGGCATTGGTGAAGATCGAATCGTTGCGCACCCGCCCGGTGATGAGCCCGCCGAAGCCGAGCGCCAGCGTGCCCGCATCGACGCGGGTCTGGCCGGTGTAGAAGTTCTCGCCGGTCAGCGTGAAGGTGCCGGTGCCCTCCTTGATGAGCCCGCCGGTGCCGTTGATCGTGCCGCCGAAGGTGGTCGAGGTATTGGCGCTCCCCACGGTCAGCGTGCCCGCGCCCATGTTCACCGTGCCGCCACCGGTCAGGCTGCCGAGGCTGGTGCTGAAGCCATTGAGATTGAAGGTGCCGAACCCGCCAAGATCGAACAGGGTGATGCCGGTGGTGGTGCCGGTGAGGTTGATCGTGCCCGGGTTGGTGACGGTGCCCATCACCACGCCTTCGATATCCGCAGTGGCGGACAGGCTGCCGAGCTCGAGCCCGGCCTGCAAGGTGCCGGTCGAGGTGAAGCTGCCCTGGCTGAAGATGCTGCTGGCGATGGTGCCGTTGTTGACGAGGTTGGCGCTCGGGGCGTTGATGATGCCCCCGGTAGCGCTCAGCGTGCCGCCCGCCGCGATCAGCAGGTTGCCGCCGAACTGGTTGGAGAAGCTGCCCGTCGCACTCAGCGTGCCGTTGATGGTGAAGGCGTTCGCCGCCGTCCCCTGGTTGGAGACATCACCGGTGATGTTCGCGGTCGCGCCCGCGTTGACGGTCACCGTGCCCGAGGGGACATTGAAGAAATTGCCCGTCGCGCCGAGGTTGCCGGTGATGGTGAGCACGCCCGAGTTGCTGATCGTGCTCGCGCTGCCCGCGAGATTGGCGGTCGCCCCGACGTTGTTGATGAGCTCGCCCGCAAGCGTGCCCGTGGAGGTCAGGCCCGCGAAGTTGCGGACGATCCCGGCGATGGTGCCCGAATTGACCAGCGTCCCGCCGATCACCGAGGTGTCGCCGGTGTAGGTGTTGACCCCGCCCAGCGTCAGCGTGCCCTCGCCGGTCTTGGTGAGCGAGCCCGCGCCCGAGATCACCGCGTTGACGGTCGCACCCACGCCCGCGGCGGTGTCGATCCCGGTCGGCCCGGTCAGCTCGAGCCGCGAGGCCGCGTTGCCGCCGGTGATGGTGTAGCCGTCAACCTGGAACGCCAGGCCGCTGGGCGCAACTGTGGTGTCGGCCGCGATCGTGACCGTGCCGCCGGTGCCTGCGAAGACCGCATTGAAGCCGTTGCCCGCCCAGGCGCCGGAGAAGATGCCGTCATTCTCGGTGAAGTTGCCGTTGACGAGATTCCAAGTGCCGCTGCCGCCGACCACCGCGCCGGTCGGCGAGGTGGTCGAGCCGTTCCAGAAGGTGAGGTCTTCGGGCGGCGCGGCGTTGAGGATGATGGTCGTGCCGTCGAGCGCCAGCGTCCCGACGAAACCGCCGCCGAGCGGATTGAGCGTGAGGTTGGTGATCGGCCCACTCAGCGAGCCGAATTCGAACAGGGTGTAGCGCCCGTTAGAGAAGCCCGAGTTCTGGACGATCTCGATATTGCCACCGTTGAGCGTCAGCAAGCCGGTCACGCGGATGAGGTCGTTGTTCGGCCCGCCCGCAACGCCCGCCTCGCCCAGTTCGAAGCTGGTGAGTGACCCGCTGTTGAGCGTCAGCGAGGCGACTGTCATGGTCCCCGGGCTGTTGCCCGCCGCCAGCACGCCGCCGCTCCCCACGGTCAAAGCGCCGAGCGTGCCGGTGCCGCCCAGCGTGCCGCCGGTCACATTGATGGTGCCGCCCAGCGTGCCGTTGACGCGCAGGATGCCCGCCTCGACATTGACCGTGCCGGTAAAGCTGCTCGAATCGCCGCCGAGCGTCGTCGTCCCCGTGCCGATCTGGCGCACCACGCCGCTGCCGTTGATCGTGCCGTTGTAGACCAGGCTGTTGGACCGGTTGAACGCGAGCGTCGCGTTGTTGGTGATCAATGCACTGGTAATCGACCCGGTCGTGCCGCCATCACCGAGCTGCAGCGTGCCACCGCTGATCAAGGTGGGGCCGGCATAAGTGTTAGCGCCGGTCAGCGTGAAGGTGCCGGTGCCCGCCTTGAAGAACCGTCCCATCCCCTGGATGCTGCCCGCAAAGGTCGTGGAAGTGTTGTTTGCCCCGAACGTGACTGGCAGGATGGTGTCCAGCACCACCGTTCCCGCACCCGCCAGCGAACCGATCGTGTCGAAGCCGACGAGCCACCGCGCCCCAGCTGCGACCGTCACGTCGACCGAATCGGCAATCCCGTTGTCCGTCGAAGTTAGATCTCCGCCATTGATCACAAGCGGGCCGGTGAAGGTGTTCTGCCCGAGGAAAGTGAGCGACCCGCGCCCGGTCTTGGTCACGCCGCCTGTGCCCGAAATCACGCGGTCGACCTGAGTTCTCGAGTTGCCGGTGCCTTCGGAGTTGAAGGTCAGCGTGGAACTGCCGAGGCTGATCCCGGACGTGCTGAAACCGAGGGAGATGCGATCCGTGGTCGTGATCGTCGCATCACCTGTAAGGGTAACGCCGCCCCCCAGACTGACGCCCTGGAAACCCGGGTTGGCATTGGGCTCGATCCGGATCGCGCCAGCGCCGTTCTGGCCGGTGCCGCTGATCGTCAGGGCTTCACTGAGGCTGAGCGTCGCCGAGGATCCGACGATCAGCAGGGTGCCCCCGCTGGTGACGGTCGTGCCCGCTGCCGTGGTGCCGAGCGCGTTCGCATGGGTGATCGCGAGCGTCCCGCCCGACACGGTGGTCAGCCCGGTGTAGCTGTTGTTGCCCGACAGCGTCAGCCGCCCGGTCCCGCTGCGCGTCAGACCGCCAGCGCTGATTGTCTCCGAGATCTGCCCGCTGAAGATCGTATCCTGGGAACCGGCGACGGTGAGCCTGCCAGAGTCGCGGAGGATGAGCTGGCCGGCCCCTTCGAGGGCGCCAACTGTCTCCTGGCCATTCATCTGACCGGTTGCACCGGCGTCGATGATCAGACGGCCCGTATCGGACAGCACATTGCCGCCCGCGGTTTCAAAGAAGCCCGCCTTGACATGGAAATCGCCGGTGAACGTGTTGTTGCCGAGCAACCCGAGAAGACCAGTGCCCTCCTTGATCACCGAGCCCGATCCGGTCGCCAGCCCCCCGAAAACAATGATCGCGCCGGCAGTGTCGAAGGTTACGGTTCGATCGACCCCGGAGATACCTCCGTTGATCAACAGGAAACCAGTAGCATCGGTCGCAATCCGGGAGTCCGTTGCCAGCGTGATCAGACCCGTCAGCGTCTGTGAATCGAACAGACCCCTCAGAGCACCGGCTCCGCCCACGCCGTTGCCGTTCAGCGTGATGGCATCGGCAACGGTCCCCGAACCGTTGAACGCAAGCGTTGCCCCATCTTCGACAATCGTCCCCGCCGCGGCGCTGCCGAGCGTGCTGAAAGTTCCGAGCCCGGGGTTTCCGGTCAGCGTCAGGGTGCCTTCCGAAACCGTCGTCAGCCCGCTGTAGGTGTTCGCACCGGTCAGCGTCAGATTGCCGCCCCCCAGCTTGGTCAGCGAGCCCGTGCCGCCGATGACGCCGGCGTAGGTGATGTCATCCGAGCGGTTGAAGGCCAGGATCGCGTTGTTGGTCACCGTCCCGCTGCCGAGGTTGCCCGTCGTCCCGCCGTCGCCGACCTGAAGGGTGCCGTTGGTAATGAGCGTGGTGTTGCGCGCGGTGTTGCTGCCGGTGAGGATCAGCGTGCCCGATCCGAATTGCTCGGGCGTCCCGACATTGACGAGATCGCCGATCGTGGTGAGAGCGTTGGCCAGCACCACGTTATCGCTGCGATTGAACCGCAGATGGCCGCGGTCGATCTCGATTGCGCCCGTGCCGAGCGAACCCGTGGTTCCGCCGTCACCGATCTGGAGGATGCCCGAAGTCGGGTCCACGCCGTTGATCTGCCTGAATGATGTCGACCCGGAATAGGTGTTGTTGCCGGTTAGGGTGAAGATCGTGCCAGGAACGAACGAATCGCGGAAGAACTGGACGCGGATGGCCGCCGTATCGTCCTCAATTACGCCGGAGAAGGTAGTGGATCCCGACATCCTTACCGCGAACAACGACAGCGCCCCGCCGGAGTTCGTGACCGTTCCGGCCCCCTCCAGGTTCGTCACAGCGCCTGAGCGGCCTTCCAGATCGATGGTCGTCCCGGCCTGCAGGTCGAACCCGCCCAATGCGTTGAGCAGGGTGTTGGCGCCCTGGCTGGCAAACGTCAGCGTACCGTGCTGGAGAATCGTGCGCAGCGAGGTGACAGTCACTGTATTGTTCAGTTCCAGCCTGACCTTGCCCGTCAGACCGGCTGTCCCGAGCCGCAGGGTGGTGGGCGTGCCGAGGGCCGGAACCAACAGCGGCCCGTTGACGGTCAGTGTGCGGCCCGCCGCCGCCGCGAGCGTGGCTTCGACATTGGGATCAATCGTGACGCCGCCCACGGTCAGCGAGGTGACGTTCCCGGTATGCAGCGCGCCGTTGCCGGTGAACCGCACGGCGCCGGTGCCCAGCGCGAACGCGTTTTCGCCCACCACCGTCCCGCCGGCGATAACCGTCCCGCCGGCATAGCTGTTTGCCGCGGTCAGGACGAGGGTGCCGATGCCCTGCTGGGTCAGCGAGCCGGAGCCGCTGATGACATTGCCGACCGTAACCGTCCCCGCGCGGTTGAACGCCAGCGCGGCGTTGTTCACCACATTGCCGCTACCAAGCGTCCCGCTGATGCCGCCATCGCCGATCTGGAGCGTGCCGCCGCTGATCGTGGTGGTGCCGGTGTAGAGGTTGTTGCCGGTCAGCGTGAAGGTGCCGGTGCCGGTCTTGGTCAGGCTCCCCCCATTTGCGCCGAAGATGGTCCCGGCGTAGGTCGTCGAGGTGTCGTTGCCGCCGGTGGTGAGGACCAATCCGTCTCCGATATTGACCTGGCCGGCCCCTGCCAGCGAGCCGATGGTTTCGCTGCTGACAAGATCGAACCTGCCGCCACTGGCAATCGTCACCGCAACCGAATCCGCCAGCGCCGCCCCGCCGCTGACCGAGGTAATCCCGCCATTGATTGCGAGCGGCCCCGTAAAAGTGTTCACCCCGTTGAGCTCGAGAACCCCGCTGCCGGTCTTGGTCACGCCGCCCGTGCCCGTAATCGCGGTGTTGACCCTGGTGGTCGAATTGCCGGTCTGTTCGGAGTTGAAGGTGAGGGTCGAGGTGCCAAGGTCGATGCCGGTGCCGGTGAAGCTGAGCAGCATCCGGTCGGTGTTCGTGATCGTCGCATCGCCGGTCAGCGTGACGCCACCCGTCAAATTGACGGCCTGGAAGCCTGGGTTCGCATTGGGCTCGATCCGGATCGCGCCGCCGCCGTTCACCCCCGTGCCGCTGATCGTCAGCGCTTCGCCGAGGTTGAGCGTCGGCGAGGATCCGACGATCAGCAGGGTGGCCCCGCTGCTTACGGTCGTCCCGCCCGCGGCGCTGCCGAGTCCGCTCGCACCGGTGATCCTGAGCGTCCCGGCGCTGACAGTGGTGGTGCCCGCATAGCTGTTGGTGCCGGACAGCGTCAGGACGCCGGCCCCGGCCTTGGTCACCGAGCCGGTGCCGCTGATGGCGTTGGCGAGGGTGATGTCGTCCGAGCGGTTGAACGCAAGAACCGCGTTATTGACCACATTGGCTGTACCCAGCGTACCAGAAGTGCCACCATTGCCGATCTGCAGCGTGCCACCGCTTATGGTCGTGGTGCCTTGATAGCTGTTGGACCCCGTCAAGGTCAGCGTGCCCGCGCCGATTTTCGAGAGCGCCCCTACACCGAGAACGCTGCCATCGAACGCCGTGCTGAGGTTGTTCGCACCGACGGTCAGCGTCTGATCGGGGTCAAGGAGAATCAGCGCGCCATCGCCACCCGACAGGGCACCGATGGTTTCGGAATTGGTGACAAGAAGCCGCGAACTTGCGCCCGTGACATCGACGGTCGCCCCATCGTCGAGAGCGGCTCCACCGTTGACTTGCAGCACGCCTCCGCCACGCACGAAGACATCGCCATGCGTATTGGCGCCGCCTAGGGCGATCTGTGACCCCCCGTCCTTGATGATCTGCCCGTTCCCAATATTGATGCTGCTGAAGAGGAAGAGATTGCCATTTCCTCCAAGAGTCAGATTTCTTCCGGTTCCGGTGATCGTCCCGCCCAAAGCGGGAACGCTGAAGATATCGCTGTTGATCCGTGCATCGCCTACCAGGGTGATGTTGGCCGTGAAAGCAGGCCTGTTGCCCACGAACCGCAGCGCGCCGGCGTTGGCCTGCCCGGACCCGCTAAGGGTGATCTGCGCCGAAGAAAGACTCTCGGCGAGTTCGAGCGAACCCTGTCCTTGCACGGAGATCGCGCCGACGATGTTGCCGCCCGCATTGACGCGCACGACGCCGGTTCCCGAGATATTGAGGGGGGAGGTCAGCGTGGCGGCGAGGGTCAGGGTGCCCGCATTGATATTGGTCTGCGCGGCGGATTGGTTGGTCGAGACAACCGGCTGGTTCGCCAGCGCGCCATTATTGATGGTCACCGTGTTGGCGACCCCGGGGACGGTGTTGGTGTTCCAGTTGGTACCGGTCGCCCAGTCAGTGCTGGTCTCACCGTCCCAGGTCGCATCCTGCGCAAAAGCCTGCGAAGGCATCAACGCCAGTGCCCCCACCACGGGGATCAGCGCGGTGCTGGAAAGGAGGGAAGCGGGCTTGGACCGAATACGCACGTGCGACGAAGCCTGCGCAAAAGCGCGGCGCGATTCGGTGACCATCAAATTAACCCCCCAGTAAGTAGTTAACCGGGGCTAACGGGCTTTCGGGGTGGTGGATAGTGCGAAATTATCAAATGACACACTTTGCCCGCGCGCACGCTGCGCGGCCTCACAGTAGCGTCGTTCCCGGCGCGGGGGGCGATGTGCGGCGCTGCACCCAGGGCTCGGTGGTGCGGGTGATCGCAAGCGGCCCTTCCCACGCGCGGCACAGCGCCAGCGCCTCGGCCGGCGGGGCGGTGAGCCAGCGGGCCTGATCGGCCGGGGCCAGCAGCACCGGCATCCGCTCGTGAACGGCCGCGGCTTCGCTGCCCGCGCTGCCCACCATCACCATCGCGTGGCAATCGCCCCATTCCTCGGACGGCCGCCACACACCCGCCACCGCGAAGAGCGTCCTGTCGGGGAGCGACAGCCAGGTGCGGGTCATGCGCCCCTTCGGCCCCTCGGCCTCGGCCCAGGCCTCGAGCGGGATGAGGCAGCGGCGCTGCGCGAAGGCGTGGCGCCAGAAGCCGGTCTCCAGCTTGTCGGTGCGGGCGTTGTTGACCGGCTTGGGCTTCAAGGGCTGGCCCTTCGCGCCCTTGAGCACCAGCGGGAAGCCCCAGGTCATGGGCCGGACCGCCCCTTCGGCCACCACGAGGCCGGTATAGCCCGGATAGACCTCGCCCGCGAAATTCGCCCCGCCCGTTCCCTCCACCGCATCGAACCACGCGGCGACCTCGCTCGCGTTCTTCGTCATGCGGTAGAGGTTGCACATCGCTCAGGCGTTCCCGACCACGTAGCACGCCGCCGCCATCAGCGCGCCGGCCCAGCGGTTGGAGCGGAAGCGGGCGAGCGGGTTCATCGGATCGTCGGCGTCGAGCGTTGCGACCTGCCACGCCAGATGCCCCGCCACCGGCAGCAGCGCGAGGAGCGCAATCGGGTCGGCGCGGTAGAGCCAGAAGGCCAGCGCCCACAACCCGATCGCGGCGGCATAGAAGGCGGCGATCCCCGTCCTCACCCGCGCTCCCATCGCCAGCGCCGAGGAGCGGATGCCGACCATCGCGTCGTCCTCGCGGTCCTGCAGGGCATAGATCGTGTCGTAGCCGATCACCCAGCAGATGCACCCGGCATAGAGCGCCGCGAGCGCGTCCCAATTGTCCCACCTGAGCTGCGTCCACCCCACAAGCGCCCCCCAGGTGAACACCATCCCGAGCCACGCCTGCGGCCACCAGGTGATGCGCTTCATGAAGGGATAGGCCGCGACCAGCGCAAGGCTGCCGAGTGCCACCAGTTGCGCCTGCCACCGGAGTTGCAGCAGCACCACGAGGCCGACGAGGCACAGGCTGACGAGCCACGCCCATGCGAGCCTTTTCGACACCCGCCCGCTCGCCACCGGACGCAAGGCGGTGCGCGCCACCTGCCGGTCGAGATCGGCGTCGACGATGTCGTTATAGACGCACCCCGCCCCGCGCATCGCTATGCTCCCCAGCAAGAGCCAGCCGAGCAATGCGAATTGTGGCCCCGCCCCTGCCAGCCACACTGCAAAGACGCAGGGCCAGAACAGCAGCCACCACCCGATCGGCCGATCGAACCGCGCCAGCAGCGCAAGGTCGCGCGGAAGCTGTGGCAGGCTGGCGACTATGCCGCGGTGCTCGCTGTCGGGGACGATGGTTTCGCTCATCGCTTGCGCTGTAGCGGCCATCGCGCCTAGGGCCAAGCCATGCCCGCAACCCCCGCCTGGCCCCCGAAAAGCGCCCCGCGCCTGTTCGTCGCCGAGACCCTTGCGGTGGGCGCGACCGTGCGGATCGAGGGCAATCCGGCGCATTACCTCGCCCGCGTGATGCGCGTGGGCACGGGCGATATCGTGATCCTGTGCGACGACGTGACCGGCGAATGGGCCGCGCGCGTGGTCGATGCGGGCAAGCGCGACGTGCTGCTCGAAGTCGCCGAAATGCTCCGCCCGCGCGAGGCCGTGCCCGATCTGTGGCTGTGCCCGGCGCTGCTCAAGAAGGACCGCTTCGATCTGATCCTCGAGAAGGCGACCGAACTGGGCGCAGGCCGCATCCAGCCGCTCGTCACCCGGCGCTGCGTCGCCGACAAATTGAACCTCGAACGCGCCTGCGCGATCACCACCGAGGCCGCCGAGCAATGCGCCCGCACCGCTCTGCCGCAATTGGCCGAACCCGTGAAGCTCGACGCGCTGCTCGCCGATTGGCCCGAGAGCCGCGCCCTGTTCTTCGCCGACGAGAACGGGGGCGAACCCGCCGCCGCCGCCTTCCGCGCGCATCAAGGCCCCGCAGCCATCCTCACCGGCCCCGAAGGCGGCTTCGACGAGGCCGAGCGCGCCGCCATCCGCGCCCACCCCGCCACGCGCGCCATCACGCTGGGCCCGCGCATCCTCAGGGGCGAGACCGCCGCCATCGCCGCGCTTTCCCTATGGATGGGCATTGCCGGAGACTGGTGACAGCCGAGCCCCTCGGCGGATTTTGCAAGACAAACCGGCTTGCCATGCGCAAAGGCGAATTTGCCTTCACATTCGCCTTCACAGGGGCAATTCAGTTTTATAAAGCAACCGGCCAGAGAGGGCCCGAAACTGCCATGAGCACACGCGAAGCTTCCACTGCCGACGATCCGGTGATCGAAAGCCTCGACCAGCTTGTTCTGCCGATGATCAAGGGCGAGAAGCCCCCCGCAGACTGGCGCATCGGCACCGAACACGAGAAGCTGGTGTTCAAGACCGCCGACCACCGCGCGCCGTCCTATGACGAGCCCTGCGGCATTCGCGACCTGTTGAAAGGCATGGAAAAATTCGGCTGGAGCCCGGTCGAGGAAGGCGGCAACGTCATCGCCCTCAAGGGCGAGGACGGCGCGATCAGTCTCGAGCCTGCGGGCCAGCTGGAGCTTTCGGGCGCGCCGCTCGAGAACCTGCACCAGACCTGCGCCGAGACCGGGCGGCACCTCGCGCAGGTCAAGGAGATCGGCGAGAAGTGCGGCGTCGGCTACCTCGGCCTCGGCATGTGGCCTGACAAGACCCGCGAAGCGCTGCCGATCATGCCCAAGGGGCGCTACGACATCATGCTGCGGCACATGCCGCGCGTGGGCTCCATGGGCCTCGACATGATGCTGCGCACCTGTACCATTCAGGTTAACCTGGACTACCAGTCCGAGGCCGATATGGTGAAGAAGTTCCGCACCAGCCTCGCCCTGCAACCGCTCGCGACTGCGCTCTTCGCCAATTCGCCCTTTACCGAAGGCAAGCCCAACGGGTTCCTCTCCTACCGTTCGCACATCTGGTCGGACACCGATCCGGCGCGCACGGGGATGCTGCCCTTCGTCTTCGAGGACGGCTTCGGTTACGAGCGCTGGGCGAAGTATATGCTCGACGTCCCGATGTATTTCGTCTTCCGCGACGGGAAATACATCGACGCGGCGGGCCTCTCGTTCCGCGACTTCCTCGACGGCAAGCTCTCTGTGCTCCCCGGCGAACGCCCAACGCAGAGCGACTGGTGGGACCACCTCTCGACCGCCTTCCCCGAGGTGCGCCTCAAGTCCTTCCTCGAAATGCGCGGCGCCGACGGCGGCCCGTGGAGCCGCATCTGTGCGCTGCCCGCCTTCTGGGTCGGGCTGCTCTACGATCAAAGCGCGCTCGATGCGGCATGGGACCTGGTCAAGCACTGGTCGATGGAGGAGCGCGAGCGCCTCAGGAACGAAGTCCCCCGCCTCGCCCTCGCCACGAAGTCACCCGATGGCGGCACCTTGCAGGACCTTGCTCGCGAAGTGCTCAAGATCGCCCACGCCGGCCTGAAGGCCCGCGCGCGGCTCAATGCGGCCGGCGACAACGAGACGGGCTATCTCGAAACGCTCGACGAGATCGTCGCCAGCGGCAAGGTTCCGGCACAGCGGCTGCTCGATGCCTATCATGGCGAGTGGAACGGGGATATTACGCGGGTCTACGAACAGTCCTTCTAGGGACGGCCAAAGGGGGGGGACATGGTCAGGCTGCTCGCGCTCATCATGCTGCTGCTCGCGAGCGGCCCAGCCCCGCTGGCCGCGCAGAACCAGCCCGATCTCGCCGCCCGCTTTGCCGCCGATGCCGCGCTGCACGTGCGCGATCTGGGCGATCTCTATTCCAAGCGCGGGGTCGCGCCGCCACGGATGGAGCGGGCGACGCTCGAGGATGTGCGCGCCTTCCTCGCGATGCAGCGCGACGACGGCAGCCCGGGCTATCCCGAAGGCGCGGCGGTGCTGTTCTATGCGCACCACGACGACCGCCTCGCGATCTACCTGATCGACCGCACCGGCCTCACCGCCTTCCACGAAACGGCGATCACCCCGGCAGGCCTGCGGCTTGCGGCCAACTACTACCGCCTCGACCTCGACGTCGACGGCCTCGCCCGTTCGCGCGCGCCGCAGTGGATCGGCGAGGGCGCGCCCCCGCCCCCGCTCGTCGTCACCTCGAGCAAGGCCTCGGGCCAGACCCCGATTGCCGACATCCTGCTGCCGCCGACGATCCGCACCGCGCTGCGCGATGTGCGCCACCTGGTGATCGTGGCGAACGGCGTGATCGCCTCGACGCCCTTTGCCGCGTTCCCCCTCACCGATGACGAGATGCTGATCGACCGGATGAGCATCACCGTTTCGGCCGGGCTGTTCGATCTCGACCAGATGATCCGGCCCTGGGCGGGGCTCGACGAGTATCTCTCGCTGCTGGTGGTGGGCGATCCGCGTGTGCCGACCACCCCCGACTGGCGCGTGCCGCCGCTGCCCGGTGCCGCGCGCGAGGCGCAGATGCTCGCCGAGCGGGTCTCGGCCGAGCCGCTGCTGGGCGAGGCGGCGACCAAGGCGGCGGTGATGGAGCGGATGCGCTCGGCGCGGATGCTCTACTTTGCCGCGCACGGCGTTTCCGACCCGCGCGATCCGCTCGCAGGGGGCTACCTGATGCTCGCAGGGCCCACCCGCGAGGAGGCCTTCCTCACCGCAGGCGAGGTCCAGCGGATGCGTCTGCGCGCCGATCTGGTGGTGCTGAGCGCCTGCCAGAGCGGGCTCGGCTACAATCATGACGCGGGCGTCATCGGCTTGGCCCGCGCCTTCCAGAAAGCGGGCGCGCCGCGGGTGGTGATGAGCCTGTGGAGCGTCAGCGACGAGGCGACGCTCTATCTGATGGACCGCTTCCAGCTCGCCGCGATGCAGCACATGCCCGCCGAGGCGCTGCGCCTTGCGATGCTGGACGCGCGCAAGAAATACCCCGAACCCGCGCTGTGGGCCGCCTTCACGCTGTTCGGCACCCCGCGCTGACCCAACCACAAAGGGAGAGAGACATGCTGATCGTTTTGGCCAAGGCACAGGTGGGCGAAGGAGCGATGGAAGCCGCGAAGGCCGCGATTGCCGACATGGTCGCCGCCTCCAATGCCGAGGAAGGCTGCATCGAATACACCTTCACGCAGGACATGCTCCAGCCCGGCATCATCCACATCGTCGAGAAGTGGCAGGACGAAGCGGCGCTCGCGGCGCATTTCGCCACGCCGCATATGGCGGCCTTCGGCGCGGCGATTGCAGGGCTCGATTTCAAGGTGATCGAGGCGCTGAAGTTCCCGACCGACGATGGTTCGCCGGTGATGTAAGCTTACTCCGCCGGAAAGGCCTGCGGGTCTTCGCGGCGCGCTTCCCCCGTCCCCAGCAGGCGGCGCTTCAGCCTCGCGAGCGGTGCGGTGACGAGGCCGTGCCGCTCCATCCACGCGTGATACTCGGCGTATTTGGGGTCCTCGGCGAGAAGGTGCGCCTCCTCGGTCTTCGCGCGCCAGTAGTAGATGGCGTTGACCGCGAGCAGGAAGATGCAGTTGCGCAGGGGCTCGAGCCAGCCATTGCCGTTGACCATGAAGGGCAGGACGCTCGCCCACCAGAACAGGTTTTTGGAGAGATAGGCCGGGTGGCGGGTGAAGCGGTAGGGACCGTTGGTCAGCACGCCGCGATAGGTGAGGTTGGAAAAGCGGATGCCGAACACCACCGTCGCCCAGGCGTAGACGCCGGTGAGGAACACCAGCAGCGCCCCCCACGCCCACAGCAGGGCGGTGTTCCCAGCGAACCAGTGCGCCCAGCCCGGCGTCGCATATTCGTAGCTCAGGATCTGGTTGTCGGGCCCGATGATGCCCCACACGAAGGGCGGGTAGCACAAGAGCGCAGCGAGCCAGCCCGCCAGAAACGGATTGCCCGAACGGATGTGCGAATCGAGCGGGCGCAGCGTCAGCAGATAGCCGACGGTGCCGATCTGCACGTCGACGAGGAACAGCAGCGTCACCAGCAGCATGATGAAATCGACCGGGTTCGCCAGCAGCGCAGCCGGGTTCGCCTCCACCACCTGCGCAAAGCCGGGGGGGAGGATCGAGATCATGAAGGCCCCGAAGAAGCCCTTGATCGCCCAGGCGCGCCAATGCTTCGCGATCGCCGCACCGTCCCACTGGTCGCGCCCCGCGACCCCTCCGCCCGCGACGAAGGCGCCGAAGTGGAAGCAGCCGTCGCGGGGCTCCACCAGATGGCGGTCGAGCCAGATGACATAGGGCACCGAGAGCACCACCAGCGGGAAGATGGCAAAGCTCAGGACCTCCATCGAGAAGAGGTAATTGCCGCTCCAGTACCAGCGCCCCAGCGCATAGAAGGCGGCGAGCAGTGCCCAGGTCGACCACAGGCCGACCAGCTTGATCACCGCGACCGGCATGACCTCATGCAGGGGGCGCTTGAGGCTCCAGTCGATGCCCGTGGAGGGCCTGAGGTGCACCTTGTCGACCAGCACCGACCACAGGGCCATCGGCAGCGCGGTGAACAGCATCGCGGTGAGCGCGGCATAGGGCCCGGACAGCACGCCGCGAGCGCCCGAAAGCCCGCCGCCGAGGTCGAGGCTCTCCGCGATCTGGGGATAGGAGCGGCAGAACGCGATCCACACCGCAAGGCCCGCCAGCCCCGCCAGCCCGACGCCGGTCGAGACATCGCTGCGCGGGGGCGCAGGCGGCACGGGGGATGCGGGCGCAGTCATACCCTCACGCGCTTACACGCAAAGGGTTAACAGCCCCGCAAAGCCCCGGGGCAGAGCGCCTACTTCCAGGCGTGAATCGTGCCGTTGTCGTCGAGCAGGTAGAGCATCCCGTCGGCCACCACCGGGGCAAGGCTCACGGGCGCGCCGATATCGGCGAAGAGCGAGGACGAACCCTCGCCCGCGCTGACCTTCCACAGCTCCCCGCGCGAGCTCGCGACCCACAACTGGCCGCCCGCGAGGACGGGGCCGGTCCAGAAGATCGCGCCTTCCTTGTCCTCCTCGTCCTTGTAGGCCCGCAGCTGTGAGATCCAGCGCACCCGGCCCGACGAGCGGGCGATGGCAAGCAGGCGCGCATCGTCGGTGAGGGTGAAGATCCACTCGCCCGCGATGGCAGGGGTGGAGATGCCGGCGAGGTTCAGCTCCCAGATGCGCTGGCCGCTGACCAGTTCATAGGCCGCCATGCGCCCGCCCTGCCCCAGCGCATAGACGCGGCCCGAATCGATGATCGGATCGGCGTCGATATCGGTGACCGATCCGACCGTGGTCGAGATATTGGTGCGCGCCAGCGCGTCCGACCACAGCACGCGGCCGTTCTCGTAGCGGTAGGCGGTGAGCTCGCCGCTCGAATAGCCCGCGACGATCGTGCCCTGCCCGGCCGCGGGCGCGGCGACGCCGAACACGCCCGACTGGGTGTTCGACCCGCTCTCGTCCCAGATCAGCGATCCGTCCGAGGTGCTGAGCGAGATCAGCTGGTTGTCCTGCGTCATCACGAACAATTCGCCGAAGGCAATGGTGGGCGAACCGCGCAGGGGCCCTGCGGGCTTGACCTTCCACAGCGTCTCGCCGGTCTCGGCATTGATCGCGCGGACCTCGCCCACGCCGTTGGTGGCGTAGAGCTTGCCGGCCTCGTAGCTGACCCCGCCGCCGAAGGCCGAGGGGCGCATGTCCTTGGTCATGCTCTCGTCGTTCTCGAGCGTCCACAGCTTGGCGCCGGTGTTCTTGTCGAAGGCGGTGATCACGCCGTCAGTGCCCTCGACGAAGAGCTTGCCCCCGCCCACCACGGGCGCGGCGGCGAGGCGTTCGCGGTTGCTGGAACCGGCGATCTTCGCGCTCCACACCTTGGTCGGGTTCTCGGCGAGGGCAAGGTGGCCGTAGGACTTGCTCGCCGCACCGCCCGCCTGGGCCCATTCGGTGTTGTTGCGCTGCGGCGGCAGGACGACGCTGATCCCGGCGAGCGCGGGATCGACTTCGGCCCCGCGCTCGATGCGCGAGAGGATCGGCACGCGGTTGCCCACGGTCGGCGTGGTCTTGTCCTTGCCGCCGCCGAACAATCCGCCCTTGCAGCCCGTCAGGCCCGCCGCCAGCACGCCCGCAAGCAGCGCGGCGCGCAGGATCTTGTTATGTGTCATCGCCAATCCGTTCCCATCCCTCGATCATTGTGCAGGCGGCGTAGCCGGTGCCGCCGCGCTGGCGCCTTGCTCGTCGGACGTGACCCCCTGGTCCTTGAGCAGCTTCTTCACGTCGACGATCGCGTCGACGCCCATCAGCCCGGCCATCTGTCGCGCGCGGCTACGCAGGCTTTCGGGCAGGTCTTCATCCTTCGAGATCTCGGAGAACAGCTTGCCCGCCTCGGCGCGGTTGCCCGCTTCGAGATGCGCCATCGCGACCAGCTCTCCGGCCGAGCCGAAGAAAGGGTTGCCGGGCGTCGCGAGGTCCTTGAGCTGCGCGATCACGGCGGCGGGCTTCATGGTGTCGTAATTGATGCTGACCTCGCGCACGCGGGCGAGGTCCTTCAGCGCCGGCGGCGTGGTGGCGTCGGCGGCGATCTGCTTGTAGAGCCCGCTCGCCTTGGCCTTGTCGCCCGCTTCGAGCGCGGCTGCCGCCTGGATGAACCGCGCCGCCGCGCGCGCGCCGGGCGAGCTGTCGTCCCCGAGCAGGCCTGCGACCTTCTCCGAAGCGCTCTTGAGGTCGTTCTTCTCCGCAAGGTCGAGCGCGGAGATCACCGTCTCCGACTGCGTCTCGAGCGCCTGCTCGGAAAAGTGGTGCCAGATCATGTAGCCGCCCATCGCCGCGATCAGCGCCAGCACACCGCCGAGCACCTTGACCCCGTGGTTGCGCATGAAGTCATAGAGCGCATCCTCGCGCACCGCCTCGTCGATTTCGCGGATCAGCACCTCGTCCTCGCGCGAGGGGGCGGGGGTGTCGGGAGAGGTGGTCGGAATGCGCGCCATGGTGGGCCTTGGTGTCCTCGTGAAGTGATCCGCGCCGCTGCTGTCTCAGGAACGCGAGGGCGCTCTTTAGGCAGGTGAAGCGCCCCGCGCAATGGCACCGGCCACTCGGGCGGGGAGATGCTGGACGCGGGTTGAACCGGAGATGAAGCAATCTGCGAGGGTAAGCAGGTGTCAGAAGGCCCGCCCCAGCGCGCGGGCATAGGCGTTCTCGTAGGCCGCCTGCATCACCGCGAAGTCGAAATGCTCGCGCGCGCGGGCGGCGTTGGCTGCGCCGAGAGCGGCCCGCAGATCGGGATTGCCCGCCAGCACCAGCAGCGCGCCCGACAGTGCCCCGACATTGCCCGGAGGCGCGAGCAGCACGCCGCCCTGTTCGGTCAGGATTGCGCGGATATCGCCCACATCGGTTGCCGCCACGGGCACGCCCGCCGCCATCGCCTCGACCACCGAGAGCGGGAACTGCTCGGAAGCCGAGGACAGCGCGAAGATGTCGAACAGGCCGACCACGCGGGCGGGATCGACATTGCCGGGGAGGTGCACCCGCGCGGCGATCCCGTGCGCTTCGGCCGCGGCGAGGATCGCGGGGCGCTCGGGCCCCTCGCCGCAGATCACGAGGTGCCATTCGGGCGGCAGCGGCGCGAAGGCCGCGACCAGATCGGGCAGGCGCTTGACCGCGCGCAGGCCCGCCAGCGTGCCGACCCAGAACTCGCCTTCGCCCTTGCGGATCGGCAGCGCGGCGGGATCGGGCGGGGCGGCGAAGGCGGCGGTGTCGATGCCGTTGGGGATCCTGAGGAGGCGCTCGTCCGGCTGGCGCCAGACGTCGCGGGCAATCGTCTCGAGCCCGGTCGAGGGCACGATCAGCGCGGCCGCCCGGCGCAATGCGGCGCGGCGGTAGAGGTTGCGCTTGCGGCTGAGGCTCTCGGCCTCGTCCTCGTTGAAGCCGTCCTCGTGGTGGACCAGCGGGGGGAGGTTCCACACCCCGCCATAGACCCGGTGCGCCATCACCGCATCCATCGCGCCCCAGTTGTAGGTGCACACGAGGTCGAAGCCCTGCATCGCCCGCGCAAGCCGTGCAAGCCGTGCGGGGCCGGGCGTGCCCTTCAGCGAGGGGAAATCCTGCGGGTAATGCGCCGCCACCCCCGCATCGACCAGCGCGGCAGCGGCCATCGCCTGCGGTTCGGCGGAGACGATGGTGTGGTGAGCCCGCGCTCCCCAGGCGTTCATCAGCCGCACGGCGCGCACCTCCTTGCCGCCCGCGGCGAAGGTGGAATGCTGGTGCAGGATGCGGGGAGCGGGCCCCGCAGGCCCCTCGCTCACTCCGCCGCGTCCAGCAGCGCGAGGATCGCCGCGCGCGCCTCGGGCTCGTCGAGCGTCGGCGCGTGGCCGACATCGGGGACGGTGACGGTGGTCATCTTCGGGTTGCGCGCGCCCATCTGCTTGACCGTGTCGGCGGTGAGGAGGTCCGACAGCCCCCCGCGCACCAGCAGCATCGGCACGCCCGTGAGCGCCTCGAAGGCGAGCCACAAATTGGGCGGCGCGGCGTTGCCGGGTTTGGCGAAAGGCTCGGCGATCGCCATGTCGTAATCGAACACGATCCGCCCGTTCTGACTGACGACCATCGTGCGCTTGGCCATTTCGAGCCACTGGTCGAGATCATAGCCCGGAAAGGCCGCGCCATGCGCCTCGGCGAGGCCGCGCGCGGCGTGGACCCAGGTGGGGTAGGAGCGACCCTGCCCGACATAGCCCGAAATGCGCGCGAGGCCTGCGGCTTCCACCTCGGGGCCGATGTCGTTCATCACCACCGCGCTCATCCGCCCCGGCTTGGCGGCGGCCATCAGCATGGTCATCAGCCCGCCCATCGAGGTGCCGACCACGGCGAAGCGCTCGATCCCCTGTTCGGCGAGCAGCTTTTCCACATCGCCCACATAGGTCAGCGGCGAGTAGGTGTCAGAATCCTTGGCATAGTCGCTCATCCCCCGCCCGCGCATCTCGGTGACGATCACGCGGCGGGTGGTGCACAGCGCCTCGGCCAGCGCGCCGAAGTCGCGGGCGTTGCGGGTGAGGCCGTGCATGCACAGCACCGGCAGCTTCGCGGTGGCCTCGGGCCCCGGATAGTTGCGGTAATGCAGGGTGAGGCCATCGCTGCTGGTCCAGTAGCGGTCTTCGTATGCGGCAGCCATGAGCGCGCGGTATTCCCTTCGTCCAAAGGCCCGCAGCGCTTGCGCGGGGGCCTGCTTGCCCCCACTATCGCGGGATGAGCGAGGGACTGCAACACCCGGATGCATCCGGCACCTATCGACCCGATCCCGTCATCCTGTCGCTGGCGGATTGGCTGGGGGATCCAGTCGCGGCGGCGGACTTTCCCGAGACCCGGCTGCGCTGGCGCAATGATCGCGCGGCGGCGAGTGTCGGGCTCGCGGGGCTTTCGGACGAGGCGTGGCTGGCGCATTTCGGGCGCTTCCAGGCGCTCGCGGGCAACCTCCCCCAGCCGCACGCGCTACGCTATCACGGGCACCAATTCCGGGTCTACAACCCCGAGATCGGCGACGGGCGGGGTTTCCTGTTCGCGCAGATGCGGGGCGCCGATGGCAGGTTGATGGACCTCGGCACCAAGGGATCGGGCACCACCCCGTGGAGCCGCAGCGGCGACGGGCGGCTGACCCTGAAAGGGGCGGTGCGCGAGATTCTCGCCACCGAGATGCTCGAAGCGCTGGGCGTCAACACCTCCAAAACCTTCAGCGTGATCGAGACCGGCGAGAGCCTCTATCGCGGCGATGAACCCAGCCCCACCCGTTCGGCGGTGCTCGTCCGCCTCAGCCACTCGCACATCCGCATCGGCACCTTCCAGCGGCTGCTGGCGCTGGAAGACGCGGACGCGATGGAGCAGCTCATCGCCTATTGCCTCCGGCACTTCCCCGCCCCGCCCCCGCCCGCCGATGCGCCCGATCGCGACAACCCCGCGATCCGGCTGATGCACGCCGTCACCGAACGCATGGCCGATCTCGCCGCCAGCTACATGGTGGCAGGCTTCGTCCACGGGGTGCTCAACACCGACAACATGAACATCACCGGCGAGAGCTTCGACTACGGCCCGTGGCGCTGGCTGCCTGCGTGGGAGCCGGGCTTCACCGCAGCCTATTTCGACCACGGCGGGCTCTACGCCTTCGGCCGCCAGCCCGAGGCGCTGCACTGGAATTGCGGGCAGCTGGCGGTCGCGCTGAGGCTCCACGCCGAGACCGCCCCGCTGGTCGCCGCCCTGGATCGCTTCGGGCCGCTCTACATGGCGGCGGTCGCGCGGCGCTGGTGCTGGCGGCTGGGGGTGCAGTCGCAGGGGGTGGAGGAGGACACCCAGCTCGTCGCCGGGTGCGAGGCGCAGATGCGTGCCGGGGCCGTGCAGCCCGATGCCTTCTTCTTCGCCCATCGCGGCGGGCGCGCCTTGCCCGAGGCCTTCAGCGGCTATCGCCCCGTCGAAGGCGACCACCCCTACTGGTCGGGCGCAGCGCCGCAATCGATGCTGATCGAGGAGGTCGAGGCGATCTGGGCCGCGATCGACCAGCGCGACGACTGGGCCCCGCTCCACGCCAAGGTGGCCGCTCTGCGCCGCATGGGCGAGGCGCACGGTCCCGCCCCCGAACCTGCGGGACATCCTTAGCGGGCTCACCCCTATCTTTTCAGACGCTCCCGCTATACAGGCGCGCATCCGCGGGAGCAGGACAGAGCAGGCAAGCAACGCAAGCGTGACCGACAATATCCTCATTTCGCACGAGCCGGCCAGCGGCGAGGAATTGTGGCGCGGCCCCGTGTCCGACGTCGACGCGGCGGTCTCGGCCGCGCGCCGCGCCTGGGCGCCGTGGGCCGCGCGCGCGCTGACCGAGCGGATTGCGCTGCTGCGGGCTTTCTCCAACGCCATGCGCCGCGATGCCGACACCTTCGCCGACCTGATCGCGCGCGAGGCGGGCAAGCCCCGGTGGGAAGCGCGCAATGAAATCGACGCGGTGGTCGCCAAGGTCGACATTTCGGTCCAGTCCTATGCCGAGCGCACCGGCAAGAAGAAGTTCGATTCCGGCGCCCACTCGAGCGCCGCGGTGCGCCACAAGCCGCACGGGGTGATGGCGGTGCTGGGGCCCTTCAACTTCCCCGCGCACCTGCCCTGCGGCCACATCATCCCCGCCCTGATCGCGGGCAATGCAGTGGTGTTCAAGCCTTCGGAAAAGACCCCTGCCGTCGGCGAAGCGCTGGTCGCCGCCTTCCATGCCGCAGGCGTGCCCGCGGACGTGATCCAGTGCGTCATCGGCGGGCCCGAGCAGGGCAAGGCGCTGGTCGCCCACCCGGGAACCGACGGCGTGCTGTTCACCGGATCGGCCAATGCCGGGATCGCCATCAACCGCAAGCTCGCCGCCAATCCCGGCAAGCTCGTCGCGCTCGAGCTGGGCGGCAACAATCCGATCGTCGTCACCCAAACTCCCAAGCTTTCAGACGCCGCCGCGATCATCGTCCAGAGCGCCTTTGCCACCGCCGGCCAGCGTTGCACCGCAGCGCGGCGGCTGATCGTGGTCGAGAGTGTCTACGACGCGCTGATGGCCGAACTCGTGCCGCTCGCGCGCCGGCTGATGGTCGGCGATCCGCTGGGCGAGCCGCAGCCCTTCATGGGCCCGGTGATCGACAACACCACTGCCGAGCGGCTGATGGAAAGCTTCGTCGCGCTGGTGACGGGCGGCGGCCGCGCGCTGCTGCACATGCGCCGCTCGGTGCCCGACCTGCCGTTCCTCAGCCCCGGCATCATCGACGTGACCGACGTCCCCGAGCGCCCCGATATCGAGCTGTTCGGCCCGCTCCTGCAAGTGATCCGCGTCCCCGATCTCGACACCGCGATCACCGAGGCGAACAACACCCGCTTCGGCCTCTCGGCCTCGCTGATCGGTGGCAGCCCCGAGGATTACGGGCGCTTCTGGGCCAATATCCGCGCCGGGATCATCAACTGGAACGCGCCGACCAACGGGGCCTCGTCGAAGGCGCCCTTCGGCGGGATCGGCCTATCCGGCAACCACCGCCCCGCCGCCTATTACGCCGCCGACAACAGCGCCTACCCGGTCGCCAGCACCGAGGTCGACCAGCCGCGCGCGGGCATAATGGTGGGGATCAGGCCCTAGGTTGTATCGACATTCAGCGCTGAGGGCCTGCAAATGGCCCGTTTCTAGACTTCCGGTGCTCACGGCCCATCAGGCCGCTGCGCTCCGGGTTCTGAAAACGCACCATTTTCGGCACCCCATCATCTGAATGTCGATACAACCTAATTCTTCCGGTAGACCAGCGTCACGCCGGTGAGGCCATTGGCGGCTTTCCTGAGGCTGACCACCAGCCGCTCCGTGCCCTTGCCTTGGCCCACGATGCTGTCGCCGGGCGCAGCGTGCCGGACGGGTTCGAGCCCCGCCCGCGCGGCACTCACGTGGTGGTATTGCAGCACGTCCTCGCTCGCGGCGGGGGTGAGATAGCGGATGATCGTAAGGCCGCAGCCCTTGGCCGCGCTCGCGCCTGCCTGCACCACCATCGCGCGCGGCGGGATCGCGGCGGCAGGCGGCAGCTTGGCGGCAAGCGCGAAGTCCTCCTTCAGTCCCGCAGCGCAGGTTCCCGGCGCACCGACCGCGGCGAGCAGCTCTTGCGCGCCCGACATCGGCCCAAGCACCGCAGGCCCGGAAGCCTTGCTGGCGGCGGGCAGATCAGGCAGCGGGCCGCTTTCCAATAACTCGATCCGCATCGCCTCGCGCGCGGCGGCAGCCGCCTCGCTCGATCCGGCGAACACCGGCAGCGCGGCGCTGTCGGCAAAGCCGATCGCCGAGGCTGCCTCGTTGCGGCTGGCAAGATCGGGGTCGCTCATCAGCGGATCATGGAGCGCGCGGGCGATCACCGGATCAGTGGCGATCAGCCCCTCGCTCCCGGCAGCCGCGTCCCCGCCCTGCCCGCAGGCAGCAAGAAGAGGCAGGAGCCCCAAAGGGATGACAGCGCGGCGCATCACCCGGCCATGCCATGCGGATGGTTAATTTGGCCCTCACCCGCCCCATGAAAACGCCCCCGGAGCACGAGGCCCCGGAGGCGCTTTCCACGCGGAGGGCAAAGGTGCCCCGCGTGCCGGCGGCCGCTTGGTGGGAGCGTCCGCAAGGGTGATTTCGTTCATCTATAACGACGTCAGTCTGAACGAATCGCCCCTGCGCGTGAAAGCCGCCGTTCAGCGAGGCGCCCCGCTTGCCTAAGCCCCGCCCCGCCCCTAACGCCGCGTGAGCATGTCCACCGAACCCTCTTCCCCGGCCTCGGCCCCCATGGCTTCGGGTCTCGCGCCCGCGCTCGGGGCCTATCTGATCTGGGGCTTCCTGCCGCTCTATCTGGTGCTGGTGAAGAGCGTCCCCGCCTTCGAATTCGTCGGCTGGCGGATCATCTGGACCTTGCCACTGTGCCTGCTGATCATCGCCTGGCGCCGCCAGTTCCCCGAATTGCTGGATGCGCTGAAGAGCCCGAAGAGCCTCCTTGCCCTGCTGGCGAGCAGCGTGCTGATCGGGATCAACTGGTTCGTCTACATCTGGGCGATCATGAACGGCGAGGTCTATGCGACCAGCATCGGCTATTACCTCAACCCGCTCCTCAACGTGCTGCTCGGCACGCTGGTGCTGGGCGAGAGGCTGAGCCGCCGCCAGTGGCTCGCAGTCGCCATCGCCGCGCTCGCCGTGGCGCTGCTGGCGACCGGTGCCGAGACGCTGACGAGCCTGTGGATCAGCCTCAGCCTCGGTTTCAGCTTCGGCGTCTATGGCCTTGTTCGCAAACAGGTTGCCGTGGGCTCGCTGCCCGGCCTCACCATCGAGAGCGCGATCCTGCTGCCGATCGCGGCGGGGATCGCGGGGTGGTATGCGCTGAGCCCGCAAGGCTCGGCCTTCGGGCAGGACCTGTGGATGAGCGCGCTGATCATCTTCTCGGGCGTGGTCACCGCTGTGCCGTTGCTGCTGTTCGCGCTGGCCGCGCGGCGGATGGACTATTCGACGCTCGGTTTCATCCAGTATCTCTCGCCGACGATCGTGTTCTTTCTCGGCCTGTTCGTGTTCCACCAGCCGCTCGCGCCCGCCAAGCTGGCGAGCTTCGTGCTGATCTGGGTGGCGGTGGGGGTGTTCGTGTGGGACCTGCTCGCCAAGCGGCGCGCGGCCTCAGCCTAGGAACTTCCAGCCCAAGGACTGCCCGCCGTGCCACGGCACGATCTCCTCGCCCGTCACGTGCAGACAGGCAGGCACCGCCACCTCGGCACGCTCCAGCGTCACCGCCTCCTGATTGACCGGCAGCTTGTAGAAAGCCGGGCCGTGGAGCGAGGCAAAACCCTCGAAGTGATCGAGCGCGCCCTCCTCGTCGAACACCGTGAGGTAGCTCTCGAGCGCATAGGGCGCGCCGAAAATCCCCGCGCAGCCGCAGGCGGTCTCCTTGGCCTTCTTCAGATGCGGGGCCGAATCGGTGCCGAGGAAGAACTTCGGGCTCCCCCCCGTCGCCGCCTTGCGCAGCGCCAGCCGGTGGCTCTCGCGCTTGGCGACCGGCAGGCAGTAATTGTGCGGCTGGATCCCGCCCACCAGCATCGCGTTGCGGTTGATGTGCAAATGCTGCGGTGTGATCGTGGCGGCGACCTGCGGCCCGGCCTCCATCACGAAGTCCACCGCGTCGCTGGTGGTGATGTGCTCGAACACCACCCGCAGCTTCGGGAAGTTCGCAACAATCGCGCGCAAGTGCCGCTCGATAAACTCTTTCTCGCGGTCGAACACGTCGACGCTGTGATCCGTCACCTCGCCGTGGATGCACAGCACGATATCCTCGGCCTCCATCCGCGCGAGGACGGGATAGAGGTTCTCGACATTGGTCACGCCCGCCGCCGAGTTGGTGGTGGCGTTGGCGGGATACATCTTGGCTGCGGTGAAGACGCCCTCAGCAGCACCCCGCGCCAGATCGTCGGCGTCGGTGGTGTCGGTGAGGTAGCAGGTCATCAGCGGCTCGAAGCTGACACCCTCGGGCACCGCCGCGCGGATACGGTCGCGATAGGCCGCCGCGAGCGCTGTGGTCGTCACCGGCGGAGTGAGATTGGGCATCACGATCGCCCGGGCGAACTGGCGCGCGGTATAGGGCACCACCTCGCGCATGATGTCGCCATCGCGGAAATGGAGGTGCCAGTCGTCGGGGCGGCGGATGGTCAGGCGGTCGCTCATGGCTTCCCCTTAGCGGCGGCCATGCCTATCTGTCACCCATGAGTGCAACCCTGCTGACCACCCGCGCGATCATCCGCCTCTCGCCGCTCGACGAGGCCGAGGATGTCGCCGCCTTCCTGCAAGGCCTCGTCACCAACGACGTGACCGGCCCGCTCCCCTGCTACGCCGCGCTGCTTTCCGCGCAAGGCAAGCACCTGTTCGACTTTCTGGTGTGGGGCGACGGGGCCGACCTGCTGCTCGATTGCGAGGCCGTGCATGCGGACGAGCTGGCGAAGCGCCTGTCGATGTACCGCCTGCGCCGCAAGATCGCGATCGCCCGCGATGAAGCGCTGGCCGTCCACTGGGCCCCCGAAGCGCAGCGAGGGGGCCCCTCCGACCCCCGCCTCCCCGAACTCGGCCACCGCTGGCTCGCAGCCCCGGAGGGCGAGAGTGCCGACGCCGCGTGGCTCGCCCACCGCCTCGCGCTCGGCGTGCCCGAGGGGCGCGCGGAGATGGGCGATATCCTGTGGCTCGAAACCAATGCGGTGGAGCTCAATGGCGTCAGCTTCACCAAGGGTTGTTATGTCGGGCAGGAGAACACCGCGCGGATGAATTGGCGGCAGAAGGTCAACCGCCGGCTGGTGGTGGTGCCACTGGCCACCTCGGACGAGGCGCGGCGGGTGGCTGCCTACGACAATCTCGGTCTCGCGGTCGATCACTTGCGGGTGGAAAATCTCGATCCCGCCGCCCTGCCCGCATGGCAGCGCGCCGGGGTGGTCGGCAGCGACGCCTAAGCCGTCTGGTGCTCGGCGAAGCTCGCTTCGAGCATCGCCGTCGCCCGCTCGCGCGCCGCATCGCGCGGCAGTTCGAGCGACTTCGCCAGCGGCCCGCCGATCAGTGCATCGCCCAGCGCCATCAGCACCAGCGACAGCGTATCGCGGTGGAGCCGCCGCTCGGCGATATGCTCGGGCGTCTCGGTCGGCGCGAGTTCGTCGAGCAGATCGTGGATCACCGAGATGATCGGGTCGAGCGCGTCCTCGTTCCCCGTCAGCAGCATCCAGCTGGTGAGCGCGCCCGCGCCCTCGCGGTCGAAGGCGTCGAAAGCGAGGTCGACCACCTCGCGCGCCGAGCCCAGCCCGGCGCGGCTGGCGTGCACCGCCTGAAGGATCGTCTCGCACACCGTGCGCGCGAGATGCTCGGCGAGCGCGCGCTGAAGCCCGGAAGCCGAGCCGAAGTGGTGCAGCAGGTTCGCATGGGTGCGCCCGATGCGCGCCGAGACTGCCTTGAGCGTAACCGATTGCGGCCCCGTCTCGATCAGCAGCGCGCGCGCGGCTTCGAGCGCGGTGCTGCGCGATTCCTCGGGAGTCAGTCTCTTTCTGGCGACCATATGCCCGCAGCCCTAGGGGATTTTGCAGGTGCGAACAAGCCGCGCGCCCGCCGCGTCCCCCGCGGTACCGCTCAGGCAGCGCGGGCGAATGGCGCGGGGTCCATGTCGGCCTCCAGATCGAGGGCATACTCGACCGATTCGACCGCGCACCCGCGCCCGGCGCTGAACCGCTGACCCGGCCGCCCTGTGGGAACGAAACCAAGCTTCCTCAGAACCTTGCCCGATGCCGGATTGTCGGCGAAGTGCCCCGCGACCACCCGCCGGTGCCCGAGCGTGCGCGCGATCTTCAGCACCGCGCCCGCCGCTTCGGTGGCATAGCCGCGGCCCCAATGGTCGCGCGCGATCCAGTAGCCAATCTCGGGCTCGCCCTCATGCTCGCCCATCCCGGCCGAGCCGATCACGCCCACGCCGGGCAGCGTCACGAGGAAGTGCGGAAGGCGCATGTCCTGCGGCATCGCGGCAAAGCTCTTCGCATCATCCAGCGTATAGGGCCACGGCGCGCGGGCGAGGTTCTTGACGATGCTTTCCTCGCCGATGCCTGCGAGAATTGCGCCGCAATCCTCGGGGAAAGCGGGCCTCAGGAACAGTCTTTCGCTGCGATGGAACACGAGAGTTCTCCCTACCTCGCCCCGCGTCCGCCCCTAGGGCTGACGCATGACAATTTCGTGGCCGCGAAACTTTTGAATTCCGCGGTTTTTCGAGGGAGAACGAAAAAGGGAGACGGACCCCCTCGCTTTCGAGGACGGTCCTGTCTCCCTCATCTGGAGGGTCTTGCACCCTCCGGGACCATCCTTGCGGACGATCCCTTCAGCGAATCGTCCGCTTATTCGGCCGCTTCGGCCATGGCGTCGACCGAGACGTACTTTCGGCCGAGCTTGCCCGCGTGGAAGCGGACGACGCCGTCGGTAAGCGAGTAGAGGGTGTGGTCCTTGCCCATGCCCACGTTCACGCCCGGGTACACCTTGGTGCCGCGCTGACGGATGATAATGTTGCCGCCGATCACTTCCTGACCGCCGAACTTCTTCACGCCAAGGCGACGACCGGCCGAATCACGACCGTTGCGCGACGAACCGCCTGCTTTCTTGTGTGCCATGGTTCAGTCGCTCCTTATTCGGCCGAGGGAGCCGCTTCGGCGGCTTCGGTCTTGGTCTTCTTGGCAGCGGCCTTCTTGGCCGGCTTGGCGGCTTCGCCCGCACCCACGGCGGTGATGCGCAGCAGGGTCATCTGCTGGCGGTGGCCGTTCTTGCGGCGATAGTTGTGGCGGCGGCGCTTCTTGAAGACGACCACCTTCTCGCTCTTGGCCTGGGCGATGATCTCGGCCGAAACAGTCACTGCCTTGGCATCGGCGAGGGTCTCGCCTTCACCGGCCAGCAGGACATCGCCCAGCGTGATCGTGTCGCCGGCTTCGCCCGCGAGCTTTTCAACGGCAATCTTGTCTCCGGCGGCAACCCGATATTGCTTGCCGCCCGTGCGCACTACAGCGAACATGGCTCTAAACTCTCTTGTCTGTGCGGTGTCCGGCCGAGCGACTCACGCCACAAAAACCGAACGGCAATGCGGGGCCTGCGCAGATGCAGCCCCGTAAAGAAGGCGTGCCGTTAGGGGAAAGGCGGGCCCAAGTCAACGCCCCTCGCGCCGCCCCCGTCACCAAAAAGTCGGATGAACCGACGCGTCAGGACACTTTGCCAGCGCGAAGTGTCATGGTAACAGGACATGGGATCTTTATGCGCGCACATCTGACAAAAACCGCCATTATCATTCTGCTGGCTGCGGGTCTGCCAGCCTGCGCGGGGAGCAAGGGCGACTACCCCTCGCTCGCGATGCGCCCGTTCGAGAGCGGCGTGGCCCCCGCCAGCCCGGCACCGCCGCCCGCCCCGATTCGCCCCGCGACCGATCCGGCCCGCCTCGCCGAACTGCGCGCGGCAGCCGCGAGCGCCGACAGCGCCTTTGCCGCCCGCTCGCGCGAAGCGGACGCGCTGGCCCGTGCGGCCGCCGGCCAGTCCGCCGAGAGCGGCTCCTACGCAGCAGCGCTGACCGTGCTCGCCGAACTCGACACCCTTCGCGGGAAGACTGCCGCCGCGCTCGCGGCGCTCGACAGCCTTGCCGCCGAGGCCGCGAATGCGCTCAGCCCCGATCCGGCGCTGGCCGCCGCGCAAAGCGAAGTCGCCGCGACCCTCGCCCGCGAGGACGAGACCATCGCGCGTTTGTGGGGAGTGGTGGAATCATGAACCTCGCCTGCGCCACCTGCCCGGTGAAGGAGACCGCGGCCTGCGCGGTGCTCACCCCCGAGGAACGCGACGCGATGGCCGCCGCGGGCCGCACCCGCACGCTGAAGCGCGGCGAGATGCTGTTCGCCGCGGGCGACGAGGAAGCGGCCTGCGCAACACTGCTGACCGGCGCATTGAAGGTCTCGGCGATCGATGTAGACGGCAACGAGCAGATCCTCGCGCTCGTCCACCCGGCGGGCTTCATCGGCGAGCTGTTCGCGCCTTTCGCGCATCACGACGTGGTGGCGCTGACCGAGAGCCGCCTGTGCACCTTCGCCCGCGCCGACATCGAACGCGCGATCGAGGATTATCCCGCCCTTGCCCGCGCGCTGCTGCGCCGCAGCCAGGCGGACCTGCTGGCGACGCGCAACCTCCTCGAACTCACCGGCCACGCCAGCGCCGAGGCGCGGCTCGCGGCGCTGCTCCACGATTTCGCGGGCGCGGCGAGCGAGAGCTCGTGCCACCTCGCCTCGCATTTCGAGCTACCGCTGACCCGCGGCGAGATCGCCAACATGCTCGGCCTGACGATCGAGACCGTCAGCCGCAAGCTCGGCGAACTGGAGGACATGGGCGCGATCCGCCGCGAGGGGAAGCGCGGCATCGCGCTGCTCGATGCGGGGATGTTGCAGGATATTTCGGGGCGGTAGGGATTTTCCCTGAGTCGCCGAGAAGGCGACGCAGCTTTGCCGGGCAACCTTCCACGCGCCTCTGCCGGAAGCGAAAATGCCCCGGCGCTTGCGCGAGCCGGGGCAAAGGGTCGGGGCGGCTGCGGGGGAGAGGAGCGGCCGCCCCGAGGGGGGACTTGTCAGGTCAGCGCACCACCGCGGCGATCACCGCCACCGCGAGGCCCCAGCACACCAGCAGCACCGGCAGGATCAGCACCTGAATGCTCGCATCCTTCGCCGCGAGGCGGCCGGTGGCAGTCTGGATGCCCTTCGCCTCGAACTCGCCGAGGGTCTGGGGCTCGGAAGTGTTGCCCGCAAGCCGCGTCCACAGTGCGGGGATGCCGAAACCGGCGATGATGAAGACGACGAAGATCGCCATCGGGATCGCCAGCACCGGATTGGCAAAGGCGCTGCCGACCACCAGCAGAAAGCCGAGATAGCCCGCCACGGTCGCGCCGTAGAGCGCGGTGGGGAGGCCGAAATTGCGGTCGGCCTCGACCTGATGGCGCGGTGCGGCTTCGGGGGCTTCGACGATCCGCGCGTCGCCCTTGGCGAGGAGGTCGTGGACGATGTGGCTCATGGTGTGATCCTTTCCGATGTTGGGAAGGATTTACCCTGCGGCCCGCGCCCCTGCTTTGATCGCGGTCAAATCACGCCTGCCAGCGTGCAAGATCGCTGTGGTCCTGCGCGCGCGGCTCGATCCAGTGCCATTGGCCGTCCCTAAGCTCGCGCTTCCAGAACCACGCGGCGCTCTTCAAGTGGTCCATGCAGAAGTCGACCGCGTCGATCGCATCGCGGCGGTGGAGCGCGGCGGCCGAGACGCAGACGATCGGCTCGCCCGGACGCATCAGCCCGACGCGGTGGACCATCAGGAGGCCCATGAGGGTGAAGCGCGCGAAAGCGCGGTCCGCCAGTTCGTGCATCCCGGGCAGGGTCAGCGGTTCGTAGTGCGAGAGTTCGAGCGCCTCGACCCCGGTGTCCGAACGCACCTCGCCCACGAAGGTGCAGACCCCGCCAAGGCCGGGGTTGGCGTTGGTGAAGGGGCCGATCAGGGTGCCCGGAATGAACATCCGGTCGAGCAGGCGGATGTCGCGCATCAGCCACCCGATACCGGCGGCAGCAGCGCGATCTCGTCGCCCGCATTGGCCTGGAGCTTCGCCTTGTTGGCCAGCAGCGCACCATTGACCGCGACGCGCACCCGCGGGTCCTCGATCGCTTCAGCCAGCGCGGGCGGAAGCGCGGCCTTGAGCCCCTCCCAACCGAGCTCCGCCATCAGCGGCAGCGGCAAGGCGAGCGAGGGTGCGCCGGCCAGATCGGCGAGCTTGCCGAGGAGGACGACGGTCGCCACGCCTCAGCCCCCCGTCATCGACATATGCCGCGCCAACGCCGGGGCCGCGCCGCGCTGGTCCATGCGGAAATGGTGCTTCTCGGGCTTGATGCGCAGCGCCTCGTCGAGCGCGGCGGCCAGCTGCGTCTCGGGGTCGTCCGAGCGCAGCGCCGCGCGCAGGTCAACCCGCTCGCCGCCGCCAAGGCACGGGTAGAGCTGGCCGGTGGCAGTAACGCGCAGGCGATTGCAGCCCGAGCAGAAGTTTCCGGTGTGCGGGGTGATGAAGCCGAGCCTGCCCCCGGTCTCGGCAATGTCGACATAGGTCGAGGGGCCGCCGGTCTTGTGCGTGGAGTCGGTGAGCGTCCAGCGCTGCTCAAGCTGCGCGCGGACGGTGTCGAGCGGGAGATACTGGTCGAGCCGCTCCTCCTCGACATCGCCCAGCGGCATGACCTCGATCAGGGTGACATCGTGGCCCTCGGCATGGCCCCAGGCGATGAGATCGGGCAGTTCCTCCTCGTTGACGCCCTTCAGCGCCACGGCGTTCAATTTGACCTTGAGCCCCGCCGCCTTGGCCGCAGCGATACCTTCGAGCACCTGCGGCAGGCTGTCGCGCCGGGTCAGCTCGGCGAACTTCGCGCGGTCGAGGGTGTCGAGCGAGACGTTGACCCGCCTGACCCCCGCCTTGGCCAGCGCCTCGGCGTGAACGCCAAGCTGGGTGCCGTTGGTGGTGAGGGTCAGCTCTTCCAGATCATGGCCGATGCGGCGTCCCAATGCGGTGAACAGGTCGATAATGTCCCGCCGCACCAGCGGCTCGCCCCCGGTGATGCGGATCTTGGTGACGCCCCGCGCAATGAAGCCGGTGGCGAGATCATAGAGCTCCTCGAGGCTCAGGACCTCCTTCTTGGGGAGGAAGGTCATGCGCTCGGGCATGCAATAGGAACACCTGAGGTCGCAGCGGTCGGTGACCGAGAGGCGCAGATAGGTGATGCGCCGCATGAAGCCGTCGACCAGCGGGCGCGGGCGATCGCCGACGAGGATCAGATCGGGCTTGCGGGGTTCGGGATGCGACACGGGCTCATTCATGGCATACCAGATACTGCCCTGTCACCCCGGGCGCATCTGCCAAAAAGCGCAAGGTCGCCGCGAGCGCCTCGCCATGGTGAGCAGAGACAATATTGACCCGTCTGGGTGCCGCCTCGCGCGCCAGATCGCGGGCGAGCGCGAGCCGCCAGTCGCGGTGGTCGCGGGGCGCCGGCGGCAGGACGATGGCGAGCGCGGTGGTATCCGGTTCGGCCAGCAGCGCCCGCGCGGCCTCGAGGTGCAGCGCCATGAAGGCGGTCTGCGCATCGAGCGCGGCTTCAGGCAGCAGGGTGACCGCGAGCTGCCGCTGCATCGCCTCAGCCGTGATCCGCGCGGCGTTGGCGGTGGAGTGTGATGCCGATCTGCTCGTCCGCCTCGGCGATGGCGAGCTTGACGATCTTGACCGTCACCGCCTCGACCTTGGCATCGCCCACGAACAGCGTCTCGCAGATGTGATCCGCGACCGCCTCGATCAGCTTGAAGTGCACCCCCTTGGGCAGGCCTTCCGAGGCGGCGAACTTCAGGTCCATGTAGTTCTTGGACGCTTCCAGAGGCGTATCGGGATCGTAGCGGTCCGCCACCTTGTAGCGCGCCGCGATCGAGATGCGCAGCGGCTGGGGCTTGCCGGTCTCCTCGGAATAGATGCCGGTCAGGACATCGACGACGAGATCGTTGACTTCGAGGGTAAGGCTATCGGTCATTGCCGCGCCCGTTGGCAGGATGGGGGCGCCGAGTCCAGTGTTGGCTCGTGCCCACCCCTAACCCCTCCCGCAAGCGGGAGGGGGACGCCTTCACCCCTCCCGCTTGCGGGAGGGGCCGGGGGTGGGCCCGTCAGGGGTTCGACCACCGCGCAAAGATCGCCGTCGGCAGCAGCCTGCCGCCCTCACCCTCTTCCTGAACCGCGAGGTCGCCGTGTTCGATCACCCCCGGCAGGTGGCCGAGTGCCTCTTCCAAGAGCCCCGCGATCGCAAGGCTGCTCATGCGCACGGCGTAGACGGTGAGGAACAGGAAGCGGCTCTGGCCATCGAGCAGCCGCGCGCAGTCCTTGACGAGGCCGGGCAAGTGCTCCTCCAGCCGCCACACCTCGCCCTCGGGCCCTCGGCCGAATTTGGGGGGATCGAGGATGATCCCGTCATAGCGCCGTCCGCGCCGCACCTCGCGCGCGGTGAATTTGGCGGCGTCGTCGGTCAGCCAGCGGATCGGGCGTTCGGCCATGCCGGAGAGCGCGGCATTCTCGCGCGCCTGGGCGACCGACTTCTTCGAGGCATCGACATGGGTCACCTTGCCGTGCCGCGACAGCGCCAGCGTGCCGAGGCCGGTGTAGCCGAACAGGTTCATGGTCTCGGCCGAGTCCATCCCCCCGAGCTGCTCCCGCATCCACTCCCACACCGGGGCCATGTCGGGGAAGAATTGCAGGTGGCGGAAGGGCGTGGGGCGGGCGGTGAAGCGGACCTCGTTCCAGGCGAGCTCCCAGCCTTCATCGGGCAGGCGCTGCGCGAACTGCCAGCGCCCGCCGCCGTCCTCGTCCGAGCCGGGGATGAACTCGCCGTCGGCTTGCCAGTCGGGCACGCGCGGCTGCCACAGGGCCTGCGGTTCGGGGCGGATGAAGGAATGGGGGCCGAAGCTCTCCCACTTGCGCCCTGCCCCGCTGTCGAGGAGGCGATACCCGTCCCACCCCTCGCACGCAATCACCAGCGGCTGCTGGACGAGGGCCGCCATCAGGCGTTCCCGGCGTGGCCGAGCACGTAGTCGCGGGTGGCGGCGTAATCGCCGGCGATCTCGACGAAGCTTTCCTCGCGCCCGAACAGGTCGCCGACACGGGCGGGGAGCGCCGGGCGCATGCCGACCGCGCGCTCGACCGCATCGGGGAACTTGGCGGGGTGCGCGGTGGCGAGGGTGACGAGCGGGACGCCGGCGGGCACGGTGCCCGCATCGGCAAGCGCACGCGCGGCATGGAGGCCGACGCCGGTGTGCGGGTCGATCACCTGACCCGCCGCGCGGTAGGCCCATTGGAGAGCGCGCGCGGTTTCGACCTGATCGGCCCGCGCGCTGGTGAACAGGGCCGATGCGCCTTGCGCCTGCGCGTTGGTCAGTTGCATCGCCTTGGAGGCCTCGAAGGCGCGCATCTGCTCGGCCATCGCTGCCCCGTCACGCCCGCCCGCGTCGAACAGCAGCCGCTCGAAATTGGAAGAGACCTGAATGTCCATCGAGGGGGTGATGGTGGGGGTCACGCCGTCCGCCGAATAGTCCCCCGCCGAAAGCGCGCGGTGGAGGATGTCGTTGATGTTGGTGGCGACGATCAGGCGCTCGATGGGCAGCCCCATCTTCGCCGCGACATAGCCCGCAAAGACATCGCCGAAATTGCCGGTCGGCACGGAATAGGCCACCGTCCGCTCGGGCGCGCCCAGTTGCAGCGCGGAGGCGAAGTAATAGACCACCTGCGCCATCAGCCGCGCCCAGTTGATCGAATTGACCGCGCCGAGGTTCAGGGTGTGGATCACGTCGCTATCGGTGAACATCCGCTTCACGTGCGCCTGCGCGTCGTCGAAGCTGCCTTCGATCGCGAGGTTGTGGACATTGGGCGCGCGCACCGTGGTCATCTGGCGGCGCTGCACGTCGCTGACCCGGCCCTTCGGGTGGAGCATGAAGATCTCGACCCGCTCGAGCCCCGCGACCGCCTGGATCGCCGCCGAGCCGGTATCGCCGCTGGTCGCGCCGACGATGGTGAGGCGCTGGTCGCGGCGGGCGAGGAAGGTCTCGAACAGGCGGCCGAGCAGTTGCAGCGCCACATCCTTGAAGGCGAGAGTCGGCCCGTGGAACAGCTCGAGCAACCAGTGCTGCGCGTCGAGCTGCACCAGCGGGGTGACGGCGGCATGGCCGAAATCGCCATAGACCTTGTGGGTGAGCGCCAGGAGTTCGTCCTCGGTGAGGCTCCCCGCCACGAAGGGCGCCATGATCCGCGCGGCGAGATCGGGATAGGCAAGGCCGCGCATCGCGCGGATCTCGTCGGGGCTGAAACGCGGCCACTCGGCAGGCACATAGAGCCCCCCGTCGCTGGCGAGCCCTGCAAGGGTGACCCCTTCGAAATCGAGCGCCGGTGCGCTGCCGCGTGTCGAGACGTATTGCATGGGAGCGCCGGTTAGCGCCCTCGCCGCCGCAATGCCAGCACGTAGATGACGAGCGCGGTCGCGGCGAAGAAGAACCACTGGACGGCGTAGGCGAGGTGGTTGTTGGGGAGGTCGCCGGGATCGGGGGCGGCGTTGGGTTCAAGACCCGCGAGGGGCGGGTCGGCGACCAGCCTTGCGAAGCCTTCCGAATTGGGCACGATCCACCCGCTGACCGGCCCGCCCTCCCACTTGGGCGCGGCAGGATCGCGCGACCATCCGACCTGAACGTAGGCGGTGCGATCCTGTCGGGGCGGTCCCTTGTCGATCCCGCACAGCACGATGTGGACGAATCCGCTCTGCCCCTTGGCGTTGCGGCCCGAGATCGACCGCCAGTCGCCGCTGGTAAAGGCGCAGTCGATACTGCTGCGGCGATAGAGTGCGGCATCGACCGCCGCCTGCGATGCGGCCGGATAGGTGACGGGATCGGGATTGCTGATCGCCGCCTCGTAGCGGGCGATCAGCGCTTCCTTCTCGGTCTTGCGGCCAAGCTGCCAGACGCCGAGACCCACCATGGTCAGCGACGCAGCGATCACCACGATGGTCGAGAAAATGGGCACGCGACGGGCGGTCATGGCTGGCTCTCTTCGTATTGATGATAGACCCACATGGTCTTCCAGAACCGCAGGGCGAAGACGACGCTCGCCACGGTCACCGGCCCCCAGAACAGGAAGGTCGCCCACAGCGGCGGGCGCAGCCATTCGTCGGTGGCGAGCGCGGCCATGATCAGCACCAAAGCCAGCAGCATCGTCAGCACGCCGACGAAGCGCCCGCCCCGCTCGAGGCTCAGGATATCGAGCCCGCAGGCCGAACACGTGTCCGCCAATTGCGCCGACCCCTCGAACAGCGTCCGCGCGCCGCAGCGGGGGCACAAACCGGAAAGGGCAGCCGAGACGAGTCCCGGCTGCCCCTTGTTTTGCTCAGGACCGGAAGGCCCCGCATTCATCAGTGGTATTCGGCGCCCCAGCCGCCCCAGACGTAGATGGCGACGAACAGGAACAGCCACACCACGTCGACGAAGTGCCAGTACCACGCCGCCGCTTCGAAGCCGAAGTGCTGGCGCGGGGTGAAGTGGCCGAGGTACGCGCGGTAGAGGCAGACCGAGAGGAAGATCGTCCCGATCAGCACGTGGAAGCCGTGGAAGCCGGTCGCCATGTAGAAGGCGCTCGAATAGGTGTTCCCGCCGAAGCCGAAGGGCGCGGCCGAATATTCGTAGGCCTGGATCGCGCTGAACAGCACGCCGAGCGCGACGGTCGCCCACAGGCCCTGCTTGAGGCCCTGGCGGTCACCGTGGATCAGCGCGTGGTGCGCCCAAGTCACCGTGGTGCCCGAGCACAGCAGGATCAGCGTGTTGAGCAGCGGCAGCGCGAAGGGATCGAGCACGTGCATGCCTTCGGGGATGAAGGCTGCCACGGCGCCATCGGTGCCGAACAGGCTCGTCGTCGCGCCGGTGGTGTGGTCATATTCGAGCGCGGCCGGGAACAGCGCGAAGTCGAAGAAGCTCCAGAACCAGCCGACGAAGAACATCACTTCCGACGCGATGAACAGGATCATCCCGTAGCGCAGGTGGAGCTGCACCACCGGAGTGTGATCGCCGCGCTGGGCTTCGACCACGATGTTCTTGAACCACATGAAGAAGGTCGCGATCAGCCCTGCAAGGCCGAGGCCGAGCACGATCTTGCCGCTCGACCCGAACACCTCGGGGTGGAAGCTCAGCACCATGCCGCTGGTGAAGGTCAGCGCCGCGATCGAGCCGACGAGCGGCCAGATATCGGGTTCGAGGATGTGGTAATCGTGGTTTGCCTTGCCAGCCATGTGTAAGGTTCCCGTCCCTTGGTTCAGCGGATCAATTCGTGCTCTTCGGCGCCGCGTCGGCGGGCGTCTCGGAGCGGTGGAAGGTATAGCTCAGCGTGATCTGTTCGACACCCTTCATGTTGGGGTCGTTCAGCATCGCCGGATCGACGAAATAGAGCACTGGCATGGTCACTTCCTGCCCGGGGGCGAGGGTCTGCTCGGTGAAGCAGAAGCACTGGACCTTGTTGAAATACTTGCCGGCCTGTTCGGGGGTGACGTTGAAGGTGGCAACCCCGGTGATGGTGTGCTCGGAATTGTTGCGCGCCACGTAAGTGGCGATGTCGCGCTCGCCGATGGTGACGGTGTCGGTGGCCTGCGAGGGGTGGAAGGTCCACGGCATCCCCATCGCGGTCGTCGCGTCGAAGCGGATCGAGATTTTCTGGCCCGTCGCGGCAGCGGCGGCGGCGGCGGCCTTGCTCTCGGACGCGATCATGGTCGTGCCGCCGAAGCCGGTGACCTGGCAGAACAGGCGGTAGAGCGGCACCGAGGCATAGCCCAGTCCCAGCATCGCCAGCGCCCCCAGGAACGCCAGCGCACCCACCCGCAGGTTGCTGCGGTTGGCATCTGCCGGAAGGGGCGCGGCGCTCGCCATCAGCCCTGTCCCCCGATCCGCACCATCGTGATGGCGTAGAACAGGACGACGAAGAACAGCAGCGTGCCCGCAACCACGAGGTTGCGCGCCTTGCGGCGGCGCAGGAATTCCTTTTCCTCTTCGGGGGTCATGCGATCCACCCCTGGTAGGCGGCGACACGGTCCGCCACGAGCGCGGCGAACAGCACGAAGAGGTAGACGATCGAGAACTTGAACAGGGTCTTTTCCGGCGTCATCGCGTCAACCTCTGCGCGGGTGCGGGTGAAGACCGGCATGGCGAGAATGACGAACAGCGCGGAAAGCACCACTGCGACCGAGCCGTAGATCCAGCTCGTGCCCCCGATATACCACGGCGCAATCGCGATCGGCGCGAGCAGCAGGGTATAGCCCATGATCTGGTTGCGCGTCGCCCGCTCGCCCGCGACCACGGGCAGCATCGGAATGCCGACCTTGGCGTAATCGGTCTGCACGAACAGCGCGAGCGCCCAGAAATGCGGGGGCGTCCAGAAGAAGATGATCGCGAACAGGAGGAGCGGCATCGCGGTGATGTCACCCGTGACCGCGACCCAGCCGATCAGCGGCGGAAAAGCGCCCGCGCCGCCGCCGATGACGATGTTCTGCGGGGTGCGCGGCTTGAGCCACATGGTGTAGATCACGGCGTAATAGATGATCGCGCCGAAGAGCAGCGCCGCGGCCAGCCAGCCCACCGCGAGACCCATCAGCACCACCGACACGCCCGACAGGAAAATGCCGAAATCGCGCGCGTCCTCGCGCCGCATCCGCCCGCCGGGCAGAGGGCGGTTCATGGTGCGCTTCATGCCGGCGTCGATATCGGCTTCCCACCACATGTTGAGCACCGCCGATCCGCCCGCACCCATCGCAATCGCGAGGATCGCGGTGAAGGCGATGATCGGGTGGATGCTGCCGGGTGCCGCCAGCACGCCGCAGATCGCGGTGAAGATGACCAGCGTCATCACCCGCGGCTTGGTGAGCGCGAGGAAATCGCGCCACTCGGCGGGCATTCTGGCGGCAGTCTGGGGTGCGGTGCTTGCCATTTATCCTAGCGGTTCCATTGCGAAGGAGCGCGGCTTCGAACCGCGCTCCCCCTCGTTCGTGGTGCCCCCGGTAAGGGGCCGATCAGGCCCTCGCGCCTCAGGCGGTCGCGGGACGGTGATCGTGGTAATCGTGCGCGTCGGTGATCACCGGCAGCGTTTCGAACTGGTGGTAGGGCGGCGGGCTCGGAAGGGTCCATTCGAGCGTTGTCGCGCCTTCGCCCCACGGGTTCGCTTCGGCCTTCTTGCCCGCCAGCAGCGAGTAGAGGATGTTCACGAAGAAGAACAGCATCGAGCCGGCCATGATGTAATAACCGTAGGAGCTGATCTGGTGCCAGAAGTGGTAGGCTTCGGCATAGTCGGGGTAACGACGCGGCATGCCCTGCATCCCGAGGAAGTGCTGCGGGAAGAAGATCACGTTCACGCCGACGAAGAAGGTCCAGAAGTGGATGTGCGACAGGAGCTCGGAGTGCATCCGCCCGCTCATCTTCGGGAACCAGTAGTAGAACCCGGCGAACATCGAGAACACCGCGCCCATCGACAGCACGTAGTGGAAGTGCGCCACGACGTAGTAGGTGTCGTGCAGGTTGTCGTCGATCCCGCCGTTGGCGAGCACCACGCCGGTCACGCCGCCCACGGTGAACAGGAAGATGAAGCCCATCGACCAGACCATCGGCGACTTGAAGCTGAGGCTGCCGCCCCACATCGTCGCGATCCAGCTGAAGATCTTCACGCCGGTCGGCACCGCGATGACCATGGTGGCGGCGGTGAAGTACATCTTCGTGTTCACGTCGAGGCCCACGGTGTACATGTGGTGCGCCCAGACGATGAAGCCGACGACACCGATCGCGACCATCGCGTAGGCCATGCCGAGATAGCCGAACACCGGCTTCTTCGAGAAGGTGGCGATGATCTGCGAGATCATGCCGAAGCCCGGCAGGATCATGATGTAGACTTCCGGGTGGCCGAAGAACCAGAACAGGTGCTGGTAGAGCACCGGGTCACCGCCGCCGGCCGGGTTAAAGAAGGTGGTGCCGAAGTTGCGGTCGGTCAGCAGCATGGTGATCGCGGCCGCGAGCACCGGCAGCGCCAGCAGCAGCAGGAAGGCGGTGACCAGCACCGACCACACGAACAGCGGCATCTTGTGCAGGGTCATGCCCGGCGCGCGCATGTTGAAGATGGTGGTGATGAAGTTGGTCGCACCCAGGATCGAGCCAGCGCCCGCAAGGTGCAGCGAGAAGATCGCGAAGTCCACGGCAGGCCCGACCGAGCCGGTGGTCGAAAGCGGCGCATAGACCGTCCAGCCGGTGCCCGCGCCTGGGCCGGTGCCGCCGGGAACGAAGAGCGAGAAAAGCAGCGAGAAGAAGCCCGCCACCGTCAGCCAGAACGAGACGTTGTTCATGCGCGGGAAGGCCATGTCCGGCGCGCCGATCATCAGCGGCACGAACCAGTTGCCGAAGCCGCCGATCATCGCCGGCATGACCATGAAGAACACCATGATCAACCCGTGCGCGGTGATGAACACGTTCCACATGTGGAGCGCCGTGTTCAGATCATTGCCGCCGCCCATGAACTGGGCCCACCACTGCAGGTACTGGATGCCCGGCTCCTGCAGCTCGACACGCATGATGCCCGAGATGGCACCCCCGACGATCCCCGCGATGATCGCGAAGATCAGGTACATCGTGCCGATGTCCTTGTGGTTGGTCGACATGAACCAGCGGGCGAAGAAGCCCGGCTTGTGGTCCGCGTGATCGTGCCCGTGGGCATGATCGTGGTGGGCGTCGAAGCCTTCAGCGGTGGTTGCCATGATCAGCTACTCTTCTCAGGTCAAATCTAGTCGGTTCAGCCGGCGGTGTTCGCGGCGGGTTCGGCGGCGGGGGCAGCAGCCGGAGCCGCTTCCGCCTCGCCGGGCATCGTGCCGCCCTGCGCCTTCACCCATGCGGCGAATTCAGCGGGCGGAAGCGCTTCGACGACAATCGGCATGTAGCCGTGACGCGCGCCGCAAAGCTCGGAGCACTGGCCGTAATAGACGCCCGGCTCCTTGATGGTCAGCAGCTTCTCGTTCAGGCGACCCGGCACCGCGTCCATCTTGAACCACAGCGAGGGCACCGCGAAGGCGTGGATCACGTCCGACGCGGTGGTCTGGATCCGCAGCGGCACGCCCGCGGGCACGACCATGCGGTTGTCGACCGCCAGCTGGTGCGGCTCGCCCGACTTCGCCGCAGCGGCCTCGTCGAGCATGTTCGAGATCACTTCGATCTCGCCGTGATCGGGATAGGTGTAGCCCCAGTACCACTGGTAGCCGGTCGCCTTGATGGTGACAGCATTGGCGGGCGGGGTCTCGTACTGGCGCGCCAGCAGGGTGATCGAGGGCACCGCGATCACCACCAGGATGATCACCGGCAGGATCGTCCACACCACTTCGATCATGGTGTTGTGCGTGGTCTTCGAGGCGACCGGGTTGGCCTTGCGGTTGAAGCGCACCACCACGTAGAGCAGCAGGGCGAGCACCAGCAGGCTGATCGCTGTGATCACCGGCAGCAGGATGACGTCATGCATCCACAGCGCATATTCGCCATTGGCCGAATACTGGTCCTGGAAATGCAGGCTCTTGACCGGATCGTCCTCGTAGGAGGTCGGCATGCCCTTGCCCGGGGTGGGCTTCATCGGGGTGTAGGCGCTGGCTTCGGGAGCCGCAGGCGCAACGGGGTCAGCGGGAGCCGCAGTCGTCGCGGCCGGCGCTTCGGCGGCCACGGGAGCTGCGGGTGCGGCAGCGTCCTGCGCTGCAACGCTCAGCGGCGTCAGCGCCGCGAGCCCGGCAGCGACCACTGCCAGGATAGCATTTTTCATACGGGTGTCCCTCTGACCCATGAGACTGTGTCCAAGTGGTTCGAATCTGATCCCATACCGCCCGGCGGCCGGCCCCCTAAAGACCCACGTCGGACAGCGTTTGGCCGGCCCTGAGGCCAGCTTCAATCCCCGCCCTTAGCGATGCTTGCCGAGGGCCTCAAGCGCTTCTAGGGAGAAAATTATGCATCGGGCCGTGCCGCGCACGCAAGCTGGTGCCAATCCCTAGGCCTTCCAAGGAGTTCGTCCGTGAATCAAGAGCAAGTTCTGGCCGAGTTCCGCGCCTCGGGGGCGCTGCTGGAGGGCCATTTCAAGCTCTCCTCGGGGCGGCACAGCGGCCATTACCTGCAATGCGCGCGGGTGCTGATGAATCCGGCGCGCGCCGCGCGGATCGCCGAGGCGGTGGTCGCCGCCATCCCCGCCGAAGTCATTGAAAAGGTGGACGTCGTCGTCTCCCCGGCGATGGGCGGGATCATCATCGGCCACGAGGTTGGCCGGGCGCTGGGCAAGGACGCGCTGTTCCTCGAGCGCCCCGAGGGCGTCTTCCACCTGCGCCGCGGCTTTGCCCTGACGCCGGGAGCAAAGGTGCTGATGGTCGAGGACGTGGTCACCACCGGCCTCTCCAGCCGCGAGGCCATCGCCGCCGTCGCGCGCGAAGGGGCTGAGGTGATCGCCGAATGCGCAATCATCGACCGTTCCTGCGGGTCGGTCGATCTGGGCGTGCCCTTCTATCCGCTGCTCGCCATCGATTTTCCCACCTATGACGAATCCGACATCCCCGCAGCGCTGGCGGCCGTAGAGGTAACCAAACCCGGCAGCCGCAAGGAATAGCGCCCCCCCATGATCCGCCCTCTCGCCCTCGCCCTCGCGGCACTTGCGCTTCCTCAGGGGGCGATGGCCGACGATTTCGATGCCGAACGCGTCAATGCGGTGATCGAACAGGCGAAGTTCGACGGCGACGTCGCCATCTCGACCCGCGTCGAGGACAGGGACTTCTACCGCTACGGCCATACCGGTCTGCTGCCCGAGCCCGCACGGTCCGACGCGGACGGTCTGACCTGGCGCTGGGCCTCGGTCACCAAGCAGATGATCGCGATCCTGGTGATGCAACAGGTGGAGCGCGGCACGATCGATCTCGACAAGCCGGTCGCGGCCTATCTCCCCGCCTTCGGCTCGGCCAATGCGGGCACCGCGACGATCCGCAACCTGCTCCAGCACCGCGCAGGCCTGCCCAACCCGGCTGACACGCCCGCTTTCCACGAGCCCGGCTTCACCGGCAGCCGCGACCCCATCACCGGATTCTGCGCCGGCCCCGTCACCGGCCCTGCGGGCGGCAACTGGGCCTACAACAATTGCGATTACATGGTGCTGGGCGCAGTCCTGCGAGCGGTGACCGGCGTCACGTGGGACAAGCTGTTCCTGCGCGACATCGCCGCACCGCTCGACCTCGACACCCCCGGCGCCTATCCGGGCGAGGCGTGGACACGCTGGGGCTTCATCGACGGCGAGCGCGAGCCGCAGATCGACCTTTCGACCTATGGCGCGTCGGCGGGCCTCTATGGGGGCTTGCGCGACATTATCGCCATCGACAACGCCCTGATGCGCGGGGAACTGCTGGGCCCTGCGGCGCTTGCCGAAATGTGGCGCGGCGATCCTGCGCTCGGCTACATGGCGCTCGGCCAGTGGGTGTTCGAGGTGCCGCTGAAGGGCTGCGCAGAACCTGTGAAAATCGTCGAGCGCCGCGGCGATATCGGCGCGGTGCAAGTGCGCAACTTCATCCTGCCCGACCGCAAGATCGCAGTCGTCGCCTTCTCGCAAGCCAAGCCTTTCGATTTCGGCGAGGTGTGGCAGGGCAGCGGCTTTGCCCACGATCTGCTCGCCGCCGCCGCCTGCCCGCAAGGAGCCTCATGACCCCCTCCCACCTGCGCCTCGGCGTCAACATCGACCACGTCGCCACCATCAGGAACGCGCGCGGCGGGGATCATCCCGATCCCGTTCGCGCGGCCGAGATCGTAGCGAGCGTCGGCGGCGACGGGATCACCGCGCACCTGCGCGAAGATCGCCGCCATATCCGCGACGAGGACTTGGCGCGCATCCAGGCGGCGACCGACCTGCCGCTGAACCTCGAAATGGCGGCGACGCCCGAGATGCTCGCCATCGCCCTGCGCCACAAGCCCCACGCTGCCTGCATCGTCCCCGAAAAGCGCGAGGAGCGCACCACCGAAGGCGGGCTCGACGCGGCGGGGATGCACAACACCCTCGTTCCAATCTGCGAGGAACTGCGCGCGGCGGGCATCCGTGTCTCGCTGTTCATCGAGGCGGACGAGCGGCAGTTGGACGCAGCGCTGCGCTTGGGCGCGCCGGTGGTGGAATTCCACACCGGCGAATATGCCCACGCCTTCCTCGATGGCGACGGCGAGCGCGTGACGCGCGAGCTGCGCCGCATCACCGACATGGCAGCGCTGGCCGCCAAGAACGGGATCGAGCCCCACGCGGGCCACGGCCTTACCTTCGACAACGTCCAGCCCATCGCCGCCATCCCGCAGATCGCGGAATTGAATATCGGCCACTATCTGATCGGCGAGGCGGTGTTCGTCGGCCTCGAAAACGCGATCCGCCGGATGCGCGAGCTGATGGACGAGGCGCGCTAACTTGGCCGAGCCCGACCTCCCCGCCCTGACCGGCGAACAGAAGCGCTGGGCCTTCGGCGCAGCGGCGCTGTTCCTGCTGGCGGTGGGCTTCCTCGGCTTTGCGCTCAATACCGGCGTGATGATGGTCTTCGCGGTCGGCTGGCTCGCGCTGATGATCTTCGGCTTCGTCGGCGCGATCCGCATCGCCAAGGGCGACTTCGCGCACCCGCTGTTCAAGGCGCAGGTGATGCTGCACGTGGTTGCGGTGGGGTTGCTGGTCGCGGTGGTGATAAGGGCGTTCAAATGATCATCGGCATGGGCTCCGACCTCTGCAATATCGAGCGGATCGCCAACTCCCTCGCGCGCTATGGCGAGCGGTTCGAGAACCGCGTGTTCACCGCGACCGAGATCGCCAAGGCGCGCCGCCGCCCCTTCACCATCGCGGGCACCTACGCCAAGCGCTTCGCCGCCAAGGAGGCCTTCTCCAAGGCCGTCGGCACCGGGTTCAAGCGCGGCGTCTTCATGAAGGACATCGGCGTCGTCAACGCTCCATCGGGCGCGCCGACCTTGATGCTCACCGGCGGGGCGGCTTTGCGGCTTGAAGAAATCTGCCCAAAAGGCCATGAGGCGCGCATTCACCTTACCCTCACTGACGATCACCCATGGGCACAGGCCTTCGTGATCATCGAAGCCATCCCCCTCCTCTAGGCCCTCCCCATGGCGACCATCGAAAGCCCGCAAGTGACCGACAGCGAAACCCCGGAAAAGATCAACTGGTTCGCCGAGATCCGCGGTCTTGCGCTGATGCTGCTCGCGGTGCTGGCGTTCCACAGCCTCGTCGCCAAGCCGTTCTACATCCCCTCGACCTCGATGATGCCGAACCTGTGGGTGGGCGACCGGCTGGTGGTGAGCAAGTATCCCTACGGCTGGTCCTGGGCCTCGGCGAGCTTCCACCTGCTTCCGCGCTCGAGCACCCGCATCTGGCCCGCCACCCCCGAATATGGCGACATCGTCATCCCCGTCCACCCCGAGCGCGACGAGGACTACATCAAGCGCGTGGTCGGCCGTCCGGGCGACACGATCGAGGTGCGCGACGGGCTGATCTACCTGAACGGCACGCCCATCAAGCGCGAGCAGCTTCCCTCCGTCCGCCTGCCGTTCGAGCCCGAGCTGATGTGCGCCGACGAGGGCGGCCAGCGCCCCTGCCTCGACAATTTCGAGCAGTTCCGCAAGACCGGCCCCGACGGCAAGGACTACTTCGACGTGCCCGCCTACCGCGAGACCTTCCCCAACGGCGCGACCTTCCTCACCATCGACTTCATCAACCAGGAGCTCGACAATTTCGGGCCCTACAAGGTGCCGGCCGACTCCGTCTTCGTGATGGGCGACAACCGCGACCTCAGCGCCGACAGCCGTGCGCCCTTGCCGCGCGGGCTCGGCGGCGCGGTGCCGCTCGCCAATATCGGCGGGCGCGCCGAGTTCATCACCTTCAGCCTCGACGGCTCGACAACCTGGAACCCGGCGAGCTGGTACACCAGCCTGCGCGGCGACCGGGCGTGGACTACCCTCAGGCCCGCCCTCGCGGAAGGCAAGGCGGCCAAGTAGACCGAAGGCGCCGCGCGAACCATGGCCCGCAAGTTCCTCTATTTCTTCGCCTTCTGCATTATCCTCGTGATCGCGGGCGCCTTCCTGCTGGCGCGCTTCCCGGCCGAGCTGACCCGGCTCGCGATGGTGCCCACGGCGGCCTTCACGCCGGTCACGCCGCTGCCCGCCAACGCCTATGAAGACCCCAAGCTGTGGTATTCGCGCCCCGGCATCGGCACGAGTGACCCGGCGCGCTGGCAGCCCGCCTATGCGGGCGACCGGGGCCTGCTCCCCACCCCCGCAGAGCCGAAGCAGCAATTCGCGGTCTTCTTCGTCCACCCCACCAGCTACGTGAACCGTGCGAGCTGGAACGCCCCGCTCGAAAACGGCGGCGATCCCGAGGCCGAGCGCATCGCCCGCATCTATCTGCGCGGCATGGCGAGCCCCTTCAACGCCGCCACCGAGATCTGGGCCCCGCGCTACCGTCAGGCGACCTTCGGCGCCTTCCTCACCGACGCGCCCGAGGGCAGACAAGCCATCGATGCCGCCTATGCCGACGTGCGCGAGGCGTTCCGCTTCTTCGTTTCTAGCGTCGACCCCAAGACGCCGATCGTCCTCGCGGGCCATTCGCAAGGGGCGCTGCATCTGAAGCGGCTGCTAGCGGAGGAAGTAAAGGGCACCCCCCTCGCCCAGCGGCTGGTCGCTGCCTATGTGGTAGGCTGGCCGGTCTCGCCGCTCCACGACCTCCCCGTCATGGGCACCCCCGCCTGCACCGCCGCCGACCAGACCGGGTGCGTGCTCGGCTGGTCGAGCTTCGGCGAACCTGCGGACCCTTCACTGGTGCTCGAGGCCTATGAAAGCGCCCCCGCGCTCGACGGCAAGCTGCCGGGCGCCGAGCCGATGCTCTGCACCAACCCGCTCACCGGCCTTACCGGCGGCACGGCGCCCGCGAGCGCCAACCTTGGGACGCTGGTGCCCGAGGAGACGCTGGAGAAGGGCACGCTCCAGCCCGGCCTCGTCCCCGCGACCTGCGACAAGCGCGGGTTGCTGCTGATCGGCCCGGCCCCCGAGATGGGCAGCTACGTGCTGCCGGGCAACAACTACCACGTCTACGATCTGCCGCTGTTCTGGGCGAACACCAAGGCGGACGTGGCGCGGCGGGTGGGCGCGTGGAAACCCGCCCGTTGATCTTCGAGGACGCCCGCGGCTTTGCCGAGGCGGTGGGCGAGACGGGCGGCGTCCTTCTCGGCCTCGACCTCGGCACCAAGACGCTCGGCACCGCGACCTGCGATGCGGGCTGGCGCTTCGCCACCAACGGCACCACCATTAGCCGAGGCAAGTGGGGCCGTGACCGAGAGACCCTCGGCCAGCTGATCCGCAGCCGCTCCGTCAAGGGCATCGTCCTCGGCCTCCCCCGCAACATGGACGGCACCGAGGGCCCGCGCGCGCAGGCCTCCCGCGCCTATGCCCGCAACATGGCCGAGGCCTTCGCGCTCCCCGTCCTGCTGTGGGACGAGCGCTGGTCGACCCAGGCCGCCGAGGCCGCAATGATCGGCCAGGACATGAGCCGCGCCAAACGCGCCGCCGCGATCGACAGCCATGCCGCTGCGGTGATCCTGCAGGGCGCGATCGACCGGCTGGCGGGGGGCGTGCTCTAGGTGGTCGAAGACGGCATCGGCGAGGTGATCGGCGATGTCGCCGAGGGTGCGATCGAGGCGCTCGGCGATTTCAGCTATTCGGCAAACAGCGGGCGACGACGGCGGCGGGGCTGCTGGCGGCTGTTCCTGATCGCGCTGGTGGTGGCGCTGATCGTGTGGGGCGTGGCAATGCTTGTCGGCTGACCTGCTGTCCCCCTCCCTTGAGGGAGGGGGAGACAAGAGTGCCCTCGCAATTCCGCCATTGCGCGCCGCCCGCCCCTCGCCCTATGCGCTCCCCCATGACCACACCCCCCACCCCCCGGTTCGACGCGCGCGAGGCCTCGAAGTGGTTCTTCCGCCACGGCCATACCGGCTGGCTGGGCCTCAGGTTCACCGAGCAGGGCGACAACTGGGTCGAATTGGAACTGCCCTGGCGCGAGGATCTGATCGGGGATTCGAGCCAGCACGTGCTCGCCTCGGGCCCGATCATCAGCCTGATGGACATGGCGAGCGGAATGGCGATCTGGCAGACGCGCGGCACCTTCCAGCCGGTCGCGACGCTCGATCTCAGGGTCGATTACCAGCGCCCCGCGCGCGAGCGGGCGAGCGTGCGGGGGCGCGTCGAATGCTACCGCATAACGCGCTCGGCCGCCTTCGTGCGCGGGATCGCCTATGACGAGAGCCCGGATGATCCGGTCGCGCACGTGGCAGGCTGCTTCATGACCATCGGCGCCGATCCGCGCGAGGCCAACCCGGCACTGAGGGGAGGCGGCAATGGCTGACCGGCTGGAGCTCCCCGCCTATGCCCGCTCGCTCGGTCTCGCCCTCACCGGCGGGGACGAGGGCGGGATGCCGGTGCTGACGGTCGATTTCGGCCCGATGGTCGAAGGCCGCCCGCAGCACTTCCACGGCGGGGCCACGGCAGGCCTGCTCGAGAACGCGGGCTACGCCGCGCTGCGCACCGCGCTGAACGCGGCGGGACGCGACCCGGTGCTGAAGCCGATCAACATCACCGTGCAATATCTGGCCGCGGGCAAATCGCAGGCGAGCTTCGCGGTGGGGCGCATCACCCGGCTGGGGCGGCGCAATGCCAATGTGACCGTGGAGGCGTGGCAGTCCGACCGCAGCCGCCCGATCGCGACGGCCGTGATGAACATCCTGATGGTCTGAAAGCATTTTCCTACACGGCCCGCGCCTGTCAGGGTCGCGGGTATGAAGGGTCGCATCGCCAATTTGACTGCTTCGAAGACGGCCTGCGCCGGGCAGCTTTTTCCGCCTCTGGACAGTGTCTCATTGTCTCCAACACGCCGCTGGATGAACGGCGCTACGGCGGCGGCGTGGGCGCGGGGGCAGGCCTGACGACCACTCCGCCCTCCTCGACCCGCACCTCGACCGGGACGCCGTCCTGCCGCAGCGAGACGCCGTTCTCGTCGACCTTGATGCTGGTGCCGTCCTGCCCGAGCGGGATCTCGCCCTCGATCACGTCGAGCGGCTGGACCGGGCCTTCGGGATCGGGGGTGTCCTCGGCCTGCGGCGCGGGCGCGGCCTCGATCTTGAGCGCCGAGAGCATGAAGTCGCGCCAGATGCGCGCCGGCAGGCTGCCGCCGGTGACGCCATTGAGGGGCGTGTTGTCGTCCTTGCCGATCCACACCCCGACCACCAGGTCGCCCGCATATCCGACGAACAGCGCGTCGCGGTAGTCCTGGGTGGTGCCGGTCTTGCCGAAATTGGCGATGGGGAGCGAGGCCCCCCGCCCCGTCCCGCGGTTGATCGCGGCGCGCAGCATCCCCTCGAGGTCCTCGTGGACGCCCGAGGACATCGACCTGGAGCCGGAGGTGATCCACTCCCACCAGCTGCGCTCGCCGCGCGGGAAGGCGTGGGGCTCGACCGGGTAGGCATTGGCGGCAATGCCGGCATAGGCCGCGGTGAGCTCCATCAGGGTCATCGAGGAGGTGCCGAGCGCGAGGCTGGGGTCGCCCTCGGTCATCGGCGCGGTGATGCCGAGGCGGCGCGCGGTGCGTATCACCTTGTCGCTCCCCACCGCCTGAAACAGCCGGAAGGCGGCGACATTGGAGGAGGAAGCGAAGGCGTCCTCCAGCGTGATCTGGGCGGAGTACTGCTCGCGCGCGTTCTTCGGGCGGTAAGACCCTTGCGTGATGGGGGTGTTGGGGATTGTGTCGTCGGGCTCCCAGCCTTCCTCGAGGGCGGTGAGGTAGACGAAGGTCTTGAAGGTCGAGCCCGGCAGGCGGCGGGCCTGGGTGACGCGGTTGAAGGGCGAGGCCTTGTAGTCGCGCCCGCCGACCATCGCCACGACCTCGCCGTTCTTGCGCATCGCGACCAGCGCGACCTGCGCACCGCCCAGCGGCGCACGCGCGACGATCCGGCTGGCGAGCGCCTGGAGCCGCGAATCGAGCGTGGTGGTGAGGGTCTGGGTCGAATAGCTCGCGTCCATCCCTTCGCGGGCGAGCGGCAGGGCCCAGTCGGCGAAGTAGGTGCCGGTCGGCAGGTTGTCGTCCCGCGTGCGCACGTCGATGCGCGGATCGGGCAGCGCCTTGGCCTCGGCGGGGGTGAGGTAGCCCTCGTCCACCATCGACTTGACGACGAGGTCCATGCGGGCCTTGGCCTTGTCGTAATGCTTGGTGGGGGCATAGCGCGAGGGCGCCTGAAGTAGCCCCGCGAGCATCGCCGCCTGCTCGGGCCTGAGCTTCTCCGGCTGGCGGTAGAAGTAGTGAAGCGAGGCGGCGCGCAGGCCGTACTGGTTGTCGCCGAAATAGGCGTTGGAGAGGTAGCGTTCGAGGATCTCGTCCTTGGTCAGCCAGCCCTCCAGCCACAGCGCGATCAGCGCCTCGCGCGCCTTGCGGGTGATGGATTGCTCGGGGGTGAGGAAGGTGAACTTGGCGAGCTGCTGGGTGATGGTCGAGCCGCCGCCATAGCCGGTCCACACCGCCCGGGCGATGCCGCGCGGGTCGATGCCCCAGTGGCTGTAGAACCGCCGGTCTTCGATCGCGATGAAGGCCTGGACCACGTGCGGCGGCAGGTCCTTGACCTTGACGGGGGCCTCGACGATCGCCCCCTGCCGCGCGATCGGCGTGCCGTCGCTCGCCAGCAGCGTCACCTGCGGCGGGGCGATGGGCTCGAGGCTCTTGGAGAGCGGCGCGGTGACGGTCAGCCAGCCGATCAGCAGGGCCAGCAGCGCGAAGGAGGCCATGATCCCCCGCCCCGTCCACCACAGCTTGCTCCGCTGCCGCCAGTAATCGCGCTGCCACCAGCGCAGGCGCTTCTTCTCGGTCGCGGCGAGCGCCTCGTCGACGCCCGCGAGCTTGGCGTCCCAGTCGTCATAGGCCGGGTCGGCCGACACGCGCGGGCGCGGGAGATCGTCGTCCTCGTCATCGAGGGGGCGCGTGCTCTCGTAGGTCGGGAAGAAGCCGTTGGTGGCGCCCGTCCCATCGGGAGCACCGGCGCGCGAGCCTTTCCAGAATCGGTCGAAGAACGCCATGGTGGAGGCTGTGTTACCAGCCTAGGACACTTGCCTGCAAGCGGTCAGAACGAATTGACGAGATTGGCATAGGCTTCGGGCTGATCGACCTCTTCGAGCATCAGCCGGGCGGGCTTCTTGCGGCAGCGCTTGACGAGCTTCAGCCACAAGGCCTCGCGCTGCGCCCGCGCCAGAAGCCGGTCCTCGCGGCTCGGTGTCGTGCCCTGCCGCATCGCCTCGATCGAGGTCAGCGAGGTATAGGCGTTATGGGGCCAGAACAGCTTGCGCGGTCCGGCATTGGCGGCGGTGAACCAGTCCCACTCGCGCACCAGATCGCCGCAGGTATAGGTCGCGATCCCGCCACCCGGGCTGTCGGCATCGTGGCGGGCATAGCTGCCTCGCACGTCAACGCTGCCTTCGACCTTGTTGCCGTCCTTGTCGGTCGCGGCGAAGTACCGAAGCGTCTCGGCGCGCGCCTTCACCGCGGCGTCGATCGCGGGCGACATGCTGCTTTCCTTGAGCGCGAGCGCGATCAGCTTGCCATCGGCACCCACGCGCGCGGTGTAGGTGGCGGTGCCGTTGTGGCCTTCGTCCTTGGCGGCCTGCGGAATGTCGACCGCTGCGATCCGCTGCGCCGAGGCCGGGCGCGGGTTGCGCTCGGGCGCCATCGGCACCGTGCGCGGCGGCGGTGGGGGCACGGCCAGCTGCGCGGCCAGCGGACTTGCCGCAAGACCCAGCAGCAGCAGCGCCCGCCGCATCGCCTAGCGCTTCTTCCCCGCGCCTTCCGGCAGATCCTCGCCGAACACGCGCTGATAGTATTCGGCCACCAGCGTGCGCTCGGCCTCGTCGCACTTGTTGAGGAAGCTGAGGCGGAAGGCGAAGCCGGTCGAGCCGAAGATCGCCGCGTTCTGCGCCCAGGTGATCACGGTGCGCGGGCTCATCACGGTCGAGATGTCGCCGTTCATGAAGCCCTGGCGGGTCAGTTCGGCAACCTTGACCATGTCGGCGATCAGCTTGTCGTCGGCCTGCGGGGTCTTCGACTTGACGATCTGCTGCTCCACATCGGGCTTCAGATAGTTGAGCGCGACGACAATGTTCCAGCGGTCCATCTGCGCCTGATTGATCGCCTGCGTGCCATGATAGAGGCCCGAGGTGTCGCCAAGGCCCACGGTGTTGGTGGTGGCGAAAAGGCGGAAGAACGGGTTGGGCGTGATGACGCGGTTCTGGTCGAGCAGCGTGAGGCGGCCATCGAATTCGAGCACGCGCTGGATCACGAACATCACGTCGGGGCGGCCCGCGTCATATTCGTCGAAGGTCAGCGCCACGGGGTGCTGGAGCGCCCAGGGCAGGATGCCTTCCTTGAACTCGGTCACCTGAAGCCCGTCCTTCAGCACGATCGCATCGCGCCCGACGAGGTCGATGCGGCTGATATGCGCGTCGAGGTTCACGCGGATGCTCGGCCAGTTGAGGCGCGCGGCGACCTGTTCGATGTGGGTCGACTTGCCCGTGCCGTGATAGCCCTGCACCATCACCCGGCGGTTGTGCGCGAAGCCTGCGAGGATCGCCAGCGTGGTGTCCGGATCGAAGACGTAAGCGCCGTCGGTCTCGGGCACGTGCTCGTCGCGTTGCGAGAAGGCGGGAACCTGCCAGTCGACATCGATGCCGAAGGTCTCGCGGACATCGATGGTGGTGTCGGGCTGGGTGGGCATGGCGCTGGCGCCGGAGGGGATCGTGGTCATTGCGGGCGGACGGTTAAACGGCATGGCGCGAGGCTGCAAGCGGTGGATTGACCAGCCTGCCTCGCAATTTGACGAGCGCGCCTTCCGTCCCCGCGGTTCACGCCTATATTCCTCCCATGCCCGATCCGGTAGAATCGCTGCGCCTGAAGCTGGTCTCGCAGGTGCGCGGGGTGTTTCACGACACCGCGAACGGCCAGCAGCCCACCCCGCCCTCGGACGAGGCGCTCTTCCCGCGCGATACGCCGATCCGGCAGGTGCACGCCGACATCGTCGGCATGATGACCGGCGGGGTGCGCGCGCTGCTGTTGCAGATGCTCCACCCCCATGCGCTGCAGGGCGTGCTCGACCATTCGAACTTCCGCGAGGACATGCACGGTCGCCTGCGGCGCACGGCGCGGTTCATCGCGGTGACGACCTTTGGCCACCGCGACGCGGCGATGCAGGCGATCGAGCGGGTGAACCGCATCCATGCCAAGTTTGGCGGCACCCTCCCCGACGGAACGGCCTACGAGGCGACCAATCCGCGCACCCTCGCCTGGGTTCACGTCACCGAGGCGCAGAGCTTCCTTGCGGGCTACATCCGCCATGTCCGCCCCGCGATGCCGGTCGCAGAGCAGGACGAATATTACCGCCAGTTCGCCGTCATCGCGCGCGCCCTCGGCGCCGATCCGGTGCCCGAGACGCGGGCGGAGGCCGACAGGATCTTCCGCGAGTTGCGCCGCGATCTTGCCACCTCTAAGGAAGCCCGCGAAGTCGCGCAGCTGGTGCTCAGCCAGCGCCCGCCGGGCACGCCGCTTGCCGTGCAGACGATGATCACCGCGGACGCCGTCGCGATGCTGCCCCCATGGGCCGCGGCGATGCTGAACCTCCAGCGCCCGGTGCTCGCCGCACTTCCCGCACGCGCCGCCACCTGGGGCATGGGCCGCACCTTGCGCTGGGCGTTCCGGCAGTCTTGAAGAGCGTCAGGGAGAGGACATAATGGCCGAATTCACCTTCTACACCGTCGCCATGAGTCGCGGGCAGATCTCACGCTGGGCGCTGCACGAGGCGGGCGCGGATTACGAGCACGTGGTGTTCGACTGGGCCACGCGCCCCGAAACCTACAAGCAGATCAACCCGATGAACAAGGTTCCTGCCCTGGTGCATCACCATTCCGGTAAGGATGGGGGCGGCCACGACCACGTCGTCACCGAATGCGCGGCGATCAACCACTACCTCGCCGAAACCCACCCCGACAAAGGCCTTCTGCCCGACGCACACGAGAAGGCCGCCTATTTCCGCTGGCTGTTCTTCGCCGCCGGGCCGCTGGAGCAGGCGGTGGTGGCGCAGGCGATGGGCTGGCAGGTGCCCGAGGGCAAGAGCGGCATGGCAGGCTTCGGCAGCTTCGAGCTGACGCTCGATGCGCTCGACCAGTGGCTCGCAGCCAACGACTTCATCGCGGGGAGCCGCTTCACTATGGCCGACACATATGTCGGCAGCCAGTTCGTCTGGGGCCTGCGCTTCGGCTCGATCCCCGAGCGACCCGCTTTCCGCGCCTATGTCGAGCGCATCACCCAGCGCCCCGCCTATTCGCAAGCGAACGGGATCGACGCCGCGATCATCAAGGCGGCGCAGGAGCAGGCGGGATGATCCTCTACGGCCACCCCTTCTCGTCCTACACCTGGAAGGCCGCCATCGCGCTCGATGAGAAGGGGCTGGCTTACGACTTCCGTCAGGTCGGCCCGAATTATCCCGAGCACGCGTCCGAGCTTGCCGCGCTCTGGCCGCTGGGCAAGTTCCCGGTGATCGACGACGGCGGCAAGGCGGTGGCCGAAAGCTCGATCATCATCGAGCACCTCGATCTCCATCACCCCGGCCCGCGCCTGATCCCGGCCGATCCCGTCGCTGCGCTCGCGGTGCGCTTCATGGACCGGGTGTTCGACAATCACGTGATGGCGGGCATGCAGGCGATCGTGAGCGAGCATCTGCCCTTCGTCACGCCGACGCCCGACCCGTCGCGGGTCGACCGCGCCAAGGCGGCGCTCGATACGGTCTATGCGTGGCTCGAAGCGAACCTGCCCGAAGCGCAATGGGCCTGCGGCGAGGACTTCACCATGGCCGATTGCGCCGCCGCGCCAGCGCTGTTCTACGCCGACTGGACGCACCCCATCGCCGAGACGCACGCGCGCCTTCGCGCCTATCGCGCACGGCTGCTGGCGCGCCCCTCGGTCGCCCGCGCGGTCGACGGGGCGCGGCCCTATCGCCATTTCTGGCCACTCGGGCCCGCGCCCGAGCGCGACTGACATTCTGCCGGAGACCCGCATCCCATGCCCGCCGTGACCGTCCGTCCCGCCACCGCTGCCGACGTGCCGGAGTGGTCCGCAATGCGCGCGGACCTGTGGCCCGATGACGACGCCGCCGCCCATGCCGGGGAGATTGCCGACACCTTCCTCTCCGGCGACCCCGACCAGATCGCCTTCGTCGCCGAGGGCGATGGCGGCGCGCTGCTGGGCTTCGTCGAAGCGAGCATCCGGCGCGACTATGTCGACGGGTGCGACACCTCGCCCGTGGCCTTTGGCGAGGGCGCCTTCATCGTCCCCGAAATGCGCGGCACCGGCGTGGGCCGTGCGCTGGTGGAGGCGGTGGCCGAATGGGGCCGCGCCAAGGGCTGCACAGAGCTGGCCTCCAACGCCCTCCTTGAAAACACCGCCAGCCATGCCTTCCACGAGGCCGTGGGATTCGAAGAGACCGAGCGGGTCGTGTTCTTCCGCCGGATGCTGTGACACCTCAGGCGAAGGCGGCGCTTTTCTTCAGCACCTGATAGGCATCGACCACAGCCGTGAGCTGCGCCTCGTGCGCGCGGTCGCCGCCGTTGCGGTCGGGGTGGTAGCGGCGGACGAGTTCGGAATAGCGGCGGCGCAGGCGTGTGCGGTCGGTATCGGAGCCCAACCCCATGACTTCGAGCGCGGCTGCTTCTTCCTTGGAGAACCGCCCCGACATCGCCGCCTTCGCCTCGCGCTCGGCGCGCGACTTTATGCCGCGCGCGCGGGCGCTGATCGCGTCCAAGGGATCGGCATAGTCGGCCCAGCGCGGGCCGTCCGAAATGCCGGCCGTGGGGCGGAACACCCTGCTTTCGGTCTGCCAGCCCGCAATCGGCGACTGCGCGCGTAAAATCTCCTCGGCGCTCATGCCTTCGAACCAGTCATATCCGGCGTTGAATTCGCGCACGTGATCGAGGCAGAACCAGCGCCACTCGCCCGGCCCGTCGAATCCGTGCGGCCGCCGCCCGGGCGCGCGGAATTCGCCCGCCTCGCGGCAGCCGGGGGCTTCGCAAGTCCGCCCGGGGCTCTCGACGCGGCCGTGGAATCGTGGTGAAGGCATAAGGGTGCTGAATGGCGATTGCGACCCCAAGTTCCAAGACCCAACCGGCCCGGCAAGCTTGCAAAGAAGGAAAGATCCGATGTCCGTCGCCGAGGAAATGCATGCGCTCCTGACCCAGGCCTTCGCGCCCACACGGCTCGCGATCATCAACGACTCCGCCAAGCACTCGGGCCACATGGGCGACGACGGCTCGGGCGAATCGCACTTCACGATCGAGATCGAGGCGGCCGCGTTCGCCCCGATGAACCGCCTCGCCCGCCAACGCGCGGTGATCGCGGCGCTGGGCGATATCGTCGGGCAGCGGGTCCATGCGGTGGCGATCAAGGCGAGCGTGCCGGAGGCGTAAGGTGGCGCTCAATCCCGACCTGCGCCTGCGGCGTGCGGCGCGGATCATCGTGCTTGATGCCGAGACCCGCGCGCTGATGTTCCGCTTCGACGTGCCGGGCCGCCCGCCCTTCTGGGTGACGGCGGGGGGCGAGTGCGATCCCGGCGAGAGCTTCGAGGACGCGGCGCGGCGCGAGCTCTTCGAGGAGACCGGCATCACCGCCGACCCTGGCCCCGAGATCGCGCGGATGACCCCCGAATTCGTCACGGTCGAAGGCGAGCCGGTGCAGGCCGACGAGCGCTTCTTTCTTGTTCGCGTGTCGCAAGCGAAGGTCGACACGGCAGGGCATACCGAACTCGAACGCAAGGTGATGACGCAGCACCGCTGGTTCACGCTCGACGAGCTGGAAAACTGGCACGAAGCCGTGTTCCCGGTAGAGCTTGCCGCCATGATCCGGTCTACAATCGCAACCTGATTGCGCCCCGCCTGCCTGCCCGCTACTTCTCGCCAAAAGGGAGAGAGACATGGATTTTGCAGGCAAGGTGGCTTGGATCACCGGCGCATCTTCGGGCATCGGCGCGGCGCTCGCGCGCGGGTTGGCGGAGCGGGGGGCGCATGTGGTGCTCTCGGGCCGCGATGCGGCGCGGCTTGAGGAGGTTGCGGCGGATTGCGGCGAAAGCCTAATCCTTGCCTTCGAAGTGCGCGACGAGGCCGCTCTGGCTGACGCAACCGCCAAGGCCATCGCGTGGAAGGGCGGCGTCGACATTGCCGTTGCCAATGCCGGCATCTCGCAGCGCAGCCGCGCCTTGAAGACCTCGATGCAGGTCTACCGCGACATCATCGAGGTCGACCTGCTCGCCCAGATCGCCTTCACGCAAGGGCTGATCGGCCACATGGCGACACGCGGATCGGGTGCGCTCGGGTTCATTTCCTCGGTCGCGGGCAAGGTCGGGGTGCCGATGCGCACGGCTTACTCGGCCGCCAAGTTCGGGCTGGCGGGCTATGCCGACGCGCTGCGGGCCGAGCTGTCGATCAACGGCGTGTCGGTCCACACCATCTACCCCGGCTCGGTCGCGACCAATGTGTCGCGGAATGCGCTCAACGCCGACGGCACCCAGCGCGGCCGCTCCGACAAGGCGATCGACGAGGGCATCCCCGCCGACGTCGCCGCGCGCCAGATGCTCGACGCCATCGCGGCAGGGACGCGCGAGATCATCGTTGCCGAGGGCATGGAATTGGCCATGGGCGAGATGCGCCGCACCCCCGATGCCCTGTTCGATCAGGTCGCGGGCATGGTCGCCAAGGGCTACATGGACAAGCTGGAGCAGCAGTGATGTTTGACCTGAAGCGCGTGCATCTGCCCAATGGCATTCACCTCGACATCGTCGACGAAGGCCCGGTCGATGCCCCGGTGCTGATTTTCCTGCATGGCTTCCCGGAGAGCCACCGGACGTGGCGCCACCAGATCCGCCATTTCTCCGACCGCTACCGCTGCATTGCGCCCGACCAGCGCGGCTATCGCGGGTCGTCGAAGCCGCAAGCGGTCGAGGCCTATGCCCCGGCCAACCTGATCGGCGACATTTTCCTCCTCGCCGACACGCTGGGGATCACGCATTTCACCATTGTCGGCCACGACTGGGGCGGCGCGATTGCCTGGGGGGTGGCGCTGGGCGGCCAGCACGCGCGGGTGAACAAGGCGATCATCGCCAATGCGCCGCACCCGGTGACCTTCCAGAAGCTGCTCTACACCCACCCCGGCCAGCGCGCGGCGAGCCAGTATATCCGCGGCTTCCGCGACCCCGCCAACGACGCGCTGGTGAAGGAGCACGGCCTCACCGGACTGCTGCTGAAGGAAGTGAAGTGGGATCGCCCCAGCGCAATGGAGCCCGAGGAGCGCGACCAGCTCCTCCTCGACTGGCAGAACCGCGATGCCGCCTTCGGGATGCTCAACTACTACCGCGCGAGCCCGATCGACGTGCCGGAGATGGATGCACCGTTCGAAATCCCCGCCGGATGGACCCCGCCTGCCCTGCCCAAGCTGACCATCCCGACGCTGGTGATCTGGGCGCTCGACGACCTCGCCCTGCCGCCCGAGAACCTCGACGGGCTGGAGGAGATCATCGCCCCGCTCACCATCGTGCGGGTGCCGGACTGCGGGCACTTCGTCCCGTGGGAAGCGCCGGAGGCGGTGAACGCGGCGATGGAGGCCTTTCTGGAGGGCTAGCCGGCGAGCCACTCCACCCAAGCCCCGTGCGGGTGGGCGTGAGACAGCAGATGCTCCTCGCCCCGATGCGCCTCCCCGTCCCACAGGCGCACGCGCAATTCGTGGCGGAAGGTGGCTGGATCGGTCTCCAGCGCGATCCAGCCGAGCGGAATTTCGGGAGTCGCAGCAGCGCCCTCGGCCTCGAAGGCGGCGGTGATGCGGGCCTGTGTGGCGGCGGGCATGTATTGCCACATGATCGAATGGAACATCACTCGCGCTGTCCCCGGCTCGCGGGGGCGCGCCAGCATGGCGGCGGCGAAATCGCCCGCATCGGCCGCGACCAGATCGGGCGGCTGCTGACCCGCCAGCGCAATTGCCGCATCGATCCGCGCCATGCGCTCGGCAGCGTCAGGCCAGACATAGGCCTTGAGGCGCAGCGCCGCATCGGGATCGGCAAGGTTGATCGGAGCGATGTCGCAGCCCTTGACGCCGGTGATCGCGAAGCCCGCAGGCGGCGCGGGCGGCGGCGACCCACGCCAATCGGGCACAATCCGCATCGGCGACGCCTCTGGCCCGACTTCGGTCGCCCCAAGGCGGAAGAAATAGCGGTCGATCATGGTGTTGACCCCTGCACTTGCGCCCAGCTCGAACAGGTCGAACCGGGGGACTCGCACCCGCTGCGCCAGCCACAACAGCCCCGCCATGATGCTGGCAGAGCGCCCCGCCTCGTTGGTCTGCGGCGGACCGTCGAGCCACGGTGCCAGCCGCGCGTCGAAGCGGTGCGCAAGGTCAAGCACCAGCGCGTCCACCTCGGCCTGATCGGTGACCGCCCCAGAATAGACCGCGCCCAGCCGCTCGTCCGCGCCGGTCAGCACCAGATGGTGAAAGCCGCCCGCGATCCTGAGCGGCATCGCGTCCTTGAGCGTCAGGCCCTGCCAACCCGCGATCCGCCGCCCGGTCGCGGTATCACTCGCCCGCACGCCTGCCAGCGCGCGGATCACGCGGGCCGTGGCGGGCGCGCCGTTCTCCTCGGCATGGCGGGCCTGCCATTCGAGCGCGGCGGTAAAGTCTTCCAGACCCATGATTCCCGCCTCGCTCGCCGCCATTCCCATTGCCCTTTTCCCGTCCGACCCTTAAGTGCGCCCCCGATCATGAACACCTTCGGCCTTCCCGACAATATCGGACAGCTCACCTTCGCTGTCCCCAAGGGGCGCATCCTCGACGAGGCGCTGCCCGTCATGGCGCGCGCCGGGCTGGAGCCCGATGCCGACTTCCACAATCCCAAGAGCCGCGCGCTCGCCTTTGCCACCACCCGGCCCGACATGCGCCTTATCCGCGTGCGCGCCTTCGATGTCGCGACCTTCGTCGCCCACGGCGCGGCGCAGGTGGGGATCGTCGGCTCGGACGTGATCGAGGAATTCGACTACGCCGACCTCTACGCGCCGGTCGATCTCGGCATCGGGCTGTGCCGCTTGTCCGTGGCGCGGATGGCGTCGGACACCGAAGACGCCGCCAGCGTCAGCCACCTGCGGGTCGCGACGAAGTATCCCAGCCTCACCCGCCGCCATTTCGAGGCGGCAGGCGTGCAGGCCGAATGCGTCAAGCTGAACGGCGCGATGGAGCTTGCGCCTTCGCTGGGTCTCGCCCGCCAGATCGTCGACCTTGTCTCCACCGGCACCACCTTGCGCGAAAACGGGCTGGTCGAAACGGCCACGATCCTCGAGATTTCCGCGCGCCTGATCGTCAACCGCACCGCCTTGAAGACCGATCGCCGGGTCGCCGCGTTGGTCGATGCCTTCCGCCGCGAGGCCGAGGAACGCGCGATGAAAGCCGCCGCCGCATGACCGTGAAACTGCTCTCCACGCTCGATCCCGATTTCGAGAAGCGCTTCGCCGGCATCGTCAACGCGCGGCGCGAGGCCGACAGTGAAGTCGCGGGGCAGGTTGCGGGCATCCTTCAGGCGGTCAAGGGCCGCGGGGATGCGGCGCTTGTGGAATACACCCAGCGCTTCGACGGCTATGCGCTGGTCGATGACAGCGACTGGGTGATTACCCGCGAGCGGTGCGCGCAGGCCTATGACGAGCTTGCGCCCGATCTGCGCGAGGCGCTCGAACTCGCCGCCGCGCGAATCCGCGCCTATCACGAGGCGCAGCTGCCGGCCAACCGCGACTACGTGGACGCGGTGGGCGTCAGGCTCGGCGCGATCTGGCGAGCGGTGGATGCGGCGGGGCTCTATGTGCCGGGCGGGCGGGCGGCCTATCCCTCCTCGCTGCTGATGAACGCCATTCCGGCGCGCGTGGCGGGCGTGGAGCGGCTGGTGGTCGTCACCCCGACGCCCAAGGGCCAGTCGAACCCGATGGTCCTCGCCGCCGCGCATATCGCTGGCGTGGACGAGATCTGGCGCGTCGGCGGCGCGCAGGCGGTGGGCGCGCTTGCCTATGGCACGCAGCGGATCAAGCCCGTCGACGTGATCACCGGCCCCGGCAATGCCTGGGTGGCCGAGGCCAAGCGTCAGCTCTACGGCGTCGTGGGCATCGACATGGTCGCCGGGCCTTCGGAAATCCTCGTGATCGCCGATGGCAGGAACGATCCCGACTGGATCGCCGCCGACCTCCTCTCGCAAGCCGAACATGACCCGACCTCGCAGTCGATCCTCATCACCGACGATGCGGGCTTCGCGCGGCAGGTGGAGGATTGCATCGACTTGCAGATCGGCCTGCTTTCGACCGCCAAGACGGCGCGTGCCAGCTGGGACGCGCACGGGGTGATGATCGTGGTCAACGATCTGCTCGCCGAGGCCCCTGCGCTCGCCAACCGCCTCGCCGCCGAACACGTCGAGATCGCGGTGGACGATCCCGAGCCCTACCTCGGCGCGATCCGCCATGCCGGAAGCATCTTCCTCGGCCGGATGACGCCCGAGGCGGTGGGCGATTATGTCGCGGGGCCGAACCACGTGCTGCCCACGGGTCGCCGCGCGCGCTTTTCGAGCGGGCTCTCGGTGCTCGATTTCATGAAGCGCACCAGCTTTCTGGGGCTCGATGCGGCGTCCTTCGCTGCGATCGGCCCCGCCGCTGCCACCCTCGCCCATGCCGAGGGGCTGCCCGCCCACGCCAAGTCCGTGGAACTGAGGATCAGATGAACCACCCCGCCCGCTCCAAGGCCCGCTCGGCCGCGCGTCTTGCCGCCGTGCAGGCGCTGTATCAGCAGCAGATGGAGGGCACCGCGATCGCCCGGCTGCTCGACGAGTTCCACCAGCACCGGCTGGGCCGCACGATCGACGAGGACGCCTTCGACGCGGCCGAATATGCCGAGGCCGAAGTGCCGTTCTTCGACGATGTCGTGCGCGGGGTCGATGCCCGCCGCGACGAGATCGACGCGGCTGTCGCCAGCAAGCTCGCCAGCGGCTGGAGCCTCGCGCGGCTCGACAAGACTATGCTCCAGATCCTGCGCGCCGGAACCTACGAGCTGCTCGCCCGCGCCGACGTGCCCGCTCCGGTGGCGATCAACGAATATGTCGAGGTCGCCAAGGCCTTCTTCGACGACGGGCAGGCCAAGTTCGTCAACGGCATCCTCGATGCGGTGGCCAAGGACGCGCGGTAAGCCCTCAAGTCCCTCCCCGTTCCGCAGGAATGGGGAGGTGGCCGCGCGTCAGCGCGGTCGGAGGGGTTTAGCCCCTTCACCTTACCCCTCCGTCAGCCCTGCGGGCTGCCACCTCCCCATTGCTGCGCAACGGGGAGGGACTCAAAGATGAACGAGCCCGACTTCATCGCCGCCCTGCGCGCCCTGCCGCTCCACCCGGGCGCGCGTGGGCTGATGGACGATTGCGCGGTGATCGACCTCGGCAGCGAAACCCTCGTCGTCACCCACGACATGATGGCCGAGGGCACCCACTTCCGCGCCGATGCAGACATGGCCGATGTGGCGTGGAAGCTGGTCGCGACCAATCTGTCGGACCTTGCAGCGAAGGGCGCGGAGCCGGTGGGGGTGCTGCTCGGGCATACGCTGGGACACGATGATGCGCGGTTTCTCGAGGGGCTGCGCGAGTCGCTGGAAGCCTTCGATACCCCGCTGCTGGGCGGCGACACGATTGCTGCCGCAGGCCCGCGCGCCCTCGGCCTGACGGCCATCGGGCGGGCGACGTTCACTCCGGTTCCGGCGCGGAGCGGCGCGCGGGCGGGTGACGGGGTCTGGATCACCGGACCCGTGGGCCGCGCGATGCTCGGTTTCGAAGGCGCACCCGAACACCTTGCCGCTTTCGACCGCCCCTGCCCCCGCCTAGCCCAGGGCCGCGCGCTCGCTCCTCACGTCACCGCGATGATGGACGTCTCGGACGGGCTGCTGCTCGACGCCTTCCGCTTGGCCGAGGCGAGCGGAGTGACCCTCGCGCTTGAGCCGCAGGCGATACCCGTCGCCGACCCGGCGCAGCTCCAAAAATGCATCCGCTGGGGCGATGATTACGAGTTGCTGTTCACCGCGCGGCCCGCCGCCGCGCTGCCCGTCCCCGCGCACCGCATCGGCACCGTCGCCCCCCGCGGCCCCGCGCCGCTGCTGCTCGGCGAGACCGCGCTCGGCGATCCCGCGAGCCTCGGCTACCGCCACGGCTGAACGCGCGCCCGCGCCCCCTCTGCGCCCCACGCCCCCTCACTAATTTGCGCAAAGCGGCGCAAAACCGGTCTTGGCACTCGCGGGCGGACTTGCCAGCCCCCGGCAAGCCCCTATGACTGTGCGCCTCGCGCCCGAGGGATCACGAAAGAGGCGCGTGCGCCCCCGCAAGGGGGAAGCAACATAAGACGAGAGGGGATTGCTCGTGAATCTATTGCTCATTTCGATTGGGCTGGGGGTGCTTGCCATTGTCTATGGCATCGTCACCAGCTCGCAGGTGCTCAGTGCGAGCCCCGGCAATGCGCGGATGCAGGAGATTGCCGCCGCCATTCAGGAAGGCGCTCAGGCCTACCTCAACCGCCAGTATTCGACGATCGCCATCGTCGGCGTGGTCGTGGCGGCGATCGTCGCCTTCGCGCTCGGGACGACGGCGGTGATCGGCTTCGTCACCGGCGCGGTGCTTTCGGGCGTGGCGGGCTATATCGGCATGAATATCTCGGTGCGCTCGAACGTGCGCACGGCGCAGGCCGCCTCCGAGGGACTTCAGGCCGGTCTCACCCTCGCCTTCCGCGCGGGCGCGATCACCGGGATGCTGGTGGCGGGGCTTGCCCTGCTCGCGATTGCGGTGTTCTTCGCGGTGATGATCGGGCCGATGGGCCTCAGCCCCTCGAGCCGTATGGTGATCGACGGGCTCGTCGGCCTTGCCTTCGGCGCCTCGCTTATCTCGATCTTCGCGCGTCTGGGCGGGGGCATCTTCACCAAGGCGGCGGACGTCGGCGCGGACCTTGTCGGCAAGGTCGAGGCGGGCATCCCCGAGGATGATCCGCGCAACCCCGCCGTGATCGCGGACAACGTCGGCGACAATGTCGGCGACTGCGCGGGCATGGCCGCCGACCTGTTCGAAACCTACGTCGTCACCGTCGGCGCCACCATGGTGCTGACCGCACTGCTGCTCACCGGCCTCGGCGATCTGCTGCTGCCGATGATGGCGCTGCCGCTGCTGATCGGGGGCGTGTGCATCGTCACCTCGATCCTCGGTACCTATTTCGTGCGCTTGGGCGGCGGGGCCAACGTGATGGGGGCCATGTACAAGGGCTTCATCGTCACCGCGGTGACCTCGATCCCGGCGATCTACGCGGTGATGACCTACGCGCTGGGCGACATGAACACACCGCTCAACGGCGATGCGACAAGCGCGACCACGCTCGGCTTCACTGGCATGGATCTGTTCCTGTGCGCCCTGCTCGGCCTTGCCATCACCGGCCTCATCATCTGGATCACCGAGTATTACACCGGCACAAAGTATCGTCCGGTGCGCTCGATCGCCAAGGCCTCGGAAACCGGCCACGGCACCAACGTGATCCAGGGCCTCGCGATCAGCCTCGAGGCGACCGCGCTGCCGACGCTGGTGATCGTGGCGGGCATCATCATCGCCTATGGCCTCGCCGGGCTGATGGGGATCGCCTATGCGGCGACCGCGATGCTGGCGCTGGCGGGGATGGTCGTGGCGCTCGACGCCTACGGGCCGGTCACCGACAACGCGGGCGGGATCGCCGAGATGTCGGGTCTGGACGACAGCGTTCGCGAAAAGACCGACCTGCTCGACGCGGTGGGCAACACCACCAAGGCCGTGACCAAGGGCTATGCGATCGGTTCGGCGGGCCTCGGCGCGCTGGTGCTGTTCGCGGCCTACACCACCGACCTTCGGACCTTCTTCCCGAATGTCGAGGTGGACTTCAGCCTCGAGAACCCCTTCGTGATCGTCGGCCTCTTGCTGGGCGCATTGCTCCCCTACCTGTTTGGAGCGATGGGCATGACCGCGGTGGGCCGTGCGGCGGGCGACGTGGTGGTGGACGTGCGCGAGCAGTTCCGCACCAATCCGGGGATCATGGCGGGCACCTCCAAGCCCGACTATGCCCGCACCGTCGACCTCGTGACGAAGGCCGCGATCAAGGAGATGATCATCCCCTCGCTGCTGCCGGTGCTGGCGCCGGTGGTGGTGTACTTCGTGATTACCGCCATCGCGGGCCAAGCCAACGGCTTTGCGGCATTGGGCGCACTGCTGCTGGGCGTGATCGTGGGCGGGCTGTTCGTCGCGCTCTCGATGACCGCAGGCGGCGGGGCGTGGGACAACGCCAAGAAGTACATCGAGGACGGCAACCACGGCGGCAAGGGCAGTGAAGCCCACAAGGCCGCGGTGACGGGCGACACGGTCGGCGATCCCTACAAGGACACCGCCGGGCCTGCCGTGAACCCGATGATCAAGATCACCAACATCGTCGCGCTGCTGCTGCTGGCGGCGCTGGCGCACGCGGCGGTGTAATCCGCCCCAGTCGGTGAAATCCTTAACCCCGCCGGGCGCGATCCCGGCGGGGTTTATCTTTGCCCGAAGCCCTGTCCCCCCATCGGACAGCCGCCGCCCGCGCTGAGGCTTTCTTAATCGCCCTGTGCCATCAACCTGCATGAATGCGCAGATATGCGCGGCAAGTCGGGGTTAACGGGCATGGACATGGGGTCGGCGAAGAGCTTTCGCACCCGCGCGCGGCAGCCGGCCGCCGGGGGCGAGTTGCGCCTGCTGACCCTCGTCGAACTGGAAGAGCCTTCCGTCCTCGCCGCATGGGAGCGCCTCGTCGCCCGCGCGGCCGAGCCCAATCCCTTTTTCGAGCCCTGGTATCTCCTCCCGAGCCTGCGACAGTGGGGCGAGGGTGTCAGGGTGAAGGCGTGGTTACACGACGGCAGGCTCGCCGGGTTGATGCCGGTGGCAAGGCCTGCGCGCTATTACGGCCACCCGCTCACCCATGCGAGCGTCTGGCTCCACGCCAATGCCTTCTGCGGCGTGCCGCTGGTGGCAGCGGGGCTGGAGGAGACATTCTGGGAAGCCCTCCTCGCCCATTTCGACCGCCGTGCCGCCCGCGCGCTGTTTCTGCACCTGCCGCAGATGCCCGCCGAGGGCCCGGTTGTCGCCGCGCTGACCCGCGTCCTCGCCCGCTCGGGGCGGATGCACTACGTCGCCGCGCAGGAGGCCCGCGCGATGCTGACCGGCGAGACCTCGGCCGCCGCCTATCTCGAAGCCTCGATGAGCGCCAAGAAACGCAAGGAACTGCGCCGCCAGCACACCCGCTTGGCCGAGGAAGGCTCACTGACCTTCGAGCGGCTGGAGGGCCGCGACGGCGTGGCCGAATGGACCGCCGAATTCCTCGCGCTGGAGGCCGCCGGATGGAAGGGCGAGGCAGGCTCCGCCCTCGCCTCAGCCCCTGACACCCGCGCGCTGTTCGAGGCCGCGCTGGCGGGCGCGGCGGCAGCGGGGCGGCTCGAACGACTGGCCTTGCGGCTCGACGGGCGCGCCATCGCCATGCTCGCCAACTTCATCACCGCGCCCGGCGCCTACAGCTACAAGACCGCCTTCGACGAGGCCTATGCGCGCTTCTCTCCGGGGATGCTGCTGCAACTGGAGAACCTCGCCCTGCTGGAACGCGAAGGCATCGCATGGGCCGATAGCTGCGCGGTCGAGGGCCACCCGATGATCGAGCGCCTGTGGCGCGACGCGCGGCGGATGGTCAGCCTCAACATCGCCATCGGCGGCCCCGCCCGCCGCACCGCCTTCCGCCTGCTCAAGGCCTACGAGACCCGCCCGAGGTGCCAGCAATGAACGCCCCCGCCCACTTCACCGATGCCCTGCCCCAGACCGTGTTCGACGCCCCCGCGCGCGCGAAATTCGCGCGGCACTATCCCGAACAGCCGCATATCCTCCGGCACGGCCTCACCAGCCACCCCTTGCTCGAGATCGAGGCGCTGGCGGCGCTCGCCGAACAGCTCCCGCTCACCAGCGTCGAATACAACCGCGGCGATCTCCCCATCGGGGTCGACGGGAAGCCCGGCCCCAATGGCCTGACCATCGCCGAGACCATCCGCAAGGTGGCCGAGGCGGAGAGCTGGGCAGTGCTCAAGAATATCGAGCAGGTGCCCGCCTACGAGGCGCTGCTGATGGGCCTGCTCGAGGAAATCCGCCCCGAGATCGAGGCGGCGACCGGCGCGATGCTCAACCCGCAGGGCTTCATCTTCATCTCGAGCCCCGGGGCGGTCACACCCTACCACTTCGATCCCGAGCACAACATCCTGCTCCAGATCCGGGGCAGCAAGGTGATGACCCAGTTCCCGGCAGGCGACACCCGCTTCGTGCCCGACGAGTTCCACGAGACCTACCATTCGGGCGGCCCGCGCGAATTGAAGTGGGACGATGCGATGCTCCCCCACGGCTCCGAGTTCCCGATCGGCCCCGGCGAGGCACTGTTCGTGCCGGTGATGGCCCCCCATTTCGTGAAGAACGGCTCGGCGCCCTCGGTCTCGCTTTCGATCACCTGGCGCAGCGAATGGTCCTATCGCGAGAGCGAGGCGCGCACCCTCAACGCAATCCTGCGCGCGAAGGGCTTCAAGCCCAAGGCGCCGGGGCGCTTCCCGCACCAGAACTACGTGAAGTCCTTTGCCTACCGCGTGCTGCGGAAGCTGGGATTGACGGGCGCGTAAACCGCACGCATGGCCGCGTGCCATGAATGACGATCCCACGAACGAAGAACTGGTCGCCGGCCTCGTCCGGCTGTTGACCGTCGAAAAGCGCGCTGCCGACGTTTATGCCGGGCCGCCGCAGAAGGACGGGATCGGGCGGGTGTTCGGCGGGCAGGTGCTGGCGCAGGCGCTGGCTGCGGCGCAAGCGACCGTCACCGACGGCAAGAGCGCGCATTCGCTCCACGCCTATTTCCTGCGCGGCGGGCGCGAGGGCGCTCCGATCGAATACCGCATCGCGCGCGATTTCGACGGGCGCAGCTTCGCCAACCGCCGGGTGGTCGCCTCGCAGGAGGGCGAGGACGGGATGCCGGTGCCCATCCTCAACCTCACCGCCAGCTTCCAGCTGCCCGAAGAGGGCCTCGAGCACATCGATTCGCCGATGCCCGACGTTGCCCTCCCCGAGGACTTGCGCCCCGACATGGAACTGCGCCGCGAGATCGCCGCGCAGTGGGGCGACAAGCTCTCCGACCAGCAGCGCCGCATGATGCTGCGCCCGCGCCCGATCGAGATGCGCACCATCGACCGCCTGCACTGGATGAGCCGCGAGCCGAGGGAGCCGCGCGCGCATACGTGGTTCAAGGTCTGCGCCCCGATCACCGGCGCGGCCGACACGCCCGAACTGCACCGCGCGATCATCACCTATGCCAGCGACTACACCCTGCTCGGCACCAGCGCGCTGCCGCATGGCCTTTCGTGGATGCGGAACGAGCTGGTCGGCGCAAGCCTCGACCATGCCCTGTGGTTCCACAGGGAGGCCCGCGCCGACGAATGGCTGCTCTATGCCACCGACGCGCCGTGGAGCGGCGGCGGGCGTGGCTTCAACCGCGGGCGCATCTTCAACCTCGCAGGCGAGCTTGTGGCGAGCGTCGCGCAGGAGGGGATGATGCGCAAGAGGGTGAAGGCCTAGCAACCGCTTGCGGCGAAGCGAGCCGGGCGCGCCTTGCCCCGGTGCGGGCACTGCACGATAAGCGCGTGATGCCCCGGATCGACCCGTTCCACGCGATTCTTGCCAACAACCTGCTGCAGAACGTGGTCAATTTCACGGTCTGGTTCGCGCTCGTGTTCTGGGCCTATCTCGAAACGCAGTCGGTGTTCGTGACGGGCATGATCGGCGGCATCCATCTGCTGTTTACCGGCGGCTTCGCCATATGGTTCGGCTCTCTGGTCGATCACCACCGCAAGAAGCCGATCATGCTCGGATCGAGCGCGGCCTCGCTGGCGCTCTATGCGGCGGCATTGGCGGTCTACGTCGCCACGCCCGACGAAGCGATGGCGCAGAGCGCAAGCTGGCCGCTGTGGGGCTTCATCGTGCTGGTGATGCTCGGGGTGATCGCGGGCAATATCCGCATGATCGCGCTCTCCACGCTGGTCACCCTGCTGATCCCGCCCGAGCGGCGCGACAAGGCCAACGGGCTGGTGGGGATGGTCGGCGGCCTCGGGTTCCTCGTGACCTCGGCGATCAGCGGCTTTCTGGTCGCGTGGGACGGCATCCGCGGGCCGCTGGTGCTGGCGATCGGCTTCAGCGCGCTCGCCATCGCGCATCTGCCGCTGGTGCGCTTTGACGATCCCGTGCCCGAGGCGACCTCGCAGGACGGGCGCCGGGAGATCGACCTGCGCGGCACGATCCGCGTCGTGGCGGCGGTGCCGGGGCTGTTCGCGCTGATCCTGTTTGCGACCTTCAACAACCTCTTGGGCGGCGTGTTCATGGCGCTGATGGACGGCTACGGCCTGTCGCTGATGAGCGTCGAGGACTGGGGCCTGCTCTGGGCGATCACCTCCTGCGCCTTCATCGCCAGCGGCCTCGTGATCGCCCGCGTCGGCCTCGGCAGCAAGCCGCTGCGTACGCTGCTGCTGGTGAACCTGATCACATGGACCGCGGCGAGCCTGTTCACCGTCCAGGCCTCGATCCCCCTGCTGGCGGTGGGCTGCGCGGTGTGGATGTTCTTCGGCCCCTTCGCCGAGGCCGCCGAGCAGACCACGCTGCAACGCGTCGTCCCCTACGAGCGGCAGGGGCGGGTGTTCGGCTTCGCCCAGTCGGTCGAGCAGGCCGCCTCGCCGCTGACCGCCTTCCTGATCGGGCCGGTGACGCAGTTTATCGCGATCCCCTATATGACCACCGGCGCGGGGGCGGCGCTGATCGGCGGCTGGTTCGGCACCGGGCCGGCGCGCGGGATGGCGCTGGTGTTCTGCATCACTGGGCTGTTGGGCGTAGTGCTGACGCTCTTCGCCTTCGCCTCGCGTTCCTACCGGCTGCTGTCGCAGGCCTATGAGACCGCGCCGGAGGAGACCCCGCGCGCCTAATGCGCCAGTAGCACGGGCATCTGCGGCTCGCTCAGCATGTGGCGCGTCACCCCGCCCAGCACCAGTTCGGTCAGGCGCGAATGGCCATATGCGCCCATCACCAGCAGCGAGCATTCGCGCAGCTGTGCTGCCGAGAACAGCGTGTCGGCGATCTTCGCCTCCCCGCGCGGGATTTCGACGATCTCGCAGGGGATGCCGTGGCGGGCGAGGTATTTCGCGCCTTCGGTCGAGGGCAGGTCGAAGCGCGCCTTGCCACTTGGGCCATCCCCCGTCTCCTCGACCACGCAGGCGAGCGTCACCTTCACCGAGCACGCCAGCAGCGGCACCGCCGCGCGCAAAGCGTGCGCGCTCTCGGCCGAGCCGTTCCACGCGACCATCATCGGCGCGCCGACATCGAAGCTCTTCATCCCCTCGGGCACCACTAGCACCGGCACCGGGGCGCGCGTCACCACGTCGCCCACCACTGCCGAGGGGCCCTTGCCGTCCATTGCCGGCTCGCACGGGCCCATGATCACGATATCGGCGAGCGGCGAGGCCTCGATCAGGCGCTGGCCGGCGACGCCATATTCGAAGCGCCAGTCGAAGGGCACGCCCTCGTGCTCCATCTCGGCCTCGATCTTGGTGCGCAGCTTGTCGGCGTTCTCGCGGATTACCGGCAGGGCGGCGGCGACGGCCGAGCCGTAGAAGTCGCCCGGCATGAACACGTCATAGCTCACCGCCTGAAGGCAGGTGATGTGGCCGTTGGTGCTGCGCGCCATGTCGAGCGCAACTTGCAGGCGCGCATTCATGGCCTTGTCGTGGTCGACGTGCAGCAGGATCGATTTCATAGCGGATCTCCCATTCATGATGAGGATGATCGCCCCGGACGTCGTGTCTGGCTTTGACCCGGATCAATTTTCTATCGGGTCCACGTGGGCGCACCATAGCACCTTGCCAGAGATAAAGCGCGGCCTCATTCTGCACGCCGAGGGAGAGACCAATGCAGATCATGCGCCACCCGCCGGTGAAAACCAGCCTCGAGCCGTCGAACCACCCCTATCTGACGGGCCCGTGGACGCCGCTGCACGAGGAGGTCGACGTGCCCGAGCTGCGGGTGATCGAGGGCGCGATCCCCGCCGATATCGACGGCATCTACCTGCGCAATACCGAGAACCAGGTGCATCAGCCCTTGGGTCGCCATCACCCCTTCGATGGCGATGCGATGATCCACCAGGTCAACATCTCCGGCGGCAAGGCGAGCTACCGCAACCGCTTCGTGCGCACCCATTGCTTCGAGGCCGAGCAGATCGCGGGCCGCTCGCTGTGGGGCGGGCTGATGGACCCTTGGGGCACTTCGGTGCGCCCCGGCTTCGGCGCGCACGGGGGGCTGAAGGACACCGGCAGCACCGACATCATCGTCCACGCGGGCACGGCCTATGCGACGCTCTACCAGTGCGGCGAGGCGTGGATGCTCGATCCCGTCACGCTCGGCAGCCGCGGCAAGGCGCCGTGGGTGCCGCTCGATGGCATCTCCGCCCACCCCAAGGTTGACGAGGCGACGGGGGAGATGATGTTCTTCAACTACTCCAAGCACGCGCCTTTCATGCACTATGGCGTGGTCGACCGGACGGGCGCGCTGGTGCACTACGTCCCCGTTCCCCTGCCCGGCCCGCGCCTGCCGCACGACATGGCGATCACCCCGAACTGGTCGATCCTCAACGACATGCCGCTGTTCTGGGACGAGGAACTGCTGGGGCGGAACATCCACGCCGCGCGGCTGCACGAGGGGGTGCCGACCCGCTTTGCCCTGATCCCGCGCCATGGCCAGCCCGAGGACATCCGCTGGTTCGAAGCCGCGCCGACCTATGTGCTCCACTGGACCAATGCCTGGGAGGAAGGCGACGAGGTGATCCTCGAAGGCTACCATCAGGCCAAGCCCATGCCCGATCCGCTCGAGGAGATGGGCCGCTACAGCCACATGATGGCTTACGTGGACGAGCACTCCTTCCAGAGCCGCCTCCATCGCTGGCGCTTCAACCTGAAGACCGGCGAGACCCGCGAGGAGCGCCTTTCCGAAAAAATCGTCGAATTCGGGATGATCAACCCGGCCTACGCCATGCACAAGAGCCGCTACGTCTGGTCGACCACCACGCGGCCCGGCTGGTTCCTGTTCAACGGCTATGTCCGTCACGACACCCGGACGGGCGAGGAACAGGTCTACCGCCTGCCCGAGGGGGTCTATGCGAGCGAGAGCCCGATGATCCCGAGGAAGGGATCGACCGCCGAGGATGACGGGTATCTTGTGACGTTCCTGATCGACGAGAACACCGGCACATCCGAATGCGCGATCCTCGATGCGAGCGACATCACCAAGGGTCCGATCTGCCGCCTCGCGCTGCCGCACAAGATCTGCTCGGGCACGCACTCGGTGTGGGTCGAGCAAGAGCAACTGCGCAAGGATGCCGCCTTCCACCGCGAGCGTCTCGTCTCCGCCTGAACCGGCACATCTGACGTCACGGCGTCACGCCGCCGGTCGATGCGCCTCGCCCGCTCGTCGCGCGCGTCCTTGCGCGCCCGCCCGCGCGCGCCTAGCGCCCCGCGATTGTACTTGCCTTGGGGACTTTCCGAATATGACCATGCGCCTTGCTCTTGCCGCCTCGAGCGCGCTGCTGCTCTCGCTCGCCGCGCCCGCCCTTGCCGAGACGGCCGCCGCGCCCGAAGCCGCCACCACCCAGGCGCCCCAGTCCGAGCACGACAAGCTCTTCGCCCTGTTCGAGGATGCCGACGCGCGCGAGCTTGCGCTCAATCCCCTGAGCCGCCTGTTCCGCGGCGATGACGAGAACGCCGGACGCCTCGGCGATCTCCTCACCGATTCGAGTTTCCTCGCCGGGCGCACCGACATCAAGCTGAACCTCGCGCTGCTCGCGCAGATCGACCGCAGCAAGCTCGACGAGACCGACGCGCTTGCCTACGACGTCTTCAAGTACACGCAGGAGCGCGCGCTGGCGGGCGTGACCGACGAGATGCGCGCACTCACCGAAGTGCGCCCGCTCAACCACTTCTTCGGGCTGCACACCTTCTACCCGCAATTCGCCAGCGGCACCGGGGTGGCGACGTTCAAGACCCTCGCCAATTACGAGGACAACCTCACCCGCCACGATGACTACATCGCCTTCGTCGACCGCGCGATCGCCAAGTTCCGCGAGGGGATGAAGAGCGGCGTGCTCGAAACGAAGCTGACGGTCGGGATCATGGTCACCCAGCTCGACACGCAGCTCGCGACGCCCATCGCGGATTCGCAGTTCATGGCGCCGACCAAGGCCTTCCCCGAGGGGATCTCGGATGCCGACAAGGCGCGGCTGACCAAGGCCTACGAAGCCAAGACCGCCGCGCTCTACGCCGCCAACACGCGGCTTCGCGATTTCCTGCGCGATGAATACCTCCCCGCCGCGCGCGAGAGCATCGGGCTTTCGCAGATGAAGGGCGGCGACAAGCTCTACGCCCGCCTCGTCGAGGATTCGACCACTCTCCCCCTCACCCCAGATGCGATCCACCAGCTCGGCCTCAGCGAGGTCGCGCGGATCAAGGCCGAGCTCGTCAAGCTCCAGCGCGAGGTCAAGTTCAAGGGCACGCTGACCCAGTTCTTCGACTATGTCCGCACCGATCCCAAGTTCCAGCCCAAGACCCGCGAGGGGCTGACGCAGAACTTCTACGACATCGGCAAGGCGGTCGATGCGAAGATCGGCACGCTGTTCTCCAAGCTGCCCAAGTCGAAGCTGGAGATCCGCCCCTACGATCCCTCGACCGAGAAGTTCGAGGCCGGCGGCTCCTACCAGTCGGGTTCGCCCGATGGCGAGCGGCCTGGGGTGTTCTACTTCAACGCCTATGACCTGCCGAGCCGCCTGACGCCGGGCAATGTCACGCTCTACCTCCACGAAGGCGCGCCCGGGCACCACTTCCAGATCAGCCTCGCGCAGGAGAACGAGGCGCTGCCGGCCTTCATGCGCTATGGCGGGACGACCGCCTATGTCGAAGGCTGGGCACTCTATGCCGAGACGCTGGGCTACGAGATGGGCTTCTACAAGGACCCGTGGAACCGCTACGGCACCTTGCAGGACGAGATGCTGCGCGCGATGCGGCTGGTGGTCGATACCGGCATCCATTCCAAGGGCTGGAGCCGCGACCAGGCGATCGACTACATGCTCGAGAATTCCGGCATGACCCGCACCGAAGTGGTGGCCGAGGTCGATCGCTACATCGCCATTCCTTCGCAGGCGCTCGCCTACAAGATCGGTGCGCTCAAGATCCAGGAGCTGCGCAAGCGCGCCTCCGACAGGCTGGGCGCGAAGTTCGACATCAAGGCTTTCCACGAGGAAGTCCTCAACACCGGCGGCCTGCCGCTCGCCGTGCTGGAAGCCAAGATCGACCGCTGGATCGCGGCCCAGGCGGCCAAATAAACCGGCGCTGACGGGCCGCGCGCGGCTCGACTCGTCGCATCCGCTGCCCCGATTGCCTGCTCCTGCGGCCTTCGGGCGGGTGGCGTTCACCTGCGAGCAAGGTATTGCGCAACACCCAGCCCCTCGCGCAGAACGCCAACAACGGGCCCACACGGGATCGCGGGCCCGAAACACAGGAGCATAACCACTGTGACGACCATTCTCAAAAACCGCAGCCTCGCAATGATCGCCCTTCTGGGCGCCGCGAGCGCCTCGGGCCTTGCCGCCCAGAGCCAGCCGCAGACCCAGCCGCGCCCCCTGCCCGCTCCGACGATCAGCGAGCAGGACGGGGTGACCACCACCACCGTCTACGGCGCGCTGCCGGCGCTCTCCGAGATGGAGGAAGGCCCGCGCGTCACCGGCATCATCACCGCCCGCAAGGGCTCGCGCCTGCAGGTCACCCGCGATGACGGGTCGGTCGAGCTGGTCACGCTGCATCCCGACACCGAAATCCGCACCCGCGGCGGGTTCCTCGGGATCGGCAACAAGACGCTCGACCAGAACGCGCTGATCAACGGCCTCACCGTGGTCGTGAAGACCACCCGCTACGGCGAGGGTCTGGTGGCGAGCGAAGTGCGCTTCACCGCCGACGACGCGCAGATCGCGCGCATGATCCGCGGCGGCACCCAGCAGCAGTTCGGCGAGCAGGGCGCGGCGATCCAGGCCAACGCCGCCGCCACCGAGGCCCTGCGCGGCCGCCTCGGCGATATCGACAAGTACAACCTGAAGGGCACCACCAACGTCTATTTCGACACCGGCAAGTGGGTGCTGACCCCCGCCGCCAAGGCCGAGCTGTGCGCCGCCGCGCAGACCGCCGCGCAGAACGAGAACTCGCTGATGCTGGTGCTCGGCTACACCGATTCGACCGGCTCGCAGGACCTCAACCAGACCCTGTCGGAAAAGCGCGCCGCCGCGGTGGTCAACCACCTCCAGCAGGTCTGCAAGTGGAAGCCCTACCGGATGCTGACGCCCACCGGCATGGCGACCGCCGACCCGGCCGCCGACAACACCACCGCCGCCGGCCGCGCGCAGAACCGCCGCGTTTCGGTCAACGTGCTGGTGAGCAAGGCATTGGACGGGCAGTAAGCGACGGATCGGCTGCGGCGGCCCCATCGGTCGCCGCAGCCTGTCCCGCCTCACCAGATCGGCAGGTTTGAAGCCATCTGGGTATTGGGCTCGCCGCCTTCAGGATGGGGCAGGCCAAGCGCATTATTGAGCGCGCGGCGCACCGGATTGGTGCAGGTCGAGGCCCCGTGCGCATAATAGATGCGCCCTTCGAGCATCTGCTTGCTTGCATCGGGCCGCAGAATTATCTGCCCGGCATTGCCCACATCCCCGCCCTCGGCAATCGGATCGCAGCGACGCAAGGCAATGCTGCCATCAGCGCCCCGCTCGATCGCGGTGCAGACGAACGGTTTGTAATATTTCACGATCCGGCTGTTGAGCTCGAAGGAATCGCGGCCGCGCGACAGCACATATTGCGGATCGCGCGGGAGCAGGTCGAGCGCGCCGGGAGCAACGCTCACCCGAGCGGGCGGTTGTCCGTAATAGTCGGCGACCTGCGCGACGATCCCCTGCCTGTATCCCTTGCCATAGAGCCACCGGTAGAACGTGTCGGCGTCGGAAAAGGTCACCGCGGAGTTCCAGTTGACCGCATTGCGCCAGCAATCGCCGAGCCGCACCGACTTGTCGCCCTGGCGATCTACGCTCACGCCGACGGGCAGGCCGAAAGCCTCGCTGACCAGCGCCGTCTCGTCGTCAAAATAATCCCCTTGGCTGTCGATCTGCATGATCGCGACCGGTACTGCGATGCACCCCAGAAACGCCAACGTCGCTGCTGTCTGCACGGGCCAGGTCTTCCACACCGCCGCCGGAGTCACCCGGTGCGCAAGCATGAGCAGCGCGACAATCATCGCCGGCACGCCGAACATCGCAAGCATGGCAAAGGCGAACTGCGTCATGCAGCGCCTTTTACCCGCCAGCGTGGTAGAAATCGTAAACCTTGCGCGCCACCGTCGCGCTGACGCCGGGGGCGCGTTGCAGGTCTTCGAGCGCCGCTGCGCGCACCTTGCTGGCGGTGCCGAAATGCAGCAGCAGCGCGCGCTTGCGGGCCGGGCCGATGCCGGGGATCTCGTCGAGCGGGCTCGCGGTGATCGCCTTGGAGCGCTTGGCCCGGTGCGCGCCGATGACATAGCGGTGCACCTCGTCGCGCAGGTTCTGCAAGTGGAACAGCAACGGCGAATTGACCGGCAACATCTTCTCGCGCCCGTCGGGGAAGTGGAACACCTCGCGCCCCTCGCGCCCATGATGCGGGCCCTTGGCAATGCCGATCACCGCGACATCATCGTCGATGCCGATCTCCTCCAGCACCCGCATGACGCTGGAGAGCTGCCCCTTGCCCCCGTCGATCAGGATGAGGTCGGGGAGCGTCGTCTCGTGCGATGGCCCTCCCCTCCCGCTTGCGGGAGGGGTCGGGGGTGGGCCTGCTTCCTCTTCCTCAGCCTCCGCCCAGGCCCGGAACCGCCGCTGCATCACCTCGCGCATCATCGCGAAGTCATCATTGGTCTGCGCCTCGCGGATGTTGAACTTGCGATACTGGCCCTTCTCGAAGCCCTCGGGCCCCGCGACCACCATCGCGCCCACGGCCTTGGTGCCCTGGATATGGCTGTTATCGTAGACCTCGATCCGCTGCGGGGGCGCGTCGAGTTCGAGGAATTCGGCCAGCTCGCGGTTGAGTTTGGCCTTGGTGCCGGTTTCGGCCAGCCGCCGTTCGAGCGCCTCGACCGCGTTCCTCTGCGCCTGCGCCATCAGCTTGCGCCGGTCGCCACGCTCGGGGACGGATAGGCGCACCTTGCGCCCCGCGACTTCCGAAAGCGCCGCCTCGATCAGCTCGCTTTCGGGCAGTTCTCGATCGACGAGAATGGTCGGCGGCGGCGGCACTTCCTCGTAGAATTGCAGCATCACGTCGGCGAGCACCTGCGCCTCGTCGACATCTGCCGTGTGGCGCGGGAAGAGCGCGCGGTGGCCCCAGTTCTGGCCGCCGCGGATGAAGAAGGACTGGACGCTCATCTGCCCGCTCTTGGCGGCAAGCGCGAAGACGTCGGCATCGCCCAGCCCTTGCGCATTGATCGCCTGCGAGCCCTGAATGAAGGTCGCCGCCCGCAGCCGGTCGCGCAGCATCGCCGCCGTCTCGAAATCGAGGTTCGCGGCGGCCTCGGCCATCTGCCGCTCCAGATCGGCCTGCACCGCGCCCGATTTGCCCGAGAGGAAGTCCTTCGCCTGCCGCACCAGCGCGTCATAGCCCGGCTCGTCGATCCGCCCCACGCAGGGCGCCGAGCAGCGCTTGATCTGGTAGAGCAGGCACGGCCGGTCGCGGTTGTTGAAGAAGCTGTCGGTGCAGCTCCGCAGCAGGAACAGCTTTTGCAGCGCGTTCAGCGTGGTGTTGACGCTCCCCGCACTGGCGAAAGGCCCGTAGTAATTGCCTTTGGCCCGCCGCGCGCCGCGGTGCTTCTGGATGCGGGGGAAGGCGTGATCGGCGCGCAGCAGGATGAAGGGGAAGCTCTTGTCGTCGCGCAGCAGCACGTTGAAGGGCGGGCGGAAACGCTTGATGAGCTGCGCTTCGAGCAGCAGCGCCTCGGCCTCGGAATTGGTGGTAATGATCTCCATGCTGCGGGTCTGGCTGACCATGCGCTGGAGGCGTCCCGAGAGCTGCGCGATCTGGGTGTAGTTGGCCACGCGGGCCTTCAGCGAGCGCGCCTTGCCCACATAGAGCACCTCGCCCCGCGCATCGAGCATGCGGTAGACGCCTGGGACGGGCTTCAGCACCTGCACCGTCTCGCGGATCGCCTGCACCCCGCCTTCCAGATCGGGCTGGGCGCTCGATACGGTATAGGCGGCGCGCTCCTCGTTGAAGCGCTCCGCACCGCGCGGATCGTGAGGGGTGCCTGCGGGGGTTCGGGCCATGGGGGTCAGATAGGGACGATGGGGGGCGATTGGCAATTCCCGCGCGGCCCCCTATCGGCAGGTTCGTGGAACAGAGCGACGTCATCATCCTCGGCGCAGGCGCGGCCGGGCTGTTTACGGCAGGGCAGGCGGGGCAGCGCGGAGTGCGCGTGGCGCTGCTGGAGAAGGCCGATGCCCCCGGCAAGAAGATCCTCATCTCGGGCGGGGGACGCTGTAACTTCACCAATCTCGGCGCGGGGCCGGCGAACTATCTCTCGGCCAACCCCCATTTCGCCAAGAGCGCGCTGGCCCGTTACACCGCCGCCGATTTTATCGCGCTGGTCGAGCGCTACGGGATCGCGTGGCACGAAAAGACGCTGGGCCAGCTGTTCTGCGATGGTTCGGCCAAGCAGATCGTGGCGATGCTGCTGGACGAATGCCCGCCTGATCGCGTGACGCTGACCTGCGGGGTCGACATCGCCAGCGTTGCGCGCGACGCCGACGGCATTTTCACCGTCACCGCCGCCGATGGGCGGGCGTGGCAAGCCCCCGCGCTGGTGATTGCTACGGGCGGGCCCTCCATTCCCAAGATGGGCGCGAGCGACTTTGCCTATCGCCTCGCCCGCCAGTTCGGCCTCAAGGTGGTCGAGCCCCGCCCCGCCCTCGTTCCGTTGACGCTCGGCGGCGAGGATGCGCTGTTCCGCGAGCTTTCGGGCGTCGCCGCGCCGGTTCTCGCCCGCGCCGGCAAGGCCGAGTTCGCCGAGGCCGCGCTGTTCACGCACAAGGGGCTGTCCGGCCCGGCGATCCTGCAAGTCTCCTCCTACTGGCGGCATGGCGAGCCGGTCGGCATCACCTTCCTCCCTGACGCCGCGACCGACTGGCTGATCGAAGCCAAGCGCGACCGCCCGCGCGCGCATCTGCGCACATTGCTGCGCGAGCGCCTGCCCGATCGCCTCGCCGATGCGCTGGCGGACCGGCTCGGGCTGGAGCGTGAACTCGGCAATTGCGGCGACAAGGACCTGCGCGCGGCGCAGGCCAAACTCGCCGACTGGCGCTTCGCCCCCAATGGCACCGAGGGCTATGCCAAGGCCGAAGTCACCGCCGGGGGGATCGCCACGGCGGAGCTCTCCAGCCGGACGATGGAGGCAAGCAAGGTGCCCGGCCTCTATGCCATCGGCGAGGCGGTCGACGTCACCGGCTGGCTCGGCGGCTACAACTTCCAATGGGCCTGGGCCAGCGGCCATGCCTGCGCGGAGGCGCTCGCCGCGGCGGGGGCCGGCGCGCACGGCTGACGCGCAGCGACCATTTTCCTACAGCGGGGCGACGCGCTATGCTTGTGCCCGCTCTTTGCCATCGTCCGCACACCCCCCGCACCCGCGAGACGGCGCGACATCACCGCCCCGAATGCCGGCGGTGAACGCAAAATATGTGTGAACTTCGTTTTTGCCCTTCGACCAACTGAGATTAAAAGGCAATTCCTGTAGGATTGCACGTTTTGCAATGTGAACTTCGTGAACTTCGCCGCCCCGCTCAGAACAGCTTGCGCAGGTCCACCCCGAGATAAAGCCCCAGCGGGTCGATCACGAAGGCGTTGTAATTGACCGGCGTCTCCCCCGTCCCGTCGCGCACGCGGCGCTGCGCGTCGAAGACGTTGTCGGCGACGAGGCTGACGCGGAAGTCCTTCCACAGCCCCTCGTTCTTCCCCGTCACCTCGCCCATGTTGGCGAAGACGCGCAGGTTGAAGGTGACGATGTCGTCGAAGAACAGGTCGTTGGCCGCCACGGTGCCGTCGATCCGGGTCTCACCGGTATAGATGCCCGAGAGGCGGAAGCCCACGCCCTTGCCGAACAGGCCGGCCTCGAGGCGGCTCGAATGGCGCGGCTGGCCGAAGGCGCCGGTCGCCTCGCCGTCGAGCTGGTCGAGCGGATCGAGGCCGGGGGCGACGAGGATCTCGTTGGCGAGCTCGATCGTGTGGGTCAGGTTGAAGAAGTAGCGCCAGCCCTGGAAGTTGCGTCCCGCCAGCGGGTTGAAGGCGGGGCCGCCCGCCGGAGGGCTACCCGCCGGTGCGCCGGGGGCGCCCGGTGCTCCGCCAGCCGGCGGCGCGGCGGCGCAGAAGCGCTGCTGGAACTGCGCGATCGCCTCGGGCGGGATCGTGCCGTCGGGCAGGCGCGAACGGTCGAGCGCCATCTTGATGAAGGCGGGATCGACGCCGGGAAGCTCGGCCGAGATGTCCTCGCCCCGGTCGATCTTGGCGATCAGCTCGCGGATCGCGGCCGTGCCGTCCGGCCCGCAGGCGCGTTCGCGGAAGGCGGCGAACTGGGGCGGCATCCCTGCCTCGCCCGGAGCGCCCGGCGCACCCGGAGCGCCGCCGGGCGCGCCGCCGCCGCCCATCATCGCCGGGTCGATCGAACAGATCCGCGACCGGAACTGGGTCAGGCGGGCCGGATCGACCTTGCCGTCCGCGCCGCGCAGCCGCGCCAGCATCGGCGCGAGGCGCTGGGGATCGACCCCGGGATATTGCGCCGAGATGTCCGCCCCGCTGTCGATCGCGGCGACGAGCTGTTCGAGGAAGGCCTGCCCGTCATCGGCACACAGCCGCGCGCGGAAGGCCATGAACTGCGCGCGCTGCTCGGCGCTCGGCGCGAAGCCGCCTGCGGGCGGCCCGCCGGGGCCAGCCGGAGCAGGAGCCGGAGCGCCGGTGGTGGGCGGTGCAGGCTGGGCCGCTGCCGGAGCCGAAGGCGCGCCGCCACCACCGCCGCCCCCGGGACGCCCGCCACCCGGGCCGCCGAAGCCGCCGCCGCCTTCGCCCGCGCCGATGCTGCCATTGGTCGAGAAGGTGAACTGGATGCGGTCCGCCCGCGTCTCGGCAAAGCTCACCGAGCGCCGGTCGACCCGCACCACCCTTCCGTTCGCGTCGCGGGTGATCCGGCCCGGGAAGGCCGCCTCGGTCTCGGCGGTGATCTGCGGGAAGGCGCTGACAACGTCATCCGAGCGGTTCATGATATAGTCGACCGTCAGGCGCGAGTTCTCCCAGAAGGGCAGCTCCCAGTTGGCCGAGAACTTCCAGTCGCGCTGGGTTTCGGGCGGCAGGGCGGGGTTGCCGCCGGTCAGCACTTCGGCCAGCACCGTCTCGCCGCGCACGAAGTCGAACACGGGGACGTTGAAATTGGTGACTTGCGGATCGCCCAGCGCCGAGAGCGAGGGCGCGACCTCACGCCAGATATAGGTCGCGGACAGGTCGAGGCCGTCGACCGGCTTCCACGTGATCCCTGCGTTCCAGTCCCCCAGCGTGCCCGCGTCGCTGAGGTCCTCGACCCCCGCCTGCAGGTTGAGCGTGAAGTCGCCGAGGGCATCGAGGAACTCGTCGCGCGTGCTGGTCAGCGGCACCACCAGGTTCGCGCCCGTGGACAGGCGGCGGCGGGTCAGCTGGGCAGCGGTGGCCGAGCGCGTGTCGCTGCTCTCGATCCGGCGCCAGTCGAAGCCGAGGTCGAAGGTCGCCAGCACCTCGCCCGCCGGAAGCGTGGCGAGCGGGCCTTCGAGCGTCGCCTGGGTCTCGGTGGTGATCGTCCGGCGCAGCGCAAGGTCGAAGCCGTTGGCGGTGTCGCTCGGCAGCGGGCCGGTGATCGCCAGCGTGCCCGCGCGCGCGGCGGCGCGGAACACCTCAAGCTGATCGGGGCGCAGCCGCCGGTCGATCTCGGTCTCGGTCTCGCTGAAGGAGCCGTCGAAGGTGGTGGTCAGGCGGAAGGCATTGATCGGCTGGTTGATCGAACCGGCCGCCGAAACGGTGTCGCTCGATGTGCGACGGGCGAGCGGCGTGTCGGCCCCGAAAGTCCGCACCGCGCTCGCATTGGCGGGCGAGGTCAGCGTGACGGTGTTGAGCCCGTCGAGGCTGCGGCTCTCATTGCGGGCGTAGTTGAGGTTGGCCGACAGCGAGGTGCCGCTGTCGATGATCGCCTTTGCCCAGGAGATGTTGCCTTCGAGTCCGAAGGTGTCGGCCAGCAGGCTGCGGAAATCGGCCTGGTCGGGATCGCCCGCGACCGTCGACTGCGAGCCCGGGGTCTGCGGCACATCGCGCTCGGCCTCGGTCAGCAGCGTCGTGTCCTCGACCCTGACGCTGGCATTGATCCGGCCGCCATTGGCGATCTTGAGGATGCCGATTTGCTGCTCGTTGCGGGTGTAGCCCCCGCGCGAGGGAGCCTCGAATTCCAGATCCAGCTGGCGGTTCGAGTAATTGTCCTTGAGGATCAGGTTGATCACGCGCCGGTCAGGCGGAAAGCCGAAGCGCTGGGCGACTTCCTCGGGGAACACCTCGACCTTGGCGAGCGCTTCGGGCGGGTAGTTGGCGAACTCGCGGAAGCTCCCGATGCGGATCCCGTTCACCAGAATGACCGGCTGCCCGCCGCCCCCGCGCCCGCGTGCCGAGCCGGTGCGCGCGCTGATCTGGGCGATGAGATCGGTGATCGAGGTCACGCCCTCGGCGGCGATCGCGGTCTCGTCGAGCTGGAGCAGCGGGGCCTGATCGACGAACAGCTGCCCGCGCACCCGGCCGGAACGCACCACGATCTCGTTCACCGCACCGGTGTCGCTCGCGCTCTCGGGCTCCTCGGGCTCGGGCTGTGCGGCGGGCTCGGGCTGGGGCTGCGCGGCGGCAGCAGCGGCGCCGAGTTCGGCGTCGGCGGCCGCCAGCGGCAGGGCGAGCGCCAGCGCAAGGGCACAGGTTCCGGCGCGCAGGGACGCGCGGGTCAGCGGGGAGAGGTTCATGGAGTCCCTTCGATAGCAGCACTGGGTCGCGGGGCGGTTGTTACCGCTCCCGCGCAACGATGCGGATACGCGCTGCTCCTGCCCGGGGATGCGCGTCTTTCCCCGGGCAGGACCAGCGCGTAAGGTCCGCTCACGGGGCCCTAACGCACGAGCCTTCCCTTTTGGTTCCCGCATCGCTAAAGCGCGGCCAGCAATCGACGGACGCATTGTGCGCCGCAACGAAAACCAAAGGGAATACATGGCCAAGGAAGAACTCCTCGAAATGCGCGGGCGCGTGGTTGAGTTGCTGCCCAATGCGATGTTCCGGGTGGAGCTTGAAAACGGCCATGAGGTGCTCGGCCACACCGCGGGCAAGATGCGCAAGAACCGCATCCGCGTGCTGGTGGGGGACGAGGTGCTGTGCGAACTCACGCCCTATGACCTGACCAAGGCGCGCATCACCTACCGCTTCATGCCGGGTCGCGGCGGCCCCGGCCCGCAATAAGGGCCACGGGCCCGGGATATGGGCTCTCTCCATCTGACACTGGCCTCGGCCTCGCCCCGGCGGCGCGAATTGCTCGCGCGGCTGGGTATTGCCCCCGAGGCCGTGACCCCTGCCGACATCGACGAGACGCCGCTCAAGGCCGAGCTCCCGCGCGCCTATGCCCTGCGCATGGGGCGCGAGAAGGCATTGGCGGTGGACGCGGCGGGTTATGTGCTTGCGGGCGATACCGTGGTCGCGGTCGGCCGCCGCATCCTCCCCAAGACCGAAACCGAAGCCGAGGCCCGCGCCTGCCTCGAACTGATGAACGGGCGGCGGCATCAGGTGCTCTCGAGCGTCGTGCTGCGCGCGCCCGACGGCAGTTTGCGCGAGCGGCTCGACGAGACCGTGGTGTGCTTCAAGCGTCTCTCCGCCGAGGAGATCGCCGCCTATCTCGCGGGCGGCGAATGGCAGGGCAAGGCCGGCGGCTATGCCATTCAGGGCGCCGCCGAAGGCCTGATCGCGTGGATCAGGGGCAGCCATTCGGGCGTGATGGGCCTGCCGCTCTATCACACGCGGGCGCTGCTCAAGGCGGCGGGGTTTGCGATTGGGTGACTTGCCCACCCCCAGCCCCTCCCGCAAGCGGGAGGGGAGCGAGACTTGGCGGCTCTGCCGCCTAGTCGCAGCGGGGTGGGCCTGCGCCACCGGCGAGGCTCCAGCATGAACTGGCTGATCGAGGAAGGCATCGGCGAGACCCGCGCCCTGCTGGTCGAGGGCGAACGCGTTCTTGCTGCTAAGCTCTTCTGGCCCGGTGAACTCGCGGCGGGCACCCGCGCCACCGGCAAGCTCACTGCCAAGCTCAAGGGCACCCGCCGCGGCGTCGCCCTGCTTGCCAATGGCACCGAGGCGCTGGTCGATCACCTGCCGCCGCAGATCACCGAGGGACAGAGTCTCGATCTCCTCATCACCCGCGCCCCGATCGCCGAGCGCGGACGGCTCAAGCGGGCGCAGGCGCGGGTGGCGGGAGCAGAGTCGCCCCCCTCCGGCGCCGGCCGGCCCGAGGGACGCGTCGTGCGACGGTTCCCCTCGGGGATGTGGGAAGAGGTGTGGCACGCCGCCTCCTCGGCCAGCATCGCCTTTCCTGGCGGCGAGATCCTCGTCAGCGTCACCCCGGCGATGACCGTGATCGACATCGACGGCACCGGCGCGCCGCGCGATGTCGCGCTCGCCGCAGTGCCCGCCATCACGCAGGCGCTGGCTTGGTTCGACCTCGGCGGCAATATCGGGATCGACTTCCCCACGCTCCAGACCAAGGAAGATCGCCGCGCGGTCGATGCGGCGCTGGACGCCGCGCTTGGCCATTGGCCGCATGAACGCACCGCCATGAACGGCTTCGGCTTCGTCCAGCTGGTCGCGCGGCTCTCCGGCCCCTCGCTGCTCCACCGATTCGCCACCGCAAGGCTCGGCATGGCCGCGCGCATGGCATTGCGGTGCGGCGAACTGGCAGCCGATGACGGCACGGGCCGGGTGCTCGAACTGCGCGTTCACCCCGCGCTCAAGGCCAAGCTGAAGCAGCAGTGGCTCGATGAACTGGCGCGCCGCACCGGGCGCGAGGTGCGGATTGCGACCGATCCGGCCCTTGCCATCGAAGCCGCCAATGCCCAGCTTCTGGACGCATGACCCTCGCCTCCAAGCCCTGCCCGATCTGCCGCAAACCGCGGCATCCGGACCACCACCCCTTCTGCTCGACGCGCTGCCGCGACCGCGATCTGGCGCGGTGGTTCTCCGATTCCTACGCCGTCCCCGGCCAGCCCGCCGATCCCGAGGAACTGGCGCAGGAAAGCTGGCGCGAGCAGGATTGAGGGCGCTGCAACAATCCTGCGTTTGATGCACGAAAGCCCCTTGCCAACCCCTGCCGCCTTCGCCATAGGGCCGCTCTCATTTGCTCGCCGGGCCATCTGGCCCGTCGCTCGCAGCGAATGCCCGAGTAGCTCAGGGGTAGAGCAGCGGATTGAAAATCCGCGTGTCGGTGGTTCAAATCCGCCCTCGGGCACCATTCGCTGAAAGGGGCCACGCGCCCAAGGGGAAACTGCCGATGTCCCGCCGCACCAAGCTCTATGAAGGCAAGGCCAAGATCCTCTACGAGGGTCCCGAACCCGGCACGCTGATCCAGTATTTCAAGGACGATGCCACCGCCTTCAACGCCGAGAAGAAGGGCACGATCAACGGCAAGGGCGTGATCAACAACCGCATCAGCGAGCACGTCTTCACCCGGCTCGGCCATATCGGCATCCCCACCCACTTCATTCGCCGCCTCAACATGCGCGAGCAGCTGATCCGGCAGGTCGACATCATTCCCCTGGAAGTGGTTGTGCGCAACGTCGCGGCGGGCTCGATCTCCAAGCGCCTCGGAATCGAGGAAGGCGAGCCGCTGCCGCACACGCTGATCGAATACTACTACAAGGACGATGCGCTGGGCGATCCGTTGGTCGCCGAGGAGCACATCGCCTGCTTCAACTGGGCCTCGAACGACGAGATGCACGACATCTCCTCGATGGCGATCCGGATCAACGACTTCCTGTGCGGGATGTTCGCCGCGATCGACATCCGCCTCATCGACTTCAAGCTCGAGTTCGGGCGGCTCTACGATGGCGACTACAGCCGCGTGATCCTCGCCGACGAGATCAGCCCCGACGGCTGCCGCCTGTGGGACATGGCGACGGGCGAAAAGCTTGACAAGGACCGCTTCCGCCGCGACCTCGGCGGCGAGGAAGAGGCCTATCGCGAAGTCGCGCGCCGCCTTGGCCTGCTCAACGAGGAAGACAATGGCCCGGGCGAGGTATTCGACCTCTCCCACGCCCGCTCGCGCCTGCGCGGGCCGCCGCCGTTGAAGAAATAGGCTGACAGGACGGTTTCAGCCGCTAGTCTCGCAATGGTCATAACCAACGCGAGAGACGACTGAAATCCATGCGGAATTTTCCCTTTGCTGCCAGCCTGCTGCTGGCCCTATCGCCGCTCGCCTTCACCACTGCGCTCGCCGCGAAGGATGCAGCCCCGCCTCCCGCCGCCATCGAGGCGCCTGCCACGGCCGAGGCGCCCGCCCCGGTCTGGCCGTTCGAGGCGAGCGACCTGCCGGTCGATCCCGGCTATGTCTTCGGCCGGCTTCCCAACGGGATGCGCTACGTCATCCGCCAGAACGCGACCCCGGCGGGCACCGCGCTGGTGCGGATGCGGATCAGCTCCGGCGCGCTCGAGGAGACCGACAGCGAACGCGGCCTTTCGCACTATCTCGAACACATGGCCTTCAACGGCTCCAAGGGCATTCCCGAGGGCGAGATGATCAAGCTGCTCGAACGCGAGGGGCTCGCCTTCGGGGCGGACACCAATGCCTCGACCGGCTTCGAGAACATCACCTACATGCTCAACCTGCCGCGCAATGACGAGGCGCTGCTGGGCACCGCGCTGATGCTGATGCGCGAGACTGCGAGCGAGCTGACCATCTCGGAGGACGCGGTGGTGCGCGAACGCGGCGTGGTCCTCGCCGAGCGCCGCGACCGGGCCGGCTTCCAGCTGCGCAGCTTCGAGGACAATGTCGCCTTCATCGCCCCGCAGGCGCGCTATGGCCAGCGCATCCCCATCGGCACCGCCGAGGTGCTCGAGAACGCCACCGCCGCGCAGATCCGCGCGCTTTACGAGCGCACCTACCGGCCCGCCAACACCGTGCTGGTGGTGGTCGGCGACTACCCCGCCAGCGTGGTCGAGGCCGCGATCAAGGCGCGCTTTGCCGACTGGAAGCCCGCCGGCCCCGCCCCCGCCGAACCCGATGCCGGGCCGGTCGACGTGGAGCTCAAGGGCAAGACCGACATCCACCTCGATCCCGCGCTCCCCGAAAGCGTGACCATCAGCCGCCTCGCCAAGTGGCGCGACGAGCCCGATACCCTCGCGGGCCGCCGCACCGATCTGCTGCAAAGCATCGGCTATGGCATCGTCAACCGCCGCCTCGCCCGCCTGGCGCGCGGGGCCGACGCGCCGTTCCGCGGAGCGAGCTACGGCACGGGCGACATCTTCAAGGCCGCGCGGATCACCAGCCTCACCGTCAGCAGCGCCGATGGCGAGTGGAAGAAGGGCGTGCTCGCCGCCACGCGTGAGGTCAATCAGGCGCTCGCCTTCGGCTTCACCCGCGCCGAACTGGACGAGCAGCTCGCCAATATCCGCACGAGCCTCGAGAACGGGGTCAAGGCGGCGGACACCCGCAGCAATGCGGTCTTCGCGGGCGCGGCGCTGGCGCTGGTGACCGAGGAGCGCGTCCCCACCACCCCCGAATGGGCGCTCGCGATGTTCGAGGAGATGGCGCCCGCGATCACGCCGGAGGCCGTGTGGCAGGCGATGCGCGCCGACGCTGCGCCCTTTGCCGAACCGCTGATCCGTTTCGAGGGTCGCACCGCGCCCGAAGGCGGCGAGGCTGGCCTGCGCGCCGCCTTCGACAAGGGGCTGGCACTCGCCATCGCCGCGCCGGTCGACAATGGCCCGCTCGCCTTCGCTTACAGCGATTTCGGCCCGGCGGGGAAGGTCGTTTCAGACACCACCGAGCCGCGCCTTGGCCTCAGGGAAATCCGCTTCGCCAACGGCGTGCGCCTGACGCTCAAGACAACCGACGTGCGCAAGGACCGCATCGCCTTTGCCCTCGCGGTCGACGGTGGCGATCTGATGAACACCCGCGAGAGCCCGCTCGCGGTCTATCTCGCCAACGCCCTGCCCGCAGGCGGGCTCGGCAAGCACAGTCAGGACGAGCTGGCGAGCGTGCTCGCCGGGCGCAGCGTCAGCTTCGGGCTTGGCACCGATACCGACGCCTTCACCGCCTCGTCGACCACAACCCCGCGCGATCTGGCGCTGCAATTGCAGGTGCTCGCCGCCACGCTCACCGATCCCGGCTACCGGCCCGAGGGAGTCGAGCGGTTCCGCAAGAACATCGACAACTTCTTCAACACGCTCGATTCCACGCCCTCGCGCGCGCTGGGGGCGGCGAGCGGCGGGATCCTGTCGGACAATGATCCGCGCTTCAGCCTGCAACCCAAGGAGGCCTTCTTCGCGCTCGACTTCGCGCAGCTCAAATCCGCGATGGCCGACCGGCTCGCGAAGGGCGCGATCGAGATCGCGCTGGTCGGAGATCTTGACGAGGACGCCGCCATCGCCGCGGTCGCCGCCACGCTCGGCGCGCTCCCCCCGCGCGAGGCCGCCTTCAACCCGCGCGCCGAAAACCGCAGCCGCAGCTTCACCCAGGCGCGCGGTGAGCGCCGTCTAACCCATAAGGGCGAGCCCGATCAGGCGCTGGTGCAATGGGTCTGGCCGACCACCGACGACAGCGATGCGGCCGAGGACCAGCGGCTCGAACTGCTCGGGCGGATCGTGCGGCTGGAGCTGACCGACCGGCTGCGCGAGAAGCTGGGGCAGGCCTATTCGCCCTCGGCCGGTTCGAGCACCAGCCACCACTACCCGGGCTACGGCACCTTCGCGGTGAGCGCCTCGGTCGCCGCCGACACAATCGACGCGACCCGCGAGGCGGTGGACGCGCTGATCGCCGACCTGCGCGCCGCGCCGCTAGATGCCGACGTGATCGAGCGGGCGAGAAAACCTTATCTCGAGGAATACAACAACTACCTCAAGGACCTCGGCGGCTGGCTCGGCGTTGCCGCGCGCGCGCAAAGCGAGCCTGAACAGGTTAGCCGGTTCCTCGCCGCGCCCGACGTGATCCGCGCGATCACCCCCGAGGACATCCACCAGACGGCGCTCAAATATCTCGCGCCCGAGGCGGCGGTCACCTTCGTGGTGGTGCCCGAAGCCGCAGGCGAGGGCCCCCTCAAGCAGGCGCAGTAGCAGGCAAAAGAAAAGGCCGGCAGGTCGCCCCCTGCCGGCCTTCCCCTTTGCGGCGCTCCCCGGGTGAAGGGGAGCTAACCCTCAGCTCAGTACTTGAAGCTCACCATCGCGCCGATGACGCGCGGCTCGTTCACGAAGGCGGTGTTGTTGTTGAAGTCGACCACGCCAAGGACATTGTCCTCGTCGGTGATGTTGCGCGCGAAGGCGGCGACTTCCCACTGGCCGTCATTGCCCGCATAGCCGACCTTGAGACCGCCCTCGAAGCGGCTCTTGGCGTTGAACTCGCGGCTTTCGTAGAGCAGGAAGTTGGTCTCGCCGAGGTAGACCCAGTCGGTGAAGATGTAGAACTCGCCCGAATTGCCCACCGGGATGCCGTAGCGCGCGGTCAGATCGCCGCTCCACTCGGGCGCGTTGGGGAAGGGGTTGCCGTCGATGAAGGCGCGGCGGGTGCCGCTGATCACGCGGGTCGGATCGGTGACATTGCACTGCGCGCAGATGCCGACCGCGAGGTTCGCGTCCTGGATCTCGGTGTTGTTGTAGGCAACGCCGAGCGTGACGAGGAAGCGCGGGGTGATCTGGAACGCCGAATCGAGCTCGAAGCCGTAGCCCTCGCCCTTGTTGGCGTTGATCAGCTGCACGAGGTTGCCCGCACCGCCCACGGCAGTGAACTGCGGGTCGGAGACGGTGTAGTAGTAGACCGCACCGTTCAGACGCACGCGGCGATCGGCGATCTCGCTCTTGAAGCCGGCTTCCCAGGAGGTGATGTTCTCCGACTGCGCGACCGAGGGCGCGCTGAAGAAGGCGACGTCACGGCCCTGGATGGTCGGCGCGCGGAACGAGTTGGCGACCTTGGCATAGACGCTCGCGTCATCGCCCACGTCGGCGAACAGGCTGATGTCCCAGTCGACATTCTTGTCGCCCACGCTGCGCGGCTGCGGCGCGGCGCCCGAGACCACGACGAAGTCCTTCTGGTCGTCGGTGTAGCGGATGCCGCCGGTGGCGCGCAGGGTATCGGTCAGCTGATAGGTGACCTGCCCGAACAGCGCCCAGGCGTCGTTGGTGTGGTTGACGGTGACCGGCGGCGGGAAGTCGAAGCCCACCGTGGTGACGTCGAAATCGCTCGAGAAGTAGAAGCCGCCGATCTGCCAGCTCAAGGGCCCGTCTGTGGTCGAGGCAAGGCGGATTTCCTGCGTGAACTGCTCGAGATCGATCGAGTCCTGCGTGTCGGAGGGGAACGGGATCAGGCCCGGCCCGCCGCCGCCCGGCAGGAACACCGCGCCGAAGCCGCCGTCGATGTCGCCGCGGCTCGAACCTTCGCTCGTCCAGTAGCTGGTGATCGAGGTCAGGGTCATGCCGTCGAATTCATAGGCGCCGGTCAGCGTCAGGCCGACCTGCTCGTAATCGGCAAGGTTGCCGCCGCCGGCGTCGTAGAACACCGTGTTGCGGTCATAGTTGTTGTTGAGCTTGTTGGTGTTGTTCAGTTGCGTAGTGGTGGCGCCGAGCACGTTGGCGCGGAAGAAGGTCGAGGAACCGTCGAGGTTGCGGTAGTTGACCGCGGCAAGGATGCTCGAACGCTCGGTCGGGGTGAACAGCACCTGGCCGCGCAGCGCGAGGTCGTTGTAACCGCCGAGCGCATTCTCGTCGCCGGTGAAGCCGTTGTCGATCCAGTCGGCACGGTGCTGGAGCTGCGCGGCGATGCGGACCGCGATCTTGTCCTCGACCAGCGCCCCGCCGACCGCGCCGTTCAGCGAGATGGTGTCGTAGCTGCCGTAGGACAGCGAACCCGAGGCGGTGAATTCCTGGCTCGGCTTGATGCTGGTGATCTTCACCGCGCCCGCGGGGGTGTTGCGGCCGAAAAGCGTGCCCTGCGGCCCGCGCAGCACTTCGACGCGCTCGACATCGAAGACAGGGAAGCTCTTGAGGGTGACGTTCTCGAGCACGACGTCATCGAGCAGCACCGAGACCGGCTGCGAGGCGGCAAGGTCGAAGTCGGTGTTGCCGAGGCCGCGGATGTAGAAGCGCGGGGCGACGCGGCCGTTCGAGCTTTCGACGTTGAGGCCGGGCGCGGTGCCGGCGAGCGCGGTGATGTCACCGGCGCCGCTGAAGATTGCGCCGATGCGCTCCTGATCGAGGATGTCGGCCGAGACCGGCACGTCCTGAAGGTTCTCCTCGCGCCGGTTGGCGGTGACGATAATCGTGGCGAGCTGGCCGTCATCCTCGGCCGAAGCGCCATCCTGCGCGGCGGCGGGGGCGGCGAGGCCGAAAGCGGCGGCAGCGGCAAGGACGGTGGAGCCCGTCAGGGCAGCACGAATGGCGGAAAAGCGGAGAGACATCGGAAAACCCCCTTGGCTATGGCCTATGGTATGGTCGGATGGTGCGTAGGTGCGGGCCCGCCCGTCGCATTTCTTCCCGATTCGCGCGAGATGGCCACAGGGTAAATGTTGCGCGAAAGCGACGCTTTGCGGGCGTTCTTGCGGCGGTTGTTGCAAGCGGGTGACATTCGTCGCGCTTCCATGACCGTTCTATGACAATTCAGCGTCACAGCGAGCTGCTGGCCGCGCATGTCGAGAACTGCGTTGCGAGCGATTGCACCCGCGCCGCGGGACGCTATAGCGGCCCCGCGAAGCGGCGGCACATGGGGCCGCCTGCGGGCAGGAATGGAGCATCAGGCCATGCAAGTGCGCGTCCTCGTCAGGTTGAAGCCCGGTGTGCTCGATCCGCAGGGCCGCGCGGTGCACCATGCGCTCGAGGGGCTCGGCTTTGCCGGCGTCGAGGATGTCCGCATCGGCCGCCTGATCGAACTCGATCTGGCCGAGGGCACCGACGAGGCGACGATCCGCCAGATGTGCGAGAAGCTGCTCGCCAATACGGTGATCGAGAGCTTCACGATCGAAGGCGCGCAGTGATGGCGTTCCGGGCGGCGGTCATCACCTTCCCCGGCTCCAACTGCGACCGGGACATGGCAAGCGCGATCGAGGCGGTCGCGGGTAGCCCTGCGATCCGCGTGTGGCACGGCGATGCCGAGCTGCCCGACCGACTCGACCTCATCGCCCTGCCCGGCGGCTTTTCCTATGGCGACTACCTGCGCTCGGGTGCGATGGCGGCGACCAGTCCGATCATGCGCGCGGTCGTCGCGGCGGCGGAGCGCGGCGTGCCCGTGCTGGGCGTGTGCAACGGCTTTCAGGTGCTGACCGAAGCCCGGCTGCTCCCCGGCGCGCTGCTGCGCAATGCCGGGCAGCGCTTCGTGTGCCGCACCGTGGCCTTGACCGTTGAGAACGCCGCCTCGCCCTTCACCGCGGGCTATGCCGCGGGAGAGACGATCCGCATTCCGGTCGCGCACCATGATGGCAATTACTACGCCGATGCAGAAACGCTCGACAGGCTCGAAGGCGAGGGCCGCGTCGCCTTCCGCTATGCCGAAGGCTGCAACGGTTCGGCGCGCGACATTGCCGGGGTGCTTTCGGCCAATGGCCGGGTGCTCGGCATGATGCCGCACCCCGAACGCGCGATCGAACAGGCGGCGGTGCCGTCGCTGGGTGGTGCAGACGGGCGGCGGCTGTTCGAAAGCGCGCTGGCGAGCTTCGCGACGGCCTAGATCAGGCGCGGCGTTCGCGCGCCAGCCTGAACAGGTTGTGCGCATCCTCGCCGGTCATCGGCCGGCCGAAATAGAACCCCTGGATCTTGTCGCATCCGAGGCTGCGGATCAGCGCCGCTTCCTCGCCGGTCTCCACGCCCTCGGCGGTGGTCGACATGTCGAGGCTCTTGGCCATCGCCACCACCGCGTTGATGATCGCGAGGCTCTCCTTGCTGCCCTGCGCCGCGCCCTGGACGAAGGTGCGGTCGACCTTGATGGTCGAGAACTTCAATTTCCTCAGGTAGCCCAGCGAGGAATAGCCCGTCCCGAAGTCGTCGAGCGCGACCGAGCAGCCCAATGCCATCACCTTCTCGAGCGCGTTGCGGGCAATGCTCGCATCGCGCAGGAAGATGCTTTCGGTCACTTCCACCTCCAGCCGGTCAGGGCTGAGACCGGTCGCGGCGAGCGCCTGCAAAACCTCGGTCGTGAAGTCCGGTTCGAGCAGCTGTTCGGGCGAGACGTTGACGTTGACCTTGACGTGTTCGGGCCAGTTGCGCGCTTCCTCGCAGGCGCGGCGCATCACCCAGCGGCCGATCGGCACGATCAGGCGGGTATCCTCGGCGAGCGGGATGAACTTGCCGGGGCTGACGAAGCCGTGCTCGGCGGAATTCCAGCGCACCAGCGCCTCGAAGCTGACGACTTGCTCAGTGTGGGCATCGACCACCGGCTGGTAATGCAGCACCATCTCGTCGCGGCCCAGCGCCTTCCTCAGCGCGACTTCGAGCTGGCGGCGCTCCTCGGCCGAAGCGTGGAGGACGGGCTCGAACCGGCAATGCTCGCCCCCGCCCATGTCCTTGGCACGGTAGAGCGCGAGGTCGGCGTTGCGCATCATCTCTTCGACCGTCGCGCCATCGCGCGGGCCCTCGGCCGAACCGACGCTGGCGCCGACATAGAGCGTGTGATGATCGACCTGATAGGGCTCGGACAAGCGCGCGATCACCCGCCGCGCGAGGTCGGAAATGACATGGGGCGCGCTCGCATCGCGGATCACGATCGCGAATTCGTCGCCGCCGAGGCGCCCGCACAGCTGGCTCTCGCCCATCAGCGATTGCAGCCGCGCCGAAACCTGCGCGAGCAGCTTGTCGCCGGTCATGTGGCCGAGCGAATCATTGACCGCCTTGAACCGGTCGAGGTCGACCATCAGCAGCGCGCAGCGGGTGCGCCACTGGCTCGCATAGCGCAGCGCCTCGCCCAGAGCTTCGGTCAGTTGCAGGCGGTTGGGCAGCTGCGTAAGCGTGTCGTACCGTGCAAGATAGGCGATCTTCTCTGAGGATTTGCGCTGTTCGGTGACGTCGGAGCCCACGCCGCGGAAGCCCGTGAAGCGGCCCTGTTCGTCGCGCATCGGGGTGCCCGAAAGCTCCCACCAGCGCTCCTCGCCCAGGATTGAGACCTGGACCAGCATGTTCGAGAAGTTCTCGCGGTTCTTGAGCCTTTCGGCGAGATCGTGAAGGCTCGCGGGGAATTGCCCGGAGGACCAGCGCGTGCCCGCGATCATCTCCAGCAGCGGCTTGCCCTCGACATCGGACTGCGGGCGGCCGAGTGCGAAGGCGAAGCGTGGGGACACCGCGCGCAGGCGCCGGCCGGGATCGACTTCCCACAGCCAGTCGGCCTCGTTCTCCTCGAACTCGCGCAGCAGCAGCGAGACCACCGCCTCCTTCTCCGTCACTGCCGCCTCGGCGAGGCGTGCCTTGACGAAGGTGGTGCGGATCTCGATCGTGGCGACGATGTTGGCGATGGTGAACAGGATCGCGCCGCCCAGCGCATGCCACGCACCCGCCAGCGCCTGGCTGACGACCGTGCCCGCGCCGAGCACCGCGATGTAGATCAGCACGCTGAGCGGCGAGGTCGAATAGACGAAGGTCGAGGCGCTGATCAGGGCGAGGACGATCAGCAGCAGCGCAGTCTCCTGCACGCCGCCCGAAAGCCACGGGAACAAGAGCAGCGCCCCCACCCAGCACAGCGCGCCCGCCAGCGCGTTGAGGTTCTGCGTCCGCTCGAGGCTCCCCGGATTGATCCGCGCCGCGGTGTCGACCAGCTGCATGTCGGTCTGGCGGGTGCGCCAGAGAATGATGGCGAGCACCGCGGCCCAGGGCAGCACGACCACGCCTCCGATCAGCGGCGCGAAGATGCTGACGATGAAGGCGGCGAGCATCGCGTTGGCGATCATCCGGTTGCGGCTCGCGCGGGTCAGCCCGGCCACATCCTCGGCGCGCAGGCGCGTGGCATCGAACGCGGGATTGCGCGTCAGTCCGAGCACATCGGAGAGGGGCAGCTCGGCAGGGATCGCCGGCTGCGGTGAGGTGACTTGCTTGCCCACGCGCGTAGGATTAGCCGCGAATGGTTATTGCCCCGTAAAGTTTGCCGCCGGATCAACGGGAAGGGATGGTTAATGCAACGGCGCGGTTTGCGGCCGCGGCAGGGCGCCCTATTCGACCGTCACCGACTTGGCGAGGTTCCTCGGCTGGTCGACGTCGGTGCCCTTCACCACCGCCACGTGGTAGGCGAGCAGCTGCACCGGCACGGCATAGACCAGCGGCACGATCAGCGGGTGGACCACCGGCATCTCGATCGTGGCGATGCAGCCTTCGCCCGCCTCCGCGATGCCCTCCGCGTCGGAGATCAGCACCACCTGCCCGCCCCGGGCGCGGACCTCTTCCATGTTGGAGACGGTCTTCTCGAACAGCGGGCCGGAGGGTGCGATGACCACCACCGGCACGGCATCGTCGATGAGGGCAATGGGGCCGTGCTTCATCTCGCCCGCGGCATAGCCTTCGGCGTGGATGTAGCTGATTTCCTTGAGCTTCAGCGCCCCCTCGAGCGCCAGCGGATAGTCCTGACCGCGCCCCAGGTAGAGCACGTCGCGCGCCGGGGCGATGAGGTGCGCCATCGCGGCGATGTCGTCGTCATGCGCCAGCGCTGCGTTCAATGCGGCCGGAGCCTCGAGCAGGTGGCGCACGATCTCGGCCTCCTCCTCGCGGTTCAGGCACCCTTTCTTCACCGCCATGTGCGCGGCGAGCGCGGCGAGCACGGCGAGCTGGCAGGTGAAGGCCTTGGTCGAGGCGACGCCGATTTCCGGGCCCGCATGGGTCGGCAGCAACAGGTCGGCCTCGCGCGCCATCGTGCTGGTGGGGACGTTGACGACCACGCCGATGGTCTGGCCGTTGGCCTTGCAATGCCGCAGCGCCGCCAGCGTGTCAGCGGTCTCCCCGCTCTGCGAGATGAACAGCGCGAGGCCGCCCTCTTCCAGCACCGGGTTGCGATAGCGGAACTCGGAGGCGACATCGATGTCGACCGGCACGCGGGCGAACTGCTCGAACCAGTATTTCGCCACCATCCCGGCATAGAAGCTGGTGCCGCAGGCGACGATCGTCAGGCGGCGGATGGCCGAGAGGTCGAAATCGATCTGCGGGAGCGCGACCGAGTTGTCCGAACGGCGCAGGTAGGAGGAGAGCGTCTGCGCCACCACGGTGGGCTGCTCGTAGATCTCCTTCTGCATGAAGTGGCGGTAGTTGCCCTTCTCGACCGCGGCGGCCGAGGCGCCGGAGAAGCGGATCTCGCGGGTGACAGGGTTGTTCGCGGCATCGAACACCTCGGCGCTGTCGCGGCGGGTCACCACCCAGTCGCCCTCTTCGAGATAGGCGATGCGCTGGGTCAGCGGGGCGAGCGCGAGCGCGTCGGAACCGAGATACATCTCCGCCCCCTCCCCTTCCGGCCCGTAGCCCACCACCAGCGGCGAGCCGAGCCGCGCGCCGATCAGCAGCTCGGGATGCGCACGAAAAGCGATGGCGAGCGCGAAGGCCCCGCGCAGACGCGGCAGCACGGCGCGCACCGCCGCCACCGGATCGGCCCCGGCCTCGACCTCGGCCGAGATCAGGTGAGCGACCACCTCGCTGTCGGTCTCGCTCTCGAAGACGCGGCCGGCAGCGGCGAGTTCGGCACGCAGTTCCTTGAAATTCTCGATGATCCCGTTGTGGACGATCGCCACCTCGCCCGTAGCGTGGGGATGGGCGTTGGCGGCGGTCGGCGCGCCGTGCGTCGCCCAGCGGGTGTGCGCGATGCCGACATGGCCCGGCGCAGGGTTGCCGGCGAGCACCGTCACCAGATTGGCGAGCCGCCCCTCCGCCCGCCGCCGCACCAGCGCGCCATCGTGGAGCGTGCAGATCCCGGCGCTGTCATAGCCGCGATATTCCATGCGCCGCAGCCCGTCGACCAAGCGGTCGGCAACGCTGCTCTGGCCGACGATCCCGATGATGCCGCACATCTGCTTCAGCTCTTCCCTGTTCGATTTCGCCTTGCTCTAGCCGCACGATCCTTAACGGCAAGCCCAAGGATCAGGGGCGTTCCGGATGTTTAGGAAAAAAACAACCATTCCCTCCTATTCACCATCTCTCGTGACGTCCCCTTCGCCTGTCCAGAGCGAGGTGGATGCAGTTTGGTAGGGACCCTCGGGGGCTTGGAATGAGCGCATTCGGCAAAAAGGGCAACGCAGGCGGTATGAAGCCGGGCTCACGGCCCGCTTTCGGCGTCGCACGTCCGATGAAGGGCGCGGGCGCTGGCCCGCGCGGCGGCGAACAGTTCCCCCCGATCCCGGGCGAGGCCCCCGCGCCGCGCCCCGCGCCGGCACCCTCGCCTTCGCTGGCGAAACCGCAATCGACCTCGGAAGCGATCGACCGTCTCAACGAGCGCATGGCCGCGATCAACGAGACCAACTCCGAAGTCGGCGGCTTTGAAGCCAGCGTCCACAAGATCAAGGAACAGGTGCTCCCGCGCCTGCTCGAGCGTGTCGATCCCGAAGCGGCGGCAACGCTCTCCAAGGAGGAGCTCTCCGAGGAATTCCGCCCGATCATCATGGAAGTGCTGGCCGAGCTCAAGGTCACCCTCAACCGGCGCGAGCAATTCGCGCTGGAAAAGGTGCTGATCGACGAGCTGCTCGGCTTCGGTCCGCTCGAAGAACTGCTGAACGATCCGGACGTGTCCGATATCATGGTCAACGGCCCGGACCAGACCTACATCGAAAAGAAGGGCAAGCTCCAGCTCGCCCCGATCCGCTTCCGCGACGAGCAGCACCTGTTCCAGATCGCGCAGCGCATCGTGAACCAGGTCGGCCGCCGCGTCGACCAGACGACGCCGCTGGCGGACGCCCGCTTGAAGGACGGCTCGCGTGTGAACGTGATCGTCCCGCCGCTCTCCCTTCGCGGCACCGCGATCTCGATTCGTAAGTTTTCCGAGAAGCCGATCACGCTCGACATGCTGCGCGACTTCGGCTCGATGTCGGACAAGATGTGTACCGCGCTGAAGATCGCGGGCGCTTGCCGGATGAACATTGTCATCTCGGGCGGTACCGGTTCCGGTAAAACCACCATGCTCAACGCCCTGTCGAAAATGATCGACCCCGGCGAGCGCGTGCTGACCATCGAAGACGCGGCGGAACTCCGCCTGCAGCAGCCGCACTGGCTGCCGCTCGAAACCCGCCCGCCGAACCTCGAAGGCCAGGGCGCGATCACCATCGGCGACCTTGTGAAGAACGCCCTGCGTATGCGTCCTGACCGCATCATCCTGGGCGAAATTCGCGGCGCGGAGTGTTTCGACCTCCTCGCGGCGATGAACACCGGTCACGACGGCTCGATGTGTACGCTCCACGCGAACTCCCCGCGCGAATGCCTTGGCCGTATGGAAAACATGATCCTGATGGGCGACATCAAGATCCCCAAGGAAGCCATCAGCCGCCAGATCGCCGAATCGGTCGACCTGATCGTGCAGGTGAAGCGTCTGCGCGACGGTTCGCGCCGCACCACCAACATCACCGAGGTGATCGGGATGGAAGGCGACGTGATCGTGACGCAGGAGCTGTTCAAGTTCGAATACCTCGACGAGAGCGAGGACGGGAAGATCCTCGGCGAATTCCGCGCCTCGGGCCTGCGTCCCTACACGCTCGAAAAGGCGCGCCAGTTCGGCTTCGATCAGGCGTATCTTGAAGCCTGCCTCTGACGAGGCAGGCGCTATCGGCCCCGCCGGGCCGATAGCTTCGGCCTAACCGGCCGGCGGCCGGTTGGCCTTGCGACGCCTTCGGCGTCGTTTGTCATCGAACAATTCAAAGAGTCCCTCCCCGTCGCGCAGCGATGGGGAGGTGGCAGCCCGCAGGGCTGACGGAGGGGTACGAGGCACAAACCCCTCCGTCAGCCTTGCTAACCCTTCATCACCGCGGGCAGCGCCAGCGCGAGCAGCCCCGCGCCGAGCATCGCGCTGAGCAGGAACAGCCCGGTCCACGGCACCCACCCGACCCGCTCGAGCCGCGCCAGATCGCGCGCCCGCTGGCGGCGCCATTCCATCACGCTCGCGAACACCGCGAACACCAGGCACGCCCCGCCCGCCCACGCGAGCTGCGCGGCATCGCTCAGCAGTTCGAATTGCGCCACGAATTCCATCCGGCGCCATTTAGGCGCGCGGCCCGCTTGCGCAATCCCCGGCGCTCGGCCAAGCCCGTGGGCGATGGATGGCTCGATCGCCCGCCCCCGCCCGCTGCTCGCGCTGTTCGTGCGGCTGCTTGCCGCTGCCGCGCTGGCGACGATGGGAATGCTGGTGAAGCTCGCGGGCGAGCGCGGCGCCCATCTGGTCGAGCTGATCTTCTGGCGACAGCTCACCACAACGATCCTGCTCGGCGCGGGGCTGGCGCTGACCGGCCGGCTCGCGCTGCTGCGGACTGAGCGCCTCCCCGCCCACGCCCGCCGCGCCGCCGCCGGGCTGTTCGGGATGATCTTCACCTATGGCGCGGTGCTGCTCCTGCCGCTCGCCGAGGCGACGACGCTCGGCTTCACCGCGCCGGTCTTCGCGACGCTGCTCGCGATCGTGCTACTGCGCGAGCGCATCGGCCCCTATCGCTGGAGCGCGGTCGCGATCGGCTTTGCCGGAGTGATCGTGGTGATGCAGCCCTTCGGCGGTCTGCACGAGGGCGTGACGCTCGCCGGGATCGCCGTCGGCCTTGTCGCGCCCTTCATGGTCGCGTTCATCAGCTTCCAGATCCAGGACCTCAACACCACCGAGAACCCGTGGAGCATCGTCTTCTGGTTTTCCGCGCTGACAGCACCCGTTGCGGCGCTCGCTCTGCCCTTCGTCTGGGCGCCGCATGACCTCGTCACCTGGGGCCTGATCCTCGGCATGGGGCTGGTGGGCGCGGCGGCGCAGATGCTGCTGACGACCTCGCTGCGCTTCGGCTCGGCCGCCGTGATCCTGCTGATGGATTACACCGCGCTGCTGTGGGCGAGCTTCTACGGCTACACCATTTTCGACCGCGCCCCGCCCGCCAGCCTGTGGCTCGGCGCGCCGCTCATCATCGGGGCGGGCCTGCTGATCGCCTGGCGCGAACGGCAGCTTGCCCGATCCCGGGTGCATTCCGGCGAATAGCATGGACCTTTGGGGCGCTGCGTCCGGTTGGCTGCGAACAGACAACCCCAAGGAGCATCCCATGACCAACCGCATCGCCGCCATCGCGCTCGCCGCGCTCACGCTTGCCACCGCTGCCTGCAACACCGTCGAGGGTGCGGGCGAGGATCTCCAGTCGGCCTCGCGCGAGGTGAAGGAAGAAATCTGACCCTTTCCGCCTCGTGCGGACGGCATTTCGCCGCAAAGTCAGGAAATTTTCAGGATTGAGCGGCTTTGATCGGAGGGAAACCACCGATTGGAGCCGCTCGATGATCCGCAACCTGTTTGCCGCCGCCACTCTCGCCGCCCTCGCGCTCACCAGCGCGGCGTGCAACACCGTCGAGGGCGTGGGCGAGGACATCCAGTCCGTGGGCCGCGCCGGAAAACGCGCGATCGACTGATCGCGGGGCTTAAACCCGGCGAAAAACCAGCGTTAAATTATTGGCAGGCATCGCATGGCGCGCCGTGCGGGCGAACCCGTGCGCGGCCGCGAGGCTGTCCAGATCTTCGGCACGCCTGAGGCCCCACTCCGGGTTGCGCGCCTTCAGGCTCTCGTCGAAGGCCAGATTCGAGGCAGCCGTCTCCACCCCGTCCTCGAGATAGGGCCCGTAGAGGACCAGCGGCCCGCCCCCGCTGCCCAATAATCGGGCAGCACCCCGGAAAAGCCCTAGGGTCGCGGCCCAGGGGCTGATGTGGACCATGTTGATGCACACTATTGCGGCAGCCTCGGCGACCGGCCAGCTGTCCGGGTCTGCCGCATCGAGCATCACCGGCGCGGACAAGTTCGTGCCCGGATAGTCCGCGCGGTATTCCGCGATCGAAGCCAGCGCTTCTGCTGATGGATCGGTGGGCAGCCACGCGAGCGAACCGAAAAGCGCGGCAAAATAGACCGCGTGCTCGCCCGTCCCTGCCGCGATTTCGAGCACCGTGCCGGACGCCGGCAATTCGCGCGCGAGCACCTCGGCGATGGCTTCGCGGTTTCTGAGCGTCGCCGGGGCGTGCTGTTTCGCGCTCACTAGACCTTGCGCTCCTGCCCTTCCCAGTAGGGCGCGCGCAATTCGCGGCGCAGGATCTTGCCGCTGGCGTTCCTCGGCATGAGCGGGATGACATCGACGCTCTTGGGCGCCTTGAAGGCGGCAATCCGCTCGCGCGTCCAGGCGATGACGTCGGCCGCGTCGACAGCCATGCCCGGCTTGGCGACGACGCAGGCCTTGACCTCCTCGCCCCATTTCTCGCTCGGGACACCGATCACCGCGACTTCGGCGATGGCGGGATGGCCGTAGATCGCGCTCTCTACCTCGGCCGGATAGACGTTCTCGCCGCCAGAGATGATCATGTCCTTGATGCGGTCCTGAATGTAGACATAGCCGTCCGCGTCCATCACCCCCGCATCGCCGGTGTGGAGCCAGCCGTCGGCATCGATGGTCTTGGCGGTCGCCTCGGGCAGCTTCCAGTAACCGGCTGTATTGGAAGGCGAACGGATGCAAACCTCGCCGATCTCGCCGCGCGGCACCTCGACATTGTCCGGCCCGCGCACTTCGATCTGCACTCCGGGCAGCGCCTTCCCGGCCGAGCGCATCCGCTGGTTGCCCTCGAGCGAGTGGTCCTCGGGCGGGAGGATCGAGACCGTGCCGGTCGTCTCGGTCATGCCATAGGCCTGGAGGAACTGGGTGTTGGGCATGGTCTGCACCGCCTGCTTGAGCAGCTCGAGCGGCATCGGCGCAGCGCCGTAGATGAGGTAGCGCAGGTTGGAGAAGTCGGTGGTGGCCGCCTGCGGGTGCTGGATCACCATCTGGAGCGCGGCGGGCACGAGGAACATGTGCGTCGTCCCAGCCTCGATCGCCGCGAGGACGCCGGCGGGGGTGAACTCGGCCTCGAAGCGGCAGCGGATCCCCGCCAGCAGCGCGAGGCTGAAGGTGCCCGTGCCGCCGATATGCGCGATCGGCATCGCCACCATCATGCAATCGCCGCTGCGGTAATCGGTGTAATAGGTCAGCCCCGCTGCAATCCCCTCGACCCGCAGCTTCGTGAGATTGGCGTTGGAGAGGAGCACGCCCTTGGGATGGCCGGTGGTGCCCGAGGTGTAGAGCTGGAGCACCGGATCATCCGCGCCGCAGCGAGTGAAGTCCGCCGGATCGCAGCCGCGCGCCTCGGCCAGCATGGCGGCATCGTCCATCAATTCGGGCGGGCTCGACAGCTCGGCCATGGCGGCGGCGGCAAGCCCCATGAAGTCAGGGGCGGCCACCAGCAGCTTCGCCCCGGTATCGCCGAGGATATAGGCGACCTCGCGCGCGGCGAGCCGCCAGCCGATCGGCGCGATCACGATCCCGGCGCGGGCGCAGGCGCAGTAGAGCAGGCCGTAACTCGCCGCATTCTTGCCGAGGAACGCCACCCGGTCCCCCGCCCCGATCCCGCGTGCGGCAAGCATCGCGATGATCTGGCGCGAGAGCCAGTCGACCTCGCCATAGGTGAAGGCGTGGGTCCCGCCCTCGATCGCGGGCGCATCGGGCTGGATCGCCGTCCAATGGACGAGGATTTCGTCGAGGGTGAGGAGGTTGTGCTGCGCGATCTCGGTCATGCTGGTGTCTCTCTCCCGGTGCCTTGTTTTGCCGGAGAGATTAACCGAGCCGCGCGCGCCGTCCAGCGGCGTTTTTCTAGCGGAACCGCCCCTGCCGCCGCGCGGCGGGCTCGCGGACGAGCAGCCAGATGCCGAGGCCGATGGGGCCCGCCATCAGCGTCGCGAACAGGATCGGGGCCTGAATGAGGCGCGAGATGTTCTTCGCGTCGGCATCGCGCGCGATCCACAGGCCGACGAACAGGTCGAAAGCGAGGTAGTGGGTCCAGCCGATGGTCACCCCGCCGTCGGTCGCGAAGATCGCGCGGATGCCGGGGATGGTGGTAAAGTCCGCCCCGCCCCCGCCAGCGTTGGGGATGAGGCCGCTCACCACGCCGATGAGGCCGCAGGCATAGACGGCGCATAGCAGCCCCACGCCGAGATAGAGGATCGCCGAGAGCAGCGCGGGCCAGCGCGGGAGCAGGATCAGCGCGGCCCACGCAATCAGCGCGAGCAGGTTCACCGCCTTGAATACCAGCGCCCAGTCCATCAGCGCGCGTCCTCGGCTTGCGCCGCCGCATTGCGCCATTCGCGCGCGGCGCGGCGCATCGCCTCGTTGTCGTGGGTGAAGCGCCCGCCCGCCCGGCGCAGCGCGAGGCCCAATGCGGCCTCGGCGACGAGCCCTGCGTCGATCGAGCGGTATTGCTCCCACTTGCCCGAGAGCAGCGGGTCGATCAGCGGCGCGGCGATGATCGCGGCGCGCTCGGCGAAGCGCAGGTCGCCCTCGCGCGTCCCTCGCAGCAGGCCGGGGTGGAGGATGTCGAGCCGCTTGAAGCCGATGCGGCTCACCGCCTCCTCGGTCTCGGCCTTCACCCGCATGTAGAGCGCCTTGGAGTGCTTGTCGGCGCCCGCGGCGCTCACCAGCACCATGTTGGGCACGCCCGCGCGCTTGGCGGCCTCGGCGGTGGCGAGCACGAGGTCCTGATCGACCGCGCGGAAGGCCGCCTCGTCGCGCCCCGCCTTCTTCCAGGTGGTGCCGAGCGCGCAGATCAGCGCGCGCGGGCGCGCCGCGTCGAGCACGTCGCCCCACTTGGCGGGCTCGGCCACGAACATCTCCATCCGCGCGCCGGGCGGCAGCGGGGCCTCGCGCCGGGCGATGCCGAGGATGCGCACCTGTTCGCCCGCACTGGCGATCTCGATCACGCGGCGGCCGATGAGGCCGGTGGCTCCTACCAGAGCGACCCGCACCGGGCCGGTCACGCGCGGCTCATACATTGATCAGTCCCTCGGGCCGGGTGCCGTAGATTTCGCCGACCGCCTTGATGGCAAAGCGGTCGCTCATCCCCGCGATGAAATCGGCGATCACGCGGCTGCGCTGCGGTTCCTGCGCGGGGAGCCGCGCCAGCCAGTCCTCCGGCATCAGCGTCGCATCCTGCGCATAGGCCGCAAACAGCCGCGCCACGACATCGCGCGCCTTCTCGGCCGCGGCGATCTGTTCGGGGTGGTAGTAGAGGCGCTCGTACATGAAGGTCTTGAGGCGCCGCTCCTGCGCGGCCATCGCGGGGGAGAAGCCCGCAAGCTGGCGTCCCGCCGCGCGCACTTCGGCGACCGAGGACAGGCCCTTCGCCTGTTCCTGCGTGTGCGCAATAACGTCGTTCACCATCATCCCGATCTGGTCGCGTATCATCTCGCGCAGCAGACGCTCGCGGGAGCTGCGGGGAAAGCGCTTTTCGACCGCCCGCCACTGGTCTGCGAGGAAATCCAGTGTCAGCAGGTCATCGAGCTGGAGGAAGCCTGCGCGCAGGCCATCGTCGATGTCGTGATTGTCGTAGGCGATGTCGTCGGCGACCGCTGCGACCTGCGCCTCCAGCGAGGGCCAGCTGCCGAGTTCGAGCGGGAAGGCGGCATCGAGCTCGGCCAGCGCCCAGCCCGGCGCGGCGACCGGGCCGTTGTGCTTGGCCAGCCCCTCGAGCAGGTCCCAGGTGAGGTTGAGGCCGTCATGCTCGGGATAGGGACACTCGATCCGCATCACCGTGCGCAGCGCCTGCGCGTTGTGGCAGAAGCCGCCGTGGCGCTCCATCGCGTCGCTGAGCGCCGCTTCGCCCGCATGGCCGAAGGGCGGGTGGCCGAGATCATGCGCAAGGCACAGCGCCTCGGTCAGGTCCTCGTCGAGCCCCAGGGCGCGTGCGATCACCCGCCCGATCTGCGCGACTTCGAGGCTGTGGGTGAGGCGGGTGCGGTAGTGGTCCCCGTCGGGGGCGATGAACACCTGGGTCTTGGACTTGAGGCGCCGGAAGCTCATCGAATGGATGATCCGGTCGCGGTCGCGCTGGAACGGGCTGCGGGGCCCGCGCTGCTCGCCGGCATCGGCGCGCGGGAATTCGCAGGCAGGGCCAGCGGCGGGATCGGCAGCGTAGGGGGCGCGAGGGTTCACGGGCTCAGCGCTTAGGACCAAGGCCGCGACGGCTCAACCGGAACGGGGCGGGAACACCGCGAGATAGGAAGGAAAACAACCGCTTGGCGCCCGCGAAATTGGGGAGAATTATGGGGCCGCCCTCCGGTGATTGGGGGGGAGGAGGAGCGGCCCCAAGGGCCTGCGGTGCGACCCGAAGACCCGGATCATGCCTTACGTTTCCGTGACAAAAATCCGGTGGCGCACATAGTGAGAACGTTAACGCGTTGCACCCCGTGCAACCCCGCGATGCGGCAAGCCGCCCGCGCGAGAGGACGAGCCGAGGTTTAGCCCACCACTTCCTGCTCGAGGATCCAGTTCGCCGCCGCCTCGCAGTGGATGCGGGTGGAGTCGAAGATCGGCAAGACATTGGCGTCGACATCCACCACCAGATCGAGCTCGGTGCAGGCCAGCACCACCGCGGCCGCGCCTTCCTGGGCGGTGTTGGTGATGATCGTCTTCAAGGTCCGCTCCGCCTCGCGGGTGACCTTGCCGGTCATCAGCTCGTCATAGATGATCTTGTCGAGCTGTTCAACATAGGCGAGGTTGGGCGGCAGCAGGTCGATCCCGTGCGCGACGAGGCGCTTCCTGTAGAAGCTCTCGGTCATGACGTTGCGGGTGCCGAGCAGCGCGGCGCTGGTCTTCCCGGCGCGCTTCATCGCAAGGCCGACATATTCGGCGATATGCAGGATCGGGATGTTCACGGAGGCCGCGACGTCGTCATAGAGCCGGTGCATCGAATTGGCGCCGATGATCAGCCCCTCGGCCCCCGCCCCTTCGAGCCGCCGCGCGCTTTCGACCAGCACGCTCGCCGCGCGCTGCCAGTCACGCTCGGCGGTGAGCGCGTAGAGCTGGCAGAAGTCGAGGCTCTCGATCAGCAACGGGGCGCTCGCCATCGGGGCGGCGCGTTTCTGGACGATGCGATTGATGCGGTCGTAATAGGTCGCGGTCGACACCCAGCTCATGCCGCCGATGATCCCGAGTTTGCGCAAACGGGTGCCCCTTCTTGTAGTCGCTGTGCAGGTGCGAAGAGGTGTAGGGCGCGGGGCGCCCCCGCGTCCAGTGGTCACATGGCAGGTTGGCAACCTATCCCTGTTTTGGCGGCGGAGCGTGCTGTGCGAGCCACGTTTCGAGATCGGCAAGGGTCTTGGCGGGGGCCTCCTCGTGCGGCAGGTGGCCGATCCCGGGATAGATGTGGAGCTCGTTGGCCGGCAAGGTCTTGGCGAGCCATTGCCCCGCCTCGACCGGGATGATGCGGTCCTCCTCGCCCCACAGGATCAGCGTGGGGGTCTGCACCTTGGCGATGTCCTCGGCCTTCAGCGGATCATAGGGCTGGCTGAAGCGCGCGAGAGTGGCGCGGCGGTTGCCGGGGTAGCGCAGCAGCTCCCAGTAGCGATCGACCGCAGCCGGGCTCGCGACCGATTTGACCGAGACCGATTGCTCGAGGCTCTGCTGGATCAGCGAGCGCGGCGTGATCTGTTCGGCAATGAGGTTCACCCCGGGCATCCGGGCGATGGTGAAGCCGATATTGCCGGAGTCCTTCTTGTCCTTCTCGAGGCGCGCGATCTTGAGCATCGGCCCCCCGCTGCCGTCGACCAGCACGAGGCCGGTGAGCCGCTCGGGATGGGCTATGGCATAGGCGAGCGCGTGCTTGCCGCCCATCGAATTGCCACCGAGGATGAAGGTCTTCAGGCCCAGCCTGTCCGCCACCTCGCCGATATCAGCGACGAAACTGGCGGTGGAGTAGTCCTCGCGCGGGTCGGGGCCCGTGAGGCCGTGGCCGATCTGGTCGAAGCGGATCACGCGATACTTGCCCTTCAAGACCTGCACCCACGGCTCCCAGGTGTGCAGATCGGCGTTGGAGCCGTGGAGCAGGATGATCGCGGGTGCATCGCGCGGGCCTTCGTCGCGCAGGTGGACTTTCACCCCGTCGCCGATTTCGACGAATTGCGAGGGCGGGCCGCCATACTTCGCGCGCATTTCGGCAGGATCGGTGTCAGGCGTGCGGAAGATCAGGAAGGCAAGTCCCAGCACGCCGAGGAGCGCGAGCAGCCCGCGCAAGAACCACTTTCTCATTTCATCTCCGCAATCCAGCGCCGCACCACCGCGACACCCTGCCTATCGACACTCGCCTTGCCGAGCTCGGGCATGGCGATGCCGGGCTCGGCGCTGTTCATGCGGTAGAGCAGGATCGACTGGTCGGGGTGCCCGGCAAGGATGGAGAACTCATATTCCCCTGCCCCGCGCCCCGCTGCGACCGGGCGCTTGCCGATGCCGAAGGCGTGAGGATCGCTCTGCTCCCAGCGCAGGTCGAGCCCGGAATTCGACGCACCCCCGCCCGGCTGGTGGCAATGGGCGCAATTGACGTCGAGATAGGCGCGCGCGAAGGGCTCGGCCGGGCTCTTGGCGGTGTAACCCGCCCAGACCGGCATCGTCGCCGCGCCCGGCGGCAGGCGGTCGAGCTTGCCCGCCTTGAGCATGTCGCCCAGCCACCTGACCGAAAGATTGCGCGCCTTGGGCCCAATGGGCACGACCTTGTTGCTGCTCGAATGGCAGGTCTTGCACTGGTTCTTGTTGGGGATGGCATAGGAGATCGCCTCGCCCGCAGGCGTCACGAGATCGATCCGGCCGCCGGTGAGCGCGAGGGTAGCCTCGGTCTGCTCGGCGTTCCAGCGATAGGGGAGCGCGACCCAGCCATCCGCGCGGTGGAGCAGCACGCGGGTCTCGATCAAGCGGCGCGCGTCGCCCTCGCCGAAAGCGAAGGTCTTGAGGATCGCGGCGCCCACGGGGAATTTCAGCAGGCCCTCGCCGTCGGCGGTGAGCTGCATGCCCTCGGGCAGGTAGATGAAGCGCAGCTTCTCCGCCCCGTCCGACCACAGCGGAGTGTTGAGTGCATAAGGATAGACCCGCGCCCCGGGTACCTGCCGCGCGCCGTCACGGAAGAAGCCGAAGTCCGAGAGCTTGGCGGGAAAGGCCGCGCCGGTCACCGCCGCATCGTTGACCGGCTGCGCTTCGGGCACCGCCCCATGGGCGAGCGCCGCGCCTAAGGTCGCGCTGGCAAGCGCAAGGAGGCCGAGGCCACGCTTCACTTCAGCCGCGCCTCCAGCTCCGCCGGCGCGCCGACCTCGGGGAATTCCCAGGACTCGAGCGGGGTGAGCATCAGCGGACCGGGCCGGGCCTCGGCCATGCTCTGGCCGGGCTTCGAGAGGTTGAGCGTCCAGCCCTCCACCCCCTCGGCGATCCTCAGGCCCGTATCGTCATCCTGCTTGATCCCGTCCCACAGCACCGGCGGCAGCGCGCCGCCGAAGGCTTCGAGCAGCGCCTCCTTGCCGTCGAGCTGCGGATCGTCCCCGCCGCGCCCGAAGGCGTTATCGCCGACGATCACATTGCGCGCATGGGGGTTGTAGCGCGGGTCGTCGAAGGGCTGGAGATAGGCGATCACCATGATGTGGGCTGTCGGGTTGTTGTCGAATGCGTTGTCCTCGATCAGCACGCCGTCATTGGCCATCACCAGCACGCCCGTGCCGCGCCGGACACTCGCGACGATATTGCCCGGGGGGGCGAAGTTGGGGGTGTCGTTGTCGGCGACCAGATTGCCGCGCAAGATCACATTGCCCCCGCCCATGACGGGCAGGCCGGGGAGGTCGAACACCAGCAGGCCGCCGGTGTTGCGGCTGGCGATATTGCTGAAGACCAGCGCATTGCGGCTGTTCTCGATCTCGATCCCGGCGACGTTGAAGGAGACGATGTTCTCGCTCACGGTGATGTCGCGGCTCTGGCCGACATAGATGCCCGCGTCGGACGCGCCCGAGACCTTGGAGTTGGTGACCAGCACGCCGGTGCTCTCGACCGGGTAGATGCCGTAGGCGCCGTTGGTCGCCTTGGGACCGCCGGTCCATTCGACCCGGATGCCCGAGTAGACGATTCCGTCCGCGCCCTTGGACTTGATCCCGTCGCCCTTGGGGTTCTCGACCGCGAAATCGCGCAAGGTGACCTCGTCGGAGGTGACCAGCAGGCCCTCGCCGCTGCCTTCCTGGCTGGTGAAATCGAGGATCGACTTGTCCATCCCCTGCCCGCGCAGGGTCACGCCGTCGACATCGAGGCTGAGTCCGTCGGTGAGGGTGATGCGCCCCTCGCCCAGCTCGATCACGTCACCCGGCTGGGCGAGGATCAGCGCCTCCTGCAAGCGCTGCGCCGCGCCTTCGCCGGCTTCGATGCGGTGCGTCTCGGCCGCGAGCGGCGCGGCGGCAGCGGATGCCAGCAGCGCGGCGACAAGTGCCAGTCGGTTCATGATGTTCTCCCTCCGGCTCGCCTTGTGGCGCATCGGAGGGAGGGATGGCAAGCGTCAGGCGCTAACCGAGCCCCACCGCGCACAGCCCGGCCGAGGTGGTAAGCACCGCCACCGCCTCGCCGTCACCCACGCGGCGCAGGCGCTTGATCAGCTCGCCGAGGCCATAGCCCTCCTCGGGCTCCCCTGCCTGCGGGGCCATGCCCTGACGCAGTTTCCACAGCTGGCCGATGGTGAGCCGGTCGACCATCCGCTCGGCCATGCAGGCGGCGCGTTTCTCGCCGATGCCGGATTGAACCAGCGCGCCCTTGACCTGCCACTCCACGAGCGGGTTGGCGAGGCCGCTGAACAGCGCGCCCGCCCCCAGCAGAATGACCAGCAGAACGCCGATGAACAGTTTGCGCAAGGCTTGTCCTTTCGGAAAGATCAGTGATCGGGACATAGGCACGGGGCCAGCCAAGGCAAGCCCGCGCTCCACCGATGCCCGCGCTTTACTTCGCGCCGGCCCCTGCCTAGGCTTTTGCCGGAAATGGGGGAATTCGGGACTTTCTTCGCTGGCGAGCTCAGCAGGCTCGAACGCTGCTGCCTGCGCTCTTTCGTGCATCACGGGCATGCAATCGCGCTCTATGCCTACGATCCGGTCGGCGCTGTGCCCGACGGGGTCGAGCTGCGCGATGCGGCAAGCGTGCTGCCGCGCGAGGCGTTCTTCCGGGCGGGAGGCGGTCCGCACAAGGGGTCTGCGGCGGGCTTTGCCAACCTGTTCCGCTATGCGATGATCCTCCAGACCGGGCTGATCTGGGTCGATACCGACGTGGTGTGCCTCAAGCCCGACTGGCCCGAACTGCCGCTGGTCGCTGCCTTTCAGGACGAGGTGATGGTCAACAACGCGGTGCTGGGCGGCAGCGCGGCTGTCCCGCTGCTCGAGCGCGCGGTGGCCATCGCCACGCGGGTCGGGACGATCGGGCCCTGGGCCTATACCGGCCCGCATCTGCTCACCGCGCTGGTGCACGACATGGGGCTCGCGCGCCACGTGCTGCCGCAGGACACCTTCTACCCGTTGAGCTACCGGCTCGCCGCCTCGACCCTGCTGACGCCCTACCCCGAGGCCGAGCGGGTGGCATGGCCCGACGCTACCCTCGCCGTCCATCTGTGGCACGAGACGCTGCGGCTGGCAGGCCATGACCGGCGGGCCCCGCCCCCCGATCACAGCCTGCTGGGGCTGATCCTCGCCGATCTGGGCGACTGATCCGGGGCTGCCCGGATCAATCCAGCGACTTGACGATTTCCTCGACCATCTTCTTCGCGTCGGCGAGCAGCATGACGGTCTGGTTCATGTAGAACACGTCATTGTCGACCCCGGCATAGCCGACGCCCCCCATCGAGCGCTTGATGAAGAACACCTGCTTGGCCTTGTCGACGTCGAACACCGGCATCCCGTAGATCGGCGAGGACTTGTCGGTCTTGGCCGCCGGGTTCACCACGTCGTTCGCGCCGATGATGAAGGCGACGTCGCACTGGGCGAATTCGGAGTTGATGTCCTCGAGCTCGAACACCTCGTCATAAGGCACGCTGGCTTCGGCGAGGAGCACGTTCATGTGCCCCGGCATCCGGCCCGCGACGGGGTGGATGGCATACTTCACCTCCACGCCCTTTTCCTTGAGCTTGTCGCCCATCTCGCGCAGCGCGTGCTGGGCCTGGGCGACCGCCATCCCGTAGCCGGGGATGATGATGACCTTCTCGGCCTGCTCGAGCATGTAGGCGGCGTCTTCGGCCGAGCCCTGCTTATAGGGCCGCTGCTCACGCGCGCCGCCGGCACCGCCGGCCGCGCCCGCGTCGGCACCGAAGCCGCCCGCGATCACGGAAATGAAGCTGCGGTTCATCGCGCGGCACATGATGTAGCTGAGGATCGCGCCCGACGAACCCACCAGCGCGCCGGTGATGATCATCGCGCTGTTGCCCAGCGTGAAGCCCATCGCCGCCGCGGCCCAGCCCGAATAGGAGTTGAGCATCGACACCACCACCGGCATGTCCGCCCCGCCGATGGGGATGATCAGCAGGAAGCCGATGGCAAAGGCGAGCACGGTGACCGCGATCACCATCCACCCCTCGCCCGCCCCGCCGACCGGCGAGACGGTGTAGAGCCCGATCAGCACGAGGATCGCGCCCAGAGTGCCGAGGTTGATGACATGCCGCCCCGGCAGCATGATCGGCGAACCGCTCATCCGGCCCGAGAGCTTGAGGAAGGCGATCACGCTCCCCGAGAAGGTGATCGCCCCGATCGCGATGCCGAGGCCGAGTTCGATGCGGCTGACCGCCATGATCTGCCCCGCCTCATCCGTGATCCCGAAAGCGGCCGGGTTGAGCCATGCTGCAAGGCCCACCACCACCGCAGCAAGGCCCACCAGCGAGTGGAAGCCCGCCACCAGTTCCGGCATCGCCGTCATGGCGATGCGCCGCGCGATGGTGACGCCAAGGATCGCGCCGATGGCAATGGCGATCCCGATTTCGACGAGGTTGGTGCCGTGCATCACCAGCGTGGTGCCCACGGCAATCGCCATGCCGATCATGCCGTTGCGGTTGCCCGCGCGGCTCGAGGCGGGGCTGGAAAGGCCGCGCAGCGCGAGGATGAAGAACACGCCCGCGACCAGATAGGCGAGCATCGCCCAGGCCGGGGTCCCGCCCCCGTGGGCGGCTGCGGAAAGGAGGGAGAAGCTCATCTCTTACTTCTCCTTCTTCTTGTACATCGCGAGCATGCGCTCGGTCACGGCAAAGCCGCCGAAGATGTTGATGCTCGCCATCACCACGCCCGCCAGCGCGAGATACTTCGCCACCGGGTTCTCCGCCTCGGCCGCGGCAATCAGCGCGCCGACGATGATCACCGAGGAGATCGCATTGGTCACCGCCATCAGCGGGGTGTGCAGCGCCGGGGTCACCGACCAGACAACGTAATAGCCCACGAAGCAGGCCAGCACGAAGATGCTGAGAATTGAGATGAAGTCCATGAGTTGCCCCTATGTGCCTGTTTACTTCCCAGGCGCGAGATATTCGGTCAGCAGCGTAACCAGCCCCGGCACGTCGGCCCCGCGGCTGACGTTGAAGGCGATCGGCGCGGAGCCCGAAACGGTCAGCGTCACCTCGGTATCAAGATCGAAGTGCCCCGCGCTCTCCAGCGTGAAGGTGGTGATCGCGCGGTAAGGGATGGTCAGGAAGCGCTTCTTCGATCCCGTCAGCCCCTGGATGTCGATCATCAGGATGCGGCGGTCGGTGAAGATGATCGAATCGCGCACCAGCTTGAACGCCATGCGCACGACCTCGCCCTTGCCCAGCGCATAGGCGAGATCCTCGGCGGCGTCTGCGGTATCCCAGACGGTGGCGTTGATCAGGCCCATCGGCTCAGCCGAGCAGCCGCTCGTTGACGACCTTGCCGCCCTGCGTCAGGCGGATCGCGTTCCCGATCTCCTCGTCGAGCACGGGCTTGCCCGCTTCCTTGTCCCAGAAGGCGCTGAGGAAGTTGTAGTGGTTGCGCGCAAACAGCGCCGAGGCGTCGGCGGGAAGCGCCGCGGGGGTGTTGGCGTAACCGATGATCTTGACGCCGTGCTTTTCGACGACCTGATCGGCGACCGAGCCTTCGACATTGCCCCCTTGGGCGACCGCGAGGTCATAGATCACGCTGCCGGGCTTCATCGTCGCGATCTGCGCGTCGGTGATGAGCCGCGGGGCGGCGCGGCCCGGGATGAGTGCGGTGGTGATGACGATGTCCTGCTTGGCGATGTGGCCGGAGACCAGTTCGGCCTGCGCCTTCTGGTATTCCTCGCTCATCTCGGTCGCATAGCCGCCCGAGCCTTCGCCTTCGATCCCCGCGACATTCTCGACGAAGATCGCCTTGGCGCCCAGCGACTGGATCTGCTCCTTGGTGGCGCTGCGCACGTCCGTGGCGGAAACCTGCGCGCCCAGACGCCGCGCGGTGGCGATCGCCTGAAGGCCCGCAACGCCCACGCCCATGATGAAGACGCGCGCGGCCTGCACCGTGCCGGCCGCGGTCATCATCATCGGGAAGGCGCGGCCATAGGCGTCGGCTGCTGCCAGCACCGCCTTGTAGCCGGCAAGGTTCGATTGCGAGGACAGCACGTCCATCGACTGCGCGCGGGTGATGCGCGGCATGAACTCCATCGAGAGCGCCTCGAAGCCCGCCGCGGCATAGGCCTCGACCACATCACGCTTGGTAAAAGGATCGAACAGCGCCGCCACCATCGCGCCGGGCTTCGCGCCCTTCAGCAGCGCCACATCGGGCGCCTGAATGCCGAGCACGATATCCGCATCCTTGACCGTTGCCGCCGCATCACCGACGCTCGCGCCGACTTCGGCATAGGCCGCATCGGTGATCGAGGAGATCACCCCCGCCCCTGCCTCGACCGCGACCGTGCAGCCCAGGGCGGCAAACTTCTTTGCCGTTTCCGGCGTGGCGGCAACGCGCGTCTCGCCCGAGGCGCGCTCTGTCAGGATGGCGATTTTCACGTGAGCGCGCTTAGCTGGCGATCGCGGCGACGACAGCGAAAGCGATGACCGCGATCACCGGCACGGCCCATTTCAGCGTGGCCATGAAGCCTGCGTAGGTGGCCGTGGCCTTATCCATGTCGTGAACACTCATGATGTCTCTTCCCCTTGGGCGGCCTAACGCTCGGGCGAGCGATTGGTTGCCGCATGGTTGTCGAAAAAAGCGGGCCGCGTGGCCCCTGCCGCTCCCGTATCGGAGCCGCGCGTGCTTCTCAAGCCACCTTTAATGAGAGTCCCGCCGCCCTCCTCCGCCGCGCCGCGCCCCGCGAACCTGTCCCGCAGCGGCACAGTCTTAATCGGGTTTTTACTCCTCATGGTTATCACCGGTCGCTGATGTCGGAGCCGGAACGCGTTTCCGGCCCAGCAAGGGAGCCGAACGGCACACGCGATGGCAGAGATGGATTGCCTTCCCCAGGCGCAGGATGACGCGCGGATCGTCATGCTCATCGACGACGAGCCCGCGCAGGGCCGTCTCATCACCGCGATCGCCGCGCGCGACGGGTGGCGCACGATCGTCGCCCCCGATGCCGAGACCGCCATCGCGATGCTCGGCACGCGCGAGGGGATGCAGCTTTCCGCGATCCTGCTCGATCAATGGGTGCCGGGCGACGATGCCTGCGCGCTGATCGCCGAGCTGAAGTCGCGCCGCCCCGCGCTCCCGATCCTGATGCTCACCACCAGCGCCTCGCCGCTGCTCGCTGTCGAGGCGATGCGCGCGGGCGCTTCGGACTATCTGGTCAAGCCCGTCAGCCCCGACCGCCTGATGGAAGCGCTGCGCTCGGTCACCCAGCGCGAAGCCCCGCGCGACGAGCTCGCCCCGCTGACCGAGAAGATGGCCGCCCATCTCGATTTCGACGCGATGATCGGCACCGCGCCCTCCTTCCGCGCCGCGCTCGCCCAGGCCGCCAAGGCCGCGCGCGGGCATGGCCATGTCCTCATCGAGGGCGAGAGCGGCACCGGCAAGGAAATGCTGATGCGCGCGATGCACGGCGCCAGCCCACGCGCCAAGGAAAGCTTGCGGATCATCAACCTCGCCAGCGTCCCCCCCGGCTCGATCGATTCGGTGCTGTTCGGTCACGAGCCCGGCAGCTTCCCCGGCGCCTTCGACCGCCAGATCGGCGCCTTCCAGCATTGCGACGGCGGCACGCTGATCCTCGACGAGATCGATCGCCTCACCCCCGCGCTCCAGCAGCGCCTCGCCGAAGCGCTCGAAACCGGCATCATCCGCCCCGTGGGCGCGAGCTACGGCTTCCGCGTCGACGTGCGCCTTCTGGTCACCAGCAATGTCGGGCTCGACCGGATGGTCGAAGCCGGGCAGTTCGACGCTGGCCTCGCCGCCCGCCTCGGCGCGACCCGCATCGTCCTGCCCCCCCTGCGCGAGCGCACCGGCGACATCCCCGCGCTCGCCCGCCACTTCCTCGCCCGCATCGGCGAGCAGCCGGGCCTCAACCACCTTTCGGTGAGCGACGGCGCCCTCGCATTGCTGGCCGCCTACGACTGGCCGGGCAATGTCCGCCAGCTGCAATCGGTGCTGTTCCGTGCGGCGGTCTATTGCGAGGGCAACTCGCTCACCGCCGACAGCTTCCCCCAGCTCTCCGAGATGCTCGGCGAGCAGACCGGCGGCGGCGCGGGTCACAGCCACGAGGGCGTGGGCATCATGCTCTACACCCCCGACGGCAACCTGCGCCCGCTGGAAGAGATCGAGGCCGACGTGATCCGCCTTGCCATCGGCCACTACCGCGGGCGGATGACGGAAGTAGCACGGCGGCTCGGGATCGGGCGCTCGACGCTCTACCGCAAGCTCTCCGACCTCGGGATCGACAACGCTGCTTGATCGGCGCGCCGTGCCAGCCTAGCGGCGCGGCATGACAAACCTTCAAGACTTCACCGGGCGCACCGCGCTCGTCACCGGGGCGGCTTCGGGGATCGGGGCGGCCTGCGCCAGAGCACTTGCGGCACGCGGGGCCTCGCGCCTCTGGCTGGTCGATGTCGACGCGGCCGGGATGGACGCGCTCGACCTTCCGGGCTGCGAGGTCCACCGCATCACCGGCAGCGTCGCCGACGAGGCGCTGTGGCAGGAGCTCGAGCCGCGCCTTGCCGGGCTCGACCATGCAATCGTCAACGCCGGGATCGGCGCCGGAGGCCCGCTCGCCAGCCTCACCCTTGCCGATTGGCGGCGGGTCATGGCGGTCAATCTCGACGGCGCCTTCCTGACCCTCGCCACCTCCTTGCGGGCGATGGCAGGCAAGAGCGGGAGCGTGGTCATCACCGCCTCGACCACGGGCCTCAAGCCCGTCCCCGGCATCGGCCCCTACGGCGTCTCCAAGGCTGCGGTCGCGCACATGGCCCGCATCGCTGCGGCCGAGAACGCCAAGGCCGGCATCCGCGTCAACGCCATCGCCCCCGGCGGGGTCGACACCGCGATCTGGGAGAGCGGGGAGGACTTCAAGGCCTCGGTCGCCGCCATCGGCCGCGAGGCAACCATCGCGCGCATGGCCAAGACGACCCCCTCGGGCCGCTTCGCCACCTCCGAGGAGATGGCCGACACGATCCTCTTCCTGCTCTCCGACGCTGCCGCCAACATCACCGGCCACGTGCTGGTGTCGGACGGCGGCTTCACGCTGTAGTTACGCAGGCTCGATCGTGAAGCCCTCGACCGCCGCCGGTTCCTCATAATCGGGGTGGTACATGTCGATGAAGATCATCACCTTTTCGGGCGTGCTGTCCTTGCAGGTCACCTCGTAGCCGTCGATGATCCGCTCGTAGGGCCCCATCCCGAAATTGCCGACTCGGAAGAAGGCCGGAGCCTGACCGTCGGCGCAGCGCAGCCGGGCGAGGTAGGCGCGCTGCCCGCCGGGCATGTCGGCGCGCACCGGGTTCTCCTTGCTGCCGAGCGGATAGGCCTGCGCCTTCTCGATCAGCTTGGCGAGCTTCTTGCCGCCCGGCACCTTGAAGCCGAAGATGTAGACATCGTCCTTCGCGGCCGCGGGCAACGCCGCGCCGCCTGCCAGCATCACCGCCGCCGCAATCCCTGCAAGCACCCTGCCCCGCATCATCATAAGCCCTCTCTCCGCGTTATTTCCCAGAGACTTGCACACAGCGCGCGAGCCCGCAAGCGGCATCACCAGCGGAACGTCTCGCTCGCCAGCGTCGCGCTCGCCTTGTCCTTGAGCGTGAGGGTCAGCGCCTTCGCCTTCCAGTCGATATCGACGAGACCGAAATTCTCGACCGGATAGATCTTGCCCACCCGCAGCGGATCGGGCTCGCGCTGGGAGCTGCGCTCGGCATCGTTCTCGAACGAGAGGTTCAGCGAGGAGCTGGTCAGCTCCCAGATCGTCTGGCCGCCATGTTCGGTCTTGTAGATCGCGCCCTGGTGGCGATCGCCCGAAAGCAGCACCAGCCCGCTCGCCTCGCGCGCCGCCAAGAGGTCGAGCAGCCGGGTGCGCTCGGCCGGGAAGTTGGTCCAGCCCTCGAACTGGTGCGCGGTGGTCAGCACCTGGGTCGAGGAGACCACGATCCTGAGATCGGCGGGCTTGGCCAGCTCGGCCGCCAGCCACGCCCACTGCGCCTCGCCCAGCACGGTCTTGCCCGCGCTGTCATCGGGCAGATAGCTGCCGAGCGGCTGGCGGTCCTTGGTCCAGGGCCCGCGCTTCAGGTCCGAGCGGAAGAAGCGCGTGTCGAGCAGGATCACCTGCACGCGCTTGCCCTCGGGCCCGGTGATGGTGCTGTCATAGACCCCGGGCCGCGCCTTCACCGCATCGGAGGAGCCCCAGAAAGTCTCGAACAGCGTCTCGGACCAGAGGCGGAAGGGGAAGCTGCCGCCGGCATCGTTGAGCCCGAAATCATGATCGTCCCAGGTCGCCATCATCGGCACCTTCGAGCGGAAGCCGGCGAATTCGGGGTGCGAGGCCTGCAAGGCATAGGCGCGGCGCAGCGAATCGAGCCCCGCATCGCCATCCCACCCGGCATCGCCATAGACATTGTCGCCGATCATCAGGAACAGCTGCGGATTGGCCGCCGCGATCTGCGCCCACATGTGCTGCGCCGCGCTCTGATGGTTGCAGCTGCCGACCGCAATGCGGGTGAGCGTCGCGGCGGGCGAGAGCGCGGGATTGGGGCCGGCGACCGGCATGGCGACCTTGGCTTTCAGCCCCTCGTAATAGGGCGAGAGCAACTGGTCGGGCGTGACCTCGACCGCCTGCGGGGTCTGGGCGACGCCCGGCGCGGCAACTGCGAGCAGGGCGGCGGCGGCGAGCAGGAAGGGACGCATCAAAAGACTCCTACAATCGGGTCGCTGCGATCAGCGGCAGGGGCAAGGAGCGGCTCGCCCGAAGTTCACAAAGTTCACATTGCAAAACGTGCAATCCTACAGGTATTTGCGCTGTGTTTCCGTTACTTGCTGGCCAAAACCGAAGTTCACACATTTTCGCGCGTTGCATGGGTCAGGGCAGGAGCCCGCCGCCTCACGCGACCTGGTCCGGCATAATCACCAAATCCGGAGTAGGAAAGCCGCACTTACAGCGGCGGCAGGGTGCTGTAATCGGTGAGCGCGGCGTCCTTGAGCCCGCGCCACACGTTCCTTGCCTGCACCGTCTCGAAGACGTCGTGGACGCGCAGGATGTGAACGCCCGCCTCCATCCCCTTCAATGCCAATGCGACCGATCCGGCAAGGCGCTGGCCCGCCTCCTCCTCGCGGGAGAGCGCCCCGATCATCCGCTTGCGGCTCGCCCCAAGCATCAGCGGGCTGCCGAGGCCGTGGAACAGCGGCAGGGCGTTCATCAGGGCGAGGTTCTCGGCCAGCGACTTGCCGAAGCCGATGCCGGGGTCGAGGATGATGCGGTCCTCGCCGATCCCCGCCGCAATGGCGCTGGCGCGGGCGTGGTGGAGGAAATCGAACACCTCGCTCACCACATCGACATAGCCCGGCCCCTTGTGCAGATCCTCGCCTGCGCCGGGCGCGTGCATCAGCACCACCGGGCAGCCCTCGGTGGCGACCACCTCCTTCGAGCGCGGGTCGTAACGCAGCGCCGAGACGTCGTTGGCCATGTGCGCGCCCGCCGCGAACCCCGCCGCCAGCACGCCCGCGCGGCGGCTGTCGAGGCTGATCGCGGCGCCCATGCCCGCGCAATATTCGATCGCCGGGACGACGCGGCGGATCTCCTCGTCCTCGAAGGTCGCCATCGCGCCGGGACGCGTGCTCTCGCCGCCGATGTCGATGATCGCCGCCCCCGCCTCGAGCATGGCGGCGGCATGGGCGCGGCCTGACTCGACATTGTCATGCTGGCCGCCATCGGAGAAGCTGTCGGGGGTGGTGTTGAGGATCCCCATCACCTGCGGTTGGTCGAGCCGCACGGTGCGCGCGCCCAGCTGGAGCGGCGGGTGGCTCTTGGCAAGATTGGCCCACTGCGCCGCGCCCTCGTCCGCGAGAGCGCCTGAAAGGCGCGCGAGCGCCCCCTCGATCACCTCCCGCGTGCCGGTGATCCGCTCGGCGACCTCGCGGCCATCGCGCAGCACCAGCGCGAATTCGCGGGCATAAGTCATGCTGCCCCCCAGCCGCACCGCGTCGCCCTCCACCGCCTGCGGGCCGGCAACGAGGGTGAGGGGGTAGATATAGACGGAGTCAGCCATGCGCGGTGTCTAGCAGGCGCGTGGGCTGGCGGACAACGCGGGCGCGCCAATTATCGTCAGCCCCTTCAAGTTTCACGCTTTTCTAACCCCCGCAGCATTATGCCGGGCGTCAAGGAGGCCGCGCAACATGCTGGCAATCATGGAATTGTTTCTCGACGCCCAGTCGATCGGGCAGGACATCCGCCGGGACCGCGAGGAAAACCGCAGGCGGCGCGGGGGCAGAATGCGAGTGACCTACGGCCTGCTGATCGCGGTCGTCCTGATCGTGCTGGCGGTGTTCAAGCTGTTCTGATCAGTCCTCGGCTGCGAGCAGGTAGAGCTGCCGCGCGGCGTTGATCGGCTGCACTTCTCCGCCCTGCTCGTAGTGCCAGAAGGCCCAGCCGTTGCAGCTCGGCGCGCCTTGCAGCTCCTTGCCGAGGCCGTGGATCGAGCCGGTCTTGCCATCGCATTCAAGGCTGCCGTCGGTGCGCACGGTGGCGATGAAGCGGCGCTTGCGGTCGAACACCTGGCTGCCGGGCGGGATCAGCCCCGCCTCCACCACCGCGCCGAACGCCACCTTGGGCGCGGTGCGCGGGCTCTGCATCGTGGTGAGCGCGCTTTCATCGAGCGGCAATTCGCGGGCGATGCGCTTGGTCGCCACTTCCCGGTAGAAATCCTCGCGCTCGCAGCCGATCCATTCGCGGCCCAGCCGCTTGGCGACCGCCCCGGTCGTGCCGGTGCCGAAGAAGGGATCGAGCACGACGTCGCCCTTCTCGGTGGTCGCCAGCAGCACGCGGTAGAGCAGCGCCTCGGGCTTCTGGGTGGGGTGCGCCTTCTTGCCGTTTTCCTTCAGCCGCTCGCCGCCCGAGCAGATCGGCAGCACCCAGTCCGAGCGCATCTGGAGCTCGTCATTCAAGGTCTTCATCGCGCGATAGTTGAAGTGGTAGCGCGACTTCTCGCCCATGCTCGCCCAGATCAGCGTTTCATGCGCGTTGGTGAAGCGGGTGCCCTTGAAGTTGGGCATGGGGTTGGTCTTGCGCCAGACGATGTCGTTGAGGATCCAGAACCCGAGGTCTTGCAGGATCGACCCCACGCGGAAGATGTTGTGGTAGGAGCCGATCACCCACAGCGCGCCATCGGGCTTCAGCACGCGGCGCGCCTCTGCCAGCCATTCGCGGGTGAACTTGTCATAGGCGGCCATGCTGTCGAACCGGTCCCAGTGGTCGGTCACGGCATCGACATGGCTGCCATCGGGCCGCGCGAGATCGCCGCCCAGTTGCAGGTTGTAGGGCGGATCGGCGAAGACGAGGTCGACGCTGGCCTTGGGCAGCGAGCGCATCGCGGCGATGCAGTCACCTGGCAGGATGCGGCCCAGCGGGAGATCGGCGCGAACGATTTCTTGCGCCTTTACAGCGCTTTTCGCACGCGACTTCACCTTTTCTATCACGCCTGCCACGGGGCCCTCGCCTGTCATGTATGGGAACTTATCCACAGGCATGAGTCTTTGAAGAGTCCGCGTCAAGCCTCTAATTTTGCGCGGGGATTGCGGCAGCGACCAGCGCGCGGGCGGAACGAAACGAGTCCGGCACAAGATGTTGAGTCCGGCAGGCAGCCGGGGACTCCGGATATGGGGGTGTGGCGGGGAGGACTCACCCTCGCCCGAAGGCGATCTAGATCAGCACCAGTTGCGAGACCGGCGCAAAGCTGCGGCGGTGGAGCGGGCTCGGGCCGTGGAGACGAAGCGCTTCCATGTGTTCGGTGGTGCCGTAGCCCTTGTTGCGCTCCCAGCCGTAATGCGGGTGCGCGGCCGCCGCTTCCAGCATCATGCGGTCGCGCCATTCCTTGGCGATGATCGAGGCGGCCGAGATGGCGGGCTCGATCCCGTCCCCGCCCACGATAGCGCGCGCGGGCCAGCACCAGTCGGGGCAGCGGCCGTGGGGCGTGAGGTTGCCGTCGATCAGCACCTCCTGCGGCCCGCGCCCGAGCGCCGCGGTCAGCGCCGCGACCGCGCGGGTCATCGCGTGCATCGTCGCCATGAAGATGTTGAGCCGGTCGATCTCCTCGGGCTCCACCACCGCGACCGCCCATCCGCAGCCCTGCCGGATCGCTTCGTCGAGCCGCGCGCGGCGCTTTGCGGAAAGGCGCTTGGAATCGTCGAGCCCCGCAGGTATCGCCGCGCCCAGAACCACCGCCGCGGCCACCACCGGCCCCGCGAGCGGCCCGCGCCCTGCCTCGTCGACGCCGATCACCAGCGGCGCGCCCGAGGCGATCAATTCCGGAGTGACCCCAAGCATGATCCGTTCTGCCCGTTTGCTCGCCGCTCTTTCGACCCCCGCGCTGATGCTGGCAAGCTGCGCCAATGCGCAAACCGGGGAAAGCGATGCCGCGCCGGCCGCAGCCGCGTTCGAGACCACCGATGTCGCCGGCTTCGAGGAGCCCTGGGCGATCGCCTTCGCCCCCGGCACAGCGACCCTGTTCGTCACCGAGAAGGCGGGCACGGTGAAGCTGATCGACACCAAGACCGGCGAGACCGCCACCGTCGCGGGCGCGCCCAAGGTCGATTACGGCGGCCAGGGCGGGCTCGGCGATATCGCCTTCCTCCCGGCCGAGGCCGCTAGCACGCTCGGCACCCGCACGATCTACCTCAGCTGGGCCGAGGCGGGCGAAGGCGACACCCGCGGTGCGGTGGTCGGCAAGGGCAAGCTGGTGTGCTCGGCGCCCACCACCTGCGCGATCGAAGGCCTCAATGTCATCTGGCGCCAGACCCCCAAGGTCACCGGGCGCGGGCATTATTCGCACCGCATCACCTTCTCGCCCGACGGCAAGTACATGTTCGTCACCAGCGGCGAGCGGCAGAAGGGCGCGCCTTCGCAGGATACCGGCACAACGCTCGGCAAGATCGTGCGCCTCAATCTCGATGGCACACCGGCTGCCGGCAATCCGCTGGAAAGCAAGGGCGGGGTGAGCGCCGAAATCTGGTCCTACGGCCACCGCAACCTGCTCGGCATCGCGTGGGACGCCGAGGGCCGCTTGTGGGAAGTCGAGCACGGCCCGGCGGGCGGTGACGAGCTTAACCTCGTCAAACCCGGTGCCAATTACGGCTGGCCGGTGCGCTCCAACGGCGATCATTACAATGGCGACAACATTCCCGATCACGAGCCGACGGACGGCTTTGCCCAACCCGCGCTCAGCTGGAACCCGGTGATCGCGCCGGGCGGGATGATCTTCTACACCGGCGACCAGTTCCCGGCGTGGAAGGGCCATGCGCTGATCGCCGGTCTCGCCACGCAGGCGATCGTCGATGTCGCGATCGAGGGCGAGAGCGCGCGCGAAGTCGCCCGCCACGAATTCGACAACCGCCTGCGCGCCATCGCGCAAGGGCCCGACGGAGCGATCTGGGTGGCGCAGGACGGCAAGGGCGCGCGGCTCTTGAAGCTCACCGCGAAATGAGCGCAAGCCCCCGCGCCGCTGCCGGCGCTGCAACGATCATCCCGCTCGAGGCGGTCGAACCCGCCATGATCGAGGAAGTGCTCGACCGCGCCTTCGGGCCGGATCGCCATGCGCGCACCGCCTATCGCATCCGCGAGGGCATGGGCTGGCTGCCGGGCCTGAGCCTTGCCGCGCTCGACGAGGACGATCTGCTGGTGGCGACGATCCAGTGCTGGCCAGTGGGCTTGCAGACAAAGCAGGGGCAGGTGCCGCTGGTGATGGTCGGCCCCGTCGCCGTGGTGCCTGAACGGCAGGGCGAAGGCTTTGGCGTCGGGCTGATGAGCGCGATGTTGGCCGAGGATGCACGGCTTTCTGCCGCAGGTCGCGGCGCTCTGCCGCAAGTGCTGATCGGCGATGCCTCCTATTACGGCCGCTGGGGCTTCTCCGCCGCCATGACCGGCGGCTGGCGCTGCCCGGGCCCCTACGAACAGGACCGCCTCCTCGCCCGCGGCCACGGGCTTGCCGCAATGCCGTCCGAAGGCATGCTCGGGCCGTGGGAAGGTTAGATAAGGGAAGGTAACCCCTTCACCTTCCCCGCCCCATCTGCCATCCCCGTTCCCGCCATGCCCTATGATCCGCCCCCGCACCTTGCCGGCCTGACCCTCGCCGAGATCGCCGCGCTGGTCGAGCAGCGCCAGCTGCCGCCGGTCGAACAGTGGTCGCCCGCCAAGCTCGGCGAGAGCAACATGGTGATCGCCGCCGACGGGACGTGGTTCCACGAGGGCGGCGTGATCCGGCGCGAGGCGATGGTGCGCGCCTTTGCGAGCCTGCTCACCCGCGACGATGCGGGCCATCACTGGCTGGTCACCCCGGTCGAGAAGCTCGCGATCGAGGTCGAGGACGCCGCCTTCATCGCCACCGATTGCGTGCGCAAGGACGATGCGCTGGTGCTGCGCACCAACACCGACGAGCTTGTGATCGCCGGCCCGGGCCATGCCTTGCGCGCGGCGGGCACGGCCGAGGAGCCCGCGCTCTACCTCCACGTGCGGCGCGGGTGCGAGGCGCGATTGAACCGATCGACCTGGGCGCAGCTCGCCGAGATCGCGCTGGCCGAGGGCGCGGAAGCGAACGGCTGGCAGGTCACCAGCCGGGGCGAGGCGTTCCGGCTGCTGCCATGAGCCTCTACGATCCCCTCGTCCGCGCCTTTGCCGAGGGCCATGCGCGCGACATTCCCGACCTCCTGAGCGACGCGCACTTTGCAGCTGAAGGCCGCGCGACGCCCGCCGCGGTGCTGATCGCGATCACCGATGTGCCGCGTGATCCGCAGGTGATCCTCACCCAGCGCCCCACCGCGATGCGCGATCATCCGGGGCAGGTCGCTTTTCCCGGCGGCAAGCTCGATCCGGGCGAGGACGCTGTCACCGCCGCCCTGCGCGAGGCCGAGGAGGAGCTGGCCCTGCCGCGCGAGGCCGTCCGCGTGATCGGCACCAGCGATGACTATCACACCGGCACGGGCTTTCTGGTGACCCCGGTGGTGGGCGTCGTGCCCCCCGGCCTGCCGCTCGTCCCCAACCCGCAGGAGGTCGAGGCGTGGTTCGAGGCCCCCCTCGCCCTGCTGCTCGATCCGGCCAGCTGGAGCACCAACGAGGTGTTCTGGCGCGGGGCGAACCGGCGTTATCTCGAACTCGACTGGCAGGGTTTCCGCATCTGGGGCGTGACCGCGGCGATCATCGCCAACCTGTCGCGCCGCGTGTCGCTGGAGGCACTGCGCGATGCTGCGTGATCTCGGCGAGGCGGGCTGGACGAAGCGCGAAGGGCTTGTGGCCCTGTCGCGCGCGCTCGGCGCAGACAACATCCGCTGGGTCGGCGGGGCGGTGCGCGACGGCTTGCTGGGGGTGGCGGTCGCGGATGTGGACTGCGCGACGAAGCTCATGCCCGCCGAGGTGATCGCCGCCTGCGGCCGTGCCAGCATCCGCACCGTGCCGACCGGGATCGACCACGGCACCGTCACCGCGATCCTCAAGGACGGGCCCGTCGAGGTCACCACCTTGCGCCGCGATGTCGCCACCGACGGCCGCCGCGCGACCATCGCCTTCGCCTCCGACTGGCCCGAGGACGCCGCGCGGCGCGATTTCACCATCAACGCGCTCTATGCCCACCCCGAGACTTTGGAGATCGCCGACTGGTTCGGCGGGCTCGCCGATCTCGAAGCGCGCCGCGTGCGCTTCATCGGCGACGCGCGCCAGCGGATCGCCGAGGACCACCTGCGCATCCTGCGCTACTACCGCTTCCAGACCCGCTTCGGCGCGGATCTCGACGACGAGGCCGAGGATGCTTGCGCCGAACTCGCCCATACCCTGAAGGGCCTCAGCCGCGAGCGAATTGCGAGCGAGCTGCTCGCCCTGCTCGGCCTGCCCGATCCCCATGCCACGGTGGCGAGGATGCGCGCGCGCGGCGTGCTGCCGGTGATCCTGCCCGAGGCCTGCCCGCCGCAGATCGCGGGGCTTCGCCGATTGATCGAAGCCGAAAGCGCGCAGGGCATCGCCCCCGATCCCGTCCGGCGGCTGGCGGCGCTGCTCCCCCCCAGCCCCGAGACCGCCGAGACCGTCGCCGCGCGCCTCCGGCTCTCCAAGGCGCAGCGCACCCGCCTTGTTGCCGCCGCCGAGCGCAAGCCCGAGGACAGCGCGAACCCCAAGGCGCTCGCCTATCGCCTCACCCCGCCCCTCGCCATCGACCGGCTGCTGCTGAGCGGCGGCGATGCGCGGGTGCTGGAGGGCTGGAGCGTCCCCGCCTTCCCGCTCAAGGGCGGCGCAATCGTCGCGCGCGGGGTGACGGCGGGGCCTGCGGTGGCGCGAATCCTCCAGCAAGTCGAAGCGCGCTGGCTCGCCGAGGGCTTCCCCGAACCCGCCCGCATCGACGAAATCCTCGCCGAAGAGCTCGCGCGCGCCGCCCCCTGACCGGCACGGCCCGCCGAAACCCGCACCAAAAGCGCGACGAGCGCAGCTCGCAAGGGCCCAAGATGAATGGCGCCGTTCATGAAACGGGGGCTAGTTTTGTTCCTGCGGGTCACCCCCCGAAGCGCCCGACAGGCGCAATGGCCCGCACACCCCATGGCCGGTCCTGCCATCCCCTGGCAGGTCCACCCCCGGCCGATGATGTAGGGAGCAGAACGATGAAGAATCTCAAGCTGGCGCTGCTTGCGGGCGCCCTCGCCGTCACCCCCGCCGCCGCTTTCGCGCAGGAGGTCGGCGCCACGATCTACGGCTCCGACGGCAATGAAGTCGGCACCGTCGCCGAGGTCAATGATCAGGTGGTCGTGATCGACACCGGCAAGCACAAGGCCCCGGTGCCGGTGAACATGATCGCCGATGGCGAGAAGGGCAAGACCGTGGGCGCGACCAAGGACCAGGTCGACACCATGATGGACGAGCGCATCGCCGAGGCCAATGCCAAGCGCGACGCCGCGCTGGTTCAGGGCGCGGCGGTGATCTCGGCCGGCGGACGCGATGCGGGCAAGCTCGGCAAGGTCGACCTTGCCGCCGACAGCGTCGAACTGCTCGCCCCGGAAGGCACCTTCCCGTTGAAGAAGGAGCACTTCGCGGTGAACGCGCAAGGCCAGCTGATGGTGCTGTTCAGCAAGGACCAGATCGCCGCGGCGGCCGCCAAGGCGGGTTCCGCGAGGCCCTCGGGCGGCAAATAAGCCGTAAGCGCGGCCGGGCGGCCTATGCTGCCCGGCCGCATCGCTTCACGAGAAGCGGTTGTTCTTGGGGAAGCCCTGCGGCGGCATCCGTCCGGCCGCGCCCCGCGCGACCTTCCACATGCGGATCTCGGTCTCGGTGCGGGTGCGCTCGCCCGAGCCGCCCATCTGCCAGCTGAGGCCATCGGCCAGCACGAAGGTCGTCGCATCGGCCATCCCCCCGTCGCGGTAGCGTTGCAGCTGCACCCCCTGCCCGCGCGCCATCACCGGCAGTTCGTCGAGATGGAACACCACCAGCTTGCGGTTGTCGCCGACCACCGCGACATGGTCGTGGCCCTCGCCGATCGGGCGGATCACTGACAGCTTCGCCCCGTCCTTCAGGTTCACCACCTGCCGGCCCTTGCGGGTCTCGGCGAGCAGCTCGTTCATCTCGGCGACGAAGCCCTTGCCGTGGCTCGAGGCGAGCAGCAGGCGGCCGCCCGCGCGGTGGACCATCAGCGCGCTGACATTGGCCTCGCTCTCGAGGTCGATCATGGTGCGCACCGGCTCGCCGAACCCGCGCGCGCCGGGGAGCTTGTCGCAGCCCAGCGTGAAGAACCGCCCGTCGGAGGCGGCGAGGAGCAGCTTGTCGGTCGTCTGGGCGTGGAGGATGAAGGCGAGGCCGTCGCCCTCCTTGTATTTGAACTCCTGATCGAGCGGCACATGCCCGCTCGCCGCGCGGATCCAGCCCTTTTGGCTGAGGATCACCGTCACTGGCGCCTTCTCGATCATGGCGTCCATGCTGAATTCGACCGTCGCGGCAGCTTCCGCGATCAGCGTGCGGCGACGCCCAAGCGGCGTATCCTCGGCATAGGCCTTGCGCAGATTGCGCAGATCGCGCTTCAGCCGCGTGCGCTGCTTCGCCGGACTTTCGAGCAGCGCAGTGAGCTCAGCCTCCTCGGCCAGCAGCTCGTCCTGCTCCTTGCGCAGCTGCATCTCTTCGAGCTTGCGCAGGGAGCGCAACCGCATGTTGAGGATCGCCTCGGCCTGCCGGTCGGTGAGCTCGAACTCGGCCATCATTACCGGCTTGGGCTCGTCCTCGGTGCGGATGATTTCGATCACCCGGTCGAGATTGAGGAAGGCGATGATGTAGCCGCGCACCAGCTCGAGCCGGTCGGCGATCTTCTCGAGCCGGTGCTTCGCGCGGCGCTGCAGGATGTCGATCTGGGCGAAGGTCCAGCTTTCAAGCAGCTCCTTCAGCCCCATCACCATCGGCGTTCGCCCGAACCCGGGCCGCGCGTCGAGGACGTTCAAGTTGAGACCGAAGCGGGTCTCCAGATCGGTGAGCTTGAACAGGCTCTCCTTGAGCAGCTCGGGATCGACATTGCGGCTCTTGGGGACGAGCACGATACGGATCGCGGTGTCGCTCTCGTCGCGCACGTCCTCGAGGATCGGGAGCTTGCGATCGGCAATCGCCTGAGCGATCTGCTCGATCAGCTTGGACTTGGGCACCTGATAGGGGATTTCCGAGATGACCAGCTGCCACTGGCCCCCGCCGAGGCGCTCGATCCCCTGCGCGATGTCGGCCTCGTCCTTGGCCTCGGGCGCAAGGAAGCGGCCGCGCAGGCGGAAGGCGCCGCGGCCGGTGCGGTAGGCCTCGCTGATCGCGGCCGCGCTGTCGATCACCTGGCCGCCGGTGGCGAAATCGGGGCCTTTGAACAGCTCCATCAGGCGTTCGTGCGTGACCGAGGGATTGTCGATCAGTTCGAGCGTCGCGTCGATGATCTCGGCGACATTGTGGCTGGGGATGGAGGTCGCCATCCCGACCGCGATCCCGCTCGCGCCGTTGGCGAGGAGGTTGGGGAACAGGCCGGGGAAGATCTCTGGCTCGATCTCCTCGCCGTTGTAGGTCGGGAGGAAATCGACCGTGCCCTCATCCAGCCCCGCCATCAGCTCCAATGCGGTGCGGGTCAGGCGGGCTTCGGTGTAGCGGTAGGCGGCGGCGTTATCCCCATCGACATTGCCGAAATTCCCCTGCCCCTCGACCAGCGGGTAACGCAGCGAGAAGTCCTGCGCGAGGCGCACCATCGCGTCATAGACGCTGGCATCGCCATGCGGGTGATACTTGCCGATCACGTCCCCCACCACGCGGGCGGATTTCTTGAAGGCATCGCTCGGATTGAGCTTCAGCTGGCGCATCGCCCACAACAGGCGGCGGTGGACCGGCTTCAGCCCGTCCCGCAGGTCGGGCAGCGAGCGCGCGGTGATCGTCGAGAGCGCATAGACCAGATAGCGCTCGGACAGGGCGGCATCGAAGGGCGCATCGACGATCGCGTCGAAGCCGTCGTCGGGGGTGTCGGTGGTGGGGGGCGCGGCCATGCTCCCCCATAACAACCGCCGCGCGCCCGAGGGAGAGGGGTTTCCACAGGGTTGCAAATTTCATGGCCGCGGAGATCGCGGCAAGAATGTGGCAAAATTGCGGTTGGATTATGGCGAAAATAAGGCATGATTGCGGCGAAACTGAGGCAGAGGTGCTGAGTCGCACCCCGCCGGCCAGCTTCACCGAGGAGAGAACCCATGCGTAAGATCCTGATTTGCGCCGTTTCCGTCACTGCCCTCACCCTCACCGCCTGCAGTAAGCCGCGCGATGACACCGACGCCAGCTATGCCGACAGCAGCGAGACCGCCGTCGCTGCCGAGGCGATGAGCTCCAGCGAAGCCGCCCCTCCCGCCCCGCAGCAGCGCTCCGATGCGGCGAGCAAGGCGATGCCCGAACTCGAGAAGATCCCCACCAGCCTCCCCCAGCTCGCCTACGAATATGACTATCGCTGGAAGCTCGAGGCGGACGCCATTGGCGGCCTACAGCGCCGCCACGCTTCGCTGTGCGAGCAGCAGGGCCCAGCCTCGTGCCAGATCATCGGCATGACCAAGACGGGGGCGGAAGCGGGCGAGGTCGAGGGCGTGCTCGAAATGGCGGTCGCCACGCGGCAGGCCCGCGCGTTTGGCGCGCTGCTCGAGGACGAGGCGCTCGATGCCGGGGCAGAGCAGGTCTCGGCCGAAATCGCCTCGGAGGAGCTCTCCAAGCAGATCGTCGACACCGAGGCCCGCGTGCGCGCCCGCGCCGAATTGCGCGACCGGCTGACCGAGGTGCTGCGCAACCGCAAGGGCAAGGTCAGCGAACTGGTCGAGGCCGAACGCAGCCTCGCGGAGGTCAACGAGGAGATCGATCAGGCGAAGAGCTGGCTCAGGGAAATGAGCGGCCGTGTCGCCTATAGCCGCGTTACCGTGCGCTATGAGACCGGCGGGGGTGCGGGCGGCAATTTCCTGCGGCCGGTCAAGGGCGCGCTCGGATCATTGGGCTCGATCTTCGGCGTGATCGCGGCGCTGCTGATCCTCGCGGGCGCGCTGGCGCTGCCGCTGGGCGCAGGCTGGTGGGCGCAGAACGCGGTGCGCCGCCGCTTCGCCGCCGCCAACCCTGCGCCAGTGCCCGAGGCGCCCAAGGCCTCCTGACCCTCGTCCCGCCGCGCGCGCCCTGCGCTCCGCCGTGCCGGGCGGAACACGGGGGCGCGCGGCGGGCTAGTCCCGGGGAACCCCACCACAGGAGACCCCCATGCAACGCATCCTCATCATCGCCACCGACGGTTACGAACAGTCCGAACTGACCGAGCCCAAGCGCCTGCTCGAAGAAGCCGGCGCGCAGGTTACCGTCGCAAGCCTGAAGCCGGGGGAGATCAAGGGGTGGGACCAGAAGGACTGGGGCGACAGCGTCGCGGTCGACCTCACCATCGGGGACATCGTCACCGGGGATTACGACGCGCTGCTGCTCCCCGGCGGGCAGATGAACCCCGATGTCCTGCGCATGGAGCACAAGGTGATCGAGGTGGTGCGCGAATTCGACGCCGCGGGCCTGCCGATCGCGGCGATCTGCCACGCCCCCTGGCTGCTGGCCGAGGCCGACATCATCGAAGGCCGCTCGGTCACCGGCTGGCCCTCGATCCGCACCGACCTCGCCAATGCCGGTGCGGCGGTGGTCGACGAGGAGGTGGTGGTCGACGGCAACCTTATCACCAGCCGCAAGCCGGGTGACATCCCCGCCTTCACCGAGGCGCTGATGGCCGCGCTCAATATGGAGCAGGCCGAGGCCTGAGGCGGGGCGCGGCTACATCCGCCGCGCGTCGGCGCTGGCGGCGGGGATGGTGACGGTGAGGCCGTCCATCTCCGCGGTCAGCTCGATCTGGCAGGAAAGGCGCGAGGTGCGCCGCGCTCCGGCCGCGAAATCGAGCATGTCCTCCTCCTCCTCGGTCGCGGGCGGCAGGCGGTCGAACCATTCGGCGGCGACGATCACGTGGCAGGTCGAACACGCCATCTGTCCCTCGCAGGTGCCCTCGAGCGGGAGCCCCGCCGCCTGGCCGACGCGCAGCAGGTTGTCGCCCGGCTCAGCGGTGGCGGCGACCGGCTTGCCGCGCTGGTCGAGGAAGGTGATGGTGATGCTCACAGGCCTTGCTCCTTGGCGGCGGCGAGAATCGCGGCGGCGGCGGTTTCGATCTCTTGTGCCGTCGTATAGCGCCCGAAACCCAATCGGATAGAGGACTTTGCCTCGACGTCGGAGAGGCCGATGGCGCGCAGCACATGGCTCGGCCGGCCCGATCCGGAGGCGCAGGCGCTCCCTGCGGAGAACATGACATTGCGGCAGTCGCTCATCAGCCGGGCGACATCGAGGCCATCGCGCCGGATGTTGAGATTGCCGTGCCAGCGATCCACCGCGCTGCCGTTCAGCTCCCAGCCCGCGAAGGCCTCGCGCGCGATGTTCCACAAAAGTTCCACGTGAAACATTTGCGCTTCTAGCCCCTCCTGCGCCACCTGCGCCGCCGCCCCGAACCCGGCGCACAGGGCGGGCGAGAGCGTGCCTGACCTGAGGCCGCCCTCCTGCCCGCCGCCATGCAGCAGCGGCGCGGGCGCGGGGGCATCGGGGCCGAGCCACAAGGCGCCGATCCCCTTGGGCCCGTGGACCTTGTGCGCGGAGACAGCGATATAGTCCGCCGCGACCTCGACCGGCACCTTGCCATAGGCCTGCACCGCATCGACCAGCACCCGCGCGCCGGAGCGGCGGGCGATCTCGACCACCGGGGCGAGCGGGTTCCTGACGCCGATCTCGTTGTTGATCGCCATCACCGCGACGAGCCCAGTGTGCGGGGTGATCGCGGCCTCGAGCGCGGCGAGGTCGGCGCGGCCGTCGGGGGTGACCGGGAGGATGGTGAAGCGCCGCCCCTGCGCCTCGACCGCGCGCGCGCAATCGAGCACCGCGGCGTGTTCGGTTGCGAAGGTGAGGACATCGCCGGTTGTGCCGAGGATCACCGTGTCGATCGCCTCGGTCGCGCCGCTGGTGAACACCAGCCGACCGCTCTCGGGCAAGAGTGCCGCAACCCGCTCGCGCGCGGTCTCGACCGCGGCCGCGGCCATGCGGCCCATGCGGTGGGGGGAATGGGGGTTGCCGAAAGTGTCGCTCTCCGGCCCGCCAAGCCAGCGCAGCATCGCCTCGCGCGCTTCGGGGGCGAGGGGCGTGGTGGCCTGGTAGTCGAGGTAGATCATGCGAGCGACGCCCAGACCTCGGCGAAGCGCTCCAGTTCCTCGGGCGTGGTCGACCACCCGAGGCTCACCCGGATCGTGCGCGCCGCCACATCGTCGGGCACCCCGAACGCATCGAGCACCCGGCTTTTCTTGAGCGTGCCCGAGGAACACGCGCTCCCCGCCGAGACCGCGAAGCCCATGGCGTCGAGGCGGATGAGGAGGGCCTGCGCGCTCATGGTGGGGTGGGTCAGCGCGATGATGTGCGGGCACTGGGAGCTGGGGGCGATGATCTGCGCGTGGCGGGCCAACGCCTTCTTGAAGGCGAACTGCCGCTCGACATCCACGCCCCATGATTCATAGCCGCCCGCTTCGAGGGCAGCAGCCATGCCCATTGCGGCCGGCAGGTTCTCGGTGCCCTGCCGATAGCCCCGCTCATGGCCGCCAACTGGCTCAAGCAGCGCAAAATCGCGCACCAGCAGCGCGCCAATGCCGATCGGGCCGCCGAACTTGTGCGCCGAGATCACCAGCATCTCTGCCTGTGGCAGCACAAGTTTGCCCGCACCCTGCGAGCAATCGACGAGCAGCGTGCCGCCCTTGTCCCTGACGATGTCGGCAAGGGTCGTGCGGGCGTAGGGCAGAAGCACTGTTCCGGTTTCGGAATTGACCTGCTGCACGGCGACCAGCGCGCCTGTGCAGTCGGGCAGCGTGTCGGGATCGACCTCGCCTTCGGTAAGCGGCACGACCTCGGCATCCGGTGCCGCACGGAACACCGCGTCATGCTCGACCGCGCTGACGATACGGCGCTCCGCCTTCGCGCGATTGAGCGCAATCCAAAGGGCCTCGCTCGCGCCGCTCGTGAAAATCAGCTCCCCGCTCCACCCCAGCGCGCGCTTGATCCGCTCGCGCGCATCCTCGAGCGCGGCGCGGGCGCGGCGGCCTTCGGCGTGGGGGCTGGAGGGGTTCGCCCACAGGCGAAACCCCTCCTCCATCGCCGCCTTCGCCTCGGGGCGCAGCGGCGAGGTGGCGGCGTGGTCGAGATAGACCCGTTCCGGAATGGCTCTTGTCCCCGTAAGAAATTGCGGTTTTCGCGAGTGACCCTATATAGGCCGCACAATTTTCGGCGCCACCCGGCGCTGGCGCACAAAGATCTAGGGTTCACCGATGCCGTCCGTCATCTTTCCCGGCCCCGAGGGCCGTCTCGAAGGCCGTTTCTCCCCGCCCCCGCGCCCGCGCGCGCCGGTGGCGATGATCCTCCATCCGCACCCCGAAGGCGGGGGGACGATGAACGACCGGATCGTCCAGCGGCTCTACAAGACCTTCGCCGACCGCGGCTTTGCGACGCTGCGCTTCAATTTCCGCGGCGTGGGGCGCTCGCAGGGGTCCTTCGACAGCGGCATCGGCGAGCTTAGCGACGCGGCAAGCGCGCTCGACTGGGTACAGTCGATCCACCCCGAGGCGCAGAGCACCTGGATCGCGGGCTACTCCTTCGGCGCGCTCATCGGCATGCAGCTGCTGATGCGCCGCCCCGAAGTGCGCGGCTTCATCTCGGTCGCGCCGCCGGCCAACATGTACGACTTCAGCTTCCTCGCCCCCTGCCCCGCAAGCGGCATCTTCGTGCAGGGCGCGGCCGATACGGTCGTGCAGCCGGGCGCGGTGCAGAAGCTGGTCGACAAGCTGCGCACCCAGAAGCACATCACCATCCACCACGAGGAAATCCCGCGCGCCAACCACTTCTTCGAGAACGAACTCGACGACCTGATGCGCTCGGTGGACAATTATCTGGATTTCCGCCTCTCGCCGGATTGTCCGATTAAATAGGGTGTTTTGGTTTGCGCAGCCGCCTCCGCGGCTGCGTCCTCGGCGCTGTTCCCTACGCTTCGCTTCGGGGCGCCTGCGGCTCGCGCGCGTGCGCTCGCGGTCGCTGCGCGACCGAGATCACCGCTTCCCAATCGACTCGCGCTGGTTCGGCCCGCCAAAGGACGGGCCGCAAGGGCGAATGCCCGCCCGCAGGTGCCCCGCAGCGAAGCGTAGGGAACAGCACCGAGGACGTGCCCGCGGAGGCGGGCACGCGCACAAACGACTCACCGGCCCGCCGCAGGACGGGCCGCAAGGGCGAACGCCCGCCCGCAGCGACGCGCCCGCAGGGCGTGTGAGCGAGGATTTCGCATCGCGGATGCGATGCGGAACACAAGGACTCCACTCTTTTCTCTACTGAAATGATTGGAAAAAATACAGTCCTGAAAAACAACGCGAAATCGCTTCGCGCCTAGCAAAACTCATAGTACTCTCGCACGCGAGCGGAGCCGGAGTGTTCTGCTTGCGACAAGGTGCTCCGGCCACCGCTCCCACACTGATGGAGAGAGGAGCCCTTGCATGACTTACGTGTCTGCCAATCGCCGTCCCAACGCCGCCGCGCTTGCCGGAGCGCTCGGCATTCCGGGGGCCTTCGGCGCCCTGCTGATCGTCGGCCTCGCGGTGACGGTGACCACCACGCCCAAGGCGCCCAACCCCGAGGCGCGCGACGTCACCGACATCCCCCTGCCCCCGCCCCCGCCGCCGACCCCGACGCCCGAGACCAAGCAGAGCGACGCCCCGACAACCACCACGACCACGCCCCTTCCGACCCCGCTGCCGCCCACGCCCCTGCCAGTCGATCTTGGCCGGGGCGATCCGGTGCCCACCTTTCCCACCGGCGGCGAGACGGTGACCACCGGGCCGATCACCTTCGGAACCGGCCCCTCGCCCAGCGCCGCCTCGCTCTACGATCCGGTCGGCGCCAAGCCCAAGGGCAACCCCGGCAAGTGGGTGACCAATGACGACTACCGCCCGCGCTGGATCCAGGAGGAGCTCTCGGGCACCGCGCGCTTCACGCTCCAGATCGACGCGCGCGGGAAGGTGACGGGGTGCACGATCACCCGCTCGACCGGCCACCCCGCGCTCGACAGCGCGACCTGCGACCTCGTGACCAAGCGCGCCCGCTTCGATGCGGCGCGTGACGGCAACGGCAAGCCGGTCGCGGGGACCTATTCGAATGGGGTCACCTGGAGAATCCCGGAATAAGTTTTTGTTGCGACGGCGCGCCCCTCCGGGCGCGCCGTTCCTCGCTCACGCGACCTACAGGTCGCATCGCTGCGGGCGCCCGTTCGGGCTTGCGACGCCTGCGGCGTCGATGATTACCTTCCTTGGCCGGGGGAGGCTTTCCCTTAGCCCCCTCCGGCGGCCTTTTTCACCTGTTCGATCGGCGCGGTTCCGCCGGGCGCGGGCACAGTCCAAATCAGCACATTGATCACCGCGATCACCGCCAGCAGCACCATCAGCGCGGGGTTCTTCGCCTCGCCCGTGCGCCGCCACAGCACGAAGGCCCCCGCGACCAGCGCGAAGGCGGCCAGCATGACGATGGCGAGCACGATGTCAGTCATGCCCGCGCCTTAGACCAAGCCTCACGTCAGGTGCAATTGACTTGGGCCAAGCGCGCCGCCTAACCTTGCCTCCATGAGAGAGAGCACCACCCGCATCACCCGCCGCCAGACCCTTGCCGGTCTGGCGGGCACCTCCACCCTTGCCCTGCTGCCGGCCTGCGCCGCGAGCCCCGCGCCGGCCACCGCCAGTGCTGCCACGAGCACCTCGCTAAAGGGCCTCGCGCCCGACGCGGCGCTGGAGCGGGTGGCCTATGCCATGCTCGCCCACGAGCCGGGCCGCGCGACCGGCCTCGGCGTCGACACCGGCGAATATGCCGCGTGGCGATCGACCTTCGGCACCGGCGGGGCCGAGGGCCGCGCGGAATATGCGGCGACGCTCAAGGAACTGGTCGCCGAGGTGAAGGCCTATCCCAAGGATGGCCTCACCAGCGACCAGCAGATCGGCTTCGAGGTGGTCGAGACCGCCTTCACCAGCGCGCTCGAGGGCATGGCCAAGCCCTATGGCGACGTCGCCGTCGGCAGCTGGCGCAATGCGCCCTATGTCGTGATCCAGAACGTCGGCGGCTATATCGATCTGCCGCGTTTCTTCGGCTCGGGCCAGCCGCTGAAGACCCCCGAGGACATCGGCCCCTACATGGACCGCCTGGCCGAGGTTCCCGCGCTGCTCGACGGCGAGCTCGACCGCATCCGCGACGCGCGCGGGCAGGGCGTGGTGCCGCCCGCCTTCCTGCTCGACAAGGCGATCGCGCAGATGGAGGCGAGCATCGCCGCGACGGGCGAGAGCTATGCCGGGCCGCTCACCGCGAGCGGCATCGCGGGAGCCGACAAGGCCGCCGCGCAGGCCGAACGCATTGCCGCCACCGGCATCGCCCCCGCGCTCGAACGCCAGCTGGCCGAGCTGAAAATCCAGCGTGCCGCCGCCAAGGACGCGGCGGGCATGTGGGCGCAGCCGGGCGGCGAGGACTACTACGCCTGGGCCCTGCGCGCCTCGACCACCACGAAGCTCACCCCCGACGAGATTCACCAGCAGGGCCTCGACGAGTTGAAGGCGCTCCACGCCCGCATGGACCCGATCCTGCGCGAAATCGGCTACACCGAAGGCTCGGTCGGCGCCCGGATGCGCGCGCTCTCGGCCGATCCGCGCTACCACTTTGCCGAGGGCGACAAGGGCCGCGAGGAGATCTTCGCCTTCATCAACGAGCGGCTCGGCTGGATCAAGTCGCAGATGCCGCGCGCCTTCAACACGCTGGTCGATCCCAAGATGGAAGTGCGCCGCCTGCCGCTCGCCGAAGAGCCCGGCGCGCCGGGGGCCTACGGGGGCGCTGGCAGCAAGGACGGCAGCATTCCGGGGCGGATGTGGATCAACTTGCGCACCACCGACCTCCACCGCAAATACGACCTCGGCGATCTCACCTTCCACGAGGCGATCCCGGGCCATGTGTGGGAGGGCGAATTCAGCAACCGCCTGCCGCTGATCCGCTCGATCCTCGCCTTCAACGCCTTTTCCGAAGGTTGGGCGCTTTATGCCGAACAGCTGGCGGACGAGCTGGGCGCCTATGACGAATTCAAGGTCGGGCGGCTGGGATACCTGCAATCGCTCGCCTTCCGCGCCTGCCGGCTGGTGGTCGACACCGGCATGCACCACAAGCGCTGGACGCGCGAACAGGGGCGGCAGTTCTTCGTCGAGGAGAACGGCTCGAAGGTCGAGGAGGTCGCCTCCGAGGTCGACCGCTATTGCTCCTGGCCGGGGCAGGCCTGCGGCTACAAGATCGGCCATTCCGAGATCGTCAAGAACCGCGCCCGCGCGCAGGCCGAGCTGGGGGCGAAATACGACCTCAAGGGCTTCAACACCGCCGTGGTGCTGGGCGGCAATGCGCCGCTTTCGGTGATGGCGAACACGGTGAGCCGCTACATCGCGGGGGCGAAGGGGTAAGACGGGCGTCGAGCAGGCCCACCCCCGGCCCCTCCCGCAAGCGGGAGGGGAGGATCAGTGCCAACAGTCCCCCTCCCGCTTGCGGGAGGGGTTAGGGGTGGGCATGCACCGCCTTCCCGAACACAACATAGCAATCCCCGCACATCCCCCGCTTCCCAAACCGCTATCCTGTCCCCATCTTGCAACCCGCGCATGACAGGAGGGCCGCATGGAAACACTGGGACAAGACCTTGAGACCATGCGCCGGGTGCCGCTCGCGCCCGAGCATGTCGATGCGATCTGCGCGATCGGGGGCGAGAAGGTCTACCCCGCCGGCGCGATCGTCATGGATATCGGCGAGCCGATGGACCGCTTCGTCTACATCCTCGAAGGCGAGATCGAGGTGGTGAATCCCTATACCGGCGAACGGCTGCTGCCCTCCTCGCTCGGGCCGACGCAGTTCATGGGCGAGATCGCCTTTTTGAACCGCGGCACCAATTACCTGAAGATGCGCGCCTGTCAGGACACCCGCGTGATCGAGGCCCCGCGCGCCGCGATGCTCGAGCTGATGAGCCGCGTGCCCGAGCTCTCCGACCACATCATCACCGTCTTCGCCGCACGCCGCCGCAAGCAGTTCGAACTCGGCTCGGCGGCGGTCAAGGTGGTGGGGGCAGACCGCGATCCGGCGGTGCAGGCGGTCGAGCGCTTCCTGTCGAGGAACCGCATTCCCTTCAAGAGCTTCGATCTCGACGCCAAGGACGAGCAGAGCGTCGCGGTGTGCACCCTCATCGGTCACGAGCCGGCGGTGGTGCTGGGCAACGGGACGCGGCTCGAAGACCCCACGCCGCGCAAGGTCGCGCAATATCTCGGCATGGACCTCGATATCTGTTCGCGCCGGACCTATGACCTCGTGATCGTCGGCGGGGGCCCCGCGGGGGTCGCCGCAGCGGTCTATGCGGGGAGCGAGGGGATCGAGGCGCTGGTGGTCGAGGACACGGCCGTTGGCGGGCAGGCGGGCACGTCGAGCCGGATCGAGAACTACATGGGGTTCCCCACCGGCATCAGCGGCACCGACCTCACCTGGCGCGGACAGGTGCAGGCGATGAAGTTCGGCACGCGCTTCGTGATGCCGCGCCGGGTCGAGGCGATGAGCCGCCGCGAGGACGGGGCCTACTGCCTGACGCTGGATGACGGCGACGAGCTCTGCGCCCGCGCGGTGCTTGTGGCGACCGGCGTGCAATACCGCCGCCTGCCGCTGGAGCATCTCGAGGAGCTGGAGGGCGCAGGCATCTTCTACTCGGCGACCGAGATGGAAGCGCGCTTCTGTTCGAAGACCGAGGCGGTGGTGATCGGCGGCGGCAATTCGGCGGGCCAGGCGGCGATGTTCCTCAGCCGCGCGGCGGCCCATGTGCATCTGGTGGTGCGCTCGGGCAGCCTTGCGGCCTCGATGTCGAGTTATCTCTCGCAGCGGCTGGAGGCCGATCCGCGCGTCACCATCCACTACCACTCCGAAGTCACGGCGCTGCACGGCGAGACGTGGCTTGAAGGCCTCACACTGAAAACCGGCGACAGCGAGCGCCGGATCGATGCCCGCGCGCTGTTCATCATGATCGGCGCCGCGCCCAACACCGGCTGGCTCTCGGGCCTCGCCGAGACCGACGCCAAGGGCTTCGTCCTCACCGGCGCGGCGGCGGGCCAGGGTGACGACTACGCCACCACCGCGCCCGGCATCTTCGCGGTGGGCGATGTGCGCGCCAATTCGGTCAAGCGCGTCGCAAGCGCGGTGGGCGAGGGATCGGTGGTGGTGAGCCGCATCTGGCAATATCTCGAGAACACGCGGCCACAATCCGGCTGACTTTTCGGCCCACCCCTCCAACAACCCTCTGGCATCGCGGCAAAAGCTCGATATGCTGCACCCCGACGCGGCCATCGCAGGGCCGTTGCCGGGGGGAGGCCCGACCGATGATTTCCGCGCTGTTCCGTCTTGCCCTCGCCGCGCTGGCGCTGGCCGCCGTCGCCACCCCCGCCGCAGCCGAATGGTACGAAGCCTCCTCCGAACACTTCGTCATCTACGCCGACGACCGCGAGGCCGACATCCGCACCTTTGCCCAGAACCTCGAGCGCTATCACAGCGCGATGGTGTTCGTGACCGGGCGCAAGGCCGACAAGCCCAGCCCCTCCAACCGCGTCGTCATCTATGTCGTGGGCGGCGAGCGGGCGATGCGCTCGCTCTCGGGCGACCGCAAGATCGCCGGTTTCTACATCCCGCGCGCCGGGGGCAGCCGCGCCTTCGTGCAGGACATCCGCAACCAGCAGAACGGCTATCCCGATTTCACCACCATCGTGCTGCTGCACGAAAATGCCCACCACTTCCTGCTGTCCTCCTCGCGCTTCGCCAAGCCGCGCTGGTATGACGAGGGCGCGGCCGAATTCTTCGCCTCGGCCAGTTTCGAGCGCGACGGCAGCCTGTGGATCGGCCGTCCGGCAGAGCACCGCGCGGGCGACCTCGCCTTTGCCGATCCGGTCCATGTGCGCGAATTGATCGACCCCGCGCTGTACGAGCAGAAGAAGGTCAAGGGCTACGACACCTTCTACGCCAAGAGCTGGGCGCTGTATCACTACCTGTTCTTCACGGAAGGCCGCCGGGGCCAGCTCAACACCTATCTGGTGAACCTTGCCCAGGGCATGGAGCAGAAGGCGGCGGGCGAGGCGGCTTTCGGCGATCTCGACCAGTTGGAGAAGGAGTTGAAAGCCTATCTGCGCCAGCCGCGCATGGCCGCCCTGAAGCTGCCGCCCGACAAGCTGGCGATCGGCCCCGTCACCCTGCGCCAGCTGACCGCGGGCGAGGCGGCGATGATGCCGCTCCAGATCCGCTCGCAGCGCGGCGTCGACTCCGAGGAAGCCGCGGTGCTGCTGGCCGAGGCGCGGCTGGTGGCGGCGAAATTTCCCGAAGACCCGGGCGTGCTCACCGCGCTGGCCGAAGCCGAGTATGATGCAGGCAACGATGCGCAGGCGATCGCCGCTGCCGACGCCGCGATCGCCCGCGATCCCGCGCGCGCCAATGCCTATGTCCAGAAAGGCTACGCGCTGTTCCGCCAGGCCGAAGCCGCCGAGGCCGACAAGCGCAAGGCCGCCTATTCCGCGGCGATCAAGCCCTTCGTCGCGCTCAACGCGCTCGAGAACGATCATCCGCTGCCGCTGATCTTCTTCTACCGGGCGCAGGTCCAGCAGGGCAAGGAGCCCAACGAGAATGCGCGCGCGGCGCTGGAACGGGCGGCGGTGCTAGCGCCCTTCGATCACGGCTTGCAGATCAATGCCGGGATTATGCTGGTGGGCGAGGGCAAGATCGCCTTTGCCCGCGCGATGCTTGCCCCCGTGGCGGCCAATCCCCACGGCGGGTGGGCGGCGGCCAAGGCCAAGCAGCTGATCGCCGCGATCGCCGATGCCAGCGAGGGCACCCCGCTCCAGCTGGGCAATCTCCCCGATCCGGTCGAGGTTCCCGAGGTGGAGTAGCCGGGAACGGGTGCAGGCGCGCGCCGGGGCGCGCGCCTGTCAGCTCAGCTCTTGCCGCCGCCCAGCAGGCCCGAGGCCATGCCCATGATGTCGTCGAGCGGATTGCCGTCGCCATCCTTGTCGAGCATCGAGGCGAAGTGGGTGAGCGAGCCCTCGCCCCCGATCGCGCTCACCACCTGATTGAGGATGTCGGGGCTGAGGCCGGTCTTCTCGGCCGCCAGCGTCACGGTGTCGCCGTCGAGCTGATGGGTCTTGCCGAGCGCGGCGATCGCCTTTTCGGCCATCGCCGGGTCGATCCCGATCTTGGCCGCGAGGTTCACCACATCATCCGGCGCGCCGCCGATATTCTTCAGAATGCCGTCGAGAATGCTCATCACGTCCCTCCTTCTAAGCGAGTCGGGGCGAGTGTGGCGCAGGTGTGCGGCATTTCAAGGTAAAAGGCCCCGCTCCGGTCTTAGCGCCGGGCGGGGCCCCCCTCTCCAACTCGTGATGGCGTCAGGCAGCGACGCTCGCCGGCGCGGGCGCGGCGTTCTTGACGCCTTCGTCCACGTGGGCTTCGAACTGCGCGAAATTGTCGATGAAAAGCTGCACCAGCTTCTTGGCGGTGGCGTCATACTCGGCGCCGTCGGCCCAGGTGCTGCGCGGATCGAGGATCGTCTGGTCGATCCCGGCTTCGGCCAGCACGGAGACGAAGACGGGGACTTCGAAGCCGAAATTCGCGTCCTTGCGGAACTCCACCGCGTCCATCTTGCCGTCGAGCACCGCGTTCAGCAGCGCGCGGGTCGCCTTGATCGGCATGCGGTGGCCGGTGCCGTACTTGCCGCCGGTCCAGCCGGTGTTGACCAGCCAGCACTCCGCGCCGCCCTTGGCGATGCGCTCCTTGAGGAGGTTGCCGTAGACGCTCGGGTGGCGCGGCATGAAGGCGGCGCCGAAGCAGGTGCTGAAGGTCGCCTCGGGCTCGGTCACGCCGATTTCGGTGCCCGCGACCTTGGCGGTGTAGCCGCTGAGGAAGTAATACATCGCCTGATCGGCGGTCAGTCGCGCGATCGGGGGCAGAACGCCGAAGGCATCGGCGGTGAGCATGATGACGTTCGAGGGCGCGGGGCCGAGGTTCTTCTCGCTCGTGTTCGGGATGAACTCGATCGGATAGGCGCCGCGGGTGTTCTCGGTCTTGCTGCCGTCGGTGAAGTCCAATTCGCGCGTGGCCGGATCCATCGTCACGTTCTCGAGGATCGTGCCGAACATCTGCGTGGTGGCGTAGATCTCGGGCTCGCCCTCGGCCGAGAGGTTGATCATCTTGGCGTAGCAGCCGCCTTCGAAGTTGAAGACCGCGGTGTCCGACCAGCCATGCTCGTCATCACCGATGAGGGTGCGGCTGGCGTCAGCTGAAAGCGTCGTCTTGCCGGTGCCCGACAGGCCGAAGAAGATCGCGCTCTTGCCGTCCGCGCCGATGTTGGCCGAGCAGTGCATCGGCATCACACCCTGCGCGGGGAGGAGGTAGTTCAAGAGGCCGAACACGCCCTTCTTCATCTCGCCCGAATATTCGGTGTTGCCGATCAGGATCAGCTTTTCGGTGAAGCTCACCGCGATCACCGTGTCGCTGCGGCAGCCGTGGCGTTCCGGGTCGGCCTTGAAGCTCGGCAGGTTGATGATGGTGTATTCGGGGACGAAGCTCGCCAGTTCCTCCGCCGTGGGGCGCACCAGCAGGGTGCGGATGAAGAGGTTGTGCCAGGCCATCTGGTTGATGACGCGCACGTTGACGCGGTATTCCGGCTGCGATCCGCCGAACAGATCGGCGACATAGAGTTCTTCCTGCCCCTCGAGCTCCTTGAGGAAATCGGCCTTGAGCGCGGCGAAATGCGCCTCGCTCATCGGCTGGTTGATCGTGCCCCAGTTGATCGTGTTCTCGGTCTCTGCATCGCGGACGATATACTTGTCCTTGACGCTGCGCCCGGTGAAACGCCCGGTATCGACCAGCAGCGCGCCATGCTTGGTCAGCTGGCCCTCGCCCTTTTTCAGCGCATGCTCGACCAGCGCCGAAGTGCCGAGATTGGGGTGGATCACCGCACGGGTGGCGAGGTTCTGGGCGGCCAGCGGGGTTGCGAGCGGGGTCAACTTACGTCTCCTGGCGTAGAGGCATCGGGAAGCAGCGAATGGGTCACGAGCGGGACTGGACAATCCGCGCCAACGAATCCCCTCGCGCTTGCATCACACCCCGTAGCACTTGCGCATACGTATGCAACACCGGGCGCAAAGCCGTCGTGCAAACCTGTCCGATCCCTGTTCTGCGCCTTAAATCGCGCTTGCCCCAACGTCAAACCGGCAGCGGCATAGCAAATGTGACAAGCGGCAAAGCGCCACTTTCCCGCGCCCGCTGGGGCGTTGCAGGCGGGCCGCGATGGCGCTACCCATGCGCCATGCAGACGCGCGCGGAGCACTCCTGATGGCGAGCGAGGGCACCACCGCCCCCACCGACGCCCCGCCTCCCGAGGGCGGCGGCGAGGCGCGCAAGCTCCAGATCGCGCTGGTCGACGATGATCGCAACATCCTCACCACGGTCTCGATCGCATTGCAGGCCGAGGGCTTTGCCACCCGCCTCTATTCCGATGGCGAGACCGCGCTGAAGGCGCTGCTCGACAATCCGCCCGATCTTGCGGTGTTCGACATCAAGATGCCCAAGATGGACGGGATGGAGCTGCTGCGTCGGCTGCGCGAGAATTCCGCCATCCCCGTCATCTTCCTCACCAGCAAGGACGACGAGAGCGACGAGGAAGCGGGCCTCGAACTGGGCGCGGACGATTACATCGCCAAGCCCTTCAGCTTGCGCCTCCTCATCGCCCGCATCCGCGCGATCCTGCGCCGCGCCGAGCCGCTTGGCACCGACACTGCGCCGGCCGCCTCGCCCGAGCCCGCGCCTGCCACCCTCACCCGCGGCCGGCTGTTCATGGACCCGGCGCGCCATCAGGTGATGTGGGACGGGCAGGCGGTCAGCCTCACCGTCACCGAATTCTTGATCCTCGAAGCGCTCGCCATCCGCCCCGGCGTGATCAAGAGCCGCAACCAACTGATGGACGCCGCCTACCCCGACGACGTCTTCGTCGACGACCGCACGGTCGACAGCCACATCAAGCGGATGCGCCGCAAGTTCAAGGCGGTCGACCAGAGCTTCGATGCGATCGATACGCTCTACGGCGCGGGCTACAGCTTCACCGATGGCTGACGAAAAGCGCGGCGGGAACGGGGCCGAGCAGATGAGCGCCACCGGCCGCTTCGCGCTGACGGGGCGCATCCTCGCGGTCAACATCCTCCCCCTGCTGATCCTCGGCGGCGGGCTCTTCTATCTCGACAGCTACCGCACCCAGCTGATCAACGAGCGCTTCAAGCTCGCCCGGATCGAGGCCCAGATCACCGCCGAGGCGCTGGCCGGCGCGACGCGCGAGCGGCAGGAGGCGCTCCTGGTGCAGATCGGCAAGGAACAGCGCATGCGGCTGCGCACCTTCGATGCCAAGGGCAAGCTCACCGCCGACAGCTTTGCGCTGGCCGAACCCGCCTTCCGCTTCAACGACACCTCCGACGACGACTGGGAACAGCGCTTCTCGGTCTGGCTCGATCGCACCATCGACACCATCGTCTCGGCAGAGCCCGTGCAGGACTATGTCGAACCCGATGCGCAGGAGGCCAACGCCTGGCCCGAACTCGCCCGCGCGCGCGAGCTGGGGCTGTCACAGGTCAGGCTCTACGACTGGCAGGACGGCACCCCCGTCATCACCGCCGCGGTGCCGGTGGGCCTTCAGGGCGCGACGCTGCTGACCGTGCGCAACGCGGTCGACATCACCGAAAGCGTGCGCGCGGCGCGCACCACGCTGTTCCTCGCGATGCTGCTGGTGATGGCGGCCTCGGCGACGCTCTCGCTGTTCCTCGCGCGCACCATCGTCACGCCCCTGCGCCTGCTGGCGCGCGCCGCCGTGCGCGTGAAGCAGGGCCGCGACCGCGAGGTTGAAGTGCCGCGCCTGCCCCAGCGGAGCGACGAGATCGGCCTGCTCGCCCGCGCGGTCTCGGACATGACGACCGCCCTACGCGGCCGGATCGACGCGGTCGACAGCTTCGCGGCGGATGTCGCCCACGAGATCAAGAACCCGCTCGCTTCCCTGCGCAATGCCATCGACACGCTCCCCCGCGTCGACGACCCCGCCCTGCGCGCCGAGCTCACCCAGATCGCCGCGCATGATGTGCGCCGGATCGACCGCCTCGTCACCGAAATCTCCGCCGCCAGCCGCGTCGATGCCGAGATCAGCCGCGCGACCCTCGAGCGCGTCGACCTCACCGAACTCTTCGCCAACCTCATCGCCAGCCGCGAGAACCGGGGCATGAACGGCGGACGCAAGCTCGAACTCGACGCGCGGGTGCCGCCGGGCGGCAAGCTGCGGGTGATGGGCGTGCCGACCCAGCTCGAACGCGTCGCGGAAAACCTGATCGACAACGCCGTGTCCTTCTCGCCCGAGGGCGGCACGGTGCGCGTCACCCTGCGCCCTGCGGGCCGCATGGTCGTCACCGAAGTCACCGACGAGGGCCCCGGCATCCCCGCCGAAGCGCGCGAGGCAGTGTTCCGCCGCTTCCATTCCGACCGGCCCGAGAGCGAGAGCTTCGGCAACCATTCCGGCCTCGGCCTTGCCATCGGCCGCGCGATTGCCGAGGCGCATGACGGCTCGCTGATCGCCGACGCGCGGGTCGACGGGGCGAGCGGCGCGTGCCTGCGCCTGACGCTGCCCGGGGCGCCGTGAGCGGTCTGGTGATGCAGGCGAGCGCCGTGGCGATCGGCGGACGCGCGCTGCTGATCGAGGGCCCGCCCGGGAGCGGCAAGTCAAGCCTCGCCCTCGCGCTGATCGATCGCGGCGCGGGGCTGATCGGCGATGATGCGGTGACATTGACGCCCTCAGAGGGACTGCTGATCGCCTCCCCGCCGCCCAATATCGCCGGGCTGATCGAAGTGCGCGGCGTGGGCCTTGCGCGCCTCGACGTCGCCCCGCCCGCCCCGGTCGCGCTTATCCTCACGCTCGGCGGCCCGCCGCCTGCGCGCCTGCCCGAAGCGCCCGTGCTCACAAGGAACATCGCCGGGGTCCCGGTGCCGGTGCTCGCCTTCGATCCCGGCCCCAACGCCCCCGCCGCGCGCGCCGAATGGGCGCTCAGGATGCACGGCCTCGTATTCGCGGCATCTTCCCTTTGCGCGGCGCAAACGCCAGATAGAGCGCCATGACCGCCGCCGACGCCCCTCCGCCGCCCCCCGCCACGCGCCAGCTGCTGCTGGTCACCGGCCTGGCAGGCGCGGGCAAGTCGACAGCGCTCGCCGTGCTCGAAGACCTCGGCTGGGAGACCATCGACAACTTCCCCGTCCGCATGCTCAAGCGGCTGGTCACCATGGCCGACGAGACCTCCGCGCCGCTCGCGATCGGCTTCGATTCGCGCACCCGCGGCTTCGTCCCGGCCGACATCATCGCGCTGGTGAAGGACCTCAGCGCACGCCCCGACCTCGCGCTCACCTCGCTGTTCCTCGACTGCGCCGGCGGCGAGCTGGAACGCCGCTTCAACGAAACCCGCCGCCGCCACCCGATGGCCGATGGCCGCCCAGTCCAGGATGGCATTGCCGCCGAGCGCGAGCTGCTCGAGCCGCTGCGCCGCTGGGCCGAGGTGCTGATCGACACCACGGCGATGACCAGCAACGATCTGCAGGGCAAGATCCGCGAGCTCTTCGCGCCCCCCGAGGCCGGGGCCGCGCTCACCCTCACCATCTCGAGCTTCGGCTTCGCGCGCGGGATGCCGCCGCTCGCCGACCTCGTGTTCGACATGCGCTTCCTCGACAATCCGCACTGGGTGCCGGGACTGAAGGAGCAGACCGGGCAGGACGCGGCGGTGGGCGAGCACATCGAGAAAGACCCCGCCTTCGCCGAGGCCTTCGCCCGGATTCGCGACCTCCTCCTGTTGCTGCTCCCGCGCTACGCCGCGCAAGGCAAACCCTATGTCCACATCGCCTTCGGCTGTACCGGCGGGAGACACCGCTCGGTCTACACCGCCGAGTCCATGGCCGAGGCCTTGCGCGGCGAGGGATTTTCGCCCACTGTCCGCCACCGCAACCTCGGGTCGCGCGCGGCCGACGCCATCGAAGGCGATCGCCGCTAGAGGTCGCCCATGAATTTTACGCCGCAGTGCAACACACATTGTCGGTTAAGGTAGAAACGCGTAAGGCCCTCCGACGGGCGGGCAGTTAACGGACCCATTTTCGCACATGATCGGCTTGATCCTGGTAACCCACGGCCGCCTCGCGGACCAATTCGTCGAGGCGATGGAGCACGTCGTCGGCCCGCAGGACGCGATCGTGACGGTCTGCATCGGCCCCAATGACGACATGGAGCAGCGCCGCGCCGACATCGCCGATGCGATTGCGCGCGTCAACACCGGCAAGGGCGTGATCATCCTCACCGACCTGTTCGGCGGCACCCCCTCGAACCTCGCGATCTCGCTGCTGGATGCGGGGCATGTCGAGGTGATCGCCGGGATCAACCTCCCCATGCTGATCCGCCTCGCCGGGGCGAGGAAGGCGATGGACGTCACCGCCGCGGTCCACGCCGCGCAGACCGCCGGGCGCAACTACATCACCATCGCCAGCGAATTGCTGGGCGCGGACGCCGCTCCCCCGGCGCGGGCCAAGGCCTAGGGGGCAAGGCGCGTGGGGGAAGCAAGGCAGAGCGTCACCATCGTCAACCGCCGCGGGCTGCACGCGCGGGCGAGCGCGAAGTTCGTCGGCGCGGTCAGCGCGCTGCCCGAGGGGGTCAAGGTGACCGTGAGCAAGCCCCCGCACAGCGCGGCGGGCGGCTCGATCCTCGGGCTGATGATGCTCGGCGCGGCGAAGGGTGACACGGTCGAGGTGGCGGTCGAGGGGGACGGCGCGGACGCCGTGCTCGCCGATCTCATCGCGCTGATCGCCGACGGCTTCGGCGAGGACTAGGGGCGGCGGCCCTGACGCCCATGCGCAAGCACATCACCGGCTTTTCCAATCCGACGGTCAAATACCTGCGCTCCCTGCGCGACAAGAAGCACCGCAAGCGCGCGGGGCAGTTTCTGGTCGAGGGCCTGCGCCTGCTCGAGGACGCGCGCGCCTCGGGCCGACTGCCGCAGACACTGGTGATGGCCGAGGGCCGCGAGCATCCCTTGCTCGAACGGCTCGAGGCCGAGGTCGTGGCGGCCGGCGGCGACGTGATCGCGACCACGCCCGACATCCTCTCGAAGATCACCGGCAAGGAGAACGCGCAAGCGGTCGCCGGGGTGTTCGACGAGTGGGACACGAGGCTGGCCGCACTCGACCGCAGCGCCGCGCCGATCTGGCTCGCCGCGCAGGCTTTGCGCGATCCCGGCAACCTCGGCACTATGCTGCGCACCTGCGACGCGGTTGGCGCGGGCGGGCTGATCCTGATCGACGACTGCGCCGACCCCTTCAGCGCCGAAGCCGTCCGCGCGAGCATGGGCGCGGTGTTCACCGTCGGCCTGGCGCAGGCGCGGTGGGAGGATTTTCTGGGATGGCTGCGGGCGGGAGACGGCCAGCTGGTCGCCGCCTCGCTGCGCGACGCCGTGCCGTATCGCGGCGCGGCCTATGCGGCGCCATGCTTCATCCTCGTCGGCAACGAATCGCAGGGCCTGCCCGAGGATTACGAGCTGGCCTGCGACCTGCGCGTCACCATGCCGATGAAGGGCCGCGCGGATTCCCTGAACGCCGCCGTCGCCGGAGCGGTTCTGGCCTATGAGGTGCTCGCGGCGCTCGGCGACTAGTCACCCGCGATCAGCGCAGTGATCCGCCAGCCCTGTGGCGTGCGCGTGGCGAGCAGGCGGTAATCGACGAGGCTGCGCAGCCTGGCGGTCTCGACATAGCCCTTGCCGCCGCCGGGCAGGATGACCGCCGCGAACGGCTTGTCCGGCCCCTCGTAACCTTGCGCCAGATCGACGATGGCCCAGTTCAGCCGCGCCGTGGCGGGTGCCGCGGCGTCGGGCTCGGCCCGGACCGCAACCGCCGGGCCGAGGACCAGCATGGCGTTGAACGGGTCGGCGTCCGCCGGGCTGTTCGCGAAGATCCACGGCATCGCCGCGCCGCCGCCGTCCTGCGGGCCGCAGCCGAGCGGCAGGATGGCGGCGAGTTCGTCCCACAGCCGGTAGTCAGGGTCGACCAGCCGCTGGCGCAATTCCTTGGTGCCCGCCCCGCCGCCGAAATCGAGCCGGACGTCAGGATCGGTGATCGCCGCAAGCGCATCGGCGTCGCGCGCGGCGACGGCCTTGTCGAGCTGCGTCCGGAACGCGGGCCAGCCCGGCAGGGCGCCGCAATCGTCGCGCGGGGGATAGCTTGCCGCGTCGAGCATCGGCGCGCCGTTGGCCGGTGTGGCAGGGGCAACCGTTTCGCTCGAGCCCGGCGTGGCGGAGGACGCCGCGTCCGGCGCCGACGGCGGCTCACAGCCTGCCAGAAAGCCCGTCGCCATCAGCGCCGCTATCGCGAGTTCCCGCTTCATTGTCTGCCTCACCGTTTCGCCCGTGTCGCGCCGACCAGAGAGGAACTTCGCGCCAATTCCCCTAACCCGTGTTGGGACCGGCTGCGGCGACGCAGGCTTCACGCGTTGCCGATGCACCAGGGATCGGGCTTCATGTCGACCGGCGGCGTCTCCTCGCCCGGGCGCGGGAAGCGTGCCTTGAAGGTGAAGCTCTGCGGGGTCGGGCCGTAGCGGTCGAGCATCCACAGGCGCGAGAGGCCCTCGTCGATGCTCGGCCGGTGGCCTTCGGGAACCCACCACAGGGCCTGATAGGCCCCCTCGAAGCGGTGGAAATATTCGCGCCGCCGCGCCATTTCCGGCGTGTGGCCCGAGCGGTAGACGAAATCGAACAGGCTCTCGGCGTCTTGCCACACCGACATGTTGACGATCAGCAACGGGTCCGGGGCAACCTCGAGATCGGTGGCATTGCCGCTTTCGGTTTGCAGCCGCCAGACGAAGCCGGGCGAGGCATCGGCGATGGCGTTGATCTTCTCGAGCGCGTCGAAGAAGGGCTGAACGCGGGGATCACCCTCGGGTGCGAGCAGCTTGCCGATGTTGATCTGCGCCAGCTGCCAGCCCTGTGCCCCGCTATCCATTCGCCCTACTCCGCTGCGTCGCGCTTCTCGCTTTCGCCATCCATATCAGGCGCTTGGAGCGCTGCAACATCCTCGGCATTGTAGCGCGGCGCGCTCGCGACCAGCGGCACCTCGTCGATCTCGCGCTTGCCGATCTCGACGCCCTTTTCTGCCAGCCGCCGCCCCGAGGACAGGACGTTGCGCTCGAAAGAGCCGACGAACTTGTTGTAATTGTTGACCGCGCTCTCCAGCCCGCCGCCGACGCGCTTCAGATGCTCGGCAGCAGTGGCGAGGCGGTCATACAACTCGGCACCCATCCGGCCGATTTCCTGCGCCTCTTTCGCCAGCCCATCCTGCCGCCAGACCTGCGCAACGGTGCGCGCAATGGCGACGAGGTTGGTCGGTGTGGCCAGCAGCACGCGCTTGTCGAAGGCGAAGTTCCAGAGGTCCGGATCGGCCTCGAGCGCGGCGGCGACGAAATGCTCGCCCGGCACGAACATCACCACGTAATCGGGCGCGTCCTCGAACTGCGACTGGTAGCTCTTCGCGCCGAGCGTCTGCACGTGGTTGCGCATCGAGCGGACGTGATCGGCCAGCGCCCGCGCGCGGGCCTCGTCATCGGTGGCCTCGAAGGCTTCCTGATAGGCGTTGAGCGACACCTTCGAATCGATCACCAGCACCTTGCCGCCCGGAATGCGCACGATCGCATCGGGGCGCAGGCGGCCGTCCTCGGTGTCGATCGAGTGCTCCATCACGAAATCGGTGTGCTGGGCGAGGCCGCATTGTTCGAGCAGGTTCTGCAAGGCCCGCTCCCCCCAGCGCCCGCGCGCCTTGGGGGCGTTGGTGAGCGAATTGCCGAGCCGCTGCGCCTCGCGCCGCACCTGTTCCTGGCCTTCCTTCATCGACTGGATCAGGCCCGCCAGCTGCCCGAAGGCATCGGTCCGCTTGGCCTCGAGATCGGCGACCTGCCGCTCGTAATTCGCCAGCTTCTCGCCCACCGGCGAGAGCAGGGCCTTCAGCTTCTCCTCGCTCGCCTTTTCGGAGTGGCCGAGGCGTTCCTCGGCGCGTTTCAGGAAGGCTTCCTGCGCGCGGTTCAGCACCGCCGCGCCGGTATTCTCGAACTCCTTGAGCAGATTTGTGCGCGATTCTTCGAGCAGGCGCTTCTGTTCCTCGAAAGCTGCGCGCTCGGCACGGAAGCGGGCGTTCTCCTCGCGCGCGGCGTCGAGTTGCTGCGCCAGCGCGTCGGCGCGGGCGGCGCGTTCACCCAGCGCCGCAACCTCGACCCGCGCTGCGCCCAGTTCGGCAATGGCGCGCTTGAATTCGCCTTCGCGCTCGCTGCCCGCGCGCTCGGCCTCGTCCAGCCGCGCGCGCAGATCCGCCAGCGGGCGCGAGGCGAGAAACCAGCCGAGCGCGGCGCCGGCAAGCAGGGCAATGATCGAGAGAATCGCGGGGTCCATGCGGCATGCCTACACGGAACGAATGGGGAACGCTAGGCCTGCGTCGCGCTTTCCAACAAGAAAGAAAGCCAAGCCCCGGATCAAGTCCGGGGTGACGATAAGGGATCGGTTGGCACAAGTATCGGCGCGGCACGCGCCGCAAGGCCGAACGGCCGCCCGCAGGGGCCTGTAGCGTAGCGCAGCGGAGCGAAAGAACAGCCCCGAGGACGTGCCCGCGGAGGCGGGCACGCAAAAATTACGCCGCGCGCCTGATCTTCTCGAGCTTCTTCAGCACCATCGCGCGCTTCAGGCGCGAGAGGTGGTCGATGAAGAGAATGCCCTCTAGGTGGTCCATCTCGTGCTGCAGGCAGGTCGCGAGCAGGCCTTCGAGGTGTTCCTCGTGGGTGTTGCCGTCCAGATCCTGATAGCGCACCGTGCAGGTCGCGGGGCGATCGACGTCGGCGTAGATCTCGGGGACCGAGAGGCAGCCTTCCTGATAGGTCGAAAGCTCGGCCGCCGGATCGAGGATCACGGGGTTGATGAACACCCGCGGTTCCTTCTTGGTGGCGGGGTGCGTGTGCTTGTGCCCGCCATGGCTGGTGCATTCGACCGGCTCGGCATCGGGATCGTCGGGCTGCAAGTCGATCACCAGCACCCGCTTGGGCACGCCGACCTGGATCGCGGCCAGACCGATACCGGGGGCGTCATACATCGTCTCGAACATGTCTTCGACGAGGGTGTTCAGCTCGGGACCGAACTCGTGGGGTTCGACCGGGGTCGAGACGGTCTTGAGCCGGGGGTCCGGCACTTCGAGGATTTCGCGGATAGCCATAATGCGCGCAAGATAGGGGCCACGCCGCTTTCCGGCAAGCAGGATGCTCCGATCAGGGTGATCGACGCAGCCAGCGCTTGCCGACATGGCCGCAGGCGGGGCAGCGGCCGCGATAGGACTTCTCGCCGCTCGCCTTGTAGCGGATGCCGCCCCGCTCCCACACGCTCTCGCGGTGGCCGCACTGGCTGCATTCGTATTTCCACTCGCGCGATTCGCGTTCGACGCCGGGGCCAAGCAGCCATGTGAAGATGCGCTGGAGCACGTTCATCCCACCGGCCTTCTCGCCCGCAAGGCCTGCGCCAGCGTGCCCTCGTCGAGATAGTCGAGCTCGCCGCCGACCGGCAGGCCGTGGGCGAGCTGGGTGACGCGCAGGGGGAAGGCCTCCAGCCGCTCGGCGAGATAGTGCGCGGTGGTCTGGCCTTCCAATGTGGCGTTCATGGCGAGCACCACCTCGTCGATCCCTCCCGCCTCGACCCGGGCGAGCAGGCTGGCGATGCCGAGGTCTTCGGGACCGATGCCGTCAAGGGCCGAGAGCCTGCCGCCCAGCACATGGTAGCGTCCGGGGAAGAGGCGTGCGCGGTCCAGCGCCCAGACGTCGGAGACCTCCTCCACCACGCACAAGGACCGCGCATCGCGGCGCGGGTCGGCGCAGATGCCGCAGGGGGCGCGGGTGTCGACATTGCCGCAGATGTGGCACTCGACCAAGGTCTCGGCGACGCCTGCCAGCGCTTCGAGCAATGCGGGGAGCGCAGATTCGCGGTGCTTGACCAGCCACAGCACCGCCCGCCGCGCGCTGCGGGGGCCGAGGCCCGGCAGGCGGGCGAGCGCGGCGCTCAATGCCTCGATCTCTTGCGATGCCATGGGGGGAGAGATAGGGGCTGCGCTTCGCTTCACAAAGGCCGCCGAGCATCCTTATGCGCATCATCTTCATGGGAACGCCGGAATTCGCGGTTCCGGCCCTGCGCGCGCTGCATGAGGCGGGGCATGAGGTGGTGTGCGCCTACACCCAGCCGCCGCGTCCGGCGGGGCGGGGGAAGAAGCTGATGCCCTCTCCGGTGCAGGTGGAGGCCGAGCGTTTGGGGGTGCCGGTCCGCTCGCCTGTGTCGCTGCGGGGGGCCGAGGCGCAGGCGGAATTTGCCGCGCTCGGGGCCGATGTGGCGGTGGTCGCAGCCTATGGCCTGATCCTGCCGCAGCCGGTGCTCGACGCGCCGAAGCATGGCTGCCTCAACATCCACGCCTCGCTGCTGCCCCGGTGGCGCGGCGCGGCGCCGATCCACCGTGCGGTGATGGCGGGGGATGCCGAGACGGGCGTCACGATCATGCAGATGGAAGCGGGGCTCGATACCGGGCCGATGCTGCACAAGATTGCCGTTCCAGTGGAGCGCAAGACGACCGGCGAGCTGTTCGTGGAGCTGGGCGCCGTGGGCGCGGCGGCGATGGTCGAGGTGCTGGCCGATCTCGCCGCCTTCCCGCCCGAGCCACAGGACGATGCCGCGGCAATCTATGCCCCCAAGATCGACAAGGCCGAAGCGAAGATCGATTGGTCGCAGGACGCCGAGGCAATCGAGCGGCTGGTGCGCGGCCTCGCCCCCTTCCCCGGCGCTTGGTTCGAACTCGGCGAAGAGCGGGTGAAACTGCTGCTCGCCGAGGTGGTCGAGGGCGCGGGCAATCCCGGAACGGTGCTGGACGATGACTTCACCATCGCCTGCGGCTCGGGCGCGATCCGGCCCCTGAAGCTCCAGCGCGCGGGCAAGCCGGTGCTCGAACGCGCGGAGTTCCTGCGCGGGCGGGCGGTCGCGGCCGGGACGGTACTGGGGTGACCCGCTTCGCCCTCACCTTGGAATTTGACGGCACGCCCTTCTTCGGCCTGCAACGCCAGAGCCACGGCCCGAGCGTGCAGCAAGCGGTCGAGGATGCACTCGCACGGATCACGGGCGAGCAGGTGGTCATGCACTCGGCCGGGCGCACCGATGCGGGGGTGCATGCGCTGGCAATGCGTAGCCACGTCGACATCGCAAAGCCCTTCGATCCGTTCCGGCTGATGGCGGCGGTGAACGCCCAGCTGCGGCCCGATCCCGTCGCGGTGACCCATTGCGAGGTGGTGCCCGACGATTGGCACGCGCGCTTTTCCTGCACCGGGCGGCGCTATCTCTACAGGATCGCCAACCGCCGCGCGCCGCTCACCCTGCTGCGCGACAAGGCGTGGCACGTGCCCCAGCCGCTCGACGCCGAGGCGATGCACCGCGCCGCGCAGGCGCTGGTGGGGCGGCATGACTTCACCACCTTCCGCAGCGTGCACTGTCAGGCCGCCGATCCGGTGAAGTCGCTCGACGAGCTGCGGGTCGAGAAGGTCGGCGAGGAAATCCACATCCACGCCGCCGCGCGCTCTTTCCTCCACCATCAGGTGAGGAGCATGGTCGGCTGCCTCAAGCTGGTGGGCGCTGGCACCTGGCCGGAAAGCCGCATCGCCGAGGCGCTGGCGGCGCGCGACCGCAATGCACTGGGCCTCAACGCTCCGCCCCACGGGCTCTATTTCGTCGAAGCGACCTATCCCTGATTCGTGCCCACCCCTAACCGCTGTGGCTTCGCCACGCCTGCGGCTCCCCGCATGCGGGAGGGGGACTTGCTGGCATTGAGCGCCCCTCCCGCCTGCGGGAGGGGGTGATCGGAGGCGCGTGACTCCGATCACGGGTGGGCCTTCGCCAACGGTTGCGAAGCGCAACCAGAAACCCTAGGCCCGCCAGCAACAAAGGGAGACGATCGCCATGACTACCGGAAAGCAGCTCTTCACCACCCTCACCGCCGACGGCAAGCTGACGCTGGAAGTCGCCGAGAGTCAGTTCCCCGAGCCCAAGGGCAATCAGGTGCTGGTGAAGATGGAGGCCGCGCCGATCAACCCGAGCGATCTCGCGATCCTCACCTCTGCCGCCGATTTCGAGACCGCCGAATATGCCCCCGGCAAGGTAGTCGCGACCATGCCCGAGCCCTTCCTCACCGGCAACAAGGCGCGCCACGGCCAGCGGCTTCCGGCGGGCAACGAGGGCGCGGGCACGGTGATCGCCACCGGTGACAGCGACATGGCCAGGGCCCTCATGGGCCAGCGCGTCGCCTGCGTCCCGGGCAACGCCTTCTCGCAATACGCCATCGCCGATGCGATGATGTGCCTGCCCTTGGGCGAGCATTCCTCCGAGGTCGGTGCCTCCAGCTTCGTTAACCCGATGACCGCGCTGGGCTTCGTCGAGACCGCAAAGATGGAGGGCCACTCGGCCATCGTCCACCTCGCCGCCGCCTCGAACCTCGGCCAGATGCTCAACCGCATCTGCATCGAGGACGGGATGAAGCTGGTCAACATCGTCCGCAAGCCCGAGCATGTCGCCATGCTCAAGGAACAGGGCGCGCAATATGTCGTCGATAGCTCCGCCCCCACCTACATGGCCGACCTGCGCGCCGCGATTGCCGAGACCGGCGCCTTCCTCGGCTTCGACCCGATCGGCGGCGGGCAGGCCAGTGATGGCGTGCTCAAGGCGATGGAGCAGGTCGCGGTCAGCCAGATGAGCGAGTTCTCGCGCTACGGCTCGAACCAGCAGAAGAAGATGTACATCTACGGCCGCCTCGACCTGTCGCCGACGATCCTGACGCCGTCCTACGGCCTCCAGTGGAGCATCGCCGGCTGGCTGCTGACGCCCTTCCTTGCGCGGGCGGGGATGGAAACCGTGGTGCGGATGCGCCAGCGGGTTCAGGCCGGCCTCACCACCACCTTCGCTTCGCATTACAAGGCCAAGGTGACGCTGGAGGGGATGCTGGAGAAGGACGCGATCCTCGACTACCGCCAGATGAAGACCGGCGAGAAGTATCTGGTCACCCCCTGGGGGTGAGGGGGCACCCGGCCCCGGCGTTGGCCGCACCGGGTTAGGATCAGGCAGGTCAGCGGACCGCTTCGAGCAGCACCGCCGTGCCGCCCTCGGCATCGGCGCGGCCATGGCGGGCCTGCGCGAAGCCTGCGCCCGCCAGCCCTTGCGCGACGGCGTCGGTGAACAGGCTCTCCTCGCCATAGTCCTTGCGCGCGGCCCAGCCGTGGGTGATCCCGATCAGCTGCGCTCCCGGACGCAGGACGTCGGCGAGCATCGCGGCGGTCGGGGCGAAAGGACGGCAGATCTGGAGCGTGTGCACCGCGATCGCCCCGTCGAAAGGGCCGGCGTCACGGGGCAGATCGGCAGCCTGCGCCTTGACCAGCCGCAGCCGCCCCTCCGCGAGCGCCAGCGCGTTACGGCGGGCGGCCGCATCATGCATCACCTGCGAGGGGTCGACGCCGACGACCTCTGCGACCGGGCCTTCGAGCAGGTGTTGCAAGCCGATGCCTGGACCAAATCCCATCACGAGCACCTTCGCACCCGGGCCCGCAGCGAGCCTGCGCACCGCCTCGCGCTCCGCCTCGGCGTTGGTGCGCTCCATAACCCGCACCGCGATCCGGCCCGCAACGCCGTCAAACATCGCCATCGTCAGCCTCGCTCAAATTGACAACAATGTTGACATAATCCGCGCTTGAGGATTGTCAATTTGGTTGTCATCCTGCACGGGTGACCGACCCCGACAACATCCGCTTCCTGATGGCGCTGACCCGCGCCTACCATCTGCTCGACCGCATCTCGGACAAGCTGCACGCCGGGCACGGTCTGTCAGCTGGGGCGCGCTCGATCCTGCTGCTGCTCGACCGGCATGGAGCGCTGACCCTGTCCGAGATCGCGCGCGACCGGGCGGTCTCACGACAACTGATCCAGCGCCTGGCGGCCCCGCTGATCACGGCTGGATTCATCGCAACCGATCCCAAGACGACGAGCCGCCGGTCACCCAAGCTTGTTCTGACACCGCAGGGACGCGCGGCGGTCGCGGGCATCGTGGCGCGCGAGGCCACCATCGCCGCGCGTGTCGCCGAAGCGATCAGCGCCGACGAACGGGAACAGGCGCAGGCGGTGCTGGAGAAACTGAACGCAGTGCTATCGGAGTTGAAGGCGGGTGGGGCTGAGGCGCGCTGAGAGCCCTCACCCATCAAACGCCGCCTGCACCCTCCCCGCGTCGGTCACCCCGTTCGCCACCAGCACTATCAGCAGCACCCGCGCCTTGGCCGGGCCGAGCGCTCTTGCCGCGACCAGCCCGAGGGCATCGTCCTCCACCTCGACATTGCGGTCGACCAGCCCTTCGTCGACCCGCGAGGCACGCACCACCGGCACCCCAGAAGCCGCGCAAGCGGCGAGGGCCTCCAGAACCACGCGGGGCGCATTGCCCTGCCCCATGCCCGCGAGCACGATCCCGCGCGCGCCGATGCCGAGCAGCGCTTCGACCGGCTTTGCGTCCATCCCCGCCCCCGCGGTGAGGATCGCCACGCGGGGCAGCTCAGCCGGAAAGGGATAGCGCGCGGCCTCTCCCACGCGGTGCGCAGGGCCGAACCAGTCGAGGCTCGAGGGGGTGACGCGCGCCAAAGGCCCCCTCGGGAAGGTGCGGAAGGCGTCGATAGCGCTGGTCGCGGATTTGCGGGCGTCGCGCACGGCGAGCACTGCGTCGCCCATCACCAGCATCACGCCGCGCCCTGCCGCCGCAGGGTCGCCCGCCACCTTCACCGCATTGGCGAAGTTGCGCATCCCGTCCGCGCCCACGGCGTCCGCCGGGCGCATCGCGCCGACAAGGATCACGGGCTTGGTCGTGGGCAGCGTCAGGTCGAGCAGGAAGCCGGTCTCCTCGGCCGTGTCGGTGCCGTGGGTGATGATGACGGCATCCACCGAAGGATCGTCCATCGCCCCCATGGAGGCCACATGGAGCGCCTGCCACTCGGCAAAACCGATGTCCTGCGAGCCGATCCGCGCGATCTCCTGCGGCACCAGGTCCGCGCTGAGCCCCAGCGCTGCAAGGTGCCCCACCAGCACCTCGAGCGACAACCCGCCCGGACGATACCCCGCCCCCGTCCCGCCGCTCCCCGCGCCTGCAATCGTGCCGCCGGTGCCGAGGACGAGGATGCGGGGCGTGCGGGTGCTCATGCCGCCGCCCCTAGCCGCGACATGCGCCCTCGCTTAGTTGAGCCGTGATTTCCGAGCCGTGAAATGTTCCATTTCACTCGAAATCACTCCTGCGGCTCGTTGCCGAACTGCTCGAACACCGCGGCCAGCCCCGGCACGTCGGCCTCGGCGCGCAGCGAGGCGAGCGCGTCCTCGATGTCGATCGCCATCTCGGTCACCCCGCCCTCGTGCCCCACCCCCTTCGCTCCCAGCGAGCGCGCCAGCGCCAGCGCCGGGCGGTTTTCGGGGAGCACATGGACGGTGAAATGCTCATACCCCTCGCGCGCGCAATCGAGCAGCAGCACCGCGGTCAAGAGCCGCGCGAGGCCGCGCCCGTGATAGGCGTCGACCACCGCGACCGAGAATTCGGCGGCATCCGGATCGTCAGGGTCACGGAAGGCGTGGACCACGCCTAGGGCGGGCGTTTCCGGCAGGTCGCTCCTGAGCGCGCCCCAGGCGAGGTGATCGTGCCCGCCCGCACTCGCCAGCGCGCGCAGCACCTGCGGCGGGGCCTCGCGCATTCCCGAGAAGAACCTGAGGTAGCGCGATTGCGGCGAGAGTTGCGCGATGCCCTCCTTCAGCCGCGCCTCGTCCTCGGGACGCACGCGGCGGATGCACACCGGGGTGCCGTCATTGAGGGCCGTGTGAATGGTCATGGCCCCGCCACTCTACCAGCTTGACCGCGCCGCCGACACAGCTAAACCGCCCCCGGCCCACGACGCCGTGGGGCGGTTAGCTCAGTTGGTAGAGCATCTCGTTTACACCGAGAGGGTCGGCGGTTCGAGCCCGTCACCGCCCACCAGTTCTGGCCTTTGCGGGAGACGATGCGATGGATCTTGGGCTCGAAGGCAAGACCGCGCTGGTATTGGGCGCGAGCAAGGGGCTGGGGCGCGCGATCGCCGAGGCGCTGGCGGCCGAGGGTGCGGGGGTGATGACCGTGGCGCGTTCGGGCGCGGGGCTGCCGGGGCGACTCCACATCCACGCCGACCTCGACGATCCGGCCGCGCCGCAAGCGATCATCGACCGGGTGCGCGCCGGGGGTGCCTCGCCCGATATTCTGGTGCTCAATGCGGGCGGGCCACCGATGGGGGGTGCGGCATCGACCAGCCCCGCGGATTTCGCCGCCGTGCTGCCGCGGATGTTCAACGCGCAACTGGCGCTGGCGCAGGAGTTCCTGCCCGGTATGCGGTCGCGCGGCTTCGGGCGGATTCTCGCGGTCGCCTCGACCAGCCTCGTCACGCCTATCGCAGGGCTGGTGCTGTCGAACGCGGTGCGCGCGATGCTCGCCTCGTGGTGCAAGACGCTGGCGAACGAGGTCGCGGCGGACGGGGTGACGGTCAACCTGCTGCTCCCCGGACAGATCGCGACCGACCGGCTCTCCAGCCTCCACGCCGGAATGGCGGCGGCGCAAGGGCTCGAGGCCGAGCAGGTCACCGCCCGCTCGGTCGCGGCGATTCCCGCAGGGCGGCTCGGGCGGCCGGAGGAGTTCGGCGACATCGCCGCCTTCCTCGCCTCGCCGAGAGCGGGCTTCATCACGGGCAGCGCGATCAAGGTCGACGGCGGCCAGACACCCACGCTCTAACCCGAGTTGCTTGCGCCGCGGCCTGCGTCCCTTTAGCGCGGCCCAATGTCCGACCTCTTCATCGCCCTCCAGCACCTCGTCCCGCAGCACGCCCTCTCGCGCTTTGCCGGGAGCATCGCGGCGAGCGAGACGCCGTGGCTGCGGGACACGCTGATCCGGCGCTTCGTCGCGGCTTACGGCGTCAACCTTGCCGAGGCCGCGCGCGGGATCGGGGAGTTCGCGAGCTTCAACGACTTCTTCACTCGCGAGTTGAAGCCCGGCGCAAGGCCGCTGGCGGATGCGACGAAGTTCATCCTATCTCCCGCCGATGGCGCGGTGAGCCAGCTCGGCCCGGTGAGCGGCGGGCGGATCATCCAGGCCAAGGGGCGCGACTATTCCGTGGCCGAAATCCTCGGCTGCGGGCCCGAGGAAGCCGCGCGGTTCGAGGGCGGGCGCTTCATCACCATCTACCTCAGCCCCAAGGACTACCACCGCGTCCACATGCCCGCCGCCGGCACGCTGGCGCAGACGACCTACATCCCGGGCGACCTCTACTCGGTCAACACCGCCACCGCCGCGGGGGTCGACCGGCTGTTCGCGCGCAACGAGCGGCTGTCCTGCCGCTTCGATGGCCCGGACGGCCACTTCGCCAGCATCATGGTCGGCGCGATGATCGTCGCGGGGATCGACACGGTGTGGCCCAACCAGTTCCGCACCCATGCAAGCGCGCCCGTCCACGAGGACTTCGTGCTGCAGGGCCGCAGCTTTGCCGCCGGGGACGAAATGGGGCGGTTCTACCTCGGCTCCACGGTGGTGCTGCTGTTCGAGCCGGGCCGCGTGGAATGGCGGTCGGATCTTAACCCGGGCGACCCGCTGCGCATGGGCGAGGCCATCGCCGCGCGCCTCTCCGACTGAGCGCACACCCTTTGCACTAAATTCACTGGTCGCGCGCTAACCCGCCGATATCAGGGATTTGCGCGCATCACGCGCGGTATGGGGCACTTTATGGAGCCGCTTACGATCGCCATCATCGGCTGCGGGCCTGCGGGGCTCGCCGCTGCACGGCTGCTGGCGCGGCAGGGGCATGAGGCGCAGGTCTTCGACCGCTTCGTCTCGCCCGGCCCGGTCGGATCGGGGCTGATGATCCAGCCGAGCGGGATGGCGGTGCTGGCGGCGCTGGGCTTGGCCGAGGAGGTGGTCCGGCGCGGGGCGCGGGTCGATGCATTGCAGGGCATCGAGGAGCATGGCCGCTGCGTGCTCGACGCGCCCTATGCCGCCTTGGGCGTGCCGCACGCCTTCGGCCTCGGCATCCACCGCGCGAGCCTGTTCGATGTGCTGTTCGAAGCGGCGGAGCGCCAGCCGGGGGTGACGATCCATGCGGGCCACGCGGTCACGGGGAGCGCGTGCGATGCGGCAGGCCGCCGCCTCTTGTTCGAGGGCCGCGACCCTTCCGCCCCCTTCGACCTCGTAGTCGACGCGAGCGGCTGGCGCACCGGCTTCGACCCCGCGCCCAAGAACATCCTCCCCTTCGGCGCCTTGTGGGCGAGCCTTCCCCTGCGCGCGGGCGATCCCTTCGCGGGCAACCTCCTCGAACAACGCTACCGCCGCGCGGGGCAGATGGCGGGGGTGCTGCCCATCGGGACGCGCAGCGGCGGCGCGGGGCCGGAGGTAGCGTTCTTCTGGTCGCTCAAGGCCGAGGATCACCCGGCATGGCTCGCCACCCCGCTTGGCGACTGGAAGGCCGAGGTGCTGCGCCTCTGGCCCGCCCTCGAAGGCCTGCTCGCCCGCATCGAGACCCGCGAACAGCTCACCTTCGCCCGCTACGCCCACCGCACCCACCCCGCCCCCGTGGGCGAGCGCATGATCGCCATCGGCGACGCATGGCACTCGGCGAGCCCCCAGCTGGGGCAAGGCGCGAACATGGCGCTGCTCGATGCGTGGAGCCTTGCGCGCGGCCTCGCAGAAGGGCGCACGCTCGCCGAAAAGCTGCGCCTCGCCGCCGGGTGGCGCAGCGATCATGTGTGGCTCTATCAGTGGGTGACCAAGCTCTTCACCCCGCTCTACCAGTCGGATTCGCGCGTGCTGCCGGGGATGCGCGACCGCGTGCTCGCCCCGCTCTCGCGGCGCTGGCCCGCCAAGGGCATCCAGGCGCAGCTGATGAGCGGGCTGTTCGGCTTTCCGCTCGCCCCGCTCGGGCTTGCCCTCCCAGATTACGCGGGCTTGAGCGCGTCCTTCACCAGCTTGGCCGCGTCCGGTGAGCCCCAGTCATAGACGCCCATCACCCGCAGCACCTCCTTGCCGCTGGCGTCGAACAGGATGGTGAGCGGCAGCGCGCCCTCGGGCGTGAGCTGGGCCGAGAGCGCGGTGTCGGGATCGAGCCACGGCTCCAGCCGCTGATAGCCTCCTCGCGCGAAGAACGGCGTCACGAGCTCTGCCCCGCGAATGTCCTGGCTGACGGTGATGACCCTGACCTCGCCCTCGAGCTCTCCGGCCAGCGCATCAAGTTGCGGCATTTCCCTGACGCAGGGCCCGCACCAGGTCGCCCACAGGTTGAGCAGCACCGGGCCGTCCGTCGCGCCCAGGTCGAGCACCTTGCCCGCCGGGTCCCTGAATTGCAGATCGGGGAGCGGCGTCCCGGCAAACTGGCGGGTCATCAGGCCGATCGTCGTCCCCGACGCGGCGCCCGCTTCAACCGGTTGCGCTGGCGCGTCTGCCGCCCTATCGCATCCCGCCAGCAGCAGGAGCGGCAATCCGAGAATGAGCGACCAGCGGGACATGACAGGCTCCGGCAACAGCGCGACCAACGCCATGTGGGGCGGCCGCTTCGCTGACGGCCCTAGCGCGATCATGCGCGAAATCAACGCCTCGATCCCCTTCGACAAGGCGCTGTGGCGACAGGACATCGCCGCGAGCAAGGCGCACGTGGCGATGCTCGGCGCGGCCGGGATCGTCGCGACCGAGGATGCCGCCGCCATCGCTGCGGGCCTCGATGCCGTCGCCGCCGAATATGAGGCGAACGGCGTCCCCGAGGACTGGGACCGCGAAGACATCCACATGACCACCGAGGCCCGGCTTGCCGAGCTGATCGGGCCGGTCGCCGGAAGGCTCCACACCGCGAGGAGCCGCAACGATCAGGTCGCGACCGATTTCCGCCTGTGGGTGCGCGATGCCTTTGCGCAAATGGACGAAGGGCTGGCCGCGCTCCAGCGCGCGCTGGTGACCTGCGCGGGAGAGCACGCCGCGAGCATCATGCCCGGCTTCACCCACTTGCAGACCGCGCAGCCCGTCACGCTCGGCCATCACCTGATGGCCTATTACGAGATGTTCCGGCGTGACCGCGTCCGCATCAGCGACGCGGCCACGCGGATGAACGAGTGCCCGCTCGGCAGCGCTGCGCTGGCAGGCACGGGCTTCCCTATCGACCGCGAAGCGACAGCGAGCGCGCTCGGCTTCGACCGCCCCACTGCCAACTCCCTCGACGCCGTCTCCGACCGCGACTTCGCGCTCGATTTCCTGTGGTCCTGCTCGGCCACCGCGCTGCACTTGTCGCGGCTCGCGGAAGAGCTGATCCTCTGGGCAAGCCAGCCCTTCGGCTTCATCCGCCTGCCCGACAGCCTTTCGACCGGCAGCTCGATCATGCCGCAGAAGAAGAACCCCGATGCCGCCGAACTGGTGCGCGGGCATTCGGGCCGGGTGATCGGCAGCCTGACCAGCCTGATGATCACCATGAAAGGCCTGCCGCTCGCCTATTCCAAGGACATGCAGGACGACAAGCCGCCGGTGTTCGAGGCCGCCAGCCTGATGGCGCTCAGCATCGCCGCGATGACCGGGATGATCGCGGGCGCGACGTTCAACACCGCCCGGATGCGCGCTGCGGCCGAGCTCGGCTATGCCACCGCCACCGACCTTGCCGACTGGCTCGTCCGCCAGGCGGGCATCCCGTTCCGTGAGGCGCATCACATCACCGGCGCTGCGGTGAAGCTCGCGGAATCGCGCGGGATCGCGCTCGACCAGCTGCCGCTCGATGACCTCAAGGCAATCGATGCGCGGATCGACGAAAGCGTCTATGCTGCGCTCTCGGTCGACGCCTCGGTCGCGGCGCGCGCGTCCTACGGGGGAACCGCGCCGGAGCAAGTGCGTCTACAGGTCGCCGCCGCGCGCAAGGCGCTGGGAATGGAGGAATGATGCGGATTGTCGCCATCTCGGCCCTCGCGCTGGCGCTTGCCGGATGCGGCACGGTCTCCCCGCTGACCCCGCCCGAGGGCTCCGCCATGCCCGAGGCGCCCTATGGCGCCGCCGCCACGCCGTCCGCCGAGGAACTGCTGCGCCGCGAGGCGCTGGCCGCGCCCGAACGCTCGGTCGAACTGCGCCGCCGCTCGGAAGAGCGCCAGGACGACCCCTTCGACCTGCCCCCCGAATAGAGACACGATGGACCATTTTGCCCTGAAGGACGGCGTCATGCACGCCGAGGACGTGCCGCTGCCCCTGATCGCCGATGCGGTCGGCACCCCCGTCTATGTCTATTCGCGCGCGACCCTCGAACGCCACGCGCGGGTGTTCCGCGAGGCGCTGGACGGCGTGCCCGACAAGCTGATCGCCTTCGCCGTCAAGTCGAACCCCAATCTTGCGGTTCTGAAGGTGCTGGGGGCGCAGGGCATGGGCGCGGATGTCGTCTCGGTCGGCGAGATGCGCCGCGCGCTGGCGGCGGGGATCGCGCCCGAGATGATCGTCTTCTCGGGCGTGGGCAAGACCGCCGCCGAGATGGTCGCCGCGCTCGACGCAGGCATCGGCCAGTTCAACATCGAAAGCGAGGAGGAGGGGGTCGAGCTCGCCGAAATCGCCGCCGCGCGGGGGATGACCGCGCAGTGCACCTTGCGCATCAACCCCGATGTCGACGCGGGCACGCACGACAAGATCTCGACCGGCAAGGCCGACAACAAGTTCGGCGTGCCGATCAGCGAGGCGGGGCAGATTTTCGGCAAGCTCGCCGGGCTGCCGGGGGTGAACCTGCGCGGGGTGGCGGTGCATATCGGCAGCCAGCTTGCCGATCTTGCGCCCCTGGAGGCGGCGTTCCTCAAGCTCGGCGCGCTGGTGCAGGCGCTGCGCGGTGCGGGGCATGAGGTGACGCATGTCGACCTCGGCGGCGGATTGGGCGTGCCCTATCGCGTCGGCGAGGTGCTGCCTGCGCCTGCCGAATATGGCGCGATGGTCGCGCGCGTCACGAAGGACTGGGGCGTCAAGCTGATCTTCGAGCCCGGCCGCGTGATCGCGGGCAATGCGGGCGTGCTGCTGACCCGCGTGGTGCGGGTGAAGCGCGGGATCAAGGATCCCTTCGTGATCGTCGATGCGGCGATGAACGATCTGGCGCGGCCCGCGCTTTACGGGGCCTATCACCACTTCGAGGCGGTGCAGCCGAAGGGCGCACAGATGACCGCCAATATCGTCGGCCCGATCTGCGAGACGGGGGACACCTTCGCGATGGGCCGCGAATGCGATGCGCTGGAAGCGGGCGACCTCGCCGTGTTCCGCACCGCGGGGGCCTACGGCGCGACCATGGCTTCGTCCTACAATTCGCGCGGCTTTGTCGCCGAGGTGCTGGTCGATGGCGACAAGTTCGCCGTGGTCGCCGACCGGATCGAGGCGGGCGCGATCATGGATGCCGAGCGCGTGCCGGAATGGCTGCTCTGAAGCTCCCATGAGCCGCATCGCCAGCCTGCCGCTGTTCCACCAGATAGCCGGGCAACAGGTGCTGGTGCTGGGCGATGGCCCTGCGGCCGAGCCCAAGCGGCGGCTGGTCGAGCGCGCGGGCGGCGTCATCGTCGAGGACCTGCCCCGCGCGATCGACGAGGGCGTGCGGCTCGCCTTCATCGCCTACGAGGACGCGCGCGCCTGCGAGGTCGCGGCGATCAATGCGCGGTGTGCGGGGATGCTGGTCAATGTGGTCGACCGGCCCGAGCTCTGCGACTTCACCACGCCGAGCATCCTCGACCGCGATCCGCTGCTAGTGGCGATCGGCACCGGCGGGGCCTCGGCGGGGCTCGCCAAACACGTGCGGCTGCGGCTCGAGCGGGTGCTGCCAGCGACGCTGGGCGCACTGGCCCGCGCGCTCGAGGCGGCGCGGCCGGTGCTGCGGGCGCGGTTCCCGGACGGGGCGGACCGGCGGCGGGCGGTGGATGCGGCCCTGCGCGAAGGCGGCCCGCTCGACCCGCTCGATCCGGGTTCGCATGAGCGGGTGGCGGCGTGGGCGCAGGGCTCGGCTGGCAGTCCTGCCGCGATCACGCAGCTGATCACCATCACCAGCCCCGATCCCGAGGATTTGACCATCAGGCAGGCCCGCCTGCTGGGCGAGGCCGATGTGCTGCTGATTGCGGGCGATGTGCCCCCGGCGATCCTCGCCCGCGCCCGCGCCGATGCCGAGCGGCGCGTGTTCCGCATCACAGGGGACGGGTTCGAACCGCAACTCCCCGCCCCGCCCGAGACCGGATCACCCGAAAGCGGAACCGCGCGCTCAGGCCTGACCGTGGTGCTGCACTGGCAGCCCGAAGACTCCGGCGCCGCCTAGGCTGCCTGCAGCAGCGGCGTCCTGAGGCTCGCGAAATAGCCCGACATCGCGGCGAGCGCCTTGTCGCTCAGCGCGATGAAGGCGCGGCGCTTGTCGGCGGGGTCAGGCACGCGCTCGAAGATCCCGCTCTCGACCATCTGGGTCAGCCAGCGCAGCGCGGTGGTCGCCGGGACGCCCGCCGCGATGCACAGCGAGGTGACCGAGACCCGCGCGCCTTCGCCATGCGCGGCGGTGAGGTCGAGCAGCATGTCCCACGCCGGATCGCCGAACAGCTCAGGATCGAAGAAGCGTGCGCGTGCCTGCCGGTTGGCGATGATCTGCCGCACCACGCCCGGCTCGGGCAGCGGCGGCGCTGCGGCGACGGCAGGTGCGGCGCCGAAGCTGCCGAAAGCCGAGGGTTCGGCCGCGGCATAGTCCCGCTTGAACTCGCCCAGCACGCTCGGCCCGGGAGCGGCAGGCGCGTGGCCCAGCCGGTCGAGCGAATGGGCAATCGCCTCGACCTGCTGCGAGAGGCGCAGCAGCGCGACGCGGTCTTCCTCGCCCATTTCGCGAAGGCGCGCCGCCCCCGCCTCGCCCATCACCCGTCCGACCGCGATCACGCGTTCGGCGCGGCTGGGGCTGACGAGGATCTGCGGATTGGACTGGTCGAGCACCGCGAAGACATCGTCGAGCCCTTCGAGATTGGTCGCGACGATCAGCTTGGCTCCGGAACGCGCCACCCGCATGTCGAGCCGCGCAAGGCCTGCGAGCATCATCGCGTCGATCCCGCGCGAGCCGGTGACCGCGCAATCGACCACCACCACATCGCCCAGGAGCGCGATCGGCCCTTCGAGCAGCGCTCGCAGCGAGCCGCCGTCGATCGTGCGGAACCCCGCACCGCCGAGGTCGGCGGCGATCTGGCGGCGCAAGCCCTCCTCCGCCCCGAAGATCGCGACGCGTGCGGGCAGGCCGGCGCCGTCATCGGCGAGATCGTAGGTGAAATCTTCTTGGGTAGTGGCGTTGGTCAGCATCGACTCGACTCCAACAATGTTGGAACGATTATGGAACAAAACGCGATCAGGTCAAGTAAATGTGCCTAGATTGGCTCCATTTCGGAGCATTTGGTCAAGCCTCGCCCGCCCCTCCACCACCCTGCGGGTGGCCCCCCTCCCCGAGCAAGCTCGGGGAGGATTATGGCCTGATCTCGATCGTGGTGCCGTCGGGGACGATGCGCCACAGCTCCGCGATCTCCTCGTTGGAGAAGGCGATGCAGCCGTCGGTCCAGTCGCCCGGCACGCGGCCGAACGGCAGGCTGTTGGGCTGGCCGTGGAGGAAGATGTCACCCCCCGGCGATCGCCCTCGCGCTGCGGCATAGGCGCGGTCCTCGGCGTTGGGGTAGGAGACCTTGAGGCTGAGGTGATATTTGCTCCCCGGATTGCGCCCTTCGATGGTGTAGCGCCCCTCGGGCGTGCGCTCGTCGCCCTCGAAGCGCTTGTGGCCCGCGGGTTGATCGCCGAACTGGAGCCCGCGCCAGGCCTTGACCGGCTGACCGCCGGCATAGGCGACCATCAGCCGCTCGGACTTGTCGACGATGAGGTAATCGACCTCAGTGACGGCCCGCTGCGGCACGACCCGTGCGGCGTCGCGACCCAGAGGCGTCTGCGAAGAGGGCGCGTCCGCGGGCGGCGCGGAGCAGGCGGCAAGGGCGAGCAGGGGAAGGAGGAGCGCGAAGCGGGTCACGCGGGCGAGACTACTCCGGCAGGGCCCCCGCAATCAATCCGCATCGCCCCTCGCCATAGGAACGGCGTCAGACGCCAAAGCCCAGCCGTTCGGCGGCCTTGACCAGTTCCTCCTCGCGGCCACGCGAGCGGGCAGCAGCCGCCTCGGTATAGCGCGCGACGAACTCGGGCCCGGCCTTCTCGGGCGAGCCCGCATCGAAGGGCGGCGCGGGGTCGTATTCGAAGCCGAGCTGGAGCGCCTTGGCGACCTCCTCCCCGGCGATCTCGGCGATCAGCGTCAGCGCGAAGTCGATCCCTGCGGTCACTCCGCCGCCGGTTACCCGGTTGCGGTCGATCACGGTGCGGGCGTGGACGGGCTCGGCCCCGAACAGCGCGAGGTGGTGGTGCCAGGCCCAGTGGGTGGTCGCCCTGTAGCCCTTCAGGAGCCCCGCCGCGCCGAGGATCAGCGCCCCGGTGCAAACGCTCGTGACCCAGGTGGCGGTGCTGCCGGCCTGCCGCAGCCAGGCCATCGCCGCTTCGTCGTTCATCACGCTCGCAACCCCGATCCCGCCGGGCACGCAGACGATGTCGGGCGCGGGGATGTCGGCATAGGTCGCAGTCGGCACGATCGAAAAGCCCGCATCGGTCGGCACCGGATCGAGATTGCCCGAGACATAGTGCACGCTCGCCCCCGGCAGGCGCGCGAGGAACTGCGCGGGGCCGGTCATGTCGAGCTGGGTCATGCCGGGGAAAGGGAGGAAGGCGATCTGCATGAGGACGGACCTCCTAGTCGACGAAGGGATCGCGCATCAGGATCGTGTCGTCACGCTCGGGGCTGGTCGAGACCAGCGCGACGGGGCATTCGATCAGCTCCTGGATGCGCTGGATATACTTGATCGCGTTGGCCGGGAGGTCGGCATAGGACCGCGCGCCCGCGGTGCTCTCGCTCCAGCCGGGCATTTCCTCGTAGATCGGCTCGCATTCGGCCTGATCGGCGGCGTGGCTGGGGAGATAGTCGTAGACCTTGCCGCGCAGCCGGTAGCCGGTGCAGATCGCGACCTTCTCGAGCCCGTCGAGCACATCGATCTTGGTGAGCGCGATGCCGGTGACGCCGCTGATCGCGCAGGACTGGCGCACCAGCACCGCGTCGAACCAGCCGACGCGGCGCTTGCGGCCCGTCACCGTGCCGAATTCATGGCCGCGCTCGCCGAGGCGCTGGCCGATGTCGTCCTCCAGTTCCGTGGGGAACGGCCCCGAGCCGACGCGGGTGGTGTAGGCCTTGACGATCCCGAGCACGAAGCCGGTCGAATTGGGGCCGAGGCCGCTGCCGCTCGCCGCCGTGCCGCTCACCGTGTTCGAGCTGGTGACGAAGGGATAGGTGCCGTGATCGACGTCAAGCAGCACGCCCTGCGCGCCCTCGAACAGGATCTTGGCGCCCGCGCGGCGCACCTTCTTGAGGCGCTTCCACACCGGCTGGGCGAAGCGCAGCACGAAGGGCGCGATCTCGCGCAGCTCTTCCAGCAGCGCGGCGCGGTCCACCGGCGGCTGGCCGAAGCCGGCGCGCAGCGCGTCGTGATGCGCGCAGAGGCGATCGAGCTGTGGCTCCAATGTGTCGAGATGCGCGAGGTCGCACACCCGGATCGCGCGGCGGCCGACCTTGTCCTCGTAGGCCGGGCCGATCCCGCGCCCGGTGGTGCCGATCTTGCCCTTGCCCGCCGCCGTTTCGCGCAAGCCGTCGAGATCGCGGTGGAGCGGCAGGATCAGCGGGCAATTGTCGGCGATGGCAAGGTTGTCGTCGGTGATCGAGACCCCCTGCCCCTCGACCTTCGCCACCTCGTCCCGCAGCGCCCATGGGTCGAGCACCACGCCATTGCCGATCACCGACAGCGTGCCCGAGACGATCCCCGAAGGGAGCAGCGAGAGCTTGTAGGTCTTGCCGTCGATCACCAGCGTGTGGCCGGCATTGTGCCCGCCCTGAAAGCGCACCACGGCGTCAGCCCGGCTGGCGAGCCAGTCGACGATCTTGCCCTTGCCCTCATCGCCCCACTGGGCGCCGATCACGGTGACGTTGGCCATTGCTATCCTTCTGGCGAGTGGCGGGAGACTTGCGCGCGCGGCCTAGGCGGTTGAGGCGGGAGAGGCAAGCGGGGCGCTTTCCTATTTCGCTTTCCTACACGCTCCCTGCGCGGCAGGCTGCCTGACATGCCCGCCGATTGCCCCCCTGCCCCTGTCTCCCGCGCGTCCGGCGGCGCTCTGGTGGTGGGCCCGCGCGGGGGAGAGATTTCTGCCTCTGGACAGTGTCTCATGTGTCTCATGGTTCAGCCTTGCACGGCGCAGCCTGAACCGCGGGGCTCTTACGCGAAGGGTTTGGGCAGGTGGCGCGTTGGGAGGTGAGAATCGCCACACTCGAGGACACCTTCCGATGAACACCTCCGCCAAACTCCTCCTCGCCGCCGGAGCGCTCGCCGCACTCGCCAGCCCGATCCTCGCCCAGCAACGCCCCGGGGGGGGAATGGGCGGCGGCGAACGCCTGCCGCGCGAGTGCCGCGCCGAGATCGTCAAGCTGTGCGGCACCGACCGCGCGCAGATGCGCACCTGCCTTGCGGAGAAGGCGAGCCAGCTCTCCGAAGGGTGCCGCACCGCCTTGCGCGAGCGGATGGAGCAGCGCCGCGGCGGCGGCGGCGGGGCAGACCAAGGGGCGAAGACCCCGCCCACCCGCACGCTCGCCTACGGCTCCGACAGCTTGCAGGCGCTCGACCTCTGGTTGCCCGAGGGCACGGGCCCCGCGCCGCTCGTCCTGTTCGTCCACGGCGGCGGGTGGAAGCGCGGAAGCAAGGACAACGCCATGAGCCGCGCCCTGCCCGGCCACATGCTCGAACAGGGCTATGCCTTCGCCTCGATCGACTACCGGCTGGTGCCCGCCGCCACGGTCGAGCAGCAGGCGGCAGACGTGGCCGCCGCGCTCGCCCACCTGCTGGCGCGCGCCGACGAATACGGGATCGACCGGGCCCGCGTGGTGCTGACCGGCCACTCGGCGGGCGCGCATCTGGTGGCGCTGGTGGGGACCGACGAGCGCTATCTGAAGGCGGTCGGCCTCAGCTTCGCCGACATCGACGGGGTGATACCCAATGACGGCGCGGCCTATGATGTCGCCACCCAGTTCACGATGGCCGGGCCGATGATGCTCGACACCTACCAGCAGGCTTTCGGGACGGACCCCGCGCGGCAGAAGGCGCTTTCGCCGATCTGGCAAGCGGCTGCGCCCAATGCCCCGGCCTTCCTGCTGCTCCACGTCCAGCGCCCCGATGCGGTCGACCAGTCGAAGCGGCTCGCCGCGGCGCTCAAGGCTGGCGGATCGCAGGCCGAGGTCGCAGGCTTCCCGGGCGAGGGCCTGCGCGGCCACATGGAGATCAACCGCAAGCTCGGCGAGCCCGACTACCCCGCGACCCCGGTGATGGACGCATGGCTGCGGAAAGTGCTGGGGTGAGGGCGAGCGGCCCTCACACGCTGGCGATGACGTCGATCTCGACCATCAGTTCGGGGAGCGCGAGGCCCTTGACCTCGACCGTCGTGTCGGCGGGGTATGGCGGGGTGAACCAGCGCTTGCGGGCCTCGAGGATGGCGGGGAAGTTCGCCATGTCGGTGAGGTAGATGGTGACTTTCACCACCTTGGAAAGGTCGCTCCCGCCCGCCGCCAGCACGGTCTCGATATTGGCGAAGGTCTGGGCGAGCTGCGCGTCGAAGTCGCCGACACCGACGATGCTGCCGTCCCGCCCGATGCTCGCCTGGCCGGAGAGGAACAGCAGGTCGCCGACGCGCCAGCCCGGCGCGATCAGGTACGGCGCGAGCGGGTCGTTGGCGAGGGTGATCGGGGTGGGCTTGCTGGTCACCGGACGTTCTCCAGCGCCACGGGCGAGGTGCCTTGCAGGATGTAGTCGCAGCCCAAGGCCTCCGGGTCCTCGTCCGCACTCAGCTGCGCGATGGTGCGCCAACCCTCGAACCGCAGCGCCGCCGCCGCCGCGCGGTCGTGGCCGGCGGGGAGGTAGCAGCAGCGCACCGCCTCGGGCTGCGGGGCGATGTCGGCGAGGCGGTCGAGGTAGAGGGTGAAGCCGGTCGCGGGCTCCTCACTCCCGGCGATACGGTAGGTGCCGCCCCGCCCCGCCGCGCGGCGCAGGCCTTCCGCATAGAGGGTGAAGCCGAACCACGACTGGTACTCGAAGCCGTGGCGCTCAGTCGGGTCGAGGGTGATGGTGGCGGCGTCGCCGACGGCGGCCGCGATGGCCTCGAGCCCGTCGAGCCGCGACTTGAGGGCGCCGCCCGCATCGACCGCGCGAAGCGCAGCGAGCGCGCTCTCGAGCGGGCCGGTGGCGTAGAGCAGCGGCAGGTAGGCCGCGCCGCCTGCGGCCTTGAGCCCGCCCGCGTCCTTCGTGTCGAGCTCGCGGCGGACGGCCTCGATCTGGTCGGGGGTGAGGGGGAAGGTGTTGGCCGCAAGGGTGTCGACGAGGTCGGGCAGGGTGAAGTCGACCGCGATGCCGGTGAGCCCCGCGGCCTTCAGCGCCTCGACCGCGAGCATCACCACCTCGGCCGCGGCCGACACGCTGTCCGCGCCGATCAGCTCGGCCCCGAGCTGGAGACGTTCACGAGCGGGATCGAGCTGGCTGGCCTTGATCAGCACGGTGTCGCCGCAATAGGCGAGCCGCAGCGGGCGCGGGGCGGCGGCGAGGCTGGTCGCGGCGATGCGGCCGACCTGCGGGGTGATGTCCGAGCGCAGAGCGAGGGTGCGTAAGGAAGCGGGGTCGACGAAGCGGAACATCGCGCTCGTCTCGCCGACGGTGACGCCCGCCATGCGGCCCGCGAGCGAGGCCTCGAACTCGAGCAGCGGCGGGCGCACCCGGTCATAGCCGTGGGCGTCCAGCACATCGAGGCAGGCGCGCATCATCGCGGTGATCCGCGCGGCTTCCAAAGGCAGGCGGTCCTCGAGGCCTTCGGGAAGGAGGTCGTTGGGCTTGGTCATGTTGCAATGCCCCTACCCAAATCGTCATCCCGGCGAAAGCCGGGATCGCTGACGATGGGCTGGGAGCCGAGCGTCGAGCGATCCCGGATCAAGTCCGGGATGACGATGATGGGCGAGAGATCAGAACGCCAGCGCCTTGACCATCTTCACGCCCTCGACCTTCTCGGCCTCGGCGATGACGGCGGGGGTGAGGGCCTCGTCGAGGCTCAGCAGCAGCACCGCTTCCCCGCCCGCTTCGCGGCGGCCGAGGTTGAAGGTGCCGATGTTGATGCCGTGGCTGCCCAGCAGTGTCCCGATGCGGCCGATGAAGCCCGGCTTGTCGTCGTTGACGATGTAGAGCATGTGGCCCGACAGCTCGGCCTCGATCCCGATGCCGAAGATCTCGACCAAACGCGGGGCTTCGGTGCCGAACAGCGTGCCGGCGACCGAGCGCGGGCCTTGCGCCGTCTCCACGGTGACGCGCACCAGCGTGTTGAACGCGCCGTCGCGGTCGTGGCGCACTTCGCTCACCGCCAACCCGCGCTCCTTGGCGAGGAACGGCGCGTTGACCATGTTCACCGTGTCCGAATAGCGGCGCATGAAGCCCGCCAGAACCGCCGCGGTGATCGGCTTGCCGTTGAGCTGCGCCGCCGCACCCTCGCGCTCGATGCCGATCTGGGTGAGGTTGCCGTGGGCGAGCTGGCCCACCAGCGAGCCCAGCTTCTCGGCGAGCGCCATGTAGGGCTTGAGCTTGGGGGCTTCCTCGGCGCTCAGCGAGGGGACGTTGAGCGCGTTGGTGACGCCGCCGTTGACGAGATAGTCGGCCATCTGCTCGGCGACCTGGAGCGCGACGTTGACCTGCGCTTCGGTGGTCGATGCGCCCAAGTGCGGGGTGCAGATGAAGTTGGGGGTGCCGAACAGCGGGTGGTCGGCGGCGGGAGGTTCGGTCTCGAACACGTCGAGCGCGGCGCCTGCCACCTGCCCGCTCTCGAGGCACTCCTTCAGCGCCGCCTCGTCGATCAGCCCGCCGCGGGCGCAGTTGATGATGCGGATGCCCTTCTTGGCATTCTCGAGCCGCTCGCGGCTGAGGATGTTGCGGGTCTCGTCCGTGAGCGGGGTGTGCAGCGTGACGAAGTCGGCGCGCGAGAGGAGCGTGTCGAGATCGACCTTCTCGATCCCGAGTTCGATGGCGCGGTCCTCGGTCAGGAAGGGATCATAGGCGATCACCTTCATCCGCAGGCCGAGCGCGCGGCTCGCGACGATCGATCCGATGTTCCCGGCACCGATCAGGCCGAGGGTCTTGCCGGTGACTTCGACGCCCATGAACCCGCTCTTGGGCCACTTGCCGGCCTGGGTTTGGGCATTGGCTTCGGGCAGCTGGCGCGCGAGCGCGAACATCAGCGCGATGGCGTGTTCGGCGGTGGTGATCGAATTGCCGAAGGGGGTGTTCATCACCACGACGCCCTTGCCGCTGGCATAGGGGATGTCGACATTGTCGACGCCGATCCCGGCGCGGCCGATGACCTTGAGGTTGGTCGCCGCATCGAGGATCGCCTTGGTCACCTTGGTCGAGGAGCGGATCGCGAGGCCATCATATTCGCCGATGCGCGCGATCAGCTGTTCGGGCGTTTCGCCGGTGATGACATCGACATCGCAGCCGCGCTCTTCGAAAATGCGCGCGGCGTTGGGGTCCATCTTGTCGGAAATGAGAACTTTGGGCTTGGTCATGGGAAATACCTTCCATCGTCATCCCGGGCCTGACCCGGGATCGCGCGCATCACGCGCTGGTGCATTGGGGAAAGCGGCCCCGGATCAGGTCCGGGGAGACGCGAATAAGGACGGCCTCAGCCGTTCTTGACCTTCTCGTAGGCCCACTCGATCCACGGCAGCAGGCGCTTGATGTCCTCCTGCTCGACAGTCGAGCCGCACCAGATGCGCAAGGACGGCGGCGCGTCGCGGTAGCCGTTGAAGTCGAAGCCGACATTGCGCTCTTCGAGCAGCTTGACGATCTTCTTGGGCACCGCAGCCTGTTCGTCGGCCGAGAGGCTCTCGTACCAGTCGCCCTGGAAGACCATGCACACGCCGGTGTTGGTCTGGAGCGCGGGGTCGGTCGCCATGTTGCGCAGCCACGGGGTGGCCTCGATCCAGTCCTTGACGATCTGCGCATTGGCATCGGCGCGCGCGATCAGCGCCTTGCGGCCGCCGATGGACTTGGCCCATTCGAGCGAGGCGATGTAATCCTCGGTCGCCAGCATCGAGGGGGTGTTGATCGTCTCACCTTCGAAGATGCCGCGGTTGAGCTTGGCACCCTTCTTCATGCGGAACAGCTTGGGCAGCGGCCATGCCGGATCGTAGCTTTCGATCCGCTCGATCGCCTTGGGGCTAAGGATCAGCATGCCGTGCTGGGCTTCCGAACCCAGCACCTTCTGCCACGAATAGGTGGTGGCATCGAGCTTGGCCCAATCCATCTCCATCGCGAAGATCGCGCTGGTGGCATCGTTGATGGTCACACCCTCGCGCCCGGCTTCGAGCCAGTCGGTGTTGGGGATCTTCGCGCCCGAGGTGGTGCCGTTCCAGGTGAACACCACGTCATTGCGCTGGGGGATGGTGGTGAGATCGGGGATCTGGCCATAATCGGCGGTCAGCACTTGAAGGTTGGGCAGCTTCAATTGCTTGACCGCATCCTGAATCCAGACATTGCCGAAGCTTTCCCACGCCGCGACCGTGACGGGGCGCGCGGGATCGAGCATCGACCACATGGCGGCTTCGATCGCGCCGGTGTCGGACGCGGGCATGATGCCGATCAGGTAATCGTCAGGAATGCCGAGCAGTTCGCGCGACAGGTCGAGCGCATATTTCAGCCGCGCCTTGCCAAGGCTCGAACGGTGCGAGCGGCCAAGCGATTCGGTCTTGAGCTTGTCCAGCGACCAGCCGGGGAATTTCGCCGTGGGGCCCGAGGAAAAGAAGGGGCGCTCAGGCTTCAGCGTAGGCTCGTGCGCGAGCCCGCGAGTGTACTCAGTCATGTATTCTCTCCTTGCAGAGAGCACGCGCGGCGTTGGGACCGCGTGGCCCGTGGGCGGCTTTAGTGGGGGCTGGTGACAAGTCAATGAAGAAAGGGTCGGGACTGAACCTGCCTCTCGCAAAATCCGGCCCGCTCGCTTAAGGGGGCGGCTCCATGGACGTATCCGATCTCCGCATTGCCCTGTTCAGCGGCAACTACAACTACACCCGCGACGGGGCCAACCAGGCCCTCAATCGCCTCGTCGGTTCGCTGCTTGCGAAGGGCGCGAAGGTGCGCGTCTATTCGCCCAAGGTCGCCAATCCCGATTTCGCTCCGACCGGCGACCTCGTCGGCGTGCCCAATGTGCCGATGCCGGTGAAGGGGCGCGGGGAATACCGTTTTCCCACGCACCTCAGCCGCGCGGTGAAGCGCGATCTCGAGGCCTTCGCGCCGGACATCGTCCACCTCTCCTCGCCCGACCTGTCCGCCCACGCCGCGCTGCGCTGGGCGCGCGCGCGCGGGCTGCCGGTGCTCGCCAGCGTCCACACCCGCTTCGAGACCTATCCGCGCTACTACAACATGGCCTTCCTCGAGCCGCTGATCGTCAAGGGCCTGAAGCGCTTCTACAACCGCTGTGACGCGCTGGTGGCGCCTTCGCAGTCGATGATCGACGAGCTGCTGGCGATGGGGATGCACACCCGCATCGGGCTGTGGAGCCGGGGGGTGGACCGCACGATCTTCTCCAGCGCGCGGCGCGATCCGGAATGGCGGCGCTCGCTCGGCCTTGCGGACGAGGACGTCGCGATCGTCTTCCTCGGGCGGCTGGTGATGGAGAAGGGCCTCGACGTCTTCGCCGAAACTGCCGCGCGGCTGCGCGCGATGGGTGCCCTCCACAAGGTGCTGGTGATCGGCGACGGCCCCGCGCGCGGCTGGTTCGAGTCGAACCTGCCGGGCGGGATTTTCGCCGGGTTCAAGACCGGCGAGGCACTGGGTCAGGCGCTCGCAAGCGGGGACGTGTTCTTCAACCCGTCAGTCACCGAGACCTTCGGCAACGTCACATTGGAAGCAATGGCGAGCGGGCTTCCGGTGGTCGCCGCGGGGGCGACGGGCAGCGCGAGCCTTGTCGCGGACGGGGTCACCGGGCGGCTGGTCGCGCCCTCGGGCAGCATGAAGACCGACGCGGAAGGCTTCGCCGCCGCGCTCGCGCCCTATTGCACCGACCCGGCGCTGCGGGCGGCACACGGCTCGGCGGGCGAGACGCGCGCCTGCGAATATTCGTGGGAGGCGATCAACGCCGTGGTCGCGGACACCTATGTCCAGCTGGTCGAGGAGCGGCGCGGGAAGGCGTAGTTTGTCGCCCTACCGCTTCGCTACTTGAGGGCGTTACTTCAGCACGCCCTTCGCCGCCATCGCCCGGGCGTAGAACAGCAGGAACAGCGTCACCACCCAGATGGTGATCTTGAGCGGCAGCGGCGTCTCTAGCCCGGCAGCGATGTCCATCACCTGCGTCTCCACCACCGTCAGCCCGGCCAGCCCGGCCAGCGCGACCACCATCGCCGCAACCGCCCATTTCGAGCGCAGCAGCAGCAGCACGGACCCGGCAAAGGCACCCCACACCCCCAGCGCCCACAGCGCGCTCGCGCTCGCCGGATAGGTGTCCATGAAGGCGATCTGCTCCGGGGTCATGCCGGTCTGGTCGAGCATGCCGAGCTTGGTCATGGTGTAGCTGATGATCCCCATGCTGTTGAACAGCAGGGTGACAATGCCGACCACCCACAGGTGCCACGGCGTCGGGCTGCGATGTGCACTGACTTCGGTCATGGGCTTCCCCTCCCCCATCCGCTGCGACCCGGACGGGGGAGAGGATATGCCTTTATTGCACGCGCTGCAACAGCGCTTGCCGTAACGTCAGAGCCGCTCGATGCGCTTGGCCATCTCGTCGATCATGTCGACGATCTGGTTGATCGTCTCCTCGTCGAGCTTGCCCGCCTTGGCGCGGTTCTTGAGCACCGAGCCGAGGTTGCCCATCGCCCGGAACACGTCGTGCGAGCGGACGGTGGTGGTGCGCTCGCCGTGCCGGCCGAGGCGGCGCAGCAGAGCCTTGACCTCGTCCTGGCGATCCTCGAGCTCCTCGAGCCCCTGGGCGGTGGCGGCGAAGGGCTTCTTCGCGCCCTCGGCCTCGGCTTCCTCGATCGCGCCTTCGTCCTCGAGCAGCTGGAGCGTCGGGTAGACCGCGCCCGGGCTCGGAGCATAGTCGCCGCCGGTCATTTCCTCGATCGCCTTGATGAGTTCGTAGCCATGCGAGGGGTTCTCGGCGATTAGCGCCAGCAGCGCGAGGCGCAGCTCGCCCTGGCCGAACATCCGCCCGCGGCGGCCACGGCGGCCGCGATAGCCCTCGGGCCCGCCTTCTTCGCCATCGGCCTCGCGGCCGCGCGGAAATTCTTCGTCGAAGCGCGCGCGCATCTTGAAGCCGGGGCCGCCGAAGTTGACGTTCCCGTTCATAGCCATCGTCGCCATTGCCTCGGCGAGCTTTTCCCAGCCGCCACCGCGGCCATACCGGTTCCAGGTCATATTCGTTCCTCCTCGCCTATATCAGCGATACACCCAAGATATATCTTAGAGCTATCGTTTCAAGTGGAGTGCCGGGCGGGAGTTTCCTTTTCTGACCGATGGCCTATCTCGACCGACGAATGACTGATCTGTTCGGACAAGACGCCCCCGAGGCTGCCCGCGACGATTCCGCGCCCTCCGCCGACGCACCGCTGGCCGACCGGCTGCGCCCGCGGCTCCTCGCCGAAGTGGTGGGGCAGGAGCACCTGACCGGCCCCGAGGGCGCGATCGGGCGGATGGTCGCGGCCGGGCGGCTCTCCAGCATGATCCTGTGGGGCCCGCCCGGCACCGGCAAGACCAGCATCGCCCGCCTGCTCGCCGATGCCGTAGGGATGCGCTACGCCGCGATCAGCGCGGTGTTCTCGGGCGTCTCCGACCTCAAGCAGGCCTTCGCCGAGGCCGAGACAATGGCCAAGGCGGGCCGCAAGACGCTGCTCTTCGTCGACGAGATCCACCGCTTCAACCGCGCGCAGCAGGACGGCTTCCTGCCCTTTGTCGAGCGCGGGGTGGTGACGCTGGTGGGCGCGACCACCGAGAACCCGAGCTTTGCATTGAACGCCGCACTGCTGAGCCGCGCGCAGGTGCTGGTGCTGAACCGCCTGGACGAGGCGGCGCTGGCAGCGCTGCTGGCGAAGGCGGAAGGTTTGGAAGGCCCCCTACCCCTCACCCCCGAAGCGCGCGCCGCGCTGATCGCGCAGGCCGACGGCGACGGGCGCTTTCTGCTCGGGCAGGCGGAGACGCTTTATGCCGCAGAGCTGAAGGAGGCCCTCGACCCTGCGGGTCTCGGGAACTTCCTGCAGCGCCGGGTCGCGGTCTACGACAAGGACCGCGACGGGCATTACAACCTTATCTCGGCGCTCCACAAATCGGTGCGCGGGAGCGATCCGCAGGCCGCGCTCTACTGGCTGGCGCGGATGCTGACGGCGGGGGAGGAGCCGCTTTTCCTCGCGCGGCGGCTGGTGCGCATGGCGGTGGAGGACATCGGCATGGCCGACCCGCAGGCGCTCCCGCAATGCATGGCGGCGATGGAGGCCTACCGCTTCCTCGGCAGCCCCGAGGGCGAGCTGGCGCTGGTGCAGGCCTGCATCTACCTTGCGACCGCGCCCAAATCGAACGCGGCCTACATGGCGCAGAAGGCGGCGTGGAAGGCGGCGAAGGCGACCGGCAGCCTCGCCCCGCCCGCCAACATCCTCAACGCGCCGACCAAGCTGATGAAGGACATCGGCTACGGCGCGGGCTACACCTATGATCACGACGCGGCGGACGGCTTTTCGGGCGACAATTACTGGCCCGAGGGGATGACGCCCGAAGAGTTCTACACCCCCGTCGAACGCGGGTTCGAGCGCGAGGTGAGAAAGCGCCTCGACTATTGGGACAAGCTGCGGAGGGAACGCGGATGAGCGGCGCGCTGGACAGCTGGGAGGCCGCGCGCGACTTCGCGCTCACCCTGCCGGGCACCGAGCTGTCGAAACACTACGGCAAGCCCGCGGTGAAGGTGGCGGCGAACGGCCGCGCCTTCCTCGGCACGGGGCGCGAGGGCGATACCTCCTTCGTGCTCCACATCGACATCGCCACCGCCGAAATGCTGATGGCGACCGGCCCCGAGACCTTCTGGCAGACCCCGCATTACGAGGGCTACGCCGCCGTGCTTGTGCGCTATGACACTCCCGATCCCGAGCGGGTGCGCGACACGATCCGCCTCGCGCACGAGCAGGCTGCAGCGATGAAGCCAGTCGTGAAACGGAAGCGGTGATGGCGCGGCTCGCTCTCTGGCTGGCCGTTGCGGCTCTGGCATCGGCAGGGAACGCACAGGACGCAGCTCCGCCTGCCGCCTTGCCCGACATCGCCTTCTGCAATGCGCAGCATGTTGCGAGCGAGGACGATCCGCTCCCCGGCGATCCCGTCTCGATACCCAAGGCTTTCGACCGCGTCGCCAAGTCCAGCCCGACCGAACTGGCACTGCTTACGCAGTGGGGCAAAACCATCTGCGACAACAATGTCTGGGTCAGCGCCATCGCCGACATGGCATGGCTGCGCGAAGATCGACTGCTCGGTTGGGAGTGGCAGGGCTTCGAAGCCTATGGCTACCGGGTCTTCGACCGCGCCGGCAATGGCGTCGTGATCGAGACCGGCGCGCGCCCGGTCTTCTCGCCCGGCGGGACGCGGTTAGCCAGCGTAGAGTATTCCGAAAGCGGCTTCGGCGCGCTCAATGGTTACGGCGTATGGGAAGTGCACCCAGATGGCCTAGCACTGCTGGGCGGGGATGCGTCGGCCTTCGAAGACGAGGGGGAGACGGCACGGTTCACTGAGCCGGAGATTTTCGCAGGCACCTACGGCGAGTGGTCGATCTCCGGCTGGAAGGGCGAAACCTGCGTCGGCATCGCGATGCGCGATCAGGACGGTAACCGCACCACCTTCCACGCCGCCGAAAGCGCAGGCTGGAGAATCGCGACTGGCCCCTGCCCGTGACATCCCGCTTCACGCAATTCCTCGCGGTCGACTGGTCGGGGGCGAAAGGGCCTCGCCAGAAGGGCATCGCCGTCGCGCTCGCCAAGGCCGAGGGAGGCCCCCCGGCGCTGCTCGCCCCGCCCGATCCGCGCGGGTGGGCGAGAGCCGAGGTGCTGGCGCTGCTCGCGGGGCTGGAGCGGCCGACGCTGGTCGGGCTCGATCTCGGCATCTCGCTGCCCCACGCGGACGCGGGCGCGTTCTTCCCCGGCTGGGACGCCTCGCCGCCCGATGCGCGGGCGCTGTGGGCGCTGATCGACAGCCTGTGCGCCGCCGACCCGCATCTCGAGGCGGGCGGCTTCCTCGCCCACCCCGAGGCCGCGCGCTATTTCCGCCACGGCGCAGGTGCGACCGGCGACCGCTTCCTCCTCCCCGGTGCCGCCACCCGCGAGGGCCGCTTCCGCCTCGCCGAGGCGGCGCAGCGTGCACAGGGTGTGCGACCGGTGAGCAACTTCAACCTCGTCGGCGCGGCGCAGGTCGGCAAGTCGAGCCTCACGGGGATGCGGATGCTCCACCGCCTCGAGGGCCGCCTGCCGGTATGGCCGATCGACCCGTTGCCGGGCGAGGGCTCGGTCGTGACCGAGATCTACACCTCGATGGCCGCCCGCCTCGGCGGGATGACGGGCACGGCGACCAAGCTGCGCAGCATCGAGGCGCTGAACGATACGCTGGACGTATTGGGCTCGCCCCCGGTGAGCGGCACGGGCGTGATCGACGACCATTCCGCCGACGCCCTCCTGACCGCCGCGTGGCTGCGTCGCGTGCACACGACGCGCGAGCTGTGGCACCCCCCCGCCCTCACCCCCGAGGTCGCCCGCACCGAAGGGTGGACTTTCGGCGCGGTCTAGGATTATGGGCCGGGAACGGTAAGCCGGCTTAGCTCAGATGGTAGAGCACCTGATTTGTAATCAGGGGGCCGCGGGTTCGATCCCTGCAGCCGGCACCACCCTTTTGTCAGTGTGAGGCATTACGCCGTGCGAGGGCGATGCCGGCGAGGTTTTGCCCGCGCGCCGTCCACTTCACGCGTCGGGGCCGCCCGTTTGCCGCACATTCCTCATATCGGGCGAGGTGCCCCGTGGCGGCATCCGAGCCGGGACGGGACGCGCCGCTGGCCTGGCGGATGACCTCCAGAGAATCGCCGATCAGATCGAAGTCGGGCTCGTCCAGCGATTGCGCAACCTCCAGCGCCAGACGCAGGGCCAGCCATTCCGCATCGCTGCTCGTGCCGCAACCGAGGTCGTCGAAGAAACGGGTCACCCCGCGCGCGACCACCGCCACCTCGATCCTGCCCGGATTGGGCCGGCAGCCGCCGTCGAAATAGACCTTGAGCCGTTGTCGCCGCGCCATTCCGCCGAAATCGCTATCAGCCGGCTGCAAGTTCGCCGAGCACTCGTTCCAGCGGGCCCAGCCACTCGGCATAGGGGCGCCAGACCTCCATGCCGTCGCGGTTGAGGGGGCGGCGCACCTGTTCGCTGCTCGGCGTGCGCACCACCCGGTCGAGCTTGTGGAACGCCGCGATGGCATCGTCCCAGCCGAGCCCGAGGTAATCGAGCGCAGGGCGCAAGGTCGCCTGCGGATCGTCGACCAGCCCGGTGTAGCTGACATGGTGGATCATGCCGGGGGCCACGGTGTCGAAGTGCCGCATCAGCCGCACATAGTCGGCATAGCACTGCCCGATGTCCTCGAGCGCGAAGGAGGAGGCGTGCGCGGCGGTGAAGGACTGCGAGAAGTTCGAAAAGCAGCAGTCCATCGCTGGCCGGCGGATGTCGATAAAGCGGGCCTGGGGCAGAATTCGGCGGATGAAAAGGATGTTGCTCCAGTTCTGCGGGAGCTTGTCGATGAAATAGGGACGGTCGGTCTTGCGGTGCAGCCGCGCGCGGGCAAGGTAGTCCTGCCCCAGCAGCGCGGCCTGCTGGTCGGTCATGGCCGCAATCGCCTGCGGCACCGATACCTTCTGGCGGCGGGTGCTGATCTCCATGAACGAGCGCAGGATCGCGGGGATATAGGGCAATTCGCCCACCGGCTCGATCGCGGGGTGGCTGCCGAGCATCTGCTCGAGCAAGGTCGAGCCCGAGCGCGGCAGGCAGATGATGAAGACGGGCTGGTCGGTGCCGAGCGGCGCCGATGGCATGCGCCGCAGGAAATCGGCATCGGCCATGCGCTCGACCTCGGCGACCTCGTCGGTCAGCGCGCGCGCATCGTAACCGATCGCCTCGGCGCGGATGCGGTTGCCCTCGCTGTAGTGATGGAAGGCCCTCGCAAAGTCGCCGCGGTCATGGAACGCCCGCCCCAGCGCGAAATTGAGCGGGGCGATGTTGCGCTCGTCGATGGCGATCGTCAGCGCCTGCTGCATCGCGGCGATATCGGCGTCGGTCAGCACCTTGCGCTTGATGCCGGCGAGGCCCCACCACGCCTCGCCATATTCGTCGTCGATGGCGACGGCCTTGCGATAGGCGGCAATTGCACCCTCGACATCGCCGGCGGCGCGCAGGCTGTATCCGTAGGCGAGCAGGTGCGGGATGCTGCGGGGGTCTTCCTCGACCAGCTGCTTCTGGATCGCCATCGCTTCGTCGTGCCGCCCCATGCGGTCGAGCACATTCGCGCGGAGCGAGCGGAGCTGGAGATCGCCCTCTTCCTCGATCAGCCGCCGGGTGAAGCTTTCCGCCACCTGCAGCCGTTCCTGCTGGCTGTAAACCGAAGCGAGGGTGCGCAGCAGTTCGGGGGTCTTTTCTCCCAGCGTCAGCGCCCGGCGCAGGAAGTGCTCAGCCTGGCCGAGCGCGCCGGTCTGGGCTGCAATGAGGCCCAGCTGGGCAAGCCCGCGCGGCTCGTCGGGCCGTTCCCTGAGGTGCGCCATTACCAGTTGCGCGGCCCGGTGGGTGTCCCCCTGCTCGCGCAGCCGGATCGCCTCGGACAGGCGCGGGTAGATCGCGGTGGAGACGGTGCTGGCAGTCATTCGCGCGCCCGCTTCAGGCATATCCGAGCACGGCGCGAAGCCGGGGCGCGTGGTAATCGACCAGCGCCTTGTGGCGCTCCTCCAGATGGCCCGGCAAGGTGATCGCAATGCCGGTGAGGTTGTCGCGCGCCGTGCCGCTTTGCGCCGGGTCGGCGCCGATCCTGACCCGCTCGCGCCAGTCTTCCGGCATGGCGATGCCGCAGGCTTCGAGCAGTCCGGCGAAGAAGCTCTCCGCCGCGGGCGTGTCAATGCTGCGGAGCGCCTCGGTCAGGTCTTCCAGCTTCAGCATATGCGCCCGCGCACCCAGCCATGCGACCGCATTGAGCTCGTAGATCGCATTGAGCGAGGGCAGCTTGCCCGGCAGGCCGAAGATCATCATCGTCAACAGCTCGTCGGTGCTCATCTCGCCGTTCTTGAGATGGTCGGTGTTGCCCGAGAACTGGTCCGACAGCAGGAACCGTGCCCGCGCGATCACCCAGTCATAGGGGTCGCGGAACAGCACGATCCGGCGGCAAGCGGCTGTCTCGACGACCGAGGCATCGGCGAAGAACAGGTGCCCCCAGCTCAGCGCCGGGCGGGCGGGATCGAAGGCGCGGCGGTGCTGCTGGAGCGTGGGCCACTGGATAAAGTCGGCGGCATATTGCTGGTCCACCGGCACGAACATGCGCAGGATGTTGCGCAAGAGGTGGCTGCCGCTCTTGGGCACCGAATTGAGGAACACCGGCTGCTGCAGGCGTCCTTGAGCGAAGCGGGCGTTCTCGGCGTCGAGCGTGTCGGCCTTGACGAAAATCTCGGGCATTGGGAAAGCGGTCTCCTCGGCCCGTCTATGACAGAAGAGGCGGCATGTTGCCATGCCGCCTCTCCGTTGTGCCGTGGGTGGAAGCGATCAGAACTTCGTCGAGACGTTGATGAAGCCGCGGCGCCCCACGAAGTCGTATTGCGATGCCGCGACCACCGGGCCCAGCATGCCGATCGTGTTGCCGTTCAACACCGAGACCCGCGGCGGACGGGTGTCGAACAGGTTCGACACGCCCGCGGTGATCGTGAAGCGACCATCGGCGATCTCCTGCGTGATCGAGATGTTGTGGTAGAAGGTCGCCGGGACGTCGAGATCGGGGCAGTAGGTCCCGTAGATCGGCAGATCGTCCGCCGGGTCGGCCGTCCCCTGGTTGTTGAACGAGCGCAGGCAGCCATTGGCCGTCGGCCGGCCGCGGTCGAACAGCTCGCGCGAGCTGGCCGAACCGACCACGTTCACCCCGTAGAACAGGCTGAAGCCCGAGGGGTGCTCCCAGTTGGCGCGGAAATCGCCAACCCACCGGGGCGAACCCACCAGCGCGTTTTCGTTCAGCACGGGCGAGGTCGGCAGCAGCTGGGACTCGTCCGTGATCTGCCAGGTCATGTCCGCCGTGAGCGAGAACTTGCCGAGCGAACCCAGATCGTGCCCGATGCGGACCGACAGGTCGATGCCGGTGTTCTTCTGGCTCGATACGTTGATGAACGAGTCGCGTACCGTGGCGATCTGGAACGGGGCAGACACGTTCTGACCGCGCGTGAAGAGGTTGCACAGGGGCTCGGTCGCGAAGGTGAGCGAGTCGTAGCAACCCGCCAGGATCGTGCCCGCACCCAGCTGCGAAATCTCGCCTTCGACGTCGATTTCGAAATAGTCGACCGCGATGCTGATGTCGGTATCGGGCAGGAAGCCGAAGCTCGGCGTCAGGATCGTGCCGACCACGAGCGCCTCGGAGGTTTCGGACTCGAGGATGCCCAGACCGCCCGACGAGATGATCGTCGCGCTGATGCCACCGCCGGCATAGGTGGCCGGGATGCCGTCAGCCGCGCAGTTATCCGCACGGCGCTGCGAGATCGCGCCCGCCGCCAGGTTTGCGCCCCAGGCGACGCAGGGATCGATGCGGTTCTGCGGAACGAAGCTGGTCTCGTCGGCAAGGAACTGCTCGAACAGTGCCGGCGCACGGTAGGAGGTGCCGAAGCTGCCGCGGAAGCGCAGCCAGTCGGTCACCGTCCAGTTGAGGCCGATCTTGTAGGTCCAGTTGCCGTTGTCCTCGTCCTCGCGTCCGTCGGACGCGCGCGTGGCCTTGACGTTGGTGACGCGGCCCGCGCCCGACAGGGTCAGCTCCTCGATGAACTTCATGTCCGACAGGATCGGCAGGTTGACTTCGGCAAAGGCTTCCGTGGTCAGGCTCTTGCCCGCCGTGATGCCGCTCGCCGAGGCGCCCCAGGCGTTGGCCGCCAGCGTGATTTCGCCGGGCGTGTCGTTGATCTTGTCCTCGCGGATCGAGGCCCCGAGCGCGACGGCCAGCGGGCCGCCGGGCAGGGTCACGAGCTCGCCCGATAAGATCGCTTCGGCGGTCTTCTGGGTGTAGAGCGTCCGGCCCTCTTCCCAGTCGGTGAGGAAGTCGGCCTGCTGCGGCGTGAGTTCCCCGCGCAGGAAGAACGGGTTGGTCCAGGGCAGGTCGATGCACTGCTTGCCCGAAATCGGGGTCACGGTGCCGACGCAGGACGAGGTCTGGAAGTAGCCGGTGTCGTAGACGTCTTGCAGGATCTGCTGGCTGCGATAGCGGCCGATGCTGCGGCTGTACTGGGCGTGGACGTCGTAGGTCCAGTTGCCCTTGCTGCTGATTTCGCCGCGCACACCGGCGACACCGCGATAGTAGTCGACGCGCTGGCTGTTGTCGGACAGGTCGGTGATGCCGGTCGGGCTCAGCAGGTTGACGCCGGTGAAGCCCGGGGCCCACAGCGTGGCGGGCGTGCCCGTGCCGTAGAGGTCACCGGTGTAGCCGAAGTTCCAGAACTGGCGCCAGCCGTTCTGGTAGGTTTCGCGGCGATTGAACAGGAACTCGCCGAACACCTCGACCGCGCTCGAAATCTCGAATGCGCCTTCGGCATAGGCCGTGTAGAGGTCGGTTTCGGGGATGATGGTCGATTGCTCGACGAAGGGGTGGTAGGCGTTCTGCACCGCCATCGAAGCGGCGTTGTAGCCGGTCGGGAACCAGCCCGCCGGAGCGCCGAAGTCGCCCGGGTATGCGGGTGCGCCAAAGGCGGGGATGCCGAGCGTGCCCGCACCCGGGCCGCTGGCATACTGGTACTGCAGCAGGTTGACCGCGCCGGGCGTGGTCTGGATCCCGGTGTCAGGGCCGCCCGGGCCGTCGAGCCGCAGGTTGTCGATCAGGTTATAGGTCCAGATGTGGCCCCAGCGCAGGTCTTCGCAATGCGGCTGGCCGGTGCGCGGGTCGATCAGGTCGGAACGATTGCCGTTCGTATCGAAGATGTTGGCTTCCGGACAGGCGAGATAGGAGCGGTCGCCACGGGCGAGCTCGCGGGTCTTGGTGTAGTCCCCTGCGATCATGATGTGGCCGCGGTCGAAGGTCGTGCCCCACGCGCCGCTGACGCGGAAGTTCTCGCCCCCGCTATCGAACGGCACCGAGGCGTTGAGATCGAGCGTGAAGCCGTCGAGCTTGTTCTTGGTGAAGATGTTCACCACGCCCGCAACCGCGTCCGAACCATAGACCGACGAGGCGCCGGTCTTGAGGATCTGGATGTCGCTGACGATCGACAGCGGCAGCACGTTGAGGTCGAAAGACGACACGCCCCCGCGGGTCCCTGCAGGGCCAGCGCGGCGGCCGTTGAGCAGCACCAGGGTGCGGTTGGCACCGAGACCGCGAAGATCGATCGTCTGCGCGCCGGGGCCGCCGTTGGTGACGAAGTTGGACGAAAGCGCCGCGGTCACCTGGGTCGAGCCGGCGGCAATCGAGGAGCCCTGCAGCGTGCTCGCAAGATCGGTGCGGCCTTCCTTCTTGGCGACTTCCGGGTCGAGAACCGCGATCGGGTCCGGGCTGTTGAACGGGGTGACCGAGCGGATGCGCGAGCCCGTGACGACGATTGCGTCGGACGCAGGCGCGGCTTCTTCTTCGACAGCCTGCTCGTCCTCGGCTGCATCCTGCGCGAACACCGGCTGCGACGAGACCACCGCACCGAGCGCGACGCCCAGCATCAAAGTGGCGCGCTTTCCGCGCGAAAAAAGCGAAATATTCATTGTGCCCACCTGTTGCAGTTTGCCCGTCCCTCGGGCTGATGGGTCCATTGATGTAAAATGATGGCGTGTCTGCCAAGCCTTAGAGATACGCAGAAGGCGGGAAAAAGCCGCTCAACGCCCGAAACGTGTCATTATTGTCACATAATTGAGGCTGCCCCGGTTCGCTCGTCCCGCCGCTAGAGCATGCTCGAATAGAACCGCTGCTCCAGCGGCAGCATCGCCGCGCCGACCGCGCAGGCTTCGAACTGGGTCTGCGAGAGCATCACCCGCGGCAGGGGGCGGCGTTCCTGGCGGCGGGCGTCGTCGAACAGCTCGATCGCGGGGATCAGTTTTTCGGCCAGCACCCGCGGGATCCGACCGCCCAGCACGATCGCCTCGGGGTCGAGCAGCGCCGCGATGGCCGAGGCGATCAGCGAGAACTGGTCGCGGCTGCGGGTGATCCATTCGTCGACCCCCGGCCAGTCGGGATCGAACCGCGCGAGCATGGTCGACAGCCCGTCGAGCTCGACCCCCGAAGAGCGCAGCGAATGGAGCAGCGTCTCGAGCGTCGGGATCTGGAAATTGCGCCAGGGCAGCATCCGCCCGATCTCGCCGCTGTTGCCGTGCGATCCGCGCAAAAGGCGGTTGCCCAGGATCACCCCGCCCCCGAGGCCGGCCGCGACATAGATGTAGACGAAATTGGCATATTGGCGGCCGACCCCGAGGAAGCTCTCGCCCACCGCGGCGGCATTGCCGTCGCTCTCGGCCCAGCACGGCAGGCCGAGACGCTCGGCGAACAGCTCGTCGATCGGCACCATCGCGAATTCGTCGAGCGCGCGCGGCGGGTTGAAGCGCGACTTGCCGTCGAGGCAGGGCCCGAGAATGCCGATCCCCGCCCCCACCAGCCGCTCCCGCGCGGCCGGGGCGCGCGCGAGCAGGCGGGCGCGGATCTCCTCGAGCCGCGCGAACACCGCCTTGCGGCTCATCACCGGCATGGTGATCTGCTCGTGGCCGACGACATTGCCGGCAAAGTCCATCAGCGCCACCGACAGCGCGTCGGTCATCAGCGCGATCCCCAGCGAATAGGCGTAATCGGCCTCGACCATGATCGAGACGCTCGGCTGGCCGCGCCGCCCGCTGGCCTTGCGGGTCCCGAGCACCAGCGCGCCGCGATCGACCAGCTCGCCCACCAGCCGCGAGACGGTCTGCTGCGACAATCCGCAATCGCGCGCGATCGCCGGCTGGACCGTGCCCGGATTGCGCAGGACATGGCCGAGGATAGCCGCCTCGCTCTCGGAAGGCCGGGGCAGAAAATCGTGGGGCATCGCGGTGTTCATGGCGGCCTGATGCCAGAGTCGATGCAAACGGGCAACAATAGCACCCGAATACAACTTATCATGGGTTGTAATAAGCCAGGCCGCCTGTTACGCTCCTGCGCAGAAGCCCGGAGAACGGGCACACATGGGGAGATGATCGATGAAGCAGTTTCTCGCGCTGGCTGCGGCCGGCGTCTCGCTCGCGGCGCTGATGCCGGCCGCCGCGCTGGCCCAGCAGGCCGATGCACCCGCCCCTGCCGAGGATGAAGAGCCGATCGCGGGACAAGAGATCATCGTCACCGGCACCAGCCGCTCGCGCGCCGCGCTCGACACGCCGCTCGCCATCTCGCAGCTCGACGATACCGCGCTGGCCCGCGCAGGCGTGACCAGCCAGGCCGACATTCTGAACACCATCCCCTCGATCAAGGCCGACGGCGGCGGCGGGGAAGTCGCGTCCAACGTCTTCATCCGCGGCCTTCCCTCGGGCGGGCAGTTCCAGTTCACCCCGCTGATGTATGACGGGATCACGGTGCTTTCGTCCTTCGGCCTCAATTCCTCGGCCTATGACGTCTATGCCCGCAACGACCTCGGCATCGACCGGCTGGAATTCGTGCGCGGCGGGGTGTCGAACCTGTTCGGCCCGGGCTCGGTGGCGGGCCTCATCAACTACATCAGCAAGGACGGCGGCGACGAGCTGTCCGGCACGGCCCAGCTCGAAGTGGCCGAGCGCGGGCGCTATCGCGGCGATCTGGCGCTGAACGGCCCCCTGGGCGGCAATTTCTACTTCGCGCTTTCGGGCTTCTACCGCATCGATGACGGCCCGATCCGCACCGGGCTCGACACCGAAGGCGGCCAGATCCGCGGCAATATCGAGTATCGCTTCGACGACGGCAGCGGCAATATCAAGCTGATCGGCCAGTATATCGACGACCAGACCACCTTCTACCTGCCGATCCCGCTCGACGGGCCGAGCCGCAACCGCCTGCGCGGCAATGACGGGGAGCTGGTCAATTCGGTCCAGAACCAGTTCGATTTCGCCAGCCTCGGCTTCAATATCCCGGGCGGCGGGCGATTCACCTCCGAGATCGCCGACGGCGTCGCCACCCGCGGCGGGATGATCGGCCTCAGCTTCGAGAAAGACTTCGGCGACAGCGGCTGGGGGATCAACGGGCGCTTCAAGTACTCCGACTACAGCCACAAGTTCGGCCTGTGGTCGGACGGGGACGGCGTGATCAACGTGCCCGAGACGCTCACCAGCTTCCTCGCCAACCGCAATCTTGGCCTTCCCGCCAACGCCCAGTTCACCTTCGCAGGTGGCGGCGCGGTTCCGGCCAATGCGCTGCTGTTCGCCAACCGCTTCACCGACCGCGACCGCCCGGTCGACGACTTCACCGCCGAGCTGAACATCACCAAGACGCTCCAGACCGGCAGCATCGACCATGCCTTCACCCTCGGCGGCTTCTACGGCAATGCGACTGCGGGCGACTTCAACGTCACCACCACCTATCTCGCCGAACTCAACAACCGCCCGCGTCTGGTGAGCCTGACCATCACCAACCCGGTCGGCGGGGCGCAAACCGTGATCTCGCGCGGGGGCCTGCTCAATGCCGGTGCCGGCTACGTCAACAACGAGCATTCGGCCGAGCGTTTCGCGGGCTACATCGCCGACCAGATGAAGATCGGCGACCGCTTCAACCTCGACATCGGCTTCCGCATCGAGAAACTGAACGGCGACATCCGCCGCGAGCGCACCTCGACCACCGTCACCGATGCCACCACGGCAAACCTCTCCACCGCACTGCGCGACGTGGTCTGGGGCAATGGCGGCTTCCTGACGGGCGAGGTGTCGACCACCGAATGGGCGCTGGCGGCAGGCGCGCTCTACAAGGTGTCGGACAATATCAGCCTCTACGCCAACGCCTCGCGCGGGTTCTTCTTCCCCGAACTGCGCTCGGCCGCGTTCCGCCCGCTGCCTGCGGGCACCGCCGCCAATGCCAGCGCCTCGCCGGGAATGCAGAGCTTCACCGCCGAGATCATCAAGCAGGCCGAGGCCGGCATCAAGATCAGCCAGCCGGGCCTGTCGCTGACGCTCTCGGGCTTCTACACCAGCCTCGACAACCGCCGCCAGGTGCTGTTCGTCAACGACGGCCAGGGCGGCCTCACCGAACAGGTCAACCTCGTCGGCACCGAAAGCTACGGCGCGGAGGCGACGGTCGACGTGCGCATCATCGGCGACCTCAGCTTTGCCGGCAACGTGACCTGGCAGAAGGCCGAATACACCGCGTTCGACACCCGCGTGCTCAACATCGGCAATGCGGTCGAGCGCCAGCCGGAGTGGCTCTACAACGCCGGGCTCTACTACGATGACGGGATGTTCGACCTGTCGGTGTTCACCAACTACACCGGCCCGAACTTCACCGCCGCCACCAACGCGATCGAGCTCGAAGGCTGGAACATCGCCAACCTCGATGCCGGTTACACGATGGATATCGGCAGCAATTCGCTGCGGTTGAGCCTCAATGTGTTCAACCTGTTCGATACCGATGCGGTGACCGAGGGCTCGCCGCGGCAGGACGCGAACCAGGTGGCGAACGGGGCGTTCTTCGTCGGCCGCCCGGTGCTGCCGCGCCGCCTCACCGCGCGCGCGACCTTCACCTTCTGACGTGAGCGCCGGGGCTGTGGCATAAGGCCGCAGCCCCGGCGCAAGCGCGCGACTTGCGGGCGCAAGTGGGGCAAGAGGACGGGATGCTGCGCGACGAACTGATTGCGATCTTCCGCGCCGGGGTCGGTGCCGCGAGCGCCCATGCGAGGCTCCCGCAGCTCTTGCCGGACGGGGAGCCGCAGGGGCGCACGCTGGTGCTCGGCTGCGGCAAGGCGGCGGGCGCGATGGCCGAGGTGGCCGCGGCGCACCTCAAGGGCGAGGTGACAGGGTGCCTCGTCACCCGCCACGGCCACGGGGCGCGGCTGCCCACAGGCGGGATCGAGGTGATCGAGGCGAGCCACCCCGTTCCCGACGCGGCGAGCCTTGCCGCAGGCCGCCGCATCCGCGACCTCGCCGCCACCGCGCGCAAGGGCGACCGGGTGGTGTTCCTGATCTCGGGCGGAGGCTCGGCGCTGCTGGTCGACCCGATTCCGGGCCTGTCGCTGGATCAGAAGGCCGCGATCAACCGCCATCTGGTCAGGTCGGGCGTGGCCATTGCCGACATCAACTGCGTGCGCCGTCACCTCAGCCGGGTGAAGGGCGGGCGCCTCGCCGCTGCCGCGGCTTCGGCGGCGGGGGACATGCACAGCTTCATCATCTCTGACGTGGTGGGCGATGATCCGGCGGTGGTCGCCTCGGGCCCCACCATCGCCAGCCCCTTCGAGCCCGAACGCGCCATCGCCATCCTTGCCGCGAGCGGCTGGAAGGTCGAGGCAGGCCTCGCCGCGATGATCCGCGCCGCCGCACCGCCCCCGGTGCCACCGCATCCCGTCCACGTGATCGCCGACGCGCGCACCGCACTGGACGCCGCGAGCGCAGAGGCCGTCGCGCGGGGGTGGACCGTCATCCGCATCGGCGATGATCTCGAGGGCGATGCTTCCGCCACCGGCCGCGCCCACGCCGCGCTCGCGCTGCACCATGCCGCGGCGGGCGCGCGCTGCCTGCTGGTTTCGGGCGGGGAGCTGACGGTCGAGGTCCGCACCCCCGGCGGGCGGGGCGGGCCCAACCTCGAATATCTCGCCGCCCTGATGGCTGCGCTCCCCGAACGCGCCCCCGTCGCCGCGCTCGCCTGCGACAGCGACGGGATCGACGGCAGCGAGGACAATGCCGGCGGCTGGTTCGACGCCGCCACCCGCGCGCCCGCGCTCGACTGCAACGCCGCGCTCGCGGCCAATTGCACCTACGACCTGTTCGAGCGGATCGGGGGCCTCGTGAAGACCGGCCCGACCCGCACCAATGTCAACGATATCCGGCTGATTGCCGCAGGAGCCCCTTGATGAGCCGCAATCCCGACCTCGAGCGCCAAGCGCGCGAGATCCTGATCCGCAACGACCGCGGCGGCTACACCGTGCCCACCCACGGGCTCTACCCCTTCCAGTGGAACTGGGATTCGGCCTTCGTCGCCTTGGGCTTTGCCACCTTCGACCGCGACCGCGCGTGGCGCGAGATCGAGACCCTCGTCAGCGCCCAGTGGGCAGACGGCATGATCCCCCACATCATCTTCCACCAACAGGACGAGGGCTATTTCCCCGGCCCCGAGGTATGGGCCACGGGCCGCACCCCGCCGACCTCGGGCATCACCCAGCCGCCGGTGCTGGCGACGATCCTGCGCCAGCTGTGGGAGGCCGAGGGCGCCGATCCCGCCTGCCCGCGGATGCGCGCGCTCTACCGCGCCTGCCTTGCCAGCCACCGCTGGTTCCACACCTTCCGCGATCCGCTCGGCAACGGCCTCGTCATGGTCACCCACAACTGGGAGACGGGGCGCGACAATTCCTCCGAGTGGGACGATGCCCTCGCCCGCGTCGATACCGCCGCCGTCGGCCCCTACCAGCGGCGCGACACCGGCCATGTCGATGCCGCGATGCGCCCGAGGCAGGAGGAATATGACCGCTATGTCGCGATCCTCCAGTTCGGGCGCGAGTGCGGCTGGGACCACGCCGCCATCGCCGATCGCGGCCCGTTCCGGATGATCGACGTCGGCATGTCGATGATGCTGCTGCGCGCCAACCGCGATCTGCTCGCGCTGGCCGAGGCGCAGGGGGACTACGAAGCGGCCGGCGAGCTGCGCGCCCGCATAGCCCTGTCGGAACGCGGCATGGACTGGCTGTGGAACGAGGAGGCGGGGGCCTATTGCTCGCGCGACGTGATCACAGGGGAAAGCTCGGGCTTGGTCACCAATGCGAGCTTCCTTGCCTTCTACGCCGGGGTCGGCAGCGAGGCGCAGCGCGCGCGGCTGATCGCGGCGCTGGAGCGCATCGCGGGCAGCGCGCGCTATCTCCTCCCCAGCCTCGAAGCCGGCAGCCGCGCCTATGACCACCGCCGCTACTGGCGCGGGCCGGTGTGGCTGGTGGTGAGCTACATGGTCGCCGAGGGCCTCGCGCAGCAGGGCCACGCCGACTGGGCCGAGCGCATCCGCGAAGACTCCGCCCGGCTGATCGAGACCGCGGGTTTCTACGAGAGCTTCAGCCCCGAAACCGGCGAGGGATCGGGCGGGCCTGACTTCTCGTGGACCGCGGCGATGTGGCTGGCGTGGTGCGGGCGATGACCCGCTGGCTGCGCAAGCCCGCTCCGGCCCACTATCCGTGGATCCTGATCGGCCTCTTGTGGATGGTCTCCTTCCTCAACTCGGCCGACCGCGCGATCCTCAATGCGGTCAAGCCGCTGCTGCGCGATGCCTTCGCGATTACCGACATCCAGCTCGGCGTCGTCGATACGGTGTTCTTCTGGACCTATGCCGTGTGCGCCTTCCTGTTCGGGCGGATCGGGGATTCGGTGCGCCGCCGCAACATGGTGCTGTTCGGCCTGCTGTTCTGGAGCATGGCGACGGGCTTCATGCCGGTGGCGACGGGCTTTGCGATGCTGCTCGGGATGCGCACGCTGGTGGCCATCGGAGAGAGCACCTACTACCCCACCGCGACCGCGCTGATCTCGTCCTGGCACCGCCCCGCGATGCGCAGCCGCGCGCTGGCGATCCACCAGACGGCGGTCTTCGCAGGCGGCGGGATCGGCGCCTGGGCGGCGGGCGGCCTCGCCGATGCCTATGGCTGGTCGATGCCCTTCATCGTCTTTGCCCTGCTCGGGGGCGTGGTGTTCGGCCTGCTGATATTCACCTTGCGCGACGATGCCCCTGCGGCTGCGGCGGCGCAGGCGAGCGACGCTCCGAAGGAGGAACCGCTCAGGATCATCCTCGCCAATCCCGCCGCCCTGACGCTGTGCGCGGCCTTCTGCCTTGCCACGGCGGCGTCCTCGGCGGTGCTCAACTGGTGCAACACCTATGCCCATGACGTCCTCGGCCTCAACCTTGCCGACAGCGCGCTGGTCGGCCCGGTGATGATCACCAGCGCCGGGTTCGTCTCGGTGCTGGTGGGGGGATGGCTGTCCGACAAGCTCGCCGCCAAGAGCGTGACGGGCCGGATGACCGTGCTCGCGCTGGGGCTCGGGATCGCCGGACTGTCCCTGCTGCCCTTTCCCTGGGCGCGGTCGGTGCTCACGGTCGGCGCGCTGCTGTTCGCGACCAGCTTCGGTAAGGGGCTGTTCGACGGCTGCATCTATGCCGCCATGCACGATGTCATGCCAGATTCCGCCCGCGCCACCGCAGCAGGGCTGATGACGATGATGGGGTTCCTCGGCGCAGGGATCTCGACCGTCGCGTTGCCGGCCATCGCGGTCCACACCGGGCTGGCGGCGGGCTTTGCCATGATGGCGGGACTCTACGCGCTCGCGGTCATCGCCTTGCTGGCGGGGCGCCCGCTGGTGCGGCGCGCCATTGCCTTGATGGAAGGGCCGCGCTGATCTAACCCCGGAGCATGGGATCGCCCGCGCCGCCGCGGCAGGGCAACCGGGGGGAAATGCCGTCATGAGCCGCAAAGGCCGCATCGTGCTCGCCATTCTCGGCCTTGCCGTGATCGGCGCAGGCGCGTTCAAACTCTTCGAGCGGCCGCTGGCGGAGTATCTCGTCGGGCGGGTGATCGACGCCAATGTCGGCACCGATCCCAGCGCCGCGCTGCCCGATGGCCTCCACGCCTATGTCTGCGGCACAGGCTCGCCGATGGCCGACACCGAGCGGGCAGGCGCCTGCATCGCGGTGATCGCGGGCGACACGCGGATGATCTTCGATGTCGGTTCGGGCAGCATGCGGGTGCTGGGGCGGATGGGCTTTCCGGTGGGCAAGACCGAGCGGCTGTTCCTCACCCACCTCCACTCCGACCACTTCGACGGCCTCGGCGAGCTTATGGTGCAGAGCTGGGTGCAGGGAGCGCGGGCGACGCCCCTCCCTGTCTCGGGCCCGCCGGGCACGATCGCGGTCGCGGAGGGCTTCAACGCCGCCTACGCGCTCGACGCGACCTATCGCACCGCGCATCACGGCGCGGCCATCGCCAATCCGGCGGGCGCGGGGCTGGCGCCTGAAGAGATCGTCATCCCTCCCGGCGCCGAGAGCGTGGTGGTGCTGAAGCAGGGCGATCTCACCGTCACCGCGATCCGCGTCAGCCACGAGCCGGTCAAGGACGCCTATGGCTACCGGGTGGACTACAAGGGCCGCTCGATCGCGATCAGCGGCGACACCGCCTATGACCCGCGTTTCGCCCGCGCGGCCAAGGGCGTGGACGTGCTGTTCCACGAGGCGCTCGACCGCGAACTAGTCGGCAAGATGCGCGCGGCGGCGCAGCGCAACGGCTCGGCCGCGATCGCCAAGGTGATGGCCGATATTCCGGGCTATCACGCCTCCCCGATCGAGGCGGCGAAGGTCGCGCAGATGGCGGGCGCGCGGATGCTGGTGTTCTACCACACTATCCCGCCGATGCCCTTCGCGATGGTCGAGCGGCTGTTCCTCGATGGCACCGACGCGGCCTACGACGGCCCGATCCGCATCAGCCGCGATGGCGACCGGATCAGCCTGCCCGCGGGCGGGACCGCGACCGAATACGAGAACGTCCTCTTCTAGCCCAGCCTGAGGAAGAACTCCTCGCGCTCGCGGCACAGTTCGGCAGGTGTCAGCGCGGCAAGCACATCGAGTTCCGCACGCAGGGCCAGCGCCAGACGCTTCACTGTCTCGCCATGGTCGCGGTGCGCGCCGCCGCGCGGTTCGTAGACGATGCGGTGGATCACGCCCAGTTTGAGCAGGTCGCCCGCCGTCACCCGCATTGCCTCGGCCGCGGTCGCCGCCTGCGCGGCGCTGCGCCACAGGATCGACGCGCAACCTTCGGGCGAGATCACCGAATAGACCGCGTGCTCCATCATCAGGACCCGGTTCGCCGCCGCCAGCGCCACCGCCCCGCCCGATCCGCCCTCACCGATGATCACCGCCACAAGCGGCACCCCGAGCGCGAGGCAGGCCTCGGTCGAGCGGGCGATGGCCTCGGCCTGCCCGCGCGCCTCGGCATCGACGCCGGGGAAGGCGCCGGGGGTGTCGACGAGCGTCACCACGGGGAGGCCGAAACGGTCGGCGAGCTCCATCAGGCGGATCGCCTTGCGATAGCCCTCGGGCCGCGCCATGCCGAAATTGTGGCGGAGGCGCCCCGGCGTGTCCTCGCCCTTCACATGGCCGATCACCACCACCTTGCGCCCCTCGAAGCGCGCAAAGCCGCCGATGATCGCCTGATCGTCGCCGAAGGTGCGGTCGCCCGCGATGGGGAAGAATTCGCTGAACAGCCCCGCGACCAGCTTCTCGAAGCGGGGGCGCTGCGGGTGCCGCGCGACCAGCGTGCGCTCCCACGGGGAGAGGCGCGCATAGGTGTCGGCGAGCAGCTTGTCCGCCCGCTCGCGCAGCATCCGCGCCTCCTCGGTGCCCTCGGCATGGGCGGAGAGCTCCGCCACATGCCTGTCGAGCGCCTCGATCGGCTTTTCGAAGGGCAGGTACTGGATCACGAGGCCCCCTCCCCCGGCCTCAGACGGTCATCGACATGCCGCGATAAATCCGCGCACGATACCGCGAATCCTCGGCATCGGGCAGCGGCGCGCCGACCAGCAGCACCGCGCGGGCGAAACGCCGCACCTCTTCGAGATGCTCGTCGAGATCACGCGGTTCCTCCGACTGCACGCGGCGGGTGAGGTTGATCTGGTTGACGGGCACATCGTGGACCAGCCGCTCGTTCTCGACTGCAAGGGTGGCCGTAAAGGCATGGAGCGTGGTCTTGATGAAGTTCGCCAGCGCAAAGGCCGGGGACTTGTCGCCCATCGGCACGTCGGGGCTGGTCAGCACCAGCTGGCAATCGTCGTAGAGCGAGGCGCGGCGCGAGACGCGGAAGTGGTGGGTGAGGTTGTCGGCCACCACGGCGCGGAACTCCTCCGGCGTGAGCGGATCGTCGGTCGCGAACAGCTTGCCGGGCAGCGCCGACATCGGCGTCGAGAGGATGGTGGTCGGCTTGCCCCAGGCGAGCAGCGCCTCGTCCATCGCGGCTTCGATGTCGGTGGTCTTGACCAGCGAGGTCAGCGCCTCGGCAGTCTCGGGCTCGAGCTGCGCCTTGATCGCCTCGAAGGCTTCGGCGGTGCGGGTGATGACGACCACGTTGGCCGCATGGCAATCCTCGATGAAGGCGCGCGCGGTCTCGGCGAGGTAATCGGCGAGGTGTTCGCCGATGATCCACACGGTCTTGCCGCGCATCTGGTCGAGGCGCTCCTGCTTGGGCGAGCCGAACAGTTCGCGCTCGGTGGTGGAGCGTTCCACCGAGAGGCCGCCCGAGGGCATGAATGTCTCGCCCGAGACCGCGCGGTCGGCGAGGAAGAACACCGTCGCCTGGGCCACGTCATGCTCGGTCGGCATCTTGCCGAGGTAGAGCTTTGACAGGACTCCGCTGCCGACCTTCTTGGCCTCGACCGCGATCTTGTCGGCGGGGAGGTAGGGCGCATCCTCTGGCGGCACGCGCATCAGCCAGTCGCCGTCTTCCGACGCCGGGCGGTCGTTCCACTCGGGCGCGTCGAGGAACAGACCCGCCTGCCTGAGGCGCCCGATCAGCGCGGCGGCGATTTGCGGGGTGAGGAGATACTGGTCCCAGGTGCAGGTGCCATCCCCCTCGCGCGCGCAGGCTAGCGCCAGCTCGCGCAGTTCGCGCGGGTTGTTGGTGTCGTGGCTCATCTTGGTGGTGTCGTTGCGCGCGAGCCGCGCCAGCACCGCCTCGACTCGCACCCCGCGCCGGATCGCCTTGATCGCGGCGGCGTGGACGGCGTTCAGTCGCTTGTTCTCGAGGATCAGCTTGCCGCGCCGCTCGAACAGGCCGGGCTTGCCGCCGGTGCCCGACAGGCGGTCACCATCCACGGGGCCCGGCGCGATCGCGTTGAACTGCACCTCGGGGCCGAGATAGCGCGCCATGCTCTCGACCATCGCGCGCTGACCCGCCTTGGACACGGCGTAGTCGGCGCGGTTAGGGTAGGCGACCGCAAGATATTTTTCGCCCCCGAAGTAGCTCGAAACATTGAGGATATAGCCCGAGCCTTGCGCCTTCATCAGCGGCGCGACGTGGTGCATCAGGAAATAGTTCGACACGAGGTTCGCATCGAGCGTGTAGTTCCAGGCATCGACCGTCATGTCGACGACCATGTCCTCAGCGCCCGCGACGCCTGCGTTGTTGATCAGGTAGTCGATCCGCCCGAAGGCTTTCAGGGTCGCGTCAACTGCGCCCTTGAGGCTTTCAAAGTTGCTGACATCGACATTGGCGAGGGTCTGCACCCGCCGCTCGACGCCCGCGAAGCCGATGTCTTCCAGCTCGGAGACGATCTTCGCCCGCGCCACCGCCAGCTCGCTCTCGCGCCGCGCGACCATCATCACCTTGCCGCCTGCCAGCGCGAGCAGGCGCGCGACCTGTCCGCCGATCCCGGCCGAACCGCCCGTGATCAGCGCCACCTTGCCCAGATGCAGCCCGGTGATGTTCTCGCTGAAGCCCGGCATGGCCTTCCGAGCGCCCGTCGCCTCGCCGATATTGGCGGGGACATAGAGCGTGATCTCGCCGAGCTTGCTCTCCTTCAAGAGGATGCGCGCGGCGTGGCCCGCGGTGAAGCGGATGTTCTCGGCCTCGGTGTTGGTGAAGCGCACGATCTGGTTGCCCCACTCCGCCTGACGGCGGCGGCCATGGGCGGTGTCGATCTCGCTCTCGTCGCGCCAGATGCGGATCAGCTGTTCCGTGGCGGCGCGCAGGATGTGGCCGTAGATGTCGCCCTTCCCGTCGCTCGCATGGCTGACGAAGACGAAGCGGGGCGGCTGGAGCAGGTTGTCGTGCCGCTTCCAGTAGCGGCTCATGGTCCGCGCGAGCGCCATGTTGCCCGCGAGTTCGGCGTCCATCAGCGCTTCGACCACGCCGTCATCCGCCGCCGTGATCGCGCCGCTGAGTTCGCCCGCGCCGAGCGCCGGAAGGAACAGCGCACCGCTGACCGGGGTGCCGCCCTTGGTATAATCCTCGAGCGCGGCTTCCATCGCCGCCGGGTCCTTGCGGCTGAAGCGGATGATGCTGAGCTTGTCCCCCAGCCCGAGCGCCGCGCAACGCTTCTCGGCAATCGCGACGTCGGCAGCGCGCGGCAGGCCGAGCACGACCTCGGCCCCGCAGGCGAGCTGCACCTGCGCGATTTCGAGCGCCTCCTCCCAGTCGTCCCCCGCCGCGATCAGCACCGCCAGACCCGTGCCGTCCATCGAGCGCATCGTGGGCCGCGCGAGATAGGTCGAGCGCTGCTCCTTGCGCACGCTCATCCCGTGGGTGACTTCGAAATCGTGGCCATTATAAGCCGCGCTCTCGTCCGAGCCGAGGAAGACGCAGGTCGTCGCGATGTCGGTCGGCGTCGGGAAGGTCTTGGCCTTCTCGTTGCCGCCGGTCGCGCGCTCGAGGCTCATCATGTCGAAGAACTGCGTCGCGGTGGTCCCCGCCGCGTCCCCGCGCGCGGCGTCCATCGCGGCGAAGACGTTGCGGATGCGCTCGCTCTCGATCGGGCCGGGGTAGACGAGGTTGACGCGGATGCCCTTGGGCCCGAGCTCGAGGCTCAATTCGCGGCTCCACGCGTTCATCGCCGCCTTGGGGACGACATAGGCCGCGCGCGCGTAATAGGGCGTGCGGCTGAAGATGGTCGAGACGTTGATGATCGACCCGCCCTCGGGGATGTGCTCGGCCGCGACCCGCGCGACGTTCCACGCGACGCCGAAGATGTTGCGCAGCGCCTGGCCGACGGTCTCGCTGTCGGTCGAGCCGGTCTTCTGGAGCGCGGCGAGCTCTTCTGCCGAGAGCGGCAGGTTCTCGATCGGCTGCTTGGGCCCCGCGCTTCCGGCGTTGTTCACCAGAATGTCGATCCGCCCGAACTGCTTCACCACCTCGGCAATCGCCGCGCGCACCGAGGCGATGTCGCCCCCGTCGAGCGCCACGGTGGCGAGCCGCGCGGGATCCGCGCCCGTGGCCTTCAGCAGAGCCTCGGCCGCCGCCTTGGTGCGATCGGGCGTGCGGCCCGTCATCACCACGGTTGCGCCTTCTGCAAGGTAATGCGTGACGATATGCCCGCCGAGATTGCCCGCGGCCCCCGTGACGACGGCGATCTTGCCGGCGAGGCGGCCCGGAATATCGCCTTGCAGAGCAGGCGCAGCGGCAACGGCTTTCGGTTTGGCCATGACTCTCTCCTCACAGAATTACCGCGAAGGCGGGCTTCGCTTTGCGTTTCGTTCATTCTCTGGGGAGGAGAGGGAAGAACGTTTCAAAAAGTGCAATGCATGAGCTAGCCGTCCGGTTCCCCGGCCGATTGCGCGGCAGCCCATGCTTCGAGCAGCGCGTCGCGGCTTCTGAGGCCGAGTTCAGGCAGCGCGTGGTTGACCACATAGGTCGATCCCGTGTGCCGGTTGTCCCACATCGCCTGGTGCGCTTCCGGAAGGCCCTCCCACGGCACCACCTCGGGCTCGGTCACTTCGAGCAGCCCTGCCGCGATCATGTCGTTCATCCGCGCGACCTCGTAGGCGTTGCACAGGTGCGTGCCGAAGATCTGCGCGGTCGGCATGTAGATGCGGCGCTGGCGGGTCCAGACCTGCGGCGCGTAGAAGGTGAAGCGGCACCCGGTCAGATCCTCGGCGAAGATGACGCGGCCTGTGAAGGGCTTCACCAGCGAGGTCGAGATGCCGAGCGTGTCCTGCCCGGCCCGCTCGAACACCAGATCGGGGCTGCCGCGCGGGTTGTCGGGCGAGCGCAGGATCTTGCCGACCGCCGAGCCGAAGGGCTTCATCACCCGGTCCTGATAGTCGCGCACCGCCGCCTTGAAGACCTCGATATCGGCCTTGGCGTCGGGCAGGCGCGGCATGGTGTCGGGCCAGTGGAAGTTCGCGCCCTCGCGGCGGCGGATGCTCTCGAGCGAGACGATCCCCTCGATCGCGTCCTCGAGCCCCAGCGATTGCAGGAATTCGCGCTGGCCGTCGGTGGTGGTGGCGATCACGCTCTTCGCGTTGAAGCGGCGAGCGGCTTCGATCATTTCGAGGCCGGTCTCGTCGAGCAATTCGCTCGATCCCGGCCCGTAGAAGATCAGCACCGCCTCGCCCCCACGCAGGGCCGCGCGGCGGAGCATTTCTTCGGGGCTGGCCGTCCCCGGCTTGCCCATGAAGCTGAAGTGGTAACCTGACGAGGCGCCGTAGAAGGCGAGCGTGCCGCCCTCAGCCAGCAACTGGAACGAGCGCGGGAAGGCCGTCTCGCCCGCATGGCTCACCACATAATCGGCGAGCTTGCCGCCGTTCAGCGCCTTGTATTCCTCGACCAGCGGCGCGCCGGCAGCCTCCCACTTCTGAGCTTCGGCCTTGTCCTCGGGCACCACGGTGTAGAGGTCGGCGAGCGCCGCATCCTTGCGGTTGATCGCCCCGACCGCGCCCTGCACCTGCGTGATGAAGGCGGCGCGTTCCTCGGAGGACACCAGCCCCGTCACCTGCAAGCCGGTGCGCACCGACGAGCGCAGGGCATCGAGCCCAGTCCCCGTCGCCGCGCCCTCGATGAACAGCGTCCGCCCCGGCGCGATCTGCAAGGTCGTGAACAGGCAGCGCGCGATGGTGCCGAGGTTCAGCACATAGCTTCCCGCCTGCTCCAGCGTGAGGTCGGGCGGCACCTTGTGCATCTGGGGCGCTTGGACTGTCAGGAACTGCGCATGGCTGCCGGTCTCGGTCTCGTAGCCCTGGATCGAGAAGTCCGCATACATCGGGTCATTGCCGACCAGCGGCGAGAGCAGGTCATTGGTGCCGGAATACACGGTGACAAGATCGCCGACCTTGATCCGCCCCTGCGCGCGCGTTTCGGAGCCAAGCGCCGCGACCAGCGCGATCCCCCCCGATCCGGTGATCTGGACGTCTTCTTCGTGGCTGTCGAAGGGGGAGACCGGTATGCCGGTCAGCGCCCAGATGTCGTTGAAGTTGACCTCGCTCGTCAGCATGTAGAGCAGCGCCTCGTTGGGCGCGGGCTCGGGCACGGTGACGATCAGCTCCTTCTCGTGGCTCGCGGGCGGGCCGAAGCGGGGCTGGCCGGTGTCGGGATCGCGGGCGATGCCGAAGGCGTATTGGTGACGCGGGATCGGGGTCACGCCGGGATAGAACGGCGCTCCTACGGGAAGCAGCTCGCCTGCCGCTTCCAACGCCTGCGCACGCATCTCGTGCTCGGCGTCGATCCACACGCCATCGCGCCGCACCGGGAGCGGGGGCGCAACCTTGTCCATGAACTGCCTGATGCCGGTCTTGCCGCCCTCGGGATCGACGATGGCTTCCGAGAACAGCCGCGCCTCGCGCGCCGTGCCTTGCGTTATGCCATGCTCGAGCCCGGTGCGCACGGCGTCCAATGCCCGTGCCCCCGCGACATCGCGGCCCGCCCACTCGAGCTGCCTGAGGATGCGCTGGAGGAAGTCGTCTTCCAGAACCGCGTCGAGGCTGACATCGGATGCCGTTTCCCAGCGCACGGTGGCCGCCTGCCGCTCCGCGAAGGCGCAGCCGAGCGCGCTGCCCGGCCCGTGCTTCACGAAATCGCGCACCGCGGCATGGGCGGCGGAGAGCGCATCCTCTGCGCCTTCGACGAGGCTGTCGACCACGCCGATCGCGTGCGCTTGTTCCGCCGTAATGCTCCGCCCGCCAAGGATCAGATCGAGCGCATCGCGCACCCCCTCCGCCCCGCGCCGGTCGGCGAGCAGGCGCGGCAGGCGCTGGGTGCCGCCATAGCCGGGGAGCAACCGCAGCCGGATCTCGGGCTGGCCGAAACGCGCCACCGGCTCGGCAATGCGGTAATGGCACGCGAGCGCGAACTCCATGCCCCCGCCGAGCGCCACGCCCTGCACCGCCGCGACGCAGGGCTTGTTCATGCTCTCGATGGTGCGGAAAGCGAGGTGGGCGTTGTTGGGGAGCACCATGGCCTCGTCGACCGTGTGAATCTCCTCGAGCATCTGCCGGATGTCCGCTCCGGCGACGAATGAGCTGGTGCCCTCGCCGGTGAACACAACAGCGACCACAGAGTCATCGCGCGCGAGGGTGGAGGTCACCAGCACCAGCTCGTCGATCGCGCGTTCGTTGAGCGCGTTGACCGGCGGGTTGGTGACCGTGACGGTCGCGACCTGCTTGCCCGGCGCGACGGTGTTGTATTGCACCAGGAAGTAGCGGTGCCGGTCGAACAGCGCCTGTTCGTCGCTCATGCGCTGCTTGCGCTGCCAGTCGGCGATGACGCGCTGGAGCTCGTCCAATGCCTCGGGGTTGCGCAGCGTCGTGACGTCGCCGACATCCTCGCCCACCACCAGCGCGCGGACCATGCGGCGCATGTATTTGCCCGAGCGGGTCTCGGGGAACTGCGAGACCTCGATAAAGTCCGCCGGCACCGCGACCGCGCCCTTCTCGGTGCGCACCAGATCGAACAGGCGGCGCTTGTCCTCATGGGTCAGCTTGCGCCCGGCGACGGGCACCACGAAGGCGAGCGGGGTCAGCCCCTTCTCGCGGTGCGGCGCGCCGACGACCAGCACATTGCCGACCGGCGAGTCCGGCGCGAGCGCCTTGTCGCGCAGCACCGCGCCCTCGATCTCCTCCGTGCCCATGCGGTGGCCCGAGACGTTGATGACGTCGTCGCTCCGGCCATGCAGAGAGAACGATCCGTCGGCGTGCTGGATCGCGAAATCGCCCTGGGTATAGGCCCATGCGCCCTTCCAGCGCCGCCAGTAGCCCTCTTCCCAGCGCTTGGCATCACCGCGCCATTCCGGCGCAACGCTGCCATCGGCGACCTTGAAGCCTTCGATATCGCCCCAGATGGTTCGGGCGAGGTAGGGGTAGGGCGCGGCGATGACGATCTCGCCCTTCTCGCCGATATCAGCCTTGCGCCAGGGCACGCCGCCATCGTCAGCGCGCGCGAAGGGGGCGACAGCCCCCGAGCGCGCGCCCGCACCGGCTTCATCCTCGACCCACACATCGCCCACGATCCACGGCAGCGGATAGGCGTGGGCGTCCGCCCGAAGCGGGAAATCGTCGTTCGCGAACATGTGCGTCCACGCGATCCCGCCGTGCTCGGTCGCCCAGTAGCTATTGATGTAGCGCGGCGTGACGTGCTCCATCCCGAAGGCCTGCACCGACGGCGAAACGGGCTCGGCACAGAAGGTCGCCACCCGCAAGCCGCTCATGTCGTAGCGTTCGACCTCGGCGAGGTTCGCAGGGTCGGACATGATCGACTTGAGGAACGTCACCCCCGCCTTGAAGATGCGAACCTTGTGCCTTTCGATCATCGAGGCGAAGCGGCCCGCGTGGGGGAAGACCGGCGAGCCTTCGCTGACCAGCGAGGTCACCCGCGTCATCAGCGGCGCGCAGATCAAGTAGCTCTGCCCGGTGATCCAGCCCGGATCGGCGACCACGAACAAGGTATCGCCGGGCCGCGCATCGAAGCTTGCCGCCATCGTCTCGGCGACGCCCGCCGCATAGCCGTGCGAATGGACGATCCCCTTGGGCTTGCCCGTCGAACCCGAGGTGTAGATGAAGAACATCGGATAGTCGGCATCGACCGGCAGCGGCTTCGAGGATGCCCAGATCGCGCGGACGAAATCCGTGTCGGAAAGCGCCAGCAGATCGGCCTCGCTGGTGACGGCGAAGCCGGCACCGCGAGCCCCCTCGAGCACGCGCACCAGCGCGGCATCGGTCAGTTCGTGGCTCCAGCGGTCGCGTTCCTCGCGCCAGATCATGTCGGGCTGGTGCGTGTGGCGGCACACGATCACCGCCTCGACCCGCGGGGGAAGGGTGACGAGGCTCGAGGCGATCGCGATCCGCACCCGCGCGGCATCGGCGCTGGTGATGCGACCCTCGCTGCCGAGGTTGATCAGCGCCCGGCCCACGCCGCGCATCACGTCCGAACGGTCGACCGTGATCTCGCCTGCCAGCGCCTCGCGCACGGTGTCGAGGATCGTCTCATGCCCGCCCTCGGGCAGTTCCAGATCGAGCCCGCCGAGGATCGACAGCGCCGTCGACACCGGCACGAAATTGTCGAGCGCCGGGTCGGTGTAGGCGTTCTTGAAAGCCGCGACCTGCGCGTTGCGATAGGAGCCGTCCGAGGTGACGATCACCCGCGCGCCGGTATCGGCGATGCGGTCGGACAGGGTCTTGTCGGAGAACCCGCCGAACACCGCCGTATAGACCACGCCCATCCGCTTGGCGGCCTCGGTCCAGTAGATCTGTGGCACGATGCTCGGCATGTTCAATGCCATGCGGTCGCCGGGCTTCAGGCCCAGCGTTTCCAAAGCCACCGCGCACTTGGCGACCTCCAGCAGCAACTGCTTGCGGCTGACGGTGAAGCAGTCGATCGGCGCGCCCTTGCCGCCGTTCGCGCTCATGTCCCAGCGGTCACCCTCGAAGATCAGCGCGGCCTCGCCGCCGTGTCCGGCCAGGACGTGGCGATCGAGTTCCGAGAAGGCGGCATTGGTGCGCCCGCCCACGAACCAGCGCCAGTGGGGCGGATTGCTGCCGTCGAAACCGGTGTGCCACGGGGTGAAGCCTGCGGGCAGCACAGGGCTGACCGGCGCGCCGGTCGCGGCGTCCCAGCCGTGCCAGCCGCCATCGCTCCCGCGCGCGAGCCACGCGCCCGAGGGGCCCGCCTCGGCCACGAACCAGTGCATGTTGCGAGCCGCTATCTCGCCATGAAAGGCACCCGGATCGGCCAGCGCGGCGGCGCGCATCGCCTCCCAGTCGGCGCGGGTGCGCACGGGGTTGGTCAGCGCCTCGGGCGGGCTCGCCAGCAAAGTATCGACAGAAATGACGCCATCCCCCGTTCGCAAAGCCCGGTCCATCCGGGTCAGATGCAAAACTCGCTGGAGCGTGATCCCGAACGCTGGCGGTGTTGCAGCAAAATTACACGACGCGGGGCGCGCGGGAAAGAATATGCCACACGGGCCCCACAAGCCGACAACGGCCTTGCCCGCAAAGAGTTCCGAGCCCTTCGCCGCGCATCAGCCTCCGCCTGCCTCGCCGGAGGGGCGGCAGGGCACGGGTAACGCTTTATCAATCACGTTCGGTGTAAGCCGCATGAGGGTCGCCATATCATCATGCGTGACTGAGCAAGGACGAGGTATGCCGCTAGGCTTTCGCAAGAACCTGCGCGATTCCAGAAGCGCCGCGTCCGACCGCCGGGCTGCGGAGACCGGCGGCGCGCCCGATCGGTCGGTGGTGCTCGGCGAGGTCGAGGAACTCGGCATCGGCATGTTCTGGGCGACCGATGCGGAAGGCAATCTCAGCTTCCTATCGAGCCGCGCGCTCGCCGATCTCGGGGCCGGGGCCGAGGACCTGATCGGCAAGCCGCTGATCCGCGTGTTCAACGACATCGATGCGGAGGCCGGCGGCCCGACCCAGCGCAGCCTCGCCTTCAAGCTCAAGGCGCGCTCCAAGCTCGACGAGCAGATCGTCGCCCTGACCGACGCGCGCGGCAGCACCCGCTGGTGGCGCCTCAACGGCCGCCCGCTGCTCGATGCGGAAGGCAATTTCCGCGGCTATCGCGGCAGCGCGGTCGATATCTCGGCGCAATATGCCTACGAGACCCAGGTCGCGCGGCAATCGCAGGTCGACGAGCTGACCGGGCTCGCCAACCGCCGCAAGCTCAACGAGCGCCTATCGGCGATGCTGGCGGCGTTCCGGGTCAGCCAGCGCTCCTGCGCGCTGATGATGCTCGATCTCGACCGCTTCAAGCAGGTCAACGACACCATGGGCCACCCTGCGGGCGACGAGCTGCTCAAGCAGGTCGCCACCCGCCTGCAATCGATCGTCAAGGATGCGGGCGAGGTCGGACGGCTCGGCGGCGACGAGTTCCAGGTGCTGCTGCCCGACATGGACGACCGCGGCACATTGGGCGAGCTTGCCAACCGCATCGTCCAGTCGATCTCCCAGCCCTACCAGATCAACGGCCGGCGCGCGATCATCGGCACCTCGGTCGGCATCGCGATCGCCCCCTATGACGGGCTCGAGGCCGACGAGCTGACCCGCGCGGCCGACATGGCGCTCTATTCCGCCAAGGAGACCCGCGGCGGCACCTTCTGCTTCTTCACCAGCGAGCTGCGCGACGCGGCCTCCAAGACGGCGCTGCTGGGCGAGCGGCTGCGCGATGCGGTCGACAAGGGAGAGCTGAAGCTCGCCTACCAGCCGCTGGTCGATCCGGTCACTAACGAGGTCAAGTGCTTCGAGGCGCTGCTGCGCTGGCACGACGAGGAAGAGGGCGACATCAGCCCGGCCCAGTTCATTCCCGTCGCCGAGAACGACGACCTCATCATCCGCATCGGCGAGGCCGCCCTGCGGCAGGCCTGCATCGATGCGCTCGCCTGGCCCGAGACGATCCGGGTTGCGGTCAATGTTTCGGCCAAGCAGTTCGTCCGCCCGGGCTACCGCAAGGCGGTGGCGGCCGCGCTCCAGGCCTCGGGCCTGCCGCCGCAGCGGCTCGAGCTCGAGATCACCGAGAGCGTGTTCGTCGGCGATCTGGAAACGGTCGACGCGATCTTCCGCGACTTGAAGAAGCTGGGCGTGCGCCTGGCGCTCGACGACTTCGGCACCGGCTATTCCTCATTGGGCTATCTCAAGCACGGCCACTTCAACAAGATCAAGATCGACCAGAGCTTCGTGCGCGGCTGCACCGAGAACGGCGACATCAACCCCGCGATCATCGCCGCCATCGTCGCGCTCGCCAAGGCGCTCGGCATGGAGACCGTCGCCGAGGGCGTCGAGGCGATGGACGAGCTCGCGCTGGTCAAGGAGCGCGGCGCCGACCTCGTGCAGGGCTACATCTTCTCCAAGCCCATCACCCAGGAGCAGGTGCTCGCCCAGTTCGCCGAGGGCGCGGGACTGTTCCGCCCGAGCGGCCCGCCGCGCCACCGCGCCGAGCGCATCACCATCTTCCGCAAGGTCGGCCTGATCCACGAGGACCACTACTACGATGTGATCCTCAGGAACCTCTCCAAGACCGGGGCGCGCATCACTGGCCTCGCCGGGGTGCCGGTGGGGACCGACGTGGTGCTCGATCTCGGCCACGGCCAGCTGGTCGTGAGCAGGGTCGCCAACGCCACCGAGAACAGCCAGGGCCTCAAGTTCGAGACCCCGCTGATCGCCGACGGCAGCGGCGGGTTCATGACCCGTCACCGCATCTCGCCCTACTCGCTCGCCGAGGCGGGCATCCCGCTCGCGGCGCTGGGCCCGGGCGCCTTCCCGCTCGCCAAGTGGCGCGAGGCCAACAAGTCGGTGCCCAAGTTCGTCCAGCTCGAACTGAGCGCGCCGGGCAGCTGAGGCCCTATCCCCGCCCGCGATAGGAGGGCACGCCCTGGTCGGGCAGCCACAGGTCTGCGGGCGGCGCGCCCGACTGCCAGAACACGTCGATCGGGATCCCCCCGCGCGGATACCAGTAGCCCCCGATGCGCAGCCATTGCGGGCGCATCTCCTCGAACAGGCGCACCCCGATCCCCACGGTCACGTCCTCGTGGAAGCCGTTGTGGTTGCGGAAGGACCCGAGGAACAGCTTGAGGCTCTTGCTCTCGACGATGGTCTCGCCCGGCACGTAGTCGATCACCAGATGCGCGAAGTCGGGCTGGTTGGTCACCGGGCACAGCGAGGTGAACTCCGGCGAGACGAAGCGCACCAGATAGGTAAGGCCGGCACGCGGGTTGGGCACGTAGTCGAGCACCGCTTCCTCGGGCGAGGCGGGCAGCGGGGTGTCGCGGCCGAGGAACTGGGGCTGGGGCTTCGGAGCGGAGGGGGGTGTGCTTTCCATGCCGCGCTGTTGCCCCGATCCGTCCGGCCATGCAAGGCCGGAACTGGACGCGAGGGGGGCGTCTTGCCTAAGGAGAGACAGCGAGGGTTCACGCTCGGGGCCATAGAGCCTCGCGCAAGGCTCGCAGCCTGCCCCGCCCCACCCGTTCAACCGCTCCGCCAAAGCCACACGCGCCATGCTCCGCCCGCCTGCCCGCCGACCCGTCCGCTTCCCTGCCCGCCGCTTTCCGGTGACGCGCGCGCTTGCACTGGCGCTGGTGCTTGCCGCCGTGCCGGTGGCCGCGCAGCAGACCTTCAACCTGCCGCCCGCAAGCCCCTCGCCGACGCCAGCACCGGCCGGCCCCGCCGACGAGCGCGCCGGCGTCGCCATCCCGCCGCGACCTGTTGCCACGGGCACCCCGACGCCTGCACCGAGCCCGCAGGTCGAGCCGCTCGCGATCCCGAGCGCGACCACCACCCCGCAACGCACCCCCGCTCCGCGCGAGGGCGCGCCCCCGGCGCGCGCGAGCGCCCCCTCAGCCACCGCGACCGCCTCTGCCGATCCGGCGCTCACCCCCGCACCGGCGGGAGGCGCCGAGAGTGCAGAGGCGCCCTCGCCTACGGCTTCGGGCGCAGCGCCGCCGCTGGCGAGCGCGCCCGCTGAGGCGGGCGAGACGGGCGCGGCTGCATCGCTGTCCGGCTGGTCCCTCCCCGCATGGTGGCCCTTCGCCGCTGGTGGCCTCGGCGCGCTGGTGCTGCTGGGCGGAATCGCCCTCGTCGTACGCCGCCGCAAGGCACGCCCGCTGCGGCTCGCCGCGCCCGCTGCCGGAGCGACCGCAGCCGGAGCCCCGGCAGTGCAGGAGCCGCCACGGCTCGACCTCGCGCTCGAGATCACTGCGGCGTCCCGCAGCCTCATGATGTTCACCCTCGAGTACCGCCTCACCATCGCGAACCGCTCGGCGCGGGCGGTGGGCGATCTCAACACCGCCATGCAGCTCGCCTGCGCGCGGGCGGGTGCGGCGCCCTCGAGCGGCGCGGCGCAGGGGCTTGCGAGCATCGACCGCATCGGCCCGCATCAGGCGAGGAGCCTCACCGGCACGCTCCAGCTCCCGCTCTCGGCCATCGCGCCGCTGCGGCAGGGGCAGACCCCGCTCTTCGTGCCGCTGGTCCACGTGACGCTCGAAGGCGAGGGCCTGCCCGCGCAGGTGCGCAGCTTCGTCATCGGCACCCCGAGCGCCAGCGGCCGCGTCCACCCGATCGCGCTCGACTTGCCGCCGGGCGGCATCGCCGGGCTGGTGGCGCAGGCGGTCGCGATCCCGCCCGCCTCGGCTGCGGCCTGAGGCGCAGCGCAGCGCGAGCTCGCGGCTGTTGGAGACACATGAGACACTGTCCAGGGCCGGAAAAGTCCGCCTCCATCGCAGCGCTTTCGCAAGGACGGGAAAGGCGCGCGCGAGCGGTCATGGCGGGGATGATGTCAGCGCGCCCGCGTGTAGGAAAGCGTTGATTATCCAACAGTCCTCCCCGTCCCTCAGGGGTGGATTGGTGACTGCCGGAAGGCACGGCCCGGAGCCAAGACGGCCCCGGGCGACGGCTTCGCGCCCGGGATGCAAGCTGGCGCGGAAATGACGCCTCCCGTCCCTCCCCGTCCTTTCAAGGATGGGGAGGTGGCAGACGCCGCAGGCGGCTGACGGAGGGGTTTTTGCGTGCCGCCTTACCCCTCCGTCACCGCTGCGCGGTGCCACCTCCCCATTCGCGGGGCGAACGGGGAGGGACTTGCTCGTCCCGTCCTGCACACCGCCCCGCTCGCCCCGCAGGCCGCGCGGCCTTTGCACCGCCGCCCCCCGCGCGCTAGGGTCGCGATCATGACCACGCTGCCCGCCTCGCTCGTCTCCACCCAATGGCTTGCCGAGAACATCGCCGCTCCCGGCCTCGCCGTGCTCGACGCCTCCTACCACCTGCCCGCCGCCGCGCGCGATGCGGCCGCCGAGTTTGCCGCCGCGCATATCCCGGGCGCGCGGTTCCTCGGGCTGGCGAGCCTGTTCGATGCGGCCTCAAGCGTGCCCTATGCCTTCCCCACCCCCGAACAGCTCGCCGAACGCCTCGCCAGCCTCGGCGTCGGGCCGGAGGACGCCATCGTCATCTATGACGACAGCGCGATCCGCACCGCGGCGCGGGCGTGGTTCGTGCTCACGGCGAGCGGACGCGGCAATGTCGCGATCCTCGACGGGGGCCTCGGCAAATGGCGCGAGGAGGCGCGCGCGCTGGCGACCGGAACGGTCACCAGCGCGCGCGCCTCCTTCAGCACCCTCAAGACCCCCGCCCGCGTGCGGAGCAAGGCCGACATGCTCGCCAATCTCGGCAGCGGCGGCGAACAGGTGCTCGACGCCCGCAGCGCCGACCGGGTCTATGGCTCTGGGATCGATCCCGTCCACGGCGGGCCCAATGGGCGCATTCCGGGCGCGTTGAACCTGCCCTTCACCCAGGCCTTCAACCCCGATGGCACATGGAAATCGCCCAAGGCCCTGCGCGAGGCCCTGATCGGCGCCGGAATAGACCTTGCCGCCCCCGTCACCACCTCCTGCGGCAGTGGCGTCACCGCGAGCGTGTTGCTCTTCGCCATGCACCTCGTCGGCAAGGACGACACCGCGCTCTATGACGGCAGCTGGAGCGAATGGAGCGCCGATCCCGAGACCCCCAAAGCGCAGGGGCCGGAGACCGGGGAGCCTGTGGCATGAGCGGCGGCGGGGACGACAGCCATCGCAAGCCCGCGACCCGGCTGGTGCGCGGCGGGCGGCGCAAGGAGTGGACCGGGCCGGTGGTCAATCCGCCCGTCTGGCGCGGCTCGACCCATCTCTACGCCACCGACGCCGAGCGGCAGGCGGCAGGCGGCAACAATGCCGACGGGCAGTTCTTCTACGGCAGGCGCGGCGCGCCGACCCAGTGGGCGCTGGCCGAGGCGCTGACGCAGATCGAACCGCAAGCGCATGGCACGGTGCTCTACCCCAGCGGCGTGGCGGCGATTGCCGGGGTGATGCTGGCGGTGCTCAAGCCCGGCGACCGGCTGCTGATGACCGACAATGCCTATGACCCGACGCGCTCGATGGCGACCGGGCTGCTCGCGCGGCTGGGGGTAAAGACGACCTTTTTCGACCCGCGCGATGTCGAAGGGTTCCGCGCAGCCGTGGCAGGCGCGAAGGGCGTGTGGCTCGAGGCCCCCGGCAGCCTTACCTTCGAGATGTGCGACGTCCCCGCCCTCGCCGCCATTGCCCGCGAGGCTGGCGCTGTCACCATGATCGACAACACCTGGGCGAGCCCGCTCGGCTTCGCGGCGCTGGAGCATGGCTGCGACATCGTGATGATGAGCCTTTCCAAGCATGTCGGGGGCCATTCCGACCTGATGATGGGCTCGGCGAGCGCGGGCAAGCGCTGGTATGCGGCGCTGCGGCGGGTCAGCCATGAACTCGGGCAGGTGGTTTCCCCCGACGATGCCGCGCTGGCGGCGCGGGGGCTGCGGACGATGGGGGTGAGGCTCGAAGCCCAGACCCGCGCCGCGCTCAAGGTGGCCGAATGGCTGGCGGCCCAGCCGCAGGTCGCGCGCGTGCTGTGCCCGCTGCTCCCCTCCGACCCCGGCCATGCCCTGTGGAGCCGCGACTTCACCGGCGGCTGCGGGCTCTTCGCCTTCGTGCTGGCGAGCGACGACCCGGCGGCCTCGGCGCGGGTGGCGGACGCGCTGCAATTGTTCGGGATCGGCTATTCCTGGGGTGGCTACGAGAGCCTTGCCCTGCCGATCACCCCGCGCTCCTACCGCTCGGTCATGCCTTGCCCCACCGGCGGCGCGCCGGCGCTGCGGCTCTCTATCGGGCTCGAGGACCCCGACGACCTGATCGCCGACCTCGCCGCCGCCTTGGCGCTGGTTTGATGGCCGCGCCCCCTGAAACCGTCAGCGGCGCCGACGGCCTGCGCGAGGATATTGCCGAGCGCTCGCAGACCGCCGGCGGGATCGTCGACCGGCTCGATACCTTCGCGGTCGAGCTCGGCGACTGGCGGGTGTCGGCCTTCGACGTGCTGTTTTCCGTCAGCGCGATCCTGCTGGTGCTGGCCGCCGCGATGATCGCCACCCGACTCACCCGCAGCGGCCTCAGGCGCGTCAAGGCACTCGACGGTACGCAGGCGGTGCTCGCCGAGAAGCTCGCCACCATCGTCATCTGGGTCGTCACCTTCCTGATCGGGGTCGACCTCATCGGCATCGACCTTACCGCGCTGACCGTGTTCTCGGGCGCCTTCGGGCTTGCGATCGGGTTCGGCCTCCAGAAGACCTTCGGCAACCTCATCGCCGGGATTATCCTGCTGCTCGACAAGTCGATCAAGCCCGGCGACGTCATCGCGGTCGCCGACCAGAGCGGGCAGCAGACCTTCGGCCAGATCCGCCGCATCGGTATCCGCGCGGTCTCGGTGACGACGCGTGACGAGCGCGAATATCTGATCCCGAACGAGAACCTGATGGTCAATCAGGTCGAGAACTGGTCCTATTCCTCGAAGAACGTGAGGGTCCAGGTGCCGGTGGGGGTGAGCTACAACGCCGACATGGCGCTCGCCGAAAGGCTGATGCTCGAGGCAGCGGGCAAGGCGCGGCGGGTGCTCGCCACGCCTGCGCCCAGCGTGTGGTGGAACGGCTTCGGCGACAATGCGGTGAACTTCACCATCCACTGCTGGATCAACGACCCCGAGGACGGCGTCGGCAACGTCAAGAGCGACGTATTGAAGCACCTGTGGGCGCTGTTCAGGGAGCACAAGGTGGAGCTGCCCTTCCCCCAGCGCGACCTCAATCTGAAGCAGAGCGAGGCGCTGGACCGCGTGATAGCGGCGCTGGGCGAGAGGGCCGTCCCGCCCCCGCAATAGCTGCGCTTGGCACAGGCCAACCCATTCTCGCTGGAACGTCTGGGCCGCTTCGCCCATTTGCCCTTCATGCAGATTGGCACCATTTATCTCGTCGGCGCGGGGCCGGGTCCGGTGAACCTCCTGACGCTGCGCGCCGCGCGCTTGATCGAGGGCGCGCAGGTGATCGTCCATGACGGGCTGATCGGGCCGGACATCCTGAGCCTTGCCCGCCGTGACGCACGGCTGATTTCCGTGGCGAAACAGCGCGCGCGCCACACCATGCCGCAGGAGGAGATCAACGCACTCCTCATCCGCGAGGCATTGGCGGGGCGCGACGTCGTGCGCCTCAAGGGCGGCGATCCCTTCATCTTCGGGCGCGGCGGCGAGGAGGCCGAGGCCGCGAGCGCGGCCGGCGTCCCCGTCGAGGTCGTCCCCGGCATCAGCGCGGCGCAGGGCGCGGGGGCGGCGGCGCAAATCGCGCTCACCCACCGCGACGCCTCGAGCATCGTCTCTTTCGTCGCGGGCCAGTGCAAGGGCCTCGCCGAGCAGAACTGGTCGGGCCTTGCGGGCAAGGGTCGCACGTTGGTGATCTACATGGGCGTCTCCACCGCCCCCCAGATCGCCGACAAGCTCATGTCCGATGGCCTGACCCCCGACGTCCCCGTCGCCGTGATCGAGAACGCCGCGCGCCCCGAGATGCGGGTGCTGCGCGGGCTGCTCGCCGGGCTGCCGGAACTGGTGGAAGCCAACGCGGTCAAGAGCCCCGCCCTCATCGTCATCGGCGACGTCACCGCGCGCGATAACGCCGCGCTCGCCGCCATCGCCAAGGAGCACGCCGCCCAATGAAAATCCTCACCGGCAACGACCTGCGCAGCGGCGCTGTCACCTGGTGGAACGGCAGCGGCTGGTCGCTGTTCGTCGACGATGCGGTCGACGTCGGCGAGGACGCCGAGGAAATCCTCGCGCGCGAGGAAGCCGCGCGCCGGGTCAATGTGCCTTACGCCATCGAGGCGAGCATCGACGCCGCCGGCCACGTCCGCCCCGCCCACATCAAGGACCGCGTGCGCGCATTGGGCCCCACGGTGCGGCGCGACCTCGCCGTGCCGACCGCGCAGAAGACCGGCTGGGACTGGGTGATCTGATGCGCGCCGCCGCCCTCGCCGCACTTGCCGTTTCCTTTGCCGGCGCGCCCCTCGCCGCCGAAGCTCCGCCTGCGCCTGCGCCCGCCCCAGCCGTCGACCGGACCACAGCTTCAGTCGAGTTGACCCGCCTCAAAGCGAGGCCCGGCGAGCGCGCCAATCTCGCCAACTTCATTATTGCCAACTGGTTCGCGATGGACAGGAAGGCGACGGAACAGGGCCTGTTCACCTCATACCGCCTGCTCGCCAACACCGATCCCGGCGGCACATGGGACCTGATGGTCGAGGTGGGCTATCCGACGCTCGCCGGCTTTGATCACCCCGCCACGCGCGAAGCTTTCGAAGCGATCCGCGCCGCGCACACCACCGTGCCGATCAAGGGCAAGACCCTTGCCGAGCTCGGCACCATCGTCGGCACCGAGCGTGTCGTCGTTCTCTCTGGAACCCGCTGATGTATCGCTATGACCAATACGACCAGGCGATGGTCGATGCCCGCGTGGAGGAATTCCGCGATCAGGCCCGCCGCCGTCTCGAAGGCAAGCTGACCGAGGACCAGTTCAAGCCGCTGCGGCTGATGAACGGGCTCTACCTCCAGCTCCACGCCTACATGCTGCGCGTCGCCATCCCCTATGGCACGCTCGATGCCCGCCAGATGGAGATGCTGGCCGACATCGCCGACAAGTATGATCGCGGATACGGGCACTTCACCACGCGGCAGAACATCCAGTACAACTGGATCAAGCTGGAAGACTGCGCCGATGCGCTTGCAGACCTTGCGACGGTCGAGATGCATGCGATCCAGACCAGCGGCAATTGCATCCGCAACATCTCGTCCGACCACTTCGCGGGCGCTGCCGCCGACGAGGTGGTCGACCCCCGCCCCTATGCCGAGCTGATGCGCCAGTGGTCGAGCTTCCACCCGGAGTTCACCTACCTGCCGCGCAAGTTCAAGATCGCGGTGATCGCCTCCGAGAAGGACCGCGCGGCGATGCGGCTCCACGATATCGGCGTGCGCATCGTCAAGCGGGATGGCGAGATCGGCGCGGAATTCTACGCAGGCGGCGGCATGGGCCGCACCCCGATGATCGCGCCGCTGATCCGCGACTTCGTGCCGATCGACCAGTTCATCACCTATGCCGAGGCGTGCCTTCGGGTCTACAACCGCTACGGCCGGCGCGACAACAAGTACAAGGCACGGATCAAGATCCTCGTCCATGAACTGGGCGCGGCGGAATATATCCGGCAGGTCGAGGAGGAATTCGCCCACCTGCTCAGCGTCGGAGTCGAGCCGCCGCGCGAGGAGCTGGCGCGGATCACCGAATACTTCGCCCCGCCCGCCTTCGTCGACGGGCCCAAGGCGGTGGACCGCTCGGACCCCGATTTCGCCTTGTGGGTCGACCGCAACACGCACCGCCACAAGCATGACGCCTATGTCTCGGCAGTCATCAGCCTGAAGCCCGCAGGCGGCATTCCGGGCGATGCGACCTCGGAGCAGATGCGTGTCGTCGCCCGGCTCGCGCGCGAATATTCCTTCGACGAGCTGCGGGTGATGCACACCCAGAACCTGCTGCTGCCCCATGTCGCTATCCGCGACCTTCCGGCGGTATGGCAGGCGCTCGATGAAGCGGGGCTCGGCAGCCCCAACATGGACACGATCGAGGACATCATCGCCTGCCCGGGCCTCGATTATTGCTCGCTCGCCAACGCGCGATCGATCCCGCTCGCCCAGCGCATTTCGGAGCGGTTTGCCGAGACCGGGCGCACCGAAGTGGTAGGCGAGCTGAAGCTGAAAATCTCCGGCTGCATCAATGCCTGCGGGCATCACCACGCGGGCCACATCGGCATCCTCGGCGTCGACAAGAAGGGCAAGGAGAACTTCCAGCTCTCGCTCGGCGGCTCGGAGGCCGAGGACGTCAGCCTCGCCAAGATCACCGGCCCCGGCTTCGACGAGGACGGCGTGGTCGCGGCGGTCGAGAAGGTCACCGACGTCTATCTCGCCCAGCGTTCGGACGGGGAACGCTTCCTCGATACCTACCGCCGCATCGGCATGGAGCCGTTCAAGGAGGCGCTTTATGGCTAAGGATATCGGCACCTCGCCCGACGAGGTGCAGTTCCGCTTCCGCGACGACGAGCCGGTCGATCATGCCACCGTCACGGTCGATTCCTGCTGCGACCAGACCAACGCCACCGCGGTCCGCATCGAGCCGGGTGACGATGCGCGGGTGCTGCTGCCCTTCCTTGATCGCCTCGCGCTGGTCGAGGTCAACTTCCCCAGCTTCGGCGACGGGCGCGGCTATTCCTCTGCCCGCATCCTGCGCGAGGCGGGATACACCGGCGAGCTTCGCGCGGTCGGGCAGGTGTTGATCGACCAGCTTTCGCACATGCGCCGCTGCGGTTTCGACAGCTTCGCCCCCGACAAGCGCCTCGACGAGGAGGACGCCGCGCGCGCCTTCGCCACGTGGGAGAATGTCTACCAGCGCGCGGCCGATGGCCGCGCCACCATCGCGGACAAGCGCCATGAAGCCTGACGTATCCATCGGGAAGATCGGCATGATTGCGCGCACGCCCGACATCCTCGACCTCGCCCCGCGCTTCACCGAGCACGATGCGGTGCGCCTCAACCGCATGTTCCGCGGCAGCTCGACGCAGGAAATGCTGGAAGCGGTGATCCGCGACAACCTCGCGGGCGATCTTGCCGTGGTTTCCAGCTTCGGCGCGGAGAGCGCGGTGCTGCTGCATCTGGTCGCCAGCGTAGACCCGAAGGTGCCGGTGCTGTTCCTCGATACCGGCAAGCATTTCCCCGAAACGCTCGCCTATCGCGACCTCTTGGTGGAGCGCCTCGGCCTCAATCTGGTGGTGCTGAGCCCCGATCCCGAGGACCTCGCCAAGAAGGACGAGACCGGCCTCAGGTGGTCCTACGACCCCGATGGCTGCTGCGAGATCCGCAAGGTGAAGCCGCTGGAGAAGGCGCTCGCGGGCTATGATGCGAGCTTCACCGGGCGCAAGGCCTTCCAGGCCAAGACCCGCGCCAACCTGCCGCGCTTCGAGCTCGACACCTCGGACGGGCAGGGGCGGCTCAAGATCAACCCGCTGATCGACTGGTCGGCCGAGGACATCGCGGCCTATTTCGAGGCGCACGACCTCCCCCGCCACCCGCTGATCGCGCAAGGCTACCCCTCGATCGGCTGCTCGCCCTGCACCTCGCAGGTGGCCGAGGGCGAAGACCCGCGTTCGGGCCGGTGGAAGGGCTGGGACAAGACCGAATGCGGCATCCACAAGCCGGGCGAGGAACCGTTCCTCTAGGCTACAGCCAACCCTCGCGCCGATACCACTCGGCGGTGGCCTTCAGCCCCTCCTCGCCCGCGATCTGCGGTTGCCACAGGCCCGGCGGGGGCTTGCGGTCGAAGCGGGCGACCCAGTTGGGATGCGCCATGTAGCCGACGCGGTCGGCGGTGAGCTTGGCCTTGTCGCCCCGGATGCGCCGGTCGGCAGCGGCGGCGGCGTCGAGCACCTTCCTCGGCAGATGCGGGGCGAAGACCACCCGCCGCCCCATCGCCCGGCCGATCGCGGCCGCGAGTTCCTTGTGGCTCCACCCGCCCTCGCGCCCGTCGTCGGGCTCGTAGATCTGCTTCTTTGTGGCGGCGGCATTGCCGGTGGCCAGCACCACCAGCAGCCGCGCGAGGTCGTCGGCATGGATGATCGAGCTCGCCCCGCCGGGCGGCAGGGGGACGAAGCCCAGCTTCGCCGTGCGGAACATCTCGAGATAGTCGACATCGCGCGGGCCATAGACGCCGGGGGGGCGCACCGTGGTCCAGTCGAGCTTGCTTGCCTCCACCACCGCCTCGGCCTTGGCCTTTGACGCGCCATAGGCCGACAGCTCGGGCTTCCTCGCCGAAAGAGAGGAGACGAACACCAGCCGCTTCACCCCCGCCCCGGTCATGGCGGCCAGCACATTGGCGGTGCCGGTGACATTGGCGGTCTCGAACTCACGCGGGTCGGGCGTGTTGGTGAGCCCCGCGACATGCACCACCGCGTCCGCGCCCTGCACCAGCACGGCGAGCGCCTCGGTGTCGTTCAGATCGCCGCGCACCCATTCGACCCCGGCGCGCGGGGCCTGCTCGCGGCGGGCGAGCGCGCGCACCGTGTGGCCCTGCCGCAGCGCCTCGTCCAGCACCGCCGAGCCGACAAAGCCGGTCGCGCCGGTGATCGCCAGCACGCTCACAGCAGCACCATATGGTCGCGGTGGATCACGCAGGAGCGCGGGGCATAGCCCAGCCGCTCGGCCTGATCCTCGGCGCGCTTGCCGGCGATCAGCTGCATCTCGGCGGCGTCATATTCGGCCAGGCCCTGCGCCAGCCGCTCGCCTTTCAGCGAGAGCACGCTGACCAGATCGCCGCGCCGGAACTGACCCGAGACGCCCACGACCCCCGCCGCGAGTAGGCTCGCCCCGCCCTTCAGCGCCTCGGCGCAGCCCTTGTCGACCCGCAATTCGCCAGCCGGCGCAAGCCGCCCGCCGAGCCAAGCCTTCCGCGCCGACGCCGCGCTGACAGGCAGGAAAAGCGTCCCCGTGCCCGCGCTCAGCGCATGGGTGATCGGAGCATCATGCGTCCCGTTGAGGATGCCGAGCGCGATCCCCGCCCGCGTCGCGATCTGCGCAGCTTGCAGCTTGGAGATCATGCCGCCCGAGCCGAGGCCCGAGGACGAGGCCCCGCTCGCCATCGCCATCACTTCCGGCGTCACGGCGTCAACCACCGGGATCAGCGCCGCGCCGTCCTCGCGCGGGTCGCGGTCGTAGAGCCCGTCGACGTCCGAGAGCAGCAGCACCACATCGGCATTGGCCGCCTGCGCCACGCGGGCGGCAAGGCGATCATTGTCGCCGAAGCGGATTTCCTCGGTCGCGACAGAGTCGTTCTCGTTGATCACGGGGATGACGCCCGCTTCGAGCAGCCGATCCAAAGTCGCCGAGGCGTTGAGGTAGCGGCGGCGGTCCTCGAGGTCGCCTAGTGTCAGCAGCATCTGCGCGGCGGTGATGCCCTCGGCGCACAGCGCACGGCTCCACAGATCGGCGAGCGCGATCTGGCCCACGGCAGCGGCGGCCTGTGCATCGGCGAGGCTCCCGCGCCCGCCCTTCGCCAGCCCCAGCCGCGCCGCGCCCAGCGCAATCGCGCCCGAGCTCACCACGATCACCTGCGCACCTGCCTGCCGCAGCATCGCCAGATCGCCCGCCATCCGCGTCAGCCACGCCTCGCGCGCATGCCCGCCGCCGACCAGCAGTGCAGAGCCGATCTTGACCACGATCCGCCGCGCGGCGGTGATGTCGGCGAGGCGCGTCAGCATAGGCGAATTACAGCGGCGACCACTCGGGCGCGTCGCCGTCGTCCTCGATTTCCTCGGCCTTGGTCTCAGTCGAGGTGGAGGCAGGCAGGTAGCCGAGCACCGCGTCGAGCAATTCGGGGATCCCCGCGCCGGTCGCGCCCGAGACCGCGAAGACCTGCTCCGCGCCCGCCTCCAGCAGCTCCTTGCGGAAGCCCTCGACCAGTTCGGCGTCGGCGAGGTCGAGCTTGTTCAGCACCACCAGTCGGGGCTTTTCGTCAAGCCGCGTGTGCTCCTTGTCGCCGTAAGCCGCCAGCTCCTCCTCGACGATGCGCATGGCTTCGGCGGGGTCGGCGTCCTCGGTGCCGGTGATGTCGATGAGGTGGATCAGCACCCGGCAGCGCTCGATGTGCCCCAAGAAACGGTCGCCGATCCCCACGCCATCCGCCGCGCCCTCGATCAGTCCCGGAATGTCGGCGAGCACGAATTCGCGGCCCTTGTGGCGCACGACGCCGAGCTTGGGCACCAGCGTGGTGAAGGCATAATCGCCGACCTTGGCCTGCGCGTTGGAAACCGCGTTGATGAAGGTCGATTTGCCCGCGTTGGGCAGGCCGACAAGGCCCACGTCGGCGAGCAGCTTCAGCCGCAGCCACACCCAGGCCTCCTCGCCCGGAATGCCCGGCTGGTGCTGGCGCGGCGCGCGGTTGGTCGAGGTCTTGTAAGACGCGTTCCCGCGCCCGCCCATCCCGCCTTCGAGGAAGACGACGCGCTGGCCGACCTCGGTGAAGTCGACAAGGATATCCTCCTTGTCCTCGGACAGGATCTGCGTGCCCACCGGCACCTTGATCACCAGCGGCTCGGCAGAAGCGCCGGTGCGGTCCTTGCCCATCCCGTGGCCGCCGCGCGGGGCCTTGAAGTGCTGCGAATAGCGGAAGTCGATCAGCGTGTTCAGCCCTGCGACGGCCTCGAACACGATGTCGCCCCCGCGCCCGCCGTTGCCGCCATCGGGGCCGCCGTACTCGACGTATTTCTCGCGCCGGAACGAGACGGCCCCGGGGCCGCCTCCGCCGGACTTCACATAGATCTTGGCCTGGTCGAGGAAATGCATGGCGGCCCCCTACGCATTTTTTGCTGCGAATGCGAGGGCTACTATCTCCCCTCCCGCCTGCGGGAGGGGTTGGGGGTGGGATTGTCATGCGCGAGCCTTCGGCTCGCCACCACCCCCAGCCCCTCCTCTGAAGAGGAGGGGGGATCGAGGTCAGAACCTCGCCTCGACCCCGACGACCGCGCTGCGCCCCGGCGAGACGAAGCTGAAGACCTGCTCGTATTCCTCGCCGAGCAGGTTCTCGACGCGGGCGAAGGCGGCGAGGCTGTCGGTCAGCTTCACGCGGGCGTTGAAGTTCACGAGGGTGTAGTCGTCCAGCGTGACGCGCACCGGCACGAAGCTCGGATCGGTGAAGGCGACATCGGGGGTCTCGCCGTTGTAGCGCACCACCAGAGTCGCCGAGGCGGCTTCGGCCGGCGCTTCCCAGGTCAGCGCGGCGCTGGCGATGTGGTTGGGGCGGCGCACTTCCTCGACCCCATTTTCCTCGGCATCGAGGTAGGAATAGGCCGCATCGAGGCTGAATTGCTCGCCGAGGCGCGCGTTCAGCGACACTTCGATCCCGCGCTGCTTGCTCACCGTGGTGCGGTTGGCCGGGGTGGCGATGAAGTTCGGCGGCGGGAAGGTGGTGAAGATCTCGCCCTCCAGCTCGCTGTCGAAGTAGGTCACCGCGAGGGTGGCATTGTCGCCGAGGCCCTGATCGATCCCGACTTCCCACCCCGTGGACTTCTCGGGGCGCAGCGCCGCGTTGCCGATGAAGCGCCCGTCGACAAAGCCGTAGAGCTCGAAGAAGCCGGGGTTCTTGACGCCCGAGCCCGCCGCGGCGCGCAGGCGGGTGGTCCCGGTCAGGCTGTAGCCCGCGCCGACGCGGAAGGTGGTCGCGTCCTGGAACAGGTCGTTGATGTCGTGGCGCAGCGCTGCGGTAAGGTCGAAGGCCTCGCCGCTGTAGCGATATTCGCCGACAAGGCCGACCTGCTCGATCTCGCGCCGGGTGGTGAACCCGCCGCTGCCGGCGAAGGCGTTGCGGAAGCCCTCGACCTCGTAATCGGCGGCGAAGGTCACGCGGTGCGCGGGCGTGATCTCGAAAGCGCTGACATAGGAGGCCTTGACGCGGTCGCCCTCGCTGCCGCTCGACTGGCCGAAGGGGCCGAAAGTCTCGCGCTCGACATCGGCGATCTGGGCCGAAAGGTCATGTGTCCAGCGGCCCTCCAGCGTATCGAGCCTTGCCCCGACGAGGGCGTAGATCGCCTCGTTGGTGAAGCCGGTGCCGGGGCTGTCGATGATGAAGCCGAAGGTGGGGCTGGTGCGGTCGAAGTCGCTGTCGTTGGTCTGGCCCTCGGTTCGGATGAAGCGGGCGGCGGCGCGCAGGGTGAGCGTGTCGGTCAGTTCGACGCTGCCCTTGCCCGCCAGCGTGTAGCTGTCGCGGCCGATGTCGCGGGTGCCGCCGCGCGCATTGGGCTGGCCGTCGGTGCTGACGACCACGGCGGAGAGCGCCGCGTCCCAGCCGATGCCGCTGGCGCCGTAGCGTGCCGCACCGTTGACGGTCCCTTGCGTGCCCCCCTCGAGCCTTGCGGCAAAGCCGGGGAGGGAGTCGCCCGAAGCGCTCTGATAGGCCACCACGCCGCCGATCGCGTCCGGGCCGTAGAGCGCCGATTGCGCACCCCGCAGCACTTCGAGGCGCGCGCCGGGTTCGGCCTGCAAGGTGCCAATGTCGAACTCGCCCGCGAAGGGATCGGAGACCTCGATGCCGTCGACGAGCACGAGGACGTGGTTGGCTTCCGAGCCGCGCAGGCGGATCTGGGTCTGGCCGGCAACGCCCGCGACCGCGACGCCGGGAACATCGCGCAGGACGTCGGCGATGTCGCGGGTCTGGCGCCTGTCGAGATCGTCGGCGGTCAGTGCCGTAGCGGAACCGGTGTAGTCCTCGCGCGGGATGGCCGCGTCACGCGCGGCAGAAACGAGGATCACGGTTCGGTTCGGCCCGAAATCGTCCTCGATCCGTTTGTAGTCTTCATACTCGTGATCCGGATCGCCCTCGCCGGAATCGCGGTCGGCCTCTTGCGCCAGAACCGGCACAGCCCAAACCAGCGCCGCCGCAGCGACGCTTCCCAAATATGCAAAATTCTTCACGGATTCCTCCCGTCATCAGCAACATGGTGGCTGCGAGGGGTTTGATCCCACCCCCCCCACAGCCCAGCGATGTCGCTCACAACGAAAGTGTTTTCCGCGCCTGGCCAACCCCTGAACCCGGCATAGAGCGACACGCCCCGGTCGGTCTCCTGGCTCACGGATCGCCGCATGGGATGCTCGCCTTCCCGGATGGTCCGAAGACCCCCAGTGGCTGCCCTCCCGAAGGAGGGAACGCACCCCACACTCACCGCTTACAGTTGCAGGGACAGCTGCGGATTCGAACCGCATTCCCGTTACCGAAACGCGGGAGCGGGATAGCGTCAGGCAAGGCTGACGGCAAGCGGTGTAAGGGGTAGCAAGATTGGGGGGCTGTAACGGCCCGAAGGGCCGCAAGCGCGAACGCGCGCCCGAGCCTTTGCGAGGAAAGCCAAGGCGGACGGACGTCCGCCGCCCGGCGTCTGAGGGCGAAAACAAAAAACCCACCAGTTAAACGCAAAGGGCCCTCCCGCATGGGGAGGGCCCTTTGCGTTTAACTGGTGGAGCCGAGGGGGATCGAACCCCTGACCTCGTCATTGCGAACGACGCGCTCTCCCAGCTGAGCTACGGCCCCGTTCCAGTTTTCGCGAGCCCCGCTGCCCCCGTCAGGGGAGCGGGCGAGCGCGCGCATTAGCGAGAAGCGTCAAGGCTTGCAACGGCATTTTCAGCCGCCACGCCCCGCGCAAGCCTACTTGCCGCCCGCGCCTCCGGTGCCCGGCGCGATCGGCTGGACCACGGGCTGCGAGGTGACGCCTTCAGTGACCGGGATGACCGGCACCGGCAGGCCGGTTTCGGGATCGATCACGGTCTGCCCCGCGCCCGGGCCGGGCGGCGGCGCGAGGCCGGCGCGGTGCTGCTGCACCGCCACCCAGCCGGGCTGCGAGGCGCCAAACATCTCGCCCCACTTCGCGTCCCATTCCGCCGAGGCGCGCTGGTAGGCCTCGTAATCGTCGAAGAACTGCTCGAAGGGCACCAGCAGCCCGTCGAAATTGGCCTGCGCAAAGGCGAGCGGATCGGTCGGCGGGGTAACAGCCGCGCGGTTCGCCATGTCGAGCGCGGCGCGGCAGAAGCCGGCGCGCGCGGCGGGCTCGGCGAAGAAGTTGTAGACCTGCGTGGTGTAGCCGTCGCGCGCGATGATCGCGTCGCGCTTGACCTTGAAGCGGCTGGTGTAGGTCTTCTCGATCCGGTCGTTGACCGCCTTCAGCGCGCGCACGTTCTTGGTGAGGAAGGCGCGGTAGCCGTCGAGGATCGGCTGATACTCGGGCGCGAGGCAGTTCAGCGCCGCGACGTTCCAGGCCGAGCGCAGGTTCCAGACCAGCTGGTCGTTCGAGAGGTTGGAGTTGACCGTAATGCGCCGCCCGTCGGGGCCCTTGGCGGGCATGTTCATGACGTAATGCGCACCGCCCGGGGGGAGCGGGCGATAGGGCACGGCCTCGACCACCTGCGGCGGCGGGGGCGGCGGGGGTGGCGGCGGCGGCGGAGGCGGCGGCGGCGGGGTGGCGCAGGCGCCGAGGATCGCGGCGCCGACCGCCAGCGTGGTGATCGCAAGGCCGAAGGAGGTGCGTGTCGTGACCGTTCGCGGCTTGTCGGAAGGCGAGTGCGGAGCGGCGCTCATCAGGTGTCTCTCTCGTAATGCGGTCTGAAGGTGCCGCGCAGTCACCGGAATGGCGCGGCGCGGCTTGCTCCAGCCTGAAGGCGTCCGCGATAACCGCAGCGGCTAACAAAGCAAATGCCCGGAAGGCTGCTTAGGCCCCCGGGCATTCGACATTTCAACACTCTTGCGGCGGGCTGCAGCCCGACCGGGCAACGCGGTTATTCGCGGTTCCCAAGGAAGCTGAGCAGGAACTGGAACATGTTGATGAAGTCCAGGTAGAGCGTCAGCGCACCCAGCACCACCGCCTTGCCGGCGAATTCGGTGCCGCGCAGGTACTGGTATTCGTCCTTCAGGCGCTGCGTGTCATAGGCGGTGAGGCCTGCAAAGATCAGCACGCCGATGATGCTGATCGCGTAGTGGAACGCGGGGCTCTGCAGGAACAGGTTGATGACCATCGCCACGATCAGGCCGACCAGACCCATGATCAGGAAGCTGCCGATGCCCGACAGGTTCTTCTTGGTGGTGTAGCCGAAAAGCGAAAGGCCGGCGAAGGCCGCCGCGGTGGCGAAGAAGGTCGTGGCGATCGAGCCGCCGGTATAGACCAGGAACACCGAGGACAGCGACAGGCCCATCAGGATGCTGAAGCCCCAGAACATCAGCTGGAGCGTGCCGGTGCTGAAGCGGTTGGCGCCGAAGCTCATCGCGAAGACGATGACGAGCGGCGACAGGCCGACCACCCAACGCAGGGCGCTGAAGTGGATCGTTTCCGCCATGCCGCTGGTGAAGGCCAGCAGCGCGACGATCCCGGTCAGGAGGATGCCCGAGGTCATGTAGTTGTAGATCGAGAGCATGTGCTTGCGCAGGCCCTCGTCGAAGGTTACGCGGCCGGCGACATCGCCTCCGGCGCGCGGCACGGAGCCGAAGCGCTGCGCGTTGCGCGAGGGGTCATTCCAGTCAGCCATTGTGAAACCCTTAGCCTTTCATCATGGAGCGCGGAAAAGCCCGCGCTCTCCAGTCAGGCGAATATCGTGGGTTCTTTCCGGCTTTTCAAGCGAAACCGGCTTGCAAAGCGTGCAATTTGTTCAGCTGAACGCTTGTTAATCTTAACCGCCGCGCGAGAGCGCCGCACCCTTGTCGCGCGTGGCGGCCAGTGTCTGCGCCAGCAGGCGGCGCAGCGCAGCGTCCGCGTCGAGCACGTTGAGGCCCTCACGGGTCATGCCGCCCGGGCTGGCGACGCGGTCAGCGAGGGTCGCGGGGGAGGCGTCGGAAGCCGCGGCGAGCGCCGATGCGCCCTCGACCGTGGCCAGCGCCAGCGCGGCGGCGGTGGGTTCGTCGAGCCCGAGATCGACGGCCGCGCCCGCGAGCGCGTCGATGAAACGGTAGACGAAGCCCGGCCCCGATCCGGCGAGCGCGGTGACGAGATCGAACTGCGCCTCGTCCTCCAGCCAGACGGCACTGCCAAGGCGGCCGAACAGGTCTAAGGTGGCGGCGCGGCGTTCGGCGTCGAGGCCGCGCTCGGCGAGGATGACCGGCGACTTGTTGATGCGCGCGGCAAGGTTCGGCATCACGCGGATGTGCGCGCTCCCAGCCGGAAAAGCCGCCGCAAGCTGGTCCAGCGTGATTCCGGCAAGGAGCGAACAGACCGTCCGGCCCTCCGTCACGCATTGCAGCCCCGGCCCTAGCGCCGCCAACTGCTGCGGCTTGAACCCGAGCAGCACCGCATCATGCGCCCCCGGCACCTCGGCCGCATCGCGGTAGAGCGCAACGCCCTCGGGCACATCGGCCAGCGCCGGGTCGAGCACGCTGAAACGCGCCGGGGCCTCGCCCGCCGCCAGCCAGCCGGCGAGCATCGCTCCGCCCATGTTGCCGCAGCCGATGATCAGGTGGTAGTTCATGCCGGGCGGCGTATCAGGCCTCGCCCGCCGCGTCGACCATCGCCGCTTCGAGTGCGGCGCGCGGGGATTTGCCGCCCCACAGCACGAACTGGAAGGCAGGGTAGAAGCGGTCGCACTCGTCGATCGCGCTCTCGACCAGCGCCTGCGCCATGTCGAGGCTGAGGCGCCCGTGATCGCCCAGCAGCGCACCGTGGCGGTAAAGCAGCACGTCGCCGTTCGACCAGATGTCGAAATGCCCGAGCCACATCTGCTCGTTGACGAGGCAGAGCAATTCATAGGCGGCGGCGCGCTTGTCGTCGGTGACGCGGATGTCGGGGAGGCACAGGAACTGCAGCACACTGTCCTCGGCCCGCCAGATCGCGCGCAGCTGGTAGGTGGCCCAGCTGCCCTGCACCTCGCCGGTCATCTCGTCTTCCGAGACCATCTCGAACGGCCACCCGCGCGCGGCGAAGAGGCTGGCAAGCATGTCGACGGGGGCGGCATCGTCCTCGGCGGAATAGTCCATGTCAGCGGCTCTCACGGGCGGGCGCCTTGGAGGTTCAGGGGCGCAAGCGGAAGGGGTCGGGTCACCATCGCTGCGAGGGATGGACGCTTGTGGGGGCGATTGGCAATCGCGCGAATCCCGGCGGTTGGGGAGAACCGGACAAGCTTGTGCAAAGCCTGTGCAAAGAAACCCGTGGAAGCTACTTAAGCGGTTGAACCGCCTCGCCTTCTTCACTCAGCCACAGGAACACGTCCATGCCCTTCTTCTTCAATTCGCGCACCAGGGCCTCGGCCTTGTCGCGGTTGGCGACAGGGCCGATGACGAGGCGGTTGGTCGCGCCCCAGCGGGCGGTGTGGGGCTTGTAGGGGGCGAGCGATTTGCCACCTTCCTTGCTGATGCGCTTCCAGTCGAAGGCGAGCGCGTCGATCTTCTTGCCGGTAGCGACCTGCACCCAGACGCGGCTGGGATGGACGGGCTTGGGCGGCTCCTTGGGCTTGGGCTTGGGCTTCTCGGCGGGCTTGGCTTCCGGCTTGGGCGCAGGCGGGGCCTCGCGCCGGACCTCGATTCGCGACAGGTCGACCGCATCGCCCGAGACGCGCGCATCGGCGGTGGGCGCGCCGAGATCGGCGAAGACATCGGCCACCCGCTCCACCGGACGCGGCGCGGGTGCCGGAGCAGGCGGCGGCGGCGCGGTGCTGACGGCGACGGGGGTGACGGTCGCCACCCGCGCGGGGTCTGCGGCAGGCGCGGGCGCGCTGCCGATCGCGGAGGCCGGAACCGGCGTGGTATAGACCGTGGTCGAAGGCGGCGGGGTGGGCGCGGTGGCGACCTGCGCGGGCCGCGCGCCGAGCGGCGGGCCGGCGGGCGCGAGCCGGCTGTCGGCACGCTCTTCGGCGGCAAAGCGCGCAAGGCGCGGATCGTCGCGGCCGATATCCGCCGAGCGCGGGAAGATCCCGAGATTGGCCGCCGCCGCCTGCTGCTGCTTCGTCAGGCGCGGCATGTAGCCGAGATAGGGCACCAGTCGGGTCGCGATATCGCGCGGCATGACCTGCTCGACGATCGCGGAGGCACGATCGTTCTGGCCCATGATCGCAAGGCCAAAGGCGCGGGCGCGCTGCGCGGCGAGATCGCGGCGGTCGAGCAGCGGGCGCAGCGTATCCTCGAAGCGCGCATTGTTGCCACTGATGGCATAGCTCACCGCCAACCGCCGCCGCGCCTCGTCATTGGCGGGATCGAGTTCGAGCGCGCGGGTGTAAGCGGCCTGCGCGGCGGGCTGTTCGCCGACGAGGTCGAGGCTCAGCGCACGGTCGGTCAGCACGGCGCGCTCGTCCGCCCCGGCGGCGAGCGCACGGTCGAACTGCAGCAGCGCCTCGCCCGCGCGGCCTGCGCGCAGGTAGACCGACCCGAGCCCGAGCGCGACTTCGGGATGGCCCGGATCGACATCGGCAGCGCGTCCGAAAAAGCCGATCGCCGCCTCGAGATCGTCGACCCCGAGCGCGGCCTGCCCCGCCTCTACCAGCGCGGCGCGATCGCGCGGGGCCTTGGCGAGCGCGACGAGGGCGCGGTTCAATCGCTGGACCTCGGGCGAGGGGAGCGCCTGCACCACCGGCTGCGAGACCACCTCCTGCGCCGCCGCGCCGCCCACAGGCAGCCACACGACGCCGAGCGCCAGAGCAGCAAGAACAGGAATGCGCGACACCATCATGCGTGCTCTATCAGACGCTCCGCCGCCTGCCAGCGGGGTTGCGACGCAGCGCGGCGGGCGCGCGGTTACTGGTTGTTCTGGCGGCCGAGGAAACGCGGGATGCTGAGCGCCGGGCTGTCCTCGCCCTCCTCGTCCTCGTCATCCTCGCGAGCCGTGGAGCGCGAGAGGTTGGCCATGCGCTCGAACAGCGTGCTGCCGGCGTTGCCGGAACCATCGCCGCCGTCACCGCCAAGCAGCCCACGACGCCGTCCGCCGCCGAGGCGCGCCTCGACCGGGCGGTCTTCGGCGGCGAGCCGGTCGGCGCTGGCGAGAAGATCGTCCTGCGCCGGGCCTTCGTCCTCGGCGTCTTCGTAAGCGGCGTAGCCGTCATCGAGTTCGAGCGCCTCGCCGTCGTCTTCGGCCGCAGCTGGAGTGCCAGCGCCGTAGCCCCCGGCCTCTTCCGCGCCGCGCAGGCCTGCCAGCGGATCGACGATATCGTCGACGTCGTCCTCGTATTCGTCGCCATAGCCGTCACCGGCCTGCATGCCGGTGAGTTCGAACGGCGCGGCAGATTCACTCTCGGCTTCCTCGACTTCGGCCTCGCCCAGATCGAGCGTGTCGTCCTCGTCATAGCCGCCCGAGGCACCGCCCAGATCGAAGGTCGGCGCGGGGGCCGGTTCGGGCGCCGCGATGGGGGCTGCGGCGCCGAAGCCGTCATCGTCCGACAGTTCGAGCACCGGCCGCTTGGGCGCACGCGCGGCGCCGAGCGAGATCGACTGGCTGCGCTCGGACTGGCCGATGGCGCTCTGCTCGATCCCGGTGGCGACCACCGAGACGCGGATCTTGCCCTTGAGATCGGGGTTGAATGCCGAACCCCAGATGATGTTCGCGTCTTCGTCGACCAGTTCGCGGATGTGGTTCGCGGCTTCGTCGACTTCGAGCAGGCGCATGTCCTCACCGCCGATGATCGAGATGATGACGCCCTTGGCGCCCGCCATGCTGACACCGTCGAGCAGCGGGTTGGCGATCGCCTGCTCGGCCGCGTCGAGCGCGCGGTTCTCGCCCTCGCCCTCGCCGGTGCCCATCATCGCCTTGCCCATCTCGCTCATCACCGAACGCACGTCGGCAAAGTCGAGGTTGATGAGGCCGGGCATGACCATCAGGTCGGTGATCGAGCGCACGCCCTGCTGGAGCACTTCGTCGGCGAGTTGGAAGGCTTCCTTGAAGGTGGTCTCCGCCTTGGCGACCAGGAACAGGTTCTGGTTGGGAATGACGATCAGCGTGTCGACGTGGTTCTGCAACTCCTCGATGCCCGCTTCGGCGGCGCGCATCCGGCGGGTGCCTTCGAACAGGAACGGCTTGGTGACGACGCCGACGGTCAGCACGCCCATGCGGCGCGCGGCTTCCGCGATGACGGGCGCAGCGCCGGTGCCGGTGCCCCCGCCCATGCCGGCCGCGATGAAGCACATGTTGACGCCCTCGAGCGCCTTCTCGATCTCGGCGACGGTCTCTTCCGCCGCGGCCTTGCCCACTTCGGGCCGCGCGCCCGCGCCAAGGCCGCCGGTGATGTCAGGCCCGAGCTGGATGCGCTTTTCGGCCGGCGAGGTGCTCAGGGCCTGCGCGTCGGTATTGGCGACGATGAACTCGACGCCCTCGATCTCGGCCGCGATCATGTTGGCGATCGCGTTGCCCCCGGCCCCGCCGATGCCGATGACGGTGATGCGGGGACGCAGGTCGTCGCTCGCTGCGGGTCCGATATTGATGCTCATGAGCTGGTCCTCCAGGCGCAGGGACGGATTTTTCCCACCTTCCCCCGCGCATTTATCGTCTGTGACATAATCGTCGTGCACATTTTATAGCGGCAAAACCCTTATCCACAGCATCGGGCCTCGGAAACCGCACGATGCCGCGGCGTAAAGCGGGCGCCGGGCGGCTCAGAAATACTCCTTCAGCGCCCGGAACAGGCGCATCACCAGCGCCCACAAGCCGCTCTCGCGCGAGAAGGCGCGGTAGACCCCGGCGCGCCCCGCGCCCACCGCGCGGATATCGACCGGGTCGTCGGCGGCGTAGAGGCACAGGCCTGCCAGCGTCGCGAAGCCCGGCGCGTGATGCGCTTCGGGCATGCCGGTGAGCTGCGGCGGGCGGCCGAGCCGCACAGGCTGACCCAGTGCACCCTGCATGAAATCGGCCATCCCGGCAAGCTCGGCTCCCCCGCCGGTGAGCACCACCTGACCCGCACGCGCGCCGGCAAAGCCCATGGTCTTGAGCGCCTTGCCGATCTCGCCGGTGAGCACGCCCAACTGCTGGGTGACGACTGCGATCAGCTCGGCGCGCACGATGCGGTTCTTGTCGTCTGCCCCGCGCGCGAGCGGGCCGACCGGCGCGCCGCCCTCCCCGCCCTCGCCCGGGCCATTAACGGGGATCAGCTCGCGGTGATCGGCAGGGCTCGCGATAGCCGAGCCCGCAACGCATTTGAGGCGCTCGGCCTGCGAGCGGCGGATGCCAAAGCTCGATGCGATCGCATCGGTGATCGAGCCCGAACCCATCGGCACCGCGTGGAGCCCGAGCAGCATCCCGCCTGCGAAGACCGCGACATTGGTGATGTCCGCCCCGATCTCGACCAGCGCGACGCCCAGCTCGCGCTCTTCCGGCGTCAGGCAGGCGTGCCCGGCGGCGAGCGGGGCGGCGACCACGCCCTCGACCTCGAGATGCGCGTTCTGCACCGCCTCGGTGAGGTTCCTGACCGGCGCGCCGTCGGCCAGCATCACGTGGATATCGACCCCGAGCCGCTCGGCATGAAGCCCGCGCGGGTTGGCGACGCCGTGCGCGCCGTCGAGGGTGTAGTGCGCAGGCTGCGCGTGGAGCACCTTGCGCCCGTCGGGCTGGATCATGTCCTGCGCTTCGACCAGCAGCGCCTCGACATCCTCGTCCTCGATCCGCCGCCCGCCGATCTCGATATCGACCGCGACCACGTGGCTCGCAAGCCCCGCCCCGGCGCAGGCGATCCAGACGCTCCGGACGGGGGTGTTGGCGGCTTTCTCCGCGCGCTCGACCGCGTCGCGGATCGCGTGGGCGGCGGCGGCCATGTCGGTGACATAGCCGCGCTTGACGCCGGCGCTGGCGCGGTGGCCGCTGCCGAGCACTTGGAGGTCGCCGCTCTCGGTCTCGCCCATGATCATCGCGCTGATGCGGAACGAGCCGATATTGACCGCGGCATAGGTGCGCGCCAAGCGGCGCTGGGCCGCGGTTGGCTTGGGGGCGGCTTTGGAGGCCATCAGGTGGTCTCCCCCTCTTCCTCGGGCGCGGCGACGACCTTGGGCTGGCCGACCGCTTGCGGCAGGCGCATGTAGAGCCGCGGCGGCGTGCGCATGTCGAAGGCCAGCACCTTGCCGCCCAGCAGCCGGTTCTTGCCGTCGAGCCGCGCGAACTTGACGAGCGCCGTCGCCGCCTCGACCTCGCCCTCGGGGAGCGCCAGCAGCTGGCCGGTGGTGAAGGTCAGGTTCCAGCGCCGGTTGCCGACCCATTCGGCGGCTTCCACCTTGGGCGCCAATGCCGGCGCGGCGGCGAGCAGCATCTCGAGCGCCTGCGCCTGCTTGCCCGCTCCCGGCCCGGCAAGCCGCAGCATCCCCTTGGTCTTCTCCGCCGCGACCGGCTCGAGCTCGACCCCGCCCGCATCGATCAGCATCAGCCGGTCGGGCCGCTCGAGCACGGCGTGCGGCGTGCGCTCGACGATGTCGATGGCGAGGGTGTGCGGCAACTGGATCGAGACCCGCGCGTCCTTGACCCAAGGCAGCGCGAGCAGCTCGGCGCGCAGCGCGGCGACATCGACGTCGGGCATGGCGCGGTTGCGCTGCTTAAGGACGCGGGCATAGACCTGCTGCTCGTCCATCCGGTTGGTGCCGGTAACGCGCACGTGGCGCACCTCGAACCCGGCATCGGCGGCGATTGCGGCGACCTGGGCCTGCGCCAGCGCGGGGACGCCCGCAAGGCTGGCGATCACCGCAGCGATCCCGACGCCCGCGCCGATGATCATCGCGAGCCAGATGCGGCTCCACTGCTCCTCGGTGAAGGGAAGGAAGCCCATGATCCGGTCAAGGACGCCGCTCGCCGACCCGCGCGCCTTGCGCGCCGCGACCGCGCGGCTCTGCGCCTTGGCGGCGCGGCGGACGCCCGAGGTGCCGTTACGCCTGATCTGCTGCGCCATGCGTGCCTCCCTGTTTGAGAGCGTGAACCCGAAGCGCCTCGGCGCAGAGCATCTCGACGAGGTCGGCATAGCTGATCCCGCAGCCCGCTGCCTGTTCGGGGACGAGGCTCAAGGGCGTCATGCCCGGCTGGGTGTTGGTCTCGAGCACGAAGAGCCCGTCCTCGCCCGCCTCCTCGTCCCAGCGGAAATCGGTGCGGCTGGTGCCGTGGCAGCCCAATACCTGATGCGCCTTGACGGCATAGGCCTCGCACAGGGCGGTGATCTCGGGCGGGAGTTTCGCCGGGAAGATGTGCTCGGTGCGCCCGGCGGTGTACTTGTTCTCGTAATCGTAGAAGCCGTTCGCCACGATCAATTCGGTGACGCCCAGCGGACGCGGTCCGTCGGGGCCGTCGAGCACGGCGGCGGTCAGTTCGCGGCCCTTGATGAAGGGTTCGGCGAGAAGTTCAGCGAATTCCTGCCACGGGCCGGTCGCGTCGGGGCTGATCGGGTTGCCGACATTGCTGTTTTCGGTGACGATGGCGACGCCGACCGAGGAACCCTCGTTGACCGGCTTCAGCACATAGGGGCGCGGCAGCGGGTCGCGCTGATGCAGCTCCTCGCGCGTCACGATCCGCCCGCCCGGCATGGGGATGCCATGCGGCACCAGCGCCTGCTTGGTCAGCTGCTTGTCGATCGCGATCACAGAGGTGGCGAGGCCGGAGTGCGTATATGGAAGGCCCATAAGGTCGAGCATCCCCTGCACTGTCCCGTCCTCCCCCGGCACGCCGTGGAGCGCATTGAAGACAACATCGGGCTTCGCCTCATGCAGCTTGAGCGCGACATCGCGCCCCATGTCGATGCGGGTGACGCGGTGGCCCTTGCTCTCGAGCGCATCGGCCACGCCCGCGCCGCTGGTGAGCGAGACCTGCCGCTCGTTCGCCCAGCCGCCCATCAGGACCGCGACATGAAGAGGCTTGGCGAAAGTCACGGGCGTCCCACTCTCTGAATTTCCCACTCGAGGCTCACGCCCGTCTGCGCATAGACCCTGTCGCGCACCAGTTCCCCCAGCCCTTCGATGTCTGCGCTGGTGGCGGTACCGGTGTTGATGAGGAAGTTGGTGTGTTTTTCGGAAACCTGTGCACCGCCCAAGGTGAGGCCGCGGCAGCCGGCGCGGTCGACCAGTTCCCAGGCCTTGTGGCCCTCGGGGTTCTTGAAGGTCGATCCGCCGGTCTTGGTGCGCAGCGGCTGCGAAGCCTCGCGCGCGGCGGCGATGCGGTCCATTTCCGCGCCGATCGCGCCAGGCTCGCCCGGGTGGCCGCGGAAGCGGGCCGAGACCACGATCGCGCCCTCGGGCAGGGCCGAGTGGCGGTAGGAGTAGTCGAGCTCTTCGGCGTTCAGCGTGATGAAGCTGCCGTCATGCAGGATCACCGCGCAGTCGAGCAGCACGTCGGCGACCTCGCGCCCGTAGGCGCCGCCGTTCATCCGCACGAAGCCGCCGACCGTGCCGGGGATGCCGCGCAGGAATTCGAGCCCCGCAATGCCGAGGTCGCGCGCGGTCGAGGCGACCAGAATGCCGCTCGCCCCGCCGCCGCAGGTGAGTTCCATCTCGCCGGTGTGCTGGACGCCCGCGAAGGCCTTGCCGAGCCGCACCACCACGCCGGGCACGCCGCCGTCACGCACGATCATGTTCGAGCCGAGGCCCAGCGCCATCACCGGGATCTCGCCGTCCAATCGCTCGAGGAAAGCCTTGAGGTCGTCCATGTCGGCGGGCTCGAACAGCCAGTCGGCCGGGCCGCCGGTCTTGAACCATGTGTAGGGCGCGAGCGGGGCCTTGCAGGTGAGCTTGCCGCGGATGCCGTCCAGCGGCACGGGCGCGGCGACGGCGCCCTCGACCGCGCAGGTGGGCGCGGAGCCATCGTCGGAATGATAGGTGTCGCCCGGCTGGTTCATGCAGGAACACCCCGCTTCGCCGTGATCGCCGGAGCCAGCCCTGCGGCCCACTTGGTGATGTCGCCCGCGCCGAGGCACACGACGAGGTCGCCCGGCTGGACTTCGCCCGCGAGCGTCTCGGCCAGAGCGTCGGCGCCCGCGATCTCGCGCGCGGCGCGGTGCCCGCGCGCCTTCATCCCCGCGACCAGCGCGGCGTGATCGACCCCCTCGATCGGCTCCTCGCCCGCGGGGTACACCGGGGCAACATAGGCGATGTCGGCGTCGTCGAAGCACGACTGGAAGTCGTCCATCAGGTCTTTGAGGCGGGTGTAGCGGTGCGGCTGGGCGACCGCGATCACGCGGCCCCCGGCGGCCACAGCCTCGCGCGCGGCGGAGAGCACGGCGCGGATTTCGACCGGGTGGTGGGCATAATCGTCGATCACCGTGACCGAACCATCGCCAAGCGCGACCGTTCCAACCTTGGTGAACCGCCGCCGCACCCCGCCGAAGCGGGCAAAGCCGGTGCGGATCACCTCGTCCGAACAGCCCATCTCGATGGCGACGGCGATGGCGGCGAGGGCGTTCTGGACGTTGTGGCGGCCCGGCATGGGCAGGTGCACGCCCTCGATCCGGCGATCCTCCAGACCGCGCTGGCGCACGATCACATCGAAGCGGTTGCCCCCGTCTTCGGAAGCGATGTTGACCCCGCAGATGTCGGCCTGAAGCGAGAAGCCGTAGGTCACGACCTTGCGGTCTCGCACCGCGCCGATCACTGCCTGCACGACGGGATGATCGACGCACAGCACCGCCGCGCCGTAGAAGGGGACGTTGTGGATGAACTCGACGAAGGCCTTCTTGACCCCGTCGAAGTCGCCGTAGTGGTCCAAGTGCTCAGGGTCGATATTGGTGACGACCGCGATGGTCCCGTCGAGGCGCAGGAAGCTGCCGTCGCTCTCGTCGGCCTCCACCACCATCCAGTCGGAATCGCCGAGGCGGGCGTTGGAGCCATATTGCTCGATGATCCCGCCGTTGATGACCGTGGGGTCGATCCCGCCCGCATCGAGCAGGGTCGCGATCATGCTCGTGGTGGTGGTCTTGCCGTGGGTGCCCGCCACCGCGACGGTGGATTTGAGCCGCATCAGTTCGGCCAGCATCTCGGCGCGGCGCACCACGGGGACGCGGGCTTCCAATGCAGCGGCGACTTCGGGGTTGGTGCGGCGCACGGCGGTGGAGGTGACGACCACCGCGACGCCTTCGACATTCTCGGCCCGGTGGCCGACATGCACGGTGATCCCGCGCGCGCGCAGCCGCTCGACGCTCGCGCTTTCGGCGATGTCGCTGCCCTGTACCTGATAGCCCAGATTGTGCATCACCTCGGCGATGCCCGACATGCCGATCCCGCCGATCCCGACGAAGTGGATGATGCCGATATCGGTGCCGACGCCCTTCATTGATCAACCTTGTCCTTGGCAGCCTTGCGCGCCGTGCCGGCGGCGGGCCGCACTGCGGCCGCTGCCGCAGGCGCGCTCTCGCCCACGCGGATCACGTCCATCAGATCGATCCCGCTCATGGTCTCGACGAGGTCCGCGAGGTCCTTCGCCGCATCGGGCCGCCCGCAGTTGAAAGCGCAATGCGCCGCGTTGGCGAGGCTCTGCGGGTGCATCGCCATCGCCTGGATCTGCTTGGCGAGCTCCTTGGGCTGGAAGGCGTCCTGCCGGATCATGCGCGCGCCGCCCGCCTTCACCATCTCGCGGGTGTTCGCCGCCTGATGATCGTCGGTCGCGATGGGGAGCGGCACGAGGATCGCCGGGCGGCCCACCGCGGTAAGCTCCGCGATGGTCGAGGCGCCCGCGCGGCCGATGAACAGATGCGCGTCGGCCAGCCGCGTGTGCATATCCTCGAAATAGGTGCCGAGTTCGGCGGGGATGTCATGCTCGGCATAGCGCTTGCGCACCGCCTCGAGGTCTTCCGCGCGGCATTGCTGGGTGACCTGCAAGCGCTGGCGCAAGGCGGGCGGGAGCATGGCGAGGCCATCGGGCACGACCTGCGACAGAATGCTCGCGCCCTGCGAGCCGCCGGTAACGAGGATGCGCAGCAGGCTCTCCTCGGTGAAGGCGGGGAAATCCTGCTCGCGCAAAGCCAGCACTTCGGCGCGCACCGGGTTGCCCACCAGATGCACCTTGTGCGCGTGCTTGGGGCTGAGGCGGTCGACCTTCTCGTAGGAGGTCGCGATCGCGTCCACCCGCCCCGCCAGCAGGCGGTTGACCCGGCCGAGCACGGCGTTCTGTTCGTGGACGATGCTCGGCAGCTTGGCAGCGGTCGAGGCGAGCAGCGCGGGCAGCGCGGGATAGCCGCCGAAGCCGACGATCGCCGAGGGCTGGAAGTGGTCGAACAGGCGGAGCGCCATCGCCCGCCCCTCGAGCACCGCGCGCACTCCCGCGGGCCAGCCCAGCGGGTTCTTGCCGAAGCGGCCTGCGGGCAGCACGTGGGCGGTGAGAAAATCGGGCTTGCCCGGGATATTCGCCCCGCGCTCGTCGGTGATCAGTGCGACGTGGTGGCCGCGCTGGTGCAGCTCGGTGGCGAGCGCGAAGGCGGGGATCAGGTGCCCGCCGGTGCCGCCTGCGGCGAGCACATAGTGGCGCGAGGCACCGGTGCGGGTTTCGCTCGTCATGGGCGTTCTTCCTTGCGTTCGATCAGCTCGCGCAAGCTCCCTCCCTCGCGCGCGAGGAAGGGATTGCGCCGGGTGATCGCCAGCAATAGCCCAAGCGTGAAGCACACCGCCAGTGTCGATGAACCGCCGTAGGAAATCAGCGGCAGGGTCATGCCCTTGGAGGGGAACAGCTTGAGGTTGACGAGGATGTTGATGAAGGCCTGCCCCCCGAACTGGGTGACGAGGCCCGCCGCGGCGAGCAGCGCGAAGAGGTTGTCCTCGCCCGTCAGCCGCAGCAGCGCGCGCATCACCAGCCCGCAATAGAGCACCACGATAACGCCGCAGACGATCAGCCCGAACTCCTCGCCGATGACCGAGAAGATGTAGTCGGTGTGCGCCTCGGGCAGGTTCATCTTGCGGGTGCCGAGCCACAGGCCTGCCCCCGTCCACCCGCCCGCGGTAATGGTGCGCTGGGCGAGGTCGACCTGATCGAAGGCGGTGCCGCCGCCGAGGAAGCCGTCGATGCGGTGGCGGGCGTTGTCGTAGAACAGGTAGGCGAGCGTCAGCGCGGTGATGCCCGCAGCACCCACCCCGGCGATCCGCTGCCACGGCAGGCCCGCCAGAAGCACCATCACCAGCCAGATCCCGCCGAACAGGATTGCGTCACCAAGGTTGGGCTGGAGCATCAGCAGCCCCGCGATCAGTGCAAAGAAGCCGGTGACGAAGGCGATCACCGGCAGGCCCGGATCGCGCAGCCGCCAGCTAAGGATCCACGCGCAGATGATCGCGAAACCCGGCTTGAGGAACTCCGAGGGCTGCAAGCTCATGCCGACATTGATCCAGCGCCGCGCGCCGTTCTTCTCCTCGCCGATGAAGGGCACCACGAACAGCAGCGCCAGCATCACCGCGCCGACCAGAATGCCCAGCCGCCGCGCCTGATCGCGGTCGAGGAAGCTGAGGCCGATCAGCACGGCCAGGCCGATCAGCTGGAAGACGATGTGCCGCTTGAAGAACATCAGCGGGTCGAGCCGGGTGCTGGCAGTCGAGAGCATGTCGGCGCTCGCGGGCGAGGCTGCGGCGACCGCGACGAGGCCGATGGCCATCAGCAGGCCGATCAGCAGCAGCATCAGCTTGTCGATCTCGCGCCACCAGATGCGCACGGAATCGCGCCAGCGGCGCTGCACGGGCACGGGGGGCAGATAGGCACCTGGCCCGCGTGCGGAGGTGGCGGAGAAGACCGGCGCGCTCATGGCAGGATGCTCCGGTCAGCGGTTTCGATGCAGGTGTCGCAGCCGGTGATCGCGCCGACCATCTGGCGGAAGTGAAGCCCCCGCTTCTCGTAGTCGCGGAACTGGTCGTAGGAGGCGCAGGCCGGGCTCAGCAGCACCACCTCGCCGGGCTGCGCGGCTTCGGCGGCGCGGCGCACGGCCTCGCTGATGAGCTCGCAGCGTTCGACCCTGACCTGCCCTTCGAGTAGGTCGGCAAACATCGGCCCTGCCTCGCCCACGGTATAGGCGGCGGCGATGTTGGCGAGATGGTCGGCGCAGGCGCCGAGGCCGTCCTCCTTGGGCAACCCGCCGACGATCCAGTGGATGCGGGGGGCGCCATTGGTCGCCGGATCGGGCGGGAAGGCGGCGAGCGCGGGAGCGGCCGAGGCGGCGTTGGTCGCCTTGCTGTCGTTGATGTAGACGACCCCCTCGACCTCGCAGACGCGCTCCATCCGGTGCGGGAGGCCGCGATAGGAGGCGAGGCCTTGCGCAATCTGCGCATCGCTCAGCCCCAGCTGGCGGCAGATCGCCACCGCCACGGCAGCGTTCTGGGCATTGTGCGGCCCGGCGAGCGAAGGCGAGCGCCCCTCGGCCAGCCCCGCCGCGTCGAGATCGGCGGTCTTGACCCGCACCGGCGCGCGGCCCGCTGCCGCCAGCCGGTCGGCGATGGCGGTGGTGGGCGCGTCCTCGTCGCAGATGATCGCGGTGCCGCTCGCCTGCATCTGGAACAGGCGTTCCTTGGAGGCGGCATAGGCGTCGAACCCGGCGTAGCGATCGAGGTGATCGGGGGTGATGTTGGTCAGCGCCGCGACATCGCAATCGAGCGTGAAGGTGAGGTCGATCTGGAAGCTCGACAGCTCGAGCACATAGACCCCGCCTTCGGGCAGCGGCGCCTGCCCGAGGATCGGGTCGCCGATGTTGCCGCCCATCACGCTCGGCACGCCCGCCGTTTGCAGGATATGGTGGACCAGCGCGGTGGTGGTCGACTTGCCGTTGGTGCCGGTGATGCCGACCACCTTGTGCGGCGGCAGGCTCGCGCGCGCGGCAGCGAAGAGCTCGATATCGCCGATCACGGGCAGGCCATATTGCCACACGCGCGGCCCGATGGGGTGCGAGTTCAGCGGCACCCCGGGCGAGACCACCACGCCCGCAAAGCCGGTAAGGTCGAGCTCGAGCGGGTCGATCAGCCGGCAACGCCCCTCGAACGGCGCGCGCGCGTGGGGCTGGCGGTCCCAGCCGATCACCTCCGCCCCGCTCGCCAGCAGCGCCTCGGCCGCTGCCGCGCCCGAACGGGCGAGGCCGAGGACCGCGTAACGCTTGCCCTTGAAGGCGGGGGAGGTGATCACGGCCAGCACCCCTCCCTATCGCAGCTTCAGCGTCGACAGCCCGATCAGCGCGAGCACGATGGCGATGATCCAGAAGCGGATCACGACCTTGCTCTCCTTCCAGCCGAGCTGTTCGAAGTGGTGGTGGATCGGGGCCATGCGGAACACGCGGCGGCCGGTGCGCTTGTACCAGAACACCTGCACGATGACGCTCACCGCCTCGAGCACGAACAGCCCGCCGACGATGCCGAGCACGACTTCATGGTGCGAGGCGACCGCGATCGCCCCCAGCGCTCCGCCAAGGGCAAGCGAGCCGGTGTCGCCCATGAACACCGCAGCAGGCGGGGCGTTGAACCACAGGAAGGCGAGCCCCGCCCCCATGATCGCGGCGCAGAAAATCGCCAGCTCGCCTGCGCCCGGCACATGCGGGATGCCGAGATAGGAGCTGAAATCGACCCGGCCGACCAGATAGCAGATGATCGCGAAGGTGCCCGCCGCGATGATCACCGGCATGGTCGCAAGGCCGTCGAGCCCGTCGGTGAGGTTCACCGCATTGCCCGCGCCCACGATCACGAAGGCGGCGAAGACGTAATAGGCCGGCCCCAGCGGGATCACGAGATCGGAGGTGAAGGGCAGATAGACATTGGTGTTGATCTGGCTGACGATCAGCGCGCTGGCGACGCCCGCTACGACGAACTCGCCCAGCAGCCGCACCCGTGCAGGCACGCCCGCATGGCTGTTCTTGGAAACCTTGTCGTAATCGTCGAGGAAGCCGATCACCCCGAAGCCGATCGTCACCGCAAGGCACGCCCAGACGAAGGGGCTGGTGAGGTCCATCCAGAGCAGCAGCGCGCAGGTCAGCGAGACGAGGATCATCAGCCCGCCCATCGTCGGCGTGCCGCGCTTTTCGAGGTGGGATTGCGGGCCGTCCAGACGGATCGGCTGGCCCTTGCCCTGCCGCACGCGGAGGAAGTTGATGAAGCGCTCGCCGATCAACAGGCCGATCACCAGCGCGGTCATCAGCGTCGCGCCCGCACGGAAGCTCTGGTAGCGCACCAGATTGAGGATGCCTTCAAAGCCAAGCCATTCGGCAAGCAGGTAGAGCATTCAGTCTTTCCTCGCGCCCGTCACCGGGCCTGAGCTTCCGGATGCGCCTTACGCGCGGGCATTCTCGATAAAATGTGACACCAGCCTGCCGAGCCCCACCGAGTTGGACCCCTTGACCAGCACCGCATCCCCATGAGCGAGGCCGAACTGCCCGAGGAGCACAATCGCCTCGGCAGGCCCCTCGCAATGGGCGAAGGTGAGGGGCTTGCCAAGCGACGGCGTCGCAGCTTTCCCCAACTCCTCGGCCAGCGCGGCCATCTCGGGGCCGACGAGGATCGCGTGGGTCACGCCTGCTTCGGCGATGGGCTCGGCGAGCTGGCGGTGGAAGGCGTCGGCAAAATCGCCCAGTTCCTTCATGGAGCCGAGCACCGCGAGACGCCGCGCCGCAGGCGTGGCGGCGAGCGCCTTCAGGGTCGCGCGCATCGAGGCGGGGTTGGCGTTGTAGCTCTCGTCGATCAACAGGGCGGTGCCGCCCTTGGCCGCGATGGTGTGCCGCGCGCCGCGCCCCTTGAGGCCGCCCATCTCGGCGAGCGCGAGGCCGGCGCTGGCAAGATCGCCGCCCGCCGCGCGGACTGCCGCCATGACGCCCAGCGAGTTGACGATCCAGTGCTCGCCCGGCTCGGCGATGGTGTAGCAGATGCGCCGGTCGCCGAGGTCGGCGGTCACCAGCGAGCCGCCGCCTGCCGCCGGGATCGCGTCGAGCAGCCGCACGTCGGCGGTCCTGGCGCGGCCGAAGGTCACGACCTTGGCCCCGCAGGCCTTGGCATGGCCGATCATGCGCTCGGCCCATTCGCTGTCCGCCGGGATGATCGCGACGCCGCCTTCGACAAGGCCGGTGAAGATCTGCGACTTCTCGTCGGCGATCGCCTCGAGGCTGCCGAGGTTCTCGATATGCGCGGGCGCGATGGTGGTGATCAGCGCGACGTGCGGGCGGGCATGGGCGGCGAGCGGCGCGATTTCGCCCGCGTGGTTCATGCCCATCTCGAACACGCCGAACTTGGCCCGGACGGGCATCCGCGCGAGGCTCAGCGGCACGCCAACGTGGTTGTTGTAGCTGCGCACGCTCCGGTGCGCGGCGCCGCGGCTGGCGCGGTCGAGGCAGGCGAAAATCGCCTCCTTCATGCCGGTCTTGCCGACCGATCCGGTGATCCCGATCCGCACCGCCTCGATGGCGCGGTCGCGCGCGGCGTGGGCGAGATCGTGGAGCGCCTGCGTGGTGTCGGCGACCAGCACGTGCGGATAATCGACCGGGCGGTCGACGATCGCGGCAACCGCGCCTTTCTCAAAGGCTTGGGGGATGAACCTGTGCCCGTCCATCGCTTCGCCCTTCAAGGCGATGAAAAGATCGCCCGATTTGACATCGCGCGAGTCCATCTCGGCCCCGCTCGCCTGGAAGTCGGCGCTGGCGGTGCCGCCAGTGGCCGCGGCGATCTCGGCGGCGGTCCACAGCGCGAGCGGGAGCGCATCGCGCGGGGTGACGGGCCACTGGTGCAGCATGGGGTGAGCGAGCGGCATATTCATCAGCACGCCCCTCCGGCGCATTCGCGCGCCACTTCGACATCGTCGAAAGCTTCGATCCGCATGGTATCTCCAGACCCGAATATTTGACCCTGCTCGTGCCCTTTGCCCGCGATCAGCACAATGTCGCGCGGACCGGCTTCCCCAATTGCGGCGGCGATGGCTTCGCGGCGGCCCGCGACCTCGCGCGTGTTCGCCCCCGCGCCTGCCATGATAGCCGCGCGGATAGCCGCAGGGTCTTCGGAGCGCGGGTTGTCGTCGGTGACGATGGCGATATCGGCGGCACGCGCGGCGACTTCGCCCATCTGCGGGCGCTTGCCCGCGTCGCGGTCGCCCCCTGCGCCGAACACCACGATCAGCTTGCCGCCCGGCGCGACATGCGGGCGCAGCGCGGCGATGGCGGCCTCAAGCGCGTCGGGCGTGTGGGCATAGTCGACATAGGCAGGCGCACCCGCCGCATTGAGCGCCGCGCGCTCGAGCCGCCCGCGCACCGGCTGGAGGCGGGTGAGCGCATCGAAGGTCGCGCTCGCCGGAACGCCGGTAGCCAGCGCGAGGCCCGCCGCGACCAGCGCGTTGGCTGCCTGATAGGCCCCGATCAGCGGCAGATTGATTTTGCGGACAGCGCCTTCATGTTCGATGTGAAGAAGCTGCCCCAACTGGCCGGGTTCGCGGCCGATCAGCTTGAGGAAAGCGCCGCCCTCGCCCACGGTCAGCACCTTGAGCCCGCGCGCCTCGGCCTGCGCCACCGCCTTCGCGGTCCACTCCGACCCGTCCCCTGCATCGTGGATCACCACCGGCGAGCCGGGCGCGACGACCTCGGTGAACAGCCGCATCTTGGCCGCGAAATAGGCCTCCATCGTGCTGTGGTAATCGAGATGGTCGCGGCTGAAATTGGTGAAGGCTGCGGCCGAAACCTTGGGCCCCTCGCCGCGATACTGGTCGAGCCCGTGGCTCGAAGCCTCGTAGGCCACGTGGCTCACGCCCTCGCGTGCCAGCCCCGCCATGTTGGCGAGGAAGGTGACGATGTCGGGCGTCGTCAGCCCGGTCGAGACGCTCCCGTCGGGGGTGGTGACGCCCAGCGTCCCGATGCTCGCCGCGCGCTCGCCCGCCATGCGCCAGATCTGGCGCGTCATCTCGACCGTCGAGGTCTTGCCGTTGGTCCCCGTCACCGCAACGACGGTGGCCGGGTAGGGAGAAAAAAAGCCCGCGGCGAGGCGCGCAAAGGCGCGTCGGGGGTTGACGTCGGCAAGGTGGAGCGCACCCTCGACGCGGGCTTCAGGACGGGCAACGACGGCAATCGCGCCCGCTCCAACTGCGGCGGGGATGAAATCCTCGCCATTGACTGTGGCACCCTGGAAGGCACCGAAAATGGTTCCCGGCGCGACCTTGCGGTGATCGATGGCAAAGCCGGTGACGGTCTGGTCACTGTCACCCGCCAGCCCCGCCGCGCGCAAGAGGTCCGCCAGCCTCATTCGCCCTTGTCCACCAGATAACGCAGGTCCGAGATGTCGACATCGCGGCTGTCGTCGGGCTGGACGCCCAGCATCGGGCCGATGCGCGGCACCAGCTTGCCGACGATCGGGGCCGAGGTGAAGGCGGCGGTGCGCTGGAAGCTCGAGGCCATCGTGCCCTTGGGCTCGTCGACCACCACCACCACCACATAGCGCGGCGCGTCCATCGGGAAGGCGGCGGCGAAGGAGGAGACCAGCGCGGTCTTGTTGTAACCGCCCACGCCCGCCTTCTCGGCCGAGCCGGTCTTGCCGCCGACGCGGTAGCCGGGGGCATCGGCGCTCTTGCCGGTGCCGTAGAGCGAGATCATCCGCAGCAGCTGGCGCATGCGCGAGGAGGTCGATTCCTTGAACACCCGGCGCCCGCGCGGCACATCGGCGGGCGCGAGGCGCATCAGCGTCGCTGGGCGCCAGATGCCGCCATTGACCATCGCCGCATAGGCGCTCGCGAGGTGCAGCGGCGTCACCGCGAGGCCGTGGCCGAAGCCCACCGTCATGTTGGTGACGCGGCTCCAAGCGCCTTGCGGCCAGATCGGCTTGCCCTTGGCGGGCAGTTCGATGAACGGGCGGCGGTCCATGCCCAGATCAATCATCGCCCGGCGCAGGCGTTCCGGGCCGAGTTCATCGGCAACCCGCGCGGTCACGGTATTGGAGGAATGGACCAGCGCCTGCGGCACGTTGAGGCTCGGCCCCATCGCGTGCGAATCCTTGATCGTGCGGCTGCCCACCGGCACCGGCGCGGCGTTCCACTGGCGGCCGAGATCGCGCACCACGCCCGCGTCGATCGCGGCGGCGACGGTCAGCGGCTTGAAGGTCGAACCGAGCTCGTAGACCCCGTTGGTGGCGCGGTTGAAAACATTGACCGCCCCGGCAGCGCCGGCGGTGTTGGGGTCGAATTCGGGGAGCGAGGCCATCGCCATCACCTCGCCGGTCTCGACATCGAGCACGATCCCCGCCGCGCCCAGCGCGTTGGTCGCGAGCATGCCCTTGCGCAGCTCGTCCTCGAGCGCGCCCTGCACCCGCAGGTCGAGCGACAGCGCCACCGGCTCGGTGCGCAGGTCAGGGTTGCTGAGGCGCTTTTCGAGCACCTCCTCCATGCCCAGCTTGCCGCCCTGGTCCTCGACCACATAGCCCAGCACATGCGCAGCGAGCGTGCCTTGCGGGTAGTAGCGATCGGTCTCGCGCGGGATTTCGAGCGCGATCTCGCCGAGCGCAAAGACGCGGTTGGCCTCCTCGGGCAGCAGGCGGCGACGCAGGTATCCGGCCTGCCCCGAGGCGAGGCGCTTGGCCATGCGCGCCTCGTCGATGTCGGGGAAGATTTCCTTCAATGCGCGCGCGACCTCGGCGGGCGAGCGCACCAGCGGGCTGCCGCTATCGCCCATCGCCTTGGGATTGAACCACATGGCATAGGCGGGGAAGGCACGCGCCAGCGGGGCGCCGTTGCGATCGGTGATCTCGCCGCGCGGGGGCAGCAGGGCTTCTTCGAGGCTCGTGCGCTGCGGGGCATTGCCGCCGAGGCCCAGCGTGGCGATGCGCAGCAGGGCGATCAGCGCGATCGCGCCGAACCCGCCGAGCAGCCACAGCACTCTCAGCCGCGCCGACCACAGCATCTGCGCGCGAATGCCAGCGCCGGGCAGGCGCCCGGCGGGGATGACGGGGGTTGCGGCGTGAGCGCTGCGCAGCGGGGCGGAAAGGCCCGACAAAAGGGGGCGCGCCGCAATCGCGTTCATTCGCCCGTCCCCTTGGCAGCAGCTTTGACGCTACGCGCCGGGGTCTCGGCGCGGGCCGGACGGATCGGCGAGGCCTCGATCAGGAAGTCGCCGAAGGCATCGGCGAAGACCGCGCCCGCATCCTTCTCGGATGAAGCCGAGGCGAGCGTCACCTTCTCGCCCGAAACCGGCGAGCGCATCGGCGCGTCAGCGGCGGCGGCATCGGCGGCATCGGCGCTGGCGAGGCGGATCGGCGCGGGCGCATCGGGGCCGCGCACTTCGCCGAGGCTCGCCAGCTGGCGCTCGCCATCGAGGAACTGGCCGGCGCGCGGGGCCGCATAGCCGAATTCGACCGCGTTCCATTCGGCGAGCTGGCGCTGGCTGGCGCGGGTCTCGAACTCGGTCTCGAGCAGCAGGGTCTCGCGCTCGAGCGCGATCAGCTGGCGTTCGGCGAGCAGCACCTCGCTGCGCACCGCGTGCACCTTGAAGCTCAGCACCACCACCGCCGCGAGACAGATCGCAAGGATAGCGGCCCAGCCGAGCGAACGGGCCTGAGTGCTGGTCATCATGCGGCGAGACTCCTCGGCGGCGCGCCAGTGCGGGTGGCATGGCGCAGGGTGGACGAACGGGCGCGCGGGTTGCGGGCGATTTCGGCCTCGGTGGGACGAATAGCCTTGGAAACCTGCGCGAAGGTGGGGGGCGGCCCCGGGATTTCCCCGGGCAGGTGGCGCGAAACCGCGCGGCCCGCGCCCGAGGCGGTCTTGAGGAACTGCTTGACGATCCGGTCCTCGAGGCTGTGGAAGCTCACCACGGCGAGGATCCCGCCCTCGGTCAGCAGCGCCTCGGCGGCGGCAAGGCCGGCCTCGAGCTCGCCCAGCTCGTCGTTCACATGGATGCGCACCGCCTGGAAGGTGCGGGTGGCGGGGTCCTTCTTGTCGTGGGGCTTGTAGCCCAGCGCGCGGCGCACCACGCGGGCAAGCTCGCCGGTGGTCGTCAGCGGGCGCGCGGCGACGATCGCGCGGGCAACACGGCGCGACTGGCGTTCCTCGCCATAGGTGTAGAGCACGTTGGCAATCGCTTCCTCGTCGGCGGTATTGAGAAAGTCCGCCGCGCTCTCGCCATCCTGGCTCATGCGCATGTCGAGCGGGCCGTCGTGCATGAAGGCGAACCCGCGCTCGCCCTGGTCGAGCTGCATCGAGGAGACGCCGATGTCCATGACGACCGCATCGACCTCGGTGATGCCGATTGCAGCGAGCTCGGCGCGCATCGCCGAAAAGCGCGCGAAATGGAGCGCGAGGCGGCCGCCATAGCGCAGGACCAGCGCCTGCCCCGCCGCAATCGCATCGGGATCGCGGTCGAAGGCGTGGACGCTCGCCCCCGCTTCGAGCAGGGCCACCGAATAGCCGCCCGCGCCGAAGGTCGCATCGACGATGGTCATGCCGGGGCGCGGCTGGAGGGCGGCGACGACCTCGTCGAGCAGCACGGGGATGTGGGGTGCATCCTGCGCCATCACGCCGCCCCCTTCCTGGCCGCTGCCATCAGCGTTTCGCAGGCCGCCTGCGCGGCCTTCCATTCGGGGCCCATGCGCATCAGCTGCTCGGGCGCCCACAGGAAGAAGAAGTCGCCCGCCGCCTGGAAGAACAGCCCGTCGGTCACCTTGCCAAGATCGCGCAGGTGCTCGGGCATGACGAAGCGACCGCTGTCGTCGAAGGGAATCTGCGAGAAGATGAACAGCTGGCCTGCACGCACGTCGCGGTCGAAGCTGGTGTCGCCCATGCGGATCGCGCGCTCTTCCTCGCGGTCGAGCTGCGCTTCGAGCTTCTCGCGGCGCGACAGGCCGAAACCGATCAGGCAGTCGAACTTGCCGTGGCTGGCAAGGCACAGGATGCGGTTGCCGCCCGAGCTTTCCTTGACCGCCTTGCGGAACTCGGAAGGCAGGACAAAGCGGCCCTTCTCGCCTGCGCGAGAGAAATCCTGGCCGTTATATCCCGCAAAAGCAGACACGTGCCTGCGTTCCCCTCTAACCCCAAGCGGACGCGGCCTTGCGACCCGTCCGCGCCAATGACGCGCTCAATTCCCCCGGACACGCCTCTCCCGCTCCCGACCGCGCGCACGCGAGCGGGTCGTCCGGCCCCCACCGGGCGGACGCGAGACATACAGGCATGTCTGATGGACCCCGGTCTTATCGGGGAAGGCGTGGGGATGGAAGGGATTTTTCGGGGATTTTACGGGAAAACTAGTTAAGTCGTTTATTTATATGTCTTTTGTGTAATCCCTTAGGTCATGCGCCAGAGCGGATCCTCCCGCCAACCGCCTGATTTTTGCGGAACAAACCGTGTCCTTCCCGTGGTTTGCCCGTGATTTCCCGTGGCTGTCCGCGACTCCGAGTCCCCGCTTCCCGCATTTTCCCCGATCCGCTCATCCGAGCACCTCGGCGACAAGGCGGCGCAGGTGGATCTCGCCCTCGCCCGCAAGATTATGGTGCTCGAACAGGGCAGCGTCGGCGATGAGGGTGACTTCGCCCTTGCCGACCGTGCAGCGCGCCGCCGCGCCGCCTGCGGCAAGCGTGCAGGCGGCGGCGGAAGGATCGGTGACCGCGACTTCTCCCGCGAGCACAAGCGGCAGGTACGTGTCCCCGAACGCGGTGTCGACGATCTTGGAATCCTGCGCCTCGTCGAACCGCACCGCCAGCCCCCAGCGCGCGACCACCGGCGGGATCAGCGCCGACTCCGCCGGACGGCGCGGATCGCCGAGCGCGAGGTCATATTCCCCGGTCAGCGCCGGATCGAGCACCAGCAGCAAGCGCCCGCCGCCGCGCACCCACGCATCGAGCGCGACGTTGTCGGCAGGCGAAAGCCCGCGCGGCTGGATCACCGCCAGCCGGGTCAGTCCGGCGAGCGGGTCGGTCGCGGGCGCATCGGGCGTAAGGCCGGGGATCGGGGCGAGGCTGTCGAGCGGCTCGATTGCATAGGCTGCCTCGAGCGCCACCCGCTGCCACGGCGGCGGGGCGCGGCCCGCCGCGATCTCCTCCACCCCCGCGCCGAGCGGCCAGTAGAGCGGCAGGCTGGTCATCAGCCCGAGTTTCTCTCGCGGCCCTGCGGTTTCGGCCGCAGCGGGCGCGGCAGGCGCGCGCTCGCACCCGGCCGCCAGCAGCGCGAGCAGCGCGAGCAGCGCCGCGGCAAGCGCGCTAGTTCTGCGGCGCGGCATTGCCCGGCGCGCGCTGACCCTGCGGGGGCGGCAGATCGAGCGGCTTGACGCTCGGCGAGGGGCTCGGTTCGGCGGCGATATCGGGCACCACGCCCGCATCGGCCAGCGGATTGGCCTGCGCAGGCGCGGCGCTCGGCTCGGTCGTGGGCGCGGCCTCGGGCACGGCCATCTTGTCGTTGCGCTCGGCCTGACCGCCGATGATGCTCGCAAGCCCCACCAGCAGCACCATCGACCCGATCCCGAACACCCCCACCTGCAAACGCTGCATCGCCTCGGCGCGCACGGTGGCAGGCGGCGGCAGATCGTCGGGCGTGCCGGGCACCTCGCTGGGCGCGCCCGCGGGCCGGAACAGGCTGCGCTGGTTCATCCGCCGCATCCGCTCGCGCCACGAAAGCCCGCTCATGCCGCTTCTCCCTGCTTGAGCCAGTCGAACACTGGCAGGCCTTTCGACGCCAGCCATTCGGGATTGTAGAGCGTCGAGAGATAGCGGAAGCCGGTGTCGCACAGGATCGTGACGACCTGCGGGTTCGCGCGCCCCTCGGCGACCAGCTCGCGGCCCAGCGCCACCGCACCCGCGACATTGATGCCCGAGCTGAGGCCGAGGCACAGGCCCTCTTCGCGCAGCAGCCGCTCGACCCAGACCAGGCCCTCCTCGTCGGAGATGCGGTACTGCGTGTCGATCGGCGCGCCTTCGAGGTTGGCGGTGATCCGCCCCTGCCCGATCCCCTCGGCCACCGAAGACCCCTCGGCCAGCAATTCGCCCTTGGCGTAGTAGTTGTAGAGCGCCGCCCCATGCGGGTCGGTGAGCGCGATGCGGATCTCGGGGTTCTTCTCCTTCAGCCCCATGCCCACCCCGGCGATGGTCCCGCCGGTGCCCGCCGCGCAGGTGAAGCCGTCGACGCGGCCTTCGGTCTGCTCCCAGATTTCCTGCGAGGTGCCCTCGATATGCGCCTTGCGGTTGGCGACATTGTCGAACTGCCCGGCCCAGACCGCCCCCGGCGTCTCCTCGGCCATGCGGCGCGAGACGTGCTGGAAATGGCCGGGATCGGAATATTTGGTCGGCGGGACGAGCACCAGCTGCGCACCCAGCGCGCGCAGCGTGTCCATCTTTTCCTTGGACTGGTTGTCGGGCATGACGATGATCGTCTTGTAGCCCAGCGCATTGGCCACCAGCGCGATACCGATGCCGGTGTTGCCCGCGGTCCCCTCGATCACCGTGCCACCCGGCTTGAGCTCGCCGCGCTGCTCGGCATCGCGGATCATCCACAAGGCCGCGCGGTCCTTCACTGAGGAGCCGGGGTTGGCGAATTCGCACTTGCCCCAGATGTCGCAGCCAGCCGCCGCGCTGGGCCCGGCGAGGCGGACGAGGGGAGTATTGCCGATCAGGGCGAGCGTGTCGCCGAAGGGGCGGGTGATGTTCATGCCGTGAGAGTTAGGCGTTCGGGAGCCGCGCCGCAACGGCGAAGGCGATCACGCGAGCGCCAGCACTGCCTCGACCAGCGTGCCCTCGGCAATCTTCTCGGCCTTGCGCACCGCCGTTTTCAAGGGCAGCAGCCAGCCACCGTGGGCCTTGGAGGGGAACAGCGAGGTGCGCCAGGTGGTGCCGCCGATCGTCGCCTCGATCCGCACCGAGCCCCAGGCGTCGGCCTTGGAAGCGGCGGTCTTGATGGCCTGCGCCGTCTCGCCGGCGATGGTGAGGAAAAAGAACGCCCCCTTGGCCGGTTCGCCGCCGGAGCCCTTCCACAGCCACACCGGGCCGCGCACCGTCCACGGGCCGGCCGCCTCACCCTCGGGCGCAACCCCCAACTCGTCACGCAGGAACCGGGCGAGGTCAGCGTCCACTGGTCTCGCCCCTCTCCGGAAAAATCAGTCTTCGGGAGCGATGGTGACGTGAAGCCCGTCGAGATCGCTCGTGAACGGGATCTGGCACGACAGGCGCGAGGTCGCCGCGCGGTGATCGGAGGATTCGAGCAGGTCGTCCTCGTCCTCGCTCATCTTCGGGAGCTTGTCGGCGAAGGCAGGGTCGACCACCACGTGGCAGGTCGCGCAGGAGCAGCACCCGCCGCACAGCGCCAGCAGCTCGTCGAACCCGTTGTCGCGGATCGCTTCCATCACGGTGAGGCCATCGGCGACCTCGATCTCGCTGGTGGCGCCGGCGCGGTTGGTGACGACCAGTCTGGGCATGGATCGGAGTTCCTTTTTGGGCTTGGGCGCAAGACGCTGCGCTGTAAGAGGTTCGAGGGCGCTGCTAAGGTAGTCTCGCGCGCAAGGCAAGATGAGGAAAGTGGCAGTGGGGCTGACAGCGGAAAAATTGCGTGAGGACCTCGATGCGGTGGCGGCGCGCGAGCCGCGGCTGGCGGCCGAATTGCAGCGCATCGGCTACCCCGAACCGCGTCTGCGCGACCGCGGCTTCGTGACGATGCTGCGCACCATCGTCGGCCAGCAGGTCTCGGTCGCGGCGGCGGCCTCGATGTGGCGCAAGCTCGAGGGCGAGCTGGGCGAAGGCTTCACGCCCGGCTGCCTGTTGAAGCGCGATTTCGACACCCTGCGCGCCTGCGGCCTCTCGCGCCAGAAACAGGGCTATGCCCGCTCGCTGTGCGAGCTGGTCGAGGCAGGCGAGCTCGATTTCGAAAGCCTGCCTGCCGACGACGAGGAAGCTATCGAACTCCTCACCCGTATCAAGGGCATCGGCCGCTGGTCGGCGGAGATCTATCTCCTGTTTGCCGAAGGCCGCCCCGACATCTGGCCCGCGGGCGACCTTGCGGTGCAGGAGGGGGTGAAGCGGCTGCTCGGCCTCGACCAGCGCCCCGCGGAGAAGGCCACTCGCGCGCTCGCCGAACCGTGGTCGCCGCAACGCGGGGCGATGGCGATCTTCACCTGGCATTTCTACGCCAACCCGGCGCTGTAGCTGCTGACAAGCGTGTCAGTTCCCTCTAGACGGGTTGCAAATAGCAATCGGAGAGGGATCCCATGACACAGCGCAGCATCTTCATCACCGGCGGCGGCTCGGGCATCGGGCGCGCCACGGCGCTGCATTTTGCCGCGCGCGGCTGGTTCGTGGGCGTCGCCGACATCAGCGAGGCCGGGATGGCCGAGACCCTCGCGCTCATCGCCGGCGAGGCCAAGTGGGCGGGCCGCCTCGACGTGCGCGACCGCACGCGCTGGGACGAAGCGCTGGCTGAATTCGCCGCAGCCGCCGGGGGCCGGATCGACGTGCTGGTCAACAATGCCGGGATCGGCACCGGGGGATCCCTGTCCGAGCTCGACCCCGAAGAGATCGACCGCTGCCTCGACATCAACCTCAAGGGCGTGCTCTACGGCGCGCAGGCGGCCTATCCCTACCTGCAAAAGAGCGGCCCGGGCTCGGCCTGCATCAATATCGCCAGCGCCGCCGGGATCGTCGGCTCTGCGGGGATGAGCGTCTACTGCGCCACCAAGTTCGGCGTGCGCGCGGTCTCCGAAAGCCTAGATGCCGAATGGGTGGCGGACGGGATCACAGTCGCCTCGGTATGCCCCGGCTTCATCGAGACCCCGCTGCTCAACGGCACCGGCAATCGCAAATCGAACGAGCCGATCCGCGCGCGGGTGCAGGCCGCGGGGCTGGAGATCACCCCCGTGGAGCACGTTGCCCAGGCGATCTGGGACGCGGTGCACGGCGACAAGCTCGACTATTACATCGGCGCGACCGCCAAGCGGATGGCCTTCGCCAAGCGCTGGATGCCCGGGCGGGTGCGGAAGCAGCTGAGGGCGAGCCTCAGGCCGCTGGGGCAGTAAGCGCCGGGCGCTAGGGAGCAAAGATAATCGCGTTTTCCTCGCTGTTGTCCTTGCAAACCTCTGCGCTTGGCGCAGCGATGCGGCGGTCATATTCGGCCATCAGCGGCACCAGCCGCTCGGCCGCGCTTCGCACCATCGCCAGCGGCACCTCGATACGGTCGGCTTCGACGGCGCGCTTGTCGTAGAAGCGGGCTGTGACCGACTGCCCCTCGGCAAGATATGGCATCAGGTCATAGAGCTTGAAGCTCGTCGCCGAATAGAACCCTCGGCTCGCGCGAACCCTTTGGCCGGGCAAGGATTTGCCCTGCGTTTCAATGCTCGCCCACAGCTTGCCCTTGGTGCGCATCGTGCGCGGCGAGACGACCAGATAGGCATTCGCCCATTGCGAGAAAGCGCCCTCGGTGATGAAGTGGTGCTTGTAATGCGGGTCATAAGTCAGCACGCTCAGCGTCAGCATGGCGCGGTTTTCGCTGACGAATGTCCAGCGCGCCGAGGTGCGGTCAACATCCCACCACTGGTTGCCTTCGTGCACCGAAACGTCGCAGTCCCACACGGGCTGACGGCTTTGCTGGGCCTGCGCGGCCGAGCCCAGGGCACAGGCCAACAGAGCGAACGCGGCCCCTCGCATCACACCAGCGCGTCGATGCTGGCGGCCATCTTGGCATCGCGCGCCGAAAGGCCGCCGCTGTCCCCGGCGTCATGGGTGGTGAGCGTCACCTCGACGCGGTTGTAGACGTTGAACCACTCGGGGTGGTGGTCCTGCGCCTCGGCGAGCAAGGCGACGCGGTTCATGAAGCCCCAGGCCTCGGAGAAATCCTTGAAGCGGAAGGTGCGCGCGATCGCCTTGCCGTCGCGTGCGCTCGTCCATTCGGGGTGTGCCTCAAGGAGCGCGGCGGCTTCTTCGGGGGTGAGTTCGGGGACGGACATCGGGCATTTCCTCGCGCAAGGGTCGCTTGTTTGCTGCCCGCCTTTTCCCTAACGCTGCGGCCCAATGCAAGCGCCCTCCCCCATCCTCGCGGCCGAAAACCTCGCCTGCCGGCGCGGCGAGCGGCTGCTGTTCCGCAAGCTCAGCTTCCGGCTCGAGGCCGGCGCGGCGTGCCATGTGACGGGCGCGAACGGGGCAGGCAAGACGACGCTGATCCGCGCGCTGGCGGGGCTCACCACACCCTATGCGGGCGAGGTGCGGCGCTTGGGGAAGCTGGCGCTGCTGGCCGAGCGCACGGGGCTCGATCCCGACCTGCCGCTGGGCCGCGCGCTGGCCTTCTGGTTCGCTCTGGACGGTGTGGCCGACCCGGAGACGATGATGGCGCAGCTTCGGCTCTCGGGCCTTGCCGAGGTGCCGGTGCGCTATCTTTCGACCGGCCAGTTGAAGCGCGCCGCGCTTGCCCGGGTGCTGGGGCAGGCCGCTCCAGTGTGGCTGCTCGACGAGCCTTTGAGCGGGCTCGACACCGCCTCGCAAGGCCTCGTCAGCGAACTGGTGCGCGCGCATTGCGCCGAGGGCGGGATCGCGCTGATCGCCTCGCACCAGCCGCTGGATGTGCCGGACATGACGAGCTTTGCCATCGAGGACTTCGCGCCCGCCGAGACGGAAGAGGATTACGCATGATCCTCGCCCTGCTCCGCCGCGATCTGGCGCAGTTCTTTCCCTTCACCGGCAGCGGTGCGGCGCTGCCCGTGGTGTTCTTCGTCGCGGTCGCCATGCTCTTCCCCTTTGCGGTCGGGCCGGACGCGAACCTGATGGCCAGGACCGGCGGCGGGGTGGTGTGGATCGCGGCGCTGCTGGCGGCGATCCTGCCGCTCGAAAAGCTGGTGGCGCGCGACATCGCCTTGGGTTTCTTCGACCAGCTGCGGCTGCGGGGCGTCACGGAAGAGGCGATGATGGCGGTGCGCCTCCTCGCCCACTGGCTGAGCTTCGGCCCCCCGCTGCTGCTGGCGACCTTCCCTTCGTCCGCGCTGCTCAAGATCGAGGGCGAGAGTTTTTCGATCCTCCTGCTGGGGCTGCTGGCGGGCACGCCGGGGCTGGCGGCCATCGGGCTGATGATCGCCGCGCTCACCGCCTCCTTGCGCGCAGGCGCGGCGCTTTCGGGGCTGCTGCTGATCCCGCTGGCGCTCCCCATCCTGATTTTCGGAGCGGGTGCGCTCGCAAGGCTGGATCCCGTCAGCCTCGGCTTCGTTGGAGCGATAAGCCTCGGGCTGGTCGCGATCGCGCCCTTCGCCGCCGGGGCCGCGATCCGCGCAGCCAGAGAGAACTAGTGAGAGCGCCAGAAAGCCACACTCGCGGGCACCTGCTGATGGGACGGATCGCGCTGGGGCTGCTGGCCTTCACGCTCTTCGCCTTCGCGCTGAAGGCGGTGGCGCATCCGGCGGTGCAGGCGCGTTATACCCCCATCGTGGTGTTTCATGCGGGGAGCATGATCGCCTGGCTGATCCTGCTCGCGAGCCAGAGCTTCCTCGCGGCGAAATACCGCCTCGCGGCGCACCGCGCGACCGGGCGCGCCTCGCTGGCGCTCGTCGCGGCGATGCTGGTAAGCGGCGGGGTGATCTCGTGGCGCATCGGGCTGGAGCTGGGGCGCCCCGAGGTGACGGTGGTGAACCTCGCGGCCTTTGCGACCTTCATCCCTTTGTATTTCCTGGCCGTTCACTACGCCCGCCGCCGCGACATCGCCGTCCACCGGCAAGCGATGCTGATCGCGACCCTCGCGCTGATGACTCCCGCCTATGCCCGCGTGGTGCAGGTCTTGGGCCTGCCCGATCCGGTCGCGATCGCGGTGCAGGTGCCGATTACGGTGCTGGTCTCGGCGGGCTATGACTGGGTGCTGCACGGGCGGGTGACAAAGCCGGTGCTGGCGATGCTGGGGTTTTCAGTGGGGCTGGTGGTGGTGATGAGCGCGGTGCCGGCGGCTCTTTTCCTCTGACTCCTTCGTCTCCCCGGCCTTGAGCCGGGGCCCCGCTTCTTGCCGATGCCTAGCGCGGACTTCCCGGACTTGCCGCAGGGCCGACCGGGACTTCCGATATCGCCGAGGGGCAACGGGTGATAAAGTAATCGACGCCATCCATCCGGACATCCAGCCGGCTCATCGGCTGCACAAAAAACGCATATTGCGAACCGACATCAATCAGGCATCTTTCCCGACCATCCGTCAGAAAAAATTGGTTGATATTCAGAATTTTGACCTGCTTGCGACCGGCCAGCTTCCGTTTCAGGCCGGACGACCCGTAGGTTCTTTCGACGCTTACGGAATAGACCAGCTGATAGCCTTCCTGCACGCCATCAAAGGTGGCTGAGGCCTCTTCTTCAGTCACCGATCCGATCAGCATGCTCTCTTCTTGAGCAGGGCGTCCGTTCGCGCCCGCACCCGACAAGGCGCATAAGGACGCAAGAAGGGTCAGACGGAAGACGCGTGATCTGATCATCAAGACCCCAAGGGACGAAGGGTTCACCTCGCCCCGTCAAACATAAGGCGGGCAATCACGTCCCGTCGGGCTCTTCGTGAAAATCTCGTTCCCCGTCTCGGTGATCGCGATCGAATGCTCGAACTGCGCAGAGAGCGACTTGTCCCGCGTCACCGCGGTCCAGCCGTCGCCGAGCACCTTGGCCCAGGGCTTGCCGAGGTTGATCATCGGCTCGATCGTGAAGAACATCCCGGGCTTCAATTCCGGCCCTGTCCCCGGACGGGCGGCGTGGACAACCTCGGGGGCGTCGTGGAACAGCTTGCCGAGGCCGTGGCCGCAGAACTCGCGCACCACGCCATAGCGGAACTGGTTCGCATGCGCCTCGATCGCCGCGCCGATATCGCCGAGCCGCGCGCCGGGCTTGGCGGCCTGGATGCCGAGCATCAGGCATTCGTAGGTCACCTCGACCAGCTTTCGCGCCTTGAGCGGCGGCTCGCCGGCGTAGAACATCCGGCTGGTGTCGCCGTGCCAGCCATCGACCAGCGGCGTGACGTCGATGTTGAGAATGTCACCATCCTTCAGCACCTTGTCGCCCGGAATCCCGTGGCAGATCACATGGTTGATCGAGATGCAGCTCGAATGCGCATAGCCGCGGTAGCCGAGCGTCGCGGGGACCGCGCCCGCATCGAGCATCATGCCCCGGATCGCATCGTCGATGCTGCCAGTGGTGACGCCGGGCTTCACCAGCTCCACGCAGGCGTCGAGGATTTCGGCGGCAAGGCGCCCGGCCTTGCGCATCCCCTCGAACCCTGCGGCCGTGTGGAGCTTGATGGAGCCATCGCGGTAGACGGTGGTGTCGCCGTCAACGAGTTGATAATCGTGCATGGGTCCTACATAGCGCGCCCTCGCCCGGATTGCTACTTTCCGAGAGCAAAGGCCGCCTTGTATTCGGGCTTCACCGCCGCGAGCAGCTTCGGCGTCACCGGCAGCGTTACCTCGTATTCCCCTTCGGCATAGGAGCCCGCCACGTAGGGCGCGGCGATCAACCCGATGCGGTTGAAGGATTTGCGGTCGGAGGATCCTACAAGCACTGTGAGGTCGGCGATCGGCGGGCAGGGGAAGATGCCGTCGTCGTCCTCGGGCGCCATGCCCTTCTCGACCCGCGCCGCCTTGAGCGCCTTGCACCATCCTTCGCCCAGTGCATCCTGCAAGGCGGCGGGCGAGGTGAACATGGTCTTGGGATCGAAGGCCTTCTTCGCCTCGCGGTCCCACACCAGCGCCTCCCACGCATAGTTCCCGTGCGCCCCGCCGGTATAGGCGTTCCATGCGCCCGAGAGCGAGAGGAAGCGCGGCAGGTCGGCGACGACGTCCCAGGCCATCGCATAGTCGCGGTTGACGCAGCCGGTGCAGTCGCTGTCCGAGAACTCGCGCAGGGATTCCTCCCAATCCGACTTCTGCTCGGCGAGCGTCTTGTCGCGGTCGGCGGTGAGGCGGGCGGCGAGTTCGGGAATCGCGCTGACCTCGGCGGGCCAGGAATAGGCGAAGTCGCGGGTGGCCTCGCCCTTCTTGGCGTTGTCCTCGAAGGCGACCTTGCCGGGCGCGGGAGCGGGGGGCGAAGGCGGCGTGGGCGGTGCCTCGGCGGTGGCGGTTCCGGCCTTGGCGGCGATCTCGTCGGGCGAGGAGCAGGCCGCGAGCGCCAGCGCCAACGCCGTCATGGCAGTCCGGACGGTCCAATGTTTCACGTGAAACATTTCGTGAACACTCATTCGGCCTCTCCCTCTGCCGCTGCGCGAATCCGCTGGTGACATTGCTAGCCTTGCGATTATGGACGCAGCATGAGCGAAGCCAAAGCCCTGATCCGTCCCGACCGCGGCGAGCCCGCAACCGCCATCCACCTCGTCAACAAGGACGGCTTCGAGGCCTTCGCCAAGGCGCTCTCGCCCGTCCAGCGCGCGAGCCTTGCGGCGCAGAAGTTCGAGGGCGGCGGCTATCAGACCGCGATCGTGCCCGAGGGCGACGGGTGGTTCGCGGTCGGCGGGGTCGCGAACCCGGAGAGCCTGAGCGCCTGGTGCCTCGCCAAGCTCGCCGAGGAGCTGCCCGAGGGGACTTATCGGGTGGCCAACGCGGAGCCCGGCCCGGCGATGTTCGGGTGGGTGACGGGGCAGTATCGCTTTGGTCGCTACAAGAGCGAGGACAAGTCGCAGGGGCCTCGGGTTCTGCTGACCGGGCAGGTCGGGCAGATTGACTCCTATGTCATTGAAGCGGAAGCAGAATGCCTGCTGCGCGACCTCGTCAACGCTCCCCCTGAGGACATGGGGCCAGCCGCGCTCGAGGCCGAGTGCGAACGCCTCGCCAAGGCGCACAAGGCCGAGCTCAACGTGGTGCGCGGTGACCAGCTGGAGCAGGACTACCCGATGGTCCACGCCGTCGGGCGCGCGGCGGCGCGGCATCATGCGCCGCGGCTGATGCACCTCCAGTGGGGCGATCCGGCCCATCCGGTGCTGGCGGTGGTCGGCAAGGGGGTGTGCTTCGACAGCGGGGGCCTCGACATCAAGCCGCCCTCCGGCATGCGGCTGATGAAGAAGGACATGGGCGGCGCGGCCCACGCCATCGCGCTGGCGGGGCTAATCATGGGCGCGCGGCTCAAGGTGCGGCTGCATCTGCTGATCCCGGCGGTCGAGAACGCCATCTCCGGCAATGCCTTCCGCCCCGGCGACATCCTCAAGACCCGCAAGGGCCTGTCGGTCGAGATCGACAACACCGATGCGGAAGGGCGGCTGATCCTCGGCGACGCGCTGACGCGTGCCTCGGAGGAGAACCCCGACCTGATCGTCGACTTCGCCACGCTGACCGGCGCGGCGCGGGTGGCGCTCGGCCCTGATCTCCCCGCGCTCTTCGCCCGCCGCGACGAGACCGCCGAGGCATTCCTCGCCGCAGGCAAGGCCAACGACGATGCCGCCTGGCGCCTGCCGCTGCACGAGGGCTACCGCGAATACCTCGCCTCGGATGTGGCCGACATGGCCAACTCGGCGCCCAACCCCTTTGCGGGCGCGAGCGTTGCGGGGCTGTTCCTCGACCGCTTCGTGGGCGAGGGGATCGACTGGGTGCACTTCGACACCTTCGCCTGGAGCCCCGCCCCCAAGCCCGGCCGCGCAAGGGGCGGGCGCGGGCTGGGCCTGCGCGCGAGCTGGCACGCGATCCGCAGCCGCTATGGGAGCTGAGCTTGCCCTCGGGGCCGCTTGCCGCTAACGGGCCTGCCACGTCGCGTCCGGGGAGAGGCTGCGGCATAACGAACAATCGGGCCACGGAACGCAGATGAGCGGCGCTACGCGCATTGTTGGTGATTACGCAGTGCCGGAGGGCGTGCTGGGTCTGAAGGGCCCGGTCGAAAAGCCCGCGCCCGGCACGCTGCCGCTGCGCGGGGATCTGGCGCATATGGCGCTGGCGGGCACGCACCTCGCTGCGCATTACGTCATCCCGCATGTCCACACCGTGGGCGCGGCCGGGGCTAGCCTGCGCCTGACCCCCCGCGCCGATGCCGAGGTCTTCGCCACGCTCGCCGCCGGCAGCCGGTTCGAGTTGCTCGACGTGGCGGGCGAGTGGGCCTGGGGCTGCCCCGGCCCGCAAGGCCCCGCGGGCTGGTGCCGGACGAGCGAACTCGCTCCTGCCGAGGCCTGAGGCGCGGTGGCGATCCGCCTGTTCATTGACGGCGCGGCCGGAACGACGGGCCTCGAAATCCGCGAGCGTTTGCAGGGACGCGGCGAGTTCGACCTGATCGTCCTCGACGATGCCCAGCGAAAGGACGAGGCCGCCCGCCGCGACGCGCTCCACGCCGCCGATATCGCGATCCTGTGCCTGCCGGACGAGGCGGCGAAAGAGGCCGTGAAGCTGGCGGAAGGTTCCGCCACCCGCATCATCGACGCCTCGAGCGCGCACCGCGTCGCCGAGGGTTGGACCTACGGCTTTCCCGAACTGGTCGGGCACGACACCATCACCAATGCACGGCTGGTGAGCAATCCGGGGTGCTACCCCACGGGCTTCCTCGCGCTGGTCGCGCCGCTGGTGCGCGCGGGGCTGCTATCCTCGGCGTGGCCGTTCACCGTGAACGCGGTAAGCGGATTTTCGGGCGGTGGGACTGCTTTGATAGACCGCTTCCACGATCATCCGGAGATCGCTTTTCGCGCCTACGGATTATCGATGGGCCACAAGCATTTGCCCGAAATGCAGAAATACGCGCGGCTAGACTTTGCTCCGGTGTTTTCGCCAAGCGTGATCCCGGCCCATCGCGGCATGGTTGTCGAAGTCCCCATTAACCTATCTCCGATGGGTGAGGCAGCAACACCGTGGGAATTCTTGGAGTATTTGGCGATGACATACGCGTCATCGCCTGTCGTCAAGGTTGTGCGTGAATTGCCGACCGAACTGCTGCTTTCCAGCGACGTCGCACCATTTGATGGAATGGAGTTGTTTGTCGCAATCAGCGAGGGACTTGAGCACGTGCGGCTCATCGCCCGGCTCGACAACCTCGGCAAGGGCGCTTCGGGGGCCGCGATCCAGAACCTCAACATCATGTGCGGCCTGTCCGAGACTACGGGCCTTCGCCTATAATCGCGGCGCAATTGCTTAAAATTTAGGCATGGCAGGATCAGATGCTGTGCACCATTGCGCAGTGCACCATAATGTTGCTAACCGCCCCTCATCGGCGAAAGACATCCCGCCCCTTGAGTCTTCAAGCGGCAAGGATCGTTCAAGGCCATCACCTTAGGGCTTGGCACGATTCTTGTTAAGAATCGGTCAGCAATCAGCCAGGCGCGGATGGGGACCACGTGAAAAAGATCGAAGCGATCATCAAACCCTTCAAGCTCGACGAGGTGAAGGAGGCACTGCACGAAATCGGCGTGTCCGGCATCACCGTCACCGAGGCCAAGGGCTTCGGCCGCCAGAAGGGCCATACCGAACTCTACCGCGGCGCCGAATATGTCGTCGACTTCCTGCCCAAGGTAAAGCTCGAAGTGGTCGTCGCCGACGATCAGGCCGAGCGCGTGGTCGAAGCCATCGCCAGCGCCGCCCAGACCGGGCGCATCGGCGACGGCAAGATCTTCGTCACCGCGATCGAGAGCGCGCTGCGCATCCGCACCGGCGAAACCAACGACGACGCCATCTGACCCCTTTCCTCTCCAGCCTGCCACGGGGGCGGGCCGGCACCAAATACTTGGAGGCAATACCGAAATGTCGAAAGCAAAAGACGTCCTGAAGAAGATCAAGGACGAGGAAATCGAGTGGGTCGATCTGCGCTTCACCGATCCCAAGGGCAAGTGGCAGCACCTCACCATGGTCGCGGGCGTGATGGGCGAAGACGAGCTTGAGGACGGCCTGATGTTCGACGGTTCCTCGATCGTCGGCTGGAAGGCGATCAACGAATCCGACATGATCCTGAAGCCCGATCTCACCGAGACCTGGGTCGATCCCTTCAGCGCCACACCGATGCTGGTGATCAACTGCGACATCGTCGAGCCGTCGACCGGCGAACTCTATTCGCGCGACCCCCGCTCGACCGCCAAGCGCGCGGAAGCCTATCTCAAGTCGACCGGCCTCGGTGACACGGTCTATGTCGGCCCCGAAGCCGAATTCTTCATGTTCGACGACGTGCGCTTCGAGGATGGCTACTCGGGCTCGGGCTTCTCGATCGACGATATCGAGCTGCCGACCAACACCGGCAAGGAATATGACGCGGGCAACCTCGCGCACCGTCCGCGCGCAAAGGGCGGCTACTTCCCCGTGGCGCCGGTCGACAGCGCCGTCGACATCCGCGCCGAGATGGTCTCGACCATGCTCGAGATGGGCCTGCCCTGCGACAAGCACCACCACGAAGTCGCCGCCGCGCAGCACGAGCTCGGCCTGACCTTCGGCACGCTGGTGCAGACCGCCGACCGCATGCAGATCTACAAGTATGTCGTGCACATGGTCGCGCAGGCCTATGGCAAGACCGCGACCTTCATGCCCAAGCCGATCAAGGCCGACAACGGCAGCGGCATGCACACCCACATGTCGATCTGGAAGGACGGCAAGCCGCTGTTCGCGGGCAATGAATATGCCGGCCTGTCGGAAATGTGCCTCTACTACATCGGCGGCGTCATCAAGCACGCCAAGGCGCTGAACGCCTTCACCAACCCGACCACCAACAGCTACAAGCGTCTGGTGCCGGGCTTCGAGGCGCCGGTGCTGCTGGCCTATTCGGCGCGCAACCGTTCGGCCTCGTGCCGCATCCCCTATGGTGCGGGCGAGAAGGCCAAGCGCGTGGAATTCCGCTTCCCCGATGCGATGGCCAACCCCTACCTTGCCTATTCGGCGCTGCTGATGGCGGGTCTCGACGGGATCGAGAACAAGATCCACCCCGGCGAGGCGATGGACAAGAACCTCTACGATCTGCCCCCGGCCGAACTCGCCGAAGTGCCGACCGTGTGCGGTTCGCTCCGCGAGGCGCTCGACTCGCTGGCTGCCGATCACGACTTCCTGCTCAAGGGCGACGTGTTCACCAAGGACCAGATCGAGGCCTACATGGAGATCAAGTGGGAAGAGGTGATCCGCACCGAAACCACGCCGTGCCCGGTCGAATTCGACATGTACTATTCGATGTAACCGCAAGGCGGCATCGTTCGAACACGCAGGGGCGGGAGGAGCAATCCTTCCGCCCTTTTGCTTGGGCTTGCCTTGGCCGCGCGATAGTGTAGCACTCGCTACGAATCTGCGGCGCGGGGCCGAGAATACGGACGGGGAACTAAGCAATCATGGAAGGCATTGCAGGGGGCGTGCGCTGGTCTGCCCAAGGGCAGGCGCGCGAGGGCGAGGCGAGCCTTCTGTTCATCCACGGCGCGGGCGCCAACCGCGCGGCGTGGTGGCAGCAATTCGCGGCCTTCGCGCCATCGCATCACGTGATCGCCTATGACCTGCGCGGCTTCGGCGAATCCGACGCGGCGGACGCCGAGCACCTGGTCGAGCAGGCAATCGCCGCCGCGGTCGACGTCCTCGCCGCGGCCGGAGCGACCCGCGCCAAGGTGGTGTGCCAGTCGCTCGGCGGGTGGACGGGGGTGCGGCTTGCGCTCGCGCGGCCCGATCTGGTCGAGCAGCTGGTGCTCGCCTGCACGCTGGGCGGCATCGCCCATCCCCCGGGCCTTGCCTCCTTCGCCGAGGCGCGCAAGCTGATGGGCACGCGCGGCCCGGCGGCGCTCGGGCTGACCGAGGACTTCATCGCCGCCAATCCGCTCAAGGCCTCGATCTACCGCCAGCTCGGCGCCTTCAACCCGCATGCCGACCCCGCCGCCGCCGCGCGGCTGTTCACCCCCGAGGTGCTCGTCCCCCCCGCTGCGCTGGCGACCATCACCGCGCCGATGCTCATGATCGCAGGGGAGAACGACCCGATCTGGCCACCTGCCGCCCTCGCCGGGATCCTCCCGCACTTCGCCGACGGCCGCATGGTGATCGTGCCGGAGGCCGGCCACTCGCCCTATTTCGAGCAGCCGGACGAATTCAACGCCCTGATCGCCGAGTTCCTCGGCCTGCGGCGCTGACCCTTACTTGCCGGCGCCGCCCGAGGTCATCGCCGAGCCGATCCGCAGGTAGCGCTGGATCACCTCGCGCTGGTGCGCCGGTTCGGCGCCGGAACAGGTGAACAGCAGGTTGCCCACCTGCGAGGGCATCAGCGTCCACGTCGCCCGCAGGCCATCGGCGTTGCGCGTATCCCAGCCGAGCAGCTTGAGCGGCGCGGCGCTGCGCTGGCCGGGGGCGTCGAGCACCAGCGTCTGGCGGGCCTCGATGGCAAAGCCGGCATTGACGATCAGCGGATCGAAGGGCGTGTAGAGCGTGTCGAGCTCGGCCTGGATCTGGCTCAGCGGAAACCTGGCGAAGGAGGCATCGGGCACCCGCACGGCAAAGCAGGTGGTGGGAATCGTCCCGGCGGGGAATTCGAACTTGCGCATCGTGCCCTGGAGGCTGGTCGTGCCGCCGTCGGCCATGGTGAAGCGGTACCATCCCAGCTCGTCGGCGAAGGCGACGCCGCCCGTGTCGGCCGAAGCGGGATCGGGTCGCAATTGCCCGCGCTGCTCGGCCGGAATGATCAGGCCGCCGAAGGCATCCGTGATCACCGCCGCCTGGGGCGCCTGGGTATCGCCTGCGAGCGGATTGGTCTGCGCGGCGATTGGCGCTGTCAGCGCCATCAGCGCGGCTACGACGGCAAGACTAGGCCGGACGATTGGCATTGATCACTCCCATGTAAAGGCCGTGCGTCGCGCGCGCCGCATCCATCACGGCGGCCTGCAACAGCGGCGGATCGACGCGGTACTGGTAGGTGGAATAATTGTAGCCGAGCGTCGGGCGCGACGGGGCCGCCATGTTCGGCTCGGTCCACCAGGCGTTGGAGCGGACATAGGCGTTCCACTCCTCTATCTCGGCATTGTTGTTGAAATTGCTGGTCTGCACCAGTTGCCCCGCCTGCCCGACCGCCACCCGGTCTTCAAGGATCAGCCGCCCGCCCTCGCCCGCCAGCGCGATCTTGGCGTGGTAGAAGTTGAAATGGGTGAACAGCGGCACGAGAAACAGCCCGGGCTTGATGTCGACATTCGCGCCGTCGCCATAGACGCTGTGCCCGCTGCCCGAGAGCGCCGCGAAATCGAGCACCAGGCTCGGCGTCATCACCAGACACTTGAGCTCGGCCGACATGGCATTGATTGCCCGCGCGTTCTTGAGATTGAACGGCGAGCGGTCGGACAGGGGGGCTTCGGGCCCGATCGTCAGCAGGGGCAGATATTCGGGGCTGACCACCGCCACGGTGCGCGAATCCGCGAAGGGCTTCTTGAGGAACGGAGCGGGCGTCGGCTCGAGCTTCCTGAAGCCCTCGCTCGCGCTGATCTCGTTCCAGCCGAGCACGGTGCGGCCCGTGGCGCGCAGCCGCTCGATGAAGTCGCTGAAGACGAGATGGGCAAGCTGGCGCATCATCGCCGGATCGACGCCCACCAGATCGGCGGTGAGATCGACCTTGGTCGTGCCCGACCCGCCGCTCGCCCCCATGCCGTTGCGCATCACCAGCCCGAACCGGTAGGACGGCACCGCAATCCGGTCGGTCCGCGCCAGCACCTTGGCCATGGTCTGGAAGTAGTTCTTGGCGCTCATTCCAGCGAGCGGCACCATCCGGTCGGCTGCTTGCGCCGGACTGGCCGCAAATCCGCCTGTCGCCAGTGCCCCCATCACGCCCATGCCGCCGTGCAGCACCGACCGCCGATCCCAATCGCTTCCGCCCATGTCCCCCCCTAGGTTCCAGTGCATCCCCTCGGTCATTTACCACCGGGTGCTCCCCCCATCCTTGGCAAAACCCGACAGCCCCCGCAGGCGCGAAGCGGGCGCGACCGCTCTTCTTTTGGCGCCTGACCTTCGCTAGGAGGATACAAGGTATCGCAAGGAAGGACGTCGCCAATGACCGGATCGCTGCTGCTTGTCGCCGGAGGGCTGGTGCTGCTCGCGCTCGGCGGCGAATTGCTGGTGCGCGGGGCGGTGGGGATGGCGGCGCGGCTGGGCATCTCGCCGCTGCTTGCGGGGCTGACGATCGTCGGCTTCGGCACCTCGACCCCGGAACTCGCGACCAGCGTGCAGGCCGCGCTGGCGGGCTCGCCGGGGATCGCGGTGGGCAATGTGGTGGGGTCGAACATCGCCAACATCCTGTTCATCCTCGGGCTTTCGGCGGTGATCCTGCCGCTCGGCGTCAACCCTGCCTCGTTCCAGAGGGACTCGATCGCGCTCGGCGGATCGGCGCTGCTGTGCACGGGAGCGGTGGTTTACGGCGTGCTCGGCCCGGTCATCGGCATCGCCCTGATCGCGGCCCTCGCGGGGTATATCTGGTGGGCCTACAAGTCGGAGAGCGCCGCGCCATGCCCGGAGGGCGCGCGGCACGAGCATGAGGCCGAGGACCGCCCCGTGCCGCCGGGCACCGGCCCGCTGGCACTCGGCGCGATGATCGTCGCCGGGCTCGCGGCGGCGATCATCGGCGCCGGGTGGCTGGTCGAGGGTGCGGTGGTGCTGGCGAGCGCAGCGGGGGTGTCGGAGAGCGTCATCGGCCTCACCGTGGTCGCGGTCGGCACGTCCCTCCCCGAGCTCATCGCCTGCATCGTCGCGGTGCTGCGCAAGCACGAGGATGTGGCGCTGGGCAACATCGTCGGCTCCAACATCTACAATATCCTCGGCATTCTCGGGATCACCGCGGTGATCAAGCCGATCGAAGTGCCGGCCGAGATCGCCGCTTTCGACATCTGGGTGATGCTCGGCGTCACTGCCCTGCTGCTGGTGCAACTGCGTTCGGGATGGCGGCTGTCGCGGATCGAGGGCGCGCTGCTGGTTGCTTTGTATATCGGATATTCGCTGATCCTTGCGACACGCTGACACATTTGTGCAACAGTGGGATACATTTGCAGCCACACTCGCAAAGCCCAATTGTCGGAAGCGCTTAAGCGGTCCTAGGATGCGGCCAGCCGGTCGATCCCGCGACCGAATCCCAGTGGAGAGAACGCCCATGAAGACGTTGTCCGCCCCGCGCCGCCAGTTCCTGGCGGGCTCGGCCCTTGCTGCACTTGCGATTGCCGCCGTCGCCACGCCGGCGCACGCGGTCATCCCGAACGAGACCACCAATTCCGAAGCGATCGTCGACACCAATGACCAATATCGCGGCGTCGGCATGTTCTTCCGCGCCGACGGCTTCATCTGCTCCGGCACGCTGATCAACCCGCGCACCGTCATCTTCGCCGCGCACTGCGTCAACGACCTGCCCGAAGAGGCCTATAACACCGACACCGAAGACGGCATCCCGGCCGCCTTCTCGTTCAACGTCAACGCGCTGCCCGGCTTCCAGAACTGGTTCGCCAACAACTTCCAGTCCAACCCGAACCTTGCGGTCTACAACATCAGCCGCATCTTCTACGACCAGCGCTCGCTGCAGGATCCCTTGGGGCTCGGCTTCATCCAGGCCGACATCGCGCTCGCCGCGCTCGATACCCCGGCGGCCGACATCCCGACCTGGGCGCTGCTGTTCACCACCCTGCCCGCGCCCGAGACCATCGATCCGGTCACCGGCACCGGCTATCACGTCAACATGGTCGGCTACGGCCGCACCGGCAACTCCGTGCAGGGCCCGCGCGGCGGAGCCGACTTCCGTCGCCGCGCGGCCGAGAACATGCTCGGCGGCTTCTTCTCGCTCGATGACCAGAACTCTGTCCTGTTCGGCCCGCAAGAGACGACCTTCCCGCAGAACCTCTACCAGTTCGACTTCGATTCGCAGGACCGCGCTCCGGTCCGCGACATCAACATCCACCGCGACGAAGCCCTTCCCAACGAAGGCACCACCGCGGGCGGGGATTCGGGCGGTCCGCTGATCCTCGATGCGGCGAACAACACCCTCTCGAACGAAGACCTCGTGATCGGCGTGCTGTCGGGCGGTTCGCGCTTCTTCGGCGCCAGCCAGCCGTTCAGCTCGATCGGCACCACCAGCTTCTACCAGCCGCTCTCGCTCTACTGGCAGTATATCGCCGCCAACAACCCATACCGCTATGTCGGCACGGTCGCGGGCAACGGCAACTGGGAAGACCCGACCCGCTGGGTGACGCTGCTCGACCCCGCCTACCGCGTGATCAACGCGCAGGGCCAGGTCGTGAACGGCCTGCCGACCACGCCCGAGCTCGGGCCGAACGGCACCGACGGTGATTTCGGCCAGATCTGCGTCGAATTCGAAGCGCCCGGTGACGGCTGCGTCGACCAGCGGACCGGTGAAGAGATCGACACCGCGCCGCCGCAGCAAGACACGCGCGACGTTTCCAACGGCCGCGAGCAGGTTTCGCTCGAAGTGATCGGTGGCGAAGGCGCCACCTTCAACCTCGCCGCTGTCAGCAACGGCGAAGGCACCGCGACCACCACCGGCGACCCGCGCGCGCAGCTGACCTCGGAAGTCGCCCCGCAGGCCGCCGCGGAAGGCGCCGTCCTGCCCGCGCCGACGCTCGCCAACGGCCTGCCGGGCGCGACCGGCTTCGTTGCCAATAACGTCGATGCCGTCACCAACGGAGAAACCCGGGTCGATCCGCGCTTCTTCGACGTGACCCTCAGCCAGGCAGGCACCACCACGCTCAGCAGCGAAGTCACCATCGACCGTCTGACCGTGCGCGGCCAGGCCGGGCTGACCGTGGCGGCTGCGGGCGACCTCACCTCGCTGATCGACATCAACCAGTTCGGCGGCGTCGTGAACGTCAACGGCAACCTCGCGTCGGTGGGCGACTACACCCTGTTCGCCGGGATGCTCGGCGGCACCGGCACCGTCACCGCGCCGTTCCTGACCAGCATCACGGGCGTCTTCTCGCCCGCGACCATGGGCACCACCGGCACGCTGACGATCGACGGCACGCTCGTCATGTCCTCGGGCACGAACTTCCTCGTCGACCTCGGCAGCGGCGCCACCTCGGACCGTCTTGCGGTCACGGGTGAGGCCAATATCGGCGGCGTGGTGAGCATCGGCACCGGCGTGACCCAGCGGGTCAACGGCCAGGGCCAGCGCTACACCATCCTCACCGCGGCCGAGGGCGTCACCGGCACCTTCACCGCGCGCGCCCTGTCTCCGCTCCTGAGCCAGAACTTCATCTACCAAGCCAACGCGGTGCTGATGGAGGTCAACGCGGCGAGCTACAACACCGTGATCAACGCCAATGATCCGGTGCAGGTCGCCTATGCCCGGCTGTTCGACCAGAACCGTGGGAACGGCGCGCTGAGCACGCTCTACGCGCTCGACTTCGCTTCGACCGACACGATCCGCAGCACCTTCCAGCAGCTCGCCCCGGTCAACGAACAGGCGGTGCGCTCGCTGGCGGCGCAGTCGATCAACCTGCTCCAGAACCTCAACGATGCGCGCCTGCGCGAATCGAACCGGGACAGCGCCGGCGGCAAGGTTGCCGTCACCGGCCGCCCGCTCGATCTGGCGCAGATGGGCCTCGCGCCCGGCATGCAGCCGCTCGGCGGCAGCGCGCTGATGGCAGCGCAGGAAGGCGAGACCGAGATCACCGAGACGAACCTGCCCGACAATGTCGCGGTGTTCCTCTCGGGCGGCCACATCTTCGGGGACGCTGACTCGCTTCCGGGCTACACCGCCGGCACCCAGCCGGGCGGCGTGTTTCAGGCGGACACCACCGACTATTCGGGCTGGTATCTGTCGGGCGGCCTGGAGTTCTTCCTCGGCGACAACACGATGGTGGGCATTGCCGGCCACTATGTCACGCTCGATGCAGATACGCCGCTCAGCCAGCAGGTCGAGAACGACACCTACGGTGCCTCGCTCTACATGCGGCAGGACTTCGACAGCGGTCTGGTGATCGACGGTCAGGTCACCCTCGCCAGCGTCGGTTTCGACACCACCCGGCGGGTGAGCTTCCTCGGCACGCCGCAGACGCTCGAGTCGAGCACCGACAACCTGCTGTTCACCGGCGCGCTCGGGGTGTCCTACGACCTCGAGACCTCGCTCGGCACGATCTCGCCCGGGATCGAGGGTCGCTATGCAAGCATCGATTTCGACCGCGTGCAGGAAACCGGCGGCACGCTGGCGCTGAGCCTCGACCGCCAGACCTACAAGAGCACGCAGCTGCGCGGCGGGTTCGACTGGGAGAAGCAGGGCAAGAAGGTGACCTTCAACGCCAATGCCCAGATCGTGCGCGAGCTCGAGCAGGGGCCGACCGTGCTGGGGGCGAACTTCGTCGCCGGCACCGGGGCGGGCGCCAACTTCGTGCTCGGCGCGAACGACCGCACCTGGGGCGAAGTGGGCATCAGCGCCACGCTTGGCAACGGGCCGTTCCAGATCGGCGCGGCGTTCGATTCGACCATCGCCCGCAGCGATGCCAACGCGCAGGTCATCCGCGCCACCGCGTCCTACAAGTTCTGAGCCCCGCTCACGGACAAAAGAAGGGGGCGCCCGCCAGCCGGCGGGCGCCCCTTTTCTTTGCTTTGCCCCGAGGCCGGCTCAGCGCGGTGCCAGCATCCCGCGCCGCCCGGCGGCGACGAAGCTCGCCAACAGCACCAGCACCTGGAACAGCGTCAACAGATCGAGCGGGGCCGGCGCGGCGGCATAGCCGAGGTGCGCGAGCATCGCCCACACACCGATCACCAGCGTCACCAGCGCGTAGCCGATCGCGCTCGCTTCGAGAGTGACCGCGCGCATCAGCTCGTCGGACTGGCGATAGACCACCACCGACACGAGGATGCTCACCACCGTGCCGCCCACGCCCAGCGCCAGCGCCAGAGCCTGCGGCACCGGCCCGTCGGGCGCGGCCAACGCGAGGGCGATGAGGCTGAGGCCGCTCAGCACCATCCCGCCGCCCGACCAGATCAGCACCTTCTTCTGCTCGCGCAATTCGTCGGCATCCTCGACATTGAGGAAGCGCGCCCCCGCCTTGGGGCTGGCGGTGCCGACCGCAACGGCAAGGCCGATGAGGATATAGAGCACCCCCACCAGCGCGGCGATGGTGGCCGACTTGCCGAGCCCGCCGACCGCGGGACTGTCGATGAACTGCATGGCCGCCATGGATGTGGCGAAGCCCGCCACGCCGCCGAACAGCGCCGGGATCAGCAGCTTCTTCACCCACTTCGGGGTCTCGGGGGATTTCTCGTCGGTCATCATTCTACAGGCTCCCAGTGATCGATGAACAGATCCGGCACCGCCACCTGGAACAGGCGCGCCATGCGCAGCGCCAGGGGGAGCGAGGGATCGTACTTGTCGGTCTCGACCGCGTTGATCGTCTGCCGCGAGACGCCGAGCCGCCGGGCAAGCTCGCCCTGGCTCCAGCCCATCGCGTCGCGGTAGTGTTTCAGACGGTTTTCCACGGTGGCTTCCGACTACAAGTTGATGAACTACTTTCAGGCTCAGAGGCGCGATCCGGTCCGAATCACCCGCTGCCTGACAAGATCTCTTTACAGACAAGAACTCTTGTCAGTCAAGAGCTCTTGTCACCCCCTCGCTGCCGCCCTGCACGAAACCATTTTCCTACACGTGCAAAACGTGCTGAATCGCTGCGCCTCACGCATCACCGGAGGCTCCCATGTCCATCCCGCACTCGCCAACGCTGCTCGACTATCTGCGGCGGCTTGCGTCCCTCCCTGCCATCCCGCGCGTGTCCTCGACGCGCTGCGTCGGTGCGGCGGGAATCGCGCTGATCAAGCGTTTCGAGGGCTGCGCGCGGCTGCGCGGTGACGGGACGGTCGAGGCCTATCCCGATCCGGGCACCGGGGGCGATCCGTGGACGATCGGCTGGGGCGCGACCGGGCGCGACACATTCAGCGGCTCCGCCATCGGCCCCGGCACGCGCTGGACACAGGCGCAGTGCGATGCACGGCTGGCGGAAGACCTCGTCCGCTATGCCGCCGATGTCGCCGTCGCGATCGGCTCGGCACCGACCACCCAGAGCCAGTTCGATGCGATGGTCAGCTTCCACTACAACACCGGCGCGATCCGCACCGCGACGCTGACGAAGAAGCACATCGCGGGCGACTACGCCGGCGCGGCGCACGAATTCTCGCGCTGGACCAGGGCCGGCGGGCGGGTGTTGCAGGGGCTGGTGCGCAGGCGGGCGGCCGAGGCGGAATTGTATATGAGCGAGGGTGGCTGAGCCCCTCGCACCCCCAACTCAATAATCCTTACTCACCTGCACCAGCACCGAATCGCGCCCGATGGTCGACACCGTGCCGAGCAGCGCGAGCCAGCTCGTAATGCGATATTCGACCTGGGTCACGCTGTAGCCGCGCCCGTCGGTCACCAGCTCGACATAGATCTGCCGGGTGATGTTCTTGCCGATCGCGATGCCCGTTTGCCGCCCGGTCAGCGGGTCGGCGCTGACGATGCGCAGCTGGTCGAGCCCGATCGTGCGCCGCAAGCTGCCGATCGGATCGAGCCCCCCGCCCCCGCCCTGCAAGGCCGCCAGCGCCGCGGCCAGCTGCACCGCGTCGGTCGCCGAGAGCGAGGTGACCGACCCGCCGAACAGCAGCCGCGCAAGGATCTCCTCCTCGGGCAGCGAGGGATCGGACGAGAAGGCGATGCTGGGTGACTGGGCGTTGCCGGTGATCGCGATGTCGACATTGGTGCCGTTCTTGGCGGTCTCGGCGAGGATATCGAGCCGCGGGTTGATCGGCTCGCCCACGTCGAACAGGATGCGCCCGCGGGTCAGATCGAAGCGCGTGCCCGCGAAGGTGTAGTCGCCGCGCACCAGCCGCGCGGTGCCGCCGATGCGCGGATCGGCAACCGTGCCGCGCAGCGCGATGTCGATGCCCCACTCGCTCTCCAGCCCCAGCCCTTCCACCGCAACGCGCCCCGGCGCGCTGGCATTGACGAGGTAGCGCCACACTGCATCGCGGCCCGAGGCCTCCGCGCGCACGCGCCCGTCCTCGCCGTTGATCTCGCGCGTGGCGATGCGCGGGAGAGCCTTGTCCTCGGCGGCATTGCCCAGCGCCCAGCGCGCGCGGTCGACCGTCACGCGGCCCGCAATGGTGCCGCCGATGCCGTTCGAGACGATCCGCAAGGGGCCGGTGATGGTCGCCTGAAGCCCGTTGGCATCGAGCAGGCGCGCTCCCTTCACCGCGGCGCGCAGGTCGAGCGTGGGGCCGCGCGCGGCGCTCATCTGCGCAAGGTCGACCGTGCCACTGCCGCTGACCGTGCCGCCGCCGCGGGTCTGCCCGGCAAAGCTGGCGAGTTCGAGCCGCGATCCGGCGAACCGTCCGCGCGCCTTGACCCCGGTGATGCGGGTGCCGGTGAGCGCGCTCTGCACGGTCATGTCGTCGCTCGCGACATTGCCGGTGATGCGCGGATCGGCGAGCGTGCCGGTCGCGCGTGCGTCGATCCGGACGGGGCCGGCCAGGTCGAAGGCCTCGACCGCGGCGAGGCGCCAGAGGGTCTCGGCCGCCCCGTCGAACAGCAGCCGCGCGCCGAGGCGCCCGCGCATCACGCGGTCGGCCAGCGCGCCGTCGGGGGCAAGGCCGAGCACCGCGAGCGAGACGTCGCCGCGCCGCTCCTCGCCCTCGAACAGGCGCGCGGCGGCGGTGAGGCGGTCGGCGCGCAGGTCGACCACGGCGAGCACATTGACGGGCTTGGACGAGAGCACCAGCCCTGCGCGGCTGAACCGCTCGATCCGCCCGCGCGCGCGCGCCGTCGGCGGCTCGCGGCCCGCCTGACGATAGTCGATGATCCCCGTCAGCCGTCCGCCAAGCCCGAGGTCCGCGCCCGCGAGGTCGAGCAGCCGCAGCGGCATCTTCGAAAGCTGGAGGTTGAGGACGGTCGCCCCGCCCCCGAAGCTCCCCTCGGCAACCGCGAAGCCGCCGCCGAAGCCGATCTGGGTCGGCGCGAGGCTCCAGCCGCCCTCCTCCTGCGCGGTCAGGACCGCACGGCGCGGCATGGTGATCTCGGCATTGCCATATTGCCCGCGCGCCGCCGCCGCGATCTGGCTGGGCGCGACATTGGCGTCGAAATTGAGCGCGAAGCGGTCCGCGCGCCGCCCCGAAATCTGGCCGGTGACCTTGCCCCGCCCGTTGGCCACCGCCGCTTTGGCGGTGAGGTTGGCGAAGTAGAGCCCGCCATATTCGAAGCCGCTCGCGGTGACGTCGGCATCCACCGTGGCGCTGCCGCCCGCAATCCGGCCGGTCGCATCGATATCGGCGCGGGCGATCGAGATCGGCGTTGCCCCGCCGAAGCTCGCATTGCGCACCGCGAGGTCGACCGCAAAGCCGATCGCGTCGCCGGGCTGCGGCCGGAAGTTCACCGTGCCGTTGACCCCGCCCCCCGCCAGCCTCAGATCGCCCGAGACGCCTTCGTCCAGCAGCACGACCTCGCCCGTGACATTGGTGCGATAGACGTCGAGGCGGTTGATCGCGATCCGCGTCGGCGCGTTCTCGGGCAGGAACAGCTCGAGCGCGCCGTCGAATTCGCCCAGCAGCGACTGGCCTGCAACGTCCAGCCCGAAGCCCTCCTCGCTCGGCGCCAGCGCGATGCGGACATCCTTCAGCCCCGCGGCGGGATAGGGATCGGCGAGCACCAGCACCGCGCGCGGGCCATCGGCGGCGATCTCGGCGTCGAAGCGGAAGGGCCCGTATTGCGCCTGCCTCCCCTGCCCCGCGAGCACCGTGCGCGTTACGCCGCCGCCGGTCACGACCTTGCTGTCGAGCCGCGCGGTGAGACGCGGGGCGGTGACGGTGGTGTTGCGGAAGATGATCGGCTGGCCCGCCCCCATCCCGAGCTCGCCCTTGAAGCGCACTTGTTCGCCCGCGAGGTTGACGATGGTGGCATTGCCGATCCGGCTCAGCACGCCCGCAAGATTGGCGCGCAGGCTCCACGGCACCGCGGGGCCGAACTTGGCGAGGATCTTGGCGTTGGCGGTGACCTCGCCCGCACCTTCGACCCGCAGGCCCTTGGCCGTGACCGGCCCGGCGATGGCATAGGCGCCTGCGGGGATATCGCCCTGGAGGCTGAGCTGGGCGCCAAGGCCCGGGAAGGTGATGTCGGTGCGGTCGGCAGCGAGCACGCCCTTGGCGAAATCGTAGGTGAGCAGGCCGCTCGCCCGTCCCTTCACCAGCCGCGGATCGGCCTGGGCGATGCCGGTCGTCACCCGTTCGGCGGTGAGCGCGAGCGGCAGGCTCAGCACCGATCCCTCGAGCCGCGCGCTGCCTTCCTGCGCGAGGCCGGTGGCGGTGACGGAGGTGGCGACGAGGCGCCCCACCGCGATTTCGTGCTTGATCCCGAGATCGTCGAACGCCCCCGTCAGGCTGGCGGCGAGCGTTCCGCCCTCGATCCTGAGGCTCTCGCCGAAAAGATCGGGATTGCGAAGCGCGAGGCGCACCCGCGCGCCATCGACCACCTTGTCGGCGAGGTCGGCCCCGCCGCTCACCCGCGCGTCGAGCCCGTCGGAAACGACCGCCGCGCGGCCCTCGATCACGCTGTCGACGAGGGTGAAACTGGCGGCCAGCGCGGTGGTGTCGCCCAGCGCGCGGCCGGTGATTGTCTGGGCGCCGAGCCCCGCGCGCAGCTCGCCCAGCAGGCCATAGCGGCCCGCGTCATTGGTGATGCGGAAGGCGGCGACCGGCTTCTCGGCGGCGCTGTCGACCGCCCGCGCCACCGCCGCGCCGCGCCAGCGCTTCCACGTTCCGTCGCCGACGATCCGCGCCGAGTATCCCCGCTCGAGCTTCGCGAGCCCCGCCAGCACGCCGCCCGCAGGCGCAAGCGCGTCGCCCGAAAGCTCGAACTTGTCGCCATCGGGCTCGGCATCGAGCAGCAGCGCGAAACGGTCACGCGCGCCCAGCCGCCCTTGCGCATCCACCAGCGCCCGGCCCTCGCGGATGTCGACCTTGGCGCTGAGGTTCGCCCGCTCGTCGCGCGGGGTGGCGAGGCCCCTGGCGATGGTCAGGTCCTCGATCACCAGCTTGTCCACCCGGATGTCGAAATCGGGGAGCAGCGGCGCATCGGGATCGCCGGGGTTGAGTTCGGGCAGCCGCGCCAGCCGCCCGCGCCGCGCGGTCACCTCGCGGATGTCGAGCCCGCTCCACAGCCAATTGAGCGGCCGCCAGTCGAGCCGCACTTCGGGGATGGTGAGGAAGGCCCCCTTGGGGTCGCTCACCGTCACCTGCCGGAGCACCGCCTGCCCGTAGATGTCGCCTTCGATCCGCCCGACGGTGAACCTCAAGCCCGAGGCGGGCGCGGCCGCTGCGATCTGATCGGCGATGAAACGCTTGCCGATCGGGGTGGCGAAGAACAGCGCGGCGAGCAGGAAGGGCGCGAGCAGCAGGCCCAGCGCCCAGCCCACGCGCTTGCCCCAGCGCCGCCGCCGCCCCGGTGCAGGCACCGCGCTCTGCGCCCCCTCGGCCATCAGAACGCCTGCCCCAGGCTGACATAGACCACCACCGGGCTGTCGAATTCGGTCGGGTTGAGCGGGGCGGCGACGTCGACGCGGATCGGGCCGAAGGTGGTCTTGTAGCGGATCCCCAGCCCTGCACCCCAGCGGATGTCGCCGAAGGTCGGGGTCGAGCCGCGGCTCACGGAGCCTGCATCGACGAAGGGCACGACCTCGATCGCGCCGCCGAACAGCGGGGTGGGAATGCGCGCCTCGGCCGAGAATTCGACCAGCGAGGCCCCGCCGGTGGGATTGCCGAGCGTATCGCGCGGGCCCACGCCCTGGAACCCGTAGCCGCGCACCGAGGCCCCGCCCCCTCCGTAAAGCCGGCGCGAGGGCGCGATGCTGTCGACTGCCGCACCTTGAATGGTCGCCGCGCGCACACGGCCCGCCAGCACCAGATCGCCGAGCGACTGGTAGTAACTCGCATCGCCCTGCGCGCGCAGATAGAAGCTCTCCGCCCCGCCCTGGCGCGAGACCTCGGGGGCGAGGAACACAGTCGCGCGCCAGCCTTCGCTCGGGTCGAGAAGGTCGTCGCTCTCGTCGAGGGTGATGCTGCCGAACAGCCCGCCGATCAGATAGGCCTGACGCGGCACCACCGCGCCGGGCGCGGTGCGGACATTGCGGTTGCGTTCGTCGGAATAGATCACTTCGCCGCCGACCTGCCAGCTGACCTCCTTCTGGAACAGGATGTTCGAGACCTTCTCGAAGGTCGCGCGCACCCCGCCGCCGCGCGAATCCACCGCCTGGGTGGTGATGTCGCTGGCGAAGAGATCGACCGTCAGCACCTGATCGCGGCCGAGGAAGTTGTTGCGGCGGATGCCGACGCTGCCGAGCATCTCGCGCGTGCCCAGGATGCCGCGCAGCCGCAGCGTGCCCTCGGGCGGGAAGAGGTTGCGGTGCTCCCACCGGCCCTCGAGCTTGAAGCCGTCCTCGGTGCCGTAGCCGATCGCGCCCGCGATGGTGCGAAGCGGCGCGCGCTCCATCTCCACGTCGAGCGCGACTTCGCCGGGCTGGCCCTCCGAGGGTGCGCGGGTCTCGCGCGGGGTGACGGTGACGCTCGAGACGAGGCCGGTGGCGATGATCGCACGGCGCAAGTCGGTCTCGAGGCTCTGCTGGAAGGTGTCGCCCGCATCGAAGCGGGCAATGCGCGCCAGATGCCTGCCCGACAGGAAGCGCGGGTCGTTGCTGACCACTTGCCCAAACACATATTTGCCCCCCGGGCGCGCGGCGAGGGTGAGATCGCCTTCCTCGCGCGCGTGATCGATCAGCAGCTGCGGCTCCTCGACCTTCGCGAAGGGATAGCCGCTTTCGCCGAGCGCGACGCGCAGCTCCAGCTCGCGCTCGACGATGCGGTCGGCATAGAGCGGGTCGCCGGTCTTGATGCCGAAAGCCTCGATCAACCGGCTGGCATCGGGTTCGGGGAGCGCCGGAATTTCGCCGAGGTCGATCCGCCCGAAGCGGTAGCGCGGGCCCGGCAGGATGTCGAACCGCACGCTCGGCTCGCGCGATGCGGCCTCGGCCTCGGCCTCGCCCGCCGCCTCACCCGCGCGCCGCCCGCCCGAAAGCTGGCGCACGATCTCGCCGTCGTAATAGCCGTAGGTGCGCAGAATATCGCCGAGCAGTTCCTCGTCGGCGCGGGCGCGCGCGGCGACCTGCGGGATCGCCTCCTCGCCATCGTCAAGCTCGCGCAGGGTGGAGAGGTCGCGGAAGCGGCCGACAAATTCGTCCTTCTCGGGGAAGGCCTCGGGGTCGGCGGGGAGCGCGAGCACCAAAGTCGAGCTGACCCGCGTCTCGGCCAGCTCGGGCGCGGCGGCGAGCACCGGGGCATCGATGCTGGCGAGCGCCTCGAGCTCGGGATCGGGCGGGAGCGGCTGGGGATCGGGGATGGCGAGTTCGGCAAGCGCGGCTTCGCCCTCGGGCAGCGGCGCGCCGTCGGGTGCACTCTCCAGCCCGCCGAAAGCGGCATCGAAGGCGGGATCGGGCGCGGCGGCCAGCGGGTCGAGCGTGTCGGGCGCGCCCGCAGGGTTGGCCACGCCGCCGGCCGCCCAGCCCTCGGGATCGGCGAGCGCGGCTTCGGGGATCAGCGCGTCGAGCGAATCGGGAACGGGCTCGGGCTCGGGCTCGGGTGCGAGAACGGGAGCAGGCGGCGGGGCAGCAGCGGGCGGAGCTGCCTCGTCAGCCTCGTCGGCCTCCTGCGCGGCAGGTTGTGCGGCAAGCGAAGCCGCCGCCAGCGGTGCGGCGTTCAGCGCGAGCGCGCTGTGACCCAATCCTGCGGCAATGGCGAGACCGAGCGAGAGACGCTTGTGCGCCTCAGGTCGCGGGGAACTTGACAGGCTGGCCATCCTTGCCCCGCGCACCGGCAAGGCTTTCCTCCTGCGGCCGGCGCGGCGCTGTCGCTGCGGCGATCAGGCGATGCTGCTCGCCCTCCTCCATCAGCTGCCAGCCTTCGCGCGTCAGACGCTCGAGCGGGCGATAGCGAACCTTGTATTGCATGCGCGGCGAGCCCTCGACCCAATATCCGAGATAGACGTAGGGCAATGCCTCAGCCGCGGCGCGGCGGATATGATCGAGGATAATAAAGTTGCCGAGCCCAGCGCGTTCCGGGTGATCGGGCTCGTAGAAGGAGTAGATCATCGACAGGCCGTCGCCCTGCCGGTCGGTCAGGCAGGCACCCACCAGCCGCCCCGGCTTCCCGTTGGGCAGCGGCTCGCGATATTCGGTGACGACGCTGGTGACCGGCGTGTGCTCGATCATGTCGGCATAATCGAGCTCGTCCATCGCCGACATCCCGCCATCGGGGTGGCGCTGGCCGAGATAGCGGGCGAGCAGCTCGAACTGCTCGTCGGTCGCCCAGGGGCGGCATTCGGTGACGATGAGGTCGCTGTTGCGCTTGAGGTCGCGCTTCTGGGTCGAGGAGGGCTTGAACTTGCCCGCCACCACCCGCACCGACACGCAGGCCTGGCAATCGAGGCAGGACGGGCGATAGGCGACCGTCTGGCTGCGGCGGAAGCCGATCCGGCCGAGCGCCTCGTTGAGCTGGTCGGCATGCGGCCCCTTCAGCTCGGTGAACACCTTGCGCTCGCTGCGGCCCGGCAGATAGGGGCACGGCGCGGGGCTCGTCACGAAGAAGCGGGGGAAGCGGATCGGTGCCGTCACGGGTGGGGCCTGTCCCTTGTGTCCATGGCCACGCGCGTGAATCGCGGGTGGGCGAAAGTGTTAAGAAAATCTTATGCCCACACCTTCGCTCCGGTAAAAGTCCCTTAACCACGAAAATGTCGCGAAAACGACATGGGTGCGCGCGCGACGGCGGCAAACCGCGCCCGCAATGGTGCAAACCGGGACATTGGCCCCGGCCCGCGTCACCGAATTGTGCTGGAAATCAGCCGAGTTCGACCAGCTGCACCGAATAGCCGTTGGCGCGCAGGCCCTCGACCAGCCGCTCGACCTGCTCGGCGTCGCGCGCCTCGCATTCGATGTCGGTGATCAGGCCCTTGGCCGGCAGCGTGGTGAAGATGCGCTGGTGGTAGATCTCGATGATGTTGACGTTGTGCTCGTCGAACAGGCGCATCACCCGGAACAGCGCGCCCGGGCGGTCCTGGAGCGTGATGCGAAGCCGCGCGAGGCGGCCCTGCCGGGCGAGATCGCGCAGCAGCACGTTGGCGAGCAGGCGCGTGTCGATATTCCCGCCGCAAAGCGCGAGGCCGATTTTCTTGCCCGCAAAGCGCGCCGGATTGCGCAGCACCGCCGCCAGCCCCGCCGCGCCCGCGCCCTCGACCACGGTCTTCTCGATCTGGAGCAGCAGCGCGACGGCCTTTTCCAGCGCGGGCTCGTCGACCAGCACGATGTCGTCGACCCGCTCGGCGATCACCTTGGAGGTGAAGTCGCCGGGCACCTTGACCGCGATCCCTTCGGCGAGGGTATCGCCGCCGCAGGGCAGGTTCGCACCCTTGATGCGGTCGAACATGCTCGGGAACAGGCCCGCCTGCACGCCCACCACCTCGATCTTCGGATTGATCGCCTTGGCGACGGTCGCCATGCCCGAGATCAGCCCGCCCCCGCCGATGGGGGTGACGATGCAGTCGAGATCGGGCTTCACCGCCAGCATCTCGAGCGCCACCGTCCCCGCGCCCGCCGCGACATGCGGATCGTCGAAGGGATGGACGAAGGTGAGGCCAAGCTCGCCTTCGAGCTTGCGGGCGTGCGCATAGGCCTCGTCAAACGTCTCGCCCTCGAGCACCACCTTGCCGCCGACGCTCTCGGTCTGCATCACCTTCACGGTCGGCGTCGGCTTGGGCATGACGATGGTGACGGGCACGCCCAACCGCGTGCCGTGGTAGCTCAGCCCTTGGCTGTGGTTGCCCGCCGAGGCCGCGATCACGCCGCGCGCGCGCTGTTCCTCGGTCAGCAGCAGCAGCGCGTTCAATGCCCCGCGCTCCTTGTAGGCGGCGGTGAACTGGAGGTTCTCGAACTTCAGCCAGATGTCCGCGCCGGTGATTTCCGACAGCGTGATCGAATGCATCATCGGCGTGTTGACCACCGCATCGCCAATCCGGGCGGCGGCGGCGCGGACGTCGTCGAGGGTAAGGTCGGCCGGCGTGGCGGCGGCGCCCTTGGGGTTCGATGCGAGGCTTTGCGTCAACATGGTGCCGAGGCGATTAGAACCTTGCACGCGCAAGGGCAATGCGGCTTGGCCCGCAGGCGCCCAAGGAATTCTGTCTGGGGGTGAAAGTTGGCAAGCGCGCGGGAAGGCGATAGGCAGCTTGCCCTCACGCCTGTTCAGGGATCGCCATGCGCCTCGTTTCCGTTCTCGCCGCCGTCTCCGCCCTTGCCCTTGCCGCGCCCGCGATGGCCGATACGCTGGTCGACAATGTCGACGGGGTGACGATCGACGCCGAGGGCAAGGTCAAGCGCTTCTCCGGGCTGGTGTTCGACGACGACGGGACGATCACCGCCGTGCTCGACCGCTCCGACAAGCGCCCGCGGACCGATTACCTCGTCGATGGCGGCGGCAAGGTGATGCTGCCGGGGATGATCGACGCCCATGTCCATGTGATGGGCATCGGCTTCGGCGCGCTGACGCTCGACCTGTCGGACACCAATTCGCTCAAGGAGGCGCTCGCCAAGATCAAGGCCTTCGCCGAAGAGAACGCGGGCCGCCCGTGGATCCTCGGGCGCGGGTGGAACCAGGAGAAATGGGGCCTCGGACGCTTCCCCACCGCCGCCGAGCTCGATGCCGTGGTGGCCGACCGGCCGGTCTGGCTCGAGCGGGTCGACGGCCACGCCGCCTGGGGCAACAGCCTCGCGATCAAGGCCGCGAACGTCACCGCCAAGACCGCCGACCCGGCCGGCGGCAGGATCATCCGCGATGCCAAGGGCAATCCGGCGGGCGTCTTCGTCGACAACGCGGCGCTGCTGGTGCAGAAGGAAGTCCCCGCCCCGCGCCCCGAGGACCGCGATCTCGCGCTCGCCAAGGCGCAGGAGGTGCTGCTCGGCTACGGCGTCACCGCAGTCGCCGACATGGGGACGAGCCTTGCCGACTGGCACACCTTCCGCCGTGCGGGCGACACCGGGCGGCTGGCGATCCGCATCATGTCCTATGCCGACAGTATCGAGACGCTCGAGACCGTCGCCGGGCCCGAGCCAAGCGTGTGGCTCTATGACGACCGGCTGCGGATGGGCGGGATCAAGCTCTATCTCGACGGCGCGCTGGGATCGCGCGGGGCGGCGCTGAAGGCGCCCTATCACGACGATCCGGGCGCCAAGGGCCTACCGCTGCTCAGCCCCTCGCAATTGAGGAACCTCATGAGCCGCGCGGCGATGGACAACTTCCAGACCGCGGTCCACGCCATCGGCGACGCCGCCAATGCCGAGGTGCTCGGCGCGATCGAGGAGCTTTCGGAAAGCTACAAGGGCGACCGGCGCTGGCGGATCGAGCATGCGCAGATCGTCGACCCGGTGGACATCGCGCGGCTCGGCCAGCACGGGGTGATCGCCTCGATGCAGCCGCTCCACCAGACCTCCGACCGGCTGATGGCCGAGGCGCGGCTGGGGCCGGATCGGCTGGCGGGGGCCTATCCGTGGCGGAGCGTGCTCAAGGCCGGGGGACGCCTCGCCTTCGGTTCGGACGCGCCGGTCGAGCCCGCTAATCCGTGGGCCGGGATGGCCGCTGCGATCAGCCGCACCGACGCCAGGGGCGAGCCCTTCGGCGGATGGCACCCCGAGGAGACCGTGACGCGCGAGCAGGCGCTTGCCGGGTTCACCGCCGACGCCGCCTTTGCGGGCTTCGCCGATGGCCGCTTCGGCCGCCTGCTTCCGGGCGAGCGCGCGGACTTCCTGTTCGTCGACCGCGACCCGCTGTTCGCCTCGCCTGAGGGCTTGCGCGAGACGAAGGTGCTTCAGGTGTGGATCGGCGGGGTGAAGGTGCGCGGGGAGGATTAACTACTCCGCCGCCGCGGCCTCGGCGTTTTCCTCGGCCTCGCGCGCGGCCTTGTCGGCGGCGACGGCCTTTTCCTGAAGGCGCATCAGCACCAGCGAGGCCTCGAACAGCAGCCAGAGCGGGATCGCCAGCACCAGCTGCGAACCCGGATCGGGCGGGGTCACCACGGCGGCGATGATGAAGATGCCGACGATCACATAGCGCCGCGCGGCGACCATCTGGTCGCGCGTCACGATCCCGGCGCGGTGGAGCAGCAGCAGCAGCACCGGCAGCAGGAAGGTCAGCCCGAAGGCGAGGATGAACTGCATCACCAGATTGAGGTAATCGCCCGCACTCGGCAGCGCCTGCACGTCGAGCCCCCCGGTCATCCCGCCGAAGCCGAGGAAGAAGGTAAAGGCGACCGGCATCACCACGAAATAGGCGAGCGATGCGCCCGCGGTGAACAGCACCGGGGTGGCCAGAAGGAAGGGCAGGAAGGCCTTCTTCTCGCGCGCATAGAGCCCCGGCGCGACGAAGGCCCACAGCTGGTTGGCGATCACCGGAAAGCTGACCATGAAGCCGGCAAACAGCGCGACCTTGAGCTCGACGAAGAACACTTCCGGAAGCTTGGTGAAGATCAGCTGGCCCTTGCCTTCCGGAAAGGCGTCCTTGAGCGGCTGGACCAGAATGCCGAGGATCTCGTCGGCAAAATAGAGGCAGATCGCAAAGCCCACCCCCAACGCCAGCAGCGAGCGCACGATGCGGGTGCGCAGCTCGATCAGATGGTCGAGCAGCGGCGCACGGGTCTCGTCGAGGTCGTCGACCTTAAACATCGGCGCTGGAGCCCTTCGGGGCGGGTTCGGGCGCCTCGGGTGCGGCCGTTGTCGCGGGCGTCTCGGAGGGGAGCGGCGGCGGCGTCTCGACCGGCGGCGGCTCCACGGGCGGCGTCTCCACGGGCGGAGGGCCCGTCATCACCGGCGCGCCGGCCTCGGCGGCGGTGAGCGCGGCGGAGCGGCGCATGATCTCCTCGTTCTGCGCCTTCCACTTCTTCTCCATTTCCTCGAGTTCGGCCTCGCGCACCATGGCGTCGATGCCGGAGCGGAAATGGGCCGAGACGCGCCGCATCTTGCCGATCCAGCGACCGGCGGTGCGCATCGCCAGCGGCAAGTCCTTGGGACCGATCACGATCACCGCGACGATCAGGATGACCAGCAGCTCTCCGGCGCCGACATCGAACATGGAATGGGCGCCTCGGCTGCCGTCAGGAGGTCAGGGCCGCTGGCTCAGGCGCCGGTGCCGTCGGTCTTCTCGGCCGGAGCGGCGGCCGGGGTCTCGACCGGGGCAGCGGGCGGAGCGGCGGGCGGATCGATCCGGGCGGCCTTGGAGACGGTGTCCTCGGTCTCGTTAAGGCCCTTCTTGAAGCTCGAGATGCCCTTGCCGAAATCGCCCATCATCTCCGAGATGCGGCCGCGTCCGAACAGGACCAGCACGATCAGGAGAACGATGATCCAGTGCCACAGCGAACCAATACCCATTGTCTCAACTCCTGAACTGCGGCGGGGGCTTGGGGTAATGCCGCAAGGCCGAGGCTTGGGGCCCGGCGTTCGTTATGCGCCCATTTAGGCCCGTTCTGCAGCAATTGCGAGTCAGTCCGCCAGATTCTCGTCGTCCGGCGTGCTGTCTTCGTCGGGCTCGAACTGCATCGCCGCCTCCAGCGCCTCGTCGACCGGATCGAGCAGGCCCGCGGCGCGCAATTCGTCGATGCCGGGGAGGTCACGGCGGCTGGCGAGGCCGAAGTGGTCGAGGAAGTCGGGCGTGGTGGCGTAGATGACCGGACGCCCCGGCACCTCGCGGCGGCCGGCGGGCTTCACCCAGCCCGCCTCCATCAGCACATCGAGCGTGCCCGCGCTGGTCTGCACGCCGCGGATCGATTCGATCTCGGCGCGGCTGACCGGCTCGTGATAGGCGATGATCGCGAGAACTTCGGTCGCCGCGCGGCTGAGGCGGCGGACCTGCTCCTTCTCGCGGCGCAGCAGGTGGGCGAGATCGGGCGCGGTCTCGAAATGCCAGCGCCCGCCGCGCTCGACCAGGTGGATGCCGCGATTGCGATAGCGCGCCTCGAGCAGCACGAGCGCCTCGCGCACATCGCCGGGCGCCAGCCCGCCGAGATGGGCGGCGAGCGCCTCGACGCCCATCGGCGTCTCGGCGGCGAACAGCGTCGCCTCGACCGCGCGTTCGAGCGTGCCGGGCTCTTCACTCATGCCGCCGCATCCTTCAGGCGGCGGATGCGCAAGGGGGCGAAGGCGCCGTCCTGTTCGATCTCCGCCCGCCCGCGCTTGGTCAGCTCGAGCGCAGCCACGAAGCTCGACGCCAGCGCCGAGCGCTTCAACGCCGGCGAGGCGTGGGGCGGGAGGAAGTCGCGGATCTCCATCCACTCGAGCGTCACGCCGAGCATCGAGGACACCCGCTCCAATGCCGAATCGAGGGTCATCACCGGGCGGTTGGCGACGTGGTAGATGCGCGGGGCGGTGCGCGCCTTGACCTGCCCGTAGGCCTGAATGACGCTGAAGAGGTCCGAGCGCCAAACGGTCTTGCGGTCGGTGCGCAGGCCCTCGGGCGCGCCCCTGAGGAACACGTCGCGCCCGATCCGGTCGCGGCCCATCAGCCGCCCGGCCGCCTCGCGCATCGCGCCAAGGCGTTGCAGGCGCAGTTGCAGGCGCAGCGCCAGCTCCTCCGGCGAGGGGTCTTCCTGCTCGGCCTTGGGCAGCAGCATCGCCGATTTGAGGTAGGCTAGCCACGCGGCCATCACGAGGTAATCGGCCGCCAGCTCCAGCTTCAGCGCGCCCGCGCGCTCGATGTAGTTGAGGTATTGGTCGACCAGCGCGAGGATCGAAATCTGGCGCAAGTCGACCTTCTGCCGCCGCGCCAGATCGAGCAGCAGGTCGAGCGGGCCCTCCCAGCCGTCAAGCTCGAGATAGAGCGCATCGGCGTCCTGCCGTCCGGCGTCGGGCGCGAACATGAAGGGCTGGTCGGTCGCGTTCATGCGGTCAGCGCCAGCAGAGCGTCGCGCTTGGCGAGGAGTTCGGCAGCTTGCGGAGCGACGCTCTCGGCGATACGGGTGCCCGCCAGTGCCCGGTCGAGCCGCGCGGCGGTCGCCTCGGGCATGGCGGGGAGCACGTTGCAGATGCCCTCCATGTCGCCCATCTTCGCCCAGCAGTTGAGGATGATGTCGCACCCCGCCGCATGGGCACGCGCGGCGCGCTCGGGGATCGAGCCGCCCAGCGCCTCCATGTCGATATCGTCGGTGAGCAGCAGCCCATCGAAGCCGATCTGCCCGCGGATGATGTCGCGGATCACCGTTTCGGACAGGGTGGCGGGGTTCTCGGCGTCCCAGGCGGTGAAGACCAGGTGTCCCGTCATGCCGATCAGCGCGTGGTTCAGGGTGCGGAACGGGGCGAGGTCGTCCTCAAGTTCCTCGGCGCTCGCGGTGACCGTGGGGAGCGCCTTGTGGGTGTCGACATCGGTGCGGCCATGCCCCGGCATGTGCTTGATGCAGCCCGCAACCCCGCCCGCCGCCAGCCCTTCGAGCACCGCGCGGCCCAAGGCGGCGACCTGCATCGGATCGCTCCCGAAAGCGCGGTCGCCGATCACGTCATGCGCGCCGGGGACGCGCAGGTCGAGCGGGGGGTGATAATCGACCGTGATGCCCATCGCCGAGAGTTCGAGCGCCATCGCCGTGGCATTGGCACGCGCCGCCTCGATCGCGCTGGCGGGGGCGATGTCATAGAGCGCCTCGAACGCCGCGCCCGCAGGATAGCCCGCCCAATGCGGCGGGCGCAGCCGCGCGACGCGGCCGCCTTCCTGATCGATCGAGACCAGCAGGCGGTCACGCCCGTGGAGGCTCCTGAGATCATCGGTGAGCGCGCGCAATTGCTCCGGATCGACGCAATTGCGCCCGAACAGGATGTAGCCCGCCGGATCGCAGTCGCGGAAGAAGGCGCGCTCGTCCGCGGTCAGCTGCGGGCCCGAAATGCCGAAGATCGCCGGAATCATGCGCGTAACGTCGCACCGTGCGCGGGGGCTAGCAAGGGCGGCAGTGGGGCAAGGCGGGAGAAAGCCCCCGCCAATCCCCAGCTACTTCGAGTCCGTTCACTTTACCTGGCAATCGACCCCGTCGGCCTTCAGGGCACCGCACAGACGGTCGGCCTCGGCGCGGCTGCCGACCACGGCCTGCAGGCGGTAGACCGTGCCGATGTCGACCTTGCCCTCGACCACGCGATACTTGATGCCCTTCAGGGCATCGGTGCGGCGCTGGGCGTCGCTCCAGCCCTGCTCAGCGCGGGCGCGGGTGCCGTAGGCAGCGAGCTGGACGCCGACGCCGCCGGTCGCGGGTGCCTGCCCGGCAGCGGGCGAGGCGGCGGGCACCGGCTTAGTCGGCGCCGCTGAGGGCTGCGCGGCAGGCTGGCCTGCTGCGGGCGTCGCGCCCGGAAGCGGGGTTTCTGCCACTACGCCGGGGCGCGATCCGCCCTCGCCAACCACGGGGGCGACATTGCCGGTGCCGTCGAAGGTCTTGCCGCCCGGATCGTCGGGCCGCGTCTTGATCGGCCCCTCGGGCGCGGCGATCACGCTGCCGTCGGCGACCACCTCGCTGCTGGCCGCACGGTTGCTGACGTACCATACGCCCGCCACCACCACGCCGAGCAGTGCCACCAGCCCCGCGGCGAACAGCATGATCTGGCCGGTGTCGACCCCGCCCGCACCCTCGTCCTCCTCGTCGGATTCGAGCCACGGCAGGCTGTCGGGTTCGCCGAGCCCGAGCTCGTCGCCGAGCGCGTCCTCACCCTCGTTCAGCTCTTCGTATTCGGCATCGACCATCACGGACCTGGTGCCCCCCTAAGGCAGACTACATGCTCTCGACCGCCTCGACGCCGAGCACGCCGAGACCATTGCGGATCACTTGCCCGATTGCGCTCCCGAGGAAAAGCCTTGCCGCCGTGAGCTGCGCGTCCTGTTCCACGATGAAGCGCTTTTCCGGGCGGTCATTACCGAGGTTCCAGTAGGAATGGAGGTCGGCGGCGAGATCGTAGAGGTAGAAAGCGATCCGGTGCGGCTCGCGCGCCCGGGCCGCCGCCTCGATCTCGCGCGGGAACTGCGCGGCGCGGGCGACCAGCGCCAGCTCCTCGGCCCCGAGCTTGTCCAGCGCAGCGTCCGAAGGTGTGATCCCCAAGTCCGCGGCCTTCCTCAGCGTCGAGCGGATGCGCGCGTGGGCATACTGGACGTAGAAGACCGGATTGTCCTTCGAGGCCTCGACCACCTTGTCGAAGTCGAAGTCCATCTGCGCGTCGGGCTTACGGGTCAGCATGGTGAAGCGCACCACGTCCTTGCCGACCATCTCGACCACATCGGCGAGCGTGACGAAGTTGCCCGCGCGCTTCGACATCTTGAACGGCTGGCCGCCCTTCATCAACTGGACCATCTGGACCAGCTTGACCTCGAACGGCTTGGGCGCCGCGCCATCGGCGCTGGTCAGCGCGGCGACGGCGGCCTTGATGCGCTTGACCGTGCCGGCATGATCCGCGCCCCAGATGTCGACCAGCGCGTCGGCGGTCTGGGCCTTCTGGAAGTGGTATGCGAGATCCGCGCCAAAGTAAGTCCACGCGCCGTTCGACTTCTTGATCGGGCGATCCTGATCGTCGCCGAACCTGGTCGAGCGGAACAGCGGGAGCGAGACCGGCTCCCAGTCTTCCGGCGGGGCCTTGCCCTTGGGGGCTTCCAGCACGCCGTCATAGACAAGATCGTGGTCGCGCAGCCATTGCTCGGCCGCATCGACTTTGCCCGAGGCCTGCAATTCGGCCTCGGAGGAGAAAAGGTCGTGCTTGATGCCGAGCGTCGCCAGATCCTCGCGGATCATGTCCATCATCGCCGCGACCGCGCGGGTGCGGAATAGGATCAGCCACTCGGCCTCGGGCGCGGCGGCATATTTGTCACCGAACTCGGCGGCGAGCGCCTCGCCCACGGGCTTGAGATATTCGCCGGGGTAGAGGCCTTCGGGGATGGTGATCGCTTCACCCAGCGCCTCGCGATACCGCATGTGCACCGAGCGGGCGAGGACATCGACCTGCGCGCCCGCGTCGTTGACGTAGTATTCCTTGGTCACCCGGTGCCCGGCGAATTCGAGCAGACCCGCGAGCGCATCGCCCACCACTGCGCCGCGGCAGTGGCCCATGTGCATGGGGCCGGTGGGGTTGGCCGAGACATATTCGACATTGACCATCCGCCCCTCGCCCATCCCTGAGCGGCCATATTCGGCGCCAAGGGCGGCGATGGCGGCGAGCTCGTTCAGCCAGGCAGCGGGGGCGAGGCACAGGTTGATGAAGCCGGGGCCGGCGATTGCGGCGCTGGTGATGCCGGGGTGCTGGCTGAGCTTGGCCGTGATCGCCTCGGCCAGCGCGCGGGGGTTGAGGCCCGCGGGCTTGGCCAGCACCATCGCGGCGTTGGTCGCGAGGTCGCCATGCGAGGCATCGCGCGGCGGCTCGAGCGTGACGTTGGCGAAGCTGGTGCCGGCGGGCAGCAGACCTTCGCCGACCAGCCCGGTCAGCACTTGTTCGATCAGCGCCGCGTAGGCGGCATAGAGGGTTTTCGGTTCGGTCATCGGTTTCTCGTAGCGATGGCGCGGATGATCGCGCGTGCAAAGAAGGAAGCCTAGCCCCGGGTCAAGCCCGGGGTGACGGCAAAATGGAATACCGGTTCGACGCCGGAGGCGTCGCGAGCGCACGCGCGCGAGCCGCAGGTGCCCGTAGCGCAGCGAAGGAACAGCACCGAGGACGGGGGCGCGGAGGCGCCCCCGCAACAATCAGCGCGTCACGTTATACTTCAGCTGCGCCTCGGTCAGCTGGAAGCCAACCAGCATCTCGAAGCGGGTGCGCGCGATCGCCGCCTTGACCTCGGGGTCGGCGAGCGGATCGAGCGCCGCTTCCTCGTCGCCCGCGCGTCGTCGCTTGGTGATCTTCTGGCGGATGTCCTCGGGCAGCGCCGCATCGGCGCGGTTGACGAAGCCGCCCGCCTTGCCGGTCGCCGTCGCGCACTCCTGCCCGTCGGCGAAGGCGAGCGTGACGGTGCCGATACGCTTGGAGACCACCGCGGTCCCGCCGCGCACGACGGTCACGAAATAGGGGAGCTCGACCGTGCGCGCGCCGCGCGTGTCGCTGCGGCGGGCGTTCACGGTGAAAGTCGCCTCGGAATAGATCCTGTCTGCGGTGTCGTTGCAGGTCGCGCGCAGGTTCGTCATCGAAGCGCTCACATCGAGGCTGGCGACGGTGGTGTCGGCGGGGTTCCTGAAGGTGGTGACGTCGCCGGTGTAGTCGGGAATCCCGACCGACGGGCACAGCGTCAGCACGCTGGCGATGCCGACGCCCTGGTCGATCACCAGCTCGCCCTCGTTCGAGCAGGCGGACAGCGCCGCCACGGCGGAAAGGGCAGTAAGGGCGCGCGCGCGAAGCTTCATCAAAGCCGTCCTCGAATTAAACGATCCCGAGCGCCCTAGCGATGACGCGGCGCTTGCGCTAGAGGGGGCGACATGAACGCGCCCTTTCCCGCCGCTGACGCTCCGGCTGCCGAGCTGCCGCCCCTCAACCTCCTGATCGCTGCCCCGCGCGGGTTCTGCGCCGGGGTCGACCGCGCGATCGAGATCGTCGAGAAGGCGCTCGAGCGGTATGGTGCACCGGTCTTCGTGCGCCACGAGATCGTCCACAACAAATATGTCGTGGAGCAGCTGAAGGCCAAGGGCGCGATCTTCGTCAAGGAACTCGACGAAGTGCCGGATGACGCGCCGGTGGTGTTCAGCGCGCACGGCGTGCCCAAGGCGGTTCCGGCCGAGGCCAAGCGCCGCAAGCTGCTCTATGTCGACGCCACCTGTCCGCTCGTCAGCAAGATCCACCGCCAGGCGGAACGCCAGATCGAAAAGGGCCGCCACATCATCTTCATCGGCCACGAAGGCCACCCCGAGGTGATCGGCACCATGGGTCAGGTCGAACCCGGGCAGATGACGCTGGTCGAGACGATCGAGGACGTCGACAAGCTGCCCTTCGATTCCGACGAGGAGCTTGCCTACCTCACCCAGACGACGCTGTCGGTGGACGACACCCGCGAGGTGATCCAGGCGCTGGAGTGGCGCTATCCCAACATCTCGGGGCCTCGGGCAGAGGATATCTGCTATGCCACCTCCAACCGCCAGGCGGCGGTCAAGGAGCTCGCGCATGATTGCGATCTGGTGCTGGTGATCGGCGCGCCCAATTCCTCGAACTCGCTGCGGCTGGTCGAGGTGTCCGAGCGGCTCGGCACCCCCGCCAAGCTGATCCAGCGCGCCTCCGAGATCGACTTTGCTTGGCTCGAAGGCGTCGAGACGCTGGGGCTGACCGCGGGGGCCTCGGCGCCCGAGGTTCTCGTGCGCGAAGTGGTCGCCGCGCTCGCCCAGCGCCGGACGATCCACGAGAAGGAAATCACCGCCACCGTCGAGAAGATGGTGTTCAAGCTCCCGCGCCAGCTGACCGAATAGGGGTTTCGCGGGGGGATGGCCGTCTACACGCACCTCGGCGCGGAGGATCTCGCGCGGCTGATCGGCGAGTATGACGTCGGCGATCTGGTGATGGCCAAGGGCATCGCCGAGGGCGTGTCCAACTCCAACTGGCTGGTCGAGACGACCGGCTCCGGCAATTCCGGCACGCGTTTCATCCTGACGCTCTATGAGCGGCGGATCGACTATGCCGACCTACCCTATTTCCTCGCCCTGCTCGATCACCTTGCGGGCAAGGGCTGCCCGGTGCCGCGCACCATGCACGACCGGAGCGGCGCATCGTGGCGGATGGTCGAGGGCAAGGCGGCGGCGCTGATCGAGTTTCTGCCCGGGGTCTCGCCCACCCGTCCGACTCCGGCGCAGGCGCGCGCGGTCGGGGCGGTGTTGGCGAACCTGCATCTGGCTGCGCAGGATTTCCCCCACACCCGCGCCAACGCGATGGATTTTTCCGCGAGCGCGGCGATTCTCGAGACCTGCGGGGCAGACGCGCTGGCGACGATCGACGCGGGCCTGCCTGCCATGATCGCCGAGGCCCATGCCGCCGCCGCGCTCGACCTGACCGCGCTGCCCGTATCGCAAACCCATGTCGACCTCTTCCCCGACAACGTGCTGATGCTGGGCGACCGGGTGACGGGGCTGATCGACTTCTACTTCGCCTGCACTGGCCCGATGGTGCTCGATCTGGCGGTGACCCATGCCGCGTGGTGCTTCGACGGTGCGAACGCCTATCGCGCGGACTGCGGCGCGGCGCTGGTCGAAGGCTACCAGTCGGTCCGCCGCCTGACACCCGAGGAACGCGCGCTCTTCGCCGATGTCGCCAAGGGGGCGTGCCTGCGCTTCGTCGCCAGTCGCGCCGAGGACTGGCTCGACACGCCCGACGATGCCCTCGTCACCCGCAAGGACCCGATGCAGTTCGCGAGGCGCTGGCAGTTTTACGACCAGCACGGCGCAGGCCTGCTTGCAGGCTGAGGCCGCGCCCGCCAAAGCGGCAGCGATGAAACAGGTCGACATCTTCACCGACGGGGCGTGCAAGGGCAATCCGGGCCCGGGCGGCTGGGCCGCGATCCTGCGCAGCGGCGGGCACGAGAAGGAGCTGGTCGGCGGCGAGCCCGAGACGACCAACAACCGGATGGAGATGACCGCGGTGCTGCGCGGCCTCACCGCGCTGAAGGAACCCTGCGCGGTCACCGTCCACACCGACAGCCGCTATGTGATCGACGGGATGACCCAGTGGATCTTCGGCTGGCAGAAGCGCGGCTGGGTCAACGCTGCCAAGAAGCCGGTCGCCAACGAGGACCTGTGGCGCGAGCTGATCGCGGCGGTGCGGCCGCACAAGGTCTCATGGCAATGGGTGAAGGGCCACGCGGGCCATCCCGAGAACGAACGCGCCGATGCGCTGGCAAGCGAGGAAGCGGTGCGGCAGGCCGATCCGAAGTCCGCCTTCGGGCATTAGGCCTGCCCCCGTCATTGCGAGTGAAGCGGAAGCGAAGCTGGCCTTGGCCAAACAATCCATGAAACAGGCTCGCGCCAAGGCGGAGCGCTCAGGCCATGGGTTGCTTCGTCGCCTTCGGCTCCTCGCAATGACGAGGGAGGAACTCAGCTGTTATCTTCGACCGCGGCGTCGGGGCCGTTCTTCTTGATCGAATCGATCGCGTTCTGAGCGCTCGCCTTGCTCGAATAGCCCTGCGTCGAGAACATCACTTCCGAATTGTACTTGAAGCGCACGCGGAACTCGCCGGCGTTATCCTTGTAGATCTCGAACGTGTGAGCCATCGGTATTCCCTCCTGACGTGGTTAATCCACATTAGGGAAATGCCAGATGGGCGCCGGCTTGCCTAGGCCGATTGTAGCGCTACCGCAAAGCGCGTGGGGGCATAGACGGAGGCGTCGATCCGCGCCGTCATCGCGTCCGCGCCCTGCCCCAGCAGCAGCTGCGCAGCCAGGCGTGCGGCGGCAGGCGCGGTCTGGATGCCGAAGCCGCCCTGCCCTGCGAACCAGAAAAAGCCCTCGGTCCCGGACGCGAAGCCGTAGACCGGCATGCGGTCGGGCGCGAAGCTCCTGAGGCCCGCCCAGCGGCGCTCGACCGCTTCGATCCGCCAGTCGGTGACATTCTGGAAGCGGTCGATGGCGATGGCGACATCGAGTTCTTCGGGCGCGGCATCGCAGGGCTCGGAAGGAATCTCGTCATGGGGCGAGAGCCACAGTCGGCCCGCGTCGGGTTTGAAATAGAAGCTGCCGCCCACGTCGATCACCAGCGGCAGATCGGCCGGGGCCTGCGGGGCGACCCGCAGCACGGCTACCGTGCGACGAAAGGGCGCGATGCCGACAGGATGCACCCCGGCGGCGCGAGCGATCTCGTCGGCCCATGCCCCGGCAGCGTTGACGATGGTGGCGGCGCGGTGCGTGTCGCCGCGCTCGGTGGTGATGGTCCACGCCCCGCTCTCGCGCACAAGCCCCGCGACCCGCGCGCGGCAGGCGATTGCCACCCCGCCGCGCCGGGCAAGGCCGAGGTAATGCTGGTGCAGCCTGGCCACATCGATATCGGCACAGGCCGGCTGGTGCAGCGCCTCGCTCCAAGCGGGGCGGATATGCGGCACGATGTCGGCGAGCGCGGCGGGCGTGAGCCGTTCCAGCGCCACGCCGGTGCCGTCATAGCTGGCGCGGAAGGCATCCATCGCCGCGCGGTCTTCCTCCCGCCCGATATAGAGCGCACCGCGGGGCGTGAGAAAGCCGTGCTCGGCAAGGTATGCGCCCGAAGCGCGGGTAAGCGGCACCACGCCGGGGCCGCCGTAGCACTCCTCCCAGAACGCCGCCGAGCGCCCGGTGGCGTGGTAGCCCGGCGCGTCCTCGGCCTCGAGCAGCAGCACGCGGGCATGGGGCGCGAGTTCGGCAGCAAGGCTCGCGCCCGCCATGCCGGCGCCGATCACGGCGATATCGTGGATCATTGCTGCGGCGCCGCCCGGTCGAGGAAATCGGCGATCTTCGCCATGATCCCGGCGCGCACCGCATCGGTCTCGCGCAGCACCTCGTGATGTGCCTCCTCGCCCAGCGCGAGGAGCTCGCCCTTGGGCAGGCGCGCGGCGGCGCGGATATTGGCGGGGTGGCTGACCAGCTTGTCGATCGCGGTCGAGACGATCAGCACCGGCGCATCTACGCCCTCGAGCGCGCCGGGGGCCTCGAGCATGATCCACGAGGCATAGGCGCGCTCGACCCAGCGCCAGCTGGCCGGGCCCATGACGAGTTCGGGGCGGTGCTCGCGCCACCACATCTCGTCGGCGTAGCGTTCGGGATCGTGGGTGAGGAGGTTGACGCGCTTCGAGGGCGCCTCGCCCGGCTTCTCGCTCCACTTCCATGCCTGCCGCGTGGGATCGCCCACCGCGCACATCGCCTGCGCCACACGGTGGAGCATGGCGAGCGGCAGCGGCGGGCCGTTGACCCCGGTCATCGGCGCGCTCAGCACCACGGCGTCAGGGGCGATGCGCTTTTCGACCAGCGCGCGCAGCACGATATGCCCGCCCATCGAATGCGCGGCGAGGACGTGCGGCCCCGGCGTCTCGGCGGTCCAGCGCTCCCACAAAAGCGCCAGATCGTCGATCCAGATGCCGAAATCCTCGATGTGCCCCGTCACCGCATCCTTGCCGAGCCGCCCCGATCCGGCCTGACCGCGCCAGTCCGAGCCGGTCACCTGCCAACCGGCGCGGTGCCACTCCTCGAGCGTTTCGAGATATTTCTCGTAGAAATCGCCGCGACCGGGGAGAAACAGGATCGAACCGCGCGGGGTGCTGGCCGCGCCCGGCCAGTCGATCCTGCGGACTTTGTGGCCATCGGCGGCGGTCCAGGTGCCCTCGCGCGCGGCGGAGGGAATCGCCCGGCGGTCGATCGGCGAATCGAGAACCGCCGCGCTCACGCCTCGCAAGCTCCCATGCGGGCGCGGAAACCGGAAATCGTGGTTACTATTTGGTAAGTCATAACCTGTAGCAAGTGTCCCATTGAAGGACGGTCTGCGCACGGCGCACGGCCATGCTCCGGGGGACGACGCAAGATGAATACCATTTCCTACGGTCTGCTGATCGGCTTGGCAATTGCGCTGGTCATCGCCGCCTTCACCGACATGCGGCGGCGCCAGATCGACAACTGGCTGAACGCCCTGATCGCCTTGAGCGCGCCTGCCTTCTGGTGGGCGAGCGGGCTCGATCTGTGGCCGGGCGTCGCGATCCAGCTGGGCGTGGCGACGGCGGCGTTCCTCATCCTTGCAGGGCTGTTCGCGCTGAAGGTGATGGGCGGCGGCGACGTCAAGCTGCTGACCGCGCTCGCGCTCTGGGTGCCGCCCTATGTCTTCATGCAGCTGCTGCTGATCATGTCGCTCGCCGGGGGCGCGCTGACGATCGTGCTGGCGGGCTGGCACATCATCCGCGGCGAGCGCGACAAGATCAAGATTCCCTACGGAATCGCCATCGCTTTCGGCGGGCTGTGGGTGCTGTGGGCCAACTATTTGCCCGGCGTCTCCTTCGCCGCGCAGTCCGCATAACCCGATTTTAACCAGTGAAGCCTTACCCACTGCAACCATACCTGCCCGCTAACCAACCCACGGGCCTTTACGAGGGGGCTAATTGAGCCATGGATAGGAAGAAACTGGTTCTGCTGCTCGGCGCGCTGATCATCGCGATCGGGACCGCATTTGCCGCACGCAGCATCTTTGCCGGAGGCGCCGCCCCCGATGCAGAGGCCGCCGCCGTCCCGACCGGGCCGCGCGTTCTGGTCGCCAAGCGGGCTCTGACCGCGGGCACCATCATCACTGCCGACGCGCTGGGCTTCCAGCCCTGGCCCAAGGAGCTGGTGCAGGACGCTTACTTCATCGACGGCGAGGCCGACATGAACAAGCTGCTGGGCACCGTGGTCCGCTTCCCGATCACTGCGGGCGAGCCGGTCACCCAGGGTGCGCTGGTCGCGCCGGGCGATCGCGGCTTCCTTGCTGCGGCGCTTGCTCCGGGCATGCGCGCCGTCACCGTGCCGGTGTCGGCCACCACCGGGGTTGCGGGCTTCGTCTTCGCCGGCGACCGGGTCGACCTCGTGCTGACCCAGACGGTCGATGGCGAGAACGGCACCCAGCCGCTCAAGGCCGCCGAGACCGTGCTGCGCAACCTGCGCGTGCTTGCCACCGACCAGACGGTCGAGAAGACCGTCGACGAGAACGGCAAGACCCAGGTCACCGAATTCCGCACCGTCACGCTCGAAGTGACGCCCAAGATCGCCGAGAAGATTGCCGTCGCGCAGACCATCGGCACGATCAGCCTCGCGCTGCGCTCGATCGCCGACAGCCAGTCGGAGCTCGAACGGGCGGTCGCTGCGGGCGATGTCCAGATCCCGGCGGGCGCCACGCCCGAGCAGGAAGAGCGCATCCTTAAGGCCGCCATGGCGCGCCCGGTGGACAAGGGCACGACCTACTCGACCGGCGGCGATGTGTCGCGCTTCCAGCGCACCACCGTGCCGCCCAAGAACGGTACGCAGCAGGCTGCCCCGTCCTATAGCCCGCCGCCCGCGCCGCGCCGCTCGTCGCCGAGCGACGCCGGAGCCTCGGCCCCGGTCTATCGTGGCCCGAGCGTCCGCGTGACCCGCGGCAAGGAAACCACCGAGGAAAGCGTCCGCTCCGGCACCGGCGCTGTCATCTCCAGCACAGCAACGGGCGTGAAGCGCGCCGGGCAGACCCTGCCCAGCGCCGGTGCGACCGTGGTCTTCTGAGGACCCGAGACATGTCGATCAAACCCGAGGGGGGTCAACCCATGACACGCAAGTTCAAGCTCAAGCTGCTGGTGGCCGCGATGGCTGCGGTGCCGATGGCGGCGATGCCCGCCACCACCGCGATCGCTCAGCAGGTCGTCCGCCCGTCGCAGGAAATCGTCCTGTCGATCGGCAAGGGCGAGCTGGTGACGGTGCCCGGCACGATGGCCGACGTCTTCGTCGCGAACGAAGAAGTCGCCGACGTCCAGGTGAAGTCGCAGCGCCAGCTCTATGTCTTCGGCAAGTCGGGCGGCGAGACCACGATCTACGCCAGCAACGAACGCGGCGACGTGATCTTCTCGGCCAACATCCGGGTCGGCTCGAACATCGGCAGCATCAGCCAGATGCTCGCGATGGCGATGCCCGACGCCAAGGTGAGCGTCTCGACCATGGGCACCGACACCGTGCTGCTGACCGGCACCGTGGGCGCCCCGGAAGATGCGGCCGAGGCCGAGCGCCTGGTGCAGGCCTTCCTCGGTGAAAAGGCGAATGTCATCAGCCGCCTGCGCACCGCGACCCCGCTGCAGGTCAACCTTCAGGTGAAGGTCGCCGAGGTCAACCGCTCGCTGCTGCGCAGCATCGGCGGCAACCTCCAGACCTTCGACACCACCGGCGGCTTCCGCTTCGGCGTGGGCACCGGCGGCCGCTCGATCGTGACCGGCGAATATGGCCTCGGCGGCCCCTTCGCGACCGGCAACAACATCCTCAACCCGACGATCACCGTGCCGGTGTTCGGCGCCAACGGCCTGCCGGTGTTCAACGCCGACGGCACGCCGGTGACGCAGGAAATCCTCGGCACCGCGGTCAACAGCAACAACGGCACCACCCTGTCGGGCCTCGGCCGCCTGTTCGGGATGGACATGCTGGGCGCGCTCGACCTGTCGGAGCGTCTCGGCCTCGTCTCGACCATCACCGAGCCCAACCTCACCGCGCTCTCGGGCGAAACCGCCACGTTCCTTGCGGGCGGCGAGTTCCCGGTGCCGATCTCGCAGGGCCTCGGCCAGGTGTCGATCGAGTTCCGCCAGTACGGCGTCAGCCTCGCCTACACCCCGACCGTGCTTTCGAACGGCCGCATCTCGATGCGCGTGCGCCCGGAAGTCTCGGAGCTTTCGGCACAGGGCTCGGTGACGCTCAACGGCTTCCAGGTTCCTGCCCTCACCACCCGCCGCACCGAAACGACGGTCGAGCTGGGTTCGGGCCAGAGCTTCATGATCGCCGGCCTGATGAGCGCCAACGCGCAGAACACGCTCGACAAGGCGCCGGGTGTGGGTGACGTGCCGATCCTCGGCAACCTGTTCCGCAGCCGGCAGTTCCGCAAGGGCGAGACCGAGCTGGTGATCATCGTTACCCCCTATCTGGTGAAGCCGGTCGACGCCAAGGACATCAAGCTGCCGACCGACGGTTTCCATACCGCCAACGAGTTCCAGCAGCTGCTCGGCTACAAGGAAAACGCCGGTGTCTCGGGCGAAGCGCGTCCGGGCCCGAGCGCGGCCCAGCCCGAAGCGCCGGCGCCCAAGGTGAGCGAAGCCGATCCGTCTGCGATCGTCCCGAACGGCGAGGAAAAGCCGCGCCGCGCCGAGAAGAAGGCCCGTCGTCCCGAGCGGTCGGCCAAGGCCGATGCGCCCGCCCCCGGTTTCAGCCTCTAACGCGAGAAAGGTGCCAAAATGCCGAATGCACGAATGAACCGGCCGGCCCGCGGGCCCGCCCCCAAGCTCAAGCTCGCTCTCGCGTTGGCGCTGGGCCTCGGCCTTGCCGGTTGCGGCGGGATGCCCGAGAACACGACACTCTACAGCGTCAAGCAGCCGGTGGTCGAGCGCACCAACATGGTGCTCGACGTCAACACCAACGCCTCGGGCCTGCCGCTCTCCGAACAGCAGCGTTTGAACGGCTGGTTCGAGACGATGGACCTTCGCTACGGTGACCGGATCGCGGTCGAGAACCCGAGCCAGAACCCGGCGGTGACCGCCGCGGTGCGCGACCTTGCGGCGCGCTATGGCCTGATGATCAGCGATTCCGCGCCCGTCACGCCGGGCTTCGTCCAGCCGGGCCAGGCGCGTGTCGTCATCACCCGCTCGAGCGCCAGCGTTCCGGGCTGCCCAGACTGGTCGGCCAAGTCCGACATGAACTACACCAACGGCACCAGCCCCAATTTCGGCTGCGCCGTGAACAGCAACATCGCCGCGATGGTCGCCGATCCGCAGGACCTGCTCGAAGGCAAGCAGGGTTCGGGCGAGACCGTGATCGCGACCTCGAACAAGGCGATCTCGACCTATCGTGAAATGGATCCGACCGGCAAGGGTGGTCTCAAGGACGCCGGCGCCGCAGGCTCGGGCGGAGGAGGTAACTAAGCCATGAATGCTCCCTGGAAATCGGGCCTGCCCGGCAACCGCGACCCCTTCTCGGCCTATATCTGCGACGACAACGCGCTCGACGTGCTGCGTCCGGTGGTGATCGAGCTCGGCTGGCAGCCGGAAAAGTGCAACAAGGGCGGCCTGCGCAATGCGGTGCAATCGCTCTCGGTCAGCGCCTCGCCGGCGATCCTCGTGGTCGACCTGTCGGAAAGCGGCGATCCGCTCAACGACATCAACGCCCTCGCAGAAGTGTGCGAGCCGGGCACGGTGGTGATCGCCATCGGCCAGGTCAACGACGTGCGCCTCTATCGCGATCTGCTCGCGAGCGGGATCCACGACTACCTCCTGAAGCCGCTCTCGCCGCAGGCCGTGCATGATGCCCTGAACCAGGCGCTCGCGGTGTTCATGAGCCCCAAGGCGGGTGACGGTGACGGCACCAAGCGCCACATCTCGACCGCAATCGTGGGAACGCGCGGCGGCGTGGGTGCCTCGACCCTGGCGACCTCGCTCGCCTGGCTCTTCTCCGAGGCACACAAGGCCCCGACCGCGCTGCTCGATCTCGACGTGCACTTCGGGACCGGCGCGCTGGCGCTCGATCTCGAGCCCGGCCGCGGCCTCACCGACGCGATCGAGAACCCGAGCCGCATCGACCCATTGTTTATCGAACGCGCCATGGTGCGCGCCGGTGACAACCTGTCGATCCTCTCGGCCGAAGCTCCGATCAACCAGCCGCTGATGACCGATGGTTCGGCCTTCGTGCAGCTGGAGGACGAGTTCCGTCAGGCCTTCGAGATGACGGTCATCGACCTGCCGCGCAACATGCTCATCAACTTCCCGCAGCTGCTGGCTGACGTGAACCTGGTGGTGCTGACCTGCGAGCTCACCCTCGCCTCGGCGCGTGACACGATCCGCATCCTTTCGTGGCTCAAGTCGAACGCTTCGCACGCTCACCCGATGATCGTGGCCAACAAGGTCCAGCCGAGCCTGTCGGAGATCAGCAAGGCCGATTTCGAGGCCTCGATCGAGCGCAAGGTCGATTTCGTGATCCCCTACGACATCAAGGCGGCCTCGAATGCGGCCAAGCTGGGTCAGGTGTTCGTCGATGCCAACCGCTCGAGCAAGGCGACCGCGGCAATCCGCCAGATCGCCGAGCGCGTGATCGGTGCGAGCGCCGACGATCTGCCGGCGGCGGGCGGCGGCGACAAGAAGTCGCTGCTCGGCAACTTCGACTTCAAGTCGATGCTCGCCAAGAAGCCGAAGGTCGATCTGACCAAGGCCGACTGATCGCCGCATGGCCGGTGGCAGGCGGGGCAAGGCGAAAGCCCCCCGCCCGCCCCGGCCGCGGCACCCCGCCCCCGGGCGGACTTTGAGGACAGGAACCCGCCGCTTCCCGGCGGCGCGAGGCAGGAAACGACAGCATGGACTTTTTCCAAACCCTGCTCATCACGCTGGTGATCTTCGCCGTGCTGGTCGCGGGCTATGCGGTCATCGCCGGGTCGGGCGTCTCCAAGGCGCAGAAGCGCCGGATGCAGGCGGTGCGCTATCGCCACTCCGAGAGCCTCGATGCCAAGGTCGATGCGCAGTTCAAGCGCGCGGTCGCCGCACGCAAGCCCAAGACCTACAAGGTCGCCGGCTCCGGCTCGCGCATGGAAGCGCTGCAGATGCGCCTCAACCGCACCGGCAAGAGCTGGACGGTCTCGCAATATCTCTACATCTCGGCCGGGCTGTCGATCGGGCTGGCAGTGCTGGTCTTCGTGCTCAGCCGGGCGCCGGTGCTGTCGCTGGGTGTCGGGCTGTTCGTGGGCGCGGGGCTGCCGCACCTGGTGGTCGGCTACCTCATCAACCGCCGCACCAACCAGTTCATCAACAAGTTCCCCGACGGCATCGAGCTGCTTGTGCGCGGCCTGCGCTCGGGTCTGCCGGTGACCGAGACGCTCGGCATCGTATCGAGCGAAGTGCCGGGCCCCGTCGGCTATGAATTCAAGAGCGTGATCGACCGCATCAAGGTCGGCAAGACCATGGAGGACGCGCTCCAGGACACCGCCGACAAGCTCGGGATCGCCGAATTCAACTTCTTCACGATCACGCTGGCGATCCAGCGCGAGACCGGGGGCAACCTTGCCGAAACGCTCTCGAACCTCGCCGACGTGCTACGCAAGCGCGCGCAGATGAAGCTCAAGATCCGCGCGATGAGCTCGGAATCCAAGGCCTCGGCCTATATCGTCGGCTCGCTGCCGTTCCTCGTGTTCGGCGCGATCTTCTACATCAACCCGAACTACATGTACCCCTTCTTCACCGACGATCGCCTGATCGTCGCCGGGCTGGGCGCGGGCGTGTGGATGGGCCTTGGCGTGTTCATCATGGCCAAGATGGTCAACTTCGAGATCTGAGGCGGGGGCACGAGTACCATGATCGATCAACCCTCAGGACCCACGCTGCTCGGCTTCGACGTCATCCTCGTCGGAACCTTGCTCGTCGGCATGGCCGCCTTTGCGACCCTGCTGGCGATCTATGCAGCCGTCACCATCCGCGATCCCATGGCCAAGCGCGTCAAGGCGCTCGAGGGGCGGCGCGAGCAATTGAAGGCGGGGATTGTCACTTCGGCCTCCAAGAAGCGCACCAGCCTGGTCCGCCGCACCGACACGACCGACAAGGTCAAGAACAGCCTCGACCGGTTCAACGTCCTTCAGGACAGCCAGATCAAGACCATCCAGCAGAAGCTGGCGCATGCGGGCTACCGTAACAAGGAACTCGCGGTGCTGATCATCGGCATGCGCGCGATCGCGCCGATCGTAGTCGGCGGGATCATGGGCCTCTTGATCTATGTCGTCGAATTCTGGCCCGACTGGGGCCCGATGACCCGGCTCGGCGCCTTCGCGATGTCAGTGTTCCTGTCCTACAAGGGCCCGGAACTCTACCTCAGCAACAAGGCGACCAAACGCACCAAGGAAATCCAGAAGGGCCTGCCCGATGCGCTCGACCTTCTGGTGATCTGCGCCGAGGCCGGTCTCACGGTCGACGCCTCGTTCAACCGCGTCGCCAAGGAACTGGGCCGCGCCTATCCCGAACTGGGCGACGAATTCGCCCTGACCGCGATCGAACTCTCGTTCCTCAACGAGCGGCGCCTGGCGTTCAACAACCTCGCCTACCGTGTCAATCTCGAGGCGGTGAAGGGCGTGGTCACCACCATGGTCCAGACCGAACGTTACGGCACCCCGCTCGCCTCGGCGCTGCGCGTGCTCTCGGCCGAATTCCGCAACGAGCGCATGATGCGCGCCGAGGAGAAGGCCGCGCGTCTGCCCGCGATCATGACCGTGCCGCTGATCGTGTTCATCCTTCCGACGCTGTTCGTCGTCATTCTCGGTCCTGCGGCCTGTTCGATCAGCGACAACCTCGTCAACTCGAACGTCGGCAAATAACGACCCGGGACGGCCGGAGCGGGATCAGTCCTGCTCCGGCCCTTCGGGTGCCGGGCCGCCGAGCCGCTCCGCCCGCGCCCTCAGCCGCGCCAGCAGATCGCGCAGCTCCGCCTCCTCCACTTCGCCGAAGCCTTCGAGCAGCTCGCGCTCGGTCGCGCGCGCCAGCGGCATAACCTCGGCATGGATCGCGCGGCCCTCGGCGGTCAGCGCCAGGAGGTGCGAGCGGCCATCCCCGGGATTGGGCACGCGCGCGATAAGCCCACGGTCTTCCAGCACCTTGACCGCCCGGTTGACCGCGACCTTGTCCATCACCGTCGCCGCCGTCAGCGCGCGCTGCGTCATGGTGCCCGCATCGCCCAGCACGGCCATCACCCGCCATTCGGGGATCTTGAGGCCGAACCGCTTGCGATAGCGCTCGGCGATCAGGCTGCTGACCGCGTTGGAGGTGACCGAAAGCTGGTAGGGCAAGAAGCCCGCCAGCTCGCCTTCCTCACTCATAGGGCCGCTCGTCCCACCACGGGTAGAAGTCGGGCATGTCGGCGCTGACCTTGCCGGGATACATGGCGCGGCGCTTCTCGAGGAAGCTGGCGATGCCTTCCTTGGCATCGGCGCCGCGGCTGAGACGGTAGATCGCGCGGCTGTCGATCTTGTGAGCCTCCATCGGGTGGTCGGCGCTCATCAGCCGCCACATCATCGCCCGCGTCATCGCGACCGAGATGGCCGAGGTGTTATCGGCAATCTCGCGCGCCAGCGTCTGCGCCGCGTAGAGCAGGTCATCGGGCGCGTGGATCGAACGCACGAGGCCGCCCGCCCTCGCTTCCTCGGCATCGAAGATTCGCCCCGTATAACACCACTCCAGCGCCTGCTGGATGCCGACGATGCGCGGCAGGAACCAGCTCGAGGCGGCCTCGGGCACGATCCCGCGGCGGGCGAAGACGAAGCCGTAGCGCGCGGTGCTGCTCGCAAGGCGGATGTCCATGGCAAGCTGCATCGTCGCGCCCACGCCCACGGCAACCCCATTGCAGGCGCTGATCAGCGGCTTCTTCGATTCGAACAGGCGCAGGGTCAGCAAGCCCCCGCCGTCGCGGACCTTGGGATCGGACAGGTCGGCAACCTCGGTCGGATCGGAGAACACCTGCCCGCCCCCCTCGGGCGTCAGGTCCGCGCCCGCGCAGAAGGCCCGCTCGCCGCTGCCGGTGAAGATCACCGCGCGCACCGCGTCGTCGGCATCGATGTCGTCCATCGCCGCCATGATCTCCTCGCCCATGGTGCGGGTATAGGCGTTCATCTTGTCGGGCCGGTTGAGCGTGATGGTGGCGATCCCATCGGCCTTGGCGACGATGATCTGGGTGTATTGGTGCATGGCGGATCCCTCTCCTTGATTGTCCCCGTGATGCCACGAAGGCAGCAAAAGGAAACCCCCGCAAAAGCGATGACGATGCGGCTGCGTTCACGAGCGGATCGCATGTCCCGCCGCGCGCGCCGGGCATTCACTTAACTTTAGTTAGATTTTAAGATTGCGCAGGCACCTCAACGTGTGACAGAGCGGCCAGGCATCCTCTCCCCTCCCGGCTCCGGGAGGCGAGCGGGGCCGCAAGGCTCCGGTCGGAGAGGTCGGCCGGCTGGGCACGACCTCTCCGACATCCGGGCGCACCGTAAAGCAAAGGGCCCTCCCCGCGCCGACCGCGGAGAGGGCCCTTCCGGTATCGAGATGGCGGCGCCAGCTTAGCGCGGGGCCATCCGGCCACCCCTCGCGATCAGCGAGGGGCCATGCGGATCGCGCCGTCGAGGCGCACGTCCTCGCCGTTGAAATAGCCGGTCTCGATCATGGTCATGGCGAGCTTGGCATATTCCACCGGCATGCCGAGGCGCTTGGGGAACGGCACCGAGGCGGCCAGCGCGTCGCGCACGTTCTGCGGCGCAGCGGCGAGCAGCGGGGTGTCGAAGATGCCCGGCAGGATGGTGTTGACGCGGATGCCCTCGTTCATGAGGTCGCGCGCGATGGGGAGGGTCATGCCGATCACGCCCGCCTTCGATGCCGAATAGGCCGCCTGTCCGATCTGGCCGTCCTCGCCCGCCACGCTCGCGGTGTTGACGATCGCCCCGCGCTCGCCGAACTCGTCGAGCGGATCGAGGGTCATCATCCCCGCCGCCGACTTGGCGATGCAGCGGAAGGTGCCGATCAGGTTGACCTGAATGACGAAATCGAAGGCCGAGATGGGAAAGTGCTTGATCGAGCCGTCTTCCTTCGAGCGGCTGGCGGTCTTGATCGCGTTGCCGATCCCGGCGCAGTTCACCAGAATGCGCTCCTGCCCGTGGGCCGCGCGCGCCTTGGCGAAGCCGGCGTCGACGTCCTCGTCCTTGGTCACGTTGACTAGGCAGAACACGCCGCCGATTTCCGCGGCGAGCGCTTCGCCCTTCTCGGCGTTCATGTCGAAGATCGCGACCTTCGCGCCCTTTGCGGCGAGCGCGCGCGCGGTGGCCGCGCCAAGGCCCGAGGCCCCGCCGGTGACGACCGCGGGGGTATTGGCTGAAACTTCCATGGTTCTTCCTCTCAGGTAAGGGGGATCAGAGCGCCTCGATGATGGTGACGTTGGCGACGCCGCCGCCTTCGCACATCGTCTGGAGGCCGTATTTCTTGCCGCGCGCGCGCAGCGCGTGGACGAGCGTTGCCATCAGCTTGGTGCCGCTCGCGCCGAGCGGGTGGCCGAGCGCGATCGCGCCGCCGTTGACGTTGAGCTTGGACGGGTCGGCGCCGGTGTGCTTGAGCCAGGCGAGCGGCACCGAGGCGAAGGCTTCGTTGACTTCGAACAGATCGATGTCGTCGATGGTCATGCCGGCGCGCTGCAGGGCGCGGTCGGTCGCGAACAGCGGCTCTTCGAGCATGATCACCGGATCGCCCGCAGTGACGGTGAGGTTGTGGATGCGCGCCAGCGGGGTGAGGCCGTGGGCCTTCAATGCCGCCTCGGACACCACCAGCACCGCCGACGAGCCGTCGCAGATCTGGCTCGAGGAGGCCGCGGTGATCGCGCCATCGGGCGAGAGCAGCTTGACGCCCGAAATGCCCTCGAGCGTCGCATCGAAGCGGATGCCTTCATCAACGGTGTGCATCTGCGTGCCCTCGGGCGTCTCGATCTCGACGCCGACGATCTCGCGCTCGAACGCCCCGCCCTTGGTAGCGGCAATCGCCTTCTCGTGGCTGGAGAGGGCGAAGCGGTCGAGATCGTCCTTGGTGAAGCCGTGCTTCTTGACGATCATCTCGGCGCCCATGAACTGGCTGAAGTTGATGCCGGGGAACTTCTCCTCGAGGCCCGCCGCCTTCTGGAGCAGGCCTTCTTTCATGTGCAGGGTGACGTTAGAGCCCATGGGCACGCGGGTCATGCTCTCGACGCCGCTGGCGATGACCACGTCCTGCGTCCCGCTCATCACCGCCTGCGCGGCGAACTGGATCGCCTGCTGGCTCGATCCGCACTGGCGGTCGATGGTGACCGCCGGGGTCGACTGGGGGAGCAGCTTCGACGCCAGCACGCCCATGCGGCCGACCTGAAGCGCCTGCTCGCCCGCCTGGCTGACGCAGCCGGTGACGACATCGTCGATCGCCTTGGGGTCGATTCCCGAGCGCTCGACGATCGCATCCAGCGACTTTGCCAGGAGATCGACCGGGTGCACGCCGGCCAGACGCCCGCCCCGGCGACCGCCCGCGGTGCGGACGGCTTCGACAATATATGCAGTGCTCATGATCTCTCCCGAAAATGCCTTCCGTTTGCGTAAACGTTAGCACCGGGACGGGGCAGGTCAAGCGAGCGCGCGAGCCCCCTGTCAAATCCGTCATGTCTCGGTGTTGCAACATTGACACAGAATTTCGCCAAACGGGGCGAACAGGCGCGTTTTCGTTTGCGACAATTGCTTATGTTGGAGCATTTCGGTCGCAGACGCAGGGGTGAAGGCCGTCCAAACGGCCCGCCAACGTGCGATCTATACACCAGATTGCTCCGGCTCCCGGCCGGACGAACAGGGGACTAAACCACACATGAGAAAGACTTCGATCCTGAAGGCTGGCACTGCACCGATCGCGCTCGGTCTGATGCTCGCCGCTGCGCCTGCTTTCGCGCAGGACCAGACCGATTCCGAAGAGGCGGAAGCGCCGGCCAACATCATCGTCACCGGTTCGCGCATCGCGCGTCCTGACCTCGACGCGCCGAGCCCCGTCACGGTCGTGACCGCCGAGCAGATCCAGCTCACCGGCACCCAGACCCTCGAAACCCTGCTCAACGACCTTCCGCAGGTCGTCCCGGGTGCGACCACCTCGTCGAACAACCCCTCGGGCACCTTCGGCACGATCGACCTTCGCGGCCTTGGCCCGCAGCGTACCCTGATCCTGCTCAACGGCGAGCGTCTGCCCCCGTCGACCACGACCGGCGTTGTCGACATCTCGCTGATCCCCGTCCAGCTGATCCGTCAGGTCGAAGTGGTGACCGGCGGTGCGTCGGCGGTGTACGGTTCGGACGCCATCGGCGGCGTCGTGAACTTCGTTCTGGCTGACGACTTCGAAGGCGTCGAGCTGACCGGCCAGTACGGCATCAACGAAGACGGCCGCGGCAACGAATACTCCTACGGCATGGTGGTCGGCGGCAACTTCGCTGACGGTCGCGGCAACCTCGTCGTGTCGGCCAACTACTACAACCGTGAAGCGATCAGCACCAACGCTTACGACTTCACCCGCATTTCGGGCACGACCCTCTACGATCCGGCCACCCAGGAAGTCTATCTGGCTCTCACGCCCGACGATGTCCGTCCCGGCTCGACCTACACCGGCCTTGGCGGCGGCGGCTCGGCCACCGGCCCGTGGGGCAGCGTGAGCGCCCTCACCGGCAACCCCTTCCGCAACCTGTCGACCCTGCTGCCCGACCAGTTCGCTGCAGCCAACACCGACTGTAATGCTGCGACCCCGGGCGTTGCGGTCAACACCGGTGCCCTTTCGTTCAACGACCAGGGCGCACTGACCCCGAACTTCACCAGCCTCGGTTCGGGCGCACTCACCGGCGCGACGGGCAGCTTCTGCGGCCTGCCGATCCGTTCGATCGGTTCGTCGCGCTACAACTTCGCGCCGGACAACCTCAACCAGCTGGCGTATGACCGTTACAACTTCGTCACGGTCGGCTCGTACGAGTTCTCGGACAAGACCCGTCTGAACGTGTTCGGTGCCTACACCGAATCGCGCCTGCAGCAGCAGCTCGCGCCGACCCCGGCGCAGGCTCCGGCGACCGGCTTCACGATCGACCCGACCCGTGCGCAGTTCATCCCGGCCGATCTTCGCATCGCCCTGAACTCGCGCGTCAATCCGGATGGTGCGTTCGTCTACAACCGTCGCTTCAACGAAACCGGCCCGCGCGTCGGCACCATCGAATCCCGCAACATCAACGCGCGTGCGATCCTCGAGCACGACATCAACGAAAAGTGGACCGCGAACGCGATCTTCAGCTGGGGCCGCAACTCGCTGGATACCCGTGCCGTCGGCAACGTGAACCGCACCGCCGTCGAACAGGGCGTGAATGGCTGCCGCAACGCCGCTGGCGTGGTGAACGGCCCCGGCATCCTGCCGGGTTGCGTCCCGGTGAGCATCTTCGGGCCCAACACCCTGACCCCGGCGATGGTGAACTTCATCCAGACCGACACGCTCGACATCGCCCGCTTCGAGCAGGTTCGTGTCGCTGCCAACCTCACCGGTGAGCTGTTCGAACTCCCCGGCGGTCCGGCTGCGATCGCGGTCGGTGCCGAGCACCGCAAGGACACCGGCAGCTTCATCCCTGACGATGCCAAGCGTCGCGGTGAAATCATCGGCTTCAACGCTGCCAACCCGCAGGTCGGTGGCATCACGGTGAACGAAGTCTACGGCGAAATCCGTCTGCCGGTGCTCGGCGGTGACGGCTTCCCCGATCTGCTCTCGTTCGAAGCCGGTGCGCGCTATTCGGACTACAACACGATCGGCGGGCTGTTCAACTGGAAGGCCGGCGTCGAATTCGCTCCGGTCGAGTGGATCCGCTTCCGCGCCAGCTACAACAAGGCGGCACGCGCTCCGAACGTGACCGAACTGTTCCAGGCCGGTGACCAGGGCTTCCCGCAGGTGACCGATCCGTGCTCGCGCGGCGGTGCGGCGACCGACCCGCGTTCGGCTACCCTGCTGGCTCGTTGCCAGGCTTCGGGTATCCCGGCCGCGAACCTGCCGACCTACACCCAGCAGAACCCCCAGATTCAGTCGTTCGCTTTCGGTCAGGGTGACCTTTCCGAAGAACGCGCCGAAACCTGGACTGCCGGTGCTGTCATCAGCCCCGACTGGTTCCCGCTCGGTCGTCTGAACCTGACTGCGGACTACTATGACATCACCCTGCGTGGTGCCATTCAGGCCCTGTCGGCGCAGTTCTACATCAACCAGTGCTTCACCGCTGCCGTCCAGTCCGATTGTAACCGCATCGTGCGCGGTCCCGACGGTCAGATCGCTTCGGTCAACACCGGCCGCCGCAACAGCCCCGACGCCAACGGTCCGCTGGTCATTCGCGGTATCGACATCGGCGCTGACTGGGTCATTCCGCTGAACGAGATCTTCGGTGGTTCGTCGGATGCACGTCTGCGCTTCAGCAACGTGTTCACCTACACCATGGACTTCATCAACGGCGGCACCAACGTTGTCGGCACCACCGATGGTGGCGGCTTCTCGGGCGTGTCCTCGAAGTTCAAGAACAACCTGACCGCTGCCTACGAAACCGAAGGTTTCACCGGCCAGCTCCGTTGGGTCTATGCCACCGGCGCGCGTGACGATCTGGCGGTGTTCTCGGGTCCGGGCGGCTTCGGCGTGATCCCCGATCTGAGCTACTTCGACCTGTCGCTGCGCACCCGCATCAACGACCGGATCAACCTGACCGGGATCGTCGGCAACCTGTTCGACGAGCGTGCGCCGCTGGTGAACGGCATCTCGGGCGAGCAGTCGAACACCTCGGCCTCGTTCTATGCCAACATCTTCTACGGTCGTAACTTCACGGTCCAGACCAGCATCAGCTTCTGATCCTTCCGGATCACAAGCCTAAGGAAGGGGCGGCTGACTTCGGTCAGCCGCCCTTTTCGTTTGTGTCATGGCGGTGTGCAGCGTGCCGGGAGAACGGGTGGTTGCTTCGGGATGGTGCCCGAGGGCCGCTCAGCGCGGCGCGATGTCGAAGGCGACCGTCAGGCGTTCATGCCCGCCCGCAAAGGGCTTGGTGCCGTGCCACATCGAGGACGGGAACAGCACCAGATGCCCCTCGCGCGGGGTCACGACATGCCGGGGCGCAAGGCCCGTCTGCATCTCCGCGGGCGGCGCGCCCAGGACCAATGCCCCTGCATCCGCTGCTTCGCCTTGCGTCAGCGAGGGCACGACGAGATGCAGCGCGGAACTGATCCACCCCTCGGGATGGATATGCGCCACGTGAAACCCGGCGGTGGTCAGGCGCACCGACCATGACCCGGCAAAGCGGAACGCAGCCGTCTTCCTCCGGTAATAGGGATGCCCGTCATCATCGGGCAGCTCTTCGATGTATTGCGCCACCGCCCGCTCGATCCCCTCGCGCAGGCGGCGGATCACCGGATGCGGGCGCGTGAGCAGCGCGCCGTCGGTCTGCGTTCCGCCGCGCAAACTCTGGTCGGGCGGGTGGGCCTTGGCCACGTGCAAGCTGCGCAAATGGGTCCGCAAGGCCTCCATCTCGCCCGGATCGGCGAGGTCACCCAACGCAATCTGCTGCGCCTGACGCTCGTAATCGTGGAGCCAGAACTCACGCGGATCGCCGCGCAGCCGCCACGCCAGCCCGAGATAGGCGAGCGCGAACTGGTCGAGCGGGTCCTGCTCCACGGCCTGTGCGGCGAGGCTTTCGGCCAGCGCATAGTCGCCGAGCAGGATCGCATTGCGCGCCCGCGTCGTCAGCACGGCTTGCACGGTTCCGGCGGGCGTTTCGCTCAGAGCCCGGAACAGCACCTCCGCCTCGTCCGGCCGGCCCGTCTCTGACAGCACGACCGCGCGGGAATGAACCAGCTGCTCGGACTGGAATCGCTGCGAGGCCGCGTCGATCACTTCGAGCGCTTCTGTATAATCACCATATTTCAGCAGCAGCGATGTCCACTCGAGCCAGACTGCCGGCTCATCGGGAAAATCGGCGGCCAGCTTGCGAAAGCTGCGATACCCGTCCTTTGCCGACCCGTGCTCCCGGGCCAGGCGCGCGAGGCCGCGATGCGCGGGGAAATAGCCCGGGGCAGCGGCGCACAAGCGCTCAAGCTCGGCTTCGGCCGCGGCCCAATCGCCGGAGTCGACCAGAGCTCCGGCCAGCGCATTCACGAATTCGGGCGAATCCCCCAGCGCCGCCCGCCGCGCGCGGTAGAGCGCAACCGCCTCGTCGGCGCGGCCCTGTTCGCGCAGGGTCTGGCCCAGACGGATCACCGTGACCCGGTTGTCCGCGCGGATCGCGAGGGACGTCCGGTAGACGCCCTCCGCCTCGTCAGCGCGGCCTGCCTCGATCAGCAGCGCGCCCAGGGCGTTGAGCAGGTCGGGTGCCCTGGGCTGCCGCTCCAGCGCCGCGCGCAGCAGGGCTTCGGCCTCGGCATGACGGCCCAGCCGGCCCAGCAGGCGGGCGTGGTTGGTGATGCCGGGTGTATAGGTGCTGCCCGCGCTCGCAGCCCGGGCAAAGGCCGCCTCCGCGCTCACCAGATCGCCGCTATCCTCGCGGGCAAGGCCGAGGCTGTTCCACACTTCCGCGCTGGCGAGGCCCAGCGCGATCGCCTGTTCCAGCGCGGCGACCGCACCGGGATTGTCCCCGGCGCGTCGGCGGATCATGCCAGCCAGCTGCCACGCCGCCGCGTTGGCGGGATCGGCTTTGACGGCCTCGGCAATCGCCAGCGCCGCGCCGGCGACGTCGCCCGATTGCATTCTCGCATGGATCGCCGCGAGTTGGCTTGCGCTGGTTACCACGCGGGTGTCGCCGGATCAGCTGCGCCGCTTGATCTTGAAGCCGATGCCGCCGTCGACGCTCGCCTTGAAGCTGCCCAGCGCCGCGCGGCGGATGGTGATCGTCTTTCCGGGCTGCGGCTTGCGGATGTAGGTGGTGTCGGACTGCGCCCACACCGACCCGTCATCGAGCGTGAAGACAAAGCTGCCCGGCTCGCCCGAGAAGGACTTGATGACCCCGGTGATTTCCTTGAGCTCTTCCTTCTCGGCCTCGTCCTTGTCGTCGCCGAACAGGCCGAAGCCCGAGCCGACCAGACCGAACAGCCCGCGCCGGGTGCGGTTCACGTCCTCGCGCGTGACGACGCGCACTTCCTTGTTCTCCTGCGCCTGGGCCAGCGCGGGCACCGCCGCATCGAAGCAGGCGAGGCGCTGCGTCGGATCGGCAATCGCGCGGCAATCGAGCACCTTGGCGAAGACCTCGGGCAGGGGTGCTGCGGGCTTGTCCTGGGCGTCCTGCGCGTGGGCCGTGCCGCCTGCGGCAAGCACGGCGATGGCGGCGGCAAAGGTGCCGGTGAGCAGGCGATGGTGACGGGCCATGGTGTAACACTCTCCCTGTGCAGGCACGCGTCCGGGCCCGGGGCCCGGCTGCTTCTATCTATCCCTGAACCATCCGGTGATGGCAATCCTTCCGGGCACCGCGAAGGGGGCCGTGTAGCTCACCGAATGTGCGCAGGGCACGGCGAAAAGATTGAGGACGTTGAACCGCGGGCGCCAGCCCCACATGATGTCGCCGTTCTCGTCGAAGAACTGGAGATAGCCGCCCCAATCCGGGTGCCAGTCATCGGGCGCGAGGTTGAGCACATAGGCCACGCGCCACGACTGGTCCTTGTGGGCATCGGTGTGCCGGCCGAGGAAATGGTTGGGGGCGAACAAGGTCGCCTGGGCATCGGCCTTGATCAGCTCGGGGATACCGGTGACCTCGCGCACGAGGCCGAGCATCGCCTCGCCGTTCATGCTCTCGATGATCGCCTCGTGCGGGCCGCCGCGGTCCCAGCCTTCGAGATAGGCGGTGAGTATCGGGTAGCTGGCAAAGCGGAAGGCGTAGTTCCCGCCGCGCGCCGCCGCATCGGTGGCGGAACCGGCCTCGGCCGCGCGGGCCTGGCCTTCGGGGGCGGAGAGCAGGCGGTTGGGAATCGTCTGCACCGGCGCGTCCTCGCCCGCCTGCCAAGCCAGCTGCCAGGGCGTGCCCTGAAGCAGCAAGGCGCGCAAGGCTTCGGCGCAGTCGCGGGTCAGCACGCCCGGCACCTGTACGCGGCCGTCGGCCCGGAAACGCGCCGCCAGCGCCTCGCGATCGATCTTCCCGTTCAGTTCCATCATCCGCGCCGCCCGTACTCGCCCGAGCGGCCATCCGCTCCGACCCGCGCGCCTAGCATAGTGCCCTGCTGCCCGCAAAATCCAGCCGCCCGAATGCCGCCCCTACGTCTCAAGCGTTCGCTGGCACGCTCCATCGCCATCCATAATCCATGTTAGCGCAAGGAACGATTGTTTCGCGCTAGGGTTCAATTGTGCCAAATATACGATAAATCGCATATTTCGTTGCGATCGTGCAACGGGAGGCAGAGACGCGCCGGGCAGGCGGCGCGAGGTGCGTGACGAGCCTCGTCCCTTTTGCCTAACTGCATGATGTGGCGCCCCCGCCGCTATCTCCGCACCCCGCCGATCACGGCGGTTCGGGTGCGGCTCGATCACAACATCTAGAGAGAGGTTATCAAGCCCATGCGATCTGTCCCCCCTGCCCCGTGCCGGCCGTTGCTGCGTGCGGGCGTAGGCCTCGCCGCCCTCGCCCTGGCCGCCCCGGCCTTCGCCCAGTCCGAACCCGGCGTCGAATCGGAAACCGAGGAAACGGCTGCCCCCGAAGCCGAAGCCATCGTCGTCACCGGTTCGCGCATCGCGCGCTCGGAAATCGACGGCCCTGTTCCCGTCGTCACCATCGGTGCCGAGACGATTCTCACCGACGGCGCGCAGAACATTTCCGACGTCCTCAACGAATTGCCGCAGGTGGGCATCGGCTCGACCCGCACCAACACCAACTTCCTGACCTCAGGCACCGGGATCGCCACGGTCAACCTGCGCGGTCTGGGTAGCTCGCGCACGCTGACCCTCGTCAACGGGCGTCGCTTTATCGGCGGCTTCGCGGGCGATTCGGCGGTTGACCTCAACAACATCCCGACCGACCTCATCGAGCGTGTCGAAATCGTGACCGGCGGCTCCTCGGCCGTCTACGGTTCGGACGCGGTCGCGGGCGTCGTCAACTTCATCATTAAGGACCGCTTCGAAGGCATCTCGGTGCGCGCCCAGGCGTCGATCACCGAAGAGGGCGACAACCCGCGCCAGTTCGTCAGCGTCACCGGCGGCACCAGCTTCGGCGCCGACGACCGCGGCAGCTTCATGGCGAACTTCTCCTACGACCGTGACGGCGGCCTGCGCTCGCGCGACCGCGCCATCTCGGCCGAGGACTGCAACGGCCTGATCTGCGGCCCGGCAGCCTATTCGTCCTTCGCCCCGCAGGGCCAGTTCCAGCTGCGCGGCCCCAACGGCGAAATCCGTTCGGCGCTTCCTGGCGGCCGCTCGACCTTCTCGTTCAACCCGGACAACAGCTTCACGACGATCCCGGGCCTCGGCGCGGTCGGCTTCGGCTACAACCGCAACGGCGACCGCTACATCTCGGTCCCGCTCGAGCGTTACCTCGCCTCGGGTATCGGCAGCTACGAGATCAGCGACAAGGTGACGGCCTTTGCCGAAGTGACCTGGGCGCGCACGATCTCGAACTCGCGGATCGAACCCTTCGCGCTCGACATCACCAACGACATCTACTTCCGTGATGTCGATCCCTTCGGCATTCCGGTCAGCAACCCCTTCATCCCGGACGAAGTCGCGGCGGTGATCGCGGCGGTGAACTCGGACGCCGATCCGACCAACGACATCGATTCGATCTCCGGCCGTCGTCGCCAGAACGACGTGTTCGACCGCAGCAACCAGGTTGAACGCCAGACCTGGCGCGTCGCGGCCGGCCTGCGCGGCGATGTGGGCCGCTTCAAGTGGGAAGGCAGCTTCGTCTACGGCCACCTCAACGACTTCAACTCGTCCGAGGACATCGACAACAACCGCTACCGCAATGCGCTCAACGCCGTGCGCGTGGGTCCGGGCAACGTGCTGGGGGTGGACATCGTCTGCGCCGATGCGGCCGCCCGTGCCGAGGGCTGTATCCCGCTCAACCTATTCGGCTACAACACCGCCGATCCGCGCGCGGCGTCCTATGTGCAGGCTGTCGTTCCGAAGTCGGAAGAGGTGACCAACGAGCAGTACGTCGTCAACGCCACCATCTCGGGTCCGCTCTTCGCGCTGCCCGGCGGTGACGTGGGCATCGCGGCCGGTGTCGAATACCGCCGCGAGAGCACCTTCAACGATCTCGACATCCTGACCAACACCGGCGGCAACTCGGGCAACCTCATCCCCGACCTTTCGGGTGCCTTCGACGTGTGGGAAGTGTTCGGCGAAGTGAACGTGCCGCTGCTCTCCGAGCGTCCGTTCTTCGAGTACCTCGGCCTGATCGGCGCAGCGCGCTATTCGGACTACTCGACGATCGGCGGCGTGTTCAGCTGGAACGCCGGTGCGGAATGGGCCCCGACGAACGACATCCGCATCCGCGGCATGTACGCCGTCGCCAACCGTGCCCCGAACATCTCGGAACTGTTCAGCGCCCCCAGCGAAACCTTCGCTGCGGTCTCCGATCCGTGCGACGGCACCACGGCGACCAACGACCTCGGCGGTCTGGGAGCGGCATGTCGTGCCATTCCGGGCGTCGCGGCGGCGATCGCGGCTGACGGGACGTTCAACTACACGCTGGCCGACCTTCAGGGCATCAACGGCTTTGTCGGCGGCAACCAGGACCTGCAGGAAGAAACGGCCAAGACCATCACCATCGGTGCGGTCATCACTCCGTCGTTCATTCCGGGCCTCGCGCTGACGGTCGATTACTACGACATCAAGATCGAGGACGCGATCGCCACGCTCGGCCGCAACAACTCGATCCAGCGTTGCCTTGAAACCGGTCTCCCGGTGTTCTGCGACAACGTGATCCGCGATGCCAACACCGGCTTCATCACCACGGTGAACGGCCAGCTGATCAACGTGGCGGGTCTCCAGAACCGCGGCGTCGACGTGGGCCTGCGTTACCGCACGTCGGTGGGTCTGACCGAGAACGATTCCTTCTCCTTCTCGGGCAACTACACCTACCTGATCGATGCCAAGACGCAGACCGATCCGACGGAAGAGGCGGTCGACAACGCCGGCACCTTCGGCCGGACCTTCTCGACCCACACCTTCACGTTGCGTGGCACCTACCAGATGGATGCGGTCCGCCTCAGCTGGCAGACCAACTTCCTGAGCGGCGGGGACTTCATCCGTGACTTCGTGAATGCCGACCCGGGCGTGGTCGCGCTGAACCGGATCTCGGACTATGCCACCCACGACGCGCAGCTCGGCTTCGACGTCGGCGAGGAGATGACCTTCTTCCTCAACGTCGACAACGTCTTCGACAAGAAGCCGCAATATCTGCCGGGTGCCCAGTTCGGCACGCCGACGGGCCTCGAAACGGCTGCCGACTTCGACGTGATCGGTCGCCGCTTCACCGCCGGTGCGCGGGTCCGGTTCTGATCGTCCCTCCGGCATCAGCCCTAAAGAGAAAGGCCCCGGGAAACCGGGGCCTTTTTCGTTGTGCCATGATGGACCGTTGTCAGGTCACTGCCATCGACAAGGCTCCGTCACCCTCGTCGATCTTCAGCGTGCTGCCGTCGGGCAGCTTGCCCTCGAGCAGCATCTCGGCGAGCGGGTCCTGCAGATAGCGCTGCACCGCCCGCTTCAGCGGCCGCGCGCCGTAGACCGGGTCGTAGCCGACGCGGCCCAGCCAGCGCAGCGCGGCATCGGTCAGCTCGATGGTGATCTTGCGATCCGCCAGCAGCTTCTGGACGCGCCCGACCTGGATTTCGACGATCGGCGCCATGTGCTCCTGCGCCAGGCGGTGGAACAGGATGATCTCGTCGAGGCGGTTCAAAAACTCGGGCCGGAAATGCCCGCGCACCACGTCCATCACATCCTTCTCGACACTGGCGACCTCGGCCCCGTCGGGGAGATTGGCGAGATACTGGCTGCCGAGGTTCGAGGTGAGGATGATGAGGGTGTTGGCGAAGTCCACCACCCTGCCCTGCCCGTCGGTCAGGCGCCCTTCGTCGAGCACCTGGAGCAGCACGTTGAAGACGTCCGAATGCGCCTTCTCGACCTCGTCGAACAACACCACCTGATAGGGGCGGCGGCGCACGGCTTCGGTCAGCACCCCGCCCTCCTCATAGCCGACATAGCCCGGAGGCGCGCCGATCAGGCGGGCGACGGCGTGCTTCTCCATGAATTCGCTCATGTCGATGCGCACCATCGCGCTGTCGTCGTCGAACAGGAAGCCGGCGAGCGCCTTCGTAAGCTCGGTCTTGCCGACGCCCGTGGGGCCGAGGAACAGGAACGAGCCGAGCGGCCTGCCGGGGTCCTGAAGCCCTGCCCGCGCGCGGCGGACGGCCTTGGACACGGCCTCGATGGCCTGCGACTGGCCGATCACGCGCTTGCCGAGGATGCTCTCCATCGCCAGCAGCTTCTCGCGCTCGCCCGCCATCATCTTGTCGACCGGAACGCCGGTCCACCGGCTAACGACGCCGGCGATGTCCTCCTCGGTCACTTCCTCGCGCAGCATGGCATTGGCGGCCTGGCCCTGGGCTTCGGCGAGCTGCTTTTCGAGCTGGGGGATGCGCCCGTAAGACAGCTCTCCCGCCTTCGCCAGATCGCCTTCGCGCTGGGCCTGTTCGAGCTCCAGCCGCGCGGCGTCGAGCTGCTCCTTGATCTTGCCCTCGGCCTCGATCTTGTCGCGCTCGTTCTGCCAGCGGGTGGTGAGTTCGGCGCTCTGCTGTTCGAGGTTCGCCAGCTCCTCGCGCAAGGCGACGAGGCGGTCCTTCGAATTGGCGTCGGTCTCCTTCTGGAGCGCCTGTTCCTCGATCTTCAGCTGAATGATCCGCCGGTCGAGCGCCTCGATCTCCTCGGGCTTGCTCTCCACCTCCATGCGGATGCGGCTCGCGGCCTCGTCCATCAGGTCGATCGCCTTGTCGGGGAGGAAGCGGTTCTGGATGTAGCGGTCGGAGAGCTTCGCCGCCGCTACGATGGCCCCGTCGGTGATGCGCACGCCGTGGTGGAGTTCGTACTTGTCCTTGATGCCGCGCAGGATGCTGATGGTATCCTCGACCGTCGGCTCGGCGATGAACACCGGCTGGAACCGCCGCTGGAGCGCTGGATCCTTCTCGACATATTTCTGATACTCGTCGAGCGTGGTCGCGCCGATGCAGTGCAACTCCCCGCGCGAGAGGGCGGGCTTCAGCAGGTTCGAGGCGTCCATCGAGCCTTCGGACGCGCCCGCCCCGATCAGGGTGTGCATCTCGTCGATGAACAGGATGATCTGGCCCTCGGCGTGCTTCACCTCGTCGAGCACCGACTTGAGCCGTTCCTCGAATTCGCCGCGATACTTCGCGCCCGCGATCAGCGCGCCCATGTCGAGGCTCATGAGGGTACGGCCCTTGAGGCTGTCGGGCACGTCGCCATTGGCGATGCGCAGCGCCAACCCTTCCGCAATCGCGGTCTTGCCGGTGCCGGGCTCGCCGATCAGCGCGGGGTTGTTCTTGGTGCGCCGCGCGAGGATCTGGATGGTGCGGCGGATTTCCTCGTCGCGGCCGATGACGGGATCGAGCTTGCCGTCGCGCGCCGCCTTGGTGAGGTCGCGGGCGAATTTCTGCATCGCATCGTAGGTGTTCTCGGCCCCCGCAGAGTCGGCCTTCTTGCCGCCGCGCAGTTGCTCGATCGCGGTGTTGAGCGATTGCGGGGTGACGCCCGCCGCCTTAAGCGCCTCGCCCGCAGCACCCGGCGCGAGTGCGAGCGCGGTCAGCATCCGCTCGACCGTCACGTAGCTGTCCCCCGCCTTGTCGGCGAGCTGTTCGGCGGTGTCGAGCAGGCGCACCGCGTCATTGTCGAGCCCCGGGGTCGCCTGTGCGCCCGAGCCAGTGACCGCCGGGATCTTCGACAGCCCCGCGTCCACCGCCGTCGCGGCCAGCGGCGCCTGCCCCCCAGCGCGCTGGATCAGCCCGGCTGCCATGCCTTCGCTGTCTTCGAGCAGCGCCTTGGCGATGTGCAGCGGGGTGATGCGCTGGTGATTGAGGCGGATCGCGACGGTCTGCGCGGCTTGCAGGAAGCCCTTCGCGCGGTCGGTGAATTTCTCGAGATTCATGGTGGTCCAAACCCTCCAAATGTACCGCCAGCAGATAGTGTTGCACTTTGGCAACACAAGCCCCCGCCCTGCAAAAAGCCGCGCGGGAGGTGTATTACCCGGATAGGTGGGTTCATTCCCCGCGCAAGGCAAGAGGGGGCGTCGCTGCTTGACCGCGGCCCTCGTCCAAGCGAAGGAAGAGCCACGCGATTTGGGAGAGAAATCGGTCATGATCTGGGTGAAGCGCGGCGGTTTTGCGCTGGTGGTGCTGCTTGTGCTTGCCTTCGCGGTGCTCGCGACGTGGGAGCCGATGATGGCGAGCCCCGCCGCCCCGGCCTCAGGCCGCACCTACACGGCCGAGATCATCCGCGACGAATGGGGCGTGCCCCATATCTCCGGCAAGACCGATGCCGACACGGCTTACGGGGTCGCCATCGCCCATGCCGAGGACGACTTCTTCACATTGCAGGACGTGGTCGCGATGAGCCGCGGGCGCTACGGCGCGATCGCGGGGGCGGACGGGGCCAAAGTCGATTATGTCTACCACCTGATCGACGCACGCGGTTCGGCGGAGCGCGAATATCCCAAGCTCCCCGCCGATACCCGCGCGCTGTTCGAGGCCTATGCGGCGGGGCTCAACCAATATGCCGAGGAGCATCCGGGTGAGGTGAAGCTCGGCAATCTCTTCCCCGTCGCCGGGATCGACGTCGCCGCGGGTTTCGCGCTGCGCCAGCCGTTCTTCTTCGGCCTCGACGGCGTGATCGGGCCGCTGGTGGCGGGCGAGGAACTGCGCCGCGAGCATGGCCCCGACATCCCCGGCTTCCCGCGCCCGCCGCTGGACGAAGCCGCCCCCGCGCCTGACGCTGCCCCCAAGCAGGCGCGCACGCTGGTGCTGCCGCTGGGCGAGGATGCCGAACACCTCGGCTCCAATGCCTTCGCGGTTGCGCCGAAGAAGGGCGGCGGCGTCACCACGCTCGTCTCCAACTCGCACCAGCCGCTGCGCGGCGGCGTGGCGTGGTATGAGCTGGTGGTCGAAAGCGGCGAGGGCTGGCACTTCGCGGGCGCGAATTTCCCCGGTTCGCCCTTCCCCTTCCTCGGCCACAACGAGCATCTGGGCTGGACCAACACGGTCAACACCCCCGACATGATCGACGTCTACCAGCTCGAGCTCGACGACACGGGCAATCGCTACAAGCTCGACGGCGAGTGGCGCGATCTGGAAAGCGAGTGGGTGACGCTGCCGGTGCGCATGGGCCCCGTGGTGCTACCGATCCGCAAGGAGGTGCTGCGCTCGGTTCACGGTCCGGTGATCCGCAACGCCAAGGGCGCCTTCGCGGTGCGTTATGGCGGGATCGGGCAGTTGCAGCAGCTTGACGCCTATTACCGCCTCAACAAGGCCAAGACCTTCGCCGAGTGGGAAGGCCAGCTGTCGCGCCTCGCGATCCCCTCGACCAACTTCGTCTATGCCGATCAGAGCGGCACCATCGCCTATGTCTACAACGCCGCGATCCCCAACCGGCCCGAGGGCGTCAAGGCCGACTGGCGCTCGGTGCTCCCCGGCAACCGCTCCGAGCTTATCTGGCAGGGCGCGGTGCCGTTCAGCGCGATCCCGAAGATCGTGAACCCGGCGAGCGGGTGGCTCTACAACTCGAACAACACCCCCTTCACCGCGGCAGGCGCGGGGAGCGATCTCGACCCCGAGGCCTTCTCGCCGACGCTGGGGATCGAGCTCAAGCAGACCAACCGCTCGCGCCGCGCCTACAAGCTGCTGAGCGAGGCGGGCGTGCTCGACCGGGGGGCGCTCGAGGCGATCAAGTACGACACCGGCTACGAGCGCGACGGCTATGTCGCGCGGCTGTTCGAGGCGCTGGCGACCATGCCTGCCGAGGGCGAGCTCGCCAAGGCCCGCGATCTGCTGCTGTCGTGGGACTTCACCTCGGACGGCAAGGGCGCCGCCGATGCCATCGCGATGCTGATCATCCGCGACTTCATGGCGGCCGATTACAACAACAAGCCCTTCCCCGACGTGGCCGAGAAGCTCAATGCGGCGGCCGATCACCTGACGAAACACTTCGGCCGGCTCGACCCGCCGCTGGGCGATCTGGTACGGCTGCGGCAGGGCAAGGTCGATCTGCCGGTCGACGGCGGCTCGGACACCCTGCGCGCCGCGACCACCTGGGACGTCGCCGATGACGGGCGGCTCTCGCTCAAGCACGGGGACAGCTTCATCATGTGGATCGAATGGCAGCCGGGCCAGAAGGTTAGCTCGCGCTCGGTGCAGCCCTTCGGCGCGGCGTCGACGCGGCCCCAAAGCCCGCATTACACCGACCAGATGGCACTGTTCGTCGAACACCGGCTGAAGCCCGTCTATTTCTGGCGCGATGATCTGCTCGCGAGCGTCGCGACCCGGCGCCATACCGTCAAGACCGTCACCAACGCGCGCTGACCTGCCCAACGCGCACCCCACCGGAGCCCAAGTCCATGACCCATCGTCTCGCTGCCGCCAGCCTCTCGGCGCTCGCCCTTGCGCTGGCCGCGCCCTTTACCCCCTCGCTCGCCGAGAGCGCGGCTCCGAAACCCGCGCCCGCTCCCGCGGCGGCCTCCGCCGCCCCGCAGCCGACGGCCGACCTGCCGACGCTGGTGAGCCAGGTGAAGATCCCCTACGAGCAGTTCAAGCTCGACAACGGCCTCACCGTGATCGTCCACGAAGACCGCAAGAGCCCGATCGTCGGCGTCACGGTCTATTACCGCGTCGGCAGCAAGAGCGAGCCGCGCGGGCGCACCGGCTTTGCCCACCTGTTCGAACACCTGATGTTCGGCGGCTCGGAGAACGTCGAGAATTTCGACATCCCGCTGGAGGCCGCAGGCTCGACCAGCACCAATGGCTCGACCTGGTATGACCGCACCAATTATGTCGAGACCGTGCCGACTGGCGCGCTCGACCTTGCGCTGTTCATGGAGAGCGACCGGATGGGCTACCTCCTCGGCGCGGTCACCCAGGACAAGCTCGACAAGCAGCGCGGCGTTGTCCAGAACGAGAAGCGTCAGGGTGACAATGCGCCCTACGGCCTCGTGCGCTACCTGATTTCCGATGGCCTGCTGCCGGTCGGCCACCCCTATCGCCACTCGACCATCGGCTCGCTGGCCGATCTTGACGCGGCGAGCCTGACCGACGTGCGCAAGTGGTTCACCGACAATTACGGCCCCAACAACGTGGTGCTGGTGCTGGCGGGCGACATCGACGCCAAGACCGCCCGGCCGATGGTGGAGCGCTGGTTCGGGTCGATCCCGCGCGGGCCCGAGGTGGTCAAGACCGATGCTCAGCCGGTGACGCTCGCGGCCGACAAGCGCGAGACGATCACCGATCAGGTCCCCGTCACCCGCATCATGCGCGCCTGGACCGGCCCTTCGATCAACGATCCCGACGCGGTGCCGCTCGCGGCCGGGCTGTCGGTGCTGGGCGGCCTCGCTTCCTCGCGGCTCGACAATGCGCTGGTGCGCGGCGATCAGGTCGCGGTCTCGGTCAGCGCCTATTCGCAGCAGCACGAGCAGCTCAGCTTCCTGCAGGCGCAGATGGACGTGAAGCCCGGGGTCGACCCGGCGGTGGCCGAGGCCAAATTCAACGCGATCATCGACGAGCTGATCGCGCGCGGGCCGACGCAGGACGAGCTGACCCGCGCGGCGACCCAGATCGTCTCGGGCAACATCGACGCGCTCGAACAGGTCGGCGGCTTCGGCGGCAAGGGCACGACGCTGGCCGAGGGCCTGCTCTACAGCGGCGATCCGGGCTACTACCGCAAGCAGCTCGACGAAGTCGCGCGCCTCACCCCCGCTCAGGTGCAGGCCGCGCTCCAGCGCTGGCTCGGCAAGCCCGCCTACACCCTCGTGATCGAGCCCGGCGAGCGCAAGCTCGACGGCGCCAAGCTGGGCGGCTGGGGGGACGAGGCGACCACGCCCGCACCCACTCCCGACGCCAAGGCCCCGATCGAAGTCACCCGCACCGGCCCGCCGCGCGAATACCCCGCGGTCGCTCCGGTCGGCGCGCTGACCTTCCCGGCGGTCGAGACCGCGCGGCTTTCGAACGGGATGGAAGTCTCGCTCGCGCGGCGCACCGCGATCCCCAAGGTGTCGATGGCGATCACCTTCGATGCGGGCAATGCCGCCGACGGCCCCGCGAAGGCCGGCACCCAGTCGCTGATGATGGGCCTGCTCGACGAGGGCACCCTCAGCCTTACCGCCGAACAGATCGCGATCGAGCAGGAGCGCCTCGGCGCCTCGATCTCGGCGGGCACCGGCACCGATACGAGCACCGTCCAGCTTTCCGCGCTGACCGCCAATCTCGCGCCCTCGCTCGCGCTGATGGCCGACATCGTACGCAACCCCGCATTCAAGCCCGAGGATGTCGCGCGGGTGAAGAACCAGCAGCTGGCAGGGATCGCGCAGGAGCGGGCCAATCCCATCGGCCTCGCCCAGCGCGCGATCGGCCCGATCCTGTTCGGCCCCGACCACCCCTATGGCGGTGTCGGCGCGCGCGGCCTGCCCGAGGTCGTCTCGGCGCTCGACTCCGATGCGCTGCGGGCCGAGCACGCGCGCTGGCTGCGCCCCGACAATGCCCGCATCACCGTGGTCGGCGACATCACCATGCCCGATCTTCTCGCCGCGCTCGAGAAGTCGTTCGGCGACTGGAAGGCACCCGCCACGGCCAAGGGTTCGAAGAACCTCGACGCCGCCGTGCCCGCAGCGCGCCCGCGGCTGGTGGTGATCGACCGCCCCAACAGCCCGCAGAGCGTGCTGCTCGCCGCGCGCGTCTTGCCGATCCGCGGCACGCAAGGCGGCATGGAAGCGCTCGAGCTTGCCAACGAGGTGATCGGCGACGGCTTCCTGTCGCGCCTCAACATGGACCTGCGCGAGGACAAGGGCTGGACCTACGGCATCCGCAGCGGGCTGACTGGCGGCGTGGGCCCGCGCGCCTTCAATGTCTTCACCCCCGTCCAGTCCGACCGCACGGCGGATTCGATCAAGGCGATCCTCGGCAACCTTTCCGCCTTCCCGGCCACCAAGGGGGTCGATCAAACCGAGCTCCAGCGCGTGACCGAAGGCAATATCCGCGGCCTGCCCAACCGTTTCGAGACCAATGGCCAGGTGCTCGGCGCGGTGCTCTCCAACCAGCTGCTCGGCCGGCCGAACGACTACCAGCGCAAGCTGCCCGAGATCTACCGCGCGATCGACGCGAACAAGATCGACGCCGCCGCGCGCGAATATCTGGGCAGCGAGAACCTCGTGATCGTGGTGGTGGGCGACCGCAAGCAGATCGACGAGCAGATCGCGGGTCTCGGCATGACGGTCGAATATCTCGAGGCCGACAAGCTCTGAGGACAATCGGGAAGACGTCAGCGCGGTTCATTGGTTAGGCGGACCTCCCGCCCCACCTCCCCGCCCGGCCACCATAACATCGTGGTACTATTGGTGGCCGGGCGGGGAGGTGGGGCGGGAGGTCTGAACGCCATCAAAAGCATTGAAGCGCGCTGACATCAGTGTAAATAACGCCATCATTGTGCCGGGTCGCATGAGGCCTGCACGCTCACCAAGGGAGTGGAATATGTCCGTTGCAGGTACCTACAAGACCACCGTCAAGAGCCCGATGGGCGACCAGACCGGCACGCTGACCGTCGTGCCCGATGGCGACACCTTCTCGGGCTCGCTGGTCGGCAGCCTCGGCTCGATGGACATCGCCGGCGGCACGATCGAGGGCAACACCATCAAGTGGAAGATGAACATGGTCGTCCCGATGCCGATGACGCTCGATTGTGAAGCGACCATCGACGGCGACACCCTGACCGGCTCGGTCAATGCAGGGGCCTTCGGCGCGATGCCGCTGTCGGGCACCCGCGAGAGCTGAGACGCTCTGCCCAAGGTTTTCAAAAGGCCGCCGGGGTTCGCGCCCCGGCGGCTTTTTCTTGCGCGCCGGTCGGCCCGCGTTCAGGATCGGAGCATTAATCGCCGGGCCTGACCCATGGGGAGACTTTCGCGATGAACCTGCGCACCGCCATTACCGCCGCCGCCGCCACGCTCGCGCTGGGAGGCTGCGCGACCATCCCCGATGCCCACCCGCTCGCCGGAACCGAATGGCGGCTGGTCGCGATCGACACCTCGGGCAGCACCACCACGCTCACCCCGGCCTTGCAGGCGCGGCACACGATTGCCTTCGCGGACGGCGGCGAGATGCAGCTGCGGCTCGACTGCAATCGCGGCCGTTCGACCTGGACCGCGGGCCAGCCGGCCAATGGCGCGGGCAGCATAAGCATCGGCCCCGTGGCGAGCACCAAGATGCTCTGCCCCGAACCCAGCTTCGGCGACGAGCTCGGCCGCCTGTCGGACGCGCAGCGCTACAGCACCACGCTCGACGGCCGCCAGCTGGTGATCGAGACGCCGGACCTGCGCTTCACCTTCGCCCCCGACGAATAGCACCGCGCCCCCGCGCCCATCCGACCAAGGTCTAGCTATCCCCGCGCCCGCGAAAGCGCGACTTTGCACGCCTCGGCCCATGCGGCATGATCGCCGCAGGAGGACCGGGCGCACAAGCGGGAGAGCGACAATGGCAACGGCATTCAATGACGCGCTGCCCAAGCACCACGAGGCCACGGGGACCGAAAAGCGCGTCATCCTCGCCTCGTCGCTGGGGACGGTGTTCGAGTGGTACGATTTCTACCTCTACGGCCTTCTGGCCACGATCATCTCGGCACAGTTCTTTTCCGGGGTGAACGAGACCACCGGCTTCATCTTCGCGCTGGCGGCCTTCGCGGCCGGCTTCGCGGTCCGGCCCTTCGGCGCGCTGGTGTTCGGGCGGCTCGGCGACCTCGTCGGGCGCAAATACACCTTCCTCGTGACGATGGGCCTGATGGGCCTTTCGACCTTCACCGTCGGCGTGCTGCCGTCCTATGCCAGCATCGGGGTTGCCGCGCCGATCATGCTGGTGCTGCTGCGGCTGATGCAGGGCCTGGCGCTCGGCGGCGAATACGGGGGCGCGGCGACCTACGTGGCCGAGCACGCGCCCAACAACAAGCGCGGGCTCTACACCAGCTTCATCCAGACCACCGCCACGCTCGGCCTGTTTGCGGCGCTGCTGGTGGTGATCGGCACCCGCACGATGATCGGCGAGGACGCCTTCAAGGAATGGGGCTGGCGCGTGCCCTTCCTCGTCTCGGCGATCCTCTTGGGCGTCTCGATGTGGATCCGCATGCAGCTGCAGGAAAGCCCGGTCTTCCAGAAGATGAAGGAGGAAGGCACCAATTCCAAGGCGCCGATCTCGGAAGCCTTCGGCAACTGGAAGAACGCCCGCTGGGCCCTGATCGCGCTGCTCGGTGCGGTCGCGGGGCAGGCGGTGGTGTGGTACACCGGCCAGTTCTACGCGCTGTTCTTCCTCGAGAAAATGCTGCTGGTCGACGGCGCGACCACCAATATCCTGATCGCGGTCGCGCTCGCCATCGGCACGCCGTTCTTCGTTTTCTTCGGCTGGCTGTCGGACCGGATCGGACGCAAGAAGATCATCCTTGCCGGCTGCGCGCTGGCGGCGGTGACCTACTTCCCCGCCTTCCACCTGCTCGCCGAGGCGGCCAACCCCGCGCTCGCCAAGGCGCAGGTCGCCGCTCCGGTGAGCGTGGTGGTCAACCACGACGAGTGCTCGGTGCAGTTCGACCCCATCGGCAAGAACAAGTTCGATGCCAAGAGCTGCGACATTGCCAAGTCATTCCTCGCCAAGAGCGCGGTGAGCTACAGCAATGTCGGGGCCGAAGCGGGTGCGATCGCGCAGGTCAAGGTCGGCACCGCCACCTTCACCGCGCCCGATCCCGCCAAGGTCACGGGCGAAGAACGCAAGGCCGCGATCGAGGCCTTCCAGAAAGAGGTGAAGGCCGCGCTCGCCGCTGCCGGCTACCCCGCCAAGGCCGATCCCGAGGCGATGAACACGCCCTTGGTGGTCGCGGTGCTGACCTATCTCGTGCTGCTGGTGACCATGGTCTACGGCCCGATCGCTGCGCTGCTGGTGGAGCTGTTCCCCACCCGCATCCGCTACACCGCGATGAGCCTGCCCTACCACATCGGCAACGGCTGGTTCGGCGGGTTCCTGCCCACCACCGCCTTCGCGATGGTCGCGGCGACGGGGGATATCTACTACGGGCTGTGGTATCCCATCGGGATCTGCGCGCTGACCGTGGTGGCGGGGCTGCTGTTCCTCCCCGAAACCTTCCGTCGCAACATCGACGACTGAGTAAGCCCGCAAGGGTCGCGAAGGAGAGGCGGCGTCCGCAAGGGCGCCGCCCCTTTGCTTGTGGGCGCGGTTGCGGTAGCTTGCCCGGCGAGGGAGAGGACGGGTCACATGATGCTGGGCGCGGCGCTCGCGGCCGCCGCATTCTATCTGGGGGCATTGTTCTGGCTCGCCGCATGGCGGGACCGGCAGGGGGCGGCGAGCGGCTGGCTTCAGGCCCGCGCGGGCACGATCTACGGCCTCAGCCTCGCGGTCTATTGCTCGAGCTGGACCTTCTTTGGCGGGGTGGGCACCGCTGCCACTGCCGGGCTCGATTACCTCGCGATCTACCTCGGCCCGATCCTCGTCTTCACGCTCGGCTTCGGGCTGGTCAAAAAGATCCTCGCGCAGGCCAAGGCACAGCATTCGACTTCGATCGCCGACTTCCTCTCCGCCCGTTACGGCAAGAGCGCCAGCCTCGCCGCGCTTGTCACCGTGATCGCAAGCGCAGGGACGCTGCCCTACATGGCGCTCCAGCTGGAATCGGTGGGTGCGACCGTGCTGCTGATGGCCCCGGACCTGCGCGCGCAGGTGGCGGCGGATGAGCTGGTGCTGATCGTCGCCGCGCTGATGGGGCTGTTCGCGATCCTGTTCGGCTCGCGGCGCGCTGACCGGCCGGGGGACAATGCGGGGCTGGTGCTCACCATCGCGCTGGAGGCGGTCGTCAAGCTCGCCGCGCTGCTGGCGGTCGGCGCGCTGGCGCTGTGGTGGCTGGTGACCAGCGGCGGCGCCCCGCTCCCGGCACGCCCGGTGCTGCTGAGCGCGGGCCAGCTCGACGCGCGCTTTGCCGTCCTTACGCTGATTGCGGCGGCAGCGATCCTGTGCCTGCCGCGCCAGTTCCACATGACCTTCATCGAGGCCCCGGGCGAGCGCGCCACGGGGGCGATGCGCTGGGTGCTGCCCGCCTATCTCGCCGCGACCGCGGCGGTGATCGTGCCGATCGTGCTGGCGGGCCTCGCGCTGCTGCCGGCGGGGACCGATCCCGACACCATCGTGCTCGCTCTCCCCCTCGCGCGCGAGGCGCCGTGGCTCGCCGTGCTGGTGTTCCTCGGCGGGTTCTCGGCGGCGACGGGGATGATCGTGGTCGCCTGCGTGGCGCTCTCGATCATGATCACCAACGACCTCCTCGCCCCGCTGCTGCTGCGCCGCGCGCTGGCCGGGCGGGGCGACCGCAGCCGCATCGCCGGAAGGTTGCTGCTGATCCGCCGCGTGGTGATCGCTGCGCTGCTGGCGGCGGCCTATGCCTTCTACCGCGGCTTTGCCGGCATCACTGACTTGGCCGGGATGGGCACGCTCGCCTTCGCCGCCGCCGCGCAGTTCGCGCCGGGCCTCGTGCTCGGCATGGTGAGCCAGCACGGCAACCGCGCCGGAATGCTCACGGGCCTTGCGACCGGCTTTGCGCTGTGGCTCGCCCTCCTCATCTGGCCCGCAGCGAGCGATACCGCGCCGCTCATCAGCATTCACCCCGATCCGCTGGTCTCGGGCGTGGTGCTGAGCCTCGGGGTCAACACCGCGCTCTACTGGCTGGTCTCGGCGCTCGCCCGCCCCTCGCTGCTCGACCAGGCGCAGGCCGCGGCCTTCGTCGGCACGCCGATGCCGGGCGAGCTTCCCCGCCACGCCACCGCCAAGCGGCTGGGCGACGTGCGCGCGCTGCTCGCCCAGTTCGTCGGGCGCGAGCGGGCCGATGCCGCACTGGCCCCTTTGCAGATGAAGAACGGCGATCCGGCGGGCGCGGCGGTGCTGGAGCTGGCCGAGCGGGTGATCTCGGGCGTGATTGGCACCTCCTCCGCGCGGATGCTGGTGGGCTCGTGGGCGGGCGGCGACCCGATCCCGCTGCCCGAAGTCGTCGCCATGTTCGACGAGACCCAGCGCCGCCTGTCCTTTTCCGCCGAGCTGCTCCAGACCGCGATCGAATCGATCGACCAGGGCATCGCGCTGGTCGACGGCGAGATGCGGCTGGTGGCGTGGAACAGCCGCTATCAGGAGCTGTTCGACCTGCCCGACCGCCTCGTCACCGTCGGCACGCCGATTGCCGATCTGATCCGCTTCAACCTCGCCCGCGGCAGCCTCAGCGAGGCCGAGATCGACGAACAGGTCGAGCGCCGCCTCGCCTATATGCGCGCCGGGACCGAGCACCGGATCGAGCGCGTGCAGCACGATGGCCGCGTGCTCAGGATCGTCGGCGCGCCCACGCCGGGCGGTGGCTACACCACCTCCTACACCGACATCACGCTGGATCGCCGGGCCGAGCAAGCACTGGAAAGCAAGGTCGCCGAACGCACCCGCCAGCTGTCCGAGGCCAATGCGCTGCTGGCGCAGGCGACCCAGTCCAAGACCCGCTTCCTCGCCGCGGCGAGCCACGACCTGATCCAGCCCTTGAACGCCGCGCGCCTGTTCGCCTCGGCGCTGGGCGAGGAGGTCAGCGGACAGGCGGCGCTCGAGCGGCTGGTGGCCGATCTGGACGGCTCGATCGTAGCCGCCGACCGCCTGATCCGGGTGCTGCTGGAGATTTCCAAGCTCGACAGCGGCGGGGTGGTGCCCGCGCCCGAGCCTATCGCCCTCGACCAGCTGTTCGAGGACGTCGCGCGCGAGTTCACGCTGCAGGCGCAGGCCAAGGGACTGACGCTCAAGCGCGTGCACACGAGCGTCTGGGTAATGGCCGACCGCGCGCTGCTCACCGCGGTGCTGCGCAACCTGCTGAGCAACGCGGTACGCTATACGGCGAGCGGCGGCGTCCTGATCGGGGTGCGGCGGCGCGGCGATGCAGCGGTGATCTGCATTCATGACACCGGCCGTGGGATCGAACCTGAGGATATCGAGCGCATCTTCGGCGAGTTCGAGCGCGGCGCCTCGAGCGACCGCGAGGGGCTGGGCCTCGGCCTTGCCATCGTGCGGCGCGCGGCGCGGCTGCTGGAGGTCGAGGTGGAGACCACCTCGCGTCCCGGCCGCGGCAGCCGCTTTGCGATTCCGATGGCAGTGCTGCGGCGCGAGGCGACGCCCGTCGCCCGGATGGTGCCCACGCGCACCTCGGCCGGGCTGGGACAGGCGCGGGTGCTGGTGGTCGACAACGACCCGGCCGCGCTGGCCGCAACGGCTGCGCTGCTCGCCCGCTGGGGCTTGCAGGTGACGACCGCCACCAGCCTAGCCGAAGCGCGCGCAGCGCGCGAGGCGCCCGACCTTGCGATCATGGACTACCGGCTCGACGATGAAGAACGCGGCGATGCCGCCTTTGCCGCTTTGTGCGAAGCCTGGGGCAGGCGCTGCCCCGCGATCCTGCTCACGGCGGAGGCCTCCGAGGAAACCGAAGCAGCCGCCGCGCGCATGGGGGCCAACCGCCTGCTCAAGCCCGCCACGCCCGCCGCCCTGCGCGCGCTGATCGCGACAGCCCTGGCACAGGGTCGCGACAGCGCGGCTCAGGCTCTGGCGGAATCCGCCACCGGCTGATCGACGTCGAGCTTGGCGGCGAGCAGCACCGCCTGGGTGCGGCTGCCGACGCCAAGCTTCCTGAGGATCGCGGTGATATGCGCCTTCACCGTCGCCTCGGAGATCGCGAGTTCATAGGCGATCTGCTTGTTCAATAGCCCCTGCCGGATGCCCGCCAGAATGCGCCGCTGGGCGGGCGTCAGGCTGGCGATGCGGGCGAGATCGTCGTCCGCGCCGGCCGCGCTTTCGGGGAACCACGCGTCGCCATCGCGCACCGCGGCGAGCCCCTCGCGCATCGCCTCGAGGCTCGCCGACTTGGGGATGAACCCCGCCGCGCCCAGCTGCGCCGCCGCCGCCGCGACGCGCGGCTCCTCGGAGGCCGAGACGATCACGATGGGCAGAGCGGGGTAGTCCTGCCGCAAGTCCATCAGCACCGACAGGCCCGATGAGTCCGCCATGTGCAGGTCGAGCAGCAATGTCTCCACCCCGCCCTCGGCCAGCACCGCGCGCGCCTCGGCGGCGGAGCTGGCCTCGATGATTGTGCCTCCTTCCCACACCTTGCCGACCGCGTGCGCGAGCGCGCTGCGGAACAGCGGGTGGTCGTCGGCGATGACGATGCGCCCCGTCATCGGCTTAACGGTTCTGCCTGCCCTCGATCAGCCGCTCGACCAGCGAGGGGTCGGCGAGGGTCGAGGTGTCGCCCATCGATCCGAACTCGTTCTCGGCAATCTTGCGCAGGATGCGGCGCATGATCTTGCCCGAGCGGGTCTTGGGCAGGCCGTCGGTGAAGTGGATCACATCGGGCGTGGCGATCGGGCCGATTTCCTTGCGGACGTGGGCCTTGAGTTCCGCGAGCAGCGCATCCGTGCCCTCCTCGCCCGCGTTCAGCGTGACGTAGCAGTAGATCCCCTGCCCCTTGATGTCGTGCGGATAGCCGACCACCGCGGCCTCAGCGACCTTGGGGTGGAGCACCAGCGCGCTCTCCACCTCGGCGGTACCCATGCGGTGGCCCGAGACGTTGATGACGTCGTCGACCCGGCCGGTGATCCAGTAATAGCCGTCCTCGTCGCGTTTGCAGCCGTCGCCGGTGAAATATTTGCCGGCATAGGTGCTGAAATAGGTCTGCACGAAGCGCTCGTGATCGCCATAGACGGTGCGCGCCTGCCCCGGCCAGCTATGCGTGATGCACAGGTTGCCCTCGTTGGCGCCCTCGAGCACCCCGCCCTCGTTGTCGACCAGTTGCGGGCGGATGCCGAAGAAGGGGAGCCCCGCGCTCCCCGGCTTCATGTCGTGCGCGCCGGGCAGCGTGGTGATCATGCAGCCGCCGGTCTCGGTCTGCCACCAGGTGTCGATGACCGGGCAGCGGCCCTCGCCCACGACATCGAAATACCAGCGCCATGCCTCGGGGTTGATGGGTTCGCCGACTGACCCGAGCAGCCGCAGAGAAGCGCGGCTGCGGCTGGTCACATGGTGGTCGCCCTCGCGCATCAGCGCGCGGATCGCGGTGGGGGCGGTGTAGATGATGTTCACTTGGTGCTTGTCGACCACGTCCCAGAAGCGCCCATGATCGGGGTAGTTGGGCACGCCTTCGAACACCACCGCGGTCGCGGCGTTGAACAGCGGGCCGTAGACGACGTAGCTGTGCCCCGTGACCCAGCCGATATCGGCGGTGCACCAGAACACCTCGCCGGGCTGGTAGTCGAAGATGTAGTGGAAGGTCATCGCGGTCCACACGCCGTAGCCGCCGGTGGTGTGGAGCACGCCCTTCGGCTTGCCGGTCGAGCCGCTGGTGTAGAGGATGAACAGCGGGTCTTCGGCATTCATGACCTCGCAGGGGCAGTCCTCGTCACTGGCGAGATCGGCGAGCCAGTGGTCGCGGCCCTCGACCATATCGATCGCGCCGCCGGTGTGCGGGATCACCAGCACGCCCGCGACATGGGTCGCGTGCGCGGCGAGGTTCAGGGCCGCGTCGACATTGGCCTTCAGCGGAATGTGCTTGCCACCGCGCAGGCCCTCGTCCGCGGTGATGACGAAGCGGCTGCCGCAATCCTCGATCCGCCCCGCGAGCGCCTCGGGCGAGAAGCCGCCGAACACCACCGAATGCACCGCGCCCAGCCGTGCGCAGGCGAGCATGGCGACGACACCTTCGAGGATCATCGGCATGTAGATCGTCACCCGCTCGCCGCGCGTGACGCCAAGCTTCTTCAGCGCGTTGGCCATGCGCACGACCTCGGCGTGAAGCTCGCCATAGGTGAGTGTGCGCGAGGGGGTTGCCGGATCGTCGGGCTCGAAGATTAGCGCGGTGCGGTCGGCGTGCTGCGGCAGATGCCGGTCGACCGCGTTGTGGCACAGGTTCAGTGCGCCATCCTCGAACCACTTGATCGCGACCGGATCATAGGCCCAGTCGCCGCCCAGCGTCGGCGCCTTCACCCAGTCGAGCCGCTGCGCCTGCTCGAGCCAGAAGGCGTCGGGCGTCTCCACAGAGGCGCGATACATCGCGTCGTACTGCTCGGGGGTGCAATGCGTGGGCGTATGGGCCTGAGGCCGCTCGACGGCGTGGATCATCTCGACTCTCCCTTGTTCTGCACCTGTTTTACATCAGGCTACACCGCGAGCCCCATCAGACAAAGGTCTTACGACCATCCGCTAGCTGTCCCGCGCTCCCCGTTCGCCGCATTCTGGCGGGCATAAGAGAGGATGGGAGAGTCTTATGGTGAATTCGGGAGTGGCCCGGGCCTTCCGGGCAGCGCTGCTGGGGGCGAGCATGCTCGTCGCAAGCCCCGCGCTGGCGCAAGCGCAGAGTGTCGAAGAGCGGCTCGACCGGCTCGAGCGGATGGTCGAGGGGCTGATCACGCGGCTCGATGCCGAGGCGGGCGCCAAGGCCGAGCAGGCCCAGGCGATCGCCGCCGTGCGGGCCGAGACCGGGGCAATCCGGGCCGAGCAGCAGGCACTGCGCGCCGAGGCCGACGCGACCGAGGCGACCACCCGCACCCTCGCGACGAAACAGGCGGAGATGTCCGACAAGCTCATCGACTTCGCGATCCCGCAAGGCGAGGGCTTCAAGATGGGCAAGACCCGCGTCACCTATGGCGGCTACGTCAAGCTCGACGCGGTCAGCCAGCGCACCAGCGGCGGGCAGCTGGCGGGCAATTCGATTTTGCGCGACTTCCTGTTCCCCTCCTCGATCCCCGTCGGCGGCCGGGCGAGCGGGTTCGACACCGATTTCTCGGCCCGCCAGACGCGCTTCCTGTTCAAGACCGAGACCGACGTCGGCACCGATCACAAGCTTTCCAGCTTGATCGAGCTCGACTTCAACGTCACCGACGGCGGCAACGAAAGGGTCACCAACAGCTTCACCCCGCGCATTCGCCATGCGCTGATCAATTACGACAACTGGACCTTCGGGCAGGGCTGGTCGACGTTCCAGAACGTGACCGCGCTGCCGGATTCGCTCGATTTCATCGGGGTGACGCCGGGCACGGTGTTCGATCGCCAGCCACTGATCCGCTACACCAGGGGCCGCTTGCAGATCGCGCTCGAGCAGCCCGAGACCGTGGTCACCGCGCAGAACGGCGCGCAGGTGACGCCGGGCGACGACCAGGTTCCCGACATCATCGGCCGCTACAACTGGAGCGGCGACTGGGGCACCTTCACCGCCGCCGGAATCGTACGCCAGCTGCACGTCTCGACCGACGACCTGATGGGCGTCGACGATGCCGCCTGGGGCTATGGCATCAGCCTGTCGGGCAAGCTCAAGGTCGGCAAGAAGGACGATCTGCGGTTCATGGCGACCGCGGGCGACGGGCTGGGGCGCTATATCGGCCTCAACATCGTCAACGATGCCGCGATCCGGATGGACGGGACGCTCGACCCGATCTTCACCTATTCGGGCTTTGCCGCCTACCGCCATGTCTGGTCGGATCGGTGGCGCTCGAACCTAGGGGGGGCCTATTTCAAGGCCGACAACCCCGTGCGCCTCACAACCAGTCAGGTCACAGACGAGAGCTGGAACGCCTTTGCCAACCTGATCTGGAACCCCGTCGGCCCGCTCAATGTCGGGGTGGAGGTGATGTATGCGAGCCGCACGCTCGAGGACGGGCGCAGCGGCAATCTGCAAAGGGTGCAGTTTTCGACCCAGTACAACTTCTGACGCCTTCACTGCGTTATAACCATAATGGCAATGTTTCACGTGAAACATTGCCATTATGGTCTTTGCACATCGTTCCTGCCCCCTAGCAAAAGGCCCCGCCAGCCGTGTTCCGGCTGACGGGGCTTTCGCCGCGACCCTTCGGGCTCAGAAGCGGTAGCTCACACCCGCGCTGATCAGCCACGGATCGAGCTTGTGCTCGGTCTCGATCGCCAGGGTGTTGCCCACGAACCAGCGCGCGGTGGTGTCGATGAAGTAGCGCTTCACGTCGAGGCTGAGACCGAAGCCCTTGTCGCCGATCGGCACGTCGATCCCGGCTTGCAGCGCGAGGCCCAACTCGTTCGAGAGGTTGGTCTCGGTCACGCCCAACGGCAGGGTCGCCGCGCCCGGATCGTCGCCCACCCACAGGAACAGCGCCGGACCCGCTCCCACATAGGGCTTCACGCCGCCGAGATCGAAGTGGTACTTCGCGGTCACGGTCGCGGGGATCAGCTTGGCGTCCGAGACCAGCTCCGCCCCGGCCGGGAGCCCGGCGACGGTGTCGACATCGTGCTGGGTGATCCCGGCGATGGTCTCGATCGAGATATTGTTGGTCACGAACCATTCGATCGCCACGGTCGGGGTGATGTTGTCGTTGGCCTTCGTCTGCAGAGTCGCAGGCAGGCCCGGCACGTTGACGTTGATGTCGGTGATCGCCCCGTCGGGCGCCACGTAGGTGCCGAGCACCTTGAACTGGATGTCGCCCGCACGGTCGGTTTCGCCGTCCTGCGCCATGGCAGGCGTCGTGGCGAGCGCCAGCGCGGCGCCGCCAAGCATCAGAATAGTCTTCATTTTCATGTCCTCACCGGCAGCAGTGGCCGCCCTCCGCGGCCCAGGATGGTTGCTGCCTGTGAGCGCCGGATAGCCCGAGGATTGCGCGCGCCTCATTGATCGGAATCAAAGACCATTGCTGTTCGAAAGCCCATTGCGGCATCCATCATGGCGACATTGAGCCCCCCGCCGCCCGCCCACGGGCTTGCCGCTTTCCGAGCCGCCTTGCCGGACGGAACGGGCGAGGGCCGCGTGGCCGATGCGCTCTGCGCGCTCGGTGAGGCGGCGCAGCTGGCGCGCGGGCAGGAGCTTGCGCCCGATCCCGAGACCGACCGGCTGGTGTGGCTCGCGAGCGGCGCGGCCAAGCTGGTTGCGCGCGGGACTGCCGCACAGAACGCGGCTCAGGCGAGCGCCATGCCCGGCGGACAGGTGCTCGCCTTCCACTTCGCAGGCGATCTCGTCTCGGTGCTGCGCCAGAAGGACGGCGATTTCCGCCTTGTCGCGCTCACCCCGTGCGAGCTGGTGATCTTTCCCTCGGACGCCTTTCTCGATTCGGCGCAGGGCGATCCCGCGGTGCTGCGGTCGGTGCTGACCCGCTCGCTCCAGGCGCTCCACCGCTCGCGCACGCGGATGATGCAGATGGGGCACAAGTCGGCCGCCGCGCGGATCGCCGATTTCCTCGTTTCGATGGCCGAGCGCCTCGCGGATTGCTCCACCGGCACCTGCGCCTTCGCGCTGCCGATGAGCCGCCGCGACATCGGCGATTCGCTCGGCCTCACGATCGAGACCGTCAGCCGCCAGCTCACCGAGCTGCGCGAGGCCGGGCTGGTCGAGACCGAGGGCCGTTCGAAAGTCGCGCTCACCGATGTCGCCGCGCTCGCGCGGATCGCGGGGCGCTGCGGAGACCCGAAAAACTGAACCATTTTTGATTTCGGTCAAACACAAGGATTGCGGGGGCGGGTTAGACAACCTGCCGACGGAAGGGATAAATCAACATGGAAACAGTCGTTAAGCGGCTGGGCGTGTGGGCGTGCGTCCTCATGGCCAGCATCGCCGCCATTGCGCTCACCCCCGATAGCGGTTTCGCGATCCATATGGGGATCGTCGGCCTCGTCGCCGTGATCCTGGTTGTCGCCACGGCCACCAGCTACGACCCGATGGCGCGCGTGCAGGGCATCTTCCGCATGCCCCCGGGGCCATCGCGCTATGACGACGACCCGATCCGCTGGGGCGTGATCGCGACGATGTTCTGGGGCATCGCGGGGCTGCTCGCGGGCGTGTTCATCGCCGCGCAGATGGCCTTCCCCGAGCTCAACATCGAGCCCTACCTCAACTTCGGCCGTTTGCGCCCGCTGCACACCAGCGCGGTGATCTTCGCTTTCGGCGGCAATGCGCTGCTGGCGACGAGCTTCTACGTCGTCCAGCGCACATGCCGCACCACGCTGGCGCTGCCCGGCCTCGCGCGCTTCGTGTTCTGGGGCTACCAGCTGTTCATCGTGCTCGCCGCGACCGGCTACCTGCTGGGCATCAGCCAGGGCAAGGAATATGCCGAGCCCGAATGGTATGTCGACCTGTGGCTGACCATCGTGTGGGTCGCCTATCTCGCGGTCTTCGTCGCGACGATCCTGAACCGCCGCGAGCCGCACATCTATGTGGCGAACTGGTTCTACCTCGCCTTCATCCTGACCGTGGCGATGCTGCATCTGGTCAACAACCTCGCGATGCCCGTCTCGCTGCTGGGTGCCAAGAGCTACAGCGCCTTTGCAGGCGTGCAGGATGCGCTGACCCAGTGGTGGTACGGCCACAACGCGGTGGGCTTCTTCCTCACCGCGGGCTTCCTGGCGATGATGTACTACTTCGTCCCCAAGCAGGCCGGGCGGCCGGTCTATTCCTACCGGCTGTCGATCATCCACTTCTGGTCGCTGATCTTCCTCTACATCTGGGCGGGCCCGCACCACCTCCACTACACCGCCCTGCCCGACTGGGCGCAGACGCTGGGGATGGTGTTCTCGGTGATGCTGTGGATGCCGTCGTGGGGCGGGATGATCAACGGGCTGATGACGCTGAACGGCGCGTGGGACAAGGTGCGCACCGATCCGATCATCCGCATGATGGTTCTCGCGCTCGCCTTCTACGGGATGAGCACCTTCGAAGGGCCGATGTTGTCGATCAAGGCGGTAAACTCTCTGAGCCACTACACCGACTGGACCATCGGCCACGTCCATTCCGGCGCGCTCGGGTGGAACGGGATGATCACCTTCGCCTGCGTCTATTACCTGACGCCCCGCCTGTGGAACCGCGAGCGGCTCTATTCGCTGCGGATGATCAACTGGCACTTCTGGCTCGCGACGCTCGGCATCGTCTTCTACGCCGCGAGCATGTGGGTGGCCGGGATCACCCAGGGGCTGATGTGGCGGGAATACGGCGCGGACGGCTACCTCGTGAACAGCTTCGTCGACACGGTCGCGGCGCTCCACCCGATGTATGTCCTGCGCATGGGCGGCGGCCTCATGTACCTCACCGGCGCGCTCATCATGGCCTTCAACATCGCCATGACCATCGCGGGCAAGCTGCGGGTCGAAGCCCCGATGGGCGAGACCGCGCACGACGAGGCCGCCGACCGGCCGCTGCCGCCCCTTACCGCCGAACCGGCCGAATGATCGTCAGACAGGGAGCCTGACACCATGAGCAACACCGCACACACCGGAGCCTTCGAGGGCCACAAGAAGCTCGAACGCAACGTCACCCTGCTCGCCGCGCTCACGCTCGGCGTGGTGGCGATCGGCGGGATCGTCGAGATCGCGCCGCTCTTCTGGATCGACAACACGATCGAGAAGGTTGAGGGGATGCGCCCCTACACGCCCTTGGAGCAGGCGGGCCGCGACATCTATATCCGCGAGGGCTGCTACGTCTGTCACAGCCAGATGATCCGGCCTTTCCGCGACGAGGTCGAGCGCTACGGGCACTACAGCCTCGCCGCGGAATCGATGTACGATCACCCCTTCCAGTGGGGCTCGAAGCGCACCGGGCCTGACCTCGCGCGGGTCGGGGGCAAGTATTCGGATGCCTGGCACGTCCAGCACCTCAAGGCGCCGCGCGAAGTGGTGCCCGAGAGCATCATGCCGAGCTACGCCTTCCTTGCCGAGAACGAACTCAAGGTGCCCGATGTGGCCGCCAACCTCACTGCGTTACGGCATGTGGGCGTGCCCTACACCGATGCCGACCTCGCCAAGGCGGACGCGGATCTGAAGGCCCAGGCCGATCCCAACGCCGACGCCGGCGATCTCGCCAAGCGCTACCCCAAGGCGCAGATCCGCGACTTCGACGGCGATCCGGCGCGCGTGACCGAAATGGATGCGCTGGTCGCCTATCTCCAGATGCTCGGCACGCTGGTCGACGTGAACTCTGCCGCCGCACAGGAAGAGCTGACCAAGGCGGAGGGGGGCCGATGACCCTCTACACGCTCTTGCGCCACTTCGCCGACAGCTACGGCCTTGCCGCGATCTGCGCGCTCTATCTGACCCTGTGCCTGTGGCACTTCCGCCCGGGCGCGCGGCGCTTCGTGGCCGATGCCAAGCACTCGATTTTCAAGGACGAGAACGATGACCAATAAGCGCATCGATGAGCCCACCGGCACCGAATTCGTCGGCCACGAATGGGACGGGATCGAGGAGCTCAACACGCCGCTCCCCCGCTGGTGGCTCTACACCTTCTACGCGACGATCATCTTCGCGATCGTCTACGTGGTGCTCTACCCCGCCTGGCCGATGATCGACCGGGCGACGGCAGGCACATTGGGCTGGTCGAGCCGGGGCGATCTCGCCGCCGAGATGCGCGCCGCCGATGCCGCGCGCGCCGGGGTGGTGGCGAAGATCGCCGCGACCCCGATCGAGCAGCTCCCCTCCGATCCGCAGCTGATGCAGGCCGCGGTCGCGGGCGGAGCGGCGGCGTTCAAGGTCAACTGCGTCCAGTGCCATGGCGCGGGCGCGGCGGGATCGCCGGGGTATCCCAACCTCAATGACGACGACTGGCTGTGGGGCGGCACGCTGACCCAGATCGAATACACCCTCACCCACGGCATCCGCTGGGATGCGGCGGCCGAGACGCGGAGCAACTTCATGCCCGCCTTCCAGGGCAGCTTTGACGCGGGGCAGGTGAGCGCGCTCACGGGGCACGTGTTGTCACTCTCCGGCAAAGCCAAGCCCAACGCCACCGGCGCGCAGATGTTCGCCGACAATTGCGCGGCCTGCCACGGTTCGGGCGGCGAAGGCCTTCCCGCCATGGGCGGCCCGGCGCTCAACGACGCGATCTGGCTCTATGGCGGCAGCGCGGCCGATATCGGCAAGCAGATCCTCGCCCCCCGCCACGGCGTGATGCCGGCCTGGCAAGGGCGCCTCGATCCGGTGACGATCAAGATGCTCGCAGCATACGTGCATTCGCGCGGCGGCGGGCAGGACCCTGCACCCGCTGCCCCCGCGACCCAAGCGCCGCAGATCGCCGCCAAGTAGGACACCGGACAATGGCGCAAGCCGACGAACTCGACCGCCCCGCGCCCCAAGCGCAACAGCCCAAGCGCGACTGGGCCGGGGCGCTCGCGGCCGAGGGGGCCAAGGCTCCCGCGCCCGCTCCCGAGGAAAGCGCGGGCTTCATGGGCTCGGCGCTCTACGAGGCCGGGCGAACGGTCCACAACAAGCGCATCGACGGTCCCTTCCGGCGCTTCAAATGGGCGATCATGGCGATCACCCTGACGATCTACTACGCCACCCCGTGGATCCGCTGGGACCGCGGGCCCTATGCCCCCGATCAGGCGGTGCTGGTCGATCTCGCCAACCGCCGCTTCTACATGTTCGACATCGAGATCTGGCCGCACGAGTTCTACTTTGTCGCGGGCCTCCTCATCATGGCGGGCATCGGCCTGTTCCTCGTGACCAGCGCGGTGGGCCGCGCGTGGTGCGGCTATGCCTGCCCGCAGACCGTGTGGACCGACCTGTTCCAGCACGTCGACCGCTTTTTCGACGGCGACCGCAACGCCCGCGCCCGGCTCGACAAGGCGCCGTGGGGTGTTTCGAAGACTACCCGCCGCCTCGCCAAGTGGGCGGTCTATCTCGCTATCGCCTTCTGGACCGGCGGCGCGTGGATCATGTACTTCGCCGACGCGCCGACGCTCACTTGGGATTTCTGGCACGGCACCGCGAACCCGGTCGCCTATGCCACGGTCGCGGTGCTGACCGGCACGACCTTCTGGCTCGGCGGCTTCATGCGCGAGCAGGTGTGCATCTACATGTGCCCCTGGCCGCGCATCCAGACCGCGATGCTCGACGAGAAGAGCCTGATCGTCACCTACAAGGACTGGCGCGGCGAACAGCGCGGCAGCCTCAAGAAGGCGGCGAAGAACCCTGACGCTTACGGAGATTGCATCGATTGCCAGCTGTGCGTCGCGGTGTGCCCGACGGGCGTCGACATCCGCGAGGGCCAGCAGATCGGCTGCATCACCTGTGGCCTCTGCATCGACGCCTGCGACCGGGTGATGAAGGAGACCGGCCGGGCGCGCGGCCTGATCGACTACGCGACGCTCGAACAGTGCGACGCCGAACGCGCAGGTGCTCCCGCTCGCCCCGCGTGGAAGGCGTTGCTGCGGCCGCGGGTGTTCGTCTATTTCGGCGTCTGGGCGGCGATAGGTGCGGGGCTGCTGTTCGCCCTCGGCACCCGCACCCACACCGACCTCACCGTCGCGCCCGACCGCAATCCGCCTTTCATGCTGCTGAAGGACGGCTCGGTCCGGAACGCCTACACGCTGCGTCTCAGGAACATGGAGGCCCGCCCGCGCGATATGGTGGTGGCGCTCGAAGGCCTGCCGAAGGGCGCGGTGATGTGGACCGACGCGGTGAGCCTCGAGAACGCTGCGCAGAGCCAGACCGTCACCGTCGATGCCAACGCCACCAAGGTGCTGCGCGTCTACGTGATGCTGCCGCCGGACGTGGAAGCCGATGATGAGGATGACGGCCTCCCCTTCACCTTCCGCCTCACCGCGCAGGACGAGAGCGACAGCGCGCAAACCACCTTTGCCATGCCGGAGGACGACTGATGGCCCAAGCCCGCAAGAACTTCACCGGCAGGCACATGGCCGCGATCTTCGTCGGCGCCTTTGCCATCGTCATCGCGGTGAACTTGGCTATGGCGAGCGTCGCGGTCGGGAGCTTCCACGGCACCGTGGTCGACAATTCCTATGTCGCCAGCCAGAACTACAACGGCTGGCTCAAGCAGGCGGCAGCTTCGAAAGCCTTGGGCTGGCAGGCAGTCCCGCATCGCCGCGCCGATGGCCGCGTGGTGGTCGAGACCCTCGCCGTGCCCGCGGGCGCGCGCATCACCGGAACGGCGGAGCATCCGCTGGGCCTGCGCGCCGACACGCCCTTGACCTTCGCGCCCACCGGCAAGGGCAGCTGGGTGTCGAACCAGACCCTCGTCCCCGGCCGCTGGCAGGTGCGCCTCGCGATCCGCGCCGGAAGCGAAGCCTGGGCCGGGGAGGCCGAACTGCGGTGAACGCGCCCGCTCTCCCCCTCGCCTTTCGCGAAGGCGCAGCCGAGCGCCCCCTCGTCACCACAAGGCTGACCGTCCCCGGCATGAAATGCGCCGGGTGCATCGGCAAGATCGAGCGCGAGCTCGCCAAGACCCCCGGCATCGCCGCCGCCCGCGCGAACCTCTCGGCCAAGCGGGTCGCGATCAGCCATGATCCGGTTATGGACGAGGGGGCGCTCGCAGCGGCGCTGCTCGCGCTGGGGTTCGAATCCCAGCCCGTGGCGGACAATCCGCTCGCCAGCGACGACGCCGAACGCGGGCGCCTGACCCGCGCGCTCGGGGTCGCCGGGTTCGGGATGATGAACATCATGCTGCTCTCGGTCAGCGTCTGGTCGGGCGCGGAAGGGGCGACGCGGGGGCTGTTCCACTGGCTTTCGGCCGCCATCGCCCTGCCGGTGGTCGCCTATTCCGGGCGGCCGTTTTTCGCGAGCGCGTGGATGGCGCTCAGGCACCGGCGCACCAACATGGACGTGCCGATCTCCATCGGCGTGATCCTTGCGACCGTGATGTCGCTCTACGAGACCGTCACCGGCGGCGAACACGCTTTCTTCGACAGCGCCGTCATGCTGCTGTTCTTCCTCCTCGCCGGACGCGCGCTCGATTCGGCGATGCGTGACCGGACCCGCGCCGGGATCGGCGCGCTGCTCGGGCGGATGGGCAAGAGCGCCAGCGTCATCGCCCTTGACGGGACCACGCGGCGCGTGGCGGCCAAGGACCTCGCCCCCGGCATGCTGGTGCTGGTCGCCGCCGGGGAGGCGCTCGCGGCGGACGGCGAGGTCACAGAGGGCACGAGCGCGCTCGACAATGCCATGCTCACCGGCGAGAGCGCGCCCGAACCCGTCGCGCCCGGATCGGTGGTGCACGCGGGCGCGATCAACATGGGCGCGGCGCTCAAGGTGCGACTAACCCACGTCGCCGAGGACACCGCGCTCGCCGAGATCGCGCGGGCGATGGACGAGGCGGGGCAATCGCGCTCGGCCTATGTGCGGATCGCCGACCGTGCCTCGCGGCTCTACGCCCCGGTGGTCCACACGCTGGCGCTGCTCGCCTTTGCCGGGTGGATGATCGCGGGCGCGGGCTGGCACGCGTCGCTCACCATCGCGATTGCCGTCCTCATCATCACCTGCCCCTGCGCGATGGGCCTCGCGGTTCCCGCAGCGCAGGTCGTGGCGAGCGGCGCGCTGATGCGGCGGGGCCTGCTGGTCAAGGACGGCAGCGCCCTCGAGCGCCTCGCCGAATGCGACCTCGCCGTGCTCGACAAGACCGGCACGCTGACCCTCGGCACCCCGCAGGCCGACGTGAGCAAGCTCGACGCCGAGGCGCGCGCCGTCGCGCTCGGCCTCGCCCAATCGAGCCGCCATCCGCTGAGCCGCGGGCTTGCCGCCGCGCTGCTGCGCGAGGGGGTGCCCCCTGCACGGGTCGACGAGATCAGCGAGACCGGCGGCAGCGGCCTCGCCGGGCGCTGGCAGGGTCTGGCCGTGGCACTGGAAAAGCCCGAAGGCGCAGCCGAGGGCTCCCTCGCCACCACCCTGCGCATCGGTGACACCCGCCAGACTATCCTCTTCAGTGATCCCCTGCGCCCCGATGCTGCCGCGGCACTTAAAGCGCTCGCCGCCGAGGGCCTGCCCGCGCGCATTCTTTCGGGTGACCGCGCCGCACCCGTCGCTGCCATCGCCGCCGCGCTAGGGATCCCCGCTGAGGCCGAAGCCGACCCCCGCACCAAGCTCGCCGCGCTCGAGGCGCTGAAGGCCGCCGGACATCGCCCGCTGATGGTCGGCGACGGCCTCAACGACGGCCCTGCGCTTGCTGCCGCCCACGCCTCGATCGCGCCCGGCACCGCGTCCGACGCCAGCCAGCAGGCCGCCGACGCGGTGTTCATTGGCGAGGCGCTGATGCCGGTCGCGCTCGCGGTCAGGGTCGCGCGCCGGACCATGACGGTGGTGCGGCAAAATTTCGGTTTTTCGATTCTCTACAACGCGCTCGCGGTTCCGCTCGCGCTGACCGGGCAGGTGACGCCGCTGGTCGCCGCGATCGCCATGTCGGTGTCCTCGCTGGTGGTGATCGCCAACTCGCTGCGTCTCGCCGGAGCCGCGAAATGACTGGCCTCGCGCTTCTCATCCCCATCGCGCTCGGCATGGGCCTGCTCGGCCTTTGCGCCTTCCTGTGGTCGATGCGCGCCGGGCAGTATGACGACATGGAGGGCGCTGCCCACCGCATCCTGATCGATGAGGAGGACGCCCCGTGAACCTCCTCCCCCTCGCCCTCGCGGCGCTGGTGCCGGTGATGATCGGGCCGCTGCCTGCCGAGCCGGGCAAGACGCTCACCATGCACCTTTGCAACGGCGGCACGATCACCATTCCGCTCGATGACGGTAAGCCGGCACAAAAGGGCGACTGCCACCCCAAGGGCTGCCACGCGGGCACCTGCCGGGAAAAAGACGAGGCAAAACATCCCAAACGGGCAAATTGATCTCGCGCAAAGACGGGGTGCGTGGCGCGCGCTTTAAGAGCCTCATGTGGACATACATTCCTGAGCTGCTCGCGACCCCCGTGCCGCGCTACACCAGCTACCCGACCGCCGCGGACTTCGGACCGCTCGCGCCCGGCACCATCGAGCGCGCGGTCGCGGGGGCGAGCGGGGACATCTCGCTCTATCTCCACATCCCCTTCTGCGAGAAGATCTGCTTCTACTGCGGCTGCAACACTGCGGTCTCGGGCAAGCGCGCGCGGGTGGAGGCCTATCTGGCCGCGCTGCATCAGGAAATCGCGACTGTCGGCAGCCTGCTCCCGCAGGGCGCGCGGGTGCGGCGCATCGCTTTCGGCGGGGGCAGCCCCAACGCGATCCTGACCGGCGAGTTTCTCGGCCTCGTCGATGCGCTCCACGCCCACCTGCCGCTGTTCGCCCCCGAATGGTCGATCGAGCTCGACCCGCGCAGCCTCACCGCCGAATGGAGCGGGGTGCTCGCCAGCGTCGGGGTCACGCGGGCGAGCATGGGCGTGCAGACCTTCGCCGCGCACTGCCAGAAGGCGATCGGGCGCGAGCAATCGCTGACCATGATCTGCCGCAGCACCGACTGGCTGAGGAAGGGCGGCGTCACCTCCTTGAACTTCGACCTGATGTACGGCCTCCCCCACCAGAGCGAGGCCGACCTAGAGGACAGCCTCGAGATGACCCGCAAGCTCGGCGCAGACCGGGTTGCGGTGTTCGGCTATGCCCATGTCCCGCACCTCGTCCCGCGCCAGACGATGATCCGCGAGGGCGACCTCCCCGGCGCGGCGGCGCGCTTCACCATGGCGAGCGAGGCGCACCGGATCCTCACCGCGGGCGGCTACCGCGCGATCGGCTTCGACCACTTTGCCCTCCCCCACGACCCGATGGCGCGCGCGGTCGAGACCGGCCGACTGCGGCGCAACTTCCAGGGCTTCACCGACGATCCGTCCAAAGTGCTGATCGGCCTCGGCGCGAGCGCGATCCATGGCTTCCCCGGCCTCCTCGCCCAGAACGAGAAGCACACCGCGACCTATCGCCAGCTGAGCGAGGCGGGGCGCCTTTCGGCCGGGCACGGCATCGTCCGCTCGGCCGAGGACCAGCGCCGCGGGGCGGTGATCGAGGCGCTCTTGTGCAATGGCGCGGCGACCATCCCCGAGGATCTGCTCGCCGGGGTCTCGGCCCGCCTCGCTCCCTTCACCGACGAGGGCCTCGCCCAGCTGCGCGGCACGCATCTTGCCATTGCCCCGGCGGGCCTGCCCTATGCCCGCGTCATCGCCGCGCTGTTCGACGCCTACCGCGCCGCCGCGCCGCGCACATTCTCCTCGGCGATCTGACCGCTCGACGTCCCTCCCCCAGCCTCTGCCTTGGAAGTGCCATTATTTGAGGCAATGTTTCTGCCGCAAATCGACAAGCGAGGTGCATCAGGGGCGCATATAGTCAGGCATCAGGGGGGGAATACATCATGGCAGTTACCGATCACGTCGACCTCAACGGCTTCATGGAGGGCGTCAAGAAGCGCAATCCCTATCAGCCGGAATTCGTCCAGGCGGTCCAGGAAGTGGCCGAGGACATCTTTGAATTCATGCAGGATAAGGAGGAGTATCACTCCCAGCAGATCCTGCGCCGCATCGCCGAGCCGGACCGTGTGGTCTCCTTCCGCGTGTGCTGGGAGGACGATGCCGGCAACATCCGCGTCCAGCGCGGCTGGCGCGTCCAGAACAACAACGCGATCGGGCCCTACAAGGGGGGGATTCGCTTCCACCCGAGCGTGACCGAATCGGTGCTGAAGTTCCTCGCCTTCGAGCAGACCTTCAAGAACGCGCTGACCGGCCTCCCCATGGGAGGCGGCAAGGGCGGCTCCAACTTCAATCCCAAGGGCAAGAGCGTGCGCGAGATCATGCGCTTCTGCCAGTCCTTCATGACCGAGCTCTACCGCCACATCGGCGCCGACATCGACGTGCCGGCGGGCGACATCGGCGTGGGCGGGCGCGAGATCGGCTTCATGTTCGGCCAGTACAAGCGCATCACCAACAACTTCACCGGCGTGCTGACCGGCAAGGGGCTCGAATGGGGCGGCTCGCTGATCCGCACCGAGGCGACCGGCTACGGCGCGGTCTATTTCCTCGCCAACATGCTGGCGACCAAGGGCGAGGATCTGACCGGCAAGACCGCCGTCATCTCCGGCTCGGGCAACGTCGCCACCCATGCGGCAGAAAAGATCGTCCAGCTCGGCGGCAAGGTGCTCACGCTGTCCGACAGCGGCGGCTTCATCCATGACCCCGACGGCATCACGCAGGACAAGATCGACTGGGTGAAGACCCACAAGACCCACCGCCGCGGCCGGATCGAGGAATATGTCGAGGCCTTCCCGGGCGCGACCTTCCATGCCGGCAAGACTCCGTGGGGCGTGCCCTGCGACGTCGCGCTCCCCTGCGCGACGCAGAACGAATTGCTCGGCGAGGATGCCAAGACGCTGGTCGCCAACGGCTGCCGCGCGGTCTCCGAAGGCGCGAACATGCCGACCGATCTCGACGGGGTGCACACCTTCAAGCACCACAAGATCCTCTACGCGCCGGGCAAGGCCTCGAATGCGGGCGGCGTGGCGGTCTCGGGCCTCGAGATGAGCCAGAACTCCGAACGCCGGTCGTGGAAGGAGGAGGAATTGCAGCAGATGCTCAAGGACATCATGTCGGGCATCCACAATTCCTGCATCAAGTACGGCGACCAGGGCGGCGGCTATATCGACTACGTGAAGGGCGCGAATATCGCGGGCTTCAAGAAGGTCGCCGACGCGATGCTGGCCTTCGGGGTGGTCTGAGACGGTCTGACCCGCTCGCCCTTGGGAGAGCGGAACGGGTGCGAAACGATGCGGGGTCCGGCTTGCCGGGCCCCGTTTTCGTTATGGCAGGTTGGTTTCCTCTGGCATTTTGTCATTTTTCCGCCATGCCCTAGTCACGGAGGAACGGCTGCACTGTTCCTGCGCAACGCCTGCCCCTTGCAAAAAGACATTTGCCAAGCGCATGAACCAATTCACGCCGATTGCCGTCGAGGACAGACAATCGCTCACGGTGTCGCGCCGCGCGAGGCTGATCTACTTCGTGCCTTTTCCGGAGCTGATACTCGCGCTTTGCTTCGCGGCAATCGGCGCACTGATCGCCGCCGCGCTCGATCTTCCGGTGTCGCTGCCCTCGGGCCAGTCGCTGGATTTCACGGGGATGAGCTACGGCGTGCCGCTGTCGCTGATCGCCTTGCTGGGTGCCGGTCTGGTGCTGGCCAAGCAGACGATGCGGCTGGTCTACTACGCCGCGGCCGCCTTCGCCTATGGGGTGATCCTCGTCACCCATTTCAACATCAAGCTGTGGATGAGCCTCGTCAACCCGCGCCTGTGGGACGGGCTCTACTGGCAGACCGACCAGATGGTCCGGCCGCTGGTCGATCTGGCCTTCGGGGTGCACCATCTGGCCGACAGCGTGATGCCCGCGGGCGAGCATCTCTATCTGTTCGCCTTCCTGGCGATGTTCGCCGGCAGCATCATCGTCCATTCGATGCAGGCCTTCATCATCTTCCGCAAGGTCATCTTCGCCGCGATGCTGGTGCATGTGCTGGGCGCGCTTGCCTATCTGGTGATGCCGGCGGTGGGCCCCTTCCTCTACGAGCCCGGCGTCAATGCGCTGGAGACCGCGCGCCAGCAGCACATGCATGGCGGCTATCTCGCGCTCGCCGCCGGGGGGCGCGGGTGGATCGCGAGCGAGGGGAGCACCTTCCTGTTCGCCGCCGTGGCTGCCATGCCCTCGCTGCATGTCGCCTCGTCAGCGGTGTTCCTCTACTTCGCGTGGAAGCACGCACGCTGGCTGGGAGTGGCCTATCTGCCGCTGTTCGTATTCATCGTGTTCGAGGCGGTCGCGACCCGCTGGCACTACTGGATCGATGTGGTCGCAGGGCTAGCCCTGACCGCGCTGGCGATCGCCATCACTTCGGCGGTGTTCCGCCGGATCGAGGCCCACGATCCGGCGCGTCAGCCGGTCATCTAACCTCTGGAGCCGCTGCCTGCTCGCGCAGGTGCCGCCGAACCTAACGTATACCGTGGCGATCAAGCGCCGAGCGGACCGGGTCGAGGCCTGTCCCCGACCCGGTCGCGTAGTTTAGTTCCGCGGCTCAGAACTTGCCGAGCAGCGTGATGACGCCCTGGTTGCGGCTGATATCGAGGCCGGTGTCGACACCGAGCGCTTCGATGCTGCCATAGTCGGAATAGCGGTATTCGACGCGGATCCCGTAATTGCTGCCGAGGTCGATTTCGCCGCCGATGCCGACGCGGAAGCCGTCAAAGGCCTGTTCGTCGGCGATTTCGCCGGTGCCGTCGTCATATTCCCCTTCGATCGAGGCGTTGGTGTAGCCGCCCTTCACATAGAGAAGACCGTTTTTCCCCGGACGGAAGCCCAGACGGACACCCGCGTAGAAGTCGCGACCGGCGTTGATCGACAGGCGGTCGTCAGCGACGAAAACGTCAGTGGCAGACGCGCCGACGCTCGAGTCCGAAAATTCGCCTTCGATGCCGAAAACCACGCCCGAGGCGGTCTCGTAGTCATAGCCGACGGTCACACCGACCAGAATGTCCTCCTCGGCATCGGAGAGTGCATCGTCGAGTTCGACGTTGACGCTGTCGATACCGAGGATCGCGCCGGCAACGAATTTGCCCCCGGCAGTGCCTTCATCCTGCGCGGCAGCCGGCGCAGAAACCAAGGCCACAGCGAGCGCCCCCGCGGCAAAAAACTTCTTCATATCAACCCTTTCCTACGCCCAAAATTGGGCGCGGAGCCAATGCGAGGGAGACAGGAAGCGCTCTCTAACCTAGGATAAGATAATTGCCTGATTTAGAATTTTTCTTGTCCGCGCGATGACGGAGCAGGTCGGCGCACTACTGCACACCGAGCTGCGCCGCCGCTTCCCGCAGCTGCGCCGCACTGGCCGGGTTGGCTTTCACCGCCGCATCGAGCGCCGCCTTGGCCTTGGCCGGCTCGCCCAAGGTCATGCGGCTGCGCATCAGCATCACCCAGCCATCGACGTTCTTGGGCTCCATCGCCAGCCGCGCCTCGAGCTGTTCGACCATGCCCTCGGCCATGGTCCGCTGCTCGCTCGGCTTCATCGCACCGGCCGCGGCGACGTCGGCGGCCGTGGGCCCGCGCAGATTGGACGAGGCCTGATCGCCCGCCACCGCGCCCGAACCCGGGGCGATCAGCGCGGGCTTGCGCTCGCTTTGCGCCTTGGCGATGCGGGCGGCGACGTCGATCTTGTTGATCTGCCCGACCTGCTCGATGGTACGCACCAGATCGGCTTCCCACGGCGCGCCTTGCGGCGAATCGGCGAGCAGATCGAGCCACGCGGTGATCGCGCCCTCGTGATCCTTGTCGAGGTCCTTCTTGGCGGCGAGGAAATAGCGCCCGCGCGGATCCTCGGGATCGAGCGCCAGTGCCTTTTCGAAGGCCTGCAGGGCTTCGGGCGGCAGCGGGTCGCGCTTGCTCGCCAGCACCAGCGTCTCGCCCAGCGCCGACCACAGCACCGCCTCGTCGGGCGCGATGGCGACCGCGCGGCGATAGGCGGCGGCGGCCTCGTCATATTTGCCCTGATTGAAATAGGCGAAGGCGAGGTCGCCCCAGGGGCCGGCATCGTCGGTGGAGGCCTCGGCCGCAGCGCGCAGCGCCTCGATCGAGCCCTCGCCGCCGGTCGCCGCCGCGGGCTCGTCCGCCCCGCCCGCGCCCTGGTAGATGTTGAACCCAATCGAGCCCGCCGCCAGCAGCAGCGCTGCCCCCAGCAAGACCCATCCCGCCTTCGATGAACCGCCCTGAGGCGCCTGTTCCCCTTGTCCCATGCGCCCATCGCTAGCACCGCCTGCAAAAGGGGGCAATTCGCTCTGGCATCGGGGCCGGTTTTGGGTATGGTGCAGTGCAGGGGGCGATCTATCCGCGAGGGGGAGGATAGGTGGGCGAAGTTTTCAAAGTCGCGATCATCGGTTCGGGCCCGGCCGGGCTCAGTGCAGCTGCGCGTGCGGCGGCGCTGGGGCTGAGCCATGTGCTGCTCGAGAAGACCGATCACCTGTCGGACACGATCTACAAGTACCAGAAGGGCAAGCACGTCATGGCGACGCCCAGCAATCTGGTGCTGCGCTCGGACATCGATTTCGAGGCGGGCAAGCGCGAGACGATCCTCGGCATCTGGGACGAGCAGATCGGCGGCCACAAGGTCAACGTAAAGTACCATGCCGAGGCCAAGGCGATCCGCGGGACGGGCGCGGCGATTGCCGGCTCGGTGCAGCAACTGGTGAGCCGCGCGCGCGACGGGACGAAGACCGTCACCGAACTCCAGCGCCACGCCCCGCCTTACGCGATCGAGCTGACCAACGGCGAGACGGTGATGGCCGAGAACGTCGTCCTCGCCATCGGCACGCAGGGCAATCCCAACCTGATGCGCTGCCCTGGCGCGGACCTGCCGCATGTGCAGTACCAGCTCGACGACCCCACGGAGTATGTCGACGAGCATATCGTCATCGTCGGCACCGGGGACGCAGGCATCGAGAACGCGCGCGGGCTTGCCGAGGACCCGGCGCAGCGCAACACCGTCTCGATCCTCAACCGCGGCACCGACTTCCCCACCGCCAAGGCCGCGAACGTCAGCGCGCTGCTGGCCGATCACGAGGCGGGCAAACTCACGGTGCGGACCGAAAGCGAGACCAAGGCGATCGAGCCGGGCTGGATCACGCTCGCCACCCGGGACGGGGAAATCCGCATCCCCTGCGACCGGATCATCGCCCGCATCGGCTCGGCCCCGCCGCGCGCCTTTGTCGAAGGCTGCGGGATCGAGTTCACGAGCGAGGATCGCGGCGCCTTCCCGAAGCTCTCCTCGGTGTTCGAATCGACCGCGCCCGGCATCTTCGTGATCGGCGCGCTGGCGGGTTATCCGCTGATCAAGCACTGCATGAACCAGGGCCACGACGTCATCGAGTTCATCAACGGCAACACCGCGCTGAAACCGGCGGACGAACCGATCATCGCGGCCAAGTTCGCTAACCTTCCGGGCAATCGTTCGACCGAGGAATGGCTCGAGTTCCTGCGTGCGAACGTCTCGATCCTCAACGGCATGAACCCGCTCCAGATGCGCGAATTCATGCTCGATTCGGAGGCCAAGTTCTTTGCTCCCGGCGAAGTGATCTTCGAGCGCAATGCGCCCGGGTCATCGCTGTTCGGGATCGCCAGCGGATCGGTGGCGGTGGAGGTCAACCCCGCCGACCCCTCGTTCACGATTCCCATCGAAACCGGCTCGATTTTCGGCGAGGTCGGCCTCATCTCGGGCCGCCGCCGCGGGGCGACGATCCGGGCGGCAGAAGACACCATCGTCGTCGAGATCTCGCGCCTCGCCGCGCTCAAACTGCAATCGCAGGTGCCCAGCGCCAAGGCCACGATCCAGCGCATCTCAATCGAGCGGCAATTGCTCCAGATGTTCGGTTCGGGCCTCACCCGCGAGGATGTCGCCCCGCTGGTCGAAGCCGCGCGGGTGGAGGAAAAGCGCGCGGGCGAGGTGGTCGTCGCGGAAGGGGCGGACGACAAGGACGTCTTCATCATCCGTCGCGGCTCGATGGTGGTCGAAAAGGAGATGGGCGGGCGGCCGGTGTTCCTCTCCTACCTGCCCGCAGGCTCCTATTTCGGCGAGATGGCGGTGATCGACGGCAGCACCCGCACCGCCACGGTCAAGGCCGCGATCAAGTCCGAGGTGATCCGTTTGCCCGCCGAGGGCTTCCTCGCGCTGCTCGACAGGAAGCCCGCCGTGCGCGAGCGGGCGCTGAAGGACATGGCCGGCCGCCGCGCCACCAATGCCTTCATCGAAAGCCGCAAGGGCGAATTCTTCAGCGCGGTCGACCTTTATTCGCAGACCGCGCAATTCCTCGTCGACAACGGCATCGGCGAGGCGACCGACGTGCTGCTGATCGACGAGAAGCTGTGCATCGGCTGCGACAATTGCGAGAAAGCCTGCGCCGACAGCCATGACGGCCTCTCGCGGCTCGACCGTGAGGCGGGCAAGACCTACGCGCACCTCCACGTGCCGACGTCATGCCGCCACTGCGAGCACCCGCATTGCATGGCCGATTGCCCGCCAAACGCGATCAAGCGCGGGCCGGACGGCGAGGTGTTCATCGACGAGACCTGCATCGGCTGCGGCAATTGCCAGAGAAACTGCCCCTACGGCGTGATCCGCATGGATGCGAAGCCGCCGAAGAAGCCGAGCCTCCTGCAATGGATGCTGTTCGGCAAGGGCCCCGGCCCGGGCGAGGCCTCCTATTCGTGGCGCAAGAAGGCGGCCGAGAAGGATGGCGGGCAGAAGGCCAAGCAGGCGATCAAGTGCGACATGTGCTCCGGCATCGACGGCGGCCCCGCCTGCGTGCGCGCCTGCCCGACGGGCGCGGCGATCCGCGTCAGCCCCGACAAGTTCCTGACCTTCGCCAAGCTCACCGAGGACGTCGAGTGATGGCAACCAAAGCGGGGGCAAAAACCGGCGGCACGGGCCGCTTCAGCCAGGACGAGCAGCGGCGCAACAGCGACCATGTCAGCTTTCTGAAGCACAAGCGCTTCCGCTGGCTGTGGATCGCGCTGCTGCTGAGCGGTGCTGCCATCGCAGGCTATCTGATGATCGACCAGGAACCGCGCCCCAATGGCGGCACGTGGTATGGCTATACGCTGGGCACCATCGGTTTCGGGCTGATCCTGTGGCTGTCGCTGCTCGGGGTGAGGAAGCGGCGCATCAATCCCGGCGCGTGGAGCCTCAAGGCGTGGACCTCGGCCCACGTCTATCTCGGCCTTGCGCTGATCGTCATCGGCACGCTCCACACCGGCTTCCAGATCGGGTGGAACGTCCACACGCTCGCCTATGTGCTGATGCTGCTGGTGATCGCGACCGGGATCTACGGCGTGATCGTCTATGCCACCCTGCCCTCGAGCCTGTCGGCCAACCGCAAGGAGATGACCCGCGCGCAGATGCTGGACGCGCTGACCGCGCTCGACCGTCAGCTAGAGAGCGCCGCGCAGCCGCTCGCGCGCGCCGAGGCCGATCTCGTCATCGCGGCGCTCGGCCAGGATGTGTTCTACGGCGGCGCGCTGGCGCGGCTGACGGGGAGCTATCCCGGCTGCAAGACCGCGCAGGCGCTGCGCGGCATGGGCACTGCGAGCGAGGACGAGACGCGCGTCACCGCCCTCTTGGAAAAACGCCGCGAACAGCTCGCCCAGATCCGCGGCGCGCTGCGCATCCGCGCGCTGCTGGAGATCTGGCTGTTCGTCCATATCCCCCTCACCGTCGCCCTGATCGCCGCGCTCACCGCGCATGTGATCAGCGTGTTCTACTACTGGTGAGGAGGCGGCGATGGCATTCCTGATCCGCACCATCGACTTCACCGCCGCCGGCCGCGAGATCGTTCGCGACCGGGTGGTCGAGCAAACCCGCCTCACTGTGGGCCGCGCGGCCGAGAACGACATCCACCTGCCCGACCTCGCGGTCGAGCAGCACCATGTCGCCATAGACCTTGCGGCTGACGGCACGCTGGCCGTCAGGTCGCTCGGCACGCTGGGCTTCGGGCTCGACGGGCGGGTGGTCTCCGAAGCCACCATCGACCCGCGCACCGGGGGCGAGGTGGCGCTCGGCGCCGCGCGCCTCGCGGTGACGCGCGAGGGGGATGGCAATATCGCCATCACCATCCGCCAGGTCGTCGCCGACGAAGGCAAGATGGACGCCCTGCGCGGCTTCGCGCTCGCCTCCAAGCTGCCGGGAAAGCGCACGATGAGTTGGATATTCGCCTCCGCGATCATCCTGCTGCTGCTCGCCCTGCCGGTCGCGAGCCACCTGCTGCGCACCCCGGCCAAGCCCGATCCCACCGGCAAGACCCCGGGCGCGGTGCTGATGGACAGCGCCTGGACCAGCGGCGAGCTGTCCTTGAAGCACCATACCCTCGCCGACAACTGCGAAAGCTGCCACGTCGCCGCCTTCGAAAGCGTGCAGGACGAAACCTGCCTCTCGTGCCACAAGGACATCGGCGATCACGCGCAGAAGCCGCGCCTCGCCAAGGGAATGGCGCCGCTGTCCGAGGGCGACGCGCTGCAATGGAAGATCGCCGAGGGCTTCGGCAAGGAAGGTCCCTTGGGCTGCGTCGCCTGCCACTCCGAACACGAGGGCCCGGTGCGCACGCAGGCCGGCAGCGAGGCCTTTTGCGGCGATTGCCACAAGGACCTCGGCACCCGCCTGACCGACACGGCGCTCACCGACGCGCATGATTTCGGCAAGACCCACCCGCAGTTCCGCCCGCTCTATTTCGCCAGCTTTGGTGCGGCCAAGCCGGTGCGCGCGGCGGCGGGATCGAAGCCGGTCGAGCGTTCGGGCCTCGTCTTCCCGCACGACGTCCACATGAACCCGCGCGGCGGGGCGGCGCGGATGGCGGTGAGCCTCGCGCAGTATCGCGCCCCCCTCGAATGCAAGGATTGCCACATCGCCACGCCTGACCGAGTGACCTTCAAGGAGGTCGAGATGGAGCAGGCGTGCGAGGGGTGCCACAGTCTTGTGTCGGGGCGGACGCCGGGCGGCGGGTTCGGGAAGCTGCGCCACGGCAGCGTGAAGAACCTCGCCGAGGATCTCGCGCGGATCAGCACCGGCCCCCGCCCGCGCCTCGCGCCCGGTCGCCAGCGTCCGGGGCAGCTGGGCAGCGCCTCGCCCTATCGCGCCGATTTCGGCCGGCCGGTGCGCGCCTATATCGGGATTTCCAACGCGCTTTCGGTCGGCGGGGTGTGCACCGAGTGCCACCTGCCGACCCGCGGGCCGACGGGGCAGGCCGACCTGATGCCGGTCAATTTCCCCGAGCGCTTCCTCACCAGCGGCTATTTCAGTCACGCCGCGCATAGCAAGCAGAAGTGCAGCGATTGCCACGCGGCCGACACCTCCAAAGCGGCGAGCGACCTCTTGATGCCCGACCTCAAGAGCTGTCGCGATTGCCACCTCGGGGCGACCGCCACGAAGACCGCCAAGATCGTGCCGAGCGACTGCGCGATGTGCCATGCCTATCACGTCCCCGCCGGGCAGTGGCAGGGCTTGAAGCCGCCCAAGGGCCCCGCGCCGCACTACAAGCCCCCGCCGCCTGACAAATCTAAGGTTGCAGCCAAGCTCGCACAGGCTAGACCATAGCAATGAGCGGGGGCGCTTCTTCGACAGACCGTGCGGTGCTGATCGCGCAGATGACCGACATTCACGTCGGCTTTGCCCCCGATGAGAAACCCGAGGAACTGAACCTCACCCGCTTCCGCGCAACGCTCAAGCGGCTGATCGAAGGGCCCAACCGCCCCGACTGGCTGGTGCTGACCGGCGACATCACCGATCACGGCGACGCAGAGAGCTTCGCCAAGACGGTCGACCTGCTCAAGACCTGCCCGATCCCGATCCTGCCGATGGTCGGCAACCACGATAGCCGCGAGGGCCTGCTCGGCGCCTTCCCGCAGGTCGAGCCGGCCGAGGGCGGCTTCCTGCACTATGTTGTCGATGCCGGGGAGGGGCTCAGGATCATCTGCCTCGACACGCTCGAGGACGGGCGCCACGGCGGGGCCTTCTGCGAGGCGCGCGCAGGCTGGCTCGCCGCGCGGCTGGCCGAGGCGCCCGATACGCCGACACTCATCTTCATGCACCACCCGCCGGTGGTCGCCGGGATCGACTGGATGGACCCCGCGCCCGACGAGGGCTGGATCGTGCGGCTGCGCGACGTGCTCGAGGGGCAGAGCCAGGTGCTGGCGATCCATTGCGGGCACCTCCACCGCCAGATCACCACGCGCTTTGCGGGGATCCCGCTGGGGGTGACGCCCTCGGTCGCGCCGCTGGTGGCGATGGACCTCAATCCGATCGACAAGGACGTCCCCGACGACCGCGAGCTCATCACCACCGAGCCGCCGACCTACGCGATCCACCGCTGGGACGGCGCGGCGCTGGTCTCGCACTACGAGCGCGTGGGCGACTGGCAGGTGCTGGCGCGCTTCCATGCGGGGCTCCTGCCGATGATCGAGGGCATGTTCGCGGAGAGGGAATAAAGGCGAGGCCCCAGTCACATCTCGGGAACCAGCAGGCAATCGGCCCGCCAACGGACGGGCCGCAAGGCCGAACGACCGCCCGCAGGCGCCCGGAGCGTAGCGGAGAAACAGCGCCGAGGGAAGCGAAGCTGTGTCGCCGAAGGCGGCACACCTGCCCGCGGAGGCGGGCACGCAAACAAGAAAGCGGGGCCCCGGGTCAAGCCCGGGGAGACGGTCCCTACTTCCGGGCGCTCGCCCTTTGCGCACCCACGGGCGCCAGCCCGACCCAGCGCTTCATGTCCACCTCATCCGAGACCTTCCACGGCACGCCGCTGCGGGTCATGAACATCCGCTCCATCTCCTCGCGGGTGAAGGGGCGCGAGCCGAGGCGGCCGAACACCGCCATCTGCCCGCCGGTCTCGTCCACCGCGCGGTCACGGTCGAGGCCCTTGGACATGGCGATCGCGGGCGTGGGGGTCTTCGCCCAGGCGATTAGTTCGGGCTTTGGCGCTGGCGAGAAGCCATAGAAATTGCGTTGGCTTTCCGGGCTGGTCAGTTGCAGCACCTTCACCCCGTTCTTCCCGTCCGCGACATAGGCGAACAGCGAGGCGTTGGTGGTGCCGACGATCACGTCCTGAACATCGTCCATCCAGAGGTTGGGAGCATCACCCGTGCTCATCAACCCACGGTAGCGCATATACTCTTTGGGCGACCGCGGGTTCTTCACATCGAGAATGATGAGGCCCTCGCGCCCACCGGCGACATAGGCATAGGTGCGCGCGATATACATCCGGCGCGCGTCGGCGAGCGGCACAGTCGCCTCGGGCACGGCGACGGGGTTGCGCAAGCTGGTGATGTCGAACAGCTTCACGCCCTCGGCATCGGTCACCCACAGATAGCGGAACTGCACCGCGCTCGCCCGCGCATCGCGAAGCTCGCGCACCGCGGCGAGCTTGGGCGTGTCGGGATCGGAGAGATCGACCACCACCAGTCCCTTGTCGGCGGTGATATAGGCGATCTCGCCCGCCAGCACGATATGCCGCGCGCCGCTGAGCACCCCGCCGGGGTTCCACGCGGTGGAGCCATCGGCATAGACCTTGCGGGTCAGCTTGTTGTTGCGGAATTCGCCGTCGGCCAGCGTGTTGACGTTGACGAGGATCAGCCCCTCGGCGCTGTCGGTGACCGCCGCATAGTTGTAGATCGGCTTGAACGCCTGCTCCTGATTGGCCGCGCGCATCGCCTCGGTGTTGCGGGTCGGCGCGATCGGCTGGTTGGTGGCGAGCGCCATGCAGGTCGCGTTGGTGGTCTTGACCTGCGTGTCGTGGCCCAGCGCCGAGAATGGCCCCTTCAGGATCCGCTCCGAGGTGCCCTTGTTGGCGATGCTGGCCACGTCATAGGCGACGAACCCGCCCTTGCCCTCGGCCACGAACATGTATTCGCCGCGCAGCTGCAAGCAGCCGACCCGGCCGGGCGTGCCCTCGTGGACGTTCACGAACTGCTCGAAGGGATGGGTTTCGCCCGACATCTCGCCGTCGAAGGTCTTGCCACGCGTCCAGTTCTTCAGCTCGCGCCCGTTCTGCTCGACGTGCATCTTCCAGTAATCGGGATAGGCATAGCGCTGGAGGTAGGAGCCGATCACCGCCTGCGGCTCGTCATATTCGGTCACGCGGGTCGCCTGGAACCCGCCCTCGAGCCCGCTCCACGCGTTGAGACCGACGAAATTGACGTAGTTGGTGCCGAGCAGGAAGAGCTGCGCCATGATCGCGTTGTTGTCTTCCTTGGCCGAGAGGTGGCAATCGGTGCAGGTCTTGGTCTCGGTCAGGCGCACGGTATGCGGGAAGTGGGGCGCGAAGGCCTGCGAGGAGAAACCGATGGCCGAAATCGGCGGCTGCTGCACATAGATCCGCTCGCGGTTGATGTTCGTGGACGACAGCACCAGCGCCGATGAGGACCTGACGGGGGCGACCTGATTGCCCTTGGTGGTCATATGCTTGCCGAGCTGGAACATCTCGTCGCGCGCGACCTGCGGGTTGTAGGTCGCGAAGTTGCGGGTTTCGCCGCCTTCGTAGCGGTGGACGGGGGTCTTCCAGTTGGCCTCGATCGGCAAGTGGCAGCCGCCACAGCTCGTCGTCCATGACAGGTGGCAGGTGAAGCACGCCATCTCCGGCTCGCGGTGCGCGCGGTCGGGCTCCGAAATGCCGGTGCCGAATTCGAAATTGCCGGTCTCCGCGCCGTAGCGACTGACGAGCTTGGCGCGCGCCGCCTTGGCGTTGAAGGCGGGGGTGGCGGGATCGACCGAGTCCTTGACGAGGCTCATCTCCCATTCGAGTTTGGGATCGACGATCGAGCGCTGGATCAGCTTTTGCCGCCCATCGGCCCCTTCGACCCATTCAAAGCGGCGCTTGCCGTCGGGGTTGCGCAGCAGGGCGAGGTTGTGGCCCTCGGGCGGGGCGGCGGGGCCGCTGGTGCGCAACGTCGGATAGGCGTCGGCGGTGCCGTGGCAATCCTTGCAGGTGATCTCGATCGCGTTCGCGACCTCGCCATAGATGAGGCCGTTGCCGTGGCTGTCCTGCTCGAAGTGGCAATCGGCGCATTGCATGCCCTTTTCGGCATGGATGTCCATCAGGTGGACCGCCTTGCCCGGATTGACGCCGGCGGGGACGAACTTGCCTTCGCCCTCGCGCCGCCACTTTTCGGGATCGTCGGGGTCGACGATATTGCCCTCGGCGTCGAGCAGATTGCCCTCGCGGTCGCGCTTGAAGATCGCGCGGAAGTTCCAGCCGTGGCCGTGGTAGTCGGCGAACTGGGTGTCCTTCAGCTGCGGGTTGAGGTCATAGACGTTGCGCAGGAAATCGAGGTCAGCCCAATTGCCCTTGGGCGCGGCGCCTTCGGGGTTGCGGTCGGTGACGGCGCGGACCTCGGCGGCGGTGGGGTACTTCTGCTCCTTCGGCCACATGAAGGGCGCGTCGCTTTCGTAGTCCCACATGGTGTAGCCGAGGAAGCTGTTCAGGAAGATGTTGGGCTGGTGCATGTGGCAGTTCATGCACTGGCTGGTCGGGATCGCGCGGGTGAAGACGTGCTGGAGAGGGTGGCCGCTTTCCTTCACTTCGCCCGAGGCCGTACGCAGCGCGCCATCGTCGCCCGCATGGTGGTCATCGCCCGGCTGCTTGACCGCACCGTGCCCGCCCGGCTTCTCGCCATGCCCGTCCTCATAGCCCGCCGCGTGGGCGATCTTCTCGGCGATGGTGGGGTCGGCGGTAATGGTCTGCCCGTCGCGCCCGTATTGCGCATAGGTCAGCGAATGACGCGGCTCGCGGTCATTGGCGTAAACCACGTGGCAGCTCGCACAGCCCGAGTGGCGATAGTCGCCCGGCTGGTCGTTGGTGCCCATGAACCAGGTGAAGGGATCGTTGAGGCGGGTCTTGTGGATGTTGAGCGCCGGGATCGCCACGCGCAGACCCGTGCCGGGGCCACGGTTCGATTGCTTCAAGTCGGGCCGCCCGGGCTCTTCCAGACGCTGGATCGAGCCTGACGGGTTGGGCAGGCCAATCTCCGGGAACTGCGAGTTGATCGTGCGCCCCCCGCGCTCGAACACGCGGAACACATCACCCGGCGGGATCACGTGCCAGGTGGGCAGCGGATACATCTCGGCCAGCACGCCGCGTGCGACCTGATCCTCGGAAAGCTTGCCCCCCGGCCCCGCGCCGGGCGTGGTGATCTTCGCCGCATCACCCTCGCGGGTATAGGCCTCGCCGAGGAGGTAGTTCTTGAACGGCAGGATCCCGTTATTGTAGCTCGCCCCGCCCCACAGCATCGCGCCGGTCGCCATGATCGAGCGCTCGGCGCTCTCGATCGCCTGGATGTGGCACGCCCCGCAGGCATCGCGCGCGACGCGGTAGTCCGAGGGGTTGATGAACTTCACGAACTCCGGCGATTCCTGGTTGAGCAGCGCGTAGGAGCGCTTGGGGTTCGCCGAGGATGGGAAGTGCCACGACTTGGGATACTTGGGCAGCACATGCGCCGCATCGCGCGCAGCGACGTAATCGGGGTGGTCATGCGGCAGCTCGGAATTGCCGCGGATCGCCACGTTGCCCCCGTGGCAATCGGTGCAGCCGAGGCGCACCGCAGGCGAGACGTGCATCGTCGGCGCGTCGGTCTTGACGTGGCAGGTAAGGCAGCCTTCGGACTTGGCGTCCATCTCGGCCACCGATTGCCGCTGCGGCGCGGGGGGCGCGATGACGAGGCTGTAGTCGCGCTTGACCGGCTTCTCCTTGTCCGACGCCATCGGGCTGCCGGCAAACAGGGACACGGCCAGCACCAGCGCCGCGGCAATCAGCGCAAGGTGGCGGGCGAAAGGCTGGGTGAGCGCGCGCATCAGTAGGTCAACACCACGTTGGCGAGGATCGAGACGAATTCCTTTCCACCCCCGCGGGACGTGAAAAGGTCCTGGAAGCCATCACCCGCGATCAGCGTCGCGGCGGACAGGCGGAACACGAGGTTCTGGTTCGCGTGCGGCCGCCAGATCGCCGAGGCCGAGAGGTCGTAGCCGATCTCCTTGGGGATCGAGCCTTCGTTCCTCAGCACCTGAAGGACCGAGGTGTTCTCGAATGAAAGATGGTTGGCGTTGGCGGTGAGGCGGAACTCCGGCGTCAGATCGAAATCCGCCCCCACGCCGAACAGGATCAGCCCCGGGTTGTTGAAATTGCTCTGCCCCTGCTCTTTCGAGGAGCGCAGCGAATTGAGCAGGCCGTTCCTGCCATTGACGCTGATGACACGCCCGCCGCCCGCGAAGGGTATGGTCTGGCGGATCCAGTAGGAGGTGTCCGCGCCCGCGAAGACCGGGTTCTCGAAGATCGCGTCGAACCCGCCTTCGGTGTCGTCATAGGGATCCTCGTCCCCGCTGGCATAGGCGGCCGAGAGGCGGAAGCGCATCCAGTCCTTGTCGTAGCTCGCTTCGATGGCGGCGAACTGGGCGTTGATGTCGGCCGGTCGGTCGGTGAGGAAGCTGTTCCGGTCCTCGCCCAGCGCCCAGTAGAAGCTGCCCGTCAGGTTCACCCGCCCGATGCGGCCATCGACGTTGTAGCCCAGATAGAAGGCATCGTATTCGCGGCCCCGCAAGGTGCCAAGCAAGGCCGGGCGCACCGGGAAGCCGTTGTCGTCGATCTCGATATCGTCGCTCTCGCGGTTGCGGTTGTAGACGACGGTGATCTGGCTGGTCAGTGCGGGGATCAGGAAGTCCTGCCGGTAGGCGTTCGCCACGAACACGAAATCGTCGCGCGGGCTCTGCGTGACGTCGTTGAGGCCCGAGTTGGTGTCCTTCTCGAGCCGCCAGAAGGCGCCGAGGTTGAACTGGAAGCGGTTGTTGTCGCGCGATCCGAACAGGCGCACGCCCAGCTGCTGGTCGTTGAACAGGAAGCCGCGGAAGTCCGACTGGAACGGCTGGATCCCGACACGCGCCGAGATGAAATCGAAGCGGTCGTTGTCGAACTGGCCGAAGTGGTAATCGACGAAGGCTTCCTGCACCCCGAGGAAATCGTCGAGGCGGTGCGAGGGGCGCGAGGGCTCGACAAACAGCACGCGCCGCTCAGGCACGTCGACATAGTTGACGTTGTAGGCCAGCGTGACGCGGTATTCGATCACCGGCGGCTTGAAGGTGGTCGAGCCTTTCAGCAGCGCGAAACCGGCGATGAAGGTCTGGCTGAAAACCTGGCTGAAGGCATTGCCGAACACGTCGTTGCGGTCCGGGTCCTCGGTGGTCTGGACGCCGACGGGGATCGGGAAGCTGCGCGGCTCGTAGACCGTGTCGCTGATGAGGTTGGCGACGAAGAACCAGTCGTCCCCCTTGATCGGCAGCCACGGCACCTTCGATCGGTCAATCGGCCGGTCGCCCTTCAGCGTGTTCTGGTTGTAGGGATCGAGCAGATTCTCCTTCACGAGGCCGAGGCTCTGGATCAGCCGCCAGCGATCAGGGATCGGCACCTGTTCGGTCGGGAAGGCCTGCGGCGGCGGCGCGCGCACCGCGCCCTCGTTGTTCTGCTCGATCTTCTCGGGCAGCGGCGCGGTGTAGCCGGGTCGCTCGCGGCCCTCGATGATTTGCGGATCGACGGGGGGCACGTCCTGCTCCCAGTCCTGCGCCTGCTCACCGGGGGGCGCGGCCGGAGCCTGCACCTCTTCGGGCGGGGCGGCCTGGAGCAGCAGCAGGGCGGGGAGCAGCGGCGTCATCGGCTAGAGCCCCTGACACACGTTCTGCTCGCTGCTGCCGATGAACGGCGCGAACGGGCAGTTGACGTAGCGTAGCCGCACCTGGCGGCTGCCGACCTGCACCACGATCCGGTCAGAGCGGATCGCGGCGGGCGCATTGCCCAGCCCTCCGCCTGCACGGACCGCGCCGTTGTTGAGGCCGAGGAAGCTGATCATGTCGTCCTGATCGATCCCGTCGCCCGAAACGCCGATGCCTCCGACCAGCACCCCGTTGCGGTAGACCGGGACCGATCCAGGGAAGATCTGGATGCCATTCGCCAGCCGCGGCGTACCTGCGGCGGTGTTCGGCAGTCCCGTGCAAGCACGCGGCGTATCCTGCGCGCTCGCACCGGTCACGAAACCGAGGTGCTGCGCGAGGTTGCCCACGATCAGCGCCGATTGCAGCCCGGTCGAGAAGGGGCTGAACTGCTGGATCGGGCGCGAGAAGGGCCCGTTGGGCTGGCCCACCTCGCCATCGGGGAAGTAGGGCCGCGAGAGGTTGCCGTGCGCGCGGTCCGAAAAGGCGAAGTTGCCGGTCAGCGCCGCCGGATCGCCGAGGAAGCTGCGCAACCTTGTGACGAATTGCGGCACCTCGCCCGGCGCTGCCGACAATTCGGCGGCGGCGAAGCTGCCGGAGAAGAAATTGGCGGTGCGCGCCTTCTGCAAGCTCACGTCGATCCCGAAGATCGGCGCATCGGGCGATCGCACGAGGCCCAGAACCTGCCCCCGCGTATCGACAAGACTGATCGTCACCTGCGCGCGGCTGTCCAGCGGCTGGCGGATCTGTGCCCGCGCGCGGCTCATGACCGCGAAGGCTTCTTCGAGGATCACGCGGGCCTCGGCGGCGGTGATCGGACTGGCGACATCGCCCGCATCGGTCGCGGCGCGCACAGGGTAGCGGTTCGCCCCCGCCCCGTTCGAGAGCACGAAGGCATCGCGGTTCGCGAATTCGCTCGTGGTCGAGGCGCGGATGCCCGAGGCCTCGGTGCCGTAGGTCGCGCCCGCCAGCAGACCCGCGCCGGTATAATAGCCGGTCACCGGCACCAGCGCCCCGGCGGTCGAGGCGAAGCTCGCCCCCGCGACCGCGCTCAGTTGCGGATATTCGACATCGGTATAGCGCAGCGCCGTGCCGTCGGCGGTGATGCGGTCGGCGCGGATGCTCACCGGAGCCTCGAAGCCGACCGTGCCGGCGAGCGCGATCGCCTCGTCGACGTCGGTGTCGCGGTCGAGCACGTTGGGGTCGAAGCCGTAGGTCCCGTCGGCGATCACCCCGATCCCGCCGACGACCACGCCGTTCTGGTAGAGCGGGAAGCCGCCCGGGTCCGCCGCCAGACCCAGCGGCGATCGCTTGGGGCCGATCAGCCCGTCCGAGGCGCGCGCGGAAAGGTCGGAACAGGGCAGCTGGCTGAACTGCACCCCGAACAGCGGGCCGCTCTCCAGCCCCGCGGTGGTCGGTGCGGGCGGGAAGTGCTCCTGGACGATGAAGCTGGCGGTGCGGCTCGAGAAGGCGTTGCCGCCGCTTGACAGATAAGCCCCGGTGATCGCCTTGGCGATCGCGGCGCCCGCACTCGGGATGGTGAGACCCTGCGCATCGCGGCTGGTGCCGTCGCGCGCGGGCGGAATCTGCGCATTCGCCGCCGCGCCGGGCATGGCGAACACCCCGAGCACATTGCCGACCCGGTCGGTCACCGCGATGGTCGCCGCGACATTGCGCGCGCGCGCCTCGGCGGCGGCCTGGGCGATGATCGTGCCGACTTCGGCGCTCGAGAGGCTCTCGGCAGCAGGCACGGAGAAGACCTGTCCGGCAGGCGGCGGGGTGGGCGTGGGCGCAGGGCCGCCGCCGGTCGCGCCGCCACTGCTCGAAGGGCCCCCGCCCCCGCAGGAGGCGAGCACCAGCGCGCTCGCGGCCAGCCAGAAGGTGGTGATCCCCCCCCGCATCCCTATTGCAGCCTTCCGATCGCGCCTGCCGCCGCCTTCAGCGCGGCGCGGAAATCGGCCGGGCGGTAGGCATTGGGCTCCTCCACCGCCTTGTAGGCGCGCGCGATGTCGCCGCGGATTCCCGCCGCGGCACCCTGCGTCACCCGGCCCTCACGCACGAGGGCATTGAGCAGCGTGTCGACCGCCATCACCGCCTGCACCGATCCGGCATAGTCGGTAAAGCGCGGCGCGGTCGCCTCGCCGGAGATCATCGCGATGATCCGGAAGGCGTCGGCATCGCTGTAGGAGCGGCCCGAAAGCGCCTCGGACAGTGCCCCGGCGCGGCTCGCGAGCGCCTGCGCGGCGGTGCGCGCCTCGGCGGGGCCTGCGCCGAAGGCCTTGTGGAAGTCGCGCGCGGCGGCCTGGAACTTCGCCGCCTCGCCCGGCACCAGCACGCCCGCTACCGCCGAGAGCATGATCATGTTCTCGTCGTTGAAGGGCGGGTTGCCGAAGGGGATCGGGCGGCCGGGATTGGTCTCGAAGGTGAGCTTCCTTTGCGGGCCGTCGGCGATGGTGCGGTGGCACGAGTGGCAATCGAGGAAGTAGAACTGCGGGAAGGCGCCCTCGTAGCCGAGCCGGGGCTGGGCGAAGAGGCTGGTCGAGCGGCGCACGGCCTCGGCCTGCCCCACCGCCCAGAACCGCACCGAACTGGGGCTGCCCTTGCGCGCCACGTAATCCCCGTCGATCTGGTGGTGCTGCTGGAGCGCGCTGAACAGATCGAGCTCGAAAGACACGCGCGGGTGGCCCGCGGCCATCATCGCGTGGGTGACGAACTGGCCGGGCTTGTCCGAGCCGTAATGGCAATCGAGGCACACGCCCGCGCGCGCCTTGGGATTGTCGAGCGGGGTGAGGCCCGCGGCAATGTTCGAGGCATGGGTGGCGGGCAGGGCATAGTGCTCCGCGAGCCAGGTGCCGCCCGACGCGCCGTGGCAGCTCTCGCAACCGACCCCGTCGTTCAGCGTGAATTTCGACCCGCGCGCGCCTGCAGGGGCATTGGTGGCATGGCAGCCGAGACAGGCGGGCGCGGATTGCGCGTTGCCGAGACCGAGGCTCGCGGCGATCTGCTGGCCGCGCCGCCCGCCGAGGACGGCATAGGCGCGGCTGTGTGCGCCGCTGGGCGAGGAAGGTTCCTGCCAGGTCGCGATCTCGTCCTGCCGGACCACCGCGCCGTTGCCTTCGGCGCGGCCGTGGCAGGTAGAGCCTGCGCAGGTCGCCACGCCCTCGAAGGTGCCGCCACCCAGCGCGGTCGAGACCGGATAGACCGCCACCAGCGCCAGCACGGCAGCGAGGCGCGCAAGCAGGCGGCGCGAGGCACCCCGTGCCCCGCAGCCAGCGATCATATCCGCCAGAATTCGTCTCATCCCATCCCCCCCGAGATGCCCGTCACCCGGCCCTGCCGGACCCTTGCACGGCAAACCGCGCGCCCCCGCGCGACGACTGCCACCTTGTTGCAAGAACCCCGTCGTCCACCGCGTCCCGATTCCCCCGTCAGGCCGACCCCTGCCCCCTTCTCCCAAGCTTGGGCCCGCGATGCAACAGGCAATCGGCAGGCCGTGCGCTCAAGTTCACAGGCCGCTCGCCTCCGCGTCGGCCTCGAGCCCGGAGGCGAGCAGGTCGAGCTGCACCGAGCAGCCCTTGGCGATCAGCGCCTCGGCGAGCGTGTCGGGTGCCTCGAAATCGCCCTGGAGCAGCACGAAGCTGACCTGCGCGCTGGTCGCGTTGTCGGGCCCGGTGATGGAGTAGGGCGCGCCTTCGACGATCGGCAGGCGCGTCGGATCGAGCGCAGCGACCGTCACCGTCTCGTCGAAGGTGACATCGACCGAGGTGCCGTTCTCGCGGTTGAACATGCGGTAGGTGATGGTGTCGGGCGCGCCCGGCCGCCACAGGCGCACCGTGGCAAGGTCATAGAGGCACACCGTGCCTGAGCGGGTGACATCGACATACCACAGGCTGGGGTTGGTCGGATTGCCCTCGGCCGGTTCGCCGCGCACCGCCCCGGTGCGCACGCGGGTGGCGGCGCGCTTGCGGGTCAGGGAGGCGAAGCGGTCGGCGGCGACCTGCGGGCGGTCGCCGACGCGGAAGGTGCCCGCGCCCTTGATGACGCGCGTGCCGTTGGCGGTGAGCACGGTGATGACATCGCCCGCCTTCAGGGTGATCGTGGCGTTGTCGTCGACCTTGGAGCCGACCGGGTAGCGGGTTGCCGAGGGCCCGGTGGACTTGACCACCACCCCCGCCATCGCCGCTGTGGGCAGCGCCAGCGCCGCCCCTGCCAGTGCCAGTGCCGTCAGACGCTGCTTGATGCTATTCGAGAACATAGGTTCCTCCTTCATCGATTGCTGCCATGCGCCGGGCGAGATTGCCTAGCGCTGAATCATCGGGATGGCGAGCCGCGACCGCCTCGGCCAGCGCGCGCGCGGCGGCCGGATCGGTCGCCGCAAGCGCGCTCGCCTCTGCGAGGCGCGCGCGGTCTTCCGCCGGAAAATCGGGTGCAGGTTCAAACAGATCGACCGGCCGCGCGCGGCCGCGCAGCCGCACCCGGCCCATCGGCCGCCACCATTCGAGGCCCGAGGCCTCGGCGAATTCGCGGCTTGCCATTACGCTCGAACCGAGCGCCTTGTTGGCCGCTTCGAGTCGCGCGGCGGTGTTCATCGAATCGCCCAGCGCCGTGTACTGGATGCGCGTCGCCCCGCCGAAATTGCCGATCACCGCCTCGCCGAAATGGAGGCCCACGCGGGTCTTGCCGATCCTCGGCAGGTCCGGGTCCATCGCCGCGACCTCGGCACGGAAGGCCTCGCCCGCCTGCCACATCGCATAGCCCGCGCGCGCGGCGCGGTTGCCGTCGTCGGGCCGACTGATCGGCGCGCCCCAGAAGGCGACCACCGCATCGCCGACGAACTTGTCGATCACCCCACCGTGATCGAGCACCACCTGGCTGAGCATGTCGAGATAGCGGTTGAGCAACTTGGCGACCATTTCCGGCGCGATCGCGTGGCTCATCTTGGTGAAGCCCTCGAGGTCGCTGAACAGAACAAAGATCTCGCGCTTCTCGCCCCCGAGGCTGAGCAGTTCTGGCTTATCGATGATCGCCTGGGCAATGTCGCGCGGGATGTATTTGCCGAGCGCTCCGGTGGCGAAATTGCGCTGCGCGGCCCCCGAAGCGCGCGCGGTCACGGTGACGGCGGTGAAGACGATGATCCACCCGATCAGCCAGCCGATGGCCGGCAGGCCGTAGGTGTCGACGTTGCGCACCTGCAGATAGAAGGGCATGCCCTGGAAGAAGAACAGCTGAGCAATGCCGAACAGCGCAAGGCGGCGCGCGGGCCATTCGAGCAGCGCGCTCAGGACCGCGATGATCACCACCAGGATCGCCATCGACCACAGAATCCAACCCGGGATCGGCTGGAGCTTGCGGCCGTCGAGCATCTGGGAAATGATCTCGGCATGGACCGCTATCCCTGCGGGCACTTCGCCGTTGATCGAGGTGAAGGTCGTCTCGACCCGGTCATAATCGACGATGTCGCCGCCGATCAGGATGTACTTGCCCGAAAACTGCTCCCTGAGGAACGGCAGGATTTCCGGATCGGGGTTGACGAAAAGGTCGATCTGGGCGGGCGGGAACAGCACCGAATCCTCGTACTTGGCCCGCCGGTAATCGATCGCCCCCTGATAGCCTTCGAAGGCGGTGGCTGGCTCCCCCGCCTCGGCGAGCATCACGCGGCCGAGCAGCGGCGGCAGGCCCGGCACGATCTTGGGCCACACGCGGGTGGCGCCGAAGGTGTTGTCGAGCCGGATGCTCGCGGGACGCGCATTGCTGCCCTCGAGCCGCGCCATGAACCCCTCGAGGAATTGCTGCTGTTCGTATTCGATATCGTCCGGGTTGGTCGCCGTGGCGGCATAGGCCACCGCCACAGGGGCCTTCATCTCGCGCAGCGCGGCGATCAGTTCCTCGTCCTCGTCCTGCGGCTGGTCGAACAGGATGTCGATCCCGATCGCCTTGGGCTCGAAGGTGTCGAGCGTGCGCAGGGTCCTGGCGAGCAGGCCGCGATCGAGCGGCGAGCGCTTGCGTGCAGCGATCAGGGTCTGGTCGGTATAGACCACCAGCACGACGCGCTTGTCCTCCTCGACCAGATCGGCGGCGTAATAGGCCCTGAGGTCGTAGAGCGCGCGCTCGGCCTCGCTGGTGAGCGGGGTGGCGATGATGCCGCCGGGCAGAGCCCAGCTGTAGCGCGCGATGAAGATCGCCACGCACATCAGCATGACGGTCAGGCCCAGCTGGACGGTGCCCGCCTCGCGGATGAAGCGCCAGAGCCGCGCGAGGCGGCCGACAAGCGATGAATCGCGGCGGGTCTGCACCGTCTTGTCCATCGCCCTCGCCTCGCCGCGCCCCGCCCCCGGCAGCGCTCAGCGCGCCAGACGCGCCGCGCCGTCGCCGACGACCGCGAAGGCCGACCAGTAGAACGGGTGCGAGGTCTCAGCATCGTCCATCAGCGCGAGCTGCGAGTTGCGCAGCGCCTCGGCCGTGCTGCGCCCGTCCTCGGCGAACAGCCCGCCCACCAGCCGCCCGGTGGCGTCGAAATCGTCGGGCACCGGCCAGTGGCTGGCGAGCACCGTGCGCCCGCCCGCGCCCACGAAGGCACGCACCAGCCCGTCGAGCGCGAATTCGCCGCCGCTCCTCACCCCCGCCTCACGCGCCGCGCCGACCGTGGCGCTGCCCGCGGTGTCGCAGGCCGAGAGGATCACGAGATCGGCATCGATGCGAAGATCGAAGATCTCGGCGAAGCTGAGGAGGCCGTCCGAGCCTGCGGCATTGTCGAAGCTGGTCAGCAGCGCCGGGCGCGGCGCGCAGCCGGGCTGCGGCGCGGTGACGAGGCCGTGGGTGGCGAAGTGGAGGATGCGGAATTCGGCGAGGTCGGGCAGGCTCGCAACGCCCGTGTCGGTAAAGGCCGCGCCCGTCAGCACCTGCGCGCTGCCGTCGAAGCGGGCTGCGGCCTCGCGCAGTTCCTTCGCCTTGATCGGGTTGGCCCAGACATTGGGCGACCAGGTGCAGCGCTCGCCCGCTTCGAACGCCGCGCGCACCCGCGAGGCTCCCGGACTGGCGGTGCCGATCGGGGTGTTCTCGCCAAGGCCGAGATAGGCGCGCTTGCCGTCCGAGGGCCGCGCCGCACGCACATCGCGGAACGCCGAGGGGCCGACCGAGGTGCTGATCTGCGTGCTGCGCCCGAGCCACTTCGTGCCGCGGAAGTCGTATTCGTCCGCGCCCTTTGCCGCCGTCCGCGCCCGATAGGCGGCGACGCTCACATCGTCGGTGACGAGCAGGTTGGCCGGCAGCTTGAGCATCGCGCCGTCGGGTTCGAACACCAGATGCTTCAGCCTCGGCAGGTCGTCCGCGACCGGCGCGAACAGGCGCACATAGAGCTCGCGCGCGCCCGCGATGTCGAAGGGATAGGTGTTGACCTGCCCGCCCTCGACCACCGCGATGCTCTCGCGGATCTGGGTCACGAGGGTTTCGAGCTGGCGCGGGGTCGCATCGGCGCGCCATACCTTGGCACCGTCGCGGGTGGCGTAGAGCACATAGGTATCGCTCTCGAGCGTCACCAGCTTCACATAGGCCTCGCCCTCGCCGAGCACGGCCTGTAGGTCGGCAAGGCTGATCGCATCGCCCGCGACCGCGCGGTAGCGCGGATAGGCGGCGAGCCGCGCCAGCACCTCGGCCTGCTGCTGTTCGAGCTGGCCGAGCCGGGTGCGCCGCTCGGCGATCTGGTCGGCGAGCCGGGTCTGCGCCTCGGGCAGGCTTTCGAGCTCGAGCAGCGAGACGCGCTGCTGTTCGATCCCGCGCCCGAGATTGGTGGCGGTGCGGAACAGCTGCGCGGCCTCGTCGGTGCCTTCGGACAGTTCGCGGGCGAGCGCCGCCTGCGTCTGCGCGAGGCCCGGGCGCTGGAGCAGCTGGCTGGCGAGGAAGACGTCGGCGGCCGCCTCGGTGGTGCCGATCCCCGCAGTCTTGTCGGTCAGCAGCGTGAAATAGGGCGTCATCACCGAACGCAGCGAGGGCAGCGGGCGGCCCTTGGCATCGCCGATAATGTCGCGGTAGATCGCCAGCGCCTCGCCCTGCCGGTTGCTGCGGGCATAGAGCCCGGCCAGCTGCGCACGCGCGCTGCCGAGCGCAGGCGAGCCGGGGTAGATCGTGCCGAGCAGGCCGATCGCCTGCTGGTGGAGCCGTTCGGCCTCGGCGAGCTGGCCGCTGCGTTCGGCGACGTCGGCGAGTTCGCCCAGCACCTGCCCGCGCAGCCATGCGACCGAGACCACCCGGCCATCGCGCACTTCGGCAAAGCCGCGCTCGGCCGAGGCAAGCAGCGCCGGGGCCTCGGCGCCGCGGCCAAGCTGGCGCAGCACCGTGGCCTTGAGGTAATCGTGCTGGCCATCGAGCAGCCGCGCGCGTTCGAGCGGGGTGAGGCTGAGCGAGTATTCGCCCGTGATCCGCCCGCTCTCGCTCGCCAGCTGGCCGGCGAGCGCGTTGCCGATGGTGAGCGCGCGCACCTCGTCCACGCCGCCGAATTCGGTCGCGAGCGGGGCATCGAGCAGCGCCAATGCGCGGGCGGGCTGACGCTGGTTCAAGGCGTCCATCGCCTCGTAATTGCGCTGCATCCGGGCAAGCACCGGGCTGCCCGCACTCGCCGCGCGGGTGCCGGCGAACATGCGGCGCGCCTCGGCGAAGCTGCCGAGATTGGATTGCTGGAGCGCGGTGTTGAGCTGCGCCTCGGCCGCTCCGGGGCCGGACAGCGCCGAAGCCGAGACCGCGAAGAACTCGGCCGCTTCGGCGAAGTCGCCCGCATTGCTGCGGCGATAGGCCTCGACCAGCGCCTGGTCGGCGGCGATCGCTTCGGCCTGCTGGCGCGCGAAGGCGATGGCATCGGTGGTGCTGGTGAGCGGGATCTCGACCGTGCCGGGCACGACCTCGTCGCTGGCGAGCGAGGCGATGCCGAGCTCCAGCGCCTTGGCATAGACGGCAAGGCCCGCGGCGGCATAGGTACGGCCCGCGCGGTTGCCGATCAGAAGGTCGGTCGCGAGGATCGAGCCTGCGCGCTTGCACCCCAATCGCTCGACTGCGGCAAGGCCGGGGAGCGCCTCGCCGGGCTTGGCCGCATTGCCACGGCAATCGGCATCGGCACCGGCGAAGCGCGCCGGGCCGGGGGCCTCGCCGGCCTTGGGCTTCAGCACCCACAGCGTGCCGACGGGCGCGGCGGCATCGCGGCAGATCACCGAATAGCGCCGGTCGAACAGCCCCGCGCCGGGCTCGGGCGGGAGGATCTGCGCCTCGCACAGCCCGTTGGAGCCGATCGGGAAGGTGTCGCGCAGCGCGAGGCTGGTGCCTGTCTCGGTGCGGGCCGCGCCGGGCCCGGCGGCAAGGCTTGCCCCCAGCGCCGCAACAGCGGTGAGCGCGAAGGCGGAGCGGATCATGGCGGGGCGTGCGGTCATGTCACTGTCCTCCCGTGGGGGCACCGGCGCCGGCCTTGCCCTCTTCCTCGTCGTCATCGTCGTCGTCATCGCCATAGATCGCGCTGTCGCCGCCGCTCGAGACCGGGTCGTCGAGCAGCGGGTCCTCGCTGATCAGCGGCGCTTCGGGCTGTTCGGGGAAGTCGATCCCGAAGCGCTCGTCCGAAGCGCCCGTCACCGTCGGCGGGGTGTCGTCGATCACCAGCGGCGGCTCGAAGCTGGTGGGGTTGTTGATGTCGGGCGAGACCGGTGGCGGGTTGATGGTGAAGGTGCCCGGCACATAGGTGATCGTGTAGTTGGCGCCCGCCGTCAGCGAGCCCTGGCGGATCAGGAAGCTGGCGATCGCCTCGCCCGGATCGCGCACGAGGGTGCCGGTCAGCAGGTCGCCGTTGACGAGATCGCCCTCGGTGATGCGGAAGGTCAGCTGCGGATCGGTAAAGCCGAGCGTCTTCGACAGGTTGTCGGCCGCCACGGTCAGCGGGCGCGGGGTGATGGTGAGCACGCCCGCATTGAAGGTGACCGCGTAGTTGCCGCCCGCCGTCAGCGTGCCGAGCGAGATCGCCGCCGTGCCGACGCCGGTCGTCAGCCCGGCGAGGGTCGCAAGACTGCCGGTGAGCTGGTCGCCGTTGACCAGCCCCAGCCCGCCGACCGTGAAGGTCAGCGCCGGGTTGGCATCGCCGTAGAAGCGCGAGAGGTCATTCGCGGTGATCGAGATCGGCCGCGGGGTGATGGTGAGCACGCCCGCGTTGAAGGTCACCGCGTAGTTGGCGCCCGCCGACAACGTGCCGAGCGTGATCGCCGAGGTGCCGACGCCCGCGGTAACGCCCGCCGCCGCCAGCGCTCCGGTCAGTTGGTCGCCATTGACGAGGCCCTGCCCGCCGACGCTGAAAGTCAGCGCCGGGTTGGCGTTGCCGTAGATCCGCGAGAAGCTGTCGGCGGTGATCGTGATCGGGCGCGGGGTGACGGTGATCGCCCCGGCATTGTAGGTCACGGCGTAGTTGGCCCCCGCCGACAGCGTGCCCTGGGTGATGGCATAGCTGCCGACCCCGCTGGTGAGCCCGGCGGTGGTCGCCAGCGCGCCAGTCAGCTGGTCGTTGTTCGCCAGCCCCTGCCCGCCGACCACGAAGGTCAGCGCCGGGTTGGCGTTGCCGTAGACCCGCGAGAAGCTGTTGGCGGTGATGGTGATCGGGCGCGGCGTCACCGTCAGCTGCCCGCCGACGAAGGTCACCGCGTAGTTGCTGCTGGCCGTCAGCGTGCCCTGGGTGATCGCATAACTGCCCACACCGCTGCCGATGTCCGCGGTGGTCGCGAGCGCCCCGCCCAGCTGGTCGCCGTTGACGAGACCCAGCCCGCCCACAGTGAAGCTCAGCGCCGGGTTGGCATCGCCATAGACCCGCGAGAGGTCGCTCGCGGTGATCGTGATCGGGCGCGCGGTGACACTGAGCACCCCCGGCTCGAACACGAACTGGTAGCCCTGCGGGCTCACCAGCGTGCCCAGCGCGGCATTGAGCGTGTAGAGCCCGACCGGCGAGGTGGCATTGGCTCCGGTCAGGAACTGCAGGGCGCCGGTGAGATCGGCGATGCTGTCGCCGGGCAGGAAGCCGAGAATGCTGGCGGTGAAGGCCGGATTGGCGTCGCCGTAGAACCGGGTGGCGGCGTTGGGCAAGACCGTCAGGAACGGGGTGATGCGGAAGGCGGCGTAGTTCCCGCCCGGATCGGCCTCGTTGTAGTTCTGTTCGGTCTGGACGTTGTAGCGCCGCTGGTAAGTGGCCGGGTTGCCGATCTGCGATCCAGTCGGCGTGGCGGCGAAAATGCCGAAATGTCCGCCCCCGGTCAGCACCAGACCCGAAGTCGGGTTGGCCGCGACGAGCGTGTTCTCGTCGATCACCTCGCCGCCCAGCGCGGCCAGACTGATCGCCCGAAGGGTGCCCGATGCGGTCAGCCTGTCACCCGCCCGCAGGCGGATGTCGCTATTGGACTGGTTGCGCACGTTGATAGTGCCGGCGATGATGTCGCCGAGCGTGATATCGCCCGTGGCCGCGCCGGTGTTGGTCAACTGGATGAAGACGTCGCCCGTCCCGGCATCGATCAAGCTGCCGGACGACATCGAGAAGACGGCGGGCTGCCCCGAGAAGTTGCCGCCGAAATCATTGGCATACAGGGTGATGGAGCCGTCCGGGCTGACAATCGTGCCGTCCAGCAACAGCGATCCACCGGCAAACATATTGATCGTGGCCCCGCCGATGCCGCCGTTGGTCAGCCCCGCACCGAAGGGTTGCAGGCTGGGCGAACTGAGCTGGTTGGTGCCGCCGGCGGTCGAAACCGTATTGCGCACCGAAAGCGTGCCATCGGCCCTGACATTCATGAAGTTGGTGGTGCCGGTCGCCCCGTTGCTGCCGATGATCCCGCCATCGATGGTCACCAGATCAAGATCGCCTCTGGTGAACAGGTTCATGTTCTCGACCAGCATGGCGGCATCTTGCACCACCACCTGCGACACGCTGGGGCCGTTGCCGAAACTGAACCCGAAGGCTTGCGCATCGAGGAAATCGGCATTGAGTTCACCGCCCAGCACTTCGATCGAATACTGGCCGACGACTTCGAAGCCGCCCCCGCTGCCGCCCGCTTCGATGCGCATGTCGAAAACGTTGATGCCGCCGACGGTATCCGAATCCTGCACCACACGGACGAAGCCGCCATAGGCCTCCCCGCTGAAATCGAAGACGGTGCCGATGATCGGATTGCCCTGCTGGTCGACCCCGATAACCTCCTGCCGCTGGCCGAAGGAGGTGAGCGCATTGCTTTGCAGGAACAGGCTGGTGAAATTGGCTTCGGATGCGCCGGAAAGCCGAAGCAGGGTGCGTCCTGCCGTGGCACTGCCACCTGCGACCTCGGGATTGAAGGATTCGGCAAAGGCATTGGCCTCCAGCGACAGACGGCCGCCGCCGATCGAGGAATCGGTCAATTGCACGTCGACCGCGCCCGCCGTGGCATTGCCGACGCCGGACACTCCTGCCACATTGGCACCTTGCCCGGCAGAGGCCTCGCTGACGAAGGCCAGTTCGTCCCCGGCGAACATCGACGTCTCGTTGAAATCGGCCAGAATATCGCCCGCAAGTGCGTCACCGCCGATGGTGCCGTCACCGCCATTTGCGACGGTTTCGAACAGGCTCGAGCCGACCAGATTGATTGTCGAGGGATTGGTGAAAATGTCGATGCGGCCCGACCGGGCGAGGCCGCCGACGCCGTTCGGGCCAGTGGCATCGCCGCCCGTCGCGATCGAGCTCATCCGCACGAACCCGCCACCCATTTGCGAACCCTGCACCGAAAAGACGCCGGGACTGCTTGTCGCATTGCCGCCCTGCTGGACGCCGGTACCGCCCGTGGCCAGGGATTCGAAAATGATGCCGTCCTGGTTCTGTCCGAAGGAAAACACATCGATAAACGAATCTTCGGCAGTGAAGCGCGACTGGCTGAGCGGTCCGCCTTCGCCAAAGCCAAGCGAGACATCGCCGCCGACAAAGCCACTGCCGCCGCGGGTATCATCCGTGAAGCCCAGCGTGCCGGTGACCTGAAGCGTGCTTCCGGTGAGCCGGACCACACTGGCGCCGACTCTAGCACTGCCGCCGTTCCCCGTCCCGGAACCGTCACCGCCGCGCGCGCCGGTTTGGCCCGTGAGATTTTCAAGCCGCACAAGCGCGCCGTTGTTGACGAAGATCCCGATTGCACCGCCAACCGCTGACCCGCCATTCACGTTGACGGCCGGATCGCCGCTCGATCCGCCTAGCGCACCAACGTCGAAACGCGCGCGGCCAAGGTTGATTTCCGTGAAGGCGCCTTGCGCATCGAAGAAGGCACTGCCGCCGCGCGCGATGCCCCCTGTGCCGCCGTCAGCAAACGAATTGCCGCCGATCCCGCGCGCAACAAACCGCAGCGTCCCCGTCGGCAGGAACGGCAGGTTCAACTGGCCACCGTCCAGCGCCCCCAGACTGATCTGGCCGCCAACGCCGCCCCCCCCGATCCCGTCGCCGCCGCTGGTATCCGCGCCGAAGCCGCTGGCATTGAGGATCGCGGAGCCGCCGGGCGAATCCGACGCGAAGCGTGCCGGCACGTTGTCCGCGATAGTGATGCGGCTGCCGGTGCCGCTCGCGCTCAGTTCGACCTGCCCGCCCGTGCCATCGCCGCCCTCATGCGCGTCGGCGCTACCGCCGCGGCCGATCGCGACAAGCTGAACCGAGCCAAAGCTGGCCGTCGCGCCCTGAATGACACTGACAACTGCGCGTCCGCCCCGGCCATTGCCTGCGGCAAAGTCGCCGAAGCTGTCCCCGCCCCGGCCATTGGCGAAGATTTCGGTGTGGCCGGTGATGTTGAGGGTGCCCGCGGTGCCTGACTGCGCCTGACCGACGAAGGCCTCCCCGCCGACGCCGTTGCCGGCCGCGCCGTCGGCCGAATTGCCGCCGAGGCCGCTCGCGTCGAGGGCGACATCGCCGTCGATCGCGATCGAGATATCGTCGATCTGGATGGTGGCGAGCCCGCCGATCCCGTTGCCGCCGGTGCCGCCGGGGACGCTGGAGAAACCGCCGAAGCCATTGGCTTCGAGCCGCAATTCGTCGGTCGACAGCGCGCCGCCGAGGCCGCCGAGCACGGCGGCGGTGCCCCCGGTGCCGGTTCCCGCCGTCGCGCCTTCCTCGCCGACGCCGTTGGCGACGAGGCTGATCGAGGTCGCCGTGACATCGCCCGCGCGCACGGTCAGAGCCGCAAAGCCGCCGGTGCCGTTGCCGCCGATGCCGTTCACATCGTCGTTGCCGTCACGGCCGCTGCGGCCGCCGAAGCCGCTCGCGGCTGCGGTGACCACGCCGAGGCCCGCGCGGCCGAGGCTGATCGTCCCGTTCTGGCCCAGCAGCGCAAGGCCGACCTGGGTCAGCCCGCCGAAGCCGTCGCCGCCCGTGCCGCCGGTAAACGATCCGGCACCGGCGCCACCCGTGCCGCCGACGCCGTTGGACTGCGCGAACAGGCTGCCCACCTCGATCGTGCCGCGATCGCCGCCCGCCAGAACATAGACGCCGCCGTTGAAGTTCGGGTCGGCCTGGTTGGGGGTCAGCGAATCCCCGCCATAACCGAACCCGCCGGTCCCCGCCGCGATGCCCGAGCCGTCCGATGCCCCGCCGACGCCGCCCAGACCACTGGCGACCACGAAAGCCTCGCCCGCAACCGTGATCGTCGCGTCAGCCCCGAGCGTGCCGTCGGCCTGGAGGAAAGCGTTGCCCCCGCGCCCGATCCCGCCATTGCCGCCGAAGTCGAACTCGGCATTGCCGCCGGTGCCGTTGGCGTCGATATCGGCGCGGCCGCCGATGGCGATGGTGCCGAGCTGCGCCTGCGCTCCGGCAAGACCGGCGAGCCCGTCGCCGCCGGTCCGGCCCGCTCCGCCGAAGGCGCTGGCAACGGCGGTGAAATCGCCTGTGATATTGACCGTGCCGCCGAACTCGGTCAGCACCGCAGCCCTGCCGCCGAGCCCGTTACCGCCGGTGCCGCCGGCATTGGCCCCGCCCGATCCCGACGCCCTGACGGTCAGATTGCCGTTGATGGTGACGAGCCCGGACTGGCGGATCAGGACCGTCGCCTCGCCCGCATCGCCGACCGATCCCGTGCCCGCGGCATTGGCCGAGCCGCCGATGGCGGTCGCATTGAGCACAGCTTCGCCGCCCACGGTGACCGTGCCGCCGCCATCGTTGACCGCGATCCGGGCGTTGCCGCCGAACGCGTTCGAAAGGGTCGAACCGCTGAACAGCACGCCATTGGCGGCCGTGGCGCTCGCGTCGACATTGAGCGTCGAGCCGAGCAGCGCCGAGCCCCCCGCGCGCACCCGCAGCTCGGCGCTGCCGCCGCGCGAATCTGCGCCGGTCAGGATGCTGGACGACTTGGTGCCGATACCCGCCGCGCTGATCTCCACCGTCCCGGTGATATCGACCACGCCGCCCTCGGCGCTGATCGCCGCATTGCCGCCGGTCGCCGAGCCCGCGATGCCCTGCCCGAAATTGGCGCCCGCAAAGGCATCGGCCCGGACCTGCGCCGATCCGCCGATCCTGAGCGTGCCGCCGCCGATCGATTCGATCAGCGCGTTGCCCGCTGCCGCATTGGCCTGGTCGATGGTCTGCAGGAAAGATCCGCTCGCCCCGAAATCGCGCGCGTCGACCAGCACGCTGCCATTGACGGTGAGGTCATTGCCGTTCAGCGCCCTCAGGCTGGAATTCTCGCGGCCGACCAGCAGCAGGTCGCCCGAAAAGGTGCTGTCGGCGGTGACGGCTGCGGCGCTCACCGCGTGCGAGCTGATCGCCAGCAGGTTGCCCGTCACATTGGCATCGTTGATCGCGATATCGGCGCGCACGAGTGAGGTCTCGGCGTCCCCGCCGAACGTGCCGTTCACGCCGTTGCTGATCGACCCGCCGTTCACGTCGCGACCGAACACGTCGTAGTTGGCCGCCAGGATGATCTCGCCGTTGATCACGCCGGCGCTCTGCGCCGGATCGAAGCCGAGATTGCCCCGGAACAGCATCGAGATCGGATCCTGCGAGGCGCGCGCGACGGCGTAGATCAGGTGATTGTCGCCGGTGCCGGTGCTCGACGGGCCGCCGATGTTGCCGTCGAGCGTCACCACCTCGCCCGCCGCTGCGGTGCCGGTGGGAATTTCGATGTTGAACAAGCCGTTGCTGAAGGTGAGGTTGACCGCCTCGCCCGCGATATAGGCATGGCTGCCGTTGACCCGCGCGATCCCGCGCATTTCGACATCGGCGGCGACAACGGCGAAGAAGCCGTTCTCGCGCAGGGCGGAGATCTGCGCATTCGGCTGGATCGTGATGCGCGCGGTCGAGCCGGTCGCGGCCCGCAGCTGGAGCTGGGCGCCCTGCTGGTAGAAATCGCGGAAATTTTCCGGCGTCGTGTCGAGCGTCGTCAGCAGCAGCCGTCCGACATCGAAGCTGGCGCCGCTGCCTACCAGAATGCCGGTGGGCGAATAGAAGGCGATGAACCCGCCCGGCGTCGCATTGCCGGTGAAGTCGACGATCCGCGAGATGACGCTCCCGTTGATGACCGCGACATTGCCGTTGGTGGCCGGCAGGATGCGGTTGAGCACCGCGAAATCGGAGACGAACGAGGCGTTGGAGTTGTTCTCGTAGAAGGCAAAGGCATTGGTCGGCAGGAAATCGAGCGCATTGCCGTTGTTGTCCTCGAACGGCGTCCAGTCGATCACCGTGGTCTGGCTCCCGACCGCGACCCGCGTCTGACCCGCTGGCGTGGTGTTGATCGAGGCGCTGCCGAAGACGACACTGCCGTCCGCCTGGATGCCCTGCGCCGCCGCCGGAGCGGGGCCGAGGATGAGGCCCAGTGCCAGCGCTGCGCTGCCGCAGCCGGTCATCAGGGAGGTGCGCTTTGCTTGGGCTTGGCTCATCTCAGTATCTCCACGGGAACAGGCGGGCGGTGAGCGAGAACAGGAACCGGACATCCCCCTTGCGCTGGGCAAGGTCGGGGGTCTCGAGCGGAACGGCGATGGAAAGGTCGCTCTGGATGCCTTGGCCCCAGGCGAAGCGCAGACCGCCGCCCGCCGACCACAGCCGGTCGGGGTTGGAACCGGCGCGGCTCGGGTCCTCGTTCCGGACATAGGCGAGGTCGGTGAAGACATAGGGCTGCCAAGCCATGGCCTGCTCGCTTTCCGGGCTGAGCGAGCCGAAGCGCATCTCGAAGGAATTGAGAATGCCGCTGTCGCCCAGCACCGCGCCCGGATCATAGCCGCGCCCGATCGAGAAGGAGCCGGCGGCCAGCTCCTCGAAGGCGGGCAGCGCATCGCCGGTGATCTGCACCTGCGTGTTGATCGTGAACGCCACGGTCGGCACGGGGCGGTATTCGACGCCGGTGTTGAGGCGCAGCAGCAGCGGGGTGGGATCGGCTTCGATCCGGCTCGGCCCGGCCGCGCCACCGGCAAGGCAGCCGAGCAGGTTGGCCCGGCAATCGGGGCTTGCCGAGAAGACGTCGAGCCCTTGCCGCAACTCCGCCCCGTAGCGGAAACGCACGCGCGGCTCATAGGGCGAATAGCCGCCCTTGCGCTGCACCGAGCCCTCGTCCATCGCCTCGCCCGTCAGCCGCAGATAGGCCATCCGCACCCGGTCGCGCGTCAGCCCGATGCCGTTGAGCGAGACGTCCTGGTCGACATAGTCGAACCCGGCATCGGCATAGAGGCTCCGCGCGCGGGTGCGCACCAGCGGATAGCTGGCAAAGGCGCTGCCGAAATAGGTCTTGGAGACGACATTGAACCCGGCGATCGCGGTTTCGGGATGGGTGACGCTGTAGGTGAACTGCCCGCCGAGGCGCAGGCCTTCGCCCCCGACCCGGAAGTCGTGACCGATCTGCACGGTCTGCTGCTCTTCGAACTCGAGCGTGGAGAACAGCGCCACCGAGGTGCGGTCACCCAGCCCGGTGACGTCGTAGATCTCGCCGCGCAGCACCCCGCCGTAGCGGCCGATCGAACGCGAGGCGAGATTCTGGATGTTGAGATCGACCATCGCGCGCTGGCGCAGCACCGCGACTTCGCCGACCAGATCGCCGGGCGCGCCGCCCGCCGCCGGGCGCAGCGACAGGCGCACGTCGAGCCCGGGCAGGTCATCGGCGAGCAGCAGGTAGCGCTCGGCCTCGTTGATGTTGAACACGTCGCGGTTGGTGAGCTTTTCGAGATAGCGCGCGACCAGCGCCTCCGAAGCCCCCGCCTCGCCGCGCACGCGGACCGAGGCAAGGCGGCCGAACACGACCTTGAAATCGGGGATGCCGTCGGCGAGGGTCTGCTCGGGAATCTCGACCGTGGCGAGATAGCCGTCGCGGCGCAGGATGGCGTTGGCCTCGGCGCGGATGTCGCACAGCACCGAGACCGGCAGCTCGCGCCCGACATAGCCCGCATAGGCCGCTTCGAGCGAGAGCCCGGGGACACGCGACAGGCCGTCGAAGGCGGCGCCCCTTACGGTGAATTTGATCCCGGCATATTCGGGCCGGTCGAGCGCGCAGGGGGCGCGTTCGAAATCGCCGTCGACCGTCAGCGTGGTGGTGCGCTGCGGCGGGCGCTGATCGGGGGGTACGAGATCGGTGCGGTTGGGCGGGGTGATCCCGGCTGCGGGCCCTGCCTGCGCCAGCGCGGGCGCGGGCAGGAGGCACAGCGCCCCGGCCGCGATGGCGATGGAACTGGCGAACGAGCGCAGATGCACGCGCTGCCGGCTGGTGTGAGCTTGCGACAAGGTCCCCCCCAAAATTCCGTGGCCCGCCCTGCCCGGCTCGGCTCGGCTACCGCGCTTGCGGCGAACCTCCGGCCGGGTGCGAACCCCAAACACCCGCTCGCGGCCTGACACCCCTCGATGTCAGATCCTGCGAACGGCGACCCCTCTTGTCCTGCAAAGCTACTAGGGCTCGCAGCAAAGGCAAGCGTGCAGCGGCCCTGAGAGCCCTGCAACTGCAAGATTGTCGCATTTAGCCAACGAGGCGTGTCGTGTTTGCACAAATCGGCGGGATTTCCGCCGGGAATCACCCCCCCGCGGCGAGCATCACCTTGGCCGAAGCGCCCGACAATGCGCCAGGCTCGGCGGGGAGCTTGGCCGGGCGGGCAGCGCCGGGATAGGCCTGCTTGAGCAGCGCGACAGCCTCGGTGATCGCCGTGTGCAGCGCCGGGTTCTCGGCCTTGATGCCTGCGCCCGAGGCGGCAAAGGTGCTGATCGCAACGCGGCTGAAGCCGTAGCCGTCGAGATAGGGCTCGTATTCGGCGTTCTTGGGCAGCTGGCGATACATCGCGCTCGCGCGCTCGATCATGTCAGCGATCACACCGGCCTGCACCTTGGCCGTGCTGGCATCGCCCTTGGGCGCCTTGGCGGCCGCCGCGCGCAGCGCGGCGATGATCGCGTCATAGGCCTTGTTCACCTCGGCCACCGGCTTGCCCGCAAGCGCCGCGTCCGAGGCCGCCATGAACAGCGGGCCCATGTCCGCAACCCCGAGCTTGGTAAAGACCGGCTCCATGTCGAGCAGCACTTCGCTCACCGGGTGCGCGAACATCTCGCCTGCTGCCTGCTTCTCGCCCGCCGCATAGGCGTCGCGCGCTGCCACCACGTGCGCCTCGGCCACCGCGAGCGCGATGCCGTAGGCGACCGGGTCCTTGGCCGCATCGGCGACCGCGACGCCGCCCTCGCCCTCGCCGCCCGCGGTGGCGCTTTCGCCCTCGCCGGAGCCGCCTTCGCCTTCACCGGCGGTGGCCGCAGCGGTCGGGGCGCCCGCCTCGCCGGTCGCACCCTCGCCGCCCGCCTCGCCGCCGCAAGCCGCCAGCAGCCCGCCTGCAAGCGCGGTGCCGAGGCCAAGCTGGGTCCAGAGTTTGAGCGTGCTGTTCATGGGAGGGGGCGTCCTTGGGGTGTGATGGGGTTGGACGAGCCTCATGGCCGAACTGATAATCACTCGCAAGAGGCTTTCCGCGGCGGCGCTTGCAGCCACCCCGATGCGTCGCTAATGACATGATACAACGTTACTCAATTTTACCCCGCACAGGCCCGCCCCATGACCACCCTCCTTGCCCCCTCAGCCCGCATCGCCGCCGATCCCGCCGTGCTTGGCGACATCGCCGCACAGGATTGCAGCCTCGCGGTGTGGCAGCGCCCCGCCTTTGCCGACTTCACCCCGCTCACCACCGGAACGCCCGAGGATCTGCGCTTCACCAGCACCCCCGATGCCCTTTCCGCCGATCTCGCCCGCGCGCTCGCCGGGGGCGGGTTCGGCGGGGGCGAGGCGCTCCATCGCGCGCTCATCGAAGACGCCGCGCGGCTCGCGCGCCTGTTCTGCGCCGCGATGGACCTCGCCAGCTTCGAGCTCCGGCTCGAGGTCGTGCGCACCGATTCCTGCCGCAAGTTCCACGCCGACTATGTCACCGCGCGGCTCATCACAACCTATGTCGGCGAAGGCACCGACTGGCTCGACGCCGGGGACGCCGCGCGCGTTGCGGCGGGCGAGGAACCGCGCCGGATCAACCGCCTCGCCCCCTTCGATGTGGGGGTGTTCAAGGGCCGGCTGGCGAGCGAGAACCCCGCCATTCACCGCTCGCCGCCGATTGCCGGAAGCCCCGGGGGCGTGCGGCTGCTGCTGGTGCTCAACCCCGTCAGTCGGCGGTTCATCGATGGGGATGATTGCCCCCTTCCGCCGCCCCCGCATCTCGCCTAACACGCCTGCCTTCGCGCCCGCGCGGGCGCCACCCATTCGAGAGAGGTTTGCTACCCATGAAGAATATCCTGCTGGCCGGTGCCAGCGCGCTGATGCTTGCCCTGCCCGCCGTGGCACTCGCCGATGAAGGCATGTGGCTGCCGAGCCAGACCGGCGCCATCGCCGATGAGATGAAGGCCGCCGGGCTCGAGCTTGACGCCAAGACTTTGGGCGACCTCCAGCGCCCGCCGCTGACCGCCATCGCCTCGCTCGGCGGCTGCTCGGCCGCCTTCCTCTCGCCGCAGGGTCTGGTCGCGACCAACCACCACTGCGTCGCGGGCTCGCTGCAATACAATTCCTCGCCCGAGAACGACTACCTCACCGACGGTTTCCTCGCCAAGACGCTGGGCGATGAACTCCCCGCCGCGCCGGGCAGCCGGATCTACGTGATCGAGGACCTGCGCGATGTCACCGCCGCCATGCTCAAGGGTGCCGACAAGCTGGAAGGCCGCGCGCGCTATGACCGCCTGCAGGCCAACCGCACCGCGCTGATCGAGGCGTGCGAGAAGCAGGCCAACCGCCGCTGCGACGTGCGCGCCTATTTCGGCGGCGCGCAATACTGGCTCCAGCAGCAGCTCGAGATCCAGGACGTGCGCCTCGTCTATGCCCCCGCCGGCGGCGTCGGCAATTTCGGCGGCGAGAAGGATAACTGGATGTGGCCGCGCCACACCGGCGACTTCTCCTTCTACCGCGCTTACGTGGCGCCTGACGGTTCCTCGGCCCCGTTCTCGAAGGACAACGTGCCGTTCAAGCCCAAGGCCTGGCTGCCCATCGCCAAGGAAGGCGTCAAGGAAGGCGACTTCGTGATGGTCGCGGGCTTCCCCGGTACGACCGAGCGCCTGCGCACTGCCGAGGAAGCGCGCTTCTATTACGAGGAGCTCTACCCCTATCAGCAGCGCATGCTCGCCGAATATGGCGACCGCATCGACGAACTGACCGCGGGCAATCAGGCCGCCACGATCGCCTATGCCGCGACGCTTCAGGGCGTGGAGAACTACGAGAAGAAGATCGCCGGGCAGCTGGCAGGCGCGGACGCCATCTCGCTCGTCGACAAGAAGGCCGCCGAGGAAGCCGCGTTCCGCGCGTGGATCAAGGCCGACCCGGCGCGCGAGGCGCAGTATGGCGCGGCCCTCGCCGAGCTCGACAAGCTGGTGGCCGAGACCAACGCGGTCGCGCTCGCCGATGCCAAGCGCGGGCTCCTCGGGCGCGGCCAGCTCTACGGCGCGGCGCGCACGCTCTATCGCTGGGCGAACGAGCAGGCCAAGCCCGACAAGGATCGCGAGCCCGGCTTCCAGGCGCGCGACAAGGCCTTCATGACCCAGCGCATGGCGATCATCGAGCGCCGCTATGTCGAGGCGATCGACAAGCAGCTCTTCGCCGACGCCATCGCCGAATACCGCAGCCTGCCCGCAGATCAGCGCATCGCCAGCTTCGATGCCTTCCTCGAAGGCAAGGATCTGGCCTCGCTCTACGCCACCAGCGAACTGGGCACCACGGCCAAGCGCATGGAGTGGATGGGCAAGACCCCCGCCGACTTCAAGGCTTCGAGCGATCCCTTCATCCAGCTTGCGGTTGCGACCTATGACGAGGCGATGGCCGCCGAGGCTGCCGACAAGGAACGCGCGGGCCGCGTGCAGAAGGCGCGTTCGGCGGTGATGGCCGCGCGGCTCGCCTATGCGGCCTCGCAGGGCAAGACCATGTACCCCGACGCCAACGGCTCGCTGCGCTTCACCTATGGCAAGGTGACCGGCAAGGCGGTCGACGGGCAGGTCTGGACCGCGTTCACCACCGCCGAGGGCATCGTCGCCAAGCACACCGGGCGCGGCGAATTCGATGCGCCCGACAAGATGATCGAGCTGATCAAGGCCAAGGACTACGGCAGCTACGTCGCGCCCGCGCTCGGCACCCTGCCGGTCGACTTCATGTCGACGGTCGACATCACCAACGGCAACTCGGGCTCCTCGACGCTGAACGCGCGCGGCGAGTTCGTGGGCCTTGCCTTCGACGGCACGATCGAGGGCGTGGTGAGCGACTGGATGTATGACCCCGCGATCAACCGCACGATCCACGTCGACAGCCGTTTCATGCTGTGGACCATGGACAAGGTCGACGGCGCGCAGCGGCTGCTCGAGGAAATGGGCGTCAAGTAAGCGGGCCCGAGGGGGCTGAAGGGCGAGGCCTGACGGCCTCGCACGTGGCCGCTGGCGGGGGCGCCCCTCCCCCTACCCCCTCCCCAAGGGGAGGGGGCAACGCCTGACGGCCTGACAAATCTGAATAAGTATGCGGCGCGTGGGATTCCCGCGCGCCGCCTGCTATTGCTTCCCCCGTCACGATTTGCGGGCGGGGAGTGAGCAATGCGCGAAGTGGTTGTGGTCGATATCGGCGGGACCCATGCCCGCTTCGCGATTGCCAGCTTCGGGGCCGACGGGGCGATCACGCTCGACGAGCCGGAAACGCTCAAGACCGCCGATCACGCCAGCTTCCAGACCGCGTGGGAAGCCTTCCGCGACCGCAAGGGCGGCACGCTCCCCCCGGCGGTGAGCATCGCCATCGCCGGGCCGGTCGGCAGCCCCGGCAAGCCCAATCCGGTGATCCGCTTCACCAACAACCCGTGGATCATCCGCCCCGCGCTGATCCCCGAGAAGCTGGGCGCTACCGATTACACTATCGTCAATGACTTCGCCGCGGTTGCCCATGCGGTCGCACGCGCCGACGACAGCCAGTTCCTGCATCTCGCCGGCCCCGACGTGCCGCTCGGGCGCGAGGGCACGATCTCGGTGCTGGGGCCGGGGACGGGGCTGGGGGTCGCGCATCTCTACCGCTCGGGCGGCAGCTACCGCGTGCAGGCGACCGAGGGCGGGCATATCGACTTTGCCCCGCTCGATTCCATCGAGGACGCGATCCTTGCCCGGCTGCGCCAGCGGCACCTTCGCGTGTCGGTCGAGCGCGTGGTGGCAGGCCCCGGCATCGTCGACATCTACCAGGCCCTCGCCGCACTCGAACACCGCACCGAACCCGAGCGCGATGCGATCGAGATCTGGGACCTCGGCACGAGCGGAGAGGACTCGCTGGCAGCGGCGGCGGTGGACCGGTTCTGCCTTTCGCTGGGCTCGGTCGCGGGCGATCTTGCGCTGGCGCAGGGCGGCTTTGCGGGCGTGGTGATCGCGGGCGGCCTCGGCTACCGCATCCGCGAGACGCTGCTCGCCTCGGGCTTTGCCGCCAGGTTCAAGGCCAAGGGGCGGTTCGAGAGCCTGATGGCGAGCATCCCGGTCAAGCTCATCATCCACCCCCAGCCCGGCCTGTTCGGCGCGGCGGCGGCCTTTGCTTCGGAACACCCATGAAGAGCCTCGCCGATCTCGAAGCGCGGCTGGGCGAGCTGCACCAGCGCACGCGCGAGACCCCGCTGTTCAATCCGGTGTTCCAGCTGTCGCTCGATCTGTCGCGCGCGATCGAGAGCGGCGAGACCAGCCTCGACGATGTCGCAGCACTGGTCGCCGAGCTGGAGTGCGACGGGCTGAAGGCGCGCGCGCTCAAGCTGCGCCGGCTGCTGGCCGCGCCTGCCGCCCGAGCCCCTTCCGAAGACGCCGAGGATTTCGCCGCCTTCGCCGCGCGCTGGGAGAACCCGCAGCTCCACGCGGTGTTCACTGCGCACCCGACCTTCCTGCTTAGCCCCGCGCAATCCGAAGCCGTCGCCGCCGCGGCTTCCGCGCCGCAGGAGGTGGGCGACACGGTCTGCGCCGTCCCCGCGACCCGCACCGCGGTGACGCTCGAGCACGAGCACCGCGCGGCGATGGACGCCATGGCCCGCGCGCAGGACGCGCGCGACGTGATCGTCGCCCGCCTGCTGGGCGAGGCGCGAGAGCGCTGGCCGCAGGAATGGCGGACGCTCCGACCCCTGCCGTTCCGCTTCGCCAGCTGGGTCGGCTACGACATGGACGGGCGCACCGATATCGGCTGGCGCACCTCGATCGCCTTCCGGTTGCAGGAAAAGGCCGAGCGGCTGGCGCGCTACACCGCTTCGCTGGAGGCGCTCGACGCAAGCCATCCCCTGCTCGCCACCCTCAAGCCCGCCAGCGCTTTCGCCGCCGCGCGCGCCGAGGACTTCGCGGGCGACCTCTCCAGCGCCGAGGCGCTGGCCGAGGCCGCCAACCGGCTGACCACGCACAGCGACGACAACCTGCTCTCGCTCGCCCCGATCATCGCCGCGCTCGAAGGCGAAGCGACAAGCGCCCCCGAGCCCCGCGCCATTGCCCTGTTGACGCTCGCAGCGGCGATGCGCGCCGATGGCCTCGGGATGGGCTGGATCCACTTCCGGGTGAACGCCAAGCAGCTTCACAACGCGGTGCGCCGCAGGCTCGGCGGGGATGACGAAGGCATCGACCTCGCCAGCAAGGGCGCCATCGCGACGCTGCGCCGCATGGTCGAGGAAGCGACGCCGCTCAGGACCAATTTCGCAGCGCTTGCGACCGAAAGCTCGACCGCGATCCGCCAGTTCCTCGCGATGGCGCAGATCCTCAAGCACATCGACGCCGACGCCCCGATCCGCATGCTGGTCGCGGAGTGCGAGCAGCCCGCCACGGTCCTCGCTGCGCTCTATTTCGCCAAGCTTTTCGGGGTGGAAGGCAAGGTCGATGTCTCGCCCTTGTTCGAGACGGAGACCGCGCTGGAGCACGGCGGCCGCTTCCTCGACGCGCTGCTGGCCGAGCCTGCCTATCGCGCCTATGCCCGCGCGCGGGGCCGGGTTGCGGTGCAGACCGGGTTCTCGGACGCGGGGCGCTTCGTCGGGCAGGTCCCCGCCGCACTCGCGATCGAACGGTTGCAGGGGCGCCTGGCCGAGGCGATGGCGGCCAACGGCCTCTCCGACATCGCCGCGCTGGTGTTCAACACCCACGGCGAGAGCATGGGCCGCGGGGCGCATCCGGCTTCCTTGCGGGACCGGCTCGAATGGCCGCTCTCCCCCTGGGCGCGGCGGCGCTTCGCAAGGGCGGGCATCCGGCTCGAGCCCGAGGTGAGCTTTCAAGGCGGCGACGGCTACCTGTTCTTCGCCACGCCCGAACTGGCGCTCGCCACCCTGTCACGGATCGCCGAACTGCGCCCGGCAGAGGCCGACCTCGCCGCGCCGGCCGACCCCTTCTACCACCGCACCGACCTCAGCCTCGACTTCTACCGCGCGGTGAAGGAGCATCAGGGCGACCACCTCGCCAGCCGCACCTATGCGCGGGCGGTGACCGCCTTCGGGCTGGGGCTATTGAACCCCACCGGCAGCCGCGTCTCGCGCCGCCAGAGCGACATCAACGCCGACCGCGAGATGAGCCTGCGCCAGATCCGTGCGATCCCGCACAATGCGATCCTCCAGCAGCTCGGATACCCCGTCAACGTCATCGCCGGGATCGGCAGCGCGGCGGACGGCAACCGCGAGGAAATCGCCGCGCTGCTCGCCGATTCCCCGCGCGGGCGCCAGATCATGCGGTTGGTGCACGCGGCCAATGCCCTCGCCAGCATCAAGACCGTCGCGGCCTATGGCGAGCTGTTCAACTCGGCCTATTGGGCGAGCCGCACCTATCGCGGCACGGAAGATCATCTCGCCGGGGCCTGCGCCGCGCTCGCCGAATATCTGGTGGGGGACGACCGCACGGGGGTGTTCCGCCGCTTGGCCTCGCGCCTCAGGATCGATGCGCTGAAGTTCCACCGGCTGCTCGATCTGCTCCCCGATGACACCACCGACACCGAGGCGCGCGAGCATGTGCGCCGCCGCATCGGCGTGCTGCAGGCGCTGCGCCTCGCGCTGCTCCAGCACATGTTCCTGAAAGTGGTCGCCGTCCCCGCCTTCAGCCGCGCCAACGACATCAGCCGCCGCGACGTGATCGACATGGTGCTGACCTTGCGCGTCGACGAGGCCCTCGCCCAGCTGCGCCGCGCCTTCCCGGTGCGCATCCCGGGCCCGCGCGACTTCCCGTTGGACGAGCCCAGCGACTACCCCGATGGCGGCGAGGAAGGCTACGGCGCCTATGAGCGCGACTTCATGACGCCGATCGGAAAGGCGCAGGAATTGAGCCTCAGGATCAGCACCGCCATCGCCAACGAATTCGGCGCGCACGGGTAATCCTCCCCCTTGGGTGAGGGGGACCGCGACCCGCAGGGTCGGGGTGGAGGGGCACCCTCCAATCATGAGAAGGACTGATCGGTCGCGTAGCGACCGCAAGGCCGAACGGCCGCCCGCAGCGACGCGGCCTTCAGGCCGCATGAGCGAGGACTTCGCACGCCGGATGGCGTGCGGAACACAAAGACGCCCCTCCACCATGCTGCGCATGGTCCCCCTCCCCTGAAGGGGAGGATCAGCGCGCGGTACTCCCCCGCGCGATCAGCTTGACCGGCACGCGGCGGCGGGCTGCCTCGCCATCGTCGAGCACTGCCTCGACCAGCGCGGCACCGGCCTCGGCAGGATCGGGGGCGATGGTCGTCAGCGGGGGGCGGCTAAAGCGGCCTGCGACCAGATCGTCGAAGCCCATCACCCCCACCTGATCCGGCACCGCGATGTCGGCGGCGGCGAAGGCCTCGAGCGCGCCCAGCGCCATCGCGTCGCAGGCAGCGAAGACGGCATCGACCCCCTCCCCCCGCTCGATCAACCGGCGCGCGGCGCGGCGGCCTTCCTCCTCGCGGGTGGCGGCGTTGACCGTGGGGGCGAGGCACGGCTCCAGGCCCGCCGCGCGCATCGCTTCGGCATAGCCCTCGTAGCGTTCGGTGAACTGCACCTGCGGCGTGTTCAGCGCGCCGAGGAAGCACGGGCGCTTGTAGCCCTGCGCCAGCAGATGCTCGACCGCCAGCCGCCCGGCCGCGCGGTTGTCCGAGCGCACCCAGTCCAATTCGTCGAAGGGCGAGCCCCAATAGGCGACCCGCCGCGCCTCCCCCTCGATCCCGCGGAAATGCTCCCATGCGGCGGCATTGGTGGTGGTGCCGATCACCACGAGGCCATCGGCGCGGCCCTGTTCCTGGTAGTGGCCGAAGAAGTCCCCCGGGCGGGCCTGGAAGCTCACCAGCGTCTCGAAGCCCTTTTCCGACGCCGCGACGCACACGCTCCCCAGCAGGGCATAGGCGAAGGGGTTGATGCTCGAGGCGCTGTCGCCCTCGCGGCAGATCACCACGACGGCGAGCGTGCCGGTGGAGCCGCGCCGCAGCCGCGCAGCACGCTCGTCGACGAAGTAGCCCAGTGCTTCGGCCGCCTCGATCACCTTGCGGCGGGTGGCCTCGGCGATCGCGGGGCTGCCCGAGAGCGCACGGCTGACGGTCGGCTGGCTCACGCCCGCCCGTTCCGCCACATCGAAGGATGTCGGCCGTCTCTTGGGTCCCCCGTTCATACGTGCCACTCTAGGGCGCAAGCTTATCCCCGCGCAAGCGCCAGCGTTCTTTGGGCTGCATTGGTATACGCACTGGAAATCGCCGCCCGCTTCTTGCAGGTTGACACGAATGCGCGAATTGTGAACGTTCGCAAAGTAGGCGGGCGGAGCAACCGCGCGCGGGGAGAGGGATCGGCAAATGGCAATGGCACCGGGTGCGGCATCGGCCGCTGGGATGGGCGCAAGCGACACGCCGCAGGTCGACGCGCCGGGATTGAACTACTTCGTCTTCGCGCTGTTCTTCATCTTCGGCGGGATCACCTCGCTGAACGATGTCATCATCCCCAAGCTCAAGGAGTTGTTCACATTGAACTTCTTCGAGGCGAGCCTGGTGCAGTTCTGGTTCTTCATCGCCTATGCGGTCGTCGGCATCCCCGGCGCGCGGCTGGTCAAGCGGCTGGGCTACATGCGCGGCGCAGTGGCGGGGCTGGTGACGATGATGGCGGGTTGCCTGATGTTCATCCCGGCGAGCCAGACCGCGCTCTTCCCGATGTTCCTGTTCGCCTATTTCGTCCTCGCGACCGGCGTGGTGCTGGTGCAGATCGTGGCAAACCCGCTGATCAGCCTGCTGGGGCCCGAGCGGACCACCTCCAGCCGCCTGACCTTTGCCCAAGCCTTCAATTCGCTGGGGACGACGATCTTCCCCTATGTGGGCGCGATCCTGATCCTCGGCAGCCTTGCCGGCGTCAGCGCCGCGCAGCTTTCGGGCGAGGAACTGGCCGCCTATCGCACCGCCGAGAGCCAGGCGATCGTCAACGGCTATCTCGGCCTTGCCGCGGCGCTCGCGGTGGTCGCAGGCGTGGTGTGGCTGTTCCGCGACCGGCTGGGCGGCGAGAAGCACGAGCAGACCAGCCTTGCCGACGGCCTTGCCCTGCTGAAGCGCCCGCGCTTCGGCTACGGGGCGGCCTGCATCTTCCTCTATGTCGGCGCGGAAGTGGCGATCGGCAGCTTCATCGTCAGCTTCCTGATGCAGTCGCACGTGCTGGGCCTTGCCGAGCAGGACGCGGGCAAGCTGATCTCGCTCTATTGGGGCGGCGCGCTGGTGGGGCGCTTCATCGGCTCGGCGGTGCTGCGCTTCGTCAGCCCGGGCCTGACGCTGGCGGCGGTGGCAGGGGGTGCGATCACGCTGATCGCGATTGCGGCCAACACCAGCGGCACGGTGGCGGGCTACAGCCTGCTGGCGGTGGGCCTGATGAACGCGATCATGTTCCCGACGATCTTCAGCCTCGCCTGCGAGAAGCTGGGGCCGAGGGCGGCGGACGGATCGGGGATCATCAACGTCGCCATCGCGGGCGGCGCGATCATCCCGCCGATGTACGGCGCGCTGGCCGATGCGACGAGCCTCGCCTTCGCGCTGGTGCTGCCTGCGGCGTGCTACGCGATCATCGCGGGCTTCGGGGTGTTTGCGAGGAAGCCGGCGGTCGGCCCGGATACCTCCGGAGTTGCCGGCATATTTGAATAAGTATGCGCCCACTGGCGGTCGGAGCCCCACGCGCCTAGGTAGGGCGCGACGCAAGAAGGGGCCCCGACCGCCATGAGCTTCACCGCTGACCGCCTGCTGCTGTTCGGAGCCACCGGCGACCTTGCGCAGCGCATGCTGCTGCCGAGCCTGTTCGCGCTCGACGCCGACGGGCTGCTCGCGCCCGATCTGAAGATCATCGGCACCGCCCGCAGCGCCATGTCGGACAGCGAATACCGCAACTTCGCCCGCGCCGCGCTCGAGAAATACCTTCCCGCCGAACGCCGCGGCAGCATGGCGGGGTTCCTGAACCGCCTCGCCTACCAGACCCTCGATGCGACCACCCTCGAAGGCTATGCCGATCTCGCCGAGAAGGTCGGCACGCCCGAGCGCGGCCTCGCGATCTTCCTCTCGACCGCGCCGAGCCTGTTCGGCCCCACCATCAAGGGCCTGCAATCGGCGGGGCTGACGGGCGAGACCGTGCGGATGTGCCTCGAAAAGCCGCTCGGCACCGACCTTGCCACCAGTCGCGAGATCAACGATGCGGTCGCCGGCGCCTTTCCCGAAAGCCGCATCTTCCGCATCGACCACTATCTCGGCAAGGAGACGGTGCAGAACCTGCTCGCGCTGCGCTTTGCCAACATCATGTTCGAGCCGCTGTGGAACGCCGCGCACATCGACCATGTGCAGATCACGGTGGCCGAGACCGTCGGGCTCGAGGGCCGCGTTGCCTTCTACGACGATGCCGGCGCGATCCGCGACATGGTGCAGAACCACATGCTCCAGCTGCTCGCGCTGGTCGCGATGGAGCCCCCCGCCCACTTCGACGCCACCGCGGTGCGCGACGAGAAGGTCAAGGTGCTGCGCGCGCTGCGCGGCGTCGCCTCGAACGAGACGGTCACCGGGCAATACCGCGCCGGGGCGATCGGCGGGCAGGCGGTGCCGGGCTATGACGAGGAGCTGGGCAAGGAGAGCGACACCGAAACCTTCGTCGCGATCAAGGCCCATGTCGACAACTGGCGCTGGAAGGGCGTGCCCTTCTACCTGCGCACCGGCAAGCGCATGCCCAAGCGCGTGACCGAGATCGTGATCCAGTTCCGCTGCGTGCCCCACTCGATCTTCGCCGGAAAGGGCGCGACGATGCAGCCCAACCGGCTCGTCATCGGCATCCAGCCCGAGGAGAACATCACCCTCTCGCTGATGGCGAAGGTGCCGGGGCTCGACCGCGAGGGCATCCGCCTGCGCTCGGTGCCGCTCAACATCGCCATGCCCGACGCCTTCAGCGGCGCGGTGCGGCGCATCGCCTATGAACGCCTGCTGCTCGATCTGGTCGAGGGCGACCAGACCCTGTTCGTGCGCCGTGACGAGGTCGAGGCGCAGTGGGAATGGGTCGATGCGATCCGCGCCGGATGGGCGGCGGACGGCCTCACCCCCAAGACCTACACCGCCGGCAGCTGGGGCCCGAGCGCGGCCATCGCGCTGGCCGAACGCGACGGAGTGACTTGGCATGAGTAATCCGGGCATGAATGACGTTCTTCACAAGGTGACGCAGCGCGTCATCGAGCGATCGAAGCCGACCCGCAGCGCCTATCTCGACCTCATCCGCCGCGAGGGCGACAACATGGGCGAGCGCAACGCCGTCTCGTGCTCGAACCTCGCCCATGCCTATGCCGGGATGGAGGAGGACAAGGCGGCGCTGGTCGCCGGGCGCGGCGCGAATATCGGCATCGTCTCCGCCTATAACGACATGCTCAGCGCCCACGCGCCCTATTACCGCTATCCCGAGCGGCTCAAGATCTACGCGCGCGAGATCGGCGCCACCGCGCAGGTCGCAGGCGGCGTGCCCGCGATGTGCGACGGGGTGACGCAGGGCGAGACGGGGATGGAGCTGTCGCTCTTCAGCCGCGACGTCATTGCCCTTTCGACCGCGGTCGCGCTCTCCCACGCGATGTTCGATGGCGCGCTGCTGCTGGGCATCTGCGACAAGATCGTCCCCGGCCTCTTGATGGGCGCGCTGCGCTTCGGCCACCTGCCAATGATCTTCGTCCCCGGCGGGCCGATGCCGACCGGCATTGCCAACAAGGAAAAGCAGCGCGTCCGCCAGCTCTATGCCGAAGGCAAGGCGACCCGCGCCGAGCTGCTGGCGAGCGAGATGGGCAGCTACCACTCGCAGGGCACCTGCACCTTCTTCGGCACCGCCAATTCCAACCAGATGATGATGGAGATGATGGGCCTCCACGTCCCCAATTCCGCCTTTATCAACCCCGGCACCAAGCTGCGGCAGGCGCTGGACCGCGCGGCGGTGCACCGGGTGGCGGAGATCGGCCGGAAGACGGGCGACTACCGCCCGCTCGGCCTCGTCGTCGACGAGAAGGCGATCGTCAACGCGGCGGTGGGCCTGCTCGCGACCGGCGGCTCGACCAACCACGCGATCCACCTGCCCGCCATGGCGCGCGCGGCGGGGGTGATCTTCGACTGGAACGACCTTTCGGACCTCTCCAGCGCCGTCCCGCTGATCGCGCAGGTCTATCCCAACGGCGCGGGCGACGTGAACCATTTCAACAATGCGGGTGGCATGGGCTTCGTGATCGGCGAGCTGCTCGAAGCGGGCCTCGCGCATGGCGACATCCTGACCGTGGCGCAGGGCGGCTTTGCCGACTACGCCAAGGAGCCGGGGCTGGACGGCGATGATCTGGTGTGGCGCGAGGTCGGCCCGAGCGGCGACGACACCATGCTCCGCCCGGTCGCGACGCCGTTCAAGCCCGATGGCGGGATGCGGCTGCTCGAGGGCAATCTCGGCCGCGCCTGCTTCAAGACTTCCGCGGTCGATGAAAGCCGCTGGACGGTGGAAGCGCCGTGCCGCGTGTTCGAGGATCAGGCGGCGGTCGCTGCCGCCTTCAAGGCAGGCGAGCTCGACCGCGATGTCGTGGTCGTGGTGCGCTTCCAGGGCCCGCGCGCCAACGGGATGCCGGAGCTGCACAAGCTCACCCCGCCCTTGGGCGTGTTGCAGGATCGCGGGCACAAGGTCGCGCTGGTCACCGATGGCCGCATGTCGGGCGCGAGCGGCAAGGTGCCTGCGGCGATCCACTGCACCCCCGAAGCCTTGGGCGGCGGCCCGCTCGCCCGCCTGCGCGACGGCGACGTCGTGCGCGTCTGCGCCGTCACCGGCGAGCTTTCGACCACCGCCGATCCCGCGAGCCGCGACCCCGCACCCGATCCGCGCGACGAACAGGGCGTGGGCCGCGAGCTGTTCGGGATGCTGCGCCGCTTTGCCGACGGGGCGGAACAAGGCGCGAGCGCGATGCTCGCCACCGGAGGAATGTGATGAATATCGACGCCATCATGCGCACCGCGCCGGTCATCCCGGTGATCGTGATCGAGGACGAGGCCCACGCCGTGCCGCTCGCCGAGGCGCTGGTCGCTGGCGGCCTCAGGGTGCTCGAAGTCACCTTGCGCACCCCTGCCGCCCTCCCCGCGATCCGGGCGATGAAAGAGGTGCCGGGCGCGATCGTCGGCGCGGGCACCGTCACCAACCCGCGCGAGCTGGACGCGGCGCTGGAGGCGGGAAGCGAGTTCATCGTCTCCCCCGGCCTCACCGAAAACCTCGGGAAGGCGGCGATTGCGGCGGGGGTGCCCTTCCTCCCCGGCATCGCCAATGCGGGCGACATCATGCGCGGGCTGGACTTGGGCCTCGACCGGTTCAAGTTCTTCCCGGCGATGGCGGCGGGGGGCCTGCCCGCGCTGAAAGCGCTCGCAGCGCCCTTCGGGCAGTGCCGCTTCTGCCCGACCGGCGGGATCAGCCTCGAGAACGCGCCCGAGTGGCTCGCCTTCGATCCCGTCCTGTGCGTGGGCGGCAGCTGGGTCTCCCCCAAGGGCGCGCCCGACAAGGCGGTGGTCGAGCGGCTGGCGAAAGAGGCTTTCGGGCTGCGGTAGGCAGTCCCTCCCCGTTCCGCAGGAATGGGGAGGTGGCACCGCGCAGCGGTGACGGAGGGGTTATCCTCCGCCGCTTCACCCCTTCGTCACGCGCCTGCGGCGCGCGCCACCTCCCCATCCGTGCCGGACGGGGAGGGACGTGAGGGCGCCCCCGCAAAACAACTTTCATACACGCCGGGAAGCTGACAGGCTCCCCGGATGACCTGCCTCATCCCCTCTCCAGCCGTGCCGAACCGGCGGTGGAGGGGACAGGCTTTTCCTGCCCTGGACAGTGTCTCATGTGTCTCCAACAGCGCCGCAGCGCGCTGCGACTCAGGGCCGCTTCGCCAACAACCACCCGAACACCTCGGGCAACCTTGCCGCCCAGGCGTTCTCCTCATGCTCGGCGCCTTCGTAGACCTTGCTCTCCCAGTCGCGGCCCTTCTGCCAGCCTGCGCTGGTGAAGCGCGCGTCGACGACCTGCTGGTAGGGCGCGTAGAACTGGTCGAGCGTCGCGGTGCCGTGGTCCAGCCACACCCGCCGCCCGTCGGGCTGGCCGAGGCGGGCGGCGAACCAAGCGTCCCACATCTGCCTGACCCCGCTGTCCTCCCCCGCCACCGCGCGCGGATCGACTGCGGGCCAGTGCGAGGAGACGCAGCCCGCGCGCCCGAACACCTCGGGCCTCTCGAGGAAGGCGTAGCAGCTCATAAGCCCGCCCATGCTCGACCCGACGATCGCGGTATCGTCGCGGCCCGGACGGGTGCGGAAGGAGGCGTCGACCCAGCTCTTCAAGGGCCCCGCGATCCACGCGAGGTAGCGGTCCGAGATGATTTCGCCCCCGCCCGCCGCATCCATCTGCGCCTTCAGCGCGGGCGGCGCGGCGTCATAGGCGCTGCGGGGGAGATACTGGCGGTAGCGGTCATTGCCCGGCGCCCAGATACCGATGATGATATGCGGCTCGACCTTGCCGCTCTTGACCGCCGCCAGCATCGCCGTGTCCGCGGCCCAGATCTTGTTGAAGTTGCTGTTCTTCACGTCGAACAGGTTGTGCCCGTCATGCATGTAGAGCACCGGGTAGCGCGCGTCCGAGGCGTCGTAGCCGGGCGGCAGCCAGATCGAGAGGCGCTGGGCGGGCAGGCCCGCGGCGGCGACGTCGCGATACTCGATGAGGCGTCCGGTATCCTCGGCCGCCAGCGGCATGGCGAACCCGATCAGCGCGGCGAGCGCGGCAAGCAGTCGGAACATCGGTGTCTCTCCCTCGCTCCCTTATCGCGAGGTAAAGCGGGCGGTTCAAGCCTCGGCAGCGGCCCGTTCGGCGAGCAGCATCGCGCCGGTGATGCCGCTGTTGGTGCCGAGGCGCGGCGCGATGATGCGGTGGCGGGCACCGCCGGGGAGGTAGCCTGCGTCGAGCGCGCGGGCGCGCGCGGCGACCTTGTCGACCAGCCCGGGGGTCTGTGCAACCCCGCCGCCGATCACGACCTCCTCGACCGCGACGCTGGCGAACAGCACGTGGCAGGCCTGCGCAATGTAGTCGGCGATGATCGCTTGGCCCGGGTGGTCGGCTGGGAGCTCGGAGAGCGAGACGCCCCAGCGCGCCATCACCGCCGGGCCTGCGGCGAGCCCCTCGAGGCAGTCGCCGTGGTGCGGGCAGACGCCGGCAAAGTCGCAATCGTTAGGGTGGCGGCGCGGGTAGATGTGGCCGATCTCGGGGTGGGCGATGCCGTGGACGGGCTTGCCGTCCAGCACCAGCCCGCCGCCGATGCCGGTGCCGATGGTGAGATAGGCGAGGCTCCCGCCAGCCTCCCCACCCCCGTTCTTGGCCCGCGCGCGGTGCTCGGCGAGCGCGGCGGCGTTGACGTCGGTGTCGAAACCGACCGGCACGTCGCCCAGCTCGCGAGCCAAGTGGCGCGCGACATCGGTGCCTGCCCAGCCGGGCTTGGGGGTGGTGGTGACGAAGCCCCATTGCGGGCTCGCCGGATCGAGCTCCACCGGTCCGAAGCTGCCGATCCCCAGCGCGGTCACGGGGCCTTGGCTTGCAAACCACGCCGCCGCCTCGGCGAGCGTCGTCGCCGGATCGCGGGTCGGGATGGTGTGGCGGGTGGTGATGGTGTCAGGCGACGGGCCGACTGCGAGGACGAACTTGGTGCCCCCCGCCTCGATCGCAGCCAGCATCAGACGGCATGCTCCAGCGCGAGACCGGCATTCTCGCCGTCGAGCGTCAGGCGCAGCAGCGCGGCGGGGACGCCGCCGAAGCGATCATCAGGAAGGACATCGACAAAGCTGCACACGGTAAGGTCCGCATCGACATACCAGCTATAGGTCTGCTGCGGCGCATCCTCGGGGTTGGCGAGCACGAGGCCCGTCCCGTTGAGGGGCCGCCACGGCCCTTCCATGCTGTCAGCCATCATCCCGTAAAGCCCTCCCGGTGCGTGGCCCAGACCATCGGCGAAGGTCGCGGTCTGGGTCGACCAGAAGGCGTAATAGCAACCGGCGTGGAATACCAGATGGGCGCGCTCGAGTTCGTTGTTGACCCCTTCCGCATGGATCGCGGGAGGGAGCAGTTCCCAGCTGCCGTCGGCGCGCTTGCGGGCGAGGCCGAAAGCGCCGTTGAAGGCGCTCTCGGACCCTGCAAGGCTGGCGGTGAAGGCGAGGTAGTCGGTGCCGTCCGCGGGGTCGCGGAAGAAGGCCGGGTCGCGGAAGGCCTTGATCTTGCCTGCCTCGCCCTCGTGCGCATCGGCGGGCATGTAGTGCGGGCCGTATCCGGTGACGAGCGGCGCGGGGGTCGACCAGCGGGTCGGCCAGCCATCCGCGCCGACGCTGGCGTGGGCCGCCCACAGCTCCTGCTGGTAGCCCGCAGGCCGCGCGGCGGTGCCGGCGGCGGTGAAGAACAGGGTGACGATGCCCTGGTCGAGCAGCGCCGAGCCGGCCCACTCGCGCTCATAGGGCACGTCCATCTCGGGAAGCACCGGCCCGTGGTCGAGCCAGTCATTGCCATAGCGTTCGAGCCAGTGGATCTTCGCCTCGAAGTGCCTGAGCGCCGGATCCCCGCGATCAGGCGCGGTCAGCGCCATCCACAGCTCGCGCCCGGCGAGCCGCGTGCGGTGCCCGCTCGCATCCTGCAGCGGCCACATGTCCCAGTAGAGCCGCGCCGGATCGAGCGCCCCGCGGCCCGCATCGCCCACCGGCGGGATCAGCGCAGCGGCCCCGAGCGGAGCCGCGATCCCGCGCACCTGTTCGGCTGTCCACTGGCTGGTCATCCGCGCTCACATCCCGTCATGTCGCATCAATCGAAAAAGCAGGGCCGGCCGCCGGGGGAGAGTGGCGGCCAGCCCCTTTGCCACGGGTCCGGTTATCAGAAGTCGAACCGGACCGAGGCAAGCACCGTGCGTCCGGCGATCGAGCGGGCGCGCACGATCCCGTTGGCCGGGATCGAACCTTCCTCCGCCTCGGTGAAGCCGGTGGCGTTGAACAGGTTCTGCGCGTTCAGACCCACCTCGATCCGGTCGATCGGACGGAAGGCGACGAAGGCGTTGACCTGCGTGTAGGCGGGCAGCTTCAGCTGGTTGCTATCCTGCGTGTAGCTGTCGGTCGTGCCGACCACGTTGGCACCCAGCGTGAACATGTCGGTCTCGTACTGCGCGGTGGCTTGGTAGACGAGATCGGCCTGGCGGCGCGGGGTGTTGCCGATGGTGGTGGCGTCGAGCGCGTCCTTGATCTCGGAATCGGTCCAGGTGGCGCCCGCCGTCAGGCTGAACGGCCCGGTGCGGTAGGAGCCTTCCAGCTCGATCCCGAAGGCCTCGTAGGTGCTGTCGAACAGCTCCAGCGGGGCGAGCTCGACGTTGGTTTCAGCCGTCTTGGCGTAGAAGCCGGTGGCGTAGAAGCCGATCCCGCCCGACTGATACTTGGCGCCCACTTCGAGCTGGTTGACCGTCGCGACCACGCCCGCATCACCCCCCGGCAGGCTGCCGTCGGTGGTGCTGACGGCCGGCGAGAACAGCGAGCGGTCGGCGGTGTGACGCCCGCCGCGGCTGTAGCGCGCGAAGACCCCGAGATCGTCGGTGACGAGGTAGTTCGCCCCCAGCGAGTAGCTGAAGTAGTCGAAGTTGTAGTTCACCGGCCGCGCATTGCCGAGCGGCAGCACCGAGGTCTGGCTCTCGGCGGTGCTGATCGTGCCGTTGCGGTCGAAGTCGAAGCTGCCGACACCGCTGCCGAAGCCGGTGTCCGAGCCGGTGATCGTCCCGCTCGCATCGCCGAAATCGTAGCGGATCGAGGCGTCGAGCGTCAGGCGGCCGGTCTCGAACGAGAGCGAGGCAAAGGGCGCGTAGGTCGAGTAGTCGACATCATAGGACCGGCGGCAGCAATTGCCGAAGAAGGTCGCGCCGAAGCCGACCGCGCCGTTCTGGGTGACGACCTGCCCGCCCGCATTGCGGATGTTGACGAGCACCGCCTGCCCGTCACCCTGCACGGTCTGGACATGGCTGGTCCACAGCCAGTCGGTATCGACCGTCTGGCGCGAGAGGTAGAAGCCGCTGGTGAAGTTGAGCGAGCCGCCAGCGACATCGAATTCCTTGTTCACGCGGAAGTCGTTGGTGATGTTGTCGAGGCTGTTGAGGCGGGTGTTGAACACCACCACATTCGTGAGCAGCCCGTTGCCGCCGATGGTCGCCGGGTTGGCGACCTGCCCCGCATTCGGCCCGCTCGCGAACAGGATGGTCGAGCCCGCGCCGCCGATCGCATTGGCCACGTTCTGCGCGCTGTCGGCACCGGCCGGGAAGGGCGAGAGGAAGCCGCCCGAATTGTCGGCGAAGCGGAAGCGGTTGGTCAGCGTCCAGCCGCCGCCCACGTCTATCTCGGCCTCGATGCCGAAGGCCTTGGACTGGACCGAAAGCCCGTCACGGAAGTCGAAGCTGGTGGGATTGTTGTTCCCGTCGAGCGTCACCGCCTGGCCGAGGAAGGGGCTGTAGAGCGAATCGGTGCGCGGATCGAAGCCGGGGATCGCCTGATAGTCGGGCGAGCCGTTCGAACCGCTCACCCGCACCGGCTGGGGCAGGATGGTGGGCGTGCGGTCGTCGAGATACTTGGCGGAAAAGCGGATGTAGCCGCCGTCGAATTCCTTGGTGATGTTGGCCTTGATCTGGCCGCCGTCATAGCCGTTGTAACCGATGTCGCGCGGGCCTTCGCCGGTGCGGTAGAAGCCGCCGACGTGGAAATAGAGATCCGCGCCGAGCGGCGCGCCGTAGTCGAAATCGAGGCGGTAGGTCTCGAAGTCGAGGCCGACCGTGCCCTGAATCGCGCCGCCTTCCTCTTTGCCGGTCTTCGAGATGAAGTTGATCACCGCGCCCGGGGCGTTGGAGGCGAAGGTCGAGGCCGAACCGCCGCGCACCGCTTCGACGCGGGCGACCGAGCGGTCGGCGCGCAGGAAGTTGTCGGCGTTGCCGAAGATGATGTCGCCGAATTCGAGGATCGGCAGGCCGTCTTCCTGCAGCTGGATGTAGCGCGCACCGCCGGTCGAGACCGGGATACCGCGCACCGCGATGTTGGCGTTGCCTTCACCGCCCGAGGCTTCCGAGCGGATGCCCGGGATCTGGCGGATGAGGTCGGCCGAGGACGGCGCGTTGAGCTTGGTGATCTCGTCGGCCCCGATGGCGCTGACCGAGACCGAGCTTTCGATGCGGTTCTGGCCGCGCGCGACCGCGGTGACGATGATTTCCTCGCCTTCGACGGTGTCGTCGACCGAATCCTGGGCGAAGGCGGGGGTGGTCATGAGGGCCGACACGGCGGCACCGGCGCAAAGCGCGTAACGCAATTTCATCATTGGTCTCCTCTCGGGCTCGCGCATCTTCGGGCGCTGGCGAAGCGATGCCTAATCATATTGCAAACGTTTGCAACAGGAATCTTGCAATCGTTTGCAAATGACTCGGATTCGTGTCACCTCTCGGCCACAGCATCGCTTATAAGGTGCGGACGAGAGGATTGGGATGAGGCTCCATATGTCGGAAAAGCCGCGGCTTTCGCTGCTCAGAATCATCGAGATGAACATCGGCTTCTTCGGCCTGCAGTTCTCTTTCGGGCTGCAGCAGGCGAACATGGGCCCGATCTACGGATTCCTCGGCGCGGACGAGGCGTCGATGCCGCTCCTGTGGCTGGCGGGGCCGATGACGGGGCTGCTGGTGCAGCCGATCGTCGGCGCCATGAGCGACCGGACCAACACCCGACTCGGCCGCCGCACGCCCTATTTCTTGGTGGGCGCGGTGATCTGCTCGCTCGCGCTGTTCGCCATGCCCTATTCCAGCGCGCTGTGGATGGCGGCGAGCCTCTTGTGGATCCTCGATGCCGGCAACAACATCACGATGGAGCCCTACCGCGCCTATGTGGCTGACCGCCTCGCGCCCGAGCAGCGATCGGTCGGCTTCCTCACCCAGAGCGCCTTTACCGGCTTGGCGCAAACCCTGTCCTACCTCGCGCCCTCGCTGCTGACATATTTCGTGGCGAAGGACGTGCTCGATGCGAACGGCATTCCGGTGATCGTGCGCATCGCCTTCGTGATCGGCGCGATCCTCTCGATCTCGACCATTCTGTGGTCGGTGCTGCGGGTGCGCGAGTTGCCGCTGGACGAGGCCGAGGCGGCGCAGCTGGCCGCCAACCCGCTCACCGCGCGCGGCACGCTCATCGAAATCCGCGATGCGGTCCGCGAGATGCCGCGCCCGATGCGCCAGCTCGCGGGCGCGATGCTGTGCCAGTGGTATGCGATGTTCGCCTATTGGCAATTCATCACCTTCGCCGTGGGCCGCTCGCTCTATGGCACCAGCGACCCGGCGAGCAGCGCCTTCCGCGAGGCGACGCTGACCACGCAGCAGGCGGGCGCGCTCTACAACTTCATCGCCTTCCTCGGCGCCCTCGCCCTGATCCCGATCGTCAAGCGCTTCGGCGCGCGGCCGACCCATGCCGCCTGTCTCGCCGCCTCGGGCGCGGCAATGCTGCTGATCCCGGGGGTGACGACCCCGACCGCGCTGTTCGTGCTAATGCTAGGCATCGGCATCGGCTGGGCGGGGATGATGGGCAACACCTACGTGATGCTCGCCGACTGCATCCCGCCGGAGCGGAACGGCATCTACATGGGCATCTTCAACCTTTTCATCGTCATCCCGATGCTGATCCAGACCCTCACCATGCCGCTGATCTACGCGCCCCTGCTGGGGAGCGATCCGCGCAATGTGCTGATGCTGGGCGGCGTCTTGATGCTGGCGGGCGCCATCGCTACGCTGCTGGTGGACGCCGGCCATCGCCGCCCCCGCGAACAGGGGCTCGCCGCCGGCTGAGGAGGAACATGCCCGGCCCCGAGGACAAGACGGCGCGCTCGCAAGTGCGCACCATCACCGATCTGGCGCGGCTCGCCGGAGTCTCGCCCGGCACGGTCAGCCGCGCGCTGGCGGGCAAGAGCCTCGTCAACACCCAGACCCGCGAGAAGATCGAAGCGCTGGCGCGCGAGCACGGCTTCCGCCCCAACCAGATGGCGAGCGGCCTCAGGCGCCAGAAGACCGGGGTGATCGGCGTCGTCATCCCGCTGGGCCACGACACCCGCCAGCAGATCTCCGACAGCTTCTTCATGACCCTGCTGGGCTTCCTCGCCGACGAGCTCACCACCCACGGTTACGACCTGATGCTGCGCCGCGTGGTGCCGGAGAGCGATCCCGACTGGCTCGACCGCTTCATCGGCTCCGGCATGATCGACGGGGTGATCGTGATCGGCCAGTCCGACCAGTTCGAGCGGATCGAGGAAGTGGCCGACGGCTACCGCTCGATGGTAGTGTGGGGCAACCACACCGAGGGCCAGCGGCACTGCGTGGTCGGGACCGATAACCGCCTCGGCGGGCGGCTCGCCGCCGAGCGGCTGATCGCGGGCGGGGCGCGGCGGCTGGCTTTCGTCGGCGACACCGGCCCGATGGAATTCGCGGCGCGCTTCGCTGGCGCACAGGATGTCGCCGCGCGGATGGGTCTGCCGCCGGTGCTGCCGCTCGCCACCCACCTCTCCCCCGACCGCGCGAGTGAGGAGATCGCCGCGCATCTCGCCCGTCACGGCCGCGCCATAGAAGGCATCTTCGCCGCCACCGACACGCTCGCCGCGCTGTGTCTGACGCAGCTGCGCGCGCTGGGCCTCGCCGTGCCGGACGACGTCAAGCTGATCGGCTTCGACGACCTGCCGATCGCGCGCCAGACCATCCCCCCGCTCACCACCGTGCGCCAGGACATCGCCGCAGGCGCGCGCGGCCTGGTCGACCTCTTGCTGCGGCGGCTGGGCGGCGAGACGACCGAGAGCCTCGTCCTGCCCCCCGAACTGGTGGTGCGCGAGACGGCCTAGCCGCTCATGCTCTTTACCAAAGCGGCGGCCGAGGCCCCTTCGAGCGCAAGGCCGTAGCCTACCTCGCGCACCAGCCGCTCCTTCAGCGGCTGGATGAAGTGGATGCGGGTGTTGCGCCGGGTGACCGCGGGCTTGGCGAGATAAAGCGCGGCGAGCTCCCGCGCGCGGGCCAGCGCCGTGCCATCGGGCACCACCTCGGCGACCACGCCCCAGTCGCGCGCGGTCGCGGCGCTGATCGGCTGCGGATCGAGCAGCCACGCCTCGGCCCGCCCCGGTCCGGCGCGATAACTCCAGGTGGTGAGGATGCCGTCGCCCGGCACGATTCCGCCCGCGAAGTGCGGCAGATCATGGAAGGTCGCGCTCTCGCCCGCGACGATCACATTGGCCATCAGCGCATATTCGCTGTGCACATGCGCCGCGCCCTCGATGGCGGCGATCACCGGCACGCGGATGTTGGCGAGGTTCTCGAGGATCTGCACCCCCTCGTCATGCACCTGCGACCAGACGTCGGGATCGGCGACGTTGCCGAAGCTGGGGAAGTCGATCCCCGCGATGAACTGCCCGCCGGCCCCGGTGAGGATGACGATGCTGTTCCCGCGGTCCTGCGCGATCCGGTAGAAGGCCTCGGTGTAGTCGGTGTGGTCGCGGGCGGTGAAGGTCAGCGGGCCGCCCTCGCTATGGAAGGTGGCGGTCAGCACGCCGTCCTCGTCGCGCTCGAGCGCGAGGCCGGGGAAGGCATCGAAATAGGCGGGGCGTGTCATGGCGGATCCCTCTCGTCGTCGGCACGGCGGGGTGAGCCTAGCGCGGGCCAGCGCGGCGGGGCTTTCGAAATCTCCCCTATCTCGCAGTTCTTGCAGAAACCGTCTTGCGTTATTGAGAATCGTTCTTAAAGGCATTCCTGCGAATGATTATCAGGAACGGTTCACCAATGCGATTCTCCCTCCTCCTCTCCGCCGCCCTCCTCCCCATCGCCGCCGCTGCGCAGGCGCAGGACAGCGCCGCCGCCCCGGAGGAGGACAGCGAAAACGCACCGATCATCGTCACCGCCGCGCGCACCAGCCTGCCGATCACCGCGCTGCCCCTCACCGCCGAGGTGATCGACCGCGCAACGCTCGAGCGCCAGCTCCAGATCTCGGGCTCGGTGGTCGACGCGGTCGCGGCGCTCACCCCTTCCTTCAGCCCGGCGCGCCAGAAACTCACCGGTCAGGGCGAGACCCTGCGCGGCCGCTCGCCGCTCTTCGCGATCGACGGCATTCCGCAGACCGCGCCCTTGCGTGACGGATCGCGCGACGGCTTCACGATCGACCCCTTCTTCATCGACCGCGTCGAGCTGATCCTCGGCTCCAACGCCTTGCAGGGCATTGGCGGCACCGGCGGGGTGATCAACCAGGTCACCGTCTCAGCCCCGGCCGAGGACGGCTGGAGCGCGCGCACCATCCTGCAAGGCACCGCCGAGAGCGGCTTCCGGAGCGACGGCTTCGGCGGCAAGGTCGGCGCGCTGATCGCCAATCGCAGCGGCGCCTTTGATGTCGTCGTGGGCGCGGCCTACGAGCGCCGTGGCGTGTTCCGCGACGGCGAGCAGCGCCGCATCGCGCCCGATGGCACGCAGGGCGACCTGATGGATTCGGACAGCCTCTCCTTCTTCGCCAAGGCCGGCGTCAACCTTGGCGATACCGTGCGGATCGAGGCGATGGGCCAGCGCTTCCATCTCCAGGGTGACGGCGACCTGATCGCGGTGAACGGCAACCGCGCGACCGGCCTGCCCTCCACCGCCATCGCGGGCGTGGTGCCGGGCGAGGCCCCCGAAAACCTCGCCGAGAGCCTCGCGCTCACGCTCACCGCCGACGATCTTGGAGGCGGCGCGCTGCGCATCCGCGGCTTCTGGAACCGCACCGCGGACATCTATGGCGGCGGCACCTTCGCCGACTTCCAGGACCCGGCCATCGCTCCGCAGGGCACGCTGTTCGACCAGTCGCAGAACATCAGCCGCAAGTGGGGCGTCAACGCCAGCTGGGAACGCGGCTTCGGCCCGCTCAACACGGTGATCGGCGTCGACCTCCTCAACGACCACACCGTGCAGGTGCTGGCGCAGACCGGCCGCGCCTGGGTGCCGCCGACCGACTACCGGAGCATCGCCCCCTTCGCGCAAGGCAACCTCGCGCTGTGGGACGGCAAGGTCCGGCTCGCGGGCGGTGTGCGCTGGGAGAATGTCGAGATCACCATCGACGACTACCAGACGCTGTGGTTCTACGGCCCGCAGCAGGTCGGCGGCGGCTCGCCCAGCTTCGACCGCGTGCTCCCCAATGGCGGGATCGTGATCGAGCCCACCCCCGGCATCCGCGCCTATGCCAGCTATGCGCAGGGCTACACCGTCCCCGACGTGGGCCGCATCACCCGTGCGATCCGCACCCCCAATGTCGATCTCGACCGCTTTCTCGACATCGCGCCGATCGTCGCCGACAACCGCGAGGTCGGGGTCGAGGTCAACCGCGGCCCCGTTGAAGCCAGCGCGACATATTTCTGGTCGGACAGCGACAAGGGCCAGCTGCTCGTGCTGGTCGGCGACGTGTTCGAGGTGCAGCGCCAGCGGATCGAGATCGAGGGGCTGGAGCTGAACCTCACCACCCAGACCCCGATCCCCGGCCTGCGCCTCGGTTTCGGCTATGCGCACCTCAATGGCCGCGTCGACACCAATGGCGACGGGATCGTCAATGCCGACTTGGACGGCGCCAATATCGGCCCGGACCGCCTGAACCTGTCGGCCGATTACACCACAGGGCCCGTCAGCCTGCGGCTGCAATCGCGCAAGCACTTCTCGCGCAAGTTCGAGGGCGGCGATCCGAGGAACGACTTCGCGGGCTACACCCTGCTCGACGGCTCGGTGAGCGTCGCGACCACCTTCGGCAGCTTCACGCTGGCCGCGCAGAACCTGCTCGACAAGCAGTATATCGACTACAATTCCGACACCCAGCGCCCCACCGACAACCTCCGCTTCTTCGCCGGACGCGGGCGGAGCGTGACGCTGGGCTGGCTGGCGAATTTCTGATGCGGGCGGCGCTGGTTCTGCTGCACCGCTGGCTGGGCGGGCTGGTCGGCCTCGGGCTGGCGGTGCTCGGGCTGACCGGAGCGGCGCTGCTGTGGAAACCGTGGTGGGTGGGCGTCCCGCTCGCGGGGCGCGCACCCTCGGAAGGAGAGACGCTGGCGATCATCGCCAAGGCCGAAGCGCTGGGGGCGGGTTATGTCACCCTCCCCTCGGCCGAATTCGGCGTGGCGCAGGCGGGGCTCGGCGAGGGTGCGGGTGCCTATCTCGCGCATGACGGCTCGCTGCTCGCGCGCTGGCAGAGCGTGTGGGAGCGGCCCGAGACCTTCCTCTTCGATCTCCACCATCACCTGCTGCTGGGCGAGACCGGCGAGGTGATTGCGGGCTGGCTGGGGCTTGCCGCAATCCTCTTCTGCGTGACCGGCCTCATCCTGTGGTGGCCGACGCGGCGCACCTTCCGCCTGCGCGCTTGGCCCGCGCGCTTCACCCGGCCCGCGGTGATCATGCACCACCGCGACATCGGCGCAGTGCTGGCGCTGCCGATCCTGCTCGCCGCCATCACCGGCGCGCTGATGGTGCTGAAGCCGCTCGGGCAGGCGGTGCTGGCGCCCCTGTCCTCCGCGAGCGAGGTCGCCGCATGGCAGGCCAAGCCGCCCGCGCCCGCCACCGTCGCCGCGGCCGATTGGCCCGCGATCCTCGCCGCCGCCCGCGCGCGTTTCCCGGACGCCGAGGCGCGCATGATCATCTGGCCCAAGGCCCCGGGCGAGGCCGTGACGATCCGCATGCGCCGCCCCGCCGAATGGCACCCCAATGGCCGCACCACCCTCACCCTCGCCGCCGACGGCACCGTGCTGATGGCGCGCGACGCCACCGCCGCGCCGCGCGCCGTGCGGACGAGCAACGCTCTCTACCCGCTGCACTCGGCGCGGATGGCGGAAAGCGCGATGGCGCTGCCGCTCAGGATCGTGATGACGTTCGCAGGCCTCGGCCTTGCCCTGCTCGGGAGCCTCGCGGTGGTGACCTTCTGGCGCGCGCAATGGCCCCGCCGGGCTGCGCCCGCCCTGCGCGGCGGGCGCGTTACCAGCGGATAAGCCGGGGAACCACCACCCGGCCGACCAGCCCCATCGCCACCACCGCCGCGCTGTGCCACAGCCCGATGTGGACGATGTCGTTGTCCGGGCAATGGAGCGACGCGGCGAAGATCCCGAAGGCACCCGCCGCCACCCCTGCGACCAGCCCCGCGCGTTCGGGCGAGGTCGGCGCGCCGCGGCGCAGCCACAGCACCAGCAGCGCAAACACCAGCAGCGAAGCGATGCTGCCGCCCGCAAGGCATTCGGCCCCGTGGCGCATCACCTCGGACGAGAGCGTCTGGCTCCCGCGCACCGCGGCGACAATCACGCCCGCGAGCGGCAGCAGCCCCGCCATCGCCGCCGCCCAGCGCCAGCCGGAGTGATCGCTGCCCACGTGAGGCCGGCTCATCACCACCACCGTCACGCTCGCCGCCAGCGCGAGGCCGAGGAACAGGCCCGTGGAGACCAGCTGCATCGGATCGAGGTGCCCCGCCAGCCACTCCGCCCGCAGGCCGAAGGCGGCGACCACCGCCACCGCCGTCACCCCCGCCGCCGCCAGCGTGAGCGCGATCCCCTCGCCGAAGCGCAGCGGCTTTACCGGCGCAAGATCGTCCACCAGCTCGGCGATCAGGGCATCGGAGGTGTGCGGCATTGTCATTCTTTCTCGATGATGGCCGCGAGCTTCTTGAGCCCGCGGTGGATGTTGACCTTGACGAGGCTCTCGCTCTGTCCGGTGGCGGCGGATGCCTCGGCGATGCTCAGCCCCTCGATCTTGACCAGCGCGATGGCGCGTTCCTGCGCCGGGGGGAGCAGGCCGAGCAGCCGGTCGAGGCTGATGCGCGCGGCGATGCCGGGCTCCTCGTCGGTGCCGATCAGCTCCTCGTGGAGTTCGTGCTCGTCGGCGCGGTAGAGGCGGCGCAGGTGATCGACCCAGCGATAGCGCGCAATCGCCGCGAGCCAGGGGAGGAAGGGCCGCGAGGCGTCCCACGAAGCGCGCTTGGTGTGGAGCGCGATCAGCGTCTCCTGCACCAGATCGTCGAGGCTGGAGGGCGCGACGCGGCGGGCGTAATAGGCGCGCAGCCAGCGCTGGCAGGCCTCGAGCAGGGTGGCATAGGCCTGCTTGTCGCCTTGCTGCGACAGGCGCATCAGCCGCGCCAAGGTGGGCTCGTCGGCTCTCATGCCTGTGCGCCGTCAGTGATCATGCCGCGCCCCCTTTGATTGGCCCGCGCCCGTGGTGTCACGGGCTGTTCGCGGGCGATGGTCCGAGGGTTACAAGCGCCTGAAAAATCCTCCCGCGTCTTTCGCGAAAGACGGGCCGCAACGAAGAAGCCCCGCCTTCGCGGCAGCGAAGGCGGGGCCTGCTTCAGCATCCTCGGCGCGGCTCAGGAGAGCGCGACGTGGCGCTTCAGGTGGTGGTCGACATTGCCGAACTCGCTGTCGAAGATCGTAAGGCGCTTGAAGTAGTGGCCGATGGCATATTCGTCGGTGACGCCGTTGCCGCCGTGGATCTGCACCGCTTCCTGCCCGATCAGCCGCGCCGACTGGCCGACGCCGACCTTGGCGGCCGAGACCGCCAGCTTGCGGGTCCGCTCGTCCGAGCCGAGGCGGAGCGTCGCAAGATAGGTCAGCGAAACGGCCTGTTCGTAGGCGGTGTACATGTCGACCATGCGGTGCTGGAGCACCTGGAAGCTGCCGATCGGCACGCCGAACTGCTTGCGCTGGCGCGAGTATTCGACCGTCATCGCGTGGGCGACCTTCATCGCCCCGCAGGCCTCGGCGCAGAGCGCGGCGATGGCTTCGTCGGTGACGAGCTCGATCAGCGCGAGGCCTTCGCCCTCGGCCCCGATCAGCGCATCGGCACCCAGCGCGACGTTCTCGAAATAGACTTCCGAGGCGCGGCGGCCGTCGACCGTCACATAGTCGCGGGTGGTGACGCCGGGGGTGTCCTTGGCCAGCACGAAGACCGAAACGCCCGAACGGTCGCGGCGTTCGCCGCCGGTGCGCGCGGTGACGATAAGGTGGCTCGCCCAGGGCGCGCCGATCACGACCGCCTTGTGGCCGTTGAGGACATAGCCCGCACCGTCCTTCTTCGCGGTGGTTTCGAGGTCGGCATAGTCATAGCGGCCCTTGGGCTCGGCATAGGCAAAGGCGAAGACCGCCGCCCCGGACACGATCGCGCCGATATGCTCTTCCTTCTGCGCTGCGGTGCCGCCGTGCTTGAGGAAGCCCCCTGCGCAGACCACGGTGGGTAGGAAGGGCTCGATCACCAGACCCTTGCCGAATTCCTCCATGATGACCATCGCATCGACCGCGCCGCCGCCGAAGCCGCCGTCCGCCTCGCTGAACGGCATCCCGAGGATGCCGAGCTCGGCCAGCTGCGCCCACACCTCGGGCCGCCAGCCGGCCTGCGAGGCAATCGCCTTGCGGCGCTCCTCGAAGCCGTATTGTTCGCGCACCAGCCGCGAGAGGCCGTCGCGCACCATGCCCTGTTCTTCGGTGAAGTTGAAATCCACGAATTCTCTCCCGTCGCTCGGATCTTACAGGCCGAGGATCATCTTGGTGATGATGTTGCGCTGGATCTCGTTCGATCCGCCATAGATGCTGGTCTTGCGCATGTTGAAATAGGTCGCCGCGGCATGCTGGGCATAGTCGGGGCCGACCGGATGCTCGTTCGAGCCATTGTCGTTCGACACCCCGCCCATGTAGGGCGCGGAGTAGGTGCCGACCGCCTCCAGCGTCAGCTCGGTCAGGCGCTGCTGGATTTCGGTGCCCTTGATCTTGAGGATCGAGCTTTCCGGCCCCGGCCCCTTGCCCGCCTGCTCGCCCGCGAGCGTGCGCAGTTCGGTGATCTCGAGCGCGGCCAGATCGATCTCGAGCTGGCTCACCTTCTTGGCGAAGTCGAAATCCTTGATCAGCGGCTGGCCGTCGAGCGTCTCGTGGGTCGCGATCTCGCGCAGCTTCTCGACGCCGCGCTTGCTCCGCGCGACGCCCGCGATCCCCGAACGTTCGTGGGCGAGCAGGAACTTGGCGTAAGTCCAGCCCTTGTTCTCGACCCCGACGAGGTTCTCGACCGGCACGCGCACGTCGGTCAGCCAAGTCTCGTTGACCTCGTAACCGCCGTCCAGAAGCTTGATCGGCTTCACCTCAACCCCCGGCGTCTTCATGTCGACGAGGATGAAGCTGATGCCTTCCTGCTGCTTGGCGGTCGGATCGGTGCGGCACAGGAAGAAGCCCCAGTCGGCGTGCTGGGCAAGCGTCGTCCAGGTTTTCTGGCCGTTGATGACGTAGTGATCGCCGTCGCGCACCGCGGTGGTCTTGAGGCTGGCGAGGTCCGAGCCTGCGCCGGGTTCCGAATAGCCCTGGCACCACCACACTTCGCCGCTGCGGATGCCGGGGAGGTGCCTGGCCTTCTGCTCTTCCGAACCGAAGGTGTAGATCACCGGGCCGACCATCGAGACGCCGAAGGGCAGCGGCATCAGCGCGTTCACGCGGGCGTTCTCTTCCGACCAGATGTAGCGCTGGGTCGGGGTCCAGCCGGTGCCGCCATATTCCACGGGCCATGCAGGAACCGACCAGCCCTTTGCCCCGAGGATCTTGTGCCACGCGACGAAGTCCTCGCGCGCCATGTCCTCGCGCATGCCGAAATCGGCGAGGTGCTTGGGATAGTTCTCGGCGATGAAGGCGCGGACCTCGTCGCGGAAGGCCTGCTCTTCGGGGGTGAATTCGAGGTTCATGGGGTCTCTCTCCGACTTGCGTTTTGCCGCGTTGAGATACGCTTTGTCACGGCGCGCGGACGCGGAAAAGAGACAATTGCGAGAGGGCGCGCCGCCGTAGCGGCAAGGGGCGCGGCGAGGGCCGCGCGCGGCCAGCGAATCGGGCAGGCAGCGCGCGGATTTTCCTACAGCCGGCGGGCGCGCTATAGGGACGGACTGCTCTTTCGCATCGTCCGCCCACCAACCCTCAACCGCCCCTGAGCGGGTGAAAACGCAATGCCATGTGTCAACTTCGGTTTTGCGCGGCATCCAGATGAATTTACAAGATAATTCCTGTAGGAATGCGAAGTTTACAGTGTCAACTTTGTAAACTTCGCCCCCCGTCCCTCACATCTCGAGCGGGCCGTGCTGGATGTGCGGCAGCACATGGCGCGCGAAGAGATCGGCTTCCTGCATGTGCGGGTAGCCCGAGAGGATGAAGGCCTCGATCCCCTCGGCCTGATAGGCGCGCAGCTTGGCGAGCACCTGGTCGGGCGTGCCGACGATCGCCGCACCGCAGCCCGAGCGTGCGCGGCCGATGCCGGTCCACAGGTTCTCCTCGACGAAGCCGTCGCCGTCAGCCGCGCCGCGCAACTCCTGCTGGCGCTGCACGCCGTAGTTCTTGGCATCGAGGCTCTTCTCGCGGATCGCGCGGCCTGCCTCGTCGTCGAGCTTGGAGAGCAGGCGGTCGGCATAGGCCCGCGCCTCGTCCTCGGTCTCGCGCACGATTACGTGGACGCGGTAGCCGAACTTGAGGGTGCGGCCATACTTCGCCGCACGTTCCCTGAGGTCGGCGATGTTCTCGCGGACCTTGGCAAGCGTGTCGGGCCACATCAGGTAGACGTCCGCCGCCTCGGCCGCACACTCGCGCGCCTCGTGGCTGAGGCCGCCGAAGTAGAACGGCGGGCACCTGCCCGAGAGCGTCGTGATGCGCGGCGGATCGAGCTTCAGCTTGTAGAACTCGCCGTCGAAATCGAGGTGCTCGCCGTTGAGCAGCGTGCGTACGATCTTCATGATTTCGGTGCCGCGCCTGTAGCGCGGGCCGCTTTCGATCTTCTCGCCCGGCATGTCGGAAGAGATGATGTTGACGTTCAAGCGCCCGCCAGCGCCCGCCGCATTCGGACCGAGGATGCGGTCCAAGGTCGCGATCCGGCGCGCGAGCTGCGGCGGCCAGTCCTCGCCCATGCGGGTCGCCCACAGGAGCTTGATTCGCTTCACCTGCGTCGCCACCGCGGCGGCGAAGATCGTGGTGTCGACGCCGAGCTGGTAGCCCGAGGGCAGCAGGATGTTGTCGAACCCGCCCTCCTCGGCCCGCAGCACGAGGTTGCGGCAATGCTCCCAGCTCGATTGGAGATAGGGATCGGGCACGCCGAGGAACTCGTAATCGTCGTCGCACAGCGCGGAGAACCACGCGATTTCACATTGCTGTTCAGTCATTTAGGGAAGCCTCTCTCCACGCGCGGCGACCAGCACCGCGTACCAATCCGTCCGGGTCCAGCGGACCTTGAGGGCCTCGGCCCCCTCGGCGATCCGCGCAGGCGTCTGCGAGCCGATGATCGGGATGATCCCGGCCGGATGCGCCATCAGCCAGCTATAGGCCGCAACGGTGCGGGAGACGCCCTGCGCCTCGGCGACGGCATCGAGCGCCGCCGCGACGGCCTTGTCCCGCGCGGTCTCGGGCGCGGCCAGACGCCCGCCACCCAGGGGCGACCATGCAAGCGGCGTGAGGCCCAGCATCATCGCCTGATCGAGCTCGCCGTTCTCGAAGCAGGTGATCCTGAGCGGGCTGATCTCGGGCTGGGTTGAAACCAGCTTGTTGCCGAGGAAATGCTGGAGCGCGGCGATCTGGGCTTGCGTGAAGTTGGAGACGCCCAGCGTCCTGATCTTGCCGGAGGCCACGGCGTCGTCGAGCACGCGGGCGACCTCCTGCGGGTGCGCGAGGATGTCAGGCCGGTGGATCTGCCACAGGTCGACCGAGTCCACCTTGAGCCGGCGCAGCGAGTCGTCGATCGCCTTGGTGAGGTAGGCCGGGCTCTGGTCGTAAGGCAGCGGCGGGAGGATGCCACCCTTGGTCGCCAGCACCATTTTGTCGCGCAAACCGGGGTCAGCGGCAAGCACCTCGCCCAGCAGCGCCTCGGCATCGCCGAAGCCTCCGGTGCCGTCGAAGCCGTAGATGTCGGCGGTGTCGAGGAAGGTGATCCCCGCATCGAGCGCCGCGTGGACCAGTCTCGCCGCATCGGCAGCGGTGCGGCCATCCTCGGCCAGGCGCCACATGCCCCAGGCGATGGGCGAGACCTCGATGTCGCTCGTGCCGAGGCGGCGCGTTGCGGGCGGCAGGGGCAGTTCACTCATGGTCAGTTCCTCTTAGGCGGCGCGACCGAGGCGCGCTCGACGAGTTCGTGGGGCAGGCGCTTGTGGGTGATGTCCCCGCCTGCGATCAGGATCTGGGTCGCCGTGCGGGCGAGGTCGGCCATCGGCTGGCGGATAGTGGTGAGCGGCGGCCAGACGGTGCGCGCCAGCGTGGTGTCGTCGAAGCCGGCGACCGAGAGCTCGGCCGGGACGGCGATCCCGCGGTCATGCGCCACCGCGAGCACGCCCGCGGCCATGTCGTCGTTCGAGGCGAAGATCGCGGTCGGCCGGGCGGGCTGGTCGAGCAGCGCATTTGCGCCGCGCACCCCGCTGTCGAAGTCGAACTCGCCGTCGACCACGAGGCTGGGCTCGAACGGGATGCCGACCCGGTCCAGCGCCCGGCGATATCCGAACAGGCGGTCGTCGGAGGCCATGTGGTTGGTGTGGCCCTTGATGAACCCGATCCGGCGGTGGCCGGCGTTGATGAGGTGGGTGGTCATGTCGTCGGCGGCCTGCGCGTCGTCCATGAACACCGAGGAGGTGAGCGCGTGATTTGTCCCCGGCGAGATGCGCACGAAGGGCACGTCCATCGTCTCAAGCGCGCGCAGCACAGGGTCGCAATCGGTGACGGGGGAGGAGAGGATGATGCCGTCCACATGGGTCTCGCTGACCAGCCCGCGCACCTGCTCGCCGACGCGCGGATCGGCGACGTCGACCGGCTGGGCGAGGAGGCGGATGCCGCTCTCGTGGCACACGTCCCAGCAGCCCTTCTGGATCTGGAACATGTAGTAGGGGCTGTGATTGTCGTAGATCAGCGCCACCTGCCCCGACTTCGCGCCCGAGAGGATGCGGGCGGCGACCGAGGGGCGGTAGTCCAGTTCCGCCATCGCCTGCTCGACCCGGGCGCGCAACTCGGCGCTCACGTAAGGGTGGCCGTTCATCACCCGGCTGACGGTCTTGACCGCCACGCCCGCGCGGGCGGCGACGTCGCGGATATTGGCGCGGCTCATGCGGCGAGGCTCCCGAACAGGGGCGCGAAGGTGCTGCCGGAGCGGTAGAAGACCGGCGGCGCGCCGATGGGTGCAGGCACCTCGTGCCAGCCGGGGGCATAGTGCTGGCCGCTCCAGATGTGCCGCCAGTCGCCCTGCGGCAGATAGACGCGGCGCTCCGCCGCTCCCGCTTCGATCACCGGCGCTACCATCAGGTCCTCGCCATAGAGGAACTGGTCCTGGATCGTGAAGGTCTCGCGGTCGCCGGGATGGTGCAGGAACAGCGCGCGCTGGGCGGGGAGGCCCGTCGTCTGCGCCTCTTCGACGAGGTGGCGGACATAGGGTGCAAGCACCGCGTGTACCCGGCTCCAGCGCACGAAGCCCTCGATCAGCGCGGGGGTGCTGTCGATCTGGAGGTTGTCGTCCGGACGGTTGCCCTCGTGGGTGCGGAAGACCGGCGAGAACGCGCCCAGTTCGTACCACCTGAGGATCAGCTCCTCGGTCCGGACATTGCCGAACAGGCTGGTGTAGCCGCCGACGTCCGAGTGGCTGAAGGCGTTGCCGACGAGGCCGGAGGAGAGTGCGGCGGTGATGACCGTGCCGATGCCGTCATGGCGCGAGAAGTCCACCGACTGGTCGCCCGCCCACAGCAGGGGGCAATGGGCCTGCACCCCGGTGTGCCCGGCGCGCATGAACCACAAGACGTCGCCCGTCCGCCCCCGCGAGGCGACCGCGCGGGCGTTGACCCCGGCCCAGCGCACCGGCCAGCGGTTGTGCTCCTGCATGGGGTCGCCATCGTGGAGGCGCAGGTCGGTGGGGAGGTATTCACCGAAGTCGGCCATCCACCCGTCGAGCCCGAAATCGAGCATCCGCTTGCCGATCACCTCCTCGGCGAACCAGTCGGCAGCCTCGGGGTTGGTGAAGTCCACGACGCCCGCGTGGAACTCGCCAAAGTCGACGAGGTAGGGGGCATCGCTGTCCAACTCGCGGGCAAAGTAGCCCTTGGCGGCGGCCTCGGGGAACAGCGGGCCGTCGACCGCGAGATAGGGGTTCACGTAGCCGAGGAAGCGGATGCCGCGGTCCTTCAGTGCGGCGATGCGCGCGGGCAGATCGGGGTAGCGCTCGGCGTTCCACTGCCAGTCCCAGAACAGGCGGCGGCCGAAGCTGGTCTCGCGGATGCCGACCCAGTCCTCGCACCACAGGCCGGAGATGGCCGCGCCGGCGTCGATCAGCCTTTCGAGCCGCTCGAACGAGGAGACACCCTGCTTGAGGCCGACCACCGCGCCGCCGATGGCCCAGTCAGGGAGCGGCTGGCGCGGGCCGAAGCGTTCGCCCAGCTGGCGGGTGAGGCTGGCGGGGGCGCCCTCGAACAGGTCGATGACGACCTCGCCCGACCAGACATGGATGCGCAAGCGGCCATCCTCGCGCGCGTCGAACTCGGCATATTCGCTGTTGGCGAGGCACAGCGCCCAGCCGCCCGAGCACAGCACGGTGGGTTCGGGATAGTTGGTCGTCCAGTAGTCGCCGCCAGCAAAGCTTCCGTCGGCGCTGGCCTGATCGGTGAGCGGCGTGCCGGGTTCGCGGCCCACGCCCGGCTCGCTGGTCCAGAGCGGGAAGTTGCGGCCATTGAGCACAAGGTGGCTCATCTGCTCGCCCCCGCCCCACAGCACATCGTCTGGAGCAAGCGCGAGGTCGAGCGTGATGCGGTCATGGCCCGAAAGCGCTCTCAGCGTCAGCCGCGATGCATCCGGCGCAAGCGTGAGGCCGAGTCTGGCGCTGTCATCGGCGCTCGAGAGCACCACCGTGCCGCCCGCATCCACTTCTGCCCGGCACAGTGGCTTCGCTGCCACAGCATCGTCCGTAAGCCGGAAATTGCCGCGCACCATGGTGACCTGCGGCGCACCCGAAGCCACGGAAATTGCAGGGCATTCGGGCGCATGAGAGAGCACCGCGTGGCCTGCCAGCCACAACGTCACGCCCCCCTCATCCGGCTCCAGCCGCACCATCCCTGACCTGCATCCTCGTCCCGGCCCGTCCCTTGGCCCACTCTGACACCGCTTGACAGAATGCAGCGGAAAGCGCAACCCGACTGGCCAAAGATCGACCGCACGGGCGGATATCGGCAACCACCCGCCCGAAAGAATCGATCATGTCCAGAGGGGAGAACACAATGTCCGCCACCACCCGTTTTGCGCTCAAGGCGCTGGCCCTGTCGGCCAGTTCGCTCGCTTTCGCTTCCGCCGCTCCGGCGCTCGCGCAGGTCGAGGAAATCATCGTCACCGCCCAGAAAGTCGAGGAAAACGTTCAGGACGTGCCGATCGCGATCGCCGCTGTGTCGGGCGACCGGCTGCAGCAGGCGGGCGTCATCAGCCTCGAGAACATCTCGACCGTCGTGCCCTCGGTGACCTTCCGCAAGGGCACCACCAGCGCCAACAGCGCGATCGTGATGCGCGGCGTGGGCACGATCAGCTTCTCGGTCGCGGCGGAGCCCTCTGTGTCCACCGTTGTCGACGGCGTGGTGCTCTCGCGTTCGGGTCAGGCCTTCATGGACCTCGTCGACCTCCAGCGGCTTGAAGTGCTGCGCGGGCCGCAGGGCACGCTGTTCGGCCGCAACGCCAGCGCCGGCCTCGTCAACGTCGTCTCCAAGGGCGGCACCGACACGCTCGAGGCCGAATTCAACGCCGACTGGTTCGAAGGTCAGGAATACCGCCTTCGCGCCGCGGTCAGCGGCCCGATCGCCGAAAACCTCAGCGCCCGCCTGACCGGCTTCTACGGCAGCTTCGACGGCAACATCACCAATATCAACGGCGGCCGGAACAACACCGTCAACGGCTACGAGCGCTACGGCCTGCGCGGCATCGTCGACTATAACGACGGCGGCAACAAGGTCCGCCTGATCGCCGACTACTACAAGGCCGACGACGATTGCTGCGCCGACGTGACCGGCGCCAGCCAGGGCACGCTGCAGGATACCCTGCTCGGCCTGCCGAACGGCGTGGCGCTCGGCGAAGACCAGCGCTTCATCAACCACGACCTCGTCACCGCCACGCAGGACCGGCAGTGGAGCCTGACCGGCACCGGCGATTTCGACATCACCGACACCCACACGCTGAGCGTCGTTCTCGGCTATCGCAACTGGGAGAACTCGGAGCAGCGCGATGGCGACTTCCTGCCGCGCGCGATCCGCACCGCGGGCCAGTTCCACGATTTCGGCACGGTGAAGACCGAACAGGTCTCGGCCGAAATCCGCCTCGCCTCGGACCAGACCAAGCCGTTCTTCTATCAGGTCGGCGCCTTTGTGTGGCAGTCGGACAATACGCAGGACTTCACCCGCCGGGGCGTGACCTGCGCCAACACCACGACGCCGGTGCTTCCGGGCGGCGCGGTGCCGTGCAACCTTACCGACACGGTCAACACGCTGTTCCCCTTCGCCACCTCGCGCAGCGACGTGCGGTCGAACAACTACGCGCTGTTCGGGCAAGCCACCTACGAGATCACCGACCAGCTCTCACTGACCGGCGGTCTGCGCTACACCTGGGATAATCTCCAGTTCACCCACACCCGTGCTCCGGCAGCGAATGCGGTTACCGGGCTCCCGGCAGCAGGCCCGGGCACCAACCTCAACCCGGCGGGCGGCCTCATCGCCAACGGCGGCAACGGCACCAACACGAGCCGCGGCGAGACCAGCAACGGCAACCTGTCGGGCCGCGCGGCGATCCAATTCAAGCCGACCGAGGACATCATGCTCTACGGGTCCTACACCCGCGGCTACAAGGGTCCGGCCTTCAACGTGTTCTTCAACCACACCGCCCCCAACAACGCGGTGCCGATTTCCGAGGAGCTGTCCGACAGCTTCGAGATCGGGGCGAAGACCCAGTTCCTCGACAACCGCGTGCAGCTCAATGTGGCGGCCTTCACGGTTACCTATGACGGGTTCCAGGCGAACAACTTCATCGTCGTGAACGGCGCGACGATCTCGAACCTGACCAACGCGGGCAAGGTGAAGAGCGAGGGCTTCGAAGCCGACCTCGTCGTCAACCCGGTCGACGGCCTCAACCTTCGCGCGAGCGCGGCCTATGCCGATGCCCGCGTGACGGAGTTCAACCCCAACCCCACCACCAACGCGCCCGACGCGCGCAACGGCACCGTGCTGCCGCTCGCCCCGAAGTTCGTGTACACCATCGGCGGGGACTACACCCGCGAGCTGGGCGGGGTGACGCTGTATCTCAACACCGATTACCGCCACACCAGCACGCAGTATTCGGACCTCGGGCAGGCGGCGTCGACCCGGATCGACCCCTACGGCATCTGGAACGCCTCGCTCGGCTTCTCGGACCCGGACGACAAGTACCGCGTGACCTTCCACGCCCGCAACATCGCGGACGAAAGCTACGTGCTGCTCAACATCGAGAACGGCCGCCGCTTGCAGATCCCGCGCGATGCGGACCGCTATTTCGGCGTGTCCTTGCGCGTGCGGACGTTCTGATCCGCATGGAAGCGTGACGAAAACGGGGGCCGTCGGAGCGATCCGGCGGCCCCTTTCGTCTCGCGCTTGCCTGCCCGTGACTGCCCCAAGTAGGAACCCGTGATGGCCGCAGACGCCCCCTCCTCCATCGCCCCGCGCCTGCGCTGGAGCCTGTTCACGGTGCTGTGCGTCGCGGGGGTGTTCAACGCGATGGACCGGCCGATCATCGCGATCCTCAAGCCCGACATGATGGAGGATTTCGGCTGGACCGACAGCGACTTCGGCGATCTCGCCGCGGTCACGCAGTTCTCGGCCGCCTTTGCTTTCCTGTTCACCGGCTGGCTGGTCGACCGGCTCGGGGTCAACCGCTCGATGCAGGTCGGCGCGTCGGCCTGGAGCCTCGCCGCGATGGCGCATGGCTGGGCGCTCACCACCTGGCAGGTGGTTGCGGCGCGTGTCGGCCTCGGGGTGACCGAAGCGGTGCAGACGCCGCTTACCATCAAGACCGTCGCGACGCTGTTTCCGCCCGACAAGCGCAGCTTCGCCTTCGGCTTTGCGACCATGCTGGCGGGCGCGGGGACGATCGCGATGCCTTTCGTGATCCCCGCGCTGGCGCTGGCAGTGGGCTGGCGCGGGGCGCTGGTGGCGGGCGGGATCGGCGGCTTCGTGTCGCTGCTCGCGTGGATGTGGCTCGCGCGCGGGGTGGCGGGGCTGAATGCGGCACAGGGCGCTGAAGCGACTGCCGTCGGGGCCGGAAGCGCGCCGTACGGCGCGATCCTGCTGAACCGCCAGACCTGGGCGATTGTCGTGGCCAAGGCGCTCTCGGACATGACCTGGTGGTTCATCAACTTCTGGCTGGCGGATTACTACCGCAAGCAATTCGGCCTTTCGACGCTGGAGCTGGCGGTGCCGCTGGCGATTGCCTTTGCGGGATCGGGGCTCGGCGCGCTGCTGGCCGGGTGGGTCTCGACCCGGCTGCTCGAGGCGGGCTTCAGCCCCAACCGCGTGAGGAAGGGCGTGATGCTGGTCTGCGCCCTTATCGTCGCGCCGCTACCGCTGGTGCTCCAGCTGGGGGGCTTCTGGCCGGTGGCGGTGATGATCGGCGTCGTGATGGCCGGGCACCAGGGCTTCTCGCTCTCGCTGTTCTCGACCATCACCGACGTGGTGCCGGGCGAGAAGGTCGGGCGGGTGACGGCTTTCGGCGCCTTCATGGGCAATATGGGCGGGGTGGCGATCAGTCTTGTGGCAGGGCGCGTGCTCGATGCGGGGCTCGGCTACGGCCCGCTGTTCGCCTTTGCCGCCGCGTCCTACCTTGTCGCGCTGGCATGGTTCCAGTTGCTGCTCCCCGAGATCCGCCGCCCGGTGAGCGATACCGAGTTGTTCGACTGACCCTGCGCGCGCGGTTGCATTGCAAAGGGCCGCGCGGTAGGCTTGTGACACCGTGAGACAGAATACATCATGACACGCGGCCCAAGCCCCGATTTCGAAGCCTACGCGGGTGACCTGTTCGGCGAGATGATGCTCGCCGACAGCGCCGCTGCGGCCAAGCCCGAGAGGAAGCCGCTTTCGCGCTTCGTCCCCGGCCTTGCGATCAGCGCCATCGCCGGTGCGGCGGCGGCGTGGCTGGCGCAGAATTACGGGGTGCCGATCATCCTCGCGGGGCTGCTGATCGGGCTGGCGGTGAACTTCGCTGCCGCCGATCCGCGCACCCATGACGGGCTCGACGCGGTCAGCCGACACGGCCTGCGCGCCGGGATCGTGCTGCTCGGCTTCCAGGTTACCGCGATGCAGGTCGCCGCGATGGGGATTGTCCCCTTCGCCGGGCTCGCGCTGGTCATGGCCTCGGCGCTGGTCGCCGCGCTGGCCGCCGCACGCGCGACCGGGCAGAGCCCTGCCATCGGCCTCCTCGGCGGGGGTGCGACCGCGATCTGCGGGGCCTCGGCTGCGCTGGCACTTTACGGCGTGATCGGGCGCGAGCGGATCGATCAGGCGCTGTTCACGCTCACGCTGGTGATCCTCGCCGCGGCGAGTGCCATTGCGCTGGTCACCTATCCTCCGCTCACCGCCATGTTGGGCTTCACCGACGCGCAGGCGGGCTTCCTTGTCGGCGCCTCGATCCATGACGTCGCGCAGGCGATTGGCGCAGGCTTTGCCGTGTCGGACGCAGCCGGAGCGCAGGCGACCGTCGTAAAACTCACCCGCGTCGCGCTGCTCGCCCCGCTGGTGACGCTCGCCGCGCTTTGGATCGCACGGCGGCAGCCGCTGCCCGCAGGCGTGGGCCGCGCGCGGGTGCCGGTGCTGCCGGGCTTCATCCTCGCCTTCCTTGCGCTGGTGGGGGTGAACTCGCTCGCCCCGGTCCCGCCCGAGCTGGCCGCCCACGCGCTGACTTTGTCGAAGACTTTGCTGCTGCTCGCGGTTACGGCGACCGCGATGCGCACCCGCACCGATCTGCTGCTGGGCCTCGGCTGGCGGGCGGTGATGCCGGTGCTGGCGGCGACCATCGCCTCGCTGGTGACGGCGCTCGCCTATGCGCAGTGGGTGATCGGGTGAGCCAGATGTTCGACCTTGCGGTGATCGGCGGCGGCGTGAACGGCGCCGGGATTGCGCGCGATGCGGCGGGACGCGGGGCGAAGGTGCTGCTGCTCGAACGCGGCGATCTGGCTGAAGGCACCTCGTCCAACTCGACCAAGCTGATCCATGGCGGCCTTCGCTACCTCGAGCACTACGAATTCGCCCTCGTGCGCGAGAGCCTGTCGGAGCGCGAGGTGCTGTGGGGGATCGCGCCGCACATCATCTGGCCGCTGCGCTTCATCCTTCCCCACCGCCCCGGCCTGCGCCCGCGCTGGCTGCTAAGGCTCGGGCTGTTTCTCTACGACCATATCGGCGGCCGCAAACGCCTGCCCGCCGCCGAGAGTGTCGATCTGACGCGCCACCCGGCGGGGGCACCCCTGAAGAGCGAATACACCCGCGCCTTCGCCTATTCCGATGGCTGGGTGGATGATGCACGGCTGGTGGTGCTCAACGCCCGCGATGCCGCCGACCGGGGCGCCGAAGTGCGCACGCGCTGCGAAGTAACCGCGCTCGCCCGCGAGGGAGACGCGTGGCGCATCGAGGCCGGCGGCGAGACCTTCCACGCCCGCGCCGTGGTCAATGCGGCGGGGCCACGCGTGCTCGACCTGCTCGGCCGCGCGGGCGAGCCTTCGTCGCAAAAGATGCGCCTCGTGCGCGGCTCGCACATCGTCGTCAGGAAACTGTTCGAGCACGACTTCGCCTATTTCTTCCAGCTGCCAGACGGGCGGATCTTCTTCGCCATCCCCTACGAGCGCGACTTCACGCTGATCGGCACCACCGATGTCGATCACAAGGCGGGGCTCGACGAGGTCAGGGCCAGCGCGGAAGAGATCGCCTATCTGTGCGAGGGCGCCTCGGAATATTTCCGCCAGCCCGTCACCCCTGCCGATGTCGTCTGGACCTATTCCGGCGTCCGCCCGCTGGTCGACGATGGCTCCGGCAAGCCCGAGGCGGCGACGCGCGGCTACCGTTTCGAGATCGACGGCGGGGCGGACGGCACCGCGCCGCTGCTGTCGGTGTTCGGCGGCAAGATCACCACCTACCGGCACTTGGCCGCCGAGGCGGTCGAGCAGCTCGCGCCGTTTCTCCCCGTGCTGGAAGGCAAGGACTGGACCGGCGGCGCATACCTTCCCGGCGGCGATTTCGGACGCGACGAGGCGGGCGCGAAGATCGCCGACCTTGGCCGGCGCTACCCCTTCCTCTCCCCGCGCGAGGCCGAGCGGCTGATCCGGCTCTACGGCACGGCGGCCTTCGATTTCCTCGGAAACGCCGCAACCCGCGACGATCTCGGCGAGGATTTCGGCCACGGCCTGACCGCCGCCGAAGTGGACCACCTCGTGGCGCGTGAGTGGGCGCGTTCCGCCGACGACATCCTGTGGCGCCGCACCAAGCTGGGCCTGCACTTCACCCCCGAACAGACCGCTGCGCTGGCCGCCTATCTCGCTGAAAGGACCCCTTCCCCATGACCCGAATCGTAGCCCTCGGCGGCACGGTCAATCCCGGCTCCTCGACCGAACAGGCGCTGCGCCTCGCCGGGACCATCGCTGCGGGCGAGGGGGCCGAGGTGACGGTGTTCGGCGGCGAATATTGCGCCGCCCTCCCCCACTATCGCGGCCCCGGCTACACGACGCAGATGGGCGCGGAGCTGGTCGAGGCGGTGCGCGCGGCGGATGGCCTGCTGGTGGCCGCCCCCGGCTATCACGGCACCATATCGGGCGTGGTCAAGAACGCGCTCGATTACCTTGAAGACCTCGCGCGCGATGAACGCCCCTATCTCGATGGCCGCGCGGTCGGGCTGATTGCGACGGCCTTTGGCGATCAGGCCTCGATGAGCACCCTGCTCACCATGCGCGCGATCACCCATGCCCTGCGCGGCTGGCCGACCCCGATGGGCGCGACGATCCGCACCTATCAGGGCATGTTCTCCCCCGACGGCGAATGCCTCGACGAGCGCGCGCGCGGGCAGATCGAGCTGGTCGGCAAGCAGGTGGTGCTCGGCGCGAAGAGCTTTGCTGCCGGAAGGAACCTTGCGTGATGAGCGCCGGGCTTGATGCGGCGCTCGAGGCGATTGCCGCAGGGCGGATCGTCGTCATCGCGGGCGACCGCTTGCGCGGCGGTGACATCGACCTGATGGTCGCCGCGCAGCACGTCACGCCCGAGGCGATCAATTTCATGGCCACCCATGGCCGCGGCCTCATCTGCCTTGCGGTAACGCCGGAGCGGGCCGGGCAGCTGGGCCTGTCGTTGGTCAACCCCGGCACGGCGCGCCAGACCGGGCGGCCCTTCGCGCGCTCGATCGAAGCGGCGGAAGGCGTTTCGACCGGCATCTCCGCCGCCGACCGCGCGCATACGGTGCGGGTGGCGATTGCCGAGGGCGCGACGTCCTCGCACATCCATTCCCCCGGCCACGTCTTCCCGCTGATCGCGCGCGCAGGGGGCGTGCTCGAACGGGCCTCGGCCTGCGAGGCCTCGATCGACTTGGCGCGGCTGGCGGGAGCGGGCGATGCGGCGGTCATCTGCTCGATCATGCGCGACGACGGCGAGATGGCGCGGATCGACGATATCGGCGATCTGATCGCGGCTCACGGCCTCGCGGTGGCGGATATTGCCGCGCTGATCGGGCGGCTGGAAGGGGTCAAGGCATGAGCGGCCCGCGGCTCTCCCGACGCGCGCTGATTGCCGGTGCGGGCACGGCAGCGCTCGCTGCCCCGGTGCTGGCGAAGCTGGGCGGCCGGATGATCGACCTCGCCCTGCCCGGCGGGCCGAGCCTCAGGCCCACCACCCCCGCCTTCCCCGGCAAGGGCGAGATGATCGTCCAGCGCATCCGCCCCCCGCTGCTCGAGACCCCGATGGCGGTGTTCCGCGAAGGGATCATCACCCCCAACGACCGGATGTTCGTTCGCTGGAACTGGCCCTTCCCGACCGAGGTCAAGGTGGCCGAGCACCGGGTTGCGGTAGGCGGTGCGGTGAAGCAGCCGGTGTCGCTGACGCTGGATGATATCGCGGGTGCCGGCGAAACGGTTGAAGTCGTCGCCATCAATCAATGCGCCGGCAACGGCCGTGGCCTCTCCGAGCCGCGCGTCACGGGCACCCAGTGGGGCAACGGCGCGATGGGCTGCGCCAAGTGGACCGGGGTGCGCCTGAGGGACGTGCTCGCCAAGGCGGGCGTGAGCGATGGCGCGACCCGCGTGCGCTTCGCCGGGCTCGACGTGCCGCTGACCGATGGCGCGCCGCAGTTCATCAAGTCGATCCCGCTCGACATGGCGATGCGCGACGATGTGCTGGTCGCCTGGGGCATGAACGACGAGCCGCTCCCCATACTCCACGGCTTCCCCCTGCGGATCGTGGTGCCGGGGTGGTTCTCGACCTACTGGGTCAAGATGCTCTCGACCATCGAGGTGCTGACCGGCGAGGACGAGAGCCACTATGTCGCCGAGACCTACCGCATGCCCGCGCAGCCGGTCACGCCCGAGAGCAAGGATTTTCCGACGGTCCCCATCACCGCCATGCCGCCGCGCAGCTTCATCACCAGCCATGCCGATGGCGACGTGGTCGCGCTGGGCAAGCCGCTGGTGCTGGAGGGGATCGCGTTTGGCGGCGACGCAGCGCTCGAGCGGGTCGATCTGGTCGGCAAGGGCTGGGAAATCCCCTGCGACCTCGCGGCCGAGGACGCCGGGCCCTATGCCTTCCGCCGCTGGTCGGTGACCTTGCCGCAGGTCGCAGGCGACTTCGAGAGCATCGGCGTGCGCGCCCGCAACGTGAACGGCGCGGTGCAGCCCGAGGCGCTGGTCTGGAACCCCTCGGGCTATGCCCGCAACGTCATCGAACGCATCACCCTGAGGGCGCAATGAGAGCCGCCCCAGCCCTGATCCTCGCGCTGGCCCTTGCCGGCTGCGACAGCCCCGCAAAGGTCGCCTTCGCCGATGCGAGCGTCACTCTGCCCGATGACCCTGCGGAACTGCCCGAGGGCCCCGGGCGCGATGCGGTGATCGAAAACTGCACCGCCTGCCACTCGCCCTCGACCATGCTCCAGCAGCCCAGGGTGCCGCGGGAGAAGTGGGAGTCGATCGTCGGCAAGATGAAGAAGCTCTACAAGGCCCCCATCGACGATGCCGCGGTGCACGCCATCGTCGACTACATGGTGCACGTGCAGAGCCAGCCCGGGACAGCGCGCTAGCGGTTGGGTGCCGGTCGGACAGGCGGGGGGCAACGCCGACCGGCACCCGCGCGCATCAAAAGCCGAAGCGGATCGATGCACGCAAACTGTAGCCGATATTGCCGAACTGCTCTTCCAGTCCGACCTCGCCGGCGATCTTGTAGCTGCCGTCCCCGCCCAGCGCCCGCGCGCGGGCGAACCAGCCGCCGCTGCGGCCTTCGGGGTTGAGCGTGAACTGCGTGCCGGTGTTGTAGCGCGCGCGGGTCGCGCCGAGATCGCTGGTCAGCAGCTCGCGCCAGCCGCCCTCGCCCTCGATCCTGAGCCAGCCGCGGTCGCGCGCCTGCATCCCGAACAGGTCCGCACCCACGGCCAGCGCGCCGCTGATGCCGACTTCCTTGCTCGCCCGGTCCTCGACCGTGAGGTTCAGCGCCGTGCCGCCGCCGGCCTCGGTGTAGCCGTCTTCCTTGAGGCGCAGATAGTCGATCACCACCGAGGGGCGGAAGAAGAAGAACTGCCCGCCGCCCTCGATCGAGGCGCCGCCGGTCGCAGTGACGAAGTCGCCCTTCCAGTCGCGGGTGATGGTGTAGTTGGCGGCATTGGTGCCCGAGCCTGCGAAGACGCGGCTGCCCGAGAAGTCGGCCTTGCCCGCGCCCGCGCGCGCGAAGGCAATCACCGGGCCGAACTTGCCCCGCCAGTGCGCGCCGACCTCATAGCTGTCGGACAAGACCGAGTTGTCGAAGGGTCCGTTCTTGTACTTGTTCCAGATCCAGCTGCCGGTCACCCCGAAGGCGCCGAGCTTGGTGAGATATTCCGCCCCGCCGCGGAAGCCCAACCCCGAGAGGTCGAAGGCGGCGGATTGCCCGCGGTCCTTGTCGACGTTCCAGTTGGCGAAATCGGCGATGATCCGGAACTTGCCTTCCTCGTCGAAGGGGGAATTGGGGTCCATGAAGTGCCGGTCGAAGGCGCGCAGGCCCTGGCTGAGGCCCTCGAAGCTGCCGCCCGCGTGGTCGGGCAGGGTCTGGGCGACATAGGCCTGGAACACCTCGGCATTGTTGATGCCGAGGAACAGGTTGGCGACCTTGGTGTCCTTGGAGAAGGCCGCGAACAGCCCGTCGAAGGCGGCGGCTTCCGAGGCATTGAGGCCGAGCTCGTTGTTCGCCTTGCGGCTGATCGCGACGTTGATGTTGTTGCCGCTCACCGCAAGCGCTGCCTTGTAGAGGAACGGCACCAGCGCGGAATCGGCGGTGAGGTTGCTCGCGCCGGTCAGGCTGCCCGCGGAGATGACGGTGTAGGTGCCCACCGCCGTGTTGATGTCGGCGAGGCGGATGGCGATCTTGGTGCCGGTGCCGAAGCTGGCCGCGCCGGTGACAGTGATCGCGGTGCTGGTGCCCGCCGCTCCGCCCAGCGTGGCGCCGATCACGCCGTTGTTGCCGACATTAAGGCTGGCGATGGTGGTCGGCCCCTGCAAGGCGAGCGTGCCGCCGCCGAGCGTGACCGCGACGTTCTGCGCATTGAGCAGCTTGCCCGCAAAGGACGCAGTGTTCGCGAGGCTCAGCGTCCCTGCCCCGCCGCCGAAATCGGCATTGCCGATCATCACCGCATCGCCGCTCATCAGCAGCCGGTTGGTGCCCGCGCCGAAGCTGACATTGCCGGCAAAGCCGCCGTCGAGCAGCTCGAGCAGGTCCGAACCGTCGCCAAAGCGGATGTCGCCGGCGATGGTCGGCGCGGTCACCCCGGCGGCGACCGCGGTCTGGCGCACGATGCTGTCGCCGCTGCGCGCCGAGAGGTCGATCGCGATATTGCGGGTCGCGGTCGCATCCGCGCCGCTCGCTGAAATCGCGCCGCTGTTCTCGATCAGGCCGAGCGTGCCCGACAAGTCGCGGATCGCGTAAGCCGTGCCGTCCTTGATCGTGGTCGCGGTGATGCTGCGCGCATTGCGCAAGGTGGGGAGCGAGGCGTCCGCGCCGATCAGAACGCCGGTCGCCGTGCCGGTGCCGGTGGTGCCGCCCACCGTGGCGGCGATGGTGCCGGCGTTGTTGAGCGCGGGCGTGGACGCGCCCGCGGCAAGCTCGACTGCGGTCGCATTGCCCCCGCGCGAGACGCCGCCGATCTGGCCGTTGATCTGGATCCCGTTGGCAATCGCGACATCCCCGCCGCGCCCGCCGATCCGCATGCCGGTGGCGTTGATGCCCTGATAGACCCCGTCACCGAGGATCGTACCGGCCATGACGATGCCGGACTGGCTGGCCGTGCCCTGCGTCGCGCCGATCGTGATGTCGGAGGTGCCGCCGATCTGCACTGCGGGCGCCGCGCCGTAGGCGAGGATGCGGGCATTGCCTTCCTTGGCGTCCTCGATCCCGTCCTTGTCCTCGTCATTGTCGGTCGCGACGGTGTCGGTCGGCGCGATCTCGAAGATGATGCCGCGCGCGACGTTGCCCTCGATCACCAGCGCGCTGCCGCCTTGGAGCAGGTCATCGGCATCGAGCTTCGAGGGGTCGGTGGGCAGGGTGGTGGTGCGATAGCCGGTCGTGGTGATCGCGCTCTGGACGCGCAAAGCCCCGCCATAGTCGCCGCCGAGCACCGCGCCCTGCGAGCCGGCGCCGCGGACAGTGATCTCGCCCGCCAGCCGGACATTGCCCGATGCGCCCGCGAGCGCGACGCCGACGCCGTTGTTGCCGGTGACGGTGGTCTTGCCCTCGATGGTGACCGTCCCGGTGATCGGCGCACTGGCGCGGATGCCGGCCGAGTTGTTGCCCTCGACCACGATCGTCCCGGTGTGGACGAGGTTGCCGGTCAGCGGGCCATCGATGCGGATCGCGGTGCGCCCGGTGCCGAGCGCGAACAGCCCATCAAGGTCGCCGTCATTGTCGGTGTCGGTCGGCGTGTAGGTCTCGTCGATGGTGATCGTGCCCGAGTTGGTGATGTTGGCGGTGCGGGCGCCCGTCACCAGAATACCGGTCGCATTGTCGGCATTGCTGATCGTGATGTTGCCCGCGTTGCTCACCGAGTTGTTGCTGTCGACCGTGACCGCGGTGCCGCTGGTGACAGTGACCGATCCGGCGGTCTCGATCCGCACGTCGGCGGGCTGGCCGCCGTTCACCGTTGAGGTAATCACCGGCGTGGTGCGCGCGGTGTTGATCACGGTCTGGGCGGAAAGCTTCGAGGCGAGGAAGGGCGTGGCGATGGTGGCGAGCGCGGTTCCGGCGAAAAGCAGACGGGGGTTGAGCAAGGGGTTTCTCCTGGTCCTTTTGACCAAGAGACGGAGCCGGCGCGGCCTCGCCTTGATGGAATTTTGAAAAAAGTCAGAAACGGGTGTCGAAGCCGATGCGGATGGTGCGCGGTTGCAACGGCGTGATCTGCGCGCGGCCCGTGGCAAACGGGGTGCCGAGCGCGAAGCGGTTGCCTTCCTCGCCGGCGATATTGGTGACCGAGAGCGTCAGGCCGGCATTCTCGCGGCCCCAACGGATGATCGCCCCGCTGTCGAGGTAATCGCCTTGCAGGTCGCCCAGTTCCGGCCCGATCCCGAGGCGGGACTTGCCGACATAGCTCACCCAGGCATCGGCCGAGAGCGCGGTGCCATTGGCGAATTCGCGCCGCCATTGCAGCCCCGCCCGCCCTGAAAAGCGCGCGATGTTGGGGATGCGCGTGAGGCGCGGCGCGGCGAGGAAGCGTGCGCTTGCATCGGCTCCGGCGGGGGCGACGACGTCGAAGCCCGCGAGCGAGACGGTGGTCGGCGCAAAGAATACCGGCTCGTCGACCCGGCTGTCGTTGAAGGTCGCCCCCGCCTCGGCGCGCAGGCCCGGGGCGATGCGGACCGAGCCCGAGACGCTCGCCGACCACAGATCGCCATTGCCGATATTGGCGGTCGACGGCAGCCCGCCGACGTCGATGAAATCGGCCTGGATGTCACGCCAGCGGGTGTAGGAAAAACTCGCCGAGAGGTCGAAATCCCCGCGCCCCGGCTCGCCCCAGCCGCCGCCCAATTCCACCGTGCGCGCATGGTCGGAGCGGAACTGGCGCACGAAATCGCCCGACACCGCGAGGCCGCCGGGACGGAAGCCCTCCTGATAGCGGACATAGGCGCGGCCGCGCTCGCCGATGTCGAGCAGCGCCGAGGCTGAGGGCAGGTAGGCCGTCTCGCGCCGCTCGGCGGTGATCGCGCGGGCCTGTGCGGCAAGCGCAAAGGCGGGCAGGACGTCCTCGCCCGCTCCGCCCAGCTCGACCTGCGTGACCCTGAGGCCCGCCGCCAGCGTCAGGCGCGGGAGCACGCGGTAGCTCGCCTCGCCATAGCCGGTGATCTCGAATACGGTGTTGCGCACGCCGGTGGCGGTGGGGATCGCGGCGATCAGCGCGCGGGCGTCGCTGGTGACGGCAAGGCTTTCGGCAATGCCCACCACCGCAGCCGCCTCGCCTACGTCGCCCAGCCTGCGGGTGACGGTGTTGCGGTTGTCGATGATGCTGGTGCCCAGCACCCAGCCGAAACCCTGCTCGCCCACCGGCTGCCAGATCCGCGTCTCGTTGGCGATCATGCGCATCTGGTTGCGCTGGCGGAACAGGCGCGGTGGGCCGCCGGGGGCGGTCGCATCGTAGCGTTCGGTGAGATCCTGCGCGCCGATCCCGGTCGAGGACTTGATGCGCACCTCGCCGATCCGCCCGCTCACCACCAGCTGGGCCTGCCCGTATTGCGCCGCCGAGCCCTCGGTCACCGCGGCCGAGCTTTCGAGGCGGCGGGCGCCATTGCGGTCGGCATATTGGCTGTCGTCGGCGCGGGTGTCCTGTCCGAGCAGGATCACGTCCGCCTGCAAATCGGGCGCGAGGTCAAGCCGGAGCGCCGCGCGGCCCGAGAGGATCGCGGTGCGGTTGACATCGCGCCGGCCGATCGCGGGCTTGTCGATATAGCCGCCCAGCGTCGCGGCATCGAGGTTGAGGCGCAGCGTCGCGGTCTCGCCCGCCAGCGGCAGGTTCATGGTCGCATGGGCATCGCCGCCCGGCTCGCCCCGCGCGATGGCGCTCGCGCCGCCCGACAGGGTAAGGCTGGTCTCGCCCGGCTCCGGCGCGCGCGGAACGAGGCGGATGATCCCGCCGAGCGAGCCCGCGCCGTAGAGCGTGCCCTGCGGGCCTTCGAGGATCTCGACCCGCTCCATGTCGGACAGGCGCAGATCGGGGTCGGGGGCGTTGTAGGACAGGCGCAGGTCGCCGAAATACTGTCCCACGGTCGCCTGCGTCGGCCCGGTGAAGCTCGAATCCGCGATGCCGCGGATGAACAGCTTGTTGCGCCCGCTGCCGAGATAGGTCGAGCTGACGGTGGCCGCGCGCTGCATGATCTTCTCGGTGCCGCCGATCCCGCCCGCTTCGAGCCGCGCGCCGTCGAGCAGCGTCACCTGCCCCGGGGTTTCGGCATAAGTAAGGTCGCGCTTGGTGGCGGTGACGATGATCGGGGGGCCCTCGGCCTCGGCAGGGGGCTTGCTGACGGTCGCGGCAACCGGGACCACGCGCGGCTGTCGCTCCGGGCGCGGGCGCGAGACCGAGCGGCGCGGCGCGGCGACCAGCCGCCAGGCATTGGGGCCAACACGCACCGCCTCCATCCCGCCCGCGCGCGCGAGCTTGCGGACGGCCGCCTCCGCGCCCATCCGGCCCTTGATGGCGCCGATACGGGTGCGCCCCAGGGCGGGATCGGCGATGACGATGCTCGCCCCCGTCGCCCGTGCGAGCGCGATCGCAACCTCGGACACCGTGCCCGCCGGGATCGCCAGCTCGACGCTGCGCGCCGCCAGCGGCGAGGCTGCGGCGAGCGCGGCGATGGCGACGAGGGGGGCGAGCGGTCTCATGGCAGTTGGGCTCTAGCCGCTAGCGCGCGGCGATCATCCAGCCATCGTCCGAGCGCGTGATCCGCACGCCCAGCAGCGGTTCCAGCGCCTCAGGATCGGCGCGCACCGCATCCATCGCGATGCTGCCCGACAGGCGCGTCGCGGTATCGGCGCTGGTGAAGCGCGTGCCGGTCGCGCGGGTGAGCTCGGCGGCGATTTCGGCGAGGCTCGCCCCGTCGAAGCTGATCCGTCCGCGCCGCCATTCGCCCACGGCCTCGCTGTCGACATCGGCGAGACGGAAGCGCCCGCCCTCGCGCACCGCGCGCTCGCCGGGATCGAGGCGGATCGCCTGACCCTTGGGGTCGACGATCACCGCGCCCTCGGCCACCGCGACATCGAGCGTCTCGCCCGCCAGCCGCACGTCGAACACCGTGCCGGCATCGACCAGCCGTTCGCCGCCCGCGGTGAGGACGAAGGGATTGGCTTCATCGTGGCGGATGGTGAACAGCGCCTGCCCGCCTTCAAGCCGCGCGGCGCGCTCGCCCTCCAGCGCCAGCGTGCTGCCGCCGCCAAGTTCGACCGTGCTGCCGTCGGCGAGCGCGATCACCCGGGTCTTACCGGGCGTGGTGCGGTAGAGCGTCTCGCCGCCGGGCGCGAACCACATGACCGAGGTCAGCGCGACGACCAGCGAGGCGGCGATCGCCCCGCCCAGCCAGCCGCGCCGTCCGGCGAGCCAGCCGGAGGGATTGTCGTTGGCGGGTTCGGGAGCGGCTTCGGGCTCCGGAAATGCCGCCAGCACTGCGTCGGCCTCTTCCAGCGCATATTGCACGGCGTCATAGGCCGCCGCGTGCGCGGAGTCCGCTTCGAGCCAGGCGGCAAAGCCGTCCCAGTCCGCGAAATCGGGCGCGCGTGTCGCCATGGCCCAGGCAAGGGCAGCATCGCGGATCGGCTGGTCAGTGGTCATCGGACAGGTTCTCCTGCCTGCAAGACGGAGACGGAAGGCCAATACCTCATTTCCCCTCCTCCCGGATTGCGACGATTCTGGCGTAGGCGCGGCGCAGATCGCTCTCGACCGTGCTGAGGCTCACCCCGAATTCGGCGGCGATTTCGCGCTGGGTGAGGCCGTCGATGCGGTGGCGGCGCAGGATCGCGGCGACACGCGGGCCCAGTTCGGCGAGCGCCCGCTCGACCCGCGCCACCTCCTGCCGCGCGGCGAGATCGCGTTCGGGGCCGGGGGCGGGCGCGATGCCGTCGACCATGCCCGGCTGCGCCTCGGCCCAGGCCTTGTCGCGCAAGGTTGCCTGACGCTCGGAGCGGTAGCGGTCGATCATCAAGCGGTCGGCCGCGCGCATCATGTAGCCGAGTCCCGAGGCCGCGGCGGGATAGGGCGCGGCGGCGAGGCGCAGCCACAGCTCCTGCAGCAGATCCTCCGCCGCCTCCCCGCCGCCGCGCGCGCGCAGGAAGCGCAGCAACCGCTCGCGGTGCGCGAGGTAGGCCTCTTCGAGCGGGGTGGTGGGGGCCATGGGCTGATCGTTCGGCGGTTGCAGGCAGGCATGCGGCGGGGGTACTTGAGCGCCACTAGCATGAACCGGCGTCGAACGGGAATGCTCTGGCGTGTCGGCCTACAGCGCGAAATAGGCGCGGAAGGCGCTCGGCGACATGCCTCGCGCGCGGGCGAAGGCGGCGCTGAAATTGGCGTGGCGGGCAAAGCCGCAGGCCAGCGCCACCTCGTGCACCGACAGTTCGGGCGACATCAGCAGGCGCTGGGCGCGCAGCAGCCGCCGCTCGCTGACATAGCGATAGGGGCTGACGCCCGTCGCCTGCCGGAACACCCGCGCGAAGTGGAACACCGAAAGCCCCGCGACATGGGCGAGCAGGTCGAGCGTCAGCGGCTCGGCAAGGTTGGCCTCGATGAAATCGATCACCCGCTTCAAGCGCACGGGCGGCAGGCTGATCCGCTCGCTTTCGGCAAGAAAGCCGTTGGGATCGATGCCCGAGAGGATCAGCGCCATCGAGCGCATCGCCTGCTCGGCGACGAGATCGGTGGCAAGGCCGGGGCGGAACAGCTCGAGCTCGATCAGGCTGATGAGCCCGATCAGCGCGGTATTGTCGCTGAACAGCAGCGGCGCCGATGCGCGCCCGCCGCGGTCCTCGATCAGGCTGCCCAAGAACCCCTTGGGGAAGACCAGATTGACGCTCTTGGCCGAGGTGCCGAACTCGATCTGCGAATCCGCTCCGCTCGGCACGAAGCTGGCGCGCAGCTCGCGGTTCGGGGCGACGGTGTAGCGGTGACCGGCCATGCAGCCATAGGCCGGGCGGCCCGATCCGCGGGTGAGCAGCAGCAGCTCGTTATCGTCCGCCGGCCGGTCGGCGCTGGTGACGCGCGAGGGGCCGTAATCGACGATCCGGTAGAGCATAACGTCGCGCGGGGCGGCGGCGAGCGACAGGGCAGCCGGCGCGTGCCGGTAGGCGACGACATCGATCGCCTGATAGCCCGTGCGGGTGTGCTGCCCTTCCCCGATCCCGGTCATCCGAGACGATCCCCTTCCCTTTCGCACTCGCGACCCCGCCCCCAGTTTCGGACCGGAGGAACGGGCGGGCTTTCGAAATATTGCGCATTTGTAGCATATGCTACATTGCCTGCAAGCAATTTGTAGCACTCGCTACGCGATCGGTAGGAGGGGATGATCAAAAGCGCGCCGAAATGCCGATGAACGGGGCGATCGTGTCGGCCGCGCGGGTCGCGCCGATGTTGATCCCGGCGTCGAGCTGCCAGTTCTCCCCAAGCGCGTAGGTGACGCCCGTGTCGAGGGTGACCACATCACCCTCCCCTTGGGCGCGGCTGAACTCCCACACCGCTTCGGCATAGGTACCGAGGCGGTCGGTCCAGGCATAGCTGAGCGAGGCCGAGGTCAGCACCGCGGCGTCATAGGTCGGATCGTCCGGGGCGCGGGTGAAGTTGGCCGCGGCATTGAGCCCGAGGCCGAACCCGTCGCCGAGCTCGATCGCCAGCGGGACGATCAGCCCGAAAGCGACCTCGCCATCCCCTATGCCGTTGTCGCGGTTCGTCGGCAGGGTGACATAGGGGAGCAAGGCGAGCGCGGTGTCGCCCGGCGCGGCAGGCCCGTCATTGCCCCACAGGTTGAGCTTCGCCCGCAAATCGACGCTGCCTATCCCGCGCGAGACCGGGCCGCCCCCGCGCCGGTCGGCAATGCCATAGGGTTGCCAGACCACATCCACCTCGAGCCGGTCGGTCAAGCCGATGCGCAGGTTGCTGGTGGCGAATTCATAGGTGTCAGCTGCAAGCCCCGAAGCATCGCGGCGCGAGCGGGTGTAGCCCAGCAGCGTCGTCTCGATCTGGATATGCCCCGCATCGACGGTGAAGGGGCTTTCGGTGACATCCGGCCGGTCGGTCGTGAGTTCGCGCAGGCCGCCCGATTCTGCGGCTAGGCCGATCGCGACGGGGTCCACTCCCTCGTCAGCGAAGGCCGGGGCCGCCACGAACAGCGCGAAGCAGGGTGCCGTCAAGGGAACCAGAGCATGGGTTCTGCGCATCGGAGTTGCCTCGCGGCTATGTGCCCCCTCGAAAAGGGACGCGCCGGGAAGGGGTGTGCCTTCCTTCCCGGCGCGAAGGTAGGGTCATGCAGGAGGGGGCAACGCATGACCCTAGGGGACCGGAGCAGTCACCCCCTCAGTTGATCCGGTAGACCACCGGGCAGTTCACCACGAAGCCGACCGCGCGGAAATCGCCGCCGTCGAGGCTCTTCAAGTAGCCGCGGGTCGACATCTCGGCCGCCTGCAGCGCGCTGGTGATGCGGTAGCGGTAGCCCTTCTGGATCGCCTCGTCGGTCCACACCGCCGGGAACAGCCGCCACATCGGCGAATAGTCGAGGTTGATGGTCGGGATGCCGCCGAGCACGTTGAGCGGGCCGCCCTCGCCCGAGAGCGCGCTGACGAGGCCCTGACGGTGCGGGTTGTCCTTGCCGGTCGGGCCGTTGACCACCACCACGATCCGCTCGGCGCTTTCGCCGGGCGAGGCGTCTTCCAGCGCGAAGGGCAGGTCCTTCATCGCCGGGGTGTAGGTGGCGTTCTCGAGGCTGGCGACCAGCGGGTCGTTGGCTTCGGTCGAGATGTAGAAGATCGGCTTGTCGAAGGTGAAGCCCAGGGTGAGCTTGATGGTCACCGTCCCGTCACGCGGACAGATGCGGGCGACCTTGTCGTGAACCTTGCTGTAATCGACCTTGCCATCGCACATGGCGTTGAGTTCGGCCTCGCTCGCCTGGCTCACCACAGGGGCGTTGTAGAGCAGCGCCTTGGCCGAGTTCTCGACATAGACCAGCGGGGTGTAGTCGGCGTCACCCACCGATCCGGGCTGGAACGCCTTGGGCGGGAAGGGGGCGTTGGCCGGCCCAGGGGTGATCGAGAGCGCGGGCTTGAAGTCGACGCTGCCGCTGGTGAAGACGAAGGTGCCGTCCTTGTCGATCGTCGCCTTGCGGGTGCCCTTGCCGGTCAGCGCGAAGGCGAGCTTGGGTGAATAGGCGAGACCCTGAAGCTCGGCGATGTTCTGGTCGGTCGCGTCGGTGAGGATGAACCACACGGGTGTGCCATTCGCCAGCCGGCCGCGGCGCAGCGGCAAGGTCGCCGTGCCCTTCTCCATGTCGATATGCGCCGACTTGTTGAGCAGCACCGGCCCCAGCAGCTTGGGATCGACTTCCGAGGGCGAGGGCTGCGCCACGATGGTCCGCAGATCGTTGTAGATCGATGCCGGCGCCTCGCGGATCTCGTCGAGCGGGGCTCCTTCCTTGCCGCGCACGACAACATCGGCATGGCCGACCGAAGGCAGAGCAAGGGCCAGGACTGCCCCCGCCGCCATCATCGCGTTTCTGGATTTGCGCATTACTTGCTCCTTGTGGTCCGGCAGGAAGGGGCGCCTGCCGATCGCCGCAGGGCCACTGATGCGCTTTGCCGCCGTTCGCTTCTTTCGCGATGGTTCGGGTTTTTCGGTTTCTCGCTGTCATGGGCGATTGACACGCGGGGGCGTCACACGCACGGGCAACACAGCGCAAGATTTCGAAAGCCGTCCAAGCAGATCGGGGCGTAGGGCCGGTCACGAAAGGTATCCCCGTCTATGCCCTGGCTGAGGTGGATCGAGTGGTTTTCCGGGCGCCCCAAAGGGCTGCTTGCGCCGAACATGGCGATCACGCTCGTCACCTTGCGGATCGCGCCGGCAGCGGTCACCGACGAGGTCAGCTTCTACCGCAGCGCCGAGTATGACGCCTTGCTCGAATGGGCGAAAATGGGCCGTTTCATCCTTGCGCTCGCCAGCACGGAGCGTGACGAGCTGACCCTCTTGTGCATCCAGACGCCCGAGGAAATGCGCGCTGCGGTCGCCGAATTGCCGCTGGTTGCGGCGGGGCTGGCGACGGTCGACATAAGGCCGGCCATGTCCTTGAGAATGGACGAGGACGACTACGGCGTCCTCCAGTAAGTCACGGAAATTCCAGCATCCGGCTAACCCGGCTAACGATGCTGCGGCGCTTTCGATATCTTGCGCTTTTGTCACGCTCCGGCCCGATCCGCCTGTCAAACTGTCATATCCAGACGTATGATTGCCCTGTCTCAGGGATCGGACACTTTGCATCGCCAGCTTTGGGAGCACGATGATGGCACTGGGTGAGGGACCGAGCTTTCACGTCGGTACGAGCAGCGAAGCCGGCTTCTTCCGCCACATCCACTGGTCGGACCAGCCCGATGTCACCCTGTTCGACACCGGCTCGCTGCCCATGGTGGCGATGCGCCATCACCGCACGATCGCGCACGGCAAGGTCGAGCTGGTGGCCGATGCGCCCGAGGCTGACGACTGGGACGCGCTGATCGTCAACCGCAATGGATCGGGCTCTTTCGGCATCGACTTCTGCGGCTCCCACAAGAGCCTCGCCCTGCACCGCGACCTGTGCTGCTTCATCCCCGCCGGTGCCGACAGCCGGATGCAGTTCGACGCGCAGGCCGGTTCCTTCGTGCTCTACATGCGTCCAGGGCTGATCGCCTCGCTGCTGGAGAGCGAGGGCAAGGGCAAGGGAGCCGATGCGCTCGCTCCGATTGTCGGCCGGCACCTGCCGCGCGTGGCGCATCTGCTGGGCCTGATCGAAAGCGAGTTGCGCCGCCCGAGCCTCGGCTCGCGGCTGATGATCGACGGGCTGCTGCGCGCGATCGCGGGCCTGCTGGTCAGCAACGACGCGCTGCCCTCGGCCGAACCGGCGGAGCGGATCTACCTCTCGCCGCCCAAGCTAAAGCGGGTGATCGACTTCATCGAGGCGAACCTCCAGGAGAGCATCGGGCTCGACGATCTCGCCCGCGCGGCGGGGCTCTCGGCGAACCACTTCCTGCGCGTGTTCAAGCTGGCGACGGGCGAGACGCCCTACCATTTCCTACGCGCGCGGCGGCTCGAACGGGCGCGACAATTGCTGTCCGACAACGCCATGCCGCTGGCCGAGCTGGCGCTCGAATGCGGCTTTGCCAACCAGGCGCATTTCACCGCCGCCTTCAGCCGCGAGGTCGGCATCTCGCCGGGCCGTTACCGCCGCGCGGTGCGCGCCTGAGGGTGCCGCGCGGCGTCTGGCGATTTCTCATATAATCACGCTATTACATTAGCTTGCGTACGCCGCTGTGACCATTGTGTCACAGCGGCGCAGCGCTGTTTGCGCCACCTGCCTGATCACGCGCTTTATGGAAAAAGCGCTCGCCTTTCTGACAAGAAGCACGCCCCGGCAGGGCGCATGGGTGGCTCCCCGGACACTTCCAAGGAGCCCCGATAATGTCGCGCAATGTCCTCTCCCTCCGCCTGCTGCTCGCCGCCGGAGCGGCCTGCACCGCATTCGCCGCCCCGGCATTGGCCGCCGGAAACGAGACGCCAGAGCCCGGCGGCGCCCCGCGCGCGCCGATCATGCTGACCTCGACCAGCGCTGCCGCTGCTGCCGATGCCGCCGCAATGGAAGCCGCCGCGGCCCCGCAGGCAATCAATCCCGTGGCGGTCGCTGCGGCCGCCGCTGCCGCGCAGGACGGCGAAGACCTCGGCGGCTGGACCCCGCTCGGCTCGGAACCCTTCGGGCAGGAGCTGTTCGCCAAGTGGGTGCCCGTGCCCAATGGCGAGAGCGGCGCCCCGCGCCAGGGCTGGCTCGGCACGGCGGACGGCTTCTTCACCCGCGAAGCCCACCTCGCCTACACCTATGTCGATGGCGACGGCGCCGACTTCCACCAGGGCCTCGCGCGGTTGCACTACCCCTTCACCCGCCGCCTGTGGGCGGGCGTCGAGGTGCCCTTCTATCAGGATCTCGGCGGGTCATCGGACTTCGGCGACATCACGCTGAACACCCAGCTCATGCTGGTCGAGAAGCGCAATGTCTCGCTCAATGCCGGGGTCGGCTGGCGCCTGCCGACCGGCTCGTCCAGCTTCGGCAACGAGATTTTCGCCGCGCAGCCGCAGCTCAACCTGTTCACCGACGTGGGCGGCGGGTTCTCGTTCCGCGGGCGGGTCGCCTACGAGTTCCCCGACAGCGGCGTGCCCGAGAGTTTCATCCTCAACGCCGCGATCGGCCAGACCGTCACCGACCACGACAGGGCCCCGATCGGCGATCTCACGTGGTATGTGGCGAGCACATGGCGCGAGTTCGACAACGGCCCGACCTTCGTGTCGATCACGCCCGGGATGCGCACCCATCTGGGCGGGAACCTGTTCCTGCTCGCAGGGATCGAGATTCCGCTGGCCAATTCCTCCAGCTTCTTCAACGAAGGCTTCACCGTGCAGCTGGTGCAGGGCTTCTAGCGAGGAGAAATTTCCCTCAGCGCATGATCCTGCGATAGGCGCTGGGGGAAATTCCCGTCAGCTGGCGGAAGCGACTGGCGAACTGGGGGTGCGAGGCAAAGCCTGCCGCGTCCCCCACCGCCTGCACCGGCAGGCGCGCCTCGTCGAGCAGCCGGCACGCCAGCGCGATCCGCGCGCGCAGGATATAGGCATAGGGCGGCAGGCCCGTCGCCGCGCGAAAACCGCGGGCGAAGTGGAAGCGGCTGTATCCGGCCAGCCCCGCCAGATCGTCGAGCGCAATCGGCTCGCGCAGATTCTCGCCGATATAGTCGCGCACCCGCGCCACGCTGGCGGGCGAGATGATGATCTTGTTGTCCTTCGCGGACGCCGCGCTCTGGCGTTCGAACAGCCGGTGGAGCGCCGCTTCGAGCTGGTATTCCTGCTCCATCACCGCCAGATCGTCGCATTCCGAGGCGCGCACCAGCGCGGTCAGCAGGCGGCTCAGCAGCGGGTCGAACTCGCCGAAGACTTCCTGCAGCTCGACCTTGCCGGGATCGCACTCGAACTGTTCGGCGATGGTCTGGGCGTAGTAGCCGGGCTCGAGATAGATGTGACCGAAGGCGATCGGCCCTTCGGTCATCCAGCTGTAGGAGCTGCCCGCCTCGATCGCCGAAAGCGCCCGGTCCTGGGTCTCGCGCACCAGCGTCTCGGTGCGGCGGCGGCGGGTGATGCGCTTGGCCCCGCCGAGGTGGACGACCAGATAGTGATGATCGAGCGGCGGCTGCACCATGCGCCGCGCGCTCTTCTCCCAGCGCTGGATGATCGCGCCGCGGATCTGGCGCGGCGCGCTCGAGATGCTGCGCTCGGGCGTTGCCCAGTCGCGCCAGGCGAGCGGGTGCAGCTTGCCGGGCCCGGGGAGAGGGGGATCGAAAGGCGCCATGTCGGCATGGGTTAGACATGATGGCGGGCCGCTTGTCCATCGGCGCTTGGCGGCAGAGGGAGCAGCATTTTGTCTGAAATACGCGCGGGGGTGCGGGCTGTCCCCGGAAACCATGCCTAGAAGCGCAAGGTAACGCCCGCTCCCGTGTAGGTCACGCTGGTGCCGGCGCGGGCTGCGAACACGTCGCCTTGCTCCTTGCCCTCGTGAAGAATGACGGTGACCTCGCGCATTGCAGCCATGCCAGGAAAGGAACCCGTCCGCTCAGCCAGGGTCAGTGTGCGCGCCGCGTCGTCCCAGACGATGCCTATCCGGGCGAATTCCCCGCGCGCATAGCCCATGTCGGTGCCCGCGTCCTCGTAGAGCGTAAAGCGCCCGTCAGCCCCGGCGAAGACGTGGAGCGTGAGCGGGCCTTGCGGATTCTCGGCGGTCGATTGCACATCGGGCCCGGCGGGGATGATCGCGCCCGCGCGCACGAACAGCGGCAATTCCTCGCGCGGGGCGGCGGTGGTTATGGTGCGGCCGCCCTTCAGCCGCGCGCCGCTGTTGGCGTCGAACCATGTGCCTTGCGGCAGATAGACTTGCCGCGAGCGCGCGCCGAACGCGGTCACCGGCGCGACCATGATCGACGGGCCGAAGAGATACTGGTCGTCGATCCCCCACACCTTCCGGTCGCTCTGAAAATCCATCACCAGCGGGCGCATTATCGTGGCGTCGGCGAAGTGGGTCTCGGCCGCCAGCGTGTAGATATAGGGCAGCAGGCGGTAGCGCAGGCGGTGGTAGCGGGTGAGCCCCTCGAGCATCGCCGGATCGCCCTCGCTGACGAGATAAGTCTCGCGGTGCGGGAATTCGCCGTGGCTACGGAACAGCGGCGAGAAGGCGCCGAACTGGAACCAGCGCAGATAGAGCTCGCGCCATTCGGCGAGGTGCTCAGGAGATTGCTTCGAATACCGGTCTTCCACCGCGAAGCCGCCGATATCGTGCGTCCAGTTGGGCACGCCCGCAAGGTTGAGGTTCAGCCCCGCGCTGATCTGGTCGCGCAGATCGTCCCACCGCGCGGCGACATCGCCCGACCATAGTGCGGAAGAGGTGCGCTGGATTCCCCCGAAGCCCGAGCGGGTGAGGATGAAGGGACGCTGGTCGGGCTGCGCCGCGCGCAAGCCTTCAGCCACCCCCTCGGCATGGACCAGCGGGTAGGAATTGAAGATCGCGGCCCCCGGGATGCGCGTGGCGGGCGAGGTCATCTGGTAAGCGCGTTCCGCGACCGAGAGGTTCGAGTGCCAGTCGGGTTCGGTCGCGTCCATCCACCAGGCATCGAAGCCGAGCGGCAACAGCGCGTCCCTCATCTGCTGCCAGTACATCGCGCGCGCAGCGGGGTCGTAGGGATCGTAGAAGGTGTTGGCATAGCCCTTCCCCACCCAGTCGCGCTGGCCGGCCTCCAGGGGGCGCTCGTAGAGGAAGCCCTGATCCAGCAACGTCTTGCCGTTGGCGGTATCGGGGTAGAACTTGGGCCAGACCGAGATCATCACGCGGCCCTCCATCGCCTTGACCGCATCGACCATCCCCTTGGGATCGGGGAAGCGCGCGGGATCGAAGCAGTGGCAGCCCCAGCTGTCCTCGGGCCAGTAGAACCAGTCCTGCACGATGGTGTCGATGGGAATGCCCCGCGCCCGGTATTCGCGCATCACGCCCACCACCTCGTCCTGCGTGTTGTAGCGCTGGCGCGATTGCCAGAAGCCGTAGGCCCAGCGCGGCATCATCGGGGCCTTGCCGGTCAAGCGGCGGTATCCGGCGACGGCGGCGTCCATCGTTGCCGCGGGGACGACGTAGTAATCGATCGCCTTGCCCGCTTCGCTCGCGAAGCTGACCGAGTGGCGATCCTCCGGCGGAAGGGGATCGGCGTGTTCGAGCGCGATGTAGCCCTGATTGGGCTCCCATTCGATCCGCAGTTCCACCGGCTTTCCCGCCGCCAGATCGAGCGCGAAATTGTGATACCACGGGTTCCAATTCTGCCGCCACCGGCTGAGCACTTCCTTGCCGTCCGCGAAAACCTTCACATAGGACGAGGAGTAGAGCCGGAACTTGTGCTCGCCGGCGGCCTCGGGCGTGAAGGTGCCGGTCCAAACTACGCGCTGCGTCTCGATCGCATTGCCCTGCGTGTTCTGCCCGGTGGTCGCCGCGACCGTCGCCGCCTTGGCTTCGGCGGGCCAGCGCGCCTGATCCCTGAGGTATTGGTAGTCGATGGTCGGCTCGGCCCGCTCCAGCACCTGCCTGTGCCCAAGGAAGTATTGCGCCCGCCAGTCCAGCGCCAGCTTGGCATAAGGGGCCGGGTCACCGACGCGGGTGATCGAGGCATTGTCCCACAGGATGCCGTAGCCCTTCGTCGATACCAGAAAGGGCACGGCGATCGCCATGTTGTGCTGGGCGAGCTCCACGTCCTCGCCGTTGTAGTCCATCTGCCGGTTCTGGTGCTGGCCAAGGCCGTAGAGCCCCTCATCCGTCCCGCGGTTGAACTGGACGCGGGTGGCAAGCCACTCCTGCCCTTCCACCTCGACCCATGTCAGGCGGCGCGCGGGGGCATATTCGTCGAGCAGCACCGCCCCGGCGGGATCGCGCACCGTCAGCTTCCCGTCGGCAAGGCTCACCGCCGCCGAGGCCTGCGGCATGGTCAGGGTCGCGACGTCGCCCGTGCGGCGGAAGGCGGGCATGCCGTCGGCCTCGGCCACGACCATCGCGGTCGGGCGGCCTTGGGGGAGTTCCTCCGCCACGGTCACGCGGAAAGTGCCGTCGGCATGGGCGAGCACGCGCACCTCTTGATCCGTGTCGGTGGTGACGATCATCCCGTGCGGCACTTCGCGCACCTCGCCGGCGAGCGCGGGGACGGCCAGCATCGCCAGCAATGTTACCGCTACCAATTTCCGGCCTATCATCCCGTCACTCCCTCCCTCGCCCCGCGCTTTTCGCGGCGGGTGCGGGCAGCAGGCTAATGCCGGATCGCGGCCAAGGCAACCGCGCCGCCATTTCGGACAAGCGTCCGCGGAGCGCTCTTGCTATGCTCTCCCCACGAGCAAACACGAAAGGCGCACAGCATGGTCAAGGCACGGTGGAACGGCGTCGTCATCGCCGAGAGCGACGAGACCGTGGTGGTCGAGGGCAACCACTACTTCCCGCGCGCACACGTCAATGCCGCCTACCTCGCCCCCAGCAGCACCCAGACGCGCTGCCCGTGGAAGGGCACGGCCTCCTATCATTCGCTGGTGGTGGACGGCGCGACCAATCCGGATGCGGCTTGGTACTATCCCGAGCCCCTGCCCGCCGCTGCCGAGATCAGGGACCGGATCGCCTTCTGGAAGGGTGTCGAGGTCGGGTAGCGCCCCCGCCTAGTTCGGCCAGTATATGAATTCGTCGCCCTTGCGGTAAGGCTCGGCCAGTGTCTTGTCGATCGAGACCGGCGTCTCGAAGGTGCTGGCATAGAGCGGCGGCTTGCGGCCCCGCTCGTGCGCGGCGAGAAGCGCCTGCAAGGCTGCGAGCCGCGCCGGCTCCCGTGCGGCGAGGTTGACCTTCTCGGTCGGATCGGCGGCAAGGTTGTAGAGCCACACCTTTCCCTGCCTGCCGTTGACCTGAAGCTTCCAGTCGCCGCTGCGCACTGCTTTGTAATAGCCGCTCGACCAGAACAACGGCGCATCGGCGCGAGGCTGGGCGCCCTTGCCTGTGAGGGTCGCGAGCAGGTTGCGCCCGTCAATCGCCACCCCCTGCGGCAGGCGCGCGCCCGCGGCGGCGGCGAAGGTCGGCATCAGGTCGACCTGCCCGACGGGAAGCGCAATCTTCGATCCCGCCGCGACCTGCGCAGGCCAGCGCGCCAGCAGCGGCACGCGGATCCCGCCCTCGAAGAAGGTGCCCTTGCCGCCCCGGTAGGGCGCGTTGAGCCCGTCGAGGCCCACGTAACCCGGCGCGCCATTGTCCGAGGAGATCACCACCAGCGTGTTCTCGGCCAGCCCCTCTTCTTCGAGCTTCGCCATGATCCGCCCGACCGAGCGGTCGAGGGCGCGCAGCATCGCGGCATAGACCCTGAGGCGCTCTGGGCCGCCGATATCGCCCACCGCGTCGTAATCCGCCTTCGTCGCCTGCAAGGGCGAATGCACCCCCCACTGGGCCAGATAGAGGAAGAACGGCCGGTTGCGGTTCGCCTCGATCACCTTGAGGCTCTCGTCGGTCCAGTAATCGGCGAGGTAGCCGCCCGGCGCGAACTTTTCGCCGCCGTTGTAGCTGGTAGCGAAATTTGCAGAGGCCCACAGGAAACGGTCGATCGGGTCGAAATCGATCGGGGCGTTGACGACCTGCGGATCATCCTCGGGCAGATGCAGCAGCCCGTCCATGTTGAGGCTCTCGTCGAAGCCTTGGCGGTTGGGGAGGAACTTGGGCGCATTGCCGAGGTGCCACTTGCCGATATGGACTGTGTGATAGCCGCGCGCCTTGAGCACCTCGGCGACAGTCACTTCTTCCGGCGGGAGGCCCTGCTCCTCGAACGGCGGCGCGCTGGCCTCGGCCTCGGCGTTGGTGAGGATCGGCGGGCGATCGGGGTGCATCTGGTTCCAGACCATCGGCACGATCCGCGGAAAGCCGGCGGGCGTCGGCGTGAACTCGAACCCGGTGCGGGTCGCATAGCGCCCGGTCATCAGCTGCGCGCGGCTCGGCGAACAGGTGGCGTTGCCCGCATAGGCCTGCGTGAAGATCGCGCCCTCGGCGGCGAGCTTGTCGATGTTGGGGGTCTTGACCTTGCCGCCCGCCACCCCGCCGCCGAAGGTGGAGAGCTCGTTCATTCCGAGATCGTCGAACAGGATGAAGACGATGTTCGGCGGGCGTTCGGCCGGGCTCTGCGCGGTCTGGGCGGGGCCCTGCTGCCACGGCACGGGACGGTTGGGCGCGACCGGCTGGGAGTTGCTGCGCCAGCGCACGAGCGCGAGCGCGATGTCGGTGCGCAAGGCGTAAGCACCCCCCGCCGCCAGCGCCAGCCCGCCGAACGTGCCGAGCAGCGCCTTGTGCCAGCGTTTCACGCGTCGCGATCCCGCGTGCAGATGTTGAGCTGCCCCGCGAGCCCCGCCTCGCGGTGCTTCGTGATCGCCTGATATTCGGGCGATTGCACCATCACCATCATCGCCTTCCTCGACGGGTATTCGGCGATCGCGACCATATCCCAAAGCTCCTCGATTTCGCCCAGAAGGAGCCCGGTCACCGCTCCGCCGAAGCGCACCTTTCCGCCGACTGCGGCAAGGCAGGCCTGCACGCCCGCGGCATAGCGGGCATAGGCCTCGCGCCCCGTCAGTCCGGGCTCGGAGCCGTCGGCATAGGTCGCCTTGTCCTTGAACTTGAGGAGGTTGACCATGCAGATCGGCTGGCCGTCATCGGCGCCGAAGAAGGCCATCGCCTGTTCGGGCTTCGGGTGCTGGGCATTGGTGACGATCATGGCTGGCCTCCCTTGGCGGCGACATCGAGAATGGCGGCGACGAAGCCCTGCGGGTCGTCCTCCTGAATGAAATGCCCGCCGCGGAGCGTGCGGTGGGCCTGCCCCGCGGTGCCGGGGACACGGCCGATGAAGCGCGTCTCGCCGGTGCGGGTGATCGGATCGCCGTCGGAAAAGGCGCAGAGGAAGGGCTTGTGCCACTGGTCGAGCACCTGCCACGCCGCCTTCTGGTCGGGCACCGCCGAGTTGCCTTCAAAGGGCACGAAGCTCGGGAAGATCCGCGCCCCGGCCTTGTAGCTGGCATCGGGGAACGGCGCGTCATAGGCGGCGATCTCGGCGGGCGAGAGCGGGCGCTTGGTGCCCTTGGCGATGATCTTCCCGATGGGAAACAGCGGGCTCCACTTCGAGAACGCCCGCCAGATCGCGAAGGCGCGCGGCGCGGGGCCGCCTTCGGGCAGGCCGCCATTGGAAAGCGCCACCGCGCGGAACCGCTCCGGCATCGCGGCTACCAGCCTCAGCCCGATCAGCGAGCCCCAGTCCTGACAGGCGAGCGTGATGTCGGAGAGGTCCAGCCCCTCGAGCCACTGGCGCATCCACTCGACATGGCGCGCATAGGAATAGTCCGATTTCTCGGCGGGTTTGTCCGACTTGCCGAAGCCGACGAGATCGGGGGCGATCACGCGGTAGCCTGCCGCCACTACGGGTGCGATCATGTGGCGGTAGAGGTAGCACCAGGTCGGCTCGCCATGCATCATCAGCACGATCGGAGCATCGCGCGGGCCTTCGTCGATGTAGTGGATGCGCAAGCTGGTGCCGCTCGCCGCGTCGCGCACCTCGGCATAGTGCGGGGCGAAGGGGAAGTCCGCGATGGCGGCGAAAGCCTCATCCGGCGTGCGCAGGACTTTCACTCACTTCCCCTCCCCTGTTTTGACATCATGAATGTCATTAGTCCGGCGGCACGTCAATCCTCTGACGAAGGCGGCGGGCGGCGCGTGTCGATCAGGCGGAAGCCGATATGGTCGGTGCCCAGCCCACGCTCCTGGAACTGCCGCGCGGCGGGGCGGTAGCGGGCGCAGTAACTGGCCGCGCACAGGAACGAGCCGCCCTTGATGACGCCGACGGGCTCCGCAGCGTCGGCCCGCGCGCCCGCGGTGCTGGTCCACTCCCAGACATTGCCGATCATGTCGTGGAGGCCGAAGGCATTGGCGGCAAAGCACCCGACCGGCGCGCGTCCCGTGAAGCCGTCGGTGCCGAGGTCCTTGGCCGGAAACACCCCCTGATAATAATTCGCCTGCGGCTTGCCCGCCGCGTCCAAGGGCTCGGGCAAGGCGCGGGCACCGGCGCGCGCGGCGTACTCCCACTGCGCCTCGTCGGGGAGCTCCTTGCCCGCCCATCGGGCGTAGGCGAGCGCATCCTCGTAGGCGATCTGCACCACCGGGTGCCGCTCGCGCCCCCCGATCCCGCCCTTGTCGCCCACCGGGTCGCGCCACTGCGCGCCGACCGCCCAGCGCCACCATGCGCGGTTGTCGGGCGTGGGCACGCGGAAGACGGCCGAACCCGGCTGCGCCATCTCGGGCGGCGCACCGGGGAGCGCGGGCGGCGTCCGCTCTGCCATAGTGACGTAGCTCGTGGCGGCGACAAAGGCGGCGAACTGGGCGTTGGTTACCTCGTGCGCGTCCATCCAGAAGCCCTCGACGCTCACAACGCGCGGGGGGCCTTCCTCTGGGTAGCTGGGGTCTTCGCCCATCGTGAAGGAGCCGCCCGGGACCCACACCATGGCGTCGTCCGCAAGCCCGGTGCAGGTGCTCGTTTCGGGAGCGTCAGGGGCCTCGGCCTCGCCACACGCCGCGAGCAGCGCGCAGGCGAGGAGCAGAGCCAGCCAGCGCGCCATCACCCTTGCGGCCAGCGCGCCAGCGCGTCGCCCAGCATCCGCCGCACCGCCGCCGCCGCCTCTTGCGGGTCGAGGTTCTGGTCGTGCCTCAGCAGCCGCCAGGTGTTGAAACTGAGGATCACGTTGAGGCCCCGCGCCCCCTCGACATCCGCGCGAACGTCCTCGGGCAGATGCGCTGCGAGCGCCTCGGTCTCAAGCCGCAGCTGGCGGCGGTAGCCCTCCATCAGGAAGGCGGATTCGAACCGCCGGACGTTGGCCGAGATGCGGTAGGGCATGATCGTCTCGAAGATCGCAGCACGGCGCTCGGCGATGTCGAACAGGCGCTGCTGCCACGTCGCGCCCTCGGGCGGGCGCATCAGGATGGGGAGAATCTGGCGCTCGATCGCTTCGGCCATCTCGCGATAGAGCGCGTCCATGTCGCGGAAGTGGCGGAATACCGAGCGCAGGCCCACCCCCGCGAGCTCGGCAACCTGCGCCGCGCTCGGCGCGACCTCTCCGCCCGCGACGAGATCGAGCATCGCGGCAACGATCTTCGCCCGGCTCGACCGGCTGCGCTCCCGCCGGCCATCGCTGGTGACGGGAGTAGAAGCGCGGTTGATGTCCGGATCGGCCATCGGGCAAGCCTATGATTTGGCATTTACCCTGTCAATTGAAGGGCGCACCCTCAGTCGAGCGGAGTCTTGGGGAACATCCACTGGAAGGCAAGCGGGGCCTCGAACGGCGCCCAAGTCCCCTCGGGTTGCGCCAGCCGGTCGGCGAGCGCGAGCATGACGCTCGGATTGACCCCGAGGCCGCAATGGCTGGCATAGACCTCGATGTTCTCGGTGCGCGTGGCGGCAGGCTTCTGCACCGACCCGCGCCAGTGGACGATCCCGTCGGTCTTGGTGAAGATCGAGGTGGTCGGCACCGGCGGCGCTTCGGCCAGCGCGCGGAAGCGCCCGCCCTGCATCGCCTCGGGTTCCTTGCCGTTCAATAGTTCGAACAGGCGCGCGGCGCTGGTATGGTTGCGATCGTCGGAGATCGGGCTGCCGAGGCTGACCACCAGCCGCACCCGTTCCGGATGGAGCTTGGCGAGTTCGCGCGCCAGCACCCCGCCGAGGCTCCACCCGACGAGCGAGACCTTGCGGCCCGTATCGTCATTGAGCCGATGGAGCTGGGTCTCCAGCCGCGCAATCAGCGCATTGTCGACCCGGACGTTGCGCCCGCTGTTCCAGCCATGCGCGTCGTAACCCAGATCGCGCAGCAGGCGCCGCATCGGGCTGGTCGAGGTGTTGCTGGCCATGAAGCCGGGCAGAACCTGCACCGCGTGCCCGTCACCCTTGGGCAGGGCGGACAGGAACGGGCGGCTCATGTAGAAGGCGCCGAGTTCGAACATCGCGCGCCCTTCGACGAGCGTCCAGAAGCGGTGCGGCGGGTGCGGCGCGGGTGCTGACGGGGCGGCGAGGGTTGCCGATGCGGCCATTGTGTTATCCTTTTCGGGTTTGGTCTTGCGGCCGGTCATGCAGGCTTTGCTTTACGAGCGGCGCGCGCCGGTTTGGGCTTCGCTGCCGGTTTGGCCTTGGGAGCGGGCTTTGCCTTGGGCGCGGGTTTTGCCTTGGCCGCAGGTTTCGGCGCGGCGGTTGCAGCCCTTGTAGCAGCCAGCAGCTCGGCGAAACTATCCTCGATGCACTTTACGTAGAAATCGGGATCGGGGAGCAGCTCGCGGTCGGCGGTGAAGGCGATGGTTGCCTCGTCGCAATAGGACTGCACCACGTGGCCGAGGCCGAGGCCGTCGGTGAGGCATAGCAGCCCCATCATGCTCTCGAGCCGCGCGCCGGTGAAATGGATCGGCACCGGCGGGCCGGGCACGTTGGTCACCACGGTCGTGAACGGCGGTGCCACCCCGCGATTGGCGAGGCCGAGGCGGGTGTAGAGCTGCGCCCCCAAGGCCATGAACAGCGCGGGGGAGACCTTGCTCATCTCGGTCATGTTGCGCGCGCCGATCGCGTCGGACATGGCCTTGGAATTGGCGGTCTGCGAAAAGACGAAGGTGAGGCGCTCCGCCGGATCCTCGATATGCGTGCCTAGCGGCGCGATCATCGCCGCGACCTGATTGCCCATGTCGCCCTTCTCGCCGCTGGAGCGCACCGAGATCGGGGCCATCGCGGTCAGCGTCTTTTTGGGCAGATCGTCCTTGGCGAGCAGATATTTGCGCATCGCTCCGCCGATGATCGCGAGGAACACGTCGTTGACCTTGGCGCCCTCGGCCAGCGCGCGGATCGCCTTGATATCGGCGAGCTTGAAGCTGCGCCCCTCGACCACGCGGTGCGGCGAGATCGTGCGATTGAAGCGCGACTTGGGCGCGAGCATGTCGGAGGAGACGGTGAAGTCCTTGACCACCAGGCCTTTGATGGCCTTCGCCAGCCCCGGCGCGGCCTTGGCGGCGACCTCCAGCTGCCGCAGCGGATTGGTGACCGCGTTGAAATAGCTCTTGCCGAGCAGTTCGATGGGGTTCGGAATGCGCTCGGGCTTCCACGTGTCGGGTTGGTTCGGCGGCGGATCGCCGGGACGCAGGGTGTGGAGCGCCTCCATCAGGTCGATCCCGCTCATCCCGTCGATCGCGGCATGGTGCACCTTGGTGACCATCGCGAAGCTGCCGGGCGCGACGCCGGGGATGTTGTCGAGCCCCTCGACCACGGTGAACTCCCACGGCGGCCGGTCGAGATCCAAGGGCCGCGCGAAGATCCGCGCCGCCTGGATGCACAGCTGCCGCCAATCACCCGGGCGCGGCAGGGCCACGTGGCGGACGTGATATTCGAGATCGAAGTCGGGATCCTCGACCCAGTAGGGGTAATCGAGATCGAACGGCACACGCACCAGGCGCTGGCGCATCGTGCGGCTCAGCTGCGCGCGCGCGCCGATGAATTGCAGGATGTCCTTGAAGCGGACGAAGCTGCCGGGCGCGGTCTCGGGATTGTAGATCAGGATCGAGCCGATATGCATCGGCGAATTGCGCGTCTCGAGCGCCACGAAGGACGCGTCCATTCCCTGCAATTGGCGCAAGGTTCTCTCCCCGTTGACACCCCTTTACGGGGTTTTATTGCGCCAGAGGCTATCAGACGCTGAGGCGCGGTCAACTTGCCGCCCCCGTCAATGCCTTCCGTTACGGGCGCAAGAGGGCCAGCAGGGCGAAGCTCGCCAGCCAGTGTTCGCCCATGTAGTCGCCCTCGACATGGGGAAGCGCGGCGGCGAGGTGGTCTTCGGCGAGGCGCTGCAAGGGGTCTTGAGGATCGGTGCGGCCCAAGGCGCGCGCGATGTCGCGCAGGCACCAGGCGCGGCTCAGGTTGAGCCCGTCGAGATGGGCGATCTTGCCGTCGCTGCGGTCGGAGACAGTGACGGGGAGGCATTCGCGCGCGAGCCAGCCGTTGGCCTCCACCAGCGCCTCGAACCACGGGGCGAAGGCGAGGTGCGGGGTGACTTCGCTCATCAGCAGCGCGGCGGTGAGGACGGGGGAGAGGAACTCGTCCCCGCCCGGCTCCCACCCGGCATAGTCGCGGCGATGGGCGAAGGCACGGGTCGCCCAGTCGTCGATCAGCATGACGAGATCGGGGTCGCGCGCGACGGCCCAGCGCCGCGCCAGCACCAGCGCGAAGGCGGTGTTGCTGTGGGTGCCGACGGTGATCGGGTAGGTGAGGATGCCGAGGTAATCCCGCAAACGCGCAGCAAAGGCGCGGGCCAGCGGTTCGAGCCGTGCGCCCCATCCGTGATCCTCGTGCCGCGCGGCCTCATGATGGAGATACATCAGCCAGCCCCAGCCGTAGGGCCGCTCGAAGCCGCGCGCAGAGGGGCGGTCGATATAAGCGAGTTCCATTGCCAGCTTCTCTGCGGTGAAGGTCATCTCCGCCAGCGCCGCGATCTGCGGGGCCTCGGGCATGTCGGGATAGAGGCGCCGCAGCGTCAGCAGCGTCCACCAGCCGTGGACGCAGGAATGCCAGTCGAAGCTGCCGAAGAACACGGGATGGGCGTCTTGCGGCAGGCGCAGGTCGTCCGGTCCGGTGAAGACGTGGTCGTCCTTGTAAGGGAAGGCCCGCGTCACATGGCCCAGCACCACGCGGGCAAAGCGGCGGGCGGTGTCCTCGGTCAGTTCCACAGCAGGAAGGCTCCGATGTAGATGATCAGCACGTTGACCGCCCACAACGGCACTGCCGTGCCCACCTGCTGGCGGATCACCGCGTTCTGGTCTTTCAATTCGAGCAGTGCGGCGGGCACGATGTTGAAATTCGCCGCCATGGGCGTGAGCAGCGTGCCGCAGAACCCTGCCAGCATCCCCACCGCACCGATCACCGCCGGATTGCCGCCATAGGTCTGGATCAGGAGCGGAATGCCGATCGCGGTCGCCATCACCGGAAAGGCGGCGAAGGCGTTGCCCATGATCATGGTGAACAACGCCATCCCGGCGGCGAAGACGACTACGGTGAGGAACACGCTCCCCTCGGGGATCACCCCGCGCGCGACCCCGCCGATAATGTCGCCCACCCCGGCGAGCGCGAACACCGCCCCCAATGCCGCCAACATCTGCGGCAGGATCGCGGCCCAGCCGATGGAATCGATCAGCCGCCGCCCTTCCTGCGCAGGGGCCATCAGCGGCGGGCGCAGCCAGACCATTGTCGCCAACATCGCCACAAGCACCCCGATCCCGAACAGGATCAGTGTCTCGCGCCGCGCCTCGAACAGCCCGGTCTCGCCCAGCGGCGTGTAGTTGTAGAGCAGCGTTCCCACGACCGCCGTAAGCGGCACGACCAGCGCGGGGAGGAACAGGCGGTTTCCGAGCCGTGCCGCGTGGGCCTGCCGTTCCTCGGGCGAGGTTGTCGGCGGATCGCTGCGCTTGAGGCCGCCCAGCCCGGCAATCGCCACCAGCGCCAACACCAGCACGCCATTCGCGAGATCGGACATATGGCTGCCGAAGAAGAAGCTCACCGCCAGCAGCGCCCAGAAGGCGGCATTGCCCCATCGCCTGTCCTTCGCCGAAAGCGCCGCCCATATGGCGAAGGCAGCCCCCGCGAGCACATAGAGCCACTCGTAGGTGATCATTGGCCCGCCCTCCCCAGCCGCCGGTCTAGGGCGAGGACGCGCCATGAATGGATAGCGAAGGCGGCAAGCGCGGTCGGGATCGCCCAGACCGACAGCTCGAGCGGGGTGAGCGGATAGCCTGCCGCCTCGAACACCCCTTGGATCAGCAGGATCGAGGCGATGGCGAAGAAGATGTCCTCGCCGAAGAACAGCCCGACATTGTCGGTCGCGGCGGCCATGGCTTTGACCTCGTCGCGCGCGTCCTCGGGCAAGTCGCCGTGGGTCTTGACCGCCGCCGCCTCGGCCATCGGCGCGACCAGCGGGCGCACCGCCTGCGCGTGGCCGCCGATGTCCTTCATCCCCAGCGCCGAGGCGAGCTGGCGGAAGGCGAGATAGGCGACCAGCAGCCGGCCCATCGTCGCGCCCTGCATCCCCTCGATCAGGCCCCGCGCGCGCTGCTGGAGGCCGTAGCGCTCCAAGAGGCCGATCACCGGCAGGATTATCCACGTCACCGAGATATAGCGGTTGTCGTTGAAGGCCTTGCCCAGCGCCTCGATCACCGCGACCGGATCGAGCCCCGCCAAAACGCCGGTCGCCAGCGCGGCGCTCACCACCACCAGCAGCGGGTTGAAGCGCAACGCGAAGCCAAGGACGACAATGGCGATGCCCGCCAGCGGCCAGTAGTTCATGCGCCGAAGCCCCCTCCTCCGGGTGTCAGGATCACGAAAGTGTCACCCGGCTGCATCTCGGCCGAGCCGGTCGCGCCGAGATCGTCGCGGGTGCCGTCGGCGCGCTCGACCCAGTTCTGTCCGGGGAGCGCATCGCCCCCGCCCGCCAGCCCGCGCGGCGGCACCATGCGGCGGTTCGCCAGCATGTTGGCGCGCATCGGTTCGAGGAAGGTCATGCGCCGCACCACCCCGTCGCCGCCGACTTGCCGCCCCGCCCCGCCCGAGCCGCGGCGGATGGAGAACTCCTCCAGCCTGACCGGCAGGCGGGTCTCGAGAATTTCGGGATCGGTCAGGCGCGAATTGGTCATGTGGGTCTGCACCGCGCTCGTTCCCGGGTGATCCGGCCCCGCACCCGATCCGCCGCAGATCGTCTCGTAATACTGGTGCCGCGCGTTGCCGAAGGTGAAATTATTCATCGTCCCCTGCGAAGGCGCGAGGCGGCCCGTGGCGCCGAACAGCGCGTCGGTGACGACCTGGCTGGTCTCCACATTCCCCGCCACGACCGCCGCGCCGGGCCTCGGGTTGAGCATCGAGCCTTCGGGCACGATCAGTGTCACCGGGCGCAGGCATCCGTCATTCATCGGGATCGCATCGTCGATCAGCGTGCGCAGGACATAGAGCGCGGCGGCGCGGGTGATCGAGCGGGGGGCGTTGAAATTGTCCGGGAGTTGGTCGCTGGTGCCGGTGAAGTCGAACACCGCCGAGCGGCTATCGCGGTCGATGCGGATCGCCACCTGCACCAACGCGCCATTGTCCATCGGATAGGCGAAGCTGCCGTCCTCCAGCCCGCCGATCAGCCGCCTCACGCTCTCCTCGGCGTTGGCGAGGACGTGGTCCATGTAGGCGGCGAGCACGTCCGCCCCGTGTTCCCGCGCCGCCCCCGCCAGCAGCTCAGCCCCGCGCGTGCAGGCGGCAAGCTGGGCGCGGAAGTCAGAGAGATTGCGTTCGGGGTTGCGCGCCGGATAGTCCGCCGCCGCCAGCGCCGTGCGGATTTCGGCCTCGCGGAAATGGCCCTCGTCGACCAGCAGCACATTGTCGAGCAGCACGCCCTCCTCGGCGATGGTGCGGCTTTCTGGCGGCATGGAGCCGGGTGCGATCCCGCCGATGTCGGCATGGTGGCCTCGCGCGGCGACGAAGGCGTCCGGTTCGTCGCCATCCGCGCCGTAGAACACCGGCACGATCACCGTGATGTCGGGCAGGTGGGTGCCGCCGCGATAGGGATCGTTGAGGACATAGGCGTCGCCCCGCCGGAATCCCCGCCCGTCGCGCGCCTGCCCCCGAGCTTCGATCACCCGCGCGATGGAGTCGCCCATGCTCCCCAGATGCACCGGAATGTGCGGCGCATTGGCGATCAGCGCGCCCTCGCGGTCGAACAGCGCGCAGGAGAAATCGAGCCGCTCTTTGATGTTCACCGAGGTCGCGGTGGATTGCAGCACCACGCCCATCTCCTCGGCGATGGCCATGAAGAGGTTGTTGAAGATCTCGAGCCGGACGGGGTCGACCGCGGTCCCTGCCGCGCGTTCGCGGGCAAGTGGGGCGGTGCGGGTGAGGACAAGGCTCCCCTCCTCCGCCAGTTTCGCCTGCCAGCCTGCCTCAACCACGGTGGTTGAACCGGGGTCGATGATCAGCACCGGCCCCGGCACAATCTCGCCCGCCCGCATTCCGGCACGGGCCATGACGGGCCACTCGCCCGGCAGCAGCGGCGCTGTGGCGGCGGCAGTTTCTGGAATGGCGCGAGCTGCGGCCACCCCGCCCGCCAGCCCCGACGCCTCGACGCTCAGCGCCTCGACGATGATCGTGCCCTCGGCGTCGGAATAGCCGTAGCGCTCGCGGTGCAGGTGGCGGAAGGCGGCGTCCATGCTCTCGGGATCCTCGCAGGGGATCGCGAGCAGGCTGTCGCTCCCGGCAAAGCGCAGCCGCGCGGCGGGCGCGAGGCGGATCGCTTCGGCGGGAATGCCCTGTGTCAGCAGGTCGGCGCGCGCCTGCGCTTCGAGAGCGGCGTGTTCCTCGGCGAAACTCTCGCCCAAGGGCCGCATCAGGGTGACCTCGCGGATCGCCTTCACCGGGGCAAGACCGATCCCGTAGGCCGAGAGCATCCCGGCAAGCGGGTGGACCAGGACGGTCTCCATCCCCAGCGCGTCCGCCACGCGGGCCGCGTGCTGGCCGCCCGCGCCGCCGAAACAGGCGAGCGCATAGGTCGTCACATCATGCCCGCGCGCGACAGAGATTTTCCGGATCGCCGCCGCCATGTTGTCGACGGCGATTGCGAGGAAGCCCTCGGCGATTGTCTCCAGCGGGCGCGGTTCGGGGAGCTGTGCGGCGACCTCCTCCAGCCGCGCGCGGGCGGCCTCGGGGTCTAGCGGTTCGTTGCCAGCGGGGCCGAACACGGCGGGGAAGAAGGCCGGGTCGATCCGCCCGAGGAACAGGTTGCAGTCGGTCACCGTGAGCGGCCCGCCCTTGCGATAGCAGGCCGGGCCCGGGTCTGCGCCCGCACTTTTCGGGCCGACGCGGAAGCGCGATCCGACAAAGCGGCAGATCGAGCCGCCGCCCGCCGCGACCGTGTGAATCTGCATCATCGGCGCCGCGACCCTGACGCCCGCGACCACGCTGTCGCCCGTCAGCTCCACCTCGCCCGCGTAATGCGCGACATCGGTGCTCGTACCGCCCATGTCGAACCCGATCAGCCGCGTATGGCCGAGCGGTTCGCACGCCGCCACCATCCCCACCACGCCCCCCGCCGGGCCAGAGAGGATCGCGTCCTTCCCCCGGAACGCGCCGACTTCCGCGAGCCCGCCATTCGATTGCATGAACCGGAGCGCGCCGGTCGCGGGCAGGCTCGCGGCGAGCTTGTCGGTGTAGCGCCTCAGAACCGGCGAGAGATAGGCGTCGACCACGGCCGTATCCCCGCGCGGCACCAGCCGGATCAGCGGAGCGACCTCGTGGCTGACGCTGACCTGCGCGAAGCCCGCCTCGCGCGCGACCTCAGCCAGGCGCGCCTCGTGGTCGCGGTGCTGCCAGCCGTGGATGAGCACGATCGCGAGCGCATCGAAGCCCTCGCCGCGAAGCTGCGCGAAGGTCGCGCGCGCCGCGCCCTCGTCGAGCGGGCGCAATATCGTGCCGTCGACCGCCACCCTTTCGTCAATCTCGACGACCTTCGCCGGGAGTTGCTCAGGCAACACGATATGCCGCGCAAAGATGTGGGGCCGCGCCTGAGTGCCGATCCTGAGGGCATCGCCAAACCCACGCGTGATCGCCAGCGCCAGCCGCTCGCCCTTGCGTTCCAGCAGCGCATTGGTAGCGACCGTGGTGCCGATCCTGAGTTCCGCTATCGGCCCCTCACCATGTTCCGCCATCAGCCGCCGCACCGCCTCGCTCGCGGCGTCGGCATAGTGGCCGGGGTTCTCGGACAGCAGCTTGGCCGTCACCAGCCGCCCATCGGGCGTTGTGGCGACGACATCGGTGAAGGTCCCGCCGCGGTCGACCGCGAAGCGCCAGGCTGGGGGTTGGGCCACACTCATACGGCCCTTCTCTCGCCGAGCCGTGCCGACAAAGCAACCGCGCCGCTAGTGCTCCTGCGCCGCCTTCCAGTCGCGCCGCAACTTCTTGGCGAGGCTCCACTTGTGGACCTCCGTGGGCCCGTCATAGATGCGGAAGGCGCGGATTTCTCGGAACATGGTCTCGACGATGGTCTTGTCGGTCACGCCCGTGCCGCCCATCACCTGCACGCACTTGTCGGCGACCCGCATCAGCGCCTCGGAGACGGCGACCTTGGTCATTGAGCTTTCGACCGTGCCGAGCGATCCGGTGTCGAGCACGCCCGCGCACCAATCGATCATCAGCTCGCATTGCTTCAAGTCGATCATGTTCTCGGCGAGCATGAAGCCCACGCCCTCGTGGTCGATCAGCGTCTTGCCGAAAGCCATGCGGCGATTGGCATAGTCCACCGCGATCTCCTGTGCGCGGATGCACCCGCCCAGCCAGCGCATGCAGTGCGACAAGCGCGCCGGCGCAAGGCGGATCTGGGCATATTTGAACCCCTCGCCCGCCTGACCAAGCATCTGGTCGGCGGGGATGCGCAGATTGTCGATGGTGATCTCGGCGTGGCTGCCGGGCATCGAGCTGTCGATGGTGTTGGGCACGCCGGTGATCCGGATCGCGGGGTCGGGCAGGTCGACGAGGAACATGCAGGCCCCGCCCGCGCTGTCCGGGTCCTCGGACTTCGCCATCACGATCCCGACCTTCGCGCCCTCCGCCCCGGTGATGAAGCACTTCTTGCCGTTCACCACCCAGTGATTGCCGTCCTTGCGGCAGGTGGTGATCATCATGGAAGGGTCCGCGCCCGCGCCGTTGAGCTCCGCCGGTTCGGTCATGAAGAAGGCCGAGCGGGCATGGCCTGCAACCAGCGGCGTGAGAAAACGCTCCTTGAGGTCAGGGCTGCCGACTTTGCCGATCAGATACATGTTGCCCTCGTCGGGCGCCTGGGTGTTGCAGGCGAGCATCCCCAAGGGCGTGAGGCCGGACTTGATGAGAATCACCGCGGTCTCGCGCTGGTTGAAGTGGCTGCCGTCGGGGCGGATGTGCGGGGTCAGCACGCCCGCTGCCCGCGCCAGCTCGCGCATCTCCATCACCAGCTCGTCGGTCGGCGCGCCGTGGTGGTCGCGGCGCGGGTCCTGTTCGTAGGGGAAGATCTGCCCGCGCACGAAGGCCTCGACCTTTGCGGCCATCTCGAGCGCTTCGTTGCTGATCGTCATGTCGGTCATCCCTCGCTTGTGCCGCCTCGCGCAGCCCTATGCCAAGGCCGGGGGCCTTGCGCAGCTATTGAATTGGGGACGGGGTCGATCCGGCGTGGGCCGAGAGGGCTTCCATCACGCGCGCCAGAGCCTGACCCGCCGGGTCCTCCTCGCGCATCAGGGCATAGCTGCCCGACAGCCACAGGGCGCAATGCCCGTGGACCGTCGCGATCAGCGAGCGCACGAGGCGGCGGGTCGCCTCCGCGTCCGCCTGTCCGAGCCAGCGGGTAACCTCGCGGTCGACGATCCCCGTCAGCGCCTCGCGCGCGGCTTCGTCCTGCTTCGCAATGGTGGTCGTGCGGTCGATGCGGTGGTCGTAGATCGCCATCCACGCGTTGCGGTTGGCATCGGCGAAGGCGAAATAGGCGCGCACCAGCGCCGCAAGGCGCGCGTCGCCATCGTCGGGCGTGGCAGCGAGCGCTGCCTCCAGCCAGGCGCTCCATTCGCGGAAGGTGCGGCTGTTGACCGCGATCAGATAGGCATCGAGCCCGCCGAACACGTTGTAGATCGTGCCCACCGAATAGCCCGCCCGCCGCGCCGCCTCGCGCGCCGAAAACTTGGCGAAACCCCGCTCGGCCATCAGCGCGTGGCCGCACTCGATCAGCAGCTCGCGCAGCGCGTCAGGCGTGTGATCGGATCTCCGTCCCATGAAACGGGTGATAACCAGGAAATTGAACGTTGTCCAATTTTTAATTGAACAGTGTTCATTTGTGTGGGAGTGTATGAGCGAATCACAGGGGAGTACCGTTGGTGTTCAGCAATTTCGCCATCGTCGGCTGGGGGGCCTACCGCCCGCGGCAGAGGCTTGCCTCCGAAGATCTCGACAGGCGCCACGGTCATCCGCCGGGGTGGACCGCAGCCGAGTTCGGCATCGCCGCGCGCCATGTCGCCGATGCCGACGAGACCACCTCGATGATGGCCGCCGCGGCCGCACGCATCGCCCTTGACCGGGCCGGATGGGGCGATGCCGCGCCCGATGTGATCATCGGCGGGTGCGGGGTGATGGAGCAGCCGATCCCCTCGACCGCGGTGCTGGTGCAGGACCGGCTCGGCCTCGGCCTTTCGGGCGTGCCGTGCTTCGACGTCAACCAGACCTGCCTGTCCTTCGTCGCCGCGCTCGATGTTGCGGCGACGGGGATCGCGGCGGGGCGCTGGAGGCGCGCGCTGATGTTCGCCAGCGACATCGCCTCGGCGGGGCTCGATCCGGCGGTGCCAAAGACCCGCTCGATCTTCGGTGACGGGGCGGCGGCCATCGCGATCGAGGCTGCGGATGACGGGACGCGCGGACTGATCGGCGCGGCCAGCGTCACCCACGGGGCGCACCAAGCCCTCGCCCAGCTGCGCGCGGGCGGCACCCGGCTGCGCGTCGAGGAGGGCTATGACGCGCTGGTCGCCGGGTCGCGCTTCGAGATGGACGCCTTCGGCATCTTCAAGGCCGCCGCAAAGGCGCTCCCCGGCGTGATCGAGCGCGCGCTGGCCGAGGCGGGCGTGACACGCGAGGCAATCGCCTGCGTCGTCTGCCACCAGGCTAGCGCGCCCGGGGTGGCGCACGTCAAGCGGCTGTTCGCGCCGGACGACACGCGGGTGATCGACCTCTTCGCCACCCACGGCAACCAGATCGCCGCCTCGATCCCCACAGTGCTCGCCCACGCGCTCGAGAGCGGGAAGGCCAAGCCCGGCGACGCCATCCTGCTGCTCGGCACCGCGGCCGGGATCAGCGCGACCGCGATGGTGATCCGCCTGTGAGCAAGCGCCGCATCCTCGTCACCGGCGCGACCGGCGGGCTGGGACTGGCGCTGGTGCGCGAGGCGCTGGCCCGCGGGGCCGAGGTGGTCGCAAGCGTGCGCGATCCGGCGGCCGGCGCGCAGCTTCAGGCGCTCGGCGCGCGGTTCCACCGCTGCGATCTCGCCTCGCCCGACGCCGACCTTGCCGCGCTGATTGCCGGCTGCGATTCCGTGATCCACGCCGCCGCGCTTTCGGCGAGCTGGGGACGCGAGGCGGATTTCGTCGCCGCCAATTTCACCGCCACCGCCCGCCTGCTAGACGCAGCCCGCGCCGCCGGGGTGAGCCGCTTCGTCTTCGTCTCCTCCCCCTCGATATTCGCCGGATACCGCGAGCGCATCGGCATCGCCGAGCATGACTTGCCCGAGGCGGCCCCGCTCAACGCCTATGCCCGAACCAAGCTCGCCGCCGAGCGCATGGTGCTCGCGGCCAGCCACGAGGGTCTCGCCACCTGCGCAATCCGCCCGCGGGCGCTGGTGGGAGAGGGAGACCGGGTGATCCTCCCGCGCCTTGCAGCGCTCGCCCGCCGCCAGCGGATGCCGCTGCCGGGGGGCGGCAGAGCGCTAATCGAGCTCACCGACCTGCGCGATGCCGCATGGGCGATCTGCGAGGCCGAGGCGCGCCTTCCGGCCGTGGCGGGTTGCGCGATCAACATATCGGGCGGCCAGCCGATCGCGGTGCGCGATCTCGCTCTGCGGCTTGCCGAGGCGATGGGAGAGCGCCCGCGCCTTGCCGCCGTCCCGCTGGCACTGGCCCGCCCACTCGCGCGCCTTGCCGAGACCCTCGCCCGCCTCATCGCATCCCCGGAGGAACCCGTGCTGACCCGCTACACGCTTGCAACGCTCGGCTATTCGCAGACCTTCGATCTTGCGCCCGCGCGGCGCCTGCTCGGTTACGCGCCCCGACATAACGCGATCGCGACCCTGCTCGCCGAGGCGCGCCGCCTCGCCGCCACGGGAGCCGCCGCATGATCCGCGTCGACCTCCAGTGGATCGAGCGCGGCTCTTGCAGCCATCCCGAAGCCATGACGATCGGCGGGGGCAGCCTGTGCGCCACGCGCTTCCCCGCGCTGGTCGGCGTGATCCGCCACCCTTCGCGCGGGATCTTCCTGTTCGACACCGGCTACGACCCCGCCTTCATCGCCGCGACCCGGCCTTTCCCCGAGCGCTTCTATCGCTGGACCACGCCGGTCCGCATCGGCGCGGGCGAGGAGTGGCGCGCGTGGCTTGCGGCAAACGACGTGGCCGAAGCCGAGATCGCAGGGACGATCCTCTCGCATTTCCACGGAGACCACGTCGCGGGCATGGCCCACCTTGCCGACCGGCCGGTCTGGTGCGCCCGCGCGGGGCTCGCGCAACTGCGCCGCCCGGGCCGCCTCGCGCGGGTGCGGCAGGGGCTGCTTTCCGCGCTCGTCCCTCCGCAAGTCGACGCGAAGGCGCGTTTCTTCGAGGATGCCCCGGCACGCGCGCTCCCATCGGCGTTCACCCCCTTTGCCGAGGGGCGCGACATCCTCGGCGACGGCTCGCTGCTCGCGGTCGAGCTGCCGGGGCATTGTGCGGGCCACTGGGGGCTGGCGCTCACCACCGAGGCGGGGCAGCCGGTGCTGCTCGCGGCCGATGCGGTGTGGTCGGGCCGCTCGATCGCCGAGCGCCGCCCGCCGCCGCGCCTCACCACCGCGCTGCTCGGCGACACGCGGCGCTACCGCCAGACGCTCGACCTGCTGAGCCAGGCGGCGGCGGGCAACCGCGAGCTTGCCATCCTCCCCTCGCACTGCGCCGCCAGCGCGCGGGCCTTCCGGGGCGAGGATGACACAGGCTAGCCGCATCCTTGCCGCATGGTGGCGCACGCGGACGGCGCTGCGCCAGTCGCCGGAGCGGCTCGCCGAGGGCCGCTTGCGGGCGTGGACGGCGCTCCAGCCGGCGCTCGCCCGCACTCCGGCGCTGGTGGCTTTCGCCGGACAGCCGCTCGATAACTTCCCGATCACCGACATTGCGGACCTGCGGCACGACTATGGCGCGTGGAACAGCCTCGGCCTCTCGGACAGGGAGCTGCGCGCCATGGCCGACGCTGCCGAGGCAGGCGAGCAAGCCGCCCCCGGCGCTCTCTCGGCCGGGTGGTCGACGGGCAGCGGCGGCACGACCCGCGGCCTGTTCGTGGCGAGCCCGGCCGAGCGTGCGGAATATATCGGCCAGAGCCTCGCCCGCCTGCTCCCGGCGCGGGCGCTGCTGCGGCGGCAGCGGATCGCGCTCCACCTGCGCGCGGGCAATGTGCTCTACAGCGACGCGGGGCGCGGGCGGATCGCCTTCCGCCATATCCCGCTGGCGAGCCAGCTCGCCGAGACTAGCGCCGCGCTCGAGGCCTTCGCGCCGACCATCCTCATCGCCCCGCCGCACCGCCTGCTGGCGCTGGCCGAGGCGGGGGTGCGCCTGCCTGCGCTGCGCCACCTGTTCTGCGGCAGCGAACCGATCAGCGCCGCCGAACGCAGCCTTGTCGCCGCGCGTCTCGGGCTTGGCCCACGCGCAATCTATCAGGCAACCGAGGGATTTCTTGGCGCCGAATGCCGCGCAGGCCGGTTGCATCTCAACGACCACGTGCTCGCGATCGAACTCGAGCCCGTCGCGGGAACGCCGGGGTTCCGCCCGATCATCACCGACCTGAAGCGCGCCAGCCAGCCCGTCGTGCGGCTGCGCGGGGACGATTATCTCGAGCTCGACCCGCGCCCCTGCCCCTGCGGCTTTGCCGGGCGGGTGATCCGCCCGGTCGAGGGCCGGGTTGCGGACATCTGGCGGGGATCTGCGGGCTGCGTCACCCCGCCGCAAATCGTCGCCGCCGTCGAGGGCGTGCTTGGCGCCGGGCACCGCTGGCAGGCAGTCGGCGAGCTTGCGCGAGCGGTCTTGCGGGTCGCGCCAGACTGCCCTCCGGCACAAGCCGAGGCCGCCGCGCAGGCGCTTGCGGCGGCGGCGGCGCGGCCGGTGGAGCTGCGCCGCGATCTCCCGGAATGGAGCGGGTCGAAGCGCCGCAAGGTGGTGTGGGCCGATGGCTAGGCGCGTCCTCATCACCGGCGCGCGCGCGGCGGCGGCGCTCGATCTGGGGCGCGATTTTGTCGCGGCCGGGTGGGATGTCCACCTCGCCGACTGCCGCCCTTCGCGCATGGCCCGCTGGTCCCGGCTTCCGCTCCGCCACCACGCCTATCCGCCGCCGCGCCAGCAGGCCGAGGCCTTCCGCCGCGCGACCCTCGCACTGGTCGAGGAGGAGCACATCGACCTCGTGGTGCCGACCTGCGAGGAGGTCTTCCACCTCGCCGCGCCGTCCTTGCACGCCGCGCTCGGCCCGCGGCTGTTCGCGCCCGATCTGGCGGTGCTGCGCCAGCTTCACGACAAGCTCGCCTTCGCCCGCGCCTGCGAGGGCTGGGGCTTGCCGGTGCCGGAGAGCCATCTGCTCGCCAGCATGGAAGATGTCGCGCGCTTCGCCGGAGAGGCGTCCGAGTGGGTGTTCAAACCGTGCTTCACCCGCTTCGGCGACGCCGCGCTGGTCGGCCCCTCACGCGAGGCACTAGGCCGGATCGCGCCGACACCTCAAACCCCGTGGCTCGCCCAGCGGCGCATCCGGGGGAGCGAGGTATGCTTCTACGCCCTCGCCCATCACGGCGCGCTGACCGCCTTCAGCGCCTACCGCTCCGACTGGCGACTCGGCGGCGGGGCGAGTTACGCCTTCAAGCCGCTCGGAGGCGCACAGGCAGAGGCGCTTCGCGACATAGCCGCCCGCATCGCTACCTCGGCCGAGCTCCACGGCCAGTTCGCCTGCGATGCGATAGTCGATGCCGAGGGCCAGCCCTTCCTGATCGAATGCAACCCGCGCGCGACCAGCGGGGTTCACCTGCTCGCCGGGACGGGTGACCTCGCCCGCGCGATCGGCGAGGGCGTGCCGCTCGATGCCCCGGCGCAGACCCCGGCCTACCTTGGCCCGGCAATGCTGGTCTACGGCCTGCCGCAAGCGATCCGCGAGGGGCGGCTGCGGAAGTGGGCGCAGCTGCTGATGCGCGGCCGCGATGCGATCTCGCGCCCCGGCGACCGCCTGCCGCTCGCGGGCGCGCTGGCCGATGCGGCGCGCTTCATGCAAGAGGGGCGCGCCCACGCGATCACCACCACCGCGGCGACCACCCGCGACATTGCCTGGAACGGCGAGGAGCTGGACTGATGAGCTTTCCCCAAGCGGTGCAAGAGGCATGGCACATGGTTGCCCTCGCGCGCGATCTGCGCCCCGGCACCGTGCGCAAGGTCATGCTGTGCGGCACGCCGATCGCGCTGTTCCGCTCCGAGCGCGGGATCGGCGCGCTGATCGACCGCTGTCCGCACCGCAACTACCCGCTTTCCGAGGGCCGCGTGCATCAAGGAGCGCTCGAGTGCCCCTATCACGGCTGGCGGTTCGCGCCCGACGGGAGCTGCACCGAGATCCCCGGCTGCCCGCTCGCCGCCGCCGCCGACCCGCGCCTCAACGCGGCGGCATTACGAGTGGCCGAGCGGCACGGCGCGATCTTCGTCACTCTCTCCGATGCCGCACCCCCCGAGCCGCCGCTGCCGCCCGACTTCGGTAGTCCCGAACTCGATCACTTCTGGTGGCAGCAGGGAACCTGGGAGGGCCGCGCTTTCGACGCGATCGAGAACGTGATGGACCCCTTCCACACCAACCACCTCCACCACGGCTTCATCCGCCGCCGCGACCGGCGGCTGGCGGTGGATCTGGTGGTCACCAGCCACGGCGACGGGATCGACATGGCGATCGAGCAGACCCAGCCCGATCTCGGCCTGATGTCGCGCTTTCTGGAGCGCGACCGGCAGCGCAGCGTCTCGCGCTATTATCCGCCGACCACGGTGCAGGCGCGCTGGGAGGGAGAGACCCGGCTGACCCTGTGCGTCACGGCGATCTTCACGCCGGCGGCCGAGGGCACGTTCACCCCCTTCGCGCGCTTCTCGACCCCCAAGGGGATAGCGCCCGGCTGGCTGAAACAGGCCGCGATCAGGCTGTTCCTCGCCCCCGTCGTGGCGCAGGACCGCAAGGCGCTGGCCCGCCAGCACGCGGTGATGACGCAATTCGGCCACCCGCAATTCACCTCGGGGCCGGGCGACATCTTGGGGAGCCGCCTGCACCGGCTATGGCGCGGCGAGACGCTCGAACCGGGTCAGGAAGCGCCGGTCAAGGCGATGCTCTAGGCCCGCAGCTGGCGCTGATACCCTGCCCCGTCGCGCAGCAGCGCGGCCACGGCATCGGCCGCAACCGGCTTCGAGAACAGGAAGCCCTGGATGTTCTGGCAACCCTCGCGTTCCAGCACTTCGAACTGGGCGACGTCCTCCACCCCTTCGGCGAGGGTCTCCATGCCCAAAGCCGCCGCCAGCGTGGTGATCGCGCGGATCACCGCGTGCCCGTTGCCGCTGGTGCCCAGATCCTCGACGAAGCTCCTGTCGATCTTGACCTTGTCGAAGGGGAAGGAGCGCAGGTAGCTCAGCGAGGAATAGCCCGTCCCGAAATCGTCGAGCGCGATCCGCACGCCGAGATTGCGCAGCGAATGCAGCGTTGCCAGCGTCGCGTCGACATCGGCGATGAAGATGCTCTCGGTGATCTCGAGCTCGAGGCGGGAGGGCGCAAGGCCGCTCGCCGAAAGCGCCGAGAGCACGGTGGCGGCAATCCCGCTGGAGGCGAACTGCTTGGGCGAGACGTTGACCGCGACCGAGACGTCCTCGGGCCAGGTGCTCGCCTGATGGCAGGCCTCGCGCAGCACCCATTCGCCGATCGGGATGATGAGGCCGGTCTCTTCGGCAAGGGTGATGAACTCGATCGGTTTGACGCGCCCGCGGGTCGCATGGTTCCACCGGATCAGGGCCTCGAACCCGGTCAGGCGCTTTTCCCTGAGGCTGTAGAGCGGCTGGAAGTTCAGCTCGAACCCGCCGTCCTTGATCGCCGCGCGCAGATCCAGCTCCAGCTGGCGGCGCTGGCGGGCGGCTTCGTCGAGCCCGGGTTCGAAGAAGTGGTAGCTGGCCTTGCCCTCGTGCTTGGCGCGGTAGAGCGCAAGGTCGGCGTTCTTCATCAGGGTGATGCCGTCCGCGCCATCGCCCGGTGCCACAGCGATGCCGATGCTGGCGCTGCACGCGGCGCTCTGGTCGTTGACGGTGATCGGACGGTCGAAGCTGCGTTGCAGGCTGTCGGCGATGGTCCCGAGATTGGCCTTGTCGTCGATGCTGTCGATCAGGACCGCGAATTCATCGCCGCCCAGCCGCGCGACCAGCGCATCGGGCAGGTCTTCGCGCAGGTGATCGGCCACCGTCCGCAGCAAGGCATCGCCCGCCGGGTGGCCTAGCGTGTCGTTGACCATCTTGAAATCGTCGAGATCGACATAGGCGACGAGGATTCTCTCGCCCGAGCGCCGACGCGCCAGGGTATTGGCCAGCTGCTCGGTGAAGAGCTTGCGATTGGGCAGGCCGGTGAGGCCGTCATGCAGGCCGACGTGGATGATCTCGCGCTCGCGTTCCTCGATCGCGACGACCATCTGGTTGAAGCTCTCGGCCAGCCGCCCGATCTCGTCGTCGGTCTCGACCTTGAGCGTGACCTCGCGGCCCTCGCCGATCAGCCGGGTCGCCGCATCGAGCTGCTGGAGCGGTTCGGTGACCGAGCGCGCGACCTTCCAGCTGATCCACACGGCGAGCGCGATCCCGCCGATGGCGAGCGCGATCAGCCAGATCTTGAGGCTGGCATAGGCCGCGAGCGATTGCGCCACGGCATGGCGCAGCACCAGACGCGGGTGGATGCCGTCTTCGAGCACGGCGAGGTCGGAGGTGTGATAGAGGAGGCGCTCGCCTTCGGCTTCGCGTTCGAACACGGTCCGGGGCGAGGCGTCGCGCAGCCATGCGGGCTGCCCGCCCGTCTCCACCACCTGCGCCTCGAGCGCGATCGGGGCGAGTTCGACCAGCCGGTCGAGCTCGGCGCGGTCGAGTGGCTGGGCGATCACGAGCCAGCCGATGAGGTCGGGCGCCTCGATCGGCGCGGCGGCGGCAAGCGCGAGGCCCCTGGGCGAGCGGATGATCCCGCGCGCCTGACCCGCATCGAGCCGGGTCCAGAGGCTTTCGGGCGATGGCACCGCGCTGGCATCGGCGGCGAGGACCTCGCCATCGAGCGTGAGGACGAAGGCGGTGTCGGTGCCGGCGCGCGTCTCGAGGCTGGCAAGCGCGCTGGCAATGGTCGGCTCGTCACCGGTCGCGACCGCCTCGCGGAAGCCGAAGTCGCTGGCGAGAACCCCCGCCTGATCGCCCATCTGGCGCGCGCGGGCGGCGAGAATTTCGTCGAACACCCGCGCATTGGCTTCGAGGTCACGCGCCGCGCTCGCTTCGCCGAAACGCGAAAGCCCCCCGGCCGCGAGCGAAACGACCAGGCCCAGCACCAGCGCGAACAGCCCGGCATAGAGCAGCGCGATGCGGGTGCGCAGTGATCCGAAGCGCATCTTGCGCAGCCGCGCCAGCTGCGCGCCGAAGGCCTTGCGTGCGTCGTTGCCCGTTTTCAGGCCGCTCACCGTGCCTGTCATCGCAGGGCGACCTTGAGCTTGTGCGTCTGGGCTGCGCCGGTGACATTGAGCGCCGACGTGCTCTCGTTCTCCATCCCGCGCAGTTGCGGGTGCCACACCGTCACCTTCGCCGCGCCCGCCGGGACGCCGGTCAGGGTGACATAGCCGTTGTGATCGGTCTTGCCGGCAAAGGGCGTGTCGGTGACGCGGATATAGCCGCGCATCTGGTCGTGGATGTTGCAGCCCAGCTTGACGCTCCCGACGATCGGAAAGGAATGGGTGCGGGTCTGGTCGCGGCCGTAGAGCTCGATGGTGAAGCGCGCCGGCTTGGAGAAGCTGTAGATCGAGTGGCGCACGGTATCGAGATTGGGAAAGGCAACCGTGCTGCCCTTGGCGACGATCAGCGTGCCGGGGACGAATTGCTGGTTCTTCTGCCCCATCCCCATCTTCCACGGGAAGCGCACCGGCCCGGCGACCGCCTTGGCGGCGTGCACCTCGACCACGGCATCGCGCACCGGCAGCCCGTCGCCGCCGACGACCTGGACGCGCAGGCTGGCGGGCGCGGCGGCCTCGACAACGACCGCGGCGCTGCCCCAGATCAGGGTCGCACAGGCGAGGAAGGCAGTGAGAAGGGAGAGGACAGCACGCTGCATCGCGGCGATGCGTTAGCGGCAACAGCTTAAGAAACCCTCCCCCTGTGGTTTAGGCGTGATTTACGATGTGCTGCTAACGCCCGGCGTGCAATGATCCCCGCCGCCTTCTGCCTGCACGCCATCGCCAGCCTCGCCGCGCCGCTTGCGCCGGCGCCTCCGGTGATCGCCTATGTGGCGGTGCTCGATATGCCCTCCGTGGCGGAGCAGGACGAGCCGCCAGCCGATCCCGAACCCGTGCTGGAGACCGCGCCGGAGCCGCAACCCGAGGCCGACCGCCCGCCCCGCATCGCCGGGATGGATGTCCTCGCCGGCGGCAAGCTGCTGCTGACCAACGGCATCACGACAGTCGACGGTTCCTCGGGCGGAGGCGTCGCGCGCTGGGCGACGATCGGCGGGCGGCAGATGCCGGGCGGGATCGGCCTGTCTGCCCACGCCACCGCGATCGAGCTGCCCGACTATGGCTGGCGGTCCTACGGGGTGCTGCTGGGTATCGGCGACCGGCTCGAGCTCAGCTATGCCCGCGCCGATTTCGACACCCGCGACATCGGCGCGCTGCTCGGTATCGGGCAGGGCTACACCTTCAACCTCGACACCTTCGGCGCCAAGCTGCGCCTCGCGGGGGACCTCGTCTATGGCGAGACCTGGCTGCCGCAGATCGCGATCGGCATCGAGCACAAGCGCAGCCGCGACGGCGCCCTTGTGCGTGCCCTCGGAGCGGCGGACACTGCGGGCACGGATTACACCCTGAGCGCCACCAAGCTCTTCCTCGCCCGCAGCCTGCTGGTCAACGCGACGCTGCGCTACACCGAGGCGAACGAGCTCGGCCTGCTCGGCTTCGGTTCTGCCGCGGGCGAAGGCTACACGCTCCAGTTCGAAGGATCGCTCGGCTACCAGCTTTCGCGGCGCGCGGTGGTGGGGGCGGAGATCCGCACCAAGCCCGACAATCTGGGCCTGGGCGATGACGACTGGATGGACGTCTTCGTCGCCTATGCCCTCAATGACCACCTGACGCTGAGCGCGGCCTATGTCGACCTCGGCTCGATCGCCACGATCCCCGACCAGCGCGGGGCGTTCGTCTCCGCGCAAGTCGCCTTCTGAGCCCTTCGAGGAAGCCATGCCCATGCTGCTTACCGCCACCGCGTCGGCCGCCTTGATGCTGCTGCAACAGGCCCCCGCCGAGGGCACCGACTGGGACGCCGAATTCGGCGTCGAGGTGAAGCAGCGCGACCCGGTGACGGGCGAGCTGCCGGTCGATCCCTACGAGCAATCCAACGCCAATGCCGGTGCCGTCCCCTATGAGGGCGCGCAGCTGGCCGAGGCCTTCGGCGGACGCGAGGGGATCCGCAGGATCGCCGAGCGCACGGTCGAACTCTCGCAGGCCGACCCGCGCATCGCGGCGATCTTCGCGGGCCATGACATGGTCCGCCTCAACCGCACCCTGAACGAGCAGTTCTGCTATCTGCTTGGCGCGGGCTGCGATTACAGCGGGCGCGACATGAAGACCGCCCATGCCGAAATGGGCGTGACCAAGGCCGACTTGAACGCGCTGGTCGAAAACCTCCAGACCGCGATGCGCGAGGCCGGGGTGCCCTTTGCCGCGCAGAACCGCCTGCTGGCCAAGCTCGCACCGATGTCGGGCCAGGTGGTGACCCGCTGAAGCGCGATCCGGCCTGCCATCATTTGCTGGTTTTGCCGCACGGAAAGGCTGCGGCCATGGCTTGGTGAAACAGGAATATCGCCGGCAAGTGCTGCTTGTCGGGATGCTCCTTCAGAAACGCGACGAACAGGTCGCGATACTGGGCGATGGTGCCGCCATGAGGCGGCGTGCAATAATCCGGTGCCTCTGGCGTCACCGAGCGACCTATGCGAGCCGCATTCATGGCGCCGTTGATCCAGGACATGCAAATCCATCCATCTTGCTCTGTCTCGGGGCTGCCGCACATCGCCAGCGCATGGTTCCCGAACTGCATTGTCTGCGCGGGCATATCAGCTTGCGCGATTGCGGCGCTCGCCGATAGCGTAGCTCCCAAGAGAATGAGCGCTTTCGGGAAATCTCGTTTCATCGACACCAGCCCCTCCTATCCGCATCGGCCAATTCTGGGAGCGTGCCGGCAAAGGTGGCTGAGCCAAAGTCCCTCGTCAACCCAACGCTGGAGCGGGCCTATCGGCGCGGCGATCTGTTCGAAAAGCGTCGGCGGCTCATGGCCGATCATGGTGACTTCCGCGCTGGCAGGATGCAAGGCTCGGCGACCATGGTCTCAATTCGACAAGACGTGGCTTAACCTGAGGCAAGTGCCTGGGCGAAAGCAATCTTCGGGCCTGCCCGCGGGCCGCCAAGACTCGCCTTCAAGGGGCCCTAGAGTTTGAGGCTCAGCGACAGCCCATATTGACGGCTGCTGCTGACCTCGGCCCCTCCGGTTCCCTCGAAGAAGAGCTGCGCCCGCCACCTTCCATCGATGCGGTAGTCGATCCGGCCACCATATTGCACCCATGATCCCGGCTTCTCGTTGCGCGGCGTTAACGTCCCGATGCCGGGAACCGCGACCGAAAGCGCCGTGGAGCGTGACAGCGCGGTGGTCCATGCCGCATGAGCTTCCAGCGAGAGGTCCGCCGCAAAGCTGTGCCGCCAGCCAAGCGATGCCTTGGCCAGAGTGACATCGTCGCGACCTTTGCTGCTGTGTGCTTCGAATGGGTTCGCGGCCGAAAGCACCTCACTATAGGCATCGCTGCGCAGCAAGCTGCGACCGATCTCGACGCTTGGCTGCAACCGGTCGCGGGAGCCGGCTTCGATTTCGGTACCGGCCAGTGCATAGACGTAACTGAGCGAGCCGCCGGTCTCCCCGCTGACGTCGATCAGGTTTGCGCCGTTCAGATAGCTGCGATCGAGACGAAGCTGCGCATCGGCTATGGTCCAGCCGCCGACCCGAGCAAAGGGGCGTACCGCACCATCGGGCCGCTGCCAGCCTAGTGCGAGGGATAGCATCGTTCCCTGACGGATCGCGGCAAGCGACGAACTGCTTTCAACCATGGCGATGCCACCGCAGGCGCGCAGTCCGTCGGCGCTGCGCAGATCACCGGTGACCCCGCCGGCCAGATTCCCTGCCTGACCAAAGGCGCCCAGCCGTGCCCCTGCACCGCTTTCGTCCGAGCCCAGTTGGTCGCAGCGCAAGGCAGCCGCGAGCCCCTGCCCCTGCGCCACAAGTTGCCCTCGTGCGCGCAAGAGATGCTGAACCGATTGAGCGGCCGACGCCTGGGTCGTCACGCCTGCTATCGGCGGTGGGGGTGGCGGGGGCGGAGGAGGTGGCGGGGGAGGTGGCGGAGGAGGAGGCGGTGGCGGCGGCGGCGGCGGGGGCGGAGGCGGTGGCGGCGGTGGGGGCGGTGGCGGCGGAGGCGGTGCACCCGCACTAATGTAGCGGCCGATATACAGCGTATCGCGCGCCTGGCCCGTTTGTCCGGTATAGAAGGTGAAGAATTCGCCGCTGGCCGAAAGACCTCCGTTGAAGATCAGATATTCGTAAGCGGGCAAGGTAATGCCGGCGTCACTGAGCAGGCTCGCGACGGTGCGCAGCCCGGTGGCCTGCGACCAGCGCACTGCCGCGGTGCCCGGTTCCGTGCGGAAATTGCTGCGGTTGTTGGGGCCGACATTGCCGAAGAAGATCGAACCGTCGGCATTGGTTGCCTGCGGCATGTAGGTTGCGGCCTGGCTGCCGCTGATCGTGCCGAGATTGACGATGCCGCCGGCCTCGGTCCAGCGATAGAAGCGATAGGCATAGCCATTGATCCCCGCCGCATCGACCACCGGGCTGACCCCGTAGAGCACCGACAGATCGGGTGTCGCGGCACCGAGGCGCGCGGAGACGAAGGTGGAATCGAGCCCGCCGATATCGACCGCGCCTTGCGCAGCGGTCCAACTGGAGACCCGCCAATAGAAGTATTGAGCGGGCGCCGAGGCAGGGGGAGTTCCTTGCTCTTCGGCCACAACCTTGTTGCCGTCTTCGCTGAGCCGCACCGCCGTTACGCTTCGGTTCGGCCCCAGGTCCGCCGGATTCCCCGGCAGCGCGCTCATGCCGTTTGCTGCGGTCCAGCGGAACGCGCGATACTGCGAACCGGCGGGCAGGTTGCTTGATACGCCGACCACGACATTCCCGTCGGCACTGACGTCAAAAGCTTCGCTTTCCAGGTCGCCCGGCAAGAAGCCGAGCCCGACCATGCCGCCTGCCTGTGTCCAGCGGAAGGCCTGCGCGCTGATATCGTTACGGCCGCTTGCATAGCTCGATCGTCCCACCACCACCGAACCGTCTGCGCTACCCGCATATGCCACACTGCTGCGACGGTCGGCCGCCACGCCGGCGGCGCCCAATGTGCCGAGAGCGGTGAAGCTCTGGGTCTGACGGTCCCAGCGAAAGGCCTCGCCATCGAAAACCCCGGCAGAGCGGGCCGTTCCGAACACGTAGCGCCCGTCGCGGCTTGCACTGACGGCAAGCGAGAAGGATGGCGTGCCGCTGCTTCCGCGCAGATCGCCGATGCGGCGCAGGCCCTCGGCAGACGTCCAGGTGAAGAATGAGCGGCTGCCGTCGGTCTCGTCGGTCTCGCCATCGCTGCCGATCGCGGCAGTGCCGTCATCGGCAACATAGAAAATGCTGGGCACGTCGAAATAGGCAACGTCGCTTGTGTTGCGCTGCGTTCCCATCTGCGCGGTGCCGGCGGTTTGCGCCTCGGCGGCGGTGGCGCCGAGCAGCGCCGCGATCGCGGTGCTCGCGAGCAGGGCCGCGCGCATCACGAATGATCCGCCCAGTTGTGCGCGCACCAGTTGCGCTGGCAGGTGGTTCCCGATCCGACGAACCCGTGGCAAGGATGGGGGCTGCCCTCGCTTTGGCAGCGCAGGCACGCACCATAGAGCATCCTTGGCTCGTCGGACAGCACCGGTGTCTCGGTCGTATGGTCGAAAACTCGCTGCCGGTCGAACATGATACATCCCCCGTTTCGGTCAATCGCAAACCCCAAGGCGTAAAGCCGCCTGAAACGGGGCCACGCGGCTGCGAAGAAATTTCAGCTGTGTTGCCTGGCCCGTTTTGTGGCGCGATTGCGCCTTGGGGTGGGATGACGGAAATTCGCGAGTAAAATGGTCAGATGACGCCAACCGATCCTGCCATGGAACGTCGCGCGCTGGCCGAGGTCGAGCGGCTGCTCGACTTGGGCGAGACCGCGCGCGCGGCGGCTATGGCGGAGCTCGAGCGCGAGGATGCCGCCCTCGTGCGCGCGGTGCGCCGCCTGCTGGCGCGCCATGGGCAGATGCACGACTGGATGCCGACCGAAGCCCCCGGGCTGTGGGAAGCGGTCGAGGATCAAGCGCCCGAACGGCTCGGGCCCTTCCGCATCACCGGGACACTCGGCAAGGGCGGGATGGGGGTGGTGCTCAAGGGCGAGCGCGACGACGGGCTGTTCGCGCAGACAGTGGCGATCAAGCTGATGCGCGCGGGGCTGGTCTCGCTCCACCAGCAGGAACGCTTCATGGTCGAGCGGCAGATTCTCGCGCGGCTCGACAGTCCGGCGGTGGCGCGGATCCTCGATGGCGGGGTGTGGGAGGGGCGCCCGTTTCTCATCATGGACCATGTCGAGGGAGCACCGCTCACGTCCTATGCCTGCGACAAGGCGCTCGACCTGCGCGCGCGGCTCGCCTTGTTCTGCAAGGTCTGCGCGGTGGTGCAATATGCGCACCGCCAGCTGATCGTCCATGCCGACTTGAAGCCGTCGAACATTCTGGTCACGCCAGCGGGCGAGGTGAAGCTGCTCGATTTCGGGATCGCCCGGCTGATCGGCGAGGAGGCCGAGCGGATCGAGGCGGTTGCATCGTCCGGGTCGGCAAGCTCGAACACGCTGACGCGCGCCTATGCCGCGCCCGAGAGGCGAGCGGGCGAGCGCCCGAGCGTCACGGGCGATGTCTACAGCCTCGGCGCGATCCTGTTCGAGCTTCTGACCGGGGGGCTACCGGCTGCGCCCGATCGCCACACGCCCGCCGTCTGGCCCAAGGCAAGCGCGGCGCAGCTTCTCGCCGGCGTGAAGGCGGAGCAGCTTTCGGGCGATCTCGATGCCGTGGTCGCCCGGGCCGTCGCTTCTGATCCGCAGGCCCGTTATCCCGATGTGGCCGCGCTTCTGGCCGATGTGGAGGCGTGGCTTGCCGGCTACCCCGTCAGCGCACGCGTGCCGGGCCGGACCGAGCGGGCGCGGATGTTCGCGCGCCGCCACAAGCGGGAGCTTGCCGTTGCCGGGCTGGTCGCGGCGCTGCTCGCCGGTGCTGCCGCGTTCAGCACTGTGCAGGCGGTTCGCGCCGAACGCGCGCGCGCCGAGGCGGTTGCACGGTTCGAGGCGGTGCGCCGTCTGTCCAACCTCCAGCTGTTCGACCGTTACGACGAACTCGCCCATCAGCCCGGCACGGTGGCGCAGCGGGTCAGGATCGTGGCGGAAGCGGCGCGGTATCTCGATGGCCTGCGGCTGGGGGACAACGCCCCTGCGGACCTGCGGCTCGACGTCGCGCGCGCCTATCGGCGGCTGGCGGAGATCCAGGGCTATCCCGGGGCCTCGAACATTGGCGAGCCCGCGGCGGCGGCAGCCTCGCTCGACAAGGCCGAGCCGCTGCTGCGCGCGCTGCTGGCGGCCGAACCGGGTGATGCGGCAGCGGCGAGCGAACTGGGCTGGGTGCACCTGGTGCGCTGGTCCATGGCCCCGGAGAATTCCGCATCGGCCGAACTGATCGAAGCGGCCCGGGCGGCGTTCGCCAGAGCACCGGACAACCCCGAGGCGCGGCTGGGCCAGATCGCCTTGCGCCGCGCCGAAGCCTTCCAACTGATCTGGGGCGCGAACAAGCCTGCCGAGGCCATACCCGAGGCCCGCAAGGGGCTGGCCGAACTGCGGGCGGTGCGCTGGCCCCCACGCCTTGCCGAGCGCGCCAGCATGCTCGAAGTCGCGCTGCTCCAGCAATGGGGCGATGCGTCCTACTATGCCGGGGACGTGGCGGGGTCCCTTTTGCCCTATCGCGATGCCGACGCGGCGATCGACCGGCTTATCGCCGCCCATGGCCGGACCCCGGCGCTGCGCATCGCCAAGGGCTTTGCGGCCTACAACATCGCCGGGACACTGGGCGATGTGGGCGGGCGCGATGCCGAAGCCCTCGCCATCGTCAGGCCCGCCACTGCCGATCTCGAAGACTTGCTCAAGGCCGGTCCCGATGCTGCCGCCGAGAAGATGCTGGCGATCCTGCTCGGACAGGAAACCACCCTGCTCGAGGGCAGCGCGCGCTACGATGCGGCGATGGTCCCGCTGGCGCGCCGGGTCGCGCTGTTCGAACAGCGGCTGAAGGCCGAGCCCGAGGATTACCAGCGCACGCGCGATCTGGCGATCGCACTGATCCAGCAGGCGCGCATTCTCGGCCTCGCCGGTCGCCGCGCCGAAGGATGCGCCATGGCACGCCGCAATGCGGGCCTGTGGGACAACCTGCGCGCCCGCGGCCAGCTCAGCGGGCACGATGCGGCCGAGGAAGTGCCCAAGACGACGCGACTGGTCAGCAGGCTCTGCGGCTAATCCTCCGCCATCGCATCCGCCAACCACAGCCGGGCGGTTTGCCAGCGGCGCTTGACGGTGCGTTCCGACTGGCCGGTCACCGCCGCGATCTCCTCGACCGTCAGGCCCACGAAGAAGCGCAGCTCGACGATCCGCGACAATTCGGGGGACAATGCATCGAGCCGGTTCAGCGTATCGTCCAGCCGCTCGATATCGACGGGACGGGCGGCATCGTTCAGCACGAAACCGACCTCGGGCACCTGCCGCTTGGACGCCCGCCGCCGGCGGATCGCGTCGATCATCGACTGGCGCAGCAGCCGGGAGCAGGTCGCGAACATGTGCTGCCGGTCGCGCCAGTCCATCCGGTCTAGACCGATGACCTTCATCACCGCTTCGTTGACCAGCTCGGTCGGCTCGAGCGTGAGGTAGGACACCTCGCGCTTGAGCAACCGTGCCGAGGCGCGTCGCAACTCGTCGTAGACAGCCGCCAACAGCTCGTCTCGCCCGGCGTCGTTTGAACCTGCCCCGCTCATCACGCACAATCATGCACAATTTGGCGCGCTCTTGGAATGCCGTTTGCTCCGCAGGCCAAAGCCGTTCCCGCCGCGGAGTGCGAACATCTTCGTTGACCGGGACAGATGGGTTCATAGCGCCAGCGTTAAGCCGAGCCGCCCAGAGTGCTTGAGACATAGGCGAACAGCTGCTCGCAAAGGGCGCGGTCACGCGATCGGCGGCGCTCATTGAGGAGAAATCGGATTTTCCCGGATAGGCTTCGATTTGAGCGCGCGCTTGGCGCCAACACTTCTTCCCGCGCTTCGGACCGGGCGCTCGTTGCAGATGGTCCAGAATTGGGCAAAACGAGATGCCCCGCCATGCCGCTCGCCCCAAGCCGACCTCGTATCGGGGAGGGTTTATGGGAACTGGCAACCCTTGAGAGGTAAAATCAACGCTTTTCAAGGGCGGTGGCGGAGCAGGAGGGATTCGAACCCTCGATACGGTTTTGCCGTATACACACTTTCCAGGCGTGCGCCTTCGACCACTCGGCCACTGCTCCGCAGGCTCCCTTGTGGCGCTACCGCTTCGCTGCTTGAGCGCGGGATGCGGGTGCTTGAGGAAGCAAGCCCGCGCCGATAGCGGCGAACGCGCGGGTGCGCAAGGCGGGGCGGTTTGGCCGGATAGCGAAATCGTGGTATTAGAGTCGCCACGGCCAGCGCTGCGCGGATCCGGCATTCCCTGCGAACGCGGCCACAAGAGCCCCTTTTTCGCGCTCCCCTTTGCGTGCGGAAAAGGGGTTTTTGGTTTGCGGTCGAGTGTGGCACACCGCTCGCCATGAGAACCGCACTGCTTGCTGCTTCGGCCGCCCTCGCCCTGACGCTGCCGCTTTCTGCTGAGGAGGCCGCAAAGCCGGCGGCGCTTGCCCCCTCCGAAATCGTCGCCGCCGCGCCCAAGAGCGACTGGAAGGCGATCCCGGCCGAGGACCTGCTGGTGATGACCCTCGCGCCGGATGCCGATGGGAAGCCCCGCACGGTCGTCATCCAACTGATGCCCGCCCCCTTCTCGCAGGGCTGGATCCACAACATCCGCCTCTTCGCGCGCGCCAAATGGTATGACGGCATTTCGGTCAACCGGGTGCAGGACAATTACGTCACCCAGTGGGGCGATCCGAATTACGACAATCCCGAGGCAACGGGAAAGCCGAAGTCGCTGCCCAAGGGGCTGAAGGTGATGACGGAGGCGGAGTATATCGCGGGCGTCGAACACATCATGCTTGTCGGCGGCGATCGTTACCCGGTCTCACATGAACCCCATATCGACCATCTGAACCGAGACGATGCCTTTGCATCTGCGACCGGCTTTGTTTCAGGGTGGCCGGTAGGCGTTCAATTGGACCGCGGCAGATTTTCCAAGCGAGACCTGCGCAAAGATCCGCAGTTGGAAGTCAGAAGCGCATGGCCCACCCATTGCTACGGCATGGTCGGTGTTGGGCGGAATTACTCCCCCGACACCGGCTCGGGCGCGGAGCTTTATACCGTGATCGGCCATGCGCCGCGCCACCTCGATCGCAATATCGCGCTGGTCGGTCGGGTGATCGAGGGGATGCATCACCTCTCCTCGCTGCCGCGCGGATCGGGCGATCTCGGGTTCTATACTGCCGAGGAAGCAGCAAAGCGCACGCCGATCCTGACTGTGCGGGTGGCGAGCGATCTGCCTGCGGGCGAGCAACCGCGCTTCGAATACCTTTCGACCGACAGCGCCACCTTCGACCGCTATGCCGAGGCCATCGCCAACCGCCGCGATCCGTTCTTCATCGTGCCCGCGGGCCGCGCGGATATCTGCAACGTCAAGGTGCCGGTACGGCGGGTGGCGCAGTGATTTCAACGCCGCGCAAGAATCTTGTGAAGTTCACAAAGTTCACATTGCAAAACATGCATTCCTACAGGAATTCTCCCGGTATTTCATGGCGTTGAAGCGCAAAATCGAAGTTCACACAAAAACTCGCGCTGCACGAGCCGCGCGCGGGCGCTTTTGCGGGGTAAGGTCAGCCGGACGATGCGAAAGAGCCGCCGCCACCAATACCGCACCATCGCCCTGTAGGAAACGCCGCGATCAGCCCCTGTTCGTGCCCGTGCGGCGCGCCGCCGCATGAGCCGTGATATCCGCTTCGCAGGCACCGTCGAGACGGTCTTCATCGAAGAGGGCTTCGATCCGGCCTATTTCGTCGCCCTGCCCGACGCCGCCAATGCCGAGGTCGCGGCGATCACGCTCGCGGACGGCGGCAAGCGCGCGTTCGGGGCGGTGAGGGTCGAAGCGCGCATCGGGGCGAGCGTGTGGAGCACAAAGCTCAACGCCAAGGCGGGCGCGTGGACGCTGCCGATCAGGAAGCCGGTGCGCCTCGCCGAAGAGCTGGCGGAGGGGATGATGGTCGAGGTGGTGCTGCGGGTGCTGTAACGCCCCAAGTCCCTCCCCGTCCCGGACTTGATCCGGGATGGGGAGGTGGCAGCGCCGCAAGGCGCTGACGGAGGGGTATCAGCGCTGAAACCCTGACCCCTCCACCACCCGCTGCGCGGGCGGTCCCCCTCCCCATTCCTGCGGAACGGGGAGGCACGTGAAGGCTACACCCGCTCCATCAGCTCGATGCGGTTGCCGAAGGGGTCTTCGGTAAAGAACCGCGCGTAGCCAGCGACCGGCTTGTCTTCGTGGATCACGCAGCCCGCCTCGGCAAGCCGGGCGCGAAGTCCCGCGAGGTCGTCGACCAGCAGGGCGGGATGCGCCTTTTTCGCGGGGCGGAAATCGGGGTCGACGCCGATGTGCAGCGCCATGCTCCCGCCGGTGAACCAGCAGCCGCTGGGCGAAAGATTGGCGGGCTTGGGCACCTCGGTCATGCCGAGCAACCCGGCGAAAAACCACCGCGCGCGGTCCTCGCCGCCCGCGGGGATCGCGAGCTGGACGTGGTCGAGCCCGACGACGCCCACCCTATTGCCGTTCCGCCTGCGCCACCGCGTCGCTCGCGCGCAGGGCCGAGACGATGCGGTTCAAATGCCCCACATCCTCCACCTCGACCTCGACGTCATAGGTCACGAAAGGATGGTCGATCTGCGCCTGCATCAGGGTGATGATGTTGGCCTTGTTCTGCGCGAAAATGCCCGCCATTTCGGCGAGCGTGCCGAGCCGGTCGTAGATCGTCACCGAGAGCTGGCCCGTGGCGCCGACCGATTGCTTGCCCCAGGCAAGGTCGATCCAGTCGCTGTCGACCCCGCTTGCGAGTTCCATGCAATCGATCGCGTGGACCAGCACCGGTTCGCCCTTGCGGCGGATGCCGACGATGCGGTCGCCGGGGACGGGGTGGCAGCACGGGGCAAGGTCGAAGGCGACGCCGGGGGTGAGGCCGGTAATCGAGATCGCGCGCTCGCGGCGTTCCCAGTGCTCGTCCTCCTCGATCCCCGCGGTGCAGCCGGGGACCAGCGCCTCCATCACCTCGCGGTCGGTGATCTTGGCCGCGCCGATCGCGTACATGAGGTCGTCTGGCTCTTCCATGCCGAGCCGTTCGACCGCGGCGCGGATCGCCTTCTTGCCGATGCGGGCGGGCACGCGGGCGGAGATCTCGTCGAACAGTTTCGAGCCGATCGCCGCGACCTCGTCGCGCTCCTTCATCCGCACCGCGCGGCGCACCGCCGCGCGCGCCTTGCCGGTGACGACGAAGGCGAGCCACGACAGCTGCGGGCTCGCGTGGGGGTTCTTGATGATCTCCACCACATCGCCATTGGCGAGCGGCGTGCGCAGCGGCATGTGGCGGCCGTTGATCTTCACGCCCGCCGTTTGCAGCCCGAGATTGGTATGGACCGCAAAGGCGAAGTCCACCGCCGTCGCCCCCTTGGGTAGCTGGAACAGCGCGCCCTTGGGGGTGAAGGCGAAGATGCGATCCTGGTAGATCGCCATGCGGGTGTGCTCGAGCAGCTCCTCGGCATCGTGGCTGGCATCGACGATCTCGATGAGGTCGCGCAGCCAGCCCACCGCCCCGTCGGGCTTGTCGCCCTGCTTGTAGGCCCAGTGCGCGGCGAGGCCGAATTCGTTGGTGCGGTGCATCTCGCGCGTGCGCACCTGCACCTCCACCCGCATCGAATTCTCGTACATCAGCGAGGTGTGCAAGGAGCGGTAGCCGTTCGACTTGGGCGTCGAGATGTAGTCCTTGAAGCGCCCGGGCAGGAACTGCCAGGTGGTGTGGAGGATGCCCAATGCGCGGTAGCAGTCCTCGTCGCTCTCGGTCAGGACGCGGAAAGCCATGATGTCGGTGACCTGTTCGAAGCTGACATGGCGCTCGGCCATCTTGTGCCAGATCGAATAGGGGTGCTTCTCGCGCCCGTAGACCTCGACCTTGAGCCCCGCTTCGGCGAGGCGTTGCTTGATTTTCAAGGCAATCGCATCGACCTGCCCGCCGTCCTGCGAGCGCAGCTGTTCGAGCCGCCCGGTGATGGTGGCGTGGGCCTCGGGCTCCAGCTCGCGGAAGGCCAGCGCCTGCATCTCGTGCATGTATTCGTACATCCCCACCCGCTCGGCGAGGGGGGCGTAGATGTCCATCGTCTCGCGCGCGATGCGCTTGCGCTTCTCGGGGTTCTTGATGAAGTGGAGCGTGCGCATGTTGTGGAGGCGGTCGGCGAGCTTGACCAGCAGGACGCGGATGTCCTCGGACATGGCGAGCAGGAACTTGCGCAGGTTCTCCGCCGCGCGCTCGTTCTCGGGCATGGCCTCGATCTTGGAGAGCTTGGTGACCCCGTCCACCAGCCGCGCGACCTCGGAGCCGAAATGCAGCTCGACGTCCTCGATCGTGGCGAGGGTGTCTTCCACCGTATCGTGGAGCAGCGCGGTGATGATGGTGGCCTGGTCGAGCTTCAGGTCGGTCATCAGCCCCGCGACTTCGACGGGGTGCGAGAAATAGGGGTCGCCCGAGGCGCGCTTCTGGCTCCCATGCTTCTGCACGGTATAGACATAGGCACGGTTGAGCATCGCCTCGTCGGCGTCAGGGTCGTAATCGAGGACTTTTTCGACGAGTTCGTACTGGCGCAGCATGATCCGAATGTGTCCTCCCCCTGCCCAAGCTGCAAGGGTTAAGTGCCTAGGCAATCCGTCCATGAACCGCTCATGGCGGATGATGACTTGTTCAAGCGACGGCGCGCAATCAGGCAGACGGCTTTGTCACGCCGGATCCTATCACTGATGATTCGGGAGTCTCGTAAACTAATGTAATATAACAGGAATTCTTTCCCGGAGCTGGAACATCCCGGGGGCTTGCCCGTTGTTTTGACTTGCATTCGTGGTAAGTGAAACGATCATTCGAGACGTGGAAAATTCACACCTCAATTCGGCAATATTATTATATTTTTCAAAAGGTTATTGACAGGCCGAGGTCATCCCTCATCCTTTCGGTTCTGCCTATTCCGGCAGACCTTCGAAAGGATCGCATATGAAGTTGAAGAACATGGCCCTGCTCGGCCTCGGTCTGGCGACTGCTGTCGCCCCTTCGGCAGCAATGGCCTACGGGTCCTATGTCTACACCTCGTGCCGCTTCGGCACTTGCACGATGTATCTGTGCGAGACCCGTACCGCCGAAGGCCCTGGCGGGCCGCGGACCACCACGTCGACCGTGCTCTGCACCGAGATCGACTCTTTCCCCGATCCCAACGTCTGATCGGCTACCACCCGCGCTGGCGTCGCACGCGACGCCAGCGCCATCCTGACGGGGATCGCCAGTGGATGCGCACAACGTGCTCTGGTGGCTATTTCAGCGCTGCTTGACCAACGTGCGCCTTAGGACCACGTCGCGCGCGGCGGCAGGCTCATCAGGATCGCGTCGATATTGCCGCCGGTCTTGAGGCCGAAGATCGTGCCGCGGTCGTAGACGAGGTTGAACTCGGCGTAGCGGCCGCGGTATTCGAACATCTGCGCCTCGTCCGCCGTATCGAAGGGCTGGTTCATCCGCTTCCTCACGATCGCGGGGAAGACCTCGAGGAACTGCTTGCCGATGTCCTGGATGAAGGCGAAGTTGCGCTCCCATGCGGCATCGTCGGGGCATTCGAGATGGTCGCAGAACAGCCCGCCCACGCCGCGGTGGACCTTGCGGTGGGGGATGTAGAAATACTCCTCCGCCCACTTGGAATACCGCTCGTAATAGGTTTCGTTGTGCGGATCGCAGGCGGCGCGCATCGCGGTGTGGAACTGCTCGGTGTCCTCGGCATAGGGGAGCGGCGGATTGAGGTCTGCGCCGCCGCCGAACCATGCCTTGGTGGTGGTGAGGAAGCGGGTGTTCATGTGGACGGCGGGCACGTGCGGGTTGGCCATGTGCGCGACAAGGCTGATGCCGGTGGCGACGAAGCCCGGCGCCTCGGCGCTCGCCCCGTTGATCGAGCCTGCAAATTCCTTGGCAAAGCTGCCGCGCACGGTCGAAACGTTGACCCCGACCTTCTCGAACACCTTGCCCTTCATCAGCCCCTGCGTGCCGCCGCCCGGGTCGGGGTTGCCCTCCTCCTCGCGCTGCCAGGGGGTGTATTGAAACGCGGCGTCCGAGCCCGCCTCGCGCTCGATGGCCTCGAATTCGGCGCAGATGTCATCGCGCAAAGTCTCGAACCACACGCGCGCGCGGTCCGTGTAAGGTGTCCAGTCCGTCATACATCCCCGTCCGTAATCTTCGCGCACCATAGGCGAAGGCGCGCGGGCCGCAACCCTGACTTTGCCGTGTCGCCAAGTGTTGCCAAGCGGCGGAATTGGCGGCAGAGGGAGGGCATGGTTCGCGCTATGTTCGCCCCCTTCCCCTTCGCCGGACACGAGCTTGCGCTTGGGAGCGGCCGCGCGCTCTACTGGCCGGCCGAGCGTGCGCTGCTGGTCGCCGACCTGCACCTGGAGAAGGCGAGCTGGTTTGCCGCGAGGGGCCAGATGCTCCCGCCCTATGACAGCCGCGACACGCTCGAGCGGCTCGCCGATGCCGTGAAGGTGACGGGCGCGCGCCGGGTCATCACGCTGGGCGACAATTTCCACGACGATGCAGGCGCGCTGCGGCTCGACGCGCATTGCACCGGGATGCTGGAAGCCCTGACCCGCGCGCTCGACTGGGTGTGGATCACCGGCAACCATGACGAGGAATTGCCGCGCGGCTTCGGCGGGACAATCGTGCCCGAGCTGGTGCTCGGCGGCGTCACCCTGCGCCACGAGGCCCGCGCCGGAGAGACCGCGCCTGAACTCTCGGGCCACTACCACCCCAAGCTGCGGGTGAACGTGAAGAACCGCCACATCGCCCGCCCCTGTGCGGTGATGGGCCGCAACCAAGGCGGGGCCGAGCGCATGATCCTCCCCGCCTTCGGCACCCTCACCGGAGGGCTCGACGCTGGCCACCCCGAGATCCTCGGCGCGCTGCAACCGGCGGCAAGGATCGAGGCGCTGATGCCCGCATCGGGCCGCATCGCGCGCTTCCCGCTGTGGCAGGCGGCGGCGTGAACCGCTTCGTCCCGCTGCTCTATGTCTGGGACACGCTGACCGTCTGGCACGTTGCGATCTGGCTCGCGGTTCCGATTGTCGTCGGGGTTGTGCTCCCGTTGCGCGATGGCCGCCCCATCATGTGGGCTGGGCTTGCCGGGGCCCTGCCGATGCTGGCCATCGCCTACGCAGTCCTTGCGATCGCCACCGGACAGCTGTTCGGAGACAAGTTCACGCTCGCGGCCCTGTGGCGCAGCACTGCGCTCCTCGGCGGTGCGTGGATCGGATTGGTGCTGGCCGTATCGCAGTGGCGGCCACCTTGGCCGGTCAGCCTCTTTTTCGTGGCAGCGGGAGCCGGATTCGTCACCTTCGCCCTGTGGTTCCTGCCGCGCGCAGCGGGACTGGGCTTCATCGATTTCCCCGAGGCCGCATGGGGCGTGCACCTTTACCAAGCGCCTTGAGCCAGATAGCCTAAATCTCGGCCTCCATCAGCACCGATCCCACCGCGACCACGCCCTCGCGGGTCAGGCTGACAAGCGTGACCCTCTTGTCGGTCTGCGAAGGCGAGCGCGCGATGAGCCTTGCGGCCTCGAGCCGGTCCATGACGCGCAAAGCGGTGGTATCAGGTGCGCCCGAGGCGATGGCGAGGCTCTTCGTGGAAACCCGCGCGCCGCCGGAGAACTGGATGAAGAGTTCGAGAAGCATTTCCCATGCCGGTTCGCCGAACCATTCGCCCGAAAGATGCCGACTACGGCGAAGCGCCGCCGCCCGCATCCGCAGAGCGACCTGCGCGAGGCGGAGCGCGTTGCGCTCAATCCGCCCGGCCTGGGTCAGACAGTGGTGGCTGGCACGCACCCGTGCCGGATCCCAGTTGTCATCAAGCGCGTCGGCCAGCTTTAACAACGCGCTTCCCATCTGGCGCATCTGCCCGGCCGACATCTGCTCCGCGATGACATCAAGCGAGACCATGGGCTTGGGCGCGAGGGCTTGGTCGAAAACGCTTTCGCCATCTGCGCTTTGCCAACCCTCCACCAAGGCGATGTAATCATCGGCCATGCCATCGTTCATGCCGAGGCCCGGGCGGACCCTGGATCTGCGATGCAAGCCAGACGCACAAGTCGGCGAAGGCGCTTCTGTCGCAGGAAGGCCTGCTGTTGCATGACGATTTTGCATGATGTCTCCCCAATCACCGCCAGCAAAGGCTGGCCTGCCAGGGCCGCGCGATCCCATTCGCACCCGATCTAAAAATGCGCAGGATCCTGATTGGTTCCGTGAAGTTGCTGAAACTACACAGCTAAGTGTTTGCACTTATGTGACACGGCCCGGGAGTGCGAGATTTCGCCGACGCTTGCCATCCCTTTCAAGACTCCACCTAGCGCTCGGCCCCGTTTCGCACTACATACCCGCCAGCACGAAGCTACCACAGGAGAACACCCCATATCACGTCCACCCCGGCGCTCGTTGGCCCCGCCCGTCAAAAGCGGCCCTCGTTTTGATTTCATGATCAACGTTCCGAAGGTTCGCGTCATCGATGACGAAGGCGAAAACCTCGGCGTGATGTACACGCGCGAAGCGATTGAGCAGGCCAACGAGAAGGGCCTGAACCTCGTCGAAGTGTCCCCCAACGCGGACCCGCCGGTGTGCAAGTTCCTCGATGTCGGCAAGTATCGCTACGAGGCGCAGAAGAAGGCGAACCTCGCGCGCAAGACGCAGAAGACGCAGGACATCAAGGAAGTGAAGATGCGTCCGAACATCGACACGCATGACTATGACGTGAAGATGCGCAACGTGCACAAGTTCATCGAGCATGGCGACAAGGTGAAGATCACCCTGCGCTTCCGCGGGCGCGAGATGGCGCACCAGCACCTCGGCATGGACCTGCTCAAGCAGGTGCAGGACGATGTCGCCGAGTATGCGAAGGTCGAAGCCTTCCCGCGCCTCGAAGGCCGCCAGATGCTGATGGTGCTCGCGCCCAAGTAAGCGCGCGCTGGCCAAGGATCGAGAGGCGGGCAGCGATGCTCCCGCCCCTTTTCCTTGCCCGCGCCCTGCCCGTGCTGGTAGTCCCTGCCCCATGCCCGGGGGAGACAAGCATCGCATGACGCCGCGCGGCATCGGTCTGGCTCTCGGCCCGCTGGCCTTTGCCCTCACCGCTTTGACCGCCCCGCCCGCGGGGATGGGCGACGGGGCATGGTTGGTCGCGGGCCTGACGGCCTGGATGGCGGCGTGGTGGATGACCGAGGCGATGCCGCTCGCGGTGACGGCGATGCTGCCCTTCGTGATCCTCCCGCTGGCGGGGGTTTCGGACGCAGAGACGACTGCGGGCACCTACTACTCCCCGATCCTGTTCCTGCTGCTGGGCGGCGCCTTCATCGCGCTCGCGATCGAGCGCACCGGGCTGCACCGCCGCCTCAGCCTCGCGATCCTGCGCGCCGTCGGGGCCGGGGGCGGGCCGGTGCGGCTGCTGATTGCCTTCATGCTCTCGACCGCGCTGCTCTCGATGTTCATCTCCAACACCTCGACCGCGCTGATCATGATGCCGATGGCGCTGGCGGTGCTGGAGGGCGGCGGGAGCGTGATCGAGGGAGACACGCCTCCCCAGGACGGCATCGCGGGCGCCCTCCCCATGGGCATCGCCTTTGCCGCGAGCATCGGCGGGCTCGGCACCATCGTCGGCTCGCCCACCAATGCCATCGCCGTCGGGCTGCTCGACAAGCTGGCGGGGGTGCGCATCACCTTTGCCGAGTGGTCGCTCTACGGCATCCCGCTGGTGCTGCTGAGCGTGCCGCTCGCCGCCTTCATCGTCGCGCGGGTGCAGCGTGTGGCCGCGCATCCCTTCGACGTCGCCGCGGCGCGTGCCGCGATCGATGGCAATGCGGTGTGGACCAACCCTGAGAAGCGGCTCGTGCCGGTCGCGCTCGTCACCTTCATCGCCTGGGTCACCCAGCCGCTGGTGGCGCCGTTGCTGCCGCCCGGCAGCTGGACCGACGGCACCATCGCGGTGATCGCCGCGCTCGCGCTCTTCCTCCTGCCCGACGGCACCGGCCGCCCGCTCTTGGTGTGGCGCGAGGCCGAGCGCGCGCCGTGGAGCGTGATCTTCATGTTCGGCGGAGGCCTTGCGCTGGCGGGAGGGATGTCGGCCTCGGGTCTTGCCAAGTGGATCGGCACCGCGCTGCTCCCGCTCGAGGCATGGCCGCTGCTGCTCGTCGCGCTCGCGGTGACGGTGCTGGTGATCGTCATCACCGAGTTCGCGAGCAACGTCGCGACCGCCACGGGCATCATCCCGGTGGTCGCCTCGCTGGTGGTGGCGCTGGGGGCCGATCCGGTGCTGCTCGCGCTCCCCGCGGCGCTGGCATCGAGCTGGGGCTTCATGCTCCCGGCCGGCACCGGCCCCAACGCTATCGCCTGGGCGACGGGCCGCATCCGCATCGGCGCGATGGTGACCGCGGGCGCGCTGCTCGACGTGGCGGGGGCGGTGCTGATCGTGGGTGTGGTGTGGTTGATCGCAACTCTCGTGTGAAATCTTGCGCCACGCGGTTGAAAGGATCGTGCGCACGCGGTAGCTCTTGCCCCAGCACAGCGGCGGCAGCGGAGAGGCGTTCCTGCGGAGGTTAGGAACGGGCGCCCTGCCTGCCGCGACCGGCTCCCGCCTTCCTGGGAGCGTGACCAATAGGAAGGATCGCGTCCCATGCCCGACGCCACAGACGCCGTCGACACCCCCACCCCGCGCCGCAAGCCCAAGCCCGCAAGGCGCGAGATCAACGGCCGCCCGTTGAGCCCCGCCACGCTGATGATGGGCCACGGTTACGACCCGGTCCTCTCGGAAGGTTCGCTGAAGGCCCCGATCTTCCTCACCAGCACCTTCGCCTTCGAGAGCGCGGCGGCGGGCAAGCGCCACTTCGAGGGCATCACCGGCCTGCGCGAAGGCGGGGCCGAGGGCCTCGTCTACTCGCGCTTCAACGGCCCCAACCAGGAGATCCTCGAAGACCGCCTCGCGGTGTGGGACGGGGCCGAGGACGCACTCACTTTCAGCAGCGGGATGACCGCGATCTGCATCCTGATGATGGCCTATGCCAGCGCGGGCGACGTGATCGTCCACTCGGGCCCGCTCTACGCGGCGAGCGAGGGCTTCGTCGCCAAGGTGCTGAGCCGCTTCGGGGTCAGCTACGTCGACTTCCCCGCGGGCGCGACCCGCGAGGAGCTGGACGCGGTGCTCGCCAGGGCCAAGGCGCAGGCGGCGGAGCACGGCGGCAAGGTCGCCATGATCTACCTCGAAAGCCCCGCCAACCCCACCAACGCGCTGGTCGATGTCGAGGCGGTCAGGGACGCCCGCGATGCTCACCTTCCCGACACCCCCATCGCCATCGACAACACCTTCCTCGGCCCCCTGTGGTCGCGGCCGCTCGATCACGGGGCGGATATCGTCGCCTACTCGCTCACCAAGTATGTCGGCGGCCATTCCGACCTCGTGGCAGGCTCCATAGCGGGCGCGAAGAAGTGGATCGCGCCGGTGCGCGCGCTGCGCAACACGATGGGCGGGATCGTCGACCCCAACACCGCCTGGATGCTCCTGCGCTCGCTCGAGACGGTCGAGCTGCGCATGCAGCGTGCCGGCGAGAACGCCGCCAAGGTCTGCGCCTTCCTGCGTGACCACCCCAAGGTCGAGGGCCTCGGCTACCTCGGCTTCATCGCCGATGCGCGCCAGCAGGACATCTACGACCGCCACTGCCTCGGCGCCGGCAGCACCTTCTCGGTCTTCATCAAGGGCGGCGAGGCGGAGTGCTTCCGCTTCCTCGACAACCTCACCATCGCCAAGCTCGCCGTCAGCCTCGGCGGGACCGAGACGCTGGCGAGCCACCCCGCCTCGATGACCCACCTCTCGGTGCCGCAAGCGAGGAAGGACCTGCTCGGCATCACCGACAACCTCGTGCGCATCAGCGTCGGCATCGAGGACGCGGACGACCTGATCGCCGACTTCGCGCAGGCGCTCGACGCCGTGTAGTCCTGCTTTCCCGCCGCCATCGTGAACTTGTTTGACCCGCGGTCGCGCAAGTTTCAGGGTGGCGGCAGGGAGACCGCACACATGACCGACACCCGCAAACCCGTGTTCCTCGTCATCGGCGCGGGCGCCGGGATCGGGGGCAACGCCGCCGCGCGCTTTGCCGCCGGGGGCTACCACGCCGTCCTCGCCCGCCGCTCGGACGAGGAGGGGCTCGCCCGCATGGTGGGCGAGATCGAGGCGGCGGGCGGCTCTGCCACCGGCACCCTGCTCAACGCCGCCGAGGACGGCAGCATCGAGGAGCTGGTCGCGCGCACCGAGGCCGAGATCGGCCCCATCCGCGCTGCGCTCTACAACCTCGGCGCGCAGATCGGGAACCGCGCCCTGCCCGACACCCCGCACCGCATCTTCGAGCTCGGCTGGCGGCTCGGCACCTACGGCGTCTTCCGCCTCGCCCACGCGCTGTTCCCGCACATGACCGCGCGCGCGCGCGACGGCGGCCCCCACGGCACCCTCCTCGTCACCTCCGCCACCGCCGCAGTGCGCGGCAACGCGGGCCAGCACAGCCACGCCGCAGCGATGGGCGGGCGGCGGATGCTGTGCCAGACCTTGAACGCCGAGTTCGCCCCCAAGGGCATCCATGTCGCCCACGTCATCGTCGACGGCCCGGTCGACGCCCCCGACACCCTCGGCAAGCTGCTCGGGTCCAAGTTCGACGCCTTCAAGGCGGGCAAGGGGAGCGACGGCGTCATCGACCCCGCAGCCCTTGCCGAGACCTACTGGCACCTCGCCCACCAGCCCCGCAACTGCTGGAGCCACGAGGTCGACGTGCGCCCCTGGACCGACGTGCCGTGGTGGAACGACAACCCCGATCCGCAGATCGACTCGAAGGGCAAGGGCTTTGCCGGCCCGCCCGTTCAGCCCTGAGCGCGCAAGGCTGAACCATGAGACACGAGAGACACTGTCCAGAGGCGAAAAACCCTCCCCCGCGCGAGGCTGCCTGAGGCGGCACGGGTGCAGGCGGGAAGGAGCGCGGGGCAGGACATTCCCGAAAGCTGTCACAGCCCGCGCGAGTAGGAAAATGCTTTCGTCCCTACCGCAGCGGGCGGCTCACCCCCGCCACTCGCGCCGTTCTTCGGCCGCGCGCAGGACTTCGTAGCTGGTCTGGATCAGCTGGAACTGCTTCGCCGCCTCGGCATCGCCCGGCTTGACGTCGGGGTGCACTTCCTTGGCGCGGGCTCGGTAGGCCTTCTTGACCGCGGCAAAATCGGCATCGGGTTCGAGCCCGAGCACTTCCAGCGCGCGCATCTCGTCGGCCGAGCGCGAGCCGTCGCCCGATCCCGCCCAGCCGTAGTGGGCGCTTTCGGCATAGCCCGCGCTTTCCTGCCGCTCGGCGCGGGCGCGTTCCTCCTTCTCGGCCTTGTCGAGGCCCTCGAAGTAGTCCCACTTGGAATTGTATTCGGCGGCGTGCTTCTGGCAGAAATACCACCGGTCGCGGCTGTTGGGGGCCTTGGGCGCGGGGCAATCGCCCGGCTCGTCGCAGCCGTGGCGGTCGCAGATGCGCACGTTCGCCGCTTCCTGCGAGGAACCATAGGGCCGCCAGCGCGGGAAGCCCCAATCCATCGACCGGCGCGCGCGGCTCACCGGGCCTTGCCCGAAGTCATGTCGTTGGTCGATTGGGTCACGCGGTCAATCTAGGCGCTATGGCCGCGAATGGGAAGGCGTGAGAACACGGGAACCGGTTGCAATGTGAAATGTTGCATTGCAAAAGGACCCGAAACCATGAGCCAGCAACTGACCCTCTCCAGCCTCTTCTGCGTGCTCGCGCTCGCGGGGCTGTGCATGATCACGGGCGCGCGCGAACTGGCGGGGATCGAGGCGCCGGTCGCTCTGGTGCTGGCCTTCTGAGGCGCCGTTCGCCCCTCCCCTTGGGGAGGGGTTGGGGTGGGGGCCCCGAAGGCGAAGCCGAGGGACCCGTGCCAGCGGCCACGCAGCGCGGCCCCGGGGCCGCGCCCCTTCAGCCTCCCCGGCCCCCGACGCATTGCGCCGAAAGGCCAGGGGGCCCCGGCCTCAATTGATGATGACGCTCGCCGCGCGGCGGTTCTGCGCCCAGGCGGCCTCGTTCGAGGCAAGCGCGACCGGGCGCTCCTTGCCGTAGCTCACCACCGAAATGCGGCTGCCATCGACGCCGAGGCTGACCAGATAGGCCTTGGCCGCATTGGCGCGCTTCTCGCCCAGCGCGATGTTGTATTCGCGCGTGCCGCGCTCGTCGGCGTGGCCTTCGATGGTGAAGGTGATCTGCGGATAGCGCGCGAAATACTGCGCCTGTGCCTGAAGCGCGGCGGCATCCTGCGTGTCGACATTGTACCGATCGGTGTCGAAGTAGATCGTGGTCGAGGAGCCGACGGCAGCTGCGAAGTGCGCCTGCGTGCCCACAGCCGGGCCGGCGGGCGTGGTCGGACGCGGGGTCGGGGTCGGGGTCGGCGTGGTCTCGAGCGGCGGGGGCGGAATGTCGTCGGGCGCCTTCTTGGCGCAGGCTGCCAGCGTGCTCGCCGAGGCGAGGAGCAGGATCGTCGCAAGCTTGGTGTTCATCGCTCGAGTTCCTTTCTTGTCGTTATGGGTCAGGGGCGGATCGGGCCCCAGGCGGGGTCGGAGGCGTCGACGGGCGTCGGCAGGCGGCGTTCGTTCTGGCCGGTCAGGTCGACCTGCCAGATGCCGGAGCGGCCGGTGTTCTTCTCGGTGCGGAAGAACTGGATGATGCGGCCGTTGGGTGCCCATGTCGGGGCCTCGTCCTGCCAGCCGCGGGTGAGGACGCGCATGCCCCCGCCGCTGGTGTTCATCACCGCGACGTTGAAGTCGCCCGCGATCCGCGTGAAGGCGATCTGGTCGCCGCGCGGGCTCCATTCGGGCGTCGCGCAGCGCCCGCCGAAGAAGCTGATGCGCTTCTGGTTCTTCCCGTCGGCATCCATGATGTAGCACTGCTGGCTGCCCGAACGGTCGCTCTCGAACACGATCTTGGAGCCATCGGGCGAGTAGGAGCCGCCGACGTCGATCCCCGGGGTGTCGGTCAGCTTCTTCGCGGTCCCGCCGGTTGCCGGGATGAGGTAGATGTCGGTATCGCCCGCGACCGCCATCGAGAACAGGATCGACTTGCCGTCGGGCGACCAGCGCGGGGCGATGGTGGGGTTGCGGTTCTCGGTCACCAGCGTCTGCTTGCCGCTGCCGATGTCATAGACATAGATGCGCGGATTGCCGTCGACATAGGAGAGGTAGAGGATCTTCGAATAGTCGGGCGAGTAGCGCGGGGTGAGCGCGGTGGCGCTGCCCAGCGTCAGGAAGCGGTGGTTCGCACCGTCGCTGTCCATCACCGCGAGGCGCTTGACGCGGCGGTCCTTGGGGCCGGTCTCGGCGATATAGGCGATGCGGCTGTCGAAGAACGGGCTCTCGCCGGTGAGGCGCGAGAAGATGAGGTCCGAGCACTTGTGCGCCGCGCGCCGCCAGTCGGCCGCGGCGACCACCCAGCCCTCGCGCACCAATTGCTGCTGGAGCGCGACGTCGTAGAGATAGCAGCCGACCACCAGCCGCCCGTCGTCGCGCGCGGTGACATAGCCCTGCACCAGCATTTCCGCGCCCTGCCCACTCCACGCGCCATAGGCAGGCGCGCGGATCGCCGAGAAGGCGGGCTGCGGCAGGCTGTCTGGGCCGACGGGCTTGAAGAGGCCGTTGTTCCTGAGGTTGGCGGTGATGACCCGCGCAATCTCGCGGCCCAAGGCGCCGGTGCCGGCTTCGTTGGCGGGGGTCGGGCGTTCACGGTCGGTGGCGAAGGCGGGGATGGCGATGCCGATGTCGGACCAGGCGGCCTCGTCGGTGACGGTGCCGCGCAGCGGGCCGTCGGCGTCCTCGCCCTCGACCGCGACGCTCTCGACCTTCTGATCCTCTCCCATCGGTGCGCCAAGGTCTTGCGCGGCAAGCGGCGCGGCCAGCAGGGCAGCGGTGAGCAGGAGGATTGTCTTGGTCATGTCAGAGCCTTCGGTCGAATTGCCATTCTAGCGCCTTCCAGCGATCGTAGAATTGTTCGGGCAGTTTGAAAGGGGCAGCGCGCTGCACGGCGCGGATGGCGCGCTCGCAATAGACGCCAACTTGGGGCTGGTTGCTGGTGGTGATGCTGGCCGGATTGACCTTGCAGCGCGGGCGCCCCTTGAGAGAGCCATCGGGGTTGAGCTCCCAGTTGACGACCGCAACCAGCTTTTCGACGTCGACTCCGGAGGGTGCCTGCCCCTGCCAATGCGGCCGAATCTGACGAGTGATCGCTGAAAACAGAGCCGCGCGCTCGGTGCTGCCAAACTTGGCCGCAGGCGCGCGGGTTTCGGTGGTGGTGGTCGAGCTGCCCTTGCCGTCGAGGAAGTCGTCACCGATGCGCGGCGCACCGCCCGGTTTGCCGGTGGTCTGGCGCGGCGGCGTGATCACCTGCTTGGGCGGCGTGCGGTCGGGGCGCGAGCGGTCGCGGGTGGGCGCGGGCTGCTGGGTCGCGGTGCGCGCCGGGGGCTTGGGGGGCACCGGAGCCGCGCGCGGCGCAGGCTCGGGATTGGCGGCTTCGGGCGCTGGCGCTGGGTTGATGTCGATCGTCGGGGCTGCGGCCATGCGGCTCTCGCTCACCGGATCGGGCGCTGCCGCCTCCAGCCCCACCTCGGTCGTGAGGCTCACATTGATCCGCTCGGGGAAGACCGCGACCTCGCTGCGCATCGTCTGCATCGCGAGCAAGCCCACCAGCGCGCCATGCAGCAGCACGGCAGCGCCGAGGCCGATCTTCTCTTCGTTCCTGAGCGCGAAGTCTGCCATGCTTTCCCCGGTTATGGCGCGCTAACTGAACCGTCGGTGACCAGCGAGATCGAGGTGAACCCCGCACGGCCCAGCTCGCCCATCACCTGCATCACTCTGCCGTAATCGAGACTGCGGTCGCCGCGCAGCACCACCAGCGGCGGCTCGCCCCCGCGTTGCAGCGCCTCGAGCGCGGCGGGGAGGCCCCCGGCGGGCACCGGGGCATCCTCGATATAGATCGTGCCCGCAGCGTCGATCGAGACGGTGATCTGGTCGGGCTTCTCCTCGACCGGCGCGGCGCGGCTTTCGGGGAGTTCCACGGGCACGCCGACTGCGGGAAGCGTCACCGTCACCATGAAGATGATCAGCAGCACCAGCATCACGTCGACCAGCGGCGTGACGTTGATCTCCGACATGGCGGCACGGCGCGAGCGGCGGGAGCCTTTGCGGCGGGAGTTGGTGGCCATTCCCATCAGTCGTCCCCTCGGCGGCGAAGCCGCCGCAAGGCCGAACGGCCGCCCGCAGCGACGGGGCCGTCAGGCCGTGTGAGCGAGGATTTCGCGCGCCGGATGGCGTGCGGAAAACAAAAACGCCCCCTCATGCCCGGTCCAGTTCCCGGCTGAGCCCCGTGTGGAGCTTGTCGGCGAACCGCTGCAGCGCCGCCTCGTAACGGTCCACCGACCCGCCGAAGCGGTTGTAGGCGATCACCGCGGGGATCGCGGCGAACAGGCCGATGGCGGTCGCAAACAGCGCTTCGGCGATGCCGGGAGCCACCACCGCCAGCGACGCGCTCTGCTGCGCGCCGATCTGGAAGAAGGAGTTCATGATCCCCCACACCGTCCCGAACAGCCCGACGAAGGGCGCGACCGAGCCGACCGTGGCGAGGAAATTCAGGCGCCCGGCAAGCTCGTCGGCCTCTTCCGCGATCTGGCTGTCCATCACTGCGGCGATGCGCTGGCGGGCAGCGTCGCGGTCGACCGGCTGCTTGGCGGTCGACTTGCGCCATTCATCGAGCCCGGCGGCGGCGACGCGGGCGGCGGGGACTTCCTTGCGCACCTGCTTGGTCAGCAGTCCCTCGCGGTTCTGCTGCTCCCAGAACTCGCTTTCGTATTCGCGCGACTTCTTGGAGAGGCCGCCGATGCGCAGGGAGAAGGAGACGATGATCATCCACACCCACACGCTCGCAAGGATCAGGCCCGCCATCACGGCCTGGACGATGATGTCGGCCTGAATAAACAGCTCGACCGGATCGAGGCGGGTCGGAGCGGGCGCGGCGGCGGCTAGCAGGTCGAGCGTCACAGGGGTACGGGTCCTTGGGTCATGAAGGTCTGGAAGGCGGCGCGCCATTCGGCCGGTTGGCGGCGCGGGCGCCCGTCTAGCGTGATGAAGCCGACACGCAAATGCGCCTCGCACAGAGTTTGATCGGCCCGCCGCGCAATCTGGTGCATCCGGCACGAGGCCGCGCCCAACTCGGTGCAGCGGGTCTCGATCACCACGTCATCGTCCAGCCGCGCAGGCGCGAGGTACTTCAGATTGACCTCGCTGAGCGCATAGGCGCCCTCTCCGCTCTCGATCGCCGCGCGCTGGTCGATGCCGAGCATCCGAAGCAGGTCGGAGCGTGCCCGCTCGAACCAGCGCAGGTAATTGGCGTGGTAGGTGATGCCCGACAGATCCGTGTCCTCGTAATAGACGCGCACCGCATAGAGATGCCGCGCGCCATCGAGGACGCCGCCGGGGGGATGGGGAGAGGTCATAGGCGCCACCTAGCCTAGCGGGGAATCCGTTGCAAAGGCGCGACATCGCGATTTGTCGATGAACCGCAGGCTAACGGGGTTGAGCGCGCGAGGCGGAGGCGTTCAGCCGCGCTTCCAGATCATCGGCCCCAAGGGTTGGCCGCCGAAGATGTGGACGTGGAGGTGCGGCACCTCCTGCCCGCCATGCGCGCCGATATTGGCGAGGAGGCGGTAGCCGGGCTCGACGAGGCCCTTCATCCGCGCAACCTCGCCGACCGCGCGCACGAAACCGGCGATTTCCGCGTCGGAGGCCTTCGCCGAGAAATCGTCCCAGCTGACATAGCGACCCTTGGGGATCACCAGCGTGTGGACTTCGGCCTGCGGGTTGATGTCCTCGAAGGCGAGCGCCCAGTCGTCCTCGTAGACTTTTCGCGAGGGGATTTCGCCGCGCAGGATCCTCGCGAAGATGTTGTTGTCGTCGTAAGGCAGGGTCGGGTCGATCGGCATGGGTTACTCCGAACGGGAAGCTTTTTCGGCGAGACCGGACAGGCCCTCGCGGCGGTCGAGTTCGGCGAGCACCGTTTCCAGCGACACGCCCTTTTCGGCGAGCAGGACCATCAGGTGGAAGAGCAGGTCGGCGGCCTCGCCCACCAGTTCCTTCTCGTCGCCCGCAAGCGCGGCAATTACGGTTTCAGTGGCCTCCTCGCCCAGCTTCTGGGCGATCTTCTTGAGGCCCTTGTGGTGGAGCTTCGCCACATAGCTCTCCTCCGGCGAGGCGGTGAGGCGCTGGGCGATCGTGGCTTCGAGGCGGGCGAGGGTGTCCATGCGTGGAGGCATAGTGGACACGAGCAGGCACTTAAAGCCCCTTCCCTTGAGGGAAGGGGTTGGGGATGGGTGTCCGACGGCCGCGGCTGCCGCACCCCCACCCCCAACCCCTCCCCAAGGGGAGGCGAGTTTATCCGCGCGCCGGCAGCCCCGCCGCCCTGAGAGCCGCGTGGGCTTCGGCGATGGTGTGGTGGCCGAAGTGGAAGATGCTCGCCGCGAGGACCGCGCTGGCGTGGCCTTCTGTGACACCGGCAACGAGGTGTTCGAGGCTCCCCACCCCGCCGCTCGCGATCACCGGCACGCTGACCGCGTCGGCGATCTCGCGGGTCAGGGCGAGGTCGTATCCCCGCTGCGTCCCGTCCCCGTCCATGCTCGTCACCAGCAATTCGCCCGCGCCAAGGTCCGCGACCTTCATCGCATATTCGACCGCGTCGATCCCGGTCGGCTTCCTGCCGCCATGCGTAAAAATCTCCCAGTTCCCGCGCGGCGTCCGGCGCGCGTCGACGCTGGCGACGACGCATTGGCTGCCGAACTTCGCGGCGATCTCGCCCACCAGCTCGGGCCGGGCGACGGCGGCGGAGTTGACCGCGACCTTGTCCGCCCCGGCCAGCAGCAGCGCGCGCGCATCTTCGGCCGAGCGCACCCCGCCCCCGACGGTCAGCGGCATGAAACACACCTCGGCCGTGCGCCGCACCATGTCGAGCAGCGTCCCGCGCCCTTCGTGGCTGGCGGAGATGTCGAGAAAGCACAGCTCGTCCGCCCCCGCCGCATCATAGGCGCGCGCCTGCTCGACCGGATCGCCCGCGTCCTTCAGGTCGACGAAATTGACGCCCTTGACCACGCGGCCATTGGCGACGTCGAGGCAAGGGATGACGCGGATGCGGACGGTCATATGAAGAGCCAGACAGCCAGCGACACGATGAAGGTCGCGATGATGGTCAGGTTGATGGCGATCCAGCTGCCGAACCTGATCGGGTGCTCCTCGCGATCATAGCGCGCGTAATAGGGCAGGTGCTGATAGACCGCGCCATCTGCGAGGAGCTTGCGGATCGCCAGCACGGCGCCGACGCTGAACACGCCGCTGACCATGACGACTTCCCTCAGCTCCATCATGCCCGAGCCCCCATCGCGATCGCCGCGGCCAGATCGAGCCGCCCTTCGTAGAGCGCACGGCCCGTGATCACCCCCTCGATCCCCTCGTGCGCGTGGAGCGAGAGGATGTGGATGTCGTCGAGGCCCTTCACTCCGCCGCTGGCGATCACCGGGATGTCGACGCGGCGGGCGAGGTCGACGGTCGCCTCGATGTTCACGCCCTTGAGCAACCCATCCCGCCCGATATCGGTGAACAGCAGCGAGGCGACGCCTGCGTCCTCGAACCGGCGCGCAAGATCGGTGACGGGGACGTCGGAGACCTCCGCCCAGCCCTCGGTCGCGACCATGCCGTCCTTGGCGTCGACCGCGACGACGATGCCGTTCTCCCACTCGCGCGCCATCTCGCGCACGAACTCGGGGTTTTTCAGGGCCGCCGAGCCCATCACCACGCGCGCCACGCCGAGGTTGAACCAGCCCTCGACCGCCGCCGCGTCGCGGATGCCGCCGCCCAGTTGCACGTAGCCGGGGAAGGCTTCGACAATCGCCTCCACCGCCGCGCGGTTGCGGCTTTCGCCCGCGAAGCTGCCGTCGAGGTCGACCACGTGGAGGTGCTCGGCCCCGGCTTCCGCGAAGATCAGCGCCTGCGCGGCCGGGTCATCGCCGTAGATCGTGGCGCGGTCCATGTCGCCCTCGGCGAGGCGCACGACCTGGCCGCCCTTGAGGTCGATGGCGGGGAAGATGATCACGGATACCACTCCAGAAAGCGCCGGAGCGTGGCGAGCCCGTAAGCCTGGCTCTTCTCCGGGTGAAACTGCACGCCGATGATGTTGTCGCGCGCCACGGCGGCGACCAGCCCCTCGCCGTGGTCGGTCATCGCGGCGACGTGCTGCGGATCGGACGCGGCGAAGTGGTAGGAGTGGAGGAAATAGGCCTCGCCCTCCTCGATCACCGCGTGATCCCGCGCGTGGGGGAGCATGGCGACATCGTTCCAGCCCATGTGCGGCACCTTGATGCTCGGGTCGGAGGGCTGGATCAGCCGCACCTCGCCCGGAATCCAGCCGAGGCCGCGATGGGCGCCGAATTCGAGGCCGCGCTCGGCCAGCAGCTGCATCCCGACGCAGATGCCGAGGAAGGGCGCGCCGCCGACCTGCACCCGCTCGGTCATCGCCTCGACCATGCCGGGGAGCGCATTGAGACCCTCGGCGCAGGCGCGGAAGGCGCCGACGCCGGGGAGCACGATCCGGTCAGCCGCGCGCACCACGTAAGGATCGGCGGTGACGGTGACCTCGGCTCCGGCTGCCTTCAAAGCGTTATGGACGGAGTGGAGATTGCCCGCGCCGTAATCAATGAGGGCGATAACCTCAGCCACACGTCCCTCCCCGTTCGGAACGAATGGGGAGGTGGCAGCCCGCAGGGCTGACGGAGGGGTTTGCGCCCTGCCGCCCTACCCCTCCGACCGCGCTGACGCGCGGCCACCTCCCCATCCCTGCGGGACGGGGAGGGACGAGAGAAGTCTCACCCACCGAGCTGCCCCTTGGTGCTCGGGATCGCCCCGCCCTTGCGCGGATCGCGTTCGACCGCCTGCCGCATGGCGCGGGCAAAGCCCTTGTAGAGGCTCTCGCAGATGTGGTGGTTGTTGGTGCCGTAGAGCAGCTCCATGTGGAGCGTGATCCCGGCGCTCTGGCTGACCGAATGGAACCAGTGCTCGATCAGCTCGGTGTCCCATTCGCCGAGGCGTTCCTGGGTGAACTTCGCCTTCCACACGAGGTAGGGGCGCCCGGAAATGTCGAGCGCCACGCGGCTCAAGGTCTCGTCCATCGGCGAATAGGCCGCGCCGTAGCGCCCGATCCCGGCCTTGTCGCCCAGCGCCTGCGCGATCGCCTGCCCCAGCGCGATCGCCGAATCCTCGGTGGTGTGGTGCTGGTCGACATGGAGGTCGCCCTCGACCTTCATCGTCACGTCGATCAGCGAATGGCGGCTGAACTGTTCGACCATGTGATCGAGGAAACCGATCCCGGTCGAAACGTCATAGGCGCCCGTGCCGTCGAGATTGACGGCGATGGCGATCTTGGTCTCGGTGGTGTTGCGGTTGACCGCGCCGGTGCGGGGAGGTGTGCTGGCCATGAGCCGCGCTATAGTCGGCTTACCGCGCAAGACAAGCGGGCGACGCACGCCCCCGGCGTGCTGTCAATTTGGCGTGACACATCAAAGTCCCTTGACCAACCCCGCCTGTGCCGCCACGATTTTGTCCAGCCATGAACGCCGACACGCCCGACAGCCTGATACCTTACGACGAGATCGTGCAGGAAGCCCTGCGCGCCGTTGTCGGCCGGGTGCTGGGCTCGATTGTCAGCGGCGGGGGCAACCTGCCCGGCGCGCACCACTTCTACATCACCTTCAAGACCGCCGCGCCCGGCGTCTCGATCCCGCCGCACCTGCGCGAGCGCTTTCCGGACGAGATGACGATTGTCCTTCAGAACAAGTTCTGGGACCTCGAGGTGCTGCCGCAGAGCTTCTCGGTCAGCCTCACCTTCAACCAGGTGCCCGCCAAGCTGACGATCCCCTTCGCCGCGATCACCGCCTTCGTCGATCCGGCGGTGGACTTCGGCCTGCAATTCCAGGCCGCGGTCGACGAGCTCGAGCCCGAGGCGCACGAGGATGCGGAAAATGACGGGCCGGACACCGATCCGGACGGCTCGAACGTCGTCTCGATCGATTTCGGGCGCAAGAAATAGGCTCCTGATGGCAGGGGCAAGGCGGACAGGCAGGGGCAAGCGCGGGGCATCCGCCACGCCCGCCGCCGACGCGGCCGAACCGTCCAAGCCCTCCGGCCTGCCGCTTCCCAGCCCCTCGGCCGGCACCAATCTCGTCATCGCCGACATCGTGCTTCGCGCGGCGGGCGGCCTGCTGCGCGACCGGCTCGAGAAGGGCCTGATCGTCAAGAGCCACGGGCAGGACAAGGCCGACAAGCTGGTCGGCAAGCGCGGCCTTGCCTCGAGCCTCGCGCTCTACGGGGCCAGCCGCCTCGCGCGCCGCTCGCCGCTGGGTCTGGCGGTGGTGGCGGGGGGCCTCGCGGCCAAGGTGTTCTACGACCGGGGCAAGCGGCTCGAGGCCAAACGCCGGGCCAGAAAGGCCCCCGCCTCGCCCCCCGCCGACAGCGAATCCTGACCGCCCCTTGATTTGTGCCCGCCATCTAAGGCAACGGGGCCCATGGGCGAATCCTCACACACTGCCGCAGACCAGCTCCACCGCCGCGGGCTGATGTTCATCCTCTCCTCGCCCTCGGGCGCGGGGAAGACCACGCTCTCGCGGATGCTGCTGGCCAAGGACCCCGAGATCAGGCTCTCGGTCAGCGCCACCACCCGCCCCCCGCGCCCGAACGAGGTCGACGGGGTGCATTACCACTTCGTCACGCCCGAACAGTTCCAGGCGATGATCGACGAGGACGATTTCTACGAATGGGCCGAGGTCTTCGGCCATCGCTACGGCACCCCCAAGGGCAAGATCCGCGCCGGGCTGAAGGAGGGGCAGGACTTCCTGTTCGACATCGACTGGCAGGGCACCCAGCAGCTCTACCAGAAGGACCAGCAGGATGTGGTGCGGGTGTTCATCCTCCCGCCCTCGCTGGAAGAGCTGCACCGCCGCCTCAAGGGCCGCGCCACGGACAGCGCCGAGGTCATCGCCGCGCGCATGGAGCGTGCGCGGGCCGAGATCAGCCACTGGGACGGCTACGACTACGTCATCATCAACGACGATATCGACGTGTGCTTCGAGAAGGTCCGCGCGATCCTCGAGGCCGAGCGGATGAAGCGCATGCGCCAGACCGGCCTCATCCCCTTCGTGCGCGGGCTGATGGGATAGGCGGAATTTCGCGCGCAGGGGGCGGCACGGTTTGCTGTCAAACAAAGATCAGATTGCGGTCACATTTGTCACAAGAGTGAAACGCAACTGACATAGCGGCGCGCCAACGGTCCATCGTGGATGGGCACAACGCGAGTCACCCTGCCCATGCGCGCCGCTTCCGCTTCGACGTCCCTTTCGCTCACCCTCGCCGTGCTGATGGCCGGGACAAGCCTTCCCGCAGCCGCCCAGCAAGCCGCTCCGGCGACGGGCACCCAGCCCGATCAGGCGCAGACCATCGCCGATCTCCAGCGGCAGATCGACGAGCTGAAGGCGATCGTTTCCGCGCTTCAGGCCCAGCAGACCGCGCCCTCTGCGCCCGCGCCTTCTCCGGCCCCCGTCGCCGCGCCCGCACCCGCGCCCGGCGCGCCGGTGGTGGCCGTCACCGGCCCGGCCCCGGCCCCCGCTGCCGACGCGCCGATCACCACGCCCATGCTGGCCGCCGCATCGGCCAAGCCCAAGCCCAAGGCGTGGTACGAGAAGCTGCGCCTGCGCGGCTATACCCAGATGCGCTTCAACCAGATCGTCTCGGGCGACGCCAATGCGCCCGCCGGCATCTCGCGCCTGCGCACCATCGGCGACGGCGACGTGCGGCCCGACAACAATTTCAGCTTCCGCCGGATGCGCCTGATCCTGCAGGGCGACCTCAACGATCACGTCTCGCTCTATTTCCAGCCCGATTTCGCCGCCGCGGTCTCGAACCAGTCGGCGGGCGAGCGGCGCGAGGGCAGCGTATCCTTGCGCGACATGTATGCCGACGTCTTCCCCTTCGATGACAAGACCTTCCGCATCCGCCTCGGCCAGTCGAAGGTGCCCTATGGCTGGGAGAACATGCAGTCCTCCTCCAACCGCCTCGCATTGGACCGTACCGACGCGATCAACTCGGCGGCCGCGGGCGAGCGCGATCTCGGGATCGTCGCCTATTACACCCCGACGCACGTGCAGAAGATCTGGGACCGCCTCTCGGCCGACGGGCAGAAGCTCTTCGGCAATTACGGCGCTTTCGGCTTCGGTGCCTTCAACGGGCAGGGCCTCAACCGCACCGAGGGCAATGACGGCGTGATGCTGGTCGGCCTTGCGACCTGGCCGTTCGAACTGGACGGCCTCGGGCTCGACGGGCAGGTGTTCGAGATCGGCGGGTCGGTGATGTACAACCGCATCCGCCCCGAAGTGCGCACCGGCGGCCTCAGCGCGGCGAGCTTCAAGGACGAGCGCGTCAATCTCCACGCGATCCTCTACCCGCAGCCGATCGGGGTGCAGGCGGAATGGAACTGGGGCACTGGCCCCGAATTCGTCCCCGCCAGCGGCCGGATCGAAGAGCGCCCATTGGATGGCGGCTATGTCCAGCTGATGGGCAAGATCGACAAGTCGCCGATCGGCCCCTTCTATCCCTTCGCGCGCTGGCAATATTACCGCGGCGGCTTCAAGGCGGCGATCAATGCGCCGCGGCTCGAGACCGAGGAGCTGGAGCTGGGCTTCGAATTCCAGCTCGATTCCGCACTGGAGATCACCACCACCTACGGCTTCGCCAAGCGCAAGGAGGCCGACGAGCGGCGCTTCGGCCAGGCGGAAGGGCAGATCCTGCGGGTGCAGGCCCAGTGGAATTACTGAACGGCTACGCGCCTTCGAGCATATAGGCGACGTCGCCCGCAATGTTGGTGGCGTAATCGCCGACCCGCTCGAGCTGCTTGGCGAGGAGCACCAGCTGGATGCCGTCGGCGCTCGCAAGCTCGCCCCGGTCCATCGCGTCGCGGCAGGCGAGCATCAGGCTCTGGTGCATGGCGTTGAGCTGCGCATCGGCCTCGATCACCTTGCGCGCGGCCGGGCCTGACCCGCGGTTGAACGCCTCGATCGCGTCGGCCAGCATCGCCCCGGCAAAGCGCTCCATCTGGCGCAGCACCGGGAAGCGCGGGCCGATCGCGCGCAGGTCGAACTGGTCGATCCGCCGCGCCATGCGCTTGCCCTGGTCGCCGGTCCGCTCGAGCATCTTGCCGATGCGGATCGCGCCGATCAGGTAGCGCAGGTCCTGCGCCATCGGCGCGCGTGACATGATGATGTGGAGCGCGAGCCGCTCGAGCTCGCGTTCGAGCGCGTCGATCGCCTTGTCGGCGGCAACGATCTCGCCCGCCGCCAGCGCATCGCCCTTGAGCAGCGCATCGAGCCCGCCCGAGAGGATGGCCTGTGCCTGTTCGGCGAGCCGGTTGATGATCGCGCGCACTTCCGCAAGCTGCAGATCGTAGGACGAAACCGTGTGCGGGCGAGCGAGGACGGGATGGGCCATCGCCCGAAAATGACAGTTTTGTTACATTATGCAAGTTTTGTTACAGCCTTTCGCCGCGAAGCGTCCGTACCGCCCGCTGGACGGCGCGCGCCGTCAGGCGTCGTCGCCGAATTCGGCGAGGGTTTGCAGGAACGCGAGGTTGCTCACCCGCAGCGCACGGCCCTCGCGCACGATCACGCCTTGCGCCTCCCAGTCGGACAGCAACCGGCTGACATTCTCGCGCGCGAGACCGGCGAAGGCGCCGAGGTCGCTCTGGTTGGGATCGTAGCGCAGGCGGCCATCATCGCGCGCCGGATCGAGCAGCCGCACCAGCGCGCGCGCGAGGCGCGGGGCCATCGAGAAGGTGCGGTCGCTCTCGATCACCAGATTGAGCTGGCGCACCCGGCGCGCGAGTTCACGCATCACGCCCGCGGCCGAGACCGGGTTGGCGGTCGCCGCGGCAAGGAAGGTGTGCGAGGGCAGCAGCAGCACAGATGATGGCACCGCCGCGATCACGGTCGCGGTGCGCGGGCCGCTGTCTAGCATCGCGATCTCGCCCACCAGCTCGCCCGGGCCGCAATAGTTGAGGATGATCTCGTGCCCGCTGGCGCTGACCATGGTGATCTTGAGCCCGCCGGTCAGCACCACCACCGCGAAGTCGCCATTCTCGTCGCCCTGCGAGATGATCGGCTCGCCCGGGCGCAGATCGCGCCGGGTGGCCTCGCGCAGGAGCTGTTCGAGCTGTTCGGGTGCGAGCGCACGCAGCAGCGTGTCGGGCGCGAGCCGGGCGATGAGGTCGTCGAGCGTATCGAACATCATGGAAGCCCCCTTCGATTGGCCGAGACTAGAGCCTGTCCGGACGAGGGTCATGATAAATCGCATCGGCGCGCATGACCGTGATGGCCATCACAGACAGTGTGTCCGCCGTGCCCGATAGAGGGGACGCGACCCGGGCGGGGGAGCAATTCTCCCCTGCCTCTTGGGCCCACACTCCTCGTGAGAGGGGGTGTGGGCCTCTTTTTTTGGCTGGCTTAGTGCCCGCCGCTGGGGTCCGCGAAGTGGTTCGGCAGCAGCGCGTTGACCACGCCGCCGTCGACCGTCAGCGTCTCGCCCACCACATAGTCGCCCGCGCGGCTGCACAGGTAGATCGCCGCGGCCGCCATGTCTTCGGCGGTGCCGATGCGCTTCGCGGGGATGCCCGAGGCCGAGGCGTCGGGCGCGTCCTTGGCGGCGCGGTTCATCTCGGACGGGAAGGCCCCCGGCGCGATAGAACTCACCACGATATTGTCCTGGATCAGCCGCGCGGCCATGCGCCGGGTGAGTTGGATCACGCCCGCCTTGGAGGCCTGGTAGGCGTAGGTCTCCCACGGGTTGATCCGCTGGCCATCGATCGAGGAGACGTGGATCACCTTGGCCGGATGCCCCTGCTTGCCGCCCGCGACCAGCAGGTCGTGCAGCTTCTGGGTGAGGAAGAACGGGGTCTTGACGTTGAGGTCCATCGTCCGGTGCCAGCCGGCCTCCGAGAACTCAAGATAGGGCTGGCCCCAGGCGGCGCCAGCGTTGTTGATGAGGATGTCGAGATGGCTCTCGCGCGCCTTCAGCTCGTTGGCCAGCGCGATCATGCCGTCCATCTGCGAGAGGTCGGCGGGGATGCCGATAACCTTGTCGGCGCCGAATTCGTCGATGGTCGCCTGCATCTGCTCGACCTTGCGCGCCGAGATGTAGACCCGCGCGCAGCCCGCGGCGAGCAGCCCCTCGACGAACATCTTGCCGATCCCGCGGCTCCCGCCGGTGACGAGGGCGATGCGCCCTTCAAGGCTGAAAAGTGATTGAATGTCCATTGTTTTATAGCTCCCTCATTCGTCATTGCGAGCGGAGCGAAGCAACCCATGGACCGACCTTTCCGCTCGCGGAGAGCGTGATCCATGGGTTGCCTGGTGGCGCTCCGCGCCGTCTTCGACTCCGCCTGCGGCTCCTCGCAATGACGAGGAGCAAGCTTGATCAATACCCGCTCAATTCCGCCACGCGGTTGGCGTGGAACGTCGCGTCGCCGAGGAACTCGGCCAGCGCGCGGTCGCGTTTCATGTAGAGGCCGATGTCGTATTCGTCGGTCATGCCAATGCCGCCGTGCATCTGCACGCCTTCCTGCACCGCGAGGCGCGCGGTCTTGGCGACCTTGGCCTTGGCGACGCTCGCCATGAGGTCGGCGTGGGCCGAGCCGCCGTCGAGCAGCTGCTGCGCCTTGATCGTCACCGCGCGGGCGATCTCGACCTCGGAATAGAGGTGGCTGGCGCGGTGCTGGAGTGCCTGGAACTCGCCGATCAGACGCCCGAACTGCTTGCGCTGCTTGAGGTAGTCGACCGTCATGTCCATCGCCCCGCGGGCAACGCCGACGCCCTCCGCCGCCGCGCCGACGCGGCCTGCCATCAGCATCGCATCAAGCACCGCGCGGCCGCCGTCGATCTCGCCGATCACGGCATCGCCGTCGAGCTCGACCCCGTCGAACCTCGTGTGGGTAGCCATCGAGGAGTCCACCAGCCGGACGCTATCATGGCTCATGCCGGCGGCATCCTTGGGGACGGCGAAGAGGGTGATGCCGTCCGCGTCCTCGTCCGACCCGCTGGTGCGCGCGGCGACGACGATCATGTCTGCGCTCGCGCCCTGGATGACGAAGCTCTTGGCGCCCGACAGCTTGAAGCCATTGCCCGACTTTTCGGCGCGGGTGGTGATGCGGCTGGGGCGGTGCTTGGCGGTCTCGTCGATCGCAACGGCGAAAACGGAATCACCCGCGATCAGCCCCGGCAGGTAGCGGCCCTTGAGGTCGGCCGAACCGTGCTTCAGCGCGGTCGCGGCCAGCACCGAGGAGGTCAGGAACGGCGAGGGCGTCAGGTTGCGGCCGATCTCTTCCAGCACGATCCCCGCCTCGACATGGCCCATGCCGAGCCCGCCGTCGGCCTCGTCCACCAGCATGCCGGTGAAGCCCATTTCGGCCATCTGCTTCCACAGGGCGTGGCCGAAGCCGTCCTTGCAGTTGCGGTCGCGCCAGTGGCGCAGCTGCTTGGCGATATTGCCTTCCTCGGCGATGAACCCGCGCGCGGTGTCGGCGAGCATCGCCTGATCTTCGTTGTGATACAGGGGCATTGGTTTTCCCTCTCCCGGAAATTCAAATCCCCCCTCCCGCCTGCGGGAGGGGTAGCGAGACTTGCCAGCTTGCTGGCTAGTCGCAGCGGGGTGGGCCTGCGAGCGGTCGCGCTCGCCCACCCTCGACCCCTCCCGCAAGCGGGAGGGGAGAATGACGATTACGCCCCCGGCAGGTCGAGGATGCGCTTGGCGATGACGTTGAGCATCACCTCGCTCGTCCCGCCCTCGATCGAGTTCGCCTTGGTGCGCAGCCAGTTCTTGGCGGGCTTGCCGCTTTCGGTCGCATCGCTTTCCCACTCAAGGGAGCGCGAGCCGCCGACCGCCATCATCAGCTCGTGGCGGCGCTTGTTCAGCTCGGTGCCGGCATATTTCATCATGTTGGGCTGCGCGGGGTGCGCCTTGCCGACCTTGATCTCGTCCAAAAACTTCTCGCCCATTGCGGCATAGGCCAGCGCGTCGACGTCGAAATTGGCGAGCTCCGCGCGCAGCACCGGATCGAGCTCGTCGCCGAGCTTGGCCGCGTGGCGCTTCATCATCGCGCCGATCGCCGCCTGACGCTCGCCGCCATCCGCGCCCGAGATCATCTCGCGCTCGTGGCCGAGGAGATACTTGGCGACGTCCCAGCCGCGATTGATGGTGCCGACGTATGCGGGAACGTCATCGCCGTAGGACTTGGGCACGGCAACGTTGTCGAAGAAGGTCTCGCAGAAGGGCGAGGAGCCGCTGATCAGCTTGATCGGCTTGGTGGTGACGCCTTCGGACGCCATGTCGAACAGCATGAAGGTGATGCCGCCATACTTGTTCTCCTTGTCGGTGCGGACGAGGCAGAAGATCCAGTCGGCGTGGTCGGCATAGGAGGTCCAGATCTTCTGGCCGTTCACGACCCAATGGTCACCCTTGTCTTCCCCAAATGTCTGAAGGCTCACGAGGTCCGAGCCAGAGCCCGGTTCCGAATAGCCCTGACACCAGCGGATTTCGCCGCGCGCGATTTCGTTGAGGAAGCGCTGCTTCTGCCCCTCGGTGCCGAAATGCAGCAGCGCCGGGCCGAGCATCCAGATGCCGAAGCTGCTCAGCGGCGGGCGCGCATTGATGCGGCCCATTTCCTCGCGCAGCACCTTGGCCTCCGCTGCGCTGAGGCCAGCGCCGCCATAGGCCTTGGGCCACATCGGCACGGTGTAGCCCTTGGCGATGCAGGCTTCGAGCCACGCCTTCTGCGCATCATTCTTGAAGGTCGCGCGGCGGCCGCCCCAGTAGATGTCGTCCTCGCCGCGCACCGGCTCGCGCATTTCGGGGGGGCAGTTGGCTTCGAGCCAGCTGCGGGTTTCGTCACGGAATTGTGCAAGATCGGCCATGACCGACTCTCCTCTCTCGTCTCTCACTTGACGCTTACGTTAGGAGCAATTTGCGGCCCCCTGCAAGCGTCCTTCGCGCAGGGCTTGGATGCCGTAGCGTCAGCGCGAGCGTGATTGACGCGCCCGTCAATCGGTCTAGGTTCGCAACCGAAACGGGAGAGACAAAAGTGGCCGGAATCGGCGGATCGCCATGCAGCAGGTTGAGGCGCGGATGAGCCTTGTGACCGGGCCGCTCCCATGGCGGCTCAAACTGATGCACGGCTTCGGCGCAGTTGCCTTCGGGGTGAAGGACGGCGGCTTTTCGTTCTTCCTGCTGCCGTTCTACAATCTGGTGCTGGGGGTGGATGCCGGGATCGTCGGCGCGGCGCTGGCGACGGCGCTGGTGATCGACGCCCTTGTCGATCCGCTGATCGGGCACTTGTGCGACCGCACCTACACCCGCTGGGGCCGCCGCCTGCCGTGGCTCTACATCGCCCCCTTCCCGCTCGCGCTCGCATGGGTGCTGCTGTGGAGCCCGCCCTTCACCGGCGTGCCGGGTTTCTGGGAGATCGTCGCGCTGGCGGTCGGCGTTCGCCTGCTGCTGTCGGCCTGCGAGGTGCCCTCGATCAGCATGGTGCCCGAAATCACCGCCGATTATGTCGAGCGCACCACGCTGTTCCGCTACCGCTTCCTGTCGGGCTGGGTCGGCGGGCTCGCCATGTCGATCCTCGCCTTCACGGTGTTTCTGCCGACGCCCCAGTCGCAGCTTGAGCCGGATGGCTATGCGCTCTTCGGGATGGTTGGCGCGGTGGTGATGCTGGTCTCGGTGGTGGGATCGGCGCTCGGCCAGCACGCCTATGTGGCGCGCCTGCCCGAGAGCGCCCCGCCGCGCTTCTCGCTCTTCCACGCCTTCGCCGAGATCTTCGATGCTTTCCGCGAGCGCGCCTTCGTGATCTTCGCCTTCGGGGCGCTGGCGGCCTATGTCAGCCAGGGGGTGACGCTGTCGATCACGCTCTACGTGATCCGCTATGTCTGGCAGTTCTCCGAGACCGCCTTCAAGCTCTACCCCGCCGCGCTCGGCCTGTCGGTGGTGGCGATGTTCTTCCTCGTCGGCCCGCTCCACCGCCGCTTCGGCAAGCCGCTGAGCGGCGCGGCGGCGGCGGTAGTCGCGCTGGCAATCGCGGGCACGCCCTATGTGCTGTTCCTCGCCGGATTGTGGCCCGAGACCGGCACCGTGCTCTCGACCACGCTGTTCATCATCTTCACGGTGATCGCCAACACCGCCGGGGTGACCGCGATTATCTCCTCGACCTCGATGGTGGCCGAGATCGTCGAGGCCTTCGAGGAACGCACCGGCAAGCGCGCCGAGGGGACGTTCTACGCGGGCAACTGGCTGATCCAGAAATCGGCGACGGGGGGCGGCATCCTGCTCACCAGCCTGATCGTGCAGGTCGTGGGCCTGCAACCGGGCACGACGCAGGCCGCGGTCGCGCCCGAGGTGGTGCGCAATCTGGCGATCGCCTACCTCGTCGTCTCGGCCGCACTGGCGCTGACGGCGGCCTTCTGGCTGTCGCGCTTCCCCATCACCCGCGCCGATCACGAGGCCCGCATCGCCGCCCGGATCGTGCGCGAGCGCGGGCCTGCGGAGGCAGGTCTGCCGTAGAAATGAGAGCTTGGCGGGGCCGCGAGGCTCTGCCACGGTCAACCCGAGAGTCGATTTCGAACTAGGACGAGAGGAACCCCCCATGGATTTCGAACCCACCGAAAGGCAGGCCTATTGGCGTGACCGCGTGCGCGATTTCATCGAGACGCACGTGCGCCCCAACAATGGTGTCTACAAGGCGCAGGATGCCGAGGGGGATCGCTGGAAGGTGATCCAGATCATCGAGGACAAGAAGAAGCTCGCCAAGGAAGCGGGCATCTGGAACCTGTTCATGCCGCCGCGCAATGACAGCCACCACCATGTCGACGACACCTTCGAATTCGACGGCCCCGGCCTCACCAACCTCGAATACGCCCTGTGCGCCGAGGAAATGGGCCGTATCGGTTGGGCGAGCGAGGTGTTCAACTGCTCGGCGCCCGATACCGGCAACATGGAGGTGTTCCACCGCTACGGCACGCGCGAGCAGAAGGAAGAGTGGCTGCGCCCGCTGATGAACGGCGAGATCCGCTCGGCCTTCCTGATGACCGAGCCCTACACCGCCTCCTCGGACGCGACCAACATCGAAACCCGCATCGAGCGTGACGGCGATCATTACGTGATCAACGGGCGCAAGTGGTGGTCGAGCGGCCTCGGCGATCCGCGCTGCAAGGTCGCGATCGTGATGGGCAAGACCGATTTCTCGGCCCAGCGCCACGCGCAGCAATCGATGGTGCTGATGCCGATCGACGCGCCGGGGGTGAACGTGATCCGCCACCTCCCCGTCTTCGGCTATGACGATGCCCCGCACGGCCACATGGAAGTCGAGATGGTCAACGTCCGCGTCCCCGTCTCGAACATGCTGCTCGGAGAAGGCCGCGGCTTCGAGATCGCGCAGGGCCGCCTCGGGCCGGGCCGCATTCACCACTGCATGCGCACCATCGGCGTCGCCGAAGAGGCGCTCGCCAAGATGTGCCGCCGGTTGCAGGAGCGCGAGGCGTTCGGCAAGCCGGTCTACAAGCACTCGGTCTGGGAAGAGCGCGTCGCGCGCGCCCGCATCGACATCGACATGACGCGCCTGCTCTGCCTCAAGGCCGCCGACATGATGGACAAGGTCGGCAACAAGGCGGCCAAGCAGGAAATCGCGATGATCAAGGTGCAGGCGCCCAACATGGCGCTCAAGATCATCGACGATGCGATCCAGGCCCATGGCGGCGGCGGCGTGTCGGAAGACTACGGCCTTGCCTCGGCCTATGCCCACCAGCGCACCCTGCGTCTGGCGGACGGCCCGGACGAGGTCCACGCCCGCTCGATCGCGCACATGGAATTCGCCAAGCACGCCCCCGTTCCGGGGCCGACGGCGAACGCCCTGCGTGGCAACCACGGACGCGCTGCCAATGACGGCCAGAGCTTCAGCTCGGGCGACATGGGGGTTGCGCGCTGACCTAATCTCCCCCTCCTCTTGAGAGGAGGGGGTCGGGGGGTGGTGGCGAGCGAAGCGAGCGCCGCCAACGCAGCGGCACCACCCCACTGCGACTAGGCGGCAAAGCCGCCAAGTCTCGTTGCCCCTCCTCTGAAGAGGAGGGGGAATAAGGGAGAACATCATTGGCAAAAGCCGCCATCCTTGAAGCCCCCGGCCAGGGCCTTCGCATCGCCGAGGTCACCTATGCCGAGCCCGGTCCGCATGAAGTCCTGATCGACACCAAGGCCTGCGGGCTGTGCCATTCGGACCTGCACTTCATCGACGGGCACTACCCCCACGCGCTGCCCTGCATTCCGGGGCACGAGGCGGCGGGGATCGTGCGCGCGGTCGGGTCCGAGGTGCGCACCGTGAAGCCGGGCGATCACGTCGTCTCCTGCCTCAGCGCCTTCTGCGGTCACTGCGAGTTCTGCGTCACGGGCCGCATGGCGCTGTGCCTCGGCGGCGACACCCGCCGCGCGAAGGGCGAGGCTTCGCGCATCGCCTTTGCTGACGGCGCGCCGGTCAACCAGATGCTCAACCTCTCCGCGCTCAGCGAACAGATGCTGATCCACGAACACGCCTGCGTCGCGATCGACAAGGCCATGCCGTTCGACCGCGCCGCCCTGCTCGGCTGCGCGGTGACGACCGGCGCGGGGACGATCTTCAACGCCTGCAAGGTGACCCCGGGCGAGACCGTGCTGGTGGTCGGTTGCGGGGGCGTCGGCCTTGCCGCGATCAACGCCGCGAAAATCGCGGGCGCGGGCAAGATCATCGCCGCCGATCCGCTCCCCGAAAAGCGCGCGCTCGCCGAGGTGCTGGGCGCGACGCACACCGTCGATGCGCTGGCCGAGGATGCCGCCAAGCAGATCATCGCGATCAGCGGCGGCGGCGTGGACTGGGGGATCGAGGCGGTGGGGCGTCAGGCTTCTGCCGACCTCGCGGTCGCCAGCCTCAAGCGCGGGGGCACGGCCGTGATCCTTGGCATGATGCCGCTCGACTGCAAGGTCGGGCTCGGCGCCTTCGACCTCCTGTCGGGCAAGAAGCTGATGGGCGCGATCATGGGGATGAACCACTTCCCGGTCGATCTGCCGCGTCTGGTGGATTTCTACCTGCGCGGCCTGCTCGATCTCGACACGATCATCGCCGAGCGCATCCCGCTCGAAGCGGTGAACGAAGGCTTCAACACGATGCGCGCCGGGCATTCCGCGCGCACGGTGGTGGTGTTCGACTGATGGATATCGATTTCGACAAGGAGATGGTCGGCACGGTCGCAGTGACCGAGAAGGACGCGCTCGATCTTGCCAGCCTCACCCGCTGGTTCGAGGCCAATGTCGAAGGCTTCGAAGGCCCGATCAGCTACACCAAGTTCAAGGGTGGCCAGTCGAACCCGACCTACCGGATCGACACCCCCGGCGCGTCCTACGTGCTGCGCCGCCAGCCCTTCGGCAAGCTGCTCCCCAGCGCCCACGCGGTCGACCGCGAGTATGCGGCGATGACCGGGCTCTACCCGACCGGCTTCCCCGTCCCGCGCACCTATGGGCTCTGCGAGGACCCCGAGGTGATCGGCTCGAAGTTCTTCGTGATGAGCATGGCCGATGGCCGCTCGCTGTGGAACGGCGCGCTCCCCGGCATGAAACCCGCCGAGCGCCGCGCGATCTATCACGCGCTGATCGACACCATGGCCGACCTGCACCTGAACCAGCCCGAGCGGATCGGGATGGGCGATTACGGCAAGCCGACCGATTACTGCGCGCGCCAGATCACCCGCTGGACCAAGCAGTACAAGCTCTCCGAAACCGAGCACATGCCGGAGATGGAAGCGCTGATCGCGTGGCTGCCGCAGACCATCCCGCCGCAGCATGGCTCATCCGTGGTGCATGGCGACTACCGGCTCGACAACGTGATCTTCCACAAGACCGAACCGCGCATCATCGCGGTGCTCGACTGGGAGCTGTCGACGCTGGGCGATCCGATCGCCGATTTCAGCTACCTCATGCTCAACTGGCACAACCCCGCCGATGGCCGCGCGGGGCTGCTGGGGCTGGATCTGGAGGCGCTCGGTATCCCAAGCCAAGAGGAAGCGGTCGAGCGCTACGTCGCGCGCACCGGATACCCAGTGCCGCCGATGGACTGGTATTTCGCCTACAACCTGTTCCGCCTCGCGGGCATCATGCAGGGGATCAAGAAGCGTGTGATCGACGGCACCGCCTCCAGCGCCCATGCGCAAGCCATGAGCGAGCGCGTGCGGCCGCTGGCGGAGCGGGCGTACCAGTTCGCGGTTGCTGCGGGGATGAAGGGGTAAGGCTTGCCCACTTTCTCCGGCGCGGCTAGGCGCACGGGCGAAATTGTCCGCCGGAGACCGCCATGCATGACGACCTGATCACCGCCATCGAAGCCGCATGGGAAGACCGCGCTTCGGTCGCCCCCGGCCATGAAGTCGGCGAGGCGGTGGGCGCCGCGCTCGCCCTGCTCGACAGCGGCGAGGCGCGCGTTGCCCAGCCCGACGGCAACGGGGGCTGGCAGGTCAACCAGTGGCTCAAGAAGGCGGTGCTCCTCTCCTTCCGCCTCAACGACAACCGCGTGATGGACGGCGGCGCCGCCGGTGCGCCCGCCTATGACAAGGTGCCGCTCAAGTTCGCCGGTTGGGGCGAGAACCGCTTCCGCGAGGCAGGCTTCCGTGTCGTCCCCGGCGCGGTGGTGCGGCGCGGCGCGCACATTTCCAAGGGCGCGGTGCTGATGCCGAGCTTCGTCAACATCGGCGCCTATGTCGGCGAGAACACGATGATCGACACCTGGGCGACCGTGGGCTCCTGCGCGCAGATCGGCGCGAACGTCCACATCTCGGGCGGGGCGGGGATCGGCGGGGTGCTCGAGCCGCTGCAGGCCGAGCCCGTCATCATCGGTGACGGCGCCTTCATCGGCGCCCGCGCGGAAGTGGCCGAAGGCGTGCGCGTGGGCGAGGGCGCGGTGCTCTCGATGGGCGTCTATCTCGGCGCCTCGACCAAGATCGTCGACCGCGCGACCGGCGAAGTCCACATGGGCGCGGTGCCGCCCTACGCGGTGGTCGTCCCCGGTTCGATGCCCGGCAAGCCGCTCCCCGACGGCACCCCGGGCCCGAGCCTCTACTGCGCGGTGATCGTCAAGACGGTCGACGCCCAGACCCGCTCGAAGACCGGCATCAACGAGCTGCTGCGCGACTGATCGGGCCGCAGCCCCGCCCTGCCGCGTTTCCGCTCCGCCCTATCATGGCGCAGCGAACCATCCGCGCCGTGCCGGCATAGGCCCCTGTTCATTGCAGCAGGAGACCTTCATGCCGACACCCGAACCCCGCACCCGTATCGACGAAACCGACGCCAAGGCCGGGAGCCGGGAAGGCGTGGTGCGCTGGGTGCTGCTGTTGAGCCTCGCGGGCGCGATCGTCGCGCTGACGCTGATCTGGGTCACCGGCGCGCTGACGCAGGATGCGGGCGAGAGCCAGATGAATGTCGAGCGCAAGCCCGATGCCGGGGGCGATGCCGCGACTTCTGAAGATAGCTCCACCGACGGCATCTCCGCGCCCGAGACCCCGCGATGAGCGACACCTTTCGCATGGGCCAGAAGGTGTCGTGGAACTGGGGCTCGGGCACCGCGACCGGCACAATCAAGGAGCGTTACGAGCGCGAGGTGACGCGCAAGATCAAGGGCTCGGAGATCACCCGCAACGGCGATCACGACAACCCCGCATACCTGATCGAGCAGGACGACGGCGACGAGGTCCTCAAGCTTGCAAGTGAACTCAAACCCGCCGACTGACTTTTGGATTGTTCCACAATCCGCCGCTTTTCGGGAACCATTTATCCCACCTCGGGGTTGATTGACGTTACGGAAACATATTCCCTAACGTCAACAACAACGGGGAGAGCGACAATGGCCGACAAGAACGAGTCCATCCGCATCAACGACGAAGCCGCGCGCGGTGCGGTCAGCAACACGGGCCTGCGCTATGTGCTCGGCTTCAGCCTCGCTTTCGCGGTGATCGCGATGAGCCTGGTCTGGATCGTCCCGGCCATCGCGATGTCGCACTAGGGCGGCCGTCACTCCGCCTTTGCGGGAGGCGTGATCAGCGTCTCGATCGGCGGCTCGCCCGCGACGCTGGCCGCATAGGCCTCGGCCGCGCGCATCACGCGCAGGATGTTGCGGCTCGCGATCAGCTCCAGTTCGGCCTGCGACAGCCCGCGTCGCGCGAGTTCGGTGAACAGGGCGGGGTAGCCGCTGACGTCCTCCATACCCACAGGGCCGATCGGCATGCCGTCGTAATCGCCGCCGATACCGATATGCTCGATGCCCGCGACCTCGCGGATGTGCATGATGTGATCGGCGACGTCCTTGATCGACGCCTTGGGCTCGGGGTTCGCGGCGAGCCATGCGTCCATCGCCTTGGTCGCGGCATCGGGATTGCCGAGGTGGACGACCTTCAACCGCGCCAGCTCGCCCGCGCGCTTCGCGTCCCACTGGCGGATGTCCTCGTCGATGAAGCGCGGCAGGGCGACCACCATCACCACCCCGCCGTTCTCGGGCAGGCGCGCGAGCACGCTATCGGGCACGTTGCGCGGATGCGGCGTCACCGCGCGCGCGCCGGAGTGGCTGAAGATCACCGGGGCCTTGGCCACGTCCAGCGCGTCCATCATGGTGTCCTCGCTGACATGGCTGAGATCGACCAGCATCCCCAGCCGGTTCATCTCGCGCACCACATCCATCCCGAAGGCGGTGAGCCCGCCGTGCTTCGGATTGTCGGTCGCCGCATCGGCCCAGGGGATGTTCGAATTGTGCGTCAGCGTCATGTAGCGCGCGCCCATCGCGTGGAACTGGCGCAGCACCGCAAGGCTCGATCCGATCGAATAGCCGCCCTCCATCCCGAGCAATGAGGCGACCTTGCCCTCGCGCATCGCGGTCTCGACCTGATCGGCGGTCAGCGCATAGCGCATGGTATCGGGATTGCGCGCGATCAGGCGCTTGGTGACGTCGATCTGCTCGATGGTCTGCTGCACCGCGGCGGCCTCGTTGGCGTTGTGCGGGACATAGACCGACCAGAACTGCGCCCCGACCTTGCCCTTCTTCAGCCGCAGGAGATCGGTGTGCATCGCGCCATCGTCTCCGCCGACATGGTCGTGCTCGTCCATCGTGTCGGTGAAGTCGAAGGCGTTGATCTGGTTGTCGTAGCGCTGGCGCAGCTGGCCGGGCGCGTCATTGTGCCCGTCGAACACCGGCGCGGCCTCGAGCGCGGCGTTGGCGATGGCGGTCGCGGTGGCGTCGTCGACCTGCGGGGGCGGCGGGGCCTTCTGCGCGGCGAGCGGGCTCGCCAGCAGGAGCGCGGCGGCAAGGGCAAGGCGGGAGGCACGAGGGTGCGAAGGCGCGGAGAGTTGCATGGGGGAGGCTCCCGAAGCTAGAGCGCCCGCTATGGGCGAACAAGGAATGGGCATGGATAGCGCGGGCAAGCTGATCGAACAATTGGGCCTTGCAGCCCATCCCGAGGGCGGGTGGTACCGCGAGACGTGGCGCGGAGACGCAGGCTCGGATGGCCGCGCGAGCGGCACCGCGATCATCTTCCTGCTGCGCGCCGGCGAAGCCTCGCACTGGCACACGGTCGATGCGGCCGAGCTGTGGCTGTGGCAGGCGGGCGATCCGGTCGAGCTGCGGCTCTCGGCCTCGGACGAAGGCCCCGCGCGCTCGGTGATCCTCGGCAGCGATATTGGCGCAGGCCAACAATTGCAGGGCCTCGTCGCGCCGGGCGAATGGCAGGCGGCGCGCCCCTTTGGCGCGGCGGTGCAGGGCTACAGTCTCGTCTCCTGCGTAGTGGTGCCGGGGTTCGATTTCGCAGGATTCCGCCTCGCCGAGCCGGGTTGGGAGCCGGGGACCGGGGGGCCTGCATGATGAAGACCGTCCTCCGCTGGCTGCTCGCGGTGTTCTACTTCGTCGCCGGGGTGATCCACATCGCCCTGCCCGCGCCCTTCCTCACCATCATGCCGCCCGGCGTGCCCTTCCCGGAAGGCGTGGTGCTGTGGACGGGGGTGGCCGAGATCCTCGGGGCGATCGGGCTGGTGCAGCCGCTCTCGAAACCCTTGCGGCAGGCCGCCGGGTGGGGCCTTGCCGCCTATGCACTGTGCGTCTGGCCCGCCAACATCAACCACATGCTGATGGACATGGCGCGCGGCGATGGGGGGCTGGGGATGGGCTATCACATCCCCCGGATGTTCGCGCAGCCGGTGATCATCTGGCTCGCGCTGTGGGTGGGCGAGTGCCTGCCACTCCGCCGCAAGGCACAGTGACCGCCGGGGAGGCGATCCTCGCGCTGCTGGGCCAAAGGGCCGAGGGCGCGACCATCTGCCCGAGCGAGGCCGCGCGCCTGCTCGCAGGCACGGACGGCGACTGGCGCGCCGAAATGGCGGCAGTCCACGCCGCGACCGACAGCCTGCTCGAACAGGGCGCCATCACCCTCTCGCGGAAGGGCGAGCCCAAACAAAAGCGGCGCGGACCCTACCGGATCGCGCGCCGCCGATGCGGGGCCTAGGCCCCTGTGTGCCGTAAGGCTCAGCTCAGGTGCTTCGAGACCGCAGCGGTCATCTTGAACATCGAGATCTGGTCCTTGCCGATCACCGCGCCGAGCTTGGCGTCGGGATTGATCTGGCGCTTGTCCTTGGTGTCCTGCAGGCCGTTGGCCTTGATGTATTCCCACACCTTCGAGGTCACTTCGGCGCGGGTCATCGGGCCCTTGCCGATCACCGCCTCGAGGTCGCCCGAAAGCGTCACGGGCTTCTGCAGTGCGTTGGTGGTTCCAGCCATCTTCTACTCCCTTATGTCAGTGGCAGGTTGATCACAAATCATCGTCTTCCCAGTCCGCATCGTCCTCTTCCCCGCCGCCGGTAAAGGTGGCGTGGAGCACCGCACAAGCCGTTATCGACCCTTGCAGCGATGCGAGCAGTTCCGCCCTTCCGGCCCCGGGCATCAGCACCAGCGGCAGGTCAGTCGCGAAAAGTTGAAACAGGTAGTGGCGCGTCTCGCCCTCGGGCGGCGAGGGCAGCAGCCATTCGGAATTGCCGGCCTTGTTCTTGCCGGTGCGCGGCGGGGTTTCGCCTTCGAGCAGCTTGCCGCGCTGGCCCGCGAGGCCCCAGACCAGCCAGTGGCAGGCCGGATCGCCGCTTGCAGGCGAGGAGGCATCCTCGACCACCAGCACCAGCTCGGCCGAGCCCGGCGGCGGCGCGCTCCATTCGAGCGGCGGGGCGACCGCGTCCTCTTCCTCGGCGGTGAAGCTCGCATCGAGCGCCTCGCCCTGGCCGAACGCCGGGCTGGTCAGCGCAAAACCGCCGCGCGCCATCGCCTGCGCCGAACCCAGCTTCGCGATGGCGAGACCGGGATGACGCGCGGAAGCGGGCACATGGGGTGCAAGCCAGGCTGGGAAATCCGTCATGATTCTGTCTTTACTCGCCCTCGTGCTAGTCCCTTCGGATGCGCCTTGCGAGATGGGGCAAGGCCGTTTTCGGCGGATTCTGCGGAAAACCCTGCAAATGCAGGCAAAAAGATCACGCTTTTTTGCGCCATAACGGGTCTAAGCGCTTCGGGCGCGCTTGCTCTTGCGCGTTTGGCGAGGCATTCCTGCCGCAGCGCGCCGCCCCGAGGCGCGCACGAATGCCCCGGAGAAAACCTTCCATGCGTGTCGATCGCACTGCCCTCAGCCTTGTTCTGGCCTTCCAGCTTGCCGCCTGCGGAGGCGGCGGATCGTCCTCCGGCCCGCCCACCAGCGGCGGTGGCGGCACTCCGACCCCGACGCCGAGCACGGGCGCCTGTTCGCTGAGCGCGCAGCAGGACTTCGCCGACCAGGTGCTCAACGAGTGGTATCTCTTCCCCGATCTGCTCACCCCGGTGAACCGCGCCACGGTCAGCAATCTCGACGACTATCTCGATGCCCGCGTCGCCCCGGCGCGCGCGCAGAACCGGGACCGCTTCTTCACCTTCGCGACCTCGATCGCGCAGGAGAACGCGCTGATCAATTCGGGCTCCTCGGCGGGCTTCGGCATCCGCCTGTCCTACGACACCCTCAACCGCCGCCTGTTCGTGGTCGAGGCCTATGAGGGCGCCCCGGCGCTCGCCGCCGGGCTCGACCGCGGGACCGAGATCACCGCGATCGGCACCAGCGCCGCGAGCCTCCAGAGCGTCTCCAGCCTGTTCGCGAGCGGGGGATCGCAAGCCGTGGCCGATGCGCTCGGGCCCTCGACCGCGGGCCTTTCGCGCGTCTTGCGCTTCACCCCCGCGGGCGGCGCGAGCCAGGAGCGCACCGTCACCAAGGCCGACTTCCCGCTCGATCCGGTCTCGGACCGCTACGGTTTCTCGATCATCACCGACGGCGCGCGGCGGATCGGCTATATCAACCTGCGCACCTTCATCATCGCCGACGCGGCCAACCAGCTGCGCAGCGCCTTCGGGACGCTCAATGCGCAGGGCGTGACCGAGCTGATCGTCGATCTCAGATACAACGGCGGCGGGCTCGTCAGCGTGGGCGACACCTTCGGCGACCTGATGGGCCGCGGGCGCGTGGGGCAGGTGTGGAGCCGCGAGGTGCTGCGCGCCTCCAAGTCCTCGGAAAACTCGACCCAGCTGTTCCGCAACGAGGCCAACGCGATCGCCCCCACCAAGGTCGCCTTCATCACCACCGGGGCGAGCGCCTCGGCGAGCGAGCTGGTGATCAATTCGATGCTCCCCTATCTCGGCAACAACATGGCGCTGGTGGGGGCCAATTCCTTCGGCAAGCCGGTCGGCCAGTTCGCCTTCGACCTCGCGGCCTGCGACCTGCGCATCCGCGCGGTGGCGTTCCAGACGGTCAACGCCAACAACCAGGGCGAATATTACAGCGGCCTCGCCAGTGTCGTGCCCAACACCTGCCGCGCCGGCGACGACATCACGCGGCCGCTGGGCGATCCGCAGGAGGCCTCGATCGCCGCGGCGCTCGATTTCCTCGCCGGGCGCGCCTGCACGCCGATCAGCGGCACCGCAGGCGACATCGCGGGCACCGGCCCCAATGGCGGGCAGAGCACGCGGCAGGGCCTGAACCTGCCCGAGCGCGAACCGCTCCAGCCGAGAAAGCCGCTGCCGGTGCAGCGCGAGCTGCCGGGCTTGTTCTAGCAAGCCGCCGGACCCGCAGGCCCCGCAGGGGCCGCGGGCTCCCTCAGAGCCCCTCGGGCACCGTCGCGAAGCTCGGCGTGTCGCCGAGGTCGACCCAGTCCTGCTTGCTCTTGGCATAGCAGTGGAAGGCGGGCTTGAGGATGCTGGTATCGTCGAGCGTCCCGGCCTTGATGAACATCATGCCCGGAGGGCTGTCGACCCGGGTGAAGACGGGCGAGCCGCATTCGGGGCAGAACTGCCGCCGCACGGTCGCGCCGCTGTCGCCGGTGTCGTTGTAGGTCTTGAGCGTGCCCTCGAACGCGACCGCGTTCTCGGGCACGCCGATGATGACCGAGAGCGCGCTGCCGGCCTGACGCTGGCAGTTCTTGCAATGGCAGGTGACGCACAGCAGCGGGTCGCTCTCGCAGGTGTAGCGCACGCCGCCGCACAGGCAGCCTCCGGTGATGGTCATCGCGATTTTCTCCCCCTCGGGGCCCCTCGCCCCTACGGGGCTTCGGGGCCGGTGAATGGCTGGCTATCCGTATAGCCGCAGCCGGTCAGAGTCTCCCCGCCCAAAGCGATAGTGGCGACGAAGGGGAAGCGGCGGTCGCTCATCCCGTCGCTGCACTGGCCGGGGGTGAGCGTTGCGGTGAAGGGCTTGCCATCGAGCTGGCCCGAGAAGCCGAGGCCGCCGTTCCCGGCGAAGCGCTTGAGCGCGAGCTTGGTGCCGTCAGGCGTGTCGGGGGTGGTCCACACGCCCTCCCCGCCCTTCACCGAAAGGTTCCAGAAGGGCTCGGTGCCGAGCATGGTGACCGCCTCTTGCGGGGCGACCTTGTCGAAGGGCTTGCCCTCGGGGTCGATGCCATCGGTCTGGGCGGGGGTGCAGGCGGCGGCCAGCGCGAGGGCGGCGAGCAGCGGAAGGCGGGGTTGCATCGGGGGTCTCCTCGGTTGCAGGAATAGGCCGGAACCTCGGCCCCGCCAAGGCATTGCCCGCCCATGGACTTTGCCCCGACCCGCGCCGCCGCGCTCGCCCGCCTTGCCGCCTTCCTCCCCGCCGCCGGCCGCCGCTATGCCGAGACCCGCAACGCCGATGATGGCCCGCGCGCCGAGGGGCGCGGCAATGTCTCGCAGCTCTCGCCCTGGCTCCACGCCGGGCTGATCGGCGAACCCGAGGTGCTCGAGGCGGTGCTGGGCCAGCATTCCCCCCGCGCCGCCGAAAAGTTCATCGCCGAGGTGTTCTGGCGGATCTACTTCAAGGGTTACCTCGAGCAGCGCCCCGCAATCTGGGACGATTATCGCAAGGGCCGCGACGGCGCGTTGGCAGCGCTCGAGGCCAATGCGGGGTTGCGCAAAGGCTATACCGAGGCGGTGGAAGGTCGCACCGGGATCGAGGCTTTCGACGTCTGGGCGCAGGAACTCGTCGCTACCGGCTACCTCCACAACCACGCGCGGATGTGGTTCGCGAGCATCTGGATCTTCACCCTGAAGCTCGACTGGCGGCTCGGCGCGGACTTCTTCCTCCGCCACCTGATGGACGCCGATGCGGCCTCGAACACGCTGTCGTGGCGCTGGGTCGCGGGGCTGCACACCAAGGGCAAGCACTACCTCGCGCGGGCGGACAACATCGCGCGCTACACGGCGGGCCGCCCCGAGGGGGCGCTCGCCGCGCCGCGGCTCGCGGGCGACGAGGCGCAGCCGCTGACCGAGCCGCAGGACTACGCGCGCCAAAAGCTCGACCTGCCCCGCCCCGTCACCGCCGCCGATCTGGCCGAGCCCTTCGCGCTGCTGCTGCATGACGAGGCCGCGCACCACGCGCCCCTCGCCCTCCCCGCCGCCCCCGCGCTGGTGATCGCTGCCGCCCGGCCAGAGGCACGCTCCCCCGGCGCGCTGGGCAGCCGTGCGCAGGCCTTCGCGCAAGGCGCGCTCGCAAGCGGCATGGCCGAGGCTGCCGCCGGTTTCGGCTGCCCCGCGGTGGAATGGCGCGCGGGCGAGCCGCTCGCACCCCTGCTCGCGGAGGCGGGGGTGGAGCGGATCGCTGTGCCCTACCTCCCCGCCGGATGGACCCGCGACGCGCTCAGTCCCGACCTCGACCCGCTCGCCGCGCAGGGCCGCGTCGTCACCCTGCTGGGCGATATCGACCGCGCCACCTGGCCGCTCGCCAAGGCGGGGTTCTTCGCGATCGCCAAGGCAATCGACGGCCTGCTCGCCGAATGCGGAATTCGCGGCGCCGGGTGAGCCGATCAACCCGGAATTAACCCTGACGCCGTAACCCCTTGCGGCTGTCATCCACTGCCCGGTTCGCACCGCCATGCTCTACCCCAACCGCCTGCAAGCCGCCCTGCTGTTCGACCGCCGCGTACATGATCTCGAAGCGATCATGCGCAGCTTCATGCGGATCGAGAATATGCGCTCACCGGTCAGCTACAGCCTGCCGGAGGCCAATCCGGGCTATTTCTACCGCCTGTTCCACCCGGCCGAAGAGCTGATGGTGACGTTCGAATATGTCGAACGCCCGTGCAATCCCGAGGCGTTCCGCGCCACTCTCGGCTCGCCCTATACCGGCATCATCACCCCCGACATCCGTGATCGGATCGCGCGGACCGATACCCACATATTGCTCGAAGTCTCGCACGGGGTGATGGGCGGGGTCGAGGAAGACCCCAAGATCGCCGCATTTCTGCAAATCATCGGCACCCCGCGCGCGGGCGCCACGCGCGAACAGTTCGAACGCCGGTTGCAGGTGCTCGCGCTGATGGCGCGGATCGCGATCGAGCATGCCATGCCGCTGGCGGTGCACTGGACGCAGTCCGATCTGCTGCTGCACGGCGAGGCTTTCGACGGGATCGCCGCCTGCCCCGACCTGCCCGGCCCGCTCCACATCCACCCCCAGCTGTTCGGCCCCAAGCGCCCCGTGCCGGGCGAGCCGAACAAGGCCGGGATCCGCACCTTCGGCGTGCGCCACTGGCTGGGCCGCGAGGTGCTGATCGAGCCGCATGCCCTGCCCTGGGCCGCCAATTTCGAGGTGATCCTCACCTTCCTGCGGATCGCCACCATGCCGGGCGGCTATGTCATCCCCGATGGCGACACCTTCGGCCCGGAGGATCGCAGCCTGTCCTACCGGGTGCTCCACCACGATGCCGGCGCGGCGCTGGCCGAGGCCGAGACCACCGACATGCCGCTCTACGAACTGGTTCCGCTGAAGCACCTCGCCCACGGCTTCGTCGCGCCCGAGCACGTGCGCGACGACCGCGTGATCGCGCCCGGCGACTTTCCGCCCGATCTCATGCCGGTGGGGCAGGAGGAGAAGATGGCGCTCGCCAACGAGTGGTTCCAGAAGCGCAAGCTGGCCGAGGGGATCGGCGGCCGCTTCGAGGTGCGCCATGCCGACGCGCCCCCGGCAGCGCCGCCGCCATCGCCGCCCCCGCCGCCCGCTCCGTCCGAGCCGGGGCTGACCGGGGCGAGCGGACGCGGGCTGCGCGCGCGGGTGTTCGGGCGCAAGGGGCTCTAGGTTCAGATCTGCTTGTCGGGCGAGGGATCGCGGCGATGGCGTTCGGCCTTGCCCAGCACCCGCTCCAGCCGCTCGGCCATCGTGTTCGCCGCGATCCGCGCCGCGGCATCGACATCGGCCGCCTTGCCGGTCACCCCGATCGGGCGCGAGCCGCGCGGGCGCGCCTCGATCGTGCAATGCTTGTCGTCCGCGCCGTGCTTGGCGCCGTTGACGTCCGAGACATGCACCTCGACCCGCGTCAGCCTTTCGCTGAACCGCGCCAGCCGCTGGCGCACCTGCGCCTCGATCCGGGCGGCGACCTCGCGGGTGCCCATCACCGAGCTGTCGGTGTTGAACTGGAACTGCATGGTGCTCATGGCGCTTGTCTCCTCGTGCCGTCGTTCACCCCGTTGCCCTAGGGAGAACATGGGCCCGGCCAGCGCCGCTTTCCAGCCCTATCCGACGGAGCGTTCGTCAGTCAGGTCGCTTGCCGCCCGGCGCTCGGCGCGTACGCGTTCGGCCTTCCCGCGCTCCTCGATGGTCTTGCGCGCATGTTCGGCGAGGCCCCGCCAGGTCTTTTCGGAGCGCAGCTCGCGCTCGCGCACATTCTCGAGCGTCGCCTTTTCGGCCAGGGCAGCCGCTTCGTCGGCGCGTTCGCAGTAGAATTCGTAGGTCTGGGCCATCGGGGGTGTCCTGCCATGGGAGGGGGTAGGCGGGATTCGTTAGGCGTATTCGGGGCAGGAGCGGGGCACCGAAGCACCCCGCTCCCGCAAAATCGGATCAGGCCGAGGCCAGGTTCACGGCGCTTTCCTTGCCGTTGCGCCCGCGCTCGAGATCGTAGGTCAGACGTTGGTCCTTATCGAGGCTGTGCATCCCGGCGGCCTGCACGGCGGTGATGTGGACGAAGCTGTCCGACGAACCGTCGTCGGGCTGGATGAAGCCATAGCCCTTTTCGGTGTTGAAGAACTTCACGGTTCCGGTCTTGCTGCTCATGGGTTGTTCCTTTCAAGAACAAGAGGTTGCCCGCAGGCAGGATGCCGTGCGGGCCGTGCGTCGTATCGTCCGATGAAAGGAAGTCGTCGTCTGGGTATAGCCACGCGGCCGGAGCCGGGTGGTTGAGCGCAAATTTCGAAGTCCGTCGCAAATTTCGACGTCAGCCCGCGTGCCATAGCACCCTTTCCCGCAATCGCCTAATCGGCCCGTCGCATCCGTCCCTGCCGGCTCCCGCCGCGTCAAGACATTCGCAACCCCTCCTGCGCTATCCTTATGGCCGCGATGAACCCGCCCGCCGCCTCCCACGACGCCCTCGACGCCCTGCGCGCCCGCCTGCGCCGCACCGGCTTCATCGTCGTCGGCGGGTCGATCCTCGCCACCCTCCTCTTCGTCCACATCGCGATGACCCAGTTCGGCGGCATCGTCTATCTCGACGCCATGATCGCCGCGGTGCTCATCCCGCTGGTGGTCGCGAGCCTCGCCTTCCGCTGGATCGCCGCGCTCTCCCTCCAGCTCGAGGCCTCGCGCCGCGAGCTCGAACGCCTCGCGCTCGAGGACCCGCTCACCGGCCTAGCCAACCGCCGCGCGGCGATGGCGCAGCTCGCCGCATGGTCCGCCGCGCCCGGCGCCCCCGTGTGCCTCGCGATCGCCGACATCGACTTCTTCAAGCGCGTCAACGACCGGCTCGGCCACGACGGCGGGGACGCGAGCCTCGTCCACTTCGCCGGCATGCTGCGCCGCATGGTGCCCGAGGGCTGGCTGGTCGCCCGCATCGGCGGCGAGGAGTTCCTGCTCGCCGCCCCCACCGCCGACTTCACCGCCTTCGCCGAGCGGATCGAGACCCTGCGCATCGCGGTCGCCGAGACCCCGCTCATCACCCCCACCGGCCCCTGGCGCCTGACCGCAAGCTTCGGCCTCGCCGAGCAAGCCCCCGCCGAGCCCCACGACCGCCTCATCACCCGCGCCGACCGCGCGCTGTATGCCGCCAAGCAGGCGGGCCGGAACCGGAGCGAGCGGGCTGCTTGATTGCGAGGGCGCCTCCGCGCGGAGTCTCTTGTTTTCCGCACGCCATCCGGCGTGCGAAATCCTCGCTCACGCGGCCTGAAGGCCGCATCGCTGCGGGCGGCCGTTCGGCCTTGCGGTCGCTGCGCGACCGATACCAGCGCTCCCCATTCCCGTAGGCGCTGGTTCGGCCCGCAGGGCCGCGAGCGCACGGCGCGAGCCGCAGGTGCTCGATCCCGCAGGGATCGAAACGCACCGAGGACGTGCCCGCGGAGGCGGGCACGCAAACAAAAACCCCAAAGTTTACAAAGTTGACACTGTAAACTTCGCAATCCTACAGGTTTTTCGCTTTATTCTCGGAGACTTGCGGGCGAAAACCGAAGTTGACACTGTGCGCGGCGTTATTCGGGGCGCGGGGCAGCGTTCTGGGCCGCTTCGTCGCCATCCGCGTCCTGTCCATCGCCCTCGGCAGCGTCATGCGCCAGCAGCGCTGCGTAGTCGGCCTCGATCTCGGCCTCCCAAGTCTCGGGGCCCTCGGCCACCCGCTCGAGCAGCCGCGCGAAGTCGTCGCGCCCATAGCCGCGCGCTGGATGGCCCGAGGGCACGCTCCGCCGTTCGCCGAGCGCGCCGCGCGCCTTGAGCAGCGCGACCGTCAGCCGCTCGTCATAGCGGCGCGTGAGGTGGACCACATGGCCCTTGTGGAAGTGCGGCACCTCGACTCCGTTCAGCGCCCGATCGAGCGCCGCGTCAAGCAGCTCGTCGAACCGGCAGCGGGTGGCGACCTGCCATGCCTGATCGAAGGGCTCGCCCCTGAGCCGCGCGCGCAAGGCATAGGCCGCCTGCCGGCTCATCCCCACCTGCTGCGCCGCCCCCGCCACGCTCGACCCGGCAGCGAGCGCCTCGAGAAAAGCGGTCTGCCGTTCGATGGTCCACCCGTCGCGGCGGACAGTGGCAAAAGCGGCGGTCTGGGGCGAGCGGCCCGAAGGGCACGGGGCGGGGATGCGAGTCATCGGGGGATGATGACTCAGGGTAGGGGCTGTAGGAAAGGGGTTAGTCTTCAGTGACACATTTCGGCGTGATTCCTATCGCAAGTACAGGACAGCCACCATTGCGCCCTGCATCCAAACGATACAGAAGTTTTCCCATCCAAGTAGTAGAAGCGCCGTATTTCTTGAAAACTTCCTGCGTTCCTTCGCTACCATCCTTCGCTAGAACCTTGCCAAGGGTTCTAAAGAAGTGGTTATTCATCGATGAGCCTCTTGTGATCAACACACCGACATCAATCGCTCCAGCATCGTAAAATGCCGAGAAGGCATAAAGATCTCGATCGTAGGTCTGATCCTTGCTGTTCCATTCAAGGTCAAGTGCTACGCGACCATTCAAAAAGTCGATGCGATGGCCGTCAAGAAAGCCTTCACGCACATACTCGCTGAAGACATAATCGGTTTTCTTCGCGTCCAGAAGCTTCACGTGAAGGTCAGCAGAGATGCGCGTCTCTCGCCAACCATCGCCTTCGGTGAAGAGCGTATCGACATATTTGGCGATCAGCCCCTTGCTGCCACCCGGCGTGCGGATCATCGTCTGCGAAATAGTGAACCGGCTCAGGGCCGTCAGAATTTGGTCGAACTGGGCAGGAAAACTGGTCGCAAGGATAGACGCAGCATTGCGATAGCTGAAAACCTCAAACTTGCTCAGCAATTCGTCCGGGAAATGTGGCTCGACGACAGCCCGGTGATCAGCCCCACGGCCGCTAGAAACGTCGTCATGCCTCTCTGGGAGGCCCGAGTCCTCGTCTTCCGATCCACTCATTCAGCCGCAATACTCAGGGAGCTATTGTAGGAGTATGTTTGCCAATCAGGGCGATATTCATCATCAGCCTGATTGCCCCAAACCGTCCACTTGGGCCGAGTGCCGCGACTGAAGAGTTCAATACGCGGGCCCCAGCTACATTCCTCAATGATCTTATATTGTTCATCGGGCTTTCGGCTGTGCTCGCGCTTGCGCGACTGGATCATGTTAACCTGTGTCCGACCCGGTTTAAGGGTCCGGGCGTTTTTTCCTCGCACGCCGAAGAGAAGAATTTCGGTCACATTGCGAAAATAAAATCCGACACCGCGACCGTCAGAGCCTCCGTCCTTCCGAACTTTGTGCCAGACGATGTTGGATATGTACCGAAAGCCCCATGCGTCCATGACTCGGAGGCCTTCAGGCAACAAAGCGTTGGGAACCCACATATACAAATGGGCAGGATCATCTGCGATACGTTCCACAGGAAGGTTGCAAATATCGTCAAGCGTCATGGTGCCATAGCGCGAGAGCCGCTTATGCTCAGGTGCAACCTTCCCTGTACGGTTTTGAAACTGCCAAGGAGGGTCGGCTAGTATCGTCGCGAATTTCCGATTGCCCGCCGTAGCGAGAAGGCTCTCTCCAGGGGTTTCGCCATCTTGGAACATAAGGAGACCGTGCCGGATGCACCTTGAACTGTCAAGCATCTCAAACTGTCTTTCCCAAGCCGTTTTGGAGCAACCTTGAACTACACCTTCCGCGCTTCCCTTCCCTCTGCGGTCTCTGCGTGGAACCTGCCCGGGTGCGGCACTCGCGCCACCCCTTCGGATCACCCTCGCCTGCCCCTCCACCACCTGCGGTGGTCCCGCTGACCCGCAAGCGGACCGTCTGCGACTCCCCCTTGCAGGGGAGGATTGCCGCCTGCCTCTCCGGTGGTTGCGCAGCGCCCCCTCCCCGCTCCGGCGCGCACCCCGCCCCCTTACGCCCCCATCGCCATTCGGCTAAGCCCGCGCCATGTCTCCCGTCACCATTCTGATCGATGCCGATGCCTGTCCGGTGAAGGACGAGATCTATCGGGTTGCCGAGCGCTACAAGGCCGAGGTTCGCGTCGTCAGCAATGCCCCGTTCCGCATTCCCGAGAGCCCGCGGGTCCGGCGCGTGGTGGTCAGCGACGGGTTCGATGCGGCGGATGACTGGATCGCGGGGGCGGCGGATCACCGTAGCGTGGTCGTCACCGCCGACATCCTGCTCGCCGAGCGCTGTCTCAAGGCGGGCGCGCGGGTGCTCAGGCACAATGGCGAGGAATTCACCGCCGCCAGCATCGGCGCGGCCATCGCCACACGGGCGATCATGGCCGACCTGCGCGCCGGGATGGATGGGATCGGCGGCGGCCCCGCGCCCTTCGGCAAGGCGGACCGCTCGCGCTTCCTCCAGGCGCTCGACCGGGTGATGGTGGCGATGGGGCGCGGCTAGGCCGGGAGCCGTTTGGAAGACGCGATGCGAAGCTGCACGGAGCCGGACGCAATCATGGGCTCCCGGGGGTCCGGAAGCCCATGATGCAGCGTCAGCTTGGCGCGTCAGCTCTGCTGTTTGGCGGAGCTGCCGCTGGTGCCGGCTTCCATCTGGAGGTTGGTGGCGTGGGTCTTGCCGCCATCGATCTGGCGGGTGTCATAGCCGTAACGCTGGTCAGCGCGCGGCTCCTGCGCCTGCTGTTGCAGGTCGGACTTGTTGAACGCCAGCGCATCGCCGCCCTTGTCGGGCGTGATCATCCCGGCGCCCTTGGCGCTGTCGTAGGACTTGATCTTGCCATAATGGGTCATGATGATGCTTCCTTTTGTGTCCGCGCGGGCAACCAGATGTGGTCGCTTATGCACGGTGCCAGAAGTCGTGCCGAAATGGCGAGCCAATTTTACTTGGCCGCATCCGATTTCTGTTTGACTGGTAGCCTCATGGATATGGGGCCTGATCGGATCGATACAATGCGAACCGCCATCGCTTCGTCGCATTTAAGGCACTTTGATTGACTTATTGCATGAAGCGGCGCAGGCCCGCGTCGGGTATGTCACCCGATAGGAAAAGCTCATGGCCAAGGGCCAACAGAAGAAAAGCCGCGAAGCGCGAAAACCCAAGAAGGACAAGGGGCCAAAGCTCAACGCCAGCCAGCCCAGCCTGAAGCCCGGCGGGATCAAGGGGCTGGAGCACATGAAGAACGGCTGAGGGCGCCGCCGCCCCGGCGCGCTCAGCCCTCCTTGCGTCTCCCGGCGAGCGATCCGGCCTCGACCGCTTCGAGATGCACCACGCTGGTCGCCGTCAGCCCCGCGTTGTGATCGGTGACCACCAGCTCGACCCGGTAGCGGCCGAGCTGCTCGCCGTCCTCGACCGTCAGCCCGATGCCGCCTGACGCCATGCCGATATTGCCGGGCGGCACGGTGGCGGGGCCGTTCACCACCTCGAAGGCGAGCGGATCGCCATAGGCGCTGCCGTCGGGCGCGAAGATCAGGACCTTGGCGGTGACATGGCACTCGCCCGCCGCGTTGCGGGTGCAATTGGCGTAGAGCACGAATTGCTGGATCGGCTGATTGCGCTCCATCCGCTTGCTGGTCGGCAACTTCGGCGGGGTCGGGCCGGCCCATGCGGCCATGAATTCATCGGGCTCGGTCGACCAGAGGTGGATGACGCGCAGCTCGCCCGCGGCGGCCTCGATATTGTCGGGCGGTGGCGGGGGCGTGCCTTGCGCCGCGAGCGGGAGTGCCGGGGTGCCCGCAGCGAGGAGCGCGAGGGCGAGGGCCTTGATTCGCAAGCTGTTCATGCCGCCGTGTAGCACGTGCGCGCGCTACCAGACATGGATCGTCACTTCGAATTTTTCGTCCCGGCGCGTGTGCCACGCCTTCATGACGATGGTCGAGGGGACGAAGCTCTTGCCCTTGAAGGCGGGCTTCACGTCCATCTGGTCGAGCTTGTCCTGTTCGAGCAGGGCGATGATCGTCGCGAGCGCCTTGGCGCGCTCGGCCGCGGCCTCGGGGGTGATGTAGACCGTGTTGGGCGGCACGTCCGGCCCGCCGACCTCGACCGGGAACAGCAGGACGGGCACGAGCGTGCCCGCCTTGGCCAGATCCTGCGCGGCTTCGAGGCTTTCGACCGCAGTGAAATCGGGAGGCATAGGCGCGGGTTCCTCGGCGTGAGCGGGCGCGGAAAGGGCGATCAGGGCGGCGAGGGCGAGGGCTTTCATGCGCTGCTTTCTCCTCATCCCTGAGCGGCGGCAAGATCGGCGCGCAGGGCGCGCGTCACCGCGCCCCAATCCTCGAGCCCGCCCGGCTGCTCAGCCCACAGGGCGTGGAGCTCGGACTGCTCGCTGCCCGCCAGCACCCGGTCGAGCGCGGCGAGCGCGGGGGCGAGCAGGCTTGCGGCGCCGGGCACCGGGTTGGCGCTGGCGAAGGGAAGCTCGTATTCCGACAGGTGGGTGGCGGGCCCGCCTGCATGGAACAGCACCAGCGCCGCCGCCGCGACCGCGCGCTGGCCCTGATCGGCCTCGACATAGTCGGGGTCGAGCGCGGTCACCGCTGCCCGCAGGATGGCGAGGTGATCCGCGCCCTCCTCCTTCAGCTCGTAGAACAGGTCGCTCGCGTCGTCATTGTCGAACGGCCGGATGCCCCAGGTGCCCATCTGTTACCCCCGCCGGGCCTCAATCGTGCTCGCGGTCGCCCGCGCCGACATAGAGCTGGTTGCCGACTTCGCGGAACTTGGCGCTCATTTCGGCCATGCCCTTCTCGGCCTCGGCCTCGCTGGCGACGAAGGTGTCGATGCCGGCGTTCTGCTTCGCCGCGAAGTCGCGCACTTCCTGCGTGATCTTCATCGAGCAGAACTTCGGCCCGCACATCGAGCAGAAATGCGCCGACTTCGCGCCCTCGGCGGGGAGCGTCTGGTCGTGATATTGCTCGGCGGTTTCGGGGTCGAGGCTGAGGTTGAACTGGTCGCGCCAGCGGAACTCGAAGCGGGCTTTGCTCAGCGCATCGTCGCGCACCTGTGCGGCGGGGTGCCCCTTGGCCAAGTCGGCGGCGTGGGCGGCGAGCTTGTAGGTCACCACGCCCACCTTCACATCGTCGCGGTCGGGCAGGCCGAGGTGCTCCTTGGGGGTGACGTAGCAGAGCATCGCTGTGCCGTACCACCCGATCTGCGCCGCGCCGATGCCGCTGGTGATGTGGTCGTAGCCCGGCGCGATGTCGGTAACGAGCGGCCCAAGGGTGTAGAACGGCGCCTCGCCGCAGGCCTCGAGCTGCTTTTCCATGTTCTGCTTGATCTTGTGCATCGGCACGTGGCCGGGGCCTTCGATCATCACCTGCACGTCCTGCTCCCAGGCGCGCTTGGTGAGTTCGCCGAGGGTGTAGAGCTCGGCGAACTGGGCTTCGTCATTGGCGTCGCGGATCGAGCCGGGGCGCAGGCCGTCGCCCAGCGAATAGGCGATGTCATAGGCCTTCATGATCTCGGTGATCTCGTCGAAGTGCTCGTAGAGGAAGCTTTCCTTGTGGTGGGCGAGGCACCACTTGGCCATGATCGAGCCGCCGCGGCTGACGATCCCGGTGACGCGCTTGGCGGTGAGCGGGATGTAGGGCAGGCGGACCCCGGCGTGGATGGTGAAGTAGTCGACGCCCTGTTCGGCCTGCTCGATCAGCGTGTCGCGGAAGATTTCCCAGGTGAGTTCCTCGGCGATGCCGCCGACCTTCTCGAGCGCCTGATAGATCGGCACGGTGCCGATGGGGACGGGCGAGTTGCGGATGATCCATTCGCGGGTGTCGTGGATGTTGCGCCCCGTCGAGAGGTCCATGATCGTGTCCGCGCCCCAGCGGGTCGCCCAGACCATCTTGTCCACCTCGCTCGCCACGTCGGAGGCGACGGCGGAGTTGCCGATATTGGCGTTGATCTTGACGAGGAAATTGCGCCCGATCGCCATCGGCTCGCTTTCGGGGTGGTTGATGTTGGAGGGGATGATCGCCCGCCCCCGCGCGACTTCGCTGCGGACGAATTCGGGGGTGATGACATCGGGGATCTCCGCCCCCCAGCTTTCGCCGTCACGCGCCAGATCCTTCGCGATTTCGCGCCCGAGGTTCTCGCGCTCGGCGACATATTCCATCTCGGGGGTGATGATGCCGCGGCGGGCATAGTGCATCTGGCTGACGTTCATGCCCGGCTTGGCGCGCAGCGGGCGCTTCCCGGTGTTGGGGAATTGCGGAACGCCGCCGCTGCGATCCGGCCCGAGGCGGCCATTGTCTTCGGGCTTGACCTCGCGGCCCTCGTAATCCTCGACATCGCCGCGGGCGAGAATCCAGTCGCGGCGCAGCTGCGGGAGGCCGGCGTTGATGTCGATATGGGCATTGGGGTCGGTGTAGGGGCCCGAGGTGTCGTAGACGCGCACGCTTGGCTCGCCGCCCTCGAGATCGATCTCGCGCATGGCGACGCGGATGCCGCTGCCGGTGCGCGCGCCCACGTAAACCTTGCGGCTGCCGCGGATGGGGCCGGTGGTGACGCCGATTTCGACGGGGCTGTTGATGTCGGCCATGATGCTCTGCTCTCCTCATGGCGGAAAGCGAGCGGGGTTTTGGCACAGCGACCAGCCCACTCCCTCCGCCGATGCTAATCGGTTCAGGTTCGACGGGTCGGGCGATGCTAACCGCCCCTCTCAGCGCGAGCGCGCTCCCCGGGGATGGTTGCTGGATAGGCCGGGCAGAGTTATGAGTCCAGCGGGGACGCGTTGGGGGGAATGCGGAAAATGACACGTTTTTCATGGCTGGCGCCGGTTGCCGCAGCCACCTTTTGCCTCGCATTCGGCGCTACGTCGGCCTCGGCCGCTGCGCCCGTCTGGTCATGCCAGTTCGCAAAAGACCGCGTCCTGATGACCGCAAGCTTCCAGCCCGACCCAGCCGCGCCCGCACAGCCGGCAGGCAAGCAGCTGACGCTCAAAGGCAATCTCCAGTTGGTGCTGAGCCAGACCTATTTCGCCCCCGGCCAGCCGCTCAAGGACACTCGGGACGGCACCTTCAGCCTCAAGGGCTATATCGTCGATAATGGCGCGGCGCTGGTGTTCGGGCCGGACCGCCAGATCGCAACGAGCGAATGGACCGCCGAGCGGCGCGAGCCCACAGGGCGCTGGGCGGGGATGTTCATGAATCGCCCGGTGAGCGACGGGATCGGGCGTCCGCTCAGCAGCAATTTCAGCGACCTCACCAGTGCGGCCCCGCCCGCCTTTCTCGAATTCCGCTTCGGCCTGCCGCCGAGCTTCTTCGAGACCGCGCGCTTCTTTGGCCGGGTGCCGATGGACGGGTTCAAGGCGCTCCATGCCAAGGGGCTGGTGCGGGCTGCGGCGACCGAGGCGACCACACTCGCGAAGTGCTGAAGCCGGAAGCGAGGGATGCGCTGAGCCGCGTCAATCCTCCCGCGCCGCGCCCAACAGGCACGCCGCCAGTAGCGCCGTCGCCAGCACGCCCGTGCCTCCCGCGAGGGGCAGCTCTCCAAACACCTTGCCGCCTGCCGCAATCGCCGCGCCGTTGGCCAGCATCGCGATACCGCCGGCCAGCGCCGTCGCTCCGCCCAGCGCCTTGCGCCCCGCGGCCATCCGCGCGAGGCCCACGAGCAGCGCGGCGAGGCCCAGCAGCAGCTTGGCGGCGTTGTAGATGACGAAGGCGAAGGCGACGATCGCGCCTGCCGCGGGGGCCAGCGCCGGGTCGGCCTTGGCCGCGGCGGCGAAGGGGAAGAACAGGGTGAGGCCCACGCCCACCTGCACGAGGTTCAAGACCGCGGCAAAGGCGATGGCGGCGAAGGCCAGCGTCAGCCGCTCGGTGCGCACCATCGCCGCTCCGGCCAGCGCGGCGAGGAGGGGGAAGAGCAGCCCCTCGGTGCCCCACAGCAATTGGCGCGGAACCTCCAGCTTGGCGACGTAAAGCGCGGTGTAGACCCCTTGCGTGACGCAGGCGAGGAGCAGCAGGAGCGCGATCGCGCGGACGGTGCTGTGGTGGGCGACAGGCATGCAAACGAACCCCTTGTGTGACGGCAGCCGGTTCGCTGCCGCCGGGGCTCAGGTTACAGTCGGCGCGGCGGGCGTCCTTTCGGATTGTGCGCGCGGACCAGATCGCGGCCTATTCGATCACCCGGCCGCGCACCATCACGAAATCGACCTTCTCGAGCACGCTCACGTCCTTCAAGGGATTGCCCGCGACCGCGATGATGTCGGCCGAAAAGCCGGGGGCGAGCTTGCCGATCTGGCTCTCCATGCCGAGCACCCTGGCCGCGACCGTGGTGGCGCTGGCGAGCACCTCGCGGTCGCTCATCCCCTGCTTCCTCATCAGCGCCAGTTCCTCGGCATTGCGGCCGTGCTGGTAGACGCCCGCATCGGTGCCGAAGGCGACCGTGACGCCATACTGCCGCGCGCGGCTCACCAGCGAGGCCATCAGCGGCTGGACGGCGCGGATCTTGTTCTCGACCACGGGGGTGTAGACCCCCTTGCCGAGGCCCTCGGAGACACCCTCGAGCGCCATCAGCGTCGGCACCAGCACCACGCCGCGCTCGCGCATCGCCTTGGCGGCGGCCTCGTCGAGGTAGGTGCCGTGCTCGATGGTGTCGATCCCAGCCTCGGCGGCCTGCTGGATGCCGCGCGCGCCGTGGGCGTGGGCCATGACCTTAAGGCCGAGGCTGTGCGCGGTGTCGGCGATCGCCTTCATTTCCTCAGGCGTGAAATGTGCCTCGAGCCCCCGGCCCTGCTGGCTGAGGACGCCGCCGGTCGCGGTGATCTTGATGATGTCCGCGCCGTTCTGGCTCGCAAGCCGCACCTTGGCCGCGCACTCCACCGCGCCGGTGCAGTTGTAGCCGGTGTCGAGCAGCTGGTTGACCGCCGGGATGAAGCCGTTGGTGTCGGCGTGCCCGCCGATGATCGAGAGCGCGGGGCCGGCCGCGATGATGCGCGGGCCCGGGATCAGGCCCTCGGCCGTGCCGCGCCGCAGCGAGAAGGCGGTCTCCTGCCCGCTCCCCGCCTCGCGCACCGTGGTGAAGCCCGCGAGCGCGGTGATCCGCGCGTTCTTGGCGCCGACGACCACGCCCCACTCCTCGGGCTCGGTCGCCTGTTTCCAGAAGTCGCCGCCCGGATCGCCGGTCAAGTGGGTGTGGAGATCGATCAGGCCGGGGAGGACGGTCTTGTCCTTGAGGTCGATCTCGCGGTCGGCCTTGGCGGTATGGCCGGGGGTGATGCTGAGGATCTTGCCGTCCTCGACGATGATCGTCGCCGGGCCGGACGCCTCGCCCGCGGCATCGGTGATGACGCTCCCGGCACGGATTGCCACGGTTTCGGCGGCAAGCGGCGCTGCGGCCAGCGCGAACAGCGCGGCGCCAGCGGCAAGGGCCTTGCGGAACGGGTGCATCATCTCTCTCCCCTCGTGTTGCAGCCCGGAGTGATGGCGCGGGCGCCCCGGCATGGCAAGCGCGGGAAGAAAAATCGTGGATGATCAGTCCGCCCCTTGGGTTGGCAGGGCACCGGCGCTATGCCCGGCGGGTCAGCCGTTGCAGCAGGGAATGCCGATGATCCGTCCGACCGCACGCTTTGTCATGGCCGCGCTCGCCGCCGCCGCTCCGCTGGCGCTGTCGGGAGCGCCCGCCACCGCGCAGGACCAGCCCGCCTATCCCGCCATCCACATGGCCCCCGCGCCGGACCCCGATCACCCCGCCTATTTCGATCTCCTCGAAGCGATCGACGGATCGGTCAACCGGGACGCGCTCTTCGACACCATGGGGGCCGCGATCGCGCGCGAATATGCCCAGGTGCCCGAGATCGCGGCGCTGGAGAAGGCGAAGCCCGGCTTGATCGATGCGACGGTGCGCGCCATGCGCCCGGTGCTCGAAGGCGTCATGGCGCGGGTGGAGGGCGAATACCGCCCGCGCAGGAGAGAACTGCTGGCCCGGAATCTCTCCCCGAGTGAAGCACAGGATCTTGCCGCGTTCTACCGTTCGCCGCTGGGCATGAAGATCCTGGGCAACGTCTCGCGCAGCATGACTGAGGACGGCTTCCTCGAGGATCTCGATCAGGACATCACCTCGGGCAAGGACCTTTCCGAGGTGCAGGTGACGCGTGAAGAGGTCGCCAGCGACGTCGACAAGGCGGTGCGCTCTGCAAGGGGTGCGATGTCGCAGGCGGAGATGGCCGAACTCGCCCGGCTGGCGAAGGAAAAGCCCGCCCTGCTCAAGCTCGCGACGATCCGCGGCGAATTGCTCGCGCTGCAGACCCAGATGGCGAACGAACAGCCCAATGCGGGCGAGATCGCGGCGATCGAGCAGGCGGCGATCACCGCGATCGAGGCCCATATCGGCAAGTGATTGCCGAAGGGCGGCGCGTCAGAAGGTGAAGGCCACCCCCGCGCCGAGGATGAACTGGTTCGCGTCGCCCCTCACCGAGGTGTAGGGCGTGTCGGCGCTGTCGCCGATCAGGCGCGAATAGCCGCCGATGCCGGTGAGGCTCCACCCGCCGTTCAGGGGATTGCGGTCGAGGTCGTAGGCGAGGATCGCGGTGGTGCCGATGCGGTTCACCCCTCCGTCGGCGCGGAATTGCGCGAGGCCGGTGGCGGCGGCCTGCGCAGGCGAGACGGTGAAGTAGTAATCGGCGAAGCGGTCGGTGACGATCTCCATGCTCGCCTGGGCTTGCAGGGTGAAGCCCTTGCCGACCAGCGCGCGGTAGCCGACCTGCGGCTCGATCACCCAGCCCTCGTGCGCGCCGAGCACGTCGCGGCGGGCCTGCACGCCGATGCTCAAGGCATCGAAGCTCTTGACCACGTTGGGGATCGAGACCGCGACATTCGCGCCCACCTCCAGCGCCGCATCGAGCTTGCCCGCGCGCGCGACCACCTCGTCGGTGATGCGGTTGTTGCGGTCATTGCGGAAGCGGAAAGCCGGGCCGAAGGCGAGGCGCGCGCCCTTGCGGGGGACGAACGAGGGCTTGGGCGAATTGAAGTCGAGCACGAAGCCCGGCCCGTTGGGTGCGATTCCCACCCCGCCCACGCGGCCCGCGATCAGCGGCAGGGGGAAGGCGATGTAATCGTTGGAGCCCGCATAGCTCGGCACCATGCCTACGCCGAGGCCGATGGTCGCCCAGGTCTCGTCGAACACCGGCTTGGCGAAGGCGAAGGGCGGGGGTGCGGGCGGCGCGGGAGCGGGTTCGGGCTTGGGCTGGGCCTGCTCCTCGGCGGCGGCAGTCTCGGCCTCTTCCGAGGCGAGCGCGGGCGCGGCGCACAGCGCGAGAGCAAGCGTCAGGGGGGCGGAAATCAGGCTGGTCTTCATGGGGTGCGATCCTGGGAAAAGAGGTTTGACCGGCGAAACGCAGGCGCCCTCTAATGTTTCCGCGTAACGTTGCAACATTCCAATCTTTGGGCAATCGCCGCCCGATCCCCGCATTCGATTGCCGATTACCGCCGCCTCGCCTAGGGCATTGGGCCGATGGTCGATTCACCCAACAGCCGCCCCGCAGCCGGAGAGCCTGCGCATGACGTGATCATCGTCGGCGGCGGGCTGGCAGGCGGCCTGATCGCGCTCGCGCTCCATCGCCACGCTCCCGGCTGCCGCTTCGCGCTGCTCGAGGCCGGGCGCACGCTGGGCGGCCACCACCGTTGGAGCTGGTTCGAGACCGACATCCCGAAAGCCGACCGCGCGCTGATGGCGGGGTTCCAATTGAACGGCTGGGACGAGGGCTACGACATCACCTTCCCGCGCCTCGGCCGCACGCTGCCGACCGCCTACCGCTCGCTCGCCAGCGCCGAATTCCACCGCGCGCTGATGGCGGAACTGCCTGCAAGCCGCGTGCTGCTGGAGACCAAAGCGGCAGCGCTGGACGCAGGCGGCGTGACGCTGGCGGACGGCACGCGGATGCCTGCCAAGCGCGTGATCGACTGCCGCCCGTTCAAGCCCTCGAAGCATCTCGCGGGCGGCTGGCAGGTGTTCCTCGGCCAGCATTTCAAGTGCGAGCAGCCCCACGGCCTCACCCGCCCCGTCATCATGGATGCGAGCGTCGATCAGCTCGCCCCCTACGGCAATGGCGAGGCCTACCGCTTCGTCTATGTCCTGCCCCTCTCCGAAGACGAGGTGTTCATTGAAGACACCTATTACGCCGACCAGCCGAAGATGGACGCCGAAGTCCTCAAGGGCCGCGTCGCCGCCTATGCCCATGCCAATGGCTGGAAGGGCGAGGTGGTGGATCAGGAGGCGGGGATTCTCCCCGTGATCTCGGGCGGGGATTTCGCCGCGGCATGCGCCGAGGTCGCGATCCCCGGCGTCGCGCTGGCAGGCGCGCGGGGGGGCTTCTCGCACCCGCTCACCAGCTACACCCTGCCCTTCGCCGCCAGCAACGCGCTCGCCGTCGCCAAGATGATCGCGCGCCGCCCGGAGTTGACCGGCGAGGAGCTCGCCGCCTTCTGCGCCCGCCGCGCCCGGCGCCACTGGCGCGCGACCGCCTATTACCGGATGCTCAGCCGCATGCTGTTCGAGGCCGCCGAGCCCGGCAAGCGGGTGGTGGTGTTCGAGCATTTCTACGCGCTGCGCGGGGCATTGGTGGAGCGCTTCTACGCCGGCCGATCGACCTGGCCCGACCGGCTGCGCATCCTCACGGGCAAGCCCCCCGTAGCTATCCCGCGCGCCATCCGTGCGCTGTTTTCTTCAGGCAAGCCTTTCAAAACGGAGACCCCGGCATGAACGCCGATGCGAAGCTCAACCTTTCGGGCGCGAAGGGTATCAACCCCGCCCTCGCCGCGCGCTATGACGGCCGCACCGCCTGCGTGATCGGCGCAGGCTTCGGCGGCATGGCGCTCGCCCTGCGCCTGCAATCGGCCGGCATCGCCACCACCGTGATCGAAAGCCGCGACAAGCCCGGCGGGCGCGCCTATTTCTGGGAGCGCGAGGGCTTCACCTTCGACGCGGGCCCGACCGTCATCACCGATCCCGATTGCCTCAAGGAATTGTGGGCCCTCACCGGCCACGACATCGCCGACGATGTCGAGCTGATGAAGGTCATGCCCTTCTATCGCCTCAACTGGCCCGACGGCACCAATTTCGACTATTCGAACGACGAGGCGAGCCTCAATGCCGAGATCGCCAAGCTGAACCCCGCCGATGTCGCGGGCTATGCGCGCTTCCTCGAATATTCGGAGCGGGTTTACAAGGAAGGCTACCTCAAGCTCGGCACCGTGCCGTTCCTCGATTTCAAGTCGATGCTGAAGGCCGCGCCCGCGCTGATCAAGGAACAGGCGTGGCGCAGCGTCTATTCGATGGTTTCGAGCTACGTCGAGAACGAGAAGCTGCGCGAGGCCCTGAGCTTCCACACGCTGCTCGTCGGCGGCAACCCGATGAACACCTCGTCGATCTACGCCCTGATCCACAAGCTCGAGAAGGACGGCGGCGTGTGGTGGGCGCGCGGCGGGACCAACCGGCTGATCGCAGGCATGGTGCGCCATTTCGAGCGCCTCGGCGGCCAGATGCGGATCGGCGATCCGGTGGTGCAGGTGCATACTCTCGGCACCAAGGCCACCGAGGTCGAGACCAAGTCGGGCTTCCGCCAGCGCTTCGACGCGGTCGCCAGCAACGCCGACATCATGCACTCCTACAAGGACCTGATGTCGCAGAGCGCGCGCGGCAAGCAGATGGCCAAGAGCCTCGGCCGCAAGAGCTATTCGCCGAGCCTCTTCGTGGTGCATTTCGGGCTGGAGGGCACCTGGCCCGGTATCCCGCACCACATGATCCTCTTCGCCAAGCGCTACAAGGGCCTGCTCGACGACATCTACAAGAACGGCGTGATCCCCGAGGATTTCGCGATCTACCTCCACCACCCCACCGTCACCGACCCGAGCATGGCGCCGGCGGGCAAGAGCACCTTCTACGCGCTCGTGCCGGTGAGCCACATGGGCAAGATGCCGCTCGACTGGGACGAGGTCGGCCCGAAGCTTGAGAAGATGATCCTCGACGAGCTGGGGCGGCGCCTGATCCCCGACATCCATTCGCGGATCGTCACCAAGTTCAGCTATGCGCCGAAGGACTTCAAGCAGGACCTCAACGCCCACATGGGCAGCGCCTTCAGCCTCGAACCGGTGCTGTGGCAGAGCGCCTGGCTGCGCGGCCACAACCGCGACGACGTGATCGACAACTACTACCTCGTCGGCGCAGGCACCCACCCGGGGGCGGGCATTCCGGGCGTGGTGGGCAGCGCCAAGGCGACCGCCGGGCTGATGCTGGAGGATCTGGCAAAGGTGAATGTGTGATGATGGGATGGCTTCTTCTTCTCGCCGCCGGGGCAGCCGACTACGGCGCATCGCCACTGGTCCAGCCGGGCCACGCGCACCGCTGGGTCGAGGCGCAAAATGACGAGGAACTGACCGGCTGGATCGACATGGCCTGGCGCGGCGATACCGTGATCGACGGGGTGCGCTACAAGCAGTTGCTGCTGCGCACCGAAGACAAGGAGAACAACCTCGTCGCCGATATCATCGGGGTGGTCGATTGCGCCAAGGTGAGGATGGGAATGCAGCGCGCGCGAGTCATCTCTCCCGATGTCGGGGACGCGGCCGATCTGCCGATCGGCGAGCTGCTGATCGAGCCGCTCAATGTGGCGGACGACCCCTCCGACCGCCAGCTGTTTGAAGCCGCCTGCGGAACGCACTGATGAAACGCCTCGCTGTCTATTGCGGCTCGGCCTCTCCCGAGGATCCGCGTTACATCCAGCTCGCCTATGACGTCGGCGCGGAGCTTGCCCGCAGGGGGATCGGGCTCGTCTATGGCGGGGGCAAGCTTGGCCTGATGGGCGCGGTTGCCAAGGGCGCCAAGGACCATGGCGGCCACGTCATCGGCATCATCCCCGAGGCGCTGGTCAAGGCCGAGGTCGCCAATCATGACTGCGACGAACTCGTCACCGTTTCGGGCATGCACGAGCGCAAGCAGCGCTTCACCGACCTCTCGGACGGCTTCGTCACCATCCCCGGCGGGGTCGGCACGATGGACGAGCTGTGGGAGGCGATCAGCTGGGCGCAACTGGGCTATCACACCAAGCCGGTGGGCCTGCTCAACGCTTTCGGCTTCTACGACCACCTGCTCGCCTTCAACGCCAAGATGATCGAGGTCGGCTTCATCCGCCCGCAGCACGCCGGCATCATGATCGCGGCCGAGACCTGCGGCGAGCTCCTCGACAAGATGGCCAGCTACGTCCCCCACACCCCGATCTTCCGCATGAAGGCCGAGGAGCTGTAGGCTTCGCCATGGCGGTCGATGCAGCCACCCGCGCCGCGCTGGTCGAACACGCCCGGCTGACCATCAAGCACGGCTCGCAGAGCTTCTCCGCGGCCGCGCGCCTGTTCGACCGCGAGACCCGCGAGCGCGCCTGGCTGCTCTACGCCTGGTGCCGCCGCGCCGACGACATTGCCGACAATCAGGAACTGGGCGGCGAGCTGGGCGACCAGAGCGACCTTGCCGACCGCCTCGCCCATATCCGCCGCCTGACCGCGCTCGCCTTCGCAGGCCAGCCGACGGGCGATCCGGCCTTCGACGCGCTCGGCGTGGTCGCCGCCGAAGTCGGCCTCACCCCGCAGATGGCCGAGGACGTGATCGCGGGCTTCCAATTGGATGCCGAAGACTGGCGCCCGCGCACCGAGGCCGACATGCTGCGCTACTGCTACCACGTCGCGGGCGCGGTCGGCGTGATGATGGCGGTGGTGATGGGGGTTTCGCCGCAGGATCAGGAGACGCTCGACCGGGCCAATGATCTCGGCCTCGCCTTCCAGCTCTCCAACATCGCGCGCGATATCGTCGAGGATGATGCGGCGGGGCGCTGCTATCTGCCGGTCGAATGGCTGGTCGAGCAGGATATCGAGCCCGGCCAGCACACCAAGCCGCACCACAGGAAGGAACTCGCAGAAATGGCCGCGCGGCTGGTGGCGCTGGTGGAAAAGCACGAGGCGGCAGCCCGCGTGGGCGCGGCGAAACTCCCCTTCCGCAGCCGCTGGGCGGTGCTCTCGGCGGCGCGCATCTACGGCGCGATCGGGCGCAAGGTCCGCGCGCGAGGGGTGGAGGCGTGGAACAGCCGCACCTATGTGCCGCGCAGCGAGAAGGCGCTCTACGGCGTGCGCGCGTTTCTCTCGGCGGTGCTCAACCGCGAGAAGATGCCCGAGGGCGGGATCGACTGGGGGATCGCGGATTACCGGCCATCCGCCCCGGCCCGGGCCTGACCCGGGGCCCCGCTTTTCTTGCGCGGAGAAAAAGGAAGCGTGGTCCCGGGTCAAGCCCGGGAAGACGCAATAGCGATGCGGTTTCCTTTGCAACCAAGCCGCGCTAATCCGGCAGCCATGAAAGCCGTCATCACCGCCGCCGCAGCACTCCTCGCCGCCGCGCCGCTCGCCGCCGAGGAGCCGACCCCCGAGCAGGCAGAGGCCATCGCCGCCGCCGACGCCTTCTTCGCCGCGCTGCGCAGCGAGGACCGCACCGCACTCGCCCGCCAGATGCTCCCCGAGGGCATGATCTTCGTCCACAGCCGGATGAAGCCCGACTTCCCCCGCGTCGATGTCATTCCGGTCGCCGATCACCTCGCGCGCTGGGCCAAGGGCACGCGCAAGGTCGACGAGGTGATGCGCTACGACACCGTGCGGGTCGACGGCGACATGGCGCTGGTGTGGGGCCCCTATCGCTTCATCTCGGACGGGCAGACCAGCCATTGCGGGATCAATTCGCTGAGCCTCGTCAAGACCGAGGGCGGCTGGAAGGTCGCCAACACCAGCTTCACGATGGAACTGCCCGAACGCTGCGCGGCGCTCGGCGCGCCGGAGGTGCCTGCACAATGATCACCAAACTCCTGATCGCCAATCGCGGCGAGATCGCCTGCCGGATCATGCGCACCGCGCGCAGCATGGGGATCGCCACGGTCGCGGTCTATTCCGATGCCGATGCCAAGGCGCTGCATGTGCGCTCGGCTGACGAGGCGGTGCATATCGGCCCCTCGCCCGCCGCCGAAAGCTATCTGGTCGGTGCGAAGATCATCGCGGCGGCCAAGCAGACCGGGGCGGATGCGATCCATCCGGGCTATGGCTTCCTGTCGGAGAACGCCGATTTCGCGCAGGCCGTGATCGACGCAGGGCTGATCTGGGTCGGCCCCAAGCCTTCCAGCATCCGCGCGATGGGCCTGAAGGACGCGGCCAAGCAGCTGATGCGCGCGGCGGGTGTGCCGGTGACGCCGGGCTATGACGGGTCGGACCAATCGGTGGAGCGGCTCACCGCCGAGGCCGAGGCGATCGGCTACCCCGTGCTCATCAAGGCGGTCGCGGGCGGCGGCGGCAAGGGGATGCGCAAGGTCGACGCCCCCGCCGACTTCGCCGCTTCGCTGGAAAGCTGCCGCCGCGAGGCCAAGGCCAGCTTCGGCAATGACGAAGTGTTGCTCGAAAAGTGGATCACCTCGCCCCGCCATATCGAGGTGCAGGTGTTCGGCGATGCCCACGGCAACGTCGTCCACCTGTTCGAACGCGACTGTTCCTTGCAGCGCCGCCACCAGAAGGTGATCGAGGAAGCCCCCGCCCCCGGCATGGACGCGGCCACCCGCGAAGCCATCTGCGCCGCCGCCGTGCGCGCGGCCAAGGCGGTCGATTACGAGGGCGCGGGCACGATCGAATTCATCGCCGACGCCAGCGAAGGCCTGCGCGCCGACCGCATCTTCTTCATGGAGATGAACACCCGCCTTCAGGTCGAACACCCCGTCACCGAGGAAATCACCGGGGTCGATCTGGTCGAATGGCAATTGCGCATCGCAAGCGGCGAGCCGCTGCCCAAGCGGCAGGAGGAGCTGTCGATCAACGGCCATGCGATTGAAGCGCGGCTGTATGCCGAGGATCCAGCGAAGGGGTTTTTGCCGAGCACGGGGCGGCTTGAGCACCTTATCCTGCCTGAACCGCCCGGTATTGAAGTTCGGATCGAAACCGGCGTTGTCGAAGGCTCCGAGATAAGCCCCTTCTATGACCCCATGATCGCCAAGCTTGTCGTCCACGCGGAGACCCGCGAACAGGCTATCGCGGACCTCGCCGAGGTCTGTGCAGGCGTCGAAATCTGGCCCGTGCGTAGCAATGCCGGGTTTCTGAAGCGCGCTCTGGATCAAGCCGACTTTGTCGCTGGCAACGTGACAACCGCCTTCATCGGGGAACACGAAGCTGCGCTTCTCGACACCTCGGCCCTTCGGCATTCGCTGAAGGCTGATGCTGCCGTTGCTCTCATCACCCGCGAACTTTCCGGCATTGGCAGCAGCTATGGCACCTTGCGGAACGAACTTAAGTTTCCGCGGGGCAACGTTTGGCAGACTGCCATCGGTTTGCGTATGAATGGAGATCCCAAGACAGCGGTAGCCTTTTCGTTTGACGGCGAGCCTACCGAGGTGGTGGTGCAATCGCGCGATTGGCTCGACCGCTATGTATCCTGCGAGCAGACCGAGGGCGGGATCGTCGTCTTCGATGATGGCGAGGCGGTTCTAGTTCGCACCCGCCATGACGGCACCGGCCAAGCCTCCGCCGCCGATGGCGCCATCATCGCCCCAATGCCGGGCAAGGTCATCGCGGTCGATGTCGCCGAGGGGCAGGCCGTCACCGCCGGGCAGCGGCTCTTGGTGCTAGAGGCGATGAAGATGGAACACGCCCTCACCGCGCCCTTCGACGGGGTGGTCGAGGGGCTGGCGGTGAGCGCGGGCGGGCAGGTGCAGGTCGAGGCGGTGTTGTGCCGGGTGGTGCCTGCTAGCAAAGAATAGACTTGCCCACCCCCAGCCCCTCCCGCAGGCGGGAGGGGAGAAAAGGGCGCAGACCAGTCCCCCTCCCGCCTGCGGGAGGGGTTAGGGGTGGGCCTGTGAGGGAGAGGCAATGACCTGGGCCAAGGAACTCGAAGAACTGCGCGCCCGCGAGGCGCTGGCCGAGCAGATGGGCGGCGCGGACAAGGTTGCGCGCCAGCATGGGCGCGGCAAGATGGACGCTCGCGCGCGGCTGGCAGCGCTGGTGGACGAGGGCTCCTTCCGCGAGATCGGCAAGATCGCAGGGTCCGCGAAGTATGACGCGAACGGCGACCTCCAAGGCGTCACCCCCGCCCCCTTCCTGTTCGGCAAAGCAACTATCAATGGCCGCCCGGTGGTCGCCACCGCCGACGACTTCACCATTCGCGGCGGCGCGGCGGATGCGGGGATTGCGCGCAAGATGGTGCAGGCCGAGATGATGGCGCACCAGTTGAAGCTCCCGATCATCCGCATGATCGACGGCACCGGGGGCGGAGGCAGCGTAAAAACGCTCGAACAGATCGGTGCCACCTATATCCCCGCCGTGCCTGGCTGGGGCGATGTCGTGACCAACCTCGACACGGTGCCGGTGGTGGCGCTGGCGCTTGGCCCTACGGCGGGCCTCGGCGCGGCGCGGACCGTGGCGAGCCATTATTCGATCATGGTGAAGGGCCTCTCGCAGATTTTTGCGGCGGGGCCTGCGGTGGTCGACGGGCTGGGCGAGGCGTTCAAGGGCGGCGCGGCCAATCACGAGGAGGCCAAGGAGGCGCTCGGCGGCAGCGCGATCCACACCCGCAACGGCGTGGTCGATGACGAGGTCGCCAGCGAGGCCGAAGCCTTCGCCCGCGCGCGGCATTTTCTCTCCTTCATGCCCGAATATGTCGGCCAGCCTGCCCGCCGCATCGAAACCGGCGACCCCGCCGACCGGCGCGAGGAGGCGCTGCTCTCGCTCGTCCCGCGCGAGGACAAGCAGGTCTATTCGATGCGCCGCTGCCTCGACATGGTGTTCGATACGGGCACCGTGTTCGAGATCGGCCGCCACTGGGGCCGCGCCGGGATCACGGCCCTCGCGCGGCTCGATGGCTGGCCGGTGTTCGTCATCGCCTCAGACCCCAGCTACCTCGGCGGATCGTGGGAGGCGAAAACCAGCGAGAAGGTCGAGCGCTTCGTCAAACTGGCAGACCAGTTCCGCCTGCCGATCGTCCACCTCGTCGACAACCCCGGCTTCATGATCGGGCGTGAGGCGGAGATGGCGGGGACGATCCGCTATGGCGTCAACGCGATGAACGCGATCTACCGAGCGACCGTGCCGCTGGCCTCGATTGTCCTCCGGCGCGCCTATGGCATTGCGGGCAGCGCGATGAGCAATGCCGAGCGCTACCAGTACCGCTATTGCTGGCCGTCGGGCGACTGGGGCTCGCTCCCCATCGCGGGCGGGCTGGAGGTCGCCTACAAGTCCGAGCTGGAAGCCGCCGACGACCCCGAAGCGCTGCTGGAGGACATCCGCGCAAGGCTGGCGAAAGTCACCTCGCCCTTCCGCTCAGCCGAGCGCTTCAATGTCGAGGACATCATCGACCCGCGCGACACGCGGCCCCTGCTGTGCGAGTTCGCCGGGCTGGCGTGGCGACGGTTGGAGAGCGAGTTTCGGGCCCACCCCTAACCCCTCCCGCAAGCGGGAGGGGGACTGTGAAGCGCGAGCAACGCCCCTCCCGCTTGCCCCCGGGTCAAGCCCGGGGCGGGTATCGGAGTCGGGGGTGGGCCTGCTCAGTGCCCACCCATCTCCGCATCTGACGGCCCGAACAGCTTGCCCTTCTCGCTCCACAGCACCAGCGCGAGGCACGCAAGGCCGCTCGCCAGCAGCGCCAGCGCGAGGGGCCGCGCGGTGCCGTCATAGGCATAGCCGATCGCCCCGCCGAGCATCGCCGCCGTGGTCATCCGCACGAAGCCGTGCGCCGAGCTCGCCGCGCCCGCGATGGCGAAGAAGGGGTTCATCGCAATCGCGCCGAAATTGCTGCCGATGAAGCCGAGCAGCGCCATGTTGATCGCCATCAGCGGGACGAAGTGCCACAATTCCTCGCCCGGCTGGAAGGCGAGCATGACCTGCACCGCGCTCACCGCGATGAAGGCGAACAGCGCGGTGTGGCTCACCCGGCGCGCGCCGAAACGCTCGACGATGCGCGAGTTCGACCAGCTCGCGAGCGCCATCGATCCGGCGCAGATCGCGAAGACCAGCGGGAAGATGTCGCCCGCGCCGAAGGTCTGGGTGATGAGCTGCTGCGAGGAATTGATGAAGCCGAACAGCGCGCCGAACACCAGCGCCGAGCCGATGACATAGCCCGCGACGCTCGGCAGGGTCAGGGCGCGGAGCATGTTGGCACCGATGGCGCGCGGCACGATCGGCTGGCGGTTTTCCTCGGTGAGGCTCTCGGGCAGGCGGATGAACACCCAAGTTCCCATCACCAGGCCCAGCAGCACCATCGCAGCAAAGATCGCGCGCCAGCTGCCGAAGGTCTGGAGGATCGCCTCGCCGATTGTCGGCGCGATCGCGGGCACCATCAGGAAGATCACGAAGATGAGGCTCATCATCCGCGCCATCTTGTCGCCGCCCACGCGGTCGCGGATGATCGCGGGCGGGAGCGCGACGATGCCGGCGGCGAAGAAGCCCTGCGCGGCGCGCACCGCAATCAGCGCGTCATAGCTGGGCGCGAGTGCGGAGAGCAGCGAGAGCACGATGTAGACCGCCACCGCTCCCAGCAGCACCGGCCGCCGCCCGAAGCGGTCGGCGAGCGCGCCGGGCACCAGCGAGCCGATGCCGCCGGTGAGGAGATAGACGCCGATCACGAACTGGCGGTCGTTGCCGCTCACCGAAAGGTCGGCGGCGAGCGCGTCCAGCGCGGGCAGGATCGCGTCGATGCCGAAGGCGTTGAGCGCCATCAGCATCGCCATCATCCACATCAGCTCGGTCTCACCGAGGGCCTTGCGGGCAGGCAGGACAGAGGCTTGCGAGGTGGCCATCGCGGGGCCCTTGCCCATCGGTTCGCCGGAAGACCAGAGTTCTTTTCGCATGTGCACAAAATGGCGTGCGAAGTGAATTGTTCCAGCAACAGTTCCTTCAGGCGGCACAAGGTTCTATTTCCAAGGGATGATACTGAGGGCTCCGTCAGACGAGGATGGTGAGGCGCGCGGGACCGAGCTCGGCCTGCGCAAGATCATCCATGTCGACATGGACGCCTTTTTCGCCAGCGTCGAACAGCGCGACAATCCCGAGCTGAAGGGCAAGCCCGTCGCGGTTGGCGGCGCGGGCGGGCGCGGGGTGGTGGCGGCCGCCAGCTACGAGGCGCGGAAATTCGGGGTGCGGAGCGCCATGCCCTCGGTCACGGCGCAGCGATTGTGCCCCGACCTCATCTTCGTGCGCCCGCGCTTCGATGCCTACAAGGAAGCGAGCCGCCAGATCCGCCGGGTGTTCGAGCATTACACCCCCGTGATCGAGCCGCTGAGCCTCGACGAGGCCTATCTCGATGTCACCGATGATCGCCTCGGGATCGGGAGCGCGACCCGCATCGCCGAGCTGATCCGGCAGGAAATCCGCGCCAAGACCCGGCTGACCGCCAGCGCGGGGGTGAGCTACAACAAGTTCCTTGCGAAGCTCGCGAGCGACCAGAACAAGCCCGATGGCCTGTGCGTCATCCGCCCCGGCGAGGGTGCGCAGTTCGTCGCGGGGCTGCCGATCCGGCGGTTCCACGGGGTCGGGCCCAAGGCGGAAGCGAAGATGCAGAAGCTCGGCATCGCGACGGGCGCGGACCTGGCCGCCAAGGACATCGCCTTCCTGCGCGCGCATTTTGGCAGCATGGCCGACTACCTGTTCCGCGCCGCGCGGGGCATCGACCTGCGCCCGGTCGCCGCCCACCGCCTCCGCAAGTCGGTCGGCGGGGAGCGGACCTTCTCGGAAGACATCGGCAGCGGCGCACGGCTTCGCGAGACTCTCGAAAACATCATCGACATCGTGTGGGAACGGATCGAGGCGGCGGGCGCGCGGGGGCGGACGGTGACGCTCAAGCTCAAGTTCACCGACTTCCAGATCATGACCCGCGCGACCTCGCAGCCCGATTACGTCGCCGGCAAGGCCGAGTTCGGCAGGCTCGCCCGCGCGCTGCTGGAGGCGGAGCTGCCCCTGCGCGGCCCGATCCGGCTGATGGGGCTGACGCTCTCGGGACTGGAGGCGGCCGACGAGCCCGGGGGCAAACCCGTTGATACCGCGCAACTCTCGCTGCTATAGCCCGCCCACAAGGAGCGCCGAGGCCATGCCGAGAATCCACCCCATCGCAGGCCTCGCCGCGCTGCTGCTCGCCCTCTCCCCGGCGCACGCCGAGGAGCCTGCCGCAAAGGTCGTTTCCCAGATCGAAGCCCCCGTGCGCTGCGCTTCGGTCTACACCTTTTTCAGCGTCATCATCGGCAAGGAAAATCCCGAGGCCAAAGCGGCGCTGACCGAAGCGGCGAAGCGCTTCCTCGAGCATGCCGCCGACCTTCCGCCCCGGGACGAGCAATTGGTCAGCGAGCGCTACACCGCGAACAACAGTGCCCTGTTGACCGTGCTCACCGGCAGCGGCGACCGCAAGGCGACCATCGCGCAGCTCGGGGAAGAGCTGAAGGCCTGCGGCGACACCGAAAAGCAGATCTTCGGTTCCTCGGTGCGCGATCGGCTGGGCCGCTAACCCACGCCCCTTGCCCGCCACACCGCGATCCGCGCGCGGGTGGTCTCGCCCAGCGGTTCGGGGAGCGAGTGCGAGGGGAAGAAGCGCGCCTCGGTCACCTCGCGGCGGTCGGGCCTGGGCTGGCGGTCGCACACGCCGGTGAAGATATGCGCGGTGTGGGGCGAGCCCGAGAGCACCTCTTCCAGCGTGCCCACCGGCTCGAGCCGCGCAAGTTCCACCCCCAGCTCCTCGCGCACCTCGCGCCGCGCGGCGGCGAGCGGGTCCTCACCCTTGCCGAGCCCCCCGCCGGGCAGGCCCCACACGGAAGGGCCATAGGAATGCTTCAGCAGCAGCACATCGCCCGCAAGGTTGGTGACGATCACGCTCACCCCGGCAATCGGCGTCTTGCGCCAGCGCCGCCAGCGGTGCCGCAGCGCGTGCGCCAGCGGCAGCAGCGCGCGGTGGAGCGGGGCGGGGAGGATATTGGGCATGGGCTCAGGCGAAGACCGTGACGGGAATGCCTCGCGCGCGCGCCGCGCCGAGCAGGCGGGCGACGGGCAGATCGTTCGCGCCGCTAGCTGCCGCCTCGAACACCGCGCGCTTGTCCGCCGCGCCGCCCAATGTGAACAGGATCGCATCGGTCGCCAGCAGCGCCGGGATCGTCAGCGTGATCCGGTCGAAGGGCGCGTGGGGGGGCAGCGGATCGGGGGTGAGGCGGCGCACGACCTGCGCGTCGTCAACCTGCGGATCGGTGTTGGGGAAGAGCGAGGCGATGTGCCCGTCGGGCCCCATGCCGAGCCAGGTCAGCGCGAAATGCGGCGGCGCGGCGTCTTCGGCGAGCGGCACGATCCGCGCGCCTGCAGGCTCGAGCAGCGCGCGCAGCTTGCCCGTGTTCGAGGCCTCGTGCTCCTCGGGGACGATGCGGTCGTCGTTGGGCCACACCGCCCAGCCCGGCCAGTCGATGGCGCCGAGGTCGGTCAGCGCATCCATGATCGGGAAGGGGGTCGAGCCGCCCGGCACGGTGATCGCGCCGGTCCCGGTGAGCTTGCCGACCAGCCAGCCGGCCACCGCAAAGCGGTTCGCATTCTCGAAAATCGTGATGTCAGCCATGGCCGCGACCATAGCAAAAGGGCCGCTCCCGACAATGGGAGCGGCCCTTTCGTGAACGTCTTAATCGACGGTGGGAACCTGCTCGTCGAGGAACGAGCTGAGCATCCACACGCGCTCTTCGGCCTCGTCGGTCCAGTCGTCGAGCAGCCCGTCGGTGGCGTTGTCGCCGGCCTCTTCGGCGAGGTCCTTGAGCTTCTTCAGGCGCTCGATCACCAGCACGTTGTCGTCGCGCAGTTCGGCGATCATATCCTCGGCCTTGAGGCTGGTGCTGTCCTGATCCTTGATCTGCGTGTGCCGCGAGATCGAACCCGCCGAGGTCAGCGTGGTGCCGTTCTGCTTGCGAACGCGCTCGCCGATCACGTCGGTCTGCGCCTGGATCTGGGCCGCCTGCTCGTCGAACAGCAGGTGCAGGTCGCGGAAATGGCGGCCGACGACGTGCCAGTGGAAGTTCTTGGTCTTCATGTAGAGCGCGAAGTGATCGGCGAGCAGTCCGTTGAGCTCGTCGATCAGAGCGGCTTTGGAATTGTCCTTGTTGTTGGCCATGTGGGCTCTCCTTGGGTCGAGGGTGTGCGCGACCATGTCGCGCTGCGCGTCTCGTTCACCTACATGGGTGGGGAATCTGGATTAGCCCGCGCAGTTTTTCGGCGACAATGATCGCCCGGGCCGATCAGTAGCGGGCGCTGATCCCGATGAAGAGCGCCGCGATGCCGAGGCATACGGCCAGCATCAGGCGGATCATCCGCAGCGGCCAGCGCGCGAGCGTTTCGGCCCCCGCCGCCCAGCCGAGCGCGACCGTCGCCGCCCCGCCGATCGCCCCGCCGAGGCCTGCGGTCACCGGCCACACCGTCCACGCCGCGAGCGCGAAGACCGCGAAGCGCGCCCCGTCGCCCAGCTGGCGGGCGAGCAGCACGATGCCCAAGGCCGGGAGCGAGCGGGTCGGCTCGGCAGGGGGCTTGAGGCGCACCGGCAGCGCCAGCTCGCCCGCGGCGATGGCGAGCGCGAAGGCGACCAGCATCTGCGCGGCGCGGCGCGGCAGGAGCGCGGCGAACTCGGCCCCGATGAAGGCCATCACGCCCGCGCTGATACTGGCGCAGGCCATCGCGAGGGCGAGGAGCGGCGCGCTCTGCCCGAGCCTTCCGGCCCACTGCGCCACCATCAACTGGTCACGCCCGCCGGTCGCAAGCATGGCGACCAGCAGCATGGCGAGAAGAAAGCCGTCCACCGCTCAGCCCCCCGCTGCGCCTGTCAGGCGATCCACGGCCCCGTGATCGCCAGCGTCGCGGTCGGGTCATAGGCGTTGACGAACAGCACCTTGCCGTCGGGCGAGAAGCACGCGCCCGCCAGCTCGGTCTGCGCGTGGAGCCTGGCGAGGTTGTAGGCGCGGCCATCGGGGGTGATGCCGCGGATGTGGTTGTCGACCACGGCGGTATACTGGTCCTCGCACACGATCAGGTGGCCAGAAGGGGCGACGGTAAGGTTGTCGCCGAAGTTGAACTGGTCGGTGCTCTCGCTTTCGAAGAACAGCTCGACCATGTCGGGCTTGCCCGCGCCGCCGATGGTGAGCTTGAGGATCTGCCCGAGCTCGGCCGCGCCGCCGCTGGTGCAGCAGGCGAAGACTTCCGATTGCCCGCGCTTGACGCCCATGTGCAGCCCCTCGCCTCGCGCCACCAGCGCCGCGCCCTTCGCGGCGGCGCGCTGGCGCAGGTCGTCCTTGGGGGCCTCCACGTCATCGAGATCGACCCAGCTGACGCGGAACGGCTTGCCCACCGGCATGGTGGCGGTCTTCCAGTTGCGGGTGTCGGTCAGCCCCTCGACTACCATCGCCTGCAAGCGGCCGCCCTCGGCCAGCTTGCCGGGGGTCTTGGGCAGGAAACGGTAGAGCACCCCGTCGTCGCGGTCCTCGGTCAGGTAGACGATGCCGGTCGCCGGATCGACCGCCGCGGCCTCGTGGTTGAAGCGGCCCATCGCCTTCAATGGCACCGGATCGACGAGGCCCTTCGCCGAAGCGGGCACCTCGAACACCCAGCCGTGGTTCTGCTCGAGCCCCTCGCCATAAAGCTGCCCCGGTCCGGTGGGCGCTTCCTCGCAGGTCAGCCAGCTGCCCCATGGGGTGACGCCGCCCGAGCAATTGCGGATCGTGCCGCCGAGGCTGCGGAACTGGCGCTTGACCGCGAGGGTCTTGGCATCGAGCACGAGGGTGGTGGTGCCGCCGGGGACGAACACGCCCTCGCGCTTGCCATAGCCCTTGGCGATCGGCCCACCCGCATTGTGGCGCGGTTGCAGCTCGTGGTTGCGGACGAGCGCGATCTCGCCGTTTCCGAGGTCGAAGCACCCCATCCCGTCGGCACGGTCAGGCACGGTGCCGCCGTCGTCCATCGCATCGCCGAGGCGCGAGATCACGCGGTAGGAGAAGCCTTGCGGCAGATCGAGGAACCCCGCCGGATCGGGCTGCAAGGCGCCATATCCGGCAAAGCCCCCGCTGCTCGCCACCTTGGGCGCGCTCCCCCCGCCCCCGCCCCGCACCGAGCAGCCGCTCGCGACAAGCGCGGCAAAGGCGGTGGCGGTGGCGCCGAGGAAGCGGCGGCGGTCTTGCGTCAGGATCGGCTGAGTCATGCCAGCGGGGTTACTTGCCCTCGCCCAGTGCAGCAAGAATTTCGTCCCAGCGGGCGAATTTGAAGTTCTGCGCAGATGGCGCGTTCTGCCCGTCCTGCGCGATGAACAGCCCGCCGGGGAAGTCCGCGCCGAAGGCGCCGTTGTCGAGCTCGATCCCGTCGGTCTCCTCGGTGCTGCCGAAAGCCCCTTGGGCGATGCGGAAGCGGCCCACCGGGGTCACGCCCGGCAGGCGGAACACGGCATAGGCATTGTCGCCCTGCGAGGAGGCGACGAGATAGCCGCCATCCTTGCCTTCCGGCGCGATCGCGAGGCCCTCGACATCGGCGACCAGCATCTTGTTGTCGACGGGCGCGACCATGCGCTTGGCCCCGGTGGCGATGTCGATCGCCCAGATCCCGGCGTCCTCCTCGCCGATGTAGAGCGTGTTCGTGCGAAGATCGGCGACGCAGCCCTCGGTTTGCGTCGGGACGATGGCGACGGTGCGCACCGATCCGACTGGAACGCCGAGGCCGAAAGTGTTCTCGTAGATCAAGCCGCCCTTGGTCGCGGTGTAGACCTTGACTTGCCCGTCAGCAGCGAGCGCGCCGAAGCAGATCCCGTAGGCCTCGCCGGGCCCGACCGGCTGGCGTCCAAGAAAGCGCAGCGTCCCTGTGGCGGTGTCGAGCAGCGAGAGGTGTATGGACGCGGTGGCAAGGTCGCTGCGGTCGCTCGCGGCCACCAGCACCCGGCCATCGGGCAGCTCAATCAGGTCGACATTGTTCAGGCCCGGCGCGGGCAGAAAGCTCTTCTGCGCGCCCTTGAGATCATAGACATAGAGCCCGCCCTTCTTGTCGGTGCCCACGACAAGGCTCGCCGCCGGGTTCGCCGGGTTGAGCCAGATCGCCGGATCATCCGCCGCATCCTCGCGCGCGGTGCCCACCGGCGGGGTCTCGGCGGTGGCGGTGACGGTGACGGCGGGGTCGCCCATGATCGGCGGCACGGTGGCACACGCCCCCGCAATGCCGAGCGACAGGAGCGCAAAGCCGTGGAACGGTCGGATCATGGTGGAAGGCCCCTCGGTGCAATGTCCGGAGGGGGTAGTCCGGTTTCGTGACAGAAAGGCGACGGGCGGTGTGTGCATTTGAACAGCTAGCGCTGCCAGCGCGAAGCGCCTAGCCAGAGGCAAAACACATCAAGGGAGAGAGATGCAATGAAACTCGAGGCGGGCATGGCCGTGGTCGTCACCGGAGGCGCGAGCGGGCTCGGCAAGGCGAGCGCGCAGGCCTTCGCGGATGCGGGCCTGAAGGTCGCGATCTTCGACATTAACGACGAGGCGGGCGAGGCTCATGCGGCCGCGATCGGCGGCACCTTCCACCATGTCGACATCATGGACGAGGCCAGCGTGGAAGCAGGCTTCGCCGCCGCGCGCGCCGCGCACGGGCAGGAGCGCGTGACGCTCCACTGCGCGATGGCCTCGCGGCGCGGCAAGACGCTGGGGTGGGACAAGGAAAGCGGCCAATACAAGCGCCTCTCCACCGAAGACTACGCCTTCGGGGCCGAGGGCATTCTGGTCGCCAGCTACCGCGTTGCGAGCATCTCGGCGCTGGGAATGGCGAACGCCGATCCGGTCAATGACGACGGCGAACGCGGCTGCATCATTCTCACCGCGAGCGTCGCCGCGCAGGACGGGCAGATCGGGCAGGTGATCTATGGCAGCTGCAAGGCCGGGGTGAACGGCCTCGTCCTGCCGATGGCGCGCGATCTGATGGACCTCGGCATCCGTGTGAACTCGGTCATGCCGGGGATCTTCGCGACGCCGCTGATGCTCGGCATGAAGGACCGCAATCCGCCGATGTGGGCGCAGTTGAACGCGTCCGTCCCCTTCCCCAAGCGCCTCGGCGAACCCGAGGAATTCGCCTCGCTGGTGCTGGAGATCGCCCGCAACAGCTACATCAACGGCCACCAGTTCCGCCTCGATGGCGCGATCCGGATGCCGCCGAAGTAAGTCACTTCCCTGCCACTTGCGAGGAGAGAGCGCATGGCAACTGCCCCCAACGAATACCCCACCAAGGCCTATGGCGCGACCGCGCCCGACAGCGGGGTCGGCCCGATGCAGATCACCCGCCGGGGTTTGCGCCACGACGACGTGCTGATCGAGATCAGCCATTGCGGCATCTGCCATTCGGACCTACACTCGGCGAGGAACGACTGGGGCTTCACCACCTATCCGATCGTGCCCGGCCACGAGATCGTCGGCATCGTCACCGCGGTCGGCGAGAGCGTCACCCGCCACAAGGTCGGCGACCGCGTCGCGATCGGCTGCATGGTCGATTCCTGCCTCGAATGCGCCCATTGCGAGGCCGACCTCGAGCAATATTGCCTCGATGGCGGCAACACCGGCACCTACAACGGCAAGGACCGGCGCGACGGCTCGCTGACCTTCGGCGGCTATTCGGAGCGGATCGTGTGCCGCGAGGAGTTCGTGCTGAAAGTGCCCGACGGCATGCCGATGGCCGAGGCCGCTCCGCTCTTGTGCGCGGGGATCACCTCCTACTCGCCGCTTCGCACCTGGAAGGTCGGCCCCGGCAGCAAGGTCGCGGTCGCGGGGCTCGGGGGCCTCGGGCACATGGGGGTGAAGCTCGCCGCGGCGATGGGGGCCGAGGTGACCGTGCTCAGCCGCTCGGAAAGCAAGCGCGCCGATGCCGAGAAGCTGGGTGCGCACGCCTTCCTCAACACCGAGGACAAGGCCGCGATGAAGGCCAAGCGCGGCTATTTCGACATGGTGCTCAACACCATCCCCGTGCGCCACGATGTCGTGCCCTATCTCCACCTCCTGCGGATCGACGGGGTGCAGGTGCTGGTCGGGCTGATCGGGCCGATGCCGGAGATCCACACCGGCGTGCTGCTGGGCCGCAAGGTGCTGACCGGCAGCGGCATCGGCGGCCTCGCCGAGACGCAGGAGATGCTCGATTTCTGCGCCGCGAAGGGCATCCTCCCCGATATCGAGGTGATCCGGATGCAGGACATCGCAACCGCCTACGAGCGGATGGAGGCAAGCGACATCAAGTATCGCTTCGTGATCGACATGGAGAGCCTGCGGGCAGGCTGAGGCGGCCCCGCGGGGGCGGTGGTCGCTTGACGTATCGACCACCGCCGATCCGCGCCGCTAGGACATGGCCGCAAACTGTTGCACGAAAGTCACGCAACAACCTAATACGAAAGGCCTTCGCCACATAACCTTTGTGCGCAGGTGCAGCATAGGGGAATATGACGGCGACGTGACGGGAACCCGATTCTTCGGATAAAAACGTCCTGCACGGCGCGCAGGTGGAACGATCCAAACCTCTCTATGGAGCGTTCCTTATGTCCATTCGTTTCGCATCGGCCGCCTCGGCTGTCGCACTCGCCGCTTGCTTTGCCACTCCCGCCTTCGCTGGCGAGGCTGCTGCGGCAACCACCGGCGCGGCCGCTGACACCGAAACCGAAATCACCGTCGCCGACACCGCAGCCCTGACCCCCGCGATCGCCCCGATCGCGACCGCGGATGCCATGGGCCAGGAAGAAGACTCCTCCCCGATCACCATCTCGGGCGCGGCGACCCTCACCTCCGACTACCGCTTCCGCGGCGTCTCGCAGTCGGACGAGGGCATGGCCGTGCAGGGCGGCATCACCATCAGCCACGAAAGCGGCTTCTATGTCGGCGCCTGGGGCTCGAACCTCGCGGGCTGGGGCACCTTCGGCGGCGCCAACATGGAGCTCGACCTCATCGCCGGCTTCAAGCTGCCGGTGGGCGAAGGCACGCTCGATGCGGGCCTGACCTGGTACATGTACCCGAGCGGCGCGAGCAACACCGACTTCGCCGAACTCTACGCCAAGCTCTCGGGCACTGTCGGCCCCATTGGCCTCACCGCCACGGTCGCCTATGCGCCCTCGCAGGAGGCGCTCGGCAACTGGGATCCGGTCGGCCCGACGGTCGATCCGGGCGACAAGGAAGACAACCTCTACCTCGCGGGCGACGCGACCTATGCGGTCGAAGGCGCGCCGATCACGCTCAAGGCCCACATCGGCTATTCGGACGGCAACCCCGGCCTCGGCCCCAACGGCACCAGCGTTGCCCCGACCGGCACCTATTTCGACTGGTCGCTGGGCGCGGACGTCGTGCCGATCTCGGGCCTGACGCTCTCGGTCGCCTATGTCGATACCGACATCTCGGAAGCCGAAGCCAACCTGATCCGCCCGAACTTCGCGACGCTCGACGGCGACTCGATCTCGGACGCGACCGTGGTGTTCTCGATCACCGCCTCGTTCTGATCGCAGGCTGACTGCCACAGGAGGGCGCCCCGCCGGATGCGGCGGGGCGCCCTTTCTTTCACATTCTTGCGCCGAATTTCCCGCACGCCGCCCCGGCAATTGACTACAAATGTAGTCGGCGATTACGCCTGTAGTCATATTGACCAGGGAGACGTCATTCATGGGGAAACGCGCAATTCCGGTGCTTGCTGCGGCATGGGTTCTGACCGGCGGGATGATGCCGGCAGCGGGGGGCGACGGGCCGCTCTGCGACCGGGCGGCTAGCCTTGTGCCGGGCCTCGTCTGCGTCGAAAGCGCGCGCGGGCTGGCCATGGCGGGCTCGCGCGAGCGGGCGGAACATCTGCTCGGCCTTGCCGAGGCGGGCGCAGACCGGTTCGTGACGCACTTCGGCAGCGAGCCGCTGCGCTACGCCGTGGTCGAGGGGCGCGACACGATCACCCCGCGCGAGACCATCGAGGCCTTGCGCAAGTCCGGCTTCCCGGTGGTTCTCCCCTGGCTCTCGGAAAAGGTGTTCCGCGAGCAGACCGAATTGTCGCTGCGCCGCGCGATCGAGGCGCAGATGGCAGGCCAGCCGCAGGAGCAGATCGACGCTGCGGTGGCGACGGCGCTGGCACGGCAGACCGACCCGGCGCGGCGGCAGCGGATCGAGCTTGCGGCGGTCTCGCACGAGCTCGGCCACGACTGGTTCCGGATCGGCTACTGGCCGGACGCCCCGCTCGGCGAGGACAAGCACTATGGCGGCCCGAGCCCGGACTGGCTCGACGAGATGGCGGCGGTGCTGATGGAGGCCCCGTCCAGTTTCGAGGACCGGGTCACCCAGTTCCGCCAGCGCTTCGACACCTACCGCGCCGATCCTGCCAAGGCCGACGCCAATACCCGCCTGCTGGTCGACCTCCCGAACTTCCTCACCGAAGTCCACCCCGCCTCGGCACAGGTGCGGCTGCTCAACGAACAGCGCACGGCCGAGGAAAAGCAGAGCGCCGTGCGCCTCATCACCGGCGAGGAAGCGCGCAAGATTGCCGAAGGGGGTGCCCGCTTCTACCTCCAGTCGGCCGTGGTCTCGCAATATCTGGTCGCGCGGACCGGCGACCCGAAGGTCTTCGGCCGGATCGCGCAGGCCTTCGTGCGCGGCGAGACGATCGAGCAGTGGCTCGCCAATGACGAGCCCAAGGGCACCCTGCCGCGCGACATGGCGGCGATGCAGGCGGACTGGCTGGTCTGGCTCGAGAGCCGCTTCCCGAGAGGCTGACCGGCGCACTCTTTCCTTTTGCGTGAGCGCCCGATAGGTCTCTTCCCGAAACCTGCTGGAACGGGTCACGGGAGAGGGATGATGATGAGGCGGATTGCGGTTCTTGCAGCGAGCGCGGCGGCGCTGGTGCTGGCTCCGGCAAGCGAGGCGCTGGCCAAGCCGCGTTATGCCGCGACCATCACCCGCACGACCTACGGCATCCCCCATATCGAAGCGCGCGATTGGCGCGGCGTCGGCTACGGGGTCGCCTATGCCTATGCCGAGGACAACTTGTGCCTCCTGGCCGAGGAATTCGCCACGGTGGCGGGCGAGCGCTCGCGCTTCTGGGGGCCCGAGGCCAAGGCGGTGCTCGGCTTCGAGGAAGTCGATAACCTCTCGTCCGACGTCTTCTTCCGCGCGGTGATCGACCTGCCGGCGCTGAGGAAGGGCGCCGAGACCACCCTCACCCCGCGCGCCCGCGATCTGATGGCGGGCTATGTCGCGGGCTACAACCGCTTCCTCAAGGACGCCGGGCCGGGCGGCATCCCCGCCGAATGCCGCGGCAAGGGCTGGGTGCGCCCGATCACCACCGACGACATGCTGCGCCTCAATGAAAAGCAGATGCTGCTGGCGAGCTCATTGAACCTCGCCCCCGCGATCGCCAATGCCGCCCCTCCCGGCACGCCCGCGCCCAAGGTCGCCATCACCATGCCCGATCCCAAGGAACTCGGCATCGGCAGCAATGGCTGGGCATTCGGGAGCGACGTCACCGCCGACGGGCGCGGGATGCTGATCGGCAATCCGCACTTTCCGTGGAAGGGCCCGAGCCGCTTCTGGCAGATGCACGTCAAGGGCCCCGGCGGCTACGAGGTGATGGGCGTCGGCCTCGCCGGCACCCCGATGCCGACGCTCGGCTTCAACAAGGACGTCGCCTGGACCCACACCGTAACCGAGGCGCGGCACTTCACGCTGTATCAGCTCGCGCTCGATCCGGCTGACCCCACCCGCTACATGGTCGACGGGAAGAGCGAGGCGATGACGAGCCAGACCGTCACCGTGCCGATGCCCGACGGAAAGCCCGCCGTCTCGCGCACGCTTTATTCCACCCGCTGGGGCCCGGTTTTCGTCGTGCCCGGTCGCGGGATCACGTGGAGCGCCACGAGCGCCTTCGCCTTGAAGGACGCCAATCGCGGCAACCAGCGCGGGGTCGAGACCTGGCTGCGGATCGGCGAGGCGAAGACCGTGGGCGAGGTGCAGGCGGCGGTCAGCGAGACGCTCGGCATCCCCTGGGTCAACACCATCGCCGCCGACCGCTTCGGCAATGCGCTCCATGCCGATGTGACCGCGGTGCCCAATGTCTCGGCCGAGAAGGCCAAGACCTGCGCGACGCCGATCTCGGGGCTGTTCGCCGAACTCGCGATCCTGATGGACGGCAGCAAGTCCGCCTGCGACTGGGACGTCGCCCCCGGCACCCCCGTCCCCGGCCTGATGCCCGCCAGCGATCAGGCGGCGACGACGGTCAAGACCTGGCTCACCAATTCGAACGATTCCTACTGGGTCAGCAACCCGGCGATGCCCTATCGCCAGCTCTCGCCGGTGCTCGGCAAGTATGCGACGGCGCGGAGCCTTCGGACCCGTTCGAACTTCACCGAAACCGCCGCGCTGGTGGCGGGCGGCAAGATCGACCATGCGCGGGCCGAGGCCCATGCCTTCGCCAACAAGAGCCTCGCGGCCCAGATGCTGCTGCCCGAACTCGCGACTTTGTGCGCGGGGGCGGAAGGCGCTGCGGCGCGCGGCTGCGCAGTGCTCGCGAAGTGGGACGGGCGGTTCGAGACCACCAGCCGCGGCGCGCGCCTGTTCCGCGCCTTCTGGCCCGCCGCCGCGCAGATCAAGGGGCTGTGGGCCGTGCCCTTCGACCCCGCCGATCCGGTGGGCACCCCGCGCGATATCGTCACCGAGGGCGAGACCGGGGCGAAACTCCTCGCCGCGCTTGGCGCAGCGGTGACCGCGGCCGAGGAACAGGGCATCGCGCTCGATGCGCCCTGGGGCGAGGAGCAGGTGGCGATGGCCGGGAACGAGGCGATCCCGATCCACGGCGGCCCCGGCGGGCTCGGCATCCTCAACATGCAGGAATCCGAGCGCGCCCCGAGCGGCAAGCTGATCCCGCGCCACGGGACGAGCTACATCCAGATCGTCGGTTTCGACGAGACGGGCCCGGTGGCGGACGCGATCCTGAGCTACAGCCAGTCCACCAACCCCGCCAGCCCCCATGCCTATGACCAGACGCGGGCCTATGCGGAAAAGCGCTGGCACCGCCTGCCCTTCTCGAAGAAGGCGATCGCGGCGGCGGCGATCGGGAAGCCCAAGCGCATCGCGGAGTAGCCGCCCGCAATATCGCGATAGCGTCGGGGGCGCGGCGCTGTAACCTCGGGCCTGCCAGGAACGAATACCGGCAGGCCCAAGGGCACAACACCGTGCCGTGCGCCGAGGGATCGAACGGGGGATAGACAGGAATGACCGGTTTGCTTCGCACCAGCGCGGCGGGCGCTGCCCTGATGGCAGCCAGCATGATCTGCGCCCCGGCCGCTCATGCCCAGCAGGCGGGGATCGAGGTCACCGTGGTCGATGCCGAGGGCGCTCCGGTCGCGGGCGCCGAGGTGCTGGTCGAGAACCCCGCCATCGGCCTCGCCCGCACGCTGGTGACCGACGCGCGCGGGGCGGTGCGGCTGGACGGGGTGACGACCGCGGGGGCTTACCGGGTCTCGGTTCCCGCCGCCCCCGGCTTCGCACCGCTTGCAGCGCAGGCGATCGAACTGCGCTCGAACTTCACCCGCAGCGTGATCCTCCAGTTGCAGCCTGCCGACGACGCGGGGATCGTCGTGACCGCCGCACGCGCGATCACCGGGCTCAACACCGCCAACGCCGAAATCTCCGCCTCATTGGCGCGCGAGCAGCTGGTGGCGCTCCCCATCGAGGGCCGCGACGTGCTGGGCGCGCTCATCCGCCTGCCCAATGTCGTCCCCTCGACCGGGTTCTTCCCCGAAGCGCCCTCGATCTCGATCAACGGCTCCAACGGGCTCGATACCAACTATCTGATCGACGGGCTCGACAATAACGAGAACTTCCTCGGCGGGATCAAATTCCCCGTGCCGCTGGGCTTCACCCGCGAGGTGACCGTGCTCGCGAACTCCTACTCCGCCGCCTACGGGCGCACGGCGAACGGCATAGTCAATTATACCACCCCCTCGGGCAGCAACGATTTTACGGGGGAGGCCTATGCACTGGTTCGCCCCGGCAGGCCGCTCGACGCCCGGTCCCCCTTCCCGCGTCGCGACCTGTCGGGCAACCCCGTCGGCGAAAGCTTCGAGCGCTATCAGGCGGGCTTTGCCGCAGGCGGCGCGCTTAAGCGCGACACGACCTTCTTCTATGCCAATTACGAATATACCCGCGACCGCAACACGCAGGTGGTGGACGCACCGCAGTTGGGGATCGTCGACACGGTCACCGGCAACAACGAATTCCACCTGGCCTCGCTGCGGCTCGACCACCGGCTGACCGAGGACTGGACGCTGGGTCTGCGCGGCAATCTGGGCCGCGTCACCATAGACCGGCCGGGCGGCGCGCTGGGTGGGGGCAACGCGACCTTCCCCTCGGCCGGATCGAAGCAGGACCGCTTCTCGACCCTGATCGCCGCGACCGCAAGCTATGCCGGGGACGCGTGGAGCTATGACGGCGCGGTCCAATACAGCCGCTTCCGCTGGGACTATGGCGAGGCGGCGGGCGCGCCGGGGCCGCAGGTGGTGGTGCGCGGGCCTTCGGGGCTGACGGCGGCGGTGGTCGGCAATCCCGGCTATGTCTTCGATAGTCTGGAGGAGACCTGGCAGACCACCCACCGCCTCACCCGCGATCTCGGCGCGCACCGGGTGAGCGCCGGGGTGGACGTGATCGCCTCGGACTTCGCGCTGCTGGGCGGGGGGAACCCGAACGGGAATTACACGGTCGACCTGACGAGCGCGCAATTGGCGAGCCTGTCCTCGCGCGGCCTGGCGCTCAGCGCGCAGGACGTGCTGGCGCTGAACCCCGCCGTGGCCAACTACGCGGTCGAACTGCGCCCGCAGAGCTTCGGCACCGCGCAGACGCTGGTGGCGCTGTATCTCGAGGACGCATGGGAGCTTTCGCCCAACCTCACCGCCACGCTGGGGGTGCGGTGGGACTACGACACGCTGACCGAGCGGGGCGCGGGGAACGGCGACACCGACAACATCGCCCCGCGCTTCGCTCTCAACTGGCAGCCCGACGCGCGCTCTTCGGTGCGCTTCGGGGCGGGGATCTTCACGGGCAAGCTGAGCTACGCCGTGATCTCCGACGCGCTCCAGCGGAACACCACATCGGCGGGTTTCCTCTCGCAGCTGGCGCAGTTGCAGGCGCGCGGGAGCATTCCGGCGGGCGTCGATCTGCGCGACATCACCTTCGACGGCAATCTTACGGTGACGCCCCCGTGTGCGACCGTCTCCGCCTGCCCGACCCCGGCGCAGGTGCAGGCGCTGCGCAGCACCGCGACGCTCGGCGAGGGGCGTATTCTCAGTCCGACCGGCTACGACAATCCGTGGAGCGTGCAGGTGAGCGGCGGCTACCAATATGCCGCGACCAGCACCCTCACCCTCTCGGTCGACGCGCTCTACAGCCGCTCGCGCAATCTGGTGCGGCTGCGCGACCTCAACACGCCCGCGCCCTTCACGCCCAACCTCGCAAACCTCACGCCCGCCAACATCGCGACTCTGCGTGCCCTGCCCGACAACGCCGCGCGCTTCGCCCTTGCCCAGAGCCTCGGGCTGGTGCGCAGCCAAGCGGCCGCCGACGCCTCGCGCCCGATCGCGCTGTTCCCCGGCGGCGCCCGGCAGATCACGGTCTCGGAAACCGAGGGCGAGGCCGAATATCTCGCGCTGATCCTGCAAGCGATCAAGCTGCGGGGCGAGGACGACTACGCCTTCCGCCTCAGCTACACCCTCTCGCGCCTCCGCAACGACACCGACGACATCAACTTCCGCGCCGCGAACAGCAACGACTTCGCCGCCGAGTGGGGCCCTTCCGCCAACGACCGGCGGCACGTGATCTCGGCGGTCGGCTATCTCTACCCGCTCGACGGACTGACCCTGACGGCGGCGGGCCTGTTCCAGTCGGGCCAGCCGGTCAACCTCGTCCCCGATGCGCGCATCTTCGGCACGCAGGATCTGAACGGCGACGGCGCCAGCTTCGGCGAGAACTACCTCGGCAATTCGGACCGCTACCCGGGCGAGCGGCGCAACAGCGCGCGCCTGCCGTGGTCGGCGACGGTCGATCTGGGGGTGCGCTATGCGCTGCCCGTCATGGGCGGCAAGCTCGAGGCGAGCGCGGACGTGTTCAATGTCTTCAACGCCAACAACCAGAGCGGCTTTGCCAATGCGGCGACGACCTCGAACCAGATCCAGTTCGGCGGCGGGGCGGATTTCGTGCAGAGAAACGCGGGCGCGCCGCGGCAATTCCAGTTCGGCCTTGCCTACAAGTTCTAGCCGATCGTCGCCTCGACCGAGCCCAGCGCGCCGAACCCGGCGACGACCGAGCTTCCGGGGGCGACCACATGCACCCCGGTGATCGCACCGCTCGACACCCACCAGCCGGGCTGGATCGCAATGCCTCGACCGGCAAGGTTGGCGAGGAGGAAGGCGACCGCGCCAAACGGCCCGTCGAGCATGGTCGCGGTGGTGGCGCGGCCGACTTCGGCGCCGTCGATCGCGAGGGTCGCCTGAACCGCATCGAGCGTGTCCCACATCTCGCGCGGGACGACCTGCCCCAGCAGCAGGCCGGCATTGTTGCCGTGGTCGGAAATCGTCACGCAGGGCCCGTCGGCATTGATCCGCGCATAGGGCGAGGAGGCGATCTCGATGCCGATGCGCACCTCGGCGACCCATGCCATCGCCTCGGCAGGCGTCGTCGGCAGAGGGCCCTCCTTAGGCGCAAGGCGGAGCATGAATTCGGCCTCGGCGGCGGCAAAACCGCCGCGGAACACCGGGAAGGGCCTCGCGGGATCGGCGGGCAGGATCGCGTCGGTGAAGGCGGGGCCGACCAGCCGGTCCGCGCCCAGCTCGGCGTCGCGCGGCGGGTTGATGCGGCCGACCTTCCACCCGCCGACAGCGCGCTCCCAGATGGCAAGCGCCGCGTCCTGGATCGCATAGGCGCTCGCCAGATCATGCGGCGGCGTGCCCGGATAGTGCCCGATCGCCGCCCCGCTCATCCGCGCAGCCACGAAGGCCGAGGCGATCTCGCGGGCCTCGCAAATCACGGTTTCGGTATTGTCCTCTCGCTCCACGACGCGGAGCCTTGGCGAAAAAGGAAACCGGTGTCAAAAGCTTTCTTGTGCGCAGCAAGCCCGCCCGCCGGGGCGGTTTTTGCATTCGCGCGAATGCCCTCTAGAAGGGCAGGGCTCATGCGAAAGATGGTCACGACCGCCGATGCCGAAATCGAACAAGACGCCAACGATCAACGATGTGGCCCGCCTCGCGGGCGTGTCGAAGAAGACCGTCAGCCGCGTGATCAACCGTTCCGCGCTGCTGAGCGAAGACACGCGCACCAAGGTCGAGGAAGTGATCGCCAAGCTCGGCTATGTCCCCAACCCGCAGGCGCGCGCGCTGGCGCTCAGGCGCAATTTCCTGCTCGGGCTGCTGCACGACAACCCCAACGCCCAGACCGTGCTGAAGGTGCAGGAGGGCGTGCTCGATGCGATCCGCGACACCGAATTCGCGCTGGTGGTGCGCCCGGTCGACCGCCATTCGCCGACGCTGCTCGAGGACATCCGGCGGTTTCTGGAATTGCAGCGGCTCTATGGCGTGCTGATCCTGCCGCCGATTTCCGAGAACGATGCGCTGGCCGAATTGTGCCTCGAGATGGGCTGCGGCTATGTGCGACTGGGCTCGGCGATGCTCGATGACGAAGAGCATATCGTCGCCTCGAACGACCGCGAGATGGTGCAGGAGGCGGTCAAATACCTGATCGACCTCGGCCACCGCCGGATCGCGCTGATCGAGGGGCCCGAGGGCTTCCGCTCGGCGCTGGAGCGGCGCGAGGGGTTTCTGGCGGCGATGGAGGCGCACGGGCTTCCGGTGCCGCCCGAGGCGCGGGCGCAGGGCACCTACCGCTTCGAATCGGGGCTGGAGGCGGCGAGCCGGCTGCTCGACGCTCCCGAGCGCCCGACCGCGATCTTCGCCAGCAACGACGAGATGGCCGCGGGCGCCTTCCACGCTGCACGCCAGCGCGACCTCAAGATCCCCGAGGATCTCTCGATCATCGGCTTCGACGATTCGCCGGTCGCCGCCCACATCTGGCCCCCGCTCACCACCGTCGGCTGGCCGGTGCGCGAGATGGGCCGCGCTGCCGCATTGAAGCTGATCGCCCCGGGCGAGGAGGCCGCGCAAGCCTTCCGTTTCCCCGCAAGGCTGGTGCAGCGCCAGTCGGTCGGCCCGCCCAAGGGGTGAAAACGGCGGTTGAAACCGGCACGGCTTTGCGGCTATGCCGGATCATGACACCGGTTTCCTCAAGCGGGCCGGCACCCGGAGAGAGCACATGAAGATCGCGCTGATTACCGAAAACAGCCAGGCCGCCAAGAACCCGATCATCCATCAGGCACTGGCCAATGTGGCAGAGCCGATGGGGCATGAGGTGTTCAACTACGGCATGTATTCGGCCGAGGATTCGGCCTCGCTCACCTATGTGATGAACGGTCTGCTGGCGGGTATCCTGCTCAATTCCAGGGCCGCCGATTTCGTGGTCACCGGGTGCGGCACGGGGATGGGCTCGATGCTCGCCTGCAACGCCATGCCGGGCGTGTTCTGCGGCCTCGTGATCGACCCGACCGACGCCTTCCTGTTCAGCCAGATCAACGCGGGCAACGCGATCTCGATGCCCTACGCCAAGGGCTTCGGCTGGGCGGCGGAGCTGAATTTGCAGGATTGCTACGCCAAGCTGTTCACCGGTGAGCCGGGCGCGGGCTATCCCAAGGAGCGCGCGGCGATCATGGCGGTCAACCGCGGCAAGCTCTCAGACCTCAAGGCGGCGAGCTGCCACGACATGCTGACCGTGCTCAAGACCGTCGATCAAGACCTGCTGCGCGCGGCGATCGCGGGCGAGAGGTTCGCCGAATATTTCTACCCCAACTGCCAGGATGAAGGCATCGCCGCCTATCTGAAGGCGCTGTGAGCATGGCGATCTCGTTCGACCTTGCGGGCAAGCGCGCGCTGGTGACCGGGGCCAATACCGGGATCGGGCAAGCGATCGCGGTCGCGCTGGCCGAGGCGGGGGCGGATGTCGCGCTCGCCGGACGCAGCGCGCCGGACGAAACGCTCGCGCTGATCGCCGCCACGGGCCGCAAGGCGGTGGATCTGCGCGCCGATCTTTCGTCCACCGCCCCGGTGAAGGGTCTGGTCGAGGAGGCCGTGGCAGCGCTGGGCGGGCTCGATATCCTCGTCAACAATGCCGGGATCATCCGCCGCAACGACCTTGCCGACTTCACCGAGGAAGATTGGGACGCGGTGGTCGACACCAATCTGAAGACCCTGTTCTTCCTCAGTCAGGCCGCAGCCGGGGTGATGGCAGCCCAAGGCGCGGGCAAGATCATCAACATCGCCTCGCTGCTGAGCTTTCAGGGCGGTATCCGCGTGCCGAGCTATGCTGCCGCCAAGTCGGGCGTCGCGGGGCTGACCAAGGCGATGGCGAACGAGCTTGCGCTGCGGGGCGTGCAGATCAACGCCATCGCGCCGGGCTATATCGCCACCAACAACACCGCCGCGCTGCAGGCCGACGAAACGCGCAACCGCCAGATCCTCGAACGCATTCCCACCGGGCGCTGGGGCCGGCCGGAAGACATCGCCGGAGCGGCGGTGTTCCTCGCCTCGCCCGCGTCCGACTACGTCACCGGGCATGTTCTTGCGGTCGACGGCGGCTGGCTGGCGCGTTAACCTCGCCCGATGACGGTCACCTGCTTCGGCGAAATCCTGCTGCGCCTTGCGCCGCCCGGTCGGCAGCTGCTGGTGCAGTCCGGCAGCCTCGAGATGGTCGTCGGCGGGGCCGAGGCCAATGTCGCCTCGGCGCTGGCGAGCCTCGGGCACGCGGTGCGCTTTGCAGGCGTGGTGGCGGATAATCCACTGGGCGAGCGCGCCCTCGCTGCGCTTCGGGCGTGCGGGGTGGAGACCGGGCACATCGCCCGCGCGGCCGGACGGATGGGGCTCTATTTCCTCGAGGCCGGATCGGGCCTGCGCCCCTCGGCGATCACCTATGATCGGGTGGGCAGCGCCTTTGCCGAGGCCGCGCCGGAGCAGGTGGATTTCGCGGGCGCGCTGGCGGGGGCGCGGCTGTTGCACTGCGGCGGGATCACACCCGCACTCGGCCCCAAGGGCGTGGCGCTGGCCCGTGCCGCGCAAGCCGCCGCGCGGGGCGCAGGCGTGCCGATCTGCTTCGACGGCAACTTCCGCGCCCAGCTCTGGGCCGCTTGGGACAGCGACCCCGCCACCATCCTGCGCGAATTGGTGGCGGACGCGACGATCCTGATCGGCAACCACCGCGACATCGCGCTGCTGCTCGGCCGGCCGTTCTCGGGCGAGGGCGAGGACCGGCGGCGCGAGGCGGCGGAGGCGGCTTTCGCGGCCTTCCCCAACCTCGAACTGATCGCCTCGACCGCGCGCCACTTGGTGACAAGCGACCACCACCGCATCTCCGCACGGGTGGATTCGCGCGAGGGCAGCCACCAGACCGGGGAGATCGACGTCACCGGGATCGTCGACCGGATCGGCACCGGCGATGCCTTTGCGGCAGGGGTGCTTGACGGCTGGCTCGGCGGGGGTGACCTCGCGGTGATGGCCGAGCGGGGGCTGGCGCTGGCGGCACTCAAGCACACCATCGCGGGCGACATGTGCCCGGTCAGCCGCGCGATGCTCGACGGGTTCAGCGCGGGCGCGGGCGATGTCCGCCGCTGAGGGGTGGAGCCGCCGCGCCGTTCTGGCGGGCGGGGCGGCGACGGGTGTCGCTGCGGCCTCTCCGGTGCTGGCCTATGAGCCCGCCGCCCGGCTTTGCCTCGGCCCGGTAAGGGCCCCGGACGGCAACTTCGAGGCCCGTGCCTGCGGCGATGCCTGGTCCTATCCCGCCATCCGCTATGCCCGCGCCGCAAGGTTTGAGGCGCCGCAGCCGGTGACGGTTGCCGAGCAGTCTGCGGGCGGCTGGAGCACGATCCCTGCCTCCCCGCAACCAGAGGACACCTACCGGCAGTCCGAGGACTGCCACTTCCTGAATGTCTGGGTTCCCGCCGGCGAAAGGCGGGGTCTGCCGGTGATGGTCTATTTCCACGGCGGGGCCTATTCGGCGGGCTCGGTCGCCGATCCCCTCAACAACGGTTCGGCGCTCGCGGCGCGCGGCAAGGTGGTGGTGGTGACGGTCAACCACCGGCTGAACGCACTGGGCTATCTCTATATGCCGGAGCGCTTTCCCGACAGCGGGAATGTGGGGCAGCTCGACCTGATCTGCGCGCTCGAATGGGTGCAGCGGAGCATTGCCGCCTTCGGGGGCGATCCGGGTAATGTCACGCTGTTCGGCCAGTCGGGCGGGGGCGCGAAGATCGCGACGCTGATGGCGATGCCGGCCGCGCGCGGGCTGTTCCACAAGGCGATCACCATGAGCGGCCAGCAGGTCACCGCCTCCGGCCCCCTCAACGCGGGGAGACGCGCGGCAGCCTATCTCTCGGCGCTGGGCGAGGACCCCGCCACCGCGCCGGTTGAGGCTCTGGTGGGTGCGCTTTCAGTCAATGATCCGGTGCTGGGCGGGCGGATCTATTTCGGGCCGGTGGTGGACATGCGCCACCTCCACCGCCACCCCTTCTGGCCCGACGCACCGGAGCAATCGGCCGATATCCCGATGCTGCTCGGCAACACCATCGCCGAGACACGCGCCTTCTATGCGCCCGACGGACGCGCGCTCAGCGGCCTCACCTTCGACAATCTCCCGCAGCGGATCGGGCGGGAGATGCGGGTCGATCTCGAGCCCCGCTGGGTGGTGGCGCAGTTCCGCGCGCGCTATCCCGAGGCCTCGCCCGAGGCGCTGTTCCACCGCATCATGACGCCCGCGCGCAGCTGGCGTGGGCAGGTCGAGGAGGCCGAGGCGCGGGCGAAAGGCGGGCGGGGCAACACCTTCGTCTACCAGCTCGATTTCGAGAACGCCAAGCACACCGACGACATCGGCCTCGCCTTCGGCACCACCGCGGGCTGGAGCCCTGCGCGCGGGGCGATGAGCGCTACGGTGATGGACGCTTTCGTGAGGTTCGCCCGCACCGGCAATCCCGGCTGGCCCGCCTACGATCTCGCCAGCCGCCAGACCATGATCTTCGACACCGCCAGCCGCGTCGAAAGCGACCCGCGCCGATGGGAGCGCGAGCTCTTCGCCCGCGCGCCCTATATCCAGCCCGGAACCTAGTTCGGATAGCTGACAATCAGGTCGAGCGGTTCCGTGCCCACTTGCCGGATGCCCACCACCGCGCCCTTCCACAGATAGGCCGCCATGCCTGGTTCGAGCACGGCGGTTACCCCGTCCGAAACCACCTCGCCGCGCCCCGAGAGGACGTAGTAGACCTCGTCATGGGCGATGGGGTGCGCGCCGATCGCCGCGCCCGGGTGGAGCACGCGGCGGCGGAACTCCATAGCGCGCGGGGGCGGGACGGCGTCGGAGATGCGCCAGGCGGTGCTCATGCCGATCGCGCCATGCGGGGGCGGCTCCTCGCGCCGCACATCCTCGCCGCGCACCACCACCATCGGGCGCGCGGGTGGCGGGGGCGCCGCCTCCCCGCCCGCCAGCAGCAGCGCAGCGAGCGCCGGGAGGATCACTTGCCGCCCGTGCGCATCTGGCGGTCGCGCGGCGAGAGGTGCTCCTGCGCGCCGGGTTTCTGGCCGGGATAGGTGCCCGACTTCGGCGTCATGGTGGCAAGGTCCCACTCGGCCTCGACAAAGGGCGAGGCCGTGGCCTCGACCTTGGGATAGCCGCCGACCTCGCTTTCATCGTCGATCACCTCGCCGCGGCCTTCGGCGATGAAGAACAGCACCCTGAGCTCCTCGCTTCCGCGGTCCCACGGCCGCGCCCCGGCGGTGGCGAGCAGCGTGGTCTCGACCTCGTCGGCGGGCAGGATGGCATAGCCTTCGAGGCTCGCGAGCGGCGCCTCGGCCTCGATCAGCTTCGCCTGGGTCTTGCCGTAGCGGCCGAACATCGGCAGCGGATTGCCCAGCCGGTCGACCGCGACATTGTCGCGCCCGTAGAAGGCCAGATCGCCCACCCCGCCGAGCATCAGGAAGGGCAGGCCCGGATCGGTATCGACCCCGCCGCGCAGCACATTGCCGACCGCGGTGATCTCCCCCGTCACCGGCGCGCGCCCGGCCCATTCGAGGTCCATCAGGTTGTAATGCACCGCGCGGGCTTTCGGGTTGTAGATCAGGTTGTTGACCATCAGCACCTGCGCCCCGCCCTTCACCAGCGGGCTGCGCTCGACATTGTGGGCCCAGATGTTGCGATCGAAGACGATGCCGGTGGCGTTGTCGTGGACCAGAGAGCCCTTGGAGTGCTCTCCCTTGGGGTGGCTCGCATAGGCCAGCCCTTCCGCGGCGAGGTTGAGGCGGAAGACGATGTCGTGGCTGGTGCCCGCGCGCCATTCGGCGACCGTCTCGCCGGTGAAGCGCGGGCCGGAGGCGGACATGTTCTCGTCGATGCCCCACAGGAAGGTGCAGTTCTCGATCACCACCCGCGCCGCGCGGACGGTGGAGAGCGCATCGGCCTCCCACCCGCTCATCTTGGCCTGCCCGTCGGCACCGGTCAGCACGCGGATGTGCTGGATCTTCACGTCGGTGGTCTTGATGTCGATCCCGCCCTTGATGATCGTGATCCCGGGCGCGGGTGCGGTCTGGCCGGCGATGGTGACGAACGGGTTGTTGATGTCGATCCCGGTGCGACCCAAGTCGATCACGCCGCCGACCTCGAAGACGATGATGCGCGGGCCCTTGGCGCGGATCGCGGCGCGCAAGCTCCCCGGCCCGTCGGCGGCGAGCGTGGTGACGCGGATGATCCGCCCGCCCGCGCCGCCTTGCGTGGGGTCCGCCGGATGCGCGAGCGCCTGTTGCGGCAAGAACACAGCAAGCAGCAGCAAGGCCGCAAGATGGGCGAAAAATCCGCGCATTTCCGTCACTCTCCCTCGTTCCGCAGCGCTGCTTGACAGAAACGGCGGGGCATGGCAATTCATAATGACACCGGTTACCAAAATCGGGGCGGGAGAGGTCTGGGGGACAGCCGGTTGCTTTGCGACTGTCGCGGAAACCGGTGTCACTCTCTCGGTGAAACAGAGGGAGTAGGCTGCGTGTCACAGATTTCCGGGATGTTCCGTTTCAAGTCCGCCCTGCTGCTGGGCGGCGCGCTGGTGACGCCGGGCACGGCGCTTGCGCAGAGCGCTCCCGCAGCCGGCCAGCCGCAGGTCGCCGTCACCACGCCCGAAGAAGAGACGACCGATCCCGAGGGCATCGTCGTCCAGGGCTTCCGCTCCAGCCTCAATGCCGCGCTCGGCCAGAAGCGTCAGGCGGTCAACGCGGTCGATGTGATCCTTGCCGAAGACATTGCCGACTTCCCTGACCTCAACCTTGCCGAATCGATCCAGCGCATCCCCGGCGTCTCGATCGACCGCGACAATGGCGAGGGCCGCACCATCACCGTTCGCGGTCTCAACCCCGATTTCACCCGCGTGCGCATCAACGGGATGGAGACGCTCTCGACCACCGGATCGACCGACAGCTCGGGCGGCACCAACCGCGGGCGCGGGTTCGATTTCAACACCTTCGCTTCCGAGCTGTTCCGCTCGATCACGGTGTCGAAGTCGCCCAACCCCTCGACCGAGGAAGGCTCATTGGGCGCGGTGGTCGATCTGGCGACCGCGCGCCCGCTCGATTACGGCGCGGGGCTGACGCTCGCCGGATCGGGGCAGGCGCTCTACAATGACGCCTCGCGGCAGGTGAACCCGCGCATCGCCGCGCTCGCCAGCTATGCCAACGAGGCCGAGACCTTCGGCGTGCTGCTCTCGGTCGCCTGGACCCCGCGCGACATCGTCGAGGAAGGCTTCAGCACCGTGCGCTGGGTGGGCAACCCCGCCCCCGCCGCGGGCGCCGCGCAAAGCTTCACCCAGCGCAACGCCTTCCAGAACGAGGCCGCCTTCCCCGCCGCCGCCACCGCCTTCTTCCCGCGCATCCCGCGTTACGGCGTGCTGACCAGCGATCAGGACCGGCTCGGCATCACCGGCTCGATCCAGTTCGCCCCGACCGAGCGGACCACGATCAGCCTTGACCTGCTCTATTCGCGCTTTGCCGGCACCCGCCGCGAGGAATTCCTCGAGGCGATCAGTTTCAGCCGCAACACCGCCGACGGCATCCGCCAGACCGACGTCGTCTCGCTCGAGGTCGATCCCGCCACCCGCAATCTGGTGCGCGGCACCTTCGACGATGTCGACGTGCGGATCGAGAACCGGCTCGACGATCTCGAGACCGTGTTCAAGCAGGCGACGCTCGATATCGAGCACGAGTTCTCCGACAGCTTCAAGGTGCGGCTCAACGGCGGCCTATCGGAATCCGATTTCCGCATCACCCGCCAGACCACGATCATTGCCGATGCGCTCAATGTCGATGGCTACAGCATCGACTTCACCGGTCGCCCCAATTCGCCGGTGATCGATTACAACATCGATGTCACCAATCCGGCCAACTTCCTCGTCAACGAGGTGCGCGACCGGCCGCAATCGACGCTCAACGAGTTCAAGACCGTGGCGCTTGCGGGTGACTGGACGGCGAGCGACACGATCAGCGTGCAGGCGGGCGCGTCGTACAAGCAGTTCGGCTTCTCCTCGACCGAATCGCGCCGCGACCGCGTGCTGACCGCGACCACGGTGGTGCAGCCCTTCCTGCTCACTGCCAACAACTCCAGCCTTGCCAATTTGACCTCGGGTGCGCCCGGGGCTTCGGGCAACGACCGGACCTGGGTGGTGCCCGATATCGACGCGATCGCGGCACAGGTCGGGCTCTACACCGGCAACTTCCCGCTGGTCCTCCAGAACGGTGCCGTCAACGAGGTGACCGAGAACGACTACGCCGGCTTCCTCCAGGGCTCGCTCGACACCACGCTCGGCTCGTGGGGCCTGCGCGCGGTGGCAGGCGTGCGCTACGTGCGCACCGAGGTCAGTTCGACCGGCATCCTGAGCGGCACCACGGTCTCGGTCGACAATGCCTACAACGACTGGCTGCCCTCGCTCTCGGTGGTGCTCGAGCCGACCGACAAGCTTTTGCTGCGCGCCAATGTCGCGCGGCAGATGGCGCGCCCGACGCTCGCGAGCCTGACCCCGGGCGGCACCTTCAACCCGTTCAACACCACCCTGAGCTTCGGCAACCCGCAGCTCGATCCGTTCCGCGCCAATTCGGTCGATTTCGGGATCGAGTGGTATTTCGCCCCCGAAGCGCTGCTGTCGGTCGCGGTGTTCTACAAGGACATCAAGACCTTCGTCACGCGCGAGACCGCCTCGGTGCCGTTCCGCGATCTCGGCCTGCCCGAGAGCCTGCTGGCCGGCTCGCCCTCGAGCCCCGACGACATCTTTATCGTCACCCGCAACATCAACGGCGAGGGCGGCAGCCTCAAGGGCATCGAGCTCCAGTACCAGCAGCCCTTCACCTTCCTGCCCGGCGTGCTCAAGAACTTCGGCTTCCTCGGCAACCTGACGCTGCTCGATTCCGAGGTGAATTACGGCACGCTCGCCGCGCCCTTGCGCGACCAGCTGACCGGCCTGTCCAAGACCGGGTTCAACACCACGCTCTACTACGAGGACAGCAAGTTCAGCGCGCGCATCTCGGGCGCCTATCGCAGCGACTTCCTGACCCGCGTGCCGGGGCAGAACGGCAACGACATCGAAGGCACGCGTTCGACCTTCAACGTCGATGCTGCGATGAGCTATGCCATCACCGACAACATCCGCGTGACGCTGGAGGGGATCAACCTCACCGACGAGATCCGCCCGCAATTCGTCGACAGCGCGGGTGACCGGCCCGTGACCTTCAACCGCACCGGCCGCACGGTGCTGGTCGGCGTGCGGTTCACGCTGTGACCCGTGTCGCGGCGCGGGCGCGGCCGGGATGGCCGTGCCCGCGCCGCTTGTCATGTGCCGTGCTTGCCGGGATAGGCCCTTGATCGATCGTCGCACCGCCATCACAGGCCTCGGGCTGGCAGCGGCAGGCCCCGTGCTCGCCCGGCCGGCTGGCGATCCGCTGCCCGGGCCCTCCGATTGGATAACCCTGTGGCCCGGCACGCCTCCCGGCGCGCCCGCGCCCCTGCCCGACGAGCAGATCGTCGAACGCTCCGCCGATCCCGCAAGGCCCGACCGGATCATGCAATCCGTCGCCGCGCCGCGCATGGCAGTGTTCCGTCCCGCGAACCCGAATGGCGCGGCGGTGCTGATCGCGCCGGGCGGCGGCTATCGCCATGTCGTGATCGACAAGGAGGGCTTCGAGATGGGCCACTGGCTGGCGGAACGCGGCGTCAACGCCTTCGTCCTGTTCTACCGCCTCCCGCATCAGGGCTGGGTGAGCGGCCCCGACACCCCGCTCGCCGACGCGCAGCGCGCAATGCGGCTGATCCGCCGCAACGCCGCCGCGCAGGGTATCGACCCGGCGCGGGTGAGCGTCATGGGCTTCTCGGCCGGCAGCCATGTCGCCGCGAGCCTCACGACGGGCTTTGCGCGGGCCACCTATGCCCCGCATGACGATGCCGACCGCCTCTCCGCCCGCCCCGACGCGGCAGCGCTAATCTATCCGGTGATCGCGATGGACGCGGCCCTCGCCCACCCCGGCTCGCGCGAACGCCTGCTCGGTGCCGCTCCTCGCGCCGATCAGGAACTGGCGCATTCGCCAGACCGCAATGTTCCGGCGGATGCGCCCCCTTGCTTCCTGCTCCACGCCGAGGACGACGATGTCGTGCCCGTCGGCAACACGCTGGCGATGCGCGATGGCCTGAAGGCGCGCGGGATCGCGGTCGACACGCACCTCTACGCCGCGGGCGGCCACGGCTTCGGCATCAGCCGCGCCGCCGGAAAGCCGGTCGCCGCCTGGCCCGAGACATGGCTCGCATGGGCGCGCGCAAAGGGGCTGGCCTGATGGGTGCTTTCGCGCGAATGACGGTATGGGAGACCCGAGCATGACAGACGCCGCCGCCATTCCGGCCAAGACCGGGCGCTATCGCTGGTCAATCGTCGCGCTGTTGTTCGCCGCCACCACGGTCAATTACATCGACCGCACGATGCTCGGCCTGCTCGCCCCCGATCTCGGCCGCGAGCTCGGGTGGAGGGAGAGCGACTACGGCAATATCGTGCTCGCCTTCCAGGCCGCCTATGCCAGCGGCTTTCTGCTGATGGGCACCCTGATCGACCGGCTCGGTCCGAAAATCGGCTATGCCATCGCCATCACCGTCTGGACATTGGGCCACGTCGCGCACGGCTTTGCCAGCGCGGTCACCGGCTTCATGGCCGCGCGCATGGTGCTGGGCGTGGGCGAGGCGGGGCACTTCCCCGCCGTGGTCCGCTCGAGCAGCGAGTGGTTCCCGCAGAAGGAGCGCGCCTATGCCATCGGCTGGGTCAACTCCGCAACCACGATCGGCGTGATCCTGACCGCCCCCACGCTGGCGCTGTTCATGGGGGTGCTCGGCCTCGGCTGGCGCGAGACCTTCATCGTCACCGGCCTGTTCGGCGTGGTTCTGCTCGGCCTGTGGTGGTGGCTCTACAGTGCCCCTCGCGAAAGCGGGCGGGTGAGCGAGGCGGAACTCGCGTGGATCGAGCACGACCCGCCCGAGGCCGTCGCGCAGCTCGGCTGGGGCCGGATCGCGCGCCACCGTTCGACCTGGGCCTATGCCAGCGCCAAGTTCCTGACCGATCCGGTTTGGTTCCTGATGCTGTTCTGGCTGCCCAAATATTTCGACAGCACCTACGGCGTCGACTTGAAGCTGGTGCTGCTGCCGATGATCATCATGTATCTGCTGTCCGATGCCGGCAGCATCGCCGGGGGCTGGCTATCCTCGCGTCTGCTGCAGAAGGGCCATTCGTGCAGCTTCGCGCGCAAGGTGACGATGCTCGCCTCGGGCGCCTGCGTGCTGCCGCTGCTGGCGGTGACGAGCCTCGACAACATGTGGCTCGCGGTCGGCCTGATCGGGCTGGCGCTGGCGGGGCACCAGTCGTTCTCCTCGAACCTGCTGTCGCTCCCGCCCGACATGTTCCCCAAGCGCGCGGTCGGATCGGTGATCGGGCTCGGCGGCTTTGCGGGAGGCGTGGGCGGCATGATCATGGCCGCGAGCGTGGGCGCGATCCTCGATGCGACGGGGGGCAATTACACAGTCATCTTCGCGGCCTGCACGGTGGTCTATTTCCTCGCGGTCGGCATGATCCACCTGCTTGCGCCGACACTCGCGCGGGTCGAGGAAGTCTAGAGCGTCACGCCCCGCTTCCACAGCGAGATGACGCGCTGGCCGCTGCGTTCGGCGGCGGTGGCCTCGCCGCTGGCGATGGCGAGCAGGCGGTCGGAGAAGGCTTCGAGCACGGCGTCCGCATCACCCCCCAGAGCCGCGCCCGCGTCGAAATCGATCCACCCCGGCTTGGCCTCGGCCAAGGCAGAATTGGAGGCGACCTTCACCGTCGGCACCGGGAAGCCGAGCGGCGTGCCGCGCCCGGTGGTGAAGACGAGCAACCCCACCCCCGCCGCCGCAAGCGCCGTGGAGGACACCGCGTCGTTCCCCGGCGCTTCCAGCAGCGTCAGGCCGGAGCGGCTGACGCTCTCGCCATAGTCGATCACATCGACCAGCGGCACCGCGCCCGCCTTCTGCACCGCCCCCATCGACTTTTCCTCGAGCGTGGTAATCCCGCCAGCGATATTGCCGGGCGAGGGGTTTTCGGAGACCGGCAGGCCGTGATCGAGATAATGCCGCTTGAAGCGGTTGATGAGCGCGCCCGCCGCTTCAAACACTTGCGGAGAGACCGCGCGGGCGAGGAGCGCGTCCTCTGCCCCGAAAATCTCGGGGATCTCGGTCAGGATCACCCGCCCGCCGCTCGCGGCCAGCCTTTCGGAAAAGCGACCGAGCAGCGGGTTGGCGGTGACGCCCGAGAAGGCGTCCGATCCCCCGCATTTGAGGCCCACGGTCAGCGCCGCAGCGGGGGCCTCCACGCGCTGCAAGGGTGCCAGATCGTCGACCAGATCGTCGACCAGCGCTAGCACGTCGGCCAGCTCGTCGCCCGCATCTTGCGCGCGCAGCACGCGCAGCTTGGCGCGGCTCCTTTCGGGGACGCAGGCGATCAGGGCATCGAGCTGGTTGCTCTCGCACCCGAGCCCGATCAGCACCACCCCGCCCGCATTGGGATTGTCGCACAGCGCCGCCAGTGCCGCGCGGGTGCCGGCAAGGTCATCGCCCAGTTGCGAGCAGCCGTGGGGGTGGCCGAAGCCGGCGATGGCGTCGATCCGCCCCGCATGGCGCAAGCCAGCCTCGCGCGCGGCGATTTCGGCAAGCGGCGCGACGCAGCCGACCGTGGGCAGCAGCCAGATTTCGTTACGGGTGGCATAGCGCCCGTCGGCGCGAAGGTAGCCGCGCCATGTTCTCAGGGGGGCAGCCGTGAGCCCGGCGTCATGCGCGCCGCCGCCCACATAGCGCCGCTCGCCCGACAATGCGGTGGCGAGGTTGTGGGTGTGGACATGATTCCCCGGCGCAATCGCCGCCGTCGCGCGGCCGATCGCCTCGCCATAGCGGCGCACCACATCGCCAGGCGCGTGGGGGTGCAGGGCGAACTTGTGGCCTCGCGGGATGGCATCGCGCAAGGCCACCCGGGCCTCACCCAGCACAATCACCTCTCCGGCCACAAGCTCGGCGAGCGCGATGCCCACGCCGTCCGCCCGATGGCAGCGGATCGCGCGGGGGCTGATATGGGCGGCGTCCATGACACCGGTTACCAAATCGCGCCGCGCCGGACAAGCCGCCAGACGTGCCCGCGGCAAGCCTTGGAGGTGTCTACTTGCGGGCCTTGCGCGCGGCGTAGCGCGCGTCGCGCGCCGCTTTCAGTTCGGCTTCGGTTCTGGCGGGCTGTTCGGCCTTGAGCGTCTCGGCCTTGGCAGCCGCTTTCTGCTCGTCAGCGAGCCGCTGCTTGTCCTCGCGCGCCTGACGCGCGGCGGCGGCCTTGGCGGCGGCGCGCTCGTCGCGTTCGGCGGCGCGGGCCGCACGTTCGGCGAGGTCGGCGGCATCCGGACGGGGCGCGGCCTTCAGCGCCGCCAGCGCCTTCTGCTTGGCGCGCTGCGAGGCGGCGGCGCGATCCTGGAAGCTGGGGGCATTGTATCCGTTCATCGTGAAGTCTCCTGACAATCGGTCGGTCTATCGGGCGGGTGCGGCGAGGTGCGCCGCGTTCCAAGCGCAGGCGGCCGCCGCGCCCAGCTCGCGCTGGAACGCGCCGATCCGCCCGGCAATGCGCGAGGCCTTGGCCAGCTGGTCGCGCCGCTGCTCGGCCGACCCGGCGCTGCTCGCCCGCATCAGCGCGGATTGGTGCGCGGCGTATTCGTGGTTGATGTCCATGTCCGGACTCCCTGCTGGGGGACGATGTCCCGCGTGTTCGTGCTGTGCCCGCATCAATCGACCATCGCCGCGACCATGAAGCGCAGATCGCTGGCGGTCAGGAAGGCGTAGGGTTGTTGCGGCGTATCGTGGCGGCGTGCCTGCGGCGTGGCAGGGCGGATCGCCTTGGCGCGGTCGAAGAAGGCGCCGGTCGTGATGAAATTCATGAAGTCTTTCGCAAAATAGAATGAGTGTCGCAGCCGGGCCAATCCCGGTGCGAGGCCATGCTGCATGAAAGGGAAAATGTGGCCGCAGGTCGCGGTTTCATCGCTGCCCGGACTTTTCCGCCGGGCGCAAGAACGCCGCAAAGGGCGCCGATCAAATTCCGTCGCAAGCGACGTGAAGCAATTTTGATTTAGACCATTATTCTAAAATTTCAAGTTAATTCGCCCGCGCGACTCACCCCTTGCGGCTCTGGCGCACCAGTTCGGCGAGGCGCACGCTGATTCCGGCAAGGCTCTTGCGCGCATGATCGGCCCCCACCGACAGCGCGCTCGCCGCCGCCTCGGCAAACAGCCTGCCGCCGACCGAGACCACCGTCGGATACTCGGAGACGATCTGGCGGCTGTGCGCGATCGTGCTGCGCAACTGGTCGAGCGCGTGCTGGCGCGGCATTGCATCCGACAGCCCGATATCGACCGCATCGGGGTGCTGCGCGTTCAGCTGGTTGGTGAGCGCCTCCTCGCTTTCGGGGAAGGCCATCTCGACCTGCCACCCGCCCGCAAGGAACTGGTCGGCGAGCAGCGTGGTGCCGAGCATGTGCTTCTCGCCCGGCGCGGTCGCCAGCAGCACGCGGTAGCGGCTGTTGCGGATCGACTGCGCCGAGGGGATGTAGCGCACCGCGTGCCCCGCCAGCTGCAACATGCTGAGAGCGATGGTCAGATCGAGCTCGCTGCACTGATCGTCGAGCCACGCATCCCCGAGCGCGCGGGCCGCGGGTTCGATCAGCAGGGTGAGGATCGCATCGCTCGTCCACCCCTGCTCGGCAAAGCCCGCCATCATGGTGTTGAGCGCCAGATCATCGGCATTGAGCGCCAGTTCGACCAGGCGCGCCACATGCTCGGCCACGGCAGGCGGCGCGGCGGCGGGCCTTGCCCTCGTGGCGGAAGCATCGCCGAAGCGCCCTTCGAGCAGCAGGTCCCAGTCCGAAAACAGCCGGCTTGCGGCCATATGCTCGCTCAGCACCTCGATATGCTCGTGGCGCTGGTCGCGCTGGATCGAGGACCACAGCTGCGCCACCGCCCCCGGCGGGCCTTCGAGGGTCTGGAGGAAGCTGCCGTTCTCGAACAGCAGCATCCCGGTCACATCGAGGCTGCGGTTGCGCGCCCGCGCCCTCTCGGCCAGCGCGTCGATGTCCTGCGCGCGGGGTGTGGCGGTGGCGATGCTCTTGTAGGTGAGGCAGGCGACCCACTCGCTCTCGCCCTCGCCTTGCGGCTCCCGCGTTTCCTGAACCAGCATTTCCCTCTCCCATCCGGGGGACGAGGATATGCGGAAGATCGAGACGCGGCTGTGCCACGCACCAAGCAGTCCGGCAGACGATCCCCATCCGCCTCAAATCTTGCCTCCGGCAGGCCTTGTGGCCCCGCGCCGAACTGTCCGCTTCAGGCCGACTCCCGATTGTGTCAATCGGCCCTGACAGAGGTGCAGCATCCTCCTCAAGGTTGGTATCGTCAAGCAGGAATGGCCCCGCGCCCGCTCAGGCTGCCGCGGCGGCTTCCAGCAGGTCGCCCGCGGCGAGCCACGCCTCTTCCGCCGCGGCGAGCGCATCGCCCGCCTTGGCCCGCGCGGTCAGCAGGTCTTGCAGCGCCGCGCCGCCCTGCCCGCCGCTGCTCGCGGCGACGATCTGCGCGTCGAGGCGCTCCACTTCGGATGCGGCGCGGGCCAGCGCCTTTTCCGCCTTTTCGAGCTGCGAGCGGGCGTAGCGCGTCTCGGCCATCGCCTTGGGGGCGGCGGGTTTCGTGGGGGCGCCCTTCACCCCCTCGCCCTTCGGTTTCCGGCCAAGGATGAAGTCGATGTAGTCATCCATGCTGCCGTCATATTCGCGCGCCGTCCCGCCATCGACGAGGAACAGCCTGTCCGCGGTCAGTTCGACCATGTGGCGGTCATGGCTGATGAGGATCACCGCGCCCGAATAGTCGTTCAAGGCCTGCACCAGCGCCTCGCGCGCGTCGACATCGAGGTGGTTGGTCGGCTCGTCGAGGATCAACAGATGCGGCGCATCGCGGGTGATCAGCGCCAGCGCGAGGCGCGCGCGCTCGCCGCCCGAAAGCTTGTCGACCCGCTGGGTCGCGCGCGGGCCGGAGAAGCCGAACCGCCCCAGCTGCGCGCGCACCGCGGCAGGGGACTGGCCCTCCATCGCGCGGTTCATCAGATCGAGCGGGCTATCCTCGCCCGCCAGCTCCTCGACCTGATACTGGGTGAAGTAGCCGACCTTCAGCTTGCCCGGCGCATTGACTGCGCCCTCGGCAGGCGCAAGCTGCGCCGCCAGCAGCCGCGCGAGCGTGGTCTTGCCGTTGCCGTTGCGGCCCAGCAGGGCGATGCGGTCGTCGGCCTCGATCCGGAAATTGAGCCGCTTGAGGATCGGCGGCGCTTCGCCATAGCCTACCGCCGCCGCTTCCAGCGTGATCATCGGCGATTTCATCTCGGCCGGATCGGGGAAATCGAAGCTCAGGCTCGGGTCTTCCATCAGCGCCGCGATGGGCTGCATCTTGGCGAGCATCTTGGCGCGCGACTGCGCCTGCTTGGCGGTCGAGGCGCGCGCGGAGTTGCGGGCGACGTAATCCCTGAGCCTCGCGGCCTGGGCCTCCTGCGAGGCCTTGGCGGCGGCAAGCTGCGCGGCGCGCTCGGCCCGCTGCTTCTCGAAGGCGTCATAGCCGCCGGGATAGAGCGTCAGCTGCCCGCCTTGCAGGTGCAGGATGTGGTCGACCACCTTGTTGAGCAGGTCGCGCTCGTGGCTGATCACCACCAGCGTGGCGGGATAGGACTTGAGGAAGTTCTCCAGCCACAGCGTCGCTTCGAGGTCGAGGTGGTTCGATGGCTCGTCGAGCAGCAGGATGTCGGGCTCGGAGAACAGCAGCGCGCCCAGGGCAATGCGCATCTTCCACCCGCCCGAGAAGCTGTCGACCGGGCGCTGCTGCATCTCCTCGTCGAAGCCGAGGCCGTTGAGGATCTTCGCCGCGCGCGCCGGGGCGGAATAGGCGTCGATCGCGAGCAGGCGTTCGTGAACGTCGCCCATGCGGTCCATGTCGGTGCAAGTCTCGAGCTCGGCCAGCAGCGCGGCGCGCTCGGTGGCCGAGGCGAGCACAACCTCCTCGGGGGTCATGTTGCCGTGCGGGGCTTCCTGCGCGATGTAGCCGATCCGCGCGCGGGCGGGCTTGGATATCTCGCCGTCGTCGGGCTCGATCTCGCCGATCAGCGCCTTCATCAGCGTCGACTTGCCCGCACCGTTGCGGCCGATCAACCCGACGCGCGCGCCCACCGGAATGGTGGCGCTGGCGCGCTCGAGGATGGCCCGGCCGCCAAGCCGGACGGTGATGTTGTCGATGGTGAGCATGGGCGCGCCCCTATCACCCTATCGCGCGCACCCCAAAGGAAATCCCCGCAGGTCGTTACCGCCGCGCCCGCGCAGCCTCGCGGAAGGAGACGAGGCGGCGCTGATCCTCGTCCCACAGCGCCAGCACCAGCGGACGGAAGGTCTGCGGCATGGTCATGCGGTTGATCTCGCGCAGCTGTGGGAAGGCCTTGAGCACGCTCGGCAGGCGGTAGAAGGGGATGCGACTGGCGAGGTGATGCACGTGGTGGATGCCGATATTGCCGGTGAACCAGCGCAGCGGCTGCGGCAGATCGAGGTGCGAGCTGCCGCGCAGCGCCGCCTCGTGGAACTCCCAGTCCTTGCGCCGGTCCCAGTGGGCCGCTTCGAACTGGTGCTGCACGTAGAACAGCCAGACGCCCGCCGTCGCCGCGACCAGCACGGTCGGGATCACCACCAGCAAGGTGGTGCCGATCCCGAAGAAGGCCATCAGCGCGGCGAGGAAACCGGCGGTCGCGAGATTGGTGGCGAGCGCGCTGACCCAGTATTGCGCGCCCTCCTTCATCAGCCCGATCGGGAGGCGGTGGCGCAGCAGGAACAGGTAGGCGGGCCCCACGCCGAGCATCACCACCGGGTGGCGGTAGGCGCGGTAGAGCAGGCGCCCGAACCAGCCGCGCGCACGGAACTCGCGCACCGTCAGCGTGTCGACATCCCCGAACCCGCGCGCATCGAGATTGCCGGTCGAGCCATGATGCAGCGTGTGCGCGCGGCGCCAGCAATCATAGGGCGTGAAGGTCAGGATGCCGAGCGCCCGGCCGAGCCGGTCGTTGCTGGTGCGCTTGTTGAGGAAGGCACCGTGGCCACAATCGTGCTGGATGATGAAGGTCCGCAGCAAGAGCAGCCCCGCGACCGGCACCAGCGCGAGCGCGATCCAGTAGCCCGCACTCACCGTCCACAGCGTCGCCACCAGCACCCCGAAGAACGGGACGAGCGTGACGGCCAGCTCCCAGACGCTGCGCGCGGCCTGCGCTTTCATGAAGGGCCTGAGCTGGGAGGCAAGCTGGCGGGGTCCGGGCGCGGCTGCCTGTGCACCGGCAGGCCGCCGCTCGATCGTCGATTGGATGTTCAAGGTGGTGTAATTCCGGTTTGCAGTCTGCCTCCCATCCAAGCTGCGGGAGCAAAGTGCAAGCTTTCTCGTGCCGCTACGGCATTATCCACAAGGGTCCCCGCGTGCGCCGACCGGGCGGGATCAAAGCTCCATCCGACCCGGACGATCCGCAAGGGGCCTACCAGCTCCACATCGTCCCGTCCTCGAGCCGGGCGACCGGCAGGTAGGCGGGCTTGTAGGGATACTTCGCCGCCAGCGCCTCGTCGATGTCGACGCCGTGGCCGGGGGTCTCGCCGCAATACATGAGCCCCGCCTCGAAGCGGTAGTCGTGGGGGAAGACCGCGTCAGTCTCCTCGGTGTGACGCATGTATTCCTGAATGCCGAAATTGGGCACCCAGGTGTCGAAGTGGAGCGCGCAGCCCATCGTCACCGGCGACAGGTCGGTCGCCCCGTGGCAGCCGGTGCGCACCTGGTAGAGGCTGGCGAGATCGGCGATGCGGCGCAGGTGCGTGATCCCCCCTGCTCCCACCACGGTGCAGCGGATGTAGTCGATCAGCTGGTTCTGGATCAGGTCCTTGGCATCCCAGATGGTGTTGAAGATCTCGCCCACCGCCAGCGGGGTGACGGTGTGCTGGCGCACCAGTTTGAACGCTTCCTGGTTCTCCGCCGGAGTCACATCCTCCAGCCAGAACAGCTGGTAGGGTTCGAGCATCTTGCCGAGGTTCGCCGCCTCCTGCGGGGTGTAGCGGTGGTGGCCGTCACGCAGCAGATGGTGATCGAAACCGTAGGTCTTGCGCAGTTCCTCGAACAGCTTGGGCACGTAATTGAGAGCCTTCCTCGTGTCCCACCCGGTCTCCGACGGCAGGCTGGCGTCGGCCGGTTCGTAGGAAAACGTGCCGCGCCCGACCCCGTAGGCGTCCTTGATCCCGGGCACCCCGGTCTGGGCGCGGATCGCCTTGTAGCCCATGTCGATATAGTGGCCGACCGCCTCGACCGTCGCGACGATGTCGCCGCCATTGGCGTGGCCATAGACCATCACCCCGTCGCGGCTGCGCCCGCCGAGCAGCTGGTAGAGCGGCATCCCGGCCATCTTGGCCTTGATGTCCCACAGCGCCATGTCGACCGCCGCGATCGCCCGCATCGTCACCGGCCCGCGCCGCCAGTAGGCGCCCTTGTAGAGGTATTGCCAGATATCCTCGATCCGGCGCGGGTCCATGCCGATCACGCAGGGGATCACATGGTCCTCCAGATAGGAGACGACCGAAAGCTCCCGCCCGTTGAGCGTCGCATCGCCGATCCCGTAGATGCCCTGGTCGGTCACGATCTTGAGCGTCACGAAATTGCGCCCCGGACAGGTCACGATAACTTTGGCCGCTTCGATCTTCACCGGCGTATCTCCCTGCTGTCCCGACGCCGGGCGGTGATAGCCGATGCGCGGGCGATGCCAATACAGAAACCGGTGTCATCGCCGGTGCGTGCGTGGCAAAGAAGCCGCGCGAATCAATTCCGGAGCCGATGATGACTCGTGCCCTCACCCTCCACCCGGACCGCTTGCTGCCGGTCGGCCCGGCGACCCGCGACATCGCGCGGCGGCTCTACGAGAGCGTGCGCGAATTGCCGATCATCAGCCCCCACGGGCACACCGACCCGGCCTGGTTCGCCACCGACGCCCCCTTCGAGAACGCCACCGCGCTGCTGCTCCAGCCCGATCACTACGTGTTCCGGATGCTCTACAGCCAGGGCATCGCGCTCGAGGCGCTGGGGATCGTGCCGCAGGACGGCGCGAGCGCCCCCGAGGTCGACCCGCGCGCGGCGTGGCGCATCCTTGCCTCCCACTACCACCTGTTCAGGGGAACGCCCTCGCGCATGTGGCTCGACTGGGTGTTCGCCGAGGCTTTCGGGCTGGAGGTGCAGCTGTGCGCCGACACAGCCGATCATTACTACGACCACATCACCGCCGCGCTCGCCACCCCCGCCTTCCGGCCCCGTGCGCTGTTCGAGCGCTACGGGATCGAGGTGCTCACCACCACCGAAAGCCCGCTCGACACGCTGGAGCACCATCAGGCGATCGCCGCCTCGGGCTGGCAGGGACGCGTGCTGACCGCCTATCGCCCCGATGCGGTGATCGACCCCGAATACGAAGGTTTTCGCGACAACCTCGCCGCCTTTGCCGCGCTGACGGGGGAGGACACCTACAGCTGGGCCGGCTACCTCGCCGCGCACCGCCAGCGCCGCGCCTTCTTCGCCGCCCACGGCGCGACCTCGACCGATCACGGCCACCCCACCGCGCTCACCGCCGACCTCGCCCCGCACGAGGCCGAGGCGCTGTTCGCGCGGGTCATCCGCCCCGATGTCTCGCCTGCGGATACCGAGTTGTTCCGTGCCCAGATGCTCACCGAGATGGCAGGGATGAGCGCCGAGGACGGCCTCGTCATGCAGATCCACCCGGGCGCGTTCCGCAACCACAACCCCGCGATCTTCGCGCGCTTCGGGCGCGACAAGGGCGCCGACATGCCGAGCCGCACCGACTACGTCCACGCCCTGCGCCCGCTGCTGGCGAAGCACGGCAACAACCCCGCGCTGACGATCATCGTCTTCACGCTGGACGAGAGCGTCTATGCCCGCGAGCTCGCCCCGCTCGCCGGGCATTATCCCGCATTGAAGCTCGGCCCGGCGTGGTGGTTCCACGACAGTCCCGAAGGCATGCGCCGCTTCCGCCACGCGACGACCGAGACTGCGGGCTTCTACAACACCGTCGGTTTCAACGACGACACCCGCGCCTTCCTCTCGATCCCGGCGCGCCACGATGTCGCGCGGCGGATCGACTGCGGCTTCCTCGCGCAGCTGGTCGCCGAGCACCGGATGGAGGAATGGGAGGCGGCCGAGCTGGCGCAGGACCTCACCTACAACCTCGCCAAGGCGGCCTACCGGCTGTGAGGCTGTCGCAGGCAACGCATGGCGCGCTGGCGGACCACGTCGCGCGCCCGGACTACGACTGGCAGGCGCAGCGGGCGGGGATCGTCCATTTCGGCATCGGCGCTTTCACCCGCGCCCATCAGGCTGCCTATACCGACGCGGCGATGGCGGCGGGCGACCGCGACTGGCGGATTATCGGCGTCTCGCTGCGATCGGGCGATGTGGCGGCGCAGCTGAACCCGCAAGACGGGCTCTACACCCTCACCGAACGCTCGGGCGATGCAGCGCGCACCCGGCTGATCGGGGCGGTCGCGCGCGTGATCGTCGCGCCCGAAGACCCCGAAGGCGTGATCGCCGCCCTCGCCCATCCCGACACCCGCATCGTCAGCTTCACCGTGACCGAGAAGGGCTATGTCCGCAGCCCCGATGGGACGCTCGACCTTGCCAACCCTGCCCTGGCGGCTGACCTCACTGGCGAGAGCGCGCCGCGCACGATCTACGGCTTTCTGGCCGCGGGCCTCGCGCGGCGGCGCGCGGCGGGGCTGCCGGGCCTCACCCTGCTTTCGTGCGACAACCTTGCCGACAACGGCCGCCAGTTCGCCGCGCTTATGACCGCCTATCTGGAGCGCACCGACCCGGCCCTCGCAGGCTGGTTCGCGCAGAAGTGCCGCTGCCCGTCGACCATGATCGACCGCATCGTGCCCGCCATGACCGATGCCGACCGCAGCTGGGTTGCCGACCAGATTGGCATGGCGGACGAGGGCGCAATCCTGACCGAGGCCTTCACCCAGTGGGTGATCGAGGACTCCTTCGCCGGCCCGCGCCCGCGCTGGGAAGCGGCGGGCGCGACGTTCGTCGCCGATGTGCGCGCACATGAGTCTGCCAAGCTGCGGATGCTCAACGGCACGCATTCGGCGCTCGCCTATTTCGGGCTCGAGCGCGGGCATGACTTCGTGCATCAGGCCGTGGCCGATCCGGTGATCCGGCCCCTCGCCGAGCGGATCATGCGGGTGGAGGCTGCGGCTACTCTGGACCCGGCAGGCGGGATCGATGCCGCGGCCTATGCGGACCAGCTGCTCGAACGCTTCGCCAACAGCGCGCTCGATCACCGGCTGATGCAGATCGCGATGGACGGGTCGCAGAAGATCCCGCAGCGCTGGCTGGAGCCGCTGGCGATCAACCAGAGCGCCGGGCGGATGTGCCCGGCAACGCTCGAAGCGCTCGCGGCGTGGTGCCGCCATGTGCGGGGCCAGACCCGACCGGTCGACGATCCGCAGGCTGCCTTGCTTGCGGCCCTGTGGCAGGCCCATGGCGCAGCGGGAATCGCGGGGGCCCTGTTCGGCGCGGGCGGGATGTTCGCCGCCACATGGACCGCCTCGCCAGCGGCACTCGCGTTTCTCGAACAGCACCTTGTCTGATGGAACGGGTCGTTCACGAAGACGCTGGCTCGCCAGATGTCGCTGGGGCTCTGCAACCCGATCACGGCCTTTGCCAGGCGATCGGCACCCTGCAATGAAGAGAAGCCGATTGTCGCCGCCACATTGTGCTAGCGATCAGTCAGTCTTGTGGAGCGGGTGAAGGGAATCGAACCCTCGTCGTAAGCTTGGGAAGCTTCTGCTCTACCATTGAGCTACACCCGCTCGGGCCGCGGGGCGCTTGCCACGATTCCGGGCGGGCGGTCAATATCCGATTGCCGCTCTCATGCCCGTCCCGCTGCCCATGGTGCCGACGCATAGCGGTCATAATCGCGCGCTAGCTTGGCGTGTTACCCCTCCGCACCCTACCGGCGGGGCACAAGCAAGGAGCCCCCCGATGCCCGAAACGTCCACCGAGACCGCCAATCTCGCCGTCGTCACCCACTTCATCATCGACTTCCTCGGCACCGCCGATCTGGCTGCGGCCGACGCGACTCTGGCGCCCGACGTGCAGGGCATAACCGGTCTCAAGCCCACCGGGCCGATCGACGGGGCGGAGGAATACAAGGCCACCATCACCGGCTTCGTCGCCGCCTTTCCGGCCGAAAGCCCGGTCGAGATCATCGACCAGTTCGCCGCCGGCGACCGGGTCGTCACCCGCTTCCATTCGCGCCAGCGCCACTCCGGCAGCTATTTCGGGATCGAGCCGACGGGCCGCGTGATCCTGTTCGACGAGACGCACGTCGCGCGGCTCAGGGACGGCCGCATCATCGAGAATATCGTTTCGGCCACCAATCTCGAATTCGAGATGCTGATGGCCCCGGTGCTCGCCCCCCTGATCCTCAAATAGGCGGGCGGGTCAGTCGTCGAGCCACTGCTTCCACGCGAACCACCCCATCACGCCCGCGCCGATCACCACGCAGAAGGCGACCACGCCCCAGAAGGCCCAGGGCTCCTTCGCGCCGGGGATGCCCTCGACGTTCATGCCGAGCAGGCCGGTGACGAAGGTCAGCGGCAGGAAGATGAAGGCCGTGACGGCGATCGCCAGACTGCGCTGGTCGATCATCTCGGCGCGCAGGTCGGTGAGCTGTTCGTGGAGCAGCGCCGCGCGCTCGCGCACGGCTTCCAGTTCCTCGGCCATGCGGGCGAAGCGGTCCGCCGCCTCGCGCAGGTGCAGGCGGTCGTCCTTGCTGATCCAGTCGAATTCGAGCTGCGCCATTGCGGCGAGCGCATCGCGGTCAGGGGCGACGAAGCGGCGGAGCACGATCGCCTGGCTGCGGATGCGGGCGATCATGCGGCGCAGGGCATAGATGTCGCCGTCGAGCATCCCCTCGCAATCGTCGAGGCTGTCGCCGAGGTCGGCGACCTGCGGGTCGAGCTCCTTGCTGATCGCCTGCGCGAGCAGCGAGACGAAATCGCCGCCGTCGGTGATCTTGCCGGCCTGCATCAGCGCCTCGACCTTGGCGAGTGCGGCGAGCGGGTAGCGGCTGACCGAGGTGACGCGCCGCTCCTCCACCCAGACGCGGATCGAGACGAGGCCGTCGCTGCCGTGCGATGCCTCCTTGGCGGTGCCGCGCAGGTTGATCAGCACCGCATCGTCGATCTCGTCGCAGCGGGGGCGGGTCTCGTGCGCGACCAGCGCATTGGCCGCCATCTGCGGGACATAGCCGGGCAGCGCCATCGCATCGAGCTCGCCCATGCCGTCGGCGTGGAGCCAGACAAAGCCCTCGCCGTCGTAGCTGGCGACCGCGTGGGGATCGATCGGGGCGACCTTGCCGTTCTCGACGACCAGCGCCTGCGCCGCGAGCGCGGGAGGGGCAGGATGCGAGTGGCCGTTCATGGCCCCCGTTTGCCTCGCCCTGCCGCCTGCGGCAAGCGGCGGCTTGTCAGAAATACCGGTCGCTGGCGATGGCGGCGCCTTCCGACAGCGCGGCGAGCTTGGCCCAGACGATCTCGGGGTCGAGCGCATTGCTGCCCGCGTGGACCGAGAAGCCGCAATCGACGCCGAGCATCACGCGGTCCGCCCCCAGCAGATCGGCATAGCGGCCGATGCGCTGGGCGATGAGTTCGGGGTGCTCGATATAGGGCGATTGCGGCTCGACCATGCCGGGACACAGGATCTTGCCCTCGGGCAGGGGGTGCTTCTCGAAGAAGGCGAATTCGTGCGCGTGGCGCGGGTTGGCGCCTTCGAGCAGCACGGTCTGCGGCTTGGCGCTCCAGACGATATCGGCGATCTCGTCCAAGGCGACGTCGCAGTGGTGCGGGCCAGGATAATTGCCCCAGCACAGATGCATGCGCAGCTGTTCGGCAGGGATGTTCTGCACCGCGTGGTTCAATGCGGCGATGTTCATGCCGATGCGCTTGCGGAACTCCTCGGTGGAGAGGTGGGTGAACTGCACGTGGCGGCCCATCGCGAGGTCGGGGCAATCGACTTGCAGCGTGATCCCGGCGGCCGCGATGGTCTCGTATTCGTGGCGCAGCCCTTCGGCGAGGGCGAAGACATATTCCTCGTCGGTGGCATAGTACTGGTTGGGGAAGAACAGCGCGGTGACGCCGGGGCTGGCGGCGGACATGAAGGTGGCGTGGCCACCCGCGAGCCGGACGAGCCGCTCGGCGTCGATCCGGGGGGCTTCCATGTCGATCACTTCGATCGGCGCGGTGCAGGCGGGGGCGGAGCGCTTGGCGCGGCCCTTGTTGCCGAACACCTGCGCCTTGGCGCCGGGGAAGGCCTCGAGGTCGGCGAATTCGTACTGCCCCGCCTCGCCGCCAAAGCCCGACAGGCGGTGCTTGATGTAGGTGGCGTAGGAGGGCTTGGACTGCTCGCCGTCGTTGACGATGGAGACGCCCGCCTCGATCTGGCGACGGATGACATAGGCGGTGGCGTCCTCGACCGCCGCGTCGAAGGCTTCCTCGGAGACGTGCTCGCCCCCCTCGCGCGCGAAGACGAGGTCGAGCAGCGCCTCGGGGCGCGGGAGGCTGCCGACGTGCGTGGTGAGGAAGCGCTTTTCGGTCATGTAAGGGCCTTTGGATTGAGGAAGGCGGCGACGGCAGCGTCAAAGGCCGCCGGGTTGTCGGCATTGGCGAGGTGGCCCGCTTGCGGGATCTCGATCGCCCGCGCGCGAGGTGCGACAGCACCGAGCGCGCGCGCACAGGCGCGCCGCCAGGGGGTGTCGTGCGCGCCGGTCATGCTCAGCACCGGCATGGGGAGCATCGACAGGGCCTCGCGCGGCAGGCCCGGCGCCTCGCCCTGCCCCAGCAGCAGGTCGCGCCCGTCGTAGTTGGCGAGCATCGAAGCGGCGAGCGCGGCGGCCTCGGGGCTGTGGGTGCGCATCAGCGGATGGTGCGCCCATTCCTCGCGAAAGCCCGCTATGTCTCCGCCCCGCACGAGCGCGCGGTAGCGATCAAGGTCGATCACCTCCGCGCGCGGCACCAGCGCGGGGAGCGGCGCGCCCGAGACCACCAGCGCGGTAAGCCGCGATCCGTAACGCCGCGCCACATCGAGCGCCACGACCGCCCCGCGCGACAGGCCGAGAAGCGCGAACCGGTCGAACCCTAGGAAGTCGGCGATGGCGATCACGTCCTCCGCCTCGCGCGCCAGATCGGGCGGCGCGCTCGCGCGCCCGCAGCCGCGGCGGTCGGGCATGACGAGGAAGTGCTCGCGCGCCAGACGTCCCGCCGCCTGCGGGGCCCACATGCGGTGATCGAGCGTCCAGCCGTGGAGGAGGATCAGCGGGGTGCCCTCGCCTGCCATGCAGATGGGCAGGGTGCCGCCCTCAACGGCGACCTCGCCCTGCCACATGTCAGCCGGAGAGGGGACGCGCGCGGCAAGCATATGCGGCTGCGTCCCCTGCGTGCCTCACGCCGCTTCGGCGGCGCGGAACGGGTTGTTGTTGTGGTGATCGCCCGCCAGCCAGCGCTTCAGTTCGGCATGCGCATTGGCGCGGCGCTCGGCATCGAGCGGCGCGGCGCGCTCGTCGTCATGGGTGAATTCGAGGATCATGCCGTTGGGATCGGTGACATAGAGCGAGCGGCAATAGCCATGCTCGAGCACATAGGTCTGCGGCTCGACGATCCCGGCAGCGGCGATCCGCTTGGCGAGCGCGGCCTGGCCTTCGGCATCGACGTGCAGCGCGATGTGGATGAATGGGCTCGAGGGGATATCCGGACCGAACTCGGCCTGATCCTCGGGATCGGCAAACTGGAAGAAGGCGAGCGCCGAGCCGTCGGCCAGCTCGAAGAACACGTGGCAATAGGTGCGCTCCTTGCCGAACAGCTCGTCCTTCTCGCAATAGGTCGCCATCAGCGGGAAGCCGAGCACGTCTTCGTAGAAGGCTCGGGTCGCTTCGAGGTCCTTGGTGACGTAGGCGGTGTGGTGCAGGCGGTTGGCGAGGATCTTCTGCGTCATCGTGCTCTCTCCCTGTCTGAATCAGGCCGCGAGCTTCGCGGCGATTGCGGCGACATGTGCCCCTTGGAAGCGGGCACCGGCAAGCTCGTTTTCGGACGGCATGCGGCTGCCGTCGTTCCCCGCCAAGGTGCTCGCGCCATAGGGCGTGCCGCCGCTGATCTCGCCCATCTCGGCATTGCCTTCGAAGGTGTAGGGCAGGCCGACGATCACCATGCCGTGGTGCAACAGCGTGGTGTGGAACGAGGTGATGGTGGTCTCCTGCCCGCCGTGCTGGCTGGCGGTGGAGACGAACACGCTGCCCACCTTCCCCACCAGCGCCTTGGTGAACCACAGCCCGCCGGTCTGATCGAGGAAGTTCCTCATCTGCGCCGCCATGTTGCCGAAGCGGGTGGGGGTGCCGAAGATGATGGCGTCGTAACCGGCCAGCTCGTCCGGGGTCGCAATCGGAGCGCTCTGGTCGGTCTTCATTCCCGAAGCCGCCGCCACCGCCTCCGGCACCAGTTCGGGAACACGCTTGACGCTGACTTCGGTGCCGGGGACGCTCGCCGCCCCTTCGGCCACGGCAGCGGCCATCGCCTCGATATGGCCATAGCTCGAATAGTAGAGCACCAGCACCTTGGTCATCGTTTCGCTTCCTTAGAACTTGTAGCCCACTTCGATCCCGTAGCGCCGCGGGCGGGCACGGAAGACGAAGCCGCCGGGGGAGAATTCGGCGTTGTAGATCTCGTCGAACAGGTTCTGCGCGAAGGCCGTGACCGACACGCCATTCGCCAGCGTGAACCCGGCGCGGGCATCGACGATGTCGACCGGATCGCGCGAGGTGGTGTTGAACGGCTCCCACCAGGTCCGCCCCGTGCGGCGATAGTCGACGCGGAGCAGGCCGTCGACGCTGTCCGAAATCGGCCCGGCATATTGCGCGCCCAGGTTCAGCGTGTAGCGCGAGATCTGCGGCGCCTCGTTGCCGACCACGGTCGCGTCGGGGAAGGCCTTGATCTCGCTGTCGGTGTAGCCGAGCGCGGCGTTGATATCGAGATTGGGGAGAACTTCCGCGGTCGCCTCTAGCTCGAAGCCGTTGATCCGGGTCTCGGGGATGTTGCCGAGGTTCTGGGTCGAGGACTGGGCGAGGAAGACGAAGAAGTAGGAGTTCTCCGACTTGGTGGTGTAGGCCGCCGCGCCGAGGCGCACCGGGCCGACCTGCGCCTTGGCGCCGATCTCGAAGGTGTCGGCGGTTTCGGCCTGGAAGATGTCGCCCACGCCGACGATCCCGGCATTGACCGATTCCGCGCCGACGCCGGTCTGGTTGAAGCCGCCCGAACGGAAGCCGCGTGAATAGCCGCCGTAGATCGTGAGATCGGGGCTCGGTTCGTAGGTCAGCGTGATCTTGGGCTGCCAGTCGTCGAAAGAGACCGTGCGCACCTCGCCGCTCTGCGCCTGCGGCACGCCGGGCACGTTGGGCAGGAAAGCCTGCGGCGTCAGCGTGGTCTGGCGGCGGCGGTCATGGTCATAGCGCAAGGACGCGTCGACCCGGAACTCCGGCGAGAATTCGTAACCCGCATTGGCGAACAGCGCCCAGGCGAAGTTCTCCTGCCCGTCGGCCAGATAGGAGAATTGCGGGTTCAGCGGATTGGTCGAGGGCGAGCGGAACACCGGGAAGACGCCCTGCCCGGTGTCGATCATGTTGCCGGTCGAGATGAAGCGGGTGGTGTCGATCAGGTAGCCGCCGACCATCCAGTTGAAGGCGCGGCCATCCTCGGGCGAGGCGAGGCGGACTTCCTGGCTGAACGCCTTGACGTTGAGGTACTGGCTCTGGTTGAGGTCGAAGCCGTTGCCGGGGCCGAAGATCGTCTCGAACAGGTTGAAGAAGAAGCTGTCCGGGATCGGCTTGAAGTCGAAGGCGTCGCCGGTCAGCACTTCCTTCAGGGTGTCGTAGGACGAGACCGAGGTCAGCACCGCGTTGTCGCCCGCATATTCGATCTTGAGCGCGACGTTGTAGATGTCGCGGTCGTTCTGGCCGGGGTTGTTGACCAGCACCGGGGCGATCGTGTTCACGTCACCCACGATGTTGTAATAGAGCCCCTGGGTGCGCAGCTGGTTGACGCTGGCGCGCAGATCGAAGGTCAGCTTGTCGGTCGCCTCGATCAGGAGGTTGCCGCGCAGCGAGAAATCCTCGACCGGATCGGCCTTTTCATTGAGGAAGGCGTTGTTGATGAAGCCGTCGGTGTCGTACCACGATCCGGCGATGCGGAACTTGACGTTCTCCGCCAGCGGCCCGCTGACGCCGCCGCGCAGGTAATAGCCGAAGCCGTTGTCGATCCCGGCGGTGACATTGCCCGAGAATTCGTCGGTCGGCTGCTTGGTGGTGATGATGATCGCCCCGCCGATCGCGTTGCGTCCGTAGAGGCCGCCCTGCGGGCCCTTCAGGACTTCGATCTGGGCGATGTCGAACAGGTCCTGGTTGAACTGCGCCGGGTTCACCTGCTGCACGCCGTCGACGATCACCGCGACGCTCGGCTCGGAGTTGCGGTTCTGGGTGATGCCGCGAATGATGACGAAGGCGTTGCCCGCGTTCTGGGTCTCGATCAGGTTGACGTTGGGGGTCAACGAGATGAAGTCGGCCGGGCGCTCGATCCCGGCGTTCTGGATCGCCTGCGAATCGAAGGCGGTGACCGCGGCGGGGGTATCCTGCAGCGTTTCCGAGCGGCGCAGCGAGGTGACGACGATCTCGCCGCTTTCCTCCGCAGCCGGCTCGGCGGCGGTGTCCTGCGCGGCCCAAGCGGGCGCGGCAGCGATCGCGGCGAGCGCGATGGCGGTGGTCCCGAGAAGCCTGCTTGCAGCGCGGCCCTTGCCCGAAAACTTCATACGTCTCTCCCCTGTGGGCGCGCGAAACGCGCCGCTTTTCTGGCGACCCCTCCCTGATGGCTGGTTATGGAATTCGCAATGCGAAGTCAACTTCGATATGCGAAACTTTGGGAGTGTGGCGGCGGGGACACGCAGAGTGGCAGGCACGCGCCCACCCCCAGCCCCTCCCGCAAGCGGGAGGGGAGCCTTTTGCGCCAACAATCACCCTCCCGCTCGCGGGAGGGGTCAGGTGTGGGCCTGTTCCAAGGTTCGGCCTAGGGCCGCAGTGACGCCTCCAGCACCGGCCAGCGCTTGAGCGCAGCCTCGATCTCGCCCGCCGCCTGGCGCAGCAGCGGCAAGCGGGTGCGGACCAGTTCGTCCTGCGAGATGCGGGTGGTGGAGGTCGAGCAGTTGATGCTCGCGATCACCCGCTTGCCCTTCCCGAAGATCGGCACCGCGACCGAGACGATGCCGTAATCGAGTTCGTCCAGCGCCGAATCGTAGCCGCGCTCGGCGATCAGCGTCAGGCGCTCCGCGAGCGCCGCGCCCTCGGTGACGGTGCGCTCGGTGAAGCGCTGGAACGGCGCGCGGGCGAGCAGCGCGGCGCGCTCGTCCTCGGGCAGATTGGCCGCGAGCGCCTTGCCCAGGGAGGTCGCGTGGAAAGGGAAGCGCGTGCCCACCCCCGCCGCCACGCGAAAGCGCCGGTCGGTCGAGACGTGAGCGACGTAGAGGATGTTGGCGCCCGACATCACGGCGAGGCTGGCGCTGTCCCCGGTTTGGTCGCGCAGCGCCTGCAAGGGCGGCAGCACCACCTGCTCGATCTGCATCGAGGCGCTGAAGGCCGAGCCGATCGTCAGCACCGCCGGACGCAGCAGGAACTTGCGCTCGTGCTGGCCGACATAGCCCAGCTCCACCAGCGTGATCAGGCAGCGCCGCGCCACCGCCGGGGGGAGCGCGGTCTTGGCGGCGACTTCGGAGAGGGTCATCTCGGGGTGATCCTCGTCGAACGCCTTCAGGACGCGCAGGCCGCGCTCGAGCGTCGAGAGGAATTCGGGGTCCTTGCCTCCCCGGTCTTCGGCTTCAGCCCCTGCGGATCCCATGCACCGGCCTTTCGATGGAGCGGCGGATCGCCGCGTCGTCGGCCCCCAATAGGGGCGGCGCGGTGACAGAGTCCATCCGCGCGCCGTCGAAGGACACAGGGAAGCGTATGGTGCGGAACTCGCCCTTGGGCCCGTCGGGGTCGGCGACCTCCAGCCCCAGCACCTTGGCCTGCTCGGTCGCGAGGACTTCGGTGGTGTCGTAGACGGGCGAATTGGGCACTTCGAGGCGGGTGAGCTCCGCCGTCCAGTGATCGCGGGGCTGTCCGGCGAAGATGGGCGCGAGGAAGGCGACCACATCCTCGTAATGCGCAATCCGCGCGTCGCGGCTGGCGAATTCGGGGCGCTCCAGCATGTCGGGGACACCGACGGCGGTCGCAAGGTTCTCCCAGAACTTGGGCGGCGAGGACATGTGCAGCGCCAGCCACTTGCCGTCCGAACACTGGAAGACATAGCTCTGCGACACGTGCGGGCGCGAATAGGGCCCCATCACCTGGTCGGCGGAGAGCAGGTGGGTGAAATCATCGAGGTTGAAGTGGCACATCGCCTCGAACATCGAGGTTTCGACCACCCGGCCCTTGCCCGTCACGTGCCGCTCGTTGAGCGCGGCGAGGATGCCCAATGCGGTGTAGAACCCGGTCATGGCATCGGCGATGGCGGGGCCGACGACGCGGGGGTGCTCGGGATTGACCAGCAGCCTGAGGAACCCGCTCGCGGCCTGTGCGACGGTATCGAAGGCGGGGCGATCGCGCTCCGGTCCCTCGCTGCCGAAGCCCGAAATCGAGGCATAGACCAGCCGCGGGTTGATCGCCTGCAGGCGCGCGGCATCGACCTTCAGCCGCCCCGCCACGCCCGGACGGAAGTTCTGGATGAACACGTCCGCGTCCTCGACCAGCCGGTCGAGCACGGCCAAGTCCTCGGGGTTCTTGGGATCGATGGTGACCGAGCGCTTGTTCCGGTTGTAGGTCTGGAAATGCGGCGAGTAGAGTTCGCCCTTGAAGCTGCGGAACGGATCGCCCGTCCCCGGCTGCTCGACCTTGATGACATCCGCGCCCATGTCGGCGAGCAGCATCCCGGCGGCGGGGCCGGTGATGAAGGTGCCCATTTCGAGCACGGTAACGCCTGCGAGGGGCCGAGCGGTCATCCTACACATCCCATTTGCTTGCCTTGATGTGGATGTGACACTATATTCTTCGCATACCGAAATCAACTTCGAATAACGAAAAGGCTGGAACCCATGCGCATCGGCAAGCAGGATAACGCGGTGACCTCGATCTGCACCTCGGATGCGACGAGCATCACGGTGCGGGGGCTCGACCTGTGTAGCGAGGTGATCGGCCATGTCGACTTCACCTCCTATTTCTGGCTGCTGGTGACTGGGACCATGCCTTCCCGTGAGCAGAAGGCGCTGGCCGATGCGGTGCTGTGCGCGATTGCCGAGCACGGGCTGGTGCCGAGCGTCGTCGCCACCCGCATGACCTACGCCGCCGCGCCCGAGGCCTTCCACGGCGCGGTCGCCGCGGGGCTGCTGGGCTGCGGCAGCGTGGTGTTGGGCAGCGCCGAGGTCGCGGGCAAGTTCTACGCGCAGGTCGTCGCCGACGCCGAAGGGCGCGACGCAGCCGCCACCGCTATCGCCGCGCTCAAGGCCCTGCGCGCCGAGAAGAAGGCGATCCCCGGCTTCGGCCACCCCCAGCACTCGGGCGGCGACCCGCGCGCGCACCGCCTGCTGGCGCTGGCGAAGGAGCACGGCATGGAGGGCAGGCACATCGCCATGCTGCGCACGATCGAGGCGGTGCTGCCCGAGGCCATCGGCCGCAGCCTGCCGATCAACGTCAACGGCGCGATTCCCGCGGTGATGCTCGATGCGGGCTTCCCGCTCGCGGCGCTGAAGGGCATCTCGCTCCTCGCCCGCACGGCGAGCCTGATCGCCCACCTCCAGGAAGAGACCGAGAGGCCGATCGGCTTTATCATGAGCGGCGCGGCGGCCGAGCGGATCGGCTTCGACGACGGCAGCGAGTCCGCCGAGGCTTGATCCCGCGCCCCCCGCGCGCCACTCTGGGTAGGCAAAGGGGACGGGCATGAGCGGACGGCATTTCATCACACTGGCAGCCTTGCTGGCCGCGACCCCGGCCCTTGCCGACGCGCCTCTGCCACTCAGCGAGACCGAACAGGCCGCCCCTGCCCTCCCCGCCATCCTCGCTCCCCGCGAGCGTGCGGCGCTCGAGAACCGCATCCTCGCCGAGCGGCTCGACACCCTCATCCCGCAGATCATGCGCGCCGAGGGGATCGACCTGTGGCTGCTGGTCGCGCGCGAATATTTCGAGGAGCCGGTGGTCGCCACCATGCTCGACGCCGAGAACATGCACGCGCGGCGGCGGACGATCCTCATCTTCCACGATCCCGGAAACGGCAAGCCGGTCGAGCGACTGACCGTCAGCCGCTACGGCCTCGGCGGGCTGTTCGCGCCAGCGTGGGATCCGGACAAGCAGCCCGACCAGTGGGCCGCCGTCGCGGAGATCATCGCGGCGCGCGATCCCGCAAAGATCGCGATCAACTCCAGCGACCTCTACCAGTTCGCCGACGGAATGACGCTGAGCCAGTACGACAAGTTCATGTCCGCCCTGCCCCCCGCGCTCCACGAGCGGGTCACCAGCGGCGAGGGGCTGGCGATCCGCTGGCTCGAAACCCGCACGCCGGCCGAGATGGATCTCTACCCCAACGTCGTCCGCATCGCCCACGCGGTGATCGGCGAGGCCTTCTCGCGCAAGGTCATCACCCCCGGCGTGACAACGGCCGAGCAAGTGCAATGGTGGTATCGCGACCGGCTGATGCAATTGGGCCTGACGCCGTGGTTCCATCCCTCGGTCGCGATCCAGCGCGAGGGTGTGAAGGGGATGATCGAGGGCGACGCGGTGATCCAGCCGGGCGACCTGCTCTGGACCGATTTCGGCATCACCTACCTGCGGCTCAACACCGACACCCAGCACCTCGCCTATGTGCTGAAACCCGGCGAGACCGACGCGCCTACCGGCCTCAGCGCGGGGCTCGCGGGCAGCAACAAGGTGCAGGACTTCCTGCGCGCGGCCTTCAAGCCCGGACGCAGTGGCAACGAGGCGCTGGCCGAGGCGCGGGCGCAGGCGATTGCAGCGGGGATCGAGCCCTCGATCTATTCGCACCCCATCGGCCACCACGGCCACGGCGCGGGGCCGTCGATCGGCTTCTGGGACAACCAGAAGGCCGACCCGCGCGGGGCAGGCCCGATCCGGCCGAACACCGCCTGGTCGATCGAGCTCACCACCTACGCCAATGTGCCCGAATGGGGCGGCCAGCGCGTCGACTTCCGCACCGAGGAGGACGCCTTCTTCGACGGCGAGACCGTGCGCTTCATCGACGGGCGGCAGACCGCGATCACGCTGATCCCGTCCGATTAGCGCCGGCTCGACGATCCGATCCCGCGCGCGCGGGTCTTCACCCGGTACACATCCGACTGCGCGGTGATGTAGAGGTCCGACAGCTCCGCCCCGCCCCATGCGAGGTTGGTCGCGCGCTTGGGCACTGCCATCCGTTCCAGCAGCACGCCCTTGACCGGATCGACCACGCAGATCCCGCCCGGGCAGGTCAGGTAGACCAGCCCCTCGCGGTCCACCCGCACACCATCGACATTGCCGGACAGCCCCTCGACCTTGAGGTCGATCACCAGCCGCATATCGCTCGCATAGCCATCGGCGCTGATCTCGTAGGCCCACAGCCGCTGGGTCGCGGTATCGCCGACGTAGAGCGTATTTTCATCGGGCGAGAAGGCGAGGCCGTTGGGGCGCGCAAGGCCATCGTCGATCAGCACCATCCGCCCGCTCGCCTCGTCGAGCGCGAAGACGCCCGAGAAGCCCACCTCGCTTGCGCGCTGGCCGAGGCCGTAGGGCGGGTCGGTGAAGAAGATCATGCCGTCCGCTTGCCGCACCACCACATCGTTGGGGCTGTTGAGGTGCTTGCCCTCGAAGGCTTCCACGACCACCTGCCGCCCGCCCTCCGGCGTCCAGCGGGTGAGCGCGCCGCTGCCGTGCTCGGCATTGAGCAGGCGGCCCGCAAGGTCGAAGGTATGGCCGTTGGCGTTCATGCTGGGCGCGTAGAGCACCGTCGGCGCGCCTTCGCCCGGCGTATGGACGTAGACCGTGTTTCCCGGAATGTCGCTGAAGATCAGCCGCGCCCCGTCCCAAGCGGGGCCTTCGGTGAAGGTGTAGCCGGTCGCGACCAGCTCCATCGTGCCTTCGATCAGACGCGGCTCGGCGACCACCAGCGTGGCCGTAGCGCTGGCCTCGGCATTGTCCTGCGCGGGCGCGGCGCTCGCCAGAAAGGCCGCTGCCGCGATGCCGATGCCTGTCCAGATCCTGCCCATTGCGCACCCCTTCGCTCGTTTCATCTCGCCCCGACAGTGCCCTGCCGCACGGGCCGATGCCAGCACTTTTGAGGGGAGGTGCAAGGGTTGCATGGGACGCGCGCGGGGGGCATTGGGAGCGGCAGACAGGAGACCCCCGCAATGCGTCAGATCGACCACTTCATCGTCGGCGACACCCCCGCCCCCGCTCGCAAGCACGCCGTCTGGAACCCCTCGACCGGCGAGGTCCAGGCCGAGGTTGCGCTGGGCGATGCCGCCCTGCTCGCCCGCGCAGTTGAAACCGCCAAGCGCGTCCAGCTCGGCTGGGCGGCGACCAACCCGCAGCGCCGCGCGCGGGTGATGTTCGCCTTCAAGGAACTGGTCGAGGCTAACATGCAGTCGCTGGCCGAGATGCTCTCCAGCGAACACGGCAAGACCGTCCCCGACGCGCGCGGCGACGTGCAGCGCGGGCTCGAAGTGATCGAATATGCCTGCGGCCTGCCGCAGATCATGAAGGGCGAATATACCCACGGCGCCGGGCCGGGGATCGATGTCTATTCGATGCGCCAACCGCTCGGCATTGGCGCAGGCATCACCCCGTTCAACTTCCCGGCGATGATCCCGATGTGGATGTTCGGCATGGCCTGCGCGGCGGGCAATGCCTTCATCCTCAAGCCCTCCGAGCGTGACCCCTCCGTGCCGGTGCGCCTCGCCGAACTGTTCCTCGAAGCGGGCGCTCCGGAAGGCCTGCTTCAGGTGGTCCACGGCGACAAGGAAATGGTCGACGCGATCATCGACCACCCCGATATCGCCGCGATCAGCTTCGTCGGCAGCTCCGACATCGCGCAGTATATCTACGCGCGCGGCTCGGCCAACAACAAGCGCGTCCAAGCCTTCGGCGGCGCGAAGAACCACGGGATCGTGCTGCCCGATGCCGACTTGGACCAGGTCGTCACCGATCTGACCGGCGCGGCCTTCGGTTCGGCGGGCGAGCGCTGCATGGCGCTGCCTGTGGTGGTTCCGGTGGGCGAGGAAACCGCCGAGCGTCTCAAGGAAAAGCTGCTCAAGTCGATCGCGGGCCTGCGCATCGGGGTCTCCAACGATCCCGACGCCGATTACGGACCCGTGGTCACGCCCGAGCACAAGGCGCGCATCGAACAGTGGATCACCACCGCCGAGCAGGAAGGCGCGGAGATCGTCGTCGACGGGCGCGGGTATACCTTGCAGGGCCACGAGAAGGGCTTCTTCGTCGGCCCGACGCTGATCGATCACGTCACCCCGCAGATGAAGTCCTATCAGGAGGAAATCTTCGGCCCCGTGCTCCAGATCGTGCGCGCCAAGGACTTCGAGGAAGCGGTGCGCCTGCCCAGCGAGCACCAGTATGGCAACGGCGTCGCGATCTTCACCCGCAACGGCCACGCCGCACGCGAATTCGCCGCGCGGGTCAATGTCGGGATGGTCGGCATCAACGTGCCGATCCCGGTGCCGGTCGCCTACCATAGCTTCGGCGGGTGGAAGCGTTCAGGCTTTGGCGACATCGACCAGTATGGCGTCGAGGGCCTCCGGTTCTGGACCAAGAACAAGAAGATCACCCAGCGCTGGCCCGATGGCGGCGGCGACGGCTCCAACGCCTTCGTCATCCCGACGATGGGGTGATGCGGTTGCGCACGATCCTGCTGATGCTGTGGGCGGCGGCGCTGGCGCTGGCCGCCCCGGCGCTCGCGCAGGACAAGCGGATCGCGCTCACCTTCGATGATGTCCCGCGCGGCGCGGGCGCGTTCTTCACTCCCGAGGAACGCTCGAAGCGGCTGATCGCGGCGCTGCGCGAGGCGGGCGTCGCGCAGGCCGCCTTCTTCGTGACCACCTCGGGGCTCGACACCCCCGACGGCGCGGGGGGCGAGGCGCGCATTGCCGCCTATGTCGCCGCCGGGCACGTCATCGCCAACCACAGCCATGCGCACTGGCACCTCGATGCCACCTCGGCCGAGGCCTACCTCGCCGACCTCGACCGCGCCGCGGCGTGGCTGAAGGGCCGCCCCGGCTTCCGCCCGTGGTTCCGCTACCCCTTCCTCGACGAGGGCGGGCGCGATGCGGAGAGGCGCGATGCCTTGCGCAGCGGGCTCGCGGCGCGGGGCCTCCGGAACGGCTATGTCACCGCCGACGGATCGGACTGGCACCTCGAACAGCTGACCATCGACGCCGCGCGGGCCGGGCAGATCATGGACATGGCCGCGCTGAAGAAGCTCTACCTGCAATCGCAGCTTGGCGGCATCGCCTATCACGAGGTGCTCGCGCAGCGCACCCTGGGCCGTTCCCCGCCGCACGTGATGCTGCTCCACGAGACCGATCTCGCCGCGCTGTTCATCGCCGATCTGGTCGCCGAACTGCGCAAGGACGGCTGGACGATCATCACCGCCGACGAGGCCTTTGCCGACACCGAACTCGCCGCCGCCATGCCGATGGTGCCCCACACCTCGGGCACGCTCACCGGCATGATCGCGTGGGAGCGCGGGGTGCAGCCGCCCTACGCGCCGCTGTGGATGGGGACCGAGGTGATGAGCTTGCTGTTCGAACGCAACGTGCTGGGACAGGCGGAATGAGCGCAGGTAAGGCAGCGCGCGCGGTCGGCCTCGCGATGGCGCTTGCGGCCTGCGGGAGCGAGCCGCGGCAGGACGAGCCGGCCGCGCCCGGGCCCGATGCGACCGCCGCCCTGCGCTCCGAGAGCCCGGCGCCTGCCACCTCGCCGGCCGCTGCCGACGCGATCCCCGCGCGCTTCCTCGGCGTGTGGGACGCCGAGACCGGCACCTGCGATCCGGCCTCCGATCTGAGGCTCGACATCACGCCGCAAGCGATCGGCTTTTACGAAAGCCACGGCACCCTTACCCGCATCGCCGAAACATTGGACGGACTGACCGTCGTGGAGCTGGCGATGGAGGGCGAGGGCGAGACCTGGGTCATGACCATGACAATCGGCCTGCGCGGCGCAGGCGCGGCCGAAAGGCTCGTCGTGCAGCACAAGGGCGAGCCCGGCCGGCCCGTGCCCGAGCCGCTCACCCTCAAGCGCTGCCCCGCCTGAGTCTGCCGCGAACCCCTCGCAATCCGCACTTGGCTAAGCCTGCGCTTTGCGGCTAAGGCCGCGCCCATGCCCAGCCTGCTCCTGCCCGCCGCGCGCACCGCTTTTGCGCGTTAGAGCCATGAAGCAGGTCTTTGCCAACATGGGCTGGCTGCTCGGCGGGCGCGGGTTCAACGCCGTGCTGAGCCTGCTCTACCTCGCCATCGCCGCGCGCACACTGGGGACCGACGGCTTCGGCTATTTCGCGCTGATCATCGCGCTGGGGCAGGCGGTCACCGGCTTTTCGAGCTTCCAGACTTGGCAGTTCATCGTCCGCTGGGGCGCCGATCCCGAGAACCCCGGCGTCGATATCGAGCGCGCGCGCGAGGCGACGGGCTTTGCGGTCGCACTCGATCTGCTCTCCTTCGCGGGCGGAACCGTCGCTGCGGCGGTGCTGGTGCTGACCGCGCCGCTGTGGCTCGACGTGCCGCCTGACCTCATGTGGCTGACCTTCTGGTATTGTGTGATCTCCGTCGCGACGATCCGCACCACGCCCACAGGGATGCTGCGGCTCCACAATGAATATGGCCGCGCGACCTGGGCCGAGGCGGTGCAGCCGGTGATCCGCGCTGGGGGAGCAGGGCTGGCGTGGTGGCTGATGCCCAATGTGACCGGCTTCATCCTCGCCTTCGCCGCCTCCGAGATCGGCACGGCGCTGGCGCTGTGGGTGGTCGCCGCAAGGGTGCAGCCGGTGAGCCTCGCCTCGGTGAGCCTCAAGGCAATCCCCGCGCGCCACAAGGGCGTGTGGCGTTTCGTGGTCTCGACCAACCTGTCGAGCAGCCTCGCGGTCGCGGGCAAGCAGGTGATGATCCTCCTGGTCGGCACCTTTGGCGGGGCTTATCTCGCGGGCGGCTTCCGCATCGCCAACCAGCTGGGCGTGGCGCTGATCGCGCTCGCCCAAACCATCTCCAAGGCGATCCTGCCCGAGCTGGTGCAATCGCGCGATTCCGCGGTCGAGATCGCGCGGCGGATGGCGAACATCGCCGCGATTGCCGGGGTGACGGCGGTCGTCACAGCGATCCTGTTCGGCCGCCCCGGCCTCGCGCTGATCGCGGGCGAGCAGTTCACCGGCTTCTACTGGGCGATGATCATCCTCAGCATCGCGGGCGCGGTCGAGCTGGTGGGGGCGAGCCTGGAATCGCTGCTGATCTCGGCCGGCAAGGCGCATGTCGCCTTCCTCGTGCGTCTGGTGCCGACGATCCTCGCGCTGCTATTTCTGGAAGCGGCGATCGACTGGAAGGGTGCGCAGGGAGCGGGCTTCGCGGTGCTGGGGTCGAGCCTGCTCGCGGTGGTCGGCTTTTACGTGGCGATCGTGAACCTCAAGCAGTTCCGGCTGGTGGTCGAGGAGCCCGACGAAGAAGGGGCGGACAAGGTTTCGCCCGAGCGCTGACCCGGCTCCCCTCCCCCTGGGGAGGGGGTAGGGGGTGGGGGCTCCGATGGCGCAGCCGAGGAGCCTTTCGCCAGCGGCCACGCAAGCGAGGCCTCTGGCCGAGCCCCCTTCAGCACTCTCCCCGCCTGCCGCTGGTCGCGGCTGCTGGCCGCAAGGCTGTGCGCGATGGGACCCTGCGCATATGAACCAAGAGCGCGCGGCCTGATGCCCGCGCGCTGCGTGGCCGCTGGCGAAGGCCCTCGGCTGCGCCTTCGGGCCCCACCCCCCGCCCCCTCCCCGAGGGGAGGGGGAGACATGGGTCAGCCCTCGTACGCCAGCTTGGGCTTCCGCGCCGCGCCGGTCTCGTCGAGCCGGCGCCGCGGCGAGTAGTAGGGCGCCTGCTTCAGCGCCTCGTCGCCTTCCAGCGCGCGTTCGACCACGCCGCGGAAGGCGGTGATGAACTGGTCGATCGCGGCCTTGCTCTCCGTCTCGGTCGGCTCGACCAGCATTGCGCCGTGGACCACCAGCGGGAAGTAGACCGTCATCGGGTGATAGCCCTCGTCGATCAGACCCTTGGCGACGTCCAGCGTCGAGAGCCCATTGGTGAAGTCCTTGTCGCCGAACAGCGCCTCGTGCATGCACGGCCCGCTGGCGCCGAAGGGTGCGTGGAGGATGTCCTCCATGCTGCGCAGGATGTAGTTGGCGTTGAGCACCGCGTCCTCGGCGACCTGCTTGAGGCCGTCGGCCCCGTGGCTGAGGATATAGGTCAGCGCGCGGGTGAACATGCCCATCTGGCCGTGGAAGGCGGTCATGCGGCCGAAGCTCGGGCCGCGTTCCTCGCGGTTCTCTTCCTCGACGAGGTAGAACTCGCCCCCATCGGTCTGGCGGATGAAGGGCAGCGGGGCGAAGGGCGCGAGCGCTTCCGACAGCACCACCGGCCCCGAACCCGGCCCGCCGCCGCCGTGCGGGGTCGAGAAGGTCTTGTGCAGGTTGATGTGCATCGCATCGACCCCGAGGTCGCCGGGGCGCACCTTGCCGACGATGGCGTTGAAGTTGGCCCCGTCGCAATAGACATAGCCGCCCGCTGCGTGGACGGCGTCGGCGATCTCGCGGAAGTCTTTCTCGAACAGGCCGCAGGTGTTGGGGTTGGTGATCATCACCCCCGCAACGTCCGGCCCGAGGCGGGCCTTCAATGCCGCAACGTCCACGCGGCCTTCGGGGGTCGCGGGAATGTCCTCCACCCGGTAGCCCGCGAAGGCGGCGGTGGCGGGGTTGGTGCCGTGGGCGCTCTCGGGCACCAGCACCACCTCGCGCGCGTCCCCGCGGGCCTCGTGCGCGGCGCGGATCGCGAGGATGCCGCACAGCTCGCCGTGTGCGCCCGCCTTGGGGCTCATCGCGACGGCGGGCATGCCGGTCAGCGTGCACAGCCAGTGGCCGAGCTGGTGGATCACTTCGAGCGCGCCCTGCACGGAGGATTGCGGCGCGAGCGGGTGGATATCGGCAAAGCCCGGCAGCCGCGCCATCTTCTCGTTGAGGCGCGGGTTGTGCTTCATGGTGCAGCTGCCGAGCGGGAAGAAGCCAAGGTCGATCCCGTAGTTCTGGCGGCTGAGGCGGGTGTAGTGGCGCACCGTCTCGGGCTCGGTCAGGCCGACGAGGCCGATCGCGTCCTTGCGCTCCAGCCCGCCGAGGCGGGTCGGAGCGGCGGGGTCGATTTCGGGCAGATCGACGCCGGTCACATCCGCACGGCCGATCTCGAACAGCAGCGGCTCTTCGAGCATCAGCCCGCGGTTGCCGGTGCTGGTGACGGGGCCGCCGAGGAAGCCGCTTTCGGCGATCTGCATCTCGGGCTTCCAGCCGCTCTTGTTGGGGGCGTTCATCACACGGTCTCCTTGATGGCGGCTTCAAGCTCTGTGGCGAGTCGCTCGATATCTTCTTCGGTGGTGGTCTCGGTCACGGCGACGAGCAGCGCGTGTTCGAGCGCCGCGACACCCGGATAGAGCCGTCCGAGCGACACGCCGCCGAGCACGCCGCGATCCGCGAGGTCACGGATGATCTCGCGCGCGGGCTTGCCGCCGAGCATCAGGGTGAACTCGTTGAAGAAGCCATTGTTGAGCACTTCGACGCCCGGCACCTTGGCCAGCCGGTCGGCTGCAAGGCAGGCGAGGCGGTGGTTCTCGGCCGCCAGCTGCCTGAGGCCCGTCTCTCCCAGCAGCGTCATGTGCACGGTGAAGGCGAGCGCGCAGAGCCCCGAGTTGGTGCAGATGTTGCTCGTCGCCTTCTCGCGGCGGATGTGCTGCTCGCGGGTCGAGAGGGTGAGCACGAAGCCGCGCTTGCCCTCGGCGTCCGTCGTCTCGCCGCACAGACGGCCCGGCATCTGGCGCACGTGCTTGGGATCGCGCACGGCAAACAGCCCGAGGTAGGGCCCGCCGAATTGCAGGCCAACGCCCAAGGACTGGCCCTCGCCCACCACGATATCCGCGCCCATCTCGCCGGGGCTCTTGATTGCGCCGAGCGCCACCGGCTCGGTGTTCACCACCACCAGCAGCGCGCCCTTGGCATGGGCGGCCTCGGCGATCGGGGTGAGGTCGGCGATGCGGCCGAGGATGTCGGGATATTGCACCACGACGCAGGCGGTCTCCTCGTCGATCCGCCCGATCAGGCCGGTGAGCTCGGGGTCGGAGGTGATCGAGGGCAGCGCGTCGGCGATCTCGTCGCCGGTGAAGTGCGCCATGGTCTTGACCACCTGCGCGTAATGGGGATGCAGCGCGCCCGAGAGCACCGCGCGCTTCCTCTTGGTGACGCGGGTCGCCATCGCGACCGCCTCCCAGCACGCGGTCGAGCCGTCATAGAGCGAGGCATTGGCCACCGCGCAGCCATAGAGCCGCGCGACCTGCGTCTGGAACTCGAACAGCATCTGGAGCGTGCCCTGCGCGATTTCCGGCTGGTAGGGCGTATAGGCCGTCAGGAACTCGCCGCGCTGGATGATGGTGTCGACGCTGGCAGGAACGTGATGGCGATAGGCCCCCGCACCGAGGAAGAACGGCACCTCGCCCGCCACCAGGTTCTTCGCGGCAAGCGCCTTCATGTGGCGTTCGACCGCCATCTCGCTCGCGTGCATCGGCAGCCCGTGGATCGGGCCGTCGAGCCGGGCGACCTCGGGCACGTCGACGAACAGGTCGTCCACGCTCGAAGCGCCGATTTTCGCCAGCATTGCCTGCCGGTCGGTATCGGTGAGGGGAAGGTAGCGCATGGGAGAGGTGTTCCGTGGCTGGGGGTGGAAGGGTCAGGTGTTGAGAGCGGCAAGGTCGGCCAGAACGCCGGCAAAGCGCGCCGGGCCGGTGTGCGAGGTGCGCATCCACGGCGCGAGCCAGATGCGGAAACCGGCGGCGCGCACGCGGCGGCAGAAGGCGTAGTCGTCGGACAGCATCTGTCCGCTTTCGGGATCGATCATCGGATGGAACAGCGCGCTCAATGTCTCGCCCACCAGCCCGCTCTCGCGGTCGATGGTGTCAGCGGCGTAGGTCAGCTCCGGGTGGCGCGCGGCGACGGTCTCGATCACGTCGCGGCGGATCACCACCAGGCCCGTGCCAATGTGCTTCAGCTCCATCGGCCGGTCGAGCGCGAAGCGGGCGGCAGGCTCCAGAGGCTCGAGCGGGAAGAGGCCCGAGAACTTCTCCAGCGCCGCCGGATTGGCCTCGGCCAGACCCTTGGCGGCGGCCTGCGCGACGAGGTTCCAGTTGATCCGCCGCTTGGGGCACGGCGCGCCGACCATCGCCAGCTGCTCGTCGCCCGCCATCTGCCGGACGAGCGCGAGCAGCTGGTCGGGCACGAAGCCGATGTCGCCGTCGATGAAGACGAGGTGCGTCGCCTCCGATTGCAGGAAGGCGGCGGCGAGGACGTTCCTCGCGCGGTCGATCACCGGATTGTTGCTGAGCCAGGCGAAGGAGCACTGCACCCCCGCCCGCTCGGCCGCGCCCGCCAGCTCCACGATGCTGCGCAGATAGTCGCCCTCGGCCCCGCCATAGAGCGGGGTGGCGACCAGCAGGCGCGGAGAGGCGGGCGCTTGGCTCACAGGTCCTCGACGAAGGCCTTGTAGCCGTCCTCGTCCATGAGCTTGTCGAGCTCGGCCGGGGCGGCGATGGTCATCTTGAAGAACCAGCCGGCATCCTCGGGCGAGGAGTTGACCAGCGAGGGGTCTTCCTCGAGCGCGCCGTTGGTCTCGGTGACCTCGCCGGTGATCGGGGCGTAGACGTCCGAGGCCGCCTTGACGCTTTCGACCACGGCGGCGTCCTTGCCCTGCTCGATCATCGCGCCGACTTCGGGCAGTTCGACGAAGACGATGTCGCCGAGCTGGCTCTGGGCATATTCGGTGATGCCGACGGTCGCGACGTCATCCTCGACGTCGATCCATTCGTGTTCGTCAGTGTAGTAGCGCGGCATGGGTCAGCTCCCTCGGTAGTAGCGGTGGGGGACGAAAGGCGTGGGCGAAACGGTGGCGGCGAGGCGCTTGCCGCGTACCTCCACCTCGATCTGGGTGCCGATGGCGGCGTGGTCGCTCGCGACATAGGCCATGGCGATGGGCGCTTGCAGCGTGGGCGAGAAGCCGCCGGAGGTGACGGTGCCGATCTTTTCGGCCCCGGCGAACACCTCCGCGCCTTCGCGGGCAGGCAGACGGCCTTCGAGCTTGAGGCCGACCCACTTGCGGGTGGTGCCTTCCACGATCTCGCGGTTGATCCGCTCGGCCCCCGGGTAGCCGCCTTCCGTGCGGCGGCGCTTGTTGATGCCGAAGGTGAGGCCCGCCTCGATCGGCGAGGTCTCGGGCGAGAGGTCGTGGCCGTAGAGCGGCAGGCCCGCCTCGAGCCGCAGCGAGTCCCGCGCTCCGAGCCCGATGGGCTTCACCTCGGGCTCGGCGCAAAGCAGGTCGGCCACTTCGGCGGCGGCTTCGGCAGGGAGCGAGATCTCGAACCCGTCCTCGCCGGTGTAGCCAGCCCGCGCAATGGTGACCTCGTGGCCGGCCAGCTTGAACTGCCCGAACTTCATGAAGGTCAGCGCCGAGAGCGGATACTCGCCGGTCGCATGGCGGGCCAGCGCGTCGGCGGCCTTGGGGCCCTGAAGCGCGAGCAGCGCGCGCTCGTCGAGGTAGTTCATGGTGATGTCGTCGGGCAGCGCCTCGCGCAGCGTGCCCATGTCGTCCCACTTGGTCGCGCCGTTGACCACCAGGTAAAGCGCCTCGGGCCAGCGCGAGACCATCAGGTCATCGAGCACCCCCCCGTTCTCGTCGAGCAGCAGCGAATAGCGCTGCTGGCCGAGCTTCAGCGTCGACAGGTCAATCGGCAGCACCGCTTCGACCGCCGCGTCCAGACCCGGCCCCGAGAGCACCAGCTGCCCCATGTGGCTGACGTCGAACAGCCCCGCACTTTCGCGCGTCCAATTGTGCTCGGCGACGATGCCTTCGTACTGGATCGGCATCTCGTAGCCCGCGAAGGGCACCATCCGCGCACCCCGCGCCCGGTGCCATGCGTCGAGCGGCAGCGGCTCCAGCGCGATGTCTTCGAGATGGTCTTCGGTATCGTGGTCGCTCACTTGGGCTATCCCCGGCAGAATACGGCAGTCCGGCAGCGCAAGCGCCGCCCTTCAACTGCCCCCTCTGTCGGGTGACCTGAGAGCTTCGGCGGGCCGCGGGCGGCCAGCCTCCCCTTCGGTGGCCCCTGACGCTGTGCCAGAGACGCTTTCCAGAGTGTCACGCAGCCGAGCGGTCCGGTGGCCTGAGAGTTTCCGGGGCGGTTGCTCCTTCGGCGCCTTTGCCCCGTTTCACCGAGGCATCGGGCTCTCCCGCTCGCCTGCCCGATGCAGAATCGCTTCTGCGCCGGAAGACCACGCGGCGATGCTTGATTTGCTGCACCGCGTCAATCGGCCACACACCCCTTTGCCGTGTGGAAAACGCAATTGCTTGGCCTTGCGCGGCCCAATAGACACTCCTTCGCCATGAACCTCACCGAAATCTACCTCATCGCCCTCACGATCATCTTCGCCGTGCCTTGGCTCGTGTGGCGCGTGTTCCGCACCGATCACTGGGCGCCGCTGGTCGTGGTCCAGATCGTCGGCGGGATCCTGCTCGGCCCCGGGGTGCTGGGCGCGGTGTTCCCCGACTACTACGCATTCGTCTTCCGCCCCGACGTCATCACCGCATTGAACGGCGTCGCGTGGTGGGCGGTGATGATGTTCGTGTGGATCGCCGGGATCGAGCTCGACCTCAGCCAGGCATGGAAGCATCGCGGCGAGACGGGCCTCACCGCCGGCCTTGCGCTCGGCATGCCCCTGCTGGCGGGGACGGCGGCGGCGGCGGTGATCCTGCAATTCCCCGGCTGGCGCGGACCCAATGGCGCGTATTGGCAGGCGCTGCTCGGCATCGGCATGGCCTGCGCGGTGACCGCGCTCCCGATCCTCGTGCTGCTGATGGAGAAGCTCGGCATCCTGCGCGAGGCGCTGGGCCAGCGCATCCTGCGATACGCCAGCCTCGACGACATCGCGATCTGGGGCGTGCTGGCGCTGATCCTGCTCGACTGGGAGCGGATCGGGCGGCAGGGCCTGTTCCTCGCCGGCTTCACGCTGGCGGCGTGGGCCATGCGCCGGTTGATGGCGCGCCTGTCCGAGAGCGACCGCTGGCCCGTCGGCCTCATCTGGCTCGCGGTGTGCGGCTTTGCGGGCGACTGGTCGGGGCTCCACTTCATGGTCGGGGCCTTCCTCGCGGGCGTGGTGCTCGATGCCAAGTGGTTCGGCCACGAGGCGATGGACCGGTTTCGCGACGTGGTGCTGCTCACCATCATGCCGGTGTTCTTCCTCTCGACCGGCCTGCGCACGCAGTGGGAGGGCGGCGGGCTCGCGGTCTTCGGCGTCGCGGCGCTGCTGCTGGTGGCGGCGGTGGGCGGCAAGCTCATCGGCGTCCACATCGCCGGACGCCTGCTCGGCTGGAGCCGCACCGAGGCGAGCCTGATCGGCTGGCTGCTCCAGACCAAGGCGCTGATCATGATCATCTTCGCGAACATCCTGCTCGACAAGCAGGTGATCACCTCCACCACCTTCACCGCGCTGCTGCTGATGGCGGTCGGGAGCACGATGCTGACCAAGCCCTTCGCCACCCCGCTGATCGCCAAGCTCGGCGGGCGGGTGAAGGCCGAGGCGTGAGGCCGTTCAGGCCGGAGCCTGTTGGAGACACATGAGACACTGTCCAGAGCGGGAAAACCGGCCCCCGCGCGCCCCGTCTGCGGCATGGTCTCAAAGAGGGGGGCGAGCGGGGTCATGGACGCGATCCTGCGCCCTTGACAGCGAGTAGGAAAGCCCCCCTCCCGCGCCGTCTTGGCGCGAGCGAATTGCCTACGTTTCGCCCCCGGTCCCTCCCCGTCCTGCAAGGATGGGGAGGTGGCATCGCGAAGCGGTGACGGAGGGGTAATCCTCCGGCGCTGTATCACCCCTCCGTCAGCCCTGCGGGCTGCCACCTCCCTATTCCGTTGGAACGGGGAGGGACTTTTCGCCCGCTACTTCCCCGCCAGTTCCAGCGCGCGGGCCATCAGCGCTTTTTCGCGAGCGGTGAAGCCGTCGGTGTCCTCGCCGCCTTCCGGGGGCGAGACCTGCGTGGTGAAATAGACGAAGCCTCGGCCCGTGCCGAGGTCGAACCACAGGCCCGATTGCAAGCCATAGGCCTCGCCCGATTGGCCCACCCGGGCCACGCCGTCGGCGAACAGCTCGTCCTTGCACGTGGCCGGTCTGGTCTGCCCCGCAATATCCCACAGCGCTTGAGGCGGATCGATGATTTGCAGGTGCAGCCCATAGATGCAGAAGAATTCCTGCTCGGGGTGGAAACTCGTGTCCCACCCGCGCTCGAAGCCCTGCCTCGCACGATCCGAGAAGAACCCGCGCCTTGCATCGAAGGCCTGCCCGATCTTCGCGAGGTCGACCATCCCGATCCGCACCCCGCCCTGCGGCGAGAAGATCGAGGCGTTGGTGCCCGGCACATAGCTTTCCAGATCGCACGCCTGCCCCTCGGCCACGGGAATCGTGCAGAAGGGCGGCATTTCGCCCGCGCCGTCCTTCGCCACCTCGCCCGTGTGGCGATAGAGCGTCACCGCACGCTCCGCCATGTCGGGCTCACAGCCTACCCAGTTGAAGCAGGCCTTCACCCCCAGCGGCGCAAACACCAGCCGCTCGGCCAGCCGGTCGAAGCGCTCGCCGCTCGCGGCTTCGAGCACGGTCGCCACCAGCGGCGCGCCGAGGTTGGAATAGAGGAAGGCGTGCGCGTCGCTCCCGCCCGGCCGCACAGCTTCGCGCCATGAGGCAGGGTCCGCGAACTTCGCTTCAAGGCTCTCACCCAGCGGAATGATGTAGTCCGCCGAACCCGAAAGCCCCGCGCGGTGCGACATCAGCTGCGCGAGCGTCACGGGCACATCAGGGAAATTGGGCGAGCGCAGCTTCCAGCCGAGATATTCCGAGACATCGCGGTCGAGATCGACCTTGCCCTCGTCCACCAGCCTGAGCGCGGTGAGCGCCATGATCAGCTTGGAGATGCTCGCGATCCGCACCGGATCATTGGCCTCGACCGCGCGGCCCGTCGCCTTGTCCGCCAGCCCTTCGACAATCAGCGGGCGAATCGTCTCCCGGTCGAAGGCCACCACCACGGTTGCAGGCGGCGGCGAGGCGACCTCGGCAGCGGCAGGCGCGGCGATCAACGCGAGGGCGGCGGCGAGGCGGCGGATCATGCCGCGCATCATCGCCGCGCCGCCCTTCGCGTCAATCGAGATTCGGCCTGAGCCAGCGCTCGGCCTGCTCGACGCTCACCCCGCGCCGCGCGGCGTAGTCTTCGAGCTGGTCGCGGCCGACGCGGGCGACGCCGAAATATTCAGCTTCGGGGTGGCCGAAATAGAAGCCGCTGACGGCGGCGGTCGGCCACATGGCGAAGCTTTCGGTCAGCGTCAGCCCGGCGTTCGCGGGCGCGTCGAGCAGGTCGAACAGGATCGGCTTCAGCGAGTGATCGGGGCAGGCCGGATAGCCCGGCGCGGGGCGGATGCCGCGATATTCCTCCTTGATCAGCGCCTCGTTCGTGAGCTGTTCGTTCGGGGCATAGCCCCACAGCGTGGTGCGCACGTGCTGGTGGAGCGCCTCGGCAAAGGCCTCGGCGAAGCGATCGGCCAGAGCCTTCAGGAGGATGTCCGAATAGTCGTCCTTGTCGGCCTGGAAGCGCGCCGAGTGGCTGTCGATTCCGTGGATGCCGACCGCAAAGCCGCCGATCCAGTCGCCCGCCGGGTCGATGAAGTCGGCAAGGCACATGTTGGCCCGGTCGCGGCTCTTCTTGACCTGCTGGCGCAGGAAGGGGAGGCGGACGTGCTCTTCGGTTTCGGGCAGGTGGATCGTGACATCATCGCCGTCACGCGCGCAGGGCCACAGCCCGGCGACGCCGCGCGCGGTGAGCCATTTCTCGGCGATCAGCCGGTCGAGCATCGCATTGGCATCGGCGAAGAGCTGGGTCGCGGTCTCGCCCACCACCTCGTCGGTGAGGATCGCGGGGTAGTTGCCGTGGAGCTCCCACGCGCGGAAGAACGGGGTCCAGTCGATGAAGTCCCTGAGGTGCGCGAGGTCCCAGTCGGGGAAGACGTGAAGGCCCGGCTGCTCGGGCGGGGCGGGCTTGTCGGAGAGGAAGGCGTCGTAGAAGTTGGCGCGCGCCTCCTCGATGCTGAGCAGCACGCTGGCCGACTTGCCCGCGCGCGCATCGCGGACGTGGGTGTATTCGTCGGCGACCTCGGCGACGTAGTCGTCGCGCTGGGTGTCCGAGAGGAGTTTGGAGGCCACCCCCACCGCGCGGCTCGCGTCGAGCACGTGGATCACGGGGCCGTCATAAGCCGGGTCGATCTTCAAGGCGGTATGGACCTTCGATGTGGTCGCCCCGCCGATCAGCAGCGGCATGGTCATCCCTGCGCGCTGCATCTCCTCGGCGACCGTCACCATCTCGTCGAGCGAAGGCGTGATGAGGCCCGAGAGGCCGATCATGTCCGCCTTGTTGTCGTTGGCGCTCTGGAGGATCGTCGGCCAGGGCACCATGACGCCGAGGTCGATCACCTCGTAGCCGTTGCACTGGAGCACGACGCCGACGATGTTCTTGCCGATGTCGTGAACGTCGCCCTTGACGGTGGCCATGATGATCTTGCCCTTGGCCTTGCGCTCCTCTTCGGGGAGCAGGTCCTTCTCGGCCTCGATGAAGGGGATGAGGTGGGCGACGGCCTTCTTCATCACGCGGGCGGACTTCACCACCTGCGGCAGGAACATCTTGCCCGATCCGAACAGGTCGCCGACGACGTTCATGCCGTCCATCAGCGGGCCTTCGATGACTTCGATAGGGCGATTGGCCAGCTGGCGCGCTTCCTCGGTGTCCTCGACGACATAGGCGTCGATGCCCTTGACCAGCGCGTGTTCCAATCGCTTTTCGACCGCCCAGCCGCGCCATTCCTCGGCGGCCTTTTCGTCGGCGACGTTCTTGCCCTTGAAGCTTTCGGCCAGCGTGATGAGGCGTTCCGTTGCGTCTGGGTCGCGGTTGAGGATCACGTCCTCGCAGGCCTCGCGCAAGGCCGGGTCTATCTGGTCGTAGACGTCCAATTGCCCCGCGTTGACGATCGCCATGTCGAGCCCGGCGGGGATGGCGTGGTAGAGGAACACCGAGTGCATCGCGCGGCGCACCGGCTCGTTGCCGCGGAAGGAGAAGCTGAGGTTGGACAGGCCGCCCGAATAGTGCGCGTGGGGGCACAGTTCGCGCAGCTCCTTCACCGCCTCGATGAAGTCGACGCCGTAATTGTTGTGCTCCTCGATCCCCGTCGCGACCGCGAAGATGTTGGGGTCGAAGATGATGTCCTCGGGGGGGAAGCCCTCTTTGACGAGCAAGTCATAGGCGCGTTTGCAGATTTCGACCTTGCGCTGCTTCGTGTCGGCCTGGCCCGTCTCGTCGAAGGCCATGACAACCACCGCCGCGCCGTAATCCATGCAGATGCGCGCGTGGTGGAGGAAGGCCTCCTCGCCCTCCTTCATGCTGATCGAGTTCACGATCGGCTTGCCGCTGACGCACTTCAGCCCCGCCTCGATCACCTCGAACTTCGAACTGTCGATCATCACCGGAACCCGGGCGATGTCGGGCTCGGCGGCGATCAGCTTGAGGAAGGTCGTCATCGCGTGGACCGCGTCGAGCAGGCCCTCGTCCATGTTGACGTCGATCACCTGCGCGCCGTTCTCGACCTGCTGGCGCGCGACCTCCACGGCGGCGGCATAGTCGCCCGCCATGATGAGCTTCTTGAACGCCGCCGAGCCGGTGACGTTGGTACGCTCGCCGATATTGATGAAGCGGGAAGAGGAGGGTTGGGTCACTTATGTTCTCTCGGAAAGGTAATCAGGCGGCGATGAAGGCCTCAAGGCCCGCCAGCTTCATCGCCGGTTCGGGCTGCGGCACGACGCGCGGTTCGCTGTTCGCCACCGCCTTGGCGATGGCGGCAATGTGGGCGGGCGAGGAGCCGCAGCACCCGCCAAGGATGTTGACCTGGCCGTGATCGGCCCAGTCCTTGACCAGCCCCGCGGTGGTGTCGGGCAGCTCGTCATATTCGCCCAGCTCGTTGGGCAGCCCCGCATTGGGGTAGATCATCAGCAGCGTGTCGGCGATCTGCGACAAGACCTTCACATGCGGGCGCAATTGCTCCGCTCCGAAGCTGCAATTCAGGCCGATGGTGACGGGCTTGGCGTGGCGCACCGCATACCAGAAGGCCTCGACCGTGTGGCCCGAGAGGTTGCGGCCCGACAGGTCGGTGAGCGTCATCGAGATCATCACCGGCACCTCGCGGCCCAGCTCGCGCTCGAGCTTCTTCACCGCCATCACCCCGGCCTTGGCGTTGAGGGTGTCGAACACGGTCTCGATCAGGATGAAGTCCACCCCGCCCTCGACCAGCGCGCGCGCCTGTTCGAGATAGACGTCGACCAGATAGTCGAAGGTGATTTCGCGGAAGCCCGGGTCTTCGACGTCGGGGCTCAGCGAGAGCGTCTTGTTGGTTGGCCCGATCGCGCCTGCGACGAAGCGGGCGCGACCATCCTTGGCCTGATATTCATCCGCCAGCGCGCGCGCGAGCTTGCCGCTCGCGACGTTGATCTCGCGCACCAGCCCTTCGGCGGCGTAATCGGCCTGCGAGATGCGGTTGGCCGAGAAGGTGTTGGTCGAGACGATGTCCGAACCCGCCTCGAAGTAGGCGCGGGTGATGTCGCTCAGCACGTCGGGGCGCGTGAGGGCGAGAATGTCGTTGTTGCCCTTCTGGTCGGCGGGCAGGCCGAGGTCGCCGGCGTAGTCTTCCTCGGACAGCTTCCGCAGCTGGATCTGCGTCCCGAAGGCGCCGTCGAAGATCAGCACGCGGTCCTTTGCGGCGGCGAGGAGTTGTTCGCGCTTGCTCATGCGGCGTTCTCCGAAACGGGCCGCTTCCCGAGCATGTGGCAGATCGCATAGGCGAGCTCGGGGCGGTTCAAGGTGTAGAAGTGGAAATCGCGCACCCCGCCCGCATAGAGGCGGCGGCACAGCTCGGCGGCGACCGTGGCGGCGACGAGCTGGCGCGCGGCGGGCTTTTCGTCGAGGCCTTCGAAGAGGCCGTCCATCCACACCGGGAACTCGGCCCCGCAGGCGGCGGCGAACTTGCGCGCCTGCGCCACGTTCGTGACCGGCAGAATGCCCGGCAGGATCGGGGCGTCGATCCCCGCAGCGGCGCACTTGTCGCGGAAGCGGAAGAAGGTTTCGGCCGAGAAGAAGAACTGGCTGATCGCCCGCGTGGCCCCGGCATCGAGCTTGCGCTTGAGGTTGTCGATATCGTCCTGCGGCGAGCGCGCGTCAGGGTGCGTCTCGGGATAGGCGGCAACGCTGATTTCGAACGGAGCGATGGCCTTGAGGCCCGCTACAAGGTCGGCCGCGCCGGTATAGCCCTCGGGGTGCGGGGTGAAGGGCGCGCCCGGCTCCCCGGCATCGCCGCGCAACGCCACGATATGGCGCACGCCCGCTTCCCAATATTGCTCGGCGACCTCGCGGATTTCCGCCTTGCTCGCCGCGACGCAGGTGAGGTGCGCGGCGGCGGGGAGCTTCGCCTCGCCGATGATCCGCGCGACCGTGGCGTGCGTCCGCTCGCGGGTCGATCCGCCCGCGCCGTAGGTGACCGAGACGAAGCTCGGCCCCAGCGGCTTCAGCTGCGTGACCGCATCCCACAGCTGCTCTTCCATCTTCTCGCTCTTGGGCGGGAAGAATTCGAAGCTCACCGCGACATCGCCCGGCAGGCCGGAGAACAGCGGCGTGTCGGTGGCGGTGCGGTATTCGTGGAGCTGGTTGAGGGTCGGGGTCATTTGGCAGATTCCAGAGCGGGGGATTTCTTGGGAGCGGCGGGGCTGCGGCGGGTGGCGGTCCAGATCTTGACCACCAGCGCGCCACCCTCGAGCGCGGTGGGCGGACTGGCGGTGAAGCCTGCGCCCTTCAGCAGCTCGGCCATCTGGCGGTCCGAGAAGCCGAGGCGCACGTGCTGGTGGCGGGTGCGCAGCTCCTCGTGATCGTGGCTGGCGAAGTCGACGATTGCGATCCGTCCCCCGCCGCGCAGCACCCGCGCGGCTTCGGCCAGCGCCGGGGCGGGATCGGGGGCGAAGTGCAGCACCTGGTGGAGGATCACCGTGTCGAAGCTGGCATCGGGGAAGGGCAGATCGGCAAAATCGCCCTGCACCAGCTCGACGCGGTGCGCGGGCAGGTGCTGGAGCTTGGCGCGGGCGACGCGCAGCATTTCGAGGTTCTTGTCGAGCGCGACGATGCGTTCGGCGTGATCGGCGAAGAGCTCGGCGATGCGGCCCGTGCCGGTGCCGATGTCGAGCAGCGCGCCCAGCGGGGCATCGGCCAGCGCCTCGGCGAGGCGGGTCTCGACCTCGGCATCGGCGCTGTGGAGCGCGCGCAGCTCGTCCCACTCGCCGGCGTGGCGGGCGAAATAGGTCTCCGCCGCCGCCTCGCGCGCCTGCCGGATCGCGGCGAGTTTCTTGCGGTCGGCCTCGCACAGGGCGGCGAAGGCGGGTTCCTGTTCTTCGGCGAGCGCGAGCAGCGCCTGCACCGCATCGACCACGGGGCCAGCCGATTCGCTCTGGCGCAGGAACACCCACGAGCCTTCGCGGCGGCGTTCGGCGAGGCCCGCGTCGCACAGGATGCCGACATGGCGCGAGACGCGCGGCTGGCTCTGGCCGAGCACCTGCGCGAGTTCGCCCACGGCCAGTTCCATCGCGCCCAAGAGGCGGGCGATACGCAGCCGGGTCGGATCGCCCAGCGCCTTGAAGATGTCCTCGATCACCATCGTGACGGAGAGCATATAAAGATATTTTTATATCTGTAAATCACCCGCGAGATGCGGCGCCGCAAAAATCCCGCGCGTCCGCCTATTCCAGCACGATCTCCGCCGCGCCGCTGATCGGCCGGAACACCTCGGCCCGCGCGGGCAGATCGGCCTCGTCGTTGTAGCGCCCGATCGCCTCGTCGATCGCCTCGCCCGATTCATGCTTGGCCACCGCGACAAGGCACCCGCCGAAGCCCGCGCCCGTCAGCCTCACCCCGCCCGTATCGCCCAGCGTCTCGGACACCATCTGCGCCAGCCGGTCGATCGGCGGGAGCGAGACCTCGAAGTCCTCCGATAGCGACAGGTGCGCCTCGCGCATGACCTGCGCGAGCGTGGCCGCATCCCCGCGGGCGAGCGCGACGCCGACCGGCTCGACCCGGTCGAGCTCGCTCACCACGTGGCGGGCGCGGCGGTAGAGCGTGTGGTCGATATCGACCTCGGCGCGCAGCAAGGTGCCGTAATCGAGATCGCGCAGCGCCTTGACCCCGAAATGCTGCGCCACCGCCTCGCATTCCGCGCGGCGCTGGTTGAAGGCGCTTTCGGTGAGGCTGCGGCGGAGGCCGGTGTCGATGACGGTGATCGCTAGGCTCTTGTGCACCGGCACCGGCATGAAGTCGAGGCTGCGGCAATCGAGCAGCAGCGCATGGCCCGCGATGCTGGCGGCGGCGGCCATCTGGTCCATGATCCCGCAGGCGCAGCCGACGAAATCGTTCTCGGCCAGCTGCGCGACCTTGGCGAGCATCTCGGGGGACAGCGGGAGGCCCGAATAGTCCGAGCACGCGAGCGCCACCGCGACGCCGAAGGCCGCCGAGGAGGACAGCCCCGCCCCGATCGGCACGTCGCCCGCAATCGCGATCCGCATCGGGCGCACCTTGTGGCCATAGCGCCCCAGCGCCTGCACCACCCCGCGCACATGGTTCTGCCAGTTGTTGTCGCCCGGCCGGATCGGCGCGAGCAGATCGAAGCTGTCGCGCGCGCTCGCCATGTCGCCCATGTCGAGCGCGACCGCCTCGAACAGCTTGTCCTTGGTCTGCGGCCCCAAGGGCCCGGCGGCGACGATCGTCTCGCGGTCGATCGCGCAGGGGAGCACGAAACCGTCGTTGTAATCGACATGCTCGCCGATCAGGTTGACGCGGCCGGGCGCGGCGTAGAAGCGCGCGGGCTCGACCCCGTAGGCCAGCCGGTAGCCCTGCCGGGCGCGGGCAATCAGTCTTTCGCGGCGATCCATCGTTCGAGCCTGTCTTTCGTTACCCGCGGTAATGCACCAAGCCGTTGGCGGAACGCAACATCTCTGCCGCGCGCTCGGGGGTGAGATCGCGCTGCGGTTCGGCGAGCATCTCGTAGCCGACCATGAACTTGCGCACCGAGGCCGAGCGCAGCAGCGGCGGGTAGAAATGGGCGTGGAGCTGCCAGTGCTCCTGCGAGCCTTGCGTGAAGGGGGCCTGATGCCAGCCCATCGAATAGGGGAAGGACGTCCGGAACAGGTTGTCGTAGCGGGTGGTGAGCGCCTTGAGGATCGCTGCAAGGCTGTCGCGCTGGCCGCCCGTCAGCTGCGGCATCCGCTGGACGGCAAAGCGCGGCAGCAGCAGTGTCTCGAACGGCCAGGCCGCCCAGAAGGGGATGATGGCGAGCCAGTCGTCGTTGCTTTCGATCACGCGCTCGCTCGCCGCTTCGCGCTCGGCCAGATCGAGCAGCATGGGCCTGCCGTGCGCGGCGAGGTATTCGCGCTGGGCCCTGTCCTCGGTCGCGGTTTCCTGTGGCAGGTGCGACGTCGCCCAGAGCTGCCCGTGGGGGTGCGGGTTGGAGCAGCCCATCATCGCCCCCTTGTTCTCGAACACCTGCACGTGGGCAAAGCGCGCGCCGAGCTCGGCGGTTTGGTCGGCCCAGCAGTCGATCACGGCGCGCAGCTGCTGCGGCGTCAGCAGCGGGAGCGACTTGCCGTGATCGGGCGAGAAGCAGATCACCCGGCACACCCCGGTCGAGGGCTCGGCACGCAGCAAGGGATCTTCCGAGAGCGCCCACTGTCCGAAAGGGCCTTCGGCTTCGGCGAGCAGCGCGGGGAAGTCGTTGTCGAAGACGTGGACGCCCGCGTAATCCGGGTTCGCCTCGCCGCCGACCCGCGCGTTGCCGGGGCACAGGTAGCAGGCCGGATCATAGGCGGGCGGCGGCGGATCGGGCTCGCTCACCTCGCCCTGCCACGGCCGCCCCATGCGCTGGGGCGAGACCTGCACCCAGCTACGGTTGAGCGGATTGAACCGGCGGTGGGGCTGGTCGAGGTTCATCCGAAGACCTCTTCCTCGGGCCGCTTCGCCAGCTGCGCGAACACCTCGCGCGGGGCGAAGCGCGCCCGCCCGCCCAGCGCGAAGCGGTTGAAGGCGAGCGCCGCGATCACGCTCGTCGCCAGCGTCACCACCATGAAGTCGATGTAGTGGAGCCCGATCGCGCCCGCCGGTTCGGCGACGAAGCTGAAGAGCGCATAGAGCACAAAGCCCCACACCACGCCCACGATCGCCGCGCGGCTCTCGACCCCGGTGAACAGCAGCCCGACGATGAAGGCCGAGAGGATCGGCATCGAGCTCAGGCCGTTCAACTGCTGGAGCAGGTTGATGATGCTCTTGGCGTTGTCGAACACCGGCACCAGCGCCACCGAGGCTACCGTCAGCACCACGGTGACGATCCCCGACAGCCGCCAGTGGTTTGCGACCTTGCCGACGAATTTCTCGTGGAAGTCGACCGCGTAGAGGCCGACGGCGGCGTTCATCACCGCGGCGGTGTGGGCGATCACGGCAGCGGCGATGGCGGCGGCGAAGACGCCCGAGAGCCACGGCGGCAGCACCTCGCCCACCAGCCTGCCGTAAGCCGCATCGTCGATGTCGCCGAACAGCTGGAAGGCGACCACGCCGGGGATCACCACGATCGCGGGGATGATGAGGATGCGCACCACCGCGGCGGCAAGCACGCCCTTCTGCGCCTCGCGCACATTGGGCGCGGCCATCGCCTTCTGGGTGATCGGCTGGTTGGTCGACCAGTAGTAGATCTGGATGAAGATCATGCCGGTGAACAGGGTGTGGAACGGGATCGGGCTGTCGGCCGCGCCGATCATGGTGAGGCGCTCAGGGGGAACGCCGCGGGCAATGTCCCAGTCGACCGCGTTCAGAGCCAGCACCACCACCAGCACGGCGATGGCGAGGACGCCGATGCCCGAATAGGTCTCCATCACCGCCACCGCTCTGAGGCCGCCCGTCATGGTATAGGCCGCCGCGATCACCCCCAGCAGCCCCGCCAGCACCAGCAGCGGAAAGTCGATCCCGGCAGTCTTCAGGAACAGCGCCCCCGAATAGAGCCCGGCGGGGAGGTAGATCAGCACCATCCCGAACAGGAACAGCGCCGACACCAGCGTGCGGATTCCCCCGCCGCCATAACGCTGTTCCAGAAGTTCGGTCACGGTCGTGACTCTCGCCCGGTAATAGATCGGCACAAACACATAGGCGAGGATCAGCAGGCCCACGAAGCCGCTGATCTCCCACCAGGCGAGCAGCAGCATCTGGTTGCCGTTCATGCCGACGAGCTGGTCGGTCGAGAGGTTGGTGAGCGTGATCGCCCCCGCGACGAACAGCCACGAGAGCTTGCCGCCCGCGAGATAGACGTCCTTCTTCGACCCGTCATGGCGCTCGCGCCTGAGCGTCAGCCACGTCGCCAGCGCAATCGCGAGCGTCAGGCCGAGGCACACGGCGATCTGCGTCGGGTCTCCCCCTCCGGCGGCTTGTGGCATTTGCGCGCTTTCCCCTCTCTCTCGGCGCGGTTACAGCGCAATGGCGGGCCAGCGGCAAGCCCGCAGGCCGGATCATCACCGGTGCTCGGGTGACGGGAGAGGTTAGCCAGTGGAATTCGTGAGGCTCGACGGCGAGCGGCTGACGCTGGTGTTCGCGCTCGAGGTGGGCGGCGGGGCGGACCTCGTGTACCTTGGCGCGCGCCTGCCCGAAGGCGAGGATCTGGGCACGCTGGCCGCCTCGGGTGCGAGGGGACGGCACGAAAGCCAGCCCGATGTCCCCCCGGTCCCGGGCCTGCTGCCCGAGGGCAAGGCCGGATGGAGCGGGACGCCGGCGGTGCGGCTCAGCGAAAGGCGCGAGGATAGCTGCGTCCAGTGCGCCACCGATTTCCGCCTCTCGGCCTGGGAACAGTACCTCACCGAATTGACCCTCACCTTCGTGGACGACCTGCTCGGGGTCGATATCGAGCACCGCTGGTGGATCGGCGCTTCCGGCATGGTCTGCACCGAGGCGTCGATCACCAATGGAGGCGGGCGCAAGCTGGTGCTCGACCGGTTCAGCGCACTCGCCTTGCCCGTGCCGCGCCGATTCACCCACCTCACCAGCTTCACCGGACGCTGGGCCGGCGAGATGCGCGAGCACACCCGCCCGATCGCGCCCGAGGGCTTCGCGCGCACTTCAGTCGCGGGCAAGCCGGGGTTCGCGGGCGGCAACTGGCTGATCCTCGAAGATCCTGCATCAGGCGAAGTGCTGGGCGCGCACCTCGCATGGAGCGGCGATCACGACACCCGGATCGACCCCGACATGGTGGGCAGCGCCGATGGCCGCGCGGTGCTCCAGATGGGCGCGAGCTGGGACGGAGGCGAGGTCGATCTGGAGCATGACGTCAGCTACCGCACGCCGGTGGCGATGTTCGCGCTGGCCCCGGATCGCTCCACCCTTGCGCAGGTGTTCCACGCCCACGCCCGCGCCATTCTCCCGCACCGCGACGCGTGGGCCCCGCGCAAGGTGCACCTCAATTCGTGGGAGGCGCTGGGGTTCAATCTCTCCGAGGAGGGGCTGATGCGCCTCGCCGACGACGCCGCCGCCCTCGGCATCGAACGTTTCGTGCTGGACGATGGCTGGTTCGGCGGGCGCAGGAACGACCAGACCAGCCTCGGCGACTGGTTCGTCTCGCCCGATATCTTCCCGAACGGCCTCGGCCCGCTGATCGCGCACGTGAAGTCGCTCGGCATGGATTTCGGCCTGTGGGTCGAGCCCGAAATGGTCTCGCCCGAGAGCGACTTCTACCGCCAGCACCGCTCCGGCGCCCTCCATGCAAGGGACCGCGAGCGGCCGACGATGCGCGGCCAGCTGGTGCTCCACCTCGCGCATCCGGCGGTGAGCGACGCCGTGTTCCGGCAGATCGACGCACTGCTGCGCGAATATGACATCGCCTACCTCAAGTGGGACCACAACCGCGACCTCTTCCCCGCCAAGGCGCGGGTCGGCTCGGTAAGGAACAGCCAGACGGAGGGGTTCTACGACCTCCTCGACCGCCTTCGCGCCGCCCATCCCAAGGTGGAGATCGAAAGCTGTGCGAGCGGCGGGGGGCGGATCGATTACGGCGTCCTTTCACGGGTCCACCGGGTCTGGCCGTCAGACAACAACGACGCGATCGAGCGTCTCAGGATCATCCCCGCCTGGAGCCAGTTCCTGCCCTTGGAAGTGCTCGGCAGCCATGTCAGCCCCTCGCCCAATCCGATCACGGGGCGGCGCCTCGCGATGGACTTCCGCGCCAAGGTGGCGGTGTTCGGCCACATGGGCGTGGAGGCCGATCCCGCCCGAATGACAGACAAGGAGCGCGCGTGCCTTGCCGCCCACATCGCGCTCTACAAAGAGTGGCGCGGGGTGCTGCACGCGGGCGCACTCCACCGCCTTGACCACCCCGATCCGGATGTCACCGGGATGATGGTGACGCACGGCGACAAGGCGCTGGCGCTGGTCGCGCAGACCGCCTTCTCCCCGGTGTTCGACGCCGCGCCGGTGCGGCTCGCAGGCCTTGATCCGGAGGCGCGCTACCGCGTCACCCTGCCCGAGCCGTGGCCGCCACGCGCGCGGCACTACCTCGCGGTGCCGGAGCGGTGGCGCGACGGGCTGGTCCTCTCCGGCACCGCGCTGATGGGCCAGGGCCTTGCCCTCCCCCTTACCCATCCCGAAACCGCGTGGCTGATCGCGCTGGAGAAGCTCTCGTGAAACTCGGCTGCTGCTACTATCCCGAACATTGGCCGGAAAGCTGGTGGGCCGAGGACGCGCGGCGGATGCGCGCAATGGGCCTCTCGCTCGTGCGGATCGGCGAGTTCGCGTGGAGCCGCCTCGAACCCGAGCCCGGCCATTACGACTGGGGCTGGCTCGACCGCGCGATCGACACCCTGCACGCGGCGGGCCTCAAGGTGATCCTCGGCACCCCGACCGCGACCCCGCCCAAGTGGCTGGTCGACCGGATGCCCGACATGGTCGCCATCGACGAACAGGGCCGCCCGAGGGGCTTCGGCTCGCGCCGCCACTACTGCTTCAGCCACGAAGGTTACCGCGCAGAGTGCCGCCGGATCGTCACCGCGCTGGCGGAGCGATACGGGAAGCACCCGGCGCTCGCGATGTGGCAGACCGACAACGAATATGGCTGTCACGACACCGTGGTGAGTTTCTCGGATGCCGCCGCCAGCGCCTTCCGTGGCTGGCTGGCGGCGCGCTACGGCACCCCTGCTGCCCTCAACGAAGCATGGGGCAACGTCTTCTGGAGCATGGAATACCGCAGCTTCGCCGAGGTCGACCCGCCGCACCTCACCGTCACGGAGGCGAACCCCGCGCACTGGCTCGACTACCGCCGCTTCGCCTCGGACCAGGTGGCGAGTTTCAACCGCGAGCAGGTGGAGATCCTGCGCCGCCTTTCGCCGGGCGTGGACATCACCCACAACTTCATGGGCTTCTTCACCGAGTTCGACCACCACGCCGTGGGCCGCGATATCGACGTGGCGACTTGGGATTCCTATCCGCTCGGGTTTCTGGAGCAGTTCTGGTTCTCATCGGAGGAGAAGGCCGCCTACCTCAGGCAGGGCCACCCCGATATCGCCGCCTTCCACCATGATCTCTATCGCGGGTGTTCAGGCGGACGCTGGGGGGTGATGGAGCAACAGCCGGGCCCGGTGAACTGGGCGCACTTCAACCCTGCGCCGCTGCCGGGGATGGTCGCCCTGTGGACGCTCGAAGCCTGTGCGCACGGGGCGGAGCTGACGAGCTACTTCCGCTGGCGGCAGGCGCCCTTCGCGCAGGAGCAGATGCACGCCGGCCTGCTGCGCCCCGACAGCACCGACGCCGAAGCCGCAGGCGAGGCGCGCGCGGCAGCGGCGGTCTTGGGTGAGATCGGCCCGCAAACGACCGCGAAGGCGCCCGTTGCGCTGGTGTTCTCCTACGAGGCGGCATGGGTCGTCGGCATCCAGCCGCAGGGCCGCTCGTTCCGCTATCTCGAGCTGGTGTTCGAGACCTACGCGGCGCTCCGCCAGCGCGGGCTGGACGTCGATATCGTGTCGCCGAACGCCGACCTGTCGGGCTACCGCATGGTGCTGGTGCCGACCCTGCCGATCGTGCCCGAAGGCTTTGCCGAGAAACTGGCGGCGCTCGATTGCCCCGTGCTCCTCGGCCCGCGATCAGGCAGCAAGACCGAGAGCTTCTGCATTCCCGAAGGCCTCGCTCCGGGCGACCTCAAGGCAGCGATCCCCCTCACCGTGACCCGCGTCGAGTCCCTGCGCGATGGCATTGCCGAGCCCGCAGATGGCTTCGCCGTCACCCGCTGGCGCGAGGATGTGGCGTCGGACCTCGCCCCCGAATTCTCGGACAGTGCAGGGCGCGGGGTGGTCTATCGCCACGGCCACGTCCGCTACTGCGCGATCTGGCCCGACCGCGCGCTGCTGCGTCTGCTGGTCGAGCGTATGGCGAAGGAAGCGGGGGTGGCGCTTCTCGACCTGCCCGAAGGCATCCGTGTGCGCCGCAGCGCCAGCCACGCCTTCACCTTCAACTATGCTGCCGGGCCGGTGCTCGTCCCCCACCTCGGCGAGACGCTCGCCCCCGCCAGCTGGCACATCGCCCCGCGCTAGGCTTCTGCCAGCAATCGCCGATAGTGGCTCTCCAGCGTCTCGCTCCCGAATTCGGGGGTGAGTTCGGCGGAATATTCGCCGCTCGCCGGGTCGAGCACCAGCATGCTCTCGGTCGCGTAGTAATGCGCGATGCGGGCATATTCGGCCTTCTCGGCGAACCACCCCGAAAGGGGCGCGCCGAGGCTCAGCAGCTTGCCGGCGAAGGTGAACATGGCGGGCGAGACCGAGCGGAAGCGCGGCGCCTTGCTTGCCGCCGCGAACAGCAGCTCGCCCGCATCGCGCAAGGATAATGCCGGGCCGGGTCCGCCGATGGGGAGCACCTTGCCGAGCGCCTCGGGGTTGCCGATGCACCCCGCGATGAACCGCGCGAGGTCATCGTCGCTGATCGGCTTGCAGCGGGTGAGGTTGCCGTCGCCGAAGATCAGGAAGGGCTTGCCCGCCTTCACCCGCGCAACCTGCCCCGAGAGCGACTTGAAGAAGGCGGTGGGCCGGATGATGGTGTAACCGATCCCGCTCGCCGCCAGCTCCGCCTCGAACCGCAGCTTGGCGTGCTGGAAGGCGAGCAAGGGCTTCTGCACGCAGATTGCCGAGAGCAGAATGAGCTGCTCAGCCCCAGCGTCCCGCGCCGCCGCCAGCAGCCGGGCGTTGGCGGCGTAGTCGACCGCCTCGGCATCCCTCGGCGCGCCCGTGCGCGAGGCGATGCAGCTTATCACCACCTGCGGCCGCGAGGCGGCGCACAGCGCCGCCAATGCGGCCGCCTCCGCCAGCGTGCCGCGCGGCACGACGGTCACGTCGTGCCCCTCCGCCACCAGCCGCTTGAGCACCGCCGCCCCGATCGTGCCCGAAGCCCCGGCAAGGGCGATGCGGCGCGGACGGTCGGCAAGCTCGGTCATGCCCCCTCCTAACCCGCCCCGTCCCCAAGCGCAAAAGTGCGAGTTGCCGCCCGCCCCTCCCCCCGCCAGCCTCTGCCCGAGCGCTCGGGGAGAGGCGCAGGACAATGACCGACCCGTATATCTATGTCGTGATCGTCAGCGCGCTTGCGCTGCTCGCCTATTACTTCACGCTGCTGAAAGCGGGGCTCGCGCGGGTCAAGTTCAAGGTGCCCGCGCCCTCGCACGAGGGGCCGGAGGAATATGTCCGCCACGTCCGCGCGCATCACAACACGCTCGAGCATCTGGTGCTGTTCCTGCCCGGCATGTGGCTCTTCGCCTATGCCGTGAGCCCGCTCTGGGCCGCCGCCATCGGGATCGTCTGGCCGCCGATGCGGGTGCTCTACGCGCTGGGCTATCACAAGGCGCCCGAAAAGCGGCTGATCCCGCTCTACATCTCGATGCCGCCGATCTATATCTTCGTGCTCGGCTCGCTCATCGGCGGGATCGTGAAACTGGCGGGAGGAGAGGCCTGAGCCATGGCAGACTATGATCTGGTGATCCGCGGCGGCACCATCGCCGACGGGACGGGCGGCGATCCGATCGAGGGCGACGTCGCCATCAGCGGGGGGCGGGTTGCCGCCATTGGCAAGCGCCTCGGGCGCGGGGCGGACGAAATCGACGCACGCGGCAAGATCGTCACCCCCGGCTTCATCGACGTCCACACCCATTATGACGGCCAGTGCATCTGGGCCGAGGAACTCTCCCCCTCCTCCTCGCACGGCGTCACCACAGCCGTCATGGGCAATTGCGGCGTCGGCTTCGCGCCCTGCCGCAAGAGCGATCACGATATGCTCATCAACGTCATGGAAGGGGTCGAGGACATCCCCGGCGTGGTGATGACCGAGGGGCTCGACTGGGACTGGGAGACCTTTCCGGAGTATCTCGACAAGGTGGCGGCGGGGCGGCGCGATATTGATGTGGCGGCCTATCTCCCGCACTCGCCCTTGCGGGTCTACGCGATGGGCGCACGCGGCGCGGCGCGCGAGGTGGCGACCGAGGATGACCTCGCCCTGATGCGCCGCCTCACCGCCGAGGCGATGCGCGCGGGCGCGCTCGGCTTTGCGACCTCGCGGCTCTCCATCCACAAGACCGCCGACGGGGAGGCGATCCCGACCTTCGATACCGACATCGCCGAACTCGAAGCCATCGGGCGCGGCATGGCGGATGCGGGCGCGGGGACGTTCCAGGTGGTGCTCGACGCCTTTGTGGGGTGGGACAGGGAATATCCGGTGATCGAGCGGATGATCGCGGCGAGCGGCCGTCCTGCAACCTTCACCCTCGCCTCGGGCAATGACGCGCCCCCGCGCTGGCGGCGGGTGCTCGAAATGCTCGAGCGCACCAATGCCAGCGGCGGCGTGGCGAACGCGCAGGTGATGCCGCGCCCGATCGGGCTGATCGCGGGGCTCGAGCTGACGGTGCATCCCTTCGTGCTGTGCCCGTCATGGGCCAAGATCGCGCACCTCTCCATCCCGGAACAGGTGGCGGCAATGCGCGACCCCGCCCTGCGCGCCGCGCTGATCTCCGAGGACTTCACCCCCGGCCACCCCTTCAACGAGCTCGCCCGCAACTGGCGCTGGCTGTTTCCGCTCGACAACCCGCCCGACTACGCCCCGCCTGCGCACATGAGCATGGCAGGCCAGGCCGAGGCGCGCGGCTGCACTCCGCAGGAGGTCGCCTATGACCGCCTGCTCGCCACCGAGGGGCGGGGCCTGTTCCTCGCCGCGCTCGGCAATTACGAGAACGCCAGCCTCGCCAGCGCGCACGAGATGCTGCGCCACCCGCATTGCGTCCCCGGCCTCGGCGATGGCGGGGCGCATTACGGGGCGATCTGCGATGCGAGCTATTCGACCTATCTGCTGACCGAATTCGTCCAGAAGGACGGGCCGCTGAAGCTGGGCCTCGCCGAGGCGGTGCACATGCTGGGCCAGAAGGCCGCGCGCGCGGTGGGCTTCGCCGACCGGGGGACGCTCGCTTTGGGCGGGCGCGCCGACCTCAACGTCATCGACCTCGACGGCCTCACCCTGCACCTGCCCGAAGTGGTGCGCGATCTGCCCGCCGGCGGCCGCCGGTTGCACCAGCGCGCGACCGGCTACGAGGCGACCATCGTCGCGGGCGAGGTAATCCGCCGCTTCGACGAGAGCACCGGCGCGCGTCCCGGCCAGCTGGTGCGCGGGAGCGGATATCGCGCCGCCGCCTAGAAGGTCGACGTCCCGATCCCGCCGTCGACCACCAGCGACTGCCCCGTGACGTAGCTCGCCTGCGCTGAGCAGAACATCGCCACCAGCGCGCCCAGATCCTCGGCGTCGCCGAAGCGCCCGGCGGGGATGCGCACCGCCTTGACGAAGGCCTCGGCCTCCTCGGCATAGCTGCGCCCGTTCGCCGCCGCGCGCGGGGCGAGCGCTTCCTCGGCCCCCGGCGTGTGATGCATCCCCGGCAGCACCGAGTTGATCGTGACATTGTGCGCGGCGAGCTCCTTGGAGATCGCGTGGCAGTAATTCGCCAGCGCCGCGCGCGGCGGGCCCGAGAGCACGCGCATCGCCGCGGGATACTTGGCCGCGCCGGTCGAGATATTGACGATCCGGCCCCAGCGCCGTTCGACCATCGGGCCGCTGACTGCCTTGATGTAGTCGATCGGGCTCAGCAACGCGGTTGCCACCGCCTTCTCGAAATCCTCGCGCGACACGGTGCGGAAGTCGCCGGTGAAGGGCGGCGGGGCGCAGGTGGCGACGAGAATGTCGGGATCGGGGATCGCGGCAAGGATCGTCTTGCGGCCTTCCTCGCTCGCGTGGTCGGCGATGACGGGATGCACCCGCACGCCGGTCTCGGCAGCGATGGCGCGGCAGGTCGCCTCGAGCCGCTCGGCGCCCCTCGCCGAGATGAACACCTCGCAGCCCTCGCGCGCCAGTGCCAGCGCCGCGCCGCGGCCCATCCCTGCGCTGCCGCCGTTGACGAGCGCGCGCCGCCCCCGAATTCCCAGATCCATCGCCTCGTCTCCTCGCGCCCGTGGTGCGCGCGCGCCGGGGCGGGGTAAACTGGCGAACTTGCTGGCGCTCAGCGCTGCGGCAGGGGCGGCGGCGGGGGCGCGGGGTCGGTCGCCGCGAACAGCAGCCCGCTCCCCGCATCGGGCACGGGGACGAAGCCCTCGGGCGTCTTCAGCTTGGGGTCGTATTGGCCGACGATCCAAATGTGGGTGAAGGCCCCGCGCGGCAGGCGGGCGAGCGCGGTCGAGAGCCGCAGGCGCGTGCGGGTCTCCTTGCACTCCTCGCGCACGACGAGATGCGAGGGATCGCGCACGAAGGGCTCGGCCGCGGGGTAGCGCACCTTCAGCGGGTTCACCCCCGGAGCCTGCCACTGGTCGTTCACGAAGGCGTCGCGCCGCGCCATCGCCGCGCCCGAGAGGTGATCGAGCGGGGCCAGCGCCCAGCGCGTGCGGCAAGGCTTGACCGAGAAGAACGCGACCCGCGCGCCCTTGGGCATCTTCTCGAGCGCCGGGAGCGCGGCCTGCACCTGCGCATCGAGGCGCGCGAAGGCGAGGGTCGTGCTCGCCATGCGCACCCCGAAGAAGGCGAGCGCCAGCGCGCCTGCGATCAGCAGCGCGCGCGCTGCTCTCGCGCTCTGCTCGCCCGCCCCGATCGCCACCAGCGCCAGCGCCAGCGCATAGGGCAGCAGCCGCATGTCGGCGAAGGCCGATCCGAAAACCCGGAACGGCAGGGCCATGAAGAACACGAGGCACAGCAGCGCCGCGATCCCGACGCCGCGGTCGAACTTCACCGCGCGCGAGGCCACCGCCCAGCCGAGCAGCATCACCAGCGCAGCGAGCGAGGCCATGTCGAAATCGCGCCAATAGGTGCGCAGCGGCGAGAGCAGCCAGACATATTTGAACCCCAGCGCCCAGCCCGAAACCGCCGCGCCCGAACTGCCCGCGCGCCAGATCACCATCGGCACGATCGGCAGCAGCAGCGGCCAGCAAGCGGCGAGGATGCGGATGACGGCACGGTGCAGCGGCGCGCGTGCCGCCCACACCTCGGCCAGCATGGTCGATCCCGCCAGCAGCCCGAGGAAGGCCCAGCCATAGGTATGCGCGACCCAGATCGCCACGCCTGCCACGCCCAGCCAGACCGCCGCCAGCCCCTCGCGCTCGGCTCGGCGCAGGCGCAGCCACAGCACATAGGCCAGCAGCGCCAGCGCCATGCTCAGGGTGTAGTTGATGAAGCCATAGTTGAAGGGAAAGCCGTAGATCAGCGGGATCGCCGCGAGCGCGAAGGGCGTGACGCGGCCGTGCACCTCGCGGCTCACCAGCACGAGGCCCAGCGCGCCGAGGGCCTGCGTCACCATCACGGTCGCCCGCACCGCGCCCTCGACCCCGAACAGCGGGTAGAACAGCTCGACGAGGATGTCGCCGCCGAGGTTGCCCAGCAGCTGCCATTCGTAGGTGAAATAGGGTTGCAGGCCCGGCCGCTCGGACAGCCCGGTCTGGACGGCATGGCGCCCGAGGTGGCCGTAGAGGTCGGTCAGCGGGGCGATCCCCTCCACCACCAGCAGCGGCGCGAGCGCGATCAGGCAGACGAGCGCGATTGCCCACCAGCTGTCGAGCAGGCCGGACAGCGGCTTGCGCGCGCCGCCCAGCGGCTCGATCGGCAGGGGCTTGGCGGGGCTCATTCGGACGGGGCCTGCCGGAACACGACGAATTGCGAAAGGAGGAAGAAGATCACGATATAGGCCCCGATGGCGGGAAGCTGCGCCAGCGCGCTGTCCCGCCCGAGCACGCCTTGCGCGGCCAGCAGCACCGCCACGTTGACCCCGTAGGCGATGGCGAAGGCGGCAAGGAAGCGCAGCACCTCGGGTGCCCGGACCTTGCCCGTCACGCCGAAGACGAAACGGCGGTTCAAGGTGAATGACAGCATCAGCCCGACGCCGTAGCCCGCCGCATTGGCGGCCAGCCCGCTAAGGCCCGCCCACAATCCGCCGAAGATCACCGCCCAGCCCACAGCCGAATTGGCAAGGCCGGTCAGCCCGAAACGCAGCAGGCGGGCAAGCATGGTGTCAGGGCCCCTCAGCGCGCGAGAAGGCGGTATTGCGCGCCCAGCGGCAGCCAGCCGAGCCCCGCCTCGAGCGGGCGCAGCGGAGCGGCGAAGGCCGGGAAGAACAGCGTCCACTTGAGGTCGACGTCGGTGAACCCCGCCGCGCGGAACCGGCGGCGCATCTCGGGAGCGCTGATCAGCACCGCATTCACATCGAACGGGCACGTCGCCACCGCATGGCGGGTGAGCGGGTTCCACGGGTTGTGCTCGAACAGCATGAACCGCCCCTTGGGGGTCAGCACCCGGCGGATTTCGGAAAGGAGGCGGATGTGATCCTCGGCCGGGATGTGGTGGAACACGCAGGCTGTGAAGACGAGGTCGAAGCTTCCGTCCTCGAACGGCAGGGTCTGCCCATCGTAGCACACCGTCTCGAGCGGACGGATCGCGCGCGCGGCGCAATGCGTGAGCGAGCGCGCCGAGACGTCGAGCGCAGTCAGCGCCGCGTCCGGAAATTCGCGCTGCAAGTGGGCGATGCAATTGCCACGCCCGGCGCCGAAATCCATGATCCGCTGCGGCGCGATACCCGCTGCGGCCATCGCGCGCGCGGCCTCCTTCGCCTTGTATTCGGCGAAAAATTCCGGGTCTTCCCCGCTCAGCTTGACCGACTGGGCGTGCTGGGCGTCGTATTCGTCAACATAGGCGTCGAATTCAGCCTGCGACACGGATGCCCTCGCTGCGCTTGGTGTCGATCGTGCCGCCCTCGGCGGCCACTTCGACGGGCTCCTCGTTGGCGGCGATCGGATGGCGGCGCACTTCGGAAATGATGAACAGCGGACGGCTCTTGCCCTCCATGTACATGCGGCCGAGATATTCGCCGAAGACGCCGAGCACCAGCAGCTGCACCGAGCCCATGATGAGCGTCAGCGCGGCGAGGCTCGCCCAGCCCTGCACCGTCCCGCCCGCGAGCCACGACCACAGGATGCCGACCAGCGAGACGAGGCCCGCAATGCCGAACAGCATCCCCAGATGCGAGGCGAAGCGCAGCGGGACGACCGAGAAGCTGGTCACCGCATCCACCGCGAGCGCGAGCATCTTGCGCAAGGGATAATGGGTCTCGCCCGCAAAGCGCGCGTCGCGTTCGTAGGGGAAGGCGATCTGGTTGAAGCCGATGTAGCTCACCAGCCCGCGGATGAAACGGTAGCGTTCCGGCATGGCGTTCAATTGATCGACCACGCGGCGCGTCATCAGGCGGAAATCGCCGGTGTCGCGCGGGATGTGGGTGTCGACCATGCTCGCAAGCGCGCGGTAGAACAGCGAGGCGGTGCCGCGCTTGAAGGCGGTCTCACCGTGGCGCTTGGTGCGCTGGCCATAGACCACGTCATAGCCCTGCCGCAGCTGTTCGAGCATGGGTCCGAGCAGTTCGGGCGGGTCCTGCAGGTCCGCGTCGAGCACGAAGACGATCTCGCCGCGCACGTGATTGAGCCCTGCGGTCAGCGCCAGCTGGTGGCCGTGGTTGCGCGACAGGTTGATCGCGACGATGCGCGGATCGTGGTCGGCGTGCTGGCAGATCGCATTCCAGCTGCCGTCCTTCGAGCCATCGTTGACGAGGATGAACTCGTAGCGCTCGCCGAACTGCGCGTGGGCGGCGGCGGTGACGCGCTGGATCAGCGCATCGAGCCCGGCTTCCTCGTTGTAGACCGGGATCACGATGGACAGCTCGACCGAGCCGGGAAGATGGTGCGGAAGCTGCAAGTTCTCAGTCCTCCTGAAGCCTGGGCCCTGAAGCCTGGGCGGTGCCGACGCAAAACGCATGGTTCAATCGCGCACCCGGCCAGCTGCCCCGGACGTGCCCCTGCGCGAAGGGCGTGCGCCTCGCGATTCCGAAGAGGGAGGCCCGGTAATGCGCATTGAACGATCTTTCCCTGCGGGGCAACCGTTTTTGCCCCATTGCGGCCACATTTCGCGAAGCCTTGCTGTCCCGGCACCGCATTTGCGGTTTCGACAGGTTCACGCCCTTGCGACCTGCGCCATGGCGCGCAGGCAGGTAACCCGCTGGCTCATCAACGGGCGCCCGGCATCTCCCGCCAGAACCGGCAGGCATTTCTGCTCGCGGCGAATGCCGGCCAGCTGTCGGGCTCGGCGAGCTTGCGGGCCAGCTGCGCCATGACATAAGGCGGCTCGCATTTCTGGTCCGGCGACTGCCCGGCGCGGTGCGAATAGCCCGCCTTGTGCGCCGCTTCGTGGACATAGGTCGCGACCAGCCCGCCGAGCGGCCGGTCCAGCCGGTAGCGGTTGAGCGCGATGAAGCGCTCGCCGGTGCGCCGGTCGGTGCTGCCCTCGTAGGCCAGATTGTCGCCAAACCGCGCCGCCACCCGCGCCCGCGCGCCGCCGCGCGTGTCGATATGGAGACCCGCAAAGGCCGCAAGGATCGCGCCGGGCGCCGCGTCCGGATCGAAACCGCGCCAATAGCGATTGCGCTTCACCCACGCCGCAGGCAGCGCAGCGTGAAACGCGGCGAGTTCCTTGGCGAACCGCCGCGAGCCGACGACATCGATCGCAACCGGCGCGGCCGCAACAAGCGGCGCCCGCTGCTCGGGCGAAAGCTTGCCGCTGCGATCGACCGAGGCAAAACAGACGTCGGCATTCCGCCCCGTGCCGCACAGCGGCCCGGCCTGCGCACCCGCGAGGTGCACAGCCCCGAAGAGCCACCCCACCGACACCACCACTGCAACACACCACCTCACCCCGGCACCGCCCTCACTCCCCGACCCACGCCGCGAGCGCGAATGATCCCGCACCGGGGGCGGAATTTCAAGAAGACCGGCGATGTCGGGGAACGGGGGAATGGTGCCGCTTACGTGACTCGAACACGTGACCCCATCATTACGAAAAAAGCTCTTATTTTTCGTAATTTAGATGAATTTCGAGGCTTTGCGGAAGCCGACTCATGCCAAAAACCGCACTGCCCAATTTCTACCCAAATTCGCTTAGCGCCGTTCGCCTGGAGATCAAAGGTTACGATCATTCAGAAGGCAAGGCTTTGAAGGGGTGACCCACGTCAGACCCAAGTCAGCGCTACATTGAGTTCGAAATATTTTCCAACAACGCTCGCCCCGTTGCGCCTGCATCGCTGTAACTGTCTGTTGGGGTGAGACGATACGCGGCGCCGACAAGGCACGTGGAACCCCGACTCATGTCTGCTGGCTGGATCCCGGTACCTTCATAAAGCCGAGATTCGGATTGGCGAAGCGACCAATATTGGGTGCCACCCACGCAAGGTTGGACGACGACACGCCGAACCATTGCGCGAGCGTCGTGGCGTATTCATCCACCGAGACGGAAGGCAAAAGCCTGCCGCGTCCCACCTGATCATCGCTGGTGACGGAGATGCTCGGTGCCCGGCCATAATGCCGACCTCCGTTGACGCCCCCGCCAAAGATAAAGTGATGTGATCCCCAACCATGGTCGCTGCCGTCCCCGTTATGGGCTAGCGTTCGACCAAAATCGGATGCGGTGAAAGACGTGACCGAATCCTCCAACCCCAGTTGCTGGATGGCCGCGTAGAATTGCCCAATTGCGGAATCCAAGCCTCCCAAGAGCGTCCTGTGGCTGAGAGCCAGCCCGCTGTGCGCGTCAAAGCCCCCCATCGACACGAAGAAGATCTGCCTCGACACGCCCATCTCCCTCCTGACCGACATGAGCCTCGCGACGAGTGAAAGCTGCGACGCAAACGACCCGCTCGATCCGAACTGAGTGAATGAAGGCGTCGATCTCAACGCGCTTTCGATGAATGCAGAATACTGTATCGACCGCGAGTTGATGAATGCCATATCATTCTCCAACACGTTCTGACTTTGTTGACGAAGTAGCGTCTGCAAAGATCTTGAGAACTTTGTCGAAGATAGCGCGGGGAACGCTTTAGCCGGGCCAAAGGGGCTAATATTCGTTGCAGTTGCGTTTTCACCGTTCAGGAATACGACATTTCCGCTCGCACTAATCGCCGTGAACATCGAATTCTGATTGCTCGACATGGCAAGGTCGCCAAGCCTGCCGCCCCAGCCGATGCGCCCGCCCTCGGTTGTGAAGGACTGCCAGATTGCTTGCTGGTCATTGTGCGAAAACAGGCTCGCCGGTCGCGGAAAGGAAGTAAGATTGCCGAATTCGTACTGCGCCCTTGTCAGCGGCGTGAGGAGAGGGCCGACATTCAGCAGAGTTGCCAGCTTCCCCTGATTGAACAGTCGAGCCATGTTCGGCATCACGGGGTTTAGCGCGTACCGCAAATCATCGGTCAAAGTCTGATCTGCGGGATGATTCAGCGCGGTTGCGGCAAGCTGCTGATAAGGGACCGCGATGCCCCGGTCACCGCCACGTATGGCCGCGTACCGCGAGTAATTGGTCGGGTCGTACGGAATTATGGTGTTTGCGTGATCGTTGCCCCCGAAAAGGAAGATGCACACCAGCGCTTTGTAGTCGCTGGGCATCGATTGGGCAGCCGCATCGCCGAGTCCCGCGAGTCCAAGCGCGTAGCTCGACCCCGCGCCGGCCAGAGATAAAGCCGATGCACGCCGGATGAATGTGCGCCGGTTGACATCATTTAGTTTGAGAATGTTCATGATGAGCTCTACTTCTGAACTAAATAATCATTGGAGCACATGATAAGCACGACTGCCTGCCGAACTCTTTCCAAGAGTGAAGGGACAGGATCCAGCCCCGATACACTAATATTGTTTACAACATCAAAAACTGTCGCTCGGGTGAATTCACTGAGCTGCCCTGCCGTAAGAATAAGATCGAGATGGTCTAAAAGCTTTAGAGCATCACTTGCGATACCGATTTCATATTCATAATTTGCCTTCAAGACTTCTGACCAGTAGCCATTTTCGTAGACAGTCCGGTAAATGACATTCACATAGTTCGCGACGGCATTGTCTGTTGCGATTTGAAGCTCTGGAGCTGCCATGCCATTGGCCGCCGCCTGCGATCGTGGCGGCACGTAATCGGGTCGGAAAAAGTTGAAGACCGAAGGTGAGCGGAACGGCGATTGATTGAGCAACGTTTCCGGGTTCATCGGACGAATGCTCCAGGCTCCTGTCGTGGACCGTGCGCGAAAGGTTCGACCCCATTGGGCAAATCGGAGCATCGGCTCGCGCACCTTCCCGAAGAATGGGTTGGCAACACCCGAAGGGTCAACGGCCTCGGGGTCGAGAATGATGGCCTTGAAGACAGCCGCAAGATCTCCGCGAACTCCGCTCCCATTGTCGTTGAAAACGGTCGCGACCCTCATGACATATGAAGAACTTGGGTTGCTGGTAACAAGCCGCTGTATCAGCTGCTTGCTGATGAAAGGCGCAACATTTTGGTGGTTTGCAAGCCAGTCCAATGTCAGCTTCAGACTTCGGTCTGGCCCTGTGCCGGGTTGAATTACTCTTCCGAGGAACCGCTTTTCCTCAACGGAGTGAGTCGATACTGTCTGTTGCGGGTTCCAGCTCCTCGGACGTGATGTCATAGGCCTTCGAACCACCTGCACCTCAGGAACAGGCGGTCCAGGAATGGGCGAGGCAACAATCTGGAGACCGGAATAGTCGAGGTCGAAACCTGTAAATACCTTGGCCAACCCTTCGACATCTGCATTGGAATAGGTCGGAACGGGCTGCCCGTTGACAAGCACTCGTGATCCGTCAAGGTTCAATTCAAAAAGACCAATGGTAAACAACTGCATGATCTCGCGAGCGAAGTTCTCGTCGGGCACGCGGCCGGTTGATGGATCCGAGGCCCGGCTGCCCTTCATGTTGAGATACTGGCCCATAGCCGGGCTCAGCGTCACCGCTTCCAGGAGCGTCCGAAAGTCCGAAAATGCGTGCGCATTCAGAATGTCCCAGTAAGCCCCGGCAGCATGCGCTCTCCACATGGGCTCAATCCCAGCGAGCGAAACCACAAAGATCTCAGACAGTGCAAGCGCCATCCGCTTTCGAACAGCGTTACCGCCCTCAAACAGATGTGCCCAGATCATGGAGTCAAAATAGGCTTCGTTTCGCCAGTGGCCGTTCTGATCAATTCGATCGAGACCCCTGTTCGAGAAGAATTCTACTGATGTTCCATCGTTAGGCAGAGCCATTTGGCGGTCGAGCCAAGCAGCGGCACCCAGTTGATCGATCTCGTCAATTTCGGCAGCCGTCACACCGATGCTGGCATGCAATCCAACCCGAGCGGCAGCCTTTCGGCTCTCCTTCGTGCCGACAATGCGGTTCCCACCGGAATCCTCAGTGGACGGACTTAACGCCGACGCCGCCGCTGTCACGATCGACACGGCTGCCAAAGCACTTGCTCCGCCCCCTGCCAGCATTGCTCCAGATTTCGAAGGATCGACGCCCTCTGGGCTTACAAATGCCATACCTTAACCCCATTGATGTGCCCCTCGCCCTCTGTATTGTGAATTACAGAATTGTCTGAGAACTTCATCTCTGGGTTATTACTTACATTTCTCTACTTAATCTCAGTATTTATCATTGAACTCAATGAATTTGAATATCCTCTTCGGGAACATTTTTCTCGTAGTTCCACGTATAGAGAGAATATCCCTTTATACATTGAATCTGATTGAACGACGGATTGATTTTTCTGAACGACGATCTTAGCCGATTGATGTATTTCACGATGCTGCGGTCATCGATTTCCGGGCTGATGATGTTGGCGAGCGTCGTACGAGCCACCGGCCTGCCGCGGGCACGAACCAAGGCATCGGCAAGCAAAAACTGGGTAGGGGGGAGGCTCAAAATTCTGGAATTCAACAAAATTATTCCAGGAAGGGGAATCGATACATTTCCAAAATTTTCAACAGCAAAACCCTTCAATTGCGCGCCGCAATTTTGGCAATGTTGGAGTTCCATGAGAAATGCCTCAAATACTGAAGGACATTGAGTGAGGCTTCAGACTTTATCATTCATTGCTCAATTTTTTCATACGTATCATTTCGCATTCGCCGGACAGAATCCACTTGCTTGCAAGGATTGTTTGCCTAGGCAGCAGAGGCGTAAATGCAGCGCACCCACATTCCAATCGGGGAGGCGGGAGTGCCGCTCGGGGTCAGTCGGTCAACACTCTTCCCTCTGATGGATTACAGGCAGCAGGAAACGGTCAAGATCGGGCGCAGGCGGCTGGTCAAGCGGGAGGCTATCGCGGCACTGGTCGAACGGGGTTCAATCGACCTGGCCGCAAAACAATAAATGGCAATCCCGCTCCGAACACGATGGCCAGCAAGGCGATCGCATCGGGGCGGGAGGCTGAGTCAGGTGTTTTCAGGGTGGCAGCTGTAAGCGCCGCTATCGTGGCGAAGCCAGAAGTGCCGTGCCGGGTCTGATCCAGACACGACCCACTTGGACGGCTGGCTCGCAAGGAAAGCTACATAATCGTTGGCCCGCAGCCGCGACCAGCCGGAAGCGCCTTCAACAGCATGAATCGCAACGACAAAGCGAAGGGCTTGTAGGCGATTCCTTGGGTCCACCGTGGGTTTCGCCTTCTCAGCAGGCAAAATCGCCCCATCAAGCCCAAAGGCCCTCCACAGGGAGGCTATGATTTTCCTAGAGAAAGTGCGGAAAAAAGGTGGTGCCGCTTACGTGACTCGAACACGTGACCCCATCATTACGAATGATGTGCTCTACCGACTGAGCTAAAGCGGCATTCCGGCAAAAGCGCCCTAAGGCCAAGGCCGCGGGTTCGCAATCGCTAAAAGGTGTGGAGGCCCGAGCCGGAATCGAACCGGCGTATACGGATTTGCAGTCCGCTGCGTCACCACTCCGCCATCGGGCCGAGCCTTCCGGGGGCGAAGCCCCGGACGGAAGCGGCGCACTAGCGATTCGGGGGCGGCTTGGCAATGTGAGATTGGCGCGCGCCCTTCCCTAACGTCAGTCTGGACGCCGCCCGCAGCGCGCGGCATGGCTTTGCACATGACCATCGCGAGCCTCCTCGAACCCGTCACCGGCCAGCCCGGGCCTGCCCGCCTCACCCATGCCGCCGACTGGATGCAGGGGCGCACGCTCTATGGCGGGGCCTCGGCGCTGGTGGCCTATACCATGGCGGTTCGCGCCTTTCCGGGCCTGCCACCCCTGCGCGCGGGGCAGATCGCCTTCGTCGCGCCGGTGGGCGAGGACATCGAACTGCGCGCGGAGATTGTCCGGCAAGGCCGCAACGTCACCCAGCTGCGCAGCGAGATCATCGCCGAGGGTCGCGTCGCCCTCACCGCCTTCTGGCTGTTCGGCGAGGGGCGCGAGGCCAATGCGGTGCATCCCTCGGGCCTCCCCGAGGAATGGCCCGGGCCGCCCGAGGACAATCCGCAGGTCACCCACCAGTTCGCCCCCGCCTTCGTCGCCAAGAACTTCGAGCTGCGCCACGGGCAGACCAAGGGCACCGACCGCGGCGCGACCGTGCGGCGCTGGGCGCGGCTGACCGAGGCGCATGACCTCGACCCGGTCTCGACGCTGGTGCTGATGGGCGACGTCATGCCGCCCGGCGCGATGCGGGCGATGCAGCGGCAGGGGCCGATCAGCTCGATCAACTGGTCGTTCAACGTGCTCGACCCCGAGAGCCGCTCGCGCGATGGCTGGTATCTCGCCGAGAACGCCAGCCAGCACGCAGATAGCGGCTATTCCTCCGAGCGCCTCAGGATGTGGGACGCGGACGGGCGGCAGGTGCTCGACGGGATGCAGTGCGTCGCGGTGTTCGGCTGAGGCCCGCATAGCCCCCTTATTTCGACATTTTTCGAATTGCCGGATTGACCCGCCTGCACGAGACTATTAATTCGATGGTTCTCGAAAGGTGGAGGCCATGGACGATCTCAACACCCCGGTCTGGGCGGTCGATGCGCTGGGCGCGCTCGCGCACGAGACACGGCTCGCGGTGTTTCGCGCGCTGGTGACCGCGGGGCCGCAGGGCATGATCGCGGGCGCGATCGCCGAGCATTGCGGCGTGCCGCCCTCGACCATGTCGCACCATCTCGCCACGCTCGAGCGGGCCGGGCTGGTGCAGTCCGAGCGCGAGAGCCGCCTGATCCGCTACCGCGCCGACTTCGGCGGCATGCGCCGTCTGCTCACCTTCCTGATGCAGGACTGCTGCCAGGGCGCGCCCGAGATGTGCGGCGACCTGGTGGCGGGGCTCGCCTGCGAACCCGGCCCGAGAGGCTGACCATGTCCGACACCCCCTTCACCGTGCTGGTGCTGTGCACCGGCAACTCGGCCCGCTCGATCCTCGGCGAGGCGCTGTTCAACCACTTGGGAGAGGGCCGCGTGCGGGCCTTCAGCGCGGGGAGCAAGCCCAAGGGCGTGCCGCATCCGGGCGCGCTGCGGCTGTTGGCGCGGCGCGGGATCGACACCGGCGCTTTGCGCTCCAAGAGCTGGAACGAATTCACCGGCTCCGATGCCCCGGCCATTGACCTTGCGATCACCGTGTGCGGCAATGCGGCGGGCGAGGCGTGCCCGGTGTTCCTCGGCAGCCCGCTCAAGGCCCATTGGGGCCTCCCCGATCCGGCCGACGTCACCGGCAGCGACGCGGATGTGGACGCCGCCTTCGAGGAGACCTGGCGCCTGCTTGAGATGCGGGTGCGGGCCTTCCTCGCGCTCGACCGGGCGGCGCTGGACAAGGCCGCGATTGCCGCAATCGGCGCGATGGAAGGAGCCGCCTGATGAGCAGCGCCGCCGCCTCCCCGCTGGGCCTGTTCGAGCGTTATCTTTCGGTCTGGGTGCTGCTCGCCATTCTGGCAGGGCTGGCGCTGGGCCTTGCCGCGCCGGACGCGGTCGGCGTGCTGGCGGGGCTCGAATATGCCTCGGTCAACCTCGTCGTCGCGGTGCTGATCTGGGCGATGATCTTCCCGATGATGGTCGGCGTCGACTTCGCCAGCATCCGCGACATCGGGAAGAAGCCCAAGGGGCTGGTGATCACGCTGGTGGTCAACTGGCTGGTCAAGCCCTTCACCATGGCCGCATTGGGCGTGCTGTTCTTCGATTACCTCTACGCCAGCCTGCTGTCCCGCGCCGACGCGCAGGAGTATATCGCCGGGCTGATCCTGCTCGGCGCCGCGCCCTGCACCGCGATGGTGTTCGTGTGGTCGCAGATGGCCCGCGGCGATCCGGCCTACACGCTGGTGCAGGTGGCGGCGAACGACCTCGTGATGATCGTCGCCTTCGCGCCCATCGTCGCGCTGCTGCTGGGCGTGACCGATATCGTCGTGCCGTGGGAGACGCTGCTGCTGTCGGTCGTGCTCTATGTGGTGATCCCGCTGGCGGCGGGCGCGCTCACCCGCGGGCGGGTGATTGCGAGCCATGGCGGCGATGCGGCGGCAGTCGATGCCTTCACCGCGCGATTGAAGCCGTGGTCGATCATCGGTCTGCTGGCCACCGTGGTGCTGCTCTTCGCCTTTCAGGCAGGCACGATCATCGCCAATCCGCTGCTGATCGCGCTGATCGCGGTGCCGATCATCATCCAGTCCTACGGCATCTTCGCGGCCGCCTATGCCTGGGCCTGGGCGTGGCGGGTGCCGCACGCCATTGCCGCGCCTTGCGCGCTGATCGGCACATCGAACTTCTTCGAGCTGGCGGTGGCGGTCGCCATCGGCCTGTTCGGCCTCACGAGCGGCGCGGCGCTGGCGACCGTCGTCGGCGTGCTGGTCGAGGTGCCGGTGATGCTCTCGCTGGTCGCCTTTGCCAACCGCACCCGCGCCCGCTTTCCGGAGAGCCCGGCATGACTGCATACACCCGCCTTCGCCCCCTGCCCGATCCGGCGCACCTGCCTGCGCTGAAGCCCGAATATGCCCATGCCTGCCCGGCGCTGGGCCTAGGGCCGATGGACCCGCCGCTGCGCGTGCTGCTGCTCTACGGATCGCTGCGCGAACGCTCCTTCTCGCGCCTCGCGGTGGAAGAGGCGGCGCGGCTGCTGCAATACTTCGGCTGCGAGACGCGGATCTTCGACCCGTCCGACCTGCCGCTGCCCGACCAGCACCCGGGCGACGATCACCCCGCCGTGCACGAGCTGCGCGAGCACGCGCTTTGGTCGGAGGCGCAGGTGTGGTGCAGCCCCGAACGCCACGGCACCATCACTGGGATCATGAAGGCGCAGATCGACCACCTGCCACTCGCCTACAAGGGCCTGCGCCCGACGCAGGGCCGCACGCTGGCGGTGATGCAGGTGAGCGGCGGCTCGCAGAGCTTCAACGCGGTCAATGCCCTGCGCATCCTCGGGCGCTGGATGCGGATGTTCACCATCCCCAACCAGTCCTCGGTCGCCAAGGCCTATATGGAATTCGACGAGAGTGGGCGGATGAAGCCCTCGGCCTATTACGACCGGATCGTCGACGTGATGGAGGAGCTGGTGCGCTTCACCGTGCTGCTGCGGCCCCATGCCGACACGCTGGTCGACCGCTATTCCGAGCGGGTCGAGCGCGACACGCCGGTAGAGACCCCGGCGGACAGCGCCGGGATCACCACGGGGCCGGCGGCCTAAAGGTCCTCGAAGTTCGGCTTGCGGCGCTCCATCTCGGCCATCACCGCCTCGACCTGGTTGCGGCTGCGCATGATCGCGTGCTGCTCGATGCTCTCCTCCATCAGGATCGCATTGGCATCCTGTTCCCACATCCCGGCCTGAAGCCGCTTGGCGGCGCGGATCGCGTGGGGGTTCTTGAGCGCGATCTGGCGAGCGATGGCGAAGGCGCGCTCGCGGGGGTTGTCGTCGACATAGGTCGCAAGGCCGAGCGAGAGCGCCTCGCCGCCGTTGAATTCGCGGTTGGTGTAGATGAGCTCGCGCAGCACGTCATCCCGCACCAGGCCCCGCCACAGCACATAGCCGCCCATGTCGGGGACGAGGCCCCACTTCATCTCCATGATCGCCAGCCGCGTCTCGGGATGGACGATGCGGATGTCCGCGCCGCTCGCGATCTGGAGGCCGCCGCCGAAGCACACGCCGTGGATCGCGGCGATCACCGGGACGGGGAGCTTGCGCCACTGCATCGCCACCTGCTGCGGGCGGTTCGCGTTGCCATAGGTGCGCTCGGTCAGCGGGGGTTCGTCCTCGGGGGGCTTCCTCGAGAAGTTCGACAGGTCGAGCCCGGCGCAGAAGGCCCGCCCCTCGCCCGAGAGCACCACCGCGCGCAGGCCCTTCATGCGCTGGAGCGCGTGGCCGGCCTCGATGATGCGCTCGAACATCTCGGGGTCGAGCGCGTTCATCTTCTCCGCGCGCACGAAGCGGACGTCGGCGACGCCGTCCTCGCCCAGTTCGATCGAGACGCGGTCATTGGCGATGGTGGTGGCGGCGGTCATGTCAGGCGGATCCCTCTAGGCTTGTCTTTGCCCGTGAGATTGACCCATCGCCCGCCGCCTGTCCAGAGCCGCGCGTTACCCCGCAGCGAGGCGCGAGAGGCCGCAGTCCGGGGGCACCTCGATGAAATAGCGGCCATCGCCGTCGGTGCAGATCAGGTGGCCGGCCCCTGCCGCGGCCAGCTTGTCGCGCAGGCGCGCGATATCGGCGGCGATGCCCTCGGGCTCGGGGCCCTGGGTGATGCGGAAAGCCTCGAGGTGGAGCTGCCGGTCGCACAGACGCTCGCCCGGTTGCTCGGCGAGGCGCCACAGCAGCGCGAATTCGCGCGGGTGGAGGCCGAGCCACTGGGCATCGACCCGTCCGTCACGGTGGAACTGGTCGAGCACCATCTCGCCCGCCTCGCGAAAGCGCGGTCCGGCCATGTCGTTGCCGGGGAAGTGGTCCGAGGCGATCGGCGCGTTCACAGCAGGCCTCCTGCGCGCATCGAGTAGACCGCGTCGGTGGTGAAGATCAGGTGATCGATCAGTGTGATGTCGAGCGCACGGGCGATCTCGGCGAGACGGCGGGTGGTGGCGATGTCGCAGCCGCTCGGGCGGCAGTGCCCCGAGGGGTGGCTGTGCGCGAGGATGATCCCGGCCGCATCGTGGCGCAGCGCATCGCCGAGCAACGCGCGCATCCGGATCGCGAGCGTCGTCATCGTGCCGATCCCGCAGGGCGCATCGCCCAGCCAGTTGCTGTGCGGATCGAGGAAGATGGCATGGCCGCGTTCGTATTGTGCGGGCGGCGCGAGCACGAGACTGCGCAGATAGGCGATCATCGCCGCCGCACGCTGATCCTGCGAGAGCGCGCTCTCGCCGCTTCGGGAAAGGGCCTGGGTCAGCATCGGCGCACCCTCCTCAGGGCAAGGCGGGACGGGGGCGGGGCGGGCCTCATATCGTCAGCCCTCCGATCGAGGGCGGGGCAGCGCGCCACGCCCGGTAGGGACCGAAGCGTCGCTCGCGCCGGACGTGCCGGATGAAGCCGGTCAGCAGCAGCAGCAGCTGGAAATAGGAGGGGCCGATGACAAGGATCGCAATGGCCAGCGGCGAGGCCCGGTCCGCGACCGCGTTGACCATGTGCGCGCCGACCGCGACCAGCTGGAAAGCGGCAATGCCCATCGGGTAATTGCGGTTGGCGTTCAACGCCACGCCCAGGAACAGGACCGCCGCGACAACGTCGATCAGCACATAGTAATCTTCCCAGGGGCCGACCGCGAAGGACGTCTGCAGACCGAGAAGGCGCACAAGATAAAGCGGGAAAATCATGGTCGAGACGAAAACCGCGGCCAGCCAACGCTCCGGGCTCCCGCCCCATCGCCAGATCGCCGCGGCAAGCAGCAAGCTGGCGACGTGCTGGACGGGAGCACGGTACGCGTTGAACAATTCCAGCCAGTCGTTCATCGGTTCAGGCGATCACCTGCTCTCCGGCAGCTTCCCGGCGCGCCGGCTGAAGTTCGACTGCGGCCGGCGGCACGACCGTGGGGATGCCCTCGTCGCCGCCGGCGTGGACGCGCGCGACCTTGCTCAGTTCGTCATGCACGCGCAGCAGGTTGGTCGACATCGACAGGGCGTAGCTCTCGGCCTCGGTCAGGCGGACCAGCGCGCGCTGGCCGGTGTGGACCTCGATCGCCGGGTTCTGGCGGGCGGCGAGCATCGCCTGCTTGAGCCGGGCCATGGCGATGATCGATTCATCGGCAAGCGCCTCCGCTTCGCGCACGAGCTTCTTCAGATTGTGGGCGTCGGCAAGAATACGGTTTTCCATCGGTGGTCTCCAGCAGCACCGGTGCTCACCCGGCCGCTGCTTTGGTTTCCGCGGAGAGTTGAGCCTTGCCTTCCGTTGCTGCGCTGAGTGTCATCGCGGCCGTGACCACAAGGATCACCGAAGCCAGGATGCCGGTGGCGATCCCGACGATCGCCCCCAGTCGCAGCAGGACGGCATGCTCACCATCGAGCACTCCGGGGACCACCCGCGGTTCGCCTGCCTGCAGCCACGGCGCCTGTTCGATCAGGGGCATCGCATCGCTGAGGACCAGTCGGCCCGGGTCATCCCGACCGCCGAAATCAGTCAGATCAGCCGCGCCGTTAATCTGAGAATTTGTGTATGCAGGTTCGCTGAAGGGCTTCAGCAAAGCTTCATCCGCAATTGTCCCGAGGCCGTTTTCCGGCGCTTCCCCGCTCTCCTCGGGGGCGAGCGTGGCGCGGTAATTCTCGACCAGCTCGCCGAGGCTGGCGGCGTCGTAAAAGTCCTTCAGGGCGCGGATGTGCTGGTTTATCCGGGTCTCGGACACCCCGAGCTCGGTCGCGATCACCTTGATCGGGACGCGCCGGTCAATCCGTTCCATGACGGCGCGCTGTCTGTCGGTCAGCCGCTTCGCGGCTCCGGACGCCATGGCCCTCTCCTTGCGAACTTCATCCCATGTTACCCGCAAACTAACGCAAACCGGACAGAATTTCTCCCATTTTGGACCAGAAAGTCCTGCCGGTCTGCGAAAGGCTTAGGCTGCGGAACTGTTAACGCCCACTGACTGGAGGTAGCGCTTGATGTTGCGCGCCGCCTGGCGCAGCCGCTGCTCGTTCTCGACCATCGCGATCCGGACATAGCCCTCGCCGTTCTCGCCATAGCCCACGCCGGGCGCGACCGCCACCTGCGCCTGGGTCAGGAGCTGCTTGGAGAATTCGAGGCTGCCCATCGATTTCAGCGCCGGCGGCAGCGGGGCCCAGGCGAACATCGAGGCGGGCGGCGGGGGAATGTCCCACCCGGCGCGCCCGAAAGCCTCGACCATCACGTCGCGGCGCTTGTGATAGAGCTCGCGATTCGTCTCGATGATGTCCTGCGGCCCGTTCAATGCCGCGCAGGCCGCCGCCTGGATCGGGGTAAAGGCGCCGTAATCGAGATAGGACTTCACCCGCGTCAGCGCCGCGATCAGCTGTTTGTTGCCGACCGCAAAGCCCATCCGCCAACCCGCCATCGAATAGGTCTTCGACATCGAGGTGAATTCGATCGCCACGTCCTTGGCGCCCGGCACTTCCATGATCGAGCGCGTGGGCTTGCCGTCGAAATAGAGCTCCGAATAGGCAAGGTCGCTGACGATCCAGACCTGGTTCTCCTTCGCCCAGGCGACCAGCCGCTCGTAGAACGGCAGTTCGACCGTCTCGGCCGTGGGGTTCGAGGGATAGCTCACCACCAGCACGCTGGGGCGCGGCACGGTGTAGTTCATCGCCCGCTCGAGCGATTCCCAGTAATGCTCGTCAGGCGTGGTCGGCACCGAACGGATCGTCGCGCCTGCAATGATGAAGCCGAAGGTGTGGATCGGGTAGGACGGGTTGGGCGCCAGCACCACGTCGCCCGGCGCGATGATCGCGGTGGCGAGGCTCGAGAGGCCCTCCTTCGAGCCCATCGTCACCACCACCTCGGTCTCGGGATCGAGCTCGACCCCGAAGCGGCGGGCGTAATAGCCCGCCTGCGCGCGGCGCAGGCCCGGGATGCCCTTGGACTGCGAATAGCCGTGCGCGTCGGGCTTGGCCGCCACCTCGCACAGCTTGTCGATAACATGCTGCGGCGGAGGCTGGTCGGGGTTACCCATGCCGAGGTCGATGATGTCCTGCCCCGCAAGACGGGCGGCATGACGCATGGCATTGACCTCCGCGATCACATACGGGGGCATCCGCTTCATGCGATAGAACTGGTCATTCATGCTCGTCATTACCTTGTCTTGCGCGGGGTCGATTGCATCCGCGGCATCCTTCCCTTGGCGAATATTGCTCTAGCAGGGAAGGGCGTTTTCGGCGAGTTGCGACGAGCGCCGATTGACGGCACTATCGCGTCTGCGGGCTGAGGAAGGAACGATTTCGGGCGATGGCACAGGACAACGACCTGATGGCGGCAGCGGGCGAGAGCCTCAAGGGCTTCTTCGACATGCAGGGCGAGGCCTTGCGCGAAATGCTGGGCGGCAAGGCCCCCGAATCGCTCGCGATGCCCGGGATCGACCCGTCCGAGATGACCGAATGGGCCGCCACCGCCGCGCAGCTCCAGCAGCTTTGGCTCGATTTCGCCACCCACCAGACCACCGCCGCGGCCGAGAAGGCGGCGAAGGGCGGCATGGGTGCGGGCAGCAACATGATGGATCCGGCGCAGTGGCTGGTGATGTCGCAGGCGATGCTCGGCCAGATGCCCAAGGGGATGTTCGAGGCCTCGGGCAAGCTGGTGCAGGACCAGATGCAGCTGTGGTCCGGGGTGATGCAGAGCTTTGCCGCGGGCGCCACCGGTGGGAAGGCCGCCGAAGCGCCCGAAGCCGCCGCCCTGCCCAAGTCCGACCGCCGCTTCGCCGATCCTGCCTGGCGCGAGCATCCCGCCTTCCTGCTGCTCCACCAGACCTATCTGATGCTCGCCGACTATTTCCGGGGCGCGGTCAGGGGCATGGAGGGGCTCGACAAGACCAAGCGCCAGCAGCTCGAATTCGCGGTGACGGCGCTGGCCGAGGCGATGAGCCCGGACAACTTCCTTGCGCTCAATCCGGTGGTGCTCAAGCGCACGATGGAAACCAAGGGCGCCAATCTGGTGCGCGGGATGCAGCACCTCGTCAATGACCTCAAGCGCGGGCAGCTGACCCACACCGACCCCAACGCCTTCCGCCTCGGCGAGAACCTCGCTGCAAGCCCCGGCAAGGTGGTGCACGAGACGCCGCTCTACCAGCTGATCCAGTATTCGCCCTCGACGCAAGACGTGCTTGAAGTACCGCTGGTGATCTTCCCGCCGTGGATCAACCGCTTCTACATCCTCGACCTCACCCCCAAAAAGAGCTTCATCAAGTGGGCGGTCGACCAAGGGATCACGGTGTTCGTGGTCAGCTGGAAGAGCGCCGACGAGACGATGGCCGAGGTGGTGTGGGACGATTACATCCGCGCCCAGATCGAGGCGATCGACCATGTCCGCGCACGGCTCGACGTGCCCGCCGTCCACACCATCGGCTATTGCGTGGCGGGGACGACGCTCGCGGCGGCGCTTGCCGTGCTGGCGCGGCGGGGCGAGGCGGACAAGGTCAAGTCGGCCACCTTCTTCACCGCACAGGTCGATTTCGAGCGGGCGGGCGATCTCAAGAACTTCATCGACGAAGGCCAGCTCGAGATGATCGGGCAGCTCTCCCCGCAAGGCTATCTCGACGGGCGCTATCTCGCGGCGACCTTCAATGCGCTGCGCGGGCGCGACCTGATCTGGAACTACGTCGTCAACAACTACCTCTTGGGCGAGGATTACCCCGCCTTCGACCTGCTCCACTGGAACGGCGACGTCACCAACCTGCCCTCCAAGTGGCACAATGCCTATCTGCGCGACCTCTACCGCGACAACAAGCTGGTGGTGCCCGACGCGCTGGAGGCGGACGGGACGCCGATCGACCTGACGCGGGTCGCCACCCCCAGCTTCGTGCAGGCGGGGCGCGAGGACCACATCGCACCCGCCGAAAGCGTGTGGCGGATCACGAAGCACTTCACCGGGCCGACCGAGTTCCTGCTGGCAGGCTCGGGGCATATCGCGGGCGTGGTCAATCCGCCGTCCGCGGGCAAGTACCAGTACTGGGTCGGCGACAGCCATGCGCCCAGCCTCAAGGACTTCATCGCGGGCGCGACCGAGCATCCGGGCAGCTGGTGGCCGCACTGGCTCGCATGGGTGCAACGGCAGTCCGACAGCCGCGTGCCCGCAGAGGGCAAGCGCGTGCCGGGCGGCAAGGGCGATACAGTGATCGAGGACGCGCCGGGGCGCTATGTGAAAACGCGCTGAAGATGCCCCGCTTGTGCAGCATGATGGGCACGGTTCGGTTAAAATACTGAATCTATCGGTATTTGAAGATTTTTGTGCACTGCACAAAAACGCTTGACTTCGCATCCGCGTTCACTATTTTGTGCAATGCAACATGAAGCGAGGTCGCCATGTCCGAAGTTGAGAACACTGCCGAAGTGAAGGCTCCAGTCGCCAAGATCGACGCGGCTGCCGAGAAGGCCTACGCCGAAGCATCGGCCAAGATCGTCGAAGCGCCGAAAGCCGCTCCGGCTGTGAAGACTCCCGCCGCGCCCAAGAAGGCTCCGGTCGTCGCCAAGAAGGCGGCCCCGGTGAAGAAGGCTGCGGCCAAGACCGTCAAGAAGACGGCGACCAAGACCGCACCGGTCAAGAAGGCTGCGGTGGTGAAGAAGGCGGCTGTGAAGACCGCTCCCAAGGCTGCCAAGCCTGCCGCCGCCGCGCCCAAGACCAATCCCGTCATCAAGCTCAAGGATACCATCATGGCCACTGCCAAGACCGCCGATATCACCGCGACCGCCAAGAACGTCGTCGCCGACCTCCAGACCCGCGCCAAGACCGCCTTCGCCAAGACCGGTGAATACACCGCCGAAGCGACCGAGTTCACCAAGGCGAACGTCGAAGCCGTCGTCGAAAGCGGTAAGATCTTCTTCACCGGCGCGCAGGAACTGCTCAAGGACAACGTCGAGACCGGCAAGACCGTGATCGAGACCGTCACCGAAGACGCCAAGAAGGTTGCTGCCGTGAAGTCGCCGACCGAGCTGTTCCAGCTTCAGGGCGAAATCGCCCGTCGCAACTTCGACGCCGTGGTCGCCTTCGGCTCGAAGCGCACCGAAGCCTGGGTGAAGCTCTACAACGACGCCTTCGCCCCGATCTCGAACCGCGTCAGCGTCGCGGTCGAGAAGGTGAAGACCGCCGCCTAAGGAATTCTCCGGCCGGGCCTCTCTCCTCTCTCTCCCAACCCGGTCCACGAGAGCGCGCCGCAAGGCGCTGGCCGGCCAGACGCAAGTCTGGCCGGCCTTTTCTTTGTTTGCCGTCGCGCAGGCCCACCCCTAACCCCTCCCGCAAGCGGGAGGGGGACTGGTCGCGCCACAATCACCCCTCCCGCTTGCCCCCGGGTCAAGCCCGGGGCGGGTATCGTGGCCGGGGGTGGGCCCGCATGAGACCAAACAATTCCCACGCAATCGCTTGCACACGCGAGCGCGAATCCCATAATGGGGGCGCATGCTCCATTCCCGCCCTCCTCTGTCGGCCGCCGTGGCCGGGCTGCCCCTGTCGCAGCCGCTGCGCGTGCGCGCCGCCGAGGATGACGAGGGCAAGGACGGCGGCGGGCAGAACCAGGTCGGCGTCGCCACCAAGACCCGCGCCAAGCCCAAGAAGCCGAGCCAGTACAAGGTGCTGATGCTCAACGACGATTACACCCCGATGGAATTCGTGGTGCTGGTGCTGAAGCGCTTCTTCTCGATGGACCTCGAACAGGCCACCCGCGTCATGCTCCACGTCCACCAGCGCGGCGTCGGCGTGTGCGGGATCTTCACCTATGAGGTCGCCGAGACCAAGGTGAACCAGGTGATGGACTTCGCGCGCCAGAACCAGCACCCGCTGCAATGCACGCTGGAAAAGGCCTGAGCGGCGAGCAGGGCGTGCGCGGCGCGTGAGGCTCCCCCACCAGCCTGCTCCCGATCCGGTGCAGCCCGGGCAGGAAAGCGTCTGGGACTACCCCCGGCCGCCGCTGGTCGAACCCACCGCGCGCCATATCCGCATCCTGCATCGCGGCATCCTGCTGGCCGATACCCGCGCGGCGTGGCGCACGCTCGAAACCTCGCATCCGCCGACCTACTATATCCCCCAGACCGACATCGCGATGGCGCAGCTGGTGCCCAATGCGGGCGGCTCGATCTGCGAGTGGAAGGGGCTGGCGCGTTACTGGGACGTGGTGATCGGCGATGAACGCCTCGTGGGCGCGGGCTGGTCCTACGCCGCTCCCTCGCCCGCCTTCGCCCCGATCCGCGACCATATCGCCTTCTACGCCGCCCCCTTCGAGAGCGTGACCATCGACGGCGAGCAGGTCAAGCCGCAACCCGGCGGCTTCTACGGCGGCTGGGTAACCTCGCGCGAGGCGGGGCCGTTCAAGGGCAACCCCGGCAGCCTGTTCTGGTGAGATGCACGCGCGCGGCGGCAAACAACCGCAATTGGGGACATGACGCGCCCGCGCGAAGCGGCTAGGGCATGAGCCGCGCCACCCACGGACCCCACGCCCCTTGCTGAACTTCATCCCCGCCATCGATCGCTACATCCTGCGGCTCACGATCGTGCCGATGCTCGGCGTCTTCGCGCTCGCCGCGTCGCTGCTGATGCTCGACAAGATGCTCAAGCTGTTCGATTTCGTCGCGGTCGAGGGCGGGCCGGTGGGCGTGGTGTTCAAGATGCTCGGCGCGCTGGTGCCCGAATATGCGAGCCTCGCCATTCCCCTGGGCCTGCTGCTCGGCGTACTGCTCGCCTTCCGCAAACTCGCGACCTCGTCCGAGCTCGACACGATGCGCGGCGTCGGCATGTCCTATTTCCGCCTGCTCAGGATGCCCTACCTCATCACGCTGGTGCTGGTCGCGGTGAATGTCGCGCTGGTGTTCTACATCCAGCCGCTCAGCCGCTACTATTACGAGCAGCTCGAATACGAACTGCGCTCGGGCGCGCTCGGGGCCTCGATCAAGGTCGGCGAATTCACCACGCTGGCCGACCGCATGGCCTTGCGCATCGAGGAGAGCGAGGACGAGGGGCGCAGGCTCGTCGGCATCTTCGCCCGCGTCGCCAACAAGAAGGGCCAGGTGCTCTCGATCAGCGCGCGCGAGGGGGCGTTCCTCGCCACCCGCGACAATCCCGGCACGATCATCCTGCGGCTGACCGAGGGCACGATCATCCAGGACACCGGCATGAGGGGCCAGACCCCGCGCGTGCTGAGCTTCAGCCGCCACGACCTGCCGATCGACTTGCCCGCGATCGAGAAGTTCCGCGCCCGCGGGGACGAGACGCGCGAATATATCCTCCCCGAATTGCTGCGGATGGGCTGGAGCCGCGACACCGCGCCAGAGCAGCGCGATGCGAGCGTTGCCAGCTTCAACTTCCGGCTGGTCGAGATCGTGATGATGCTGCTGATGCCGCTGCTGGCGGTCGCCCTCGCGATCCCGCCCAAGCGCTCGACGAGCGCGCTGGGCGTGTTCGTCTCGATCATCATGGTGGTCGCTTATCACAAGGTGAACCAGTACGGCGAGGACGTCGCCTCCCTTGGGCGGCTCGATCCGATGCTGGCCTTCTGGGTACCCTTCACCCTGTTCGCGGGGCTGATCGTGTGGATGTATTACCGCGTCGCCCATGTCCCGGGCGGGCAGGCGATCGGCGCGCTCGAGATGACCTTTGCCAAGCTCTCGAAGCAGGTCGGCAAGCTCTTCGCCCGCCGCCAGCCGCGCGCCTACCGCCCCGCTGAAGCGGCCCCGGCCGAGTAGACCGCGATGCAGCTCGATTTCTTCCCCTCGCGCACGCTGACGCTCTATCTGGCGAAGCTCTTCGTGGTGCGCATCGTCGCGGTGCTGTTCATGCTGGTGCTGGTGCTGCTGGCGCTCGACCTGCTGTCGAAGACCGGCGACATCCTGGCAGCGCCCGGCAACGGGCAGGCCGAGGTGCTGCGCTATGCCAGCCTGCGCCTGCCGCAGCTGGTGGCGAACTTCCTGCCCTATTCGGTGCTGCTCGCCTCGCTGCTGACCTTCTGGCCGCTGAACGCCAACAGCGAGGTGATCGCGATGCGCGCGGCGGGGCTCTCTGCCCATCAGGTGCTCGCGCCGATGCTGCTGACCGCGGCGCTGGTGGCGGCGGTGAGCTTCGGCTTCAACGAACGCGTGCTGACCCGCGCAAACGCGACCCTGAAGGCGTGGGAGGCCGCCGACTATGGCCCGATCCCCGCCGAGGACAGCAGCGCCGGCAAGCCGCGCTCCAACATCTACCTCACCGATGGCGAGAACATCCTCTCGGCCGCCACCCTCAGCGGCTCGGGCAAGGGCATCGTGCTGACCGGCGTCACCTGGTACGCGCGCGGCCCCGGCGGGATCATCCGCGAGCAGATCCGCGCGCCCCGCGCGTCCTATGCCGGGCCCGGCTGGCGGCTCGAGAACCCGGTGCGCTTCGATGTTTCGGGTGCGGTCACCGAGCGTCCGCCCGCGCTGGTTGTGGGGCAGGGCCTCTCCCCTGAGCGGATCATGCTGCAATCGGTCGATCCCGATGCGCAGAGCTTCTGGGAGCTGGGCGAGAGCATCGCCGCCTACGAGACCGCGGGCCGCAACACCGACGAGATGCGCGCCAAGTGGTGGCACCGCCTGTCGGGGCCGCTCTCGGCGCTGCTGATGCCGCTGCTGGGCTCGATCGCCGCCTTCGGCCTCGCGCGCTCGGGCCAGCTGTTCGTGCGCGCGATCATCGGCATGGCGCTGGGCTTTGCCTATTTCGTGGTCGACAATGCCGCGCTCGCGATGGGCAGCTTCGGCGGCTACCCGCCGCTGCTTGCGGCATGGGCGCCGTTCTTCCTCTTCCTGCTGGTCGGCGAGACGGTGCTGATCCGGACCGAGGAGTGAGGCCGGGCGACTGGTCGCTGCGGCTGGCGCGGGCGGAGGATGCCGCGGCCATGCCCGCGATCGAGCGCGCGGCGGCTGAGGCCTTTGCCGGCGAGCCTTCGATCGACCCTTCGCGCACCCGTTCGGCAGATGACTATGCGCGCCTGATCCGCCGGGGCCACAGCCTCGTCGCGCACGTCGGCGAGGCGATGGCGGGGTTTCTGGTCGCCCAGCCCTTCAGCCGCGAGCTGCATATCTGGGAGATGGATGTCGCCCCCGCCTTCCAGCGGCGCGGGATCGGGGCGGGGCTGGTGCGCGCCGCGCAGATCGACGCGCGCAACACCGGCTTCAGGGCGCTGACCCTCACCACCTTCCGCGACCTCGCATGGAACGGCCCGTTCTACGCGCGGCTCGGATTCGAGGAAGTCACCGCCCTCGACGCCCACCCGCGTCTGGCGGGGGAACTGGCCAACGAAGTCGACGACGGCCTGCCCGCCGACCGGCGCTGTGCGATGATCTGTTTTCTGGACTAGAGTCCCTCCCCGTTCGCGGTGCGAATGGGGAGGTGGCAGACGCCGCAGGCGGCTGACGGAGGGGTAAGGCGGCAGGGTCAAACCCCTCCGTCACCGCTTCGCGGCGCCACCTCCCCATCCGCAAGCGGACGGGGAGGGACTAAATACGCTTCCCCATCGTGCTCTTGGCGATCCGGCCCACCAGCGTCAGCATCCCCGGATGGTTCGCGCCCTCGTAGGTCGACCCAGTGCCCAGCTCGCGCACCAGACGGCGGTGGGCTTCGGGGAGGTCGTGGTAGGGCATCGAGGGCATCAGGTGGTGCAGCGCGTGATAGCGCAGGCCCACCGGTGCCCAGATCTCCGCCGCAATGCCCGGGGGCGGCACGTTGACAGAGTCAAGGAACTGCGCAGTCACCGTCATCGCCTCGCCCTCGTTCTCCCACAGGTGCGCGACGAGCGTGCGCAGCTGGTTGAGCACCGCGGCGAGCGAGAGGATCGCAAGCGCGGTCGCCAGCGGCTGCCAGCCGAACACGAAAATGCTGGCGATCAGCGCCATCGCCCACAGGCTCGCGCCCGCTTCCTGCCAGCGCACCCGCCCGGCGAACTCGCCCTCGGGCGCCTTGCGGCGGAACTCGGGGTTGATCGAGAGCGAGGAAAACCGCTCCCACACGAAGGCGCGCAGGGGCGGCACCAGCAGCCCGAGCGGGTAGAGCACCCCGAAGCGCACGATCAGCGCCACCGGCAGCAGCATCGCAATCAAAACGAACAGCGGCAGGCTCCACGGCTTCATCAGTGCCAGCGGCAGGTATTCGGGATCCTCGATCGTGCCGTATTGCGTGCGCTTGTGGTGGATCACGTGGACGCCCTCATACATGAAGGAGGGCGTCAGCATCGGGATGCCGACCAGCAGATTCCACGCGGTGCGAAAACCCGGCAGCGCATCGCGGTGGATGTGGGTCAGCTCGTGGATGAACATCAGCGCGCGGTAGAGCGCCAGCGCCGCCACCAGCCCGGCGGCGAGCTTCACCGCGACACTTGCCGAGGCGATCGCAACCGCAATCCCGGCATAGCCCACGCCCGCCGAGATCAGCATGTCGGGCCAGTAGATACCCGGACGAGCCTCGCCCAGCCCCTTGGTGAGGTCGCGCGCGGCGCGCAGCATCGCCTTGTCGTCCTCGGCCATGAACTGGACGCGGGTCGCCTTCGCGGGCATTGGCGCGGGCGTTGCGTGGATGGTCTGGTGCATGGTCATTTCAGCAATTTCCTGAGGCGCGCCCTACCGCAAATCGGGGGCCAAGCCAAACGCGGGATGTTGGTGAGAGTGATCGATAGCTTGCGCGATTGGCGCGAGCGCGACACAGACGCCTTGACCCAGAGCAAATACGAGGACGCCTTCGTGACGGATGTAATGGCCCGTGCAGGACAGATAGTGATCGAGCCGGTCAGCGACAAGCGCGGCAGGGCGGCCTTCGTCGATCTCGGCCGCGCCTTTTCGGACCGTCTGCCGCATTTCGTGCCGCAGATCCGATCCGAGCAGATCGAGCTGGTCGATCCGGACAAGAACCCCTTCTTCGGCCATGCCCGGGTGCAATTGTTCATCGCGAAGCAGGGCGGCAGGCCGGTCGGGCGCATCTCGGCGCATATCGACGAACTCGCGCTCGCCATGCCCGCCGAACAGGGCTTCGGCCCCGGCACCGGCTTCTTCGGCTATTTCGATGCCGAGGACGAGGCCGTCGCGCGCGCGCTGCTGACCGCTGCGGAGGGCTGGCTGGCGGGCGAGGGGATGACGCGGGTGCTGGGGCCCATCTCGCTCTCGATCTGGGAAGAACCGGGCCTCCTGGTGAAGGGGCAGGACCACGCGCCGATGCTGCTGATGGGCCACCACCCCGCGCATTACGCGGCATGGATCGAGGCGGCGGGCTACACCCGCGCCAAGACGCTCTACACCTATGATCTCGACATCTCGAAGCCCTTCCCCCCGCTGGTGCAGCGGATCGTGCAATCGGGCCACAAGAACGCGCGGATCAATGTACGCCGTGTGCGCAAGGCGGATTGGGACAACGAGGTTGCGATCATCCTCGGCATCCTCAACGATGCGTGGTCGGACAACTGGGGCTTCGTGCCCTTCACTCCGGCCGAGGTCGCCTATGCCGGCAAGAAGCTGCGCGCGATCATCAAGGAAGAACTGAACATGATCGCCGAGGTCGACGGGCGGCCCGTCGCCTTCATGCTGACCTTCCCCGACGTCAACGACGCGCTGGCGAAGATCCGGGGCAAGCTCTTCCCCTTCGGCTGGATCACCATGCTGCGCTGGCTGCGTTTCCCCAAGGGCGCAGGGATGCGGGTGCCGCTGATGGGGGTGCTCAAGGAGTACCACTCCAGCCGGCTTGCGAGCCAGCTTGCCTTCATGATGATCGAGGCGATCCGCGAGCAATCGAACACCAAGTTCGGCTCGGTACGCGGCGAGCTCGGCTGGGTGCTCGAGGACAACCAGGGGATGGTGGCGATTGCCGACACGATCCAGTCGAAGGTGAACCGCGAGTATGTGATTTACGGGAAGGGGTTGGGCTGAAGGTCCCTCCCCGTTGCGAAGCAATGGGGAGGTGGCAGCCCGCAGGGCTGACGGAGGGGTAATATCCCCCCGCTTGGACCAGACCCCTCCGTCACCGCTGCGCGGCGCCACCTCCCCATCCGCAAGCGGACGGGGAGGGACTTTCGGAGCCCGACGAAAAAAGGCCTCCGTTGCAGAACAACGGAGGCCTTTCGGGATCGTATCACCAGCCGCTTGGACGGGAGGGGGGTCTCGGCGGTGACAAGAGGATAATGATCGTCCTCGCAGGCGGTTCCCGGCTTCCGCGAAATTTTTTTGACCCTAGGGAAACTACGCAGGAAACCCAGCCGATCCAGCGCCTTGCGCGACGGGGGCGACGGGGGCGCGGGGAACCGCTATGGGCACGAGTCGGTTGCTCATCCAGACCAGCGAAAGATCGTCCATGTCCCTCGGAAGCCAGATCGCCGCCCACCTTCCCTTCCTGCGCCGCTATGCCCGCGCGCTGACCGGATCGCAGGCGAGCGGCGATGCCTATGTGCGCGAAACGCTCGAGGCCGCGCTCGCCGACAGCGCGCTGATGGAGAGCCTCGCAGGCGGGCGCGTGCCGCTCTACCGCGCCTTCGGCAAGGTCTGGGCGAGCGGATCGGGTGCTGCCGCCGCGGGCGATCCGGCCAGCGAGCACGAGGCCGGGGCGCAGGCGCGGCTCGGCGCAATCACCCCGCCCGCGCGCCAGGCGCTGCTGCTGACCACGCTCGAGGATTTCACCGTTCCCGAGACCGCCGCGATCCTCGAACGCACCCCGGAAGAGGTCGAGGCGCTGGTCGCCGAAGCCATCGCCGAGATCGAGCGCGAACAGACCACCAGCGTGCTCATCATCGAGGACGAGCCGCTGATCGCGATGCAGCTCGAAGACCTCGTGACCGGCCTCGGCCACACGGTCAGCGGCACCGCAGCAACCCGCACCCAGGCCCGCGCGGCGGTGGCCGAGGCGATGCCGGGGCTGGTGCTGGCCGACATCCAGCTCGCCGACGGCTCGTCGGGTCTCGATGCGGTCGACGATATCCTCGCCGTGGGGACGATGCCGGTGATCTTCATCACCGCCTACCCCGAGCGCCTGCTGACCGGCGACCGGCCCGAGCCGACCTATCTGGTCACCAAGCCCTTCCAGGAAGCGACCGTGCGCGCGGCGATCAGCCAGGCGCTGTTTTTCGGAAGCACGCGGCCTCTTTGATTTCGTGCCACCTTCGGTGGCGCAGACCACCCGCCCCGCCTCCCCACCCGGCCACCATAACATAGTGGTACTATTGGTGGCCGGGTGGGGAGGCGGGGCGGGTGGTCTGCGTCGCGCGTCAGCGCGACCGCAAAATCAAGGCTTCCTGACCCTGCGATCAGCGTCCCGCTCGCGGATCCGGAAATCCGTCGGCCGCCGCACCGGCACGCGCAGCACGCAGCGCACCCCGCTCGGGGCGAAGTCGAGCGTCACCGGCTGGCGCAGTTCGTGGGCGACGACCTTCTCGATCAGCTCGGTGCCGAAGCCGCGGCGGCGCTCGCCCGCCACGGGCGGCCCGCCGGTCTCCTGCCATTCGACCTCGGCCCATCCGGTCTCGGCCGCCGCGTCCTCTCCCCGGTTCCAGCGGATCGTGACCTTGCCGCCGGGCACGCTCAGCGCGCCATATTTGGCGGCGTTGGTGGCGAGTTCATGCACCGCCAGCCCGAAGGACAGCGCGTCATTCGGCGCCAGCTCCAGCTCTGGCCCCTCGAGCATGATCGCATCCCCCAGCGCGATGCGGAAATGCTGGAGCTCGGCCTCGATCACCGAACGGATCGGGGTCGTGCCCCAGTCGGTCACGGTGAGCAGGTCATGCGTTGCCGAGAGCGCGCGGATGCGGCCCTCGAGGCTGTCGGCGAAATCATCGAGCCCGCTCGCGCGCCTGCGGGTCAGCGACAGGATCGAGAGCACGTTGGCGAGCGTGTTCTTGACCCGGTGATTGAGCTCGCGGGTCAGCGAATTGCGGATCGAGTGCTGTTCCTCGAAGAAGGCGAGCCGCGCCTGGTCCTCGAAGGCCTGCTGGGTCAGCAGCCGCGCCAGCAGCATCAGCAGGCTCGCAAGCGCCAGCCCGAAGGCCAGCGTCACCATCGACAGCGGGGAGAGCACCTGATGATCGGTGTGCTCCACCACCAGCATCAGCTTGCGATCGGCGATGGTGACCTGCTGCTGGACGGTGTCGCGCGCCGCATCGGCGATGGAATGGGCGACCAGCAGGTGCCCGGTCGATACCTCGCCATCGTAGAGCCGCACGCCGAAGACGTTCTGCCCGGCGCGGTCGATCGCCGAATCGAGGAATTCGCGCGCCCGGAACGGGGTGTAGACGAAGCCTGCCAGCCGCCGCCCGCCGGGCTCGTCCCCGTCCCGGTCCATACGGAACACCGGCATATAGATCGCGAAGGCGGGCGCGGTGCCGCTGGTTTCCTGCCGCAGCACGATGCGGCCCGAGGCGGCCGGGCGCAGGGTCAGCTCGGCCTCGGCCATGGCGGCGGCGTGGGCGGCGTCGGAATACATGTCGTAGCCCAGCGCGCGGCGGTTCAATGCGGTGGCGGGCGCGAACATCGCGACCGGCGCCACGCGCCCGGTGGCGCTGGTGGGGGCGGGGAAGATGTCGGGATAGGCGGGCTGGCTCGCCCTGATACGGGCAAGAAAGCCGGGCAGATCGCGCGCTTCCATCACTGGGATCCAGCCTATGCCTTCTGCGCCCGAATATTCGGTGTTGAGCTTCAGCGCGCGCACGAAGCTGTCGAAGGTGTCGGGGCTGACTTCCTCGACACTCGCGAACAGCGCCGCGCCCGCGCGCAGGTAGGAGGTGAAGCCGCTCCCGCTGCGGTCCAGTGCCGCCGCGACGCCCTGGGCATATTCGCGCATCTGCGCGCGTTCGCGGGCGCGGGCGTTGCTCTCGATCGAGAACACCGAGAGCGCGGTGATCGCGGCCAGCGCGAGGAAGATCACCAGCGGGATCGCGCGCGGATAGAGCACCAGCCAGCGCCGCGCTGTGCCTGAGGAATCCGGCGGCGGGCTGGCCGCCGGATCGATGTCAGGGGATAAGGCGAGCGGGTCGATGATGCGAAATCCTGTCAGGCCACGGCGCAAAGCGGGACGCAAGAACCGGTGGCGGAACCAAACAGGTAGCGCATCGTTCCCGAATCGTCCAAACTCGGCTTCCTGGGAGTTCGGATGGCGCAGCCCGTCCTTCGGCTTCCCGGGTGGCACAGCGGTCTCTTGGCAGGCCGGGACACGGGATCAGGGACGAATTTGAGCGACATGGCCTCGACAGACGGACAGGGTGGCAACCACGGCGAAGGCGACCAGAGCGCCCGGCGCCGCCCGCCCGAATGGGCCGACGGCTTGAAGCAGCTCTATGATTCGGTGGTCGAAGAAGCCCTGCCCGACAACTTCAAGGATCTGCTTGACCGGCTCGACGCGATACCCCCCGCCCGCGGCCGGGACAGCGACAAGTGAGCGCCGACCAGCCCTCGGGCGAGAAGCGCAGCGCGGGCGAAAAGTCCGATTTCAAGCGCGAGCTGACCGCGGTGGTGCCGCACCTGCGCGCCTTCGCCCGCGGCCTGTGCGGGCGGCCCGATCTGGCCGACGATCTGGTGCAGGAAACGCTGCTCAAGGCGTGGGCGGCGCAAGACCGGTTCGAGCCGGGCACCTCGATGCGCGCCTGGACCTTCGTGATCCTGCGCAATGCCTATCTCACCGACATGCGCCGCAACCGCTTCCGCGGCGAATATGACGAGGGCGTGGCCGAACGCATCCTGACCGCACCTGCCGGGCAGGAGGAACCGATCCACCTCTCCGACCTCCACCGCGCGCTGTTGACGCTCCCCGCCGAACGGCGCGAGGCGCTGCTGTTGGTGGGCGCGGGCGGCTTTTCCTATGAAGAGGCGGCGGCGATCTGCGGCTGCGCGGTCGGCACGATCAAGAGCCGCGTGGGCCGCGCGCGGGCGGCTTTGTCGGAGATGCTGGCGAATGGCGCAATCCCGCGGCGCTCTACGGGCGACGATGTGGCTCACGCCGCGATCCTCGAGGAGCTGGACGAAGTCGCGGCGGGCAACGGGGTGAGTTCGCGGGGCTGATCGTCACCCCCGCGAAAGCTGGGGTGACGATAAAGGAAAGGCGTTATTATACTTGACGTACCCAAGAGTTTTGGGTAGGTATGGCTTCGACGAACGGAGCCTACCATGTCGAACCTTTCCGCCCCTCATTTCCACGACGAAGAAGCGGCTTACGCCTACGTTGAGGCTCGTATCTGGCCGAACGGTCCTGTTTGCCCGCATTGCGGAGGCGTGGAACGCATCGGCAAGATGCAGGGCAAGAGCACCCGCGTAGGCGCGTATAAGTGCTACCAGTGCCGGAAGCCGTTTACCGTGAAGATCGGCACCATCTTCGAGGACAGCAAAGTCCCGATGCGTGTGTGGTTGCAGGCCATGTACCTTATTGCAGGCAGCAAGAAGGGCATTTCGAGCAATCAGCTTCACCGCATCCTTGGCGTCACCCTTAAGACCGCTTGGTTCATGTCGCACCGCATCCGCGAAGCTATGCGCTCCGACGATACTACCCCGTTTGGCGGCAACGGCGGCGTGGTCGAGGTTGATGAGACCTTCATCGGTCGCCTCGCGGGCGCTCCGATCAAGCGCGCATTTCACCACAAGATGAAGGTTCTTGCGCTGGTTGACCGCGACAGCGGCAAGGCCCGCACTATGGTGATCGAGAACGTCAACGCTTCGACCCTCATGCCGATTGTTCTCAACAACGTGGCGCGGGAAGCGCGCGTGATGACCGACGAGCACAGCGGGTATCGCGATATGGGCAAGTTCTTCGCTGCCCACGGCACCACCAGCCACGGGCGCGGCCAATACGTGAACCTTGAGGATCGCAGCATTCACAGCAACACCGTTGAAGGCTATTTCAGCATCTTCAAGCGCGGCATGAAGGGCGTGTACCAGTTCTGTGGAGAGCAGCACCTTCACCGTTATCTGGCAGAGTTCGAATTCCGCTATAACAACCGCGTTGCGCTCGGCTGCAATGATAGCGACCGCGCCGATGCGCTGCTTTCGGGCATCATTGGCAAGCGCCTCACTTACCAAACAACTAGTGCGAGGCACTGATGCCGAAAAAGCAGAACGCCGAAAGCGCGAGAGAGCAGAGCGAGCGGTTCGAGCGCGAGGCGCAAAAGCTAATCGACGCTGGCGAACTAAGCCCCACCGAGGCCGATGAAGGGCTCTCAAGGTTGCTGCTCAATGAGGCCAGTGGGGCCGACAAGCGCTTCAGTCGCAAGCTTGGTCTGAAGGGCTAACCGTCGCTTCTTTTCGCGAAATCCAGCTTTAGCCAGCTTCTCCATAAAAAGGCTGGCGGCGATTATGACCTGCTGCGCCTCGCTGTCTGTATATCGCCGCTCAACATGCATGGTAGGGTTTCGCCAAGCAGTTTTGAGTGCCACGAAGTCCCCTAGAATTTCGCGATAAAGTGGATCCCTGGCTCGCTCCGCTTTCGTTTTTTCGGGGTAAGGCCTGTCTATGAGATTTTGGATGGCCTTCATGTAAGCGTCCCAAGATGGCTTGAACTCCACCCCTATTTTCCGAGCGAACGCCTTGAGCGCCACTTCCATTGCCCGCATCGCATGGAATGCAGCTGCAGTGGGCTGGCCAAGTACAAGACACCGTACGCAATCGCCAATGTCCTCCTCAGCCGACGGGAAGGCCTGCGCTACATCCCGTCCAAACGGAATTGGATTGCCGTAAAGCATCGCCCTGTCGGTGGTAACGGGATAGTAATAATGTTCGGCGAGTTCCTCCATGAGCCTGCTGTTTAGTTCATGTAGGCTTTGGCTTAGAAGACTTGCGGTAGTGCCCGCTTCAAAGCTCCTTTCGATTCTAGTGACTTGACCACAAACCTTGTTCAGGCTTGGTATTTCCGAGCAAAGAGTGTGAACGGCAGCAAGCGCGTCTTTCACACTCTTTGCGAATTCCTCATGTTCCGGCATCACGCCGGTGTGTCCGATATCATGCCAATGAATAAGCTGACCGCGAATCTGTTCAATATTCACAGACGTTACAACGAACGCTCTCGCATAAGTCAGAAGCATATCAATTAGGCCCCGGCAGGATTCAGGAGCTAACATCTAGCACCTCCCGCGCCGAGAGTCTCGCGATGGGTACGCTTGGTATAATAACGCCAAAGGAAAGGCCCGGAAGCGTTTCCGCCCCGGGCCTTCCTCATTCACATCCCGAAAAGATCAGGCGTAGGTCCACACCGTCCCGCGCGCGAGGTTCTCGCTGGCGAAGGCCCAGTTGAGCTTGGTCTCGACCACCGCGTCGAGATAGGCGGGGCGCTTGTTCTGGTGATCGAGGTAGTAGGCGTGCTCCCACACGTCGAGCACCAGCAGCGGGTTGAAGCCGCTGTCGGCGAGCGTGTCGGCATCGTGGGTCTCTTCGATCGAGAGCTTGCCGTCCTTCTCGGCGAGCCACACCCAGCCGGAAGCGAAGTGGCCGACGCCGCGGTCCTTCAGCTTGGCCTTCAGCTCATCGACCGAGCCGAAAGCCTCGTCGATCTTGGCGGCGAGTTCGGGCGAGGCGGCGGTGGTTTCGGCCGCCATCGAGTGCCAGTAGAAGGCGTGGTTCCAGGTCTGCGCCGAATTGTTGAACAGCCCCTGGTTGGTCCCGCGCGAGGCGGCGATGATCTCTTCGAGCGACTTCGATTCGTGATCGGTGCCCGCGATCGCGGCGTTCATCTTGTCGACATAGGTCTGGTGGTGCTTGCCATGGTGGAACGACAGCGTCTCGGCCGAGATGGCGGGCTCGAGCGCGGTGTCGGCATAGGGCAGCGGGGAAAGTGCGAAAGCCATGGGTATCCTCCGGTTTGGTGATCTGGCGGGGTCTCTAGCAACAACGCAGATGTGGGCGAAGCGTTGCAGCTTCAAGTCGCGGTCGTCTTGTCCGTTTGTGCGCTGCGGTCAACCGCGCTTGTGACGGCGACGTTCATCGTGACGTTGCCGAGTGTGCGCATCAGGTCGGGCAGCATCTCGACCGCGACCAGCAGCGCGAGCGGCTCGACCGGAACGCCCATCGCGAGGGCAATCGGCCCGATCGAGACCACAAAACTGATCGATCCGGGCAGGCTGACCGCCGAAAGGCTGATGACGCTCGCAATCAGGATCCCGGCAATGGCGACCGTCGGCGAGACCTCCACTCCGGCAAGCGCCGCGACGTAATAGACCACCGCGAGGTTCATCGCCGCGCTGGTCGCGCGGAAGATCACCACCGCGAGCGGCAGGACGAATTCGGCGGTCGAGGGCCTGAGACCGAGCCGCCCCGAGGAATCGAGCATCGCAGGCAGGCTCGCCAGCGAGGACTGAGTGGAGAGCGCCACCGCCTGCGCAGGCAGCATAGCGCGGGCGAAACCGCCCAGCCCCGTGCCGCCCGAAACGGCGGCGATCCCATAGGCGAGCAGGAAGATGAAGGTGCCCATCGCGGTCACGGTGAGCACATAGTGCCCGAGCGCCGCGAAAGCCCCGCCCCCGCTCTGCACGCCGACGCCATAGGCCAGCGCGAAGACGCCGACCGGCGCGGCGGCGAGCACCCAGCCGATGATCAGCAGCATCGCATTGCCCAGCGCATGGAAGAAGCCGAGCAGCCGCTCGCCCTGATCCTCGGGCAGGCGGGTGATTGCGACCGCGAACATCACGAAGAACAGCGTCAGCGGCAGCATCGCGGTCTCGGCGGCGGCGGCGACGATGTTGGGGCTCACCAGCGAGGCAAGGAAATCGAGCACCTTGGGCACCTCGCCCACGTCCGATGGCGTCTGCGCAAGGAAGGCGCTCGCGCCCTCGGGCACGGGGAAGGCACGCAGCAGCATCGGCATGAAGACCGAGGTGAAGGCCCCACCCGCCAGCTGCACGAACACCATCAGCGCGATCATCCGCCGCGCCACCGTGCCCACGCGCGCGGCGAGGATCATCTGCACCAGCCCCAGCACCAGCAGCGCGGCGACCAGCGGGATGATCGTCATCTGCAAGGCCCTGAGCCACAGCCCGCCGACCAGCCCCGCGATGTCGCCGACCAGTGCGGGCGCCCCGGCCATGGCGCCCACGATTCCCGCGCCCAGCCCCCCGATCAGCGCCGCGAAGGTCAGCGCCACCGGCAGGCGGATCGAGACCAGCGCGAATTTCCCCTGTCCGGCCGCGCCGGTGTTTTCCTTGTCGTGCAATGGTCGATCCTTGAGTCTGTTTCAGTAGGGTGGAAACGCCTGCATCGCGTCAGGAAGCCCGCTGGTCAGGAGTGGTCCGCAGCGCGGGCCTGTCGGCCCCCGCGCAAGGGCCGCGACGCAGCCAGCGGGCTTCCTGACGCGACCCCGAAAGGGGCGGGCCGATTTTGGCCTATCGCCGCGTCAATCGTCGGTCACTATGCGGAAGCATGGCTCCCTCCTCTTTCCTAGCGCTGGGCCAAAATCGGCTCCGTGCAGGTGCTTCCACCCTACTGAAACAGACTCTGAGCGGGCGGCTTGCCCTTCCCTTTGCGCGATAACCGCGCCAGAAGCGCGAAACAATATTGGCGTGCTGGGCGAAGGCAGGGGAATTGATGGGACGCAAGCTGTTCGGGACCGACGGGATCAGGGGCCGCACCAATTCCGGCGCGATGACCGCCGCGACCGCGATGAAGGTCGGGCAGGCGGCAGGTCGCCATTTCGTGCGCGGCGGGCACCGGCACCGGGTGGTGATCGGCAAGGACACGCGCCTGTCGGGCTACATGATGGAAAGCGCGCTGGTGGCGGGCTTCACCAGCGTCGGGATCGACGTGATCATGACCGGGCCGCTGCCCACCCCCGCGATCGCCCTCCTCACCCGCGAGATGCGCGCCGATCTCGGCGTGATGATCTCGGCCAGCCACAACCCCTTCGCCGACAACGGCATCAAGCTGTTCGGCCCCGACGGCTTCAAGCTTTCCGACGAGGCCGAGGCCGAGATCGAGCGGCTGATGGAGACCGACATCCCGCTCGTCCCCGCCGAACTGATCGGCCGCGCGCGCCGGATCGAGGATGCGCGCGGGCGCTATATCCACGCGGTCAAGCAGTCGGTCGCGGCCGAGATCCGCTTCGACGGCCTCAAGGTTGTGGTCGATTGCGCCCACGGCGCGGCCTATCAGGTCGCGCCTTCCGCGATCTGGGAGCTGGGGGCGGAGGTGGTCGCGCTCGGCGTCTCGCCCAACGGCACCAACATCAACGACGGCGTCGGCTCGACCGCGATTGCCGCGCTGCAAGCCAAGGTGGTCGAGGAGAAGGCCGATATCGGCATTGCGCTTGATGGCGATGCCGACCGCCTGATCGTGGTCGACGAGAAGGGCCGCGCGGTCGATGGCGACCAGATCATGGCGCTGATCGCGGGCCGGATGCAGGATCGCGGGAGTCTGAAGGGCGGCGGCATCGTCGCCACGGTGATGAGCAATCTCGGGCTCGAACGCTATCTCAACGGGCGCGGCCTTGACCTCGTGCGCGCCAAGGTCGGCGACCGCTACGTGCTCGAGGCGATGAAGGCGGGCGGCTACAACGTGGGTGGCGAGCAGTCGGGGCACATGATCCTGCTCGACTATGCCACCACCGGCGACGGCACGGTCGCGGCCTTGCGCGTGCTCGCCAGCCTCGTGCGCAGCGGCAAGCCGGCGAGCGAGCTGCTGCACGTGTTCGACCCGGTGCCCCAGCTGTTAAAGAACGTGCGCTACGAGGGCGGCAAGCCGCTCGACAACCCGCAGGTGCAGGCGGTGATCGCCGAGGCCGAGGCATCGCTTGCCGGCAAGGGCCGCCTCGTCATCCGCCCCTCGGGCACCGAGCCGGTGATCCGGGTTATGGCCGAGGGCGACGATCAGAAGCAGGTCGAAACTGTGGTCGACGCGATCTGCGAAGCCGTGCGCGCGGCGGTCTAGGAGGGTCTGCAAAATGCTCGAAATGCGCCCCGATTGCGAAATGTGCGGCGCGGGCCTCCCCGCCGAGGCGCCCGGCGCCTTCATCTGCTCGTTCGAGTGCACCTTCTGCGCCGAATGCGCCGAGGACTTGGACGACCGCTGCCCCAATTGTGGCGGCGAGCTGATGGACCGCCCGACCCGCGCCAAGGCGCTCCACGCGAAATTCCCGCCGAGCACGGAGCGCAAGTTCAAGGGATGAGCGCACCCGCCCGCGTCCTATCCATCGCCGGTTCCGACAGCTCGGGCGGGGCGGGGATTCAGGCCGACATCAAGACCGTCACCATGCTCGGCGGCTACGCGATGACCGCCGTCACCGCGATCACCGCGCAGAACACGCTGGGCGTGCAGGGGGTCGCGGGCATCGCGCCCGAGATGGTCGCGCAGCAGATCGCGTCCTGCGTTGACGATATCGGGGTCGATGCGGTCAAGATCGGGATGCTCGCCGCGCCCGATGTGATCCGCGCCGTGGCCAGGGCTCTGGAAGGCGTGGACGCGCCGATCGTGCTCGATCCGGTAATGATCGCGACCTCGGGCGCGGTGCTGGTGGGGCCGGAGGCGGTCGCCTCGCTGCGCGAGACGCTGTTCCCGCGCGCGGCGCTGATCACCCCCAACCTCCCCGAGCTGGAGCACCTTGCGGGGCGCGTGCTGCCGAACCATGACGCCATGGTCGAAGCCGCGCAGGAACTCGCCGCAGCGAGCGGCGCGGCGGTGCTGGCCAAGGGCGGCCATGCGGACAGCGAGCAGATCACCGACGTGCTGGTCGTGCCGGGCGAGGCGCCGCGCTCCTTCACCCACGCGCGGATCGAGACCCGCCACACCCACGGCACCGGCTGCACGCTCTCCTCGGCCATCGCGACGCTCCTGGGGCGCGGCGAGAGCCTGCCCGAGGCAGTGCGGCTGGGGCGCGAATTCGTGTTTGCCGCTATCGAAGCCGCCCCCGGCTACGGTACAGGCAGCGGGCCGCTCGGGCATCAGGCGGTGCGGTGCGTGGCATGAGTGACAAGCCGGGCTTCATCGACTTCGTGGTCGCGGATCTGCTGTCCGGCAACGAACCTCCGCCGGCATGGCAAATGGTCGCCGCGGTTCTGCTCATCGTGCTCGTCTGGGGCGCTCTGGAATATGGACTTGGCCGGCTGCTAGGCCGAATCATCGGCGCCATCAAAGCGCGATGGGGAAATCCACCGGATCGCTCCTGACCGCACTCAATCCTCCGCCATCGGGTCCTTGATGTCGTAGAAATCGGCGATGCAGGCCCAGGCCTCCTCCGCCGTCTCGACCCAGGTGAACAGGTCGAGGTCGCTCTTCGAGATCACGCCCTCTTCCGCCAGTGCCTCGAAATCGACGACGCGCGTCCAGAACTCCTTGCCGAACAGGATGATCGGCATCGGCTTCATCTTGCCGGTCTGGATCAGGGTGACGAGCTCGAAGAACTCGTCGAACGTCCCGAAGCCGCCCGGGAACACCGCCACCGCTCGGGCACGCAGCAGGAAGTGCATCTTGCGCAGCGCGAAGTAGTGGAACTGGAACGAGAGGTAGGGCGTCACATAGGGGTTGGGCGCCTGTTCGTGCGGCAGCACGATGTTGAGCCCGATCGATTCGCTGCCCGCGTCCGACGCGCCGCGGTTGCCCGCCTCCATGATCGACGGCCCCCCGCCGGTGGTGACGACGAACTGGCGCTCCCCGTTCTCGATGATGCCCTTCTCGCTCACCAGCCGCGCGAGGGCATAGGCCTCGTCGTAATACTTGGCCTTGGCGGCGAGGCGCTCGGCGACCTTCCGGTCATACTCGCTGCCGTTCTTCGCCGCCTCGATCCGCGCCTCGGCCTGGGCGGGCGAAGGGATGCGCGCCGAGCCGTACATCACCAGCGTCGATCCCACCCGCGCCTCGTCGAGCAGCATCTCGGGCTTTAGCAATTCGAGCTGGAAGCGCACGGGGCGCAATTCGTCGCGCAGGAGGAAATCGGTGTCGCGGAAGGCCAGCTTGTAGGCCGGATGCGCGGTCTGCGGGGTGCGCTCGGGCATCCCTTCGGCAAAGCGCGTTTCCTCGCCGGCGCGATAGAATTTGCGGTTGGTCAGGTCTTTGTCTGTCATGGCTCGCCCCCTGCCAGACCCCCGCAAGCCCCGCAACAGATTAGGGCAGGGCAAGGTCCCTGTGCAGCAATGTCGGGAAAAACGGCTGGATGCCCCGCAAGGATTCGAACCTTGATTGACGGAGTCAGAGTCCGCTCTCTTACCATTAGAGGACGGGGCATCGGCCATGCGCTGAGGCGGCCGTGCGGCGGCCTTGGCGAGCGCGCTCCCTAGTTTCGCCTTCGCCCGAGGTCAAGCACCTCGTGGTGCTGGCTGCTTGCTTGTGCCGAGACCTTGCGATAACTTGCGTCCCAAGTGCCGCGCGCGTGGAGGGTTATGCGCGCGGTGATATGAAAGCATTGCGAAAATGGCGGAAACACTCCCGCCGGACAGGAATAGAAGTGCTGGGAAAAACCGGGGCGGCAAGTCCGGCAAGGTAGCCGATTTCCGCTACAAGCGCCCCCCTCAGCCCGATTCTCGAAACCCCGGCGGCGGCCGGGAGCCCCGCGCCAAGGCGGCTGGCGGCGACGCGCGCCGGCCGGTGCGCCCTGTCGCCAAGAACGGCAAACCCGGGCGCGCCCAGCCCGATCTCGCCGATATCGGCGCGGTCCGCAGCACTGCGCATGGGGAGGCCTATGCCGCATTGGACCTCGGCACCAACAATTGCCGCCTCTTGATCGCGCGCCCCTCGGGCCGCGATTTCACCGTGATCGACGCGTTCAGCCGGGTGGTGAAGCTGGGCGAGGGCCTCGCGACCACCGGCCGCCTGTCGGACGCGGCGATGGAGCGCACGCTGGGCGCGCTCACCATCTGCGCCGACAAGCTCCAGCGCCGCAACGTGCGGCTCGCCCGCTCGGTCGCGACCGAGGCCTGCCGCCGCGCCGAGAACGGCCCCGAATTCATCGAGCGCGTGCGGCGCGAGACCGGCATCGCTCTCGACATCATCAGCGCCGAGGAAGAGGCGCGCCTCGCGGTGCTGGGCTGCCACATCCTGCTCGAATCGGGCGATGGCCCGGCGGTGATCTTCGACATCGGCGGCGGCTCGACCGAGCTGGTGCTGGTCGAGGCCGACCCGGGCGCCCGCGTGCCGCGCATCCTCGACTGGCAGAGCGTGCCGTGGGGCGTCGTCAGCCTCACCGACACGGTCGGGCGCAGCGAGGACAGCGAGGCCGCGCGCATCGCCCGTTTCGCGCGGATGCGGGAAATGGTGAGCGAGAGCTTCACGCCCTTCGCCGCGCGGGTCGCCGATGCCGCGCGCCATCCCGACATCCGCCTGCTCGGCACCAGCGGCACGGTGACGACGCTCGCGAGCCTCTATCTCGAACTGCCGAGCTATGACCGCAAGGCGGTGGACGGGTTGATCGTGCCTGCGGGCGAGATGCGCGAAATCAGCGCGCGGCTCTCGGTGATGACCCCCTACGAGCGCGCGACCCTGCCCTGCATCGGGCAGGACCGCGCCGATCTGGTGGTGGCGGGCTGCGCGATCCTCGAGGCGATTCTCGACCTGTGGCCCGCGCGCCGGCTGGGCGTCGCCGATCGCGGCATCCGCGAGGGGATCCTGAGGAGCATCATGGCCGCCGAGCGCCAGTCAGAACGTTCGCTCAAGGCCCTCAAGAGCCAGCGCGGCGGGCGGCAATGACCCGCGGCGTCAAGGATACCGGCAAACGCGTCAAGACCGCCAAGGGCCGCACTGCCAGCCAGGTGCGCTGGCTCGAACGGCAGCTCAACGACCCCTATGTGCGCCAGGCCAAGGCCGACGGCTATCGCAGCCGCGCGGCCTACAAGCTGATCGAGCTCGACGAGAAGTTCGGCTTGCTGAAGGGCGCGACCCGCGTGGTCGATCTCGGCATTGCGCCGGGCGGCTGGGCGCAGGTGGTGCGCCAGAAGCGGCCCAAGGCGGAAGTGGTGGGGATCGACCTGTTGCCGGTCGAGCCGCTGGAAGGCGTCACCATCTTCCAGATGGATTTCATGGACGACAAGGCCCCCGCGCTGCTGGCCGAGGCATTGGGCGGCCCGCCCGATCTCGTCATCTCGGACATGGCAGCGAACACCGTCGGCCACAAGCAGACCGATCACCTGCGCACGATGGGCCTCGTCGAGGCGGCGGCGTGGTTTGCGGTCGAGAACCTCGCGCCGGGCGGCGGGTTCGTCGCCAAGGTGCTCGCCGGGGGGACCGACACCGATCTGCTGGCCCTGCTCAAGAAGCACTTTGCCAGCGTCAAGCACGCCAAGCCCCCCGCGAGCCGCAAGGGCTCGTCGGAGTGGTATGTGATCGCCCAAGGCTTTAAAGGTTAAGGTTCGGGGGCTAGAAACGAAAAAGGGCGGCCCGTGAGCCGCCCTCTTCGTGTCCGCTTTGCAAAACCCGCTTATTCGGCCGGGGTTTCCGCCGCAGCCGGGGTTTCGCCCGCCGCGGGTTCTTCCGCGCCGGCCGCCGCGTCGGCGACGAAGGTCGGGACGGGCAGGTTCGAGCCTTGCGAATTCAGATACATCGCGATCGCGGCGCGATCCTCGATCTTGGGGAGCCCTGCGAAGCTCATCTTGGTGCCCGGCACATAGGCCTTGGGGTTCTTGAGCCACTCGTTCATCGAGTCCCAGTCCCAGTTGCCAGGCTTGGCCTTCAGTTCGGCGCTGTAGGCGAAACCGGGATGGGCGCCGTGGGGCTTGCCCATCACGCCGTGGAGGTTGGGGCCGATCCCGTTGGGACCACCCGCGGTGACCGTGTGGCAGCTCTGGCACTTGGCGAAGGCCTTCTCGCCCGCGGCGATCAGCTCGGCCGCCGGCTTCATGTTGAGCGCTTCGGCCATAGACATTTCCTCCGCGCCGCCGCCGCCTTCCTCGACCACGCCCTCGATCACGTAGCCGAGCTTTTCGGGCCGCTCGGGCTTCGTGCCGTGGAAATACTTGCCCGACAGGATCGACAGACCCAGCCCGAGGCCCGCCGCAAACAGCACCCAGCCGGCGGCAGTGTTGAACAGATCGCCGCCACCGTTCTGGCCTGCGGCTTTGTCTTGCGAAGAGTTGTCCTGTGTCATCCCGCGCGCTCCATAGTGTCGCCCCGCGAAGCGCGCAAGACCGATCGTGGCACATATTCTTGCACCTTTTGCAAGTGGCCTCGCGCAGGGCTTGTGCGCGCGGCCCGAGGCCTATAGGCGCAGGCCACCATGCGATCCTTCCCCGGCCCCGCCCTCGAAATCGTCGAGCGAATGCAGCGCGCGGCCGCTGCCGATCCGGCGCGCGCGATTGCCTTTCAGGGCTCGCCCGGCGCCAATTCGCACCGCGCCGCGACCGAGGCGCGGCCCGATCTCGCCCCGCTGCCCTGCTTCAGCTTCGAGGACGCACTGGAGGCGGTGAAGGACGGGCGCGCGGGCGCGGCGATCATCCCGATCGAGAACTCGCAGCACGGCCGCGTCGCCGACATCCACTTCCTGCTGCCCGAGAGCGGGCTCCACATCGTCGGCGAATATTTCATGCCGATCCACCATGCGCTGATGGCGCTGGGAAGCGGCCCCTTCGAGGCGGCCTACAGCCACCCGCAGGCATTGGGCCAGTCGCGCCATTACCTGCGCGCGCGCGGCATCGTGCCCTTGAGCCACGCCGACACCGCGGGCGCGGCGGCCTATGTCGCCGAGCGCGGCGACCCTTCCGTCGCCGCCATTGCCCCGGCGCTCGCGGCCGAGCTCTACGGGCTCACCATCATCGAGAACAATGTCGAGGACAGCGCCGACAACATGACGCGCTTCGTCATTCTGGCGAATGAGGCGCTCGCGCCTGCGGCGCTCGCGGGCAAGCCGGTGATGACCACCTTCATCTTCGAGGTGAAGAACATCCCCGCCGCGCTCTACAAGGCGCTGGGCGGGTTCGCCACCAACGGCGTCAACATGACCAAGCTCGAAAGCTACCAGCAGGGCACGAGCTTTGCCGCGACCACCTTCTACGCCGACATCATCGGCGCGCCGGGGGACGAGGCGGTGGACCGCGCGCTCGAGGAATGCGCCTTCCATTCCAAGGAATTGCGCATCCTCGGCAGCTACGAACAGGGCCGGACGCGCGGGTAACGCTGTTTCCCGTTGCACGCGGCCCGAGGGCGTGCCACCACCGCTGACGGGATGACCGCAGCGGCCGCACAAAGCCTTTCCGAACAGCCAGCCAATTCAGGCGGATCGCCTCCCGCCGGGTGGGAGCAGCTGCGCGCCGACGAGACCATCCAGTTCGACCCCGTCACCATCCCCGAAGCGCCCCCGCCCAAGCCAAGCTGGCTGTCCGAGCAGCTCGACGCCTTCTTCAAATGGCTCGCCGAGGTTCTCGGCCCGCTCGGGCAGGCGATGGTGGATCAGTGGTGGTGGCTGCAATGGGTGCCGGTGGCGCTGGTCGGCCTGTTCGCGCTGGTGCTGGTGATCCGCCTGATCGACCCCTCGCTGCTGCGCTTCCGGCGCAAGGCCAAGGGCAAGGCCGAGGCGGCGGCCGAGGAGCCGTGGCGCCCCGATGCCGCCACCAGCCTCGCGCTGCTCGAGGATGCCGACCGGCTGGCGGCAGAGGGCCGCTTCGACGAGGCGACGCACCTGCTGCTCCAGCGCAGCGTCGCGCAGATCAGCGCGGCGCGGCCCGACTGGGTCGAGCCATCCAGCACCGCGCGCGAGCTTGCCGCGCTGCCCGCGCTCCCCGGCCCGGCGCGCGAGGCCTTCGGGGTGATCGCGACGCGGGTCGAGGCCTCGCTCTTCGCGCTGCGCCCGCTCGCCCGCGCCGACTGGGAAGCGGCGCGCGCGGCCTATGCGGAGTTCGCGCTCGCCCGGTTTGACAGGAAGGCGCTCGCCGCATGAGCGCCGCCGCCCGCCCCGCCGCCTTCTCGCGCGTCGGCGCCTTCGCGCTGGTCGCGGGCGGGCTGATGCTGTTCCTCGCGATGCTGTGGCTCATCAGCGCCGACGCCGATTTCGGCGGCGAGCGCGGGCGCGGCCAGGCCCATGCCGCGAGCAACGGCCTCAACGGCTATGCGGGCCTCGTCAAGCTGGTCGAGGCGCAGGGCTACAGCATCGAGCTGTCGCGCAATGCGCAGGACCTCAAGACCCGCGACCTCCTCGTGCTGACGCCCGCGCTCTACGCGGATGCCGAGGAAATCGAGGAGATCCTGACCGATCGCCGCACGCTCGGGCCGACGCTGGTGATCATGGGCAAGTGGTGGGCGAGCGCGCCCGGCCAGAACCTGCCGCCCAAGGTGCAGGAGAAGTTCAAGCGCGGCTGGGTGAACCTCAACGGCATCGTCACCAGCGAATGGACCACCGATCTCCCCGACGGCTACCGCTTCACGCACGCGGCCTACCCCGCGCAGGCCGAAGAACTCGCCGTCGAGATTGCGCCCCCGCAAGTGGCCCCCGCGCCCGCGCCCAAGGGCGAGGCCAAGCCGCCGAAACCCGGCCCGCCGGCGCGCTGGGCCGGGATGGGGCTGTCGGGCACGCTCCCGCGCGAGGAACGGCTCTACGCCGAAATCGGCGACGGGCAGAAGGCGCTGATCGTCGATCCCGCAGGCCGGGTGCTCGCCTTCGGCATCGATATGGACGCGGGCGAGGAGCTGGACAGCGCCTCGGAGGACGAGGCCGACATCTTCACCGACGCGGTCTACCCGGTGATCGTTCTGGCCGACCCCGACCTTGCCAATAATTACGGCCTTGCCGACGGCCAGCGCGCGGCCGCCGCGATCGCGCTGGTCAACCGGCTGGGGGAGGACGAGGGCATCAGCCACGTCGTCTTCGACATGACGCTGAACGGCTTCGGCGCCTCGGAGAACCTGCTGACGCTGGCCTTCCGCCCGCCCTTCCTTGCCGCGACCCTGTGCCTGCTGGTCGCACTGCTGATCGTCGGCTGGCGCGCGTTCCAGCGGTTCGGCCCGGCAGCGGCGAGCGGCGGGCCCGACATCGCTTTCGGCAAGCGCCAGCTGATCGCCAACGGGGCGGGCCTGATCGTGCGCGCGCGGCGCTTCCGGCTGCTGGGCGCGCCCTATGCCGCGCTCGCTGCCCGGCGACTGGCTGAGCGGCTTGGCCTCTCGCGGCCCGACCCAGAGGCGATCGACGCCGCCCTCGCCCGCCGCCTGCCCGAGGAAGAACCCTTCACCCGCCGCGCCGCGCGACTGGAGGCGGCCTCGAAACCCGCCGACATTCTCGCCGCCGCGCAAGGCCTCGATGATCTCGCCACCAAATTGCAACAGGGACCCAAATGACCATGACACTCGAAGACGTCCGGAGCCTCACGGGCGCCATCCGTGCCGAGATCGCCAAGGCGATCGTCGGGCAGGAAGCGATGGTCGACATGCTGCTGGTGGCGCTTCTCTCGGAAGGCCACGTGCTGCTCGAAGGCCCGCCGGGCACCGCCAAGACCTTCCTCGCGCAGAGCTTTGCGACCACGCTGGGACTCGATTTCGGGCGCATCCAGTTCACGCCTGACCTGCTGCCGGGCGATATTCTGGGGTCGAACCTGTTCAACTTCCAGACCAGCCAGTTCACCCTCACCCGCGGGCCGATCTTCTGCGACCTGCTGCTGGCGGACGAAATCAACCGCACCCCACCCAAGACCCAGGCCGCGCTGCTCGAAGCGATGCAGGAACGCCGCGTGACATTGGACGGGGAGACCCACCGCCTGCCCGACCGCTTCATGGTGGTCGCAACCCAGAACCCGATCGAGAACCAGGGGGTCTATCCCCTCCCCGAAGCGCAGCTCGACCGCTTCCTGTTCAAGCTGCTGGTGCCCTATCCGGCGGAAGAGGAAGAGGCGCGGATCGTCGCCACCTATGGCAAGCGGTCCGGCCCCCAGCGCCCCGCCGATGTGGGCGTGACGGCGGTCACCAACGCCGCCGGGATCGCCGAGGCGACCGCTGCCGTGGGCGAAGTGACCGTGGCCGAGGACATCACCCGCTATGTCGTGCGCCTGATCCGCGCCACCCGCGAGCATTCGGAGCTCACCGTCGGCGCCTCCCCGCGCGCCGCAGTCCTGCTGGCAGGTGCCGCCCGCGCGCGCGCGGCGCTCGAGGGCCGGGCCTATGTGATCCCCGACGACGTCAAGGCGCTCGCCGTGCCGGTGCTGCGCCACCGCCTGACGCTCTCCCCCGCCGCCGAGATCGAGGGCCGCGACATGGAGGCGCTGGTCGCCGAGCTGGTCGAAGCGACCGAGGCCCCCAGGTAAGGTGATCCGCGTCCTTCGCCTCCTCCTCAACATCCTGCTGCTGCCGCTGCGGCCGCTGATGGTGATCGCGCCGACCGAGCGCGCGGCGTGGGTCGCCGCCGCGCTCGCGCCGGTTGCGGTGGTGATCGCCGCCACCGCGCCCGGCGCATGGGTCGCCGCGCCCCTGCTCGGCGGCGCGCTGCTGCTGCTGATCGCGCTCGACGCGGCTCTGATCGGCAAGGTCGAGGGCTGGGAAATCCGCACGAGCGAAGACATCGAGGTCGGCCAGCCGACCAGCCTCGCGATCACCGCGCGCTTTGCGGGCCGCCAGCCCAAACGCGCCGAGGCCGCGCTCGCCTGCGATCCGCGCCTTGCCGAGGAGGGCCGCGTGGCGCTCACCCTCTCGCCCGAGCCCTATGGCGATGGCTGGCGCGGGGAGACGACCCTCACCCCCACCCGCCGCGGCACCGCCTTGGTCGAGCGCGCGTGGATCCGCTGGACCGGGCCGCTGGGCCTCGGCGGGCGGCAGTTCGACTACGCCCTCGGCAAGCCGGTCCGCATCTGGCCCGACCTCTCGCCGGTGCGCTCGCCTGACCTCCAAACCTTCCTGCGCAACGCCCAGATCGGCCTCATCAACCGCCGCATCCGGGGCGAGGGGACGCAGTTCGAGGCCCTCTCCGAATACGAGCCCGGCATGGACCGCCGCCGCATCGACTGGAAGGCAAGCGCGCGCCACACCCGCCTCTTCGCGCGCGAGAACGAGAGCGAGCGCAACAACCAGATCGTCTTCGCCTTCGATTGCGGGCAGGCGATGTGCGAGCCGGTCGACGGGTTGCCGCGCATCGACCGCGCGGTCTCGGCAGCGCTGACCTGCGGCTATGTCGCGCTGAAGGGCGGGGACAAGGTCGCGCTGTTCGGCTTTGCCCGCCGCCCGCAGTTGATGACCCCCTTCATCGCCGACGCGCGCGCCTTCTACCGCTTGCAGAGCGCCGCAGCGGGGCTCGATTACGAACCGGTCGAGCCCAACTTCACCCTCGCGCTGGCGACGCTGACCGCCAAGCTCCAGCGCCGTTCGCTGGTGGTGATCTTCTCCGACTTCACCGACCCCACCGCGGCAGAGCTGATGGTCGAAAGCCTCGGGCGGCTGGTGAACAAGCATTTGGTGCTGTTCGTCACCATGACCGACAGCGAGGTCGAGGACCTCATCACCGCACCCCCGGGCGACATCGCCACCCTCGCCCGCAGCGTCACCGCCGACAGCCTCGCGCAGCAGCGGAAGCTGGTGCTCACGCGGCTGCGGCGCTTGGGGATCGACGTGCTCGAAGCCCCGTGGGAGAGCATCGGCCCGCGCCTGATCGACCACTATCTCGCGATCCGCAACAGCGAGGCGATCGGATGAAGGCCCCCGTCATTTCCTCGTGGTTCGGGCGCGGACAGGTCGAAGCCTCGCCCGATATCGAAAGCGCGGCGCTGCGCTCCGACCGCTTCCGGCTGGAGCGCGAAGGCGAGTGGAAGCGCCTCGAGGCGATCCTCGTCCGCATGGAAAAGGGCGGCCTCCGCCGGATCGCCGACGACGATCTGATCGCGCTCCCCGCGCTCTACCGCACCGCCGCCTCCTCGCTCTCGGTGGCGCGCGAGACCTCGCTCGATGCCGCCACGCTCGCCTATCTCGAAGCGCTGGTGCAGCGCGCATGGTTCCAGGTCTATGGCCCCCGCATGGGCTTCGTGCGCTGGCTGCGCGGCTTCATCTTCGGCGGCTGGAGCCGCGCGGTGCGCGAATTGTGGCTCGACCTCTGCATCGCGCTGTTCGTGATGGTCGCGGGCGCGATCGTCGGCTGGCTGCTGGTGGCGCAGGACGAGGCGTGGTTCTACCGCCTCTTCCCCGGCGGCATGATGGACCCGCGCCAGCCGGGCGCGAGCCGCGAGGAATTGCTCTCGGTGCTGAAGCATGACGAGGGCGCCGCCGGGCTCGCCGGGTTCGCCGCGCAGCTGTTCAGCAACAATTCGGCCGTGTGCATCCTCGCCTTTGCGCTGGGCTTCGCCTTCGGCATCCCCTCGCTGATGCTGCTGGTGCACAACATGGCGGTGATGGGCGTGCTCTTGTGGCTCTACAACGGGCAGAACCTCGTGGTGGAGCTCGCCGCATGGCTCAGCGTCCACGGCACCACCGAAATCTTCGGCATCCTGCTCTCGGGCGCGGCTGGCTTGCATATCGGGCGGGCGATGGCCTTCCCGGGCAAGCTCCCGGTGCTCGAGGCTGCGGCTGCCGCCGGGCGCCGCGCGGCGGTGGTGATGGTGGGCGTCACGCTGATGATGGTGGTCGCCGCGATCCTCGAGGCCTATCCGCGCCAGCTGGTCGAGGACACCAATACCCGCTTCATGATCGGGGGGACGATGCTGGTGTTCTGGCTCAGCTACTTCTTCCTCTACCGCCCCGCCGCCCCGGAGCGCGCCGCATGAGCGTGCGCGGCATCTCCCCCGCTCAGCGCGACGAGAAGCGCCTGCGCACGCTCGTCACGCCCGAGGGGCTGGCGCTCCCCATCACCATCGCCGCGCGCACAGCGCGCGCGGGCGCGCTGGTGATCGACTTCATGATCCTGCTGTTCAGCCTGATCGTGGTGCAGATCACGATCTACTACATCGCCCGCGGGCTGGTGCAGGCGAGCGGCTTCGACCTCGACGCAATGTCGAGCAGCGTGCTCGAATTCCTCGGCATCTGCATGGCGATCTTCGTGTTCTGCGCGTGGTACGGCTATTTCCTGGTGCAGGAACTGGGCCCGCGCGGGGCAACGCTGGGCAAGCGCATCGTCGGCATCCGCATCGCCGCGCGGGCGGGCACGCGCCTCACCCCCGAGGCCGTGATCGCGCGCAACCTCTTGCGCGACATCGAGATCTTCTACCCCCTCATCACCCTCCTCATCCTCGCCGTGCTGGCCGAGCGGGGCGAGCCCATCGGCGTGCTCGGCTGGGTGGTGACCGGCTGGTTCGCGCTGTTCCTGCTGTTCCCCTTCTTCAACCGCGACGCCCTGCGCGCGGGCGACATCATCGCGGGCACCTGGGTGGTCGAGCGCCCGCGCGCCAAGCTCGCCAAGGTGCTCTCGGTCGAGGGCGCGGCGGCTGCCGGGGGCGCCAGCGAGGCGACGGGCGTGCGCTATGCCTTCGGCGAGGCGGAGCTTTCGATCTATGGCGAGAAGGAGCTCCAGACCCTCGAGCGGATGCTGCGCGACAGCCCGCCCGAAGCGCTTGCAGCGGTCCACGCCACGATCTGCCGCAAGATCGGCTGGGACCCGGGCGCGGGCGACGAAAGGGCTTTTCTCGAGGCCTTCTATGCGCAATTGCGCGCCAAGCTCGAAGCCGACCTCCGGTTCGGCAAGCGCAAGGCGGACAAGTTTGCATGAAGGTTGATCGGCGGTTCTTCATCGGCGGCACGCTGGCGCTGGGCGCGGGGGCGTGCATTCCGCCCGACCAGTCGCCGCTCGGGCGGCTGGCCGCGGAACTGCGGATCATCGAGGCGGCGGGCGGGGGCACGCTCGGGGTCGAGATATTCAACACTGCCACCGGGGCGAGCGTCGGGATCAATCAGGACCGCCGCTTCGGCCACGCCTCCTCGTTCAAGCTGAGCCTCGCCGCGCTGCTGCTCCAGCGCCACGCGGCGGGCACGATCGACGCCGACCGCCATGTGATGTGGACCGAGGCGGATATGCTGAACCACGCGCCCTTTACCCGCGAGCGCATGGCAACCGGCGCCACCTTGCGGGAACTGGCGCGGGCGACGCAGATCACCTCGGACAATCCGGCGGCCAACATTCTTCTGAAGCAACTGGGCGGCCCGGCGGGGCTGACCGCCTTCTGGCGCAGCCTCGGCGACGAGGTCAGCCGGGTGGATCGCTTCGAGCCCGAGATGAACCTCGTACCGACCGGCGAGTACCGCGACACCACCACACCCGCCGCAATGGCGCGCACGGTGGCGAAGATCGTCTATGGCGACGTGCTGCCCGAGAAGGAGCGCGCCGAACTCAAGCAGTGGATGGTCGAGACCGAAACCGGCCTCAAGCGGGTGCGGGCGGGCCTCCCCGAAGGTTGGGTCGCGGGCGACAAGACCGGCACCAGCGGGCTGATCGGGGCGACCGAATACAATTACATCGACATCGGCTTTGCCGAGGGGCCGAAGGGCGAGGGCCCCCTGACCTTCGCCTGCTATTTCCGCGCGCGCCAGACGATCGACGAGATGCTGCCGCTCGGCCAGGAAACCCTCGCCCGCGTCGGCCGCATCATCAAGGAATTCGCCGAGCCCGAACGCGGGTTGCCGCTGGTGGGGAAGCTTTACTGACTTCCTCCCCCTCCCGCCTGCGGGAGGGGGTCGGGGGGTGGGAACAACCGCCAGCGGCCACGTGAGCGAGGCCTGCGGCCTCGCCCCACCCCCAACCCCTCCCTGAAGGGAGGGGCGTTTCTGGATCAATGATCCGGCGTCGCCGACGCCTTCTCCTCGCCGCCGAAGATCGCGACTTCGTTCACCCCGGCGCTGGTCGCGCGGCCGCGATACATGCCGGTGGTGTTGAAGCTGAAGATCGCCTCGCCCGAAGGCGTAACGACGATCACCCCGCCATCGCCGCCCAATTCCTCGACGTCGGCCATTACCGCATCGGCGACTGCTTGCGACTGGTAAGTCCGGTCACCTTGCTCAGGCTCAGCACCCTTAGGGAAGAGCCAGTTCGCACCCTGCAGCACCCGCAGCCGCGCGCAGATCTCGTGCGCCACGCCGACGCGGATGAAATACTCCCCCCAGCCCGTCGCCGAGACCGCGCAGGCGCGGTTGTCCGCATAGGTCCCAGCCCCGATCATCGGCGCGTCGCCCACGCGGCCCCAGCGCTTGCCTGTCATCCCGCCCGTGGAGGTGCCCGCCGCCATGTTACCCTTCTGGTCGAGCGCCACCGCGCCCACCGTGCCGAATTTGTGGTCGACATCCAGCGCCGAAAGCTTCTCCGCCTTGAGCCTTTCCAAAGCCTCGCGGCGCGCCGGGGTCGCGAAATATTCGGGCGGGGTCACGGCAAAGCCCTTGGAGACCGCGAAATCCTCCGCGCCCTTGCCCACCAGAAAAACGTGCTCGCTCTGGGTGCGCACCGTGTCGGCCAGCAGGATCGGGTTCTTGACCGTCTTCACCCCCGCGACCGCCCCCGCAGAGCGGTCGCGCCCGTCCATGATCGAGGCGTCCAATTCGTTGGTCCCGTCCCAGGTGAACACCGCGCCCTTGCCGGCGTTGAACAGCGGCGAATCCTCCATGATCACGATCGCGGCCTTCACCGCGTCCATCGCATCGCCGCCCTCGGCGAGGATCTTCGCCCCCGCATCGAGCGCGCGCTGCAGGTCCGCCTCGTAGGCCGCGCGCTTTTCGGGCGTCATCTGCTTGGGGTCGAGCGTCCCCGCCCCTCCATGGATCGCCAGCGACCATTTCGGCGCCTCATCGGCAAAAGCAGGCTGGGACATCAGAGCGAGCGCCATCAGAGCGAGGAGTTTCTTCATGGCCGCAAGGTGTAACGCGGCCCCGCCTGTTTCGCCAGCTTAACAGCGCGCGCGCGGCAAGCTAGGGCGAGGCATGATCTACCGCCCCGCCACGCTCGCCGACGCACCCGCCCTTGCCCACCTCGGCGCCGAGACCTTCATCGCCGCATTCGGTGACCTCTACACCCCCAAAGACCTCGCGGACTTCCTCGCCGAGGTGCACAACCCCGAAGCGGTCGCGGGCGAGATCGCGGGAGACGAATGCACCCACCGCCTCGTCGAGGACGACGGCCAGCTCGTCGCCTTCTGCAAGCTGCGCTACCCCACCAAGTTCGGCGACTTCACCGAGGCGAAGAACCCCATCGAGCTGGGCCAGCTCTATGCCCTCCCCACCCACACCGGCCACGGCATCGGCGCCAAGCTGATGGACTGGGCACTGGCCCATGCGCGCGAGGGTGGCCACGATGCCGTTCTGCTCAGCGTCTATGCGGAGAACTTCGGCGCACAGCGCTTCTACCAGCGCTACGGCTTTGCCAAGATCGCCGACATCACCTTCAAGGTGGGCGATCACTACGATCCGGAGCTTCTCTACGAGCTCAAACTATAAGGGAGAGGACCATGAGCGCATTCGGCTGGGTCAGCACGACCGACGAGGTGCTGGCGGGCAAGGACCTGTCGGGGCGCACGGTGTTCGTCACGGGGGCGAATTCGGGCCTCGGGCAGGAGACCGCGCGGGCGATGGCCAGCCGGGGTGCCGAGGTGATCCTCGCCGGGCGCGATCAGGGCAAGCTCGACGAGAGCGTCGCCGCGATCAAGGCCGATCATCCCAAGGCGCAGCTAGAGACGCTGACCGTGGACTTGACCTCCCTCGAGAACATCCGCGCCGCTACCTCGCGCGCGCGCCAGCGGTTCCACAAGATCGACATCCTCATCAACAATGCCGGCGTCATGGCGACCCCGTTCAGCCACACCCATGACGGGTTCGAGATGCAGATCGGCACCAACCACTTCGGCCACTTCGCGCTGACCGGCGAGCTCTTCCCGCTGATTGAGCGCGGGCACCTCAAGCGCATCGTCAACCTCTCGAGCCGCGGGCACCACTTCGCGCCCGTCGATTTCGACGACCCCTTCTTCGAGCGCCGCGCCTATGACCCGTGGATCGCCTATGGCCATTCCAAGACCGCCAACGTGCTGTTCTCGGTGGGTCTGGAACAGCGCTATGCCGTGCTCGGCATCCACGCCTATGCGGTGCATCCGGGCGGGATCCAGACCAATCTCGGCCGCCACATGACGCCCGAGATGATGGAGGCGCTGATGGCGCGCGTGACCTCGCGCGATACCGGCTTCCAGTGGAAGACCATCCCCCAGGGCGCGGCGACCAGCTGCTGGGCAGCGACCGCGCTCGAGCTCGAAGGCAAGGGCGGGGTCTATTGCGAGGACTGCCATGTCGCCGAGGTGGACGACGAAAGCTCCACCCACGGCGTGCGCTCCTACGCGCTCAACACCAGCTATGCCGACCGCCTGTGGGCGATGAGCGAGGAGCTGACCGGGGTGCGCTACCCTAGCTAGCTCGCGACAAACTCCGCGAGCAGGCCGAGCGCATCCTTCGCCTCGCGGGTGGGGAGGATCGCCATGAAGACGTGCGGCGCGGCCTCGTATTCGTAGAGCTTCGCGTCGACCCCCGCCTCGACCAGCCGGGTGAGGAAGCTGCGCGAATCCACGATGAAGAGGTCGTGCCGCCCGGTCCAGATCCGCGTCGGCGGGAGCGCGGCGAGCGCTTCCGAAGACGCATAGAGCGGGCTCACCGCCGGATCGTCCATCGCCCGGCCCGCGGCGACGAGGCCCCCGCAGGCGCGCAAGGTGCCGATCTTGAGCATCACGTCATGCGGCTCGATCGCGGCAATCGCCGGGTCGGCGAGGCCAAGGTCGAGCCACGGGGCAAACAGCGCGAGCTTGCCCGGCTGCGGGCCGCCTGCCGCCGCCAGCCGCAGCGCGAGCGCCAGCGCCATGTGCCCGCCTGCGCTGTCACCATTGAGAATGATCCGGGCCGGATCGTGCCTTGCCGCAAGGTCGGCCCACACCGCATCCGCCAGATCGTCCTGCGCGGTGTAAGGCGCCTCGGGCACCACCGGATAGAGCGGCACAGTGACGCTCGTGCCGCAGCGTTTCACCATCTCGGCGACCAGCGGCCAGTGGACCTTGAACATCGGCTTCACGAAGCCGCCGCCGTGGAAATAGAGCATGTGCCATTCCGCACGGCCGCCTTTGGGATGCAGCGTCACCACCTTGTGGCCGAGCAACTCGCGCTCCTCCACGAGGAACTTGCCGCGAAACCCCTCCGGCATCGGCGCATCCAGCGGCAGCTTCCTGCCCGCCATCTGCGCATGGAACCCCGCCTCGTCGAGCGGGAAGACCGGGGTCTGGCGGCCCACCATCCACTTGATGCCGCGCATCAGCAGGCTGGGCGACGGCGAGCGCAGCTCGATCGAAGAATGGGTCAGCATGGTCTCTCCCCTGTTTGGCGCGCAGACTGCCGCGCGGGGGAGCGAAGTCAAGCGCACCTGCTTGTCATTGCCCCGACGCGCTTTGCCGCCTATATGCCGCCCCATGTCTTCCATCCGTCCGTGGCGCACGATCGAGCGGCGCAAATCGCGCCAGATCATGGTGGGGAATGTCCCCGTTGGCGGTGATGCTCCCATCACCGTGCAGACCATGACCAACACCCCGACCGAGGACGTGCGCGCCACGCTCGACCAGATCCGGCGCTGCGAGGATGTGGGCGCGGACATCATCCGCGTCTCCTGCCCGACCGAGGAATCGACGCGCGATTTCAAGAAGATCACCCGCGCCGCACGCATCCCGATCGTCGCCGACATCCACTTCCACTACAAGCGCGCACTGGAAGCGGCGGACGCTGGCGCGGCGTGCCTGCGCATCAACCCCGGCAATATCGGCTCGGCGCAGCGCGTCGCCGAAGTGGTGCGCGCCGCCAAGGCCAATGGCTGCGCGATCCGCATCGGGGTCAATGCCGGGTCGCTGGAAAAGGACCTGCTCGAGAAATACGGCGAGCCCTGTCCCGAGGCGCTGATCGAAAGCGCCTTGGATCACATCAAGCTGCTGCAGGACCACGATTTCCACGAATACAAGGTGGCGGTGAAGGCCTCCGACGTATTCCTCGCGGTCGCGGCCTATCATGGCCTCGCCGAAACGGTCGATTGCCCCTTGCACCTCGGCATCACCGAGGCGGGCGGGCTGATCGGCGGGACGGTCAAGTCCTCCATCGGCATCGGCAGCCTGCTGTGGGCGGGCATCGGCGACACCATCCGCGTCTCGCTCTCCGCCGAGCCCGAGCAGGAAATCAAGGTCGGCTTCGAGATGCTCAAGGCCCTCGGCCTGCGCACCCGCGGCGTGCGGATCGTCTCGTGCCCCTCGTGCTCGCGGCAGGGCTTCGATGTCATCCGCACGGTCGAGGCGCTCGAAGCGCGGCTCGAACACATCAAGACGCCGATGAGCCTCTCGATCCTCGGCTGCGTCGTCAACGGCCCGGGCGAGGCGCGCGAGACCGACGTCGGCCTCACCGGCGGCGGCGCGGGCAAGCACATGGTCTATCTGCGCGGCGTCACCGACCACACGATCCAGGACGAGGACATGCTCGACCACATCGTGCGCCTCGTCGAGGAAAAGGCCGCCGAGATCGAGCGCGGGGAGGCGACTGCCTTCGATCCCCACGCCGCGCCGCAGCAAGCTGTCGCCGCCGAGTGATCCGCCTGCTGCTGGCGGCGCTGCTGGCGGCGGGGGCCGCTGCCTGCGAGACAACGCCCTACGAGCCCGCCGCGCTCCTCCACCCCGAGGCGCGCGCCTATCCGGCCGACGCCGATGCCATGGCCGATGTCGAGGGGGCCCTCGCCCGCTCCGCGGTCTCGGGAAAGCGGGTGCTGCTGGTGCTCGGCGCGAACTGGTGCCACGACAGCCGCGCGCTCGCCGGATGGCTCGAAACCCCGCGCTTCGCCGCGCTGGTGGCCGAGCGCTACGAGCTGGTGTTCGTCGATGTCGGCATGCCGCAGACCGGGGAGGGCCGGAACCTCGCCATCGCGGAGCGCTTCGGCCTTGCCGACATGAAGAACACCCCCGCCCTGCTGGTGCTCACCCCCGAAGGCCGCGCGGTGAACCTCGAGAGCGCCCGCAGCTGGCGCAACGCGGCGAGCCGCAGCGAGGAGGCGATCTACGCCTATCTCGCTGCTTTGGCGGGCGAAGCGGAGGCCGCTTCGTCGCTGCCCATGGCGACGACTTCGATCACCGTGAGGCAGGCTGACGCCGAGGTCTGGGTCGGCAACGACGATGCAGGGTGCCGCTTCGCCTTGTCGCCCGGTGGACCGTGGGTGGGCGAGGTGTCCGCCTTGACGGGTCTGCCGGAGAACCCCGCAATCCTGCTGCGCAGCGGCCCGCAGACCCCGTGGCGGTGTGTCGCCGCAGGGGTTTTCCAGTTCCAGAAGCGCGGCGCCAAGGTCGGCTTCGCGCGCGCTCCCGAGGGCCAGCCGGTCGCCCCATGATCGCCGCTCTTCTCCTTGCCTTCGCCCTTGCGATGGACGCCTTTGCCGTCGCGCTGACGCAGGGCGCGCGGTTCCGGCCCTCGGCGGCGGGGGGGCTGGCCATCGCGGCGACCTTCGGGGGGTTTCAGGCGCTGATGCCGCTCGCCGGATGGGGGATCGGGGCGGTGGCGCTGGCCTATGTTGCGGCGATCGATCACTGGATCGCCTTCGGGCTGCTCGCCTTCCTAGGGGTGCGGATGCTCGGCGGGCATGTGGGGGACGAAGAGGCGGCCCATGCGCTCACCGGCCGCGCGCTGCTGATCGCGGGGGTGGCGACCAGTATCGATGCGCTGGCGGCGGGGATCACGCTGCCGACGCTGGGCGTCTCGCCGTGGCTTGCGGTGGGGCTGATCGGGCTCGTCACTTTTGCGCTCAGCGGCGCGGGCGTGGTGCTGGGCCACCGCGCGGGCGAGCATCTGGGCGAATGGGCCGAGCGCATCGGGGGCGTGATCCTGATCGGGCTGGGGTGCAAGATCCTCGCCGAGCATTCCGGGTGGCTGTGAGCGCGTGCTCCACGTCGTCCACCACGCCGACTACATGGCGCCCCGGCCGGAGCGCGGCAGCTTCCGCTTCGACAAATACTACCTCGTGATGGAGGAACTGCGCGCCTCGGGGGCCGCGATCACCGAGCACGCGCCCGAGCCCATGCCCCGCGAATGGCTCGAGGCGGTCCACTGCCCCGACTATGTCGACGAGGTCTTCCGCGCCGCAGTCCCCCGCGCCAAGGAGCGGCGGATCGGCTTTCCGGTCACGCCCGCGATCACCGCGCGCGTGCGCCACACCAACGGCGGCACATGGCTCGCCGCCCAGCTTGCCCGCCGCCACGGCTACGCCGCCAACTCCACCGCCGGGAGCCACCATGCGCTGCATGACACCGGCGCGGGCTATTGTGTGTTCAACGACCTCGCGGTGACCGCCAACCGCCTGATCGCCGAGGGCCACGCGGCCCGCGTGCTGATCGTCGACTGCGACGTCCATCAGGGCGATGGCACCGCCAGCCTCACCGCAGGGCGCGCCGACATCTTCACGCTCTCGCTCCATGCCGAGAAGAATTTTCCGGTCAGGAAAGCGCGCTCCAGCCGCGATGTGTCCTTGCCCGACGGCCTCGACGACGATGGCTACATGGAGGCGCTCACCCGCCACTTGCCCCCCGTCCTCGCCGACTTCGCGCCCGATTTCGTGCTCTATCAGGCGGGAGTCGATCCGCACCATGACGACAAGCTCGGGCGGCTCGCGCTGACCGACGCGGGGCTGGCCATGCGCGACCGCTTCGTCATCCGCGAAGCCCGCAAGCGCGGACTGCCCATCGCCAGCGCGCTCGGCGGCGGCTATGGCGATGATCCACGCAAAGTCGCCGCGCGCCACGCGGCCTCGATGCTGACAATGGCAGACGAGAACACACGCCACCCCGGGGAGCAGGCATGACCATCCACGAAACCGATTACCTCATCGTCGGCGCCGGCGCGGTCGGCCTGGCCTTTGCCGATTCGCTGATCGACGAGGACCCGGGCTGCCACATCACCTTCGTCGACAAGCACGCCAAGCCCGGCGGGCACTGGAACGACGCCTATTCCTTCGTCGCGCTGCACCAGCCCTCGGCCTTCTACGGGGTCAATTCGATGGCCTTCGCGAGCGAGGCGATCGATACCCACGGGGCCAATGCGGGCCTCTGCGCGCTCGCCAGCGGCACCGAGGTGCTCGCCTATTTCGAGAAGGTGATGAACCTGCGCCTGCTGCCGAGCGGGCGCGTCGCCTACCATCGCCTCGCCGAGTTCAAGGGCCGCGACGAGAGCGGCATCGCAACCATCCGCGGCGTGATCTCGGGCGAGGAAACCCGCATCGCCGTGCGCCGCAAGCTGGTCGATGCGACCTTCTACCAGACCTCGGTCCCCTCCACCCACACACGCGCCTTCGCGGTGGACGAGGACGCCCGCATCGCCATTCCCGGCGACCTGCCCGATCTGTGGAAGCGCCCCGACGCGATCCCCCAGAGCTTCGTCATCCTCGGCGGCGGCAAGACCGCGATGGACGTGGCGGTGTGGCTGATCGAGGCGGGGGTCGCGCCCGACCGCATCCACTGGGTGCGCCCGCGTGACAGCTGGCTCAACAACCGCAAATACCTGCAACCGGGCGAGGACTTCCTCGCCGCCACGGTCGAGAGCCAGCGCGCCCATCTCGAAGCCTTCCGGGCTGCGCAGAGTGGCGAGGAGGTGTTCGAGCGGCTCGAGCAGGGCGGCTACATGCTGCGCATCGACCCCGATGTGACGCCTCAGATGTATCACTACGCCGTGATCTCCGAGGGCGAGATCGCGATGCTGCGGCGCATTACGCAGGTGATCCGCAAGGGCCGCGTCACCCGTGTCGCCAACGGCGCGCTGCATTTCGGCGACGCCACACACCCCATCCCCGAAGGCGCGCTCCACATCGATTGCACCGCGCGCGCCGTGCCCTTCGCCGCGGCCGAGAATGCCGGGCCGCAGTTCCGCGGCGACACCATCGTGCTCCAGCCGGTGCTCGCCCCGCTGGTCACCTTCAGCGCCGCGCTCACCGCTTTTCTCGAAGTGCATTTCCCCGACGACGCGACCAGGAACCAGCTCGCCCGCCCTGCCGATCTGACCGATACGCCCGCGACCTTCCCCTATGCCTTCATGATGAACCTCATGAACCGCGGCACCTGGACCCAGACCCCCGAGATCGCCGCATGGCTGGCGAAGTCGCGGCTCGATCCCACGGGGCCGACCATCGCGCGGATGAGCGCAGCCCGTGACCCCCGGCTCGCGGCCCTCGGCGGCTTTCGCGAGGCGGTGATGGCGGCGATGCCCGACGTCATCCGGCTCGGCATGGCGGCCAAGGCGCTCCACGACGGGCAGACCGCGCCCGCGAGTTGACGCAGGTTTGCGACGAAATGCTGATCTACGTTAAACCGCGGCTTGGGAACTGGCCCCGCGGCCGCTACGTTACACAGCAATGAAGCGTCGCGACATCCTCAAGGGAACTCTGGCAGCCGGAGCGGCTTTGGCGCTGCCCGCCCGCCTGTTCGCGACCCCGATGGCCGGCACCCCGCGCGACCGCATCCTCATCGGCATCGCCAAGCGCGAGCTGCTGCGCGCCGGCAACGCAATCTGGCGGCAGGACATCGTCGGCATCGCCGATTTCGGCCTGCACTCTGCCAAGCCGCGCTTCCACTTCGTCAATCTCGATAGGGGCGAGGTGCAGTCCTACCACGTCAGCCACGGCATGGGCTCCGACCCGCAGCATGACGGCTGGCTCAAGGATTTCTCGAACACCGAAGGCTCCAACGCCACCAGCCGCGGGGCTTACGTGACGTGGGAGTGGTACAAGGGCCGCTACGGCACCTCGGTCCGCCTCGGCGGGCTCGACGAGAGCAACGAGGCGGCGCTGCGGCGCTACATCGTCATGCACCACGCCGACTATGCCGAGACCTCGCACCTCGAAAAGTGGGGCCGCCTCGGGCGCTCCAACGGGTGCTTCGCGATGGGGACCGAACAGTTCCGCGAGGCGCTGATGCACCTGTCCGGCGGGCGGCTGCTCTATGCCGACAGCCTGGGGCTGGAGGAGGACGGCAGCATCCAGCCGATTCCCGAGCTGGCGATGTACCAGCGCCAGCCCCTCGACCTCGCCCCGCGCCCGTCGATCGCCGCCTACTGATCGATGCCTTACCGTCCGAGCACGGCCTGGTTCGAGCTTAATGCTGGCTCGGCCCTCGTGGGCGTGCTCCCGGCGAGCGTGCAGGCGGCGGCGGTGGGATCGGTGGCGACGCTGGCGGTGTTTCTCAGTCCGGCCTTTCCGGGCGCGCTCGTGTCCTTCGCCGACTTGACGATCTGGACGATCCCCTGGCTGATCGCTTTTTTGCTCCTCACCATTCTCGTCGCCACGCCCGTCTGCGCCTTGACGGCCGCGCTCGTCGGCGTGCCGCTCGCGTCCCTGCTGGGCCGCAGGCTCGCCGGTCCGCTCGGGCTGGCCGCGGCGGTGGGCATCCCGCTGGCGATGGGGCTGGCGGTCGCCGGAAGCCTCGGCGCCGCCTCGGTATGGGGCGAGGATGTCTGGATTTTCCCCGTGCTGACGACCGCCTATGCCCTGCCGGGCGGCCTGTTCTATCGCCGGGCGGTGCTGACCTCGCGCGCGCTCAGCCCGTGGGACGAACCCGAGCCGGAGCCGACGGCCTAGAGCGCTTTCCTACACGGCAGCGCCGCGATAGACTGCGCGCGGCTCTTTCGGATCGTCAAACCCCCGCTGCACCCCGCAGCAAGAACGCATCGTCTGCGCGATGCGCGCGAATATGTGTGAACTTCGCAATTCACCCACAACCCACAGAAAAATCAGCGCAATTCCTGTAGGATTGCGCGTTTTGCAATGTGAACTTCGTGAACTTCGCGAGATAAGCCCCGCCCCTCTTGCGCGGAGCTTGGCCGCCTCAGGTATCCTTGAGGTCGTCCTCGATCACGATCACCTCGCTCGTCGGCTTGGCCGAGCGGTCGCGCACGCGCGGCTTGTCGAGGCTGGCGAGCACCGGCGCGTCGCGGCCGTAGATGTCCTTGAAGGTCGCCATCTCGCCGTTGATGTCCGAGGCCATCGTGAAATAGGTGATGTAGGCGCGCCAAGGCTTGGTCAGCATCACCTTCTTGTACTTGCCCGAATCCGCGATCGCGACCGCTTCCTCGCGGGTCGCGCCCTTGCCGAGGATCGCCATCGTCATGGCAAGCTCCAGCGCCCGCTCGGTGCGCACGCAGCCGTGCGAGAGGGCGCGGAAGTCATTGGCGAAGAGGTGGCGCGAGGGCGTGTCGTGGAAGAAGATCGCATGCTCGTTGGGCATTTCGAGCTTCATCCGGCCGAGCGAATTGCCCGGCCCGGGCTGCTGCACCACGGTGATGTAGCCGTTCGCGCCCTTGGTCGCGACATAGCCGTTGGCGCGGCCCCAGGCGGGGTTGGCGAGCACCCGCGCGCCCAGCCCCTCGCCCTTGACGATCGACTGCGGCACCGTCCAGGTCGGGTTGAACACCACGCCCTCGACCACCTCGGCGAGCTGCGGGGTGGCGGTCCGCCCCGGCTTGCCGACGATCGTGCGGTAGGTGCTGATGATCTTGTTCTTGACCGTCAGCCGCAGCTGGAACTCGGGGACGTTGGTGATGAGGTATTGCGGGCCGAGGTCGCGCGCCAGCCAGCGCCAGCGGTCCATGTTGGCGCGGATCAGCTTGCGCCGCGCGGTCTGGCCGTCCGAGGTGGCGGCAAGTTCGGCCTTGAGGCGGGCGTAATCGGGGTGGGTCGGGTTGAGCTTGGCGAGGGTGCCGGCGATGTCGCCGGTCTTCAATGCCTCGGCCAGCACATTGCCCGAGGGGTTCGCCTCGCGGTCGGGGTCGACCACGAACCACTGCTGGCGCGCCTCCATCGGCGTGCGCCCGTCGCGCAGGTCCTCGACCAGCCAGACGAAGCTCTGCGAGGCCATGCGGTTGAGTTCCTCGGAGGGGCCCGAGGCGATGGCGACCTTCAGCGGGGCGAGGTCGTAGTCGCGCGGGTCGAGGCCCTCGGCGCCGATACCCTCGATCACCGCGACGAGCGCCTGCGCCTGCGCCACGGTCCAGGCCTGCACCAGCGGGGCGACTTGCGGCGTGGCCTGTACCACCGGCTGCGAGACGGTCGGCGGGAAGGCCTCGGAGAAGGCCTTGGAGGCGGTGGGCGAGGGCGCGGGGGCAGGCGCGGCGGCGTCCTGCGCCAGCGCTGCGCTCGCCACCAGCGCCGCTACAGCCACGCCGCCAGCCAACCTGCCCGAGAACCTGATCATTCGTCTGTTGCCTTCTCGCCCCGTGCCGCCGGGAGGTTGGCGGCATCGCTTGTCGCCCGCAGTCATACCCGCGCAGCCCCGCCCCTATCAACCATCTTGGCTTTCACCTGCATTAATGTTCACACCCTTGAGAGACCCTGATCCCCCCTCGGACGAGGGGGGCGTGACCTTCGCGCCGCCCCGGCCTATGGCGGCGCGCATGAGCTTCGAAGCGCCCAAGCCCCATCACGCCCTGCTGCCCTTCGGCGCTGCGCTCGCGGGCGTCGGGTTCCTGTCGCTGATGGACGCCTTCATGAAGGAGGCCGCACTGCTGATCGGCGCCTACACCGCGACCACCCTGCGCGCGGTGATCGGCACCGGGCTGGTCGCCCCGGTATGGCGGCTGCGCGGCGGGCGGATGCCGTCGCGCGAGGTGCTGAAGCTGCACCTCGAGCGCGGCGTGGTCTCGGCCTTCATGGCGCTGACCTTCTTCCATTCGATCACCCTCCTGCCGCTCGCCGAGGCGATCGCGCTGTCCTTCATCGCTCCGCTGCTGGCGCTCTACCTTGCCCGCGTGTTGCTCGGCGAGACGATCAGCACCCGTGCGATCGGCGCGAGCCTGCTGGGCTTTGCCGGCACGCTGGTGATCGTCGGCGGGCGGATCGGGAGCGGCGGGTTCGACGAGAACGCCATGCTGGGGGTCGCCTCGGTGTTCGTCTCGGCGCTGCTCTACGCCTACAACTTCATCGTCATCCGGCGGCAGGCACAGGTCGCCAGCGCGCTCGAGATCGCGACCTTCCACAGCGGGGTCAGCGCTGTGGTGCTGCTGCTCATGGCCCCGCTCCTGTGGCAGACCCCGCAGATCGCGGCCGCGCTGCCGCTCGGCATTTCGGCGGTGCTGACGGTGTGCGGCTCCTTCGCGATCGCCTTCGCCTATGCCCGCGCGCCCGCCAGCGTGCTGGTGCCGACCGAATATTCGGGCTTCGTCTGGGCGGCGATCACTGGCTGGGTGTTCTTCCGCGAGGCGGTCACGCTGCCCACGCTGGCGGGCACCGCGCTGATCGTCACCGGCTGCTGGATCGCCGCCCGCGCCCCGCGGGTGCAGGCCGCGGCGGTGGCATGAGACTATTGCCCTAGGGGAACCCCCCTTGACCTCGCGCGCGAGGGCGCGCAGGAGCGGCGTCGAAAACCGCGCCCTTGGTGGATCGGGGGCGGGCCAATCGAAAGGACGGAACCTCCCATGACCGCAATCGGCCAGGATTCGCTCGGCACGCGCCAGATGCTTGACGTGAACGGCAAGCAGTACGCCTATTACTCGCTCGCCAAGGCGGCCGAGCAGCTGGGCGACATCAGCAAGCTGCCGATCTCGATGAAGGTGCTGCTCGAGAATCTGCTGCGCTTCGAGGACGGCGGCTTCACCGTCGCGCGCGAGCACATCCAGGCGCTGGTCGACTGGCAGGCGAACCCCGTCACCGGCGAGGAAATCCAGTACCGCCCGGCGCGCGTCCTCCTTCAGGACTTCACCGGCGTGCCCTGCGTGGTCGACTTGGCCGCGATGCGCGATGCGATCAAGAAGCTCGGCGGCGATACCGCCAAGATCAACCCGCTGGTCCCCGTGAACCTCGTGATCGACCACTCGGTGATGGTCGACGAATTCGGCCATCCCAAGGCGATGGAAGCCAATATGGCGCTCGAATACGAGCGCAATGCCGAGCGCTACGACTTCCTCAAGTGGGGCTCGAAGAGCTTCCAGAACTTCACCGCCGTGCCCCCGGGCACCGGGATCTGCCACCAGGTGAACCTCGAGCACCTCGCCCGCGCGGTGTGGTCGTCGGAAGGGCCGGATGGCGTGATGGTCGCCTATCCCGACACCTGCGTCGGCACCGACAGCCACACCACCATGATCAACGGTCTGGGCGTGCTCGGCTGGGGCGTCGGCGGGATCGAGGCTGAGGCCGCGATGCTCGGCCAGCCGGTCTCGATGCTGATCCCCGAGGTTGTCGGCTTCTATCTCGAAGGCGCGATGGCCGAAGGCGTGACCGCGACCGACCTCGTGCTGACCTGCGTGCAGATGCTCCGCAATGTCGGCGTGGTGGGCCGTTTTGTCGAATTCTACGGGCCGGGCGTCGCCAACCTCACCCTCGCCGACCGCGCGACCATCGCCAACATGGCCCCTGAATACGGCGCGACCTGCGGCTTCTTCGGGATCGACGACAAGACCCTCGACTACCTGCGTCTCACCGGCCGCAGCGAAGAGACCATCGCGCTGGTCGAAGCCTATGCCAAGGCGCAGGGCATGTGGTTCGATCCGGCGAACGTGCCGGTCTTCACCAAGACCCTCAGCCTCGACATGGCCGCCGTCGTCCCCAGCCTTGCGGGGCCCAAGCGCCCGCAGGACAAGGTGATCCTCCAGGAAGTCGACGACCTGTTCAACGCCGACCTTTCCAAGGCCTATGGCAAGTCCGCGCCCGCGCGCGTCGCGGTCGAGGGCAAGGACCACGACATTGGTGACGGCGACGTGGTGATCGCGGCCATTACCTCCTGCACCAACACCTCGAACCCCGACGTGCTGATCGCCGCCGGCCTTGTCGCGAAGAAGGCGAACGAGAAGGGGTTGAAGCCCAAGCCGTGGGTCAAGACCTCGCTCGCCCCCGGATCGCAGGTTGTGACCGATTACCTCGTGAAGTCGGGCTTGCAGGAGCACCTCGATGCGGTCGGTTTCGACCTTGTCGGCTATGGCTGCACCACCTGCATCGGCAACTCGGGGCCGCTGGCAGCACCCATCAGCGCCGCGATCAACGGCAACGACATCGTTGCCGCCTCGGTGCTCTCGGGCAACCGCAACTTCGAAGGCCGCGTCTCGCCCGACGTGCGCGCCAACTTCCTCGCCTCGCCGCCGCTGGTGGTGGCCTATGCGCTGAAGGGCACCGTCACCGCGGACATCACCACCACCCCGATCGGCCACGACCAGAACGGCGACCCGGTGATGCTCGCCGATCTGTGGCCGACCAACGCCGAAGTCGCCGCGCACCGCGCCGCCAACATCGACCGGTCGATGTTCGTCAGCCGCTACGCCAACGTCTATGACGGTGACGAGCACTGGCAGGCGATCACCGTCGAGCCCTCGGACACCTACCAGTGGCGCGCCGGTTCGACCTATGTCGCCAACCCGCCCTATTTCGAGGGCATGACCATGACGCCCGCGCCGATCATGGACATCGTCGATGCCAAGCCGCTGGCGATCCTCGGCGATTCGGTCACCACCGACCACATCTCGCCGGCCGGGTCGATCAAGGAAGACAGCCCGGGCGGCAAGTTCCTGATGGCCAATCAGGTCGCCAAGAAGGACTTCAACTCCTACGGCTCGCGCCGCGGCCACCACGAAGTGATGATGCGCGGCACCTTCGCCAACATCCGCATCAAGAACGAGATGGTCCCGGGCGTCGAAGGCGGGTTCTCGACCTATGGCGGCGAGACCATGCCGATCTACGACGCGGCGATGAAGCACAAGGAAGACGGCACCCCGCTGGTCGTCATCGGCGGCAAGGAATACGGCACGGGCTCCTCGCGCGACTGGGCGGCCAAGGGCACGATACTGCTCGGCGTCCGCATGGTGATCGTCGAGAGCTTCGAGCGCATCCACCGCTCGAACCTCGTCGGGATGGGCGTGCTGCCGCTGCAGTTCAAGGAAGGCGACACCCGCCAGACCCTCGGCCTCACCGCCACCGACACCTTCTCGATCCGCGGCCTTGCCGACCTGACCCCCGGTCAGGACGTCACGGTGGAGGTCACCCGCGCGGACGGTTCGCAGTTCAGCTTCACCGCCCTGTGTCGCATCGATACCGCAAACGAAATGGAATATTACCGCCACGGCGGGATTCTCCATTACGTTCTGCGCAAGCTTGCGGCATAAGGAGAGGCATGAGACCCGGTCGCGCCGCCCTTCTTCTCGCCCCCGCCCTGCTGCTGGCCCTGTCGGCCTGCGGGGACGATGCGGGCGGATCGAAGGGCAAGCGCGACGCGCCGTCGGTGCCCCTCGGCTTCGAACTGGCCTTCGCCGGAACCGCGGGCGAGGCCGAGGCGGCACCCGAGCGCTCTGCGCTGGTGCCGCTCACGCCCGAGGAACTCGCCGCCAAGATCGCGGCGGGCAATGTCCGCCTGATCGACGTGCGCACCGACGAAGAGGTGGCCGAGGGCGTGATCCCGGGCGCCGAGCATATCGCGCTCGACCGTTTCGATCCCGCCAAGCTCGATCTCAGCGACGGGCGCGAGGTGGTGCTCTATTGCCGCTCGGGCCGCCGTTCGGGCATGGCCGGCGAGAAACTCGCCGCCGCGACCGGCAAGCCGGTGGAGCATCTGGAGGGCGGGATCCTCGCCTGGCAGGCCGCCGGACAGCCGGTCGAGAAACCCGAGTAAGCCTCGCAAACCCAACGAAAAAGGGCGGCCCCGCAAGGCCGCCCTTTCTGGTTTGCGTTTGTGCTCTGGCCTCAGCCGAGGAACTTGCGGCGCCCGAGAACCGCGGCGGCTGCGAGGCCGAACAGGATCGTCATCGGCGGGGCGGGCACATCATGGCCACCCGAAGAACCGCTGCTGCTGCTCGACGAAGACGAGGACGACGAGGAGCTGCTGCTGCTGCTCGACGAGGAGCTCGACCCCGAAGACCCGCTGCTGCCGGACGAACCCGACGAACCGCTGCTGCTCGAGGACGAGGAAGACGACGACGAGGACGACGACGAGCTGCTGGTGCTGCTGGTCATGTCACCCGAAGACCCGCCGCTGGTCGCCCCGCCCGAGGAGGAGCTGCTGCTGCCCGACGACGAGGACGAGCTGCTGCCGCTGCTGCTGCCCGAGGAGCCCGAGCTGCCGCCCGGCTTCCCGCTGCTGCCGCCCGAGGACGACGAGGAGGAAGACGACGAGGACGAGGAGCTCGACGAGGACGAGGAGGAGGACGACGACGAGCTGCTGACCGCCCCGGTCGAGGAACTGACGTTGCCCGAGGAGCTGACATTGCCCGACGAGCTCGACACCGCGCCGGTCGAAGACGAGACATTGCCCGAAGTGCTGGTGCTCGACACTGCGCCCGTGCTGCTGGTGACCGCGCCGGTGCTGCTCGAGACCTGGCCCGTGCTGCTCGACACCTGCCCGGTGGACGAGGTCACCACGCCCGAGGACGAGGTGGTGGTCGAGGTCAGCGTGCCCGAGGACGAGGTCGTCGAGGTCGAATTGTCGATGTCGATATCGATCACGATGCCGCTCGAGCCACTGCTGCTGGTGGTGCCGCTGCTGCCACCCGAGGTCGAGGTCGAAGTGGTGGTCGAGACCGAAACGTCGCCTGACGAAGACCCGCCGCCGCCGAAGAAGCCGCCGAAGAATCCGCCGCCGAAGCCGAAGCCGCCGCCGAAACCGCCTCCGAAGCCGCCGCCCCAGCCGCCACCCGGCCCGCCGCCGCCCGAAATCGGCGGAAGCGGCGGAAGCGGCGCGGGCATGTAGGCGACCTGCTCGATCGGCGGGCACTGCGCCGCGTCATAATAGGCCTGGACCGTGCCCGCCGGCATGCTCGCCGCGCTGCCGGCCGCCCCGACCGGCTGGCACTCGACGGTGCGCTCGACGATGCGGCGGCGCCGCTCCTCGGGCACGGTGATGATCCGCTCGCGCGACTTGATGTAGCGCGCCCCGGTGACCGGATCGACCTCGATCAGCTTCCCGTCGATGTTGGTCGCAAAGTCGGGCGCTTCGGTGTTCATCGGCTCGGCCATGCGCACTGCACCACCTTGCAACAATGCGACACCTGCCGCTGCGGCAGAGAGTTTCGCGATGGCCAGTTTGAGCGACATGGTCGTTTACCCTGTTTGCTTGCGGGGTGGCTGCGGCTTGTCCGCAATTCCCCCAAATCCAGCCTTCTATTGATGTCAGATGGCGGCGAGGGGCAATCGGGTTAACCAAGCAGCGGGCCCCGAACGCGCCGGAATCGCCGCGGAATCGCTTGATTTCGGGGGGCCTGTCCCGAACTGGCACCGAAAACGGGGGCCGCGTTAGGCGAATGGTTAACGCGCAGGCCCGTAGTGGGGCGCGACTCAGTCTTCGAACAGTCCGGCCTGACTTGGGGGTGATTCTTTGGGCGGCTGAAGCTCGAGATGCGCCCATCCGGCATCGTTGAGCACGCGGCCGCGTGCGGTGCGCGCCACCAGACCAAGCTGGATCAGATAGGGCTCGACCACCTCCTCCACCGTATCGCGCGGCTCGGCGAGGCCCGCCGCCAGCGTCTCGATCCCGACCGGCCCGCCCTTGTAGATGGTCGCGATCATGGTGAGGTAGCGGCGGTCCATCAGGTCGAGCCCGAGGCGGTCGATCTCGAGCCGGGTCAGAGCCTCGTCCGCGACCGCGCGGGTGACGGTGCTGCTCCCCGCGACATCGGCGAAGTCGCGCACGCGCCGCAGCAGCCGTCCAGCGACACGCGGCGTCCCGCGCGAACGGCGGGCGATCTCGTGCGCCCCGTCGGGCGCAATGGCGAGGCCCATGAGCCCCGCCGCACGGGTGACGACGCGCTCCAGCTCCTCGTGGGTGTAGAAGTTGAGCCTGACGGGGATGCCGAAGCGGTCGCGCAAAGGCGTGGTCAGCAGGCCCTGCCGGGTGGTCGCCCCGATCAGCGTGAAGGGCGGCAGGTCGATCCGCACGCTGCGCGCCGAGGGCCCCTCCCCGATGATGAGGTCAAGCGCGCGGTCCTCCATCGCCGGGTAGAGCACTTCCTCGACTTGCGGAGAGAGGCGGTGGATTTCGTCGATGAACAGCACATCATGCGGTTCGAGATTGGTGAGCAGCGCGGCAAGGTCGCCCGCCTTGGCGATGACGGGGCCGCTGGTGGCGCGGAAGCCCACGCCCAGCTCGCCCGCGATGATCTGCGCCAGCGTGGTCTTGCCGAGGCCCGGCGGCCCGAAGAACAAGGTATGATCCATCGCCTCGCCTCTGGCGCGGGCAGCGGCGATGAAGACGGCAAGGTTCCCCTTGGCCGCCTCCTGCCCGACGAATTCCGCGAGGCGGCGCGGGCGGAGGGCCGCGTCCGGGTCGCCGGGCTGGCGGGTGGGGGAGTGGAGGGGGGGGTCGTTCATTGCACACCCCCGTCATGCTGAACTTGTTTCAGCATCCATCGTGGGTCACTCTCAGCACTATGCGACAAGAGCGCCAACCATGCGTCTACATCCTCGCCAGCCAGCGGCACGGCACGCTCTACATCGGCGTAACCAGCGATATGATCGGCAGGCTGTGGCAACATCGGAACGGCGTCGTCCCCGGCTTCACCCGCCGCTACAAGGTTCACTGTCTCGTCCGCTACGAGCTGTTCGGCGACATGGAAGGCGCGATCCTGCGCGAGAAGCAGCTGAAGCGCTGGCACCGGCAGTGGAAGATCAACCTTATCGAGAGCGAGAACCCCGATTGGCATGATCTGGCGGTCGGGCTGGGGTTTGCGCCGGTAGATCCACGCGGAAGGCCTGATGGATCCTGAAACAAGTTCAGGATGACGGAGGGAGGTGGCGTTCATCACCCCGCCGCCTTCTTCAGCGCCACGCGGATCAGGTCGCCCTCGCTCGCGCCCTCGCCCAGTTCCTCGAGCGCCCGCGCGACGGCCTGCGCCGCGACAGCAGGCTTGAACCCGAGGTTTTCTAGGGCGCTCGCCGCGTCCGCACCCTTGCTGCCCGCCGGGGCGGCCGCCACGCCAGCCGCAAAGCCACCCGAGCCGCCCGGCATCGCGCCCGCCTTATCCTTGAGCTCGTTGACGATCCTGCCCGCCAGCTTCGGCCCCACACCTTGCGCGCGGGCCACCATCGCCGCGTCGCCCCTCCCGCAAGCCTCGCGCAGTTCTCCGGTCGAGAGCGCGGAGAGGATCGCGAGGCCGACCTTGCTCCCCACCCCCTGCACGCCGGTCAGCAGCCGGAACCAGTCACGCTCGGAGCTTTCCGCGAAACCCAACAGGCGCATGTCGTTCTCGCTCACCTGCAATTCGGTGTGGACGGTGCAGGCCTCTCCCACCTCGCCCAGCGCGGCGAGCGTGCGGCTGGAGCAGTGAACAAGGTAGCCCACCCCGCCGACGTCGACGATCGCCCAGTCCTCGCCGGTCGCGTCCAGTCTGCCTGAGAGCTTTGCAATCATGGTTTGTTCCTGAAGGAAGGCCCGCCCAGCGTCCAGCCTTTATGGACAGATGCCCACACTTGCGCCAGAGGGCGACGCATGAGCTGGAACACCTTCGGGCGCGTCTTGCGCTTCACCACCTGGGGAGAGAGCCACGGGCCCGCATTGGGCGCGGTCGTCGACGGGTGCCCGCCGGGGCTCGCCATTTCCGAGGAATTCATCCAGCCTTTCATGGATGCGAGGAAGCCCGGCACCAGCCGCTTCACGACCCAGCGGCGCGAGGATGACATCGTGCGCATCCTGTCGGGGGTGTTCGAGGGGCGCACCACCGGCACGCCGATCGCGCTGCATATCGAGAACACCGATCAGCGCTCGAAAGACTACAGCGAGATCGCCCAACGCTATCGCCCGGGCCATGCCGACTACGCCTATGACGCGAAATACGGCATCCGCGACTATCGCGGCGGCGGGCGGTCGAGCGCGCGCGAGACCGCGGCGCGGGTGGCGGCGGGCGCAGTGGCGCGGCTGGTGATCCCCGAGGTCACCATCACCGCCTATGTGTGCGAGCTGGGCGGCGACCGGATCGACATGGCGAATTTCGATGCAGCCGAAATCGCCAACAACCCCTTCTTCTGCCCCGACGCCGCTGCGGCGAAGCGCTGGGAGGAGAAGGTCGATGCCGCGCGCAAGGCCGGATCGTCATTGGGCGCGATCGTCGAATGCGTCGCGACCGGAGTCCCCGCCGGCTGGGGTGCGCCGATCTATGCCAAGCTCGACAGCGACCTCGCCGCCGCGATGATGAGCATCAATGCGGTCAAGGGCGTCGAGATCGGCGACGGCTTCGAAGCCGCGCGCCTCTCGGGCGAGGAAAACGCCGACCGGATGCGCCCCGGCGAGGGCGGCAAGCCCGAGTTCCTCGCCAACCACGCGGGCGGCACAGCGGGGGGCATCTCGACCGGGCAGCCGGTGGTGTGCCGCGTAGCGTTCAAGCCGACCTCCTCGATCCTGACGCCGGTGGAATCGATCAACTCTGCGGGCGAGGCGGTCGAGGTGGTCACCAAGGGCCGCCACGATCCGTGTGTGGGCATCCGTGGCACCCCGGTGGTCGAGGCGATGATGGCGCTGGTGCTGGCCGACCACAAGCTGCTGCACCGGGGGCAAGTGGGCTAAGCGGCTCAGCGGCTCAGTGCACCTCGTCGACCTCCACCTCATAGGGCGGCGTGGTCACGGCAACCGTGAGGTTCTTGACCTGCATCATCAGGCCAAGAAGAAAGAACCCGAGTGCCGAGGGGAACGCCCCTTGCCGCAGCGATCATCCCGGCCGTCGCAACCAGCATCAGCGCTGCGTTCGCGCCAATGTGCTTCCAATTGGCGGCCATGTTCCTTCTATATCCCATCATCTGCGTCCCTTCGAGATTTTCCATCTCCGGATGAGGTTGTGTCACTCGTCGTCGAGCAGCTCGGCGGCATAGGCCGGCGTCATCCACGCGCTCGCGATGTTGGAGATCTGACTGGTCAGCCCCAAAAGGAAGAACCCGGCCGCCCGCCATTCTTCGGGCCTGTCGGGGTACCACATGCCCTGATCGGCAAACGACGCCAGAAACAGCGCCCACAAGGCCGCCAATACGCTCGGCACGAGAGCGCCAATCGCCATAGCCTTCCAGAAGATCGCCCGCTCGCGCTCGTCAAGCGGCGCATTGCCGCGCTTGCGATACTCGACGATCACCGAGTGCGTGCCTGCACCAAACATCGCTCCGAACACGATGCCGGGACCGACGTCGCCTTGCGCGCACAGCACCAGCCCCGCAATGCCTGCGGCCATGAACACCAGATTGGCAAGGATCGACAGGCGCGGCGATAACCCGCTTTCGGCATTGGTGCCGAGCCCCGCAATCGCCAGCCGGTCGAGCCGCTCCGACACCTTGTTTCCTTCGTAAGCCATCATTCGCGTCCCTTCTGCAAAGCTTGCGAGAGCGAGGGGAACGGCTCGAACGAGAACAGCAGTTCCACGCTCACGCCGAACACTTCGGCAAGCGACATCGCCAGTTCCAGGCTGGGCTTGTAATCGCCGCGCTCGAGGAAGCCGATGGTCTGGGGGTTGACCCCGACGGCTTCGGCCAGCTCGCGGCGGGTCATCCCCGCATCGGCCCGGAACATGGCGATTCGATTGTGGATTTCCCTCGTCATGCAGCCCTGATATGCGATTCGTTGCGTTTACACAACAGATATTCGCTTGAGCCAACGGCGCAGGAGGTCAGGCATTTCCTGTGCAACGGCAAAATTGGGTGGTCTTAGCGCCCCAGTTCCTTGGGCGGCACATAGCCCGGATCATGGGTGAAGGGCATTGCGCGCCCCTCGCGCAGAGCCGCCAGCACCGCCGCGAAGTCGGTCTGGCAGCGGAAGCCCAGATCGCGCTCGATGGCCGAGGGGTCGTAGACCCGCCCGATGCTCTGCGGCAGCACCCAGCCGCGCGCGGCGTAGAGCGCAGGCGCCTCGGGAAAGCGTTCCGCGATCAGCCCCGCCGCGTCCGTCTTCAGCCGCGCGGCATCGGCGGGTGTGAAAGGCGGCGGGGCGCTCACCACATAGACGCCCCAGCCCACCCGCGGCGCGGCGTCGAGCGCGGCGATATGCGCGGCGGCGCAGTCCTCCACCGTCAGGCGGCGGTTCAGGAACTCGTTCGCCTTGAGGTTCTCGCCCGCGGGAACGGCGTGGGTGTCGTCGTCCTCGGGGAAGAAGCGCGAGACCCTGAGGGCGATCACCGGCAATCCGTGGACATCGTGCCACAGGCGGCACAGTTCCTCGGCCGCGCGCTTGGTGACGCCGTAGATGTTGCGCGGCTGCAAAGGCCCGCTGGCCTCGTCGAGCCACACCGCCTCTGCCGCCACCTCGTCGCGGATCGCGCGGGTGATCATCAGCGAGGTGGTGGAGGTGAAGACGAACCGCCCCGCCCCGTGCCGCACCGCCGCCTCGAGCAGGTTCAGGGTGCCGGTGAGGTTGACGTCGATGAAGGCGCTCGCGGGGTAGCGGACAATGTCGGGCTTGTGCAGCGCGCCCGCGTGGACCACCGCCGCGAAGCCGCGTTCGGCGAACAGCCGTTCGATCAGACCCGCATCGGCGACGCTCCCAAGCACATCGGTGTGAAGCCCTGGAGCAATGTCGAGCCCGGTCACCTCGTGCCCTGCGTTCGCCAGCAGCGGCGCTAGAAAGCGGCCGAGCCAGCCCGAGGATCCGGTGAGGAGAACGCGCATGGCCTCTCAGCTAACGATCCGCGTGCGCCGCGCAAGGGGGTGCGGATGCTGCGGCGATCAGCGGCAGCAGGTGCAGCGGGCCCTGGCCGCGCCCACAATCGCGGTGCGCAGGGCATGGGCTGGCCGCCCGTCGGCGACCTCGGCGAGCACCTCGCGTTTGACCGCGATGAGCTTCTCGCTGGCTGGCCCGAGTTCCTCGAAGGCCGACTGGACGATGCCCAGAACGTCCTTGCGCGACAAGGTGATGGCGGTCTGGTCGGGTGCCAGCCGGGCCGTGTCGAAATCGAACGCGATCGGCGTGATGGCGGGCTTGGCATATTCGTCGGACATGTGGACGTCTTTCCCTACCGAGTTTGTGCGTGCCCCCGCCCGTCCGGTTTTGATGCCACGGCGCTGCAGGCAGCGCAAATCACCCTTGGCTCCAGCGGATGACGAAGGGGTCGGTCAGTTGCGCGTTAATCGGGATTTCTTGTAATATAATTAGGATTAAAGATATTTTATCGTGCCTTTGCAACGCGCGATTGTGTTCGTTGCACGCTTGGCAGCACGTCCGCCACGTCTCGGCGCAAGTTTGACCCAGCTCCCCGCGTTAGTCCCGGCAGCCATTGCGCGCGCGTTCCGCCCATGCAGGACTGTGGCGGAAAAAGCGATTGGTTCCCGCCAGACTGATTGAAAAAAGCGATCTTCGCAATCGCAACAATCCACTTTTGTGCAGCGCGGCAATCGCTATCTGGGCAGCGTCGATTTTCCTCTCAACCAACCCGGATAAGGACAAACTCCCATGGGTATCATCGGTTCGACCCTCAAGCCGTTCACCGCCACCGCCTTCCAGAAGGGCAAGGACTTCTTCACCGTCACCGACGCCGATCTCGCGGGCAAGTGGTCGGTGTTCTTTTTCTACCCGGCCGACTTCACCTTCGTGTGCCCGACCGAGCTGGAAGACATGGGCGAGAAGTACGCCACCCTCCAGGCGATGGGCGTCGAAGTCTACGCCGTCTCGACCGACACGCACTTCAGCCACAAGGCCTGGAGCGACACCTCGGACAAGATCGGCAAGCTGACCTTCCCGTTCCTGGGCGACCAGAACCACGTGCTGTCGAACAACTTCGGCGTGCTGCGTGAAGGCGCCGGGCTTGCCGACCGTGCGACCTTCGTGGTCGATCCCGACGGCGTGGTCCAGATCATGGAAATCACCTGCGAGGGCGTGGGCCGCAATGCCAACGAACTGACCCGCAAGATCAAGGCCGCGCAGTATGTGCGCGCCAACCCCGGTCAGGTCTGCCCGGCGGCGTGGGAAGAAGGCAGCGACACGCTCGCCCCCTCGCTCGATCTGGTCGGCAAGATCTGACCTGACGAGACCGGCCGCGCGGGGCTTCTCCCCCTCCCCCTCGGCCCCGCGCCGGCCGTAAAATCCCGAGAGCCATTCAAAGAGCCCTCGGGTCGTAGCCGGGACCGGATGTCCCCCGCCCCACCTCCCCCCCTTTGCGGGCGGCGGCGGCATCCGGTCCCGCGTTACCCTCTCTCTTCTTCCCCTATCAGAGCGCGTGCAGCGCCCGGAGGACACCCATGCTCGATGCTGCCATGCAGGCCCAGCTCAAGACCTATCTCGGCAATCTTCGCGAGGGCGTGGAACTGATCGCCTCGCTCGATGACAGCGAGAAGTCGCGCCAGACGCGCGCGCTGATCGAGCAGATCGCCTCGCTGCACGACCTCGTCACTGCGCGCTTTGACGGGACCGATGCGAGGAAGCCCAGCTTCGTCATCCGCCGCGCAAGCGATGCGGAGAAGTGGGTGCGTTTTGCCGGTCTGCCGATGGGCCACGAATTCACGTCGCTGGTGCTCGCCCTGCTGTGGGCCGGTGGCCACCCGCCCAAGGTCGATGCCGACCTGATCGAGCAGGTCCGCGCGCTGGAGGGCGATTATCACTTCGAGATGTTCTTCTCGCTCAGCTGCCACAACTGCCCCGACGTGGTGCAGGCGCTGACGCTGATGGCGCTCGAAAACCCGCGTATCACCGCGACCCTGATCGAAGGCGGCACCTTCCAGGACGAAGTCGAGCGCCGCGACATCATGGCGGTGCCTGCGACCTTCCTCAACGGCGAGCCCTTCTACAACGGCAAGATGGAACTCGCCGAGATCCTCGCCAAGCTGGACAAGAATGCCGACGCGAAGCAGGCGGAGAAGCTCGCCGCCAAGGCGCCCTTCGAAGTGCTGGTGATCGGCGGCGGCCCGGCGGGCGCGGCGGCGGCGGTCTATACCGCGCGCAAGGGTTTCCGCACCGGCATCGCGGCGGAGCGCTTCGGCGGGCAGCTGATGGACACGCTCGGGATCGAGAACCTCCCCGGCACGCCCTACACCGAAGGCCCGAAGCTCACCGACAGCCTGAAGAAGCACGTCGGCGAATACGAGATCGACCTGATGGACCTCGCCCGCGCGGTGGAACTGCGCGCGGCGAAGGACGTCGGCGGCTATCACGAGGTGGTGATGGCCAATGGCGCGACCCTCAAGGCCCGCTCGCTGATCCTCTCCACCGGCGCGCGCTGGCGCAACCTCGGCGTGCCGGGCGAGGCGGAGTATCGCAACAAGGGCGTGGCCTACTGCCCGCACTGCGACGGCCCGCTGTTCAAGGGCAAGCGCATCGCGGTGATCGGCGGCGGCAATTCGGGCGTCGAGGCGGCGATCGACCTTGCCGGGATCGTCGGCCACGTCACCCTGATCGAGTTCGACACCAAGCTGCGCGCCGACGAGGTGCTCCAGCGCAAGCTGCGCTCGATGCCGAATGTCGAGATCGTCACCAACGGCCAGACCACCGAAGTGCTGGGTGACGGCACCCGTGTGAACGGCCTCGTGGTCAAGAACCGCGCCAATGGCGAGGAACGCCGGATCGCGCTGGAAGGCGTGTTCGTCCAGATCGGCCTCGTCCCCAACACCGAATGGCTGCGCGAGACCGGGCTCGAGCTCAGCAGGTTCGGCGAGATCGTGATCGACGATCACGGCGCGACCAACATTCCCGGCATCTACGCCGCGGGCGATTGCACCACCGTGCCGCACAAGCAGATCGTCGTTGCCATGGGCGAAGGCGCGAAGGCGGGTCTGGGGGCGTTCGACTTCCTGATCCGCAACGAGCCGGTGGAAGAGGTGGCGCAGGCGGCTTGAGGCACAGTCCGCCCTCCTCTTGAGAGGAGGGCCGCGAGACTTGGCCCGGACTTGATCCGGGCCTAGTCGCAGCGGGGTGGTGAATGCCGCAGAGCGCGACGCTTCGCGCCGCGCCACCACCCCCAACCCCCTCCTCTGAAGAGGAGGGGGCTTTTTTGTGCCCGCTCGCCACTCCTCACTAATCGCCCCGCTCAATCAAAAAACGCGCATTAATCGATTGGACGCAAGTTCCTGAAAGCGTCATTCTCTCCCCATAGGCTACGCGGCAGCGACGCGAGTCTGCATTTCGCCATGTCAGAGGAGAGACTATCATGGACGCAAAAACCGGAGAGATGAGCGGGGGTTGCCCGTTCCACGGCAGCGTGGATCTGCGCAACCTGCTGGGCCGCACCAACCGCGACTGGTGGCCGCAGGCGCTGCAGGTCGACATTCTCAAGGAAGGCGGCAAGAGCGCCAATCCCTATGGCGAGGACTTCGACTATGCCGAGGCGTTCAACGCGCTCGACTACAAGGCGCTGAAGGCCGATCTCACCGCGCTGATGACCGACAGCCAGCCCTGGTGGCCGGCGGACTACGGCCACTACGGTCCCTTCTTCATCCGCATGGCGTGGCACGCGGCGGGCACCTACCGCACCGGTGACGGGCGCGGCGGCGGCAACAGCGGCCAGCAGCGCTTTGCCCCGCTCAACTCCTGGCCCGACAACGGCAACCTCGACAAGGCCCGCCGCCTGCTGTGGCCGATCAAGCAGAAATACGGCAAGAACATCAGCTGGGCCGACCTTTTCATCCTCGCCGGCAATGTCGCGATCGAGAGCATGGGCGGTCCCGTGTTCGGCTTCGGCGGTGGCCGTACCGACGTTTTCGAGCCTGAGAGCGTCTACTGGGGCACCGAAGAGCAGTGGGTCAACGAAGGCGTCCCCACCCGCATCCACCCCAAGGAAGGCCGTGCACTCGAAAACCCGCTCGCCGCGATCCAGATGGGGCTGATCTACGTCAACCCCGAAGGCCCGCAGGGCAACCCGCATGACCCCGAGGGCATGGCCCGCGACATGCGCGAGACCTTCGCGCGCATGGCGATGAACGACGAGGAAACCGTCGCGCTCACCGCCGGCGGCCACGCCTTCGGCAAGGCCCACGGCGCGCACCCCGCCGACACCTTCGGCGGCGCTCCGGAGAGCGAGGACCTCCACCTGATGGGCTTCGGCTGGCTCAACGATGCCGAGGAGATCGCCGCGGGCAACATCACCACCTCGGGGATCGAGGGCGCGTGGACGCCGAACCCGACCCAGTGGGGCAACGACTACTTCCGGCTGCTGTTCAAGTACGATTTCGAGCTGGTGAAGAGCCCCGCGGGCGCCTTCCAGTGGACTCCGATCAACCCCGATCCGGAGGACATGGCCCCCGACGCGCGCGACCCGAACAAGCGCGTGCCGACCATGATGACCACCGCCGACATGGCGCTCAAGAACGACCCGGAATATCGCAAGATTTCCGAGCGGTTCCTGAACGATCAGGCGGCGCTCGACGATGCCTTCGCCCGCGCGTGGTTCAAGCTGTGCCACCGCGACATGGGTCCGAAGATCCGCTACCTCGGGCCGGAAGTGCCGGAAGAGACGCTGATCTGGCAGGACCCCGTCCCGGCGGGCACCACGCCCTCCGATGCGGAGGTCGCCCGCTTCAAGGAAGCCATCCTGAACTCGGGCCTGTCGGTGCGCGAGCTGGTCAAGGCGGCCTGGGCCTCGGCCTCGACCTATCGCAACTCGGACCACCGCGGCGGCGCCAACGGCGCGCGCATCCGGCTCGAGCCGCAGCGTTCGTGGGCGGTCAATGACCCGGCTGAGCTGGGCAAGGTGCTCGACACCATCGAAGCGCATCGCGGCAGCCTCAGCATGGCGGACGCGATCGTGCTGGCAGGTTCGGCAGCGGTCGAGAAGGCGGCCAAGGATGCCGGCTTCGATGTGACCGTGCCCTTCCTCGGCGGGCGCGGCGATGCGACCGAAGAGCACACCGACGCGGCAAGCTTCGAGCCGCTCGAGCCCTTCGCTGACGGCTTCCGCAACTACCTCAAGACCAAGGCGCAGGTCCGCACCGAGGAAATGCTGATCGACCGGGCACACCTGCTCGGCCTGTCGATCCCCGAGATGACCGTGCTGGTCGGCGGGATGCGGGCGCTGGGCGCGGTGAGCGATCACGCGCACCACGGCCACCGCATCGGCGTGCTGACCGAAACCCCGGGCAAGCTCACCCCCGACTTCTTCCGCAACCTGCTCGGCATGGGGACCAAGTGGTCGCCGGTCGATGACTCGGGGGACGAGGAATATGTCGGCGTCGACCGTGCGACGGGCGAGGAAAAGTGGCGCGCGACCCGCACCGATCTCGTCTTCGGCTCCAACTCGATCCTGCGCGCGCAGGCCGAGGTCTATGCCGAGAGCGGGAACGAGGGCAAGTTCGTGTGCGACTTCATCTCGGCCTGGAACAAGGTGATGAACGCCGACCGCTTCGACGTGACCTGGGCCAAGTATCACGCCTGATCCGCACCTGCGGAACGAGGAACGAAGGGCCTCCGGCGGCAACGCCGGGGGCCCTTCTGCTTTTCCCAGGGCGCGGGTGGGGCCCCCGATGGCGCAGCCGAGGGGCCCCCGCCAGCGGCCACGCGCGAGGCCGAAAGGCCTCGCCAGCAACGCCACACCGCGCACGGGCGCTTGCACCGGACAGCGCGGGAGTTAGGGTGCGGCTCATGCTGAAACTTGCTCCCCTCGCGCTCGCCGCCTCCGCCCTCGTCGCCCTGCCGCTCGCTGCGCAGGACAGCGCCCCCAACCCCGCCGACACCACACCGCAAGCGACGCAGGGCATCGGCCCCGGCGCACGGCCGGTGGGGGCGGAGTGGAGCCGCTCTCCGGTCGTCGCGCCCAATGGCATGGCCGCGACCGCGCATCCGCTCGCGACCCAGATCGCGCTCGACATCCTCAAGCAGGGCGGCTCGGCGGTCGATGCCGCCATTGCCGCCAACGCGGCGCTCGGGCTGATGGAGCCCACCGGCAACGGCATCGGCGGCGATCTCTTCGCGATCGTCTGGGATCCCTCGAGCGGCGATTTCGTCGGCCTCAATGGATCGGGCCGCTCGCCCTCGGGCCAGACGCTGGAGCAGCTCAAGGCCAAGCTCCCCAAGGGCGCGACCAGCCTGCCGCCGGTCGGGCCGCTGCCCGTCACCATCCCCGGCACGGTCGACGCGTGGTTCGAACTTCACGCGAAATACGGCAAGCTGCCGATGGCCGAGGTGCTCGCGCCTGCGATCCGCTATGCGCGCGAGGGGCACCCGGTTGCGCCGGTGATCGCGATGTATCTCGACCGTGGGCTGAAGAATTACGAGCGCCAGTTGAAGACCACCCCGTTCGAGTTCGAGAACGCGCGCAAGGTGTGGTTCGCGGGCGGCCGCGCGCCCCGGCCCGGCGAGATGTTCCGCAACCCCGATCTGGCGAACACGCTCGAGACCATCGCCACCGGAGGGCGCGATGCCTTCTACGAGGGCCGGCTTGCCAAGGTGATGGTCGACTACCTGCAACGGCAGGGCAGCGCCTTCACCCTCGCCGATTTCGCCGCGCACCGCAGCGAATGGGTGGACGTCGCCTGCGTCGCCTATCGCCAGGGCTACGAGCTGTGCGAGCTGCCGCCCAACTCGCAAGGCTTCGCGGCGCTCCAGATGGTCAACATTCTCAAGAACGTAGACCTCGCCCAATGGGAGCGCGGCAGCCCCGAGGTGCTCCACTACATCACCGAAGCCAAGCGCCTCGCCTTCGAGGATGCCGCGCGCTTCTATGCCGACCCGGCCTTTGCGAAGACCCCGGCGGAGCTGCTCTCCGACGAATACGGCAAGCAGCGCTTCGCCCTGATCGACCCGGCCAAGGCCACCCCCGCCTTCAGCCCCGGTGCCCTCATCGCTCCCAAGCTCGAGGGCGAGGGCGACACCACCTACATGACCGTCGCCGACAGCTCGGGGATGATGGTGAGCCTGATCCAGTCGAACTATCGCGGCATGGGCGGCGGGCTGGTGCCCGACGGGCTCGGCTTCATGTTCCAGGACCGGGGCGAGCTCTACAGCCTCGATCCCGCGCACCCCAACGCCTATGCCCCCGCCAAGCGGCCGTTCCAGACCATCATCCCGGCCTTCATCCGCAAGGACGGCAAGCCCTGGGCGAGCTTCGGGCTGATGGGCGGCGGGATGCAGCCGCAGGGGCATGTGCAGGTGCTGGTCAACCTCGTCGACTACGGCATGAACCTGCAGGAGGCGGGCGATGCGGCGCGGCTCCACCACGATGGCGGGCGCCAGCCGACCGATGCGCTGGCAGGAAGCCCCGCCGACACCGCGCCCGTCGACATGCTCGGCGTGTTGCAGGTCGAACCGGGCATCCCCGCAGCCACGGTCGAGGCCCTGCGGGCGATGGGTCACAAGGTCGAGGTCGAGACCACCGGCATCCCCTTCGGCGGCTATCAGGCGATCGCGCGCGATCCCGTGAGCGGCGTCTACACCGGCGCGACCGAGATGCGGAAGGACGGGCAGGCAAGCGGCTACTGACACCGGCCTCGGGAAAAATTGTCGGCCAAATCACAGCGTTAACCGGCCTTTCACCCGATCTAGCGTAAACCTGCGAGTATTCGAGCAGGGTTTCTCGCACAGGGCCGCAATCATGTCGCTGATCGACCCCATCTCGGTGCCGGCCGATGCCGCGCGCGATGGGCGCGTGCGCCCGGGCGTGCGCCTTGGTCCCGCCCCCGCCCCGGGGGACGAACGGCTGCGCGTCGGGCTGCTGCGCGCCGACCGGCTCGCCATGCCCGACTTCCAGCGCTGGGCCGCGCTCGGCCGCGAGGCCGCGCCGGGCAATGTCTTTGCCGCCGACTGGCTGATGGCGCCTGCCTTTGTCCGCGCCGGACAAAGCTTGCGCCTTGCCGTGGTCGAGGGCGCGGCGGGCGACTGGCTCGGCGCGCTGCCGCTGGGCCCCGGCCTTCTCGCCCCCCGATCGCCCTTGCCGGTGCTGCGCAGCTGGCATTGCCCGGTCGGCGGGATCGGCACCCCGCTGCTGCGCCCGGGGAGCGAGCGCGCCTTCTGGGCGGCGCTGCTCGCCCGGCTCGACCAGCGCCCCGGCATGGCCGCGGGCCTCATCGCGCGCAGTCTCCCGCTCGACGATCCAGCGACGCTAGCCCTCGCCGATCTGTGCGCCGAGCAGGGCCGCCTCATCCACCGCGGGCCGGGCACCCTGCGCCGTGCGCGGATTGCCGGCCGACCGGGCGACCCGCGCGCGGCCGAGGTGTTCGAAAAACGCCTGACGCAGCTCGAGGAGCGGCTCGCCGCCCGCCTCGGCCCGGTGCGGCTCGCGCTGCATAACCGCGCGGGCGATTGCGAGCCGTGGCTCGCCGCCTTCCTCGCGCTCGAGCGCGGCGGCGGGATCGCCCGCCCGGAGCCCGAGGCCTTGCGCAGCGTGGTCCGCGAAGGCCATCGCCGCGGCGCGGTGCGGCTGGCGAGCCTCAGCGCGGGCGAGACGATCGTCGCGATGTCGGCTTGGCTCGTGTCCGACGGGCGGGGCTATGGCCTTGCCTGCGCGCATGACGCGCGGATGGCCGCCTGTTCGCCGCACCGCCTGCTGATGCGCCGGGTGACCGCACTCGCCGCGCTCGAGGGGCTGACCCGCTTCGACGTGGGCGCGGGTTGCGATCCGGGCACCGACGCCCTGTGGCCCGAGCGGCGCGAATTCGCCGATTTCGCGATTGCCATAGGCGGCGCGGCGCGGCGCGCGCTGTTCGCGCGGGCGATACGCGCGCAGTGGAGCTAAGCGGGCAGCGCCAGATGCTTGGCGCCGAACACCGACTGCCAGCTCGCGATCTCCTCGACCACGGCCTCGTCGAGAGCGTGGATGAGGTCGGCGGCGGCGGCATAGGTGAGCGCTTCGGGCGCGCCTGAGAGCAGCAGCCCGATCCGCTCCTCGATCGCGCGCAGCTTCTCGGCCGCGACATGCGAGATCGCCCCGAAGCGTTCGAAATCGGCGAAGTAGCGGATGCCCGAAAGGTTTGCGCCCAGCGTCGGGAAGGCAACCCCGAAGAAGGTGAACAGCGGCGAGAGCGTGCCCGCCCAATGCTTGTCGATCAGCCCCAGCGCGCCTGCGCCCTTGAGCGTCAGATAGGCCATCACCGAAACGACCGCGAGCGCGAAGCAGGCTTCGGCCACCTTGTCGAGCCGGTGGTGGACGGTCTCGAGCTTGTGCGCCTTGCCGATGTGGTAGCGACGCTGCGAGGAGACATGGGGGAGCACCACCCGCTCCAGCCCGCTGCGGATATAGTCGCGGGTCGCGGCGACCTTGGGCAGGCCGACATCGCGCAGCGCGTGGCGGGCGAAATGCTCGGGCCACTCCGCGCCGCCGCTCACGCGGGGCCAGCGCCCCGTCGGCCGCGCGACGCCGAGCAGCAGCAGCGCGGGCGCGTGGCGCAGATATTCGGCGACGCGCCGCATCGCGAACCAGCGCCCGTGCCACGCCAGCCGCGATCCCGCCGCGGTCAGCGCGAGAATGCCGCCGAGCAGCAGCAACTCGATCGCGGCAAAGCCCCACTTGCTCTCCTTCATCCCCGCCGGGAGGTAGAGAATGCCGACCATCACCGCGAGCGCGGCGAGCACGAAGTTGACGCACATCCCCGAACGGTAGGCATCGGCAAGGCGGCTGGCGATGCCGTCGGACCAGGCGAACAGCGGCAGGACGTCCTCGGTCAGCTCGCGCACCACCGCCGGATCGCCGCCGGGCATCTCGGCGGCGGCCGCGACCACCTCCGCCCCGCTGCCCGTGACGATCGCCTCGGGTGCCTCGTAGTGGGTCTTGAGCGAGGCGAAGGCACCGCCCCCGCCGCCGAACACCCGCTCGATCCGGCGATAGAGCCCGAACAGGCGGCTCGATGCCGGGTGCCAGCGTTCCTTGTCGAGCTCCGCCGGGCTCCAGCCCTCGACCACCACGGCGGCGCGGATGATCGCCTCGAGCCGCGCGAAATCGGGCGCGGCGGCGGGATCGGCGGGCACGCCGAGCTCCTCCGGGCGGCCGAGGATGCGCCATGTGTCGGGCCGCGCCGGGTGGATCAGCAGCACCGGTGCGCCGAGCTTCAGCGCCTCGGCGACGGTGTGGCCGGTGCCGCCCGGCAGATTGGCGACCTTGCCGTCCCACACCGCGACGACGAGGTCGGTGTGCTCGATCATCACGCGGCCTGCCAGCGCGACCTTGTCCGACACCAGCGCATCGAAAGCGCGCGCGGCGGCAGGGTCTTGCGGAGCGGCAAGGTGCGCGCGCCACAGCGCCTCGATCTCGGCATCGCGGTCGGCGAGTTCGAACATCCGCGCTCGCGCGGTGATCGCGCGGATCGCGGCGGCCTTGGCCTCGACCGCGGGATTGGCGGCGGGCCGTCCGGCGAGGAGGGCCTCCATATCGGCCAGCGTATCGGGGTGGGCGTTGATCGCGCAGTTGAGCGCGGCGCCGAAGGGCAGCGGCACGGCCAGGTCCCAGCCCCGCGCCAGCGCGCGCTCGCCCGCGACCTGATCGGTGCCGTCGACCAGCAGGCTGTGCAGCCGCACCGGCCCGCGCGTCCCGGGCAGGCCGGCGCAGATTTCGTCGATCCGCGCGAACAGCGCCTCGAGCGCGGCGGCGATGGCGGCGGCGTGGGCGGAGTAGGCGGGGTTGGTCGCGCGGTGGCCGGTGACGCCGAGCGCCAGATGCGGCAGCCAGCTGTTGCGGATCGGCGCAGGCAGGCTCGCTGTCTTCGGCACTCGCGCGTCCCCCTGTTGCTCGCCCAAGGCCCGTGCCGGACGGCGGCGGGCCCTGCCGCGTGCTTAATCGCACCGCCCGCCCGGTTACAAGCGCGAAGCGCGCGCGGGCTGCGGGTGTTTGACGCGCCGCGGGCAAAAGCGCATATTTCGCGCGGGTTATTCGGGGGGAGAGCGGGCCATGCGCGCGAGACTGGCGATCGGCATCGCGGCGCTGCTGGCGCTGTGCTCCGGCCCCGCGCCGCTCGCCGCGCAGGACGCGGACAGGGGCGCTCCGGCCGAAGTCACCGAGCCCTATTCCACCCGCGAAAGCGGCGAGGGCGCGCGGATGGCGCGCGCCCTGTTCGTCAACCGGTTCGGCAGCGAGATGGCGGAGCCCGATTACGAACCGGCCGCCGCCGAGGCCGCCTGCAAGGCGGGGGTGAACGCCGCCTGCACCGACCTTGCCGTATCCTATCGCTGGGGCGAGCGGGTGGACAGCAACCGCCCCTTTGCTGAAATGCTGCTGCGCAAGGGCTGCCTTGCCGCCGACGCGCGGGCCTGCGTGGTGCTGGGCGAGCTGCTGGGCACCCACAATGATCCCGCGATCCGCGCCGAGCGGCCGGGGCTCTATGCGCGGGCCTGCACGCTCGGGGTAGCGACCGCCTGCGAAGGCGGCGGCAGCGAGGCGGCGGACAATGCGTCAGCGATCGAGAGCCGCTACCGCGCGGCCTGCGACACGCGCGGCATCCCGGCCTGCCGGGCGCTCGCCGCGATGCTGACGGGCGAGGGCCGCAGCGCGCGCGACCGCAACGAGGGCCTCGCCCTGATCGGCGGCGTGTGCCGCTCCGGGGACCGACAGGCCTGCCGGGACGCGCAATTCTACTGGACCGCCACGCAGCCCGACACGGCGAAGGCCCGCGAATTCGGCGAGCTCGGCTGCCAGGCCGGCGATGCGAATGCCTGCGCCCAGCTTGGCGATGCGATGCTGCGCGAGGGCCCGGCGGCGCGCCCTGCGGCCCTCGCATGGTTCGAGCAGGCCTGCGCAGCCGACAGATCAGCGTGCGACGGCGTCGTGGAGGTCGGCGACGAACCCGCGCTCGCAGCGCGCTGCGCGGGCGGCGATCAGGACGGCTGCCTTGGCCTCGGCCTGATCCTCGCACGCACCGATACCGCCCTGCGCGACGAGGCGCGCGGCCTGTCGCTGGTCACCGCAGCCTGCGAGGCGGGGACGGTCGCCGCGTGCCATCCCGCGGGCGAATTGCTGCTCTACGGCGATGCCGCGGAGGATCGCGATGCAGGGCTGCGCCGGGCCGATGCTCTGCTGACGCGCGGCTGCGATGCCGGCGCGCAGGCCTCGTGCGAATTGCTCGCCGACCAGCTCGCGCGCGGCAACTGGCTGCCGCAGGACCTCGAGCGGGCCACCACCCTCTACCTCGCCCAGTGCGACGCCGGGCGAGAGGCGGCCTGCGACTGGCTGGTCGACGCCAACCACCCCGCCGCCCCGCTCCCGCCCGCCGAGCGGATGCAGGCGCCGCTGCTGACCGACGAGGACATCGCCGAAGCCGAGCGCCTCGCCGCCGAAAAGCGCGCGCGCGATGCGCGGGAACGCGCAATCCGGCAATGCGACGTCAATGAGGTGATCTGGGACGGCGTCACCTATCGCGACAAGGTGTGCTTCCTCGTCCTGCGCGCAATCGGCGGCTTCACGGTCAATCGCGTCGACCTCGCCCCGTTCCAGGCGCTGCTTTGGCGTCCGGCGAAGCTCGGGCAGCAGGAGATCGGCTTCCGCACGGCCTGCGGCGGATCGGTGGTCGCGACCGGGTGGATCATCACCGCCGCGCACTGCACCTACGACCTCGGAGTGAAAATCGAGGAGCACGATTATCGCATCCGGTTGGGCGTGATCCGGCCCGATGCGCCCGAGGGCAACTCCTACCCGATCGTGAGGGTGATCCGGCACCCCGACTTCTCGCCGAAAACCTACCAGTTCGACATCGCGCTGGTGCAATATGATCCGCGGCGCGGCAGCCGGGGCGACTTCGCCGTCGGCGCGCGGCGGATCGCGGTCGATACGCGCACGCTGGCGCAGCGGCCGGTGCGCCCCAAGGCGCCGGTCTTCGCCTTCGGCTGGGGGCGGACCTCGTTCAACGACCCGACCCCGGCGAAGATCCTCCAGGGCGTGAAGCTCCAGCTCGAGGATGCTGCCGCCTGCACCGCCCGCACCGCCTATCGCGACTGGCGCAGGGATTCGGTGCTGTGCGCGATGGGCGCGAACCGCGAGCAGGCCTGCAAAGGCGACAGCGGCGGGCCGCTCGTCACCTACGAGGACCAGCGCGGCGTGCCGGTGCTGATCGGCGTGGTGAGCAGCGGGGAGAAATGCAGCACCACCGGAGTGCCGAGCCGCTACATCCGCATCGGCCACCCGCGGGTGCAGCAATGGCTGGCGCAGAACCTGCCGGGCTTCGGGGGCAGCGTCCCGCCCGCGAACCGGCCGCGCTGACACCCAAGAAAAAGCCCCGCGCCGGAGGGCCGACTGGCGGCACCCTCCCGCACGGGGCGGATTGTTGCGCGAGGCTTACTCGGCGGCCGCTTCCGGCGGCGCGGACTTGCCCGGGCCGATCGGATTGCCGGTGCCGTCCTGGCCCTCGGCCGCCATCGCCGCCTCGTCGGTGGCATCGGCCGCCGGAGTTTCGTCGGCAGGCGCCATCATCTCTTCGGCGGTGGGCTCGGCCGCAGGAGCCTCTTCCGTCTTGCCGCCGCACGCCGACAGAGCCAGCGCGGCGCCCGCCAGGCTCGCGAAAGTCACAATTGTCTTCATGGTATGAACCCCCTCACACGGCGCCCGACATCGGGCGCCGCACAGGGGCTATCATGACCCGAGGCGCGAAAGCAAATCCTTGAACCGCGCCTCGCCGCGCAGGGGATCAAGCATGGGATCGTTGCGGATCCACAACAGGCCCGGATCGCGCACGGCATAGGCCCGCTCGAGCGCGTCGAGGGCGGCGGCAAGCGCGCCGCGCTGGGCCTGCACTTGCGCCTGCTGATACAGCGCGGCATCGCCATAATCGACGATCAGCCGGGCGAATTCGGCATCGGCTGCCGCCGTATCGCCGAGCCGGGCCAGCGCGATCGCACTCCCGGTCAGCCGGAACAGCGGCACCTTCTCCGCCTTCGCCGCCGCCAGCGAGCCTGCCGCATCGCCCTGCATCAGCCGGGCAACGGCAATCGCGGACTGCGCGCTGACGAGGCTGGGATTGAGCTCCAGCGCCCGGTTCATGTAGCCGATCACCGCCGGGTAATCGCGCCGGAACAGCGCGATATTGCCCGCCGAGCGGAACGCGCGGGCATTGAGCGGATCGAGCTTGAGCACTTCGGCGATGATCCGCTTGGCCTTGTCGCGCTCCTCGGCCTGTTCGGCCCCGAAGGAATAGAAGATCGCCACCGACCGCAGCGTATCGGCATCGCCGGCCCCCAGCTTCTCGGCGGCCTGATAATGCGGCAGCGCGGCGCGGCGGTTCAATTGTCCGTTGTTGAGCACGAAGCCGAGCGCGACATGCCCCTGGGCGAGTTTCGGCTCCAACGCGATGGCGCGCTCGGCCGCGCCGATCGCCTTGTCATAGAGCGCCCGCACCTCGGCCTGGTCGGATGCGGCATTGGCGATCGCCGACAGCATCGTCGCGCGCATCGCATGGGCGGCGGCATAATCGGCATCCTGCGCGATCGCGGCCTCGAACTGCACCAGCGCCGCACGGTCGGTCTCCGGTCCGGCCCCGAGATCATAGAGCGCCATGCCGCGCAGGAAGGCCTCGTAGGCGGCGACATTCTTCGTGCCGCCGACATCCTTCTGCGCCGCAAGCGATTGCCGTGCCTCGCTGTCCGAGGCGATCCCGGCCACCAGCGAGAGCGCGACCGTCCTGGCGATCTCGGACTGCACCGCGAAGACATCCTCGAGCGCGCGGTCATAGGTCTCGGCCCAGAGCACCGTCCCGCCCTCGATCGCGACCAACTCGGCCGCGACCCTCACCCGCGCATTGTCACGCTGGACGCTGCCGCGCAGGATGCTGCCGACCCCGAGCTTGCGGCCGATCTCGAAATCGTCCTCGCCCGCGATCGCGGTGGACGAGGTGGGGGCGGCGACCTTGAGGCGCGGGTTGCGCGCGAGGAGCGTACGCAATTCGCGCGCGAGGCCGTCGGAGAAGAACTTCTTGTCGGGATCGCCCGTCTCGTTGGCAAACGGCATCACCACCATCGAGGTCGCCGCCGAGGCGGGACTGCCGAACAGGCCGAATTGCCAGGCACCGGCAAGGCCGAGCGCCGCTGCCCCGGCGACGCTGCCGATCACCAGGTTGCGGCGCGAAACCGCGGGGCCGGCGGCAGGGGGCAGCGGAGGCGGCGGAGACACGGGGGCCATCGGAGCCGCGCCCGCCTCGCCGATCCGCGCGCGCACTGCCACGAGGATACGCGCCGCCTCGGCCGAGTCCACGCGGCCATCCCATGCGCTGATGTCGAGCAGCTGGAACTGGCGGAAGCCCAGCGGCGCCATCGTCCCGTCGATGGTGAGCGGCACCAGACACCCGCGCTCGCGCCCGCGCTGGGCCTCGTCGCGCACCCAGTGCGAAGCGACCGAAGTGGCCGACCACAGCACCACCACGCAGGCGCAGGTCTCGAGCGCGGTCTCGGTGGTCTGGAGGTAGTTCTCGCCCCCTTCGAGCTTGCCGTCCCACCACACCTCGAAGTCCGACTGCTCGAGCAGCTCGATGACGGGCCGCGCGCGGGCGAGATCGGTGCGCGAATAGCTGACGAACAGCAGCGGGCGCGCACCCGGAGCCGTCTTCTCGCCGCTGTCCACGCAAGCCCCCCTTTCGTGCGTCAATGCCGTCCGAAGCGACAGGTATAGCCGAAAGGTCCGGTGCGCCAAGCGGTGATGCAGGGCGGGTGGACGCGGAGCTTTGCGAAATCAGCTTGACGATCCTGATCCACGATATAAAAATGATATCACAATTATATCGGGAAATGGAGATTCGTCATGTCCTCTGCTGATACCCCTGCCCTCAACCGCAGCCGCGAATATCCGGCCGCGACCCAGAGCGGCTACGTGATGCTGCTGCTCAGCCTGGTGCTGGCGGCGATTGCCGTGTGGCTGTTTACCGGCGTGATCTCGCGCGAAGGGTCGGAGGCTGCACCCTACCTTATCGGCGCGGCGGTGACGGGCTTCTTCAGCCTGTTCTGCCTCACCGGCTTCTACATGATCAACCCCAACGAAGCCGCCGCGATCCAGCTGTTCGGCGCCTACAAGGGCACCGACCGCAACGAGGGCCTGCGCTGGGTGCTGCCGTGGCTCGCCCGCAAGAAAATCGCGGTGCGCGCCAACAACGTCATCTCCGAGAAGATCAAGGTCAACGACGCGCGCGGCAACCCGATCGAGATGGCAGCCCAGGTCGTGTGGCGCGTCACCGACACCGCGCAGGCATTGTTTGATGTCGACGACTACCGCGAATTCGTCACCGCGCAGATGGAGGCCGCGGTCCGGTCGATCGGCTCGCGCCACCCTTACGACGACATCGAGCATCTCGAGGTGACGCTGCGCGGCAACCACGAGGAAGTGGGGGCCGAGCTGCGGATGGCGCTGATCGAGCGGCTTCAGGTCGCCGGGATCACCGTCGACGAGTGCGGGCTCACCCACCTCGCCTACGCCCCCGAGATTGCCGGCGCGATGCTGCGCCGCCAGCAGGCCGAAGCGGTGATCGCCGCGCGCGCCAAGCTAGTCGAGGGCGCGGTGACGATGGTCGAACTGGCACTGACCCAGCTCAGCGAGAAGGACGTCGTCCAGCTCGATGACGAGCGCAAGGCGGCGATGGTCTCGAACCTGATGGTGGTGCTGTGCTCCGAACGCGACACCACGCCGGTGGTCAATGCAGGGTCGCTCTACTGACCGGGCCATGGCCGAGAAGAAAGCCTTCCCGCTGCGCCTCGATCCGGCGCTTCACGATGCGGTCCAGCGGCTCGCCGATGCCGAACTGCGCAGCGTGAACGCCGAGATCGAGGTGCTGCTGCGCGAGGCGCTGGCGCGGCGCGGGATCAAGGTGGCCCGCGCCGAACCCGCACGGCGCGGCCGCCCGCCCGCTGCCGGACGCCCGGAGACTCCCCCGTAGCAAAGGAAAACCTTTTATAATTCGTCGCTTGCCTGCCTCTTTTGCGTGCTGACCCGTTGCCTAACTGGGCTGACCTGTGTAGTGAAATTGTCAAAAGACAAGGTTCGCAGGAGAGAGAGATGGGTGACAGGGACAAGCCCTTCGTCATGTACCGGCGCGGGCCGGCCAGCTTCACCATCGTGCCGCGCGGCGTGCTGGGATGGCTCCAGTTCGCCTTGTGGCTGACCCTGCTCGGGGCCTTGGTGGTGTGGTTTACCAAGCATGTCCATCTGATCCCCAACAACGAGAATTATTTCGACGGCGTGGTGCTGTTCGCGATCGGCGTGTTCCTGTGGATGGTCGGGGGCCTGTGGTGGATGATGGCGCGGGCCGAAATCGTCGAGGTCGCCGAACTGACGCGCGACCGCCAGAGAGCGCGACGCAAGCGGCGCCGCGACCAGTAGGAACGCCGCCGCGCCCGGCGCGTTCGACCACCATGGCCTCCCGCCGACACACCGCAATCCTGCTCGCCGCCCTGATCGCGGTTCCGGCCTCGGGCCCGAGCGCGCAGGACCCTGCCCCGCCGACAGTCGCCCCCCTGCCCCTGCCCGAGGAACTGGTGCTGCGCGGCGACAATGTCATCGCCGTCACGCTCGGCGGCGTGCCCGTGCGGCTCGAGGTCAGCGCCGAGGCTTTCGGGCTGCCGGTCGTCAACCCGGACACCGCCGCGCGGGCGCTGCTGGTCGCCGAAAGCCGGCGCGGGTGGCGCTTCGGGCCGGTGGTGGTCGAGGGCGTGACCGCCAGCACGCCGGTCGACTTCGGCGCGGGCGCGCTGCCGCTCGCCGTCAGCTGGACGGACCGCCCGGTCTCGGACAGGGCCGACGGGGTGATCGGCGTCCACCACATGCCCTACCAGCGTGTGACCTTCGCCTTGCGCGACCCCGCGCCCGGCGAGATGCTCCACCGCTTCCCCCTGCGCAGCACCGGCGGGGACAGCAACACCCGGCTCGGCACCGAGGTGACGGTCGGCAAGAAGAAGCTGATGATGATCTTCGTCCCCGAACGCAGCGAAAACCTCATCACCGCCCCCACCGCCAATTTCATCGCCACCCATCAGGAAGGCGGGTTCGAGCCGGGCTCCGGGGGCATCGCGGTGATGGATTTCGGGGTCGAGCGCCCCACCCGCATGATGCGCATCGCCGAGCCGATCCTGCTGGGCGACCTTCCTCTGATTCGTTTCGCGGTGCGGGTCGAGGATTATGGCGATCCCAAGCGCGTGGGCGAGATCGCGGCGGACGATCCGCGCTTCGATCCGAACACCATCCTCGTCAGCCGCCGCAAGGGGCGGGGGCGTCCCGACCTGCTCACCCGCATCGGCCGCGACCAGATCGCGCATTGCTCGTCGATCACCTACGATCTGGAGCTGCGCGAAATCCGCCTGTCCTGCGCGCCCCTCAACTCAGGGTGATGGCGTAGCTGCGGGCCATGTCGCAGGGCACGTCGGGCTCGACCATCCGGCAGGTGCAAGCGGGCGCGACCAACTCGCGGTAGAGCCGGGTGAAGACCGCGCCATACCAAGCGAACAGGCTGTCGGACGGCGGCAGGCGGTCGCGCGCGGGCGTGCGGTCGATGGTGAAGTGCCAGGCATCCGCTGGAGCGAAGGCGCCCGCGCCCACGAAGGTCCAGGCGTGCTTCCTGATTGCGGCCATCAGCATCGGCGCGGCGAGGCGAGCGGGCAGGCGGCGCAGCAGCCAGCAGGCGGCGCGCGGGATGCGGTGGGCGATGATGTAGTCCGCAGTGCGCGCGCCCGCCTCCTCGGCAATCACCAGCGCCCCCATCGGATCGTGCAGCGCCAGCCAGCGGTGGAGCCGCAGCGCCTCGATCTCGGGGATCATGTGTTCGCCGCTCGGCAGGCGGGTGATCTGTGCATCGGCGAGGATGGCGGCGGTCTCCGCATGGCCCAGCCGTTCCTCCATCACCTCGACCGTCTTGAGCACCGCATTGGGCCCGATCAGCGGCTCCGCGCGCCGTCGCCCGTGGATGCGGCGCTCAATCGACATCGATCCGATCCCGCCGACGTTCTTCACCCCGCTGCTTCATCTGCGCGCGCACCGCCTCGCGGCGCTCCTGCGCCTGCGCGGCCTTGTCGGCGTTGGTCTCCCAGTCGGTCGCGGCGTCGGCAGCGGCGAGGCGGCTTTCGTCGAAGTGCCAGTCGAGCTGCTTCTTGGTCTGCGGGCCCCAGTAACCCGCTTTGCCGAGATCGTAGAAGGTGCGCTTGAATCCGGCGCGCAGGAACGCCCACAGGCAGCCCAGCAGATAGCGCCGCCGGAACCCCGTGCCGCGCCACGGATAGTGGAACAGCGCCTTGCGCATGTAGAACCGCCGGTAGTTCTTCATCACCCCGTCGAGCAATTCGCCCCGCTCCATCGCGGCGGGCTTCATGATCGGCGTCACGAAATTGTATTTGCTGAAATCATGGACCTCGACCTGGTCCTTCAGCGTCTCGAACAGCGGGGTGTAGGGCCAGGGCGTGTACATCGCCCAGTTGGCGAGATCGGGCTGCCAGTCCCACGCCATCTGGAAGGTGTCCTCCAGCGTCTCGGGGGTCTCGTTGTCCAGCCCGACGATGAACTGCGCTTCCACGAAGATATCGGCATCGCGCAGCAGCTTGATCGCCTGCTTGTTCTCCTCGACCTTGGTTTCCTTGTTGAACCGGTCGAGCTTCATCTGCGCCGCCGCCTCGGTGCCGAGGCTGACGTGGACGAGCCCCGCCTTGCGGTAGAAGGGCAGCAATTCCTTGTCGCGGTAGATGTCGGTGACGCGGGTGTTGATGCCCCACTTCACCTTGTCGGGCAGGCCGCGGTCGATCAGCTCCTGACAGAAGCGGATGAAGGTCTTGCGGTTGATGGTCGGCTCTTCGTCGGCGAGGATGAAGAAGCCGACGCCGTGCTTTTCGTGGAGCTCCTGAATCTCGTCGACCACGTCCTTCGGGTCGCGCACCCGGTAATCGCGCCAGAACTTCCACTGCGAGCAGAAGGAGCAGGTGAAGGGGCAGCCGCGCGCCAGGTTGGGGATGGCGACGCGGGTGCCGAGCGGGATGTAGATATACTGGTTCCAGTCGAGGATGTCCCAGTCGGGCTTGATCGAGGCCATGTCCTTGATGGTGTCGGCGGCTTCGGTGGCGACGACCTTCTCGCCCTCGCGGAAGGCGAGGCCCTTGATCTTGCGCGCATCATTGGGCCAGCGGCCTTCGCTGATCGCAGTGAAGAGTTCGACCGCAATCTCCTCGCCCTCGCCGCGCACGATCACGTCGATGTGGGGGGCCTCGGCGAGCACCTGCGCATACATGAAGGTCGCGTGTATCCCGCCCAGCACCCGCACCGCTTGCGGCACGTGCAGCGCGGCGATCTCGAGTACGCGCTCGGCGGCATAGATCGAGGGGGTGATCGCGGTGGTGCCGACCACATCGGGCTGGAGCGCGGTCATGCGCTGGCGCAGCTCGTCGTCCGACAGGTTCTCGGTCATCGCGTCGATGAAGGTGATGTCGTCGAACCCGGCGCGCTTGAGCGGCCCCGTCAGATAGGCGACCCAGGCGGGCGGCCACGTCCCGGCAATCTCGGCCCCGCCGGAACGGTAGTTGGGATGGACGAACAGAATGCGCATGGGCCGACTCCCCCTCTTGGATGTTGCCAAGGTGGGGGAGACGGCGCCGCTGCGCTTTGCGTCAGATCAAATGTCGAAGCTCACGCCTTCGCCGCGTGCTCGGCCCGCGCAATCTCGTGGAGCCAGTCGGCGTGGCGCGGAGCCTTTTTGGTCTGGCTCCACTCCTCCAGCATCACCGGGGCGACGCGGGCGAGTTCTTCGTATTGCTCGGCCGTGCCGATATCGGCGGCCAGTTCCACGCGGTGCCCGTTGGGGTCGAAGAAGTAGATCGACTTGAAGATGCCGTGATGCGTCGGACCGAGGACGTCGATCCCCTGCCCTTCGATATGCGCCTTCGCCGCCAGCAGCGCCTCTTCGGAAGGCACCTTCAGCGCCAGATGCTGCACCCATGCGGGCGTGTTCGGGTCCTTGCCCATCTCGGGCTGGTTCGGCAGCTCGAAGAAGGCGAGGATGTTGCCGTTCCCCGCATCGAGGAAGATGTGCATGTAGGGATCATACTCGCCGGTCGAGGGCACATGATCCTCGGCAAAGGCGGTGGTGTAGGTCATGCCGAGCACGCGGGCATACCACTCCACCGTCTCCTTCGCGTCCTTGCAGCGATAGGCGGCGTGGTGGATGCCGGCGAGGTTTACGGGGTGGGTCATTCCGCCGGCTCCTCGACATTGAGCACGCCGCGGATGATCTGGTCGCGTTCCATGCTTTCGAACAGGGCCTTGAAGTTGCCCTCGCCAAAGCCTTCGTCGCCCTTCCTTTGGATGAATTCGAAGAAAACGGGGCCGACCTGCGCCTGCGCGAAGATTTGCAGGAGCAGGCGGGGCGCGCCGCCTTCGGTGGTGCCATCGAGCAGGATGCCGCGCATCTTGAGCGCGTCGACATCCTCGCCGTGGCCCGGCAGGCGCCCTTCGAGCATCTCGTAATAGGTCGCGGGCGGTGCGGTCATGAAGGGGACGCCGAGTGTCTGGAGGCGGTCCCAACAGGCGACGAGATCGTCGCAGATCAGCGCGATGTGCTGGATGCCTTCGCCGTTGAAGGCACGCAGAAACTCCTCGATCTGACCCTTCCCGCCCTCACCCTCTTCGTTGAGCGGAATGCGGATCTTGCCGTCGGGCGCGGTCAGGGCCTTGGAGGTCAAGCCGGTATATTCACCCTTGATGTCGAAGAAGCGGATCTCGCGGAAGTTGAACAGGGTCTCGTAATAGTCGGCCCAGTACTTCATCCGCCCGCCATAGACGTTGTGGGTGAGGTGATCGATCGTGTGGAAGCCCGCGCCGACGGGGTGCTTGTCGACGCCCGGGAGGTATTCGAAATCGATGTCGTAGATGGTGAGGCCGTTGCCGCTGGGCGCTCCCTCGTAGCGATCGACCAGATAGAGGATCGCGCCGCCGATGCCGCGGATCGCGGGGATGCGCAGTTCCATGACGCCGGTCTGGATGGCGACGGGCTCTGCCCCCTTGGCGATCAGGTGGTCATAGGCCTTGGCCGCATCGCGGACGCGGAACGCCATCCCGCACGCGGAAGGGCCATGTTCGCGCGCGAAATACCATGCGGCCGAGCGCGGCTCGTAATTGGCGATCAGGTTGATGCCGCCCTGCCGCCACAGATGCACATCCTTCGAGCGGTGCTGCGCGACCCGGGTGAAGCCCATCGCTTCGAACACCGGCTCGAGCACGCCCTTCTCCGGCGCGCAGAACTCGACGAACTCGAACCCGTCGAGGCCAGCAGGGTTATCGAACAGGTCTTGAGTGGGCGCGTTCATCGGTGATCCCCTGCAAAGGCGAGATAGTTTCAATTGAAACCATCTACCCGAAATGCCCGATTCGCGCAAGCATTGCCAGCCGCGCGGGATCGGGGCAGTCTGGCGCGCCAAAGGGGAGACACACGCATGATCCGCACGAAGGGCATCAACCACATCGCGCTGGTGTGCCGCGACATGGCCGAGACGATGAAGTTCTACGTGCAGGTGCTCGGCATGCCGCTGTTCAAGACGGTCGAGCTGCCCGACGGCGGCCAGCACTTCTTCTTCGATTGCGGCGGAGGCAATGCGGTGGCCTTCTTCTGGTGGAAGGATGCCCCGCCCGCCGCGCCGGGGATCGCCTCGGTGAAGAAGTTTCCCTTCGACGCCAAGACGGCGATCGGCTCGATGAACCACCTCGCCTTCGACATGGAAGAGGCCGAGCTGGAGGCGGCTCTGGAGCGGCTTGAGGAGGCGGGCGTGCCGCACACCCACATGGTGTTCAATCACGACGACAGCCCCTCGGGCTATGCGCGCGAGATGCATGACGGCGTGTTCGTGCGCTCGGTCTATTTCACCGACCCCAACGGGATCATGCTGGAATTCGCGGCGACCACCCGCAGCTTCGGGCCGGACGACATTCGCCACGCGCCTGCCACTCTGGCGGAGGAGGCCTGATGCCGCGCCTGCGCGAGGTTCCCCTGGCCGAGGCCGACGCCAAGGTCGCGGCCCCGCTCTATGCCCAGCTGTTCGGGGAGCGCGATCCCGTCGCCGAGCCCGGTACCGCCACGGGCACGCGCGGGGACTGGTGGACGGTGTTCGCGAATTCCCCCGACACACTGCGCCACGCCGCGCAAGGGTTCGCCTATTATCGCTCGCCGGAGCGCAAGCTCGATCCCTGCTTGCGCGAGCTGGGCCAGACCTGGGCGGGGTGGGCGACCGGCTCGCAATTCGTCTTCTCGCAGCACTGCAAGAGCCTGCGGGGGCTGGGCGTAAGCGAAGAGAAGATCGCCGCGCTGCCCGTGTGGCAGACCGCGGAGGTGTTCGACGCGAGGGAGCGCCTCGTCCTCGCCTATGCCGACCGGCTGGTGTGCCACGGCGGGCGCGTGCCGGACGCGCTGTTTGCTGAGGTAAAGGCAGTCTTCAGCGACGAGGAAATTCTCGAACTGACCTATATCACCTGCCTCTACCACATGCACGCGATCATGAGCCGCGCGCTGCGCACCGAGTTCGATGACCGCGACGATCCGGTCGTGGAAGTCGCCGCGCCCGAAGGTTTCGACGCGCTCGATTTTCTGGGCGGCAAGCGGCGCTAAGTCTTCCCTCCCGCTTGCGGGAGGGGCCGGGGGTGGGGGCCCCCGAAGGCGCAGCCGAGGGCCTACCGCCAGCGGCCACGCGCGAGGCCTCACAGGCCGAGCCCCCTCGCCCCCTCTGCCCAAAGCCGCAGCAACAGAACAGGACGTGGCCGCTGGCGGGGGCTGCTCGGCTTCGCCTTCGCAGCGCCCACCCCCCAGCCCCCTCCCCGAGGGGAGGGGGAGATCAGGCCACCCGTCCCAGAGTCCGCCCTCGTTCGTCCTGCGTCAGCGACAGCCGCTTGCCGAAAGGCTCGCCGCTCTCGAAGACCTCGGCGGTCGCCGCGTCCGTCAGGTCGGCATTGCCCACCACCCGCTCGCCCGCATCCGAGCGGCCGATGAAGACCGCCTCTGCGCCCTTGGGGCCGCGGTTGATGGTGTAGGTTTCGACGGTCACCGCATCGACCGGGCCCTTGGCAAGCGGCACCTTGTCGGTCGCCTTGGGGAGCACGGCGAAACGGTCGTTGGCGCTCCAGTCGGCAGGCTCGGTCGAATAGATGCCGGTGGCGTACTTGCTCATCCACCCGCCGTTCGCGCCGACGAGGGCGAAACTGCCCCGGTCGCCGCGCACCCGCTGCACGGCTTCCGCGATGGCATGGGCCGAGTAATTGTTCCCCGCCCCGCCGAAGAACGGCAGGCCCCCCGTCAGCGTCAGCCCGCGCGGGTCGTCCGCGGACAGGCCGAAGTGGTCGCACTGGTTGAACACGGGAATCGCGAAGCACGAGTAGAAGTCGAGATAGGCCATGTCGCCGATCCCCTTCCCCGTCCGCGCCAGCGCCGCATCGACGCTGGCGAGGCTCGCAGGGTTGCCCGCGAGGTCGGGACGCTGCGAGAGCTTCAGCTCGGTCGCGGCGGTGACGGCGTGGATGTGCACCCACTTGTCCTCCGGCACGCCCAGTTCGCGCGCCAGACCCGCCGAGGCGACGATCACCGCCGCCGCCTGGTTCACCTGATCGCGCGCCACGGTCATGCGCGGATAGGGCTCCGCCACGATCCGGTTGCGGTCGGTGACGGTGGCGAGTTCCTCAGCCGTGCGCTCCACTGGAGCCGCGGAGTGCGGGTTGGCCGCAGCAACACGCGTAAAGGGCGCGAACAGCTTGCCGATTTCGAGCCGGTATTCCTCCAGCCCCATGCCCAGCCGGTGCCGGCGCGCGTTCTCGGCCAGCGCATAGAGCGGGATTGCCCCGGAGGCACCGTGCATGAACAGGGCGGGCTCCATCAGTTCCTCGACCCCGAAGCCCTGATCCTCGAAGTCGCCCGGCACATCTTCGGACCAGTCGGGAATCTCGCCTTGCGCCGTCAAAGCCAGCACGGTCGAAATCGCCTCGGAGCCGACGATCACCGCGCAGCGGCTGTCGCCTGCCGCGATGGCGCTCGCAAACTCGCCCACCAGTTGCTGGTTGGTCTGCCCGCCGGTGGTCGTCAGGATCGCCCGCGCGGGGTTCGCCCCCACCCGCTTGGCAATTGCGCGCGGCACATTGTTCGCCGCGCCGAAAGGCGGCTTCCTGTCAGGCCGCGACATCTCGAAGGCGCGGATCGCGGCGAGGGTGTCGATCGCACCCGCCACCGATCCACTCGCCCCGCTATCCGCAATCGCCCCCGCGAGCGCTCGGCCCGCGAGGTCCATATAAGAGAGGGCTTCGTAGCCGGGCTCGCCCACCCTCTCCGAGTATTGGCCGACCCCGATGATGACCGGGGTGTTGTCGGGAACGTAACCCCCCGGTTTAGTCGACAAAGTCTTCGACCCGCTCGACGATGATCGCCGGGGCCATGCCGCCCGCCGCGCACATCGTGACGAGGCCATAGCGCCCGCCGCGCCGCTCCAGCTCATCGACCACGGTGCCGATCAGGATCGAGCCGGTCGCGCCGATCGGGTGGCCCAAGGCGATCGAGCCGCCGTTGACGTTGACCTTGTCCCAATCAAGCTCAAGGTCGCGCACGAACTTGGCGGCGACCACCGCGAAGGCCTCGTTGATTTCGTAGAGGTCGATGTCGTCCTTCGAGAGGCCGGCCTTGGCCAGCACCTTCTTCGCCGCCGGGACGGGCGCGTTGAGCATCAGCGTCGGATCATCGCCCATGTTGGCGGTGGCGACGATGCGCGCGCGGGGCTTCAGCCCGTGCTTCTGGGCATAGTCCTTCGAGGCGATCAGCACCGCCGCCGCGCCATCGACCACGCCCGAGGAATTGCCCGCATGGTGGAAGTGCTTGATTTCCAGATCGGGATACTTGGCGTTGATCAGCTTGCGGAAGGTCGTGCCTTCGGCGTCGAGCGGCACGTCGGCGATCTTGGGGAAGGCCGGTTCGAGCTTGGCCAGATCCTCGCGGGTGGTCTGCGGGCGCGGATATTCCTCGCGGTCGAGCAGCACCGTGCCGTCATCGGCTACCACCGGCACCACCGACTTGGCAAAGCGGTTTTCGGCGATGGCTTCCGCCGCGCGCTGCTGCGAGCGGTAGCCGACTTCGTCCAGCTCCTCGCGCGTGAAGCCTTCCTTGCTTGCAATTGCATCGCCGCAGATCCCCTGGTGCGACTGCGGGTGCACCTTTTGCAGGCGCTCGTTGTAGCTGCCCATCATCGGCGGCTTGATTCCGGCGCGCATCTTTTCCTGGCTCATGGCAGCGGTGAGGCTCATCATCTCGGTTCCGCCCGCGACGACGCAATCCTCCATCCCGCTCATCACCTGCGCGGCGGCGAGCGCGACGCTGGTGATGCCGCCGCCGCAGAAGCGGTCGAGCGTGGTGCCGGACGAAGTGATGTCATAGCCCGCATCGAGCGCGGCCATGCGCCCCATGTCGCCCGCCTGCATCCCGTCCTGCGTGCTGACCGACCAGATCACGTCATCGACCGTCGCGGTGTCGAGATTGTTGCGCTCCTTGATCGCCTTCAGCACCGTCGCGGCGAGGTGCTGCGGGTGGCACGCGGCCAGCGCGCCCTTGCCTTGCTTGCCGATCCCGCGCGGGGTGCGCACTGCGTCGATGATGTAGGCTTCGGCCATGATGTTCCTCTCCCGATGTAGCGAAAATGCGGTTGACGCGTCCGTAAACCCACTGCACCACTCGCACAAGAATTGCGTTTCGAAACGCAATCACATTTTCGATAGGAGAGAGAGCTGTGAGCGATACCCCCGAGGTGCTGACTGAAGTCGAGGACGGCGTCCTCATCGTCACCATCAACCGCCCCGACGCCAAGAACGCCATGACCCGCGCCGCGGCCGAGGGAATCGCGGCGGCGATGGACCGGCTCGACGCCGAGGACGACCTGCGCGTCGGCATCCTGACCGGCGCGGGCGGGACCTTCTGTTCGGGCATGGACCTCAAGGGCTTCCTGCGCGGCGAGCGGCCGACGGTCGAGGGCCGCGGCTTCGGCGGCGTGGTCGAGGCTCCGCCCAAGAAGCCGCTGATCGCCGCGGTCGAGGGCTATGCGCTCGCCGGGGGCCTCGAGCTGATGATCGCCTGCGATCTCGTGGTCGCCAACGCGGGCGCCAAGTTCGGCATTCCCGAAGTAAAGCGCGGCCTTGTCGCGGCGGCGGGCGGCGTGATGATGCTCCCCGACCAGATCCCCCAGCGCGTCGCCATGGAACTGGCGCTGACCGGCGACTTCATCGACGCGCCCCGCGCCTTCCAGCTCGGCCTCATCAACGAAGTGACCGAGGGCTCTGCGCTCGACGCCGCCAAGGCACTCGCGGCGCGGATCGCCGCCAACGGCCCGCTCGCGGTCAAGGTCTCCAAGCAGATCGTCAAGGAATCGCGCGGCTGGGCGATGGATGAACGCTATGCGAAGCAGGGCCAGCTTATCGGCCCGGTCTTCGTCAGCCACGACGCCCGCGAGGGCGCCGCCGCCTTCGCCGAAAAGCGCAAGCCCAACTGGACGGGGAAGTAAGACGATGTCGGTTTTGAACGTGCCTCAGCCCGCCTTCATGGAAGACGAGGAAATCGCCATTTTCGCCGACGCGGTCGGCAAGTTCTACCAGCAGCACGCCCCCCAGAAGCGCGTCGAAAAGTGGCGCGAGGATGGCCAGGTCGAGCGCGAATTCTGGCGCGAGGCGGGCGAAGCGGGCCTGCTCGGGGTGAGCGTTCCGGCCGAATATGGCGGCCACGGCGGCGACTTCCGGCATGACCTCGTCGTCATCGACCAGCAGGCCAAGCACGGCGTGGACGGCTTTGCCGCCTCGCTCCACAACACCGTGATCCTGCCCTACCTCGTGCGCCACGGGACCGAGGAGCAGAAGCAGAAATACCTCCCCCGCCTCGTCAGCGGTGACCTCGTCAGCGCGATCGCCATGACCGAGCCGGGCGTGGGTTCCGACCTCCAGTCGATCACCACCACCGCGGTGAAGGACGGCAACGGCTACCGCATCAGCGGCTCGAAGACCTATATCTCGAGCGGCCAGATCGCCGATTTCATCATCGTCGTCGCCAAGACCGACCCGAACGAGCGCGCGAAGGGCATCTCGCTGATGCTGCTCGAGACCGAGGGCGCCGAAGGCTTCCAGCGCGGGCGCAAGCTCGACAAGATCGGGATGGACGCGGCCGACACCTCGGAGCTGTTCTTCGACAACGTCTTCGTGCCGGCCGAAAACGTGCTCGGCGGGGTCGAGGGCAAAGGCTTCTACCAGCTGATGGGCGAGCTGCCGCAGGAACGCCTGATCATCGCGGTGGGCGCGATCAACGGGATCGAGAAGGCGCTCGAGACCACGATGGACTACGTCAAGAACCGCAAGGCGTTCGGCCAGACGATCTGGGATTTCCAGAACACGCAGTTCGTGATGGCCGACCTGAAGGCCCGCAGCACCGCCGCCCGCGTCTTCGTCAACGACTGCATCGCTCGCCACCTCAAGGGCGAGCTCGACGTGGCGACCGCCTGCATGGCGAAATACTGGGTGACCGAGCTGCAGGGCGAGGTCGTTGACAAGTGCCTGCAGTTCCACGGCGGGGCCGGGTTCATCAACGACTACCCGATCGCCCGCATGTACCGCGACAGCCGCATCACCCGCATCTTCGGCGGATCGAACGAGGTGATGAAGATGGTGATCGCGCGTTCTATGTGAGCGAACCCGCCTCCGCGGGTTCGTCCTCGGTGCTGTTCCCGCCGCTGGCGCGGCGGGGCACCTGCGGGCGGCCGTTCGGCCTTGCGGTCGCTGACGCGACCGTTCCGGCGCGATCATCGAGCATTGGAAAGGCGGCCCCGCAACGGGTCGCCTTATTCGTGAGCGGCCACCACACCGCCAAGTCGCGCGAGTTCGACGCCGAAGGCGTCGCGAGCGCACGCCCGCGAGCCGCAGGTGCTCAAGTCCGCAGGACTTGAAACCGCACCGAGGACGAGGGCGCGGAGGCGCCCTCGCACACAAAAAAGGAGCGGCCCGCCCAGGCGAGCCGCTCCCCTCTCCCGCTCCTTTTCGGAGCTAACCGTTCAGCGCGCTCAGAACTTCGCGCGCAGCGTCACGCCGTACTGGCGCGGCGGCAGGGTGAAGGCCGAACGCGAGTTGTTCGCGCCGGTGCTGCGCAGCGTGGTGTTGAACGTCACCCCGCGCACCACCTCGTCGGTGAGGTTGTTGACCCAGCCCTCGAGCGCATACTTGCCGCCGGCAAAGCGCAGGCCGGCGCGCATGTTCACGAAGGCCTTGCCGTCCTGGATGTCGGCCACGATCAGCGGCTGGGCAGCGACCGCCGCATCGACGCCGAGAGCGGCGATCTGCGCCGTGCTCGGCGGCACGATCGCCTGGGTCGAGGTGCGCTGGTCATCCTCCACCCGGACCTGGCCCGAGAGGAAGAATTCGACATCGTCGCTGATCGGCTTCTCCCACATCGCGCCCGCCAGCGCGATGATGCGCGGGGCGTTGGTGAGGTCGTTGCCGCACAGCGAGACCACCTGCGGCGCGGTCTGGGTGCCGGCGCAATCGTCCGGGTAGCTCGCTTCGAGGAAGGTCGCCGACAGGTTCACCGTCAGACCATCGGCCGGGCGCAGCAGGCCTTCGATTTCCACGCCGCGGGTGTTGGCCTTGGGCACGTTGAAGGTGGCAAAGGCGGTTCCGGTGAACTCGAGCACCTGGAAGTTGGTGAACTGTTCGTAGAAGGCGGCAAGGTTGAGGGTCAGCGCCCGGTCGGGGGTCTGCGCCTTGACGCCCAGTTCATAGGCATCGACCTCTTCCGACTGGAAGCTCGGGTTGGCCCCGCCGACGGCCGCGGTGGTATCGAGGTTGATCCCGCCCGCCTTGTAGCCGTGGGTGAAGCTCGCATAGGTGCTCACGAAGGGGCTGATCTCGTAGCCGAGCTTGACGGTGTAGATCAGCTCCTCGTCCTTGAAGGTGGACTGGAAAGTGCGCGGCAGCGGCAGGGCGGCGGCCTGCGGCAGGTTGGCGGGCGCCACGAAGCCGAAGCAGCCGATCCCGACGAAGGCCGGCACCAGCGCCGGGTTGACCGCGCCGATCGCCCCGAGGCGCGGCAGCGTCGCCCCGCAGACCGTGTTGTTGGTCGCCACCTGGGTAAAGCCGCCCGACTTGTCTTCCCACGAATAGCGCGCGCCCACCGTCAGTTCGAGCCCGTCGATGATCTCGAAGGAGTTGTGGGTGAATACCGCGTAGCTCTTGGCGTCCTGCTGGAAGCGGTTGCTGGTGCGGGTGCCGGTCGGGTTGACGCCGACGAAGGTCTGGAGCGGCAACGGCCCTGCGGCCGCGCCGAGGAAGGCGCCGAAGTTGCGGTCGAAATCCGCACCCAGCGCGAACTGCTGGGTCTGGTCGATCGACTCGTCGGAGTAGAACCCGCCGATCATGTAGTTGAGCTTGCCCTCGAGGGTCTCGCCCTGGAGCCGCAGTTCCGCGGTCCAGTTGTCGATCTCGAGATTGAGCGCGTCGACGTTGAAGATGTCGAGCCCGGTAAAGTCGGAATCGTAACGCTCGAAGCTCTTGTACTTGCGGTAGGAGCCGATGAAGATCAGGTCGGCGCTGTCGGAGATCGGGAATTCGAGCTCGCCGGTCACGCCGTAGTTGTCGATGTCAGCTTCGGGCGCGAAGTTGGCCGAGACGACGCGGTTGTCCATCGCCCGCTCGAAGCCGGCCTGGTCGTTGCGCGCGGTTGCGACGAAGGGCTGGCCGTTGCCGCCATTGGCGCCGAGGCCGACCGCCGCGAAGGCGCCGGCACCCACCAGCGGCGTCTGGTAGAGCTCGATGGCGCCACAGCAGCTCGACGTGCTCTTCGAATAGTCGGCGATGATGCGGCCGCGCAGACCGCTTTCGGTGTCCCAGCCGATCTGGCCGCGCACCAGCCACTGGTCGACATCATTGGTGTCGCCCACTTCGCGGCCCGTGCGGTCGACCACGGTGAGGAAGCCGTCACGCTCGCGGAACGCGCCGGTGAGGCGCAGCGCGAGGGTGTCCTGCACGATCGGCACGTTGATCGCGCCCTGCAGGCTCTTCTCGTCGAAATTGCCGTATTCGGCGTTCACGAAGCCGCTGAACTCGGTCACGTCCGGGCGGACGTTGGTGATGTTGAGCGCGCCCGCGGACGTGTTGCGGCCGAACAGCGTGCCCTGCGGCCCGCGCAGCACTTCGACGCGTTCCACGTCGACGAACTCGCTCAGCGCGACGCCCGGGCGGGCCTGGTAGGCGCCGTCGATGAAGATGCCGACCGCGCTTTCGAAGCCGATATTGTTCGAGGTCGTCCCCACGCCGCGCACACGCAGCACCACCGAGCCCGAGGCGAGCTGCGCCTGGCTGGCGGTGAAGGAGGGCGCGAGGGCGGCGATCTGCTGGATGTTGACCACGCGCTGCGCTTCGAGCTGCTGCGGGGCGATCGCGGTCACCGCGAGGGGAATGTCCTGCACGTCCTGCGCGCGGCGGGTCGCGGTCACGATGATGACATTGTCATCCTTGGTGGCGGCGGCGTCCTCCTGGGCGTCCTGGGCAAAGGCGGGGGTAGTCAGGGCGCTGCAGGCCATCAGGCCGCAGGCGAACATAGCGAACTTGCGCGTCATCAATTTCCCTCTCTCCACATCCCAGCCGGTCTTTTTGATGCCGGACTTGGGTAAGCGGAGCGAAACCTATCAGCGTCTTCGGGCCTAACAAGAGTTATAGTCAGCTTTTGCCCAACAGTAGCAAAAATGCCACAATCATGCATTTTCCGCAGCATCGCCCCAATCCGCATACCTATGCAGGAACGATTGTTGCGTAGGGCCGCGAAAGGGCGCCCTCAGAAGCCGTAGCGCAGGCCCAGCCACACGGTGCGCGGGACGCCCAGATCGATCGACCCGCCCTGGTTGCGGGTGACGATTGCCTCATCGGTGAGGTTCTCGCCCCTGAGCGTCAGCGACAGGCGGCCCCACAAGGGCGCGGCGAGGAAGGCGTCCAATGTGGTGGCGGGCGCGAGGCGGTCGGTCTGGCGGTCGTCCTCGAACTGGGCGGAGACGTGGCGCAAGGTGCCCGCGATCCGCCAGCCGGCGGCAGGCTGCCAGCCGAGGGTGAGCGAGGCCGCGAATTCGGGGGTCTGCGCCGGGCGCAACCCGTCGAGGTCGGCGGACGGCCCCTCGCCCCGCACCTCGGCATCGGTCCACGCGAGCGCGCCGTCGAGGCTTATGCGTCCGAACTTCGCCGCGACGCTCGCCTCGATCCCGCGCGCTTCGATTGCCGGGAGATTGGCACGGCGGCGGAGGTTGGGGCCCACGGTGACATTGGCGATGGCATTCTCGACCTCGTTGTCGAAGGCGGTCACCGCGATCACCACTTCGTTGACCGGCTGCCAGACCAGCCCGATCTCGAAGCCCTTGAGACGCTCGTTGGCGAGGTTCGCATTGGCCTCGGTGGTGACGGGGAAGACCACGAAGGGGCGGTAGAGCTCGTTCAAGGTCGGCAACCTGAGGCCGGTATAAGCCGCCGCGCGCAGATCGAGGCGGCGGGTGGCGTAAAGCAGCGCGCCTGCGCGCCAGCTCAGCGACCAGTCGCTGCGGTCGGGGGCGACGATCTCGCTCACCACCGCCCCGGTGGTGGCCGAGACCGCGCGGTAGAAACCGCCGGTGATGCTCGAGCGGTCGGCGCGCAGGCCGCCGTTGATGGTCAGCGGGCCGATCTGCCAGTCATCCTCGAGGAAGATGCCGAGATTGCTCGTCGCGCCCCCGGCCCGCCGCCGCTCGGTGATCGCGCCGGAGACCGCGTTCAGCGCCTCCTCCTGCAACTCGCCGTCAGCGCGGCGGTAGTCGGCACCGATGCGGATGTCGTGGCCGTCGAGGATCGGCGGGCGCAGCTCGAACTTGCCGCCGATGCCGGTGGACGGCGTGCGGCGCTGGTCGAGCGTGGGGGTGAAGCGGGTCGAGGAAATGACGATGTTCGAGAAATCGCGCGCCTGCACATAGGCCAGCGCATCGAACTGCCATGCCCCCCGCCCGACGAAGCGGATGCTCGCTTCCTCGCCCTCGCTGGTCGAATCCGCACCGCGGAAGCGCAGCGTGCGCACGTCGCGGAAGGCGGCGACGCGGGCCTGCACTTCGATGGTGTCGGTGAGCGGGGCGACGGTGCGCAGGCTCGCGTTCCAGCTGTCGAACGCAGCGCGCGCGGTGGCGGGGACGCGCTGTGCGTCAGAGGTGGTGAAGAACCCCTGCCCGCGGTCCCAGCGCCCGCTCGCGACCGCGAAGCCGCGCCCGAGCTTCTGGGTCAGCACCCCGCTCGCCTCGGTCTCGCCCCGGTCGTTCACCGCCGCGCTGCCGAGGAAGGGCTCGCCCGGCTCGGCGCTTTCGAGCTCGATCGTCCCCGCCAGCGCGCCCGCCCCGAACGGCCCCGACCCGCCGCCGCGCGTCACGCGGATCGCGCCGAGGGTCTCGGGCGCGATGGCCGAGAGCGGGATATAGCCGAAGAAGGGATCGGCGAGCGGCACCCCATCGAGCAGTACCAGCGCGCGGCTGGTGGCATTGCCGCCCAGCGCGCGCAGCGTCACCCCTTGCGCGCTCGGGTTCGAGGAGCGGCTGTCCGAGCGGCGGAACTGCTGGAAGCCCGCGACATTCCTGAGCACGTCCTCGATCCGGCCCGAGGGGCTGGCGACGATCGTCTCGCGCTCGATCGTGGTCGTCGCATAGATCCCGGCCGAGAGCGCCGGATCGAGGCCCTTGCCGGTGACGATAATCTCTTCCGCGAGATCCTCCTCCTCGCCCGCCTCCGCCTCCTGCGCGGCCAGCGGCACGGCGGAGGGAAGCAGCAGGGCGCAGGCGAGCAGGCGGGCACGGAAGGTCATGGGCCGCGCCTTAAAGCGGCCGGCGCGCCGCGTCACCACAAACTCAGTTGCACTTTGCCATTCAAGACTCGCTTTTGCGCGGGGCCTGTGGTTACATCAGTGTCAATTAGGGAGAGAGAGGCCCGATCATGCTCGCAACACCGCCTGATTTCGACGTCCTGATCGTCGGTGCCGGCATTTCCGGCATCGGCATGGCCGCCCACATGGAGATGAAGGCGCCGCACCACAGCTACGCCATCGTCGAGCGGCGCGACAATCTCGGGGGCACGTGGGATCTGTTCCGCTATCCCGGCATCCGCTCGGACAGCGACATGCACACGCTGGGCTTCGATTTCGAACCGTGGCGGCATGAAAAGAGCATCGCCGATGCGCCCGCGATCCTCGAATATCTCGACCGGATCGTCGACGAGCGCGGCATCCGCCAGCACATCCGCTTTGGCCACAAGGTCATCCGCGCGGACTTCCACCATGATGACGCGCGCTGGCATGTCGAGCTGGAGAAGGCCGACGGCAGCACGGCGCACATGACCGCCAATTTCCTCTACCTCGGCGCAGGCTACTACGATTACGACGAGCCCTATGATCCCGGCTTCGACTTCGGCGAGTTCGAAGGACAGGTGCTCCACCCGCAGTTCTGGCCCGACGATCTCGACTACAAGGACAAGCGCGTCGTCGTGATCGGATCGGGGGCGACGGCGGTCACCATCGTTCCCTCGATGGCGAAGGAAGCGGCGCACGTCACCATGCTCCAGCGCACGCCGACATGGATGTTCACGCGCCCCGCCAAGGACGCGGTAGCGAACTTCCTGCGCGCAGTGCTGCCGGAAAAGCTCGCCTACCGGATCACCCGGTTCAAGAACATCAAGATGCAGGACTTCTCGTTCAAATTGGCGCGCGACAAGCCGGAGAAGGTGAAGGACGCGCTCTACAAGAAGATCGAGGCCTCGCTCGGCCCGGGCTACAACAAGGAGGCCTTCACCCCCCCCTACAATCCGTGGGAACAGCGCCTGTGTCTGGTGCCCGACGAGGACCTGTTCAAGGCGATGAAAGCGGGCAAGGCGGATGTCGTCACCGGCCATATCGCCAAGTTCGAAAAGGGCGGCGTGCGGCTGACCGACGGCACCTTCCTTGCCGCCGACATCGTCGTGACGGCGACGGGCCTGAAGCTCGCGGTCGCGGGCAAGATCGACGTTCGCGTCGATGGCGAGCCGGTGAAGTTCAACGAGCGGTTCTATTACAAGGGCTGCATGTTCTCGAACCTGCCCAACCTTGCGGTGGTGTTCGGCTATTTGAACGCCAGCTGGACGCTGCGGGCCGACATCAACTCCGACTACGTCTGCCGCGTGCTCGAGCACATGCGCAAGACCGGCGCGCAGATCGCGACCCCGGTGCTCACCGCGCAAGCCGAGGCCGCGATCACCGAGGACGACGTGTTCGACTTCTCGAGCGGCTACATCCAGCGCGGCAAGCACATCATGCCGCGCAATTCGGTGAGCTATCCGTGGCGGCTCAATCAGGAATATGTGGTCGACCGCAAGCGCATGAAGGACGACCCGCTGACCGACGGCATCCTCACCTTCACCAAGCCGGGCGCGAACGCGCGGGGCGTGGACGAGCAGCTGGAAGCGGCAGAATAAGGTCTAAAGGCGGGCGGTAATCTCTTCCGATTGCGCCCGCCTTCGCCTAACCAATGCCCATGACCTCTCCCGACAAGATCTGGACCGCCGGGCTCATCGTCATCGGCGACGAAATCCTCTCCGGCCGCACGCAGGACAAGAACATCGCGCAGGTCGCGAGCTGGTTGCAGGTGCAGGGCATCCGCCTCGCGGAAGTCCGCGTCGTGCCCGATGTCGAGGCGAAGATCGTCGAGGCGGTGAATGCTTTGCGGGCGAGCAACGACTACCTCTTCACCACCGGCGGGATCGGCCCGACCCATGACGACATCACCGTCGATGCGGTCGCGGCGGCGCTGGGCGTGCCGGTCGTCATCCACCCCGATGCCCGCGCGATACTCGAACGCTATTACGAAACCCGCGGCGGGCTCAACGAGGGGCGCCTGCGGATGGCGCGGGTGCCCGAGGGCTCGGAGCTGATCCCCAATCGCATGTCCGGCGCACCCGGCATCCGGCGCGGCAACATCTTCCTGATGGCGGGCGTGCCGCACATCACGGCGGGCATGCTCGACGCCTTGACGGGAGAGCTCGAAGGCGGCGCGCCGCTGCTGTCCGAGACGCTCGGCGGGTGGATCCCCGAAAGCGAGGTCGCCGACATCCTGCGCCGCACCGAGGCGGCCTTCGCAACCTGCCAGATCGGCTCCTACCCCTTCTTCCGCGAGGGCCGAGTGGGCGCCAATTTCGTGGTCCGCTCGGTCAGCGCCGAGGACCTTGCGGCGTGCTGCGCGGCCCTCGCCGAGGGGCTGGCAGCGGCAGGGCATCCGGTGACGCCGGGCGGCATCTGAGGTCGCCTGCGGGCGCTTCGGGAGACATCATCACCTCGCCTTAACCCTTGCCTGATAGAGGCTTGGTCATGACGCGCGTGTTCATCACGATCGACACCGAATACTCCTCCGGCCTCTACAATGGCCCGGGAGCGGACGACCGTGCCGAGAACTTCGCCCGCTCGATCGCCTGCGTGACGCCCGAGGGTCCGGCGGGGATCACCCACAAGCTCGAGCTGCTGGCAGAGCACGGGCAGAAGGCGGTGTTCTTCGTTGACCCGATGCCCGCACTGGTGTGGGGCGTGGCGGCGATCGAGGACATCGTCGGACCGATCGTCGCCGCCGGGCAGGACGTGCAGCTGCACTGCCATACCGAGTGGCTGGGCCTCGCCGGCCCCGCCAGCCCGCTCGCCTCGAAGGCCACGGGCAAGAACCTCGCCGACTTCGCTTTCGAGGACCAGTGCGCGATCCTCGACTACGCCCGCACCACCCTGATTGCCGCAGGTGCGAGCGCGCCGGTCGCCTTCCGGGCGGGCAATTACGGCGCCAATGACGACACCCTTCGCGCGCTCGCTGCGACCGGGCTCGATTACGACACCAGCCATTGCCCGGCGCTGGTCGGCTCGGGCGCGTGCCGCATCAGCCTCGGCGCCGAGGACCGCGATCCGGTCGGCCATATGGGCGTGATCGAGGTTCCCGTGGGCGCGATCGGCACGATGGGCGGAGGGCTGCGCCACGCGCAGCTCACCGCGCTGACGCTGGGCGAGCTGGTCAGCGCGATCCGCCATGCGAAGGACAGCGGGCGCGACAGCTTCACGGTGGTCAGCCACTCCTTCGAGCTCATCAACCGCCGTCGGCAGGCGGTGAACCCGATCGTCCGGCGCCGCTTTACCGGGCTGCTCAAGGCGCTGGCGCGGATGCGCGGCGTCGAGACCGGCACCTATGCCGGGACCCCGCCGCTGCTGTCGCTCACCGGCAGCACCACCGCGCTCCCGGCGTGCCCGTTCCGCACCAGCCGCCGGATCGCCGAGCAGTTCGTCTCCAACGCGCTCTACGGCAGCATCTAGAGCGCCCGCGATGGCCTCCGCCGGGATCGACTTCACCTTGGGGTCGCGCCGCCTTGCACGGGTGCCGCGGGAGCTGGCGACTTGGGCCTTCAGCCTCGAGGACGTGCTCGCCGCCGCCCTGCCCCCGGCCCCGCCCCCGGCGCGTGACGGGGTGCGGGTGCTCTCCGCCCCGACCCTGCTGCTGCCCGAGGTCGCCGCGCGCTATCCGGGCTGCATCCCCGGCGGGAGGCAGGACTACCGGCGGCACTACATCGACATGAGCCTCGGGTTCGAGGCCTATATGGCGCGCTTCTCGGGCAAGACCCGCTCGACCCTCAAGCGCAAGGCGAGGAAGCTGGCTGAGGAGCTGCCGGGGGGCTATCATGTCACCGCCCACCGCACCCCCGCCGAGATCGAGGCCTTCCTTGCCCTCGCCCTGCCGCTGTCGGCGAAGACCTATCAGGCGCGGCTGCTGGATGCAGGGCTGCCCGATGATCCCGCCGCGCGCCGCGCCATGCTGGAGGCGGCCGAGGACGACCGGATGCGCGCCTTCCTGCTCCACGCGGGGGGCAGCGCCATCGCCTATCTGTCGCTGCCGGTGAGCGGGCGGACGCTGGTCTATGCCCACCTCGGCTACGATCCCGCCTTCGCCCGGCTCTCACCCGGCACGGTGCTCCAGATCGAGGCGCTGGAGCGGCTGTTCGCCGAACGCCGCTTCGCCTGGTTCGACTTCACCGAGGGCGAGGGCGCGCACAAGGCGCTGTTCGGGACCGACGCGGCGGCGTGTTCGAGCCTCGTCCTGCTCAACCCCACACTTGCCAACCGCACGCTGATCGGCGCGCGCGTGGCCTTCGATGCGGGGGTTGCCGGAGCGAAGGCGCTGGCGGAGCGGTCAGGCGCCCTCGGCCGGATCCGCGCCGCCTTGCGCGGCTGAGCGCTGCGCGGCGCGCAGGCGGTTCGCTTCCTGCTGGCGCGACCGCTCGACCAGCGCGGTGCGCACCGAGGGCGTGCCCGAGAGCGAGCCGTAACGCAGCGCGATGTAGAGCCACACCGCCACCACCACCGCAAGCAGCGCCGTCGCCGCAAGGCCGAGCCGCAGGTCGTAGTTGAGCAACAGGCCGTCCGCCGCCAGAGCGACACCCGACACCAGCCACTTGGGCGACAACCAGCCGGAGAGACGTTCCGAAGCAACGGGCATGAGCGACCTCTTTCATGAACCGCGGGCGAGGGAGAGGAGGGGCGCCGCGGGTGCCTGTATCAAATGGTACAACGCGCGCAGAAGGCAAGGGGTCCGAATGACCAATTCCGCAAAGCAAAGGGGCCGGAAGCGCGCGGCTTCCGACCCCTCATAGGCTGTCAGCTGAGCTGTAGGAAAGGGGCTTACGCGCCCTCGACCTCGCTCAGGTCGACCTTGAGGCCCGGGCCCATCGACGAGGTCAGCGAGACCTTGCGGACATACTTGCCCTTGGCGCCGCTCGGCTTCGACTTCACCACCGCCTCGGTCAGCGCCTTGAAGTTCGCCTTCAGCGCGTCGTCCGAGAAGCTGAGCTTGCCAATCCCTGAGTGGATGATGCCCTGCTTTTCCACGCGGAACTCGACCTGACCGGCCTTCGCGTCCTTGACCGCCTGGGCGACGTTCGGGGTCACCGTGCCGAGCTTCGGGTTCGGCATCAGGCCCTTGGGGCCGAGCACCTTACCGAGGCGGCCGACGATGCCCATCATGTCGGGCGAGGCGATCACGCGGTCGTAATCGAGGTTGCCGTTCTGCATGTCCTCGAGCAGGTCTTCCGCACCGACCTTGTCGGCACCGGCGGCCAGCGCCTTCTCGGCATTGTCGCCGCGCGCGAACACCGCGACGCGCACGTCCTTGCCGGTGCCCGAGGGCAGCGAGACCATGCCGCGGACCATCTGGTCGGCGTGACGCGGATCGACGCCGAGGTTCATGGCGACTTCGACGGTCTCGTCGAACTTGCCCTTGAACTGGCGCAGCACGCCCAGCGCTTCCTCGATGGTGTAGAGCTTTTCGCGGTCGAGCGAGGCCAGAACCTTCGCCTTCTTGGTGATCTTGCCCATGTGCTTAGCCCTCCACCACTTCGAGGCCCATCGAGCGGGCGCTGCCGGCGATGATCTTGATCGCCTGATCGATGTCGTTTGCGTTCAGGTCAGCCATCTTGGCTTCGGCGATCTCGCGCAGCTGCGAGGTCTTGATGGTTCCGGCCGAGACCTTGCCCGGCTCCTTCGAGCCCGACTTGAGGTTGGCGGCCTTCTTGATGAAGTAGGTCGCCGGCGCGGTCTTGGTGACGAAGGTGAAGGAACGGTCGCCGTAGACGGTGATGACCGTCGGAATCGGCATGCCCTTTTCCATTTCCTGCGTGGCGGCATTGAACGCCTTGCAGAATTCCATGATGTTCACGCCGCGCTGACCCAGCGCCGGGCCGATCGGCGGCGAGGGGGTGGCAGAGCCCGCGGGCACCTGCAGCTTGATATAGCCTTCGATTTTCTTGGCCATGAGGCCTTGCTCCTGTTCGCACTGTTGCCGCGCTGTTTCCAGCCCGGCTCATGGTGAGCGGTCAAACGCCGTGGCCTGTGCACGCCAGCGGCTCCCGCACGGAATCACCCGGCCGATGGCCGAGCGAAGGCGCGCGCATAGCGTGTCGGGGCGAGAATGCAAGCGAATCGCGCGCGTCCAGCCCCGGCGCGCGCAGGCTGACCGCGCCGCGCGCCTGCAGGAAAATGATGACCGCCGCAATCGCCGCTTGCGATTCATGAATTCTCAAACGATTGTCGCCTAAGGCTTTTTCGCCAAGCCGCAGGGGCAACAGGAGGGCACAGATGTTTCGGGTCGCGATCCAGATCAAGGAACTGATTTCCAGCAACGTGACGAGCGCGATCGAATCCGCTTCCAACCCCGCCAAGATGCTGACCCTGCTCCAGCGCGAGATCGAGGAATCGATCATCAGCCTCACCGGTGAGCGCACCCGCGTCTCGCAGAACAAGCGGCGGCTCGAGGCGCTGCTCACCCAGCACGAGCTCAAGGAGGCCGACTGGGGCGACAAGGCCAAGACCGCGATGGATCATGGCCGCGAGGACCTTGCCCGTCAGGCGCTGCTCGCGCGCGAGGATTGCCGCCTCGAAATCGCCCGCCTGAAGAGCGAAGTCGCCGCCGCCGACGCCAGCCTTGCCGAGATCGACGCCGCCGTGCGCGAGCTCGAAGCCAAGCGCGAGGAAACCCGCGCGCAGGCCCGCGCCCAGATCGCCGCCGAAGAGGCTGCCCGCGCCGGCAGCACCGGCGGGGCCGCGAGCCGCGCCGAAGCCCACCTCAACCGCATCAACACCCTCGGCCAGCGCGCCCAGTTCGCGACCGAGGACGAAGCGCCCTCGCGCACGGTCGCCAGCGTCGAGAGCGAGATCGAGAACATGCGCCGCGCGAGCGCGATCGAGGCTGAACTCGCCGCCCTGAAGGCCGCCGCGCCCGCTCCGGCCAAAAAGTCTGGCAGCAAGAAGGGCTAAGGCCTTACTGCGCGCGGCACCCGCAGCCCCTTGGTGCGGCTGGTGAGGTGGAATTGCTTGCAGAGCGCGCATTTATAGGCGCGCAAGGTGACGTTTGCGGCGAGGGCGGCGGCCTCCGCCGCCTCGCGCGTGGCGAAGCGGCGCTTGCGGTTGCAGATGCCGGGGCGGGTTTGCATCGCGCGCCAGCCTAGGGCCTGCGGCCAGGTTTGCAATCGCCTCCCTCCCTCCTATGGTAGCGCAAACATTGCGCGGGAGGGACGCGGGGATGGGCAGGTTCTGGGCGGCTTTGCTGGGCGTTCTGTTGCTGGTGACGGCAGTCGCCGCGCGCGCCGAAACCGCGCTCCCGCGCATCGCTTCCGGCCCGGCGCGGCCGATGCTGCTGGTCGACGGCAAGCCCTTCGCGGCGCTGGCTGTGCAAGCCAACAATTCCTCGGGTTATCCGGCAGTGCTGGGGCAGGTCTGGCCGACGGCGAAGGCCGTGGGGGCGAACACGGTGATGCTCCCGGTCGGCTGGGAGCAGATCGAGCCCGTGGAAGGCCGGTTCGACTTCGGCGATGTCGATGCGATGCTAGCGGGCGCACGGGCGCAGGGGCTGCGGCTGGTGCTGCTGTGGTACGGCACTTGGAAGAACACCGGCGCGAGCTACACCCCCGCCTGGGTCAAGCAGGACGGCAAGCGCTTCCCCCGGATGCGCGCGCCCGATGGCCGCGCGCATGGCTCGCTCAGCCCGCACGGGGCCGAGACATTGAAGGCCGATTCGCGGGCGTTTGCCGCGCTGATGCGCCACCTCAAGGTGGCCGACGCGCAGCACACCGTGATCATGGTGCAGGTCGAGAACGAGGCGGGCAGCTGGGGCCTCGCGCGCGATCATGCCCCGGCGGCGGATGCCCTGTTCAAGGGGCTGATCCCGCAGGAGCTGGCGCGGGCGCTGGGCATTCCCCGCGCAAGCTGGCAGGCGAGCTTCGGCCCGCGCGCCGAGCAGTTCTTCATGTCGTGGCACGTCGCGCGCTATATCGACACCGTCGCGCGCGCCGGGCAGGCCGAGCTGGCGCTGCCGATGATCGCCAATGCCGCGCTTGGCAATGCCTTCACCGACGAGGGGGGCGACATCGGCCCCTCGGGCGGGCCGAACTGGAATGTGCTGCCGGTGTGGCGGGTGGCCGCGCCGTCGCTCGCGGCGATTGGCCCCGACATCTACACCCGCGACGCTGCGGCGGTTGAGCGCTACCTCGAGCGCTACAGCGCAGCCGGCGCGCCGTTGATCGTGCCCGAGATCGGCAATGCTGCGGAATATGCGCGCTTTGCCTGGGCTGCCTTCGGGCGCGGGGCGTTGCTCTATTCGCCTTTCGGGCTCGATGACACCGGCTTCGTCAACTACCCGCTGGGGGCGAAGGTGCTCGACAAGAACACGCTCGACGCCTTCGCCGCGCCCTACCGGCTGATGGGGAGCGCGATGTCGGCCTGGCCGCAGATCGCTTCCGAAAGGCCGCTATGGGGCACGGCGCGCGGGATGGACGGGGCGGATCAGAGCACGGTCATGGGCCGCTGGCGGCTCACCGCCGCCTATGGCCGCTGGGCCTTCGGCGAGGACGACTGGACATGGATCGCGCGCGACCCGCACCCCTTGGCCGACAAGCTCACCGGCGGGCTGGTCGTGGCGCAGCTCGATGCCGACACGTTTCTGGTGGGCGGCCAGAACGTGCGCCTGCGCCTTACGCTGGCCGCCCCCGCCAAGGGCGAGAGCGCGCAGGTGATCGAGGCGCAGGAAGGCACCTTCGTGGAGGGCCAATGGGTGATGCGCCGCCGCTGGAACGGCGACCAGATCGACTACGGCTTCAGCTTCGGCGCGGAGCCCGTGTGGCTGAAGATCGAGATGGGCAGCTACCGCTAGGCAACCACCCAAATCTTCACTTCACCAGTTCAACTTCCTCGAACCCAAGCTCCACCGGAGTGGCGCGGCCGAAGATCGAGACGCTGACCTTGACCTTCTGCTTGTCGAAATCGAGCTCTTCCACGATCCCGTTGAAGCTCGCGAAGGGCCCGGCGTTGACCTTGACCGAATCGCCGATCTCGTAATCGACGCTGATGTCGCGCTTGGGTGCGGCCTTGGCTTCTTCCACCCCGCCGAAATAGCGCGAGGCTTCCTTCTCGGAGATCGCCTGCGGCTTGTTGCCCGAGCCGAGGAAGCCGGTCACCTTGGGGGTATTCTTGACGAGGTGGTAGATGTCGTCGGTCATGTTCAGCTTGGCGAGCACGTAGCCGGGCATGAACTTGCGTTCGACCTGGACCTTCTTGCCGCGCTTGATCTCGGTCACGGTCTCGGTCGGGACCTGCACTTCCTCGACGCCTTCCGACAGGCCGAGGCGTTCGGCTTCGGCGATGATCGCGTCGCGGACCTTGTTCTCGAAACCGGAATAGGCGTGAATGATGTACCAGCGGGCCATGGAGCGTCCTTGGGAAATGGGAATCTAGCGGGAGTGCGGGCGCTTACTTGAGCAGGCCGATCAGCGCGTTGACGATCAGGCCGAACACGGTGTCGATGCCGAGGAAGAAGACCGACAGCATCAGCATGAAGATGAACACGAAGATCGCGGTGCGCACGGTTTCTTCGCGGCTCGGCCAGACGATCTTGTTCGTCTCGGCGCGCACCTGGTTGAAGAACTCGCCGGGCGAGGTCCTGGGCTTCTTCGGTTCTGCCCCGTCCTTGGGAGCGATCATCTTGTCGGCCATGCCAGCCTGTTCCTTCGCGTAATGGCGCCGTGTCTCGTCCGGCCGGCTTTCAGGTAGGGCTCCGCGCCGCCCGGGACAAGGTCGCCGGAGGGGCTGGAGATTTTGCCGATGTCGGTGAGACGATTGGGGCCTTACGCGGAGCGCCGCGCAAATGCAAGATCGCTTGGGGCCGGAAAGGCGCGGCCCCCGTCGCCCGGCTCAGCGGCGCGCGAGCAGACGCGAGAGCCAGCCGCCGGGCGCTTCGAGCGGCTGGAGCGGACCATGGATCGCCCGCAGCCGCGCCCGGTCGCGGGTCGGCCGCGGGCTGACCCAGTGGTCGGGACGCGAGGAATGGAAGGTGTAGGCGCTCATCCTTGGTCTCCTGTTGTGCGTTGGGCGACTTCAACTCGTCGACAGGAATACACGCTTCGGCTTGCGACAGGATGAACGGACGAGGCGGTGAAATGCCCAACGCCCCCTAAACGGCAAGGCGCGAGAATCGGTGCCGAAGGCACCGCAAGCGCGAACGCGCGCCCGCAGCGGCCCGGAGTGAAGCGAAGCGAAACGAAGGAACAGCCGGGAGGACGAAGCGGCGGAGGCGGGTTCGAAACACAAGAACGGCCCGCAGGGCCGCGAGGCCAAGCGGCCGAGCCGCAGCGGCCCGAACGAAGCGTAGCGAAGTGAGGAACCGCCGCGAGGACGAACCCGCGGAGGCGGGTTCGAAACACAAGAAATGGCAGGGGTGACAGGATTCGAACCCGTGGCCCTCGGTTTTGGAGACCGATGCTCTACCAGCTGAGCTACACCCCTGCACTCGCTGAGGGGCGGCCCTTAGCGCTGCAACGAAAGTTAGGCAATCCTCTTTGCCACGCAGCCCATGCCCCTGTATGTAAACAGGCGCATGCACGCGCCTAACCGCCCTCCGATCCCGGTCGAGACCCTGTTGCTCGCCTATCGCAGCGGGATTTTCCCGATGGCGGACCGGCGTGACGATCCGGAAGTCTTCTGGGTCGAGCCGCGCGAGCGGGCGATCATTCCGCTCGAGGAGCTGCATCTGTCGAAGTCGCTGAAGAAGGTGATCCGCGCGGATCGCTTTACGGTGACGGTCGACCGCGCCTTCGAGCAGGTGATCCGCGCCTGCGCCGAGCCGCGCCCCGATCATCCCGAAACGTGGATTTCGGAGCGCATCATCCAGTCCTATCTCGGCCTCCACCGCGCCGGCCACGCCCATTCGGTCGAGTGCTGGCAGGTGGGCGAGGAGGGCTGGCCGGAGCTGGTCGGCGGGCTCTACGGGGTGAACTTCGCGCGGGTGTTCTGCGGCGAATCGATGTTCAGCCGGGTGCCCGATGCGAGCAAGGTCGCGCTCGCCTGGCTGGTGGCGCTGATGCGGCGGGCGGGGTTCGCGCTGCTCGACTGCCAGTTCATGACCGAACACCTGCGCTCGATGGGCGCGCGCGAGCTGGCGCAAGCCCAGTATCGGCGGCTGGTCGAGGCGGCGCAGGGCGAGCCGGCGATGGGGCTGGGCGAGGCCTGGCGGCAGTTCGCCTCGGGGGTGCTTTATCCGGCGGGCGTGGGCGCAACAGCGGGCGCTGCCGAGGGCGTGGCGGCCGGCTTGGCGGGCGCGTCCTTGGCGCCTTCCTTGGGTGATGCCGGCCCCTCCTCGCCCGGGAAGCGCATCGTGCAGTCCTTGACCCAGACATCGTAGACCGGGTGCTCGACGACGTTGAGGCTCGGGCTTTCGAGGAACATCCAGCCCGAGAAGACGCGGGTGTGCTGGGCCTGGTCGCGCTCGCGGATGTCGACCTGGACGAAGGCGCCGGTCTGCTGCGGCAGCTCCCACGGCGCGGTGCGCTCGCAGGCCGAGACGCGGACGATCACGGGGCCGATCTCGCGGCTTTCGCCGGGCTTGAGCTTGAGCTCTTCGGAGACGTTGTTGCGCTTGTTGAGCAGGCCGAGCACCGCGACGCGCTCGTTCATCGGGGTGGCGCCGTAGTCATTGGCGGGCGCGGCGGCAGTGGCGCTGGCAGCCGGGGCAGGGGTGGCGGAATCGTCGAGCGAGACCCGCACCGCTTCGCCCGAGGACGGGGCGAAGTAGTCGCAAGCGGCAAGCGTCAATGCGCAGGCCAGCGGAGCGGCAAGGCGGAAGGGCCGCACGCGCGTGCGCCTCAGCTGTCCGCGCTGCCCGGGGTCCACGCCTCGTAATCGCCGACCGCGCGGGCCCGCACGCCGCCGCGCTCGAGCGCGCCCTGCGGGCGATAGGCGGCCGCCGTGCCGGTGGCGTTGGGGGTGTAATCGGCCTCCCACACGCGCGGCGGGGGGAGATGGCTTTCGGGCACTTCGTCATAGGTGCCGTGGAGCCAGCCGTGCCATTCCGAGGGCACGCGGCTGGCGTCATTGGCGCCGTTGTAGATCACCCAGCGCTTTTCGCGGCTGGTGTAGGAGCCGTCATTGGCGGCCGCCGCCTTGGGGCGGGCACGGTAATACTTGTTGCCCGCCGCGTCGGTGCCGACGTGTTCGCCCTTGGCGCGGCTGGCCCACAGGTGCGTGCCGATGGTGGCACCGTCCCACCAGGTGAAGATCTTCATCAGGATTCCCATGAGGGCTGCGCCTAGCGGATTCGGTCGGTTGCGCCAAGTGAGAGTCTTAGTTTGCGTGACCGCCTCCGCGGTCACGTCCTCGGCGCTGTTCCTCCGCTCCGCTCCGGGCACCTGCGGGCGGCCGTTCGGCCTTGCGGCCCGTCCGTTGGCGGGCCGAGGAGCCGCGACTCTCGGACAGATGTGCTGATATCGGTCGCGCAGCGACCGCGAGCGCACGGCGCGAGCCGCAGGCGCTCAAGCCCGAAGGGCTTGAAACAGCGCCGAGGACGTGCCTGCGGAGGCAGGCACGCAAACAAAATGCCGCTCAATAACTTACCTTATCCCCCGGCACGATCCCCAGCGCCTTGGCGCGGCCCGCGCGCAGTTCCAGCACCGCGCTGGCGACCCCGTCGGACTTCACCGAATCGAGCGAATAGGGCGTAGTGTTCGCCGCGATGTTCTGCACCCGGCCGTCCATCCCGATGAAGATGATGTCGAGACTGATCGGCGTGTTCTTCATCCAGAAGGCACGCGCCTCGGGGACTTCGGAGGGGAAGATCATCCCCTCGAAATCGCCGAGTTCGGTGCGGAACATCAGGCCTTTGGCCTGCGCCTCGGGGGTATCGGCGAGCTCGACCTTGAACTTCAGCGGCTTGCCGCCGCGATCGACGACGAGGTCGATGACCTTGAGGCCCGAGACCGGGTGGCGCGCCGCCTCGGCCGACGCCGGGGCCTGCGCGCTCGCGGTCGCGCCCGTGCCGGGGGAGCACGCGACCAGTGCCAGAGCAAGCGCCGCGCCTGCCAGAATATGCCTTACCATTGCTCGTCCGTCCCTTCGGCCTCTTGCGCCTCGGCGATCCATTCCTCGACCGCGTCCGGATCGCGCGCGGCGAGGACCGCCTTCACATGCTCGTACTGGTGGCCTGCGCGCAGCATTGCTGCAACGGCTTTTTCGTGCGCCTTGCGCCGCGCGAGCGGATCGAGGCCCTCGGCATCGCCCCCGAACGGGCCGAGCCGTTTCTTGCGCGCCATCAGCGCCGCCGCGCGGCGGCCCGCGGCCTCGCCGGGGGCGTGGGCCTGCCTGATCCGCTCGCCCACCCCCGCGTGGCGCAGCGTCTCCTCCACCCGCCGCGCGCCATAGCCGCGCGCGCCGAGATCGCGGGCGCGCATCCGGGCGTAGGCATCGTCATCGACATAGCCGAGCTCCACGAGGCGGGCGACGAGTGCAGGAATATCAACCTCGACCGTCCGCCCGTCCGCATCCTCGGCCAGCCCCCGCTCCCTGATCTTGCGCACCAGATAGCCCTCGAGCCGCGCGCCGGTGGAGGCGAAGCGGGCGGCGTAATGCAGCGCCAGATCGCGCAGCTTCGTCTCGGTCAGCGGGGGTTTCGCCCGCTTCTCGCGCCGCCCGCCGGAGCGGCGATCCTCCCCGGCCGTGCGACCGGAGGATGACGAATTCGCTTTACCTGAAACCATTTCGCCTTATTCGTGCCACTTTCCTTATCAAATGCGCAACCTCGGACGCCGCCAGCTTTGTTGGGGACACGCAGGTTATGCCAGAGCGCGAACGGGAGCATACCATGTATCGCGCCGCAAATGACGGGTATCGCTGAAAATTATGACCGACGCCGCCCTGACGCCGACGCCGAATGACTGCGACCTGCCGCGAATCCGTGCGCAATTTGCAACCTTCAACGAAGCGATCAACTATGCCGCGCGGAGCCTGAAGGGGCTCAATTTCCACGACATGCGCGGCGAACTCGCGCGGGTCTATCCCTATTCCGAAATGCGCGAGGATGCGCTGGTGATGGCGCGGCGGCTGATTGCGGCGGGGATCGGCAAGGAAGACCGCGTCGCGCTGATCGCCGAGACCGGCCCCGATTTCGCTGCGCTGTTCTGCGCCTGCGTCTATGCCGGCGCATGGCCCGTGCCGCTGCCGCTGCCGACCACCTTCGGCGGCAAGGACAATTATATCGACCAGCTGGCGATCCAGCTGATGAGCAGCGACCCCAAGATCCTCATCTATCCCGGCGAGATCGCCGAGATGGCCGAGGCGGCAGCCGCCAAGCAAGGGTGCCCGGCGACCAGCTGGCAGGATTTCAGCCAGCGCCCCGCCCCCGATTGCGACCTGCCCGAAGCCTCGCCGGACGATATCTGCTACCTGCAATATTCCTCCGGCTCGACCCGCTTCCCGACCGGCGTCGCGGTCACCCACCGCGCGCTGCTGCACAACCTCTATGGTCACGCGACCACCATGAACCTCGGCGAGAATGACCGCTGCGTCAGCTGGCTGCCGTGGTATCACGACATGGGGCTGGTCGGCTGCCTCTTGTCGCTGATCGCCAACCAGGTCTCGGGCGATTACCTCAAGCCCGATGCCTTCGCACGCCGGCCTCTCGCTTGGCTCGACATGATCAGCCGCAATCCGGGCAACACGCTCTCCTATTCGCCGACCTTCGGCTACGACATCTGCGCGCGCCGCATCTCGAGCCAGAGCCACGTCTCCGAGCGCTTCGACCTGTCGCGCTGGCGCATCGCGGGCAATGGCGCGGACATGATCCGCCCGGACGTGATGCAGAACTTCGTCAACGCCTTTGCCGAAGCGGGCTTCAAGGCCTCGAGCTTCACCCCCTCCTACGGCCTTGCCGAGGCAGTGCTGGCGGTGACGGTGATGCCGCCGGGCGAGGGCATCCGGGTCGAGCTGGTCGAGGAAGAGCGCCTCTCGGGCGCGCCTCGTGATCTTTCCCGTCCTGCCCGCTACCGCGCGATCGTCAATTGCGGCAAGCCGCTGCCCGACATGGACGTCGCGATCCGCGGCGAGGACGGCAAGCACCGCGCCGATCACCAGATCGGCAAGGTGTGGTGCCGCGGGCCTTCCGTAATGCACTCCTATTTCCGCAACGAGGAAGCGACCAACGACTGCCTCGTCGACGGCTGGCTCGACACCGGGGACATGGGCTACACCGCCAAGGGCTATCTGTTCATCGTCGGCCGGGCGAAGGACATGATCATCATCAACGGCAAGAACCACTGGCCGCAGGATATCGAGTGGGCGGTGGAACAGCTCCCCGGCTTCAACCACGGCGACATCGCGGCCTTCTCGATCGAGATGGAGAACGGCGAGGAAGCGCCCGCGGTGCTGGTGCACTGCAAGGTCTCCGACCCCGAAGAGCGCGTGAAGCTGCGCGACCAGATCGCCGACAAGGTGCGCTCAGTCACCGGCATGAGCTGCATCGTCGAACTCGTCCCGCCGCGCACCCTGCCGCGCACGTCGTCGGGCAAGCTCAGCCGCGCCAAGGCGAAGAAGCTCTATCTCGCGGGCGAGATCGTGCCGATCGACCTGGCGGCCTAGAGGTCTTCGGGCGGAGCCTCGTCGGGCCCGCGTCCCGGCTCGTCGATGTCGGGCGGGGTCGGCTCGGTTTCGGGCGGCGCAGACGGGAAAGGCTCGGCGGGCTGCGGCGGCGTTTCCTCGGGCGGGGCGACCGGCTCGACGGTGTCGGGATCGGTCGGCGGGACGGTGGCCATCAGGCAATCTCCTCGAAGACGTGGGTGTCAGGAAGCGGCGAGCGGCACTGTCTGCTGGTGCTGCACCACCCGCCAATCGTCATGGGCGAGCCGGCGCAGGGTGCTGGTGCAGAAGGCGACATAGGTCTGTCCCTCACGCCGGGCCTCGGCCTTGTAGGCGAGGACGATCAGGCCTTCCTCGGGTCGCACCACCAGCTCTTCGCTGAAGGCGACCTCGGACCAGCGCGGCGTGTCCGCGACCGCTTCGATCGCCTGCCGACCGGTGTAGACATAGGGCACAGCGGGCAGGACCATCAGACACTGGTCATCGATCAGCGCCTCGTAGGTCTCGGGACCTCCGGTCCACAGGCTCCGCTCGAATTCCCACACCCGCGCATCGTCCATGATCGCACTCCTCACTTGCTGCGAGGGGCGTAGTGCGATCCGGTGGCGATGGTTCCGCGCGGACGCCGGTTTCGGGACGACTTGTGGCCGGTTTCGGGGCGGCGGTGCGCCCCCGCCCCTCAGCGCGCGATCACCCAGCGGCCTTCGCGCCAGCGGTAGACATTGGGCGAGATGCAGCGCGGGGCGAGCTTGCACTGGTCCTCGGCGAGGTCGCGATAGCGCTCCAGCTCGGCCCCATCGGGCACCATTGCGGCGAAGACGAACTGGTCGGAATTGGCGATCACCGCCAGATCGGGCCCGGTGGCCTCGGCGATCGCCGCCCAGCGTTCGGGATAGGCCATCATCGAGCTGGTGTATTCGTCTCCCTGAAACACCACGAGCCCTTCGATCCGCGCGCCGGTTTCGGGCAGGCCGGGAAGGATCCGGGCCGTCTGGCGCTCGGCGAAAAGCCACGCGTTCTCGGGCGAGAGGCCCAGTTCGGCGATACGGTCGGCGGGCGCGAGCGCGATCGCCTCGGGGCTGTCGAAGACGAGGATCGCGAAGAGATCCTCGCCGATCTGGCGGTGCGGGGGCAGCGGGTCGAGCTTGGAGCCCAGGACGAAGTTCCAATACTCCGCGTCGCGCACGATGAGGCGCAGATTGGCCGCCTCGCCCTCGGGGTTGACGGAGGCCTTGGCCAGAATGGCGATCAGCCGCGCGGTTTCCGCCTCGCAGTCGGTTTTGGGCACGTTCTGGCAGAAGCCGAACACGCGGTGGAGGTTCATCACCGCCGGTTCGGTCTCGCCCTTGCGGGTGATGTTGATCTGGAGCGGCTCGCCCGGCTCCTGCGCGACCTCGGCATCGGGGAAGGCGGCGCGGATCTTGGGCAGGGCGTCGGCGGCAAAGGCGCGCGCCTCGGGGCCGGTCTGGGCCTGCGCGGGAGAGGCGGCCAGCAGCAGCGCGGCGAGGAACGACAGCATCGCGGGTCTCTTCGGCATCGTCATTCCCCCTCCTGCGCCCAGCCCGCCCGCAGAGGGGCGCTGCCGCCCTGTATTTGCACCGCAATCCCGCCCTCGCGCAAGACCTCGGCGGCCGCTTCAGCCTCGCCCGCCGGGCCGGTCAGCACCACCCCCCGTCCCGAGCGCTGCGCGGCCCATTGCACCAGCGCCAGCGCCGCCGCGCCGTGGTCCCCTGCCGGGATCGTCATGGCGAGCGCAGCGGGCGGGGGCTCGAGCTCGATCCGCCAGTCGGGCTCGGAGGCCGCGATCCGCGTCTCGAGCGCGCGGTAGGTCGCAAGGCTGGCCCCTGCGAGCGGCCGCGCGCGCACCAGCGCCCGGCGGCGGGGCTCGTCGATCAGCACGTCGCTCTCGGGGACCCCCGCCGCCAGCGCCAGCCTCACCGCCAGCGCCTGCGCCCGGGTGGAGGCCGCCCGCTCGCCCTGCTCGCGCGCGGCGGAAAGCTGCGCGCGCTCGGCGGCGGTGGCAGCGGTGCCGACCTCGTATTGCACGAGGTCGAGCCGCACCTCCTCGCCCAGCCGCTCGGCCAGCGCGCGGGCGAGCCCCGCCTCGGCCTCGGGCCGCAGGACGGGGGTGAAGACCACCGCTTCGATCCCGACCGGCGCGGCGGCGAAATCCAGAGTCAGCGTATCGAGCTTCGAGCCCGCATCGAACTGCGCGCGGATCTCGCTGCGCACGATGCGCTGCGCGTTCGCCTCCCACGCGATCCGCTGGAGCGCGAAGCCCAGCGGCACGGCCAGCGCCAGCAGCACAGCGAGCACCATCAGGCTCTGCACCCGCGATTGCCCGCGCGAGAGGTTCGCGCGGAAGCCGTAGAGCCGCGCCATGCCGAAGGCGGTCAGCGCGATGGTGATGAAGTTGGTGACGAACAAGAGCAGCGCGCCCGAGAACACCGTCCAGTTCCAGGTCGCAAGCCCGTAGCCCACCACCGCCAGCGGCGGCATCAGCGCGGTGGCGATGGCGACGCCGACGATAGCGCCTTCCTTGCCGCGGATCATCGCGTAGGCTCCGGCCAGCGCCGAGAACAGCGCTACGAAGAGGTCGAACAGATTGGGCCGGGTGCGCGCGGCGATCTCGGAGGTGATGCCCTGGATCGGCGACAGGAACACGAGGCAGGCGCACAGCAGCACCGCCATCGCGCTGCCCAGCAGCAGGGTGCGCAGCGCCGCCTTGAGCCAAGGCCAGTCGCCGATCGCGAGCGCGAAGCCCAGCCCCATGATCGGCCCCATCAGCGGCGAGAGCAGCATCGCCCCGATCACCACGGCGGGCGAGGACAGCAGCAGGCCGAGCACCGCGATCCCGCCGCTCATCGCGGTCATGAACAGGTAGTGCTCGGACATGCGGCTGTCCTCGCGGCGGCGCTCGGTCACTTCGGCCTGATCGACCGCGCCGCTGACATGGACGATCCACCACTTGCGCAGCTCGGCGAGCGCGCTGCTGGGACCGGCGGGGCCGGTGGTCTCGTTCATGCGCTAAGCCTTTGTCAGTTCGCGGGGTCCGGCAACGATAGCCCGCCCTTCCGCTCGCTGCCAACCCCGCTGCGGGCGCGGTGGACGCGGGGCCCCTTTCCGGCTTACGATGCGCGGCCACGCTTGAAAGGCGTGTCTTAGATTACTAATACAGTGGGAAGCGGCCCGCCCGGGGCAGGGCTACAGGGAGCACGAGAGCAGGCATGAGCACCGAGACCACAACGGCAACCGCAACCCCGTTCACCCTGACGCCGCCCGATCCGGTGCCGCAGGTCGCGCCCGAGCAGGCGGTGGGGCTCGTCCCGGTCACCACCGAGCAGAAGTCCAAGCTCGACACCAAGGTCGACGCCTTCGTCGACGAGCTGGTGCAGGTCGATGCCAATTCCCCGGCCTTCGGCGAGAAGGTCGACCAGATCACCCGCATGGGGCAGGAACAGATCCGCGCCGCAGCGGCGATGTCGAACCGCTTCCTCGACCGCCCGGTGCGCGCGATGGACGGGGACGGGACGGTCGGCAAGGACCTCGCCGAACTGCGCCGCACGGTCGAGGATCTCGATCCGGGCCGGCAGGGCAAGCTTTCGGGCCCGCGCAAGATCCTCGGGATCATTCCTTTCGGCAACAAGATCAAGAACTACTTCGACAGCTACACCAGCGCGCAGGGGCACATCGCCTCGATCCTGCAGCGGCTCGAAAGCGGCAAGAAGGAGCTGCACCTCGACAACGCCGCGATCGATACCGAGCGCCAGAAGCTGTGGGCAGCGATGGGCGAGTTGGAGCAGATGATCCACATCGCCAAGACGCTCGACGCGCGGCTCGAGGCCAAAGCGTTGGAACTCGACAGCTCCGACCCCGCCAAGGCCAAGGCGCTGCGTGAATCCGCGCTGTTCTATGTCCGCCAGCGCACGCAGGACCTGCTGACCCAGATGGCGGTGAGCGTGCAGGGCTATCTGGCGCTCGATCTGGTCAAGAAGAACAATGTCGAGCTGGTGAAGGGCGTCGACCGCGCCAGCACCACCACCGTGGGCGCGCTGCGCACCGCGGTGACCGTGGCGCAGGCGATGACCAACCAGCGGCTGGTGCTCGGCCAGATCACGGCGCTCAACAAGACCACCAGCGACATCATCGATTCGACCAGCGCGCTGCTGCGCGAACAGACCGCGCAGATCCACGAGCAGGCGGCCTCTTCGACCATCCCGCTCGAAACCCTCCAGCGCGCCTTCCAGAACATCTACGACACGATGGACGAGGTCGACAATTTCAAGGTCCGCGCTCTGGAATCGATGAAGCAGACCGTGACCGTGCTGACCAGCGAAGTCGAGAAGTCGAAGGGCTATATCGCCCGCGCCGAGGGTCAGGCGCAGGCCCAGGCCAAGGTCGCCTCGCAGACGCCCTCGCTGCTGGCGCTGGACAAGTAGATCGGGAGCCTGATGGTCTACGAAACGCCCGAACAGCAGATGCAAAGCGCCAGACGATCTCTGGCGACCCAGCGCGAGGGCGGGACGCACCGCCCGGCACCGCGCGGGAGCAGCATCGGCAAGGCCTCGGCCGAGGTGAAGACCAAGGCGCTGCTGAAGAAGGTGCGCAACATCGCGCTGGCGCTGCTCGCGCTCTATGTCGGGGCCGGGATCACCGGCGCGATCATCGGCGGGATCGGCTTCTGGGGGGTGATGACCGTCGTCGCGCTCACCGCCTTCGTTTTCGCCATGTTCGCGGTGACCGGGAAAGTGAAGACCCCGAAGCGCGAGGAGTTGAAGCAGGGCAACCCGCACCAGATGGTCGCGCGCACCGAACTGTGGCTCGAAGCCCAGCGCCCCGCGCTGCCCCCGCCCGCGCAGGCGCTGGTCGACCAGCTCGGCGTGCAGCTCGATGCACTCGGGCTGCAACTCAAAGGCCTCGGCGACAACGAGCCCGCGATGGCCGAAGTGCGCGAGCTGGTGGGCGAATACATCCCCGAGACGATCGACAACTACCGCAAGATCCCCCAGCACCTGCGCGGCGAGGAATATGCCGGCAAGACCGCCGACCAGCGCCTGACCGACAGCCTGACCAAGCTTTCGGGCGAGGTCGACCGGGTAACGCGGCGGCTGGCCGAAGGCGCGCTTGACGATCTCGCGATCAAGAGCCGCTATCTCGAATACCGCTATGGCGGGGCCGAGGCGCTCGAAGATGCGATGCCCGATACCGGCGTGCCGCTCCCCGACTTCTCGGCGATCCCCGCCAAGCAGGAGCGCTAGGCGATGCGCGTCACGCTCCCCCACGACCTCACCAAGGCCGAAGTGCGCGCCCGCATGCACAAGCACGCAGGCGAGATCGGCGGGTTCTTTCCCCCCGGCCTCGCCAAGGTCACCACCGACTGGCCGTCGGAAGACCGCATGAGCATCACCGCGGTCGTCATGGGCCAGACCATCCCCGGCGGGGTCGAGGTGCGCGAGCACGACGTGGTGATCGAGATGGACCTGCCGCTCTTGTTCTCGGTGATGAGAGGCCCGCTCGAAGCGGCGGTGAAGAAAGAAGGCGGGCGGCTGCTCGCCCCCTGAATTACGGGCAATTCCCTACCCGTTCGCGATTGCGACTCCCCTCCACCTGTGTCATAAACATTTGACATGGGCGTTAGCCTAGTTTGCCTTACACTCGGGCCGGGATCCCTGATGATGCGGCAAGTCGGTCTCAGGGCCGATTCGGGCGGGAAGGACGGGTTATGGCGAGGGCCACCACAGCAGGCGCAGCGCCGGGCGAAAGCCTGCGCACCCATCTGCGCGCCGCGACCATGGCCGCGCATGACCTCCTCGACCACGCGATGCAGGCGGCGAGCGGATGGCAGACCCGTGACGACTACGCCCGTTTCCTCAGCCTCCAGCACGCCGCCCGCGCGCCGCTCGAAAGCTGGCTGGCCGCCCACGCCCCGGCAGGGCTGGTCCCGCCGCCGCAGACCGGGCTGATCGCGCAGGATCTGGGACAGCTCGGGCTTGCGGTGCCGCCGCCCGCGCAGCTGTTCACCATCGGCCGCCCCGGGCCGGGCGCCGCGCTCGGCATTGCCTGGGTGCTGGCAGGATCGGCGCTCGGCAACAAGGCGATCGCCAAGCAGGTCGCGCGGATCGGCAGCGGCGCCTGGCCGACCGCCTTCCTCGGCGACGATCGCGCGATGGCCTTCTGGCAGGACTTGCGCGCCCGGATCGAGCGCCCCGCCGCCGCCGCCGAAGCCGAGGGCGCGACCCATGCGGCCGAGGCGGTCTTCGCGCACTTCCTAGGTGTGGCTGAAGCCCCCGAAAGCGTCCCCGCATGAACCTCCACCAGCGCCCCGACGCGCTTACAGAGTGCGACCGCGAGGCGATCCACCACATCGCCGCGATCCAGAGCTTCGGCGGGCTGATCGCCGCCGACGCAGCCGGGCGCACCGTCCACGTCTCGGCCAATCTCGCCGAAATGCTGGGCCTTGCCGTCCTCCCCCCGACCGGTACGCCGCTTGCCGAGATCCTCGCTCCGCAAGCGCTCGAGGCGATCCGTGCGGCGCTGGCGGGTCTGCCGGGCATCGACACGCTCGGCCGCCGCTTCGGCCTCGACCTCACCGGCAGCGGAGCGCTGTTCGATTGCGCGGTGCACATGTCCTGCGGGCTCTCGGTGATCGAGTTCGAGCCTCATGCGCGCACCGACTTCGCCGACCATGTCAGCATGATCGTCCCCGTCATCGCCCAGCTCGAAGCCGCTGCCAGCCTTGCCGACCTCACCGGCACCGCCGCGCGGCTGGTGCGGCAGATGACCGGCTACGACCGCGTCATGGTCTACCGCTTCCACCCCGACGAAAGCGGCGAGGTGATCGCCGAGGACCGCGACGAGGCGCTCGAGCCCTTCCTCGGCCTGCGCTACCCCGCCGCCGACATCCCGCAGCAGGCGCGCGAGCTGTTCCGCCGCAACCGCTTCCGCATCATCGCCGACATGGAGGCGGACGCGGTGCCGGTCGTCCCGGCCCTGAGCGAGGAGGAAGAGCCGCTCGACATGTCGATGTCGATGCTGCGCGCGCATTCCAAGATGCACCTTGCCTACATGCGCAACATGGGGGTGGGCGCGAGCCTTGCGATCGCGATCGTGCGCCATGACCGGTTGTGGGGCATGATCTCGTGCCACCACCGCACACCGCGCCTGCCGGCCTATTCGCTGCGCACCGTCGCCGAGCTGCTCAGCCAGACCTTCTCGCTGATGCTCGACCGCATCCTCGTGGCGCAGGCCGAGGGGCTGCGCGAACGGGCGCGGCAACTCAATGACCGGCTGCTGCTGCGCCTTGCGGGCGGGGTGACGCTGGCGGACAGCCTGCCGATGATCGAGGAGCTGCTCACCGGCACGATCCCGCATGACGGCATCTCGCTCTTCGCCGATAACGAATACCGCGCCAGCGGCGAAGCGCCGGGCGAGGCGGAATTCCGCGCCATCGCCCCCCTGCTCGCCGGAACGCTGGGCGGGGCGACCCATGCGAGCACGCGGCTCGCCGACCAGATCCCCGACGCCGCCGCCTTCGCGGGCCGCGCGGCGGGCGCGCTGGTGCTGCCGCTGTCGCGCGGCACGCGCGATTCGCTGGTGCTGTGGCGCCGCCCGCTCGAGCGGGTGGTGACCTGGGCGGGCGACCCGGCCAAGGCCGCCGCCGCGCCCGGACAGCTGCTCCAGCCGCGCGCCAGCTTTGCGGCATGGCAGGAGACGGTGCGCGGGCGCTCGGCCGAGTGGAGCCCCGAGGAATGCGAGATCGCCGCGCGCCTGCGCCGCACGCTGATCGAGGTGATCCTGCGCATGAGCGCGGACCTCACCCGCGAGCGCGCTCGCGCGGCCGAGCAGCAGGACCTGCTGATCGCCGAACTCAACCACCGCGTGCGCAACATCCTCGGGCTGATCCGCGCGCTGGTCTCGCAGTCGCAGGCCGAGGCGCTTTCAGTGCCCGGCTTTGCCGCGATTGTCGGCGGGCGCATCGCCGCGCTCGCCGCCGCGCATGACAACATCACCGCAAAGAACTGGGGCCCGGCGAGCCTCGTCCGACTGATCGAGGCGGAGCTTGCACCCTATTGCGGGTCGGACCGCGCGCGCTTCCGCCTGTCGGGCGAGGATGTGCTGGTCGCGCCCGAGGCCTACACCATCCTCGCGCTGGTGGTGCACGAACTGGCGACGAACTCGGCCAAGTATGGCAGCCTCTCGGCGCGCGCCGGGCGCGTCGAGGTGAGCATCGCCCGCACCGCCTTTGGCGATCTCGCGCTGCGCTGGCGCGAGAGCGGCGGCCCGCCGGTGACCGCGCCGACGCGCCACGGCTTCGGCTCGACCATCATCACCCGCTCGATCCCGCACGACCTGCAGGGCGAGGCCGACGTGCGCTACCGCCTGGCCGGGGTCGAGGCCGACTTCCTCGTCCCCGCACGCTTCCTCGCCGCGCCCGATGCGGGGCGTCGCGGCGTGCCGGTGCCCAAGCCCGATCCGATGCGCGCCGACCGCCTGCCGCCCGACGCGCCCGCGCGGGTGCTGGTGGTGGAGGACTCGATCATCATCGCGCTCGACACCGAGGAGAATCTGAAGCGCCTCGGCGTTGCCGAAGTGCGGCTGGAAAGCTCGGTGGGCGGCGCGCTTGCAGCGATTGCGGATGATCCGCCGGACTTCGCGATCATCGACTTCAACCTTGGCGGCGAGAGCTCGGAACCCATCGCCGACGCGCTGCGCGCGGCGGGCGTGCGCTTCGTGCTGGCGACGGGCTATGCCGAAGGCGCGGGCCAGTTCGAGCGGCTGGGCGCGGAGGCGGTGCTGAGGAAGCCCTACGGGATGACAGAAATCGAGCGGTTGCTGGTCGGGGCCTAGGGCAGGGCCGCGTGTTGGAAAGCGCTTCCTGCGACTGATTCGCAAAAATTCTCTTTGTTTTTCAATAGCGAATTTCAGCGGTGGAATTGCACCGTCTGTACTATGTCAACTTGCGGCGCGGGTCAGCAAGGTCACCTTCGCTGCACTGAAATCGAGGGCATCGAGCCCGTCTGCCACCAGGCACTCCCCCGCCCCTGCCCGCGCCGCGCCATCGCGCGCGGCCACCTCGCCCTCGAGCGGCAACACCAGCAGCGCGCCCTCATAGGCCGCCAGCGTCGCTGCATCGGGTGCGCCAGCGATCCGGTCGAGCCGGAAGTGCGGGCCGTCGACCAGCACCTGCCCGGCGGCGATGCTACGCTTGTTCTCCGGCCCGTAAGGGCCTCCCGAAGCGACAGCGAGGGCCCGCTCCAGATGAAGCTCGCGCGGGCGGCCGTAGTCATAGAGGCGGAAGGTGGTCTCGCTGGTCTGCTGCACCTCGACCAGCGCGAGACCCGGGCCGATGGCGTGAACCGTGCCTGCGGGGAGGTAGAACAGGTCGCCGGAACGGGCCGGGTGCCAGGTCAGCAGATCCTCGATGGTGCCATCCTGCGCGGCGGCTGCGATCTCTTCGGGGGTGACCTCACGCTCGAACCCGATGGCGAGGCGCGCATCGGGCTCGGCGTCGAGCACCAGCCAGCACTCCTCCTTGCCCGCCTCGCCGGGGAGCGCGGTGTCGTCCGAGGGGTGCACTTGCACCGACAATTTCTCGGAGGTGAAGAGATATTTGACCAGCACCTGCGGCACTTCGGGCGGGGGTTCGAACCAGATCTCGCCGATCCGCACACCCTCGGGCGCGGCGAAAGGCGCAGGCAGCACGTCGCGGCCCCACACCTTCTCGACCAGCTTCGTCGGGAGCCGGCGCGCCGTCACTGGTTCACCGCCCCGGGCAGCTTGCCGACCGCCTGCGCGCCCTCGCGCGTGGTGACCAGCACCTCGCCATCCGAGACGATGATGCACACCCCCTCGAGGCCCACGGCCGAGATGCGCAGGGAATCGGTGGTGGCGAAGACCCCGCTGCAACCCGACAGGTCGACGCGCCCGCGCGCGACATTGCCGGCCGCGTCGGCCTCGCCCACCAGCGCGTCGGCGAGCGCGGCCCAGTTGCCGATGTCGGACCAGCCCATGTCGGCCGGGACCATCGCGGCGCGGGCGGTGTTCTCCATCACGGCGTAGTCGATGGAGTCGCCTTCGATCGCGGCGAAAGGCTCGGACGCGGGATGGAAGCGCGCGCCCTCGGCCACTCCGCCCGCCACCGCCTCGGCCACCAGCCGCGCTATGTCGGGGCGATGCGCGGCGAGTTCGGCGAGCAGATGTCCCGCGCGGAAGGCGAAGATCCCGCCGTTCCACGAATACTCACCGCTGGCGAGGTATTCCTGCGCGTGCTCGAGATCGGGCTTCTCGACGAACTGGCGGATGGCGTAGCCCCCCGCAAGCGGCTCGCCGCGTCTGAGGTAGCCGTAGCCGGTCTCGGGGCGGTCGGCGGCGATCCCGAAGGAGACGAGCCAGTCCTCGCGCGCCAGTGCCGCAGCCGCGAGCGCGGCGGCGCGGAAGGCTGCGGGATCAGCGATGTGGTGGTCGCTCGGGCAGACCAGCATCACCGCGTCCTCGGGCAGCAGCGCGGCGGCGAGCGCGATGGCGGGGGCGGTATTCTTCGCGGCCGGCTCGATCACCAGCCGCGCGCCGGGCGTCTGGCCGAGCTGGGCCGTGATGAGACCGGCATGGTCCGCGCCCGCAACCACCAGCGGCGCGGCGAAGCGATCATCCCCCGCCACCCGGCGCACCGCCTGCTCGAACAGCGTCTCCTCGCTCACCAGCGGCAGGAAGGGCTTGGGGCGGGCCTTGCGGCTGACCGGCCACAGCCGCGTGCCGCTGCCGCCGCACAGGATTACCGGATGGATCGCCGACACGTCTCGAAAAGCCCCCTTCGCGCTGGCCCGGCTATATCAGCCGCGCGGCGCGATGCCACCGCCAAGTGTCATTTTTCGGCGCAGATCCGGCGCGTCCGGGCGCGGCTCAGAACCACTTCTGGCGCCAGTAGAAGGGCGCGGCGACGGGATTGCCGTTCGCATCCATCGCCGGGCGGAAGCCGAGGCGGCTTTCGACCAGTTGGCAGGTGATGCGGTCGGCCTCGGGGTCGGGGCTCGGGCGGACGATGGCGCAGTCGCGCGCGCGGCCCTCAGGGGTGACGGTGACGCGCACGATCACCTGCGTGCCCAGCCGCGCTTCGCGCCCGCCGGGGGGCACGGGATAGTCGCGCGCATTGTCGATCTTGCCCGAGATGTGCACCGGCTTGGAGACCGCCACCCCGCCGCGCCCGTTACCGCCATTGCCTGAGCCGGTGCCGGCGCCGCTGCCCGCCGCGCCCGTGCCCTCGCCCGCGGCCGCCCCGCCCGATTTGCTCGCCGTGCCGGTCGAGGAGGCGCGCGGCAGGACGACATCCTCCTTCAACCGCCGCTGCGGCACCTCGGCTGCGACGGGCTTCGCCACCGCCTCGCGCCCCGGCGCGCCTTGCGCCCCCTCGTCCGGTTCGGAGCGATTTTCGGGGGGCGGCGGAGCGGGCTCGGGCGCGGTAATGTCGAAAGCGGCGACCACCTGGCGCTCGACCGCGGCGGTCATGTCGGGCGCGAAGGCGCGCGCAAGGCCGTAGAGCGCGGCGATATGCAGCACCACCAGCCCGGCCACCACCGGCCAGCGGAGCCGCCGCTTCTGCGTGCTGTAGGTCTGTTCGTCCGCCATGCCCTCCTAGCCCTTAGCTCCATTCCGGATGCGATTGTCCCCGCAAGGCGCATGCGAGGCTTATAACAGCCGCGCAGCAATTGGCGATGGAGCGCACGATCGAGCGCGGACTGGATCACGAGCGGCACCGCGGCAGCGATCCGCCGGATGCCGATGACGACCGCGCCCCGCCGGACGCGGCCCCGATGCGCGCGCCTGCTGGCGGTACGTCTCCCGCACGCGCGCACGGGCACGCCGCACACGCGAGCGCCTATGCCGCGGGGTCATCCGCGGCAACAACTGCAAGTGCCTCCGCCTTGAGCCCCGGCACCGTGCGCCGCTTCGCGACCCGCCCCGCCTCGGCTACCCCAGAGCGCGGAACCCACGCGCGGGCGGAGGCGCTTCACGCGATACTGCGTCGCTGGCTGAGCCTCACCGGCATCGCCGCCGGCCCTGCCGATCGCCGCAGCCTCGCCGCCGCGTTGATCGGCGGGGCGGGCTATCTCGTGATCGCCTGCCTCAGCCTCGCGCTGGCCCGCGCGGGCGAGACGGTGAGCCCGATCTGGCTGCCCAATGCCTGCCTCGTGGCGATGCTGCTGCGCGCCCGCCTCAGCTGCGAGCTGCCGCTGCTCGCCGCCTGCTTCGCCGCCAGCCTCGCCGCCAATGCCGTGGTGCAGCTGCCCGATTCCGTGGCGCTGGTCTTCAGCCTCGCCAATATCGGCGAAGTCGTCCTCATCCTCGCGCTCACCCGCGTGGCCAAGCGCGGCGAGCCGGACATGACCCGGCTGGGCGATCTGGCGCGCTTCGTGTGGGCGGGAGCGCTGGTCGGCCCGCTGGTCTCGGCTCTGCTCATCATGCCCGTGCTCGGCAGCAGCTGGGACAGCTGGCGCGCCGGGGCCCTCGTGTGGTTCCTGACCGACAGCATGGCGATGGTGCTGATCGTGCCGCCGGTGCTGCTGCTGGTCGACCGGCTGCGCGGCCGCCTCGCCCCTGCCCCCGCCGGCGCGCTCGAGAGCGCCGCCCTGCTGGGAGGCGGCATGGTGAGCGCCTATCTGGTGTTCAACCAGACCCATTATCCGCTGATGTTCCTGATCCAGCCGGTCACGCTGCTCCACGCCTTCCGGCTCGGCAGCCTCGGCAGCGCGCTCAATGTCGCGGGGGTGGCGGTGGTGGCCGGCGCGATGACCTTCGCGGGCCACGGCCCGATCGCAGCGACTGGCGGTGCAATGACCGAGCTGCACCTGCTGCAGGCCTTCGTCGCGGCGAACTTCCTCACCGGCCTCCCCGTCGCCGCGATCCTCGCCGGGCGCGACCGGATGATGGCGCGGCTCGAGGCGGGCAAGCGCGAGGTCGATCTGCTCGCCGACAACATCTCCGATGCGATCCTGCGCTTCGATCTGGCGGGGATGTGCACCTACGCCTCGCCCTCGGTGGCCGAGGTGATGGGGACGCCGCCCGAAACCTTCCTCGGCCGCCATGCCTCGGCCCGGCTCCACCCCGATGCGCAGGGTCGCGCCGGTGAAGCAATGGAGCGGCTGCTGGCCGGAACGAGCGAGCGTGAGCGCGTGACCTATCGGCGCTTTGCCGACGCACCGGACGGCTCGCCCGTTTTCCTCGAATCGGACTGCGTACTGGTGCGCGATCCGGTCACCGGCGCGCCCGAGGCGGTGGTGGTCGCCGCGCGCGACGTGACCGAGCGGGTCGAGCTGGAACTGCTGCTCACCCGCGCCCGCCGCCACGCCGAGAACGCGGCCCGCGCCAAGTCCGAATTCCTCGCCAACATGAGCCACGAGATCAGGACGCCGATGAACGGCGTGCTGGGCTTTGCCGAACTGATGTTGCAGGGCGAGCTGGCGGCCGACCAGCGCCGCTTTGCCGAGCTGATCGTGCAATCGGGCCGATCGATGATGATGCTTCTGAACGACGTGCTCGACCTCTCCAAGATCGAGAGCGGGCAGTTCGCGATCGATCGTGCGCCGGTCAATCTCCACGCGAGCCTTGCCGAATGCGCAGCGCTCCACCGCCCCGCCGCCGAGCGGAAGGGGCTGGCGCTGACGCTCGCCTGCGAATGCGACGGGGAGTCCGATTGCCGCTATTCCGAAAGCCGCCCGCCCTGGGTGCTGACCGACGGGCTGCGCTTGCGCCAGATCATGCTCAACCTCATCGGCAATGCGGTGAAGTTCACCGAGGCCGGCGCCATTGCCGTCAGCTACCGCATCACCCGCCACGAAGTGCGCGTGACCGTGGCCGACAGCGGGATCGGGATCAGCCCGCTCCAGCTGGAGTCGATCTTCCTCCCCTTCACACAAGGCGAAGCGAGCACCGCGCGGCGCTATGGCGGCACCGGGCTGGGCCTGTCGATCAGCCGCCAGCTCGCCGCGCTGCTGGGCGGGCGGATCGAGGTCGAGAGCACGCCCGGCGAAGGTTCGCGCTTTGCGCTGGTGCTGCCCGCAACCCTCGCCCCGCCCGCCGCGCCGCCGGTGCTCGCCGAGCCCCCGACCCCGCTCATGGGGCCGGGCGCGGCGGCGCAGGACCGGCCGGGCGCAGGGCTCGCGCCGTCGCGGATCCTGCTGGTCGAGGATCACGACATCAACCGCCTGCTGGTGACCGAGATGCTCGAACGCTGCGGGCAGGAGGTCGATGTCGCGCATGACGGGAACGAGGCGATCGCGATGGTGATCGATTCGGTGATGCGCGCGCGGCCCTATGATCTGGTGCTGATGGACGTGCAGATGCCCGATTGCGACGGCCTCGCCGCGACCCGCGCGATCCGCGCCGAGGGGATCGGGCCGGGACTGCTGCCGGTGATCGCGCTCACCGCCAATGCCTATCCCGAGGATGTCGCCGCCGCGCGGGCAGCAGGGATGCAGGGGCACCTCGCCAAGCCGGTGGTCTTCGCCCAGCTCGCCCGCGCGCTGCAACGCTGGCTGCCGACGCGGATCGTCGAGGCCGGGCCCGGCGGGGCGGCACCGGGCATTGGCGCCGAAGAGGAGGGGGACGAGGGCCCGTCTGCCCCCGCGCGGATCGCCGATCCGGCGGCGCGCGCCTCGGCGCTGGCACGCTCGCCGCGGCTGGTGGCGCGCTGGCAGGCGCGGCGGATGGAAGCGGTCGCGGCGGTTGCGGCGGGGCTGGCCGACGGCTCGCTCGCGCTGGCGGGTGCGCGCGCGCCGGGCGAAGGTGCAGGCGAGGGTGCGGGCGATCTGGCGCGGATGCTGCACAAGCTCGCCGGCACCGCAGCGATGTTCGGCGAAGCGGGCCTCGGCATCGCCGCCGCCGCGCTCGAACGGGCGCTGGTCACGGGTGAGGACGCCGCGACCTGCACTGCGCTTGCAGCAAGGCTGATCGCGGAGGCCGAAGCCCACGGCGCAGCGGACTCCGCCGCCGCAGGGGGCTGAACCCGCAAGCGTCGGCACCCCTCGGCACGGGCGCCACTCTGTCCCCCGCCGCCCCGCCCCTGGAGCGCGATGACAAAAGTGGGAACCGGTTTTGTCAGAAATCGCGCGACAACAGGAACCTGGAGCATGATGGCGTTTCAACGAAACGTCATCATGCTCGAGGCGGGGCGCCTGCTTCCTCACTCTCGCCCCTCGCTGACAGGGGCTGCCAAAGCAAAAGGGCGGCCCGTTGCCGGGCCGCCCTCCTGATTGGCTTGGTTGACCCGCGGGCGGATCAGAAGCGGACGCGCACCCCGAAGCGGACGCCCCACAGCGAGCCGTTGATGTTGGTCGCTTCGACCGGCGCGCGGAAGCTCGAGTAGCGATACTGCGCGCAGGGCTGGGCCGACGTGGTGTTCGCGGTGCCGGCCCCGGGCGTCCCGGGCGCCACCCCGCTCGGCGTGGCCGCCGAGAGGCAGGTCACGTTGACGAGCGACGCGGTGTAGGGGAAGCCGACCTGCTGGATCGTGCCCCAATCCTTGTCGATCAGGTTCAGCAGGTTCTCGACGTCGGCCATCAGTTCCAGCTTGCCGCCGAGCACGAAGGGCACTTCCTGACGGAACGACAGGTCGAGCTTGTGCACCCAGGGGGTCTTGCCGATGTTCTTCGGCGCGACCTGGCCCTGATACTCCTTGAGTTCCGAACCCAGCACGAGCGCCTGCACCGCTTCGAAGGTCGCCTGCGTATCGTAGCTAACACGCGTGTCGGCCGTGATGTTGGTCACGGTCGGCACGTAGAACAGGCCGCGGCTGCCACGCTCGACCCCGCCGAACACCGCCGAACGGCCCGGGGTCGGGTCGTTGAAGGTGAAGCTGTAACGCTGGCCCGAACGCACGTTGTAGAAGAACTCGACGCGGGTGTTGTTGTCGCCGAACAGCTCGCCGTCGAAACCGGCGCCCAGACGGAACTGGTGGTCACGCTGGTAGTTCGAGATCCCCTGCGCCGCGAAGTTCGGATCGGAGAAGGCGGTGTTCTGGTAGTTCGACAGCGCCACCGACGAGGTGCCCGGGTTCTGGTCCGACACGTCCTGGTAGCTGTACGAGCCGTTGAGGAAGAAGCCGGCATCCCAGCGCTTGTCGAAGCGCGCGGTGATGTTCCAGCTGTCGCCGTAGCTCGTGTTGGTCAGCAGCAGGTCGGTGTTCTCACCGCTCGCCCCCGGCAGCACGGTGTAGCGCGGACGGCCATCGGGCAGGGTGTTGGCGGGGTTCGCCACGCGGGTGGTGCGCAGGTCGGTCCACTCGAGCGCGTTGTTGACCTTCGAATAGATCACGTCGACGCCGAGGTTCCAGCCATCGCCGAGCGGGCCGAGGTTGGCTTCGTAATCGACCGAGCCTGAGAAGCGCCACTGCGAGGGCACCTCGAAGTTCGGATCGATCGCGTTGGTCGGCGAGAGGGCCGAACCGGCCTGACGGACGGCATCGATCAGCGCCTGGGGCACGCCCGGGCCGCCCGAGACGTTGTTCAGCGACGCGGCGCCGAGGGTCTGGAGCTGCGCGGTGGTCAGGCCGATGGCGGCCTGATCGGGCGAGCTGAAGCTCCCGTCGGCGTTGCGGCGCAGACGGATGCGCTGGAGCGTCGGACCGGGGTTCGAGTAGCTGTTCGAGATCCACACCAGCGGGTTGCCGCCGCCGAACAGACCGGCCGAACCACGCACCTGCAGGCGGTCGGTCGGCTGCCAGTTCACGCCGAAACGCGGCTGGAACAGGTCACGCCCGTTGAGGGTGTCGTTGTTCGCGAAGCCGTAGCGCTCGAGGAAGAACTGGTTGAAGAACGGCGCATCCGGCGTGTCGAACAGGTCGTAGCGCACGCCCGCAACCACGGTCAGCGTGTCGGTCAGGTCGATGGTGTCCGACAGACCGAAGGTCCAGCTGTTGTTCTGGAATTCGGCAGTGACGGTGTCGATCCCGCCGCGCAGCGGCACGGCGTAGTCCAGTTCGTTGGCACGGCGCGCCTGGAAGTCGGCGAGGCTGTCGAAGTAGAACGCACCCGAAACGCGCTGGGCGAAGAGGTTGCGCACGTCCTGACGGCGACGCTCGGCGATCAGCTTCAAGGTGTGGTTGTCGACCTTCAGGGTCGCGGCGAATTCGATCGCCAGCGACTGGCTGTCGAGCTCGTTCGCCTGACGGCTGATGTCCGGACCGAACTGGATGCGCTGCTGGAACGGCGTGCAGATCAGCGGACCCGAACCCTGCGAGGCGAGGCCAGTGGTGGGGTTGGTCGGATCGAGGCAGACCTGGAACTGGCCGAATTCACGCCCGCCGAGCGGCACCTGCTTGCGCAGGTAATCCGCGTAAGACACGCGCAGCTGGGTCGAGAAGGCGTCCGACCACTGGTTGTTCGACTGGATGATGCCGAAGTGGTTGGTGGCGCCCTGCGTGTAGTTGTTCGACAGCAGGTTGTAGGTCGGGTTGGTGGCGGTGATCTGGCCGGTGCCGGTCTGGCCCGCGAGCAGCGCGCTGTCGTTCCAGATGTAGGTGGCGGTCAGACGGTGACCGTCAGCCACGTTCCAGTCGAGCTTGGTGACCAGCTTGTCGTCCTTCTCGACGATGTCGCTGGCAACGCCGAGCGTGTCGTAGTTGTAGACGGACTGGGCGATGCTCGAGATGTTGTCGATCTCGGCCTGGGTGATGTTCAGCTGCGAGGGATCGACGTCGGCCGGGACGGTGTCACGGGTACGCTCGTAGGTGACCGCGAAGAACAGCTTGTCCTTGATGATCGGGCCGGTGACCTGCGCGGTGTAGACCTGCGAATCGAACGCGCCGACGCGGCGCAGGTTGTCCGCGCGCGAGCCGCGCAGATCGTCGTTCTGGTAGTACGCCGAGCCCAGGAAGGTGAATTCGTTCCCGCCCGACTTCAGCTGGGTGTTGATCGCGCCGCCCTGGAAGAAGCCCTGCTGGATGTCCACCGGTGCGATTTCGACCGAGAATTCGCCGATCGCGTCAAGCGGCACGGGGCCGCGCGAGGAGACGAGGCCGCCCGATTCGAGTCCGAAGGGGTCGCCGAAGGCCACGCCGTCGACGGTGAAGCGGTTGAAGCGGTTGTTCTGCCCCGCGATGCTGATCGCGTTGTTGTTGGTGGCATCGAGCGTCACGCGCGGATCGCGCGCGGCGAGGTTGCGGATGTCGCGGTTGATGTTGGCAACGCCAGCGATGTCGCGGGCGGTCAGGACGGTGGCGGCACCGGTCCCGAGCGTGATCGCCGAGCGCACGCGGTTGCCGGTGACGACGATGGTCTGGCCCTGCTCGACCAGCGAGACGCTGATGCGCTGCGCCTGGCCGGCGGTCAGGAAGCCGATTTCCTGCGAGACGGTTTCAAAGCCGGGCGCCGTCACTTCGACGAGGAAGGGGCCGCCCAGACGCAGGCCGGCTGCGTTGAAGCCGCCTTCGGCGTCGGTGGTCTGCACCGAGGACGTGCCCGAGGGAACGTGGGTGACGGTCACGGTCGCGCCGGCGATCGGGGCGCCGTTCTGGTCGGTGACGTCGCCGCGGACCGACGAGGTGGTTTCCTGCGCGAAGACGGGGGTTGCGATCATGGTGGTCGCGGCGAGGCTGACGACGCTCGCTGCAAGGAGATACTTAAGCTTCATGGATGAGGCCCCTGTAGCTGTGGAGAGTGGCAAAAAATCGGGTAACGGCGCCTGCCCTAGGCCCGGATGCTTGCGGCAAAGCGACTGTTCTATGACAGCTTGATGACACGCCCTGCCCCTGAGGGCGTTTCCTTACTGCGAGTCTGCGCGAACGCCACAAAACTGTCCGATTTGCGCGAGTTCCGTGCGCGGGTGTTGCATTGCAGCAACGCCCGCGAGGAATTTCCCGAGACCGATCAATGCTTCGGATTTTGCCCGGTCAGGCGAGGTTGATCTCGCGCAGGCGCTGCAAGAGGTAATCATGCGCCGTGATCGGCGGCTCGGGGGGATTCGCAGCGGCCGGATCGATGCATTCGGGCAGCGGCTCGATCAGGAAATCGGGCCGGAAATGCAGGAAGAAGGGCATGGAATAGCGCGCCCGCCGCGCCGCCTCTCCGCGCGGGTTGACCACGCGGTGGGTGGTCGAGCGCAAGCGGCCGTTGGTCTGGCGCTGGAGCATGTCGCCGACATTGATCACCAGCGCGCCCGCGGGCACGTCGACCGCGTGCCACTGGCCGTCCTTGGCGAGCAATTCGAGACCCGCTTCCTCGGCGCCCAGCAGCAGGGTGATGGTGTTGATGTCCTCGTGCCCGGCCGCGCGGATCGCCCCTTCCAGCGCGCCCTCGGCGAGCGGCGGGTAGTGGAGCAGGCGCATCACCGAATTGCCGTCGGCCACGCTCGCCGCGAAGAAATCCCGCGGGCGGCCGAGGTGGAGCGCAATCGCCTCGAGCACGCGGCCCCCGGCAACCTCGAAGGCGCTGAACAGCGCGCTCATTGTCTCGCGGAATCCCTCGACCTCGGTCGGCCAGACATTGGGGTCCATGAATTCTGCGAGCGGGTGGCCCTCGGGCAGATCGCGGCCAACGTGCCAGAACTCCTTGAGGTCGAACACCTCGGCGTCCTTGGCCTTCTCGGTGCCGAACGGGGTGTAGCCGCGCGCGCCGCCGCGCCCCTCGATCTTGTAGGCGCGCTTCACCTCGTCGGGGAGGGCAAAGAAGGCCTTCGAGACCCGCTCGGCCGCGTCGATCAGGTCCTGCGGGATGCCGTGGTCGCGCACCACGGCGAACCCGTATTCGCCGAAGCTGCGCCCCAATTCATCGGCGATGGTTTCGAGCGGCTGGGCGAGGCTGACGGAAGCGATGTTGATCATGCCCGCGCCCTTACACCCGCGCGGGCGAGCCTGCCAAGGGTTCAGTAAGGAAGAAACAGGCTCGCGAGCACCGCGCTCATCAGGTTCGCAAGGCTCCCCGCGGCGAGCGCCTTCAACCCCAGCTTCGCGATCACCGGGCGCTGGTCGGGGGCAAGCCCGCCGGTCACCGCCATCTGGATCGCGATCGAGGAGAAATTGGCAAAGCCGCACAGCGCGAAGGTGAGGATCGCGCGGCTGCGCTGGGTCAGCTCGCCCGCTTGCATCGCGCCCAGATCGATGAAGGCGACGAATTCGTTGAGCACGATCTTGGTGCCGAACAACCCGCCCGCGACCTGTGCCTGCTGCCAGTCGGAAATGCCGATCAGGAACATCACCGGCGCGAAGACGTAGCCGAGCAGCTTCTGGAAGCTCAGCCCCTGGAACCATGCCGCCGTCGCGGGATCGAGGGGCGCGCCGATATTGGCCGCGAGGTTGACGATCCCGCCGCCCAGTCCCGCGAGCATCCCGTTCGCCAGCGCCACCAGTCCGACGAACACCATCACCATCGCGCCGACCGCAACCGCCAGCTTGACGCCGGTCTGGGTGCCCTGCGCGGCGGCCTCGATGATATTGGCGGGGCGCTGGCCTTCCTCGAAGGTTTCCGCCGAGCTCACCTCGTCGGCCTTGCCGCCGCCCTCGACGATCGAGGCCGGGCCGACCGCGCTGATCCGCGCCTGGGGGAGTTCGACCTCCTGCCCGTTCTCGTCATACATGACCACGCGGGTCGCCTCGGTGAGGGTGTTGGCGCGCCCGCGCGCCCGCGCCACCGCCGCCGCCGCGACCGAGCCGTCATAGCCCATGCCCTTCAGCGGGTCGTCGGGCATGATGATCTTGGCCATCAGGATGCCGCCCGGCGCCGACATGAAGGCCGACGCCAGCAGGAAGGGCAGCGCGTCTTCGCCGATGAAGCTGGCGTAGATCGCAAGGATCGTCCCTGCGGTGCCTGCCATGCCCACGGTCATCAGGGTGAACAGCCCGGCAGGCGACAATGCGGCAAGGTAGGGCCGCACCACCAGCGGGCTTTCGGACTGGCCGAGGAAGATATTGGCCGCCGCCGCCAGCGCCTCGACCCGGCTGACGCCGGTGATCCAGCCGATCGCGCCGCCCACCGTGCGCACGATCCTCTGCATGATGCCGAGGTGATAGAGCACCGAGACGATCGCCGAGAAGAACACGATCACCGGCAGCCCGGCGATCACGAAGGTCCCGGCAAAGGGGTTCTTGTCGAGCGGGCCGAACAGCGTCTCGACCCCGACCTTGGAGAAATCGAGCAGCGCGATGACGCCCGAGGAAATCCCCGCGATGACCGCCACCCCGACATCGGTGCGCAGCACGATCAGCGCGGTGACAGCCTGCAGCGCGAAGGCCGATCCCACCACCCTGAGGTTGATATGGCGGCGCCCCGATGACAGCGCGAAGGCGATGCCGAGGATCGCGAGGACCCCGACGAGGCTCAGCAGGGAGGACGTGAGACTTCCGTTCACGGCAGCAGCTATTCCTTGATGCTTTGAATTTCGACCCGATCCCCCGCGCGCCCGAGGCACCCCACCTTGCGCGCAGCACCTGCGGGCGTGGCAGTTTGCGCGCAGAGTTGCAAGCCGGATGCGGCGCCGCTTGTCACAAGCTTGCGGGAAAGCGGCGGAGAGACGCCGCCCAGCCGCTTTTCTTTTGGGCGCACGCTGGGTAGCACCCGTGCGATGGACACGACGCCTCCCGCCGCTCCGGCAGCCGCCCCTTTCGCCGCGACCACGCCCGCGGGTGTCTCGATGCCGCTCGGCATGTTCGTCTACACGCTGCTCTATGGCGGGATGACGGTGCTGGCGGGGGTGCTCGCCTACAAGCAGGTGCAGCTGTGGCCGACGTCGCTGGCGGTCGAGAGCGGGATCTTCCCCTTCCTGCTGCTGGTGGTGATCTCGAGCACGCTGTCGCAGCTCTACGGGCGCGAGGCGGCCAAGCGGATCGTGTGGTGGGGCTTCCTGCCGCTGGGCCTCTCGGCGCTGCTGATGCAGCTGGTGCTGGCGCTGCCCGCCTCCTCCGAAATGATCGCCTTCCGCCCCGATGACCTCGCCGCCTTCGAGCGCGTCCACGCCTCGACCTGGCGCGTGTGGATGGCAGGCCCGGCGAGCTACATCACCTCGCTGCTCCTCAACATCTGGATTTTCGACCGGCTGCGCGGCAGCGGAGAGGGCGAGAGCACATTGGGCCTGATGGTGCGCGGCGCGATCGCCTCGGCGCTCAGCCAAGCGGTCGATTCGGTGATCTTCATCACCCTCGCCTTCTACGGCGAGTTCGACATCACCGACCTGATGATCGGACAGGTGCTCGCCAAGGTGTTCCTGAGCCTGGTGCTGGTGCCCTTCCTCATCACCTTCGGCGTGCGCGCGGCGCACTGGCTGGACGCGAAGAAGGCCGCCTAACCGGCCACGGCGAGGTCCTGCTCCATCAGCGCCACGCGCGGATCGTTGGGCGAGACCCATTCCACGCCGATAACCTGCTCTACCCTGAGTTCGGGCGGAACGCGATTGAGGCCGATCATCCGGTCGCAGTGCTGGTGGAACCAGTAGATGCGCGATTCCTGATAGGAGAGCGGCACGCTCTGGAAGCCGCGGCTTTCCATCGAGCGCTGGATCGCCTCGCCGAACTGGGTGTCCTCCTGGATCAGCTTGGCCATCGCCCGGCCATTGGGTGAGGCGGGGTCGGGCACGGTCCACAGGTCGGGGGCCTCGCCGTCACCCCAGTCGGGCGCCATGGTGATGAGCTCGAGCCGGGTGGTGGTGCGCGAGGTCGGCCAGAAGATCAGCGGGGGCACGAAGTAATTGCTGAGCGGCGAGACCCAGTTGGGGAAGATCGTGTAGCTCTGGGTGTGGGTGCGGCCCAGCTCGCCCACGGTCTCGATCCGGGTCCAGTTGGGCGCGCTCTCGATCGCGCGCACCGATTCGCGCTGCAACTCGCGCGGCGGGGGCGCGAGCATCCTTCCGTGCCCGTGCGGGTAGAGGTGGTTCACATTGCGCTTGGCATCCACCAGCGGCGCGACCGTTTCGGGGTGGATGAAGGGCACATGGTAGACCTCCATGTTGGCCTCCATCGCCACCTTCCAGTTGCAGGCAAGGTCGAAGGAATGCCGCGCAGCGAGGCGCAGCTTGTCGAAGCCGAACTCCTCCCACTCCTCGGCGACAGGCCCGAGGAAGTCGCGCAAACTCGGCGCGTTCTCGTCGAAATTGACGAAGATGAGCTTGCCGAACATCTCGCACCGGACCGGGATCAGGCCGCGTGTCGCCATGTCGAGATCGACGAAATCCTGCCGCTCGGGCACGCCGATCAGGGTGCCGTCGGTCTTGTAGGTCCAGGCGTGGTAGGGGCACACCAGCCGCCGCGCGCAGCCCTTGTCAGCGGTGACGACCGGCGCGCCGCGGTGGCGGCAGGTGTTGTAGAAGGCGCGCACCTCGCCGTCGGTGCCGTGGACGATGATGATCGGGTCGCCGGCATTGTTCCAGCGCATGAAGCTGCCGGGCTCGGGCACCTCGTCCAGGTGCGCGGCGAACAGCCAGGCCTTGCGGAAGATGTGCTCCTGCTCGAGCGCGAAATATTCGGCGCTGGTGTAGCGCGCGGCGGGGACGTCGGGCAGTTTGGGGAAGCCCGGCGGCGGAGCCTTGCGCTGCCCCTCCCACTCCATCAGCGCCTTCAGCGTCGCGATCGTGGCCGTGTCCATGCGCGTCTCTCCCTCTCCCGGATTGTCGATCCGTAGGAGACGGGGACGGCGGGCGGCAATTGGCGGATAAGGCAGGGCCTAGAGGGTTGCGCTCCAGCGCTCCCAGACGAGCGCCGAGACGCCGAGCCAGGTGGTGAACATGACCAGATAGGGCCAGCGGCGGGGCCAGAGGCGGGCCACCAGCAGCGTCGCCGCCGCCGTGGCGCCGAGGGCGAGCAGCGCGATGCTGGCCACCTCGGCGCCGGTTCCCGTCAACCCGGCTTGGAGCGCAAGAGTCGCCCATTGTGCGGGCAAGAGCGCCAGCACCCAGCCCGGCCACGTTCCCGGCATGGCGGCGGCGGTGAGCAGAACCGCTGCCTCGCCCGAGACCACAGCCACCGCGATCCACCACCCCCGCCCCTCGGCGGAGCGCGCGAACAGCCTCCCGCGCGCGGCAAAGCTGACGCTGGCGATGATGGCGGCAAGCGCGGTGGCGGCAGGGGCATGGAGGGACGGCAAGCCCAGCGACAACGCCAGCAGAGTAAGCCCCGCCCCGGCCAGCAAGGCGGCCACCACGCCAACCGCAAAGCGCCCGGCAGCGGCGGCGGCAATCATGCCCGCCCCCATCATCCCGATCGCGACGACAGTCCCGGCAGCGCGCGGATCGGGGCTCATCACGAGCGCCCCCGCAGGAGCCACCACCCCGGCAAGCGCGACGGTCGTCCACGCCAGCAGCGGGCGGTCCGCAACCTGATCCTCGGGTAGAAATTTCATCGGAAGGTCAGTGGTCGAGCCAACGGGAATTGTCGAGCCTCCGGCTGCGTCAGGCAATGCGGGAGGCCGTCGTACGCCCGAATGGCACCAATCGGTCGCACAGCGACCGCAAGGGCGACCGCCCGCCCGCAGCGGGTCCGAAACGAAGTGGAGGACGCATAGCGAGGACGAACCCGCGGAGGCGGGTTCGCAAAAGGAATGGTGAGCCCGACAGGATTCGAACCTGTGACCCGCTGATTAAAAGTCAGCTGCTCTACCTACTGAGCTACGGGCCCACGCATGTGCCGCATGGTGGCGGCAAGCGCGCTCACCTAGGCAGGGGGCGCGGGCGGGTCAAGCGGGCTTGATGGTGCGCGAGGGTGAGGCCGTGCGGCGGGGTGCGCCAGCCCGGGGCGATGGCGCAAGCGGGATCGAGCACGAAGCGCCGCTCGGCGAAAGCGGGGTGCGGGATGGCGAGGGTCTTGGAGCGCCATGCCCCGCCGCTCCAGAGGATGATGTCGCAGTCGAGCACGCGGTCGCCCCAGCGCTGGCCGGGGCGGCGGCCGAATTCGCGCTCGGTGCGCTTGAGCGCCGCGAGCAGCGCTGGGGGATCGAGTTCGCTCTCGAGCACCAGCGCGGCGTTGGCAAAGCGGCGCTGTGCCGCGCCCATTGCGGGGGTGGCAATCACAGGCGAGCGGGCGGTGACGGTGCCGAAGGCGGCGCATTCGTCCATCGCGGCCAGCACAACCCCCCGCGGGTCGCCATAGAGCGAGTGCCGCCGGTTGCCCCCCAGCGCGACGAGATAGGTGCTGCTCAGGCTTAGATGTCCTCGGCGATCCGCCCGTAGAGCTGCGGGCGGCGGTCGCGGAAGAAGCCCATGCCGGCGCGGTGCTTCGCCGCCCGCGCCAGATCGAGCCGCGCCACGAGCACCCCGGTCTCCTCCTTGCCGAACAGCGCGAGGTCGTCGCCCCATTCGTCGGTGATGAAGGAGTGGCCGTAGAAGCTCTGCGCGCGGTCCTCCGGCCCCTCGTGACCGATGCGGTTGGCGGCGACAACCGGCATGCAGTTCGACACAGAATGCCCTATCATCGCACGCCGCCACATGCGGCTGGTGTCGAGGTCTGCGTCATAGGGCTCGGAACCGATCGCGGTCGGATAGAGCAGCAGTTCGGCACCCAGCAGCGCCATCACCCGCGCGCATTCAGGATACCACTGGTCCCAGCAGATGCCGACGCCGACCTTGACCAGCGCGCCATTCTCTCCTGCCACGTCCCACACCTTGAAGCCGTCGTTCCCGGGGCGGAAATAGTACTTTTCCTCGTAGCCCGGGCCGTCGGGGATGTGGCTCTTGCGGTAGGTGCCCATGATCTCCCCGTCGGGGCCGATCATCGCCAGGGTGTTGTAATAGTGGTGCCCGTCACGCTCGAAGAAGCTGGTGGGGATCGTCACCTTCAGCTTGGCGGCGAGCGCCTGCATCGCGATGACGCTGGGGTGCTCGGTGGTGGGGCGAGCGAGCGCGAACAGTGCCTCGTCCTCCTCGCGGCAGAAATAGGGGCCGCTGAACAGCTCCGGCGGCAGGATCAGCTGCGCGCCTTGGCTCGCGGCCTCCTCGACCAGCGCGGCGACGGCGGCGATGTTGGCGGCTTCGTCCTCGGAACCGAGAGCAAGCTGAAGGGCGGCGACGGTGATGGCGGTCATGCCGCCGCCCCTTATAGCGATTTCGAGTTCGGTGAAACACCGAACGGCTCGGAAATCGCGGTCAGCAAAGGCGCGATTACTTCGCCTTCTTGAACAGCAGAGTCATGCGGTCGCTTTCGCCCAGCCCCTTCAAGTCCTCGCGCTTGGTAGCGAGCGTCGGGGGCATTTCCCACACGCCTTCCTTGTGATCGGCAGTGTCCTTGGGATTGGCGTTGATCTCGCTCGAGGCGACGAGTTCGAAGCCATTGATGCGCATGAAATCGATGATGTCCTGCTCGCGCACATAGCCCTTGGTGCCGTTGGCGTAGGACCACGGCGCATCGGGCTTGGCGCGGTGCTGGACGATGCCGATGAGACCGTCGTCCTTGAGCAGTTCGCGCATCGCCTTGATCTCGCTGTCGGCAAAGTTCCAGCGCATGATGTTGTGCATCATGCGGATGATCAGAATGCGGTCGAAGGTGCCCTTCTGCTCGGCCGGGATGTTCTCCATCGTCATGCCGGCGAAGCGATCAGCGGGAAGGCCGGTGAAGCTCGCGACATCCTGCGGGAACTTGGCTGCGGCGTCGCGCACGCCCTGCTGGCGGGCGGGATCGGTCGAGAACAGCACCGGGTTGAAGAACAGCCCGACCAGCTGCCCCTCGCCGCCAAGGTAATGCCCGAGCAGGCGCGAATACCACTCGCCGCCGGGCGCATATTCGCCGACCTTCATTTCGGGGCCGACATGGAAGAAGGCGAGGGTTTCGAGCGGGTGGCGATAGGCATCGCGCACCCGGTCCTTCTCGCGCGAGGGGTGGTTGATCGCCGCCGAAAGCTGCTCGCCGTGCATCTTGAGGAAATGCGCGGTGTCCTTGATGTGGGCCTCGTCGACCTCGCTGCCCATGTGATGGTCGGCGAAGGCCGGCGCGGCGAGCGCTATGCCGCTCGCGGCGGCGAGGGCGAGGATGATTTTCTTCATGGCGCGTAACTCTCCCGGGTGACTGAATGAACCTGTGACGATGCTGCGATAGACGAAGCACGCTGGCAATTGCAGGCTGCTGACCTATCTCTGGCACAAAGGAACGGAGAATTCGATGAGCAACATGGAAACGGCGATCATTGCGGGCGGATGCTTCTGGTGCACCGAGGCGGTGTTCCGCGATGTCGTCGGGGTCGAGAGCGTCGAGAGCGGCTATATCGGCGGCACCAAGGCGAACCCGACCTACAAGGAGGTGTGCACCGGCACCACGGGCCATGCCGAGGGGATCCGCGTGACCTTCGATCCGGCGGTGATCAGCCTGCCCGAGATCTACGACGTGTTCCTCGGCACGCATGATCCGACGCAGCTGAACCGCCAGGGCAACGACATCGGGACGCAATATCGCAGCGCGATCTTCCCGCTGTCGGACGAACAGGGCGCCGAGGCCAAGGCCGCGATCGCGCGCTGGAATGCCGAGAACGGCAAGACGGCGGTGACCACCATCGAGGGCCTGTCGGGCGGCGCGCAGACCGCGGAGTGGTATCCGGCCGAGGACTACCATCAGGAATACTGGGACGGCGAGGGCCAGCGCAATCCCTATTGCCTCGCAGTGATCCCGCCCAAGCTGATGAAGCTGCGGAAGTCGTTTCAGAAATACGTGAAGTAGGGGCCCTTCGACCAACGTCACCCCGTGCTTGACACGGGGCTTGGCTTTTCTTGTTTGCGTGCCCGCCTCCGCGGGCACGTCCTCGCTGCTGTTTCCTCCGCTTCGCTATGGAGCAGCTGCGGCTTGCGCGCGTGCGCTCGCGGCCCGTCCGTTGGCGGGCCGACCGCACCTCTTTCCCTTGAGAGGGCTAGGGTCTGGTCCACCGCCCCACGAAAAACCCGTCGAGCCCGCCTTGCTCGGCCAGCATCCCCGGATGGGTGCGCAGCCAGCCCTCGGGGGTGGGCGCAAGTCCCGCGGGCAGTTCCTCCGCCGTGATCGGCGCTGGCGTCAGGCCCAGCTCCGCGTCGACCCACGCCGCCTGTTCCTCGCCCTCTTCAGCCTCGAGCGAGCACACCGCATAGATCAGCACCCCACCGGGGTTCAGCCACTCCGCCGCCTTGGCCGCGAGGGCGCGTTGCAGCTCCACCATCTCGGCGACCTGCCCCTTGCCGATGCGGTGGAGCACGTCAGGGTGGCGGCGGCAGGTGCCGGTTGCGGTGCAGGGCGCGTCGATCAGGATCGCGTCGAAGCGGTGCTTCGGCTCCCATGTGAGAGCATCGGCGCGCACGGGGCTCGCCTTGAGGCCGGTGCGCTTCAGGTTGTCCTTGAGGAGGTCGAGCCGCCGCTTGGACATATCGAGCGCGGTGACCTTCCACCCTGCCGCCGCGAGCTGCATGGTCTTGCCGCCGGGCGCAGCGCACAGATCGAGCACCGAGCGGCCCTCGCCCGCCCGGAGCAACCGCGCAGGGAGCGAGGCGGCGAGGTCCTGCACCCACCATGCGCCCTCCCTGAAGTCGGCGAGGCTCTCCACCGCCGCGCCGCGCGGCAGGCGGATGTGGCCGGGGGCGAGGCTGACGCCGCCCATCTGCACCGCGCGGGTCGCGGTCTCGGCCGGGTCGCGCAGGGCAAGGTCGAGTTCGGGCGGGAAAGCGAGGCCGGGGGCGATGGCGGCGGCTTTCTCCGCGCCCCAGCGCTGGACGACGCGTTCGGGCAGGGTCGGCATCTCGGGGAGCTTCGCACCTTGCTTGTCGAGCGCCGAGAACACCCCGTGCGCCAGCCGTCGCGGCCCGCCTTCGAGCAGCGCGAGGCCGGTCGCGATCACCGCGTGCGGCGGGGTCTCCAGCCGCAGGGTCTGGGCGAGCATCAGCCGCAGCACCATCCGCGCCTTGGCATCGTCGGGCAGACGCTGCTTCGTCGCCGAATCGATCAGCGCATCGAGATCGGTCAGCCAGCGCAGGGTCTCGCCGGCGATAGCGCGGGCGAGCGCGCGGTCGGGGGCCTTGCGGATGTCGCCAAGCGCATTGCTCTCGGCCTGCTCCAGCGTCTCGCCCCGCCGCAGCACGGCATCGAGCAGGCGCAAGCTTGCGCGGCGCACGGGAAGTCCGGGGGGAAGAGCCATCGGCCCGCCCCTACCCCCGCTTGAAACAAAGCGCCAGCACGCGCATTTGAAGCGGCATGACCAAGGAAAAATCCGAAGCCGCCAGGAATTTCAAAAAACCCGCCCACTGGACCAACGATCCGGTGCCCGCGCCCAAGCCGGTGGAGAACGCGGAGAAACTCTCCCCCACCCGCTACGGCGACTGGGAGAAGGACGGGATCGCGGTCGATTTCTGACCACTCCCGTCATTGCGAGCCGAAGGCGAAGCAATCCATCGCCTGACCTCGCGGCTGGTTTGACGTCAGTCCATGGATTGCTTCGTCGCCTCTACGAGGCTCCTCGCAATGACGAGGATTAGAGCGGCTTGAATTCCACCTTCAGCCCGTCCTTCGGCTGCGGGATCGGCCAGTCCTGCCACTGCGGCTTGTAGCCCTCGGCCGCCTCGATGCGGTAGCGCTGGAGCAGCTGCGCCATCAGGATCTTGACCTGCATATAGGCGAAGTGGAGCCCGAGGCACATGTGCGCCCCGCCGCCGAAGGGGACCCAGGCATATTTGTGCCGCGCCTTCACCTTGTCGGGGGTGAAGCGCATCGGATCGAAGGCATGGGGGTTCTCCCAATATTCCTCCGAATGGTGCGTCCAATGGATGTTGATCCCCACCATCGCGCCCGCCGGGATGCGGTAGCCGCCGTACTCGAATTCACGCAGCGCGCGGCGCGGCATCGAGGGCACGGGCGGGATCATCCGCAGCGATTCCTTGAAGGCCATCTCCGTAAGGTCGAGCTTGCCGAGGTCGTCGTAGTCCAGCGGGCGGGGGTTGCCGTCCCCGTCCGGGCCGCCGGTGACCGCGAAGATTTCCTCGCGCAGCTTCTCTTGCCATTCGGGGTTGGTGGCGAGGTGATAGATGAGCGAGGTCGCCGAGGAGGTGATGGTGTCGTGCGCCGCCATCATCAGGAAATTCATGTGATCGACCACCTCGTCGACCGGCAGCAGGCTCCCGTCCTCGCGGGTCGCGGTGGCGAACTGGCTGAACATGTCCTGCCCCCCGCCCTCGGCGCGGCGCCGCAGGGTTTCCCTGGTGAAGTAGTCGACCAGATAGGCCCGCCCGTCGACGCCCTTCTTCATCTTGGTGAAGGGCAACGGACGGCGCACCGGCGCGACCGAGGCCTGCACCATGTCGACGAAGGCCTCGTTGATCTTGTCGGCTTCCGGCCCCCAGGGCAGGCCGATGAAGCTGTCGGCGGCGAGATTGAGGGTGAGCTTCTTGATTGCCGAATAGAAGGTCATCGGCCCGGCCCAGCCGGCGACCTCGCGCGCGATCCCGCGATTGAGCGCGCCCGAATAGTGGCGCATCGGCTCTGGCTTGAAGGCGATCGAGAGCGCGCGGCGATCGATCCGGTGATGCTCGAAATCGATCAGCATCAGCCCGCGCGGGAACAGCTGGTCGAGCACCGGGCCCCAGCCCTGTTCGCTCGAGAAGATCTTGTCCTTGTTGAATAGCAGCAGCTCGTTCGCCTCGGCCCCGATCAGCGCGACCTGCCAGCCGCCGAAAGCGCGGTTCTTGTAGACCTTGCCGTGGGTCCTGATCATCCGCTCGGCAAAGGCGTGGGGGTCGGCGAGCATGGTGAAGGTGTTGCCGACCACCGGCCAGCCCGAATCGCCGGGAATATGGGCAAGGTCGGCCTCGGTGAGGCGCATCTCGCCCCAATGGCGCGGCGCGCCGGCGGGGGCGCTGCCGCCGGTGGTTTCGCTATCCTGCGGGGCTTCGGCAAGGGTGGCCATGATTGTCTCGATGCTCCGGTGAAGGTTCGGATTCGCAACTTACCCCGATGAAAGTTTCGCGCAAGTTTCCTGCGTCAAATCCATCCGCCCAGCTCGCGCCGCAGCATCGCCTCGATCATGGCGAGGCCGTGGTCCGAGGTGTTGAGGCAATCGAGCACGGCGTAATCCTCGCCGCCTGCCTCGCAGAATTCCTCGCGACCCTCGATCGCCAGTTCCTCCAAGGTCTCGACACAGTCGGCGGCAAAGCCGGGGGCGGCAACCACCAGCCGCTTGGTACCCTTGCCGCCTTCCGCGATCAGCGTCGCGTCCGTGGAGGGTTCGAGCCACGCGGCGGGGCCGAAGCGCGACTGGAAGGTGGTCTCGAACCGCACGCCCGCGAATTCGGGCCGCTGCTCCAGCATCTCGCGCAAGAGCCGCGCGGTCTTCATGCAGTGGCAGTAATAGGGATCGCCCTTCTCGAGGGTCTGCTGCGGCATCCCGTGGAAACTGAGCAGCATGACCTCGGGGGTGAAGGTCAGCGCGCGCACCTGCCGGGTGAGGTCCTCGGCGAGCGCGGTGAGGTAATTGGGATCGTCGTGATAGGGCGGCACGAAGCGCAAGGTCGGCTGCCAGCGCATCTTGCCGAGCACGCGGGCGATCTCGTCGAACACCGTCGCGGTCGTCGCGGCGCAATATTGCGGATACATCGGCGCGACGAGGATGCGGTCGCAGCCGTCCGCCATCAGCGCGGTGAGGCGGCTTTCGATCGAGGGGTTGCCGTAACGCATCGCCCAATCGACCTGCACCCCGTCGCCGAACTTGCCCACCATCGCCTCGGCCTGCCGCGCGGTGATGTCGGCGAGGGGGGAGCCGCGCTCGGTCCAGATCTTCTGATAGGCCTTGGCGCTCTTCTGCGGGCGGGTGTTGAGGATGATCCCGCGCAGGATCAGCTGCCAGGCGATCGGCGGGATCTCGACCACGCGCGTGTCCGAGAGGAACTGCTTCAAGTAGCGCTTGACCGAATCCGGGTCCGGCCCGTCGGGCGTGCCGAGGTTGATCAGCAGCACGCCGATGCGGCCGCTCTTTGCCGGAGGATGGTCGCCCGGAAGGCGCTGGGTCTGCCAGGTCATAGCCCGCCTAACGGTCGGCAGGCGTTTCGTTTCCGCGCGGCAGCCAATGTGCCTGCAAATTGTTGCACAAATGTCGGGATCATATGCCGTCCGATAGCAGAGGGAGGCGGCGCAGGCGCAAGCCCGTGGCCGAATAGAGCGCGTTGGCAATCGCGGGCGGCGCGACCACGGCGCCGAGCTCGCCCGGATCGGCGGCGGCGGCGTCGCTGGCCATGAACTGCACCCGCATCTCGGGGCAATCGGCGAGGGTGGGGAGGCCCAGCGCCGCCTCGCCCGCCTCTTCGGGCAGCCCGCCCCGCAGCCGCACCGCATTGCCCAGCGCGATGCCGATGCCGAACACGAGGCCCCCCTCGATCTGCTGCTTGGCGATGTCGTGGTTGACGATCCGGCCGATATCGACCGCGGCCGAGAGGCGCACGACGCGCACCCCGCCCTCGCCCTGCCGCGCCGTGGCGACGCAGGCGATGCGCGGCGCGTCGGGCCCCTCGCCGAGCCGGGCGCAGGCGAGGCCCTGCCCGCTCTGGTCGAGCCCGCCGTCCCACTCCGCCAGCTGCGCCGCGCGCTGGAGGCAGGCGGCGAGGCGCACGTCGCCGCCGAGCATCGACATGCGGAACGACAGCGGCTCGCGCTTCGATTTGGCGGCGATCTCGTCGATGAAGCTCTCGATCGCGAAGATCGTCGGCCCCCACGAATTGCCGCGCACGCGGCCGACGGGCAGGCCGATATCGGCGGGGATGTGCTCCACCATCACCGCCGGGATCTTGTAGGGCGGCACCGCGCCCGCCACCGCGAGCGGATCGGCCTTGCCCGCGGTGTCGCGGATCGCGGCCATGGTGGTGCGGTTGCCGAACAGACGCTGGCCGAATTCGCGGGCCGAGGGCGGGGTGGCGACGCGCACGCGCATTGCCTCGATCGCCCCGCCCGGGGTGCCCGGCGCACCCTTGGCGAGCTGCGCGCCGAGCAGCATCCAGTAGGGCGCGCGCGGGCGGGCGCGGATCAGCTCGTCGCGGCGCGGCCAGACCAGCTGCACCGGGCGCCCGAGCTCCTTGGCGATCAGCGCGATCTCGATCGCATGGTCATGTTCGAGCCGCGCATCGAAGCTCCCGCCTGCCGGGGTGGGGTAGAGCGCGACCTTCTCGGTCGCGATGCCGATCGCGCGCGCGGCGGCGAGGCGGGCCTGTTCGGGGGCCTGCGTGGCCATCCACAGGTCGAGCCGGCCGTCCTCGAACCGCGCGGTCGCCGTGGCGGTCTCGATGGGGGCGGCATAGGCGGGCTCGACCTCGTAGCGGCGGCCGATGTCGACGCGTTGCAAGGCATCGCCGCCGAAGCCGGTCTCGGCGATCACATGCGCCTCGCCAGCGGTCAGCAGGGTGTCGAGCCGCGCGGCGATGTCGGCACTGTTGACCGGCGCCGTGGTGCGGAAGCGGGGCTTCATCGCGGCAAGCGCGGCCTCGGCGCTCCACCAGGTGTCGGCGGCGACCGCCAGCCAGCGCTTGCTCTCGACGATCCCCTTGAGGCCCCTGATCCCGGCCAGCGCCTTGGTGTCGAAGCTTTCGAGCTCCGATCCGTCGGCCGGGCCGTGGCGGATCGAGGCGAAGACCATGCCGGGCAGGCGGACGTCACCCGCAAAGCGGTGCGAGCCGTCGACCTTGGAGGGCAAGTCGATGCGCGGGAAAGCGGGCGCGGCGTCGACATCGGCGGGGAGCGGCTTTTCGCGCGGCGGTTCGGGCTTCAGCGGCGGGGGATCGGGCGGGGTGTAGCCCGCGGCTTCCTCGGCCAGCTCGCCGAAGGTTGCGCGGTTGACGCCTTGGGTGACGAGGCCGTTCTCGACCTCGCATTCCTCCCAGGACACGCCCCACCTGGCCGCGGCGGCCTGCGCGAGCATCGCCCGCGCCGCGGCGGCGGCCTCGCGGCAGGGAATTTCATAGGCGGCAAGCGAGGTGCCGCCCGCAGTGGCGTTGAAGCGGTTAGATTGGGCAAAGCGGGTCGCCAGCAGGTCGTCCGAAGCGGGCGAGAGGCCGGTGAAGTGCGAATCCCACAGCGCCAGCCACTGCTGCGCCAGCGGGATATTGGCATAGACGCCCGAAACCGGCGCGGGCTCGACCGCGATCTGCCGCCAGTCCGCGCCCAGTTCATAGGCGACGATCTGCGGCAGGATGGTGGTGATCCCCTGCCCCATCTCGAGCTGCGGCACGGCGACCGTCACCACGCCGTCGGCGGCGATCTTGAGCCACGCGCCGAACACGTGCTCGCCCCGCGCGGCGACCAGCGGCGTGCGGTAGGTGCGCGGCACCAGCCACCAGGCGACCACCAGCCCCCCGCCGGCCGCCGCCCCTGCCAGCAATCCGCGCCGCGTGATCGCCATCGGTCTAGAGCTTCCCCGTATCCAGCCAGCGGCCGAGCTTTTCGGCGATGGCGCGGAAGGGCTCGGCGGTCTCGTCATCGCCCGCAGCAGGGGGCTGACCCTTGTCACCCGCGATCCGCGTCGCGAGGGTCAGGGGCACCCGGCCGAGGAAGGGGATTTCGAGCGCGGCGGCGAATTTTTCGACGCCGCCGCTGCCGAAGGGGTCGCTCACCTCGCCGCAATGCGGGCAGGCATAGCCCGCCATGTTCTCGACGAGGCCGATGATCGGCACCTCGCCCTGCTCGAACAATTGCCCGGCGCGCGCGGCGTCGATCAGCGCGAGGTCCTGCGGGGTCGAGACCAGCACCGCGCCATCGGGCTTGTGCGCCGAGAGCATCGAGAGCTGCACGTCGCCCGTCCCCGGCGGCAGGTCGACCAGCAGCAGATCGGTCTCGCCCCAGTCGGCCTCGACCAGCTGCGACAATGCCTTGCCGGTCATCGGCCCGCGCCACGCCAGCGCCTTGCCCGGCGCGACGATGTGGCCCATCGAGAGCACCTTGACGCCGTAGGGACTGTCGATCGCCACCAGCTGCGAACCATCGGGTGTGGCGGCGGGCTTCTGGCCCTCGGTCTTCAGCAGCTTGGGCTGCGAGGGGCCGTAGATGTCGCCGTCGATCACACCCACCCGGCGGCCCATCCGGGCGAGCGCGACCGCAAGGTTGGTGGTGAGCGTCGACTTGCCGACCCCGCCCTTGCCGCTCCCGACCGCGATCAGCCGGCGGCGGCGGCGCTCGCCGGTGAGCGCGATGCGGACCTCGGCGATTTCGGGCAAGGCGGACAGCGCGGCGGTGATCTCGGCTTCGAGCGCCTTGCGGCCCTCGTCAGGCAGATCGCCCGCCTCGGCGACGATCACCGCGCGGCCCGCAACGATGCGCGCGGAACGCAGGCGGTGGTTGATTTCGGGGCTCAGCGCAGCACGGATCAGCGCCTCTTCGGCGTGCGGCTGGCGAGGGGTGTCGGCAGGGTTGTTCATTTGCGAAGGCCTCTAACACCAAAATCACGCAGCGAACCCCTGTTTTTCGCCGAAACCCGTGCCTATAAACAGCTCATGCAAAGATTGGACGGCTGGAGAGAACGCCTTGGCGCCGGGCTTAAGGGCCTTGCCATGGCCGGCAAGAACCCCTGGGGCGGCGGGAGCGGTTCGGGCGATGACGGCACGTCCGGCAGCGATGGTGACAGCGGCGGCGACAGCGGCGGCAGCGGCGAGAGCGGCGGCCCGCGCAACCCGTGGCTCCCCGGCGGGGGCGAGCCCGGCAAGCGCCGCTCGGCCAGCATCGAGGATATCTTCAAGAGCCGCGGCCCCGAAGGCCCGCGCCGCGCGGGCGGCGGCGGCGGAAATGGCGGCGGCGGTTTCCGCTTCCCCGAACGCCCCGACGGCAAGAGCTGGGTGCCCGTGATCCTCGGCGGGGTCGCGCTTGTGTGGGTGGGGGCGACGAGCTTCCACTTCATCCAGCCGGGCGAACAGGCGATCGTCACCTGGCTCGGCGGCAAGTATTCGGGCACGCTCGATTCCGGCATGCAACTGACCGCGCCCTGGCCGCTCCAGCTGGTCGAGAAGGAAAACGTCTCGCAGGTGCGGCTCGAGGAAGTGCCCGGCACGAAGACCGAGAAGCTGATCCTGACCGGCGACCAGAACCTTGTTGACCTGTCCTACCTCATCCGCTGGAACATCTCGGACCTCACGCTCTACAAGTACCAGCTCAACGATCCGCGCAACGCGTTGCTGGAAATCGGCGAGGCGGCGATGCGCGCGGCGGTGGCGCGGCAGGACCTCGATTCCGTGCTGACCGGCGCGGGCCGGGCGGAGATCGAGCAGGACGTGCGCATGGCCATGCAGGCGCGGCTCGATGCGTATCGTTCGGGCATTTCGGTGCAGGGGATCGAAATCAACAAGGTCGATCCGCCGAGCCGGGTGGAAGAGGCCTTCAAGGACGTCTCGAGCGCCCAGCAGGACGCCGACGCCAACATCAACCGTGCCCGCGCGGTGGCGCAGCAGCTGCTCGCCCGCGCGCAGGGCGATGCGAGCGAATTCAACGACATCTACGAGGAATACAAGCTCGCGCCCGAAGTGACGCGCCGCCGCCTCTATTACGAGACCATGGAGCAGATCCTGTCCAAGACCGACAAGACGATTGTCGAATCCGGCAATGTCACCCCCTATCTGCCGCTGCCCGAACTGAAGCGCCGGGCGCAGGCAGCGCCGTCCGCCGCGGCTCCGCAAGCGCAGCAGGGGCAGTAAGGCCATGAACAGCGTGCTCAGCAACTCCCGCAACCTCATCATCGGCGCGATCGCGCTGGTGGTGGCGCTGGTCGCCAGCGTGGTGATCGTCCCCGAAACCCATCAGGCGGTGGTGATCCGCACCGGCGAGCCCGTGCGCGTCATCAACCAGTTCCGCCCCGACGTGCCCTACGGCTCGACCGGCGCAGGTCTCGCGCTGCGCATCCCGATTGCCGAGGAAGTGCGGATGATCGACCGCCGCGTGCTCGATATCGACATGGAGCGCACCCAGGTGCTCTCCAAGGACCAGCAGCGCCTCCAGGTCGATGCCTATGCGCGCTACCGCATCATTGATCCTGTGCGGCTGGTGGAGAAGGCCGGGACCGAACGCCAGTTCGAGGCGCAGCTGCTGCCGATCCTCACCTCGGTGCTGCGTCAGGAGCTGGGGCGCATCCCGTTCTCGGCGCTGATCAATGCCGAGCGCGGCACGGCGATGGCCAACATCACCAAGACGCTCGACGCGCAGGCGCGCAACTACGGCGCACAGGTGCTCGACGTGCGGATCAAGGCCGCCGACCTGCCCGAGGGCAGCCCGCTCGACGCCGCCTTCACCCGCATGGAGACCGACCGCCAGGAACAGGCCGCCACGATCCGCGCCGCCGGCCAGCGGGACGCGCAGATCATCCAGGCCGAAGCCAGCGCGCAGGCCGCGAAGATCTACGCCGATGCTTATGGGAAAGACCCGAAGTTCTACGACTTCTACCGCGCCATGCAGAGCTACCGGCAGACGTTCCTTGCAGGCGAAGGGCAAAGCAGCATGGTGCTGTCGGACGACAGCGAGTACTTCCGCCAGTTCAAGGGGCAACCCTGAGCATTCGACCAAGCGCCAACGCACGGCGATGGACGCCGCAGGCATTCAATCGGCGTTCAGCCGCAAACGACGCATTTGGGGCCGCCGCACCGGCGACGGGGCGGCCTCCCGCACGAGGGTTTCAGGAACGGCGCGGCACGCTTGCGCATTCCACATGAGATAAGGACCAAGAGGACGTGAACAAAGTGCGCTATGTATACGGACTGTCGAGCGCGCTGCTGGTGGGCGGCGCTGCCATTTCGCTGATCACGGGCTCGCCGCTGGGCGCACAGGTGGCGCAGAACGACGATGCGGTGATGAACCGCGTGGTGCCGGTCGCCGGTGCGCCGGCGAGCTTCGCCGATCTCACCGCGCAATTGCAGCCCGCCGTGGTCAACATCGCCACCCGCCAGCGGGTCGAGGTGCAGAACAACCCCTTCGCCGGCACGCCCTTCGCCGAGCTGTTCAACCGCCGCGGCGGCAATGGCGGCGGCGAGGCCCAGCCGCAGACGCGCGAGGCGCAGTCGCTGGGTTCGGGCTTCATCATCTCGGCTGACGGCATCGTCGTCACCAACAACCACGTCATCAGCCCGCCCGACACCCGCGCGAAGCTCGAATCGATCACCGTCACCCTCGCCGACGGCACCGAATACGAGGCCGACGTGATCGGCGCCGATGCGGCGTCCGACCTCGCGGTGCTCAAGATCCGCTCGAACAAGACCTTCCCCTTCGTCACCTTCGGCGATTCCGCAGCGACCCGCGTGGGCGACTGGGTGGTGGCGATCGGCAACCCCTTCGGCCTCGGCGGCACGGTGACGGCGGGGATCATCTCGGCGGTGTATCGCAACACCGGTCAGGGCGGCGCCTATGACCGCTACCTCCAGACCGACGCGAGCATCAACCGCGGCAACTCGGGCGGTCCGCTGTTCGACATGCGCGGCAATGTGATCGGCATCAACAACGCGATCTTCTCGCCCTCGGGCGGCAGCGTCGGGATCGGCTTTGCCATCCCCGCAGAGATCGCCGCGCCGATCGTCGAGAAGCTGCGCTCGGGCCAGGAAATCCAGCGCGGCTATCTCGGCGTGCGCCTCCAGCCGATCGACGAGGATCTGGCGCTCTCGCTCGGCGTGCCCAAGAAGCGCGGCGAGCTGGTGCAGATGGTCGAGGAAACCGGCCCTGCGGCCAAGGCTGGCCTCAGGTCGGGCGATGTCCTGTTGAAGGTCAACGGCAAGGACGTAACCGCCGAACAGAACGTCTCCTTCCTCGTCGCCAACCTCCAGCCGGGCACCACCGTGCCGGTCGAGGTGCTGCGCGACGGCAAGCGGGTGGCGATCAACGTCACCCTCGGCAAGCGTCCGAGCGAGCAGGAACTGGCCGCGCAGGCCGAGACCTTCGATCCGGAATCGGAAGAGCCGATGGCCCCGGGCACCTCGGACCAGACGATCGAGCAGAAGCTCGGGTTGCAAGTCATGCCGATGAGCGCGGCCGTGGCGCGCTCGCTGGGCTTGGAGGCCGATCTCAAGGGCGTGGTCATCGCTGCGGTCGACCCCAACGGGGATGCCGCGCGCAAGGGCCTGCGCCGCGGGGACATCATCCTTTCGGCCAACTACCAGGCGACCCCGACGGTCGAGGCGCTGCTGGCGCAGGTGCAGGCTGCGGTGGCCGACAAGCGCGAGGCAATCCTGCTGCGCGTCCAGCGCCGCACCACCCCGCCCGCCTTCGTCGCGGTGCGCCTGAACTGATCCGCTGCCCCTCAGGGCCAGCCCATGAAAAAGGCGCCGGGAGGACATCCCGGCGCCTTTTTTCGTAAGCGCTCGCGCTATTGTGGCGGCTGACCGGGGGGCTGCTGCGCGGGGCGGCGCTGCGGCCGCTGGTTCTGCGGCAGGCTGCCCCCGGTCGCCTCCTCGAGGAAGTCGCGGCTCGCGGCGGGCGGCGCGTCGGGGTCGCGCTCGCCGTCCGGCGCTTGCGTGCCGGGTTGCACCATGTTGCCCTGCTCGTCGATGTAGTAATAATCCTCGGGCTCGCCGAACAGCGCTTCCTGGTCGGGCTCGAGCTGCCATTCGGGCAGTTCCAGCGTCACGTCGAACTGTTCCACCGGGCGATCCTTGACCGCATAGCGCATATAGGCGGCAAAGGCCTGCGCAGGCGCGCGCCCGCCCTGGAGCCCGGCGACCGCCTTGGCATCGTCGCGGCCCATCCACACGCCGGTGGTGACGCCGCTCGAAAAGCCGATGAACCAGCCGTCCTTGTTCGACGAGGTCGTGCCGGTCTTGCCCGCCACCGGCCGGCCGATGTCGGCGGCCTTCCCGGTGCCGGTCTGGACCGCGGCCTGCAAAAGGTCGGTGATGCCCTTCACCACATGGTCGGGCACCGCGGGCGACTGGCGCTGCGCCTCGCGCTTGTAGAGCACCTCGCCGCTCGCGCCGGTCACCTTGGTGATGCCATAGGGCTCGACCGGCACGCCCTTGGCGGCGATCCCGGCGAAGGCCTGCGTCATCTCGATCACCCGCATCTCCGAGGAGCCGAGCACCATCGAGGGGAAGGTGTCGATCTTGGAATTGACCCCGAAGCGCCGCGCCATCGAGGCGACCGTGCCGAAGCCGACCTCGTTGCCGAGCTGGGCGGCGACGGTGTTGATCGAATAGGCAAAGGCGGTGCGCAGATCGGTCTCGCCGACGTTCCTGCCGTTCGAGTTGCGCGGGCTCCAGCCGTCGATGGTGACGGGGGTGTCGACCACCTTGTCCTCGGGCACGTAGCCCGCCTCGAGCGCGGCAAGGTAGACGAACAGCTTCCACGCCGAACCCGGCTGGCGCAGCGCGGCGGTGGCGCGGTTGTAGTTGCTGGCGACGTAATCCGTGCCGCCGACCATCGCGAGGATCGCTCCGTCGCGGTCGAGGCTGACCAGCGCGCCCTGCGCCCCCTTGGGGGTGTTCGCCTCGATCGCCGCGGTTGCGGCGCGCTGCATCCCGATGTCGAGCGTGGTCCACACCTCGATCGGCTCGTAGGTTTCGGGCAGGATGATATCGAGCTGCGGCAGCACCCAATCGGTGAAGTAGCGCACCGAGTTCTGCCCCGCGTCCTGCTTCAATTGCACCGCGCTGACATCGACCTGCGCCTGATCGGCGGTGATGTAGCTCTGCTCGCGCATCAGCCCGAGCACCACCTTGGCGCGGCCGACCGCGGCCTCGACGTCGGCGGTGGGGGAATAGGAGCTGGGGGCCTTCACCAGCCCGGCGATGATCGCCGCCTCGCCGACGTTCAGTTCGGTCGCGGGGTGGCTGAAGAATTTGCGGGAGGCGCTATCGATCCCGTAGGCGCCCCCGCCGAAATAGACCTTGTTCAGGTAGAGCTCCAGGATCTGCTCCTTGGAGAACTTCCACTCGAGCGCCATCGCCAGCACCGCCTCGCGCGCCTTGCGGTCGAGCGAACGGTTGTTGTTGAGGAACAGGTTCCTCGCCAGCTGCTGGGTAATGGTCGAGGTGCCGCCAAGCCGCTCGCGGCTGCCGGTCAGCCCCTCGATCAGCGCGCCGGTCAGGCGCACCGGATCGACCCCGAGGTGCGAGCGGAAGCGCTTGTCCTCGACCGCGATCATCGCGTTGGTCATGTTCTCGGGAATGTCCTCGTAGGTCAGCCATTCGCCGAAGCTCGGCCCGATCTCGACCAGCTCGCGCCCGTCGCGGGCCCGCACGAGGATGGTCTGGCCCGGCTGGGTCGCCTTGAGGGTCGCGTAATCGGGCAGCGAGGAGGCGGCAAAGCCGACCGCGAAGCCGAGGAACACCAGCGCGAGCGCGGCAAGCGCGCCGCCCCAGATGAACAGGCGCTTCAGCCACACCCGCCAGCGCGGGGGCGGGGCACCCTTCCCGGGGCCCGAGCCCTTGGGGGCAGGCGCGTCCGCGCGCTCCGCCGCCGCCCGGCGTTTCCCGCGCGCGCCCTTGTTCTGCAACTCGTCACCCCTTCTCGACATGCCTCGGCCCACCTGATGCCGCCTGCTGGTATGCGGCGCGCAAGATCGGCCCCCTGCATAGGCAAGTTGTAACCGGGAATGAACCCGGGTTTACGCAGGCATCCCCGATGCGCGGGGCGGACTGCCGCAAGCCGCCGCTCAATCGCCGTGCGGGGTGAAGACCAGCGCGGCGGAATTGATGCAATAGCGCAGCCCCCCCTGCTCGGGCGGACCGTCGGGGAAGACATGGCCGAGATGCCCGCCGCACTTGCCGCAGCGCACTTCGGTGCGGATCATGCCGTAGGAAGTGTCGCGGTGCTCCTCGATCACCTCGTCATCGGCGGGCTTGGTGAAGGCGGGCCAGCCGCAGCCGGAGTTGTACTTGGCGGTCGAGTAGAACAGCTGCGTGCCGCAGGCGGCGCAGTGATATTCGCCCTCGTCGTAGAACTTGTCGTATTCACCGGTGAAGGCGCGTTCGGTGCCGGCCTCGCGCAGGATGTGATACTGCATCGGGGTGAGCTTCTCGCGCCATTCGGCATCGGTCAGTTCAAGCTTGTCCATAAAGGCGGTCTCCCGGGGCTCGCCTCCATGGCGGCCCTGCAAGATATGTGCGCTTGATGGCGCAGGGCAAGCCTGACAAGATATGGAGGTCAGCTAAGATCAGGGGCGCGGTGATGAAAGACAAAACCGATTACATTCCGCTTCTGCGAGCGCTCGCCGCCGTGGTGCTCGTCATGGCGGTCGGCATGATCGCAGCGCGGCTGGCTTTCGGGTTCGAGATTTCGTTCGCCGTGGTGCTCGCCCTCCTTACCATCGCCACCTCCAATCTCGCGATTGCGGCGGACCTGACGAAGAAGGCCGGCAAGCCCGATTGATCCTCGCGGGACGTCCTACCCGTCGAGCAGCGCGTAATGCGGGGGCGGCTTGATCGTTTCCATCCGCTCGGTGAGAAGCGGGCGGAAGCTCGGGCGGCTCTTGAACACCGCGTACCAGCCGCGCGTCTGCTCGTGCCCGCTCCAGTCGATCCCGCCAAGGTAATCGGCGACCGAGATCTGCGCCGCCGCAGCCAGGTCGGCGAGGCTCATGGTCGATCCGGCCATCCACGGGCGGTTGTCGATCAGCCAGTCGAGATAGTCGAGATGCCCGTGCGCCATCTTCATCGCCATGCGCAGCGCGCCGCTGTCGGGCGGCTGGCGCAGGATGCGCTTCTTCATGCGTTCGGACAGCAGCGGCGCGGTGACGTCGGCGTAGAAGTTCTCGTCGAACAGCGCCACCAGCCGGCGGATCTCGGCGCGCTGGGCGGCGGTGCCGTTGATCATCGGGTTGCGGTCGACCGTCTCCTCGAAATATTCCGCGATCGCGCGGCTATCGGGAATGATGATGCCGCGTTCCTTGTCGGCGATCACGGGGGTGCGCCCGGCGGGGTTGAGGTTGAAGAACATGTCGGAGGCCGACCACGGGTCCTCGCGCACCAGATCGAAGGGGATGTTCTTCTCGCTCAGCAGCAGCCGGATCTTGCGGCTGAAGGGGCACAGCGGGAATTGATAGAGCAGCCACATGGTGCGCGGCGTCATGCCCTGTTTGCGCGCCCGAATCCAGCGTGCTTGCGGCCCCGCGCGGGGGATATGTCCGCGCTCTTACAGCCCGGCGGCGCTTTTCATCATCTGGCAGGCCGGCATGATCGCCTTGACCCGCTCCGCGCCGCCTTCGCCCTCGTTATCGTCGGCCGCGCGGGTGGTGAGCGAAATCACATCCTCGCGTCCGAGGCCGGTCTCTTCCATCAGCTTCGCCATCACCCGCACGAAGAATTCGCGCCCGCCCTGTGCCTCGATGTCGGGATAGCCCTTCCCGCGCGCATCGCCCGTCTTCTGCCAGCGGCTGACCGTGGCGAAGGCGACCGCGCAGCGCGCCGCGGCGGCCTGCTCGAGCGGGAGCGCGTCGAGCGAGACGACCGCGTTCGCCCCGGAGGCGGGAGGCGCGGGGTTTTCGGGCGCGGCTTGCGCCATGAGCAGCGCGGCAAGAAGGGGGGCGAGCATGGCCTTGTCTATGCTCCCCAAGATGAACCCGTGGCTACAGGAATCTGCATTGCGGGCCGCCGGAATCCGTCCTAATCCGCAACCCACCTTACCAGAGGAGAGGCAATCCCATGTTCAGCCACATCATGCTCGGCACGAGCAATTTCGACGCGGCCAAGGAATTCTACGACAAGGTGCTCGGCACGCTCGGCGCCAAGCCCGGCACGATCAACATCGCCGCCACCGGCCACAAGCGCGCCTTCTGGATGCACAATGGCGGGATGTTCATGATCAGCGAGCCGATCAACGACCAGGAAGCCACCTGTTCGAACGGCTCGACCATCGGCTTCGCCTGCGACAGCCTCGAGCAGGTCAAGGCCTTCCACGACGCGGCCGTGGCGGCGGGCGGCACCTCGATCGAAGACGCCCCGGGCCCGCGCACCGGCGCGATGGGCACGCTCAACCTCGGCTACGTGCGCGATCTCGACGGGCACAAGCTGTGCATGCTGCATCGTGCCTGATGTGAAGGGGTCACTGGCGTGACCCCTCAGACCCCCCGCCCCGCCTCCCCACCCGGCCACCATACCGTAATGGTATTCTTGGTGGCCGGGTGGGGAGGCGGGGTGGGGGGTCTGCGCCACCGAAGGTGGCCGAAAACTAACGACTCAGTTCGAAGACTGCGAATTCGGCGCGCCAGTTAGCTGCTGGCGCGCCGATTTGTTTCTCGTTCGAGAAGAACCACGCGCGCTCCACCTTGGCGCCCTTCATCCGCGCTAGATCGCGGAAATCCTCGACCGTGACGTGGTGGATGTTCTCGGTCTCGTACCAGCTCACCGGCAGCGCGCGCGTCACCGGCATCCGCCCGCCAAGCAGCAGCGCCGCGCGGGTGCGCCAGTGGGCGAAGTTGGGGAAGGAGACGAAGGCGCGGCGGCCGACCCTGAGCAGCTCGTCCAGCATCAGGTCGGGCCGCGTCGCGGTCTGGAGCGTCTGACTGAGGATCGCGTAATCGAAGGCCTTGTCGGGGTAGTTGGCGAGATCGAGGTTCGCATCGCCCTGCACCACCGAAAGGCCGCGCGACACGCAGCGCTCGACCAGCGCGCCGTCCAGTTCCATCCCCCGCGCATCGCAGCCGCTGCGCGACTCCAGCTCCGCCATCAGTGCCCCGTCCCCGCAGCCGATGTCGAGCACCCGGCTGCCGGGCGCGACATGGGCGGCGATCGCGGCGAGGTCGGGGCGCAGGGTCATCGCCAGCCGCTCTCCGGTCGGTGCTGGCGGAACCAAGAAAGATCGTCGGGCACGCCGTAGCCCAGCTTCTCGTAAACCCCTTCGGCGTCGCGAGTGACGAGGAGGAAGCGACGCACGCCAGCCAGTTCGGGGTGATTGTGGAGATGGCTTACCATCGCGCGGGCAATGCCCTTTCCGCCATGTTCCGGCAGGACGAAGACATCCGCGATCCATGCGAAGTGCGCCCGGTCGCTTACTGCGCGCGCGAAGCCGACTTGATCGTCGCCGCAGAAGGCAGCGACACACAGCGAGTGTTCGACTGCGCGATCCATCCGCTCGCGGGTCAGCCCCTGCGCCCAGTAACTTTCGGACAAGGTTCGATGCATCAGTGCGCGGTCGAAGCGCACCGGATCGGTTTCCAGCCGGTAACCTTCTGCCAGCACGCTCATTCGATGAACCCCTTCACCACTCGGTCTAGCTGGTCGTGTTCGAGCAGGAAGCTGTCGTGCCCGTGGGGTGCGCTCAGCTCCACGAAGCTGACCTTGGCCCCCGCCGCGTTCAGCGCGTGGACCACGTGGCGGCTTTCGCTCGTCGGGTAGAGCCAGTCGGTATCGAAGCTGACGATGCAGAAGCGCGCCTGCGTCCCGGCGAAGGCGTCTGCCAGCTTGCCGCCGTGCTCCTCGGCGATGTCGAAATAGTCCATCGCGCGGGTGATGTAGAGGTAGGAATTGGCATCGAACCGGCGGGTGAAACCGGTGCCCTGGTAGCGCAGGTAGCTCTCCACCTGGAACTCGGCGTCGAAGTTGAAGCCCTTGGCCTCGCGGTCCTGCAAGCGGCGGCCGAATTTTTCGGTGAGGCCCGCTTCGGAAAGGTACGTGATATGCGCCGCCATGCGCGCGACGGCGAGGCCGTTGTCGGGCTTGGCGTCGGTGGCATAATAGTCGCCCTCGTTCCACGCAGGGTCGGCCATGATCGCCTGCCGTCCGACCTCGTGGAAGGCGATGTTCTGCGCCGAGTGGCGCGCGGTGGACGCAATCACCAGCACGCGCGCGGCACGCTCGGGCCAGTTGGCGGCAAGGCTGAGCGCCTGCATCCCGCCCATCGACCCGCCGACGACCGCGTGGAGCCTGTCGATCCCGAGCCCGTCGAGCAGCGCGACCAGCCCCCGCACCATGTCGCGGATGGTGATGACGGGGAAGCGCATCGCATAGGGCTGGCCGTCCGGCGCGAGGCTGGCGGGGCCGCTCGATCCCATGCAGCTGCCGATGACATTGGCGCAAATGACGAAGTGCTTGTTAGTGTCGATCGGCTTGCTGGGGCCGACCATCCGCTCCCACCAGCCGGGCTTGCCGGTGATCGGGTGGGGGCTCGCCAGATACTGGTCGCCGGTCAGCGCGTGGCACACCAGCACCGCATTGCCCTTGTCGGCTGCGAGCGTGCCGTAGGTCTCGTAGGCGATCTCGCAGCCCTCGAGCACCTGTCCGCTGTCGAGCGGCAGGGGGTGGGGCACCTTGTAGACCGGGGACAAAGGCGGCGCTGAGTTCATTGGCCGTGCGACTTGGGGTAGCCCCCCGCCCGTGTCAATCGGGGGCGCGGGCGACTGCGTGTTTTCGCGCTCGATTCGGCAAGCCAAACTGGCTATCGCGGCGCTCCCATGTCGAGACCCGAGCCCAAACCCTGGATCGCGCAGATCCACGCCTATGTCCCCGGCAAGTCGAAGTCGGCTTCGGGCAAGCCGCTGGTCAAGCTGTCGGCGAACGAGAACCCGCTCGGCTCCAGCCCCGCAGCGCTCGCCGCGCTGGCCGAGGCGCACGTCGCGGCCGACTACCCCGATCCCGACGCGAAGGCCCTGCGCGAGGCGATCGCCGACGTCCACGGGCTCGACCCCGCGCTGATCGTCTGCGGCACCGGCTCGGGCGAGCTGCTGCACTGCGCGGTGCAGGCGCTCGCGGGGCCGGGGGACGAGGTGGTGATGTCCCGCTACTCCTTCTCGCTCTACCCGCTGCTGGCGCAGAAGGTCGGCGCGACCCCGGTGTTCGCCGCGCCCGAGGAGCATGCCGCGAGCGTCGACAACCTCCTCGCCGCGGTCACCGAACGGACGCGGGTGGTGCTGCTCGACAACCCCAACAACCCGGTCGGCACCTTCCTGCCGCCCCCCGAGGTCGCCCGCCTCCACGCCGGCCTGCCCGGCCACGTGCTGCTGGTGGTCGACGAGGCCTATGCCGAGTACGTCGACCCCGCCTTCCAGTCCGCCGCCTTCGCCCTCGCCGCTCGCCACGAGAACATGCTGGTCAGCCGCACCTTCTCCAAGGCCTATGGCCTCGCCTCCGAGCGGGTCGGGTGGGTCACCGGCTCGGCCCACCTCGTCGACCTGGTCAATCGCCTCAGAGGCGCGTTCAACGTCTCGGTGAGCGGGCAGAAGGCCGCCGCCGCCGCGCTCACCGACCAGAGCTTCGTCGCCGCCGCCCGGGAGCACAACGCCCGCGAGCGTGCCCGCCTTGCCGATGCCATCGCGGCGCTCGGCAACCACGGCATCTGGGCCTCACCCAGCGAGGCCAACTTCCTCCTCGTCCACTTCGAGGGCGTCGTCACCGCGGCGCAGGCGCTCGAGGCGCTGGCCGAGGCCGGGTACGCGGTGCGCCACCTGCCCTCGCAGGGCCTGCCGGGCGCCCTGCGCATCACCATCGGCACCACCGAGGCCACCAGCGACGTCATCGCCACCCTCCGGCGGCTGTGCGGAGCGAAGGCATGAGCATCCAGCGCCTCGCCATCATCGGCCTTGGCCTGCTGGGCGGCTCCATCGGCCTCGCGGTCAAGGCCCGCGGGCTTGCCGTTGCCACCACCGGCTGGGACCGCGACCCCGCCGTCCGCCAGCGCGCCGCCGAGCGGGGGCTGGTCGAGACCGTCCACGACACCGCCGAGGCCGCCGTGGCAGACGCCGACCTCGTCATCCTCTGCGTCCCTGTCGGCGCCATGGCCGACGCTGCCCGCGCCATCGCCCCCGGCCTCGCGCCCCACGCCATCGTCAGCGACGTCGGCTCCTCTAAGGCCGCGGTCGCCGAGGCGCTGGCCGAGGCGCTCCCCGGAGCCACCGTTATCCCCGCCCACCCCGTGGCAGGCACCGAGCAGTCCGGGCCGGACGCGGGCTTCGCCACCCTGTTCGCCGGGCGCTGGTGCATCATCACCCCGCCCGAAGGCTGCGACCCGGCCGCGCTCGAAGCCCTCTCCGACTTCTGGACGCAGTTGGGCTCCAAGGTCGAGCTGATGGACGCCGCCCACCACGACCTCGTCCTCGCCGTCACCAGCCACATCCCGCACCTCATCGCCTACACCATCGTCGGCACCGCCTCCGACCTCGAGGACGTCACGCAAAGCGAGGTCATCAAGTACTCCGCAGGGGGCTTCCGCGACTTCACCCGCATCGCCGCCTCCGACCCCGTGATGTGGCGCGACGTGTTCCTCACCAACCGGGGCGCCGTGCTCGAGATGCTTGGCCGCTTCACCGAGGACCTCACCGCGCTCCAGCGCGCCATCCGCTCGGGCGACGGCGACACGCTGTTCGACCTCTTCACCCGCACCCGCGCCATCCGCCGCGCGGTGATCGAGCAGGGCCAGGACGACGAGCGGCCCGACTTCGGCCGCGAGCACGGAGCCTGACCGCCGCCGCTCCGTTCAGGCTCAGGCCTGTTGGAGACACATGAGACACTGTCCAGGGGCGGAAAAGCGGCCGTCGCGCGCAGGCCCCCGAAGGCGGGGCTGCGGCGTAAAGGCGGGCGATCGGGCGGGCCATGCGCACGACAATGACAGGCCGGAACGGGGTAGGAAAGCGCTGATATTACAGACGCAAACCCGCCCCCGATCCTACTTCGCCGCCGCCGCCACCGCTGTCTGCGCAGGCTTCATGAAGCCGAGATCCGGCGAGGCAAAACGCCCGATATTGGGCGCGACCGAAGGCAGTTCCGACGGCGCCACCCCGAACCACAGGCCCAGCGTCGAGGACAGCTCGTCGACCGAGACCGCAGGCAGCAGCCGCCCCTGCCCGACCTGGTCGTTGCTCGTCACCGACACCTGTGGCGCGCGGCCATAGAACCGCCCGCCGCGCACGCCGCCGCCGACAATGAAGTGGTGCCCGCCCCATCCGTGATCCGACCCGTCGCCGTTCGAGGACAGGGTGCGCCCGAAATCCGAAGCGGTGAAGGTCGTGACATTATTCGCCACGCCCAGCTCCACAGTGGCGCGGTAGAAGGCGTCCATCGCGAAATCGACCTGGCCGAGCAGCCCCTCGTGCGTGCCGATCAACCCGTCATGGTTGTCGAACCCGCCGAGCGAGACGAGGAACACCTGCCGCGTCACCCCCAGCCGCCCGCGCGCGGCAATCAGCCGGGCGACCACCCGCAGCTGGTCGGCGAGCCGGTTTCCGCTGCCGAAGCTGGTATTGACCGTCACGCCGCTCAGCGCGTCGTTGACGAAGGCGCCATACTCGATCGAGCGGCTGTTCACCTGCGCATAGTCGGCGGCAAAGACATTGCCCGATGCGCTGCGCAGCAGGGTGCCGAGCGCCTGCGAGGCGGCGGCGGAGGCGAACAGCCGCCCGGTCTGCAAGGGGTTGTAGAGCGTCGCGCCATTCGGCGAGACCTGATAGGGCACCGCCGTCTGCCCGCTCAGGAACACCGCATTGCCCGTGGCATTGATCGCGGTGAACATCGCATTGGTGTTCGAAGTCAGCGCCAGATCGGCCATCCGCCCGCCCCAGCCGGTGCGCGAACCTTCGGGCTGCGAGCTCTGCCAGGTCGATTGCTGGTCGTTGTGAGAGAACAGCTTGGCCGGGCGCGGCACCACGCCCGCATCATATTGCGCGCGCGTCAGCGGGGCGATCAGCGGGCCGACATTGAGCAGCGGGGCCATCGCGCCGCCATCGAACAGCGCCTTGAGGCGCGGCATGGTGGGAGCAAGCGCGTAGGTGATGTCGTCGGTCAGCCGCTGGTCGGAGGGCGTCGCGAGCACGGTGTTCGCCAGCGCATTGCGGGCCAGCGCGATGCCGGACGCTTCCTCCGAGCCTGCCGTTCCGCGGATCGCGGCATAGCGCGCGTAATTGGCCGCATCGAAGGGGATCAGCGTGTTGCCGTAGTCGTTTCCGCCATACAGGAACACGCAGACCAGCGCCTTGTAGCCGCCCGAATTGCTGAAGGCCGCCGCCTCTGCCAGCCCTGCCAGATCGAGCGCATAGGAGGCCGCGCCCCCCATCATCGCCAGCTGCGCGCTGCGCTTCAGGAAGGCGCGCCGTTCGATTGCGATGCTCTTGCCGATCATCATGTCCCGCGTCCCCCGAGCCTTATTTCTGAACCAGATAGTCGGTCGATGCGAGGATCAGCGCGACCCCGATCTGCACCCGCCGCAGCTTTTCGGCATTGGTCGAAGTGGCGGTCAGCGCCACATCCTCCATCGCCGCGCGCACCGTGTCGCGCACGCTTTGGCTGAGCTGGCGGCCGGTCAGCAGCAGATCGAGCCGGTCGAGCAGCGCGGCGCTGTCCTGCGCGATGGCGATCTCGGCGGAGAAATCGAGCGTGATGTCGGCCACCGGCGCGCGGCCGCCGGTGATGGCGCGCTCGAGGAAGTTGATATAGCCCGCCACCGAGGTCTCGTTGACCAGCTGGAATTCGGGGGCGAGCAGACTGCGGTTGGCGATTTCGGTATTGGCCGGGAAGTAGCCCGGGCGGAAGAAGTTGAACACCGACGGGCTGCGCAGCGGGCTCTGCCCGAGGCCGTTCGCCGGATCGCTGAGGTCGCCCACCTGCCAGTTGCCGCTGCTCGAGCGCGCCCCGAAGGTGCGGGCGAGCTGGGCGTAGCGCAGCACGGGTTCGCGCAGCTTGCCGAAATTGGGGTTGGCAAGACCCGCCGCGTCGAGCGCCTCGGGGTCGGTCAGGATCGCCCGGAACACCGCCGCGAGGTCCCCGCGCCGGCCCTGCCCGTTGTTGGCGAACACCGCCGCGACCCGGCCGACATAGGCGGGCGAGGGGTTGCTGGTCACCAGCCGCTGGATCATCTGCTTGCCGAAGAACGGGCCGACATTGGGGTGGTTGAACAGGTGGTCGAGCGCGAGCCGCAGGCTGTCGGCGGCATTGGTGTTCGCCGGGATGGTGAGGCCGAGGAAGGTCTTGGCCTCGGGCGAATGGAACCCGGTGGTGCGCGCCGGCACCCAGCGGGTCGGATCGGCAGTCATCGGCCGGCGGGCATAGGCGGGATCGATGATCTGGCGCGTGCCGCCCACCTCGGTGGTGAAGGCAAGGCCCGCGCGGTCGAAATCGTAGCCGGTGAACACCCGCGCGAGGTTGCTCACGTCCGCGCTTGTGTAGGTCTCGATCGGGTTGCCGCCGTTGGTCCGCAGCGTGCCGTCGGCGTTCAGTTCGAACAGGCCGATGGTGAACAGCTGCATCACCTCGCGGGCGTAGTTTTCGTCGGGCACGCGGCCCGAGGCGTCGGCGCGGCGGTTGCCGCGGGTGTTGAGGAACACGCCCATCGCCGGGTTGAGCGTGATGTCCTGCAGCAGGTCGCGGAAATTGCCGAAGGCGCGGGCGTTGAGCGTGTCCCAGTAGGCCGCGATCGCGGGGGCGCGCCAGACCATGTCGATGCCGGTGAGCGAGACGACGAAAAACTCGGACAGCGCGAAGGCGATGCGCTTGCGCACCGGGTTGCCGCCCGAGAGCAGCTGCGACCAGATCATGTAATCGCCGGTGATCGTGCCGTCGTAGTAACGCGCGGCGGTGACCTGGTCGAACCCGCGCGCGTTGAGGAAGGCGGCGCCGGTCTGGCTGTTGTCGGTGCCCATCTGGCGGTTGAGCCAGGCGACGTAGCCTTCGCTGCGCAGTTCGCTGATCGCGCCGGGCGAGGCCGAGAGCGAGGCCTGGAGCAGGAAACGCGCCGCCTCGGCATCGGTCTGCGGCTTGAGCACGGTGACCGGCGGACCGCCCCCGCCCGTGCCGCCGCCGCCGCTGCTGCCGCCCCCGCCGCAGGCCGCCGCGGCCAGCGCCAGTGCGCCCGCGGCAAGCGGCTTGACCGCCGCCGCATCGACCGCCGGCCCGCCCTCGACCGGCCGCGGCGCTTCAGCTTCGTCATCTGCGAGATACATGCGACCCTACCCCCTCGATGCTTTAACGCCCGAGGGCTAGGTTCCCTTCGTTGCAAATTGCTTAATTTTCTGCACCCGTCCCCGATGGCTACGGGTTTTCACCTAGGAGTTCAGCGCGTTGATCGCCATGTGCACCCGCGCCTCGATCTCCTCGCGGGAGAGCCCCGCGGGGATGGTCTCGCCGACCTTGTAGGTGATCCGGCCCGGGCGTTTCACCGCGGCGTGGTAGAGCCGGCCGCTGTTCACCGCGATCGGCACCACCGGCAGGCGCAGCAGCTTGTAGAGCCCGGCGAACCCCGCCTGGAGCGGCGGCCTCGCGCCGTGGGGGACGCGGGTGCCCTCGGGGAAGATCACCAGCGGGCGGCCCGCCTCGGCGCGCTCCTTCGCGCTGGCGATCATCTGGCGCAGCGCCTTGGCGCCCTCCTCGCGCGCGACGGGGATGAGGCCGTAGACGTGCGCGGAGTAGCCCCAGCCGGGGATGCGGAACAGCTCCTGCTTGGCGAACACCGCGGGGAAGGCGAACAGGCGGGGTGTGTCGATCGCCTCGAAAAAAGCCTCGTGCTTGACCGCGATCAGGACGGGGCCGTCGGGCAGCGCGCCCTCGAGCACCACCTCGATCCCGAGCAGGCTCTCGACGCACCACAGGTGCCAGCGCCCCCAGCGCGCGACGATGCCGCGCAGCCAGCCGGGCCGCGCCGCCACCGCCACCACCGAGGCGACCACCAGCGCCGCGCTGCCGCCATAGAACAGCACGTAGAACACGAGGGAGCGCAGGGCCGCCAGCAGGGTTCTCAAAGGTCGACCATGCCTGCCGCGCGGCTCGCGATCAGCTTGTGATATTCGAGGAACAGCGTGCCGAGGTCGGGCTGCGAGGGCACCGCGTCGCGGATCACGGTGACGTGGTCGGGGAGGGTGCGGTCAAGCTCCGCAGCGGCGCGGCGCATGTGCCAGTCGGTGGTGACGAGGCGCAAGGAGCGGACCTCGTTCTGCGCCACCCACTTGGCGGTCTCCGAAGCGTTGGAGCGGGTGTCGACAGCGGCGAAGCCAAGGGTGACGCAGCACGCCATGGTCTTGGGCGAGACGCCGAACTGGGCGGCGAATTCCTGCGGGCGCACTTCCTTGTCGACCCCGCTCACCAGCATCTTCTTCGCCAGCCCGCGGTCAAGCACCGCGAGGCCGCGCGCGATCCGCCCCGGGCCGCCGGTCAGCGCGATCACCGCGTCGGTCTTCACCCCTTGCGAGGGCCGCGGCAGGAACACCACGAACCACAGGAACCCGAGGGCCCAGACCAGAACGGCCAGAGAGATTGCGCGGCGGATCATTGCAATCGCCCTAGAGCATGTCCTTGAGGGCCAGTGCAATGGTGATGCGCGCGGTCAGGCCCGCCAGCAGCACGCCTGCCAGCGGAACCGCGCCGATCACCAGCCAGTCGGTGAGCGTCAACACCCCGCCGCTCACCATCCCGCTACCCAGCGCGGCGAATTGCTGGCCGAGCAGCCACACCGCCGCGACCCCGATCCCTGCGCCCAAAGCCGCGCCGAGCACCGCCTCGCGCAGCACGTCGCGCAGGAACACCGCGGCGATCTGGCGATCGCTGGCGCCCAAGAGGTGCATGATCTCGACGGTGTCGCGCGCCGCCACAAAGGCGTTCTTCGCTGCCAGCCACACCGCCGCCGCGGTCGCCAGCGCGACCATCACCGCGACCGCGAACACCAGCCATTGCACCGCGACCAGCGCGTCGTTGACGGGGACGAGGAAATCGCCCTGCGCGTCGACCCGACTGCCGGGCACCTGCGCCTTCACCGCTTCCGCGATCCGCGCGACCTCGGCCGGCCCCGCGCTCTCGGCGAGTTCGACGTCGATCAGCGCCGGGATCGGCACGTCGCCGCTGGAAGCCCCCGCGCCCAGCCACGGCTCGAGCATCGCGACCAGCTCCGCCTCGGGCACCGTGCGCACCGCAGTGACGCCGGGCAGGCCGGTGAGAACCTTGACCGCGGCGGCGGTCCGGTCGGCGCGCAGATCGGGGTTGGGCTCGATCACCTGCACGCTCACCGCGCTCGACAGGCTGGAACTGGCCGCATTGGAGAGGTTGCGCAGCGCGAGGCCGCCGGCGGCCGCGATCACCACCAGCGCGATCAGGATCGCGATCATCCAGGGGATCGGGCCGGTCAGGCGCTGCGGGGGCAGCAGCCGCGCGGCGGCGCGCCCTTTCGGACGCTCGAGGGCGGGTTCGCCCTCCTCGGCCTCGGCGGGGAGCGGGGGGAGGCTGCTCATGGCGCGCTGCTCCCGCCCGGTTTGGGGGGATAGCGCAGCGCGCCGGTGGGGTCGGAGAGCTGGCCCTTGTGGAGCCGCATGATGAGCGAATCCGGGACCTTCTTCAGCAAGTGCACGTCGTGGGTCGCGACCACCACCGTGGTGCCGACGCGGTTGTTCAAGGCCTCGAACAGCCGCAGCAGCTTCAGCGCCATGTCCGGGTCGACGTTGCCGGTCGGCTCGTCGGCGATCAGCATCCTGGGCCGCGCGATCACCGCGCGGGCGATGGCGACGCGCTGCTGTTCGCCCCCCGACATGGTGGGCGGCACGGCATGGGCGCGGTGCGCGAGGCCGACCCATTCGAGCATGTCGCCGACCGCGCGCTGGACCTTCTTCTCCTCGGTCCCCGCCAGCCGCAGCGGCAGGGCGACATTGTCGAAGGCGGTGAGGTAGGGGACGAGGCGGAAGTTCTGGAACACCACGCCAAGATGGCGGCGCAGCTCGGGCAGGCGGCTGCGCGGCATCGTCACCAGATCCTGCCCGAACATCCGGATCGCCCCGCGCGAAGGCGCCTGCGCGAGGTAGAGCATCTTCAGCAGGCTGGTCTTGCCGGCGCCGCTCGCGCCGGTGAGGAAGTAGAAGCTGCCGGGGTAGAGCGTGAAGCTGAGGTTGCTCAGCACCTCGGGGTCGGTGCCGTAGCGCAGCCCGACATTGTCGAATTTCACATGGCCCGCGAGGTTTTCGCTCATGCAGGCGCACCTAACAGGGGGGCGGGCGGCGGGAAAGCCGCAGATCGACCGACAACGGCCCGGAGCGACGATTTAGCCCCCGCAATGTGGAAAACAGAGGGTAAATACGGGCATGTGCCGCACGCGCTCTTGTGCGAAAAAACGCGAGGACTATTGCCGATTGTGACATGATTATCGCCTGCCCAGCCTGCGGCACCCGCTATGCGGTCCCCGACGCTGCCATCGGCAGCGAGGGGCGCACCGTGCGCTGCGCCAAGTGCAAGCACAGCTGGTATCAGGATCCGCCCGAGCTTCCGCTTGCCCCTGCACCGCAGGCGCCGCCCCCGCAGGCCCCCGCGGTCGAGCCTGTGGCTGCTCCTCCGCCACCCCCGCCGCCTCCGCCGCCGCCTCCGCCGCCACCTCCTCCGGTCGAGCGCGCCGCACCCGAACCTGCGCCCGAACCGCAGCGCGATGGTCCCTCGATCAGCCACTGGCGCACGCCCGAGCCCACCGGCAGCAGCCCGGCCGGCGCGGATTACGATGACGCCGATGCCTCGCTCGCGATGCGCGCGCTGCGCCGCGGGCTCAATGCGCAGGGCCAGCCCGAAACCGCGCCGCCCCCCGTTGAGCGCGCCGCGCCCGAGCCCGCGCCGGTCCCCGCCTTCCCCGATCCGTCCGCCGAGGCGGAGGAGGACTACGCCGATCCTCCTTTCGGCGACCCCGCGCCCTATGCCGGGGATGACGAGGAGGACGGCGAGGACGGCTCGCAATTCGATTACCGCGCGCCCTTCACCCGCCGCCGCAATCCGGCGCGGATGTGGACCATCGCGGTGATCATCTTCGCGGCGCTGGCAGGCGGCACCGCGTTCGCGGTCAATTACTACGGCCTGCCCGAATGGCTCCCGCTCCAGCGCCCCACCTTCGGGATCGGCCGGCCGGAGCTGAAGCTCGATTTCCCCAGAGGCGAGCAGAAGAAGGAAACGCTCGAGAACGGGCAGGAAATCTTCCGGGTGCGCGGCACGATCAGCAACACCGCGAGCGAGAGCCTCGATGTGCCCAAGCTGCTGGTGGTGTTCTCCGACCGGCGCGAGCGGCCGATCGGCGATTGGGAAGTGGTGCCCTCCAAGCGCCGCCTCGCCCCGGGCGAAACCGTCACCGTGACCGAGGCGATCACCGACATTCCCGCCGGCGCCGCCGGTGCCGCGATCGGCTGGGCGCACCGCTGACCCCTCGCAAGAAGGGGTTTTTGCGGGCATCCCTCAAAGTGCTTGCACGCGGGCAGACCCCTTGCTAGGGGCGCCCTCCTACCGCGGGGCCAGCGTTTCTTGCTGCCCCGGCAAACCCCGAGTGCGGTCGTGGCGGAACTGGTAGACGCGCAACGTTGAGGTCGTTGTGGGCGAAAGCCCGTGGAAGTTCGAGTCTTCTCGACCGCACCAAATTCTCTCTTCGGAAAATCGAGATTTTGCCTTCGGGCACCCTGCTCCGGCGCGGGCTCAGGCTCGCAGGGCTTGCGCCAGCGCGCGGGCATCGGGGGCGATGCCCTTTTCGGTGATGTAGCCGGTCACCAGCGCCGCCGGCGTGATGTCGAAGGCCGGATTGCGCACCGGCGAGCGGGTGACGGTGACCTTCTGGCCGCCCTCCCCCAGCACCGCCGCGACTTCCTCGCCCGAACGCTCCTCGATCGGCACGTCGGCCCCGGTCGGGGTGGCCGGGTCGTAGGTCGAGGAGGGCAGCGCGACATAGAACGGCACGTCATGCGCCCGCGCCGCCAGCGCCTTCAGATAGGTGCCGATCTTGTTGCAGACGTCGCCATTGGCGGTCACCCGGTCGGTGCCGACAATCACCATGTCGACCTCGCCCCGCTGCATCAGGAGGCCCCCTGCGTTGTCGACGATGTAGCTGTGGGGGATGCCGTGCTCGGCCAGTTCGAAGGCGGTGAGCGCGCCCTGGTTGCGCGGGCGGGTCTCGTCGACCCAGACGTGGAGCGCTATCCCGGCGTCATGCGCGCGGTACATTGGGGCGGTCGCGGTGCCCCAGTCGACCGTGGCGAGCCAGCCGGCGTTGCAATGGGTGAGGATGTTCACCGGCTGGCCGCCTTTCCGCTCCGCGACCGCGCGGATGAGGCCGAGCCCCGCCTCGCCGATTGCGGCGTTCATCGCCACATCCTCGTCGCAGATGCGGCCCGCCTCGGCATGGGCGGCGGTGGTGCGCTCGCCGGGCGGGAGCGGCAGGACGACACGCCGCACCCGTTCGAGCGCCCAGAGCAGGTTCACCGCGGTCGGGCGGGTAACGCGCAGCCGCTCGAAACTGGCGGCGAGGCCCGCGTCGGAGGGGTCGGCGGCGAGGCCGAAAGCGAGGCCATAGGCCGCGACCGCCCCGATCATCGGCGCGCCGCGCGTCGCCATATCGGCGATGGCGACGGCGGCCTCGTGATCGCTGCGCAGGGTCATGCGCTCGACCGCCCAAGGCAGGCGGCGCTGGTCGAAGATGCCGACGCTCCAGCCATCGGGCTCGAGCCAGATCGAACGGGTGACGGTGCCTGCGATCCTCATGCGATGGCCTCGGCCGGGAGGATGGTGTCGAAGCTTTCGGCCACGGGGTAGGGCGAGGCTGCGGGCAGGCCGTCGCGGGCGAGCAAGGTCACGCCAAGCCCGGCGGCGGCGGCAGCAGCAAGTTCCGCCTCGACATCGGAGAGGAACAGGATCTCGGCGGGCGCAACCCCGATGGCGCGCGCAATCGCGGCGTAGGAGCCCGCCTCCTTCTTGCCCCCGACAGCCGTGTCGAAATAGCCGGAGAACAAGGGCGTCAGGTCGCCATATGCTGTGTGCCCGAAGATCAGCTTCTGCGCCGCGACCGAGCCCGAGGAATAGACATGCAGCGCAATCCCCCGCGCGTGCCAGCGCCTGAGGCCCTCGACCGCATCGGCATAGACATGGCCCTGAAGCTCCCCCGCCGCATAGCCCTCGGCCCAGATCAGGCCCTGGAGCGACTTGAGGGGCGCGATCTTGCGGTCGGCATCGTGCCATTCGGTCAGCAGCGCGGTGCAGCCTGCAAGGTCGAGCGGCGCTCCTGCCTCGGCGCGCACCTGGTCAAGGATCGCCGCCACGCCCGGGTCTGCCGCGCGCTGCGCCACATAGTCCGCCAGCCGCGCGCGGCTATAGGGGAACAGCACCTCGTGGACGAAGGCGATGCTCGACGTGGTGCCCTCGATATCGGTGAGGATCGCGCGCGGTGTCACGCAGCCACGCCCTCGTAGAGCGGGATGCTTTCCGCAATCGGATCGCCGGTGAAGCGCGCCACCCAGCCATCGGGGGTGGTGAACAGGCGGATGACGGTGAAGCTCGGCCGCGCGCCGGTGTCGAACCAGTGCTGCGTCCCCGCCGGGACCGCGATCAGATCGCCCGCGGTGCACTCGAGCGCGTGCACCTGCCCGCCCGCATGGATGTAGAACAGGCCCGCGCCCTCGACGAAGAAGCGCACCTCGTCGTCGTCATGGATATGCTCGGCGAGGAACTTGGCGCGCAGTTCGGCGCGCTGGGGATGATCGGGGGCGAGGCGCAGCACGTCGACGCTCTGGTAGCCGCCGCGCGCCACCAGCGCATCGAGGTGCCCCGCATAGGCGGCGAGAATGTCCGCGTCGCTCGCATCGGCGGCGAGCGGGGCGGAGGCGTCCCACCGCTCGAGCACGATGCCATGCGGTGCGAGCGCGGCGGCGATGGCGGGGAAGTCGTCGAGGTGCTGCTGCACATCGTGGGGCGCGGCGTCGGCATACTGGGTCAGGCTTGTCACGGGCGGGCTCCTTGGTGCTTCAACTCCTCCCACGCGCAGGTGAGCAGGAATTCGACGGCTTCGACCATGTTCTCGGCGGCGTCCATTGTCGGGCCCCAGGCATAGAGACCGTGGCCACGGATGTAGAAGGCGGGGACGATCGGCTGCTGCGCGGCGATCAGCGGACGCAGCTCTTCGGCCAGCGCCGCCATGTCCTGGCTGTTGTCGACCAGCGGCAGGGCGATGCTGGTGTCGTGGGTGTCGTTGCCCGGAAAGATCTTGAGCAGCTCGTAGCCGGTGAGGACAATCGCGTCCCCCAGCGCGCGGCTCAGCACCGTGCCGCTCACCGAATGCGTGTGGAGCACCGCCCCGGCACTCGCATCGAGTTCATAGACGAGGCAATGCAGCAGCGTTTCCGCAGAAGGCCGCTTGGCGTCGAGCGCGCGGCCTGCGGCATCGACGCGCATGACATTATCGCTCGTCAGCCGCCCCTTGTGCGCGCCCGACACGGTGACGGCGATGCTGCCATCATCGAGGCGAACCGAGTAATTCCCGGCGGTGGCCGGCGCCAGCCCGCGCGCATCGAGGCGGCGGCCGGCTTCCACGATCAACCCGGCGGCAGTGGCGAAATCCATCAGATCAGACTCTTGCGAAAACGGGCCAAGCGACTGACCGCCGCATCCAGCGTGTCGTCCCCCTTGGCGAAGCAGAGGCGCACATAGCCGGTGAGGGGGCCCCGCGCATAGAAGGAACTGATCGGGATCGCGGCGACCCCCGCCTCGGGGATCGAGCGCTCGCAGAAGGTGACGTCGTCCAAGGCGATGCCTGATGCGGCAAGGTCGATAGTGACGAACCACGTCGCGGCATTGGGGAGCACGACATAGCCCGCCTGCTCCAAGCCCGCGACCAGCCGCGCCCGGCCCGCGTGATAGCGCGCGCGATGCCCGGCGTGCCAGGCGGCCGACAGATCGAGCCCCTCGGCCACGGCCCATTGCAGCGCGGGCGGGGTGGTGAAGGTGAGGAACTGGTGGCTCGCCCCGATCGCCGCGATCAGCTCGGGCCGGGCGCAGGCCCAGCCGACCTTCCACCCGGTGAGCGAGAAGATCTTGCCCGCCGAGCCGATCTTTATCGCGCGATCCCGCAGGCCCGGCACCGCGAGCGGCGAGACATGTGCCGCCCCCTCGGTGAGCATCGCCTCCCACACCTCGTCGCACAGCACCAGACAATCGTGACGCTCGGCCAGCACGCCGATCGCCTCCCATGTCGCGCGGTCGATCAGGCTGCCGGTGGGGTTGTTCGGGGTGTTGAGCACCAAGAGGCGCGTGCGCTCGCTCATCGCCGCTTCGAGCGCATCGAGCGGCAGGGTCCATGCGGGCGGCGTCAGGTCGACGAAGCGCGCGATCCCGCCCGCGCGCTCCACCAGCGGCAGGTAGGCATCGTAGAGCGGCTGGACCAGCACCACCTCGTCCCCCGGGCGCACCAGCGCGAGGATCGAGGCCGCCAGCGCCTCGGTCGCGCCGGAGGTGACGAGCACCTGGCTCTCGTCCAGCGCCAACCCCTGCTCGCGCGCATAGAAGCCCGCGACCGATTGGCGCAGTTCGCGCAAGCCCCGCATCGGCGGATATTGATTGCTCTTGCCCGTCAGCGCGCGCTGCGCCGCCGCGATCAGCTCGGGCGGATCGGCGAGGTCGGGAAAGCCCTGCCCGAGGTTGATCGCCCCGGTCTCGGCTGCTGCCCGCGACATGCGCTCGAAAATCGTGGTCGCCGGAACGCCGAGACCTTCAATCACCGCCATCTGCCACTCGCGCCATTCCCGAAGCCGGGGGCACTATGGCGGGGGGATGGGCCCCGCGCAACCGCGCTAGAGGTTCGCGCAGAGGATCTGCCGCGGGGCCTCGCCGAGCTTGTACTGGCCGCTGTCGAACCCGCTGCCGGTGAAGTCCTGCCACAGGTCGATGCCATTGATCCAGCACGTCCCGTCGGCGCGGCGGGAGGCGACCCAGGCACCGATCTGGCGGTATTCGGGCACGCTTGTGAGTTCGTTGCGATGAACATACCAGTCGGCGCTGTAGAGGTGGAGCTTGAGGATCGTCTCGCCCGGCACGAGGCGCGCGAAGCCTTCGCGCAGGCCCTTCTCCCACGCGGGGTTACTCGCGACCGGGGGCTTCATGCGCACCTTGGCGAGGCTGGCGCTGCGGTTGGCGGCGACGTGCTGGCGCAGGGCCGCGTCATTGCCGATTTCCGCCAGCGCCGCGTCGGCGGCGGCGATTTGCGGGGCGACCTCGGCCATGTCGGGATAGACCCGCGCGATGGCCGCCAGCCCCGACCTCAGCGCCAGCAGCTGGTGGCGCTGCATCTCGGCGCGGCAGATGTCGTCGCCAAGCGGCGGGACGTAGCTGTCGGGCGAGCGCACGCCGGTGCTGGCGAAGGTCTCGGCATAGGCGGCGATGTCGCGCGCGGCGCCTTCGACCTGCTTGACGTAATTGCGCCGCTCAAGCCCCAGCTTCTTGGGATCGGTCGGCCCGGCGAGGAAGCGGTCGACCCGGGCATTGTAGTCGCCGAGGAAGGCCGCGAGCCGCGCGGGGTCGCTCGCGCAGTCCTGCGGGTCGAAGCGCGGGATGCCGAAGCGCTTGGTGAAGTCCCAGGTGCGCTTGACCGGGTTGGGGCTGTCGGGTTCGGCGGCGGTGCTCGCGGCGCCGCCCCCTCCCCCGCGCGGCTGGCGCTGGGCGGCGGCAGGCTGGCTCGCGAGCAGCGCGGCGAGCGCGAGGGCGAGGGCGGGTGCAAGGCGGCGCATGGTGGTCTCCCCTTCCGGTCATTCCGCCGGAAGGGTGCGCCTGCCGCCCTGCGCGGCCAATCCCCTCAGGCGCAGGGGGGAGTCAGTCGGCGGCGGCGGCGGCGGAGACTGGCACTTCCAGCGACAGCCGCGTGCCCTCCGGCCCGGTTGCGATGGTCAGCTGTCCGCCCAGATGGCGCGCGCGGGTCTCCATGCTGGTGAGCCCGCGCCCGCGCCGGTAGCCCTCCGGTAGCCCCGTGCCGTCGTCGCTGATCGCGATGCGGATCGGGCCGCCCGCGGGCGCGAGGCTCTTCACCGTGATCCGCCGCGCGCCCGAATGGCGCATCGCGTTGGTCACCGCCTCCTGGAGGATACGCAGAACCTGCAAGGTCGGGCGCGGGCCGAGGTCGATGGCTTCATCCACCTCGGCGAAGAATTCGAGCGCGATGCCCGCCGCCTCGATCTGGCTGCGGACGCGGTGCTCGAAGGATCGCAGGGTTTCGGCGAGACCCTCTTCGGCCGAGTCCATCGAATCGACGATCAGCCGCAGGTCGGCGATGCTGGCTTGCAGGCCCTGCTCGACCTCGACCGGCGAAGCGCCCCCGCCCCGCACCTGCATCATCAGCCCGAGCAGCTGGCCGCCGATCCCGTCATGCATGTCGCGCACGATCCGCTGCCGCTCGACCAGCATCACCTCGCGCTGGAGCATCTGCTTTTGCGCCTCGTAGCTCGCCTCGAGCTTGGCGTTCTGCTGGACCAGTTCGGCGGCAAGGATGGCGTTGGATTGCACCACGGTGCGCCGCGCCTCGCTCGCCTGCCGCGCCAGAGACAGGATCATCGACAGGCCCAGCGGCACGCCGACGATGGGCGACCACGGCAGGGTCAGCGGCACGGCCGGGTCGAGCAGCGAATGCAGCTCGAAGACGCTCCCCAGCCGATCGAGGATGAAGAAGCAGAAGCTGACGGTCAGCACCAGCCGCTCGAACCAGAAGGCCATGCCCCCGCGCGCCGCCGCCACCGCGAGCAGCACCGCTGCGAGCGCGCACAGGGCGCTGACGAACCAGAACGAGGCCTTGAGGGAACCGGCGAACAGTGCGGGCGCGCTCGCGGGCTCGATGGTCGCCCACAGCATCGGCACGCCCAGCACCACCGGCAGCGCCAACCACGCCCAGCGCATCACCTTGCCGGGAAGGACTTTCACCGCGCCGTCGCTTTGGGCGTATTGTATCGCCGACAGACCGATCCCGCAGCTGGTGAGCATGTAAAGCCAGATGGTAATTGTGACAGGCCAGCTGGGCGGGAGATAGGAGAGCACCGCGGTCGATGCGGCGCTGAGGCCCAGCAGCAGCATGATCGCGTTGATCCGCGGCCGGTCCTCGCGCGGCCACACCACCACCGCGCACAGCAGCACGGTGAACAGCTGGATCGCGATCCCCGCCAGCGGCAGGTCGAGCAGCATGAAGGTGCGCCAGCGGTGCGCGCGGGCGAGCGCGTCGGCATCGCCGATGGCGAAGGTGGGGAAGTCGTTGACCGTGCCCGTCACCCGCACGTCGAGCTCGAGCACATTCGCCCCCTTGCGCAGCGCGGCGGGCGGCAGGGGCACGAAATGCGGGCCGACATTGACGCTGCCCTGCTGGCGCGAGACGGTGACCTCGGGCTGGGCGATCATGCCGTTCACCCGTACCTCGGCGACATCGTCGCGCAGCGACATGTAGAAGCCGGTCGGGGCCGCCGGGTCGATCACCGCGAAGGGAATGGCAAAGCGCGCATAGGTCGCGCCCGGCACCAGCGGGGCGTAATAGCCCTGCTGCTTCTGGCGCTTGGCGGTGAAGACCTCGCCGCCCGCGATCACCTTGCGGTTTTCATCGAGCGCGGTGAAGGTGATGGCAGGGCGCGGGTCGATCGCGGCGGGGCGGGCGATGCGCTCGGCAAAGTCGACAAGCGGCCAGAACAGCACCTGCGAGAACAGCAGGAACAGCGCGGCCAGAAGTCCGGTGCGCAAGGCTGGCGACAGCGTCATGTTCCCCCCCTCTTTTCGAAATGCTCTGAGCGGCAGCGCCGAAAGTCAATCCGGGACCGCCCTATAGGTCTGGAGCCACTGGTGGAGCGGGATGCCGATGCAGGACGGCATTTCCACCGCGTCGACCAATTCGAACGCCGCGCCCGTCCACGCCCAGCGCCGCCGCCAGCCGCACATCCGCCCGGCATAGGCGGTGAGCATCCCGCTCGCCGGATCGAAGGCGCTGTCGGGGAGCACCCCTTGGAGCGCCGCGCGGCCCTGTTCGGGGCGCGGGAAGCTCGCGGTCGCGATCCCCTTGCCCGGCGTCTCGACCAGCCACAGGCGGCGGGGGGCGTGGGGGTTGCCCGAACAGCCGAGCGCCCAGAGATATTCCCCGCTCGCCAGCTTCCAGCGTGCGCGGTGAGGGTCGGGGCCGTCGAGGTCGACATCGGGGCAGTCCTTTGCGCGCGCGACGAACAGCGCGGCTTCGATGGCGGGGGCGGCGTGGGGTTCCGCCTCCTCGCCGCGCGTCACGCGCACCCGTTCGCGCGGCGGCGCGGGCGGGACGGTGCGGGCGGGCTTCGGCCCCTTGGCATAGGCCGCCGTCACCGTGCCGCGCCGCCCTTGGCTCTCGTCGATGAAGCGCAGCGCGGCGGTCATCCCGGCGGTGGTGATGATCCCGTGCATCCGCCCGTCGGCAAAGCGGGTCGCGGCGCGCGGCGTGGCAGCGCTCTCGGCGAGGAAGGCGGCGACGTCGGAAGGCGCGAGTTCGAGACGCCCCGGCTCGCGCGCGATCAGGCGATAAGGGCGGCCCGTGCAGTCGCCATCGCAATCGGTGTAGACGTGGAGTGTCGTAGGCGCCTCGCCCCCGCCCGACTCGCCCCAGACGGTGGTGTCGAGGAACACCCGCAGGCGCGCGTCCGGCCCGGCGGCGCGCTTCACCCAGAGTTTGGGCTGCGCATAATCGCCCTGGTCGCCTTGGCTGATGCGCGCCACAAGCTCGCGCGAGATGCTGACAGCGGTGCAATCGCGGGCATTGTCGCAGGCGACCGACCAGTCGGCAAATTCGGCGACTTCCGGCGCGGTCCAGTCGCCGGGCGGGGAGTCCTCCGCTGCGGCCGGAACCGCCAGCAGCAGGCCGAGCGCAAGTCCGACCTCCGGTCCGATCCTAGCCACGACGCTTCCACGGCCCGAGCCAGCCCACCGCCGCCAGCACCACGGCAAGCACCAGCGAAATCGCGATGCCGGGATAGAAGCTCGCCGGATCGAAGCCGCGGATGTCCTCGATCAGCTCGGGCCCGTCATCGCTGTAGGGCGTGTCGACCACGATGAAGCTGTCGCCGATCTTGGTGCGCTCGTAGACATCCTTCGTCACCCAGATGACGTCCTCGAACTGCCAATCCTCCGCCGCGCCCCCAGTGGAAGGCGGCGCGGCGGGGACCTCGACCCCGTCCTCATAGTCCCGAAAGGCAAGGGTCGATTTGGGGTTGAAGCGCACGCTCAGCACCTGGATTTCGGTCTTGGTGCTGCGGCCCTTGCGCCCGCGCTTGACGAGCTCGTCGGTCTCCATGCCGGTCACCACCGCGCGGGAAACGGTGCCCTCCTTGCGGTAGCGATCGGTGATGGACTGCTCCTCCTGCATCCGCATGAAGAAGACGAAAGCGAAGATCAGCGCGATCAGCGCCGCGCACTTGATGATGAGGCCGATCAGCGGCCGGACGGCGATATTCATGGTGGGCTCCCCCCTTGGTCTGCCGGCGGGAGGTTTATCTCCTGCGGGGGAGTGGGCGCATTCCCTCCATCCGAGGGGGGTGCATCGGCATAGCGCCAGCTGGTCGGATACCAGACGCGCGGCCAGAACTCGTGCGGCACGCCGCGGCAGCGGGCATAGCGCTGCTGGAGAATCATGGCAAAACCGCTCCCCGTCCAGCCGAACCTGACCCGCTGGCCGCAATCGGTGCGCTGGTTCTTGCCGAGGAGGTGCAGCACCAGCAGCCCGTCACCGTCCACCCCGGCATAGTCGTGGGGTTGGATCGTGCCGCCGGCGTCGCGCATCTCGAACAGGATCGGCTCGGCGCCATCGGGGTGGAGGAAGATGCGGTTGCCCTCGGGGCATTCGGCGATCCACAGGCGGTGGGCCGGGCCGATGCGGAACAGGAAGGGCCGGTTGGCGAGCGCGCGGCCGGGGCAGGCCCGCTCGACCGCGTCCGGCGCGCGGCCCTCGACCGCCTCGGCCGCGCCGGGGGGCAGGATGGTGTAGTGGTATTCCTGAAGCCATGCCGAGCGCTCTTCGGGGGTGAGCGGGTCCGCGCCGGGGTGCTGGAGCCGCTCCATCCGCCGCATCAGCCGCGCGAGATCGCCGCGCGGCATCCGGGCGATCCGCCGCTCGCCATTATGCACCGCCGCCCCCGGCCAGCTTTGCAGCGCGGCGATGATGGCGGCGGCGGCTTGCGGCGAGGCGCGGTAGGCGCCGTCCGGCTCGACCGGCCCCAGCCCGAGCGGCAGGGCCTTGCCGCGCATCAGCCCGCGCGACACCAGCCGCCAATGGTCTTCGGGCGCGGGCACGGCAAGATCGCCCAGCGAATCGAGGAAAGCGAGGCGCAGGCGCGGGGCCTCGCCCGCCCCGACCCCGCGCTCGATCATCACCACGGTGCGCACCCCGATGTGGTCGCGCGGTGGGCGCACCACGCCGATGATCTGGCAGAACTGCGACGAATTGCATTGCAGCGTCCAGTCGCCCGCATTCACCGCCCGGTCGAGCTGGCGCAGGAAGCGGGGCATTTCGGAGGGCGGCGGCGCGGCGCTCGCCGGCACCGCCACCGCCCCAAGGAGCAAGGCCCATGACAGTCCGAGGGCTGCCATGTGCCTTGCTCGTCCGGAGACCGCCTGGGTCGCATGCGGTCTCCGGTTCTTGCGCGAGGGTGGCCTTGGGGGGGTCTCGCGCGAGAGGTCGTCAGAAGGCAATGCTCACCCCGGCCTGCACGGTGTGGCGATCGGTCCGTGCGAACTCGCCGCGATAACCGAGGCTGAAGCGCGCGCCGCTATTGGTGGTGTAATCGAGCGCGATCCCGCCCGCGCCCTGAAGCGTGTCACGGGTGTCCCCCTGGAGCACGATGCCCGCATTGCTCACCGCGAAGGTCACCGGGATCTCGCGGCTGCCCTGAAGGCCGAGGTAGCGCAGGCCCAGATCGACCCTGAGGTCGAGCCCGGCGGAATTCTCCTCAGCCCCTTCGCTAGCGTCCCACAGGCGGGTGGTGCCGATAAGGCGCGCCTGACCCTCCAATGTGGTGGTGCCGAGGTCGTCGAGGGTCAGCCGCAGCGGGCTGGTGCCGCTTTCGGTGTAGCCGTCCTGCTCCTGCCGGATGACGCTGCCGCGAAGGCCCGCCTCGAAGTTCCAGTTGGCATAGGCGCCCAAGGGAATGCTGACCTCGGCAAAGCCGCCATAGATCGTGCTCTCGGTCGCGCCGTCGACGCTGCCGGAAAAGCCGTTGAAGCTGACATTGCGCAGCGTGCTCTGGTCGACCTGCCCGTAGAGCGCGCCCGCGCCCAGTGCCAGCCCGCTCTCGCCCTGCCAGCGCGCGGTGAGGCTGGCGAGGGTGTGGGTCTGGTCGCCCCCGCCGCCGTTGCTGCCGAGCGTGATCTCGCCGTCCGCCCAGCCGAAGGCCGCGCCCAGCGTGACATTGCTGCCGACATCGAGATTGATCCCGCCACTGATTCCGCGGGTCTCGTGCTCGTAGGCGAGCGTGGTGCCTGTCGCGTCGCGATCGGCCCAGGCGCCGAAGCCGGTGAGCCACAGCCGGTCGCCCCGCCCGTGGCGGGCATCGGCCAGCCCGATCGCCTCGACGAAGCCCAGCGCGGTATCGGCCGCGGCGAGGTTCTGCGCGTTAAAGGTCGAAGGCCGCGCGGTCAGCACCGAGGGCGCCATCAGCGCCGCGTTCGGCTGGTAGAACACCGAGAGCGGCAGCTGCGCGCCGACGGTCTCGATGGTGCTGAAGGTGCCCGTCAGCGTGCCCCCGGTGCGCAGGAAGGTGCCCCCCTGCCCCTCGGCCCCGCCGACCCCGACGAAGCGGATCGTCCCGCCGTTCAGCACCGCATTGCCGGTGACGTCGAGCAGGTCGATGTTGCCGTTGGCGTCGAACTCGATCTCGAGCACGGAGCCGGCGTTCTGGGTATAGTTGCCCTGCACCGTCAGCGTGCCGATGGAGTTGCCCGGCGCGACGGTGCCGTTGTTGACGAGGTTGCCGATGATGCGCCCGGTGCCGTCGAGCGTCGCGCCGCTGGCGACGGTCGCATTGGTGGTCGCCACGGTGTTGATGCGGGTGCGTCCGGCGGCGGCGTTCAATGCGCCGAGCGTGAAGGGGTTGGCGAAGGTCAGCTGGCCTGCACCGAGCTTGGTGAAGGTCCCCGCTCCCGAGAGGCCATTGGCGAAGGTCGCGTTGGCGGCATTGGTGTATTCGAGGCTCGCGCCGCTGCCGATCGCAATCGCCCCGGTGCCGAGCGCGGCGTTGCCGGTTACCGCGAGCGTCCCGGCCTGAACCGCGATCCCGCCGGTGTGGGTGTTGGTGCCGGTGAGGCTCGAGGTGCCCGCGCTGGTCTTGATTATCCGCCCTGCCCCCGAGACGTTGTTGGCGAGCTGGATGTCGCCGATAGCCAGCTCCGCCCCGCTCGCGACGGTCACCGCGCCGGTGCCGAGCGCATCGCCGAAATTGAGGCCGAGGCGGCCGGCGTTGATGGTGGTGCCGCCGCTGTAGCTGTTGCCCTGCGCGTTCATCACCACCGTGCCGCTGCCATCCTTCACCAGCGCGCCCGCGCCGCTAAGGACATTGTTCAGCGCGACGTTGGTCGCCCCCGAATAGTCGACGATCAGCTGCGATCCGGCCGCGATCTGCACGCCCCCGGTTCCCAGCGCGCCCGGATTGGTGACGCGGACATTGCCCTGCTGGATATCGGTCCCGCCCGAATAGGCGTTGTTGCCGGTGAGGGTCGCGGTGTTGTTGGCGGTCTTGATGACTTGCCCCGCGCCGACGATGGCGTTGGCGACCGTCACCCCGCCGATCCCGAGGATCGCGCCCTGCTGGATGGTGATCGTCCCGGTGCCGAGACCCAGCCCGTCGTTCAGCCCGACCCGCCCGGCGCTGATGAGCGTGCCGCCGGTGAAGCTGTTGGCGTTGTTCATCACCAGCAGGCCGCTGCCTACCTTGGTCAGCCCGCCCGCGCCACTGATCGGGGTGTTGCTGACCTCGGTTCCGGCCACGTCGAACACCAGCCGGGTGCCCGCCGCCGTGGTCACCGGCCCGCCGCCCAAGGCGTTCGCGGTGTTGACGATCACGCGGCCGTTGGAGATGTCTACCCCGCCGCTGAGGCCATTGCCGAGCAGCGTCAGATCGCCCGCGCCCGACTTGCGCAGGATCCCTGCGCCGGTGACGTTCTGGCTCAATGTCTGCGCCCCCGCGATCGACAGGTCGAGCGCCGCGCCCGCCTGCACCGTGATCGCCCCCGTGCCGAGGAAACTCACATCGGTCACCCGGATCGCGCCCTGCTGGATATCGGTGCCGCCCGAATAGGTGTTGGCGCCGGTCATGGAGACGGTGCCGGTGCCGGTCTTGATCACCCGTCCGCTGCCATAGACCACGGTGGCAAGGTTGGTGCTGCCCGCGGTGTCGAGCTGGAGCGTGCCGAGCGTGTTGATGAACACGCCGCCGGGGCTCGTGCCGATGTTCTGGTCGCCCGCGATCTGGAGCGTGCCGTTCTGGATCGCGATCGCGCCGCCGAACTGGCTGCCGTTGCCGGTCAGCGTGACGCGGCCCGCGCCGTTCTTCTCGAAGGTGCCGGCCCCGGCGAGCCCTGCCGCCATGGTCGAATCCGCCGTGGCATTGATGTAGACGACCGTGCCCGTGCCGATCTCCAGCGTCCCGCTGCCCAGCGCATTGCCGTTGGTGACGAGCATGTCGCCATCCTCGACCCGGATCGTGCCGGTGAAGCCGCTGTTGTCGCCGTAGAGCTCGACCGTGTTGTTGGCGGTCTTGCGCACGAGGCCGCTGCCGGTGAGGTCGTTGTTGAGGATGATCCCGCCGACGCCCAGCTCCGCACCCGCATCGATCTGGATCGCGCCCGTGCCCAACGCGCCGCCGTCATTGAGGCCGAGACGGCCTTCGCGGATGATCGTGCCGCCGGTGAAGTTGCTGACGAGGTCCAGCACCATGTCGCCGGTGCCCTCCTTGATGAAGGAGCCCGCGCCGGAGAGGAAGGTCGTGGTCTGGAGCAGCTGGCCTGCGCCGTTATAGTCGAGGATCAGGCTGCCGCCCGCGTTGGCGATGACCTGTCCGGTGCCGAGCGCGGCGAAATCGGTCACGCGAATCGCGCCCGCATTGATCGTCGTGCCGCCGCTATAGGCGTTGTTGATGGTGAGATAGAGCTCGCCCGAGCCGTTCTTCACCAGCTCCAGATCGCCGGTGATCAAGGTGGTGAGCTGCTGATCGGTGGCCAGATCGATCAGGAGCGTGGTGCCCGGGTTCACCCCTTCGACCGTCCCCACGCCAAGGGCATTGACGTTGCTGACCTGCAATGTCCCGTCATTGATGCGAATCGTGCCCCCGAAGCCGCTGTTGTCCCCCGTCAGGGTCCCGGTGCCGCTGCCATCCTTTATCAGAATGCCCCCGCCGACGATGTTCGCACCAATCGCGAAGTCGCCGAATTCGATCGTGCCGAAGTTCTGGATCGTGCCCGTTCCGCCGGCGCCTGCGGCGGTCAGAATCGCGGTGTTGAGCTGGTCGACAAGGAAGGTGCCCGTGAAGCCCGACCAGTCGCCTCCAAAGAAATGCACCGTGTTCGCTGCGTTGAGCGAGAGCGTGCCGCTGCCGGCGAAATTGTTGTCATAGACCTGGCTGAAGCCTCCGCTCAGGATCAGCGTCGCGCCCTGGGAAATGGTGACGTTGCTGTTGGTCGTGCCGAGCGATTGCGGGTTGGAGACCCGCGCCGCGCCGCTCGCCACGCGAAAATCGGTGACGTTGACGTGGGTCCCGTTGATCCCGCGGAAGCCCCCCGGCCCAGCGTCGATCACCAGCCGCTCGAAGGCGGTGGTGTTGTATTGCGAGATGCCGCTGCCTTCGATCCGCATCTGATCGAAGCCCCCGCCGCCGGTGAACAGGATGTTGGTGCCGGTGCCGCCGGTGATCGAGGCCCCGTCGAAGATGGTGATATCGTCATTCCCGTCGCCGAGATTCGCCGCAAGGCCATCGGACTGCACGACGAGGCTGCCGCGCAGGTTCAGCCGCTGACTGCCGTCGCTGCCACCGATCAGGTAGCCGCCGTTGGCGCTCGACCCGGTCAGCGTTCCGTTCAAGTCGATGATGTTGATGCCACCGGACGCGTTGAATACCGACAGATTGGTCGGCATGATGCTGACATTGGCACCCTGAGCGATCCGCAGGTTGGAGCCCGCGCCCTCGACAGTTATGCCAGCCGCCGTGGAGCTGCCCGCAATGTCGACGAGGCCTCCGGTGCCCTGCAGATAGATCGTCGAGGCGTCGAAGGTGGCGCCGCTGCGGACGAGGATCTGGTTCTGGTCGCCGAAGGCGAAGATCACCGAGCCGCCGTTGACGGTCGCACCGCTCGCAACTTCGACCTGCACCTGATCGGCGTTGGCGCTGACGAAGGTGCCCGATGCCGTGCCGGTGCAGCTGACCTGCGTGCCGTTGGTAACGACGGCGCCGACCGGATCGGCGTTGTTGGTCACGCACTGCGCCTGCGCCTCGCTGGCGAAGGTCAGCGACAGGAACGAGGCGGAGCCCAGCAGGGCGGCGTGGGCGATACGGCGACGGGTAACAGGCATGGAAACTCCCCTCCAGGGTGCTGATTTCCATGTCGCAATCGGCCTGCGGGGCGGTTTGGCATATCCCCACAGGCGAGGGGGGTGGGGCAAATGCCCCCCGCAGGCCTACTCCCGGTCGATCCGGATAAGCTTTGCCTGGATCGCCTCGAACACCGCCTCGCCGCGGGATTTGACGTGCAGCTTGCGGTAGATGCCCTGCACATATTCGGCGACCGTATAGGGCGAGAGGTTCATCACCCGCGCGGCTTCCTTGCGGGAAAGGCCGCGCGCGAGATATTCTAGCAGCTCGCGCTCGCGTGGGGAGAGGTGGGGGGCGTCCGCTTCCGAAGTCTCGGCGACCGGCTCGTCGCGCACCAGGCTGAGCAGGTGCCCGGCGGCGCGGGCGCTGATCGGGGTCTCGCCCGCCAGCGTCGCGCGCACGTGAGCCAGCACCATGTCGGCGGTGGTGTCCTTGAGGATGTAACCGTCCGCGCCCGCCTTCAACGTCCCGAGCACGCTCGCGCGGTCCTCGAACACGGTGAAGACCAGCACCTTGCAGGCCGGCACCTTCGCGCGGATCGCCTCGATCACGCGGATCCCGCTGCCGTCGGGCAGGCCCAGATCGAGCAGCGCGAGGTCGGGCATCAGGTCGACCAGCGGCAGGCCGTCGGCAAGGCATCCGGCATCGCCGACCACCGCGATATCGGGCGCGGCGGCGAGCGCGCCCCCGGCATAGGCGCGCAGCCGCTCGTCATCCTCGACGATGATGACGCGCGCCGGTTCGCCCGGTTCGGGGCCGGTGACGGCCTTCTCCTGTTCGCCCTGCGCCATCGTCATGTCCATTATGTCTGCAACCCGGGTTATGGTCCTATCGGCACGGCGCATCAACCAGCGCCACTACTCAGCCGAGCGCGGCGAGGCCCTTGCGCGCTTCGGCGATGTTGTCGGCCAGCTGCCCGGCATCGGCGCCGACGCGGATCGCGTCCTCGTAATGCTTGAGCGCCGAGGCATAGTCCTTCTCGAGATGGTAGCTGACGCCGACCTGTTCGAGCGCCATCGGAAGCTCGGACGGATGGTCGCGCGCGATGGCGAGCCACGCCTCGCGGCCCATGGTGAGCTCGCTCGCCAGGACCAGAGCAATCGCGGCCTTGCGCCGCGCCGCGAGACCGGCGTTGTCGGGGTCGTTGCCCAGCGCCCGGTCGAAGAGTTCGAGATTGCGCTGCGACTTCTCCGCCGCTTCGGCTGCCTCGCGCGCGGCGCGCTTGTCGGCCTTGGCCTGCGCGCGCGCCGCGCGCTCGTCCGGCGAACCGCCACCGACCAAAGTGCTCCACCAACCCATGCGACTGTCCTTTCTTATCTGCCGATGAACAGAACACAGCCCCGCGCCCGCAGCATCCCCGCCAGATGGGGGGATGGCCCGCGCCGCCCCGAGGCCGCAGCATCAAGGCCCGACACAACGGGAGGAGGAGAATCATCATGCGCGAGCGTTGGATCATGGCCGCAGCCTTGGGCGCGGTGGCGCTGACCGGGGCCGAGGCCGCGGGGCAGGACCCGTTCCGGCGGCTGCGCGAGGCGGTCGGCAAGCCGTCCGCGCCCGCGCCCACCCCCTCTCCCTCCCCCGAGCGCCCGACGCGCCGCCCGCTCCCCGAAGCCGGCGCGCCCAGGCCCACCGCGACGAGCGCCAGCAGCGGGGGCGTGATGCTCCCCGATCAGGGCGTCCACAACCCCGTCCACGCCGCGCACCAGAGCGAGATCGTCTTCACACGCAGCGACCTCGGCATCGGCGCGATCACCGAGGGCGACATCGCCAGCGACTTCACGCTAGGCCAGCCGATGTTCTTCCGGGTGTTCACCCAGACCTCGGCGGTGAATGCCATCGCACAGGCCAACGGCATGGCGGCGAGCGCGGTCTATGCCGACGGCGTGCGTTACAAGGCGCGCTTCACCATCGACGGGCAGGTGTTCGAGACCACCATGTTCCCGTGGGGCAACCCCGGCGACCACAAGACCTGGACCACCTGGCGCGGGCAGTTCGTCAACACCATCGGCGCACAGCGCACGCCGGGGAGCGATGTGTTCATGGAAATGCTCTCGCGCGCCACGGCGGCGGGACTGCTCAAGCCCGGCAGACACGCCATCGCGATGGAGGTGATCCCCGAGACCGCGATCGGCAATGACCAGTTCATCGCCGCAGGGGTGGTCGCCAAGGGCACCTTCAATCTTACCGTGCCGGCCAATGCCTTCACCCCGAGCAACACCGCCATCTGCGGGATCGGCCGCGGCGGCACGGCGAGCGCGGCCATGGAAGCGCGCGCGCTGTCCGAGGCGCGGCGCATTGCCACCAACCCCGAACTTACCATCCTGCGCGCGGTCGGCATCGGCGAGGCCTGGGATGTCGAGCGCAACGAGATCACCGGCATCCCGACCGAGCGCGAGACCACCGTCGCCATCCTCGCGCGCGGGGCGAAATTCTGCCGGGCCGACGTCTACCGCTACTATGAAGATTACATGGGCGGCGGCACCTTCGGCACTTCGACCGCCAGCATTTCGGTCAGCCCCGCCGCCATCCGCTACATCCCATGCGGCTGCCTCGGCTGAGACCATCACCTCACACAGGAGAATTCCGATGAAACATGCACTTGCCGCCCTCCCGCTCCTCGCCCTGCTCGCCGCCTGCGGCAAGGCCGACGGGGAGCTCGAACCGGGCAACTGGAAGAACACCATGGCGATGACCAAGTTCGACATCCCCGGCGCGCCGCCCGAAGTCGCCGCGCGCGCCAAGGCGATGCTCGGCCAATCGCAGACCACCGAGGCCTGCATGAGCGAGGACGAAGCCCGCGCGGGCGTGCGCACCATGTCGAACAGCATGCAGCAGGGCCAGTGCACCATGGAGGACTTCAAGCAGGGCGGCGGCACCATGTCGGGCACGCTGGTGTGCAAGGGCGCAGGCAGCTTCGGCGCGCCCAAGATGGCGATGACCGGCACCTACACCCCGACGAAGGTCTCGATGGTGATGTCGGGCGAGATGACCGACGACAAGCTGCCGGGCGGCAAGGCCAGCATGGAAATGACCCTGACGAGCGAGCGCGTCGGCGATTGCAAGAAGTGAGCATCGGGGGTTAGGTTAGGCCCATGAACCGCGCCGCTTTCCTCGCCTGCGCTCTTGTCGCCGCCGCGCTGCCGGTGGCGGCCAAGGCGCCGCCCGCTGTCCGCCCGGTGATGGTCGGCGGCGAGCCCGAGCTCGATGCCTGCCCCAGCGTCGGCGCGATCATCCCCTTGCGCAAAGGGGGCGACGGCTTCGTCGCGGTGCGCGCCGCGCCCTCGGTCAAGGCGCGGATGCTCGACAAGCTGGAGTCGGGCCGCGAGCTGCTCCTGTGCGACGACAGCGCCGACGGGCAGTGGGTGGGCGTGGTCTATCCCGAACCCTTCGGCGGGCCGGTGGTCACCGATTGCCGCGTGTCGAGCCCCGTCGCGGACAAGCGCAAGGCCTATGACGGCCCGTGCCTGTCGGGCTGGGTCGCACGCCGCTTCGTGACGGTGATCGCGGGCTAGCCCTCGCTCATTTGCGGATGGCGCACGAACAAGGCGGTCGCGGCGAGCACCACTCCACCTGCGGCGAGCAGGCTCGCGCCGAGCCCTGCGGTCAGCACCAGCGCACTGCCCCCCGCCGCGCCCGCCAGAAACATCGCCAGCGCGGCAAGGCGCACCTTGAGGCTCGCGCCCGCGCCGAGGGGGGCGGACAGATCGGGCAAGGCGAGCCGCCGCACCGCCGCGATCCGCAACCCCGCCGCGCCTGCCGCCAGCGCAATCAGCCCGAGCACCGCGCGCCCCGGCAAGGCGCCCGCCCGCACTAACGCTAGCGCCAGCAGCCCCGCAAGGATCAGCAGCGCGCTCTCGATCACCGCGGCGCGCACCAGCCCGTGGCCGGGCCGCCCTGCGCCCGCGCCGATCCGCCCTGCCAGCGCCGCCCCCGCCGCGAAGGCGGCGAGCGCGGCGAGGCAAGGCAGCAAGGCAAACCCCGGCGCGCCCGCCGCTCCCAGCACGGCAAAGACGAGATTGCCGGTCACGTTGGCGGCAAAGGCGCGCTCCATGCCGAGCAGGCTCGCCGCCTCGACCATCCCCGTCGTCGCCGACAGCGCCAGCAGCAGCCGCAGCAGCGGCGCGGGGGTGCGCAGCGACAGGGGGGCAGGGGCCGGATTCATGGCCGGGACATCGACGACAACGGTTCGAAAAGCGTGTCGTCAGCCCCGGATGAAGGCGAGGATGTCGGGGTTGATCACCTCGGGGTGGGTCGAGGCCATGCCGTGCGGCAGGCCGGGATAGGTCTTGAGCGTGCCCTGCTTCAGCAGCTTCACCGCCAGCTTCGCCGAATGGTCGATCGGCACGATCTGGTCGTCCTCGCCATGCATCACCAGCACCGGCACGGTGATCGCCTTCAGATCCTCGGTGAAGTCGGTCTCGGAGAAGGCCTTGATGCAGTCGTAATGCGCCTTGGTGCCGCCCATCATGCCCTGCCGCCACCAGTTGTCGATCAGCCCTTGGCTGACCTTCGCACCCGGGCGGTTGAAGCTGTAGAAGGGGCCTTCGGGAATATCGCGGAAAAACTGCGCGCGGTTGGCGATGTGCGCGGCGCGGAAGCCGTCGAACACTTCCATCGGCAGCCCGCCCGGGTAGGCCGGGGTGTCGAGCATGATCGGCGGCACCGCGCCGATGATCACCGCCTTGCTGACCCGCCCCGGCTTGGCGCGCGCGACATAGCGCGTCACCTCGCCCCCGCCGGTCGAGTGGCCGACATGGACCGCGCCCTTGAGGTCGAGGTGATCGGTGAGCGCGGCGACATCGGCGGCATAGGTGTCCATCTCGTTGCCGGTGTCGGTCTGGGTCGAGCGGCCATGCCCGCGCCGGTCGTGGGCGATGACGCGGAAACCTTCCATCAGGAAGAACATCATCTGGTTGTCCCAGTCGTCGGCGGAGAGGGGCCAGCCGTGGTGGAAGACGATCGGCTGCGCGTCTTTCGGCCCCCAGTCCTTGTAGAAGATCTGCGTGCCATCCTTGGTGGTGACGGTTCCCATCCTGCGTTCTCCTTGGTCCGGGGCGGCGGCGAGGGACACCGGCATGGCGGCAAGCGTGCCTGCGGCGGCGCTGGCGGCGATGAATTGGCGGCGGTCCATGTCCGGCTCCCTTGGTGATGCCCGGGAGGATGGCGCGGGGCCGAGCGCGGGGCTACACCCGAACGGGTGACAGCCGGCCCCGCTTTCGGGTGTCCCGAAACCGGCACAATCATGGTATCACAGCGAAATCCTCCACAGGGTCGCGCCGAAGGGGAGCGCCTGCCGCATGTCTGCCACCGCGCCTGATGCCCCGCCGATCCGGGTGCTGATCGTCGACGACCACCCGATCCTGCGCGAAGGTGTGGCGGCGATCATCGCGCTCCAGAGCGACATGGCGATCGTCGGCGAGGCGGCAGGCGGCCGCGAGGCGATCGCGCAATATGCGGCGCTGCGCCCCGATGTGGTGCTGATGGACCTCCAGATGCCGGACCTCACTGGGGTCGAGGCGATTGCGGCAATCCGCGCCGACCATCCCGATGCGCGGGTGATCGTGCTCACCACCTATGCGGGCGATGCCAAGGCGCTCGCGGCGATGCGCGCAGGTGCGGCGGGGTTCCTGCTCAAGAGCAGCCTGAGGCGCGAGCTGCTCGGCGCGATCCGCGCGGTGCACAAGGGCCAGCGCCACCTCCACGCGGACGTGGCGCAGGACATCGCGCTCCACGCGATCCACGAACCGCTCACCGGCCGCGAGATCGAGGTCTTGCAACTGATCGCAGGCGGCCACCCCAACAAGCAGATCGCTTGGCGGCTGGGGGTGGGCGAGGAGACGGTGAAATCGAACATCAAGTCGATCTTCGCCAAGCTTCAGGTCTCCGACCGCACCCATGCCGTGACGACCGCGGCGCGGCGGGGCATCATTGAGCTTTAGTCTCCGGCTTGTCTGCGGGGCGCTGCTGCTGGCGCTGATCGCGCCGCTGACGGGCGCCGCACCCGCGCGTCCCGCGTTGGACAATGCGTCGTTGATGCCGCTCGAGGGCTACAAGCTCCACCACTGGTCCTTGGAGGAAGGCTCGCCAGGGCGGATCAACGCGATCACCCAGACCCGCGACGGCTTCCTGTGGGTGGGCGGGGTCGACGGCCTGTTCCGCTTCGACGGCCTCACCTTCGAGCGCATCGGCCCCGCGCCCACCGATCCGGGCCGCATCGTCGTCGCCCGGCTGCTGGCGGCGCGCGACGGGACGCTGTGGATCGGGCTCGCGCGCCGCAAGGGCATGCTGGTGTGGCGCGGCGGCCAGCTCGCCGATGCGGGAATGCCCAACCCCTCGCGCGAGGTGAACGACATTGCCGAAGGGCCTGACGGGGCGATCTGGGTGACTCGCGGCGGGCGCGGGACGAAGTCGCTCGCGCGCTTCCACAAGGGCCGCTGGACCGAGTTCGACGCCGCCTCGGGCCTCCCCGAAAAGCCTGTCTGGAACCCGCTCTTCGCCAGCGACGGGACGCTGTGGCTTACGGCTGAGGATATGGTCTATCGCAAGAAGCCCGGTCGCGACCGCTTCGTGCCGACCGGCATCGCCACGCTCCCGCGCGCCACACTCGCGGAAGGCCCGGACGGGGCGATCTGGCTGACCGAGAAGGAGCAGACCCGCGCCATCGCCCGGAAGGGCGCGCTGATCTCGGACGGCCCCGCCTTCCCCACCCCCTTCGGCATCCGCAGCATCTTCGACCGCCACGGCGACCTGTGGATTGCGACCTGGAGTGACGGGGTGTTCCGCGTCACCGACCCCGCCTCGCCGAAGCGCAGCGAGGCGCACTTGACCCGCGCCAACGGCCTTCTCGCCGATCCGGTGCGCGCGGTGTTCGAGGACCGCGAGGGGAACGTGTGGATCGGCGGCGAGATGGGGCTCAACATGGTGCGCCGCGTGCCGGTGAGCCCCGCCCGCGGCGTGCCCGCCGACCCGGCAACCAACCACATGCTCGCCGCCGACGGCGCGGGGGTGGTCTACATCGCCAACGACCGGACGCTCTTCACCGTCGCCCCCGGCATCGATCCCCGCCCCGCCTATGCCTCGCCGCTGCTGATCGAGGCGATCTGCCCGCAACGCTCGGGCGCTGGCGTCTGGATCGTGCTGCGCGGGCGGGCGCTGCGCTGGGAGGGCGGCGGGGTGACCGCCTCCTATCCGCTGCCCGATGACTTCGCGGCCAATTCCTGCGGCGAGGACAAGGCGGGCCGCTTGTGGCTCCCGGCGCTCCAGAAGGGGCTGTTCGTGCTCGAAGGCGGAAAGGCGCGGGAGTGGCCGGGGGTCGAGGGCAAGGTGCATATCCCGGGCAATACCGCGATCCTCGCCGATGGCCGCGCGGCAGTGCATTTCCGGGGGGAGGCGCCGCAGCCCGACGCCGCTTTCGTCGCGCTCACCGACAGCGCGGTCGCCAGCGACGGGGTCGAGGGGCTGCTGCCCGGCAAGGCCACACTCTACACCAGCGGCGCGGCGGGGCTCGCCGCGCCGCTGCTGCCGGGGAGCCCGGCGCTACCCTCGAGCCGCTACCCTTGGGCCAGCTCGATCAACGGCCTCGTCCAGACCCCGGCGGGCGAGACCTGGACGGTTGGCGATCTCGGGGTGGTGCGCCTCAAGACCGCCGATCTCGAGCGCGCCCTCGCGAGGCTGGGGGCGGAGGTGCCCTACCGCCTGTTCGATTTCAACGACGGGCTCACCAGCTTCGTCCAGAAATCCGCGGGCACCCAGATCGTCGCAGGCGGCGACGGGCGCATCTGGTTCGCGACGCGCGACACGGTGCAGATGATCGACCCCGCGAGGCTCGCCCCCGACGCCCGCCCGCCCGACCAGATCATCCGCGCGATCGCCTTCCGCCAGCAGAGCCTGCCCGCCGCGCCGGGCATGCGCCTGCCCGCCAATGTCAGCGCCTTCGCCATCGAATACACCGCCACCACCCTCGCCGTGCCGGGCCGCGTCAGGTTCCGTTACCGGCTGGTCGGAGCGGACGAGAGCGGGTGGATCGAGGCCGGCGCGCGGCGCAGCGCGACATTCACCGGGCTGGGGCCGGGGGACTACCGCTTCGAGCTGCTCGCCGCCAATGCCGACGGGGTGTGGAGCCCGCAACCGGCGGTGCTCAGCTTCACCATCGCCCATGCCTTCTGGCAGACCTGGTGGTTCCGCAGCCTCGCGGTGATCGCGGTGCTCGGCGGCCTCTACCTCGCCTACACCATCCGCGTGCGCCAGCTCGCCAGCCGGATGCGGATGCGGATGCTGGTGCGCACGAACGAGCGCGAGCGGATCGCGCGCGAGCTGCACGACACGATGATCCAGGGCGTGCAGGGACTGATCCTGCGCTTTCAGGCGGTGGCCGACCGGCTGGGGGACGACCCGGAAGTGCAGGCAATCGTCCAGCCCGCGCTCGAGCGCGCCGAGGAGGTGCTGGTCGAGGGGCGCGAGCGGGTCACCGAGCTGCGCAGCCGCCGCCGCCGCGATTTCCCCGAGGAGCTGGCGCGGCTCGCCGCCAATCCGATCTTCCCGCAGGCGCGCATCGCCCCGCTGGCGATCACCGGCACCCCGCGCGCGATCGCCTCGGGCCTGATCGACGATCTGCTCGCGGTGCTGGGCGAGGCGCTCGGCAATGCCGCGGCCCATTCGCAGGCGAGCCGGATCGAGATCGGCCTGCGCTTCGGGCGCTGGAGCTTCGTCGCCCAGGTGCGCGACAACGGCATCGGCATGGCCGAGGGCGTCATCGCCGAAGGGGCCTCGCCGGGCCATTTCGGGCTCGTCGGGATGAAGGAACGGATCGAGGCGCTGGGCGGCCGTTTCGCGATCGAAAGCGCCAGCGGTTTCGGCACGGTGGTCGAGTTGCGCATCTCGGCGCGCATCGCCTATGCCCGTTAATCAATTGACATACAGCGACTTACGGCTTTCCCCGATCAACCTGCAAATATCGTTATATTTCAAGGCTTGAACCCGACAGACCGGCCGTTTCAAAAAGCGGGATCATGCTTAACCCCGTGTTAGGGGTTGTGCCCATAGGCGATGATACAAGAATACATCTCTTCTGTGGGGCACATAGCGATGACGACGACGATGACGGCGCCTTCCGGCCTTTCCGGGCGGGCGGGCATCCGCGATACCCGGCTGGCGCTGCCGGTCTACACGCTCACCATCTTCCTTTCGGCCTTCCTCCTGTTCGGGGTGCAGCCGATGTTCACCAAGATGGTCATGCCGACGCTCGGCGGGACGCCCGCGGTGTGGTCGGTGGCGATGGTGTTCTTCCAGACCGTGCTGCTGGCAGGCTATGCCTATGCCCACGGCCTCACCCGCTGGCTCGACCCGCGCGCGGCCGCGCTGGTCCATCTTGCGCTGATGGTGGTGGTGCTGATCGCCGGCCTGCCGATCGCTTTCGGCGATGACTGGGGCACCCCGCCCGAGCACGGCCAGGCGCTGTGGCTGATCGGGGTGTTCACCGTCTCGGTCGGCCTGCCGTTCTTCGCGGTCTCGGCCAATGGCCCGCTGCTCCAGGCGTGGTTCGCCCGCACCGGGCACCCCCATGCCGATGACCCCTATTTCCTCTACGGTGCCTCCAACATCGGCTCGCTGCTGGCGCTGCTGTCCTACCCGCTGGTGATCGAGCAGACCCTGCCGCTCGCCGGGCAATCCTCGTTGTGGAGCGCGGGCTTCGGCGCGCTGCTGGTGAGCATCGCGGCAGCGGCGCTGTTCCTGCGCCCGGAGACCGCGCCCGCGGCGGCGCAACAGGCTGCCGCCGCGAGCGCCGAGAGCGCCGCGCCGGTCAGCCTCAAGGACCGCCTCGGCTGGATCGGCCTGTCGCTGGTGCCCTCGGCGCTGCTGGTCGCCACCACCACGCACATCACCAACGAAGTTGCCGCGGTGCCGCTGATGTGGGTCGCGCCGCTGGCGCTCTATCTCGTGACCTTCTCGGTCGCCTTCCGCGAAGGGGGCGAGCGGCTTCACAGGGTCCTGCTGCGCGCCCAGCCGGTGCTGCTGGCCGCCATCATCGCGAGCCTGCCCTTCATCCGCAGCGTTCCGTTCTACGCGCTGCTCGCGCTCAACCTCGTGTTCTTCACGGTGAGCGTGATCCTGTGCCACCGCGAGCTCTACGCCCGCCGGCCGGGGGTGGCGCATCTTACCCAGTTCTACTTCTTCATGTCGCTCGGCGGGGTGATCGGCGGGGCGCTGGCCTCGCTCGCCGCGCCGCTGCTGTTCGAGGGGCTGCTCGAATTCCCGCTGCTGGTGGTGGCGGTGCTGCTGTGCCGCGCCGATGTGCGCGGGTGGCTGGGCAAGGCGAACCCGCTGTGGGTCGCCGCCGGGCTGGCCGTCGCTCTGGTGCCCTTCCTGCTCGCCGACCGCGGGGTGCTCAACCAGGACAGCTTCCCGGGACAGGCGGTCATCACCGTCTTCATCGTCGCCGTGGTGCTGACCATCTTCTCCCATGCGCGCCCCGCCCGCCTGCTGACCGCCGCGATCACCGCGATGGCGGTGGCGGTGATGGTCGCGACCCCTGCGCAGATGGCCATGCGCACCCGTTCGTTCTTCGCGGTGCATTCGATCTTCCAGACCCCGAACGGACAGGGCCGCTTCCTCCAGCACGGCAACGTCCTGCACGGGGCCGAGCGTGTTGCCGATGCGGCAGGCAGCCCGCTGACCGGGCGGCCCGAGCCGGCGAGCTATTTCCACTTCGGCGGCGCCTATCATCAGGCGATCGAACAGGCGCGGCAGGTGCGGGGCGGCAAGCTCGGCAAGGTCGCGGTGGTCGGGCTGGGGATGGGTTCGCTCGCCTGCCACGCACAGCCCGGCGAGACCTGGAACTTCTTCGAGATCGACCCCGAAGTGGTGCGCATCGCGCGCGACCGCCAAGTGTTCCGCTCGTTCAGCGAATGCACCCCGGGCGCACGCACGATCGTGGGCGATGGCCGACTGACGCTGGCGGACGAGCCGGGCGGCTATGATCTCATCATGCTCGACGCCTTCTCCTCCTCCTCGCCCCCGGTGCACCTCATGACCAAGGAAGCCGTGGCGATGTATGCCTCGAAGCTGGCGCCGGGCGGGATGCTGATCTTCAACATCTCGAACCGCAACATGAAGCTCAGCCACGTGGTCGCGGCCTCGGCGCGCGATGCCGGGCTCGCGACCTGGCACCGCAACGACGATCCCAAGACCACGGGCGACTTCATGGAGACGCTGAAGGCCCCGGTCGAAGTCGCGGTGGTCGCGCGCCGCCCGGCGGATGTGGGCAACATCGCGGAGGATCCCGCGTGGACCAAGACCCGCGTGCCGGCCGACTTCCGGACGTGGACCGACGACTTCTCGAACATCCTCGATCCGCTGCGCCGCAAGCTCGGCTGGTGAGGCGCGGGCCGGCCTTGTGGTCGGCCCGCCACGAATCCAGAGCACTTTCCGATCAATCGGAAAGTGCTCTTACCCCTTGCGTTGAACCGAGGCTTCGGCCCTACCCTTTGTTAAGGGCTCCCGCCGCAAAGGGGCCATCGTGACCGAATCCCTGCGCCTCGACGCCATCCGCAGCCTCGGGCTCGACGCGGTTCCCGACCGCGACCTGTTCTCGCGCATCACCCTGCTGGCGAGCACCATGCTCGGCTGCCCGATCGCCCTGCTCTCGGTGGTCGAGGCCGAGCGCCAGTGGTTCCTCGGGCGCACCGGGACCGACCTTGCCGAGACCCCGATCGGCGATTCGTTCTGCGCGGTCTGCATCCGCAGCGAGCAGCCGATGCTAATCGCCGATGCGCGGCTCGACCCGCGCCTTGCCGACAATCCGCTGGTCACGGGCGCGCCCTTCGTCCGGTCCTATCTCGGCGTGCCGATCCGCTCGGACGAGGGCCTGTTGCTGGGCGCCCTGTGCTGCATCGCGCCCGAGCCCGATGCCTTCCGGCCCGAGCAGATCGCCCCGCTGGCGATGCTCGCCGAACTCGCCGAACAATCGATCGCGCTCCACGCCCGCACCCGCGCGCTGAGCACCGCCAATGCCGCGCTCAAGCAGTCGAGCCAGATCTTCCGCCAGGCCGAACGCGCGGTCAATGTCGGCAGCTGGTGGGTCGACATGGAAACGCGGCAGCTGCACTGGTCCGATCAGGTCTGGACCATCACCGGGCTCGAGCCGGGCCCTTCGATCAATGTCCGCGATGTCGTGCAGCTTTATCAGCCGCAGGACCGGGCCATGGTCAGCAAGGCGATGGACGACACCTTCGAGGACGGCAAGCCCTTCATGTTCGAGACCACGATCCTGCGCAGCGACGGCGAAGCGCGGCGGATCCGGGTGGTGGGCGAGCGCGTCGATGTCGACGGCGAGCCCGAATGCGTCGCGGGCATCGTCCTCGATTGCACCGAGGAGCACCTGCGCAACGTCGCCCTGAAGCGCGCGGCCGAGCGCGACCGGCTGACCGGGCTCTACAACCGCGCGAGCTTCGACAAGCGGCTGGCCCGCGCGATGCAGCGCGCAGGGGAGGAGCCGGTGACGATTGCCCTGCTCGATCTCGACGGGTTCAAGGACGTCAACGACACCCTCGGGCACCTCGTGGGCGACCGGGTGCTGGAGACCATCGCCGGCCAGTTGCAGCTGCGCACCGCGAGCGGCGTGTTCCTCGCGCGCTGGGGCGGCGACGAATTCGCGCTGCTGTTCCCGCCCGCCATGACCCTGCCCGAAGTGACCGCCTTCCTCGACGACCTGATCGCCGAATTGGGCGAGATGCCGCCGCTCGGCACCGCGATGCTGCGGATCGGGGCGACCTGCGGGGTGGCGCGGATGGAGGTGGCGGGCAGCAGCGAGGAGATCATGCGCCGCGCCGACCTCGCGCTCTATCGCGGCAAGGAAGCCGGGCGCGGCGCGGTGATCTGCTGGGACGAGCAGATTGAGGCGCGCCAGTCCGAACGCCAGAACGCCATCGCGCGCCTGCGCAGCGCCCTCAACGCGGGCCGCGCGATCGCGGCCTATCAACCAATCGTCGAACTCGCCACGGGCCGCGTCGTCTCGGTCGAGGCGCTGCTGCGGCTGCGCGATGAAGACGGCAGTATCATCGCCGCAAGCGAGGTTTTCTCCGCGCTGCTCGACCCCGAACTTTCACGCCGGGTGAGCCGCGTGATGCTCGACCAGGTGGTCGCCGACGGCCCCGCGATCCTCGCGCTGTTCGGCCCGGAAGCGCGGATCGGGATCAACCTGTCCGACGCCGACCTGAGGCGCGGGGACTTCGTGCGGCACCTGATCGACGTGATCGACGACAGCCCGCTCACCCCCCGTAACATCTCGATCGAGGTGACCGAGACGATGCTGCTCGATGCCGGCGGGCACCTGCGCCAGTCGCTCGACATGCTCGACGATTGCGGGTTCACGATCTGCCTCGACGATTTCGGGACGGGGTTCTCGTCTTTGACGCACCTGCGTGCCTTCCCGATCCACAAGGTCAAGATCGACCGCGATTTCATCGCCGCGATCCAGCAGGACCATCAGGCCCGGCTGATCATCCAGGCGATCGTGCAGATGGGCCACTCGCTGGGCCTGCGCGTGGTGGTCGAGGGGGTGGAGACCGAGGAGCAGGAGACCTTCCTGCGCGCGATCGGTTGCCGCCATGTGCAGGGCTACCGCTATGGCCGACCGATGCTGCTCGATGCCTTGCAGGAGCGTTTCGGCGCCGCGGACGACGCCGAACGCAAGCGCGCCTAACGCTTCAGCACCGCCTCGCGGACGGGCGTGTCGGCGTGGAAGATGAAGGTTTCGGGCGACGTGCCGCCGCCGATGTTCACCCGGTTCTCCTGCCGCGCCCAGACGTCGGTGAGGATCTGCGAATTGAACCGCAGCAGCGCGTTATCGCCAGCGGGCGCGGGCACCTCCTGATAGACCCACAGGCTGCCGCCATCGATCTCGCTGCCGACATAGGAAGGGGTGACCGGCGCGCCGTCGACCTCGAACAGGAAGCGCCGCGTGACATAGGCGGCAAAAGCCTCGCGGCTCTTCTCGCTGCCGATGATGTCGGGGGTCTTGATCCCCTGCGCGACGAGCGCGTGTTCGGCATCGTGCACGGGCACCTGATGCGCGATCTCGATCATCCCGGTGCGCTTGTTGAGCGAGACCGTGGTGATCGCGATCTTCTGCTGGTGCGCGAAGGCCACCGCCCCGCCCGCAAGCGGAGCGGCGAGCAGCGCCAGCAGCAGGAACAGGCGGCGGATCATTTCTTCTTCTTGTCCGGCTCGGCCCCCGCCGCCTCGCCCATCAGGTCGCGCGAGACGCGCGCCTTGGACTGCTCGTCCTTGAAGGTCTCGATCCGGCTCGGGATGATGCGGCGCGGGTAGTGGTTGTTCTCGATGTCGGCATCGCCCGTCTCCCATTCGGGATCGAGCACCACCTGCACCAGCTCCTTGCCCTTGGGGAAGACCAGCAGCTTGGCCACCTCACGCGCGTTGCGGCGCCAGATTTCGGCGGGGATCATGAGCTTCTCGGTGCTGCCGTCCTTGAAGGTCAGGCCGAGGATGATCGGCATCACCAGCCCGCCCTTGTTGGTGAAGTTGAGGACGTAGTAGTTCGCGTCCTCCTTCACCGCCCGCTCGAACGCCGCGCGTTCCCACGGCACGAGGCTGTCGAGGAATTCGGTGTAGCCCTTGCGGTCCTTCGGCGTGACGGTGAACTCGTCGTTCTTGTCGTAGAAATCGGTGACACCCGGGTTCTCGAGCACCCAGATCGGCAGGTTCTGCTGGCGATCCAGCCCGATGCCCACCGGCTCGGGCTCGTCCTCGCGCTCCTGACGGCGGCGCGGCAGGTCGATGTCGGGGTTCTTGCTGTCGATCTTCAGGCGGTAGATCGAATCGAGGCTGATATCGACATGGTCGGTGGTGTAGAACCACCCGCGCCAGAACCAGTCGAGATCGGTGCCGCTCGCCTCCTCCATGGTGCGGAAGAAGTCCGCCGGGGTCGGGCGCTTGAACTTCCAGCGGCGGGCATATTCCTTGAACGCGAAGTCGAACCGCTCGCGCCCGATGATCGTGTCGCGCAGCAGGTGGAGCGCGGCCGAGGGCTTGCCATAGGCATTGGCGCCGAGATCAGTGATCGAATCCGACTGCGTCATGATCGGCTGCTGGCTCGAGGAGACCATGTAGGGGATCATGTCGCGCGGCAGGCTGCGGCTCCACGGCATCTTGGGATCCCATTCGTAGCCCGCAACCGAATCGAGGAAGGAATTGAGCCCCTCGTCCATCCAGGTCCACTGCCGCTCGTCCGAATTGACCGTCATCGGGAAGTAGATGTGCCCGATCTCGTGGATCACCACGCCGACGAGCCCGGTCTTGGCGGCGAGCGTATAGGTCCGGCTGCCGTCCTTGTTGAGGATCGTCCGGGGTCCGTTGAAGGTGATCATCGGATATTCCATCCCGCCCACCGGGCCGTTGACCGACTGCGCGGTGGGATAGGGATAGTCGAAGCTGAAGCGCGAATAGACCTTCAGCGTGTGCGCGATCGAGGCGGTCGAATATTTGCGCCACAGCTCCCCGCCCTCCTTGGGCCAGAAGCTCATGGCGAGCACTGTCTCGTTCTCCGCGCCCGGCTGCTTCACGCCTTGCGCGTCCCAGATGAACTTGCGGCTCGATGCCCAGGCGAAATCGCGCACATTGGTCGCGGTGAAGCGCCAGGTCTTGCTGCCGGTCGGCCCCTTGGCCTCGGCCGCGGCGGCCTCTTGCGGCGTGACGACGAACACCGGCGCGGCGGCGCTCTTGGCGCTCTCGAGCCGCTGGCGCTGGGCGGCGGTCAGCACCGCATCGGGGTTCTGAAGCACCCCGGTCGAAGCGACGATGTGGTCATTGGGCACGGTCATCTCGACCGCATAGTCCCCGAACTCCAGCGTGAACTCGCCGCGCCCCAAAAACTCCTTGTTGTGCCAGCCTTCATAGTCCGAATAGACGACCATGCGCGGGAACCACTGGGCGAGGAGGAAGATGTCGTTGCCGCCCTTCCTCGGATCATCGGGGAAGTTTTCGTAGCCCGAGCGCGCGACGACCGCGTCTTCCTCGACGATGTTGAACGCCCATTCCATCGCGAACTCCACCGTCGCGCCGGGCGCGAGCGGCTGCGGCAGGTCGATCCGCATCAGCGTGCCGACGATGGTGTGCGGCAGGGCTGCGCCGTTCAGCGTCACCGACTGGATGTCATAGCCATAGTCGTTGTCGGCCATCGCCTGCTGGCGGCGCAGCTCTTCGAAAGAGAGCTTGGTCGGCTCGCTCCCCGATCCCAGCGTGACTTTGGGCCCGCGGCGGCCCGCGCCGCCGAACACGTCGGTCAGCTCGGCCATCGAATCGCGGCGGAAGATATTCTGGTCGAGCTGCATCCACAGCCATGGCAGGGCGTCGGGCGAATTGTTGGTGTAGCGCACCGTGGCGCGCGCAGTCAGCCGCCGCTTGGCCTCGTCGAGCGTCGCCTTGATGTCGTAATCGACCTTCTGCTGCCAGTATTCGTGCCCCGGCGCGCCGCTCGCGTTGCGGTAGGTGTTGGGATCGGGCAGCACCTCGTCCAATTGGCGGAACTTGTCCTGAAAATCCCCCTTGGTCTGCTGCACGCTCTGGGCGGAAGCGGGGACGGCGAGGAACAGGGCGGCAAGGAACAGAACGAAACGCAAGGCGGGTTCTCCGGCGCGAATGGCAGGCGGGGGAGAAAGCGCAAATTGTCCGGTCACGCAAGCAGCTATGGTGCGGGATGCGGCAAATCGCCGCGCGGCATGGCAAAGCGGACACTTGCCCGCTATCGGGCCTAGGCGATGACCGAGCCCGAATGGACCGCCCTGCACGAAGCCGCCTGCGCGCGCGGGGAGAGCACCTATCGCGACCCCGAAACCGGCTACACCGTGTTCACCCGCGTCGCGCACCTCGCGCGCGGCAAGTGCTGCGGATCGGCGTGCCGCCATTGCCCTTACGGCCATGAGGCAGTACCGACGCGCCGCTGACTACCCGGAGACCAATCCCATGAAGACCCGCGCCGCCGTTGCCTTTGCCGCCAAGCAGCCGCTCGAAATCGTCGAGCTCGATCTCGAGGGCCCCAAGGCCGGCGAAGTGCTGGTCGAGATCATGGCGACGGGCATCTGCCACACCGACGCCTACACGCTCGACGGGTTCGACTCCGAGGGCATCTTCCCGAGCGTGCTGGGCCATGAAGGCGCCGGGATCGTGCGCGAAGTCGGTGCGGGGGTGACCAGCGTGAAGCCGGGCGATCACGTGATCCCGCTCTACACCCCCGAATGCCGCCAGTGTAAGTCGTGCCTCAGCGGCAAGACCAACCTGTGCACAGCGATCCGCGCCACGCAGGGCAAGGGGCTGATGCCGGATGGCACGACGCGCTTCAGCTACAAGGGCCAGCCGATCTACCACTACATGGGCTGCTCGACCTTCTCGAACTTCACGGTGCTCCCCGAAATCGCGGTGGCGAAAATCCGCGAGGACGCGCCCTTCCAGAGCGCCTGCTACATCGGCTGCGGCGTCACCACCGGGGTCGGCGCGGTGACCAACACCGCCAAGGTGCAGGTCGGCGACAATGTCGTGGTCTTCGGCCTCGGCGGGATCGGCCTCAACGTCATCCAGGGCGCGCGGCTGGCCGGCGCGAACCTCATCGTCGGCGTCGACATCAACCCCGCGCGCGAGGAATGGGGCAAGCGCTTCGGCATGACCCACTTCCTCAATTCCGCCGGAATGAGCCGTGAGGAGGTCGTCGCCAAGGTTGTCGAGATGACCGATGGCGGGGCGGACTACACCTTCGATGCCACCGGCAACACCGAAGTGATGCGCACGGCCCTCGAAGCCTGTCACCGCGGCTGGGGCACCAGCGTCATCATCGGCGTCGCCGAAGCGGGCAAGGAAATCGCCACCCGCCCGTTCCAGCTCGTCACCGGCCGCAACTGGCGCGGCACGGCCTTCGGCGGGGCCAAGGGCCGCACCGACGTGCCCAAGATCGTCGACATGTACATGACCGGCAAGATCGAGATCGACCCGATGATCACCCACGTCATGGGCCTTGAAGAGATCAACACCGCTTTCGACCTGATGCACGAAGGCAAGTCGATCCGTTCGGTCGTGGTGTTCTAGGCGCGCCTTCAACCTTCTGAATATCTGAAGGTTTCCTCGCTTGCGCGCATAAGGGGCCGTGTGGTTAACCCGGTGGTTACACGCGCGCGTTATGGCCGATGCCGCGGCGCACCGCCGCAGCAGGTTGAAACATGTACGAAAGCAGGATTGCAGCGGGCCACCTGACGGTCGCGGCAAGCACGGGCGCTGCGCCTGCGCTTGACGCGCTGGCCGCGCGCAATCTGGCCGGCCACGGCTTCCTGCGCGCCGCATGGTATGCCGAGGGCGCGCCCGAGAGCCTGCGCACGCTGGTCGTCGAGCGCGAGGACGGCACGCCGATCGCCGCGATCCCCACCGCCCCCTTCGGCCCCGCGATCGCGGGTGCGCGCAAGGTGCCGGGCAGCTACTGGCCGCTGCGCAGTCCGCTGATCGCCCCCGACTGCTCGAGCTTCGAACTCGCCCAGGCGCTCGGCCATCCGGCGGCTGCGAGCCTCGGCCCCGTGTGGCGCGTGGGCCCGGCCCGCGCCGATTGCCCCGCCACACACCGCCTGACCGATGCCGCCCGCCGCGCGGGCTGGAGCGTGCTCGCGCGCCCTGCGGGGACGAGCTGGGTGATCGACCTCGACGCCGCCCGCAAGCAGGGCGGCTGGCCGCGCGGATCGACCGCTTCGCGCCTCGCCCGGATCGAGCGCCGCCTGGCCTCCCACGGCCCCGTCGAATGGCGCATCATCCGCGGCGCGGACTGGAGCGACACCGTGCTCGAGGAGCTCGCCGCAGTCGAAGCCGCCAGCTGGATCGCGAGCAAGACCGACGGCAGCGGCGCCAAGTTCATGGCCCCGCAGCGCCGCGCCGCGTGGCTCGCGGTGCTCGCCGATCCGGTGCTGGCCGATATGCTCTGCGCGACGATCCTCACCGTGGCCGGCCGCGCGGTCGCCTTCAGCTTCGATTGCGACGACGGGCCGGTGCGCTTCGGCATCGCGGGCACCTTCCGCAGCGATTTCGCCAAATCCGAGGTCGGCAAGCTCGCCAACCACCGCGCCGTCACCGACGCCTTCGAAGCCGGGGCGGCGACGGTCGATCTCGGCGCGGGCGACAGCGGCTACAAGCGCGACATGGGCGCGGTGGCGGGCTACGACCTCGTCGACCTGCTGTTCGTGAAAAGCCGCACCGCAGCGCGCGTCCTCGCCCGGTTCTGGGGCGCGACGCTCGGCGATGAACCCCGCCCCGCCCGGAGCCTCGCCCATGGCTGAGCCCGGCACCACCTCATCGCTCGCCGCGCAGGTTCGGACCGCGGTGATCTGGCGCTCAGGCAGCCAGATCGGGACGCAGATCGTGTCCTGGGCCTCGACCCTGATCGTCATCCGCCTGCTCGCCCCGCAGGACTATGGCCTGTTCGCGATGGCGCAGGTGATGCTGGTGCTGCTCAACACCATGAACGGCTATGGCCTTGCGAGCGCGCTGATCCGCGAGGCGGAGGTGACCGAGGAGCGCCTACGGCAGACATTGGGCATGCTGATGCTGCTGAACGGCGGCCTCGCGCTGATCCAGTTCCTCGCCGCCCCGCTGGTCGCCATGTGGTTCGAGCAGCCGATGGTCGCGAACATGCTGCGGGTGCAGTCGCTGCTCTATCTCGCGATCCCCTTCACCGCGCTGCCGCACGCGATCATGTCGCGCCGGATGGACTTCCGCCGCCCCGCGCAGGTGCGCCTTGTCGCGGCGATTGCGGGGGCGGGGACCGCGCTCACCGGAGCGCTCTCGGGCTGGGGGGTGTGGACGCTGGTCTGCGCGCCGCTGGTGATGATGTTCACCGAGGCAATCGGCATGACCCGTGCCGCGCGCGCGCCGATCCGCCCCTCGTTCCGCTTTGCCGGCGCAGGGCACATCGCCGGCTTCGGCGGAGTGATGACCGCGACCCAGCTGTTCTGGTTCGTCCAGAGCCAGGCCGACGTGATGATCGCCGGGCGCGTGCTCGATCCGCATTCGCTGGGCGTCTACACCACCGGGCTGTTCCTCGCGCAATTGCTCGCCGCCAAGTTCGTGCCGCCGATCAACGAGGTCGCCTACGCCGCCTATTCGCGCCAGCCCGAACTGGGCGCGACGGCGCTGCTGGCCACCATCCGCCTCGTGATGCTGATCGCGCTCCCGGCCTATGCGGGCCTCGCGGTGGTCGCCCCGGTGCTGGTGCCGGTGCTTGTGGGCGAGCAATGGCACGAGATTATCCCCCTGCTCCCGATCCTCGCGGGCGCGATGGCGATGATGACGCTCCAGATCCTGTTCGCCCCCGCCACCAACGCGCGCGGCGTGCCGATGGCGGCGCTGCGGATCAACGTGATCGGCAGCGTGGTGATGACGGCGGCCTATTTCATCGGCTCGCACTGGGGCCTCAAGGGCTTCGCGTGGAGCTGGGTCGGCGGGATGGCGGTGTTGACTGCGCTAACGGTGAGGCTGTCGGGCCGGATCATCGGCTTGCAGCTGGACGGCCTCGCCCGGGCGCTGATCCCCCCGCTCGCCGCCGCGCTCGCCATGGCGGGCGGGGTGTGGCTGGTGCTGCGCGGGATGCCGCCCGTGCCCGACTGGGTCGCGCTGGGGATCGCGGTGCCGATCGGCGTGGCGCTCTATCTCGGCGCGCTCAACATCATCGCCCCCGATCGCCTGGCCGAGGCGCTTAACTTCGCGCGCAACCGCGGCGGGAACGAGCCGGAGCCTGCGCCGGCCGAATGAGCGGGGGGCCCTGCCCTCTCAAAAGCGCCTGATTGACTTGGGGGCAGCGATAAGGTTGGGCGAGGCTATGACCACGGCCCGCCCCGCTCCGCACACCCGCTTCTACCCCGTCAACGGCATCGATCTTGCCGTGCACGAATGGGCCTCAGAGGGTGACGGCGTGCCGCTGGTCTTCGCCCATGCCACCGGCTTTCACGGCCGGGTGTGGGACGCGATTGCCGAGCGCTTTCCGGCGCATCCCGTCCACGCCATCGACATCCGCGGCCACGGCTTGTCGCGCGCCGCCCCGATCGACGACTGGCGGCTGCTTTCGAGCGATGTCTCTGATTTTCTTGCACAATCAGGTATAACTGGCGCGGTCGGCATCGGCCATTCAATGGGCGCGCACACGCTGCTTCAGGTCGCCGCGGACAACCCGGGCCGGTTCGCCAAGCTGGTGCTTTTCGACCCCGTGATCCTCGCCCCCGAATTCTACGCCCCCGCCGAAGCGCTCTACACCCCCGACAACCCCCACCCCGCGATCCGCCGCAAGCGCGACTTTGCTTCGCCTGAGGCGATGATCGAGCGCTTCGCCACCCGCGATCCCTACGACCTGTTCGACGCCAAAGTGTTCGAGGACTATTGCCGCCACGGCCTCGTCCCCGCCGCGAATGGTGAAGGCATGGAACTCGCCTGCGCTCCCGAGGTCGAGGCGAGCGTCTATGCCTCGAGCCGCAGCAATCCCGGCATTCTCGAGGCGGCCACCCGCGTCGATATCCCGGTGCTGGTGGTGCGCGCCAAGAGCACCACGCTTCAGGATTTCAAGAGCTCACCGACCTGGCCCGAACTCGCGGCGCGGATGCCGCAGGGGAGCGACCTCTACCGGCCCGACATGACCCACTTCCACCCGTTCCAGGACCCGGCGGATGCGGCGCGGATCATCGGGGAGTTTATCGGGGAGGGGTAATGTTTCCCGAATGTTCTACGTGAAACATTGGCCTCAGCTTAGCCCGCAGCCTCCAGCACATCGCTGATATCCTTTCGGATTTCCGCAACCGCCCGCGCATCCGCCTGTAGGATTTGCGCCCCCACCTGCCCGGCCAGCCCGCCATAGAAGGCCTTGAGGCTAGCCCCCAGCGGGTGTTCCGGGGCGACCGATTTGGCGAGCCACAGCATGATCGTCTGCGCCCGCGTCAGAGCCTCGCGCGGGGGCGGGGCACCGCGTTCCATCGCGATCAGCGCATGGCCCAATGCGGCCTGCGCTTCCTCCAGACAGATGCGCGTGAGATCCCCGCCGCCCGACGCCTCGATCCGCGCGTCGAGCGTCACGCGGCGATAGGCGGCGGCGGGGTTGCGGGAGAGCATCTGCATCGGAAGGACCCCTTAATTGTCGCGGTTCGACCAGATGTCGATCTGCTGCTGCAGGAAGGTCAGCGTCGACTGCGAGGCCGCGACCCGGCGTTCGGACGCGGTGAATTCGCGCGTCAGCCGCTCGCGCAGGGCCTCCTGCTGTTCGGCGATCTTGGCGAGGCGCTCGGCGGCCGCGGCCTGCTGGGTTTCGTAACGCTTCAGCGACCCGCCGAGCGAGGCGGGGTCGGTCGTCAGGCTGTTCTCGCGCGCGAAGCGGTCGACCGTGGCGAAGACGCCGTTCGCGCCGGTGGTGAACATCGCCGCGACCGCATCGGGGCTGGTCTCGAGGCTGCGGGTGAGGCGTGCATTGTCGAGCTTGAAGGTGCCGTCGCGGTTCAGCGACAGGCCGAGGTCGCCGAGCGTGCGCGGCTCGCCCGTGGCCGCGCCCGGCATCACCACGCGGCTCGCAAGGCCCGCCAGATCGCGGCGCAATTCGCGCGCGCCCGGATCGCTGCCGAGCTCGCCCCCGACGGGCGCGGCGAGGTCGTTGATCTGGCCGACGATATCGTTGAGCGCGGCGACGAAGTCCTGCATCACCGAGGTATAGGCGCTGCTGTCGGTGGTGAAGCTCACCGTGGTGGCTGCGCCGGTATTGGTGCCGGTGAGGTTGAGGCCGAAGCCGCCGGGCAGGCCGGTGATGCTGTTGGTGGGGCTGGTCGCGGCCACCCCGTCGAGCCGGTAGGTGGCATTGCGCGCGGTCTGGTTGAGGGTCGCGTTGGTGCTGCCCGCGGTCCAGCCGAAATAGCTGAGATCGCCCGCCTCGTTCGCCGCCGGATCGTTGATGCTCGCCGCTTCGAGGATGAAGCCGTTGGCCGCGCCGTCCTTGCCCTTCATCACCAGCTGCGCGCCGGAGGTGCCGGTGGCGACATAGGCGGTGATCTCCCCGCCGCTCGCGCTAGCGATCTTGGAGGCGAGCGTGGCGAGGGTGTCGGTGTCGGTCACGGTGATATCGATCGCCGCGCGCGCGGCATCGGGGGTGAAGCTGGCGCCGGCAATCGTGCCCATGCGCAGGGTCAGCGTGCCCTCGCCCACCAGCGCATCGCGGCTGGCAAGCGGGCGGCTGACCAGCGTCTGCGCGCTCGCCAGCTGTGTGACCTCGAGGCTGAAGCTGCCGCGCGGCGAGGCGCCCGCGGGGATGGTGGCGGTGGCGACCGCGGCGTTGGCGACGTTGCCTCGCGGCGCAAGATCGCCGGTGCGGACCCGGTCGCCCAGGGCGCTTGCCAGCCCGGTGATCGCGCTGCGCAACTGCGCGGCGGCGGAAACCTGCGCGGTCAGCGCCTCCTGCCGCGCGGTGATCTGCCCGCGCTGGGCGGCAAAACTCGCCGCGGAGATGTCCGAGCCGAGCTTGATGAAGTCGACACCGCTGCCGGCGCCGAGTGCGGAAATGATCGAGGAACCTGGGTTTTCCATGATCGTCAGGACGGGTGTTTGGCGGGATGTTTAAGGATCACTTTTCGGCCCTCCCGTCGCCATCGAAGCGCAGGCCCTCGGGCACCTCGATCGCCGGGCGGCGCGGGCGTTGGCCGCGCTTCAGGGCCATGACGAAGGCCACCAGCGAGGCGAGCGCGATGTAGAGCTCCTCGCGCACCATCTGGTTCGGGCGGGTGGTGAAATAGACCGCGCGGGCAAGGCTCGGATATTCGAGCACCGGCAGGCCCTGCTCCGCCGCGATCTCGCGCATCGCCAGCGCGGTCTCGCCCCGGCCTTTCGCCAGCAGCAGCGGAGCGGGAGCGCGCTTGGGGTCATAGGTCAGCGCCACCGCGAAGTGCAGCGGGTTGACGATCACGAACTGCGCGTCCTGCATCGCCTTGGCGACGCCCCCGCGTGCCAGATCGCGCTGGCGCTGGCGGCGGGCCGACTTCATCTCGGGCGAGCCTTCGGACTGCTTGTTCTCGTCGCGTACTTCCTGAAGGCTCATCTTGAGGCGCTTGTCGCGCTGGAAGCGCTGGAGCGGGTAGTCGATGGCGGCGATCACCACGAGGCCGATCAGCAGCGCGCCCGCCAGCGAGGTGATCGCATCGATCGACCGCGCGACCTGCGCCTCCAGCGGCATCGCGCCGAGCGCCAGCAGCTCGGGCACGCGGCCCTTGGCCCAGACCCAGGCGATGCCTCCCAGAAGGGCAAGTTTGGCGAGGCCCTTGCCGAGTTCGATCAGCCCTTGGGTGCCGAAGATGCGCTTGAAGCCCGAGAGCGGATTGATCCGCCGCCCCTTGAAGCCCGCATTGCCCGCGATCCAGCGCCCGTCCTGCCCCAGCAGCAATTGCGAGGCGGTGGTGACGAGCGCGACAATCGCCCCCAGCGCCAGCACCGGCGGCAGCGCGGCGAGCGCGGCGTCGCCCATGATCGCGCCGGGGGTGAAGGCGTCCAAGGCGGCGCGGTCAAACCGGAAACCCGCCCGCGCGACGCCCGCCATCCCCTCGGCCAGCCACGATCCCAGCGCATAGAGCCCAAGCGCCCCCGCACCGGTCGCCGCCAGCGTCGCCAGTTCGCGCGAGCGCAGGACATCGCCGTTCTTGGCGGCATCCTCGCGCCGCTTCTGGGTCGGGGCGAAGGTCTTTTCGCCGGCGGTCTCTTCAGCCATTGGGCGCCCCCTGTGGCTGGATCAGCGCCTCGGTCTGTTCGAGCGCGGCTTCGATGGCGCCGCGCATCTGTGCCGTCATCACGGGCAGCGCGATGATCATCGCCGCGATCCCCGCGATCACCCCTGCCGGAAGCCCGAGGGCGTAGAGGTTCAGGGACGGGGCCGAGCGCGCGATCAGACCGGTAACGATCTGCACCAGCAGCAGCACCAGCACCACCGGCAGCGCAATCGCGGCGGCGGTGGCAAGGCCATAGCCCATGAAAAGCACCACGCTCTCCGCCCGCCACGCCCCGAAGGCGAATTGCCCCGCGGGGAGCAGGCGGTAGCTTGTCGTGAGCAACTCGAACCACAAGAGGTGCGCGCCAGTGGCGTAGAAGAGGAGGCTCATCACGAGGCCGAAGAAGGTGCCCAGCGCGCCCGACTGCGCGCCGCTCGACGGGTCGATCGAGGTGGCGATGGCAAGGCCCATCGTGCCCGCGATCTGCTCGGCGGCGATCAGCGGAATGGCAAAGGCGATCTGGAGCACGAAGCCGAGCATCAGACCGACCGCGATCTCCTGCACCACCGCCAGCACGGCGGCGATGCTGAGCATCGGCGGGGGCGCGGGGAGTGGCACCCAGCTCGCCACGAAATAGCCCAGCACCACCGACAGCAGGATGCGCAGCTGCACCGGCACCGCCGTCCCCCCGATCATCGGCGCAGCCATCAGCGCCGCGCCGCTGCGGATCGAGAGCAGCAGGATCACCCACAGCTGCGCCTCGAGGCTGCCGAAGCCGAGGTCGAGGACGTTCATCGGGACAGGCTGGCGACCTGCGCCATGATCTCGCGGGTGAAATCGGCGAGCAGCCCCATCATCGCTGCGCCCAGCACGACGAAGACCAGCGCGGTGATCGCGAGCTTGGGGATGAAGCTGAGGGTCTGCTCGTTGACCGAAGTGGCGGCCTGGATGATGCCCACCACAAGGCCTACGATCAGCGTCGCGATCAGCACCGGCCCGGCGATCAGCGCGGTCACCCACAGCGTCTGGTCGGCCAATGCGAGGAGCTGTGTGTCCTCGGTCATGTCGAGAAACTCAGGGCGAGGCTGCCCATCAGCAGCGCCCAGCCATCGACCAGCACGAACAGCAGCAGCTTGAACGGCAGCGAGATGATCGTGGGGCTAAGCATCATCATGCCCAGACTCATCAGGACGCTCGCGACGACAAGGTCGATCACGAGAAAGGGCAGGAAGATCATGAAGCCGATCTGGAAGGCGGTCTCCAACTCGCTCGTCACGAAGGCGGGCAGCAGGATCGAGAAGGGCACCTCCGCGCCGCTCGCGAATTTGCCGCCGCCGGCCATGTCGGTGAACATGATGAGGTTCGCCTCTCGGGTCTGGGCCATCATGAATGTGTGGAAGGCCTCGCCCGCCTTGCCGATCGCGGCGTCGGCGGAGAGCGCGCCGGTCGCATAGGGCGCGATCGCCTGCGCGTTCACGACGTCCAAGGTCGGGGCCATGACGAAGAGCGAGAGGAACAGCGCGAGCCCCGCCAGCACCTGCCCCGGCGGCGAGCCCTGCAAGCCCAAGGCCTGCCGCAGGATCGAGAGCACCACCAGAATGCGCAGGAAGCTCGTCATCATCAGCACCAGCGCGGGCAGGATGGTGAGGAGGCCCATCACCACCAGCAACTGGAGCGACATGCTCAAGGGGCTGTCATCGCCCGCGCCCTCGTCACCCAGCGCCCGCTCCACCGCCGCGCCCACGCCCGCCGCTACCGGATCGGGAGCGGGAACGGCGGCAGCGGGCGCGGCGGCGTGGGCGAGATCGGGGACCGCCCAGAACATGGTTAACGCGGCAAGGCAAAGCGCCACTGCGCGCAGAATCGCGGGCAGGCGCATCACTCGCTCTCCGCAGGAACCGAGGCGGTGGCCGGCGCTTCGCCCAGCCTGACAAGGCCCTGCCGGGTGCAGCCCAGCAGGATCTCGCGGTCACGGAAGCGCACCACGGCAAGCTTCATGCCGGGGGCAATCAGGCTGGTCTCGATAAGTTGCAGTTGCCGCCCGCCACCCGCGCCCGGGGTCTGGCCGAGCCGGGTCTGGAGCCAGCGGGTCAGCCACAGGCTCCCCCAGATCAGCCCCGCCAGAACCGGCAGCAGCAGCGCAAGGCGCAGGAGATATTCGAGCATGGCGCGACCCTCGCCCGCTTACAGCGCGTCGTCGGAGGGGACGGGAGGCTCAGCCGGAACGGGCGCCGCCACCTCGCCCGAGGGCGGGACGTCCTGCCCGTCCTCGCCCACGAGGCTGACGATCCGCAAGGCAAAGCGCCCCTTCTCCGCCACCACCTCGCCGCGCGCGATCACGCGGCCGTTGGCGGTGACATCGAGCAGTTCATCGGTCAGCCGGTCGAGCGTCACGGTGCTCCCCTCGCCCAGCATCAGCACCTCGCGCAGCGGCATCTCGGTGCGGCCGAGCTCGACCGAGAGGCGCACGGCAACATCGCCGAAGCGCGCGAAAGCGGCGGGTTGGTAAGCGGTCATGGTGCGAGCCCTTCAGGTGATGCGGATTGGGGAATGCGGGTCAGGCGGATCGCCATGCGGTCCTCGGCGGTGCCGACTGCGCCGTGGGCGACCAGCGTCTCGCCCGCGAACAGCGGCACCTGCCGGCCCATCGCGAGCGGAATGGTGTCTCCGGGGCTGAGGCTTTGCAGGCGCGCCAGCGAGAGGTCGAACTCGGCGAGAACCACGTGCAGCGCCAGCGGCACCTCGGCAAAGGGCGCGGCGAAGGGGCTCGCCGCCACGCGCGCAGGTCGCGGGCGCAGGCGACGCCCGCTGCCGGGGAGCAGCCGCGCCATGCGCTCGGCCGATACGGCGAGCGCCGCGCGCCAGGTGCAGCCCTGCCGGTTGGCGATCTCGAGCACGAAGAAGAAGGTCTGGGCATCGAGCGCGAAGGGCTTGAGGCGCGCCGCGCTCTCGCTGCGCACGATCACTTCGCCGCGCGTGGAGCCCCCCGCAGGCGGCGGCATGTCGCCGTAGCTTGCCGCCGTGATCGCGCCCGCGATCATCGTCGCGGTCTCCTCGACCAGCAGCGCGGCGGAGCGCGGCAGGGCCTCGGGCACGTGGCCGCTTACCCGACCGTCACCCCCGAAGCTGCGGTCGGTCAGCGCGATCGCGGTGGCGAAATCGAAGCTGAGCAGAGCGGTCTCGGCCGTGGCGCCGCAGCGGATCAGACTGTTGGCGGCCAGCGGCCCGATGCGGCGCAGCGCGTCGGCACCGGTCAGCCGCTCGGGCTCGGTGATGTTCACATCGAGCCGGTCGCCCGAGAGCAGGCCCGAAAGGTCGTCGGCCAGCAGCCGCGCCAGATCGCGCCGCCATGCCGCCAGCAATGCGGCGCTTTCCTCGGGGCGGGGGCCGCGCGTGGTCAGCTCGGGGCAATGCACCGCCGCCGCCCGCGCGGGCGTGAAATCGCTTCCCATCCTCATTGGACGAGGAATCCCTTGAACACGACCGCGTCGATCCCGCCGAAGCCTTCCTGTTCCTCGAGCACCTGATTAACCGCCTTGGTCAGGCGGCCTGCGAGCTTCTTCTTGCCCTCGACATCATAGGCCTCCGCCTCGGTGGTCGCGGCGAGCTGGCCGAGGATCGCCGAGCGGATCGCCAGCTCGTGCACCTTGACCCATTGCAGCACGCGGCCATCGCGGCGGGTGGAGACCGCGATCTCGACCTGGATCAGCCCGGGCGAATCGGCGAGGTTGGAGGTGAAGGGCTCCTCGAAGGAATAATAGGCGGTGCGATACTTGCTGCCGCCCTCGCCGTGGACGGTGTGGGCGCCTTCCTTGTCCTTGTCCTTGGAGGGCGGGGCGTAGGGGTCTTCCTCGTCCTTGAGCACCAGCTTGGGCTCGTCGACCTCGTGCTTGCCGCCGGCCTCGCCGAACAGGCCCATGGCATAGGCGCCGTAAGCCCCGCCCGCGCCGGTGCCGAGCAGCAGCACCGCGCCCAGCGCGATCTTGACGATCCCGCCCTTGCCGGACTTGCCGCCGCCCTCGCCGCCTTCCGCCTTTTCCTTACCCTTCGCCATGCCCTGTCAGCTCCATGTCGTGTCGCGCCGCCGGCGATCAGGCGAACAGCCCGCCCGATGCCGAGGAGGAGGCTGCGGCGTCCTCCGCCTCGCCGCTCCCGCGCGCCGCGAGTGCGGCAGCGGTGGAGGGGCGGCGGTGGTCCGGCGCAGCCTCGCCGTCTCGGGCTCCCGATTGGCCCAGGTATGGTTGAGGCGATCCTTGGCCCTGATTAGGGGATGATCCGTAGCGCTGGTCTGATGTGCCATTGTGGTGCGCGCCGGAATGGCCGGAGAAGCTCGCCGCGGTGTCGGCGGCAACGGCGAGGGCGCGGGTCTCGAGCGCGGCGTGGATCGCGGGGACGAAGCCCGGATCGCGGCTCGCCAGCACCGCGCGCCACTGGTCGGGCGCGGCCTGTTCGAGCCGGAGCGACACCGCCCCGAACTCGGCATGGGTGAGCGTCATCGCGGGCCGCGCATTGCGCAGCGCCTCGCGAATGTCGCCGACCTGGGCGATGGCGGATTCGAGCTGCGGCGCGGCCGGGGCGGCGCTCGCCAGGCGCGGTTCGGCGGGGCGGCGGAAGAAGCGGCGAGCGGGGCGAGGACGAGCAGCATCGCCGCGATCCACGCAGGCGCTCCGCGCGAGGCGAAGCGGGGGGCGTCTTGGCCATGTATGCGAATT
>NZ_JASCXI010000001.1 GCF_030271515.1 Erythrobacter oryzae | reverse complement strand
GGTCACCTCGGCGCGCGAGGGCCGAGCGGGGCGCTCGGGGCGGCCGCTGCGCGGCGAATCCTCCGCCTGCGCCGCAGCGGGCACGGCGGGCAGCGCGACGGCCAGCGCCGCGGCGAGCGCGGCCAGCGATCCGCCGGTTCTGGCGAGGGGCGCAAAAAATGACTTCATGGCAAGTGCCTCCAGTATCGCCAGCCCACCACAGGCCTGTTGTGATGGTGTGGCAATAGACCCCGCAGACTGTCGCAGCGATGAACCGGCTCGCCGATGTTCAGAAAAAATGCGGCGAGGCTGAACGCCGCTGCGCAAGCCTTGACGCGCGCGCGGTTGCGGCCAAAGGCACGCGGCGATGTTCGACACCCTCGATGCCTGCCTCACCGACTGCCGCGACCGGCTGATTCGCGCACCCCGCGACCGCAAGTCGCCGATGCACACGCCGGTGATCGTCACCGCCGATGTCGATGCCCGGGTGATGGTGCTTCGCGCCTTCGACAGCTCGGCGTGGCGGCTGCGGCTCCACACCGATACCCGCGCGCCCAAGGCCGCGGCCATCGCAGCCGACCCGCGCGTCGCGGTGCTGTTCTACGACAAGGGCGCCAAGATCCAGATCCGCGCGCGCGGGGTGGGCGAGATCCTTTCCTCCGGCCCGGAGGTCGATGCGGCCTGGAGCGCCAGCACCAATTTCGCGCGGCGCTGCTATCTGGGGGAGGGGCCGGGGGCGGGATCGGACGCGCCGACCTCGGGCCTGCCGCCCGAATTCGAGGGCGTGGAGCCTTCGGATGACCAGCTCGTCCCCGCGCGCGAGAATTTCGCCCTGCTGAGGATCACGCTGACCGCGCTCGACTGGCTCTATCTCGCCCACACCGGCCATGTGCGAGCGCAGTTCACCCGCACCGGCGATGATGGTGCGGCGGGCTGGGAGGGGCGCTGGGTCTCGCCCTGACCGGTCAAGCCGCCGAGGCGGAGGGGGCCGGGCCGCCCGCGGGCGAGGGCGTCGGGGCGGGCAGGAGCATGATCTCCTCGATCTCGCTCGCCGGCACGACATGGTCTGCGCCCTTGGCGACCGCCGCATCGAGCGCGCGGCGCGCGCGCCGGGCGATGCTGTCACCGCCGTCGCCGAAGCCTTCGGCCGCAACACCGAAGCTCGCGGTCAGCCGCGCTTCGCTACCGACCTGCGGGAGGCGCAGCTGGCCGAGCCGGCGGCGCAGGCGGTCGGCGATGCGCACTGCGGCGCGCTCGTCGGCCCCCGACAGGGTGATGGTGAAGCCCGCGCCCTCGGCCTGTGCCATGCGGTCCCCGCGGCGCAGGCTCGCGCGCATGACCGCGGCGACATGCGCGCGGACTTCGGCGTGGGTATCGCTGTTCCAGAGCGGGCCGAGCTTTTCCATCTGGTCGATCCGCCCGTGCAGCACCGCCTGCGAGGCGGCGCGCATGGCGTTGCGGCGCGCGGCCAGATCGACCGCCTTGGAGAAGACCTCGGGATTGTGGATCGCGCCGAGCGGACCGGCGTCGGCTGGGCGGCGCGGATCGAGACGGCGGCTGGCGCGTGTGCCCGCGAACCAGGCCCCGGCAGCGGCGCATCCCGCACACAGTATTGCGGCCACCTCGAGTGGCACTTCGATACCTGTCATCACGCCCCACTGCCCTTTTCGCGACCTGTTATGTCGTTAGGTAGAGTGACGTATATCTGATTAAGAACGGGTAAAGTGGGAGAACGCCCCAACTGGCAATTTTGGCAAGATTGGGGAAGCCGGAGCAAGCGCGGCCACCCGGCTTGAGGCCGGGTAGCCGCGTCCCGTCAATGGCTCAGCGCGTGAGCTTCTTGTAGGCCACCCGCGTAGGGCGGTCGGCGGCATCGCCCAGACGGCGGCGCTTGTCTTCCTCGTAAGCCTCGAAGTTGCCTTCGAACCACTCCACGTGGCTGTTGCCCTCGAAGGCGAGGATGTGGGTCGCGAGACGGTCGAGGAAGAAGCGGTCGTGGCTGATGACCACGGCGCAGCCTGCGAAATTCTCAATCGCGTCTTCGAGGGCCGCCAGCGTTTCCACGTCGAGATCGTTGGTCGGCTCGTCCAGCAGCAGCACGTTGCCGCCCTGCTTGAGCATCTTGGCCATGTGGACGCGGTTGCGTTCACCGCCCGAAAGCTTGCCGACGTTCTTCTGCTGGTCGGCGCCCTTGAAGTTGAACGCGCCGACATAGGCGCGGGTCGACATGTCCTGCCCGTTGACCTTCATGTAATCGAGCCCGTCGGAGATTTCCTCCCACACGTTCTTCTTGGGATCGAGGTGGTCGCGGCTCTGGTCCACGTAACCTAGGCGCACGGTCGAGCCGATCTCCACCGTCCCGCTGTCGGGCGTTTCCTTGCCGGTGAGGATCTTGAACAAGGTCGATTTGCCCGCGCCGTTCGGCCCGATCACGCCCACGATCCCGCCCGGGGGGAGCATGAAGCTGAGGTTCTCGAACAATAGCTTGTCGCCATAGGCCTTGGAGATGCCCTTGGCCTCGATCACCTTGCCGCCGAGGCGCTCGGGCACCTGGATGACGATCTGCGCCTTGCCGACGGCGCGGTTGTCCTGGCTGTTCTGGAGTTCCTCGAACTTGCGGATACGCGCCTTGGACTTGGTCTGGCGCGCGGCCGGGGTCTGGCGGATCCACTCGAGCTCGCGCTGGAGCGCCTTCTGCTTGCCGCTTTCCTCGCGGCTTTCCTGCTCGAGGCGCTTGGCCTTCTTTTCGAGATAGGTCGAATAATTGCCCTCATAGGGGTAGTAGGAACCACGATCGAGTTCGAGGATCCATTCGACCACGTTATCAAGGAAATAGCGGTCGTGGGTGATCATCAGCACCGCGCCGGCGTAATCCTTGAGGTGGTTTTCGAGCCACTGGACGCTTTCGGCGTCGAGGTGGTTGGTCGGCTCGTCGAGCAGCAGGATCGAGGGCTTCTGGATCAAGAGGCGTGTGAGCGCCACGCGGCGCTTCTCGCCGCCCGAGAGGTCCTTGACCGGCCAGTCGCTCGGCGGGCAGCGCAGGGCTTCCATCGCGACTTCGAGCTGGTTGTCGAGCGTCCAGCCATCGACCGCATCGATCTTGTCCTGAAGCTCGCCCATTTCCGCGCCGAGCGCGTCGAAATCGGCATCGGGCTCGCACATCAGCGCCGAGATTTCATTGAAGCGCGCGACCAGATCGGCGGTTTCCTTGGCGCCTTCGCGGACATTCTCCAGCACGGTCTTGGTCGGATCGAGCTCGGGCTCCTGTTCGAGATAGCCGACGGTGATGTTCTCGCCCGGCCAGGCTTCACCGGTGAAGTCCTTGTCGATCCCGGCCATGATCTTGATGAGGGTCGACTTGCCCGCGCCGTTGGGGCCGACGATGCCGATTTTCGCGCCCTGATAGAACTGAAGCGAGATGTTGTTCAGCACCGGCTTCTGCGCGCCGGGGAAGGTCTTGGTCATGCCCTTCATGACATAGGCGTATTGGGCGGCCATCGGATGGGTCCTCGTGGGGTCTGGAAAGTTGTGGCGCAGATAGGGAAGGGGAGGGGCAAGGGCAAGCGGCGAGAGCGGGTTCTGACCAACCTGACCCGCCCTGACGGAGCCGAATTGGGCACAGGGCAAGGCGAGAGGAGCGAGCGATGCAGCGCATCTTGAGCGACGATCAACGTAGCCCTGTGCCCAATTCGGCCCGCCCCGGAGGGGTCGCGTTCTGAAGCCCGCTGGCGTCGTCACGGCACTTGCAGGGGCAACCAGCCCCTGCTGCGCGCCATTCCTATCCAGCGGGCTTCAGAACGCGATCAGGGCGGGTCAGGTTGGTCGGAAACCGCTCTAGACAGCCACGCGGCGGGCCGATAGCACCGGCGGCCATGACCAAAGCCTCGCTCGCCGCGCTTGCCGCGCTTTCGCTCGCCGTTCCCGTTCTCGCTGAAACTGTCGCACCGCCGCCGCCGCTCGAGCGGGTGGCCGACGATGCGCTCAAGGGCGATACCGCTGCATGGGACTTCGTCGAGGGGATCACCACCGAGGTCGGCCAGCGTCAGGCGGGCACCGAGGCCGAGGCGCGCGGGCGGGCGTGGGCGGTGGCATGGCTCAAGGCACAGGGCTTCCGTAATGTCGCCGACGAGCCCTTCATGATGTCCACCTGGGTACCGGGCGAACCGGGCAAGGCCGAGATCGTCAGCCCCTTCCCGCAGAGCTTCGCCATCGCGCCGCTGGGGGACACGGCCTCGACCGGCCCCGAAGGGATCACCGCCGAAGTGGTGATGTTCAAAAGCGTCGCCGAGTTGCAGGCCGCGCCCGAGGGCAGCCTCAAGGGCAAGATCGCCTATGTCAGCAACGCCATGACCCGCACGCAGGACGGCAGCCAGTACGGCTTTGCCGGGCCGACGCGCTGGGTCGCGGCGGGGATCGCGGCGAAGAAGGGCGCGCTCGCCACCGTCATCAAGTCGGTCGGCACAGACGATCACCGTAACCCCCACACCGGCGGCACCGATTTCCCTGAAGGCGTCGCGCCCACCCCGGCGGGCGCCTTGAGCAATCCCGATGCGGCCAACCTCGAACGGATGTTCGCGCGCGCGGGCGGCAGGCCGATCACCATGAAGCTGGTGCTGACCCCGCGCTTCCTTGGACAGACGCAGAGCGGCAACGTGGTGGGCGAGATCGTCGGCCGCAATCCCTCGCTCCCGCCGGTGCTGCTCGCCTGCCACCTCGACAGCTGGTGGTCGGGCACGGGCGCGGTCGACGACGGGGCGGGCTGCGCGATCATCGCCGCAGCGGCGCTCAATGTGGGCAAGTCGGGCCAGCCGCTGCGCACCATCCGCGTGCTGTTTGCGGGCGCAGAGGAAGTCGGCCTGTTCGGCTCGGTCGCCTATTCCAAGGCGCACATCGACGAGCCCATCGCCGTCGGCCTCGAAAGCGATTTCGGCGCGGACCGGATCTGGCGCTTCGATTCGAATTTCCGCACCACCAACCCGGAGCTGCACAAGAAAATCGCCCTCGCGGTCGCGCGCTTCGGCGTCTCGAGCGGCACCGACGTCGCGGGCGGCGGCGCGGATCTCAATATCGTGCGCGACCAGAAGGGCGCGCTGGTCGATTTGCAGCAGGACGGCACCCGCTATTTCGACCTCCACCACACCCCCGACGACACGCTCGACAAGATCGACATCGTGCAGCTGCGCCAGAACGTCGCGGTCTGGACTCAGGTCGTCGGGATCCTTGCGAACGAGGGCACCGCGATCCTGACCGGCACGCCGATCCCCTCCGCGCCGCCGATCATGTCCGGCAAGTAACGCCTCACGCCGCGTAGCTCAGCCGCAGGTCGATCGCGCCGCTGGCACCCGAACCGTGGCTCCCCACGGTGAACTGGGCCAGCGCGCTGTTGAGCAACCCCGCCTCGCGCGTCAGCGATGTCGCCGCCGCGGTGCATTCTTCCGCCATCGCCGCGTTCTGCTGGGTCGAACGGTCCAGCTCGCCCACCACCGTCGTGATCTGCGAGAGGTTTTCCGCCTGCACCGCCGCCGAGGTGGCGATCGACTGGATCGCCTCGGAGAGCGCGGTGATGTCGCGGGTGATCCCGGCGAAGGCTTCGCCGCTGCGGCCGACCAGATCGACCCCGCGGCTGACCTGCACCGAGCTGACCGAGATCAGCGCCTTGACCTCGTCGGCGGCCTCGGCGCAGCGCTGCGCGAGCGCGCGGACTTCGTTGGCGACCACCGCAAAGCCCTTGCCCGCCTCGCCTGCGCGCGCAGCCTCGACGCCGGCGTTCAGTGCCAGCAGGTTGGTCTGGAACGAGATGCTCTCGATCACGGCGATGATCGAGTTGATCTCCTGCGAGGAGCTTTCGATCTGCTGCATCGCGCCGACCGCCTCGGAGACGATCTGCGAGCCGTCGGCGGCGCGCGTGGTCGTGTCGGTGATGGTCCGGCGCGCGCTCGCGCTGGTCGAGGCGCTTTCCTGGACGCTGGCGTTGATCGAGACGATCGCGGTGGCGGTCTCCTCGAGATTGGCGGCCTGTTCCTCTGTGCGGCGCGACAGGTCGTCGGCGGCCGAGCGGATCTCGGTCGCGCCCGCATTCATCGCCTGCATCCCGCTCATGACATTGCCGAGCGTCGCGGCCAGCGTGCCGAGCGCGGCGTTGAAGTCATGCTGGACCTGCGCATATTCGGGCGGAAAGCCGTCGATCCGCGCGGTGAGATCGCCCGAGGCGACCTCGCGCAGAGCGGAGCCGAGCTTGTCGCTGACCAGCGTTCGCACGCGCTCCTCGGAATTGTGGAAGTAGCCCGAGAGCGCAAGGTCGATGTCGAGCAGCGCGACCTTGACCAGGATCGCGACCTGCCGCGCCTGCACGCGCTTCCACGGCAGCCACGCGCGCCAGCCCGGAGCGATGATCGCGGTGATCAGCTCGTCGAGCACGAGGCCGTAGGCGCCCACATACCACTTGGGCTCAAGCCCGATGCGCGCGTGGACATTCCCGATGCGGGTGGCGCGATCGTAGAAGCGCCGGTCCACACCGTCGCGGAACACCGCCGTCCAGTGCTCGGCCTGCATGGCCTTGGCGCGGCCCATCTGCTGCGGGCTGTCGAAATGGTCCGACAGTTCCTTGCGCGATGCGATGACCTTGTAGAAACCGTCCAGCGCCCCGTCGAGCCGGCGTTTCAGCGCCCGGCCGACTCCTGTGAGCGTGGACTGACGGACCTCGGCGAGGCCGTAGTAATCGAGACGCTCCTGCAACGGATCGGCGGACATTTCAAAGCTCCTTGGGTGTTGTTTGACGGGAGTGCGTAGTGGAATTCCTCAAGCGGCGCGGCTGAGTTGCGGGATGGCGGCGGCGCTGTCCGGCTGCCGGAAGCGCGACACCTGGTCGCTCAGGTCCTCGGCGCTGCGCAGCAGTTCGACCGAGGCGGCGCTGGTCTGTTCGGCCATCGCGGCGTTCTGCTGCATCCCGCGGTCGAGCAGGCCCATCGCGGCATTGATCCGGCGGATCGCCTCGAGCGAGCCTTCGGAGCCTTGCGCGATGGTGTCGACCTGCCCGGCAATGTCAGAGAAGCGCGCGACCAGCGAGGCAAGCAGGGTGACGAGCTGCTGCACCCGCGCGACCCCGATCGCGACCTCGTCCTTGGAAGTGGCGACCAGCGCCTTGATCGCGGTCGCCGACTGGGCCGAGCGCTGGGCGAGCTCGCGCACCTCGCCTGCGACCACGGCAAAGCCCTTGCCTGCCTCGCCCGCGCGCGCGGCCTCGACCCCGGCGTTGAGGGCCAGCAGGTTGGTCTGGAAGGCGATCGTGTCGATGAAGCCGATCATCTCGCCGATCTCGGCCGAGGAGGCCTCGATTCGGGTGATGGCCTCGGCGGCGGCGGCAATTTCCTCGGCGCCGCGGTCGGCGTCGGTCTTGGCGTCGAGCGCGACCGTGCGGGTTGCAGCCCACAGCCCGGACTGCGCCTCGATCTCGCGGAGCAGTTCACTCGCCGTGCGCAAGGCGCTCTCGATCGCGGCGGTCTGCTGTTCGGTCTTGCCGGCCAGATCGGACGAGGCCTCGCGCAACTCCTGCGCGCCGGTCGCGACCTGATCGGCGGTCTGCGCCACCGCGCCGACCAGCTGGTCGAGCTCGGCGCAGGACTGGTTGAGCAGCGCGCGGGCACGGTCGTATTCGCCCGGGAAGGGGGTGTCGAGCCGGCTCGCAAGATCGCCCGCCGCGAGCTTGCGCAGCCGCTCGGACAGCCCCGAGAGCACCGTCTGCTGCTCCCGGTTGAGCAATTCGCGCTCGGCGCTGCGTTCGGCCGCGAGCGCGGCTTCGGCACGGCGCACTTCGCCGAGGTTGCGCACCAGCGCCTCGAATTGGCGGCACAGCACGATCAGCACCCCCGCCTCGACCAGCACCACGAGGGCATGAAACAGCACCCGCAGCAGGTCGGCCCCGTTGTCGAAGACCAGCGCGGGGGCGAGGAAGTTGAGCGCGAGGTGGTGGAGCGCGATCACCACGGTGCTGACGATGATCACCCGCCAATCGGCCAGTGCGGTCAGCACCGCGAGCAGGGTGAAGAAGGTCATGTGCATGTCGAGGATCCAGCCCGTGCCGCTCGCCATCGCCAGCAACAGGGCGGCGAGTAGCGGGCAGGTGACGGCCATCGTCAGGCGGGCGACCGGATCGGCGCGGCGGCTGAGCGCGAAGCTTGCCGCCGGCACGACCAGCAGGGCCGCCGCCAGCGCCACCAGCAGGGCGCCTGTGGCAAGACCCCAGATCACCAGAATGGCGCTCACCACACAGGCCAGTGTGCCGACCACCCGGATTCCCGTCTGGCGCAGCGCGTGCATCTCGTCGACGATCATGGCTCTAGCTCCTGAGATCGGCGCCGCAACCGGGGGCGCGCACGGCGAGGGGAAGGATGCCCTGGCCGAGCGCGCGCAGCAGGCCGGCATTGTCGGTGACGCGGGCGATCACGCGCCCGCGGGAGGTGTCGAGCGCGAGCAACGGGGCATTCTCCTGCACCGCCCAGGCGATCGGGGCGCGCGCGTCGCCGGTGCCCAGCGGCACCAGCAGCGCCGCCTGACCGGGGCGCGGCCAGACCAGCGCTGCGGCCAGCGCCAGCGTGGCACCGGCGGCATGCAGCCCGAGCAGCGCCCGGTCAGCGCGCATCGATCGCTTCCAGCGCGAGGCGCAGCTCGCCCAGCCGGATCGCGGCGACCGCGGCCTCGGGGTCGGCGGCGGCGAGCACATTGGCCATTTCGCGCAGGGACTGCGCCAGCCGGTCGATCTGCTGAAGCTGCACGAGATAGCGCGTGGCGACGTCGTAATCGCTGCACAGCACGATCCCGAAGGCCTCGGCATCCTCGGCGAAGGTTGCAAGGTGCCCGGCGATTCCGGCAAGCAGCGCAGGCGAATGCGGCGCGCCCGCGGGCCTTCGCCCGGCGGCGGCGGTGAGGGGGCGGGTCATGCTCAGGCCGCCAGTTCGATCGGCTCGTCGGCCATCAGCCGCGCCAGATCGAGCACCATCACCATGTCCTCGCCCAGCGGGGCGATCCCTTCGAGGAAGTGGGTGATCGTCTCGTGCCCGACCGCGTCGGGCTGCTGGAGCGTGCCGGCCTCGATCGAGACGATGTCGGCGACGTCGTGGACGATCAGGCCGCGCATCTGGCCCTCGTGCTCGATGACGATGATCGGGTTGCGCGGGGTCGCCTCGGTCGGCGTCCAGCCGAGGCGGGCGGCAAGGTCGATCACCGGCAGCACCGCGCCGCGCAGGTTGACCACGCCCGCGACATAATCGGGCACGCGCGGCAGGCGGGTGACGGGCGACCAGGCGCGGATCTCGCGCACGGTCATGATGTCGATGCCGAAGCGCTGGCTGGCGATGCCGAAGGTGATGAGTTCGTGGCGCATGGGGGCGGTTCCTGTTCGGGCGGGCAGGGTCAGTGGATCACGCGGCGCAGCGCGGCGGTAAGCTTGTCGGCGTCGAAGGGCTTGACGATCCAGCCGGTCGCCCCGGCATTGCGGGCGCGCTGCTTCTTCTCGTCGGAGCTTTCGGTGGTCAGCACCAGGATCGGGCGCTCGGCATGGAGCGCGCTGGTGCGCAGCTTCTCGATCAGCCCGAAGCCGTCGAGGCGTGGCATGTTGATGTCGGTGATGATCACGTCGACCTCGTTGGAGGCGAGCCATTCGAGCGCCTCCTGACCGTCCTCGCACTGTTCCACGGCAAAGCCGCGCGAGGTGAGCGCGCCCAGGAGGAGCGCGCGCATGGAGGCACTGTCGTCGACCGTGAGCACACGGATGGGGGCAGGGTTGCTGGCTTGCATGATGGGCTCCGTTTGAATCTAGAATAGCTCGACCGTCCCAAGTGCCGATTGCGGCCGCCCCAGTGGTTTTTCCGTAGGGGCAACGTCGGATGGCACGAGGCGGGCGCGGACCTGGCCGCTGGCGGGACGGAACTGGATGCGGCGCGCCTGGGTGCCCTCGAGATCCTCGAACACGCAGGGAATCCGCTCGCGTTCGAGGAACTGCCGGGCAAAGGCGGCATTGGCGGTGCCGATCGGCGACAGGTCGGGGTTGAGGTTCGCGCCCCCGTAAAGCCGCGCGCGCAGCCGGCTCTTGATCGCGCCCATCCCCAGCATCTCGTTGATCAGCAGCTCCATCAGGAACAGGCCGTAGTCGCTGTCGAATTCCTGATGGCGGACATGCTTGGGGGGCTCTGCGAGGAGGAAGTGGTTCATGCCGCCCACCCGCGAGACCGGATCGAACAGGCAGGTGGCGACGCAGCTGCCGAGGATGGTGCTCATCTCGACGCGCGGGTCGCTGCTTGCCTTGGCCTCGCCCTGGACAATGGTGACGCGGACGATCTCCGGCGCGGCAGATTGGATGAAGGGGGTCATGTCGCTCATGACAGCGCCGCCCGGGCCGGGGTGAAGATGGCAGAGGCGATGCGATCGAGCGGCAGCACTTCACGCGCCGCGCCCAGCTCGATCGCCGCGCGCGGCATGCCGAAGACGACGCAGCTCGCCTGATCCTGCGCGATGGTGCGCGCGCCGATGCTCGCAAGCTGCGCCATGCCCTGCGCGCCGTCCTGCCCCATGCCGGTCAGCAGGATGCCGAGCCCGCGGCTCCCCCGCGTGCCGCCCAAGGTGGAGGCGAGCGAGGCGAACAGGCGGTCGACGCTGGGGCGGTGCCCGCTGACCGGTTCGCCCTCGCGCAGCACGCAGCGCAGGCCGCGCGTGCCGGCCGAGGCGACCTGCAAGTGGCGGTCATTGCCCGGGGCGAGCAGCACCGTGCCGCGCTCCAACGGCATGTCGCTCTCGGCCAGCATCACCCGCGGGCGCACCGCGCGGTCGAAGGACTGGGCGATGGCGCCCGCAAAGCAGCCGTTGATGTGCTGGACGACCAGCGTCGGCGGGCAATCGGCAGGGAAGCCCGCGAGCACGGTGTGCAGCGCCTCGACCCCGCCGGTCGAGGCACCGATGACGATCACATCGGGGAGAGCGGCGGGCGCTGCGGCAGGTTCGGGCGCGGGCGCACGGGGCGGCGGCGGGGCGGGGGCGTGAATGAAGCGCACCCGCGCGGCCTCGCGCACCATCTCGGGAAGCGCGCCATCGTCTTCCTCGTTGGGGTTCACCCGCAGCTGCGACTTGGCGATGCAGCCGACCGCGCCCAGTTGCAGGCCACGCGCGGTGGCGCTCGCCCCCGCCTCGGTCGCGCCCGAGACGAGGATCACCGGGGTCGGGCGCAATTGCATGATCTTCTCGAGGAAGCTCAATCCGTCCATCCCCGGCATCTCGATGTCGAGCGTCACCACGTCGGGATCCAATGCCTTGATCATCCCCCGCGCCTCGGCGGCGTCGGCGGCGGTGCCGATCACGGTGATGTCGCTCTCGCGAGCGAGCCGGTGCTGGAGCAGCGCGCGCATTAGCGGGGAATCGTCGACAATCAGGACCCGGATAGTCATGCGTGGCCCTTTCGCCGGTAGATGGTCGGCCCGACCGGTTCGAGCAGCGTGGTGGCAGGCCCGCTGACCCGTTCGGAATGGCCGATGTAGAGATAGCCGCCCGGCGCAAGCTGGCGGGCGAAGCGCTCGATCAGCCGTTCCTTGGTCGGAATGTCGAAATAGATCATGACGTTGCGGCAGAAAATCACGTCGAAGGGGCGGTTCATCGGCCACTCGCCCATGAGGTTGAGCTCGCGGAACCGCACCAGCGCCTGCACTTCCGGGGCGATGGCGAGGCGCGGCTCGCCGGTGCTGCCCGCCGGAATGCACCAGGCGCGGCGCAGCGGCTCGGGCAGGGCCTCGAGCGCGCTCGCCGGATATTCTGCGGCGCGAGCGCCCGCGAGGGCATTGACCGAAATGTCGCTCGCAAGCGCGATCAGCTTGCCGCGCGCGAGCTTCAGCCTGGCCGCCCGGTCGCGGCCGAGCAGCACCATCATCAGCGTCCAGATTTCCTCGCCGGTCGAACAGCCCGCCGACCAGATCCGCACATCCGCGCCCGCATTGGCGCGGGCCAGCAGTTCGGGGCGCACGGTGCTCTCGAAGTGATCGAAATGGTGCGGCTCGCGGTGGAAATAGGTGTGGTTGGTGGTGAGCGCGGCGACGACCTCGGTCATGGTGCGCGGATCACCCTCCAGCGTGTCGAGGAAGGCGCCGAAGCTCGTCAGCCCGCTGCGCCGCACCAGCGGGGCGAGGCGCGAATAGGCGAGCATCTTCTTGCGCTCGCTGAGGACAATGCCCGTCTCGGCGTGGATCAGCGTCGCGACGCGGCGGAAATCGGCCTCGCCATAGATCGCCGGGCTGACCCCGGGGACCATCGCCTGACTGTCCGAGGGTGCGACCGAACCCTGCATCGTCAGGCCGCAGCCGCCAGCGGCACGTTGCCCACGAGATTGCGCGCGGCGTTGCTGGCGATGAAGTCAACGTCGACGATCAGCGCGACCTTGCCATTGCCGAGGATCGTCGCGCCTGCGACAGAATCGATCTGGCGATAGTGCGCGTCCAGCGCCTTGATCACGAACTGGCGCTGGTCGGCGATGGCATCGACCAGCAGCGCGGCGCGGCCGTGGCCCTCGGTCTCGACCAGCACCAGCACGCCCTCGCAGGGGTTGGTGACGGCCTCGTGCGCGCCGGTCAGCACGCCCAGCGGCACGATCGGCACGAAGCTGCCGCGCGCGTTGAGCATCTGCGCGCGGGTGCCCATGCCCTTGACGTCGGCGGGGGTGGGGCGGAGGCTCTCGATCACGTGGGTGAGCGGGATCACCAGCGACTGGTCGCCGACCTGCACGATCATCCCGTCCGAAATCGCCAGCGTCAGCGGCAGGGCGAGGCTGAAGGTGGTGCCCTTGCCGGGCACGCTCTCGATGGTGATGCGCCCGCCCAGCTCCTTCACGTTCTGCTTGACCACGTCCATGCCGACGCCCCGGCCCGAGATGTTCGAGACCTGCGCGGCGGTGGAGAAGCCGGGGGCGAAGATCAGCTGGTTGATGTCGTCGTCGGTCAGCTGCGCATCGGGGGCGACGAGGCCGTTGGCGATGGCCTTGGCCAGCACCTTGTCGCGCGCGATCCCGCGCCCGTCGTCGGCGATGCGGATAATGATGCGCCCGGCCTTCTGTTCGGCCGAGAGGGTGAGCGTGCCTTCGGGGTCCTTGCCCGCGGCGCGGCGTTCTTCGGGCGGCTCGATCCCGTGGTCGACGGCGTTGCGGATGAGGTGGGTCATCGGCTCGGACAGGCGCTCGATCACGGTCTTGTCGAGCTCGGTGGTCTCGCCTGCCACCTCCAGCTTCACGTGCTTTCCAGTCGACCCGCCAAGCTCGCGCAGCAGGCGCGGCACGCGGCCGAAGACCGAGCTGATCGGCTGGGCGCGGAAGGCCATCGCGTGTTCCTGGATGTCGCGCACCAGCCCGTCGATGAGGGCAAGCTCCTCGATATGGGCGAGGTTCTCGTTGGTGAGGCGCTGGGCGAGCATGGCCTGCGCGATCACCAGCTCGCCGACGCCGTCGATCAGCATGTCGAGCTTCTTGAGGTCGATCCGCACCGACTGGTTTGCCGCGCCCGCTGCGGCCGGAGCAGCGGCAGCGGCGGCGCTGGCGGCGGCGGCAGGCGGGGTCGGCGCGGTGGCGGCCGCTTCGGGCTTGTGGATCGGCTGGGGCGCTTCGGTATGCGCAGCGACCGGCGCGGGCGCGCTGGGGGCAGCGATACGCGGCGCGGGGATCGGATCGCCGTCATAGGCAAGCGCGACCTCGTCGCCGACGAAATCGAAGATCTCGGCCACCGCATCGCGCGCGACGGTGCCGGGCATGCGGAAGGTCCAGCCGAGATAGCCTTCCTCGACCTGAAGCCGCTCGAAGGTGGGGACGGGGGCAATGTCGCACAGCTCGCAAGTGCCGCCTAGATCGGTCAGCTCGCGCAGCCACAAGAGCGGCTCGCTGCCCTTGGTCATCGCCCCGGCGTGGGGGCGGATGTGGACCAGCCAGCTTTCCGGTTCAGGCGGCGCTGCGGGGGCGGGGGCCGACAGCTCGTTCAGCAGCGCGTCGAGATCGTCGAGCGGATCGGCAGCAGGCGCCGGAGCAGGTTCAGGCGCGGGCGCGGGCGGGGAAGCGGCAACCTCCCCGCCGTTGCCCGCCCGCGCGGCTTCGAGCCGCGCGAGAAGATCGGCGTCGTCGGGCACAGCGCCGCTCCCGCGCGCGGCTTCGACATGATCGCGCAGGCAATCGAGCGCGAGCAGCAGCAGGTCGACCAGCGCCGGGACGAGCGGCACCTTGCCCTCGCGCACGTCGCCCAGCAGGTTCTCGAACCCGTGGGTGTAGGCCGCGAGCGCGGTGTGCCCGAAGGCCCCCGCACCGCCTTTGATCGAATGGACCGCGCGGAAGATCGCGTTGATCGTCTCGGCGTCATGCGTGCCTTCGCGGCAGGCGGCGAGGCCGGCCTCGGCCGCCTCGAGCGATTCCTCGCATTCGACGAAGAAGATCTGCTTGATGTCGTCTTCGGTCATGCTGCCATACCTTCCATCACCACGTGATCGAGCCGGGTCAGCGCGAGCGCGGCGGTGAAGGCGGGGCTCGGCTGATGGATCGCGATCCCGCCCTCGCTGCGCGCGGCCGAGACCAGCAGCTGCAGCATCGCCTGCCCGATCCGCTCGACGCGGGCGGCATCAATGGCGAGCGGCGCGGGCCCGAGCGATTCCGCGATTTCCGGGTAGAGCGCGGAGGCGGCGCTACGGTCGCAGATGGGGGGGAGGCTGATCATGGATGCGAACCTTGTGCGGGAAGGAGGGGGCGGCGGGGGCGGGCGTCAGAACTCGCTCCAGTCGTCCTCGGCCAGAGCGGGGGAGGGTGTGGGTGCAGGCAGCGGGGCGGGCTCGGGCTTGCGGGCGAGGTTGCCGGTGACCGGGAGCGGGGTGGGGATCGCCTTGCGCGGCGCCGGGGCAGGCGCGGGCTTGCGTGCGGCGGCAGGCGGGGCATAGGCGGGAGCGGCGGCGGCATAGGCGGCCTGCCCTGCGCTGCTCACCCGGAACTGCGCGACCAGCTCGCCGAGGCGCTGCGCTTCGGTCGAGAGGCTGCGCGTGGCGGCAGTCGACTGCTCGACCATCGCGGCGTTCTGTTGGGTCATGCGGTCGATCGTGCCGACCGCGCTGTTCACCTGCTCGAGATTGGTCGCCTGGGCAGCGGTGGTCTCGGCGATCTCCTCGACCTGGCGCGTCACCGCGCCGACCTGCCCGACGATCTCGGCGAGCAGCGTGCCGGTTTCGCCGACGAGGCTCACGCCGTCGCCCACGTGGGCGGTCGACTTGTCGATCAGCGCCTTGATGTCGCGCGCGGCCTCGGCCGAGCGCTGGGCGAGGGCGCGGACCTCGTTGGCGACGACGGCGAAGCCCTTGCCCGCCTCGCCTGCCCGCGCGGCCTCGACCCCGGCGTTGAGGGCCAGAAGATTAGTCTGGAAGGCGATCCCGTCGATCACGTCGATGATCTGGGTGATCTCGCGCGCCGACTGCTCGATCGCGCCCATCGCCGCGACCGCCTTGCCGACCACCGCGCCGCCTTCGGTGGCGCGGGCGTGGGTCTGGGCGATCGCCGAGCGCGCGGCGACGGCGTTGTCGGCCGACTGACGGGTGAGAGCGACGGTCTGGCCGACCGAGGCGGCGGTCTCCTCGAGGCTGGCGGCCTGCTGCTCGTTGCGCAGCGCGAGGTCTTCGGACGCTGCGCGGATCTCATCGGAGCCGGTCGTGACCCCGCCCACGGTGGCGCGCACCTGCCCGATCATCGTCTCCAGCTTGGCGACCGAGGCGTTGAAGGCCTCTTGCAAGCGCGCGTGCTCGCCGTCCGACATGCCGCTGATGCGATAGGTGAGATCACCCTCGGACAAGCGGTCCAGCGCCCCCGAAAGCGTCGCGACCACCTTGCCCGACTGGTCGGCGTTGGCTTCCTCGAGCGCCAGGGCATTCTTGCGGAAGGTGTCCATCGCCTTGACCATCCGCCCGACGCAGTCGGTGTGGTCGATCCGGAGGATCGGCGAGGTGAGATCGCCCGCGGCAAGCCCCTCCATCCGCACCACGGTTTCGACATAGGACCGGCACACCAGTTCCTTGACCAGCACCATCATCGTGGTCGCCACCATCAGGTCGATCACCGAAAGGACAATTGCGGTCGTCGGGCTGATTGTACCCCACGCCACCAGCAGGCTGCCGAGCAGGTTGACACCGCCGAACAGCACGGTCGCGGCGATCAGCACGGTGAACTTGGTGCGGACTGGCGCGTGCTTGGTGTACCAATTGAGCATGGCGGCGGGATCCTCCGGGATATTCTGTCAGTCAGTCGCCCAAGGCTTATGCCGCAGGGCTGAAATGAGGCTTGCGCGGCGGCTCAGCGCAAATCCTTAGGCGGCCCACCGGCTGGTAGCAGGCTGCGCGAGCGTGCCTGGCGTGCCTGCGCCGATGCGGAAGCCGGCAAAGGTCCCGGCGAGTGCACGCGCCTCGTGGTTGAGGTTCTTGGTGGCCGCGTTGGTCTCCTCGACCATTGCCGCGTTCTGCTGGGTCATCTTGTCCATCGCGCCGATCGTCTCGGAGACATCGCGCAGCGCCACGCTCTGCTCGGTGACGGCGTCGGCGATGCGGGTCACCGCCTCGGTCACCTCGCCCACGCGGGCGATGATGGTCTCCAATGCCGAGCCGGTCTCGTGCACCAGCGACACGCCGGTCTGGACATGAACGCCGACCGCCTCGACCCGCTTCTTGATCTCGCTCGCGGCTTCGGTGGCGCGCATCGAGAGCGCGCGGACTTCGCTTGCGACCACCGAGAAGCCCTTGCCCGCCTCGCCCGCCCGCGCGGCCTCCACCCCGGCGTTCAATGCGAGGAGGTTGGTCTGGAAGGCGATGTTGTCGATCATCGCGGTGATCTCGGAGATTTCCTCGCTCGCGGATTCGATCTGGCCCATCGCCTCGATCGCGCGGCCGACCACCGCACCGCCGGTCTCGGCCTCCTGCCGCGCGTCGCGCATCGAGCCGCTGACGCCGACGGCAAGGCTGGCATTGGCCTCGATATTGGCGCTGAGGTTCAGCATGGTGCTCGACGAGTGCTGCAACCGCGCGGCCTGATCCTCGCTGCGGCTGGCCAGATCGGTCATCGCATGCTCGATTTCAGAGGAGGTGAGGTTGATCGCGCCGATGCTCTCGTTGACCGCGCCCATCGCGCCCGACAGCCGCTCCATCGCCTCGTTGAAATCATTGGCGAGCGACTGGAACGCGGGCGGCATGTCGTGGAGGCGCACGGTGAGGTCGGATTGCGCGACAGCCGACAGCTGCCGGCCGATCCGCGCGACGGCCTCCTCGCGCTCGGCGACGGCACGCTGGCGCTCGATTGCGGCGTCGCGGAACACCAGCATCGCCTGCGCCATCGCGCCCAGCTCGTCGCTGCGGTCGGTGCCGGGGACGTCGACATCGGTCGCGCCCTTGGACAGGTCGGTGACTGCGCGGGTGAGATCGGCGATCGGCCGGGCGATCGAGCCGGTCAGCTTGCGGGCCAGCACCAGCGCCAGCCCGATCAGGATCGCCGCCCCGAGCCCGAGCGCGATCCAGGCGAGCGTGATGACGCTCTCCTGCCGCGCGCTCTCTGACTTGATCGCATCATGCTGGGCATCGCGGATGTCGCGCAGCGGGTTGACCGCGTCGCTCACCAGCACCTTCTTGCCCGCCGCGCGGATCGCCTCCTGCGCGCCGTCACGGTTGCCGGCCTTGACCACGCCGACATACTTGTCGCCCCAGTCGCGCCGCCACTTGAGGGTCTCTTCGCGGCTGAGGCGGACCTTGGCCTGCAAGGCGGGATCGGCGGCGAGTTGCCCTTCGAGCTCGGCCGACATCCGGTCGTAATCGTCGCGGCCCTCGTAATAGGACTTGAGGTAGCTCTGGTCGGCGGTGACCAGAAACCCGCGCAGCTGGCTGTTCTGGCGCAGCAGCGCGGTCTCCAGCCCCAGCACATTGGCAAGGATCGCCTGGCTTTCGGTATTCCTGGCCGTCACCGAGGAGATCATCGCCAGGCTTACCCCGCAGGCGATCATCACGCTCGCTGCGACCACGTTGAGCAGCACGAAGGATGCGCCGAGGCGGCGGGGGATGTTCATCCGGTCAAGCATGGCGGGGGTTCCTCTCGTCCATCATTGTCCCTTCCCGGCCGATGCTCAGAACGCGTAGCGCAGCGAGGCGGTGACGGTGCGGCCGTTCATCACCTGTGCGTTGGTGAGCCCGGAGGCGGGGATGGTCGGCGCCTGGAGCGAGACCACCGCGAGCCGGTCGAAGACGTTGAAGGCGTTGACCGCGACGGTGAGCCCCTCGGCCGGGCGATATTGCACGAAGGGGCTGACGATCACGTAGCCGGGCTGGACCAGCTGGTTGGTGTCTTGCGCGAAGCTTTCGGTGGTGCCGTTGACGGCAGTGCCGAAGGTGACCTTGCCGAACTCGGCCGAGGGACGCAGGAAGAAGGCGAAATCGGGGATGTGGCGCGGGGTCAGCCCGTCGAAGGCGGGGGCGAGCACGTCCTTGTCGATCTTGGCCCTGGTGTAGGTCGCGCCGGCGACGAGGGTGAAGGGCCCGCGCTTGTACTCGCCCTCGAACTCGAGGCCCTTGGCGCTGTAGGTGCGCTCGATCTGCTGGACGAAGGCCTGCCCTGTCGCGTCGGCAGTGATCTGCGCGTTGCGCTCGTCGGTCGAGGCCCAGAAACCGGTCAGGAACAGGCTTAGCCCGGCCTTGCGGTACTTCACCCCCGCTTCGGCCTGCTTGACGACCGAGACCAGCAGATCGGGGTTGTTCGGGCGCCCGGCGAGGGGGTCGAGCGTCTCGGTGCCGATCGCGTTCTCCGCCGTCGCCCGCCCCCCGCGGCTGTAGCGCGCGAATGCCGAAAGTCTGTCGGCGAAGCGGTAGTTCACCCCGGCCGAATAGGAGAGGTAGTCGTAATCGTAATCGACCGGTGCGGGACGGGTCAGCGGCAGCACCGGCACACGGCTTTCGGCCAGCGAAACCTGCCCGTCGCCATTGACATCGAACGGGACGAAAGGCGCGCGGCCGTCGCCGAAGCCGGGCGAGAAGACCTGGCCCTGAACGTTGCCCTTGTCCCAGCGGATGCTCGCGCCGATCGCCAGCTTGCCGATCTGGTAATTGACCGAGCCATAGGGGGCCAGCACGTCGTAACCGACATCGTAGCGGTTGTGGTAGATGCTGAACGGCAGGCCGACGGCAAAGCCATATGCCAGCGTGCCGGAGTCGGTCACAGGTACGCCGCTGGCGGTGGTGATATTGACCGGCGCGTTCCTCCCTCCGCCTGCGAGATCCTGCAGGGTGCTGGTGAAGTTCCAGAACATCCGGATGTCCTGCCGCGAGTTGTAGACGCCCGCAGTGGTGGTCAGCTTGCCTTCGCCCACCTCCCACACGCGGGTCGCGCGCAGATCGTTGGTGACATTGTCGAGGCTTTCGAGATCGGCATAGATCCGCGCCGACAGCGCCAGCAACCGCGCATCGGTGATCGCCTGCCCGCTCTGCGGCCCGGCGGCATAGGACAGGCTCGCGCCCGGTCCGCCGAACTGCGCAAAGAAGGGCGCAGGCGCGGTCACGAAGGGCACGTTGTCGTTATAGGAGCCGCTGATGTCGGAGAAGCGGAAGCGGTTGGTCACCGTCCACCCGGCGATCTCGAACTGCGCTTCGAGCCCCACCGCCTTGACCTGCGCCGCCAGCCCGTCGCGCGCGTCGAGCACGGTGCGGTTGTTGTTGCGGTCGACTTCGGCATAGCTTGAGGTCAGGGGCGAGAAGTAGCCCTGATCGCGCGGGTCGTAGCCGGGCAGGAAACCGAGCTGCGGGTCGGCATTGGTGCCGCCCACCGTGATCGGGACCGAGCCGTAATTGGGCTGCTTGTCGTCGAGATATTTGCCGTAGAAGCGGATATAGCCGCCTTCGAATTCCTTGGTGATATTGGCCTTGATCTGGCCGCCCGAAAAGCCGGTGTAGCCGATCTCGCGCGGGCCTTCGCCGCTGCGATAGAAGCCGCCGACATGGAAGCGCCAGCCTTGCCCGAGCGGGCTGCCATAGGCAAAGTCGATGCGCTTCAGATCATGGCCGACGCCGCTTGATACCTGAACCGTGCCCCCGGCCGTCTCGCCGGTGCGCGAGATGAAGTTGATGAGCCCGCCCGGCGAGTTCGAGGCGAAGGTCGAGGCCGAACCGCCGCGGATTGCCTGCACCTGCGAGAGCGTCAGGTCGGCGCGCAGGAACTGGTCGATCCCGGCAAACTGGATGTCGCCGAATTCGAGCACCGGCAGGCCATCTTCCTGAAGCTGGAGGAACTTTGAGCCCTCCGCCGCCAGCGGCAACCCGCGGATGGTGATCGCCGAAAAACCGTCGATGTCGGAGGTTTCCGAACGGATGCCCGGGATGTTCTGCATGATCCCGGCAATCGAGCTCACCGAGAGCTGCTGCAGGTCGGTATCGTCGAGGGTGCTCGCCGAGATCGCGGTGTCGAGCAGGTCGCGGCCCTTGGCAACGCCCGTGGTGAAGGCCTTGGGCGCAGGTGCGGGGGCGGGGGTGCCGCCCGACTGAGCGGAAGCCGCGGTGTCGGCGTCTTCGCGGGCGCTTCCTCGCGCATGGGCCGGCATGGCGGCGGTGGTGGCGAGCAGGGTGGCAGTCAATGCAGTCGAAAGGCGCATGCCTCGGGAACTCCGGATCGTGGGCGGAAATGCTTGGCTGCCGGATAGGACCGCGCGTTTTAACCATGCCATCGGGAGCGGCTCGGTATTGTCACGGGGGGTCGGGGAGGGGGTGCGGCAATGCCGGGCAAATCCCTGTTCCTGCGGCTTTTCCCTAGGCGGGGGCGAAGGAAAGTTGTTGCAGCGGGCCTATGGAGGGCCTCCCCTTTGGTGATCCCCGGCGGCGTACTTGTCCTTGATGTTTCCCAACTCTGGCCCCGCTTTCCGGCGCGAACCCGGCGCTGCCGCAGAACCTGCGCGCGCGGTGCGCCAGCTGCGGATCGAGGCGGCCAAGGCCCACGGCTTCGGCAAGCCGCGCGCGGCCGCGCTGATGGCGGCGCTCGCGCGGGTTCTGCCGCAGACCGGCGGGCCGGTGTTCGGGAGGATCGAGGACTGGCCGGGCGATCTGGCCTCGGACGGGGTGATCTTCCGCCTCAATGCCGGGCTCCATGCGCTCGCCTTGGCCGGGCGCGAGGCGGGGGTGCTCGGCGCGCTCTACCGCGGCGGGGCGATGCCCTCTTCCTTCGCGCTCGAGGCGGCGCTGGCCCATGCGCTCGATGTTCATGCCGAGGAGCTGCTCGGCTGGCTCGCGCATCCCACCCAGACCAACGAGGTCGCGCGGGTCGCGGGGCTGGTCGCAGCGCTGCTCGAACTGTCGCGCGCGGGGCCGCTGCCCTGCGAGGTGCTCGAACTGGGCGCGAGCGCGGGGCTCAATCTCAACTTTCCCCGCTATGCCTTGCGGCTCGGCGCGGTGCGGGCCTGCGCGGACACGAGCACGGTGCGGATAGAACCCGAGTGGCGCGGCGCCAGCCTGCCTGCGGGCACGCTCGCGGTCACGGCGGCGCGCGGCGTCGATCTCCACCCGCTCGATCCGGGGCAGGCGACCGACCGGGAGCGCCTCGCCGCCTATCTCTGGCCGGGCGAGAGCGCCCGCGCCGCGCGGCTGGCGGCGGCCTTGCGGATGGCGCAGGACGTGCCCCCACGGGTCGACACGGGGCTTGCAAGCGCCTGGCTGCTCCAGCGCTTCGCCGAGCCCCAGCCCGAGGGCGTGCGCCGCGTGGTGTTCCATTCGATGATGCTGCAATATGCGAGCGCTGACGAGCGTGCCGCGATCGACCATGCCTTCGCGCTCGCCGGAGCCCGCGCCGAGCCCGCTCGCCCGCTCGCCCGCGTCAGCGTCGAATGGCGCGCCGATCGCGCCGCGGTCGAACTCAGGATCGCGCAATGGGACGGCGGCGCCAACCGCGGCGAGAGCCGTCTGGCGGCCTTGTGCCATCCCTATTGCGAATGGATCGACTGGCGCGGCCTCGCCTGAGCCGGGCACCTGCGGTCATTCCCTAGCGACAGTCCCTAGGCCCCGCTTTCACCCCCGCCAAGACGAGCGGACATATCGCGCAAGGCGTCACTCGATGAAGCCGGGCTGGTTGTCATTCCGGCACAGACGGGGGGAGCCATGCCATGAAAACCAGAACCAGACTGCTGCTGTTCGCCGCCACCACCGCGTTCGCGGCGCCTGCCTATGCGGGCGAAAGCAACGCGGCCGAAGACAGCGCCGAGGCCGAGGCCGCAGAACAACCCGCAGCGCCCGCCAAGCCCGCCGCCGAAATCTTCTCGACCGGCATGGCCAAGGGCCGCGACCGGCTCGACAGCGCGACCTCGACCAGCAGCCTCAAGGGCGACGACATCCAGCGCTTCGGCCCGCGCGCATTGGGCGACGTGCTGCGCACGATGGCGGGCCTGCGCGTCGCCACGGGCATCGGCGAGGGCAACAACAACTACACCGTGCGCGGGCTTCCGCTTGCCGCGGGCGGCTCCAAATACATGCAGTTCCAGGAAGACGGGCTGCCGGTGCTCGAATTCGGCGACCTCTTCAATGTCGCGACCGACGTCTATCTGAGGAACGATTTCACCGTGAACGCGATCGAGACGATCCGCGGTGGATCGGCCTCGACCTTCGCGTCCAATTCGCCCGGCGGCATCGTCAACGTCATCTCGCGCACCGGCGAGCAGGAAGGCGGGCGCGCGCAGTTCTCGAGCGGGCTCGACTATGACGAGAAGCGCATCGATTTCGACTACGGCGGCAAGCTCGGCGAAAACACCCGCTTCTACGTCGGCGGCTTCTACCGCCAGGGCGAGGGCCCGCGCGATATCGGCTTCACCGGCTGGCGCGGCGGGCAGATCAAAGCCAACGTCACCCGCACCTTCGAGGGCGGCTATGTGCGCGCCTATTTCAAGCTGCTCGATGACCGCTCGCCGACCTTCGCGCCCTATGCGGTCAACATCACCGGCACCAACGAGAACCCCGAGATCCGCAGCTTCCCCGGCTTCGACCTGAGGCGGGATTCGACCCTCTCGGGCTTCCTCGGTCCGGTCATCACCTTGGATCGCAACAACCAGCCGGTCGCCCTCCCGATCAGCACCGGGCAGAGCGCCAAGTCCAAATCCATCGGCTTCGAGGCGCAGTTCGACATCGCCGGTTGGACCATCACCGAAAAGATGCGCTACGCGGTCAATGGCGGCGATTTCAGCCGGATGTTCCCCAACCGCCAGAACACCGTGAGCGCCTTCGCCAATTCCATCGGCGGGCCGGGCTCGAGCGCCGCCTATGCCAGCGGGCCGCTCGCGGGCCAGACGATCCCGGGCGGCAGCCTGATCAATGGCAACGGGTTGCTCTCGCTCTATTTCGTGAGCTTCGTGCGCGCGCGCTCGCTCGACAATTTCACCAACGACCTGCGCGCCAGCAAGGTGTGGGAAGTGGGCGGCGGGAAGCTGACCACGACTGCGGGGCTCTATTACGTGACGCAGGAGCTCGATACGACCTGGCTCCACACCGCGATGATCGTCGATGCCGCCGGCGGCGGGAACACCGCGCAGGTCGATATCTTCAACGCCGCAGGCCAGCCGCAGACCCTCAACGGCTACTTCGCCTTCGGGCGCGAGAGCAGCCTGTTCCGGCGCATCTTCGACGTCGATTACCGCGTTCTGGCGCCCTATGGCTCGGTCAATTTCCACATCGGCAAGCTCGCCGTGGGCGGCTCGCTGCGCTATGACAGCGGGCGCGTGCGCGGGCAGCTGTTCGGCGCGGACCTCGGCGGCGGGCGGGTGGGCCTCACCAGCTTCGATTTCAACCGCGACGGGATCATCAACCCGGCCGAGGCGCGCACCGCCTTCCTGCCCCTGGATCGCCCCGCGCCGGTCAATTATGACTACGGCTACCTCAACTATTCGGTCGGGGTGAATTACCGCGTCGCCGAGCCCTTCTCGGTCTTCGCGCGCTACAGCAAGGGCGCGCGCGCGGCGGCGGACAAGGTGTTGTTCACGCCCACGGTCGACCCTCTCACCGGCAATGTCCCATCGGGCGACCGGCAGGACGACGTGATCCAGTACGAAGGCGGCTTCAAGTTCCGCCGCAACGGCATCACCGTCAACGCCACCGCCTTCCATGTCGAGGCCGAGGACCAGAACGTCCTCAACGGCGCGGCCAATGCCACCAACCGCACCTACAAGGCCGATGGCGTCGAACTGGAGGGCAACTTCCAGCGCGGGATCTTCAACCTGACACTCGCGGCCACCTATACCCGCGCCAAGATCACCGAGGACCGCTTGAACCCCGCGCTCACTGGCAAGGAACCGCGCCACCAGCCCGATTGGGTGCTGGTCGCGGTGCCGACGGTCGATTTCGGCAAGCTTGCCGCAGGGGCGAATGTGGTCACGATCACCAGCTCCTACGCGCAGGACAGCAACCAGCTGCGCATGCCCGGCTTCACCACCGTGGGCGCCTTTGCCGAGTATCAGGCAGCCAAGAACCTGCAATTCACGCTGAGCGCGCAGAACCTGTTCAACACGCTCGGGATCTTCGAGGTCAACCAGGCGAGCGTTCCGGCCAACGGCATCGGCTTTGCCCGCGCGGCGAACGGACGGACGGTGCAGGCCTCGCTGCGGCTCGCCTTCTGAGACTGCAACCCTGCGCAAAACCAAAGGGGCCGGCGAGCGATCGCCGGCCCCTTTTTTGCTGGGCACCCTGAAGCGAGCCTCAGGCCTGGTTGCGATAGGCGCTGAGGAACACCAGCTCGCGCAGCTGCGGATCGGCCGGCAGATCGAGCCCGGCAAGGTCCGCGATCCCGAGGATGCGCTCGTTGTCGTTCCCCTCGGCGAGCGCGATGCGGTGCGGCAGGATGCGCTCGCCCGTGTCGAGCGAATAGAACACCTGCACCACCGGGCGCAGCGGGTCCTTGCGGTCCTCGTCGATCACCATCGCGATCCTGCGGCTGGCCAGCATCACGAAGGAGCCGACCGGATACATCCCGACCGTCTCGACGAAGATGCGCAGGATCTCGGGATCATAGGCGCCGGTATCGGCGCGCATCGTCTCGATCGCGGCGGCCGGGTCGAGCGCCTTGCCGCGGTCGAAGCCCGAGAGGTGGAAGTCGAAGTTGTCGCAGATCGCCGCCATGCGGGCGATCAGCGGGATGGCGTCGCCCTTGGTCCCCTGCGGATAGCCGCGCCCGTCGATGCGCTCGTGGTGATAGAGGCACGCATCCAGCACCAGCTGCGGCAGGTCGCCATCGTTCTGGAGTGCGCGGTGGCCGAGGATCACGTGCTGGTTCCAGATGCGCTCGGAGAGGTTGCGATAATCGCCGCCCGGCGGATCGCCCGCATAGGGCAGGTGGTTGACCCCGATGTCGAGCAGCAGCCCGGCGAGCCCGCAATTGTGGATGTCCTGCGCGGGCAGCTTCATCCGGTCGGCGAGCGCCACCATCAGCGCGCTGACGGACAGGGCGTGGCGGAAGCTCAGCTCGTTCTTGAGCTTGCAGCGCATCAGTCCGCTGAAGGCCTGGGGGTTGCGCCGGACCGAGGCGAGGATGTCGCTCACCACGGGCTCGACCTTGCGCACGTCCAATGCCTTGCCGAGCCGGGCGGCGATGAAGGCCTTGTGAAGCTTGTCGCGCGCCTGCTCGGCGATGGCAGCGGCGCTGTCGAGCTCCTGCGTCATCGTCACGGGACCCGTGGAGGAGACCTGCACCGCGGTGCGTTGCTTGATGTTGCGGATGCGCGCCGCGGCGGGCGAGGCAGCGGCGGCGGGGGCCGGGCGGGCCTCGCAGGGCCGCGGCGCGGGCTTGCCGACATCGCGGCCCTTGGCGGTGTCGATCACTACGCTGCGCAGTTTGCTCGACTTGATCGTGGCGAGCTTCTCGGCGTCCTCGATCAGGAACTTGGCCTTCCAGAAGGGATGGTCGAACCACCCGCCCTCGAACTTGTGGACGAACATGCCCAGTTCGAGATCGGAAACTGCGATCTGCTTCAACATGAGGTCTGCCCTGTTCTCGGATCCCGATGAAAGTCTAGGCGGGACGCCCTTTGCGATTGTCTGGCGGGGACCTCGGGGTTTTCCCCTAAGCGGCGGCTAAAAGCCCGCGTTGGCGGAACGTCAGAACTCGCTCCAGTCGTCCTCGGCGAGCGTGGGCGCGGCGGACGGCGCAGGCTCGACCTTGCGGGCGAGGTTGCCGGTCACGGGCGGGGGCGGGGGAGCCTTGCGCGGGGCAGAGGCAGGCTTGCGGGCGGCGGGGAGTGCCATCGGCGGCGGCGGAGCATAGGCGGGGGCGGCGGCGTAAGCGGCCTGCCCTGCGCTGCTCACCCGGAACTGCGCGACCAGCTCGCCGAGGCGCTGGGCTTCGCTCGAGAGGCTGCGGGTCGCGGCGGTCGACTGCTCGACCATCGCCGCGTTCTGCTGGGTCATCCGGTCGATCGTGCCGACCGCGCTGTTCACCTGCTCGAGATTGGTCGCCTGGGCGGCGGTGGTCTCGGCGATCTCCTCGACCTGGCGGGTCACCGCGCCGACCTGCCCGACGATCTCGGCGAGCAGCGTGCCGGTCTCACCGACGAGGCTCACCCCGTCGCCGACGTGGGCGGTCGACTTGTCGATCAGCGCCTTGATGTCGCGTGCCGCCTCGGCCGAGCGCTGGGCGAGCGCGCGGACCTCGTTGGCGACGACCGCGAAGCCCTTGCCGGCCTCGCCCGCGCGTGCGGCCTCGACCCCCGCATTCAGGGCCAGAAGATTGGTCTGGAACGCGATCCCGTCGATCACGTCGATGATCTGGGTGATCTCGCGCGCGGACTGCTCGATCGCGCCCATCGCCGCGACCGCCTTGCCGACCACGGCGCCGCCTTCGGTGGCGCGCTGGTGGGTCTGGGCGATGGCGCTCTTGGCGGCGCTGGCATTCTCGGCCGACTGGCGGGTGAGGGCGACGGTCTGGCCGACGGATGCAGCGGTCTCCTCGAGGCTGGCAGCCTGCTGCTCGTTCCGCAGCGCGAGGTCTTCGGAGGCGGCGCGGATCTCGTCCGAGCCGGTCGTGACCCCGCCCACCGTGGCGCGCACCTGCCCGATCATCGTCTCGAGCCGCCCGACCGAGGCGTTGAATGCTTCCTGCAGCCGCTCATGCTCGCCCGGAGGCATCGCGGTGATGCGGTGCGTGAGGTCGCCTGCCGCGAGCCTGTCCAGCGCGCCCGAGAGCGTGTCGACCACCTCGGCCTGCTCGGCCGAGCGGGCCTTGTCGGATTTCATCGCCGCGCGGAAGGTTTCGATGGCGCGGGTCATCGTGCCGATCTCGTCGTTCCGGTGGTTGGTGGTGATCCCGGCATCGACATTGCCCGCCGCCATGTCGCGCATGGTCTCGATGGTGATGTAGATCGGCCAGAGCACCTTGCGGCGGAAGGCCAGATAGGCGACCACAAAGATCCCCATAACCAGCAGCACGGAAATGCAAGCGCCGGAGATGATCAGGATCTGGACGAAGGAATTTTCTTCCATCGACGCCGCGGTCTCCTTTTCGCTGCGGGCGACCAGATCGTTGATGCCTGCGCGGTGGGCGCGGTAGATTTTCAGCAGGCGGCGGTGCGAGGCGGCGATGGCCGGCTGGTCCCAGCGCCGGGCGGCGGGCTTCAGCGACTGGTTGACCTCGTCCCAGAAGGCCTTGCCGGTCGTCTGCGCGTTTGCCGCCAGACCGGCCTTCAGATCATCCGACATCGCGCTCTGCGCCCAGCGTTGCTGGGAATCCCAGTAGGTCTTCTCGAGATCGGCGAGCCGCTTTTCGTTGATCGCATAGGCATCACGGTGGATCGCCATGATGCTCGCATTGGCGAAACTTTCGACCAGAAAGGCTGGCGGCGGCAGGATGTCCGCGCGGAAATCCGACAGCAACTGCTCGCCATTGTCGAGCGGGCCGCCGTTGCGGATGTGATTGATGCCGATCCCGGCCAGCAGCAGGATCGCCGTCAGCATGGAGCACAGCGTCATGCCGGCGATCCGCGAATACTTCTCGATCGTCATTGCAGTTCACCCTGTCAGAGCCCGGCGGCAGGTTTGCGCGGCCGTGTAACAAGGTCTCAACTAAGCGCTTGGTTGATAAGGCTGCCCTGCTGCGGCGCTATGCGCTTCCCCCTAAGGCGCCCGCGCGAATTTGTTCGGTGCTGGCGGCCTATTGCGAGGCGTCAATCAAGAGGCTGAGCGAACATGGCCAATGTACGGGTACTGGTAGTCGACGATTCCGCCGCGATGCGCGCGCTGTTCTGCGACATTCTCGACAATGCCAAGGGGGTGACCGTGTGCGGTACCGCCAAGAATGCCGATGACGCCCGCGAGCAGCTCGACAAGCTGAAGCCCGATGTGCTGACATTGGATGTCGAGATGCCGGGCAAGAGCGGCATGGAATTCCTCGAGGAGGTGATGGAAACCCGGCCGATGCCGGTGATCATGCTCTCCTCGATCACCCAGGCCGGCACCGGCACCGCGCGCCGCGCGCTCGAGCTGGGCGCGGTGCACTGCTTCCCCAAGCCGCTGCACACCTCGCGCGAGGAGTTCGACGCGACCGTGCGCCAGCTGGGCGACATCGTGCTCAAGGCCGCATCGGGCGAGCTGAAGCCCGGTGGCGAGGATGCCGAGGGCGGCGAGGGTGGCGGGGCGAAATATCGCTCCGATGGCCGCATCGTCGCGCTCGCCTGCGGGTCGGCGGGGATCGAGAGCGCGCGCCAGGTGCTCGCCGCCTATGACGCCAATTGCCCGCCGACCATCGTGCTGTTCGATGCCGATCCGGCCGCGGTCGAGAACGCGGTGCGCGCGATGCGCCATTCGCTGCCGTGCCAGTTGGGCGATGCGGTGGACGGCGTCAGCCTCGAGCCGGGCAAAGTGTGGCTCGCGCATGATCCCACGCGCCACGTGGTGGTCGAGGCGGGCGAACCGCCGCGCCTCCGGCTGGTCGAGCGCGATCCGGTGAACGGCTGCCGCCCGTCGGCCGACCTCTTGTTCGGAAGCCTTGCGAGGAGCGGCCTGCCCGCGCTCGGCGGACTGCTGACGGGCAGCGGCAACGACGGCGTGCGCGGCATTGCGATCCTCGCCGAGACCAAGGGCAAGATCTTCGTCCAGCGCCCCGCCGACTACGCCCCGCGCGAACGCTATGACGCGGTGCGCGCGCAGGGGCTGGAGCTTGCCGACCTCAGGCAGGAAGCGATCCCCGAGTGGATTCTGGAACAGACCAACGCCGCCGGGTGAGCCGCCGCCAACCTATCACTTCAGCCGCTTGGGAAATCGCCAAGGCCGGATAGTTTCTCTCCCGGATCGTAGGAGAGGGACGGATCATGGCAGGGACACTGGCAGGCAAGGCCGCACTGGTGACGGGCGCGGCGCGCGGGCAGGGGCGGGCGATCGCGCTGGCGCTGGCCGAGGCCGGCGCGGACGTGGCCATCTGCGACGTCGGCGCGGCGGCGATGGAGACGGTCGGTTATGCGCTCGGCGGCGCGCTGGGCGAGGTCGCGCAAGCGATCGAGGCCCACGGCGTGCGCGCGCTCGCCATGGCCTGCGACGTGCGCGACATGGCTGAGGTCGAGGCGTTTGTGGCGGCGGCGCTGGAGGCCTTCGGGCGGATCGACATCATCGTCAACAATGCCGGCATCCTCACCGGCGGTCGCCCCGCGCACGAACTCGACGAGGCGATGTGGACCACGATGATCGACGTCAATCTCACCGGAGCTTGGCGCGTCGTGCGCGCGGCGGTGCCGCACATGATCGCGAAAGGGGAAGGCGGGCGGATCGTCAACATCGCCTCGGTCGCGGGGCATGTCGGGACGCCCGGCTATGCCCATTACTGCGCCTCCAAGCACGGCATGATGGGCCTGACCCGCGCGATGGCGGGGGAGCTCGCCGAGCACAGGATCACCGTCAACGCCCTGTGCCCGGGGCTGGTCGACACCCCGATGGTGGCCGCCGCGACCGACGATCTCGCCGCCGCGCGCGGGCTCGGGGTGGAGGAGGCTTACGAGCTCCAGCTCACTCCGCACCTCATCAAGGAAAAGATCACCTCCGAACAGTCCGCCGCCGCGGTGATGTATCTGGTGAGCGAGGCGGCGCGGGTGGTGACGGGATCGGCGCTGATGATCGACGCGGGCTGGTCTGCGACATAGGTTGCGCTTGCCTTGGCGGTAGCGAAGGCGGACAAGGCACGTATCATGGCCACCCCATCCAGCGCTCACCCCGACGATCCGCACTATGTCCACCGCACCGGCTGGCTGCGCGCCGCGGTGCTGGGGGCCAATGACGGGATCATCTCGGTCGCCTCGCTGATCATCGGCGTCGCCGCGGCAACGCCCGAGGCGGGGCCCGTGCTGGTGGCAGGGGTGGCCGCCTTGATAGCGGGCGCGATGTCGATGGCGGCGGGCGAGTATATCTCGGTCTCTTCGCAGGCCGATTCCGAAAACGCCGACATCGCCCGCGAGAAGGAGGCGCTCGCTGCCACGCCCGCCGACGAGGAAGCCGAACTCGCCGCGATCTACCGCGCGCGGGGCCTGAGCGAGGGAACTGCGGCGCTGGTGGCGCGGGAGCTGAGCGCGGCAGATCCGCTCGCGGCGCATGTGCGCGACGAGCTGGGCTTGTCCGAGCATCTCGCCGCGCGGCCGCTTCAGGCGGCGCTGGCCTCGGGCGTGACCTTCAGCGCGGCGGCGGCCGTGCCGTTGATCGCGGCATGGCTGGCGCCTGCGGGCGCGATCATGATGACGGTCGTGGCCGTGTCGGTGCTGGCGCTCGCGGTGCTCGGCGCGCTGGGAGCGAAGGCCGGGGCCGCGCCGCTTATCCCCGCCACCCTGCGCGTGGTCGGCTGGGGCGTCTTCGCGATGGCGAGCACCGCCGCCGTCGGCCGCCTGTTCGGCGTCAGCGTCTAGCGCATCCCGACAGCACCAGTGTCCCTCCCTTGACCAGCGCCGCATGGGGCAGGGCGGTGACGGGATAGGCCTTGCCTTCCAGCGAGACGCCGACGGGGCCCTCCTTGCAGCCCGCCTGTTCGATCATCAGTTCGGCGCGCCCCGGCACCCGCAGCACCGCGCGCGGGGTCAGCGGCAGGCCTGCGACATAGTTCGCGCTGACAGGATCGATCGGGTAGAAGCCGAGTGTCGCAAACACATACCACGCGCTCATCTGGCCTGCGTCCTCATTGCCGACGAGGCCATCGGGGGTGTCGCGGTAAAAGCTCTCCGCGATCCGCCGCACCAGCGCTGCCGTGCGCTCGGGCCGGTCGGTGTAGGCATAGAGCCACGCCACATGATGGCTCGGCTCGTTGCCGTGGGCGTATTGCCCGATCATCGCCTCCTGCCCGAGATATTCGGCACCCTTGGTGACGGGCAGCTCGAAGAAGAACCGGTCGAGCATCGCGCCCGCCGCCTTCTTCCCGCCCAGCGCCTTCACCAGCCCCTCGGGGTCATGCAGCGCGGGCGTCCAGGTATATTGCCAGGCGTTCGCCTCGGTATAGTCGCCCGGATTGTTGAGCGGTGATGTGGGCGTGAGCGGATCGAAGGGGGTGCGCCACCCGCCCGCCGCATCGCGCCCGCGGGCAAGGCGCGTTTCGGGGTCGATCAGCTTGCGCCAGCTTTCCGCCCGCTTGCCGAAGCGCTTCGCCTCGGCCTTCTCGCCCAGCATCGCCGCCATCCGCGCGGTCGCCGCATCGCCGATCCCCGCCTCGAGGCTGCGCGATACCGCCTCGCCGCCGGTGACGTCGGTGGGGTAATAGCCATAGCGGTCGTAGAGCGACCATTGCGAGATCGAGTGGTCGCCTTCGTAGACGGGCACCGCGTCGCGGGTCGAGGTCGCGACCATTGCCGCGAGCGCACGGCTGCCGTCGAAACCGCGAAAGCCCTTGGCCCAGGCCTCGGCAATCACCGGCAAAGCGGGCTCGCCGATCATCGTGCCGGTCTCGCCGCCCCAGATCGGCCACTTGGGCAGGCGCCCGGCGGCCTGCTGGTGATCGAGCAGCGAGGCGACAAAATCGTCGACCCTTTCGGGCGCGAGCAATGTGTAAAGCGGATGGGCGGCGCGGAAGGTGTCCCACAGCGAGAAGGTGGAATACCTTAGGTGCCCGGCGGGCGCGGTGCGGATGCGGCCGTCGGGGCCACGGAACCGCCCGTCGACGTCGCTCACCACCGAGGGGTGGAGGAAAACGTGATAGAGCGCGGTGGTGAAGCTGCGCTGCTGGCTTGCGGGGCCTTCGATGGTCGCGCGGGCGAGCAGCGCGTCCCACTCGGCTTGCGCGGCGGCGGCGAGTGCGTCGAAGTCCCAGCCGAACACCTCCTCGCGGTTGCCGCGCGCGCCTTGCGCGTCGGTGGTCGCCATGCCGGCTTTGACCAGCAGGGTGCGCTCGCCCTCGGGCAGATCGAAGGCGAGCATGTAGCGCGGCGCGGCGTCACCCGCGCGCGGGGGCAGGACCTCCACCGCGGCGATCGGCCGGTTGAAGCGCACGCTCCAGGCGATGGTGCGCGTGGTCCAGTTGCGGCGTACCGCCTCGCCCTCGAAGCTGTCGGGGCCGAAGCGGTTGGCGATGGACTGCACCGGCTGCTCGTCGGTGCGGAAGGTGAGGCCATGCTGGAGATCGACCAGCACCCACACCCGCCCGCTCTGGGAGAAGGTGTAGCGGTGCATCGCGCTGCGCAGCGAGGCGGTCAGTTCGACCTTCACGCCATTGTCGGGCAGGGTGACCGCGTAGTAGCCCGCGCGCGCCATCTCGCCTGCCTTGCCGCTCGCCATCGCGGGGCGGCGGGTGGCGGACGGCATCAGCAGCACATCGCCCAGCTCCGGAATCCCCGTCCCGCTCGCCCGCGTGTGCGAGAAGCCGATGATCTGCGGGGCGCGGTACTGGTAGCCCGAGGTGTATTCCCATCCGGTGTCGGCATTGTCGGGGCCGGGCTGGATCATGCCGAAGGGGCGCGCGGGGCCGGGGAAGGTGTGCCCGGTGCCGTCGGTGCCGATGAAGGGGTCGACGTAGGAAGAAGGCGATGCGGGCGGGGGCGCGGTGGGTTCGGGCTGCGCTCCGGCGGGCGCGACGGCAGCCATCAGGCCTGCAAGCCCTGCGACCAGACGCTTCCATCCCCTCATGCGAACATCCTCCCCATCCGGCGCTTACGCATAGCAGGTTTGGCGGTTTGGCAAGTCCCCAGCGGATTGCACGCGAGCGACGAATTGCTGTCCGATCCTTGTCCTGATCGGCGGCGCACCGCGCTTGACACCGTTGACGCATACCGCACAAATCTGTTCTATCCTTGCGCTATGGACACGGGCACCCTGTGCGAGCCGATTGCGCTCGATCCGGCCTCTTCGGTCAGGGTCGAGCGTGTGCTGCGCCCCGCCGGCTCGAGCGCGCCCGAGCCCTTCCCGCATTTCCACGAGCCGGCCGAGCTGATCTGGTTCGCCCGCGCCGAGGGTAGCGTGGCAACCGAATGGGGCACGCTGCCCATCGCGGACGGCACGCTGCTGTTCCTCCCCGCGATGACCACCCACGATTTCCGCCTCGCCGCCGGGGCGACCGAGTGGGTGCTGGTGCATTGCGACGCTGCCTTGGGCTACGAGAGCCTCGCCACTGCGCAGGCGATCCGGCCGGACGCGGCGGTCGCGGCGCGGCTGGCGGCGGGGTTCGACTGGCTGGCGGCGCTCGCCGAGGCACCGGGCCGCGCCGCCGACGTGCTGGCGCTCACCCGCCTGTTGCTCAAGGAGCTGCCGGGCACCGCGCCGCAGGCCGAGACGACCGCCGCCGGGCGCAGCCTCCACCGCTTGCGCCCGGCGCTCGATCTGGTCGCGGGGGCCGATTTCCGGCTGGTGACGATCGAGGAGGCGGCGGCGCGCTGCCACCTTTCGCCCTCCTACTTCTCGCGTGCCTTCGCCCGCGCCTTCGGAGTGGGCTTTGCCGAATATGCCCGCGCCTACCGCCTGCGCGCTGCCGCCCGCAGCCTCACGACCGAAGGCGCGCGGGTCTCGGACATCGCCTGGCGCAGCGGGTTCCAGACGCCCTCGCACTTCACCGCCGCCTTCCGGAAGCGCTTCGGCGTGTCGCCGAGCGATTTCCGGCGGCGTTACCTCGCCGGGCGGTAGAGCGCGGTCTGCCACGGCCTGAGCGCCTTGCGCTCGCCCGAGAGAAGATCGGGGCCATCGCCTGCCAGCGCGGGCACTTCGGCCGGCGCGCCGGTGAGGTTGGCGACGATCACCAGCCGCTCGCCTTCGAAGGTGCGCTCGACTGCGAGCATCCCGGCCGACGCCTCCAGCACCCGCTGCGTGCCGCGCGCGAGCGCCGGATGCGCGGCGCGCAGGGAGGCAAGCTTGCGGTAGTGGTTGAGCAGCGAGGCCGGGTTCGCCTCCTGCTCCGCGACCGAGACGCCGTCATGATCGCGGGCGTAGCGCTGGTCCCAGTAACGCTCGCCCGGGCGCTTGTACCACAGCGCCTGCCCGGGCGCGGCGTCGGTTGCGGACCACTTGAACGCCTCGCGCATCGGAATGTCGCGCTCGTCGGTGGTGTAGCCCGCGTCATAGGCGCCGCGCATGCCGAGCTCCTGCCCGTAATAGACGATCGGGGTGCCCCTGAGCAGGAACATCAGCGCCGCTGCGGTGCGCAGCCGCTCCGGGCTGATGCCGGGGTCGGAGGCGATGCGGCTGACATCGTGGTTCTCGGCGAAGATCATCTGGGTCTTGCCCGCCGGGGTAACCTCGCCCGTGCGCGTGATCGCTTGCGCCAGAGCGGCGGCATCGAACTTGCGGATCGCGTCGTGGATCGGAAAGGCGAAAACCGCGCTGACATCGGCGCGGGCGAGGTAGTCCTCGCCATATCTCCAGTCCCACTGTTCGGCGAGGAAGGCGAGATCAGGGTTCTTCGCGCGCAGTTTGGCGAGGGCGGGGTTCCAGAAATCCTCGAACAGGCTCGTCAGCAACCCCTTGCTGTCGAGATCGTCCATCATGTGGTCGAGCCGGAAGCCGTCCACCCCGTCGTCGAACTGGCCGTCACCATTGGGGTCGATCCAGCCTGCGAGGTACCGGTCGAAATAAGCGCGCACGTCCGGGTGCTTCATCGCGACGGTGGTGACGCCGTGAGTGTCGCGGTTGAAATGGCGGATTTCCCTGAGGCCGAAGGGGCCTTCCTCGGCGATGCCCGCCGCACGGTCGTCCCACAGCATCCAGTCGTTGTAGGGCGAGGTGCGGTCGGCCATCGCCGCCGTCCACCACGGGTGGCCCTCGGCCAGATACTGGAACTCCATGTCGAGGAAGACCTTGATGCCCTTCGCATGGGCGTCGGCGATCAGGCGCTGCAAGTCGGCGCGGGTGCCGTAGCGCGGGTCGATCCCTTCGAAATCGGTCGCGAAATAATTGTGGTAGGTGCGCCCCTGATAGAGCGGGGTCATCAGGATCGCGGTGACGCCGAGCTTTTCGAGATAGGGCAGCGATTGCCGCACGCCCTCCAGATCGCCGTGGCCATCGCCGTTGCTGTCACGGAAGCTGCGCTGGAAGATGTGGTAGACGACCTCGCCCTCGAGCACGTCGCGCGCCGGGGCAGGCGCGGCGGCGGCGGGCTGGGCGGCGAACAGCGCGAGTGCGCTGGCGAAGGCAGCAAGGGCGCGTTTCATCGGTGATCCTCTCTTTTGTGGCGGCAGGATAATCTGTCCGATCCCTGTCGTCTGTCGGCCATGCTTGCACTGTCGCGGTCAAAAACTGTTCAATCCATGCGCTCCGGCCGATTGTGCGAGACAGGCGGTCACGGCTTTGATGTGAGGCCCACGTTATGGCCGAAACTTCCGACATGACCCGCGACCCCTTCGGCACCGCGCGCCGAGACGACGGCGTGCTGGTGGTGGACTTCGCTGGCGAACCGATCCCGATGATCCTCGGCCACCGCGCCGTCAGGGCGGCGGCGCGCGACTGGCAGACCTTCAGCTCCGACGCGCCGGGCCGCGTGCCGATCCCCGAGGAGACGGGGGTGCGCTCGGTCCGCCAGCTCCCGATCGAGACCGATCCCCCCGCGCACAAGGCGTGGCGCGACCTGTTGAAGCCCACCTTCATGCGCCCCGTCCAGCCCGACTATATCGCCGCCATTGACGCGCTGGTCGCGCGCGCGATCGATGCTGCCATAGCCCAAGACGAGGTCGAGGTCGTCCGAGGCTTTGCCCTGCCGCTGCAATCGCGCGCGCTTACCCTGCTGCTCGGCCTGCCCGAGGCCGAGGCGGAGGAGTGGATCGGCTGGGGCATCCATGTGTTCCACGATGGGGAGGACAGCACGGCCAAGGGCTCGGTGCTCGACCGCCACATCCGCGCCCGGATCGCGGCGGCACGGGCCGAGCCGCGCGAGGATTTCTTCGGCGCGATGACCCGCATGGCGATCGATGGCCGCCCGCTCACCGACGACGAAATGGCCGGGATCGCCAACCTCGTCTTCGCCGGCGGGCGCGACACGGTGATCACCGCGGTCTCGGCGATCATCGCCTATTTCGCGCAGGCCCGCGCCGCGCTCGAAGCGCTTTGCGCCGATCCCCGGCGCATCCCCTTTGCGGTCGAGGAATTCGTGCGCGTCACTTCGCCGCTCACCCATATCGGGCGGGTGTGCCCCGCGGGTGCCGAGGTCGGCGGGCAGCGGATCGTCCCGGGCGCGCGCGCTTCGCTATGCTGGGCTTCGGCCAATTTCGACGAGACCGTGTTCGATGCGCCTGAGGAAGTGCGCTTGGACCGAGCGCCCAATCCGCACCTCGGCTTCGGCAGCGGGCACCACAACTGCCTCGGTGCGGCCCATGCGCGCACCCTTCTGCGCAGCCTCATCCGCCAGCTCGGCGAGCGCACCCGCGCCATCACGGTGCTCGCCGCCGAGCCGGGCGAGGAGCGCTATGGCGACCTAGTCCGCACCGTCGGATACCGCCGTCTGACCGTGGTCATGACAGCGAGCTGAGGCCATCAGTTATGTCGTGCACGGCTTCCCTGTGCGACGAGCGTCTTCAGCCGCGCGCTTGCGCATATCGACGGGCATTCGGTCGATCCGGAACTGCTTCACATTTGCGGCCTGTTGCATGATGAAGGCCTGATGAAGGACTTCGCCGGAGAGGATTTCACACTGCACAGCGCCGCCGTGGCCCGCGGCTGTGCCTGCGCGGCGCACGCACCTCCATCCGTCGGCGAACCCATGACGGATGCGCTGATGGTCCACACCACCATCGGCATCACGCCCGAGCGGGACGGCGTGCTGGGGGCCTATACTCAATACGGGGCGATGGTCGAACTGACCGGCCTGAGGCTGGCGCATCTGCCGCGCGATTTCGTCGCGGGCGTGCGGTTCGTCTTTGCGGTTCGTGTGGGTTTCGGACTTGCGGTGCGGCGCGCACCTTTCCCCGCATGAGCATCCCGCGCGCGATCGTTGACGGCGCGTCGGGGATGCGCCGCGAAGCCGTCGAGACTCTCGCTCTGGCGTTCCAGGACGATCCGGCGCTGCAATGGATCATGCCCGATGCCGCCGCGCGCCGCCGCCGCCTGCCGCGCTTCTTCGATTGGCTTTTCGCCGATCACCTGCGCCACGGAATGATCCTTGCCGCACCCGCAAGGGAGGCGGTGACGCTGTGGCGATTGCCGGGCAAGGTCCACCACCACGACCCGATCACCCCGGCTGAGCTGTGGCGGATGCTCCGGATCTTCGGCCCCGCGATCGGGCGGGCCGAGCGGACGGGTCGCCATCTCGCGAAGCATATCCCGGCGGGCGAGGATCATCTCTACCTGCGCTATGCGGCCGTGCGGCCCGATGCGCAGGGCAAGGCCTGGGGCGGCCATGCGATCCGCGCCGGCATCGCCGAGGCGAACCGGCTCGGAGTCGATGTCTGTCTGGAGACCGCCAAGCCCGGCAATGTCGCGATCTACCAGCGCCTCGGCTTCGGGATCGTGGACGAATGGCAGGTGCCGGGCGGTCCGCATTTCTGGACGATGCTCCGGCCCCGGGATTGAGGCGGGCCGGGCGGGACGGAAGGGGTGGTCGGGGAGACAGGATTCCGCCCTGTGCCCTTCACGCAAATTTAACCATGCCAAAACAGCGGTTTGAGCACGAGCATGTTGCCCGTGTGCGAGGTAAATGGCGAAGAAATGGCTAGGTTGGCAAGGTGTCGCACGAAGTTATCGACTCGTTTTTCCAGATGTCTCGCTCGCCTGCTCGGTTGCGTTAAGCATGTCCTCGCGACCGTGCATTTCATGATCGTAAACGCTTGGGAGTGTGAAGCCAGATCGCTATAGGCGATGTGCATGGTACTCAAACCCTCAATTCCCCATTGGAGAAAGCATGCCCTCGCAGCAGGCCGCGGATGTTCCGGACTTCCCCTCAATTGAAACCTACGTGGGTAAGCTTCTGGCAGGCAGCGCAGCCGAGATAATGGCTAGTTGGCCAGATGGTTCGGTCGATCTTGTAATCACTTCACCGCCCTACTGGACAGCAGTAGAGTATGATGGTCAGACGGCCGAATGGTCGACATATGAGGCTTATCTTGACGATATGATGAAGGTTTGGACGCAATGTGCCCGCGTCCTACGTCCAAATGGTAAGCTCTGTATTAATGCCCCGCTTATGCCCATCCCAAAGGACGTAATCGAGCAGCATACAAGGCATCTAAAGAACATAGCCTTCGACAATGAGGCACGGATTATTTCGGAGACAGATTTAGAGCGTTATGGCTTGTTTGTTTGGCAGAAACAAACGTCAAAGATGATGTTCGGAAGCTATCCTTATCCCGGAAATATTTTTGAGAATAACACGATCGAATTCATAAATGTTTATGTAAAGCCTGGCAAGCCCCCCAAATTCAGTGATGCCGCTAAAGAGGCAAATAAGCTCTCTAGACTAGAATGGATGGATCTGGCTCAGCAGGTTTGGTTTATGTATCCGGAAGACGTCAAGCGAGAAGAAGGGCATCCAGCTCCGTTTCCTGAGAAGCTTCCCGCTCGACTGATGAAGCTCTATTCTTACGGGGCGAGCGAAAGCTTTCCCGGTGAGATTGTAGTCGATCCCTTCGTAGGCACCGGCACAACCTGCGTCGTCGCCAAGAAGATGAAGCGGCGGTTCATCGGCATTGACATCAACCCAGGCTATCTCCGCTTTGCCGAGCGCCGCCTTGAGGGCGCTCCTCCAGGTGATCCGATACTACTTGTCGGGCGAGCAAAATACCCTACAAAAGATGACCTTATACGGATGACGTTCGAAGAAGCTGGAACAGCGGGGGTCGAAGCGGTGAGCAAGCATAAGCGAAAAACCTATGGGCGCAGCGTCGCTGCACCTTCGGACGACGACCAACCTAAGCTGGTCTAGTGGCGGTGCCCTCAACTCGCCCAGCGCTTTCACCCAAGTGGAAGCGTTTCGTCCGCGATTATGGGGTGAATCTTGCCTACTGGTATCAACCGAAGGGCCTTGCGGTAACGGTTGAGAGCGTTGAAGCTCGCCTGCGCATCCTAAAGGAATTTGAGAACAAAGGCGCATGGCGTGACGTGCAAAGCGACTATATCCGGCGCTTGCAAGCCGAGAATGTGTCGGAGGCTGAGGACGAATGGGATGGCGGCGGTGCACCGCTCGCTCGGATGCTCAAACAGGTGATGACTGTGCTCGGCCTCGCTTGGGTCGATCCGAATGAGCAGGTGCAGATTACTGATGCTGGCAACCTGTTTCTAAACGCCAGCGACAAAGCTGCTGTCCTCGCACGGCAGGCTCTGCGCTATCCGTTCTCGAACCCGGCTGTGTCTTCTCGCGAGCATCGGGCCGTAAGGCTCCATCCGGTGCCGTTTCTGATCCGGCTGATGCAAGCGGTCGATGGCTCTGTTTCGGGCATAGAATATCGGCTATTCGCAGCGAAGGCCAGATTGATTGATGATCTTGATAGAGTGGCTGAGCAGATCGACGCTTTCCGCGAGTTATCACTCGAAGCGCAAGCGGAGGTTGCCCGTCAGTGCGATGCCTTCGGTATCGGCGGGCCGCGGCGAGGGTCAATCTACAACACAATCCGCCTTAACCAGTCCTATGCTTATCGCATGTGGGCACTCTCAGATCTGATTGAGGTCGACGCGAACCAGACGCTCCGATTGCACCGGATCCGCGGCGCTGACCGGGCCTACATGGAAGAATATGCCGTCAATGGCACCTACATCGACTTTGCTAACCAAAAAGAGTTTCTAGCATGGATGGGTAATCCCGAGGCAACTCCGACCAAGCAGGCAGCGCTCGATGTGTATGTTGGCCGGAATGATCTCGAGGCTGCTGCGGCTGTTAAAAAGAGCCTTGGCGCAACAACCGCGCAACTCCGTAATTTCCGCCGAATGATGATCGACGAGCGGACGCTTGAGGACAATATCGAAAAGAATTTCGAGGAATTCGGAAAGCGTCTCGGCCTAAACCTCAAGCTGATCGGTCGCCAATTCTCGACATTGGTCGGTCCCATTGACCTACTTGGCCAAGACCTGAAGACCGGTAAATATGTTGTGATTGAATTGAAGCGTGACAGAGCCGCTGACAGGGTTTTTGGGCAGCTATCTCGTTACATGGGTTGGGTTCGGAAGAACCTTGCTGGTGGCGAAGAGGTTTTAGGCGTCATTGTGGCCGCACGAATAGACGACAAACTACGTGCAGCTTGTGATTCGCAGGACCCAAGTAAAATTAAACTTGTAGAGTTCGAAAGCAAGATGAGCATCCGATCAGTTTAAGTCAATTCAGATGAATTGAAGCTAATATTGGTCGCAGCAGAAATCATGTTCCGCTGGACATCAATTATTTTCTTCATGTCAGGTCGGAGGGCTTCGATCTCATCGGAAGCGGATCTGAGCTTTTGTGCGGAGTCGATTAAATTACGCTCTGCATGCCTCAGATTGATAATTATATTCAGTATTTTTGATGTTTGATTAGATGGAGCCCGTCCTTCGATCATTAATGGTGTGCATCCATCCGATCCCCGGACAAAAATTTTACCGTTCTTTTTGCCCAGACGCAACTTATCGTTGATCGCATCATTTATTATCGCGTTTTCCGCTTTATAAATCTTTCTCATGGTGCTGAGTCGATTATTCTCAGTATCTATTAATTGGTTCTTCCAGTTCAGTTCATCCAACGATTTCAGGGCCTCTGATGACTGCTTTTCAAAAGCGGCCCGGTCCCTGGCGAGTTCATTGGCCCTACTTTCCAATCCCTCACGGTCTGCCGTGAGTTTGCGTCTGGCTTCGTCGATAGCCCCTTGAATAACCGAAATCTCAGCCGCTCTACCGTCGAGCGCAGCGCGATCGGCGAGTAATGCGGCGCGCTCTGCCTGTAGTCCAGCCTCCTTCTTTTCGAGGTCTTTCCGCCTCGACGCGATATCACGGATCTGCTCCCGTGCGCTGGCGTCCAGCATGGCTGCTTGACGGCGTTGGGTTTCTGCGCCGGTGAGAAGACCGTCGAGTTCCCGCTCCCTCCTGCCAAGGGCCGTTTCGCGCGTGGCCAAGGCGCGTTCGCTGATCTCCACTGTCCGCTCGCGTTGGACGAGGGACCGAAGCCGCTTCCTCATCCGCAACAGCCGCTCGGCCATACGTCGGCGAGCCAGTGCTGTGCGCTGCAGCAGGTCACGAAGTCCGTTGATTGCCACCGGCCAAGGTTGACGTGCCACGTTACGCTCGACTTCCGTTGATGCGAGTTGCTCGGTGGTGCGCCGAGGGGTTTCCCGGTCCGCTGCGTGGCGCAAAAGAAGCTGTAGCTGTGCCGCCGTCTCCACCTCTGCTCGGCGTATCGCTGACGTCCGACGCACGAGGTCGGCTTCTCGTTGATCTAGCTGAGCTCTATCACGCTCAACTTCATTCGCCTTGGCCTCGGCAGCAGCATCACGCCGAAGCAGGTCAGCACGTGACCGATCGATTGCAGCCAGCTCTTCGCGCTGCTTCATTTCCGCTATGGCAACGGCTTCCTGGCGCCTTTGAAGATCCGCCAGCAGCAGTTTCCGCTCGGTTTCAAGGTCAGTCCGGTAGGCCAGCAGGCTACGGCGTTCGTCCTCTATTTCTCCCACCTGCCGGGCAAACTCCCGGGTGCGAAAGGCCAGCTCGTCCTCCGCGCGTTGCAGGGCGAGCGTTCGCTGCTCCTGCTCGAATCCGATATGGTCGAGTTCGCGCTCACGTTCTTCGAGTTGTCGCCGGAGTTCTTTCAGGGGAATGTGGCGCTTATTTTGGCCGACCGTATCTTCACCCCGGGCCAAGCCAAGATGCTGAACGTGACGATGATACTGGTCTTGCATGTCGCGCAACGCATAGCGGCTGTTACCCATTACGCGATCGTAGGAGAGACGCCAAACCTTCGGGGCGAGCGCTTCCTCCATGGCTCGCCTGGCGACAGCTTCCGGCGTCTTGGGCCGGGCTCCCCTCTTGCGGACGATATCCTCGTAGAGCGGCATGCAGATCACGTGAAGATGTGGCGTGCTTTCATCCAGATGCAGCTTTGCGGATAGCACCCCCCTTGGGTGGCGGTCATTGATGAACTTCAGTGAGCTATTGATCCAGTCACTGTATTCTTTGGGATCCTTGCCGTGAAACCATTCCGGTGATGCGGTGATCATGTACTCTACGGCGACCACTTGGCCTTCTGCGGCTTTGATGCCGCATTGGGCCAACATCTTTTTCCCATATGCGACGGCAGAGAGCCCACCTCGGTCCACAAATTCTCGTGGGGCAGGGCGTCCTTCAATGGTCGAGCGTTCACGCTGATCGCGGTCGTTATGACGGACTGCTTTAGCGACGTCGTTCCATGTCTTCAGGCGAGTGCAGCGGCAAATGGCATAATGCTTCTTGGTCATGATAGAACACCTGGCAATTGGGCGTAATTAGGGGTCGGCTAGTTCACTCACTCTGGGTCAATTCGCTGAATTGACCCCCGTTCGCGTCCGGCACCAGCCGGCCGGGAGTGGCCCTTCGCGTGTGCTGCGGGCCAGCCTCGGCGGGGCCGAGGCAAAGGGGGCAGCGCCATTGACGGCGCATGTTCGAACCGATCGTAACCGCGAACGCGGTGAGCAGCTGGAGCGACGACCACCCAAGAGGGTGGTCAGCTCCAGCCGCACGATCGGATCGAACAAGAGCAGGTGGCGGCGCACGCCAGTGCGACCGACCACTGCGTGGGCGCCATAGCAATGGCACAAGGCAGCCTTCGTGCGCCCGCGGACGCGGGGTCGAAAAGGTTCGAACCGTCCTGATGGACGATTGCCCCTTTTCGAGCACGAAGGCAGCTTCGTCAGGCAGGCTCAGGACGCTCGCCTGACGGTCAGAAGGGGATGTCATCTTCCTCTTCCTCGTCTTGCCCGCCATTGCGGAGGTCTGCGCCCGCAAAGCCAGCAGCCGAGACACGCTCCTGCTCCTGGGCGATGGCGAACATGTCGTCCGACGCCAGTGTCACGGACCCGTCAACAGCGCGTGCTGCTAGTGGGTCCTGTTCGTAGTCGAACGAAGCAGCCCGATTTTCACTGCAGAACCTGCAAAAACCCAGATCAAGCCGAGCGCGAAGATCCTCGAGCTCCCTTTCAGCGCGAAGGAGCTTGGTTTGCAGTTGCATCATCTGGCCGCTGAGCTCTGCCTCGTGCCTGGTGCGAGCAACGTGGGCCAGTTCGTCCCAGAAGTCGAAGTGCCGACGCTTATTCATCGCCAGCCTCCTTTGCCGAGGCCGCACCGGTCAGAGCGTTGGCCCCGGAGGCTTCCAGGGGAAGCATCGGTGCCAACTTTTCATCGGTCACGATGACGTCAGAACCCGCGCCGAGTGGCCCGGCTGTTTGGTCTGGATCGGCAGGCGGGGACTCTGCTTCTGCGGTGAGGGGGATCCGCGCCAGTAGCCGTTGAAGGAGATGTTCGGCTTCCTCCAATCGGGCCTGGAGCTTCGTGCGATCTTTCTCGGCACGCCCAAGTTGGGCGCTCAGCTTGGCGACGCTCTCTTTGTATTCGTCACTCTGCTGCTCTGCCTTACACAGCTGATCGACAAGGTGCCCGACCTCGTTCTTCTGCCGCTCCAACGCTTCTTCAGCGGCCAAGACCTCGCGGCGGCTGCGCGCCTGTATTTCAGCGCCAACCGCTTTGCAGGTGTCGGAAAACGACGTTAGGATTTGCGCCTGGATGGTTTCCAGCTGCTGCCTGAAATCAGTCACCAATTCGGTGGGCAGCAGAAAGGTCGCGTTTTCAGCGGTGGCCTTGCGAGCTGATTTCCACTGGCCAAACGCGGTGTAGAGGCGGCCGTTTGCCGGTAAACCCAAGGAGGTTGCGGCGCTGTAGCCGTTAAGGTCGTCGAGTTGGGCACCACCCTCAACGAGGCCATCGAACATACTGTATAGGTCTTCCGTGGAGACCCAATCCTTCTTCTTCTTCATGGGGAAATTCTCTGCCAGGACCGGTGTGATCACCTGAGGCACCTGCGGCACCTGCGATATCGCAGGACTCGCAGGATTCGCACCACATGCCGGTCAATTCGGGACAGCGCTGGGGACCTTGCCCGCAGCGCGATTGGCCGTGTCAGAAGGGGTTACGGGGCAGCGAAGGTCTGTGGCGGTCGAATTACACCCCGCCGTCGATTATCTGCGGGAAGCGGCATCTTGCGGCGCGATTCTGAACTTCGACAAAGAACTGCGGCAACAATCGCCATCCAACTCGTCAGGATAGATGTGAATATCGCCTTATCAGATGGGCGACGGAGCGACCTTCGCCGTTTATCCTGAAGTAAGTTAGCGCATGCAGCCAGAAGAGCACCAATAGCACGAACGCCATCCATCGATGGGGCATTGTCCCCTTCGATCATCGTCGGGTTCTGGTTCGGTGCTTGGCTCATGCTTGAGGTATAGGATTTTTGTTCAAAAACACCAAGCAAGGGAAAGAGGACGGTGATCCGTCCGGCAGAAAGGAAAAGGTCCTTATCGCGAGCGACGGATTGAAACCGAAGGACTTATGATGAAATCTGAACAACCTGAAGCGATGATACATCGCTTGGTCGCTGCCTCTCTGGCGTCGCTGATGCGGCTGCCTCCTCCAGGATCAGGCACACGCTTTACTGTGGCATCAGCGTGCATGATTGAGGGGGATCCTGCATTTGATCATCTGATGCAGACAGCATCGCTGGCTAAGCTTGATGTGCTTGTGGCTGTATTCGAACAGCGCAAGGACGGCACTTCAGGCCCGCAACTCGTGCTGATCACCACCGAAGACAGGCACGCCACGGCCCGCATCGTTGATGTGGTATCTTTGCCGTCAGAGAAGCCGGCGGTGCTCGTGTCCATGGATCGGAAGGAGGCATGGCAATTCCGCACGGACCGTCTCGTGCGTGTCACACCCCCTTCGCCAGACGCCATCCGCGGCGGCATCGAAGCCGCGGCCGCTGAATTCGACAGGGTGCTGATTAACCCGCCCCCTTACACTGCTTCCCTCAGGGCCCACCAGCTGGGCGCCTACCATCAGCATGGTGGCGCTCGCTGATCGCTACCGGATCCATCCCAATTTTTCCCTGCGGCGGCGACCTTCAAGGTCGCCGCCGCTTTCGTTTGAGGTAATTCATTATGACATATTCACCTGCGGCCGCCACGACGTGCGCGCTCGCCATTATCCGCACCGCCACCGAATTGGCGCCAAGCAGCAGGATTGTCTGCGCCGCCGCATTCACCGCCGCGGACGACGCATTGTCGACCCGCTTTGACACACGCATGGCCACCGTTCCGCCAGCCTGTTCGCCTGAACAGGCCCTAGCGCACGTCGCACAGCTCGTCCCACTGGGCGCCACGGTCATCATCCGGAACCCGCGGATGCCGCGTGGCCTCGTGCGCCACCTTACGGCTGGCAGACCGATGCCAAACCCAACCGACGCGGAAGCGTTGCGGGGGTTACGGGGCGACCTCGACGTTCGCGCCGTGAACCTGCCTGAACAAACGCTCGACTGGGTATCACGATATTTCGGCCTTTATCGAGCAAGCCCACGCGATCTGATTGCCGAGAGGGCTCGGCGGTCGGAGGACGAAGCGAAGGCGCTTTTTCTGGCGCATCTGTTCAGCGCAGTGAGTGAACAGGATCGCGTTCGTCTGGCCGCAGGATACCAGGCGTGGTCGGCGCTGCGGAAGGCAGCGCCAATCGGGGCCTTTGGTGCGACGGAGGAATTCTGATGGGCAAGTTCATCATTTTCGACGCCGAATACGCATGGCGGAGTGATTGGTATCACGCCCACCGCTCGTTCGACAAAGCCTCCGACAGGAGAGCGATGGCAATCAAGGAGGTGGTCGCTTTGACCGCATATTCCTTCAATTTCGACGAGGCGGGCACGCTCACGATCGAAGATCACGCATCATGGGTGCAGGCTGACTGGGGCAGCGAGGGGCGGATGCTCGAGCAATTCTGCCACTTCCTGCGAGCACGAGACCAGCACACGTTGGTCGGATACGGTAGCCTGGGCGTTGATGTGCCCCTGATCAGTCTCGCCGCAATGACGGCAGGGGTCCGGTTACCCTACCAGCTTCTGGATTTTCAGGGCCGCTGGGATAAGCGCCATACGGATCTCGGCCTGTTGATCAAAGGGAGGGGGAAATCGTGGGTGCACCTGTCCCAGATCGCGATCAGACTTGGCATCCCGGTTGAGCTGGTTTCATCGAAGGCCGATGTGCCGGTGCCGACAACCTCGGGTGAATGGCAGCGGCTGCGCGAGCACGTTGAAGCAGATGCGCTGCTCATCGCGTTGGTGTGGTCTGCCTGGCTTTGCGCGCAGGGCAGCAACGGCATTCGATATGCAACCGCCGCAATTGCTCACATCGCCGCTTTTCGCAGAAGGCGGCCTGAGCACCGGCTCGAGGGGGTCCTAAGCCAGTATCAGCGCCAGCTGGAGCGAGAGGTCGCCGATCAGCTGGCGATCGCGGCTTGAACAATGCGGGTGGTCGTGGCGCCACGACCACCCGTTTTGACTATCTGCTCAGGCGAGCTTCTTCGGAGGCGCACCAAAGCGGCTGCGATGTGGCAGCGGAAGGACCTTCAGCGCCTGCGGTTGCAGATGATCTGTGATAACCGTGATGCGACCTTCCATCAGGTCGCGGGCTTCACTAAGCGCGACGTATTGATCCTCGCTCAATTCGCGGAAGCTGTAGTGCAAGCCATTGGTCCCCGTCCGCGCGTGGCCCATGATATCGGCGCGAACAATGTCAGGCACATTCTCGACGGCGTAGAACCCGCTCCCGGTCTTGCGGATGCTGTGGAGGTCGACCCCTTTCCCGTTGAGCCCGGTCGGCAACGTCATGCGTTGCTCGGCCCATGCCATCAGTGGCACCCAGGCTCGCTCGCGGAACTGCGCGCCGCCGTTCTTGCGGCTGTTGATCCACAACTCCGGGAACAGGGCGGCATGGCCTTCCTTGCGCATGGCTTCGACATAGCTGCGAAACCCCAAGCGCATGATTTCCCGGTGAAGCGGGATATCGCGTCCACGTGCAGCACGCTTCTCACCCCGTAACTCGTCATCGGTGCCACGAAGGTTGTTGTTCTTCACGGTCACGAAGGGGACGGGCGTGTCCAGGCTGACCTCGTCGAGCTTCAGCCCGGCAATCTCGTTCAGGGCGGCGTGCGAATAATAGAGCAGCAGCGGCAGCCAGTAGCCGGCGTCCTGATAAACATCTTCCGGAGGAGCCGGATAAAGGCGCTCAAGGTGTCCACGGCCGCCGGTCCACACCGGCGCCGTAAACATCTCGCGAAGCTGGCTGACCTTCCACGGCGGCCTCACCGGCGTTTTGCCCGTTGGCTTGGCGTTACGGATCAGTGCCTTGGTGAAGTTTAGCACATCAGTGTTCGGGATGAGTGGTGCCCACTCGTTCTGCGCAAGGTATTGGGCCACCGTCGACATATAGGAGAGGTCGCGATTGATCGTGACTGCCTGGCGAGGGACGAAGGGCTTCAGCTTCGACTTGTCTTGGGCGCGCTCGTAGGCGCTCTTCTCAGCATCCACCTTTTTGGCAACAACTTCATAGGGCTGGTCGAAGTGATCGTGCCACTGGAAGCCCTTTGGGAGCAGCTGCAGCGCCTTCTTGAACTCGCCCACATCGAGGTGCGTGTAATCACCCAAGGCCTTGTCGCCGGTGATCCAGGCAAAGCTGCGCATGACGCGCACTTGCTGGCTGATGTCGCCCGTCCAGCGCTTCTCCGCCTTCATCGCGGCTGCAATTTCGTCGATTGCCTCGCTGAACCGACGTGTAGAGTGAACGAGGAAACGACTATTTGGCGTGGCGACTACGGCGGCAGGCGCAAGTGCAACGGGTTCAGGATTGGTGGGCGGGGTGGCGCCAGCCACCTGCGAACCAGCGATCGGCGATCCGCCCGCCAAGCCAAAGGGGCGGAAACCTTCGTCCCGGGCTCGTTGCCTGAGAGCGGCTGTCGGATCGATCGAATCTTGGATCTCGGGATCGAGATATCGGGACGCCAACTCGTGCGCCCGTCCGTGAGCGCGGGTGATGACAGCAGCTACTGCCTTGTAGCTTGCACGGCTGGGAAGCATTCCAAGGGCAGCGATCCATTCCTCGATCATTTCATCCGCCACATGGTCGGGATGGGCGTATCGATCGAGATCGGCCGCCACGCCTTCAACGGTGATGTCGTCGAAGCCTTGCGACAGCAGCCGCTCATGTTCCGCCATACCAATGTCACGAACGGCAGCAGGCCTCTGCGCCAGGCGGAAGGCGGCTGCAGCAGTGCGATATGCATTCGCGACGGCTCGGGGGTCGTCTGCGGCATGAAACCCGAGGAGGAGATCATCGAGGCAGGAGCGCAGCTCGGTGTCGAAAATCTCGTCGATCATCGCCTGAGTCAGGCGATCGCCCCGCTCAATGAACATTGCAACCCTCCCGGTCAGTTCGGTGAAGCGCACCGACAGGGATGCTGCCCGGTGGCGGGCAAGCACAGGTTCTCGCGTGCCCAGCGCAAGGGTAACCTGCGCGTGTAGGGATTCGGTTAACCGAGCCCGGCGGCGAAAGTAGTAGCGGCCTGACTGGATGTAGGTGTGGGGTATCGTTGCCATCGTCGGCTCCTTGTTGGAGGCCGGCTCGGGCGCCTTTCCTGAACGGGGTTGGCTAGGAAATGGCTAGCTGATTACCCACGTCGATGGCTAGGCGGTCTGAACCGGCCAGGGAAAGCCGTTTCAGAACAGTCGATTGCGTGAAAAGTGGTCGGGGAGACAGGATTCGAACCTGCGACATCTTGCTCCCAAAGCAAGCGCGCTACCGGACTGCGCCACTCCCCGACACTGATCGTCTCGCCCGCTCCGCCCTCCGGTGGGCCCGGCAGGATTCGAACCCGCGACCTAGCCGTTATGAGCGGCCAGCTCTAACCGCTGAGCTACAGGCCCGGTGCGCGGGTGCGCGCCGGAAGGGCAGGGCAGGGCGACGAGGCCCGCCCTACTCTGCGCTCGCGCCAGAAACAAGAAGGCACGACAAGCGGGCACGACAAGTCAGCGGGATGCGCGCCTAGCTGCCGCTTGCAGCGATGATCTCGGCGACGGTGCAGCTGTGCACCCCGCGCGCGGCGAGCCGGGCGTAGACGGCCTCGAACCACTCGTAGAGCGCCTCGACCTGCGACTCGCTGGTGGCATAGGGCGTGTGGCCGGGGGCGAGCGTCGGGCTGTGGAACGAGAGCACCAGCACCGGGAGCCCCGCATCGACCGACAGGTCGATCCCGCGCAGCGCCTCGTCCGCCGAGACGCCCTCGGGCGTCAGCGCGATGCGTTCGAGCAGGCCAAGGCGCGAGAAGCCGGAAAAGAAGGTCGGCACATGGCGCTGCACCCGGTGGATCAGCGGGCCGAGCGCGCGCAGCGGGCCCCAATAGGCGCTGGTCACCGGCAGTTCGAGCAGCGCGCGGTCAGGGTCGACCCAATAGGGGGCGAGCGGATGGTTGCTGTAATCCGGCCCGCCTTGATCGCTGTAATCGAACAGCGGGCGCACCGAGGTGTCGACCCGGATCCCCGCCTGCTTGAGCAGCGCGGCGGTGTTGGGGCCGAGGCCGTAGCGGCCGGCGCGGTAGATCTGCGGCGCTGCGCCGAAAGCCGCCTCGATCGCGTCCCGCAGCAGGGTGAACTTGGCCGCTTCGAGCCGCTGGGGGAGGTTGCCGGCGAAGGAATTGGCGACGCTGATCTCTTCCTCGAAGGGGGGGTTGACCCAGGGGTGGAGCTGCACGCCGACCTCGGCTGTCCCCCGCCGCACCGCATCGCCGATCACCTCGACAGCTTGGCGGTCGTGCACGATCGGCCAGTCGACCAGATAGACCGGATGCGCGCCGATCCCTTCGCAGAAGGTCTGGAAGCGCGGGATCGCCGAAACATGGCTCGTGCCATAGCCTTCGCGCCGGAAGGGGGCGCGCCAGTCGAATTCCTCTTCGGTGTCGACCGTCAGCAGCACCCGCTGGCCGAAGCCGGGCGCAAAGACGGCGCTGCGCCCGGCGGGCGGCACCTCGAGCATCGAACCTGTCGTCATCCCCTGTCTGCGTCTCCCCGCGACACGCCGTTCAGGCATTGGCCGCGTCCCGCAGCTCCCTATTCCCGCCAAGCAGGGGCAGCGTCAAGAGCAGCGCGTCGTCATCGTGCCGCAGCGATCCGCCCGCCGCCCGCGCCTCGGCCCGCGCCAGCCGTAGCGCGAAGCCGGTGCCGAACAGGCCGGGGCTGATCGCGCTCTCGCCGGTGCGGGTGGTGGCGGCGAAGAGATTGGCCTCGCCCGCCGCTGCGGCCAGCCGGGCGGGGATGGTGCAGCGCAGCCGCGCCTCGCCGCGCCCGGCGCCGATCACCGGGTCGAGCCGCAGCGCAATCCGCTCGCCCGGCCCGGCGGCGGCGGCAAGGCTGGCGAGCAGGCGCCATACCAGCCCCTCGGCATCCTCCGGGTCGATTGCGGCGATGAGGCAGGCATCCGCGCCGAAATCGAGCTCCAGCCCCGCGCCCTGCGGTGCGAGCACCGGCGCGATCTGGTCGGCGGTGCGATGCAGCAGCGCGGCCAGATCGGTCTCGCCCGGCTCGATTCCCGCCGCCCCGGTCTCGAGCCGCGCGAGCCGGTCGAGCTCCTCGAAGCCGGCAAGGATGCGCGCCGCATCGGCCGCTATCGCCGCGGCCAGCGCGCGGTATTCGTGCGGCGCGGGGCCGAACAGCTGCTGCTGGATCACCTCGGCATAGCCCTGCACCGCGGTGACGGGCGTGCGCAGCTCATGGAGCAGCTGGCGGATGCGGTCGGCCTCGCGCGCCTCGGGCCCGGTGACGGCCGCTGTGCCTGCGTCCTGCACCCGGCGCAGGCGGCCGAAATAGCCGGTGAAATGGCCCTCTTCGGAAAAGCGCGGTTCAGCATCGGCGACCCAATCGCCGGTGATCGCAGGCGCGCCCTCGAGCGTGATCGCGGCGCGGGTGAGCGGCTGGCGGCGCTGGAAGGCGCGCGCGATGGGGTCGGCGCTGCCGTCATGCGCTGCGCTCCCGGTAAACAGCCGCATCCCGATCACCATCGGCGCCGCTTCGGGCGCGGCCCAGGCGATGCGCCCGGTGGTGTCGGTGGCAAAGCCGAACACGGTGAGCAGGCGCTCAGGCCGCTCGGGCAGTTCGCCCAGCGGCAGCAGGGGCGAGCGTTCGAGCTCGGCCTGGGTTTCGGAGCGGGTGCGGCGGAACTGGGCGATGCGCTCGACCAGCGCGGAGATCTCGGTGCGGCCGGTGTCGTCGCGGCTGCGCGCGGGCGGGGCGGCAGAGGCGGAGGCGGCGACGGCGACGGGCGCGAAGACGGGCGTGGGCGCGGGCGAAGCGGCGGGCGACAGGGGAACCTCGCGCGGCTCGGCGGCAACGGGCCGCAGCGGCGTCGGCTCGGGCGCGGACGGCGCGGCATCGACCGCGGCGGCATCCTCCGCCGGAGCGGGCAGCCCGCGGTCATGCACCCCCAGCCGCGCAAGCAGCGCCTCGACATCGACCGGCAGATCACGGCGCAGGCGCAGGAAACCGCGCGCGCGCACCGGCAGGCGCGGGATCAGCGCGGTCCAATCGTCACTGGCGAGGTCCGCACGGGTCAGCGCGGCGGCGGCGACCTCGGCCTCCTGATCGGCGAGGTGGACGACCAGATCGGGGCTCTGGAAGCGCCAGCCGGGCTCGCGGATCATGCGCGCGCGGGTCGCAGCCGGGATTTCCTCTGCCAGCGCATCGAGCCGCAGCCATGCCGCGGCGAGCAGGCTGCGATCCCCCCCGCGCAGCTGCGCCCGCTCGCGCCCCAGCAGATCGAGCAGCTGGCGATACTGGGTGCGCAAGCTCGCCTCGCCGGTGGCGCGCTGGCGCAGCACGGTGGCAAGGCGATCGTCGAAAAACACCCGATGGAAACTCCCGAAATGCCGCGCGCGGCGATTCGCGTCTCTTCGCACCTGCCGCAGGGCGAGGATAGGCGGACTGCGCCAAACTGCCTTATCAGGATGGGGAAATTGTCACAGTCTGGCGTGAAAGGCGCGTTGCAAAGCGGGACAATTGCTGCCAGACCTAATAATATTAGCCGAGCGAGCCATCGGGCACGCCGGTTGTTTCATGGGGATCATATTGCACGGCCTTGCCAGCGGGCAAGGGGGGCGTGCTGGAGGAACTGAGTGGCCAATCTCGACGAAATCGACCGCCGTCTGCTGGCGGAACTGCAGGCGGAAGGGCGCGTCACCAATGTCGAACTCGCCCAGCGCGTCGGGCTGACCGCGCCGCCGTGCCTGCGCCGGGTGCGCGGCCTCGAGGAAGACGGGGTGATCCGCGGCTATCACGCCGATCTCGACCCGTCGAAACTGGGCTTCGCGATCACCGTCTTCGCGATGGTGAGCCTCAAGAGCCAGGCCGAAAGCTCCTTGCGCGAGTTCGAGGAGCACATGCGCGCGCTGCCCGAAGTGCGCGAATGCCACATGCTCAACGGCGAGATCGATTTCATTCTCAAGATCGTCAGCAAGGATCTTCAGAGCTTCCAGGAATTCCTGACCGGCAAGCTGACGCCTGCGCCCAATGTCGAAAGCGTCAAGACCTCGCTGACGATCCGCACCGCCAAGCAGGAACCCGGCGTTCCCCTGTGAGCGGGGCGGTATTCTGATATTGTTGATGAAAATTCCATGCTATGCCGCTGCGATATCGCAGAGGGTCGCAGCATGATCGATGAACCGCCCACGCCGCCGCCAGCAGTGGCCGAGATCTGGGCACCGGCGGTGCCGCTCGATCAGCTGGAGTCGGATGGGCGGGTGGTGATCGACCTCACCCGGCTCGTCCCTCCGCCGCCCGCCGGGGAATGTACCGACGAGGCGGCCGACCCGCTCACCTCCGAAATCGTCGTCTGCGCCGCCAGCACCCCCGCGCCGCGCCTCGGCCCGGTGGTCGGCCCGGTCGATGACGGCTTCGGCAGCGCCATCCCGCGTGCGCGCCTCAAGCTCTCGGACAATGCCGAGGCCGAGGCGAACCTCATCAATCAGGGCGTCGGCGGCTTCAATGCCAATGGCGGCGAGGTGCGGGTGAAGATCGACTTCTAGTGCAGCTTGAGCTTGGGCCGCACGATGCGGTTCACGCGGCCCACCGCCATCAGGAACGTCGCCTTGATCCAGCCGTGAATGCCGATCAGGTGCAGCCGGTAGAGCGAGGTGTAGATGAACCGCGCCAGCCGGCCTTCGATCGCCATGCTCCCGCCGATCAGATTGCCCATCAGGCTCCCCACGGTCGAGAAGCGGCTCAAGGATACCAGCGAGCCCTTGTCGCGGTAGACGAAGTGGGTGAGCGGGCGGCCCTGCTGCATCCGCACGATGTTCTTGAACACCGTCTCGGCCATCTGGTGCGCGGCTTGCGCGCGCGGGGGGACGGGGCGGTCCTCGCCCGGGGGTGTGTAGCTGGCGCAGTCGCCGAGCGCATAGATGCAGGGGTCCTCCTTGGTCTGGAGCGTGTCGGTGACAAGGATCTGGTTGCGCCCGTTGGTCTCGAGCCCCACCCCGCTGAGAAAATCCGCGCCCTTGACCCCGGCGGCCCAGACGATCAGGTCGGCCTCGATCACCTCGCCGGTCTTGGTGATCAGCTGTCGCGGGCGGGCCTCGACCACCTGCACTCCCGGGCGCACCTGCACACCGAGCACTTCCAACTCGTGCTTGGCCGCCGCGGCGAGCTTGTCGGGGAGGGCAGGGAGAATGCGCGGGCCGGCTTCGAGCAGAGTCACGTGCATCCGGCTCTCGTCGAAAACTTCGAGTCCGTAGTGCCTGAGCGCGCCCGCCGCATTGTAGAGCTCGGCGGCCAGTTCCACCCCCGTCGCCCCGCCGCCGACGATGGCGACGCGCACCTGCTCGTCCGCGCCCGGATCGTTCATCATCGCCCGGCTGACGCGTAGGCAGTGGTTCAGCAGCCGCGTGCGGAACCGATCGGCCTGCTCGCGGCTGTCGAGGTAGAGGCAATGCTCCTTCACCCCCGGCACCCCGAAATCGTTGGAGACCGACCCCAGCGCCAGCGCAAGGATATCGTAGCGGATGGTGTGCCCCGCGATCAGCTCGCTGCCGTCCTCGTCCTTGACGGGCGCAAGGCAGATGGTCTTGGCCTGCCGGTCAACGCCCTCGAAACTGCCCTGGAAGAAGCGGTAGCCCCAGCGGTAGCAATGCCCGCGATAGCCGACCTCGTCGAGATTGGCGTCGAGCGACCCCGCCGCAACCTCGTGCAGCAGCGGCTTCCAGATGTGGCTGAGGTTCTTGTCTACAAGGATGATGTCGTGCTTCTTGCGGCCATACTTGGCGCCGAGCCGCCGGACCAGCTCGAGCCCGCCCGCGCCCCCGCCGACGACGACAATCTGGGTCTTGCGGTTCATTCGGCACTCCTTGGCACACGTCGTCCAGCGCAATCCCGAGGCCCTGTTAGCGGGTGCGGGCGACAATTGCGCGGCAAATCAACGTGGCGGAGTGCAACTTGTGTTGCGGTGCAGCATGAATGCCACAGGCGCGCGCGTCAATCGCCCGGATCCAGCCGCCCGAAGAAGCCGATCACCTTCACCACTTTGCCCGCATCATTGACCTCGGTGACGTCGAAGCCCTCCATCACGGTCTTGCCCTCCATGTCGATCGCCCAGTGATGGCGGCAGAAATTGTTCTGCACCTCGATCCGGCTGGCATGGCGATAGACGGCGGCGGGGAAGGCGGCGCGGGTTTCCTCGACCATTGCGAGGAAAGGCGCGCGCCCGATGATGTTGTGGCGCGGATCGACGAAGTGGACGTTGTGCTCCATTGACGCCTCGGCCATTTCGCGGCGCTGCTCGGGATCGGGGGTGTTCCAGATTTCGAGCATCGTCTTGAGGTTCGTTTCGTAAGCGGGCATCTTCGACTCCATAAACCGACCAGCGGTTTGTTTTGCGTGAAGCCGCCAAGAGAGTAAAGGGGCGATCATGCCGACCCAGCAGCAGAGATCCGATGCCACGCGCGAGGCGCTGCTGGCGGCGTGCCGCGCGCTGCTGCTGGCCGAGGGGGTGGAGGCGACCACGATGGCCGCGGTGCTGGCGCGCACCGGGCTTAGCAAAGGCGCGCTCTATCACCACTTCGCCAGCAAGACCGAGCTGATCGCGGCGATCTACAAGGCGGAATCCAAGGGCGCGATTGCCCGCGCGCTGGCCCGCGCGGAGCAAGCGGGGGCGGTCTCGCCGCTCGCCCAGCTGACCTGGATGTGCGCCGCCTGGCTCGAGGAAATCCGTGCGCCCGATGTGGCCGCGATCCTCCTGCGCATCGGCCCCGCTGCGCTCGGGGTGGAGGAAGCCCAGCGGATCGAGAACGCCAACAGCCTCGCCCTGTTCGAGCGCCAACTCGCGCGCGCGGCCGAGGCGGGCGAGATCGGCGCGATCGACCAGCCGCTCGCCGCGCGGCTGGTCAATGCGCTGATGACCGAACTGGCGGTAGCGAGCCTGCGCGAGCGCGGCCAGCCGCTGCCCGATGTGGAAAGGCTGATACTCGGGGTGCTGAAGGGGATGGAAGGCAGGGCCTGACCCGCGTCAGACCTCGCGCTCCTCCAGCCAGTTTTCCAGCCACTTGATCGAGTAGTCGCCGTTCAGCACGTCGGTCTGGCGCAGCAGTTCCTGGTGGAGCGGGATGTTGGTCTTGACCCCCTCGACCACCATTTCCTCGAGCGCGCGCCGGAGGCGCATGATGCAGCCCTCGCGGGTGCGGCCGTAGACGATCAGCTTGGCGATCATGCTGTCGTAATAGGGCGGGATGCGGTAGCCCGCGTAGAGCCCGCTATCGACGCGCACATGCATGCCGCCTGCCGCGTGGAAATAGCTCACGAGGCCCGGCGAGGGAGCAAAGTTGAACGGGTCTTCGGCGTTGATCCGGCACTCGATCGCGTGGCCCTTGAACTCGATGTCCTCCTGCGTGACGGACAAAGGCCGGCCTTCGGCGATGCGGATTTGTTCGCGAACGAGGTCGACGCCGGTAATCGCTTCGGTCACCGGGTGTTCGACCTGGAGGCGGGTGTTCATCTCGATGAAGTAGAACTCGCCGTTTTCCCACAGGAATTCAATCGTGCCTGCGCCGCGATAGCCCATGTCGCGCATCGCCTTGGCGCAGACCTCGCCCATGCGCATGCGCTCTTCGTGGCTGATGACGGGGGAGGGGGCCTCTTCGAGCACCTTCTGGTGGCGGCGCTGCAAGGAGCAGTCGCGCTCGCCCAAATGGATCGCATTGCCGTTGCCGTCGCCGAACACCTGGAACTCGATGTGGCGCGGGTTGCCGAGATACTTCTCGATGTAGACCGTGGCATCGCCAAAGGCGGCCTTGGCCTCGGAGCCGGCCTGCTGGATCAGCGTTTCGAGCTGGTCGGGGCTGTTGCACACCTTCATCCCGCGCCCGCCGCCGCCGGATGCGGCCTTGATGATGACGGGATAGCCCGCCGCCTCGGCAATCGCCTTGGCCTCGGTGATGTCGGACACCGCGCCGTCCGAACCCGGCACCAACGGCAGGCCGAGGGCGCCCGCGGTGCGCTTGGCCTCGATCTTGTCGCCCATCGTGCGGATATGTTCGGGCTTGGGGCCGATCCAGATGATGTCATGCGCTTCGACGATGTCGGCGAACTTGGCGTTCTCCGACAGGAAGCCGTAGCCGGGGTGGATCGCGTCGCACTGGGCGATTTCGGCGGCCGAGATGATGTTGGCGATGTTGAGATAGGAGTCGGTCGCGGGCGGCGGGCCGATGCAGACCGCGTGGTCGGCAAGGCGCACATGCATCGCGTCGGCATCGGCAGTGGAGTGCACCGCGACCGTCTCGATCCCCATTTCATGCGCCGCGCGGTGGATGCGCAAAGCGATCTCGCCGCGGTTGGCGATCAGGATGCGTTTGATGCCCATTGTCTTAGGAGATCACCACCAGAGGCTGGTCGAATTCGACCGGCTGGGCGGTTTCGATCAGGATCGCGGTGACGGTGCCGGAGCGGGGCGCGGTGATCGGGTTCATGACCTTCATCGCCTCGACGATCAGCAGCGTGTCGCCTTCCTTCACGGCCTTGCCGACCGCGATGAACGGGGCGGCGCCGGGTTCGGGGGTCAGATAGGCCGTGCCGACCATCGGCGACTTCACCGCGTTCTTGAGATCGGGGCCGGCCTCGGCAGCGGGCGCTGCGGCAGGCGCGGGCGCGGCGGCGGCAGGCGCGGGGGCAGCAGCAGGCGCGGCAGGGGCAGCGGCATAGACCGGGGCGGCAGCAGCGACAGCGCCGCGCGAGACGCGGATCTTGCGGTCGTCATCCTCGACCTCGATCTCGGTCAGGCCGGTCTCGTTCAGCAGCTCGGCCAGCTCGCGCACCAGCGCCGTGTCGATGTTCATCCCCGACTTGCGCCCGTTTGCCTTGCCGGTTTGGCCAGCGTCGTTTGCCATGTGTGCCCCTTGCCTTGTGGTGCGACCGTAAAGTCCGCGCGTCTATTGCCGCCAATTGCGGCAGGCAAGTGGCAGAGGTGCAAAATGTGAAAGTGGCGTGACGATTTCAGACCTCCCCTGCCGCTACGGCTTCGAGCGCGATGAGGTAGGAGCGCGCGCCGTGCCCCTCGACGGTCTTGGCCGCAGCCATCCCGACATAGGAGAGGTGGCGGAAGGCCTCGCGGGTCTTGGGATCGGAGAGGTGCACCTCGATCACCGGCGTGCGGATCGCCTTGATCGCATCGAGCAGCGCCACCGAGGTGTGGGTATAGGCCGCCGCATTGAGCAACACGGCCCGCGCGCCTTCCGCCTGCGCCTCGTGCAGCCAGTCGACCAGCATCCCTTCGTGGTTGGTCTGCCGCATCTCGATTTCGAGCCCGAGCTCGCGCGCGCGGTCTTCGAGCATCCCGGCGATGTCATCGAGCGTGGTGGTGCCGTAGATTTCCGGCTCGCGCGTGCCGAGGAGATTGAGGTTGGGGCCGTTGAGGACGTAGACGAGGTTGCTCATGGCGGTCGCTTAGCGGGAAGGGGCGGGGCGGGGAAGGGCGTGCGCGCGTGGTCGCATCTTGCCTGCACCGCAGATGTGGTTAGGCAAAGCAGCCATGAAAGAATTCCGCGCACACCATTCACGCTGGCGCATGGGCTTGCTGCTGCTGGCCGCACTCGGCTTCGTTGTGGGGGGGCTGTGGATGGCGGGCGTTCTCGGCGAGGGGCCAGACCCGAGCAGCGGGTCGCGCCGCATTTCGCCTGAGCTTGTGCCCTATGTGGGCTGGCTCTGCGTGATCTTCTTCGGGATGTGCCTGCTGGTCATCGCCAGGCGCTTCTTCGACGATGCGGCACAGGTCGAGATCGGCAGGGCGGGCATCAAGGTGGCGCAATGGTCGGATGCCACCATCCCCTGGTCCGAAATCCGGCGCGTGTCGGTCTGGTCCTACCAGAGCCAGAAGAACATCATCCTCCACCTGCGCCGGCCCGAGGCATACCCCGGCCGCGGGATCGCCGCGAAGCTCTCGCGCGCCAACCGGATGCTGACCGGCGGCGACATCGCGATCAATCTGGTCGGCACCGACGGGCGCTTCGACGATGCAATGGCGGCAATCGCCCATTTCGGCGGCCACGCGCTGTTCGATTGAGCCCGCGCCTACTTGTCCACGCCCTTGACCTTCCCCCACTGGCGCGCGGCGGTGTAGCCGAGGTAGCCAGTGCCGAAGAGGGCGTAGAGCGGCTCGGGCAGCCCCGCGAGATAGGCGTTCATCCCCGCCGCGATCTCGTGCGCGGCGGCGGGATTGAAAGCCGAAAGAACCCCCATCGGCAGCGATGCGAGCAGCAGCACATACATCACGTAGAGAAAGCTCGGCCGGGCGCGGCTGGTCCACGGATCGCTCGAATTGGCCTCGGCGACGATCGCCTTGAGCTGTGTTTCGAGCATCTGCATTTCCTGCGTGCCCTGCAACGCGATCAGTTCGAGCTTGGCCTTGGCCTGCGCCTCCTTATCCGGGATGATCTTGTCGATGATCGAGGCGATGGGTCCGATGAGGACGTCGAGTAGGGCCATGGCGCGCGCTCCTTTCGAGTGAGTCGCGCAACCAAATAACCAAATAGGTTAGAGTAGGAAAATGATTTAACCTACTGCACGCCCGCCTCGGCGAGCAGGCGCTGCGCCAGCGCCAGATGCGGGCGGTCGAGCATCGCGCCATCCAATGCCACCACGCCTGCGCCGGGGTGGTCGGCAAAGGCCTGCACCACAGCGCGGGCGTGGGCGAGTTCCTCTGCGCTGGGGGTGAAGGCTGCGTTGATCGGATCGACCTGCGCGGGATGGATCGCGAGCATCCCGCCGAAACCCTGCGCGCGCACCCGCCGCGCGCGCGCCGCCAGCGCCTCGAGATCGCGGAACTCGGGTTGCACCGTCTCGATCGCCGCCACCCCCGCCGCCGCCGCGCCGATTAGGCACAGGCTGCGCGCCATCTCGTAGGTGTGCGAATACTCGCCGTCCGGCCCCCGCTGCTCGCGCGCGCCGAGCGCCGAGGAGAGGTCCTCCGCCCCCCAGCTCATCGCAACCAGCCGCGCCTTGCCGGGGTAATCGCCCGCATAGTCGCCGGTGTGGAACATCGCCGCGGCGGTCTCGGTGACGAGAGCGGCGATGAGAGTGCGGCCGAGGGGGATGCCGTTTGCGGCTTCGAGCGCGGTCAGATAGTGATGAAGCTGCGTCACGTCCGCCGCCCCTTCGGCCTTGGGCAGAAACACCCCGCCGGGGCGCGCAGGCATGATCGCGGCGAGATCGGCGATGCATTCGTTCCCCGCGACCGGATTGATCCGCACCCACAGCCGCGCCTTGTTGACCGAGGCCGCGATCTGCGCGGCGACCATCTGGCGCGCGGCGGGCTTGTTCTCGGGCGCGACCGAATCCTCGAGGTCGAGCAACACGATATCCGCGTTGCCGCCTTCGGCCTTCCCCATCTTCTTCTCGCTGTCGCCGGGCGCGAACAGCCACGAGCGCATGCGGGGCGGGGTGGGAATGGTGTGGGGCATCGGACTTCCTCTCCTCGGTCCCCCAGCGCTTACGAAGCGCGCCCGCGCATCGCAAGTCTGCGTCATTTGCCCGAGCCTGCCTTGCGCCCGTGTCTTTCCGTTTGGCGAGGGGGGCTTCGCGTTGCTATACACAACCCAAATCCAAAACATGGGGAGTGCCGCCTGTGGCAATCGCATTTTCTGTAAACGGCAAGCCCGTGAGCGTAGAGGCCGATGCCGACACGCCGCTGCTGTGGGCGCTGCGTGACGATCTCGGCCTCACCGGCACCAAGTTCGGCTGCGGCATCGCGGCCTGCGGGGCGTGCTCGGTGCATGTCGACGGCAACCTCACCCGTTCGTGCAGCGTGCCGGTGAGCGAGGTCGCCGGCAAATCCGTGACCACCATCGAGGGGCTCAAGAGCGCCGATGGCGTGCTCCACAAGGCCCAGCAGGCGTGGATCGACGCGCAGGTGCCGCAATGCGGCTACTGCCAGTCGGGCCAGATCATGGCCGCCGTGGCGCTGATCGAGCAGGTCGGCACGCCGACCGACGCGCAGATCGACGAGGCGATGACCAATATCTGCCGCTGCGGCACCTATCCGCGCATCCGCAAGGCGATCCTTGCTGCCACCGGTGCCGCCGCTGCGGCCGAACAGGGAGCCGCGTGATGGCCGACAATCCGACCCCCGACATCGACCTCCCCGAAACCGCAGCTCCGGCGCCCAAGCCCAAGCGCAAGGGCATCAAGCGCCGCATCTTCCTCGCCGGCTCCGCGCTGGTCGTGGGCGGCGGCATCTTCGGCGTGTGGTGGACCGACAGCAGCGTCAAGGCCAAGGGCAACGCCATGATCGGCGGCGAGGGCAAGCCCGCCTTCGGCAGCATCATGACCATCGGCGAGGACGACACGGTCACGGTCTATTCGCCCCATATCGACTTCGGGCAGGGCTCGCACACCGCGCTCGGCCAGATGCTGGCTGACGAGCTGGACGCGGACTGGGAAAAGGTCAGGATCGAGCAGGCCCCGGCCGACCTCGCTTTCGCCAATGCCGCGCTCGCCAAGGGCTTCCTGCCGACGATGGCGGGAGACTTTGCTGCCGGGCTGATCCCCGATGCGGTGATCGGGATGATGGCGCGCTCGATGCCGCTGATGATCACCGGCGGCTCTTCCGCGATCCGCTTCACCGGCGAGATCGCGATGCGCCGCACCGGCGCGGCGGTGCGCGCGGCGCTGATCGCCGAAGCGGTCGACCGGCTGGGCGTTCCCGAGAGCGAACTGACCACCGCCGACAGCAAGGTCACCCACGCCAAGTCCGGCAAGTCGCTGCGCTATGGCGAGCTGGCCGCAGGCGCGGCTGAGCGGTCGCTCGCCAGCGATCCGGTGCTCAAGACCCGCGAACAGTGGAAACTGATCGGCACCGGCGTTCCGCGCCGCGACATCCCCGCCAAGGTCGATGGCTCGGCGGTCTACGGGATCGACTTCACGCTCCCCGAGATGCGCGTCGCCACCATTGCGGCGGCCCCCGTGCGCGGCGGCAAGCTGGAAAGCGTCGACGAGGCCCCGGCGCTTGCCGTCAAGGGCGTCGAGAAGGTGATCAAGCTGCCCGACGCCGTGGTGGTGATCGGCAAGGGTTACTGGCCCGCGACCAAGGGTTTGCAGGCCCTCTCGCCCAAGTTCTCCGACGGCGGCCATGCGGCGGTCAACACCCCGGCGGTCTATGCCGCGCAAGGGAAGCTGATGGCGGGCGGCAAGCCCGACAACGAAGCGGGCGAGGGCGATGTCGACGGCGCCTTCAAGGCCACCGGCGCCAAGCTGGTCGAGGCCGAATACCGCGTCCCCTTCCTCCACCACGCGATGATGGAGCCCTTCGCGCTCACCGGCCATTTCAAGGACGGCAAGCTCACCATCTGGGGCGGCTTGCAGGACCCGCTCTCCACCCGCGTCAAGGCGGCCAAGGCCGCGGGGCTCGAGGTCGACCAGGTCGAATTCGTCCCCATGATCATGGGCGGCGGCTTCGGCCGGCGCTTCCCCGACATCGTCGAGATCATCGACCAGATCGCGATCATCGCCAAACAGGTGCCCTATCCGGTCAAGCTGGTGTGGAGCCGCGAGGAGGAAGTGCGCCACGGCTCCTACCGCCCGCAATCCTCGGCGAAGCTTTCGGCTTCATTGAAGGACGGGGCGATCACCGCAATGCGGATCGATTACGCGCAGAGCGGTAATGCGGAGGGCGAGGTGCCCTTCATCTACAATCTGCCCGCGACATCGCGGCGGCATTTCGCCTACCAGTCGAACCAGATCGACGGACCGTGGCGCTCGGTCAACGCGACCCAGCTCGGGTTCTACACCGAAAGCTTCATGGACGAGCTGGCGCTGGCGGCGGGGGCGGACCCCTACCAGTTCCGGCGCAAGCACCTCGCTGAAGGCTCGCGGCACCAGAAGGTGCTCGATGAAGTCGCCAAGCGCGCGGGCTGGGGCACGCCGCTGCCCGAAGGCGTGGGCCGGGGCATCGCCATCGTCGAGAGCTTCGACACGATCGTCGCCGAGGTGGTCGAGGCGACGCTGAAGGAAGATGGCAGCCCCAAGGTGGTCCGCGCCTTCGCGGTGGTCGATTGCGGGACGACGGTGAACCCCCTCAATGCCGAGGCGCAGATCATGGGCGGCCTCATCATGGGGCTCTCGTCCGGCATCGGTGAGGCGGTGACGCTCGACAAGGGCGCGGTGGTGGAGAGCAATTTCTCGGACTACCCGATCCTCAAGCTGGCGGACGCACCCCCGGCGGTCGACGTGCACTTCGCCGACAGCGGGGCGAAGACCGGCGGGATCGGCGAACCGGGCCTGCCGCCCGCGACCCCGGCGCTGGCGAATGCGCTGGCGTCGCTTACCGGCAAGCGCATCCGCAACCTGCCGATCCTGACGCAAGCCAAGGCTTGAGCGTTTCCCGCTGGTCGGCGCTGATCCTCGCCGGAGGGGCGGGGCGGCGCTTCGGGGTCAAAGAACGGGGGGGCAAGCTACTGGCCGACCTCGGCGGCGCGCCGGTGATCCGGCGGGTGGCCGAGCGGGTTTGCGACGCAGGCTTTGCCGAGGTGCTTGTCGTTACGGGAGCGGATGACGCTCCGGTACGCGCCGCGCTGGACGGGCTCGCCTGCCGTATCGTCCACGCTCCCGCGTGGGCCGAGGGCATGGCTGCAACGCTGTGCACCGGCATTGCCGGGCTATCGTCCGGGACTTGCGGCGTCTGCGTCTTCCTCGGCGACATGCCGCTCGTGCCAGTGGGGCTCTGCGGCGCGCTGGTGGAAGCGGCGCAGGCGGCTGGCTATGCCGCTCGGCCCCGCTGCGAGGGCAAGCCGGGGCATCCGGTTGCCTTCACCCGCGCGGCCTTCGCCGACCTCATGAAGCTGGAGGGCGATGCCGGAGCGACCGCGCTGCTCAAGGCGCGGCCCGAGGCGGTCGCCTACCTCGAAACCGCCGACAGGGGCGTGCTGCTCGACATCGACACCCCAGAAGACCTCGCCGCCGCCGTCGCCGCGTGGAACCCTTGCGCGACCTCGGCCACCAGCGACAGCGCCACCTCGCGCGGGGCCTTGCCGAAGCCGTAGAGCCCGATGGGGGCATGGAGCCGCGCTAGGGCCTTCTCGTCGACCCCGTGGCCGCGCAGCTTGGCGAGGCGCTGGTCGAGCCGCACCCGTGCGCCGACCGCGCCGACATAGAAGGCCTTGCTTTGCAAGGCTGCGGCCAGCCCGCGCTCGTCATCCTCGCGGTCGTGCGAGAGCACCGCGACAGCGGTCCACGGGTCGGGTGCGATGGCGGCGAGCGCGGCAGCGGGATCGCTGCGGTGATAGGCGATGGCGTCAATCGGCGCGGACTCGGGCCCGCCCGGGGTGATCAGCGCGACATCCCAGCCCATCGCCAGCCCCAGCGACGCCGCGCTGAGCGTCGCGCCATCATCGCCGATCAGCACCAGCCGCAAGGGCGGGGTGAAGAGGCGGGTGTAGGTGGTGCCGTCCCAAGCGTCGTGCGCGGGCGCCTCGCCTGCGGCTTCGGCGCGGCGGGTGGTGCCATCGCTCGAGAAGAGCAGCGGGGTGCGGGTGCGCCATGCCTCCAGCAGCGCCGCGACTGCGGGTTCGTCGGCCGCGACCGGCTCGACCAGCACCGTGATCCCCGATCCGCAGGCGAGCCTGATGTCGATCCACGGGCTGCCCTCGCCATAGCGCAAGGTGCGCGGCGCGTCCGCTGACAGCACCTCGCGGCCGTGGCGCGCGACGTCATCCTCGATGCACCCGCCCGACAGAAACCCCCAATGCTCGTCCGCAGTGATGAGCATCTGCGCCCCTACATCGCGCGGCGCCGAGCCGTCGACCTCAACGAGTGTGGCAATGGCGAACCGGTCGGGCAGCGCGGGGAGCGCGAGCAACGCCTCGCGGATGTCGTCGACGGGGGCGGACAGGCGCCAACGGGTCATGGGCGGGAGAGGATCACCGAGCATGTGCCTAGCGTAGCCTTCATGGTGAAGCGGCACAATCGGGTCTCAGACTAGCCTCACTGCCGACAGAGATATAGCTGAAGGCTCGAATGGCCTCCATATGTTGGGGTCAGTTCGGAAGGTCGCGCAGACCGAAGAGTTCTTCGGCTCGTGCGCGGATAATCTCCACCAATCCAGTTCTTGCCCAAGCTTGGACATCCGCTGGCGTTGCAAATGTAAGACGGCGACTTCGAATCTCTTGCATCGCGAACGCAATAATTAACTGCCGTCGCCTTGTTACGAACTGATCTACCCTTGTGCCAGCTTCGCCCCCGGGCCGGGCTGCCGAGCCTAGCAATTCATTCTGCCGTGCGCGCGCAGCTGCGGGCGCGCCTGTCATAGTCATCGGGTTGACCTGCGATTCGCGCGCGAAGGCTTGATCGATGGTCAGGGTACCCGTCTGCACAAGGCGAGTGATCATCGCCAACTCGACTGCCGCGCTTTGGCTACGGGCTACCTCGACTGATCCCACAACACGGCCCATTTCCGCGAGGAAAAGAGCGTTATTTCCTTGATCGAATGGTCGCGGCATAGCTCCGGAACGTAGATAGCCGACGAGGATCGAAGCCATCTGGCGGTCTCCGATCGGCGGAGTCTGGGCATTTGCGATCTCCCTAAAGCGCTGGACCAGAGCCGGGTAGCTGACCGACACGCGTGCGCCATTTTCCTGACCGCGGCCGACGATCACGCCGCCGGGGCCCGGCGTCGACTGCATCTCGCCCGACACGCCGGCCCTGAACGGCATTGCCATAAACTCATGTGGCGAGTTGGTCTGGAAGCTGAAGCGCGCAGGTCGATTTGCGTCCTGCAACGCTGCTGCCGCCCCAAGCATGCCCGGGCCGGGCCCGACTGCAATTGTCGGGATTACCGTATCGCTCCCCCGGTTTCCCGCCGCTGCCATGCCCGCCGGACCTTGGTGCGCTCTCAGAACCCTCTCACGTTCCCGCACCACCCGCGGATCCGACATCAAGTCACCGGCAACTTGATCGATTAGCCGTTCGACATCAACCGAAGTGCCGCTCAATGCTTGAGCAACTTCCTCTTCAATCATGGGGTTGATCGATGCGAAAACGAGGTAGCGTCCATTTCGCTCGGTGACCCTCAGCGCCGAAAGACCGTAACGCGTCCTAAGAATAGCGATGCCGGTCTCAAGTACTGACCTTGAAATCCTATTGCCCAAGCCCCGAGCAATGAGCCGTGCATCCCTTATAGCCAACCGCAACCGCGCGTTGGGATCGGCTGGCGTGCCGGCCTGCAGCAGGAACCGCCCCAACCGCCGTGCCTGGGTCACGATCCAGTTCACCACCGCGTCCAGAGCCCGGTCGATCGGTGCGCGGATGCGGTTGATGAGGTTGGTGACTGCGTCGGACACCCGACCCAGCCCCGCGATGCGGGCGAGGAAGCTGATCACCAGCGTCAGCAGCCCCGCCATCGTGGTCTCGACCCGGTTGGCCGCCGCGCCGAGGCTGCCCGATGCGATCGCGGCGATGGAATCGATGAAGCTCGCCGCCACCGCCGCGATCTGGCGCAGCCGTTCGACGAAGAACATGATCGTGTTGTAGATCGCGATGATCGCCTGGATGAAGGCGCCCGCGGGCGAGAGCATCGACAGCAGCCGCGTGACCGCCGCCTGCACCACGCGGCTCTTCACGAAGTCCATGATCGCATCGATCGCCATCTGCTTGAGATTGCCGATGACCTCGATGATCTTCTGCCATGCAGCCGCCGGGCCTTCGGTGACAAGCGTGCGCACGATGTCGAAGCCGGTTTCGAGCGCGACCACGGTGGTCTCGTTGGTCGCACGCACCAGCTTGGCGCGGATGTTCGCCCAGGTCAGGCCGAGGATCGAAAGCACGAACTTGAGGATCTCGCGCAGGTTCAGCCCCTGCGGAATGTAGATGTTCGCCCCCGCCATGGCCCCCGTCAGCCAGCCGACCAGCGACGCCTGCAGGTGGGTGAGGAAATTGCTTGCGAACTGGCGGAAGCCCTGCATCGCGGCCTTCACCAGATTGCCGACGAAGCCGATGGGATTGCGCAGGATCGTGTTGAACGCGCCCGCCGCCTTCGCAATGTAGGGCAGGACGGCCGGCGCCACGACCTCGACGATGATCTTGAGCAGGTCGATCACGGTTCCCAGCGCCCAGCTGCCGAAATCCGCAAGGAAGCTGCCGATCACCGAACCGATCTTCGCGAAGGCGCGGGGAAGGACCACAAAGTCCATGATCTCGAGGCTCTTCAGCCCGTCGATGAAGCGCGTCGGGATGCTGCTGACGAGGCCCACCAGACCCTTCATCGCGGTCTTGAACCAGGCAAAGGCGCGCGGAATGGCGTTGGCGCGCTGGATGTTCTGCCACAGCTCCTGCTGGCCGATCATCGTCATGAACCCGCCGATCACCTCGGCGGCGCCGCCTTCGAACTTCTCGCCGGTCACCGGGTCCTTGCCCAGCACGGCCTTGAGCAGGGTATAGAACGGCGTTTGCGCGGCCAATGCGGCGAGCGGCTTGAGCACCGCTTCCTGGACCATTTCGAGGATCTTCGAAAACAGCCCTCTGGCAAAGGCAAGGATCCGGCTGATCGGATCGGTGAAGATCGCCTTGGCCCTGTTCCACACGCTGCCCAGACTGAAGATGTCGCGCCAGCCGAGCGAGTCGAGGAACCGGTCGATCGCCGCCCGGATGGCCGCGCCGGTTATGCCCAGTGACTTGAGCTGCCCTTCGATCCAGCTGCCGACCTTGTCGAAGATGCCGTAGCTGTCGAGCACCCGGGTGATGATGTTGCCGCCCGGCAGGAACTCGACGATCGCGCGCAGGATATTGGCGGCGCTGGCCTCGACCGCGCTCATGTTGATCGGGTTCACGCCGATCAGGATCGTGAACATCCGGTAGCCGGGGATCGCGTTGGCGGCATCGGCGAAATAGTCGAGCGCGTCGGAAATGCCGAGGCGGCTGGCCTGTCGCCCGGTGCGTTCGGAGACGCGCGGTGCCTCGGCCGGATCGGCCTCCTTGCGCTGGATCGTCTCGCATTGCTGGATCGTGTGGGTCAGCTCGTGGGCGAGCAGCTCCAGCCCGTCGCGGGTGTCGGGATTGTATTGCCCTGCGGCGAAGAAGATGTGGCGGCCATAGGTGAAGGCGCGCGCGCCGAGTTCGTTGGCGAGCCGCGCGGCCATCGCATCGGTGTGGATCATCACGCCCGAAAAATCGGCGCGGAAGCGGGGTTCGAGAAAGGCGCGGGTCTTGCGCGAGAGCTGTGCGCCTCCGGTCGCGGCCGCGCGGACCTTGGCCGCGACCGCGCTGTCCGGGCCGCTCGGCGAGGGCGCGCGCGGCAGAACCGGCAGCGGCCTCGCGGCGACCCTTTGCGCGCTTCGCTCGCCGCGCGCGGTCACGGCCGGGGCAGGCATCTCCATGACCTGCTTTGCCACCCGGTCGGCCTCGCGTTCGGCCGGATCGCCGGGGGAGGAGACGAAGCGCTTGGCCTGCGGCGTCGCGGACAGGCTGGCGCGGACGACCGGGCGCGCGGTGCCGGTGTCGGTCGCGACGGCCTTGAGTTGCAGCGGCGGGGTATCGGCAGCGGCCGGGCGGCGCTCCTGGACGGGGGGAGCGGCGCTCGCCATATCAGCCCACGGCGGCCAGCGGCCGGCGCAGCGGACAATCGGCGCCAAGCTTGCGATATTCGCGGCCGATTGCCGCACGCAGCTCGCCATCGCCGATCGCACGCCCCGCATCGAGCGCGAGCAGGCGCGCGTGCTGCGCGACGTTGCGCAACTGTCCGCCACTCAGGGCGCAGCGGCAGGCGATCTCGTCCAGAAGGGCGGGGCTGGCCATATGGCCTTCTCCCAGCTGCCGTTGCAGGATTTCCAGCCGCCTCACCTCGTCCGGCTGGGCGAAGCCGATCACCGCATCCATGCGCCGGGCAAAGGCGCGGTCGATCCGGTCGGCATCGTTGCTGGTGACGAGAATGATGCCGCGGAAGCTCTCGATCCGCTGCAGCAGGAAATTGGTTTCGAGATTGGCGTAGCGATCATTCGAACTGGTCACATCGGTGCGCTTCGCCATCAGCGCGTCGCCTTCGTCGAGCAGCAACACGACATCGAGCTCCTCGGCGGCCGATAGCGCGCGTTCCAGCGCCTTTTCGGTCTCCCCGATATACTTGTTGACCGTCGCGGCGAGGTCGATGCGGTAGACGTCCTTGTCGAGCGCGCGGGCCACGTGGCGGGCAGCCAGCGTCTTGCCGGTGCCGCTGGGGCCGCTGAGCAGCGCGCGCACCCCTTCGTTGTCCCCGCCCAGCGCCTCGCGGTGACGGCAGCGGCTGACGAGCGCGAAGAACTCCGCCTCGCTTTCGTGATCCAGAAACAGCGGATCGGGGTCTTGCGAGGCATCGAGCAGGGTGGCGAGCGTTTCCAGTCGCGCATCGCGCAGCCCGCGCAGCGCGGCGCGCAGATCCTCCGGCGCGGGAGCGGTGCGTCCGGCGAGCTTGGCGGCGGCGAGCGCATCGCGGCCCGCGCGGCGGATGTTGCCTGTCGTCAGGACGATCCGGTCAAGGTCGGGCAGGCCGTCGGTCAGGCTGGATGCTTGCCAATGCTGCATCCGTGCAGCCGGTGACGGAAGTCCGAGCGTCACCGTCGAGCCCGCCAGGCCGGACGGCAGACGCACGGCGCCGCTCCGGGTGCACACCAGCGCGAGATTGATCGCACCGCAGGCCGGTTCGCGGACCTCCGTCATCTCGCCCGGCGCCGTGTCGATCTCGGCGAGCAGCACCGCGTCGTGCAGCCAGGCGAGCGCCGATGCGACCCTCCAGCGCTGCGGATCGCCGAGCATCGCTGGATCGGCGACCAGCAGCGGCTTTCCCGCGGCGCGCGCAGCCATCGCCGCCCAGGTCTTGCGGCCATTGCGGCCCGGCCCCTTGATAACGACCGCGCAATTCTGCGCCGCGGCCCATTGGCGCCCCATCGCTGCCGGCAGCGGATCGCCCTCGCGATGCGGCAGCCACTTTGCGGGATCGGGCAGGTCATCCGCCGCGACCAGTCGCAGGCTCTCCGACCGTGGCCGCAGGCCGAGCAGCGCCGCCGCTACCAGCGGTTCGACGCGGTAGCGGCGCCGGTTGCGCATCGCCTGCGGATCGACCGACACGATCAATCCGCGCGCTTCCAGCTCGTCGAGCGCGACCAGCAGATCGACGGCGTCGGCCTGCTGGTCGAGCAGGCGCACCGCCGCCAGCAGGCCGCCCAGCGAAACGAAACCGCCCTCGGGCTCGAACAGCTGGGCAAGGTCGGTATCTTCCTCGGCCATCAGCAGAAGCTGCGGGATCAGGCGGCCGAGAGAGCCAAGGTCGAGACTGTCCAGCCTTTGCAACGGCCAGCCGGGATGGGCGAGCGCGATCGCTGCAAGCTCGATCTCGCGCATCGCTGCGGCGGGCCAGCGCCGGCGCGCTTCGGCCTCGTAAAATGTCAGCCCCGGCAGGGCGGCGACGAGCGCGGCGCGTTGCTCCGGTGCCATCGCCTCGAGCAGGCGGGTGGTGCAGGCCAGCACCTCGAAACGGAATTGATCTGCGGGTCTGAGGGTCATGTGAATTCGAACCTGACATTGCACCCTTCGGCGGGAATCCAGCCGGGATCGCGGTCGAGCCCGGAAAGGCGCAGGGCGATGGGAAGTTGCGCCAGCGAGATACGCAGCGTCACTTCGTCAGCGTCCTCGCTTGAAACCAGTGTTCCCGCCAGACACAGATCGCGCCGTCTGACCGCGGACCCGGCGAGCCGCCAGTCGAGATAGGAGAGCAGCCCTGTGAGCCACGCCTGCGTTTCCAGCGGCAGGGCGCGCAAGGCCCGGACAGCGCGGACCGGTGGGCGCCGGAGCTGCCGGTCGCGCATACGCAGCGGCGCGATGCTGGCGATAAACCCGCGCCGGTCCCACGCGCAGGCGTAGCCGCCATATCGGAAGCGCAGGGGACGCAGCGCAGGTCCGTCCCAGGTGGGGTCGGTCTGCCAGCTGCCCGGCAGATCGCCTCCGACCGCGCGTTGCGCGAGCCAGGCGCGCAGGGGATCGCGGGCGAAGCGCCGCCCGAACCATGCCATGCCGATCCGTTCGAGCAACCAGCAGGGCGACGGCGCGATCCGTGGGTCGAGCGGTCGCGTGAAATCGGGATAGAGCCCGAGCACGGTGAAGGCGTTGAGGAGAAACAGCAGGCCGCCGAAGCGGGTCTCGCAAGCGGGCAGCGGCAGGCGCGCGGCAGACAGACGCGGTGCCGCCTGCGGGTCAGGTTCGCCGCGACCGGCAGAGCGGTGGGCGACCTCTCCTTCTGGTGATCTTGCGAGGATCGACTCTCTGCGCGCGCGGCCGCGTTCGGCGTAACGTGCCATAGGCTGCGAGGGGGCCTCTCGCGGGGCGAGCGCGGTGCCGCGCCAGTAAGGACGCTTGGCGACCATTGCCCTCGCGCTCCCGCCACGAGGTATCGGGGCAACGCGCTCCCGAGGGAGCGGAGCGGTGCTCGCGGTCGACGCGGGGGGCACCTCTGCCAAGGCCTGCACAATCCGCGAGGCCATCGCCGGTTTCGCGGCGATCGCCGCCACCAGCAGCGCCAGCGTCGCGTGGCGCGGCGCGGAGGAGTGCAGGACCCGATAGGGCAACACCGGACCGAGTATCCGGATGATCGCAGCGGTGGCCTCGGACCGGCCGTCATGCTCCCTTGGTCCGCCGCGACCTTGCGGCGTGGCGTGCGCCGGGAGTGGCGCAATCTCCGCGACGGGTTCTGCCGCGACACGTGCCAGCACATCCGGCGGCACCGCGAAATGGGTCGTCAGCGCGGCTTCGATCGCGGCGGTATCGGAGTCGGTCCAGCTTGCCGCCCAGGCCGGAAATGTGCCCGCTGCAACCAGCGCCCGGGTGACAGCCGGCAAGACCAGCGGATCGACGGCCACCGCCTTGCGGAGCGCAGCGCGCATCGCTTGGGGAGGTTCGGGCAGGGGGGCGCAGTCTGCCGCAAGGATGTGTTCGGGCGATGCCAGCCGCACCGCCAGCCACGCCAGCCACCGCTCGCGCCGGGTGAAGCGCAGCGCACCCCTTGGCGCGGTCCCCGGCGCGGGATCGACGGTGGCACCGGCTCGCACCGCCGCCAGCGCATGATCGAGGCGGCGGGCGAGCGCCCCGGGCGAGGATTGCGCGGCGCGCGGCATGGCGAGCTGCAAACGCGGCACCAGCAGCCATTCGTCCGCATGGCCCGGTCCCTCGCTCCACCATCCAAGCGCCGCGGCCAGCGACCCCTTCGTCGCGAAGGGAGCGCCGGCACGCGCGTGCTGGAGGGTGAGAGCGGGGAAGGCGGACACGCCGGCCTCAGGCGATCATGCTGCCGACGGCGTAGATCGCGGCAGGGATCACAACCAGCAGCAGAGCCTGAAGGCTGCAGCCGTCGGGCTTGCCGTCCGGCTTCGGATCCTGTCCCGTGCCGCCGCCGTTCGCCCCGCCATCGCCGTCAGGGAACTTGCGCGGCAGATCCGACGTGTCGCCCGGGCGGATCTCGGGTCCGGCACCGACCTTGACGTTGATGGTCGCGGTCTTTCCGTCCTTGACCTTGATCCCGTAAACGCCCTTGCCGCGCTGGATCAGGCCTCCGCCCGACATCTGCCATCCCATCGGATCATCGACCCCGTTGTGATAGGCTGCGAGCGAGAAATCGCCGGGGCTGGGGTCCCAGATCTCGCCCTTGACCCCGTCCAGCTCCATCATCTGGTGGGTGCGGCGCAGCCCTTCGGTGATCCACAGATAGACCACCGAATCCTTATACATGTCGACACCGCGTCGCCCCGAGTCGGCGACCGCGACATGGGTGCGGGGGGCGTCGATCTGGTCGCGCCGGAGCTTGTCATTCTCGATCGCGTTCTGGAGCGCGCCGCCAATGATCGTCACGGTCTCCTCACCGTGATCCTTCGCGCCGATCAATTCCGAGACGACGATCTTGCGGCAGCGGGTCCGCAGCAGGAATTCCTGGGTGTCGCTGCCGTCACCGGGCTTGGAATAGCCCACCGCCGATATCTCGGCCGGACGTTCCTCTGACGAGAAATTGACGAAATCCATGTTCCGCCGCGCCGAGCTCTGGGTGAATACCACGCCTGCGCCCTTGAGTTGCACCCACATGCATTGGTGCGGCCTCATCTGGTAGTCGACCGGGACCGTGGCCGCGGGCCAGGCATTGAGCGTTTCGACCATCGCTCCGGGCGATCCGGGTGTTCCTGCTGCCACCGTCACGGGGGGGGAAGGATTGGTGCAGCCTGCTGCCAGAGCCCAGGCATTGAACTGCGGCGGGCCGAGGCCCCAGTTGGCCATCCGGACCTCCGCCGTCACCCCCGATGCCAAGGGTCCGGTATTTTCCAGCTGGGCGACGATCGTGTTGTCGACGGTCTTGCTGATCGTGTTCTGCAAGACGGCGCTGCCCGCCTGGCGGCAGCCGATCCCCATCGAACCGCCCTTGATCCGCACACCCTGACCTTGCGACACCATTGCACCTTTCAGCCCGCGCCCGAAGCTGGCGGCGGGAATGTCGGTCGTGAGGTCAATGATGCCCTCCAGTACCGGTGCGGTCGCAGGAAAGATGTACTGGCTCCAGCCGAACAGCGGATCGCCCTCGTCGAGGTAACGCAAGGCGCGGAAGACGTCGATGAACAGGCCGAAGTCGTCGCCGAGGTCGATCCAGCCCGCGCCGCCGCTGGCAACGCCGACGGGAACCCGCACCTCGAGGCTCCAGGCGATCTCGGTCGGCGAGTCCGCCGTGACAAGCGGACGCCACGATCGCACCTTGCAATCGAAGCCGGTCGGCGCGCTGGCGTTGCTCCAATTGCCGGACGGGCCGGAGCGCTGATAGAACGTCGGCCCGATATGCGCCGGTTTGTTGGTACGGATGTCGAACCCGAACGGGGAGGGGGCCTCGACGAGATGCGTGCCGGGATTGGCCGGATCGGGGTTGGCGGCGCCATATCCCGTCTCTGCCACCGCCGCCGCAGTCATGGGATCGGGTTCGTCACCCCAGTTGGGGCGAATGTCGATCCGGCGCTGCTGGCCTGCCGCATTGCGAAAGGCGAGCATCACCATATCGAGGCTGTCGAAGCTGCTGTCACCGCGGCACAGCACGCCGATGACCAGCGTATCGCCGTCCTGCACGGCGTTGATCACCACCGGCGACAATCCGCTGCTGCCGATCTCGACACGCGCGCCGTTGACATAGCCGGGCTCGGCCTCGGGAGTAATCACGCCGATATCGGCGAGCACAAAACCGTCGACGGTGGGGCGGCCGGTGACCGGATCGAAAGGGTTGAAGACGATAGTATTGCTCATGGTTTGGCTCCTTTGAGGTTGGTCACGCCTTGCCGACGATCGGGATCCGCGTGAAACTGGTGAAGTCGGAAGTCCCGCCGCTGGCGGCGGCAAAGTGCCGCGCCTTGATCACCAGCCACGAAACCGTGGTGGTGTCGGCGAGGCCCGAACTGGTCAGCGGGACGGAGAAGGGCTGGGTCTGGTTGGCGGCGACGGATGTTCGTCCGGGCGGGAATGTGCCGACAGTCCAGCGGCCGGTCTGTGCCGTGTTGCCGCCTGCCGGCGTTCCCGGTTCGACCGTGCATTCGAAGGTGTAGAACCCGCCCCCCGAAGCGCCGGCCGAAAGCTCCATCGGCAGTTGCACCGTTTGGCCGGGCTGCATCTTGAAGCCCTGGATCGTCTGCCCGTCGATCACGATCCCGCCGGCTCGCAGCGGTGTGGTGGCGACGAAGACAGCCATCTTGACGCTCGCCCGCGGGTCCGAGACTTCGGCGTCGTCCCCAACCACGAAAGGTATCTGCGTGCCGATGTCGACGAAGTTGTCCTCGGTCGTGCTGGCCTTGAGGCTGATCGCGGCGCTCTTGGCGCCTGCCGGCACCTTGATGGTCATCACCACATCGCGCGAACCGCCCGGCGCGAGCGAGAAGCTGCCGTTCTGCGAGAGCGAGATGTTGTCGGTCCACGCACCCTCGGTGCTGCCGTCGACCCCCGTTACGACCGCTTCCAGCACGATGTCGCGGGTGACGTTGAGCTGGCTGATGATCCGCCATTGCACCGTGTAGGTGTTGCCGACGATAATCTGCCCCAGCGTGCCACCGGTCGAGCGCACGTCCAGCGTGCCCTGCGGCGTGACCTTCGGCGCGACGATCCGCACCGGATATTCGTTCGACACCATCCCGGCGGTGCTGACCTTGACCATCAGGTCCACCGGCAGGGTGGTGAAGCCGATCGGCACCGGCATCTCGATGTGCGTATCGGTCGATTCCGGGAAGAAATCGTAGATGTCGCGGGTGCCGAAGCTGACCTTGGTGTCCGCGTTGGAAGGCTTCAGGTTGCGGCCGATGATCGTGATCCTGCTGCCTGCCGCATAGACCCCGCCGACCGGTTCGATCCGGTCGATATAGGGTCCGCCCGCATTCGCCTCCAGCCGCGCCACGCGCAGCATCAGTTCATTGATGTCGTTCAGCATCAGGTTGAAGGTTTCGGCGCGGATCAGATCGCCGGGCGCGACGTTGGGAGGGCGCAGCAGCAGAAGCTGCTGGTAGAGCGCCTGGCGCTGCGGCTCGGTCATCTGCGCACCGAGCAGATCGAGCAGCTTCGACATCGGCGGCAGCAAAGCGCCGTCTGAAATGGTCACGATATCGGTCATCGTCGGCTCCTTTCGGGCGGCTCAGCTGCCGCCCAGCGCGAAGTTGGCGTAGTTCCAGCGGTGCAGGTTGAAGCGGGCATCGCCGCGGTAGCCGAGGTCGCCGCGGGCAAAGACCAGGTAGGGGTCGGGCCGCGCCGGATCGGCGAGGGCACCGGCCGCCGCGATCAGGTTCTCGGCGACGGCATAGACCCACACCACGCCGTCGTCGGCGGTGTCGATCGCGGGCGCGGTCAGGCTTTCGCGCATCAGCACTTCAAGCTGCGCGGCGTTGATGTGGATCGGCCCGCGGTAGGTCATCCCGGCGAAGAAGTCGCCGGCTGTCCCGGCGTCGAGACCGGGCAGCAGCCCGCAGGGCGGCAATTGCGGGAAATGCGTGCGCGCGCTCACCCCGGCAAGCCCGCCCGGCGCGGCGGCAAGCTCGCCGAGATGGCCGGCAAACTGCGCAAGCATCGCCCGTCCTGCCGCACCGCGCGCCGGAGCGGTCAGGCTGGCGAGCGGGTCGCCGCGGTCGGGCACGGTCAGCTCCCGGCGGACGGCCCACATGTCGAGGAAGGTCACGTCCAGCGCGCCGGTGAAATGGACCAGCGCCAGCGGCAGCATGTCGTCGGTCAGACCGCAGGCCGCGAAGTGATCCGCCAGCGATCCCCCGCTGTCGACCTTTCCGGGCAGGTGCGTCACCCAGCGCTGGCGCACGCGCGCGCCGAAGCAGCGATAGGCGATGCGGTTGCGGAACGAGGCTTCGGTCGGGGAGATGCCGCCATAGGCGTGCGGGGGAATTTCGAACAGGCGGAACGAAACTCCGGCCAGATCGCGGTCGGCGTTGCAGCTCAACGGGTCGCCGGGCAGGCCGTTGACTTGCGCGCGCCCTGCCGAAACCCGGGCGGGAGCGACCGCGAGAAGATAGAGCCCCTCGCCCGCGACATAGACCCCGCCTGCCTCGGAGCCGCAGGGGCCGAAGGTGCCGGGCTGGTTCACGGCAAAGCTGGTGCTGTCCTCGCGCACCAGAGCGATGCGCTGGTCGCCCGCCAGTTCGAGCACCAGGCCCGAGGGCGCCACGCCCACCCCCGCGCGCACGGTGACGCTGGCGCGCGGTTCGGCGAGGTCGGCGCTGGTCCGTTCGACCGTCAGGCCGTAGGCCACGCCGCTGCCACCGGTCAGCGCGATCCGCGCGTCCAGTCCGGCGCGGGCCTGCTGTTCACGGGTCAGATCGGCACCGCTCAGCAGGCGGCCGTTGAAGAAGCGGACGGTCTCGATCGCGCCTTCGCTGACCGGCTGGCCGAGTTGCAGAAGCGCGGTCACGACACCGGCCCTCCCGCGCCGTAGGCCCATTGGCCGGCCCCGTCGGCGACCAGCAGGATCGTCTCGCCGGTAGCGAGGTCGCGGCTGGCCTCGCCCGCGATCATGCCGCCGCCGGCGACCTTCAGCGTGACCTTGCCCGGCCCCTGGCTGCGCAGCCACAGCCAGCGTCCGGCGCCGGCCGCCGTCCCGGCCGGGATCACGACATCGCCATCGGCGCCGAGCCGGATCAGCGCGGCTGCCGTACCGGTGCCGAGATTGCCGGCCCCGGTGACCACTTCGAAGCTGCCGGGCAGCGGGTCGGGCACCGCCGCGGTGCCGAACAGGGTCGCGGCCAGAGCGGGGTTTTCGATGAAGCTCCGCTCGCCCTCGTCGATCTGCACCGCGTCGAGCGGGGCTCCGCCGTCATCGACTTCCCAATGGCTGCCCGCCTTGACCACCGGCAGCACGATCCGCGCGAGCAGAACGCAATCCTCGCCGCGCGGGGCGGCAGCGCAGCTCTGTGCCATGACCAGCGGGCGGACGCGGGTGATCCACAGCTGGCGCAGACGGCGGCGAAGAAAGGGCCGCAGATCTGGATGGAGGGTCGGAGGGGCGAGATCGGCGGCGCTGAAACTGTCGCCGCTGGTGAACAGCGCGCGCAGATGCTTGCCGAGTTTCGCATCCAGCGCCTTGCGCGCCGCCGCGGTGTTGGGGGCTGTCGCATCAATGACCCAGCTGCTCTCGTAGATCTGCAGCAGCCGCAGCGCGCGCGCCTCGGTGTGCAGCGGCGAGGTGAAGGACAGCGCCAGCCGGTAATCATCCATCACCCGCGAATTGGCCATCAGGTCGTCTTCGCTGCGGCAGGGCTGGCCGGGGATCGGCACCGGGAGCGCGGTGCAATCGACGTAGCAGAGCGTCAGCCACAGCGAGAGTCGGGTCTTGGCGGGATCGGCCCCCAGGGCGGCAATCGCGCCGACCTGCTTGGTCACGGTCGCGTCGGCAAGCCAGGCATTGAGCGAGGCGCACTGGTCGCGCGCGACGCAGATCAGCTGGCCGCTCGGCGCGGCGGCGCTGCCCGCAGTTACGCGGATGCGCGGGCCGTTGGCTCCGTCCGCCTGGGGCATGACCTCCAGCCCGGCCAGCGTCCCGCTGCCGCCCGCCTCGCGCATGATCCACTGGTCCCGCGCCGAGTGATAGGCGAACTCGGCGCGGTAGTCGTCCACCCCAAGCACCATGCCGGTGGTGAAATTGACGTGCTGGCTGGGCGAGGGAACTGCGGCGGTTCCGGCAGGACTGAACGGTGTGCAGCAGGTCATGGCGTCTCTCCACCAAGGGAAGGGGGTTGAAAGGGGGTCAGCATGCGAGCCGTGCCCGTCCGGGGGGCGAGCCTTGCGGGCCCGCCACGAAGCTTGAACCGATGTAGCTGCTGCCGAGCAGCGCCGGTGGGATCAGCTCGGGCGCGCGCGAGCCCGCGCCCAGCTCGCTGTCCTGGCCCAGCCGGGCCTCTCCGACCCGGTTCATGGCCCAGTAGAAGCGCACGTCGAATTCGGTGTGCGCAGGTTTTTCGACCTCAATTATGCGGCGGGCGAGCGCCATCCGGTCATCGAGAACCGCCCCGCCTTCCGATACGGTGCGCAGCGGCAGAAGCACCGAAAAGCGGTGGGCGGTGCGGTGGCGCGGCAGCACCTTGCCTTCGAAGGCCAGCCAGTCGGCGAGCGCCGCGCCGGAGCCAGGCAGCTCGGACGGAACGGGGATCTCGCCGAAGCTCGCCCAGTCGCTGAGCCAGGCCTGGTTGAGCCGCTCGATCCGGTGATGGCGGCGGGTGAGGTAATCGTGCCAGCGCTGCCGGGCATAGCGCGCGATGGCGACAAAGCGCGCCCATTCCTCGCCCGGTGCTCCGGATGGCGCGGTATCGCGCGGAAGCTCGGCTGCGGGCAGACCGGCGGCGGCGAGGTGGCTGTGCCACGCTGCGCGCTCCTGCGCGCCCTCGGCGGGAACGAAGCCGAAGGCCGCGTCGAGGGTGGCCTGCCAGATGGCGGCCTCATCGCCGGTCGGCGGGGTAAGCGGAAAGGGTCCGGTGCCCGCCGTCCCGCCGGCAGCGGCGAGGCGCTGCCACAGGCCGGGCGATCCCTCCGCCGGGGTCCATTGCGCCTCCGGCGTGCCGATCACCGGGCCGCCTCCTGTGATGGCCGGGACATGGCGGCGCGAGGGCGGGCGGGTCATGAAGGTCTCGACCACCCGCACCTGACCGGGGCACTGGCAGCGCGGCCCGCCCAGCGCGAAATCGGCCGCGTCCAGATCGGCATCGAAGGCGATCCGCAGCGCCAGTTCCAGCCCCGGCACGGTCCCGCGCCAGGCGAAGAAGCGCATGGCATTGGCCAGAAACAGTCGCTTGCGCGCGGCATTCCACGCCGGATCGAGTGCCAGATCGAGCCAGCTCGCCAGCCATTCGAGGAAGCCTTCGGGCACGGTGCGCGGATCGAACCACGCCTGCGCGGCGGCGATGCGGTCCTCGATCCCGGTGTTGATCCCCTCCATATTGGCGAGGAACCGTTCGAGCAGATCGGCGCTGGTCGGCTCTTCGCGGTAGAGCGCGGGCAGGAAGCGTTCGGAATAGGAAAAGCGCGGATACCACAGGCGCAGCGCGCGCAGGCGCGGCGTGGTGCGGCCGTCGCCGGCAAGGGTGATGCGCAGCTGGCAGAAGCGCCCGCGCTGGCCTTGCAGCAGCAGATCCCAGCACCCCTCGCGCGCGGCCGGATCGGTGCCGAGCTGCGCGATCGCGCGCTTGCCGGGCAGCTCTCCGCCGTCACCGTTGAGATAGGGCACCGGCTGCACGATCCATCCCGGCGCGCCGCTGCCGCGCAGGTCGGCCTCGCTCTCGCCGCAGCGCGCCTCGATGGTGACGGAGGTGCCGGCGGGGATGCTGCCATCGATCCTGATCCTGTCCCACTGGCATTGGGCGAGCCGCGAATCGTAGACCGGGGTTTCGAAAGTGCAGGCCGGGGCAAAGGCGCGGTGAACCCGCTTGACGACCGGCACCAGTCGCGGCTCCGGCCCGCTGTCATAGCTGATCCGCCCGGCCACGAGGCCCAGCACCCGGCCGCCGCAGCGACGCAGCGGGTAGGTGGTGGTCTGCAGCCCGTCCGGGATCACCGCGCCGTTGCCGCCCCGGCGTAACAGCAATTCGCGCGCCTGATTGCCGACCGGATCGACGAGGAAGATCGATTGCAGATCGCCTTCGGCCAGCGCCGCGCCGGCCATGTGCCAGGCTTGCCCGCCGTCGAGCAGCACCTGCCAGCCGGATGCGTCCTGCCTCGCGGCGAGGATCACCACCGAGCCATCGGCGCGGGCGGCCAGAGCCACCGGAACGTCGTCCCATGCCAGCACCAATTGGCGCGCGGAAAGACCGGCGGGCAGGGCGAGCGCGGTGCCCTGCCAGGGCAGCGCATGACGACGGCGCGGCGCGGCCGGATCGTCGCTCTGGAACGGGTCCTCGACAAAGGCGGGCGCGCCGGCGGCGCAAGGACGCAGATCGGCGTCGAGTGCGATCAGCCCGGCGTTCCCCTCGAGCAGGGCCCACAGTCCGCCCGGACCGCGCGCGGCGAGATCGGCGACGCTGCCGGGCATTCCTTCGGCGGGCATGAATGTCTCGGGCGGACCACCGGCGACGAGATCGAAGCGTTCGGCCCCTTCGCCCTGCGCGCTGCGCCACCACGCGACGAGGTATCCGCCCGCGGTTACGGCGAGCGCGACATAGCGGCGCGGCAGGGCTTCGGCCGTGGCGGCGTCGACGAAGGGTCCGGCAGCGCGCGGCGGCACCGCGCGCGGGTCGGGCCAGAAGGTCTGCTCGATACGGTCGGCGGCGGCAACGCAGCGGATCGCCAGGCCATCGTCGCTGACAAGGTAGAGGTTGCCCGCCGCATCGCTCGCGCAGGCGCGACGCAGCGCGGGTTCGAATGCGGTCTCGCCCCTGGTCGGCAGCAGGGCCTCGTCGCCGGGGGCAAGGGTCAGCTCGCCCGAGCGGCGGTTGTAGAACGGCGCGCGCGGATCGATCGTGGCCGCATCACCGCTGTCGGGGGCGGACCAGAAGGTCGCCACCGGCGTACGCTCGACCGGCCCGGTCGGCACACGGCAGCGACCCCAGTCGGCCGGGCCCAACAGCATGTGGAACAAGGCCTGGTTGACGTTCATCAGCAGGTCTCCGCCATGACCGGCACAGGCAGGCGCGGCGGAATGGTGGTGGCGGCCGGGCCGGTGCCGCGCAGCTGGTCGAGCGGGACGGGATCGCCCGCGACCACCGAGATGCCGAGCACCTCTGGCAGTTCCAGCCCGCTCAGCGACACGCTTTCGGTCGCGCCGCCCGCCCCGCGCGCGAGCTGCACTGGGGCGACCGACACAACGCCGGTCACGCGCGCTGCCTCGGCCAGCAGGGTGCGGGCGTTGACCGCGCGCCCCAGCGGCCAGCCGCGCAGCGCGGCATCGGTGTCGGGCGCGTAGAGCATCGGCAGCATCGCCGCGCCGCCGAAGCCGGGGGCGGGCAGGGGCGACAGGAACGCCTTCAATCGCCCGCGCACCGCCTCGGTCACTTCGGCGGCGCTGTGCCCGCCGGCGATCTCGATCCCGAGCGAGAGCCAGATACCGACATAATCCGGCCCGCGGATCGCCAGTTCGGTCGTCACCAGACGGCGCGGATCGAGATAGGCGCACAGCGCATCGACAAAGCCGCGATCGGGGCGCGGCGCATCAGGGTGCGCGCCGTCGAAGGCGGGGATCGCCAGCAGCGTAACCGCCCCCGGCACCGATCCGGCGATCACCGGGGCGGCATCGGGGTGACTGGCGGGAACAACCTCCACCCGGCCCATCGCCACCCCCGGCGTGCGCCACGCGATGGTGCGGAAATCCTCGGCCGTGACCAGCCGGTCGCGGGTGCGCAGCAGGCGCTGCACCTGCTTTTCGCCGTCAGCCGGGTTTTCCGCATCGGCGCCGCCCCAGGTCGGCACCGGATTGGTCGCGCTCACCCCGTCGGGGAGGGCAGGCCCGGCCTTGATCGCGCCCGCGCCGACATTGCCCTCGCGCCCCTCGCAATAGGCATAATCGGCAAACAGCACCTCGCCCGGCGGAGGCCGGCGGCCGGTCAGGCCATCGCCGAAGGTGACGAGGCCCGCTTCGGGATCGAGCGTGAAGACATCGGTTTCGCCCGGCGTTTCACCGGCGATCCCCGCGCGGTAGACCGGCACTTCGGGTCCGGCGGCAAGAATGTCGTCGATCTCGCGCCAGCTGCGCGTGCGGCCCGCGCTCGCGCCGGTGATCGCGACCGATCCCGCCAGCACCGGCGCACGGCCAAGGCGGTATTGCTGGCCCGGCGCGCCATCGGCATCGGCGATCCGTTCGGAGCGCACCTCGACCCGCTGGCGCACGGCGGCGGCATTGATCCCCGCCCAGCCGAGCCGTAGCGCCGCTGCCGATCCGATCCTGACCCTCAGCCATGTCACGATGCTGCCGGCAAGCTTGGGGTCCTCGATCATCGGCGGCAGATCGCCGACCCCGGCCTCGAGCGGATCGAGCGTATCCCAAAGGGCCAGCGCCTGCTGGTCGGGCAGGGTCAGTTCGATCACCCCGGCCTGCAGCAGCGGGTCGAAATCGATCCGCTGGGTCAGATCGCGGTAGCGCGGCTGGGGCGTGTCCGATCCTGCCGGGGTGGCCGAGACCGACCCGTCGGGGATCGCGAACAGCAAGGGGCTGGTGTTGCCCGCCGCGACATCGGGCACCGGCAGCAGATTGCGTCCGCCCGCCGCCAGTTCGGGAACCAGGCCGAAGGCGATGGTGCGCCGTGCCAGCTTGGCGCGCAGGTCGCTCCACCCGTCGCCGCCATCGGCGATCTTGTCGCCCGCCCGTCCGGTGAGCGCGATCCACAGCGTCTGGTCGTGACTCGCGCCGAAATCGAAGGGCGCGGCGAAATCGACCTCGGTGGTGCGGTAATGCGCGAGGCCACCGGGATCGGGCTGGCCATAGGAGGCGTAGAGCAGGCTGTAATAGTCGCGGGTCGCCTGATCGAGATCGTTGACCGGCTGCTTCATGAAGCACCGCGCGGCAACCGGCAGCACGTCGAGCGTGCGGTCGGTGCGGAAGGCGACCTTGCCGGCGAGCAGTTCGCTCCCGGCCGGGACATTGAGCGCGTCTGCGCTGCCGCGTTCGTTGGCAAAGCACACCAGCCCGCGCGCCTCGCGCGCCGGTTGCAGCCCGATGCCCAGCAATTGCAGGAACTTCAGACGGTTGCGCTCCGGCACCTGGTTGGTGCGGTAGATCATGTTTTCGGCGACATGCGCGAACAGCTGGATCAGCGTGATCCCCGGATCGCTGTCGTTGAAATTGGTCCATTCGGGCGTGTGGACGGGTATCCGCGCGACCAGCTCGGCGACCAGATCCTGGTAGCGGCGGTTGTCGATCGAGGGTGCGGATAGTGGCATCTGGCGGTCCCTCTCAGTTCGGTGCCGTCGACAGGCTGATGCCCACCGACAGGCGGTTGCGCTGGCCGCTGGCGACCAGCCGGTAGGTGATCGTGGCGATCGCCTGGGTGGAATTGTCCGGGCTGGCGGCGACGGTGACCTCCTCCAGCGCGATGCGCGGCTCCCAGCGGCGCAGCGCCTGCTCGACCGCGTGGGCGATGCGGGCGTGGGTATCGGGGGTGTTCGGCGCAAACAGCCAGCGTTGCAGCCCTGCGCCGAAATCGGGGAGCGCGATCCGCTCCAGCCGGTCGGTCCGCAGGATCACCGCGATGGATTCGCGCACGTTCTCCTCGCCGTCGGACCAGCCGATCCGGCCCGCGCCGTCGATGCGGAAGGGGAAGCCGATGCTCTTGCCGAAGATGCTCGCGGTCATGGCGCGGCCTCCTGCTGCTTGCCCTTGAGGCCCGGCACCGGGAAGCACATGATGAACCACGGCAGCCAGCGGAAGATGAAGTCGAGCAGGCTGACGATGATCATCAGCAGGATCAGCGCGCACAGGGTGATGATCGGGATCGAGATCGAGCAGATCATGCCGATGTCGGCCCCCGACGAGCTCTTGCAGCCGCCGCCCGCACCGATGTCGATGTCCTTGTGCAGCGGCCACGGCAACACCTGCCGGACGAGGTCGATGAACCCCAGCCCCTTGGCGCGCTGAACCTGTCCGCACAGCATGTTCGACATGACGAAAGCGGTGCCGCGCGCGTGCCTCCTGAGCCCGGCCGCACTGGTATCGCCGGGCAGGGTGATGCGGATCGGGCGGGCGGGGGCATCGGGATCGAAAAAGCTCGCCAGCTCGAATTCGACGCTCGGGCCGGACAGGGTGGGCGGATGCAGCGGCCCGCAATCTTCGTTGAGGTGGACCATGCGGATAACGAACCGCCCGCTGTCAGCGGTGGTCGCCAGCATCGTCTGGCTGAGCTTCATGGCAAAGGGCACCGCGCGGGCATCGGCCTCGTTGCCGACCGGCAGAGCGCGGCCGACGAGCGCGACCAGCTTGTCCACCCGCTCGAACCAGATCTTCGAGGTCGTCGTCGGATCAGGGGGCTCGGCGGGGTTCAGCGTCGCCGCTTCGATCTCGGAATTGCCGCTGGTGCTTTCGACCAGCTGGTCGAGCAGGCGGAAACCGCCGCTGGCGGAGATCGTCTCGCCGCTGCCGTTGCTGGCGATACCCGCCAGAAGGAAGTGGAACGAGGGCCAGTCGCCGCGCTCGCCGGGGTCGTCGCGATAGGCGGTTTCGACTCGCTCGAGCTGCGCGGCCTCCTCCGCGTCGTCGATCCGCCGCAGCGCCGCGGCGATGCTGGCGGGATGCGACGGCGTGCCGGCGAGCAAGCTCCCCATATCGGCAAAACCGTTGCGGAGCGCGTCGATCTGCCCCGCGTCGAGCTCGAGCGAAAGCCACTGGTAAAGCTCGCGCGACTTGCCGGTCAGCGTGCCGGGCGTATTGGCGCGGACAGCGGCGGCGACCGGCTTGAGGTGCCGGTCGAGAAAGGCGAGCAGGTCCTTGAGCAGCAGCCACGACTGGTGCTGGAAGGCGTGGTTGGCTTCGCGCACGCGGCGCTGGCGCTTGCTCGCGCCCGATCCCGTGCCGCGGTCGTCCTCGATCTCCGACGCGCTCTTCAGCGCCGCCTGGATCATCGCCTTCCAGCTTTCCGACACGTCCATCTTGAATTCGGCAAGCCGCGCCTGGGTGGAATTGGGACGGGACGGGGGCGGGGCGGGGTTGGCGGCGGCGAGCTGGCCTTCGAGCAGGCTCGGCGCGGCGGCGGCGATATCGGCAGCGAGATATTCCTCGCGCCGCCCGACCGGGATCACCGCGCCCCACAGCGTGCGGCGCAGCTCGGCCCCGTCGCGGTGGCGCAGCGGGAACAGCTTCAGGCGCTCCTCGCCCGGGGCCAGCTGGAGCGGGTCATCGCCCGCCAGCCGCTGCCAGACGCCGCCGCTCGCCTGCCGGACATAGGCGTGCTCGAACAGGGTGCCCGACCGGTCGGCCAGCAACCGGCGCACCACGTAGCCGACCTGTTCGTGCGGCCCTGCGGGCTTGCGATCGGGGAAGCCGGGGCGTTCGCAGGCCAGCGTTCCGCACACCACATAATGACGCATGTGGACCGGCTGGTAGAGCTTCAGCCGCTGCGGCGCAGGCGGGGCGATGTCGGCCGACAGGCCGGCGCGCCGACCCAGCAGCGTCCGGCGGCGCGCCTGGCGGATCGGAGCGGGCAGCGGCACGCGGGCGGCAAGATCGGGCGGATCGCTTTCGCCCTGCACGCTCCGCCAGGTCTCGTAGCGGGCGACATGGCCCGCCAGCAGGCCCGGATCGGTTTCGAGCAGGCCGTTCAGCTCGTCCATGAAATCGTCGTGCGCAAAGCGCAGGATCGCGGGCGCGCCGCCCAGCCCCCGGGTGTTCGACCACAGGGGGCGCGGACCCGCCCAGCGCACCGGATGGCCCGCGGCGGTCACCAGATATTCCCCGCGCCGGGGGAGTAGCTGGCCGCGACGATCGAATTGCAGATCACCGTATCGGCGCGCACCACGCCCGAGAAGTTCGACATGCCCGCATCGACGCTGACCATCGAGGCCGAGACCGAGACCTGCGCCGCGCTGATCGAAAGCCGCGCCGCCGCCTCGATCGAAATGCCGCTGGCCTCCAGCTTGACCGTGTTGCCATTGCTGTCGGCGATCTCGATCTGGCCGGGGCCGTCCTTGAGCGTGATGGTCTGCCCGGCGGGGGTTTCCAGCGTCAGGCTTTCCTGACCCCGTTCGTCGGCGATGGTGATGACCACGCCGTTGCGGCTCTTGATCTGCTTGATGGTGTTCGCATCGCTGCCGCTTTGCGCCGGGGTATCGACCCCGTTCCACAGACCGCCGAGCACATAGGGACGGCGCGGATCGTTCTGTTCGAAGGCGACCAGCACCTCGTCGCCGACCTCGGGCATGAACCAGGTGCCGCGGTCCTTGCCGGCATAGAGCGTGGCGACCCGCGCCCACAGCTCGCATTCGGCATTGTCGGGATCGGGCACGGCGCTGAGCGCGATCCTGACCCGGCCTTGCCCGTCAGGGTCCTCCAGCGAGGTAACGGTGGCGGGCATGACCCCGCCGAACAGCCCGCCGAAGCCGAACGGGCTGCGCGCCTGCGCCTCGGCTTCGCGGCGGTCGCCGGTGAGGAGGGGGTCGGCCAGCATCAGCCGCGTCCCAGCCCGGCGCGGTCGCAGGTGAACTGCGTGCGTGCGCCCTCGGCGGCGTCGAACAGGTGGGTGCGCGCGCGGATGCGGTAGTCGCCGTCGAACAGCGGCCCCAAGCCCGTGAGCGAAAGCTTCGCGCCGACCCGCAGCAGCGGATCGGTTTCGCATTCACCCTCGCCGACCACGAAGTTGCGCGCCAGGTGGCGATAGGCGGCCTCGGCCAGCGTGCGCGCCTCGGCATCATTGGCGGGCACCAGATGCGCGACCTGATCCTTGCGCTGACCGAAGGCCTCGCGGAGAATCTCGCCGCCCGCCTGATCCTGTCCCAGCTCGCTGCCGAGCGCACTGGTGTCGGCCTCGTGCCGGGCGGCCTTCTTGTCGGCGACATTCCAGCCGGTGGCGAGCAGCGCGGTGCGCTGGGTGGCCAGATCGGCGCAGACATCGAAGCTGCGCAGCGTCCCCGCCCAGGCGAGCGATACCCCCGACACATCGCGGCTGCGCCTGACCACCAGCTTGCCCTGGTCGATCCACACCATCGCATCCTCGCGCCGGGCGAGGTCGATCAGGAAGGCAAGGTCGCTCTGCGCCACCTGCGCCAGCGCCTTCCAGCTGGGGCCGGAGACGGAGACGTCGGCTTCCAGCCCGTGGTCCGAGGCGATGGTGCGGGCAATGTCGCCGAGACCCTGCGCCGCGAAGGAGCGTGTGCGGCGGGTCATGCGCAGATCCTGCAACCGGTCTTCGGCGAGCACCGAAAGTTCGGGCGGGCGGCCTTGCGGGTAATGCGCGGTGATCGCGGTGATGCGCCCGGCGAACAGCACCTCGCCGCCCTGCTTCACGGTGATCTCCTTGCCGAAATCGAGCAGCCGCCGGTCGAACCACTGGAAGCCCGGCTGCGCGCCGCCCCAGTTGCCGAAGCGCAGTTCGGCGTGGGCCATCGTGTCGATCCCGTCGGCGAGCATGTATTCGAGCAGCGCCGCTTCCAGCCGTGTCTGCTGCTGTCCGGCGATCTCGATCGTCGGGCGTGCGGAGCGTGAAGGCAGGCGGGTGATGGTCTGGGGCATGGTCCGTGCCTCAACCCCGCAGCCGCGCGTGACGCCGGGCGAGGCGGCGCAAGGTGCATTCGGCGGCGACCCGCGCCGCGCTTTCCGAACGGGGCGCGCGGCCGCCCGCGCTCGCGCCATCGCCGCTGCCATCGGCGGGAAGCGTCTCGAAATCCTGAATGACGACAGGCATGGTTCGGGTCCTCGTCAGCTGATGCCCAGGCGGGGCGGGGCGATGGTGAAATCGGGGGCGGACAGCGCAGGCGCGGCCGGTGCGCCCGCGCCGAAAGACGTGCCCGCGCCGATCCGCGCGGAGGCGCCCGTCCCCAGATTGAGGTCGATCGGCGTGCCGGGCTTTATCCGCAGCGGATCCTCGATCCGGTTGGCCGAGGCGATCGCCTGCCAGTCACCGCCCTTGCCGTCGGCGGCGGCCATGTCCTGCAGGCTCTTGCCTTGCGGGGCGGGGGTGAAGGGCCGCTGGCCGGCGCGCGGGCCGGCGCTGTTCGGGGTGCGGAACTCCGACACCAGGATCTTCTGCTGCCCGACTGTCAGGGTGATCTGTGCGCGCAGCGGCTTGCCGTCGGGCGAGAAGAATTCGAGGCTCTCCTCCAGCCCCTCGACCATCCCGTCGAAGATGAAGCTGCCCCACACGAAGCGCAGCCCCGGCGGCACCAGCTTGGAGGCATCGCGCTGGGATGCGCGCGGGGTCATGAAATAGATCACCTTGCTGGTCAGACGCCGCACATCGTCGACCGGCTCCTCGGTCATCGCGGTGACATCGAACCACAGCGTCAGCGCCAGCTTGGTCGTCCCCGCACCGACGAACTGCATCCCCGACGTGCCGGCCGCCTGATCGCCGCCCTCGGGCTGCTTGACCTCGTTGGCGTAGGTGACCTTGAAGGTTTCGGGGTTGAACTGGACGGGCACCGGCACGAACCCGGCCTTCTCGGTGACCAGATCCTCCTCGAGTTCGATCAGCTTGGCCTTGACCAGCGCGGCGTCGGTCATCGCGCGCCTCCGCCGCCGCCGGGGACAAGCTCGAACTTCTCGTAGGACAGCGCGAATTCCTCGATCGCGATGCTGCCGTCCTTGGCATTGAGCGCGGGGGCCTTGAACTTCACCGGCAGGCAGCGGTGCAGCTGGAACCGCGCGCGTTCGGTCGCGCCGTCACCGGCGAACAGCACCACCTCGGCATTGGCCCTCAGCGCGGGGTTGGCGACGGTGTCGCTGGCCCATTTCCAAAGGTCGAAATTGTCGGTCATGCCGCGCTTCAGGGTGAGGTTGGCATAGGACGCCTGACCGGGCACCCGCACCACGCGGTCGTTGACGCCGCCTTCCTTGATCGCCTTCACGTCATAGGTGACCTCCAGCCCGTCGCACTCGGCGAAGGCCGCCTTGCACAGCGGCGCGCTGGCGCCGTCGGGGTAGATCTCGACCCCGAAGTTGAAGGCGATGAAGGGGCGGCCGGCCATCACGCGGCCTCCGCGAGGGTCAGCCGCGCGCCCTGCTGGACGAGGCGGAAGGTCAGGAAGCGCAGCGGCTGCGAGGGCGCGACGCCGATCTCGGCGACGATCCGGCCATTGTCGCGATCGGCCTGGGTGGTCTCGACCGCCAGTCGCCAGCCACGGCTGCGACCGGCAAAGGCGCCGCGACGCTGGAAGTCGCCGAGCATCTGCGCGAACTCGCGCTCCAGCGCGCGGCGCAGCTGGTCGCCATTGCTTTCGAACACCAGCGGCTCGCCGCGGCGCAGGGCCACCAGCCGCAGGAAGATCATCAGGCGCCGGACATTGATCTGGCCCCATTCCGGCTCGGGGCTGAGCGTCATCGCGTCGAGCGCCGCAAAACCGCGCACCACCGGGCCGAGCGCGTTGATGCGCGCCTCCTGAAGGATAAGCCGGTCGGCGGGCGAGAGCTGCGGGTCGACCCCCGCGCAATCGGCGACGGCGCGGTTGGCGGGCGCGATCCAGGCGCCCTCGCTGCGGGCCAGCGCCGCCATCTGCCCGGCGACGCAGCCTTCCGAAGGAGCGGCGAGCAGCGCCTCGCGCGATGCGGGCGCGGCGCGGTAGAGCAGCCAGCCGTAATGCAGCGCGCCGTAGCTCAGCGTGCGCCGCTCGCCCGGGCCGAGCCGGTCGGGGCGGGCATAGTCGCCCGCCACATCGGTCAGCCGCCGCGCCTGCGCCGCCGCTTCGGCGGGCCGCAATCCGCCGGGCATGGGCAGCAGCGCGACATTGTCGAGCGAGCCCGCGGCCGCGCGCAGCAGGGCGATCTGCAGCACCGGCAGCAGCGGGCCTATCGCGGGCAGCGCGACATAGTCGCTGGGGCGCACCACCACCGCGTGCACCGACCAGGCCGAGACATTGGTGCCGTCATTGGCGCGCAGGCGGAAATACCACGCGCCCTCGCCGAGCCCGCCGAGCGCAAGGTGATCGCCGGTTCCGGCATAAATCCGCGCCGAAGCTGCGAAATCGGGGGCGGCGCTCTGTTCGAGTTCGACCGGAACGCCCGGATCGCCGCCGGTCCAGCGCAAGGTGAAGGTGCCGCTGCTGACCGGCGTGACCGGCCCCGACAGGTCGGGCGCGGCGAGTAGGCGCGTGTCGCAATCGAGGAAGCGCGCGAAATCGGGCCGCGTCGGCGGCGTGGTTGGGGCGAAGGCCGGGCAGCCGCCTTCGTGGGTCAGCCAGCGCGCGGGCGGACGTGGATCGAGCGGCGTGGCGTGCGGCAGACCGCCGATCACGTCGAGCTCCCAGCCCGGCTGTGCCATGTCGGGTGCGGCAAGGATCGTCGGCGTGCCGAAGCGGGTGTCGGGCGTGTCGAGCAGGGCGTGGATGCCGAAAAGCTGGCGCTCGGCGACGTCGCGGTGGCGGGTCAGCGCACCGGCCACCTGATCGGTCGCCAGCGCGGCGAAGGCCGGGTCGACGAACAGCGCCTCGTCGAAGCGCGACAGGCCGTCGCGTTGCAACGCGCGGCGGGGCGAGGGCAGGGCGCGGCCCGGCGCGGCATAGGCCTGTTCGCAACCGAGCGGCAGCCAGCAGGCGCGCAGCACCTCGCGGTCGGCGGCGGTGAAAGCGGTGGTGCCCATCCGCGCGGCAGCTGCGGTGAAGCCCTCCATCCCCAGCATCGGGTCGCCCGCCGCGCCCAGCTTTGCGCGGTCGCGGGCGCGCATCGCAAGCGCAAAGCGCGGCTCGGCCCGGCGGCGTTCGCGCGGCGCGAACCAGTCGTCGTCGCACATAAGGGTCGCAGGCCCGCCCGTCCCGGCAAAGCCCGGCGCCAGTCCGGCCAGCTGCGCGCCGGCACCGCCCAGCGCGGTGCGCAGGTCGAAGCTGATGGCGCGCGCCGAATAGGTCGATCCGGGGACATGGTGCGGGATCTGCCGCCACACCGGCCCGGCGATGGTCGTCTCGCCGACCTGCTCGGCTTTCAGGAACAGGCCCGCGCTGCCGAGCGTGATCTGCACCCAGCTTCCCGGCGGGGGCATGGGTTCATGCCGTGCGGGCAAGGTCAGCCGGCCCAGAGCGGGATTGAAGGTGACGTCGTGCCGCGCCGGGCTGCCGACGAACTGGCACTTGCCCGCCTGCTCGATGTCCTCGCCCGTGGCCGGAGCGAAGGCTGCGACCCACAGGGCGTGCCATTTCCCGCCGCTGCGGCGAATGATCCGCGCAAAGCGCCGCGTTGCTCCGGTGGCGCTGGCGAATTCGACCAGGTCGCCCGCCGCCAGCCCGCCCGGATCGTCGAATTGCACCCCCGCATGGAGCGCGCGGAAGGCGGCAAGCTGCGCGGGCCCGAGCCCCGCGGAACCGCTGTCCGGCGCATCGGGCAGGGCGGCGCAGCCGCTCAGTGCGAAGGGGCGCGGCGCGATCCGCACCTGCACTTCCATCGCATCGGCCCAGCTGCCGACGCTGGCGGCGGCAAGCCATGCCGGGCGCAGCCGGGACGAGCCGCCGCCGGCCTGCCACGGCAGACGCTGGAGCACTCCGGGCAGGGGAAAGGTCGCGGCCTCGGCGAGGTTGGTTTCATCGGGCGCCCGCCCGGTGTCCGCCTGCCACTGCGTCTCGCTGGCGATGGTGCGGGCGAGGCGCACCACCCAGCAGCGGCGCCCGCCATTGGCGAAGAACCCGCGCACCGTGCTGGCAAGGCGCGAGACCGCGGGCGCCCCCCCGTCGCGCCCGGCGGCCAGCGTGACCTCGTCCCCGAACAGCGCGGTGAAGCTCGCCACGCTGTCGACCGCGATCGCCCGGTGGCACGGCCCGCGCGCCGCAAACCCTGCGAACCCTGCCACGTCCATCCGCGGCAGGTCCGGCGCGCCGGCTTGCACCTGCGGGTCGACGGCGATTCCGGGCAGAATGACGGGCGCGGTCACGGGCCTATTCCATTTCCAGCCGTTCGTAGGCCATCACCAGCTCTTCCATCGCCACGTCGGTGCCCTTGGCGTTGAGCGCGCCGGAGGTGTGCTTGATGATCCGCGCGCGCAGCAGCTTCCAGGTCATGACGACCTCGGAATGGTCCTCGTTCTGGAGCTGGATGGTGACCGTGCGCATCGCGTTCTGGTCGCCGTTCCTGATCTGGTTGAGCCAGTTGTAGAGGTTCAGCGAACCGATCACGCCGCGCTTCAGCGTGACGTCGCTGGCCTTGTTGAGCCCGGTGGTCTTCATCACCGAATTCTCGAGGCTGTTGCCGTTGCGGTATTCGCTGACGGTGACTTCCATGCCGATGCCGGAAATCTCCTGGAACCCGGCATCGGGGCCGCTGGTGTTGCCGTCGCCCAGATCAACCAGGAAGTTGAACTGGACGTAGGGCCGATCGCGTTTGACTGCCATGTGCGTGCTCCTCAGGCCTTGCGGTCGGCCGTCCATTGGCCGACGCGGAAGATGACGAATTCGGCGGGACGCAGCGGAGCGACGCCGACCTGGCAAATCAGCCGGCCGTTATCGAGATCGTTCTGCGTCATGGTGGAGCGGTCGCATTTGACGAAGTAGGACTTCTCCGGCTTGTCGCCGAGCAGCGCGCCGTTCTGCCATTCGTTGAGCAGGAAATCCTCGATCGTGCGGCGGACATTGGCCCACAGCTTCTCGCCATTGGGCTCGAACACGGCCCATTGGGTGCCCTTGTCGATCGAGCGCTCAAGGTAGGCGAAATAGCGCCTCAGATTGACGTATTTCCATTCGGGATCGCTGGTCATGGTGCGCGCGCCCCACAGCCGCATCCCGCGCCCTTCGAAGAAGCGGAAGCAGTTGACCCCTTCGGGGTTGAGCACTTCCTGCTGGCCCTTGTTGAGGAACTTCTCGAAGCCGATGGCAAGGTTCACCACCTCGTTCGCAGGGGCCTTGTAGACCGCGCGTTCGATGTCGTTGCGGGCGAAGATCCCGGCGACGAAGCCCGAGGGCGGGTAGTGGTTTTCCTGATTGGTGACCGGATCGATGATCCGCACCCAGGGATAGTAGAAGGCGGCGTATTTGCTGTCGAACTTGCCGCGATAGGCGCGCACGTCGGCGATCGACTGGCCCTTGATGCTGTCGATGATGGCGATGCGGTAGCGCATGGTCTGCGCATGGGCGATCAAGGCATTGGCGACGCCCTGGGCGTCGGTGGCGGTGGCGCTCGATCCCGGCGCGGCGACGATCGAGATGTCCTCGACATTCTCGAAGGTCTTGAGGCCGGTGCGGCGATTGGTGGCGACGTCCTCGGCGCCGATATAGGTGTTGGCATCGGGCGCGACGCCGTCCCGGCCGTTGTCGAGGATGAAGGTCAGCGAGGTCTTGGCCGGATCGGCGGCGTCGGCGATCAGGTCCGCCAGCCGGATCTTGGAGGCCGTGGCACTCGAGCCCGTCGTGGTGAAGGCGGCGATCAGATCGAGCCCCGTGGGGTCGGCCGAAACACCGTCGCGTTCGATCACGATCGGGGTGGTGCGCGCCATGCCGTCGCTCGGCAGGTCCCGGGCGAAGACCTTGAGCAGCGAATCCGGTGTGCCGTTGCTGGTGTGGCGGTTGTCGAGCGCCAGTTCGACCTGCGCGAAGGTCGGCAGATCGGTGGCGGCGGGCTCATAGAACACCGACACCGAAACGCGCCGGATGCGGACATTGGCGGAAATCGCGCCGTCCGTCAGCGGCATCGATTTGGCAGGCACGGCAGCCACCGGCGGGGTGGCGGCAGGGTCGGCCGCGATGGCGGGCTGGGTCAGCTTCCAGGCATTGGCGGGGCCATCCCAGACCAGCAGGTAGAAGCCGACCAGGCCCGCCGGCGCGGCGGGCGGAGAGGCGGGCGGTTCGACCGGCGGCGGATCGAAGGAGACGTAAACGATATCGCCATCGCCGAGGCCCTTGAGCGACTTGTTCGATCCATCGATGACCAGCCGGTTCTGGCCCAGCGCGAATTGCAGGGTCAGCCGGCCATTGCCAGCCACGCCCGGGAAGCGGGCCGAGAACTTGAGATTGTTGACCGCCGTGCGGGTCGCTGCGCCGACATTGCTGCCGTCGCGCTTGTAGACGCGGCTGACATACAGCCGCTTGCCGCCTTCCTCGAAAAAGGCGCGGGCGGCGTTCCACATGTAGTTGTCGATTTCGGTGCCGTTCCACACCAGCTTGCCGCGTCCGCCATAGACGCGCTCGAACTCGACGAGCGAGGTGATCACTTCGGGTTCGAGATCGGTCGGGCCGAACCGGGTCGGGCCGACAAAGCCGGTGGTTGTGGTGCTCACGCCTTCGATCGACTTGGCGCGATAGCTCACCTCCTCGACGAAGACACCGGGTGCGAGATATTCGGGCATCCTACTTCTCCTTGGCGCGAAATCAGGGGTTGTTGAGGTACAGCGAAGATTTGCGGGTGCCGGGCGGGCTTTCGCTGCGCAGCACCAGCGGGGTGCCGAGCAGCAGGCGTTGCACGCCGAGCGCGGGCAGCGCGGCGGCGGTGGTGCGCAACGCTCTCCGCGCAGGCTGGGCAAGCTGGGCGAGAATGGCGGCGAGATCGGGCACCACGGCGGCATCGCCCGGCTTGCCGAGACCGGTGCAGTGCACTGCGATCGTCACGTCCCATCCGGCGACGGGGCGGCCCTGGGTCTTCTGCTGCGGGGTCAGGTCGGGGAGCAGCGGGTAAGGGAAGAACACTCCGACCGCGCCGCCCGCGTCGGCCAGACCGAGGCCGATCACGCGTGCGCCCAGCGAAACCTTGACCAGTGCCCAGGCAGCGTCGACCAGCGCGCCCGTCGCCGGATCGCGCAGCGCCAGATGCGCATGCACCCGGGCGAGCGGCCCGGCAGAATAGGCGCTCGAGGGGAACAGCGGCAGCCACGCAGGCTTGAACCCCTGCGCCGCGCCCGCCGGCATCAGCGGCCCGTAGTCCGCCGCCGGCAGCGCCGGCCATCCGCCCCACACCAGCGTGCCATTGACCGGCAGGTCGCCGACCAGCCGCAGCGGCAGGTATTGTCCCGAGGGGTCGTCAACCGCGATGCGGAACGCGCGGCGGTTGGCGGGCCACGCGGCAGGATCGGCCGGCAGGCTGCGCAATTCGCCCAGCACGCCCTGGTTCACCCAGTGGCCCGAAGGCGTCGGTGCGAGCACGTGGCGGCGCGCGGCGGCGACCGCGCGCTCGACCCCGACATCGACACCGCTCCCGACAAAGCGCGCCGTGGCCGTGTCGCGCAGGCGAATGCCGAGCGGCACGGGCAGCGCGACCACGTCGTGGCCCGGGGCAAGCTGCGCGATCATTCCGCCGGCACCCCTGCCTTGATCACGCGCTCGACCACCGGCGCGCCGGTATCGAGCGACATCTCGCTGTCGATCAGCACCATCCGCACCAGATAGTTGATGCCGAGCGGCGCCTTCTCGATGCGCGACCACATCGTGATATAGTCCGCCGTCGCGAGCGGATCGCAGACCGGCTCGACGCTTTCGATCGCGGGGAATACGTCGGTTTCGGACAGGTAGTGGTTGAGCTGGCCGGCGTTGATCGCCCCGGCATCGGCCATCGCCCGCATCATCCAGCCCAGAATGCGGTGCTGGCGCTCGGCATTGGTGGCGTAGGGCAGCATCATGATGTGCAGATCGAGCGGCAGCGAGGGCCGGAAGGTGCGCCCGTCGGCATCGACGCGCGGCGGCAGGCCGCGCCGCTGGGTGTTGACCGTCACCCGCCACAGCAGGATCGCGATGCCCTCGTCGCTGAGTGTGGCGACATCCTTGGGCTGGATCGTGTCGATCTTGAGCTTGGTGCCGAACTGGCTGCGCGGATAGGTCTCGCTCAGCACGCCCTTGATCGCGGCACAGACCGCGGCGATGGCCATGTGGCGGGCCATCAGTGGCGTGTCCCCGCCAGGCCGCGGGCCGCCTCGCGCACGATCCCGCACAGATCGCCGGGTGCCGAGAGCGGCTCCTCGCGGCATTCGAGATGCAGGATCGCGGCCTGCTCTCCCCTTGCGTCGAGCGCGATGATCGCGGGCGGATTGGCGCGCAGCAGATCGGCAAGCGCGACGTTGTCGCCTGTCCCCGAACACAGCAGCAGGACATCGGACCCGGCCCCCGCAGGATCGCGGGTCTGCCCGGTGACATCGAAATCGGGCTGGGTCGCGAGGGTCGATGCGATGATCTCGCGCAGGAGGCTCGGCATTGTTCCGAGGGTGATGCGAATCACGGCGTGCACCTCGCTGCTCAAAGCTGCTGCGGACATGCCTTGGCTTAGGCGCGGGGCAGGGCGCGGGCCTATGACCCGAACGGGCCAGCCGGTGGCCTGCGCCGGGTGATCCGGCCATCCGATCAGGCTGCTTTCCCGGCCCGACGGCCTGTATCCTCTTGCCCCCCGGAGCGACGCGAAGGCCGGCATTGCGGGGGCGTTACAGCTCGCCGTCCCGACCTATCCGGTTGTAATTGCTGATTGCGGCGGGGCCGCAGGCATAGGCCGAATGGTCCATGCCCCCGGTCCGGACCGGAGGCGCGCGGCCTGCCCGGCACCCCTCTATCCGCGTGGCCCTGGAAACTTGGCGGAAAAAGCCAATGTGGCGGTCAAGGACGGGCCTATCCTGTGCCAATTGATGGGACAGAATTTTCAGCGATGACCGGCACAGGCCGCAGCCCGGGTGAGCTGCGGGACGGCCAGCATCGGCTACCGACAGGTCGGAGGGCAGGATGTCTATCGAATTACCGCTGCCGCGCAGGGGTCTTCCGCGATTGCTGATCGTCGGTGATATCGTGCTGTTCCGCGAAGGCATGCTCGCCGCGCTCTCGCGCACGCAGCGCTTCGAAATGGTCGGTGCCGCTGCCATCGCCGAGGCGATCGAGATCGTTGCGGATGGCGGGATCGAGGTGGTGGTGCTCGATACCTCGCGGCGGCGCGCGCTGGGTCAGGCGCGGCAGCTGAGCAAGGCCAGTCCGGGGATCGGGATCGTCGCTTTCGGGATCAACGAGGTCGACGATGCGCTGGCCTGCGCCGAAGCGGGGGTGCGCGCCTTTGTCGGGCAGGACGGTTCGATCGAGGCGATCTGCGAGGCGGCGATGCAGGCCGCGCATGGGCTCAGCGCCTGTCCGCCGGATCTCACCGCGCGGCTGCTCGACCGGCTGGCCGCCATCGCCCGCGATGCAGAACTGCGCGCCAGCGATAGGCTCACCTCGCGCGAGGCAGAGGTCGCCAGGCTGGTCGCCAGCGGCCTGTCGAACAAGCAGATCGCGCGCGAGCTGGCGATCAGCCCGGCGACGGTCAAGAACCATGTCCATGCCATTCTGAGCAAGTTCGACCTGCCGCGCCGCAGCGCCATTGGTCGCCAGCTGGAAGGCCGGTCTTTCGAAGAGCCGGTCCGCCACGCCGCAGGCGCGCCCGTCAGCTTCTAGGCTGCCGGACAAGCGCCAGCCGGACAACGCCGGATAGGGCAAACAGATTGTCAGGATAGAAGTCCACTGGTCGGGACGAGAGGATTCGAACCTCCGACCCCCACACCCCCAGTGTGATGCGCTACCAGGCTGCGCTACGTCCCGTCACCAGTGGAGCGGGGCCTATAGGCGCGGTGTTTGAGGCTGGCAAGCGGGTTTGGGAGGGTTTGTTGTGCGATCGCGCTCACGCGCGATGCAGACCTCCCGCCCCGCCTCCCCACCCGGCCACCAATGATACGATCATGCTATGGTGGCCGGGTGGGGAGGCGGGGCGGGAGGTCTGCGCCAACGCAGGTGGCCCCAATCATTGCGACCCGCTTGCAATGCTGCTAGGCGCGCCCACTTGAACGCCGGGGGCGACAAGCTCCTTACGAAGTTTCACGGGATCTGACGGGCTCTAGCGCATGACAATCGACCTTCTCGCCGCCGCTGCCGGGGCGGGCGCGCCTTCGGGGGCGGCCTTCTGGCTCAACATCGTGCCGATCGTCGGCATGATCGCGATCTTCTGGTTCCTGATCATCTCGCCGCAGATGAAGAAGCAGAAGGAACACCAGGCCAAGATCGCCGCCGTCAAGAAGGGCGACCAGGTGGTGACCGCGGGCGGCCTTGTGGGCAAGGTGGTCAAGGTCGACGACACCTATGTCGAGCTCGATCTCGGCCCCAATGTCCGCGTCAAGGCGATCAAGGCGACGCTGGGCGACATCATCCCGCCCGCCGGCAAGCCGGCCAACGACTGAATTTCTGCGCGGCCGCATCGGCTGGTCGCGACCATGAACTTTTGCGTGTGAGACCCTGACGCAATGCTCGACTTTCCCCTCTGGAAAAAGCTGTCGCTGTGGGCGACGACGCTGGCGGCATCGCTGCTGGCGCTGCCTTCGCTGGCCAATGTCGCCGGGATCGACTGGCCCTCGGCGCTGCCCGACCCGCAGGTCAATCTCGGCCTCGACCTTGCCGGCGGCTCGCACCTGCTGCTCGAAGCCAAGGCCGCCGACGTGCGCGCGCAGCGGCTCGAGAACATGGAGGAGACGGTCCGCCAGCTGATGCGCAATGCCGAGCCGCGCATCCGCATCGGCGACGTGTCGACCGCGGGGGGGCAGCTGTCCTTCATCCTCGAGAATGCCGCCGACATCGACCGCGCGCGCGGGCTGATCGAGCCGGCCATGCAGGGCGCGACCACGGTGCGCGAGTGGGAGCTCAACGTCGTCGACGGGCAGCGCATCGTGCTCTCGCAGACCGATGCCGGGGTGAACCAGGCGATCGACGATGCGATGGACAGCGCCACCGAAGTCGTGCGCCGCCGCATCGACGAGCTCGGCACGCGCGAGCCGACCATCATCCGCCAGGGCGCGACCCGCATCGTGGTGCAGGTGCCGGGCCTGCAGGACCCGCAGGGGCTGAAGGATTTGCTAGGCAAGACCGCGCAGCTCGAGTTCAAGCTGGTCGATCTCAATGCGCTGCAGACCAACATCGACGCAGGGATTGCGCCGGCGGGCAGCCAGATCGTCCAATATGCCCCGGGCACCCCGGGCGCGGGCAGCGCCATCGCGGTCAAGCGGCTGGGCGGGATCCGCGGCGACAACCTCACCGGCGCGCAGGCCGAGCGCGATCCGCAGAACGGGCAGGCCGTCGTCACCATCGCCTTCGACGCGCAGGGCGGGGCCAAGTTCGCCAAGCTCACCACCGAGAACGTCGGCAAGCCGTTTGCGATCATCCTCGACGGGCAGGTGCTTTCGGCGCCGGGCATCAACGAGCCGATCCTCGGCGGGCGGGCGCAGATCTCGGGGAGCTTCACCGCCGAGAGCGCCAATACCCTCGCGATCGCGCTGCGTTCAGGCGCGCTGCCGGTGCCGCTGGCGGTGGTCGAGGAACGCACTGTCGGGCCGGACCTTGGCGCGGACTCGATCCGCAAGGGCCTGATCGCGATGGGAATCGGCAGCCTCGCGGTGATCGTGCTGATGATCGTCAGCTATGGCCGCTTCGGGGTCTATGCCACCGTGGCGCTGGTGTTCAACGTGCTGATGCTGCTCGGGCTGATGGCGCTGTTCGGCTTCACGCTGAGCCTGCCGGGGATCGCGGGCTTCGTCATCACCATCGGCGCGGCGGTCGATGCCAACGTCCTCATCAACGAGCGCATCCGCGAAGAGCGCGCGCGCGGGCGCAAGGTCGTCGCCGCGGTCGAGACCGGCTACAAGGAAGCCAGCCGCGCGATCTTCGACGCGAACCTCACCAACCTCATCTCGGCCGTCGCGCTGGGCATGTTCGGCACCGGCCCGGTGCGCGGCTTTGCGGTGGTGCTGTTCATCGGGATCATCACCTCGGTGTTCACCGGCGTGACCCTCACCCGCATGTTCGTCGCCGGATGGCTGCGCAAGGCGCGCCCCAACGACATCACCATCTGAGGAGCCGGGTCACATGAAACTCCTGAAGCTTGTCCCCGACAACACCAACATCCAGTTCCTCAAACTGCGCATTCCCTTCTTCGTGCTCAGCATCGTGCTGATCGTGGGGAGCTGGATCGCGGTCGCGGTCAACGGCCTTGCCTTCGGCGTCGACTTTGCCGGCGGCCAGGAAGTGCGCATGACCTTCACGCAGCAGACCGCCGCGCCGATCCCGAGCCTGCGCGAGAAGATCGCCACCCTCGGCTATGGCGAGCCGGTGGTGCAGGAATTCGGCGCCCCCAACCAGGTCTCGATCCGGGTCAAGCTGCCCGACGGCGTCGAGGAGTCCCCCGATGCCGCCAAGAAGATCGGCGAGCAGGTGATCGGAGCGGTCAAGGCCGATTACGCCGACGCCCGCGTCGACGGCAACGACACGGTCTCGGGCAAGGTCGCGGGCGAGTTCCGCAACCAGGCGATCCTCGCGCTGCTCGCGGCGATGGCGGCGGTCTCGGTCTATATCTGGGTGCGCTTCGAATGGCAGTTCGGCGTGGGCGCGATGTTCGCGCTGGTGCACGACGTGTCGATCACGGTGGGGCTGTTCGCGCTGACCCAGTGGGAGTTCAGCTTGCAGATCGTCGCGGCGATCCTCGCGATCATCGGCTATTCGCTGAACGACACCATCGTGGTCTACGACCGCATCCGCGAGAACCTCAAGAAGTTCCGCAAGATGGAGATGGGCGCGCTGCTCGACCTGTCGGTCAACGAGACGCTGGCGCGCACGGTGATGACCTCGCTGACGCTGTTCGTGGCGCTGATCCCGCTGCTGTTCTTCGGCCCGCCGAGCCTGTTCGGCATGGTCGCGGCGATCACCGTGGGCCTGTTCGTGGGGACCTATTCCTCGATCTACATGGCCGGCCCGCTGCTGATCTGGATGGGGGTGACGACGAGCAGCTTCGTCCCCGCCGCCGAGACGGCGCTGGAGAAGCAGGAAAAGCTGGCGAAGGGGCAGGGGTAGGGGAGGCTTGCGCTGCCGTCAGGCGGCCACCAACCCCTCCCAATAGGCCGCCAGCGCCGCCGCATTGGCGTCCCAGCTGAAACCCTCGGTCAGCGCGGCCACCGCCTCGCGCGGGGGCGGGCTGGCGAGGATGGCGTTGATCCCGGCCGCCACCGCTTCCGGCGTGCGTTCGACCAGCCGCCCGGCCGTCTCGCTCGCAATCAGCTCGCGCGCGCCGCCGACGTCGCAGGTCACCACCGGCGTCCCGCAGGCGAGCGCTTCGACCCAGGCATTGGCGAGCCCCTCGTTCGCGGTCGGCAGCACCATCACGTCGGCCGCCGAGAGCAGCAGCGGCATCAGGTCGTGGTCGACGGAACCTGCGAAGAAGACGCGGCTCTCCACGCCTTCGCGCTGCGCCTGCGCGCGCAGGGCCGCCTCGTCCTCGCCCTTGCCGATCAGCACCAGCCGCGCCTCGGGCACGGATTGCAGCGCCTTGATCGCGATGGCCTGGCCCTTGCGCGCGATCAGCGCCCCGACGCAGACGAGCAGCGGCACCCCCGTCGGCATGGCAAAGCCCAGCTCCTCGGAGAGCTGGCGGCGCAGCTGCGGGTGGTCGAAGGGCCGGAAGCGGTCACGGTCGAGCCCAGTGTAATGCACCGTGATCTTTTCGGCCGGCATGCCCATTGCCGCCATCTGGCGCGCGAGATCATGGCTTACCGCGAGCAGGCCTTTCGCCTGCCGTGACGCCTCGACCATCTGCGCCGCCGCAAATCCCTCCTTGCCCCACAATGTGATGTCGCTCCCGCGCGCCTTGATCGAGAGCGGGAGGCCAAGCCCGCGCGCGATGATCGCGGCCGCAGGGCCATCGGGAAAGAAGAACTGCGCATCGACGAGGTCGAAGGGCGTCTCGGCATGGAGGCGCTGCGCCAGCGGCAGCACGGCGCGCGCGATGGCGGCGGCGTTGCGGCGCGCGCCGATGCGCGGGATCAGGGTGAAGTGCGGGCGGTGCACGGTGACACCGCCTTCCTCGGCCACTTGCGGCAGGTCGGCGAGCGCGCGGTAGCGGCCGAGCGCCAGCGGCGGCAGGCCGATGGGGTTCACCACCGTCACCCGCCAGTCGCCGCGCTTCGCCAGCGCCTCGATCGATCGCGCGACGAAGGTGCCGAACCGGGGGTTCACCGGGTTGGGGTAGAGCGTCGAGAGGACGAGAGCGTGCTTCACGCCTGCCTGCCTACCAGCGCGCGCGTTAAAGCGCTCTGACCAGCATGAAGGCGACCGCGACCCAGGGCGGGTTGTCGACCACCACCTGCTTCTGCCCCGCGCCCGGCGGCAGCAGGCCCACAAGCGAGCCGCGCCGGTCTATCAGCCGCCCGAAGGCGAAGCGCCCGCCGGGCTTGGGGACGAGGCAGTCCCGGTTGATCGCCGATTGCAGAGCATCCGGATCGAGCGGGCGCAGCCACACGAGGTCGCCCGGCCGGTATTCGCCGACGCTTTCGGTGACCGCGAGAACGAGCGGGGGCGGGCCGTCGCCTTCGGCGAGCGCGCTCGGCGCAAGCGCCTCGCGCGGGTTGGTAAGCGCCTGCGGGCCCGAGGCGGTAAGGTCGGCGACGATCTGCGCCGGTGCGGCGGTCTCGGCGCGCATCAGGCTGGCGGGCTCGACGCCCAATGCGGCGGCGATCTTGTTCATCCACCCGAGCGACAATTGCCGCATCCCGGTCTCGAGCCGCCCGATGGTCTGTGCGGTGGTCGGCGGCTGGCAGGCGGCGGCGAGATCGGCGAGCGTGAGCCCCTTGGCCTTGCGGATGTCGCGGATGCGGTTGGTCATCATGCCCCAATAGAAAAATGTAACCGGATTGGTTTCTTCTTTCCTACAGATGATCTTTCTTGGCAAGTCCTGTGGGCAACAACCGGAGGATTCGCCCATGAAGCGCCATCTCGTCGAACGCGAACTGACCTCGGAAGGCCCGCGCCTGCGTCCGGCGGGGCCGGGGGGGCTGGCGCGCTCGCGCTCGGTGACGGTCAATCTGGCCGAAAGCCCGCTCGCCTGGCTGCACGCGCGCGGGCACCTCTCCGAACGGCTGTTCGATGCGGGCGAGGCCCTGCGCGCCGATTACGAGCGCGCCCAGCTGCCTGCGAGCATCACCATGCGCTGGGACCCGGTGCGGGCCAAGTCGACCGCGCCGGGCGGGCTCGACCCGAGCGAGAAGCACATCGCCGCGCGCCGACGCTTCGACGGGGCGATCAGCGCGGCGGGGCGGGGGCTGGAGGACATCCTGTGGCGCGTGGTCTGCGCCGGCGAGGCGCTGCCCGAGGCGGAGAAGAGCCTCGGCTGGCCCTCGCGGAGCGGCAAGCTGGTGCTGCGCATCGCGCTCGAGCGGGTGGCGGACTACTACCGGATCAGGTGAGGCGGTTTTCGTGTTCTGGACAGTGTCTCATGTGTCTCCAACACGGGCGAGGCGGGCCGCCACCAGCGCCCGCAGCGGCGGGAGCACCTCGGCCTCGAACCACGGGTGCTTGGCCATCCACAGCCGGGAGCGCCATGCGGGGTGGGGCAGCGCGATGCGGTTGCCGAACTGCCCGAAGGCGCGCACGCGGTCGGTCATCGACCAGCCCTTGGTCTCGGGCAGGTAGCGGGCTTGGGCATGGGCACCCACCAGCAGCGTGAGGCGGTCTTCGGGCAAGTGGGCGAGCACCGCCTCGTGCCACTGCGGCGCGCACTCGCGGCGCGGCGGGGCATCGCCGCCCGCCGCGCGGCCGGGGTAGCAGAAGCCCATCGGCATCTGCGCGAGCCGCGCCTCGTCGTAGAAGGTGGCCTTGTCGACGCCGAGCCAGCCGCGCAGCCGGTCGCCGCTGTCATCGTCCCATGGCACGCCGGAGAGGTGCACCCTGGTGCCCGGCGCCTGCCCGATGACGAGGACGCGGGCGGTGGGCGAGAAGCGGGTGATCGGGCGCGGGCCCAGCGGCAGGTGCGCGGCGCACAGGGTGCAGGCGGCGATGGCCGCCTTGAGGTCGTCGATGCTGCCTTGTGCCCCCACAGGAGGCCCGCTCATCCCTCGATCAACTCGGCGAGGGTCAGCCAGCGCTCTTCGGCCGCGTCCTTCTCGGCACGAGCATTGGCGATGCCCTGCGAGATGGCGGCGAAGCGGGCGGGGTCTGTGGTGTAGAGCGCGGGGTCCGAGAGCAGCGCCTCGCCCTTGGCGATCGCGGCTTCGAGCTCGGCGATGCGCGCCGGGAGGATCTCGTAGTCGCGCTGGTCCTTGTAGGTCAGCTTGGTGCTCCCCCGCCCGTCTGCGGGAGGGGGCTGGGGGGTGGGAGTGGCGGGAGCGGGTGCCTTGGCCGGAGCGGCAGCGGCGGCAGGCTTGCGGCGCTTGGCCTCCCAGTCGGCATAGCCGCCCGCGACAATGTCGACCTTGCCCGACCCGTCGAGCCCGAGGGTCACGGTGACAGTGCGGTCGAGGAAGTCGCGGTCGTGGCTGACGATGAGGACGGTGCCCTCGAAGTCGGCGATCACCTCCTGCAGGAGGTCGAGCGTCTCGAGGTCGAGGTCGTTGGTGGGCTCGTCGAGCACCAGCAGGTTGGCGGTGCGGGCGAACTCGCGGGCCAGCAACAGGCGGGAACGCTCGCCGCCGGAAAGGATGCCGACCTTGGTGTCGACGAGGCCGGGATCGAACAGGAAGTCCTTGAGGTAGGCCATGACATGCTTGCGCACGCCCCTGACGTCGATCCAGTCGCCGCCCTCGGCCAGGATCTGGCGGACGGTCGCCTGGGGTTCGAGCAGCTTCCGCTGCTGGTCGATCATCACGCCCGAGAGGGTGCGGGCATGGGTGACCGAGCCGGTGTCGCTCTCGATCTCGCGGGTCAGGAGCTTCAGGAGCGTGGTCTTGCCCGCCCCGTTCGCGCCGACGATGCCGATGCGGTCGCCGTTCTGGATGCGCAGGGAGAAGGGCTTGATGACCGCCCGCCAAGAATCTCCGGCGCCATATGTCTTGGAGATGTTCTCGGCGACGATCACCGACTTGGACTTGAAGTCGTCATCGCTCGCCAGCTTCAGCTTGGCGGTGCCCGCGCCCGAAATCATCGCGGCCCTCACGGCGCGCATCTGGTGCAGCTTCTCGAGCCGCCCCTGATTGCGCTTGCGCCTTGCGGTCACCCCGCGCTCGAGCCAGTGCGCCTCGATCTTGAGCTTGGCGTCGAGCCGTTCGGCGTTGCGGGCCTCCTCGGCGTAGACGGTCTCCTCCCACGCCTCGTAGCCGCCGAAGCCGATGTCCTTGCGGCGCATCGTCCCGCGGTCGAGCCACAGGGTCGCCCGCGTCAGCCGGGTGAGGAACGTGCGGTCGTGGCTGATGGTGATGAAGGCGCCGCGGTAGCGGGAGAGCCAGTCCTCCAGCCAGTCGATCGCGGCGAGATCCAGGTGGTTGGTCGGCTCGTCGAGCAGGATGAGGTCGGGGTCCTGCGCCAGCGCGCGGGCAATGGCGGCGCGGCGCTTCTCGCCGCCGCTGGCGGTGGCGGCGGGTCGGCTCATGTCGATGCCGAGCTGGCCGGCGATGGCCTCGACCTCGTGGGCCGCGGGCGCATCCTCGCCGCCGAGGGCGAAGTCCATGAGGGTGGCGTAGGGCGCGAAGTCGGGGTCCTGTTCGAGGAACACGATGCGCGTGCCCGGCTTGACCCGGCGCTGGCCGCGGTCCGCCTCCAGCCGTCCGGCGATGAGCCGCAGCAGCGTCGTCTTGCCCGCGCCGTTCCGCCCGATCAGCGCCAGCCGGTCGCCCGGGAGCACATGCAGGTCGATCGGCGCCGCGCCGCTGGTCGGCGTCGGCCCGCCGAACAGCCAGCGGCCGCCCTGCTGCAGGGCCACGCCTTCGAGCGAGAAGATGGGGGGCTGTGCCATGGTGCGCCGCACCTAGGGACTGGAGCGGCCAGCGGCAAGCCTGCGTATCCCGCATGGTTCAGTCATGCGAAAGGCGAGACGCTTCAAAGGCGCGGCAATACGAAAGGAAATACCCATGCTGAAACCCGTCGCCACTCTCGCTGCCGCCTCGGCGCTGATGCTGCCCGCCGCCGCCTTCGCCGCGCCGCAGGTCAACCTCGCGCCCACCGGTCCGGTGGTCGAGCTCAGCATCTACGAGAGCGTTGATGCCGCGCCCGATCAGGCGACCGTCAGCGCGGGCGTCACCACCACCGAGCCGACCGCGACCGCCGCGATGCGCCGCAACGCCGAGGAGATGACCAAGGTGATCGCCCGCATCAAGGCGCTGGGGATCGCCGAGAAGGACATCCAGACCACTGGCGTCGCGCTCGGCCCGCAATATGATTACCAGAACGGCAGCCCGGTGTTCCGCGGCTATCAGGCCAGCAACCGGGTGAGCGTGATCCTGCGCAAGATCGACGACACCGGCCGCGTGCTCGATGCGCTGGTAGAAGCGGGCGCGACCGACATCGGCGGGCCGAGCTTCGCCATTGCCGACGACACCGCCTTGAAGGAGCAGGCCCGCAAGGCCGCCGTCGCGCGCGGCGCGGCACAGGCGCGCGCCTATGCCGCGATGCTCGGCTATGCGGACGTCCGGGTGCTGGCGGTCTCGGAGGCGATCGAGAGCATGGTGCCGCGCTACGCGGAAGCCAAGGCGATGGCGCTTGAGGCGACCGCGACCCCGATCCAGCCCGGCCAGGTCGCGACCGGCGTGAGCGTCACCATCACCTACGAACTGCTCGGCAAAGCCGCTCCCGCAACGAAGTGAGCCATTCACGGCTTGTTCAATGGACACTTGCTAGGCACAATCCTGTCATGAACGTGCAACTTGCCTTTCTAACCGGTGCGCTGGCCGCCCTTGCTCTGGCAGGGGAGCCTGCGCTCGCGCAGAAGCCGGACCAGCTGCGCGGCGAGCAGGGCGAGGCGCGCCGCGAGGCGCAGGCGGGCAACATCATGCGTTCGGGCGAGATCGAGGCGAAGATCCTGCCTCAGATGCGCGATGCCGAATATCTGGGCTTTGCCTATGATTCGACCGCGCGCGCCTATCGCCTCAAGTTCATCAAGGATGGCCGCGTCACCTATGTCGATGTCGACGCCCGCACCGGGCGCATCATCGGCCGCTCGCGCTGACGGCTGCGCCATGGCCACTGAGCGGGGGAAAGCAGCCGGATCGGCGCAGCGGGCTTGCTTGACGCCTGCGGCCCAAAAGCGCACGAACCTGCCGAACATCAATCAGGAAACCGGGGACCCATGCGCATTCTGATCGTCGAGGACGAACCCACGCTGGGCGCGCAGCTGAAGGCGACGCTCGAAGGGCAGGGCTATGCCGTTGACCTCTCCACCGATGGCGAGGACGGGCACTTCATGGGCTCGACCGAGGATTACGACGCGGTGGTGCTCGACTTGGGCCTGCCCGAGATCGACGGGCTGACCGTGCTCGGCATGTGGCGGCGCGAGGGCAGGGCCTTCCCGGTGCTGGTGCTGACTGCGCGTGACAGCTGGAGCGACAAGGTCGCCGGGCTCGATGCGGGGGCGGACGACTATCTCGCCAAGCCGTTCCAGACCGAGGAACTGATCGCCCGCCTGCGCGCGCTGATCCGCCGCGCTTCGGGCAACACCTCCTCCGAACTCACCGCCGGCGACGTGCGGCTGGACACCCGCTCGGGCCGCGTGACGCTCGCGGGCGAGCCGGTCAAGCTCACCGCGCAGGAATACAAGCTGCTCAGCTACCTCATGCACCACAAGGGCAAGGTGGTGAGCCGCACCGAACTGATCGAGCACATCTACGATCAGGACTTCGACCGGGATTCTAACACCATCGAAGTCTTCGTCACCCGCATCCGCAAGAAGCTCGGCGCAGACGTGATAACGACCATCCGTGGCCTCGGTTACAGCCTCGACGACCCTGCCGACCAGCCCCGCGCCTGAGGTTTTGCCTGAGGCTGGGGCGGGCGGCGGCGATGCTCCGCTGACCTTGCCCGCGGGCGGGGCCGGGGGCGTGCACGAGGACGCTGCCACTGCCGCGCCCAAGCCCCGCGCCAGCCTTGCGCGGCGCATGGTGCTGATCGCGGCGGGGTGGATCTTCGTCCTCCTGCTGGGCGGCGGCATCGCTCTCGAACGCACGCTGACGAGCCAGGTCGAGGCCAATTTCGACGAACAGCTCGACTACCAGCTCACCGCGATGATCGCCTCGGCCGAGATCGATGCGAGCGGGGAGGTGTGGTTCTACCGCACGCTGGGCGACCAGCGCTTCCTCGAACCCGGCAGCGGGCTCTACTGGCAGATCTCGGGCGGCAATTTCGAACCCTGGCCCTCGCGCAGCCTGTGGGACCGGACATTGAAGCTCCACGGGGCGCAGGGGAAGGGCGAGCACTTCGACAGCGAGGTGCACATCTACAATTCCGACCAGTTTGCGGGCGAGCCGCTGAGAATCGCCGAGCGCACCGTGATCCTGCCCGGCAGCGAGACGCGCTGGACCTTCGCGGTCGCCAGCGCCACCGAGCAGATGGACGCGCAGATCGGGCGGGTGCGGCTGATCCTGATCTGGAGTTTTGCCGTCCTGGGCCTCGGCCTGCTGGTCATGGCGTTGCTCCAGATCCGCTACGGGCTGTCTCCGCTGCGGCGGGTGCGCGCGGCGATCCAGAACCTGCGCACCACCGGCGCGAACCGCATCACCGATCCGCTGCCGCTGGAAGTGCAGCCGCTGGTCGAGGAGTTGAATGCCCTGCTCGAACATTCCGAGCGGCAGGCGGAGGAAGCGCGACGGCACGCGGGCAATCTGGCGCATGCGCTCAAGACCCCGCTGACCGTGCTGACCAATGCCGCGACCGCGCGCGCGCCCGACCTCGGCGAGGCGGTGATGCGCGAGACGCGGACGATGCAGCGCCATGTCGACCACCATCTCGCCCGCGCCCGCGCCGTCGGCCGCCGCGCGGTCGGCCACGCGCGCACCAATGTCATGGCGAGCGCCGAGGCTGTGCGCCGCGCGGTCGAGCGGCTCTATCCCGAGGGTCGGCTCGACATCGCGGGCGACAAGCAGGCGCTGGTCTCGCTCGAACGGCAGGACCTCGACGAATTGCTCGGCAACCTGATCGAGAACGCGGCCAAATATGGCGGCGGCTCGGTCTTCGTCACCATCGACCCCGACGAGGCCGAGCGCGATCCCAAGATGTGCCTCATCTGGGTCGAGGATGACGGCACGGGCATCCCCGAGGCCGAGCGCATCCGCATCTTCGACCGCGGCGTCCGGCTCGACACCGGCAAGCCCGGGACCGGCCTTGGCCTCGCGATCGTGCGCGACGTGGCGGAAATCTACGGCGGCAGCGTCACCCTCGGCGAGAGCGAGGATCTGGGCGGTTTGCTGGTCGAATTGCGCCTGCCGCGCGCGCAGTGAAATTGCCGCGAAGGGTTTCTTAGCCGCCTGCGTTGTAGGGGCGAACACCCAGACGCAAACAGGCCATTTGCGACCCTATGAACACCGCGACCGAGCCCGCTCCCGCGACCGCAATCGCCCCGCCGCCGGGCGATGACGCCGCGTGGGCGGAGCGGCTGGCAGCGCGCGATCCGGCGGCTTTGCGCGAAATGATCGCGCGGCACGGGGCCACGCTCCACCGCGTCGCCTATCGCATGACCGGCGACGCGCACGAGGCCGAGGACATCGTGCAGGAGGCGATGCTGCGGCTGTGGGACCATGCGCCCGCCATCGCGGCCAAGCACGCCGTCGGCAGCCAGGCGGCGGCGCGCCTCAGGCTCGGCGGCTGGCTGAAACGGGTAGCGACCAACCTCGCCATCGACCGCCTGCGCCGCGCCCGGCGCATCTCGGGCGGCGAGGTGCCCGAGGAGGAAGACGACGCCCCGCTCGCCGATGCGGTGATCGAGGCGGGCGAGCGTGACAATCTGGCGCGGGCCCTCGTGCTCGCGCTGCCCGAACGCCAGCGCGCCGCGATCGTGCTGACCTATTACGAGGAGCTGCCCAATGCCGAGGCAGCCGAAGCGATGGACATGAACATCAAGGCCTTCGAGAGCCTGCTCCACCGCGCCCGGACGGCGCTGCGGCAGGCTCTGACGGCGCAAGGAGACGCGCCATGAGCGTGAACGAACCCGATCCCGGGCTACCCATTGCCCCCGGCTCGCCGCTGGCGCGGGTGCTCGACGGCTACCGCGCGCCCGATCTGCCCGCGGGCTTTGCCGACCGCGTGCTGGCGGCTGCCGAGGCTCGCCCGGCGCCGCTTCCCGAACTGCGCCGCCCCGCGCGCACCCGCCGCTGGCGCATCGGCCAGCGCATCGCCATCGGCGCCCTCAGCTTCGGCGCGCTCGCGACCGCCGCGGCGGCGACGGGGCTGCTCGAACAGCTCGCGATCCCCGTGCCCTCGGCCGAGACCGTGTGGGCGAGCCTCACCGGCAAGGCGCAGGCCTCGGCCGCTCCCGAGCCCCTGGTTGCCGCCGCCGCTGTCCCCGCGCCCACCCCCGCGCCGGTCGTCAACGAAGGCCCGATCGACACGCCCGAGGAACTTGCCGAGAAGCTGCGCCGCGTCGACCAGGTTCGCGCCGGCCGCCGCGAGGAACGCCGCGCGATCATCGACCAGCGCATCAAGTCCGAGATCGAGCGCCGCGGCGCCGCGGGGCTGCGCGTGCCGACGCCCGAAGAAGAGGCGCGGCTGCGCGCCAAGATCGAACAGGCCGTCACCGCCCGCGAACAGCGCGCCGATGCCGCCGCCGCCGCGCGGCGCGAGGCGATGCAGCGCAAGGTCGAGAACGGCGAGGCGCTGACCCGCGAGGATCTGACCGGCCGCAAGCCCGTCATCCCCGAGACGCGCGAGCGCTTGCGTGGCCTGCGCGGCCTGTCGCCCGAGGAACGCGCCAAGGCGTGGCGCGAACTGACCCCGGAAGAACGCCGCTTGGTCACCGAGGAACTGCGCGCCCGCCGCGCGGCTCGCCTTTCCGGGCAACCCGCGGCTGCGCCGACTGCTGTCCCGCCGCAGGACACGCCGCCCTCCGAATAGATTTTTCCTCCCTGTCGCGAAGGGTCTTCGCGGCAGCGGCGTTGAGTTCATGTCACCGGCAGCGACCCCGCCACTTTCGCCGGTACGGGCCAAGGCCCTGACAGGATGGAGGAAAATTACGATGATCAAGACCCCGCTGATGATCGCCTCGCTTGCCGCGCTCGCGCTTGCCGCGCCGCTCGCCGCGCAGGAAAAGACCCGCACCAAGACCTATGAAGGCGACAAGTACACCGCCACTCAGACCACCACGGTCAATCCCGACACCGGCACCGCGACCCGCACCGGCGTCGCCGTCAACAACGACAACGGCAAGACCGCGACCAGCATCGCTGTGCGCCAGCGCACCGACACGGGCGCGACCGTCTCGGTCACCCAGACCGGCACGCAGGGCCGCACCCGCGATCTTCAGGGCGAGCGTGTGCGCACCGAAACCGGCTCGACCTTCACCGGCACCGCCACCGGCCGCGGCGGCCAGTCCTACGGGCTCGCGGGCAGCCGCAGCCGTGACGGGCAGGGCAATTCGCAGGCGAGCCAGAGCGTGACCAATGCGGCAGGCGAGACCCTCGCCTCGCGCGACCGCGTCACCACCCGCGCCAATGGCCAGGTGAGCACCACCGTCAACAAGACCCGCGCCGAGGGCTTCAGCCGCCCGCCGCGCGCCCGTCGCCCGCGCGGCTGACCGACCGGATTCCGCCGCTCCCGCAGGCACCGCGGCCCCGCACGCCTGTTGACCCGTAGCGCGCGGATGTGGCGGGCGCGAGGCTGGCCGGTATCGACCGGCCTCGCGCCAACACGCTGGGGGCACGCAGCCCGGGATGGCTGCGTGCCCCTTTTTTGTCGCTGGAAATCAGCCCGCCGCGGCGCGTTCGTGGTGGCGGATCACTTCGTCGATGATGAAGCGCAGGAACTTCTCGGAAAACTCGGGGTCGAGATCGGCCTCCTCCGACAGCTTCCTCAGCCGCGCGATCTGGCGCGCCTCGCGGTCGGGATCGGCGGGGGGGAGGGTGGCCCTCGCCTTGTACTCGCCCACGGCCTGCGTGATCCGGAACCGCTCGGCGAGCATGTGGATCAAAGCCGCGTCGATATTGTCGATGCTCTTGCGGAAGCCCGCCAGCACGGGGTCGGGTTCGGTGGAGTGTTGCGGATCATGCGCCATTGCGCGCGAAACTAGCAGCAATTCTGCGCTTGCCAAGCACGCTGGGGCCGCCCTAGGAGCCAAGGCAGCATGAGTGCCGACATCATTCCCATGCCGCGCAAGGCACCGACGCTGGATCCGATGCTGTCGCTGACGGCAGGCGGGATGAATTCGGTCAACGCGGTGATCCTCGACAGGATGCAGAGCGAGATCCCGCTGATCCCGCGCCTCGCCGGGCACCTCATCAGCGGCGGGGGCAAGCGGCTGCGGCCGATGCTGACCTTGGCGGGGGCGGAGCTGGTCGGCTACAAGGGCACGCGCCACCACAAGCTCGCCGCCGCGGTCGAGTTCATCCACACCGCGACGCTGCTGCACGACGACGTGGTCGACGGCAGCGAGCTCAGGCGCGGGAAGGCTGCGGCCAACATCATCTTCGGCAATCCCGCGACCGTGCTGGTCGGCGATTTCCTGTTCAGCCGCGCCTTCGAGCTTATGACCGAGGATGGCTCCCTGCGCGTCCTGTCGATCCTGTCGCGCGCGAGTGCGGTGATCGCGGAAGGCGAGGTCTCGCAACTCTCCGCCCAGCGCCAGATCAACACCAGCGAGGAACAATACCTCCACATCATCGGCGCCAAGACCGCCGCGCTCTTCGCCGCCGCGAGCCAGATCAGCGCGGTGGTGGCGGAGTGCTCCGAGGAACAGGAGCGCGCGCTCGAGGCCTATGGCCGCAACCTCGGCGTCGCCTTCCAGCTGGTCGACGACGCCATCGACTATGATTCCGACGCCGCCGAAATGGGCAAGGACCAGGGCGACGACTTCCGCGAGGGCAAGATGACCCTGCCGGTGATCCTCGCCTATGCGCGCGGCAACGAGGACGAGCGCAAGTTCTGGAAGGACGCGATCATCGGGCATCGCACGTCGGACGCGGATCTCGCCCATGCGATCGGGCTGATCGGCAAGCACAACGCCGTCGAGGACACCCGCGAGCGCGCCCGCCACTTCGCGCACCGCGCGATCGACGCGATCTCGATCTTCCCCGACGGCAAGGCGCGTCAGGCGATGGCCGAAGCCGCGCAATTCGCGGTCGCGCGCGGGCATTGAGCAGGCTATCGGGCGGGGCGTGAGCCTCGACCTGCCCATCCACGCCGTCCTCCCGCAAGTCCGCGCCGCTTTGGCGGGCGAGGGTGCTGGCGTGCTGATCGCGCCGCCAGGGGCGGGCAAGACCACTGCCGTCGCGCCCGCTTTGATGAGCGAGCCGTGGTGCAGCGGCCAGATCATCATGACCTCGCCCCGCCGCGTCGCCGCCCGCGCCGCCGCCGAACGTATGGCCGAATTGCTCGGCGAAAAGCCGGGCGAGACGGTCGGCTATATGACGCGGCTCGACACCAAGGTGTCCGCCCGCACCCGTATCCTCGTCGTGACCGAGGCGATCCTCGTCAACCGCTTGGTCGAAGACCCGGAGCTCCCCGGCGTTTCGGCCCTGCTGTTCGACGAGGCACACGAACGCGCGCTCGACAGCGATCTGGGGCTGGCGCTGGCGCTGGAAAGCCGCGCCGTGCTGCGCGAGGATCTGCGCGTGCTGGTGATGTCCGCCACGATCGACGGCGCGCGCTTCGCCGGCTTGCTGGGCGAAGGCGCGGCGGTCGTCGAAAGCGAGGGGCGCAGCTTTCCGCTGACAATCAAATGGCTTGGCGGCGATGCCTCGCTCGCGATCGAGGATCGTATGGCCGCTGCCGTGATGACCGCTTGGCGCGAGGAAGCGGGCGACATCCTCGCCTTCCTCCCCGGCGTGCGCGAGATCGAGCGGGTGCGCGAGCGGCTGGAGGGGCGCCTGCCGGACACGCCGATCCACCCGCTCCACGGACAGATTGAACCTGCTGCCCAACGCCTAGCGATCCGCCGCGACCCGGAAGGCCGCCGCCGGATCGTGCTCGCCACGGCCATCGCCGAAACCTCGCTGACCTTGGACGGGGTGAGCGTGGTGGTAGACAGCGGCCTTGCCCGCCTCGCCGAATTCGACCGCGCGGCGGGCACCACGCACCTTGTCACCCGCCGCGCCTCGCAGGCGTCGGCCGCGCAGCGTGCGGGCCGCGCGGCGCGGCAGGGACCGGGGGTCGCCTACCGCCTGTGGGAGGAGGCCGCGCATGCGGGCCTGCCGCCCTTCGCACCGGCCGAGATCATGCAGGCCGACCTCGCCCCGCTGCTGCTGCGGCTGGCGAAGTGGGGGACGGTCGACCCGGCAGGCCTGCCGTGGCTCGACCCGCCGCCCGAAGCCTCGGTCGCGGCGGCGCGGCGGGCGCTCGAGGGGCTCGGCGCGCTGACCGATGGGCGCATCACCCCGCTGGGCGAGGCGATCGCGAGCCTGCCGATGGCGCCCGATCAGGCCGCGGCCGTGCTCCATGGCGCGGCGGCGGGCGAACGTGAGGATGCGGCGCGGCTGGTGATGCTGTTGCAGGAGCGCGGTCTTGGCGGGCGCGGGGAGGACCTGATGCAGCGCCTCGCCCGCTGGCGCGGGGATCGTGCGCCCCGCAGCACGGCGGCGGCAGGGATCGCGCGCGGCTGGGCGGGGCAGGCAGCCAAGCTGGCGGCCGTGCTTGGCGAAAGCCCCGCGCAGGACGCTGCCGAGGCGCTCGCGCTCGCCCGCCCGGACTTCGTCGCCCGCCGCCGTGATCCTTCCGGCGAGCATTGGCAAAGTGCGGGGGGGCGCGGTTACATCCTCGACCCTGCCTCGCCGCTCGCCCGTGCCGAATGGATCGTAGTGGGCGACGCGCAGGGGCAAGCCAAGGGCGCGCGGATCACCGCCGGGGCGGAAATCGCTCCCGAACGGATCGCCGCGCTGTTTGCGAGCGAGCTTGAACAGCGCGTCACAACCCGCTGGAACAGCGAGAAGAACCGTGTCGAAGCACGCCGCGAACGCCGCCTCGGCGCGATCGTGCTGGCGAGCGTGCCCGAACCTTCGCCCGATCCCGCACTGCTTGTGGATATCCTTGTGGAGAAGGCGCTGGAGAAGCTGGGGGAACTGCTCCCCGACGGCTTCCTCGCCCGCGCCCGCTTTGCCGGGGTGGAGGCGTTATCGCCCGAGAGCCTGCGTGCCCACGCTGACGGGTGGCTGAGGCCGCTGCTGTCGGGCCGCCGCGATCTCGATCTCCCGCCCCACCGCTTTGCCGAGGCCGCGCTCGGCCTGCTCGACTGGAACGCGCGTCAGATGCTCGACCGCGCCGCGCCGACCCACTTCACTTCGCCCGCCGACACCCGCCACGCGATCGACTACGCGGGCGACGATGCGCCGAGTGTCGAGGTGCGGGTGCAGGGGGTGTTCGGTCTCGACACCCACCCGATGATCGGCACCACTCCGTTGCTTTTGAAACTCACCAGCCCAGGCGGGCGTCCGGTGCAATCGACCCGCGACCTCCCCGGCTTCTGGCGCGGCAGCTGGCGCGACGTGGTGAAGGACATGAAGGGCCGCTATCCCAAGCACCGCTGGCCCGACCAGCCCTGGCTCGAAAAGCCGAGCATGAAGACCAAAAACGCCTTCAACCGCAGCGATTCGTGATCTAAGGGCACCGCATGAGCGCAAGGATATACCAGAAGCCCAAGCACGCCATGCAGTCCGGCAAGGCCCATACCGACGAGTGGGTGCTGGAGTTCGAACAGTCGCAGGCGCGTTTTGCCGATCCGCTGATGGGCTGGACGGGCACGGGCGATACCCAGTCGCAGGTGCGTCTGACCTTCCCCTCGAAGGACGCCGCGCGCGCCTATGCCGAGAAGTACGGCATCCCCGCGCGCGTAATTGCGACCCCGCCCAAGCGCCTGAAGCTCCAGGCTTACGCCGACAATTTTCGCTAGGCGCGCAGGCCCACCCCGCTGCGACTAGGCCCGGAACAAGTCCGGGCCTAGTCTCGCTCCCCTCCCGCTTGCCGGAGGGGTCGGGGGTGGGACGTCGGGCTTGAAATCTACCGAAACCCCCGCCATATGCCGGTTCGGGAGTCGGGTGGACGTTTGCGTCCGCTCACCGTGTCAGGGCCGGAAGGCAGCAGCACAGGTGGATTGCGGCGGGTCGCCCGGCTCCTTCTTCATGCATCCTCGCTCGCAATGCCCGCACTGACGCGCATCCGCTCGCGCGCGGCATTGCGCGATCCGGTCGCGGGTACCAGGCCGGCAAAGCGCCCCAGCCCGAACGGGGGCATATTGCCATAGACGGTCTCGTGCGCTCCGGCCGCCACCGCATAGGTCTCGTGATAGATGCCCACCGTCCCGTCGTTTCCGATCGCCTTGTTGAACGCGGTCCAGGCCGGCCAGTGGCGCGCATTGCGGTCGCGCGCATAGGCCTCGAGCGAATCAAAATCGCGCCAATATTGCAGCAGCAGGATCTGGCGCGGCGAGCACAGCGCATATTCGGTGCCAAGGAAGCCGCTCTCGGGGTTGCTGTAGAGCTCGCGCAGCATCGGCCCCATTGCGCGGAACACCGGTAGCCATTTGCCGACCTTGTGGAAATGGTTGATGCGCATCCCGATCAGGAACACGACCAGCGGCCCCTCGTGATTGTCGGTCATGCGACCCGGCGTGATGGTCATCGCGGCCCTCCCTCTTAACCTGAGTTAGATTGCAGACGGGGCGCCTCCGTCAAGCGCGGGGATGGTGATGATCACCGGCAAGCCTTCGACATTGGCGCGGGGCAGGCCTAAGATGGCGGCATATGAGCGATTCCGATCCAGACCTTCCCGAGGAAGACACCGGGCCGACCGCCGCCGAGCTCGAGGCGGCGGGGCAGAGCGCGCTGTTCGGCGATCCGGTACCGCCGCCCGCGCCCGCGCCGGAGGCGCCCCCGCCAGCGGCCACGTCGGACCCTGCGCCAGCAGGGCTCCCTCAGCCTCCTCGGCCTGCGGCGACGTCGGGGAGCGGCGGGCAGGCCTACCGCGTGCTCGCGCGCAAATACCGCCCGCAGACCTTCTCCGAGCTGATCGGGCAGGAGGCGATGGTGCGCACCCTCGCCAATGCCATCGCCCGCGACCGGCTGGCACACGCATTCCTGATGACCGGGGTGAGGGGGGTCGGCAAAACCTCGACCGCGCGCCTCATCGCCAAGGCGCTGAACTGCGTCGGCACCGACGGGCAGGGCGGGCCGACCATCGACCCTTGCGGCGTGTGCGAGCCCTGCACCGCCATCGCCGAGGGGCGCCATATCGACGTGATCGAGATGGACGCGGCCTCGAACACCGGGGTCGACGATGTGCGCGAGATCATCGAGCAGGTGCGCTATGCGGCGGTCTCGGCGCGCTACAAGATCTACATCATCGACGAAGTTCACATGCTGTCGCGCAATGCTTTCAATGCCTTGCTCAAGACACTTGAGGAACCGCCGCCGCATGTGAAGTTCCTGTTTGCCACCACCGAGGTCGACAAGTTGCCGGTCACGGTGCTGAGCCGCACCCAGCGTTTCGACCTCAGGCGCATCCCCGCCCCGCTGCTGGCCGAGCACTTCGCGCGAGTATGCGCTTTGGAAGGCGTCGAGGCCGAAGCCGAGGCGCTCGGGATCATCGCCAACGCCGCCGAAGGATCGGTGCGCGACGGGCTCTCGATCCTCGACCAGGCGATTGCCCATGCCGATCTCGACGGTGAGGGCAAGGTCGCCGCCGCGCGCGTGCGCGACATGCTGGGGCTCGCCGACAAGAGCGCGCAGCGCCGCCTGCTCGGGCACCTGTTGTCAGGCGATGCCAAGGCCTTGCTCGCCGCAGTTGACGAGCAATATGCGCTCGGCGTCGAACCGCTGGCGCTGATGCGCGCGCTGATGGACCTCGTCCACCGTGTCACCCTCGCGCAGGTCTCGGGCGGCGAGCCCGATGCTCCTGCCGAGGACGAACGCGCCGCGCTCGCCGATTTCGCCGCGCGGCTGGGGGCGGCGGAGTTGCACCGGCTGTGGCAGCTGCTGCTCAAGGGCCACGACGAGGTGCGCACCGGGCCCGATCCGCTGGTCTCGCTCCAGATGGCGCTGCTGCGCATCCTCCACGCCGCGCAGATGCCCGATCCGGGCAAGCTTGCGAAGCGGATCGAGGAACTGGCGGCGAACGGCCTCGCCGCTGCACCCACGACTGCCGGTTCCGCGCCAACCGCCGCGCCCGTCGCTGCCGCGCCTGACCAGAGCTGGGCCGCGCTGGTCGATCAGGTCGATGCGATGGGCCAACTCCGCATCGCCCAGATGATGCGCGACCGTGTGCGGGTGATCGAGCTCGGCCCCGAGCGCCTTGTTTACCAGCAGGCCGACAATTTCCCCGATGACCCCGCGCCCGAAATCCGCGAGGCGCTGTTCAAGCTCACCGGCAAGCGCTGGCAGATCGAGCGCGGCACCGGAACCGCGCAGCCCTCCCTGCGCGAAGCCGCCGAGGCCGCCGCCGCCGCCGAGGACGCGCGCATCCGCTCCGATCCGCTGGTCAAGGCCGCCTTCGAAGCCTTCCCCGATGCCGAACTGCTGGACGCCCCGCTCAAGGCCGCGAGCGGTTCGGCCGGTTCAAGCTCTAGCCCCCCCTGGAATTGACGGAGTAACCCCCGATGAAGTCGATGGAAGAGATGATGGCCGCCGCCCAGAAGGCCGCCGAGACCATCCAGAAGCAGATGAACGAGATGCAGGTGAAGCTCGACTCGATCGAAGTCGAGGGCACCGCCGGTGGCGGCCTCGTCAAGGTCCGCGCGAGTGCCAAGGGCCGCATTCTCGGGGTCTCGATCGACGACAGCCTGATGAACGCCGACGACAAGCAGATTCTCGAAGACCTTGTCGCCGCCGCCTTCAACGATGCCCGCGACCGCGCCGACCGCGTGTCGGAGCAGCAGATGAAGGACATGCAGTCTTCGATGGGCCTGCCGCCGGGCTTCAATCTGCCCGGGCTGGGTTAAGCGCTGCTAGACCGCCTTGCGCCCGAAGCCCCGTTGCGGGGCCGCCGGGGCGCGGGGTGACGGCCGGGGAGTAGCGGGGCGCGGTTTGTTGTCCGGCTCCGGCTCCTCTTCGCGCGCCTTGCGCTGCTCCATGTAGCGCGCGAAGGCCTCGTCGGCATCGAAGTCCGAGACCGGCGCGTCATCCTCGCCCAAGCGGCTGCGAGCCTCCGGCTTGCGATAGCTCTTGCCGGTCGCCACGCCCCACAGGTCGCCCACGGCGCTGCGCAGACCGCGCCAGATGCAGATATTGCCCGTCGCCACCAGCAGCAGCTTGGGGAGGGTGCCCGCAAGGCCCGTGGTCATCATCGCCTGCGGCGCAGTGCCGCCGTGCAGCGCGGCTGCCGCGACGTTGAGGCCGATCCCGCAGGCAATCCAGATCACTGTCTTCATCGCGCGTCGCTCCGGTTCGCAGCAGGTGCGAGGATAGCGGGCAAGGGTTAACGCCGTGTGGGGGGCGAGCGATCAGGCGCCCTTGCGACCGAACCCGCGCGGCTGCGGCGGCGGCAGCGCGTTCTGGCCACTCGGCTGGGGGGCCTGCGACCCGCTCTCGCCGCGCCGCTCCATGTAGCGGGCGAAGGCGGCATCGACATCGAAGCTGTCGGCACCGTCGTCGGGGAGGGTGTCCGCCAGACGCCGGGCGGGACGTGCGCCGCCGCCGGGCCCGCTGCCGCCCTTGTTCTTGCCCGTGAAGTTGTCCCAGAGGACGCGGCCCGCTCTGATGAAGCAGAACGCGGCGCCGCACAGAACGACAATGGCAAAGGAGTAGATCGGCAGGCGTTCGCCCGCGGTCGCGCCGCGGTCGCCGATCGCTTCGACAAATTTCGCGGCGATGAGCAACACCCAGCCGCCCATGACCCAGAACATCGCTTTCATCTCTGCCTCCTGTGCGATTGCGGCAGGCCTAGATGAAAAGTCTTAAATCCCTGTCATTCATGTCCACAGTCTAACCCGTGCGCCCCATTGCGGGTGAGCGCCCCGCTTCCCATATCTCCGCCATGACCCATACCTACCCCCTCCTCCCCCTTCGCGACATCGTTGTCTTTCCCGGCATGGTCGTGCCTCTCTTCGTCGGCCGCGACAAATCGGTGGCGGCGCTCGAGGCCGCGATGGAGGCGTCGAAAGACATCGTCCTGCTCGCCCAGCTCGATCCGGGCTGCGACGATCCGGAGGGCGATGACCTCTATGATGTCGGCGTGATTGCGCAGGTGCTCCAGCTGCTGAAGCTGCCCGACGGGACGGTGCGCGTGCTGGTCGAGGGCAAGACCCGCGCCCGGCTTTCCGCGCTCGAGAATGTCGGCACGCACCTTCTCGCCGAGGTCGAGGCGATCGTGCCCGAGACCGTCTCGGGCAGCGAGGTCACCGCACTGATGCGCCAGGTGACCCAGCAGTTCGGCGAATATGTGAAGCTCAACAAGAAGATGGGCGAGGACGCGGGCGTGGACCTCAGCGAGGTCGACGATGCCGGCCAGCTCGCCGACACCATCGCCGCCGCGATCAGCGCCAAGGTGGCCGACAAGCAATCGCTGCTGACCGAGAGCAATCCGCTGAAGCGGCTCGAGCTGGTGATGGCCTTCATGGAAGGCGAGCTCTCGGTCCTCCAGGTCGAACGCCGCATCCGCGGGCGCGTGAAGCGGCAGATGGAGAAGACCCAGCGCGAATATTACCTCAACGAGCAGCTGAAGGCGATCCAGTCGGAACTCGGCGGCGGCGAGGACGGGGAGGGCGGCAACGAGATCGCCGAACTCACCGAGAAGATCGAGAAGACCAAGCTCTCCAAGGAAGCCAAGGCCAAGGCGCAGGCAGAACTGAAGAAGCTGCGCTCGATGCAGCCGATGAGCGCCGAGGCGACGGTGATCCGCAACTATCTCGACGTGCTGCTCGGCCTGCCGTGGGGCAAGAAGTCGAAGCTGAAGAAGGACATCGCGGCCGCGCAGCGCGTGCTCGATGCCGATCACTATGCGCTCGAGAAGGTCAAGGACCGGATCGTGGAGTATCTCGCGGTGCAGGCGCGCACCAACAAGCTGAAGGGGCCGATTCTGTGCCTCGTCGGCCCTCCGGGCGTGGGCAAGACCTCGCTTGGCAAGTCGATCGCCAAGGCGACGGGCCGCGAATTCGTGCGCCAGTCGCTGGGCGGGGTGCGCGACGAGGCCGAAATCCGCGGCCACCGGCGCACCTATATCGGCTCGATGCCGGGCAAGATCGTCGCCAATCTGCGCAAGGCCGGGACGAGCAATCCGCTGTTCCTGCTCGACGAGATCGACAAGCTCGGCCAGGACTTCCGCGGCGATCCGGCCTCGGCGCTGCTGGAAGTCCTCGACCCCGAGCAGAACGCCAAGTTCCAGGACCATTATCTCGAACTGGACCTCGACCTCAGCGACATCATGTTCGTATGCACCGCGAACAGCCTCAACCTGCCGCAGCCGCTGCTCGACCGCATGGAGATCATCCGCCTCGAAGGCTACACCGAGGACGAGAAGGTCGAGATTGCCGAGCGGCATCTGGTCGAAAAGCAGGTCAAGGCGCACGGGCTGAAGAAGGGCGAATTCACCCTTCAGGAAGAGGCCCTGCGCGATCTGATCCGCTACTACACCCGCGAGGCCGGCGTGCGCACGCTCGAGCGCGAGATCGCCAAGCTCGCGCGCAAGTCCTTGCGCCAGATCCTCGAAGGCAAGGCGCAAAGCGTCACCATCACGCCCGAAAACCTCGGCGACTTCTCCGGCGTCCGGCGCTTCAAGCACGGCGTTTCGGAAGAGGAACCGCAGGTCGGCGCGGTGACGGGTCTCGCCTGGACCTCGGTCGGCGGCGAGCTGCTCACCATCGAAAGCGTCACCACGCCTGGCAAGGGCGAGGTCAAGACCACCGGCAAGCTCGGCCAGGTGATGAACGAGAGCGTCGCGGCGGCCTTCAGCTTCGTCAAGGCGCGGGCGCCCGCCTACGGGATCAAGCCCTCTGTCTTCAACCGCAAGAACGTCCACATCCACCTGCCCGAGGGCGCGGTGCCCAAGGACGGGCCGAGTGCAGGCATCGGGATGGTCACCTCGATCGTCTCGACCCTCACAGGCGTCGCGGTGCGCCCCGACGTGGCGATGACCGGCGAGGTCACGCTGCGTGGCCGCGTGCTGGCGATCGGCGGTCTCAAGGAAAAGCTGCTCGCGGCGCTGCGCGGGGGCATCAAGACCGTCCTTATCCCCGAGGAGAACGTCAAGGACCTCGCCGAAATCCCCGCCAACGCCAAGGAGGGGCTGGAGATCGTGCCCGTGTCGCATGTGGACGAGGTGCTCGCCCGCGCGCTGGTCGAGCCGCTCTCGCCGATCGAGTGGACCGAGGCCGACGATCTCGCCAGTCAGCCGGGCGCAAATCCCTCCGCATCGGGCTCATCGGGCGCGACGGGAGAGGTGCCAACCGCGCACTGAGCCGCTAAACACGGCTTACTTGCGGTGATTCGCCGCAGGGTCGCATTCTTCCGGCAGTCGGCAAAACGGGACTGAACCGCGCGTCCAACCCAGGTTAGGCGCGGGAAGTTCCACGTCTTTTTGCCCGGGCCTGTGACCGAAGCCGATAGGCTTTGACAGGCTTGGCAAAAACGTCTCAATTTGCGCGCTTTCGGCACGTGCGATTCACAGACACAACGAAATCCTGAAGCGAGGGGGTTCCCATATGAACAAGAACGACCTGATCAGCGAAGTTGCCAACGCGAGCGGTCTTTCGAAGAACGATGCATCGAGCGCGGTCGAAAGCGTGTTCGATGCGATCACGAAGGCGCTGTCGAGCGGTGACGAGGTGCGGCTGGTCGGCTTCGGCACCTTCTCGGTCGCCAAGCGCAAGGCCTCGACGGGGCGCAACCCGCGCACCGGCGAGCCGATGAAGATCAAGGCCTCCAACCAGCCCAAGTTCAAGGCGGGCAAGGGCCTGAAGGACGCGGTCAACTAACCCGCGCCTGATACGACAGGGGCACGAAAAACCCCGCCAGCCTTAGCGGCTGGCGGGGTTTTTTCATGGCCCTTGCCGCGGGTTCAGTTGCCGGCGGCGATCAGCGCGGTCGGGGCCTCGGCGGTGCGCGGGCTGATCTGCCACACCAGCGCCTCGCCCGCGGTGCTCGCGACCGGGCCTTCATCGGTGTTGTTGGCGAGAATACGCATCCCGGGCGCGGCGCGGATGGTGAAGGTGCCGTCGATCTGCGGCACGCCGGGGATGCTCGCCGCGTCCCCGCCGTTCTTGGCCGCTTCCTCGGCCGCGCCCATGGCGGCGAGCCCGGCGAAGGAGCCCGCGCCCAGGACCGTTCCCATCCCCGCGCTGCCGCTGTCCTGCGCCGAGAAGCCCGGCGCGTTGATCCGCACCTGACCGCCCTTGCGCAGGAACACCTGCACGAAGGGATTGGTGGTCGGGATGCCCTCGATCAGCGGGAACATGAAGTCGTGCCCCATCGTGCCCGAAATCTTGTAGCTGACGTCGAACACGCCGTCGCCCTTGTGGACCACCCGCTCCCAGCCCTTCTGGCGCTGGAGCAGCTTGATGAGTTCATCGGCAGCCTTGGGGTCGCTGGGGTCGATCCCGCCCATCAGCGCCGCCATCTGCTGGGCCTGCTTCTTCGCCTGCTCGGCCCGCTCGGCTGCGCCCGCTTCCCACTCTTCGCGCTGGGCGGCGAGTTCTTCCTCGGTGCAGTCGCGGGTCTCGAAGGTCTCGTCATTGTAGCATTCGCTGGGCGTGAATTCCTCTTTCCCTGCGTCCATCTGCGCGAGCTTGGAGAGACCGAGGAAGAAGATCTCGCCCTCATAGGTGAAGGTGAAGCTGTCCGGCCCGGTGATCGCGAGCTCGGAGGTGAACGTGCCCGGCGTCATGAAACAGCCGCTGAGCGCCAGCGCGAAGCCGGTCAGCAGTGCGGCGGCGCGCAGCCGGATGTGCGAGAACATCGTCATGGTAATTCCCCCTCTCGTCCCCGCTTCTACCCGCGCGAGGCCACCGCATAAAGCGCAATCGCACCGGCGTTGGAGACATTGAGGCTCTCGATCGCCGAGGAGATCGGCAGCTTGGCGAGCACGTCGCAATGCGCGGCGATGTTGTGCCTGAGGCCTTCGCCCTCCGCACCGAGCACGATCGCGACCGGGCCGGTGGGCAGGATGTCGGCGAGCACGGCCTCGGCCTCGCCCGCCAGCCCAATCCGCCAGTAGCCGGCGTCGGCAAGCTCCTCCAGCGCGCGGGCGAGGTTGACCACGCGCACCCAGGGCACGGTCTCCAATGCACCCGAGGCCGCCTTGGCGAGCACCCCGCCTTCGGGCGGGGCATGGCGGTCCTGCGTGACGATCGCCGCCGCGCCGAAAGCCGCCGCCGAGCGCAGGATCGCGCCCACGTTATGCGGATCGGTCACCTGGTCGAGCACCACGATCGGCCGCTCCGCCTCGCCCAGCGCGACCTCGTCGAGGAACACGTCTTCCAGAGGCGCGCATTCCAGCACCAGCCCCTGGTGCGGCGCATCCTTGGCGACAAGGCGGGCAAGGTCTGCGGCCTGCGCGTGCTCGATGGGGAAATCGGGCGGCAGCTCGCCGTCGAGGCTTTCGATTCCCTCGGGCGTCGCCCAGAGCTTCCTGTGCTGGCGCTCGGGGTTCTTGAGCGCCGCCTCGACCGCATGGCGGCCCCACAGGCGCACCTGCCCGGAGGAAGCCCGGCCCGAGCCGCGCCCTCCCTTCATCCGCCCCGCACGCCCGCGCAGCGCGCGCTTCTTCTCGCCTTTGCTCATTTTGTTTCCCGCCTGAGGCCTTCCAAACGCGCCCCCTGCCAGCAGGGGCATTGACAGGCAAGCACCGCTTCGCCAAAGGGGCGCCTCTCGGCAGCGGGCCCCCTCGGGGACTCGCGCAATTTCAGCGCTTCCGGCGCTTCGAGATGGCCCCCTTCAAGGCAAGGGACTGTGTGGACAGGTGGCCGAGTGGTTAAAGGCAGCAGACTGTAAATCTGCCCGCGCAAGCGTACGCTGGTTCGAATCCAGCCCTGTCCACCAACCCCCTATTCACCGACAAGTCGTTCGACCTGGCCGGGTTCGGGACAAAGCCGTCGTTCCCGGGCCACAGGCGCAGCGGCAGCTCCCGGGCAAGTCACCACTTGGGCGGGCGCTTTTCGAGGAAGGCCGAAATGCCTTTGGTCGCGTCGGGATGGACAATGTTGGCGAGCGCCTCCCTCTGGACGAAGGCGTAGGCCTCTTCCAGCGGCAGCCGGCTCTGGCGCTGGAACGATGCCTTGCCCGCGCGCAGCACCGAGGCGGGTTTGCTCGCGATGGTGCGGGCTAGCGCGTCCACCGCCGCATCCAGTTCGTCCACCGGATGCAGCGCGTTGACGAGGCCGATCCGCAAGGCGTGCTCGGCCGGGAACAGGCTGCCGGTCGCCAGCATCATCATCGCGTGCTTGCGGCCGACGCTGCGCTCCAGCAGCACCTGCGGGGTGTGGCACCAGAAGCCGATATTGACCCCGGGCACGGCAAAGCGCGCCGCGTCCGATGCCAGCGCGAGATCGCAGGCGGCGACCAGCTCGCAGCCTGCCGCGGTGGCGACGCCCTCGACCTTGGCGATCACGATCTGCGGCTGGGCCATGATCTGCTGCATCAGGCCGACCAGCCCCGCGAAGTCGGCGCGCAGCGCCTCTTCGCCGGGATCGCCGGTGAATTCGTTGAGATCGTGCCCCGCGCTGAAGATCCGCCCGCCCGCGCCGGAGAGGATGATGACCTTCACGTCCTCGCGCGGGGCCAGCTTTTCGAGCGCCGCCCGAAGCGCTGCGACCAGACCGGCCGAGAGGCTGTTGCCCTGCAGCGGGCGGTTCAGCACCAGCGAGGCGACGCCGCTGTCTGCCGTCAGCAGCACCGCATCGCTCATTTGAGGGCCATCAGATAGTCGACGATCGCCTTGCGCTTGGCCGGATCCTTGAGCCCGGGGTAGGCCATCTTCGTTCCCGGCACCACCGATTGCGGCGCGGCGATGAACCGGTCGAGATTGTCGCGGTTCCACACGACATCGGCCTTCTTCATTGCGGGGGAGAAGGCGTAGCCTCCGATAGCCCCGGAACGGGTGCCCGCCACGCCGAACAGGTTGGGGCCGAAGCCCGAACGCTCGCCCTTCTTGACCGAGTGGCACGTCGCACAAGGCCCGAAGGCGGCGGGCGGGGCAGGAGGCGGTGCGGCTGCGGCAGCCGCCGTCACCGGCGCCGACGAAAGCGAGGCCAGCGCAGCGAGCGGCGCAAAGGCGGCCAGCAGGAGAAGGGTCTTGGTCATTGCGTGCAATCCTTGGGCTGGGGCCGGTCAGGCGGTGGCCGAAAGCTCGGCCTCCATCACCTTGCGCATCTCGATCTTCTGCGCCTTGCCGGTGACGGTCATGATGAAGCTGTCGACGATACGCACGTGGCGCGGCACCTTGTAGTGGGCGATCTGCCCCTTGCAGTGGGCGATCACGTCCTCGGGCTGGAGCGCAGCGCCGGGGCGGGGGATTACCCAGCAGCACACTTCCTCTCCATAGACCGCATCGGGCACGCCGAAGACCTGCGCATCGGCGATTGCCGAGTGGGTGAGGAGATATTCCTCGATCTCGCGCGGGTAGATGTTCTCGCCGCCGCGGATGATCATGTCCTTGATGCGTCCGGTGATGCGGACATAGCCGTTCGCGTCCATCGTCGCGAGGTCGCCCGAATGCATCCAGCCATCGGCGTCGATTGCCTCGGCGGTCTTGTCGGGATCGTCCCAGTAGCCGAGCATGACGGCATAGCCGCGCGAGCAATATTCGCCCTGTTCCCCGCGCGGCAGGGTGGCGCCGTCGGGGCCGATGATCTTGGCCTCGGCATGGGGATGGACGCGGCCGACGGTCTCGACCCGCTCGGTCAGCGGATCGTCGGTCGCGGTCTGGGTGGTCAGCGGGCTCGTCTCGGTCATGCCGTAGCCGATGGTGACTTCGGTCATGTTGAGCTTGTCCATCACCCCGCGCATCGCGGTGACGGGGCAGGTGGCCCCCGCCATGATCCCGGTGCGCAGCGTGGAGACGTCGTAATCGCCCAGCCCGGTCTGGCCGAGGATGGTGATGAACATGGTCGGCACGCCATAGAGCGCGGTGCAGCCCTCTGCCGCCACGGCCTGCAAGGTCGCCACGGGGTCGAAGGCCTCGCCCGGATAGACCATCGCCGCCCCGCTGGTGAGTGCGGCAAGGTTGCCCAGCACCATGCCGAAGCAGTGATAGAGCGGCACCGGGATGCAGATGCGATCCTCCGGCCCGACCTTGATGGTCTTCGCGGTGAAGAGGCCGTTGTTGAGGATATTGTGGTGGGTCAGCGTCGCGCCCTTGGGAAAGCCGGTGGTGCCGCTGGTGAACTGGATGTTGATGGGATCATGGCAGGACAAGCCTTCCGCCGTCGCCGCCAGCCGCGCCGGATCGGCTTCGGCGCGCAGGTCGTCCCACGCCTTGAAGCCCGCGTGACGTTCCTCGCCTAGCGCGACCATCAGCTTGAGATGCGGCAGGCGCTCAGGCCCCAGCTCGCGCAGCATCGCGATATAGTCGCTAGTCTTGAAACGCGCTGCGGTGACGAGCGCGCTGCACCCGACCTTGTTCAAGGCATATTCGACCTCGCTGATGCGGTAGGCCGGATTGATGTTGACGAGGATCGCGCCGATCTTGGCGGTCGCGAACTGGATCACCGCCCACTCGGCGCAGTTGGGCGCCCAGATGCCGACGCGGTCGCCCTTCGCCACCCCGAGATCGAGCAGCCCGCAGGCGACTCTCTCCGCCTCGGCATCGAGCTTCGCCCACGTCATGCGGACGTCCTGATGCATCGAGACCAGCGCCAGCCGGTCACCCCAGCGTGCCGCCGCCTGCGTCAGCGCCGCGCCGATGGTATCCGTCAGAAGCGGGGTCGATGTCGGCCCCTTGGCATAACTTTCCATTCTCACCGCGCCACGTTGATGACCTGAATCTGGGCATATTCTGCCAGCCCTTCGACCGATTGCTCAACCCCGAGGCCGGAATTCTTGAAGCCGGCCATCGGGATATGCGGGCCGATGGCGACGTGCTGGTTGACCCAGACCTGCCCGCTCTCGATCCGCCCGGCAATCGCGGCCGCCCGCGCAACATCCTTCGACCAGACCGACCCGCCGAGACCGTAGTCGCTGCGGTTGGCGCGGGCGATGACGTCCTCGACATCGTCGAAGGGGATCACGGGAAGGATCGGGCCGAATTGCTCCTCGTCGACGATGGTGTCCCCGTCGCTGACGTCGCGGACCACGGTCGGGCGGAGGAAATAGCCGTCGCGCTCCAGCACCTCGCCCCCGGCGATGATGGTGCCGTCGGCCTTAGCGGTTTCGAGGAAGGCTTTCACCTTCTCGAACTGCATCTTGTTCTGGATCGGGCCGATGGTGGTTCCCTGCTCCAGCCCGTCGCCGACGATGGCTTCCTCGGCGAGCCGGGCGAGTTCTGCGCACATGGCGTCGTAGATGTCGGCGTGGACATAGGCGCGCTTCACCGCAAGGCACACCTGCCCGCAATTGAGGAAGGCATTGCCGAAGATCGCCTTGGCGGTCTCGCGCACGTCGACATCCTCGAGCACGATGGCCGGGTCATTGCCGCCCAGTTCCAGCGTCACGCGCTTCAGCGTGTTCGCGCCCGAGGCGGCAATCGCCTTGCCGGTCGCGGTCGATCCGGTGAAGCCGACCTTGGCGACATCGGGGTGGCTGGTGAGATAGGGGCCGAGGTCATTGGCATCGGTGATGATGTTGACGACGCCCGCGGGGAATATCTCGCGGCACAATTCGCCCAGCCTCAATGCGGTGACGGGGGTGGTGGGCGCGGGCTTCAGCACGATGGCATTGCCCGCCAGCACGGCGGGTCCGATCTTCCAGCAGGCGACCAGCAGCGGGAAATTCCACGCGATGATCCCGACGATCACCCCCAGCGGTCGGTGCTGGACGGCGATGTAGCCGCTCTCGTCGTCCTGGATCACCCGGTCGGGCAGTTCCAGAGTGGCGTAGTGGCGCAGATAGCCCTCGGTCCAGGCGACCTCGCCCATCGCTTCGGGGAGCGGCTTGCCCTGCTCCTGCGTGATCAGCCGCGCGAGTTCCTCGCCGTTTGCCGCGACCGCATCGGCGAGCGCCACCAGCTTCGCCTGCCGCTCGGCAAAGGGCACCGCCGACCACCCCGGCACCGCCGCCTTGGCCGCCGCGATGGCGGCGTCGGCATCGGCTTTCGACGCGTGGGGAACGCGGGCGAAGGGCGCGCCCGTTGCCGGGTTGATCACATCGAGGCTGGCCGCGCCCTCCACCAGTTCGCCGCCGATCAGCATCCGGTATCCGCTCATCCTGCTGTCTCCCTCAGCATGTCTTTTCTCAGAACGTCGTGCCCACCGTCACCCCATAGGTGCGCGGCGCGGCTACGTGGTTGTAATCGAACCCGAACCCGGCCAGCAGATCGACGCGCGAGGTGAAGTAGAACTCGTTGGTCAGGTTCTTCCCCCAGATCGAGGCGTTGAAGCGGCCATTGGCGCTCTCCCAGCGGATGAAGCCGGACAGCACGGCATAGCCCTCCTGTTCGAGACGCGGGGTGTTGACCACGTCGAAGAACTGGCTCGCGGTGTAGGCAATGTCGGCCGTGCCGCTAAAAGTGCCGATATCGCCTTCGTAGAAGGTCGCATCGATCCCTGCCGAGGCGGTCAGGGCGGGGGCGTTGGTCAGGTCGTTGCCTGCGACATTGGTGCCGCTCACCGTGCCCTGCTGGATCTTCGCGTCGAGCACGCCGATGCTTCCGCGCAGCGTCACCTTGTCCGAAGGCCGCGCGGTCAGCTCCGCCTCGCCGCCCCAGATGCGCGAGCGCGGGATGTTGAGCAGGGTCTGCGCAGCGGTCGCCGGATCGACGTTGATGAACTGCTGGTTGCGGTACTTGTAATAGAACGCGGCGAGATTGAGCGTGACCGCGCGGTCGGCGAACTGGTTCTTCGCGCCCAGTTCGAAGGCGTCGACTTCTTCTGCCTCGGCGACGTTCAGTTCCGAGGGGTCGAAAAAGGCCTGCGCATTGAAGCTCGGCGCGCGGAAGCCGCGGCTGTAGGTGGCGTAGATCAGATTGTCGGGCGCCACCTGGAAATCGACACCGATCTTGCCGGAAAGGTCGCTGATGCCATAGCTGAGCGGCTGCGCCGGGGTCGGGATCGTCACCCCCAGCACCGCGCCCGATGGCCCGATCTGCTGGGCGATGAAGTTCGGCTGGCGCCCGGTGTCGCGGGTAAAGCGCAGGCCGCCCTTCAATGCCACCGTCTCGCTCAGTTCGAAGCTCATGTCGGTGTAGATCGCGAAGCTCTTCTTGATCTGGTCGAAGCTGTTGCCGAACTGGCAGGCCTCGCCCGCGGTGGTGGCGGCGCAGTCGGCGTCATTGACCACCCCGTTGCCGTCGACATCCCCGCCCGAGGCGACATCCTGCGCGATCTTGAAGGTCGAGGCGTTGAACACCTTCTCGCGGTTGTAATAGGCGCCGAGGATGAAGTTGAACGGCCCGTCGAAGTCGCTCGAAAGCCGCAGGTCCTGCGCGATCTGGTTGGCGCGGGCGGAATAGGGAATCTCGAGCAGGGCGATGCCCTGACCATCCGTGTCCTCGATGAAGTTGAGGTTGCCCTTGTCCCATGATGTGATGCTGGTGAGCGAGAGGGTGTCGGAAAGGTCGATATTGGCGGTCAGCGCCAGCGAATAGGTGCGCGCGCGGCGGCGCGAGGTTTCGTTGGCGGCGATCTCGCGCCGTTCCAGCCCGGCGCGGTTGACCGCCTCGGGCTGGGCGAAAATGCCGTAATTGCGCGGGTTCTGATAGCTTGTGGCGGCGCGCAGGGTGATGTCGACCGTCTCGGACGGCTCGAAATAGAGCGCGGCGCGCACGCCATATTCGCGCACGCTGGCAAGATCGGGCAGGCCGGGAAGCACGTTCTCAAACCACCCGTCCGCGCGCGCAAAGGTGCCTGCCACACGCAGCGCGGCATTCTCGCCCAGTGGGGTATTGACTGCGCCGTTGACGTCGATCCGGTCATAATTGCCGTAGCCGAGATTGAGGTAGCCCTCGGTCACGCCCAGCTTCGGCGCGCGGCTGATCAGATTGACAGCGCCCCCGGTGGTGTTCTTGCCATAGAGCGTGCCCTGCGGGCCGCGCAGCACCTCGACCCGTTCCTGATCGAACAGCGCGATCCCCAGCAAGGCGAAATTGCCCTTGTAGACCTCGTCGTAATAGGTCGCGACCGGGCCCGACTGGTTGAGGCTGAAGTCATTCAATGACACGCCCCGCAGCGCGAAAATCGGGGTGTTCTCGCCCACGGTCGAGGTCAGCTGCAAGTTGGGCACCTTGGTCACCAGCTCGTCGATCTGGGTGGTGCGCCCCCGTTCGAGCGCCTCGCCCCCGACAGCCGAGACCGAGATCGGCACATCCTGCAGGTTTTCGGCGCGCTTGTTGGCGGTGACGATGATCTCGCCCGCCGCTTCGCTGTCGGCCTCCTGCGCCGCAGCGGCGCTGGCGAAGCACGCCACAAGGGCAAGGCTGGAAACGGAAATCGCCCTCGAAACCGGCTTGTGCATGTCATTACCCCCTTGTGTGATCGTTCAATCGCGCCGCACATTCTCCCCGATCGCGGCGATGAGACTGGCCCTGGTCGCTTCGCGCTCCAGCCGGAGCGGATGGCGACGAAGCTGTGCGATTTCGCCCGCCGAATAGGGCCGGAAGTCGACGGGCAGGTTGCCTGGATCGAAGCGCTGGAGCGTCCAGTTGAGCAGCTGGGCGAGGCGCGCATCGTCGAGGTCGACCGACGCGACCCCCGGCACGCGCGCCAGAAACTCGCGGCCGCCGGTGACATGGAGGAAGCGCGCGACCTCGCCATTGAGCGGCGGCGTGTGGGCGATGTCCCCACGGCCTTCGGGCTGGTGGCAGCCCTGGCACTTGAGGATGTAATCGATCCGCGCCTGCTGCGGATTGGCGACGCCGGCCATGGCCGCGGGCGCATCCTGCGCGCTGGCACCGGCGGCGAGCGCCATCACCGCAGCCAGCAGCAGGGGGCGCCCGGCGCCTGTCATCCGGCATCCTCGGTCGCCACGCCGACGATCACCGCCAGCGAGCAGTTGTAAATGCTGCTCTCGGTGCCCAGGCACCAGTTGTAGTCGTTGTTTGCCTGCGGGCGAACCTGCGGGCGGTCGCCCTCGTTGCGGTTGCACAGGCACTGGCCGCAGGAGGAGGAGCCGCAGCAGTCATTGTAGCTGATCACATAGGCGCGCCCGTCGGCCGGGTTGGTGCAGGTGCCGATCCAGGTGATCGGGCTGACTTCGGTGCCGGGCGGACATTTGCTGACCGAGCCGCCGCAGCACGAACACAGGAAGCCGTCGATCGCGCAGTAGCGCCAGTAATCGCACGAGGTGCGGTCGCCCGGATCCTGTTCCGATCCCGATGTCACCGGCACACGCCCTGCCGCGCCGCCGCCGCCATGCTGGGGCGTCGCCGCTCGGGCAACCGGCAGCGCCGGGATCGCCGCTGCGCCCGTCGCCACCATCCCGAGCCATGCGAGCGAGGACCGCCGCGAGGTGCCGCGCGCAAGACGGCGCGCAAGGCTTTCGGCGAACTTGTCGAAACCGGCCATCAGCGCGTGCTCCCTTCCCGGCGGGCGAGGTATTCCTGCAAGGACGCCACCCCGCGCTCCTTGGCCTCGAACAGGCTTTCGAGATGCTCGCGGCTGTTGACGAGCCCGAGCGCCGCGACCCGGCCGGCTTCATCGAGCAGCACGGCGTAGGGCAGCTTGGCGACCCCGAAGCTGCGGCCCAATGCCTCGGACAGCACCAGCGGCAGATGCGCGATGTCGTGCTGCGCCAGCATCCGGCGATAGGGTGCCTCGGCCCCGTCGCCCGCGATCACGACGTCGAGCCAGTCGCGCTCGGCCTGCGCCGATGCGCGCAGCACCGGCAGCAGCGATTTGCACATCGGGCAATCGGGCGCGGCGAAGAACACCAGCTGGCTTCGCGCGGCGCGCTTGCCGCCAATGGTGATGCTTCCGCCTTCTGCCGTGCGCAGGGTGAGCGCATTGGGCACGTCGCCGACATTGACGTTCTGGTGCAGCGTCAGCGCGCCCGCAGGGGCGATGCGTTCGTGCAGGATGCCGACCTGCCGCGCCAGCGCCGCGACCAGCACCGCCAGCACGATAACCGCCACCCAGAGCAGAATTTGCGATGTGAGGATCATGAGCTTGCTCTCCCGTGGCGGTGGTGACGGGCCGGAAGCGCGGCCAGTTCGGATGCGGCAAACCACAGCGCCAGCAGCGCGGCGGCGGCGAAGGGGGTTTCGATCGACCATGCGGCAGGCGGGGCGAGGGCGCAGACGAACGCCAGCACCGCCAGCCCTGCGGGGCGCAGGATCATCGCCGTGCCGACCGGCTTGTCGCGGGCGGCAAAGTCGCAGCCGCAATCGAGCACCGCGCCCCGGCGGCGCAGCAGGGCGAGGGCATAGAGCGTCCAGATCAGCGCCGCTCCCGCCGCGCCTGCGGGCGAGGTGGCGGGGATAAGCAGCGCGAGCGCGGCCAGCCCCTCGAGCACCGCCGCCAGCGCCAGCATCAGCGCCGCCATCGGTGCGGCGAGGCCGAGCAGGCTTTGGACGGCATGGGTCAGCCGCTCGCGCTGCACCGCCTTGTGCGCGGCTGCGCCGATCAGCACCAGCGCCAGGAACAGGGCCAGCGCGACCATCTTACGGCACCACCGTCAGCACGGTCGGATTGTACGCCGCCGTCGCGCCGAGCTTGCGGATCAGGCTTCCATCGGCGGCGGAGAACACATCGATCTGCCCGTCAGGCCGCGCGACGATCAGCGCTGGGCTCGCCTCGCGTGTGACCGCTATCGAGGAGGCGAGGCCGCCGATGTCGATGCGGCGCACCTGCCGGTTCGCGACCGGATCGACCACCCAGACTTCGGTGCCGCCGTCCTTGTGGCTGCCCTCGCGCCCGTTGGGGCTCATCAGCACGTAGAGCAGCCCCGCGGCATCGCTCGCGATCACCTGCCAGCCGCCGGGGCGCCATTCGGGCGCGCCGCCTTCGGCTGTGCCGACATGGGCGGCCCCGGGCAGCGGGCGGGCGGTGCCGCCCGACAGGTCATAGCCGCGCAGCTGGCCAGTGTAGCTGACGAACCACGCGGTCTTGCCGACCATCGCCGGCATCCCGAACAGCGGCTGAGTGTCGATGTCATGCGCGTTCTCGATCACCTTCGAGGAGGCGACCGTGCCATCGGCGGCGAGCACCAGCGAGATCATCGATCCGTCCGCGCACAGGCTCGAAAAACCGCGGCTGCCGGTGGGGTAGATGTGCGTGCAGCCCGGCAGGTCGATCTCGCCCAGCACCTTGCGCCCCTCGAGGTCGACCACCGTCACCGACTGCGCGGGGGTGAAGTTCGCCACCAGCGCCCACTTGTGATCATTGGTGAACTGGAAGGTGCCGGTGTAGGTCACCGATTGCTGGCGCTTGCCACCGGGCAGCACGATCTCGCCCTTGGGCTGGAGGGTGGCGGTGTCCCAGATCGTGATCGCATCGGTGCGCTCGCCCCGGGTGATGCGCGAATAGAACGTCTCGGAGGTGTAGATCTCGCGCTTTTCGGGGGCGTAGAGCATGTTGGCGAACTGCGCCGCGCGCACCAGGCCCTTCAGCGGTGCTTGCGGGTCGGCGGTATCGACAATCGCGATCCGGCCATCGACAATGGCATTGAAGTGGAAGTCATGCACCAGCACCCAGCTCTTGGGGTAATCGGCCGGCAGCGCCTCGACCTGCGAGAGCTCTTCGACCGGCAGCGGCTCGGGCTTCTGCGCCAGCACGGCCCCGCCCGCCATCGAGCCCAACAGAACCGCCCCACCCAGTAACCCGCAGCGCATCATGCATCCCCTCCGCACGACCTGACTCTGGCGTCGGAGTGAATGCTCTCATTGAACGACAAACCTTGTCAAGTGTCCTAAATTGGTCGATTGTCCACTTTTCAAAGCCCGGAGCCGCAATGCCTTTTTCCAACCTCGAATCCCGCCGATTCAAGAGTATAGCCATCGCCGATCTGGCCTTCCCGGCACGCGAGGGGGGCTATTCCAAGGGGCACGAAACGCGCGAGCAGATCCTGTCCTCGGCCCTGCACCTGCTGGTGGAGGAGGGCTACAGCGCCCTGTCGATGCGCAAGGTGGCGGCGACCTGCGGCCTGAAGATCGGCAATCTCACCTATCATTTCGCCACCCGCGAGGAGCTGATCCGGGCCCTGCTCGATGCCTTGATCAGCGCCTACGAAGTCGAGTTCGATGCCATCCTGCAATTCACCGACGAGGCCCCGGAGGAACGCCTCGCCGAAGTGTGCGGGCTGATCCTCGAGGACATCCGCACCAAGAAGACCACGCATGTCTTCCCCGAATTGTGGGCCCTCTCGAACCATGATCCCTTCGTTCTGGAACGCGTGCAGGAGCTCTACACCCGCGCGCGCCGGTCGCTGCTGGAGATCATCCGCGAGTTGCGGCCCGATCTTTCCCCGCAGTGCCACGAGGATCTGGCGCTGTTCATTTCGGCATCGATGGAGGGTCTGACCGTCTTTGCAGGCTACAGAAAGCCCTTCGAGGGACGGATGGACCAACTGGAAAGGATGGCGATCCAGTCGTTCCTCAGGATCGTCCAAATCTATCAACCGGCGTCGTCTTAGATGCGGGCAGAGACTGAGCCGACCCCATCTCTACCGGCAAATTCGTCCGTCCGCTGTCCATGAAATCTTAGGCATATCGTGCTTAAGAATCCGTCAGGTTTTTCATTGAAGGCGGGCGTGGATGTCGATCTTCAACAAGCTGTTTTCGCGCAGCTATCCGGTGGAAGAGGCGCCGCGGCCCGAGGGGCGGCGGCGGTCTTTCGGTGCTCTGGCGGAAGGGGGCGGTGCGCCGCGCGAGCCCGCGGGGCCGCCGGTCCACTGGCCCGCGCGTCCCGAGCGCCCTGCCGAGGAGACCGTCTCGGTTGTGCTGCGCAAGCAGGTGCCGATCCGCTTCGGCGAGGAGGCGCGCTCGTGGCTCGGCGGATTGCCGCGTCTTCCCGAGGGCACCGGATGGCCGCACGCCGATGACGGCACGCCGCTCCATTTCGTCGCGCAGGTCGATTGCGCCGCGCTTCCGGGCGAGCTGTGGGGCGGGCTTGGTCCGCGCAGCGGCTGGCTGGTGCTGTTCGTGGATTTCGATGCGATCAACGAGCAGGACGAGCGCCCCTTCGCCCGCGTGCTCCATGTCGACCGGCTGGGGCCGGAACTGTCGCCGCCGGCCGATCTGCCCCACGCCCAGTGCGACATGCCCGATCTTGCCGTGGTGCGCCGCCATTTCCGCAAGTGGCCGCTCGACCTTGTCGTTACCGACGCCGATACGAGCGAATTGACTGGCAGCGCGCTGTACGGAGCACCGGAGACCGACCGGGTCGTCAATGCCCATGACAGCTACGCCGGGGACCGCCCGCTGACTTGGCGTGGGGCCTGTATCGTGCTCGCGAGCCTCGCGGCGAAATACGGCGCGGCGGATTACGAGCGCGAATGGCGCGGCAATGCGCTCGGGATGATGGATTATCCCGAACCCGACATCACCGGGCGCAACGCAGTGTGGGCCGAGCGTCGTGAAAACATCGCGGCAGGGCTGGGCGGCTACCACAACCCCGCTTTCGAGAAGGCGCAGGCGTGGATGGAGGCCGAGCTTTACGAGGAGCGCCGCGCCGGCTGGACTGGCCGGGCGCTCGCCGAAATCGACGCGGTGACAGAGCGGGATCACGGGCTTCTGGAAGAGTATCGCGCCGAGCTCGCCAAGGCACAGGCGGCCGGAGATGCGTTTGCGACGCAATCGGCCGAGTCCAGCATCGAATATTACGAGAAGCAACTCGCCAACCACCGCAAGGCGCGCGCTTATCTGACGGACCTGTTCGCACAGTTCCCGAGCGAGGCCGCGCTGGTGGAAGAGGTCGCGCGGGTCGGCCGGGCGCATCTCGCATGGGCAAAGGAGACCGCCGGGCGGCTGCGCGCCCTGCAGGGCCGCACCGCGACGCAGGATCTGGACGCCCCGCTTCCCGCGCACGAATGGGACGCGATGATGGCCGAGATCGCGTTGATGAAGACGACCTACTGGCGCAAGACCTTCCAGCCTAATCTGATGGAGAAGATCGAAGACAGCGTCCACGTCAGCCTCGACGATGCGATGCGCTGGGATATTCTCGACCGCTATTGCACGCCGCCCGCTTCGGCGGGCGCGCTCGACCCGGCGGTGGTCGCCGATCTCGAACCGCGCCTGCGCCATCTCGAAAGCGGCCATCCGCACAAGCTGGGCGGTGTGATAGACAGCTATTGCGGCGATCCGCTGGCCGAAGGCGAGGTGCTGCTGTTCCAGCTCGCCTCGGATGCGGCGCTGGGGTGGATTTGCGGGGACCTCGGCTATGTCTATGTCGCGATGCAGGCGCGCGATCTGGCGGCGGGGCGGTTCGACCGGATCAGGGCGTGGCTCGAGGCGTGAGCGCCCGGCAATGTTCCACGTGAAACATTTGGGGAACAAAAGATCGGGAGGCTGACGTGGGCCAACCTCCCGCCCGCTATCCTGTGTCCGAAGCGATCAGGCCGCCATGCTTTGCGGCACGGTGTCCGTGAAGGCCAGCCCCGGCACATAGCGACCCGCCACCTTGCCGCCCTCGAGTGCGAAAAGGTGCAGCCAGCCATTGTCGAACAGCGCGCGCACCTCGGGGTGCTCCTCGAGGATGCGAAGCATTTCTTCGCGCGGGGCCTCGATCATCACGCTGAGGCGCAGCGGTTCGTGCTGGAGCGCGTCGCCGTCGTGCACGGCCTGCCACGGGAGCCCGGGGCGCAGGCGGCCGCCATTGCCCTCGATCACCCCGATCCCGCCGACGACATTGTGGATCAGTTTGTTGCCGCCACCGAACATCTCGGGCGCGACGCTGGAGCCGTAATATTGCAGCGAAATCCAGCTGGCGACCACCACCGGCGCAGTGATGATGAGTTCAAGCGTGCCGAAGCCCTCGTCCGCCTGCCAGTCGTAGGAATGAAGGAAGGCGCGCCCGCCGAGGTCGCGGCCCGCGGTCGCCTCGCGCGGGGCGGCGATGAAGGCGGCGCAGCCGGCGAGGCCCCATTCGGGGCGGATCTCGGCCCAGTTCTGGGCGCGGGCCGGGATGCTCGTGGCCGTAGCGCCGGGCATCCGCAGCGCGCGCTCGGCGCGGGCGATCTTGGCGGCCTGCGCCAGCCAGCCGCGGACCTTGGCGAGGTCGCCTGCGCGGGCGGCGGGGAGGCTGTCGTCGTAGATCGTGATCGCGTCGGTGGTGGTGTCGTGCAGCCCCGCGACGAACAGCGTGTCCTCGGCCACCTCGACGCCCCGCGACGCGAGCCCTGCGCGGGTTTCGGGATCGTTGAGCAGGATCGCCAGCAGGCGGGCTGAAACCTCCCCGGTGTAGCCCCCGCAGGCGCCGCAGTGATAGGCGCTCTCGTGCGGGTTGTTGGTGACGTTCCCGCCGTGGCCAAGCAGCAGCACCACTGCGCCGTGGCCCTTGGTCAGGCTCATCGCCTTGAGCACCGCGGCGCCGGTGTCGGCCTTGGCCTCGGCGCTCATGCCGCCGATCACTTCAGGCGCGGGTTCTGCCTTGGGCTTGGGGGTGAAGCCCAGCGCGGACTTGACCAGCTTGACCGCATAGACCGGCCCCATCGCCTCGACGAAGGCGAAGGAGGAGACCGCCGCCTGCCGGAACCGGCCCCAGGCGCGGGCGGTGCGGGCGGCGATGCGGTCGGCCTGGTCCTTGGCCGGATCGCCCGCGCTGGTGGTGTTCACCGCCGGGTTGAGCAGCACCGGCAGCCGCGCCTCGAGGATGTCCGAGCCGTGGGCGTGGTGCGCCAGCGGCAGGCCGAAGAAGCCGGCAAAGCCGATGGTCGCGACCGAGGGGTCGATGCCTTCCAGCGCGCGGCGGAACACTTCCGAGCGCACGTCGATGCAGAAGGCGGCTTGCAGGAAGGGGCGCTCGGCTGCGACAGGAGCCGCGCCGTCCAGCGCTGCGGCGAGGCGGCGCTGGTGGGCGCGGTCGGCCGCGTCCTGAAGGATCGCAAGCGCGACGTCCTCGGCCGAGGGCGCGACCGGCTCGGCGTGGGCGGCGACCACCGCGGCCCAGCTTTCGGCGATCTGCGGGGTCTGGACCAGCAGCGCCTCGTCCCAGATCAGGCGGATCGCGAGCAGGTCCATCAGCGTGCGGTCGGTGCCGCCCTGAAGCTCCGCCTGCCACAGCAGCCAGCGCGCATGCTGCGCCCAGCCGCCGAGGCTCATGGCTAGGCGGTGGAAGGCCGTCGGCGCAGCGGCGGCGGTGAGGCCGAGGGTCTCGGCGGCCGAGAGGATCGCGCGCTCGGTGGTGTCGGGGGCGCAGGCGACATGGGCGCAGAAACCTTCGAGCCCGGCGATCTCGGGGGTGAGGTCATGCATCGCCCAGCCGCGCCAGGCGGTGAAGGCCTCGGCGCCGGGGGCGGGCGACCACAGCGCCTGCCCGCGGTCGAAATGGCCCGCGGCCCACAGCCCGATGCACTTGTCGATCAGCGCGGGCCAGTCGATCCCGGTCGCCTCGGCGGCGAGATCGGCCACGGTCGGCAGCGCGCGCGGGGCGGGGGCGGCGCCGATGCGGGCGGCGGCGTGGCGCAGCATGGCGGTGTCGGCGGGCTTGAGCGGCGAGGTGCTGGCGGCGAGCGCCTCGACCAGATCGGCCTCGGTGATCGAACCGCTGGCGATCGCCTCGCAATATTCCGCGCCGGTGCGGGTGGCGCGAAGGCCCGCGACCCGCGCCAGCCGCGCGGCGGCGGTGGCGAGGTCCTCGTGGGTCTGGCCGAGGAAGGGGTTGACCGCCACGGTCGCATCGAGCGGGAAGGCGGGGGGGATCATGCGGCCGGCGGCTTCGGCCGCTTCGAGCACCGCCGAGAAGCGGGCCGGGGCGATGTCGGCGTAGTTCATCAGCATGGCAGGTCTCCTTGAGGCGCGTTCGTCAGCGGGTGGTGGTGGTGCGGAAGCCGCCGATCGCGCGGTCGAGCAGGGCGTTGAGGTAGAGGCCGTTGGCGAGGTGCACCCTGAGGCCGGCGGTGGCCGGGTGGTGCGCCCACAGCGGGAACAGCGCTTGGGCGAAGGCGACGAGCCCGAAGCTCGCGACCGCGACCACCAGCAGCGCCCATTCCAGATCGGTCGGCATCGGGGCGGCGGGCAGCAGCGGGCCCCAGATGCCTTGCGCGATGGTCTGGAAGCTGAAGTAGCCGATGGCAGCGGCCAGCGCGGCGGCGGCGGTGCGCTTGGTGAGCGCGACCGGCGCCGCGTCGGCAAGGCCCTGTGCGACGAGGTAGGCCACCCCGAAGATCAGGATTGCGCCCAGCGCGAGGGCCTGCGGGGTCTTGGGGCCGAAGGCGTAGGTGAAGCTCGCAGCGATCGCGGCGAAGATCGCGAGGGCCAGCGCGAAGCTCTTGAGCACCGCAGCGACGCTCGGCACCGCGACGGGCCCCGGGCGGCGGATGTTCGACACCTCGGTGACCGCTCCGCCCGAGGACAGGAAGGCGTGCGCCTTGTAGAGCGAGTGGGCGATGATGTGCAGCAGCGCGAGGGTCCACAGGCCGAGGCCGCACTGGAGCAGCATGAAGCCCATCTGCGAGACGGTCGACCAGGCGAGCGCGGTCTTGATCGCGCTCTGGGTGAGCATCACCGCGGCGCCGAACAGCGCGGTGAAGCCGCCGATCATCACCAGCGCGGCCATCGCGCCGGTGCTCTGCTGGACGAGGCCGGCCGCGGTGATCAGCAGCACGCCGCCCGAGTTGATGATCCCGGCGTGGAGCAGCGCGGAGACGGGGGTGGGAGCCTCCATCACCTCGGTGAGCCAGCCGTGGAGCGGGAAGGCCGCGGTCTTCAGGGCAGCGGCAGCGACCAGCGCGGCGATGCCGAGCGTGCCGATCAGGCCGAGGCCGCTCGCGGCGGCAGCGGCGGGGAGGGCGGCAAGGTCGAGCGTCCCGAAGCGGCTGAACAGCAGCCCCGCGGCCAGCACCAGCAGCACGTCGCCGCCGTGCCAGACATAGGCGAACTTGGTCGCCGCGCGCTGCGCCTCGGGGCGGTCGGGGTAGAACAGCAGCAGCTTGCGCAGGGCAAGGCCGACCGCGAAGGTGGCGATGATGAGGGTGGGGAGGGTGCCCGCCTGGACGAACACCAGCACCGCGGCGAGCGCGGTCAGCATCAGCCCGTGGAACGCGCCCTCGCGCGCCTCGCCGTCGAGATAGGTGCGGCTGTAGCGCATCACGATCCAGCCGATGAAGCCGACCAGCGCGGCGATGCTCGCCGCCACCAGATCGGCGCGCAGGCCGAGGGTGAAGGGCGCGTCGAACAAGGTCAGCCCGGAGTAGCTGCCGAGCGCGGTCTGCGCTAGCCCGACGAGCGTCAGGCCGAAAGCGGCGAAGGCGGCCAGTTCGGCCAGTGCCGGCAGGCTGCCGGGGCGCTTGCCCGGGCGCAGCAGCGCGAGCAGGATGGCCGGCACCAGCGCCAGCGGGGCGATCATGGTCTCGGTGATGGCGTCGGGCATGGCGCGTAACTCCGTCGGCGGGCAGGATTGCTGATGCCGAGCGGATAGGGGCTGGACGCGCTTAAAGAAAATTCATATTTTGTGGTCAATCGTTCTACAAAGACGAACGTTTGGCCGGATTTTTGCTCATGGCGACGCTCAACCTACACCACCTGCGCCTGTTCCGCGCCGTCGCGCGCGAGGGGACGCTGACCGCCGCGGCCAAGGCGCTCAACATCTCGCAAAGCGCGGTCTCGACCCAGATCAAGGCGCTGGAGACCGACCTCGGCCACGACCTGTTCGAACGGCGCGGGCGCAACCTGGTGCTGACCGAGGCGGGGCGGATTGCATTGGACTACGCCGAGCAGATATTCCGCGCCTCCGAACAGCTCACGGCCACTTTCCGCGCAGTGGGCGGGCAGAGGAAGGTACTGCGGATCGGCGCGCTCGCCACGCTTTCGCGCAACTTCCAGATGGGTTTCCTCGCCCCGCTGCTCGGGCGCGACGACGTGGAAGTCGTGCTGCGCTCGGGCACCCAGGCCTCGCTGCTGCGCGCGCTGGAGGCGCTGAGGATCGACGTGCTGCTCACCAACCAGGTGCCTGCGCGCGATGCGGCGAGCCCCTATCTGGTGCGGCGGCTCGCAGAGCAGCCTGTCAGCCTCGTCGGCAGCCGCTCGCGGCTGGCGCTGGCGGCGCAGGGCCTGCCGGTGCTGCTGGCGAATGCGCCGCTGATCCTGCCAACGCCCGAGACGGCCCTGCGCGCCGGGTTTGATGCGCTGGTCGAAAGCCTCGGCATCGTCCCGCGCATCGCCGCAGAGGCCGACGACATGGCGATGCTGCGCCTGCTCGCGCGCTCAGACGCCGGGGTCGCGGTAATCCCGCCGATCGTGGTGCGCGACGAGCTTGCGAACGGCACGCTCTACGAGCTCGCCCAGCTGCCCGGCCTCACGGAAGAATTCCACGCCGTCACCACCCCGCGCACCTTCCCCAATCCGCTGCTGCGCGAGGTGCTCGGGACCGCGGGCGAGGCCTCGGCCGAGCCGGCGGCCTGACCGCCCACCGCCTTCTGGCTTGCAAGACTTGCAGCCTTGCAGGCGGCGGATTAATGCCGCCCTCCCTATGCAAGAGAGTTCCATGCAGGAAACGCACGTCGCACTTACCGCCAAAATGACCGGCCGCCCGGTCATTTCCGCCACCGGCCTGTTCACCCCGCCCGAAAGCATCACCAACGAAGAGCTGGTCGCGAGCTTCAACGCCTTCGTCGACCGCCACAACGCGGCCCATCCCGATGCCGAGCCGCTGGCCTATTCCTCGGTCGAATTCATCGAGAAGGCGAGCGGGATCAAGGCGCGCCACGTGATGAGCAAGGCGCCGATCCTCGACCCCGAGATCATGTGCCCGCGCCTGCCCGAGCGCGCGAACGACGAAATCTCGGTGATGGCCGAAATCGGCGTGGCTGCGGCGAAGCAGGCGCTGGAGCGCGCGGGCCGCCGGCCGGAGGATGTCGACGCGGTGCTGTGCGCGGCCTCGAACATGCAGCGCGCCTATCCGGCGATGGCGATCGAGATCCAGCAGGCGCTGGGGATCGAGGGCTTCGGCTTCGACATGAACGTCGCCTGCTCTTCGGCGACCTTCGGGATCCAGACCGCGGCCGACTATGTGCGCGCGGGCAATGCGAGGTCGGTGCTGGTTGTCAGCCCCGAGATCACCTCGGGCCACCTCAACTGGCGCGACCGTGACAGCCACTTCATCTTCGGCGACGTCGCCACGGCGGTGCTGGTCGAGGACGCCGCGATCGCGCCCGCGCAGCACTGGGAGATCCTCGGCACGAAATTGAAGACGGTGTTCTCGAACAACATTCGCAACAATTTCGGCTTCCTCAACCGCGCGCACCCCGAAAGCGCTGGCAGCGCGGACAAGCTCTTCGTCCAGGAAGGGCGCAAGGTTTTCAAGGAAGTGGTGCCGATGGTCGCGCAGATGATCATCGACGAGGCCGGGCGTCTCGGGATCGATCCGGCGAGCCTGCGGCGCCTGTGGCTGCATCAGGCTAACGCGGGGATGAACCGGCTGATCGCGCAGCGCGTGCTCGGCCACGAAGCTTCCGAGGACGAAAGCCCGACCGTGCTCGACACCTACGGCAATACCTCGAGTGCCGGTTCGATCATCGCCTTTCATCAGCATAATGAAGAGCTTGCTGCAGGCGACACCGGGTTGATCTGCTCGTTCGGTGCGGGCTACTCGGCCGGCACCGTGTTCGTGCGCAAGGTCGGCTGAGGGGGAGACCTTCCTTGCGGGGGGCGCAAGCTCTCCCTAGAAGCGTGAGCCATGGCAGGCGAAATCCTCGACAACAAGGGCCGCGGCGAGGCGGGCCGGGACTGGCCTTCGATCCATCCCGAAGGGCGCAGGTTCGGGCTGATCGCACTTGCCGCGAGCCTGTTTTTCCTGCTCTTGCTCGACTGGGAGATCATCGGCTGGCCGCTGTTGATGCTGTCGGCGGGCCTGTTCGCCTGCTTCCGCGATCCCGAGCGGGTCGTGCCGCAGAGCGATGCCGTGATCATCGCCCCCGCCGACGGAATCGTCGCACAGATTGCCGAGGTCGAACCGCCGCTCGAACTTCAGATCGATGACGGTTCGGGCGTGCCCGGCCTGTCGGCGGGGATCGTCACCCGGATATCGATCCTGATGGGCCCCTTCGATGTCTACATCAACCGCACGCCTGTAGGCGGGACGGTGCGGCGCGTGGTCTATATTCCCGGACGCTTCATCAGTGCCGAGCTCGACAATGCCGGCGAGGTTAACGAGCGCCAGCATATTCTGGTCGAGCGCAGTGACGGTCTGCGCGTCGGCTTCACCCAGATCGCCGGTCAGCTGGCGCGCTGGATCGAGCCTTTCGTCAAGCCGGGTGACATTCTCGCCAAGGGGCAGCGGGTGGGGCTGATCCGCTTCGGCAGCCGGGTCGATGTCTACCTTCCGGCCGGGACCGACCCCAGGGTGATGATCGGCCAGAGCGTGATTGCGGGCGAGACGGTGCTGGCGGAAATCGGCCAGCGCGGCCTTATCGAAGGCATATCGCAATGAGCCGCCCTCCCAATAAGCGAGGCGCCCGCAAGCTGCCGGGCGCGCGGTTCCTTGCCGCGCGGCTCGGCCCCAAGGCAGCCGAGGACGAGGATGATGTGCGCCCGCTGCGCGAACCGGGCGCGGGGGGGCTCACGCTGCGAGCCATGCTGCCCAACGCGATCACCGCGGCGGCGCTGTGTTCGGGGCTCACCGGCATCCGCTTCGCGATCGACGGGCAGTGGGCCTTCGCCATCGGCCTCGTGGTGCTGGCGGGCGTGCTCGACGGGATCGACGGGCGCATCGCGCGGCTGCTCAACGCCCAGTCGCGCTTCGGTGCCGAGCTCGATTCGCTTGCGGACTCGCTGTCCTTCGGGGTCGCGCCCGCGCTGATCCTGTTCCTGTGGTCGCTCCAGAGCTGGGAGCGCTTCGGCTGGTTCGCCGCGCTTGCCTTTGCGATCTGCTGCGCCCTGCGGCTTGCGCGGTTCAATGCTCGGATCGATGTTGATGACCAGCCGCACAAGTCGGCCGGCTTCCTCACCGGCGTGCCCGCGCCGGTCGGGGCAGGACTTGCCTTCACACCGATCTACCTGTGGTTCGAGACGGGCTATGCGGGGTTTCGCGAGCCGGTCCTGATGGCCGCCTGGCTGACGCTGATCGCGGGGTTGATGATTTCCAACCTGCCGACGCTGAGTTGGGCGTCGCTGCGCCCGCGCCGGTCGATCCGCCTGCCGCTGATCGCCTTCACCGGCCTCGCCTTTGCCGCGCTGCTGCTCGAGCCGTGGTGGACGCTGGCGGCGATCAGCATCGTCTATCTCGCGCTGATGCCTTACGGCCTCGTCAAATATGCCCGGATCAGGCGGCGAAAGCAGGCCGCGGATGCGGCAGACCAGCCGGCAGACCCATCCGCCGCATAGCCACCGCACGGCGCGGGGCGGGTCGCAGGGCCATCTCCACCGCCGCCGCCTGCAACGCGAAACCCGCCCGCATGATCTCGCCTTCGCGCATCAGCCGCACATAGGCCTTGCGCGCTTCGACCAGGCAGTGCGCGACGGTCGCGACGGCGATCAGGCCGGTGAGGGTGAAGAGGGCGGTGATGGCGAGAGACAGCATATGGGTTTGCCCTTATGTCCGAAGGTTCCACGTTTGTTCTGTCGCTTTGTTCTCCAACTGTTCCCCTGAGTCAAGCGCAATCGTGACCGATACGGTGAGGTTTTTTCCGTAGAGGGGCATTCGGGACTGGATTTCGCGAGGCCACACGGCTAAGGGCCCGCTCGCTTCGATGAGGGCATTCGGCCATTATCGAGGCGAATTCACATGGAAGGCACACATACCGGTGCCGTTTGCGGGACGCTCCGTACACGCGGTTCCAGCCTTCCAGAGGAACAACCGGAAAGGAATTACCTATGGCGGCACCTGTCGTCACCATGCAGCAATTGATCGAGGCCGGCGCCCACTTCGGCCACCAGACCCACCGCTGGAACCCGCGCATGAAGCCGTACATCTTCGGCGCGCGCAACGGTGTTCACATCATCGACCTGTCGCAGACCGTGCCGCTCTTCGCGCGTGCGCTCGACTTCGTCGAATCGACCGTGCGTTCGGGCGGCAAGGTGCTGTTCGTTGGCACCAAGCGTCAGGCGCAGGAGCCGATCGCGGAAGCCGCGCGCATGTCGGGCCAGCACTTCGTCAACCACCGCTGGCTGGGCGGCATGCTCACCAACTGGAAGACCATCTCGGGTTCGATCCGCCGTCTGAAGTCGCTCGAAGAGATGCTCTCGGGCGACACCTCGGGCTTCACCAAGAAGGAAGTCCTCCAGCTCACCCGTGAGCGCGAGAAGCTCGAGCTGTCGCTCGGCGGCATCCGCGACATGGGCGGCATCCCGGACGTGATGTTCGTGATCGACGCCAACAAGGAAGACCTCGCGATCAAGGAAGCGGGCGTGCTCGGCATCCCGGTGATCGCGATCCTCGACACCAACGTTGACCCCAACGGCATCGCCTTCCCGGTTCCGGGCAATGACGACGCGAGCCGCGCCGTGCGCCTCTACTGCCAGGCGATCGGCGAAGCCGCGCTGGCGGGCAAGGGCAAGTTCCAGGCCGACGTGTCGAGCGATTTCGGCGCGATGGCCGAGCCCCCGGCCGAAGACGTCGTGGTCGAAGAACCGGCCGCGGAAGAAACCGAAGCCTGATTTTTCCGCGAGCGATTGATCCGTCAATCGCCCGTCACAATCCCCCTCTAGCGCGCCCGGCATTGCCCTCCGTTCGGAGAGAGCAGGGCCGGGCGCCCACACACACACGAAAAGGAATTTCTCCATGGCCGATATTTCCGTCGCCGACGTGAAGAAGCTGCGCGAGCGCACCGGCGCTGGCATGATGGACGCCAAGAAGGCGCTGACCGAAGCGGGCGGCGACATCGAAGCCGCGGTTGACGCGCTGCGCGCCAAGGGCCTCGCCACCGCCCAGAAGAAGTCGAGCCGCACCGCGGCCGAAGGCCTCGTCGGCGTGCTGGTGCAGGGCACCAAGGGCGTTGCGGTCGAGATCAACTCGGAAACCGACTTCGTCGCCAAGAACGACCAGTTCCAGAGCTTCGTGCGCAATGCCACCCAGGTCGCGCTCGAAACCGGCACCAGCGATGTCGAAGCGCTCAAGGCGGCGGCCTATCCGGGCGGCGGCACCGTTGGCGACAAGCTGACCGAAAACGTCGCCACCATCGGCGAAAACCAGCAGATCCGCCGCATCAAGCAGGTCGCCGTGACGCAGGGCGCGGTTGTGCCCTACATCCACAACGCTGCTGCCGAAGGCCTCGGCAAGATCGGCGTGCTGGTCGCGCTCGAATCGGACGCCGATGCCGACACGCTGAACGCGCTGGGCAAGGACATCGCCCAGCACGCCGCCGCGATGTTCCCGCAGGCGCTGGACGCTGACGGCCTCGACGCCGAAGTGATCGAGCGCGAGCGCAAGATCGCTGCCGAAAAGGCTGCCGAAAGCGGCAAGCCCGAAGACGTGCAGGCCAAGATGGTCGACGGCGCGGTGAAGAAGTTCGCCAAGGAAAACGCGCTGCTCAGCCAGATCTTCGTCAAGGACGGCAAGGCCACGGTCGAAGAGTACATCGCCAAGGCCGCCAAGGACGCGGGCAAGTCGATCAAGCTGGTCGACTACGTGCGCTTCCAGCTCGGCGAAGGCATCGAGAAGGAAGAAGTCGACTTCGCCGCGGAAGTGGCGGCGACGCTGAAGGGCTGATCCTTCTTCTCCCATCGCATTGAAAGCGGCCGTCGCAGCAAAGCGCTGCGGCGGCCGTTTTTGTTTGTTTACCCGTTGGTTGCCAATCGAACTTAAGCTCGCGCGGCACAATGCGGGAATCGCACGGGATGATTGACGAAAGCTGGATCAAGGGCGTGTCGGCCGAGGATGCACGGCGCGTCCTGTCATACAAGGGGCTCGACTGGTTCCTGTCCGAGCACGGCTTCGAGCAGCGATGGAAGATCTGCGTGCGCAATCTTCGCGCAGCAGGCGATCACGATTTCGCCAGCGCCCTCGAGGCGGGTGGTGAGATTTTCGACCGCTGGGAGGCAATCCGCACTTCACGCGACGAGGGCGATCTGACGCAGGCTGAGACCAACGCCTATTTCGCCGAGTTGCGTCCGCATGAGCAGCGTATCAAGGCGATCCTCAAGGGCTAGTACCGGCGCGCAGCCTCAGCGTTGCGGCGGGCGTATTTCGATCAGCCACACCTCGGGATGCGTGAACAGCCGCAGCGGAAGCAGGCTGGTGCCGAGGCCCGCGCTGGTGACCAGCACCTTGCCGTTCTGGCGCACCACCCCGCAGGCGTAGCGGTCGCCATAGTCCGACATCGTCGCGGGCGCGCCGCCCCAGGGCCAGGCGATCTGGCCGCAATGGGTGTGCCCGGCGAGTACCAGCGGTACTTGCACCGGCACGTTCGGGAAGATGTCGGGTGAATGCGTGAGCACCACCGGCACGCCCGAGCGGCCCGCCATCGCCGCCATCGTCGCGGGCAGATCGGCGCGGCCGGTGAAGTCGTCGTCCATCCCGCCGATCACCAGCGGTCCGGCCGTCAGCGCTTCGTTGCGCAGCACCCTTATCTGCGGGTAGCGCGCGATCTCGGTGGCGAGCTTTTCCCATCCGAACCAGTGGTCGTGATTGCCCGGCACCAGCACCACCCCGAGCGGCGCGTCGAGCTTGCCCAGCGGAGCGATCACTTCGGCTGCGGTGTAGATGCGCGAGGCGGTGCGCTTCTCGCTGACCAGATCGCCCGCGATGGCGATCAGATCGGGCTTCAACCCGTTCACCTGTGCCACGATCCGCGCGAGCCGTTCGGGCGGCATGTCCGGCCCGGCGACGTGGATGTCGGAGAGCAGCGCGATCGTCACGGGCGGCGATCCGGCGGGGAGGGCGGGGCTCTCCACCACCAGCCGCTCCATCACCGGCGCGCGCATCGTGTCGTGCCACGCCTTGGCCCCGACCAGCACGGCGAGGACCAGCGCCACCGCCGCGACCCTGCGCATCATTGTCTTGGCCATTATCCCCGCTATCCTCTTGGCAGCACGGTGACACCCCGATAAAGGCCCTGCGCTAGCCAACTCCCGCCAGAAAGTCTGCCTGTCTCATGAGCCTGCCCACCATCAAGCGCGTCCTCCTCAAGCTTTCGGGCGAGGTCTTGATGGGCAACCAGCAGTTCGGGATCGACCCCGAATTCGTTGCCGAGCTGGCGAAAGAAGTGAAGGCGGCCAAGGAAACCGGGCTCGAGGTCTGCCTCGTGATCGGTGGGGGCAATATCTTCCGCGGGATGGCGGGCGCGGCCAAGGGCATGGACCGGGCGCAGGCCGATTACATGGGGATGCTCGCGACCGTGATGAACGCGCTCGCGATGCAGAACGCGCTGGAGCAGCTCGGCGTCCAGACCCGCGTGCAGTCGGCGATCGAGATGGACAAGGTGTGCGAGCCGGTGATCCGCCGCCGGGCCGAGCGCCATCTGGAAAAGGGCCGGGTGGTGATCTTCGCCGCGGGCGTGGGCGCGCCCTATTTCACCACCGACAGCGGCGCGGCGCTGCGGGCTGCGGAAATGAAGTGCGACGCGCTCTTGAAGGGCACCAGCGTCGACGGGGTCTATGACAGCGATCCCAAGCACAACCCCGATGCCGTGCGTTTCGAAACCGTCACTTACGACCGCGTCCTTGCAGACAATCTCAAGGTGATGGACGCCTCCGCCGTGGCCCTGTGCCGCGACAACAAGATTCCGATCGTGGTCTTCTCGATCCGCGAGAAGGGCAACCTTGCCCGCGTGCTCGCGGGTGAGGGTGTCCAGACCATTGTTCAAGACAAGTAGAACCAGAGGAACCCAGCCATGCCGCAATTTGACAAGGCCGATGTCGAGCGCCGGATGAAGGGCGCGGTGGAATCCTTGAAGAGCGATCTTCAGGGCCTGCGCACAGGCCGCGCCAACACCACGCTGCTCGATCCGGTGCAGGTCGAGGTCTACGGCTCGATGATGCCGCTCCAGCAGGTCGCCACCGTCTCGGCGCCCGAGCCGCGGATGCTGAGCGTGCAGGTGTGGGACAAGTCGAACCTCCACGCGGTGGAGAAAGCGATCGCCTATGCCAACCTCGGCCTCAATCCGATCATCGACGGTCAGACCCTGCGCCTGCCGATCCCCGATCTGACGCAGGAGCGCCGCAAGGAGCTCGCCAAGCTCGCGGGCCAATATGCCGAGAAGGCCAAGATCGCGATCCGCAACGTGCGCCGCGATGCGATGGAAAGCCTCAAGACCGACGAGAAGAAGAAGGAAATCTCCGAGGACGAGCGCAAGCGCGCCGAGGATCAGGTCCAGAAGCTGACCGACCAATACGTCAAGGAGACCGACGAGGCGGCCGCGAAGAAGGAACAGGAAATCCTGACGCAGTAAGGCGTTTCGGGTTATGGGGAGTGCCTTGGACCAATCGCGCGCCAGACATGTCGCCATCATCATGGATGGCAATGGCCGCTGGGCCAAGAAGCGGGGTCTGCCGCGCGCGGTCGGCCACCAGCGCGGGGTCGAGGCGGTGCGGCGGCTGGTGCGCTCGCTCGAGGGCACGGGGCTCGAGTGCCTGACGCTCTATGCCTTCTCCTCCGAGAACTGGAAGCGCTCCGAAGACGAGGTCGACGATCTCATGAACCTGATGCGCAGGTTCATCAAATCGGACCTGCCCGAATTCGTCGCCAATAATGTGAAGCTCAAGATCATCGGCGACTGGCAGAGCCTTGCGCCCGATATCGTCGCGATGCTGGAAGATGCCCTCGCGCAGACCGCGAACGGCAGGCAGACGCTGGCGGTGGCGCTCAATTACGGCGGGCAGCACGAGATCGCGCGCGCGGCGGCCAAGGCGGCCGCTAGCGGCGAGGTGACGATCGAGACGATCGCCGCGCAGCTCGACACCCACGACCTGCCGCCGCTCGACCTGCTGATCCGCACCAGCGGCGAAATCCGCCTGTCGAATTTCCTGCTGTGGCAGGCGGCCTATGCGGAGATGCTGTTCGTCGATACGCTGTGGCCCGATTTCGAGCCTGCGCACCTGACGCAGGCGCTCAATGACTTTGCGCGGAGGGAGCGGCGCTATGGTGGACGGTGAGGCAGCACGGGTAAGGGACCCCAAGGCGGGCGTGTCCGATCTGCCGGTGCGCCTTGCGAGCGCAATCGTCATGCTGGTGCTGGCAGGCGGCGCGCTGTGGCTGGGCGGGTGGTTCTGGACCGTGTTTGTGGCGCTGCTTGCCTGCGGCGTCATTTACGAGTGGAACAAGCTGATCGAGCGCTTCGGCCTTTCGGGCCTCGGCGAGACGCTGTGGTTCTTTGCCGGCGTGGTCTATGTGGGCGGGGCGGCCTATGCGATGATGGTGGTGCGCAACGGGCGGCAGGTGCTCCCGCTCGATCCGGCGCAGGCCGGTTACGCGCCGCTGGCGGTGCTGGTGGGATTCATCCTGCCGGTGATCGCGGTCGATGTCGGCGCCTATTTCGCCGGTCGCGCGATCGGCGGCCCGAAGATCGCCCCCAAGATTAGCCCGGCCAAGACCTGGGCGGGTTTCGTCGGCGGCGCGCTGCTGGCGGGGCTGGTCGGGGTGGCGGTGGAGCTCACCGATTTCGGCCCCGCCGCCGCGCCCGGCACCTCGACCTTCGCGTTGGCGATGGCGATGGTGGGCGGTCTGTTCATCGCGATCCTCGCGCAGGCAGGCGATTTCTTCGAAAGCTGGATGAAGCGGCGCGCGGGCGTCAAGGATTCGGGCGCGCTGATCCCGGGGCACGGCGGGCTGTTCGACCGGCTCGACGGGTTCATTTCGGTGTTCTTCACCCTGTTCGTGATCGAGCAGGTCAGGCTTGTGTGGTTAATGTTCGCGGCATGAAGCGCACGCTGACCCTCCTCGGCGCGACCGGATCGATCGGGGCTTCGACCCTCGATCTGGTGCGGCGCAACCCCGATGCCTGGGAGGTCGAGGCCCTGACCGCGCACTGCAGCGCAGCCGAGCTGGCGGCGCTGGCGGTAGAATTCGGCGCGAAGCTCGCGGTGGTAGGTGACGAGCGCTGTCTGCCCGAATTGCGCGAGGCTCTCGGCAACAGCGGCATCGCCGCGGCGGGCGGGCGGCAGGCGCTGGTCGAGGCGGCGCAGCGGCCCGTGGACATGACCGTCGCGGCGATCGTCGGTTGCGCGGGCCTCGCGCCCGTGATGGCTGCGGTCGAGCGCGGCGGCACCATTGCGCTCGCCAACAAGGAAGCGCTGGTCTCGGCGGGCGAGGTGCTGATGGAGGCGGTGGCCAAACACGGCGCGACGCTGCTGCCGACGGACTCCGAGCACAATGCGATCTTCCAGTGCCTCGCCGGCAACCGCATCGAGGACGTCGCGAAGATCACCCTCACCGCCAGCGGCGGGCCGCTCAGGACATGGTCGCAGGCCCAGCTTGACGCCGCCACCCCGGCCGAGGCGGTGGCGCACCCCAACTGGTCGATGGGCGCCAAGATCAGCGTCGATTCGGCGACGATGATGAACAAGGGGCTCGAATACATCGAGGCCTATCACCTCTTCCCGGTGGGGCTGGAGAAGCTCGGGATCGTGGTGCATCCGCAGAGCGTGATCCACTCGATGGTCGAATTCCGCGACCGCTCGACGCTGGCGCAGCTCGGGCCTTCGGACATGCGCGTGCCGATCGCTTCGTGCCTTGCGTGGCCGCAGCGGATGGAGACGCCGCTCGCCCCGCTCGATCTGGCGGCCATCGGCGAGCTCACCTTCTTCCCGCCCGACGAAGAGCGCTTCCCCGCCACCCGCCTTGCCCGCGAAGCGATCAGGGCAGGGGGCTCGGCGCCCGCGATCCTCAACGCGGCAAACGAAGTGGCCGTGGCGGCCTTCCTCGCCGGTCAGATCAGGTTCACCCGCATTGCCGCATTGGTCGAGGAGACCCTGATGCGCAGCAACGACGCCCCGCGCCCCGCGAGCCTTGAAGAGGTGCTCGCCGTGGACCAATCCGCAAGGATGCAGGCCCAAGCCCTGCTGGAGACCCAGGCCCTTGTTTGAAAGCCCCCCTTTCTGGATGTACCTGCTCGGCTTCGTGCTGCTGCTCGGCCCGCTGGTCACCCTGCATGAGCTTGGCCACCTGCTCGTCGGCCGTCTGTTCGGCGTCGAGGCCGAGGCCTTCTCGGTCGGTTTCGGCAAGGAGCTGGCGGGCTTCACCGACAGGCGCGGCACCCGCTGGAAGCTCTCGGCGCTGCCGCTGGGCGGCTATGTGCAGTTCCGGGGCGACATGAACCCCGCGAGCATTCCCGATCCCCATGCGCCGGTGGAGGAAGGCAGCTTCCAGGCCGCCGCCCTGTGGAAGCGCGCGCTGATCGTCGCGGCGGGGCCGGTCACCAATCTGCTGCTCGCGATTCTCATCTTCGCGGCCTTCTTCGCCATCATCGGCAAGCCGGTGATCGTGGGCGTCGAGGATTCGCGCACGGTCGGCGCCTTCGCGCAAGGCAGCGTCGCCGAGGCGGCGGGGATGAAAACCGGCGATGTGATCCTTGCGATCGACGGGCAGCCGGTGCGCGATTTCACCGATCTCAAGACCCGCGTCGCGCTTCATCCCGGCAAGCGGATGACCTTCACCGTCGAGCGCGAGGGCGAGCGGCTCGCCATCCCGCTGACCACCGCACGGGCTGAACGAAAGGACTCTTTCGGCAATGTCAGCACCGAGGGCCTGATCGGGATCGCGCCTGCCGGCGGCAAGTACGAGATTGAAAAGGTGAGCGTCCTTCAGGCGATCCCGCTGGGCGTCCAGCAGAGCTGGGACCTCACCGCCATGATGATCACCGGCATCCGCCAGATCGTCACCGGCGAGCGCTCGGTCAAGGAGCTGGGCGGGCCGCTCAAGATCGCGAAGTATTCGGGCGAGCAGCTCAGCATGGGGGCGGCGGCCTTCATCCACTTTGCCGCGCTCATTTCGCTTAATTTGGCATTCATCAACTTCTTGCCAATCCCCGCGCTCGATGGCGGGCACCTGATGTTCTACGCGGCCGAGGCGATCCGCCGGAAGCCGGTCGGACCGCAGGCGACCGAGTGGGCCTATCGCACGGGAATTGCCCTGGTGCTGATGTTGATGGCGGTGGTGACGGTGAATGACATTATCGCGCTCCCGATCTTCGGCAGCTGACAGCGCGGTGGATACGGCAGGCAGGTCAGCGCGCGCGGCTTGATTGCGATTGTCACATGGGGCAGAGGCGTCCTCGAGGGCGGGACAGTGCGACGAGGGGGTCGCATTCGGAAAGCTGGCAGGTTGCCGCAACATCTCTCGGATGTGCGGCGCACAGGGTTGAGAACGGGATTTTAGCTGCATGAACCGAATGAGCCAGACGGGTGCGACGCCGGTCAACTGCACTCCCGCAAGCCAGCGCGCGCCGCTGCGGCTGGCGAGCCTGCTCGCCTGCGGCTCGATCCTTGCCGGCGTCCCCACGCTCGCCGACGCCCAGAGCCAGCCGGCGCCCCAGCCCGCTGCGCCCGCCGCCCAGCCTGCGCCCGCTCCGGCGCCCGCCCCCGCGCCGCGCGCCAACACCATCCGCACCATCACCGTGGTCGGGGCCGAGCGCCTCGAGCCGACCACGATCCTCAGCTATGTCCGTCTGCGCGTCGGTCAGGAATACACCGCCGCCGCGGCCGACGAGGCGATCAAGGATCTCGGCGCGACCGAGCTTTTCGCCAATTCCTCGATCCGCAATGACAACGGCAATGTCGTCATCACCGTGACCGAGAACCCGGTGATCAACCGCATCGTGCTGGAAGGCAACAAGCGGCTCAAGAACGACAAGATCGTGCCCGAGATCAAGCTCGCGCCGCGCCAGATCTTCACCCGTTCCAAGGTCCGCGCGGACGTGGCGCGCATCATCGAGCTCTACAAGCGCCAGGGTCGCTTCGCCGCCAAGGTCGAGCCCAAGCTGGTGCAGCTGCCGCAGAACCGCGTCGACATCGTCTTCGAGATCAGCGAGGGCCCCAAGTCCAAGGTCCGCCAGATCAACATCCTCGGTAACGAGAAGTTCTCCGACGGCGAGCTGCGCGGCGAGATGGTGACCAAGCAGTCGCGCCTCACCAGCTTCTTCAGCTCGAACACCAGCTACGACCCCGACCGTCTTGCCTTCGACCAGCAGAAGCTCCGCCAGTTCTACCTGACCGAGGGCTATGCCGATTTCCGCGTCGTCTCGGCGGTGGCCGAGCTGACGCCGGACCAGAAGGACTTCATCATCACCTACGTGGTCGAGGAAGGCGAGCGCTACAACTTCGGCGAGGTCAAGGTCGACAGCCAGCTGCGCGACTTCGACAGCGAGGTGATGAGCACCCAGCTGCCGATGAAGGAAGGCGATTTCTACAACGCCAAGACGGTCGAGGACACGGTCGAGCAGCTGACCGAGCTTGCGGGCCGCTACGGCTATGCCTTCGCCGACGTCCAGCCGCGCTTCAAGCGTGACCCCGACACCCGCAAGATGAATGTCACCTTCATCCTGCGCGAGGCCCCGCGCGTCTACGTCGAGCGGGTCGACATCAACGGCAATACCCTGACGCAGGACAAGGTCGTGCGCCGCGAGTTCCGCCTGGCCGAGGGCGACGCCTTCAACAGCCTCGCGGTGCAGCGCACCAATGCGCGCGTCAATTCGCTCGCCTATTTCCAGGAGAATTTCGAGGTCAAGCAGGTCGAAGGCAGCGCGCCCGACCGCATCATCCTTGAAGCCAACGTCGAGGAAAAGCCGACCGGGGAATTGCAGTTCTCGGCGGGCTTCTCGTCGATCGAGCAGTTCATTCTCGCGGGCTCGATCCGCCAGCGCAACTTCCGCGGGCGCGGGCAGACCATCGGCCTCAGCGTCAACTACTCGCAGTTCTCGCGCTCGGCGCAGGTGAGCTTCTCTGATCCTTACGTCTTCGATCGCAACATCTCCGGCGGGATCGACATCTACCGGCGCGACTTCAACAGCTTCAACTTCACCGGCAACGATCGCAACACGACCTTCCAGCAGGCCACCACCGGCTTCTCGATGCGCGCGGGCGTGCCGCTGACCGAGTACATGGCGCTGATCGGCAGCTACACGCTCAACTACGACGACGTCAGCCTCGACGAGAGCCTGTTCTTCTCCGACCTGAACGGCGACGGCACGACCGAGTGCGATCCGCTGCGCGCGGGCCGCTTCCTGTGCGATTCGATCGGCAAGCGGCTGTCCTCGATCGTGGGCCTCAGCCTCAACTACAACTCGCTGAACTCGCGCATCCGTCCCTCGCGCGGCAAGACCATTTCGCTCTCGAGCGAGTTCGCCGGGCTGGGCGGGGACGTGCGCTACGTGCGCTTCCGCGGGCGTGCGCAGCAGTTCTGGAACGTCGGCAATTCGGGCTTCATCTTCTCTGTCCTCGCCGAGGGCGGGACGATCATCCCGCTGCAGGATCGCCCGGGCGCCGGGGTCGACGACGTGCTGCTGACCGACCGCTTCTTCCTCGGCGAACCGCAGTTCCGCGGCTTCGCGATCCGCGGCGTGGGCCCGCGCATCCTCACCCAGCAGTCGATCCTCAACGCGGTCGGCCAGCCGGTTCTCGATGCGAACGGCAATCCGACCTACGTCACCCAGCGGAACCAGGTGCGCGACGACGCGATCGGCGGGCGCAACTACTACCTCGGCCGCGCCGAGCTCGAGATCCCGCTGGGCTCGGGCGCCCGCGAGCTGGGCCTCAGGCCCTCGATCTGGGCCGACGTCGGCGCGCTGTGGGGCGTCGAGACCCCGGTGCTGACCGTCAACCCGGCGGGCAACCAGCAGCGCAATGCCGATGGCCAGCTGCTCTACTCGATCGTCGCCACCGGCGTGGTCACCACCGCCGCGACCCAGCCCGACGGCACGGTCAATGCCCGCCTGATCGTGCCGGGCACCAACATCCGCGAACTGTTCCTCGGCAACTCGCCGAGCCCGCGCATCACCGCCGGGATCGGGGTCAACTGGAACTCGCCCTTCGGACCTTTCCGCATCGACTTCGCCCAGACCATCCGCAAGGTCGAGGGTGACGACGAGCGGCGCTTCACCTTCAACGTAGGAACCCAATTCTGATGACCCGTATCTCCAAGCTCCTTGCGCCCACCGGGCTGATCCTCGCCGCTGCCGCCGCGCTGCCTGCCAGCGCCCAGGTCCAGGGCAACATGGCCACGGTCGACATCCCGCGCACCATCATCGGCACCACCGCCTTCCAGACCGCCTACGAGCAGGTCAACACCACCTACGCCCAGCAGAACGAGCTGCGCCGCACCAAGGCGCAGGAGCGCCAGACCATGCTCGCCAAGTTCGACAAGAACGGCGACAAGCAGGTCGACGAGACCGAGCAGGCCGCGATGCAGAAGTCGCCCGACTTCGCCAAGCTCCAGACCCTCGAGCAGGAGATCGCCGGGCTCAACAACCAGATCGACGGCGCGCGCGTCTTCGCGGTCGAGCAGATCATCATGCAGTACCCCTCGGCGCTGCAGGACGTGACCACCAAGGACCAGATCAAGTTCGTGATCGATCCGAGCACCCTGCTGTTCGCCCCGCCCGAGGCCGACATCACCGCCAAGGTCACCGCCGCGCTCAACACCCGCGTGCCCGCGGTCGGCGTGGTGCCGCCGTCGGGCTGGCAGCCGAGCCGCGAGGGCATCCAGGTCTATCAGGAGATCCAGCAGCGCCTGATCCAGGCCAGCATCGCGCAGCAGCAGCAGCAGCAGGCCGCCGCGGCGCAGCAGGGCAACCCGGCCGCGCCGGCCGGCCGCTGAGGCAGGGCTGACCCATGAGCGACACGGGTAGCGCGGCGGCAGAGCCGCTCGATTACGATATCGTCAAGATCCTCAAGGCCTTGCCGCATCGCTACCCGCTGCTGCTGGTCGACCGCGTCAAGGCCATAGAGCTGGGCGAGCGGATCCACGCGGTCAAGGCCGTGAGTATGAACGAGCAGTTCTTCCAGGGCCACTTCCCGGGCGCGCCGATCATGCCCGGCGTGCTCCAGATCGAGGCGCTGGCGCAGGCCGCAGGCATCCTCGGGATCGAGACAATGGAACTCGCCGGCACCGGCAAGCTCGTCATCTTCATGGGCATCGAGAACGCCAAGTTCCGCGCCCCCGTGACGCCCGGCTGCCTGCTCGATCTCAACGTCGAGTTCACCCAGAAGCGCAGCCGCGTCTACAAGTTCAAGGGCATCGCCAGCGTCGAGGGCAAGGTGACCTGCGAGGTCGAGTTCACCGCCATGATGACCGATCCGCCCTCGGCCTGAGGCGGAACAGCTTACAGTCCCTCCCCGTTCGCGCCGCGAATGGGGAGGTGGCAGACGCCGCAGGCGGCTGACGGAGGGGTGATCCTCAGGCCGCCCGGACCCCTCCGACATCGCTGCGCGATGCTGCCTCCCCATCCTTGCAGGACGGGGAGGGACTGGCACCTGCGTCCCTGTTGGAGACACATGAGACACTGTCCAGAGGCCGAAATCCGCTCGATCAATGCGAGGGATTTGATCGCCTCTCTCGATCAGTCGGGGCAGGGTGCAATCACGGGGTCAAAGAGCGAGAATCGGTCTTATGCCTCGGGTCCCGTGTAGGAAAGCGCATTCTCGCATCACGGCGGTTGCATTTCCCCGGCGGCACCGCGATCGGTCGCACAGCGACCGCAAGGCCGACCGGCCGCCCGCAGCGATGCGGCCTTTAGGCCGCGTGAGCGAGGATTTCGCACGCCGGATGGCGTGCGCAGCACAAAGACTCCGCAGGCGGGCTTGCCTTTCAAGGCAAACCCGACTAGGCGCGCCGCTTCCCATTCATAGCTGTGCCGGTCGGAACCGGCGCCACGCTGCAAAGGATACCGTCATGAAGGCCGAAGGTCACCCCGATTACCACATGATCACGGTCAAGATGACCGATGGCACCGAATTCCAGACCCGCTCGACCTGGGGCAAGGAAGGCGATGTGCTCGCGCTCGACATCGATCCGCTGAGCCACCCCGCCTGGACCGGCGGCAAGCAGCAGGTCTCCGAAGGCGGCCGCGTTGCCCAGTTCAACAAGCGTTTCGGCGGGCTCAGCCTCAAGAACAAATAAGCTTGCATCACAAGCTGCGCAGGTTTCGGCCTGCAACGAGGGAGGCGGGCCGACGGGCTCGCCTTTTTCGATTCTAGCCCTGCCAGACCCGCTCGCGGTACCACTTGGTGATGACGTATTTGACCCCCTTCCTCACCTTCATCCCGTGGTGGAGCGTTGCCGGATTTACCGCGCCATCGGGCAAGCGGTTGTTCCAGCACAGCAATTTTCCCGCCTCGGGCTGAAAGGTCTTGTCGAGCGCCTTGAAACGCGTGGCTCCCCCCGCCGCGACATCGTTCAGATAGACCATGAAGGTCCACGTCCGGTTGCCCGACAGGGCGCAATATTTCTGGAAGTCGCGCCCGCCGGGGGTGAAGTAGTCGGTGTGGGGCTTGAACTCCTGCCCCTCGGCATAGCGCTGGCCTTGGAGCGGCTCGCCATAGGCCGGGTCGATGCCCGACAGGTCGGTCAGCAGCGCCTCGATCCGCTGCACCGCGGGCAGATCGGCGGCGAGGTCACAAGTCTCGCTGGTGCGGAAATAGGCATCGCCGTTGTCGTCGGCGATGGTCGAGGGGCGGCGGTCCCTGTCGATCAGCGCGATCAGCTCGGCGGCGAGGTCCGCAGGCACGAATCGCCGGTGCTGGAACACCGCGGCTTTCGGCGTGGGCACGCGCTGCATGGCAGCTTGCGCGGCGAGGCGGTCGGCGACAGAATCGCTGAAGGTCGTCATGGCGGGGCGGACAATAGAAGCGCGAGGCCCACAGGCAACGCTTTTGGGTCCGCGTAACAATCTTGCGCGCGCATGCCCCTCGCGCGTTTTTCGCTTCCCTTGGGGCAGGCTTTGTGCAAGAGGCGCGCCTCCTTTGCCGCGGCACTTGACGGTGCGGCTGCCATGCGTCAACCGCCACCCCTCGCGCGGGCTTGGCAGCGACCGAAATGGTGGTATGCGAGCAGGGGCGTGTGGCGATCATAGCTCAGCTGGTTAGAGCGCCGGTTTGTGGTACCGGAGGTCGTGGGTTCGAGCCCCATTGGTCGCCCCATTTTCCCCCTGAATGCGTGAACGGCACGTCCGCGCCGGGCTTCCCCCGCGCGGCAGGGGAGACGACATGACCGCATTCTGGGCCGAGCCCGATTTCGACGCGCACGAGAGCGTGACGCTGGTCCACGACCGGGCGAGCGGGCTGACGGCGATCATTGCGGTGCATTCGACCCACCTCGGCCCCTCGGCGGGCGGGACGCGCTTCTGGCATTACAACGACCCCGCGGGCGCGATGCGCGATGCGCTGCGCCTGTCGCGCGGGATGAGCTACAAGAACGCGATGGCGGGCCTGCCGATGGGCGGCGGCAAGGCCGTGATCCTTGCCGACGAGCAGCGCATCAAGACCCCCGAGATGCTCGCGGCTTTCGGCGATGCGGTCGAGGCCCTCGGCGGACGTTACGTGACGGCGGAAGACGTGGGCATTTCCGAGGCCGACATGGTCGCGGTCTCCAAGCGCACCGCCCATGTCTCGGGCCTTCCGGTCGAGGGCGCGGGCTCGGCGGGCGGCGATCCGGGGCCGTTCACGGCTTACGGGATCTATCTCGGCATCAAGCAGGCGGTGGCGCACCAGCTGGGCAAGGACAGCCTCGCGGGCGTCCATGTCGCGGTGCAGGGCACCGGCTCGGTCGGCGGCGGGGTGGCCCGGCTGCTGGCGAAGGACGGCGCGAAGCTGACCCTCGCCGACATCAACGCGGATCGTGCCGCAGCCCTAGCGGCGGAACTCGGCGGTGTGGCCGTGGCGAGCGACGCGATCATGGCGACGCCCTGCGATGTCTTCAGCCCCAACGCGCTGGGCGCGATCCTCGACGATGCCGGCATCGCCGCGCTCGACTGCGCGATCGTCGCGGGCGGGGCGAACAACCAGCTGGCGCGCCCGGAGCACGGCGCGAAGCTCGCCGCGCGCGGCATCCTCTATGCCCCTGACTACGTCATCAACGCGGGCGGCATCATCTCGGTCGCGACCGAATATCTCGCCCGCCGCGAGGGCCGCATCGGCGACATCGCCGAGGTCAACGCGCTGGTCGCGCAGATTCCCGGGCGGCTCGAATCGATCTGGGCCGAAAGCAAGGCGAGCGGCGAGACCGCTGACGTGGTTGCCGACCGGATGGCGCAGAAGCTCATCGGGCGCGGGTAAGCGCTAGGCGCGCGGGAACAATTCGCGCGAGGGCTCATTTGCGCTCTTGTCGGGAACGGGTGTAAGGCTACAAGCCGCTCCGACAGCTTGACCCATGCACATCTACGCAAACCCCACAAGATTTCTCGCCCTTGCAAAGTGGCTGATGCCGCTCCTGTTCTGGAGCGGTCTGGTGCTGTCGCTGGGCGCGGTAGGCTGGGGCCTGTTCATGGTCCCGCCCGACCGGCTGATGGGCGAGACGGTGCGGATCCTGTTCATCCACGTGCCCGCCGCATGGCTCGGCATGGGGGGCTGGGCGGGGATCGCGATTTCCTCTGCCATGCTGCTGATCTGGAAGCACCCGCTCGCCGCCATCGCCGCGCGCGCCATTGCGGTGCCGGGGATGGTGTTCTGCGCGGTGTGCCTCGCCACCGGCTCGATCTGGGGCCGCCCGACATGGGGCACCTGGTGGGAGTGGGACGGGCGGCTGACTTCGATGCTGGTGCTGCTGTTCCTCTATGCGGGCTATATCGCGCTGACCGAGGCGGCCGAGAAGGAAGGCTCTTCCTCCAAGATCGCCGCGATCTTCGGCATGGTCGGCGCGGTCAATGTGCCGATCATCAACCGCTCAGTGGTGTGGTGGAACTCGCTCCACCAGCCGCCGAGCATCACCGCGGGCAAGAGCGCGATCGAAGCGACCTTCCTCGTCCCGCTGCTGGTGGCGGTGGTGGGCTTCTCGCTGCTGTTCGGCGCGATCGTGCTGATGCGGATGCGCGCGCTGATCGCCGAGCAGCAGGTCGAGGCGCGCCTGCGCCGCCGCGCGCTCGACGATGACGCGGCGCCCGCCGCAGCGCTGGCGGAGCAGGCCTGATGCGCGAGGCGCTCGACCAGTGGGACTTCGTGTGGCTGGCTTACGGCGTCGCAGGTGTTGCACTCGTCGCACTTGTCATCTGGGCGTGGCGCGCGATGGTGCGCGCCGAGGCGCGGCGTGACGCGACGCGGCGGCGCTGAGAGGGACATATGAAGGCCAAGCATCAACGTCTGGTTCTGGTGATCATCGCGCTCCTCGCGATTGTCGGCGCGGGGCTGCTGGCGGCGTGGTCCCTGCGCAATCAGGCGAATTATTTCTACTTACCCGAGCAGATGGCGTCTGACCCGCCCTCGGTGGGTCAGGCCGTGCGCCTCGGCGGGATGGTGCAGAAGGGCTCGCTGGTCACCGAGGCGGACGGGGTGACGGTCAACTTCAAGGTCACCGGCAACTCGGCCGACGCGATCCCGGTGCGCTACAGCGGCATCCTGCCCGACCTCTTCGTCGAGGGCTCGGGCGTGGTCGCGGAAGGCAGCCTCGGCCCCGACGGCGTGTTCAAGGCGACCAACCTGCTCGCCAAGCACGACGAGAATTACGTGCCCAAGGAGCTCGAGGGCATGGGCACCGAGGACGCCGCCAAGATGGCGGAAGGCACAACGGTGGGACTGAAGTAGCGGACATGCGAGGGGTGAGGGCCAAGCGATGATTGCCGAGATTGGCCTTGCCGCCCTGTGGCTCGCTGCGGCGCTCGCCGTGCTCCAGATGATCTCGGGCGCCGCTGCCCTGCGCGCTGGCCCGGGCGAGACCAATCCGCTCGCGATCTACGCGCGCCCTGCGGCGGTGGTGCAGGCCTTCCTCGCGGTGCTCGCCTTCGCGATGCTGCTGCGCTCCTTTGCCGTCACCGACCTCTCGCTGAAGCTGGTGGCGACCAATTCGCATTCGATGAAGCCCTTCATCTACAAGCTCACCGGCACCTGGGGGAACCACGAGGGCTCGATGCTGCTGTGGGTCGGCGTGCTGGCGGCCTCCGGAGGCCTGCTCGCCGCCTTCGAGCGCCGCCTGCCCGAGCTCACCATGCACGCGACGCTCGCCGTGCAGGGCTTCGTGGCGCTGGGCTTCTATGCCTTCCTGCTCCTGTCCTCCAACCCCTTCGAGCGCCTTCCGGTGCCCGCGGTGGAGGGCAACGGCCTCAACCCGCTCTTGCAGGACATCGGCCTCGCGATCCACCCGCCGACGCTTTACGCGGGCTATGTCGGCCTGTCGGTCGCCTTCTCCCTCGCGATGGGCGCGCTGCTCACCCGCGAGGTCAACCCGGCCTTCGCCCGCGTGATGCGCCCCTGGGTGCTCGGCGCCTGGGTGCTGCTGACGCTGGGGATCACGGCGGGCTCCTACTGGGCCTATTACGAGCTCGGCTGGGGCGGCTGGTGGTTCTGGGACCCGGTCGAGAACGCCTCGCTGATGCCCTGGCTCGCGGCCACGGCGCTGATGCATTCGGTGAGCGTGCTCGCCGCGCGCGATGCCTTGCGGACGTGGACGATCATGCTCGGCGTGCTGGCCTTCTCGATGTCGATGCTGGGCACCTTCCTCGTGCGCTCGGGCGTGCTGACCAGCGTCCACGCCTTCGCGGTCGACCCCGAGCGCGGGGCCTTCATCCTTGGCCTGCTCGGGCTCTACATCGGCGGGGCCTTCACGATCTTCGCCCTGCGCGCGGGCGCGGTGGCAGAGGGCAAGCGCTTCGCCGTCACAAGCCGCGAGGGCGCGCTGGTGTTCAACAACGTCATGCTCTCGGCGATCCTCGCGATCGTGCTGCTGGGCACGCTCTACCCGCTGCTGACCGAGGCCTTCGACGTGCGTGTCAGCGTCGGCCCGCCCTATTTCAACCCGGCGGGCGCGATCTTCGCGATCCCGATGCTGCTGGTGATGGCGGTCGGGCCCCTCTTGCGCTGGAAGAGCGACAAGCCCGCCCGTATCCAGTTCGAGCTGATGCTGATCGCCGCGCTGGTGATCGGGATGATCGCGCTGGTGAGCTTCTTCGGCCAGTTCCCGCTGCTGCCGCTGCTCGGCCTCGGGCTCGCCGCAGCGCTCGCGGTCGCGGCCTTCCTGCCCCTGCGCGGACGCAGCCTCAAGCGCGTTCCGGTCGCGACCTGGGGCATGGTCCTCGCCCATTTCGGCATCGCGGTCTCGCTGTTCGGCATGGCCTGCGAGGGGGCCTTCTCCGAAGAGCGCCTCGCCGCGGTCGCCCCGGGCGGGACCGAGCAGATCGGCGACTTCGCGGTAACGCTCGAGGCCGTGACGCCCATCGCCGGCCCCAACTGGACGGCAATGGAAGCGCGGCTTGCGGTGTCGCAGGACGGCGGCGCGCCGGTGATTCTCACCCCACAAGCCCGCAGCTTCTGGTCGCCCCCGCAATCGACCTCGGAGAGCGCGCTGCTCACCAAGTGGAACGGCCAGCTCTACGCCGTGATCGGCAACCAGGCCGAGGACGGGCGCTGGCAGGTTCGCATCTGGTGGAAGCCGTTTGTCACCTTCATCTGGTATGGGGGCCTCCTGATCGGCTTTGGCGGCATCCTCTCGATCGTCGGGCGGATGCGGGTCGATTTGAAGCGCCGCGCGGCCAGCACCAAGGGCGCCCAGCGCCGCGCCGATGTCGAAGCGCTCGGGCCGGCTGCGCCCCAGCCGGCGGAGTAGCCCGCGATGCGCAAGCTCACCCTGTGGCTGCCGCTCGCGCTGTTCGCCTTCTTCGCGGGGCTGGCGGCCTATATGCTGACGCAGGAGAAGGACCAGTTCGTCGAGAGCACGATGATCGGCCAGCCGCTCCCGGCCTTCGCGCTCGATCCGGCCTTCGACGGCCTGCCGGGCGCATCCAAGGCGGACTTCAGCGGCAAGCCCAAGCTGCTTAACATCTGGGCCAGCTGGTGCCTGCCCTGCATCGCTGAGGCCCCGCAGCTGGAAGTGCTGAAACAGCAGGGGGTCGAGATCATCGGCATCGCAATCCGCGACAAGCCTGCCGACGTCGCCAATTTCCTCAACAGATACGGCAACCCCTACACCCGCATCGGCAGCGACAAGATCAGCGAAGTGCAGCTCGCCATCGGCTCCTCGGGCGTGCCCGAGACCTTCGTGATCGATAGCAAAGGCGTGATCCGCCACCAGCATATCGGCGATATCCGGCCCGAGGATGTGCCGGTGCTGCTCAGGGAACTGGAGGAGGCGCAATGATCCGCTGGGTGTTTGCCGCGCTGCTGGCGCTACTCGCGGTGCCGCTTGCCGCTCAGGATTCGATGCCGCCCGCGCCCTATGCCTATAACCAGCTCGAAGACCCTGCGCTCGAAGCCAAGGCCTCGGCGCTGATGCACACGCTGCGCTGTCTGAAGTGCCAGTCGCAGTCGATCGCCGACAGCGACGCGCCGATGGCGGGCGATATGCGCCATCAGGTCCGCGCGCGCATCCTCGCGGGCGAGAGCCCCGACCAGATCCGCCGCTGGCTGATCGCGCGCTATGGCGACTATGTCAGCTATGAGCCCGAGGTGAGCAGCACCACCTGGCCGCTGTTTGCCATTCCGGTGCTGGTGATCCTGATCGTCGCAGGCGTGCTGCTGCGGCGGCTCGGCAAGCGGCGTTCGGACGGCGGCGAGGCGGAGGCCAAGGCATGAACGGCGAAATGATCGGAGCATGGCTCGCGGTGCTCGCGCTGACACTGGCGGCCTTTGCCTTTGCCGTGCTGGTGCTCAAGCTGCCGCGCCATGGCCTCACGCTGTTCGGCGCGGTGCTGGTGTTCGGGCTGGCGGGCTATGCCTGGCAGGGCTCGCCCGGCGTTGCTTCCGCGCCCAAGGCGGCCGGCGCGCAGCTGGGCGATCAGGGTGACGAGATGGTCGAGGGCCGCGCGGCGCTGTTCGACGAAAGCCGCGCGCCCGATTACCTCATCACCTCCGATGCCTTCGCCCGCCAGGGCCGCTTCGGCGATGCGGCGGGGCTGCTGCAGAAGGGGCTGAAGGACAATCCGAACGACCTCGAAGGCTGGCTCGCACTGGGCCTCGCGCTGGTCGGCCATGCCGACGGCTTCGTGACTCCGGCTGCGGTGCAGGCCTTCGCCCGCGCCGATGCGATCAATCCCAAGCACCCCGGTGCGGCCTATTTCCTCGGCAATGCCTATCTTCAGAGCGGCGAGGTGGTCGCGGCACGCAATGTCTGGAAGGGGCTGCTCGAGCGTTCGCCCCCCGATGCGCCGTGGCGCGAGGGGCTGGCGGCGGATGTCGCCCGGCTCGACGACATGATCGCGCGCGCGCCGATGCTGCAAGGGCAATGACGGACCGCCCGAGACCGGCATGTGTCAAATGGCGGGGCCGTATTGCGGCTGCGAAAGCACAGTGCTAGGCGCGCCGCCTTGTGGCGGGCGAGTCTGACGCACCGCTTGGGCAGTACCGGGGGGATACGGGAAATCCGGTTTTTATGAGCAGCACCGCAGCCACCTCCGCCAACGACACCGCCGGTGCCGCCTCCGGGTCCGACCATGGCCATGGCCACGGCCATACCGGCTCTCCTCTCGCGCTGGCGATCGGAGCGATCGGGGTGGTGTTCGGCGACATCGGGACGAGCCCGCTCTACGCCTTCCGCGAGACCTTCGCCTCGCACCACGGTGCGCCCGGCATCTCGCCCGACGTCGATCACATCCACGGGGTGCTGAGCCTCGTCTTCTGGTCGATGATGATGGTGGTGACGGTGAAATATGCCTTCACCATCATGCGCGCCGACAATGGCGGCGAGGGCGGGAGCCTGGCGCTGCTGGCGCTGATCAAGCGCACCGCGCGGACCAAGACCTGGACCGCCCCGCTGATCCTGCTCGGCGTCTTTGCGACCGCGCTGTTCTACGGCGACTCGATGATCACCCCGGCGATGTCGGTGCTCTCGGCGACCGAGGGGCTCCAGTACATCGTCCCCGGCTTCAAGCCGTGGATCGTGCCGACCGCGATCGCGATCCTGTTCGGCCTCTTCGCGATCCAGTCGCGCGGGACCGACCGGGTGGGCAAGCTGTTCGGCCCCATCATGCTGACCTATTTCGCGATGCTCGCGGTGCTCGGCGTGATGCACCTTTCCGCCGACCCCTCGATCATCCTCGCGACGATCAATCCGCTCAACGCGCTCAAGTTCTTCGCCACCGACGGCTTCGTCGCCTTCGTCGCGCTGGGCTCCGTGGTGCTGGCGGTGACGGGGGCCGAGGCGCTCTATGCCGACATGGGGCACTTTGGCCGGAAGCCGATCAGCATCTCGTGGCTGACCTTCGTCTACCCCGCGCTGATGCTCAACTACATGGGCCAGGGCGCGCTGATCCTCTCGCAGTCCTCGCCCGCCGAGGCGGCCGCGCTGATCAAGGACCCGTTCTTCCTGATGATCCCCGACATGGTGCGCGTGCCGGTGATCATTCTCGCGCTGTTCGCGACGATCATCGCCAGCCAGGCAGTGATCTCGGGCGCCTTCAGCCTCACCCAGCAGGCGATCCAGCTGGGCTTCATCCCGCGCATGGAGATCCGCCACACCAGCGCTGCCGCCGCCGGGCAGATCTACATCCCGGTGATCAACTGGGCGCTGATGGTGATGGTGATCCTGCTGGTGCTGTTCTTCCAGTCCTCGAGCAACCTTGCCGCGGCCTACGGCATCGCGGTGACCGGCGCGATGTTCATCGACACGCTGCTGCTTGCCGCCGTGCTCTTCAGCCTGTGGAAGTGGCCGCTGTGGAAGGGCCTGCCGCTGGTGATCGCCTTCCTTGTGGTCGACATCGCCTATTTCGGTGCGAACCTCATCAAGGTGCCGCAGGGCGGGTGGGTGCCGCTGATGATCGGCGGGGTGATCTTCACCCTGCTCACAACCTGGTCCAAGGGCCGCGAGCTGATGCGCGCGAGCATGGCCGAAGGCTCGCTGCCGATCGAGATCTTCGCCAAGAGCGCGCACAATTCCTCCACCCGCGTGCCGGGGACGGCGGTGTTCATGGCCTCGACCAATTCGGGGGTGCCGAGCGCGCTGCTCCACAACATCAAGCACAACAAGGTGCTGCACGAGCGCGTGCTGATCCTCACCGTGCAGGTGAAGGGCATGCCTTATGTTCCGGAGGAGAACCGCTACGAGTGCAAGAGCCTCGGCAACGGGTTCTACCGCGTGACGATCTATTGCGGCTTCCTCGAGGAGACAGACGTGCCCCGCCTGCTGAGCACGCTCGACCTGTGCGACGGCGCCTTCGACATGATGCAGACGAGCTTCTTCCTGTCGCGCCAGACCCTGCTGGCCTCGGCCAAGCCCGGCATGGCGATCTGGCGCGAGAAGCTGTTCGCGTGGATGCTGCGCAACGCGGCGAGCGCGATGGAGTTCTTCCGCCTGCCAACCAACCGCGTGGTCGAGCTGGGGAGCCAGGTGGAAATCTAACCGCCCGTCGGCGGCTCGTCCTTGAGCGCCTCGTCCTCGGCATCCTCGAAGCTGAGGCCGTGCTTCATCAGCAGCGGGATCTGGCTGAAGGTGAAGAGGAAGGTCAGCGGCAGGAACACCCAGATCTTGGCCCACAGCCAGCCCTCGAAGTCCATCTGCGCGCGCAGCACCTCGTTTAGAACCGCAAGGACGAGGAAGAACACCCCCCAGTTGCGCGACAGCTTGAGCCAGCCCTCGTCGGACAGCCCCTCGAAGGCGGCTTCGAGCAGGATTTTCAGCATCGCGCGGCCCATGAGAAAGCCGCCCAGCAGGATCACGCCGAAGCTCGCATAGATGATCGTGGGCTTGAGCTGCACGAAGGTCGGATCGCCGAAGAAGATCGTGAGGCTGCCGAAGCCCATGATCAGCGCGGTCGAGAACCACAGCATCGGCGAGACCTTGCCGAGCCGCCATTTCGACACCAGCAGCGCAACCACCGAGGCCGCCATGAAGGCGCCGGTGCCATAGATGATGGCGATGATCTCGCCCGCCGCGCTGGTCTCCTTGGGCGACATCCAGCGGTAGACGCCGAGGAACACCAGCAGCGGGCCGTAATCGACCGCGACGCCGAGCCAGCTCGAGGCGGCCTTCTTGCCTTCGCCCTCGGCCATCACGCCACCCCCGCGATCACGCGCGCGACGAGGTCGGGGTCGAAGGGGCGCAGGTCCTCCATCTTCTCGCCGACGCCGATGGCGTGGATGGGGAGGCCATATTGCTCGGCGGCCGCGACCAGCACCCCGCCGCGCGCGGTGCCGTCAAGCTTGGTCATGATGAGGCCGGTGACGCCCGCGACTTCCTTGAAGACATCGATCTGGCTGAGCGCGTTCTGGCCGTTGGTCGCGTCGAGCACAAGCACCACGTCATGCGGTGCCTCGGGGTTCAAGCGCCCGAGAACGCGGCGGATTTTTGCCAGCTCTTCCATCAGCTCCTTCTTGTTCTGGAGGCGCCCCGCGGTGTCGACGATCAGCGCGTCGATCCCGGTGTCGGTGGCCTGCTTGACCGCATCGAACACGATCGCCGCCGGATCACCGCCCTCGGGCCCGCGCACAAGATCGACGCCGATGCGGCCCGCCCATGTGGCGAGCTGGCCGATGGCGGCAGCGCGGAAGGTGTCGCCCGCGGCCAGAAGCACGCCGTAGTCGTCCTCCTGAAACAGATGCGCGAGCTTGGCGATGGTGGTGGTCTTGCCTGAGCCATTGACCCCGATCACGAGGATCACCTGCGGGCGCGGGAAGGCGGTGATCTCGAGCGGCTTGGCGACGGGCCGCAGGATCGCGGCGATTTCCTCGGCAACCGCCTCCTTCAGCTCGCGGCTGGTGATCTCGAGCCCGAAGCGTTTGTCCGAAAGCCGCGCCCGGATGCGGGCGGCGGCCGACGGGCCGAGGTCGGAGAGGATCAGCGCATCCTCGACCTCGTCGAGGGTCTTGTCGTCGAGCTTCGCGGTGCCGCCGCTCGCGGTCGGCAGATTTGCGCTCAGGCGCTCGGAGGTCTTGGCGAAGCCCCCGAACAGGCGCTGCGTCCAGCTTTTTTCACTCATGCGAGCAGGCCCTCCCTGAGGCCCGATGGGGTCACGTCGATGATCGTGCCTGCCGCCGTGCCGGGGGGCAGGGCGACGGGAGCGTAATTGGGGGCATAGCCCGTCCCGCCCTTCTCCGCGAGGACCGGCAGGGTTTCGCCCACAAGGCGTGCGAGCCACGCGGCGCGGCGCGCGGCGGCGCGGGCGCGCAGGTCGGCGGCGCGGGCCTTGACCACCTCGCGCGCGACTTGCGGCATCCGCGCGGCGGGGGTGCCGGGGCGGGGGGAATAGGGGAAGATATGGGCGTGGACGATGTCGAGCTCGTCGATGATGCTGAGGTTCGCCAGATGGTGGCTTTCGTCCTCGGTCGGGAAGCCGGCGATGAGGTCCGCGCCCACGGCGATGTCGGGGCGCAGCGCCTTGAGGCGGCCCACCAGTTCCACCGCATCGGCGCGGCTGTGCCGCCGCTTCATGCGCTTGAGGATCAGGTCGGCCCCGTGCTGGAGGCTGAGGTGGAGGTGCGGCATCACCCGCGGCTCGAGCGCGAGGAGGTCAAACAGCAGCGGATCGATCTCCACCCCGTCCATGGAGGACAGGCGTAGGCGCGTTAGTTCACTTAGTTCATGCAGGATGGTGTGAACGAGTGTGCCCAAAGGCGGCGAGCCCGCAAGATCATGTCCCCAACTAGTAAGATCGACACCCGTGAGCACAACTTCCTTAGCGCCCACCGCAAGATGTGCTTCAATCTCGTGTAGGACTTCGGCCACCGTCAACGACCGGCTCGCGCCTCGGCCTTGGGGGATGACGCAGAAGGTGCAGGCATGGTCGCAGCCGTTCTGCACCGCGACGAAGGCGCGGGTGCGGGCCGGGGCGAGGGGCGGGGCCTCGCCGGGGACGTTCCACGCCCTCGGATCGAGCTTGGCGGCGTTGGCGACCAGCCCGTCCACCTCCTCCATCGCGCCGATGCTCTCGCGATCAATCTCCGCCGCGCAGCCCGTCACCATCAGTCGCGCCTGCGGGTGATCGCGGCGCGCACGGCGGATCGCCTGGCGGGTCTGGCGCAGCGCCTCGGCGGTGACCGCGCAGGAATTGACCACGACGAGATTGTCCTCGCCCGCCAGCATCGCGCGCATCCGCTCGCTTTCGGCGATGTTCATGCGGCAGCCCAGACTGATGATTTGCGGGGCGTTCAAGAATAGTCTTCCCAACGGAAGCTGCCGCGGAAGCTTTCGACAGCGGGGCCGCTCATCAGGATGGTGCTGCCCGGCTCCCACGCGATCGCGAGGTCGCCGCCGGGGAGGGTGACGCGCACCGGGCTCTTCACCAGCCCTCGCCGGACCGCCGCGACCGCCGTGGCACACGCCCCGGTGCCGCAGGCGCGGGTGAGGCCCGCGCCGCGCTCCCAGACGCGCAGCTTGAGGTGGTCAGGCCCCGCAAGGCTCGCGACATTGACATTGACGCGCTCGGGGAACAGCGGGTCGTGCTCGATCAGCGGCCCCAAGCGATCCAGCTCCACCGCGTCCGCATCCTCGACGAAGAAGATCACGTGCGGGTTGCCGACATTGACCGCCATCGGCCCCGCAAGGCTCTCCCATCCGACCGGCATCGCAAACGTGTCCATCGGATAGGCGAGGGGAATCGCATCCCATTCGAAGCGAGGGCTCCCCATGTCGACCCGCGCGCCGCCCTCGAAGGGTTCCAGCCGCAGCGTGCCCCCTTGCGTTTCCACCATCGCAGGCGCGCCGTGGAGCAGCGCCACCGCGCGGCTGCCATTGCCGCAAGCGCCCGCCTCGCTGCCGTCGGCGTTGAAGAAGCGCACGCGGAAATCGTGGGTCGCGCTCGGCTCGAGCAGGATCAGCTGGTCGAAGCCGACCCCCGTGCGCCGGTCGCCAAGAGCGCGCGCCACGGCGGGCGTCATCGCCGGGATCGCGGCATCACGCGCGTCGATCACCACGAAGTCGTTGCCGAGCCCGTGCATCTTGATGAAGGGAATGGTCGTGCTCACTGGGCGTGCATCTATGCACGCGGCGTCCCCGCGTCCAGTCTTACGGGCGCGCGATGCGGTAGCGGGCCTGCGCGTCCTCGCCCGCCGCGGGCTGGGCCGGGGCAGCCTCGGCACCCGCGCCCGCGCCGGTCAGCCTGCCCGCCGCCCGCAGCCGCGTGCGCACGGCCTCGGCATCCTCGGGCTGGCCGTAGAAATAGCCCTGCGCCTTGAGCTTGCCCATTTCCTTCAGCGCCTTGAGGATATCCTCGTCCTCGACGCCCTCGGCGGTGAGCGGCATGTCGAGCCCGCGCCCCAATGAGACGATCGCCTCGACCAGCCGCGAGCGGTTGCCCGGCTCCTTCAGCTCGGACACGAAGCTGCGGTCGATCTTGATGCGGTCGAAGGGCAGGTTGCGCAGCTGCTCGAAGCTCGAATAGCCCGTGCCGAAATCGTCGAGCGCGATCTGCACGCCCTGGTTGCGCAGGGACATGATCATCGAGCGCACCAGGCCGATATTCTCGTGCAGGCAGCTTTCGGTGATCTCGATCTCGAGCCGCTGCGGCGGGAAGCCGGCGGCGACCAGCTTCTTGAGGATGCGCTGGGCAAACCACGGATCGCGCAGCTGCACCGGCGAGATGTTGACCGAGAGCGTCAGCGCCTCGTCCCATTCGCGCGCATCGGCGAAGGCCTGTTCCATCAGGCGCTCGGACATCTCGTTGATGAGGCCGATCTCCTCGGCGATCGGCACGAAGATGTCGGGGCTGATGAGGCCGAGCTGCGGCGAGCGCCAGCGCGCGAGCATCTCGAAGCCGACCAGCGCGCCAGTGTCGAGATCGATCTGCTGTTCGTAATAGGGCACGAATTCGCCGCGCGCGAGCCCGCCGCGGATGCCGGTTTCGAGCTGGTTGCGGAAGCGCAGCTCGCTCTCCATCGTCGGCTCGAACCAGAAGTAGCGGTTCCGGCCCTGCTTCTTGGCGTGGTAGAGCGCCATGTCCGCGCGGTGCATCAGCGTGGCGGCATCGACCACGAGGCCGATCGTGCCGTCCGCATCGTGATCGGCGGCAAGCCCGATCGAGAGCGTGAGCTCGACCGTCAGCTCGGGCATGCGGAAGGGCTGGGCGAGGCTTTCGAACAGGCGGATGACGAGATCGTCGACCCGGTCGGCGTGACCGGCGGGAAAGGGCATGACGAAGGCGAATTCGTCGCCCCCAAGCCGCGCCAGCCGCGCCTCGCGCGGGAGCAGCGCGCGGACCCGCTCGCACAGCATCACCAGCACCGCATCGCCCGCGGAGTGGCCGTGCATGTCGTTGATCTGCTTGAAATTGTCCAGATCGATCATGCAATAGGCGACTGCCTCGCCGCGGATCGCGGCGCGCGCGCGCAGTTCCTCGGTCGCCTCGAACATCGCGCGGCGGTTGAGGCACCCGGTGAGCGGATCGGTGGCGGCGAGCAGCCGGGCGCGGGCCTCGGCGCGGCGGCGTTCCTCGATCTCGCGGGTCAATTCGCGGTAGCGCCGCCAGCCGAAGATGATCAGCGCGATATTGAGCAGCAGGGCGTTGACGAGGATGACATTGGGCGCGCCGCCGGTGCCGGTCAGCACGTTCATAACCTGCGGCATCACCGAGCCCCCGGTGCCGATCAGCAGGATGATCGAGGCCGTGGCAATCCCCAGCGCGATGATGTCGCGTTCAGCCGCTCCGAGCGGATTGTCTGGTTCGTGCTCCGTCAAGACCGTCGCCCCCTGCCTCGCGCTTTTCCGGTGGGGCGGCGAGCCTGGCCCCCTCCTGCAATTGGGGATGCATCGCAGATTGCACTAAACATCAGGTTAAGATGCGGGGCTTGGCGAGGGGGCCGGGGAGCGGCTATCGGGGCGCATCACCCGCATGGAGCACTCTCGCGCATGGCCTACTGGCTGATGAAATCCGAACCGTTCAAATACAGCTGGGACGATCTCGTCGCCGAGGGCGAGGGGACGTGGGACGGGGTGCGCAACTACCTGGCGCGCAACAACCTGATGGCGATGCAGCCGGGCGACGAGGCGTTCTTCTACCACAGCCGCGAGGGGCTGGAGATTGTCGGGATTGCCGAGATCACCGTCAGCGGCATCGGCGATCCCACCGACGAGACCGGCAAGTGGGCCGCGGTGAAGCTGAAGGCGAAGGAGAAGTTCCCGAAGGCTGTGACGCTCGCCGCGATCAAGGCCGAGCCGCGGCTGGCCGAGATGCAGCTGATCCGCCTCTCGCGCCTGTCGGTATGCGCGGTGACCCCCGCCGAATGGGCGGTGATCCGCGAAATGGCGGGGGGGGCCTGAGCTACCTGTCGCGCCGGGGACACCGTTCGCCCCGATCGGGGGAACGAAGTCGCGCGGGGTCCGTAAGTCCTGTGAAAAGCCAATAAATCCATTGGCTTAACACAGGAGGTTATCATGGGTGAATTCACCGACAAGGCCAAGGGCGCCGTCAAGGAAGTGGTCGGCGAGGCCAAGCAGCAGTCGAACGATCCGCGCACCCGCGCCGATGGCCGCAGGCTCGAGGCCGAGGGCAAGGCTGACAAGGTCAAGGGTGCGGTCAAGGGCGCGCTCGGCGACCGTATCTGACCGGCCACGCGGTTGACGCGAGAAAGGGCCGCTCCCCGCATCGGGGGGGCGGCCTTTTCGCGTTTCAGGCGGTGCGGTTCGCCCGCGCGCGCAGGCCCGAGATGGTCGCGCCGCTCGCCGCGATGCGCTCGAGATCGGTGAGCGCGTGGATCAGGCGAATGCCCTTGCGCCCCTTGGCCTCCTCGAGCGCGGCGATGAACTCCGCGGTGGTCGTCGCCCGCGCGCTCCACGCCCCGTAGGCCGCGCCCAGCATCGCGAAATCGGGATTGGCGAGGGCCGTGGCCGAGACCCGGCCGGGATATTCGCGCTCCTGGTGCATGCGGATCGTGCCGTAGGCGCCGTTGTCGACCACCACCACGATGAGGTTCGCGCCATATTGCGCGGCGGTGGCGAGTTCCTGCCCGTTCATCAGGAAGTCCCCGTCACCCGCCACGGCGACCACCGTCGCCTCGGGCAGGCGCAGCGCGGCGGCGACCGCGGCCGGCACGCCGTAGCCCATCGCGCCGCAGGTCGGGGCAAGCTGGCCGGGATAGGCCGCATAGCGCCAGTAACGGTGCCACCACCCGGCGAAGTTCCCCGCGCCGTTGCAGATGACCGTGTCGGCGGGGAGCATTGCGCGCATCGCCCCGACGCAGGCCGCAAGGTCCATCGCCGCGTCGGAGGGCTGGGGGGTGGACCACGCGAGCCATTGGGCGTGGGCCTCGGCGCCCGCATCGAAGGGGATGATGTCGGAATGGTCCCACAGCGCCGCGCACTCGGCGAATTCGTCCATGGCGCAGCACAGCGCCAGATCGGTGCGGTAGACGCGGCCGAGTTCTTCCGGATCGGGGTGGATGTGGACCAGCGTCTGGCCGGGGTGTTCGAGGGTGGGGACGGTGTAGCCGTCGGTGGTCGCCTCGCCAAGCCGCGCGCCAACTGCGATGACGAGATCGGCGTTCTTCACACGCTCGACCAGCTGCGGGTTCGGCCCGTAGCCGAGATTGCCGGCATAGACCGGCGAATCGGGCGCGATCGCGTCCTGACGGCGGAAGGCAGTCGCCACGGGAAGGCCGATGGTTTCCGCGAATTGCTGGAAGTAGTGGCGCGCCTTGGCGTTCCAGCCTGCGCCGCCGATGATCGCGATGGGGCTCGCCGCGTCGCCGATCATGTCGAACAGGGCGCGCATCGCATCGGGGCAGACCGCCTGCGCCGGGCGCAGCGCCTGCGGGCGCGGGGCGAGGCTGGCGGGCACCTCTTCGACCAGCATGTCCTCAGGGAGAGCCAGCACCACCGGCCCGGGCCGCCCGCTGATCGCGGTGGCATAGGCGCGGGCGATGTATTCGGGGATGCGCGCCGGATCGTCGATCCGCGCCGCCCACTTGCAGATCGGCGCAAAGAAGGCGGTGAAATCGACCTCCTGAAACCCCTCGCGCCCCTGAGCCCCGCGCGCGACATCGCCGACGAAGAGGATCATCGGCTGCGAATCCTGATGCGCGACATGCACGCCGATGCTGGCATTGGTCGCGCCCGGCCCGCGGGTGACGAAGGCGATCCCCGGCGCGCCGGTCATCGCCCCGTCGGCACAGGCCATGAAGGCGACCCCGCCTTCCTGGCGGCAGGTGACGACCTCTATCTCCGGCCGGTCGGGCAGGGCATCGAGCACCGCGAGGAAGCTTTCGCCCGGCACGGTGAAGATCCGGCTCGCGCCCTGCACGGCAAGGCAATCGACCAGCAGCGCGGCTGCTGCCCTCGTTCCTCCAGAGTGCGTGGAATCGGTCATCGCAAAAACTCTCCCGTCGTCTGACGGCGGCTCTAACCGCGCCAGCGCCCGCGCGCAAACTCGCCCTGTCCCACGCTGCGACACACCCGCCGCAAACCGTTTTCAATGGTTAAGAAAGTCTTAAAGCTGGTGCTCCTGACACTCGGAGAATCGCACAATGCGTCGCAGCCTGGTCCTCACCGATGAGAGCGCCCGCCACTGGTTCCGCCGGAGCCTGCCGCCGCATGTAAAGCGCGACATCTTCCCGATCCCCGCCGAAAGCCTGTGGCGCCTGACGATGGACGACGTGCGCGGCGTCGCCAGCACCTATGTCGCGGTGACGCTCGCGGTGTTCGCCTTCATCATCTAGCCCGCCGCCCCGGGGCCTTGCCCGCCGGAGATTCTGCGCCATGAGCGATGAGCCGAAGACCAAGGGCCCGGCGTCCTACTTCCCCTCGATCGAGAAGACCTACGGCCAGCCGATCGCGCACTGGAAGGCGATCGTGCGGGCGGCGATGCCTGCGAAGCACATGGAACTGGTGCAGGTGCTCAAGCAGCAAGGGCTCGGCCACGGCCATGCCAATGCCGTCGTTGCCCATACGCTCGCCGAGGACGCAGCAGGCTAGGCGGTAGCGGCCACCCGCTGCTGCTCCACCCGGTAGAGCTTGCGCGCCAGCTGTGCCGAGACAAGGCAGAGCGCCAGGCTCAGCAGCAATTGCTCGGCGAGCGGGATGCCGAGGAAGCCGAGCACCCCGGCAACGCCTGCCCCCACGGCCATGAAGATCGAGGAAATGAAGTTGTTCGCCGCCACCGAGCGCGAGGCTTCGGCCTTTTCCACGCGGGTCGTCAGGAAGGCATAGAGCGGCACCACGAACATCCCGCCCGCCACCGCGATCAGCAGCAGGTTGGCAATCATCACCAACGCGAGCGGCTGGGCGAGGAATTCGGTGACGGTGAACAGCTCGCCCGCGGGTTTCAGGTCCCATGTCCGGCACAGGAGGTAGAACCCGATCAGCAGCAGCCCCATCACGATCACCGAGACGGGCGAATGGCGCGCGGAGATCTCGCCCTTCAAGAGCGCGTTGATCGCCACAGATCCGATCGCGATGCCGGCCGAGAAGGCGACCAGCATCACCATCGCCACCTGCTTGTCGGCGAGCAGCACGTTCTTGGCGAGCGGAAAGAACTGCACGCCGAGGATCGCCGCGATGGCCCAGAAATAGGAGATCGCCAGCACCGCATAGCGCAGCTCGAGATTGCCCATCGAGAAGGCGATCAGCGACTTCGACGCGCGCAGCGGGTTCCATTCGACCGTCACGTCAGCGCTCTGCGCCGGGGCGGCGGGGACGAAGCGGCATACGCCGTAGCCGACCAGCGCGATCACGATCACTGCGACGGTGCTCTGCCCGACCGAAAGCACCGCGGCGAGGATCATGCCGGTGAGGATCGCCACATAGGTCCCCGCCTCGACGAGGCCCGTGCCGGCGAGCACTTCGTGGTCTTCCAGATGCTGCGGGAGGATCGCGTATTTGATCGGGCCGAAGAAGGTCGAATGGACGCCCATCGCGAAGAGCGCGGCAAACATCAGCGGGATCGCCACCGTCTCGACCATCATGCCTTGCGCTGCAAGCAGCAGCCCGGCCGCGCCGCCCGCCATGATGATGATCTCGGCAAACTTGATCCAGCGGATGATCCTGGTCTTGTCGCGCATGTCGGCCAGCTGTCCCGAGGTTGCCGAGAACAGCACGAAGGGGATCACGAACAGCGCGGTGGCGACGCCCGAGACCAGCGTCTCCATCTCGGGCGAATCATACAGCTGGTACACGATGAACAGCACCATCGCGTTCTTGTAGAGATTGTCGTTGAGCGCATTGAGCAGCTGGGTGAGGAACAGCGGCGCAAAGCGGCGCTTGCCCATGAGTTCGAGCGATGTGGTCATGCCGTGTTTACGCTGGGGCTTCCCTGTCAGTTACCAGCGACATAGCGCGGGAGCGCGGTTTCACAAGTGCGCATGACGTTGCGGCAGGGCGGGGGCAGGGCGCGCGCCTTCCCCGCGACTTTATCCGCGAAAGGGTTTTGCGCCGCGCCGCAAGCGGCTAGAGGGAGCGGGGGAAACCTATGTCGAGCCTGCCGAACATCCTTACTGCCAGCCGCATCTTCGCGGTGCCCTTGCTGGCGTTCTTCCTGTGGTGGCCCGAATGGCGCGCGGGCTATCTGATTGGTTTCGTGCTCTATTGCATCATCGCGATCACCGATTTCTTCGACGGCTATCTGGCGCGCGCGCAGGGGACGGTGTCGAAGCTCGGCATCTTTCTCGATCCCATAGCCGACAAGATCATGGTCGCGGCGGTGATTCTGGTGCTGACCGCGCAGGGCTATCTGCGCGGGCCCTATGCGGGCGATGTTCATGTGATTGCCGGGCTGGTCATTCTGGTGCGCGAGATTGCGGTGTCGGGCCTGCGCGAATTTCTCGGGGGCATCCAGGTCTCGGTGCCGGTCTCGGCGCTCGCCAAGTGGAAGACGACCTTCCAGCTGGTGTCATTGGGCGCGCTGATCCTCGGCGGGGCGGTGCACGGACCGCCGTGCCAGTCGGTGGGCGAGGCCTGCGGCTCGATCGCGCAGAGCTGGGTGCACCTTGTCGGTCTGGTCTCGCTGTGGACCGCGGCGGTGCTGACCTGCATCACCGGCTGGGACTACCTGCGCGTCGGCCTCAAGCACATGGATTGAATTGCGCGTTTCGCACTGGTCGCGGGGCGAGGTTTCGGGTTACTTTATCTCCCATGGGATCGGATTCGACGCACCGCGACGGTGCCTTCGTCGGACAATTGGCAAATCACGCGCGGCGCCTGCAGGGCGAGGCGCGTGAGGCGCTGGCGCGCGGCGAGTTCACCCGCGCCTCGGCGCTGATCGGCGATGCCGAGCTGCTGGCCGAGGATGTCCACGGCATGGTGGACGACATGGAGCGGCGCGAAATGGGCGAGCTGGCGATGCTGGCGGCCCTCGATGTCCGCGCCGCCGCCGGGCCTGCGGCCCGTCCCGCGCTGGCCCCGCCCTCGCGCCGGACGCGTCTTGCACTCGCTGCAACGCTGGCGATGAGCTTCGCGCTGGTGGAGTGCTGAGCGGGTTCAGCCGGCCCGCAGCTCTTCCGCCAGCAGCAGGAAATCGGCCTCCCGCGGCGAGTTCTTGCGCCATGCCAGCACGATCTCGCGCTTGGCGGTGGGGCTGTCGACGGGGCGGGCGACCACCTCGGTGCCCGCAAGAATGCCCGCTTTCAGTGCCATTTCGGGGAGCATGGTGAGGCCGAGGTCGTTGTCGACCAACTGTACCAGGGTATGCAAGCTCGTGCCGATCATCGCCGCGCTGGCGCGCAGTTCGGAGCGCGAGCAGGCGGCGAGGGCATGATCGCGCAGGCAGTGGCCATCCTCGAGCAGCAGCAGCCGGCCCTGATCGATCATGTCGGGCTTGATGGTCGCGGGCGGATCGCGCGGGTCGTCCTTGGGGAAGGCGATGAACAGCCGGTCGTCGGCAATATGCGCGATCGCCGCCTCGCCGGTATCGAAGGGAAGGGCGAGTAGCACGCAATCGACCCGCCCGTGGCTGAGCGATTCGAGCGCGTCGTGGCTGGTCTCCTCGCGCAGCATCAGCTTCAAATCGGGCCGCTCGCGCTTGAGGCGAGGCAGCATCCGCGGCAGCAGGAAAGGGGCGATGGTGGGGATGACGCTCATGCGCAGCTCGCCCGAGAGCGGCTTGCCCGAGGCCTGCACCAGATCGGCCAGCTCCTCCGCCTCGCGCAGCAGCCGGTTGGCCTTGGCCACCACAGCCTCGCCCAGCGCGGTGAAGCGCACCACCCGGCGCGAGCGCTCGACCAGCGTCACGCCGAGCAGCGACTCCAGCTCCCTGATCCCCGCCGACAGCGTCGATTGCGACACGAAGCTGGCATCGGCGGCCTTGCCGAAATGCCCGTGCTCGTGGAGCGCCACCAGATATTGCAGCTGCTTGATGGTGGGCAGGTAGGTCGACACCCCGAAGACTACTCTGCCGCCAGTTCGTCAGGCTCGGCCGCAGCGGCGGGCTCGGCAAGCACCACATCGTCGATATGGGTCATCTTGAGCCGCCCCTTCTCGACCGCAAACGCCAGCTTGCCCTCGACCAGATCGAGCGCGTCCTTGCCGAACACCTCGTAGCGCCAGCCTTCGAGCACCGGCAGCTTGCGCACGCCTGCCGCGAGCGCTTCCATCTCGTCGGCGCGGGTGAGGAGGCGCGGGGCGACGTCGATTTCGCGGGCACGGATCTTGAGCAGCAGCTTGAGCAGGTCGGCGACCAGCGCGCCTTCCTTGCCGAGCGGCGCGCCCTGCTTGATCTTCTCGGGCATCTCCGATTTCGGAAGCGGCTCGGCCTCGGCGAGCACCTTCATCAGGCGCTTGCCGATGTCGTTGTCCTTCCATGCGGGGCTGAGCCCGCGCACCTTGGCAAGATCGCCCTGCACCTTGGGCGGGTGGCTGGCGATGTCGGCGAGGGTCTCGTCGCGCATGATGCGGCCGCGCGGGATGTTCTTGTGCTGCGCCTCGCTCTCGCGCCACGCGGCCAATGCCTTCATCCGCCCGAGCACCTGCGGATTGCGCCCCGGCTGCCGGATGCGCTTCCATGCGACGCCCGGATCGGTGAGGTAGTTCGCGGGGTCGGCGAGCTTCTCCATCTCGGCATCGAGCCACAACCCGCGGCCGGTCTTGATCAGCTTCTTCAGGATCTTTGGGAAGATACCTGCGAGATAGGTGACATCGCCGATGGCATATTCGATCTGCCGTTCGGTCAGTGGACGGCGGCTCCAGTCGGTGAAGCGCGCGCCCTTGTCGATGGTGACGCCGACCCACGTCTCGACCAGATTGGCATAGCCGATCTGTTCGGACTGGCTGATCGCCATCATCGCGATCTGGGTGTCGAATATGGGATGCGGGGTCTTGCCGGTGAGGTTGACGATGATCTCGACATCCTGCCCCCCGGCGTGGAAGACTTTCAGAACATCCTCGTTCTCGCACATCAGGTCGAGCAGCGGGGTGAGGTCGATCCCCGGCGCCATCGGGTCGATCGCGGCGGCTTCCTCGGTATTGGCGATCTGCACCAGGCACAGCTCGGGCCAATAGGTGTTCTCGCGCATGAATTCGGTATCGACCGCGACGAAATCGGACTTCGCAAGGCGGGCGCAGAGGTCGGAGAGGGCCTCGGTCGTGGTAATCAGAGGATGGATTTTCATTTTCTCTTGCTTCGCTAGGGGCGGAGTGCCGCCCTCGGGATCGTTCCCAGTGTGGCCTGTCCCGCTTGACAAAGCGGCAGGCTTGCCCTGTTAGCGCGCCGACGGCGGAGCAAGGCTCCGAACGCGCCCGCGCGCCCTAGCGTCATAGCCGCCAACAGGACAAGAGTTTAGATGCACCCCTACCGCACGCATACTTGCGCACAGCTTTCTTCCGAGCATGTCGGCGAGACCGTCCGCCTGTCGGGCTGGATCCATCGCAAGCGCGACCACGGGGGCGTGCTGTTCATCGACCTGCGCGATCATTACGGCATCACGCAGATTGTGGCCGATACCGACAGCCCGGCGCTGCCCGTGCTCGAGGGCCTGCGCGTCGAGAGCGTCGTCACCATCGAGGGCACCGTGAAGGCGCGCGTCGCCGAGACGGTCAACGCCAACCTTGCCACAGGCAGCATCGAGGTGTTCGCGCGCGGCGTGACGGTGCAGAGCGCGGCCGAAGAGCTGCCGATGCCAGTCGCCGACGAGCAGCCTTACCCCGAGGATATCCGGTTGAAGTATCGCTTCCTCGACCTGCGCCGCGAGACTCTGCACAAGAACATCATGACCCGCGTGGCGGTGATCGCCGACATGCGCGCGCGGATGAACGCAGCCGGTTTCAACGAGTTCTCGACGCCTATTCTCACGGCTTCTTCGCCGGAGGGTGCGCGCGACTTCCTCGTGCCGAGCCGCATCCACGCGGGCAAGTTCTACGCGCTCCCGCAGGCGCCGCAGCAGTACAAGCAGCTGCTGATGGTCGCGGGCTTCGACCGCTATTTCCAGATCGCCCCCTGCTTCCGCGACGAGGACCCCCGCGCTGACCGTCTGCCGGGCGAATTCTACCAGCTCGATCTCGAAATGAGTTTTGTGACTCAGGAGGAGGTATGGGAGACGATGGAGCCCGTGATCCAGGGCACCTTCGCGGCCTTCGCGGGCGACAAGGCGGTGACCCCGGCGGGCCAGTTCCCGCGCATCCCCTATGACGAGGCGATGCTGAAGTATGGCTCGGACAAGCCTGACCTTCGCAACCCGCTGATCATCAGCGACGTTTCCTCGCACTTCACCTCGAGCGGCTTCGGCCTCTTCGAAAAAATCGTCGGCGGCGGCGGTGTCGTGCGCGTCATCCCCGCGCCTGCGACCCACGAGAAGAGCCGCAAGTTCTTCGACGACATGAACGACTGGGCGCGCAAGGAAGGCTTTGCCGGCCTCGGCTATGTCACCCGCAAGGGCGGCGAGTTCGGCGGGCCGATCGCCAAGAACCACGGGCCCGAGCGGATGGCCGAGCTCTATGCCGAGCTCGGCCTTGGCGAGAACGACGGGCTGTTCTTCGCTGCGGGCAAGGAAGCCGACGCCGCCAAGCTGGCGGGCGCGGCGCGCATCCGGGTGGGCGAGGAACTGGGCCTGATCGACGAGAGCCGCTTCGAGCTGTGCTGGATCGTCGACTTCCCCTTCTACGAATGGAACGAGGACGAGAAGAAGGTCGACTTCTCGCACAACCCCTTCTCGATGCCGCAGGGCGGGATCGAGGCGCTGGAGGGGCAGGACCCGCTGACGATCAAGGCGTTCCAGTACGACCTCGTTTGCAACGGCTACGAGATCGCCTCAGGCTCGATCCGCAACCACAAGCCCGAAACGATGGTGAAGGCGTTCGAGATCGTCGGCCTGAGCAAGGCGGATGTGGAAGAGCGCTTCGGCGGCATGTACCGCGCCTTCCAGTACGGCGCGCCGCCGCACGGAGGGATGGCGGCGGGGGTCGACCGCATTATCATGCTGCTGTGCGGCGCGAAGAACCTGCGCGAAATCTCGCTCTTCCCGATGAACCAGCGCGCCGAAGACCTCTTGATGGGCGCGCCGAGCCCGGCCGAGCCGCGCTCGCTTCGCGAACTGCACCTGCGCGTGGTCGAGCCGCAGGCCAAGCCGGCGGGTTAAGCGCTCTCCAGCCCGGCAATGAAGGCGGCGACGTTGCGGCCCAGCGCCGCGACGTTGTAGCCGCCTTCCATCACCGTGATAGTCGGCAGGCCCGCCGCGCCGATCATCGCGCCCATGAGCTGCATGTCCTCGGTGGTCAGGGCGAATTGAGTGATCGGATCGTCGGCAAAGGTGTCCGCGCCGTAGCTGACCACCAGCGTCTTCGCGCCGAATGCCGCGATCGCGTCCAGCGCCTTGCCTAGCGCGCGCTCGTAGTCCTGCCAGCCCGTCCCGCGCGGTAGCGGCTGGTTGAAGGTCGCGCCTTCGCCATCGCCCGCGCCGCGTTCATCCGCATGGCCCCAGAAATAGGGGAAATCAGTGCGCGGGTCGGCGTGGATCGAGGCGAAGAAGACGCTCCCGTCCTCCCGGAAAATGTCCTGCGTGCCGTTGCCGTGGTGGTAATCGACATCGAGCACCGCCACCGGCCCCAACCCCCGCGCCGCCGCTGCCCGCGCGGCGATGGCGGCGTTGTTGAGGTAGCAATAGCCGCCGAAATAGTCCGCCCCCGCATGGTGCCCCGGCGGGCGGCACAGGGCGAAGGCGTGGCGGGCCTCGCCGCTTGCCACCGCCTCCACCGCGGCGAGCGCCGATTGCGCCGCGCCATAGGCTGCCGCCCACGTGCCCGCCGCAATCGGTGTCACCGTGTCGAAGCCATATTGCCCGAGCCTCCCGTCGATCCGCTCGAGATCGAGCGGCCGCCGCCCGCGCACCGGGAAGGCATAGCCGATCGCATCGCCCTCGCGGCCCGCCGCCAGCCAGTCGGCATGGGCGGTTTGAAGGAAGGCGACGTAAGCCGGATCGTGCACCGCATGGATCGCGGCAAGGCCGAAGTCGGCAGGCTCCCGCACCGCGCCCATCTGTGCCAGCATGTTGGCGAGCCGCGCGGGCGTCTCGGCATGCTCCTCCGCCTTGCCGTTGACGAGCTCCAGCATCGGCGCGTGGGTCTGCTGGGCGGGGGAGCAGAAAGTCAGCATGATGGCTGAGGCTCTCGCACGGGTGCAGCACGGCTGGCAAGGGGTGCCGAAGCGGCTTGTTAATGACGGCAAAGGCTGCGAAATTCCGGTTCACGGACGGGTTCGAGAGGGGGCTGGGCAATGCGGCTGAGGTTGATGGTCGGAGCGGCAGCGATGCTGTACGCGGGCGTGGTGCAAGCCGAGACGCTGCCGGTCGAGGGCATCTACGCCGCCGGCACCGATGCCCCCTCGCGCGCGCGCTCGATCGCGCTGGCGGGCTTTGCCGGGCGCGGCGGAGAGCGGCTCGCCTTCGCGATCGATTCGGCGCTGCGCGGTGCGGTGATCGAGGGCCGGGCGTGGTTCGAACTCACCTTCTCCGAGCCCCCGCGCGGCACCACCTACACCTATGACCGCGACGCCGACCCCGCCGCCTATCGCGGGGGCGCTGACGCGGTGATGCGCGGGATTGCCGAGGTCTCGTGGCGCGACCGCGACGACGGCACCAAGCAGGTCGAGGAGTGCGTTACCCGCGACGACAACGACAAGTGCATCGAGCGCAAGAAGGTCGAGATCCCCTGCCGCGCGCGCGAGGTGACCTTGCGGCCCGAGGTGCGGCTGGTCTCGCGCGAGGGCGAGCTGCTCTACGGCAAGGGCGACCAGCTCGTCACCAGCCGCCGGTTCTGCAAGGACGAGGAGGCGACGCCGCCGGTCGATTCGATGATCGAGGAGCTCGCCCGCCAGTTCGCCGATGCGGTGCGCTACGATCTCGCGCCGGTCCAGCGCTACGACACGATCCGCGTGCTCGAGAGCCGCGAGGGCATGTCCAAGCCCGATCAGGCGGCGTTCAAGGCCGCGCTCAAGCTCACCAAGAAGGACCCGGCCGGAGCCTGCCGCGCCTTCGAGGCCTTGCAGGCGACCAATCCCCAGAGCGTCACGATCCTGTTCAATATCGGCCTGTGCCGCGAGGGCGAGGGCGATCTGGAGGCGGCGGAGCAGCTTTACAGCCAAGCGCTGGCGCTGAAGCCTGGCAAGCTCGAGCCGCAGGAAGGCCTCGGCCGCATCGCCTCGCGCCGCCGCGCCGAGCGTCAGCTTTCACTTCGTTACGGTGATGCCCCGCGCTGAGCGTCATGCCACTTGCACATCGCACCGCCCTTCTTTAGGGCGGGGGCGACTTATCTAACCCCAGTTTCAAGAGGGAATACCATGAGCGATACTGCCGACCGGGTGGCAAAGATTGTCGTCGAGCATCTCGGCGTCGAGGCTGACAAGGTCACTCAGGATGCAAGCTTCATCGACGATCTCGGCGCGGACAGCCTCGACATCGTGGAACTGGTGATGGCCTTCGAAGAGGAATTCGGCGTCGAAATCCCCGACGATGCGGCCGAGAAGATCACCACGGTCGGCGACGCGACCAAGTACATCGAAGAACACAAGGGCTGAAGCCCGCAGAGACGCCCCGTCTTCCGCATTGGCCTGCCGCCAGCCCCTCGGGGACAAGGCGGCAGCGCTTTCCGGCCATCAGATTGCCGGGATGCGGATCCGGGCCTAGACAGGCTCAGCCCTTTGGGGGGTTGGGCCTGTTGCTTTATCGGAGAACCTGAATGCGCCGTGTGGTTGTAACCGGGCTTGGCCTTGTCACCCCGCTTGGAGCCGATGTCGAGACGACGTGGGCGAACCTGATCGCGGGCAAGAGCGGGGCGGGCCAGATCACCCGTTTCGACGCCTCGAACCAGAAGTGCACCATCGCCTGCGAGGTCAAGCCCAAGGATCACCCCTGGGGCTTCGATCCCGACAAGCGTGTCGATCACAAGATCCAGCGCCAGGTCGATCCCTTCATTATCTACGGCATCGACGCCGCCGGGCAGGCGCTGGAAGATGCGGGCCTCACCGACATGACCGATGCCGAGAAGGAGCGCACCGGCTGCTCGATCGGATCGGGCATCGGCGGCCTGCCGGGGATCGAGATCGAGAGCGTCAACCTCCACGAGCGCGGCCCCGGCCGCGTCTCGCCGCACTTCGTGCACGGGCGGCTCATCAACCTCATCACCGGGCAGGTGCAGATCAAGTACGGCTTCATGGGCCCGAACCATGCGGTCGTCACCGCCTGTTCGACCGGCGCGCACTCGATCGGTGATGCCGCGCGCATGATCATGATGGACGATGCCGACATCATGCTGGCGGGCGGGGCGGAATCGACCGTCAACCCGCTCGGCATCGCCGGTTTCGCACAGGCGCGCGCGCTGAACATGAGCATGAACGACCGGCCCGAGGAGGCCAGCCGTCCTTACGACCGCAACCGTGACGGCTTCGTCATGGGCGAGGGCGCGGGCGTGGTGGTGCTCGAGGAATACGAACGCGCCAAGGCCCGCGGCGCGAAGATCTACGCCGAAGTCACCGGCTACGGGTTGTCGGGCGATGCCTATCACGTCACCGCCCCGCACCCTGAGGGCCGCGGTGCGGAACTGGCGATGCGCATGGCGCTGAAGAAGGCCGGCCTCGGCCCGGGCGATATCGACTACATCAACGCCCACGGCACCTCGACCATGGCCGACACCATCGAACTGGCCGCGATCAAGCGCGTGCTGGGCGAGGGCCTGTCGGGCGCGTCGATGTCCTCCACCAAGAGCGCGATCGGCCACCTGCTGGGCGGCGCGGGCGCGGTCGAGGCGATCTTCTGCATCCTCGCGATGCGCGACCAGATCGTGCCGCCGACGCTCAACCTGCACGATCCCGATGACGGCACCGAGGGTATCGACCTCGTGCCGCTGGTGGCGAAGAAGCGTCAGGTGCGCGCGGTGCTGAACAACTCCTTCGGCTTCGGCGGCACCAACGCCTCGATCATCATGCAGAAGGTCGACTGACAGCGTGACACGCGTGCGGGGTCTCGTGCTGCTGGTGCTGGGCCTTGCCGCGGCGGGGCTGGTGCTGGCGTGGACCTTCCTCGGATCGGCGACGATCGCGAAGGACACGCCTTTCACGATCCCTGCAGGCGCCTCGGTCGGCACGGTCGCGGCCAAGCTCGAGGCGGAGGGGCTGATCTCCTCGGCCTCCGGCTTCACGCTGCAAGCCCGCATCTTCGGCTCCGACGCGCCGATCCAGGCGGGCGAGTTCCTGCTCACCGCGGGCATGAGCCAGGGCGACATCCTCGCAGCCTTCCAAAGCGGCGACGTGATCCGGCGCTTCGTCACCATCCCCGAAGGCATGCCCTCTATCCTCGTCTGGGAACGGCTGATGGGCGAGGAGCTGCTCACCGGCGAAATCCCGGTGCCGCCCGAAGGCTCGATCCTGCCCGACACCTATTCCTTCGAGCGCGGCCAGTCGCGGGCGAAGCTGGTCGAGCAGATGCAGGCGGCGATGGACCGCGCGCTCGCCGAGGAATGGGCCAAGCGCGCGCCCGGCATCGCGGTCGACACGATGCGCGACGCGCTGATCCTCGCCTCGATCGTCGAGAAGGAAACCGGCAAGCCCGAGGAGCGGCGGATGGTCGCCGGGCTCTATTCGAACCGCGTGCGCACGGGGATGAAATTGCAGGCCGATCCGACGATCATCTACCCGATCACCAAGGGCAAGCCGCTCGGGCGACGGATCAACCAGTCCGAGATTGCCGCGGTCAACGGCTACAACACCTATACCCGCACGGGGCTGCCCGAAGGCCCGATCACCAATCCCGGGCGCGCCAGTATCGCCGCCGTGCTCAATCCCGAGAAGACCGCCGCGCTGTTTATGGTCGCCGACGGGACGGGCGGGCACTGGTTCGCCAATACGCTCGCCGAGCACAATGCCAATGTGGCCAAGTGGTATGCTATCCGTAGAGAACGCGGCGAGATGTAGGTAAGGCTGGAGAAGCGCGGTCAGGAAAAGTGGGACCCGGTTTTCCGGTTCGACCGCGCGACAAAGGAACCATGCCGCAGCCTTTCATCGTCACCGCCGTTCTGCCGCGCGATCTGCAGGCCTTCGCGCAAGGGTTACGGCGCGCGCATTATCCCCCTGAGAAGAACCACCTCCACGCCCATGTGACGCTATTCCACGCCTTCGCGCCCTCGTTGCTCGAGGAGCTGCGCGACTTCCTGCCGCGCGTGGCCTCTGAGTTCGCCGCGCCCGAGGGGGCGGTGAAGGGGGTGATGGATCTGGGCAAGGGCACCGCAATCGCGCTCGAGGCGCCGCAGCTGCTCGCCCTGCGCGAGGGGCTAGCCGAGCACTTCCGCGGCAGCCTCACCGAACAGGACCTCTACGAGCCGCGTCCGCACGTCACGATCCAGAACAAGGTCACCAAGGACGAGGCGAGGGCGCTTCAGGCGGCGCTCCCTACGCTGCTGGCGCCGTGGATCGCCAAGGGCCGCTTCGCCTTCCCCGCGCTCGCGCTGCACCGCTACTGCGGAGGCCCGTGGGAGGAGATCAAGACCTGCGCTTTCCGCGGCCGCGAGCGGCTGTAACCGGCCTTCCCAAGGGGCTTGACCCCGCGCCCGCACCGCCCTAATGGCGCGCCTCGCGTCGGGGACACCCGGCGCCGAATCCGGCCGGATCAGCCGCCGGATCCCCCTTGGGGCGGAGTAGCTCAGCCGGTTAGAGCAGCGGAATCATAATCCGCGTGTCGGGGGTTCGAGTCCCTCCTCCGCTACCAATTCACTTAAGTCATTGATAATTTGTGATATTCATGGCGGCAGCGCTATTCAGGCGATGTCGAGGTCAGCCGAATGCACCCAATTGCTTTCCCGAATTGCGCGATACCGCTAGCCTTCTGGCGTATACCAGCGTGAAACAGAGAAATTGTTGATTCGTGGGTTTGATTTGAAGACCAGCAGCAAAGTTACCGCGCGTGCGGAAGTCGGGCCGTTCATGGCCGGCGTGGATTGACTTTGTCCGCGAGCATCGGTCGGCAAGTAGCGAGCGCGTTTGGCGAGATAATGCTGGATGTGACCAGGTTGGTTGCCCTTCGCTGGGCCGGCCGTCCTTCGAACGGCTTGGACCGCGTGGCAGAAGCTTATCTGGAGCACTGCGCGTCCAACGCCCGTGCCGTTGTTCAGCTACGCGGTGCAGCCCGGGTGCTCAGCCGGAGGCATAGCGAACAGCTCTTCGCCCTGTTGCAGCCCGGCCCGGTGACCTCCTTCCGCAAGCAACTAATGCATTTGGCCCCAGTCGCTCTGGCGGCTGGGGGCCGGGGTGCCGCGGGCAGCTTCTATATCAATGTGACCCATACAGACTTCGACCTGCCGAGGCATCGCCGCTGGATCGAAGGCCGCCGTCTGAAAGCGATCTATCTCATCCATGATCTGATCCCGATACTTCATCCGGAGTTCTGCCGGCCGCATGCCGTCATCCGGCATCGCGAGCGCGTTCATGCCGCTTTGTCGATTGGCAGCGGTATTGTGGTAAACTCGCATGCCACGGCCGAAAGCCTCGCAAGCTATGTCCGGACGCATGGACTATCGTCTCCGCCGGTTCTTGCTGCGAGCATTGCGGGCGCGGCCTTGGATCCGAACGCTGCGGGGCCGAGCTTCGCGGCGTCGGCGGAACACGACGCCAACGATTATTTCTTGTGCGTCTCGACGATCGAGCCACGCAAGAACCACGGGCTCTTGCTCGACGTCTGGAAGGATCTTGCCGCAAGGCGCGGCACCCTCACGCCCGGACTGGTGTTGGTGGGAAAATGGGGCGCCTTGTCGGACGACGTGCAGCTACGGATCGCAGAAGATCCGGTGCTGCGCCGCCATGTCACCGTGCTCACCGATCTCGAGGATGCGCAGCTGGGGCTGTTGATGGCCCGCTCACGCGCAGTTCTGCAGCCGAGCCGCGCAGAGGGCTTTGGCCTTCCGGTCTGCGAAGCACTCGCCATGGGCACGCCGGTCATCGCCAGCGATTTGCCGAGCCATCGCGAGATCGCGCAGGGGCAGGCGCTGCTATTGAATCCCGATGACACCGGGGGGTGGTCCGCAGCGATCGATGCGGCGATAGATCGGCCCGCGCAACCCGAGGCGCGTCAGGCGGCAGCCCGGGCGTACCGCGCTCCCACATGGGAAGATCACTTCCGCAAGCTGGACGCTTGGCTGGATGAGCTTCGGGGGTAGGGCAGGGGGCGGTAGCCCGATATTCGGGCCGACGGAGATCGACAACGCTTGCCTGTTCCCAATGATCTCACCTAACGGGCTTGATGACAGGGACCCACGAGAAAGCACCGGATCTGAGCGTGATAGTTTCTGCCATTGACCATGACAAACCGCAGGCGGTCGATCGACTTCTGGTTTGCGGGCTGCCCGGCCGATATTTGAGTGCCGTCATCGAATTCGTCCGTCAGGCGCTTGCGAGTGCGACCGGCCAGTGCGCAGTGATCAACGTCAATACCCTGACCGATTCCGTGACATCCGATCTGGACTCGTGCGATGGACCAGTCTTGCTATGGGCCGATTCCCCCGATCGGGGCGTCGTCAGATGGGTGCGGGTGACTGGCACACCGGTTCTCCTTGTCGATCAGCCATTCGACGAAGTCGGCGCGGAGTTCATGGTAAGTCGCAAAGCCGGGTTTTCGGACAGCGCCCGCGTCCTTGCCCTGTCACGGATAGGCTGGTGGCGATTGGCAGAGCTTCCCGCCGCGACCATCCTCGATGCCTCCCAAAGCGTCGCATCGGGCTTTGCCGATGCTCTGGAGCAGTGGAACATTGCTGCCTTGCTGCCGCCTGACGATGCGGTTGCAGCCAGCGCAGTAGCTTCTGACCTGCCGATGCCGCTCCACGGCGAAAACCCGTTCACCGGCATTGCCGCCTTTTACGGTGTGCCATGCGGCGCGGACTCGCAGAGGCTGGCGATAGACCTGAAACTGCTGTTTGACGGAGCGCCGCCTCACGCTCCCCTTTCCGGCCCCATTGATCTTACGGGACCGGTCAGAGCCCTGACGTTTGGACCGTTTCTCTACTTGCCGCAGGGCGCGTGGATGCTGCACTTTACCTTCGAGGCGGGCATGAACCGTTCCGGCAATTCCCTGATGTTTGACGTTTTCGTGGACAACGAAGCGAAATGCGCGACAGAATTTCACTTGCCGCACGATGGTCAGTTCGCCTTCGACTGCCGCTTCGACGTCCGGGACCCGTGGTCGACGTTCGAATTCAGGAGCCATCTGCGCCGGGGCGCAATCGAGGGTGTGTTCACACCTCTGTCGCTTGAGCTCTCGCGCGCTTGAAGCGAGGCGCGCGGCCAAGCTTCAAGCGCGGGATCGGGTGCTGGATCAGCTGACGTCGCGAACGATAATTCGGTCAATCCGGGCTGCACTCTTTTCGTCTTCGGCCCGCAGAACCACTTCGAAGTACCGGATGTCGACATTGGTATCGAAGGTGAAGGTCGGATTGCTGCTGTCGATCCACCCCGACGCGAGCTCGAAGCCGAACTCGTGTGTGGCGGCGGCGCGCATTCGGCCGTTGATCGTCCCTTCGACGGTCACCTCGTAGCGGCCCTGCGGCAGATACCAGTAAGGACCGTGGACCAGGACCCCGCCGGGCTCGGCCGTCAGCATTCCGTCATGCGTGGGCCTGCCGACCATCCGCAAGGCCGTCGGCTCGAGCGCGAGCCCTGCATCGAAAGGCTTCTCGCGTGCCGCCACCAGGTAGCAATCACCGCCATGGATGAGCTGTTCGCGCGAAACCTCCTCAAGGCGGCCGCGATGGCCGATGCGCCAGTAACGCAGGCCCATCTCTTCCAGCAGGTCAATGATCGTCTCGCTTCCCGCTTGCCCCTGCATTCCCGTGAAAAATTCGAGGATGATTTGCACCTTGGGAGAACGGGCGATGAGCTGGCGCATGCCGCGCAAGGCAGCCGCTTCATGGCCTTCGACGTCAAGCTTGATGACATCGGCGACAATGTCCTTCGGCAGTTCGTCGTCGACCGGGACCAGCGGAACCTCGACGTATTCGTTGCCGTGGCCTTCGCCGCCGCCGAGCATCAGCGAACCGCCGCCGATGTGAGCGTAGGAAAAGCCGAAACGCGCAGTGCCGGTGGTGTCGGCCACGGCCTTGTTGATGAGGTTCACACGATCGCGCAGGCCGTTGATGTAGATGCTGCCTTCAAGATAGGGGATCAGATTGGGATTCGCCTCGAACGAGTAGACCTTCCCCGACGATCCCATCTGTTGGGCCGCAAGAAGAGTGTAGAAGCCGAAGTTGGCACCCACATCGAGGAAGACGCTGCCCGGCACGAAGGCGCGCTGAAGCACGGCCATCACTTCCGGTTCGATATAGCCTGAATGGAGAATTTCGAGCCCGGATCCTGTATCGCGACCGTCGATCAACATGCGCAGGCCCGCGCGCGTTTCGGTGAGCATGCGAGTGCCACCCAGATTGACACAGTGTCCGTTGGCCAACGCGAGCAATCGCCGGTGCATCAGCTCCTGACGGTCATGCATCCGCTGGATCGTTCCGATCAGCTGCTGAACCTGTTCGTTCATGGAAGGTATGCCTTTCTTTGGGAAGGTATTTGAGTGTGAAAGTCACTGCGTCACGGCGCGGGCCGTGACGATCGGCGCGAAGATCTGGCCGATCAGTTGCAGGATCTTGGTCGGTTGATTGGCCTCTGCCCCGCCGATGTAGATCACGTCGTCGTGGGCGAGGGCGAAACGCTGGGCGAGCAGATAGGACGCAGGCTCGAGCATGTTGATGTGATAGACCACCGGCACCGGGTCGCCGCCGTCTGGGGCGGGGCGATAGCGGAACACGAAGACCGCCGCCGGATCGGCGAGGGAATCGTTCGGCCCACCCGCCTGCGCCAGCGCCTCGGCCAGCGAAAACGAGCGCAGCGGCAGGTCGAAGCGGTTGGCGCGGTTCGCCATCCCGAGGACCGAATAGCTGCGCGGTACGCGGAACAGCTCGATGCGGTCTCCGGGTTCCAGCCTGAGGCCGCCGATATTGTCGTATCGCACCCGGTCGAAAGGACCCTCGCTCGAACGGCCGTCCCGCAGGATCCGCAGCATCAGATTGCCGGTATCGCCCCGCGCACCGCCAGCCAGCGCAATCGCGTCGAGCAAGCGCTCGCTGGCGCTTGAAAGCGGCACGCGGCCGGGCTGGGCCACGTCGCCCGTCACGAAAGCTGCGCTGCCCTGCGCGCCCGAGCGCTGCACTACGACCTGCGGGAATTCCGACTTGCCGCGCAGCTTGCTCTCGATCTCGCGCTCAAGCTGTCGCGCCGTCAGCCCCTGCGCGAGGATCGTGCCGATGTAGGGGAGCGAGATAATCCCGCCGGAATCAATCTCGATCGGTCCGATCCGCTCGGCCCTGGCGGAGGGATCGAATCCGGACCCGTCGGGCCGCGTGCCGCTGCCGAACAACCGCACGCCGATCTCGTAAATCGAAATCGAGATGCTGTCGCCCGGACGCAGCCTTTCAGCGCTTTGCGGCGCCACTTCGGCCAGTTCGGTGAATGCCGGTATCTTCTCACCCTCGGGCACCTCGGCCATCGAACGGACTTCGACGAGATCGAACTGGCCCGCTGCGGCGGCATCGACGACCCGCCCGCCCGTGGGACCGCTGCGGGGCAAGGTCGCGCAGCCCGAAACGCAGGCTGCCAGAGCCATCGTCGCGGCCGCCGTTACGATCCGCCGATAGGTGCTAGAGGGACGCATAAATACTGACTGCCAAATCCACATCGTTGAAAGTCCGTCCGAACCCGCCCTTCAGGACAAGTGCCGAACTGCAATAATCCTTGATGATGCCGACATCGTGGCTGACGAGGATCATCGCCGCACCGGCGCGTTCCTTGAACAGCATGTCATGGCACTTCTGGTGAAAACGCTGGTCGCCGACCGCGATGACCTCGTCGATCAGATAGCAATCGAAATCAATCGCCAGCGTCAGTGCAAAGGCGAGCCTGGCGCGCATCCCGGACGAATAGTGCTTCATGGGCTGAAGCAGGTTGCTGCCAAGCTCCGCGAAATCATCGACCTTGTCGATAAGCTCGCGGATCGGATGATTGTAGACCCGGGCAATGAAGCGGATGTTGTCATAGCCGGTCATCGCCGCCTCGAAGCCGCCCGAGAAGGCCAGCGGCCACGACATCGACATGGTCCGCCGGATATGGCCCTGGCTCGGCCGCTCGACCCCGCCGATGATCTTCACGAGGGTCGATTTGCCGGCACCGTTCCGGCCGAGAACCGCGACCTTCTGACCCGGTTGGACCGAAAAGCTGATGTCATGCAGCACCTGCTTGGGGCCGGCTGGTGTCATGTAGGTCTTGCCGATGTGGCATACCTCGATCGAGCCGTTGCCATGCGGCTGATGCTGCGATCCGGGCTCCTGCGGTGCGATGATGGGAAGCTCAATCATCGGCCAGCACCAGATCGGACAGGCTGCGGACAATCCACAGGCTGCCAGCGGCGATCAGGAAAGTGAGGAACACATTCCACCATGCGCGCGGACGCAAGGGCTCGTCCGGCATGCTCGGCTGGGCGATCCATTCAATGTAGATGTGCTCCTGCGTCGAGGAGTTGCGCGCGGTCGCCAGAGCGAGTGTCGCGGCAAGCAGATGCTGCTCGGCGACGTCGCGCTGGACGGCGAGCTTAAGATAGGGCTCGAGACGCTGTGCGAGTGACGCGTCGCCACCCGCCGTTCGCTGCCGTTGGACGCGAAGGCCCGCCTCCAGCGACTTGCGGCGGTTGCGGAGCTCATCCACTTTCGGGCTATCCGGAGCGGCCCTGATGGTCGTCGCCAGCTCGATGTTGATCCGGTCGAGCTCCCGTGCGGTTGCCGCGCTCAAACCGATGGCGGCGCCAGCCTCAAGCTTCGGATCGATGATGCCGTAGCGCTGCTGGGCGTCGGTCAGGCCTTGATGCAGCGTCGTCAGCTGGGCGCTGATCGCATCGACTTCCGACTGTGCTGTCTCGACCAAAGCGCCGCGCGCCCTTCGGTTGAGGTCGTTGACCTTGCTTTCGGAGGCCGCCTTTATCCGCTGCGCAAGGGCGTTCGCGTCCTCGGCGCTAAAGGCCTCGACGGCCACGTGTGTGATCGCTGTTTCGGTGTCGTACTCCGCCCTCAGATATTTCTGGGCGTGCCTGTAGAACTCGTCGCGCCCGCTTCCCGCCAACACCGACGGGAAGGCGGAAAAGATGTCGACTGCCGGATCAGCAAAGACGGCCGCGAGCTTCCCGTCCTTGTTGACCGTCTCGACGAGATCGCGCGATTCAATGAAGGCGACAATCGCATGGCTGTCATCCGCGCCGGTGCCTCCGCCTCCGAAATTGAGGAATGTCAGGCGCTCCTGGCTGCCGGCCGGCGTGCGCAGCACGAAGCTCATGTCGGACACATAGCGGGGTGTCGCGATGACGAAATTGTAGAGTGCTGCGGCCAGGGTGATGACAGCCAGCACCGCAAGCAGCCACAGATCGCGCTTGCGACCGGGGCTGGCGGCCTGCGCGACTTCGGCTTCGCGCGCCTCGATCAAGGCGAGCTGCGGGGCTCGCTCGCCGGTCGAATTCTGAACGTGGGTGACGGGGTAATTCATGGCTGTCCGATCACTCCAGCTCGATGTGCCGCTGTGCCTTGAGCACCAGCACCCATCCCGCCGCATTGACCGCGATGGTCCAGAAAATCACATATACCGGGTCCCACGTCGTCGGGACATCGGGGCCGAAAAAACCGCCGCGGATCATCTCGGAAATGTGGACCAGCGGCGAATAGAGCACGATCTTCTGGGCCGCGGGCGGCAGCCAGAACACCATGTAGAAGACTCCGGTCAACGGCAGAATGATGTACATGACCGGCTGGACAAAGCGTTCGAATGCCTCGGAGAAATGCGCCAGCGCGGTGATGATCAGGGCCGACCCGAACGAGAACAGGCACATCAGGCTCCAGGCGCCCAGAAGCACGAGGTAATCGTGGACCGGCTCCATGATGCCGATCAGCTGCAGCGGCAGCAAGGCGATGAAAAAGGCCACCAGCGTGCTGATGGATTCGAGTATCGCGCGCGCCAGCAGGATGTCGGCCGGCTTCACATCCCTGTGAAACAGCAGGCCTGAGGCATCGCGGAAGGTATTGGGCAGCCGTCCGGTCATGTGACGCCATAGAGTCAGGACCGAATAGCCGGTCAGCACCAGCGGCAGGACCATCACGCCGTGGTTGCGTTCGCCATAGATGAGCGACCAGGCGACCATCACGCCGACCATCAGCATCAAGGGCTCGATGATCTGCCACAGGAAGCCGACATTGTTGTGCCCGAACCGCGCCATCAGCTCGCGCAGCAACAGGGCATCGATGATGCGCGCCTTCTTGGAAAGCAGTTGGGATGAATGTGTTGCCGCCATCGGATCAGTGCATGTTCAAATGTTCGCGACTGCCGGACACGAGCAGGTAGAAGATAAGGAACGTCCACAGCGATGCCAGCGCCACGGTAAGGAAGTAGCGCATCCGGCGCGGTTCGAGCGGCTCGTCGGGCATGCTGGGCGCGGCGATCTGCTCCAGATAGACCCGCTGCCGGTCCGCACGCTCGCGCGCTTCGGCGAGTTGCTGGCGCGCGTCGCGGAAAGTTCTCGCGGCGATGTCAGCCTGTACTTGAAGCCGCTGCAGCTCGTCGACCTTGACGGCGAGATTGTCGTTACCCGAGGTGAGGCTGCCACGCTGCGCGGCCACCTGCGCGCGGATCACGGCGACCTGCTGTTCGAGCGAGCGGCGACCGGGGTTCAGCGGCGCCTGGGCCTTCATGCTCTGCAAGGCGGCTTCAAGGCTGGCCAGTTCCTTTTCGAGCGCGCTCGACCGGTCGACACCCGCTTCCGCTTCTGCCTCGGGATCGACTTCGCCGACCTGCTGGCGATATGCGGTCAGTTCCTTGGTCGCCGCCGCGAGCTGCGCGGCCGCCTCGGCTTCGGTCTTCTCGACCGCGCCAAGAAGGTCCCGGCTGGCGCGGGCATTGAGGTGGTTGATCCGTTCCTCGCCCGCCGCGAGAATGGTCCGCGCGATATCGCGCGACGTGGCAGGATCATAGGTGTCGACCGTGAGCGTCGTGATCCCCGTCTCAAGGTTTTTCTCGACCTTGATGCGCTTCTGGAAATGCTCGAACAGCGCCTCGTCGGAAGTCCTCCCGGTGAGGCCCCCGAAACGTGAAACCCAATCGGCGTCCTCCCGGCCCCAAATCGCGCGCAGATCGAATTTCCTGCCGACCAACGTCATCAAATCGCGCGAGCGGACGAAATCCTGCATGGCGAAGGCTTCGTCGTTCGCCCGGGTAATGCCGACGCTCTGGAGGTAGGCGGCGGCACCTTGGGCCGCGGGGCGTTCGACCGAACGGACGATGAAACGGGTCTCGGACACGTAGCGATCGCTTGCCAGCAGTCCGAAATAGATGGCCGCCAGCAGCACGGGCAGCACGAACAGGCCCCCAAACAGGATGCGACCATAATGTCGCCCCCATTGCACGCTCGCCCAGCGGCGCGTTGGAGCACCGCCTGTGTAGCTTCCCGGGTCGAGGGTGAAACCTGCTGTCACTATGTCGGTCGCTTTATCCTGTTTGCCGCTCTCGGTCGCGATCCTTGCGATCAGCCTTCGAGCAGCTGCTCTTTTGCCACGGCCATTTCGCCGCTTCGGATGCGCTCCACGGCCCGTGTTGTCGAAAGTCCGGGAACAAGATCGATAAGGTGGACCCGTCCGCCCTCCGCCTTCACTTCCGCCGCCCCCACGACAGTCTCCTCGGTGTAATCAGCCCCCTTGATGAGGTCGGTCGGCTTCAAGGTCTTGATGAGTTCGAGCGGCGTGTCCTCATCGAATATGACGACCAGGTCCACGGCATCCACGGCCGATAGCACGATCCCGCGCGAGCTTTCGCTTTGCACGGGCCGCTCCGGGCCTTTCAGACGGCTGACCGAGGCATCGCTGTTCAGTCCTACCACGAGGCGATCGCAGCGCTTGCGCGCTTCCTGCAGGATCCGGATGTGTCCGGCGTGGACGATGTCGAAACAGCCGTTGGTGAAACCCACACGCAGGCCCTGCCGCTTCCAGGTGAGAACCTGCATGCGGGCCTTGGAGAGCGAAGCGACGCCGATGTGGGTTTCCTGATCTTCGGAATCGAGTGCGAGTGCGAGCTCCTCGACCGTGAGCGTGGCCGTCCCCAATTTGCGCACCACGACGCCCGCCGCGACATTGGCGAGCCGAACCGCTTGTTCGGGCTCGTAACCGGCACCCCATGCAGCGCACAGGGTGGCCAGCGCCGTGTCGCCGGCACCCGACACATCGAATACCTCGGCTTCGCGTGCGAGAAAGCGCCAGCGCTCACCCTCTTTCCCGAACAGCGTCATGCCCGCTTCGGACATCGTCACGAGGATCATCGATCCGGTCTGTTCGATCAGAGCTTCGGCAGCCTTGGTGACTTGTTCCAGCGAGTGGCCCGACACCCCGGTCGCGGTTTTCAGTTCGGCCAGATTGGGCTTGATCAGCGTTGCCCCGGCGTAGACGCACATGTCGGCGCGCTTCGGATCGACGAATGTCGGAATGCCGAGCTCGTTGCAGCGTCTGATGACGTGCGCAAGAACGGCATCGGTGAGGACACCCTTGGCATAGTCGGAGATCGCGACGATCCCGTAACCCGCGATCACACTGTCGAAGCGGTCGATAATGGCTGCCTCGGTCGCCGGGTCTAGACTGTCGACATCTTCCTCGTCGAAGCGCAGCAACTGCTGGCTGCCGCCGATGAGGCGCGTCTTGATCGTCGTCCGGCGTCCGGCGTCCACCACCAGTCCGCTGCCGTCGACGCTGCCCTTGGCGAGGAGCCCGCGCACCTGCGCTCCCGCCTCGTCGTCGCCGATGACCCCGAGCACCCCGCAAGTGCAACCCAAAGCCACCAGATTGGCCGCGACGTTGCCCGCGCCGCCCTGCATGATCTTGTCGTCCTTGACGTGCATCACCGGCACCGGCGCTTCAGGCGACAGGCGGCTGACCTGGCCGTAGCGGAAGCGATCCAGCATGATGTCGCCGATGACCAACACCCGCACCTGCTCGAAGTTGAGCGCGGTTGAACTTTGCCGTGACGATAGGCTCATCGCAGTTCTCCTCAATCGTGCAGTGAACGTGAAGGTGCGGCGTCGTCCGCCGTATCGGAGACCCACGAACCGGCTTCAAAGGGACCGTGATTGTCGTGAAGTCGCAGCACTTCGCTGAATGCGAACATGATGTGATACATCGTTGAAGCCGGCACGTGATCGCAGTTCAACTGCCGGGCATCGGCTTTAAGGTAATCGACCCAGAAACCCCGTCCGAGGCTCGTGCATCCGTCAATCGGAGCAGATTCGAGGTAATGGCGGAAAACCCGCGAAATGGTCTGGTCGATCGAATGGCATTGCGCCCGGCCCTCGCGCTCGGCGATGGCGACCTGCGCCTTGAGCAGCTCGGTATTTGGCCAGATTCTGAGGTCTTTCTCCAGCGGCTTACCCTGAGGGCAGACCGCATCGAAAACGAGGCCGCTTGCGGGATCGATCCCGTGATTGATCGCGAAGTCGAACAGGTTGCGCGACAACTCGAGGGCCTCGCGGTCGCCGCTGGCAATCGCCCAGCGGTCCAGCAGCCAGGCCCATTCGAACTGGTGGCCGGGCTCTATCCTGATTTTGCCTTGGGGCCCTGCAACGGGGCGCCACGCGTCATCGAATTCCTCGGCCAGTGTGCCGCTAACGGGATCTACCAGCTTGTCGCGCGCCAGAACGAAGAGTTCCTCCGCCAAGGTCTGAAAGCGGTCCTGCCCGCTGAAAGCAGTCAGGAAAATCGCAGCCTCGAACAGGTGCATATGCGGGTTCTGCAAGTGCCTCCACTGGCCCGGCAGGCGATCGACAAAGCCGTGTCCGGACGGCGAGCGCATCGTGGCGCAGAGGTGCGTAACACTCGCCGTTGCCAGCTCGATCGCGCGCGGATCAGAGGAATACCGATACCACCATGCCAGCCCGAACAGGGCGAAGGCGATGTCGTAGAGATCCGCCGTGGCGTCCAGCACCGTCCCAGCGGGTGAAAGCCGGGAAACGAACTGGCCGTCATCGCCGCGCCCGTATTGCATAAGCGCCGTTGCCGTTCGCTGCGCGAGTTCACCGGCACCTTCGGCACCGCCGCAAGCAGCGCGCGAGAGCACGTAAAGTTGACGGCCGATGACCCGAACCCGCCGGAAACCGGGATCGATGGCGGTGCCGTTCCAGTCGAACCGTTCGACGACAGGCACCGGCGGGGCAATCTCGTGGGAGGCGAGCAGCCGCGCGTAGTCCCAGTTCACACACCAGTCGCGCACCCGATCGATCTGACGGTTCGCGGAAGGGATCGGCGCGGCGATGGCGCCCGCTGCCAACACCGTCATCGGGCGAGCTCCTCAACTTCGAGCGATTGGAGCGATGCAAGGCAGCTGATCCTCGTGCCGGGGTTGGCGCGGGACAGATTTTCCACGGCTGCGCGGTCGCGCTGTCCATGACCTGTACCCAAATGGATCAGATGCCCGATGCCTGCGCGAAGGCCGGCTTCGATATCGATCACGCTATCCCCGAGGAGTACCGAGCGCGCCACGTCGACCCCGAAGCGGCTGGCCGCTGCATCGATCATCCCGGTCGCAGGCTTGCGCCACGGATGATCGGGGACGTTCCATGGTGCAACGCCTTCGGGGTGGAACGGGCAGGCGATGATCGCATCGACGAGGTCGGCGCCGAGCAAATTGATCATGCGCTGGTTGACGGAGGCATACTGCGCTGGCGTGACGAGACCGCGCGCGATGCCCGACTGATTGGTGATGACGATGATGGCGAAACCGCTGCGCCGGTAAGCCGAGAGGGCTTCGACCGCACCGCGTTCGAGACACACCTCGTCGCTGTCGGCGAGATAGGGGACGTTGCGGATCAGCGTTCCGTCACGGTCGAAGAACGCCGCAGGCGAGCCCGGCTCGACCTCGCGCAAGGCTACGAACCAGTCGTCCAGCAGAACTTCGTGAGGCAGGATCTGCGCGCTCATACCACCCCCATCGCGCGATCAACCGCCGCCGTGATCCGTCCCGGCTCGATCGTGGCGAGGCACGGGCTGACGCCGAGCAGTCCGGTCAGGCTGCATGGCGTGTCCTCGTTGCGCCAGCACGGCACGCAGGAGTAGCTCTGTGCCTGCCAGACGATCTCGACCTTGCGGTGATGCCGGGTGAGCGTTCGCGCATCGGTCGGGCCGAACAGGGCGATCACGGGAATGTCGTAGGCGGCAGCAGCGTGAAGGAAGGCGCTGTCTACGCTGACCATGGCTTCGACGCGCGACACGAGCGCCAACGACACGGCCAGCGGCAGACCGGCGGTGCTTGCGATCCCCGGGCCCTCGGGCAAGCCGTTAGCCACGTGGTGGAACACCAGGACGTCGTAGCGTTCCGCCAGCTGCCGGATGACCGCCTCGATATGCAGGTAGTCCTTGTAGCTATCGCGCGAGTAGGGCTGAACCCCGATCAGGCGACGCGTGAAGCCGAGCGATGCGATAAAGGCGTCGCACTTCGCGCTGGTCTCGTCGTCGATGAACTGATTGATGTGCCAGCCTTGCCGGCGCAGCGCACTACGTCCCACCCCCATACCGTTGGCGAAGCTTTCGACGCGCCCTTTTCGAATATGCGGTCGGTTCCTACTCTCGTAGCGGCTCGCAGGGCAGATGCTCAGGTTGGCCAGCTTGCGATAACGGCCCAGATTGATCGGCGGACCATCTATGTCGATGGTCCGGACGTGGGGATTGTTGGCAAACACCGGGAAAAACTTGCGCGGTATCGCCATATCGACCGGCCCGCCCTGCTTTTTGGCAAGCACTTCCAGCCCGGGCTCCATCATCAGCAGGTCGCCGATGCCACCCATCGCCCGGGTCACCAGAGTGCCCTTGGGATGGCCGCGACGGGCATGGAAGACCGGCCCGCGCTTGTGCGACCACGAAAGCGCGTACAGGCAGGCCGTCGAAATCAGGCGGAAAATGACTGCGGCCAGCTTCGACCAGACAATGCCCGCGATACCGTTCCGGCCGCGGCGCGCGCGGACGATGCGCGATGATGACCAGCGGATCATGCGGGCCAGCACACCGGGCGAGCCGGACGTGACACTTGCCAGCGGCGCGATCCTGTCTGCCATTCCAAAGGGGCGCGGTCCCCGCGGCTGGGCGCAGAGCCATGCCCCGAACGAGGCAAAACAAACATCGATCTCTTGCGGAGCGCCGCGCAACAACTGTGCCTGCGCGTAGAGGAACACGATTTCGCTGCAATGGTTGAGGCTGTCGACGACCGCATAGGGGCGGCGGGCAAGATGTTCGAGCAACTCCACCACGCGATCAGCCTCGCCCGTCAGCAGCAGAACTTCGGCGTGAAGGATCAGGGCGCTGGTCGATTGCGTGGGGTAGAGCGCTTGGACAAAGGCAACAAAGCCCCCGATAAGCTCTTCGAACCTGTCGACGACGAGCGGATCTGCCGTCCGGAACCGGTCGCGCGACGCGTCGAAGATTTCCGCCAGCGCGGCTGTGATCGGGCCGCAATCCGAAGGGCGGATCAGCGGATAGCCGGCGATCGTCGTGCCCTGTTCCTTGAGCGTCGCGAGCATCCGCTCGACGCGCCGAAATTCCGCAAAGGCCTGATCGTCGAGAAACTCGGCGAAGAACCTCGTCAGGAGGTCCGTATCGAGATGCGATGTAGCGACCTGCTGATGCATGTCAGGTGCCGCCGGCAATGCGGATCAGGGTTTCAGACTGCGGGGCATCATCGCGCGGCAAGGCCGCGGCAATGGCCGGGACGAGGTGGGGCAGATGGATGGGGAGATCTTGCTCTGCAAGACGATGCGAGGCCGGATCGTCGACATCGATCCACCATCGATCCCCAATATCCATAGTCGCCGCAAGCCCTTGCGCGGCGAGCCACTGCATGCCATCTGAAAGGCTGCCGGGCCGGCCCATCGCAATGGCTGCTGCGATGGCTTCGGCCAGCATCGGCGTTGCCAGAAACGCGCCGCAATCGACCGCGTCTGGTTCGGGCAGGTGCTTGGCAATCCTGCGGATCATCCCGTCATCCGAAGTGGTGACATAGGTCGCGTCATCCGGATCAATGGTGGGGCCGTTGATCCGATGGTCGATGGCCAAGGTGACGGCATGGCGGGGATCATGGCAGCGCATGAGCGCGGCAAGGATCCCGTCGGAAAAAACATGATCGGACATCACCAGCAGATAATTTCCGCCGATCGCGCTGGCTCCCGCCATCACGGAGTGGCCATTCGGCACGCTCCAGCTGTCCACCCGCACAGCCTCGATCACGATACCGAGCGCCTGCGCAATGCCGGGAAGGGCAGCCTCGAGGCGATCGGCCATGTGGCCGGTGACCACCACGATCCGCTCCACACCGGCCCGCGCCAGCTGCCGTGCCGCGATCTCGATCAGCGGCAGGCCGCACAACCGGTTGAGCGGCTTCGACGGGCCGAGCGCCGCGAGCCGGTGGCCGAAACCTGCTGCGATGATGACCGCTTCGACCACCTCGGCCTCGCCCGCCTGCGATACGGGAGAAAGCTTGCTCATCGCGACGTTATGACCCTGACATCTGAGACGGGGGGCGTCTGACCGATGAAATCGGCAAGCTTGATGCGCGCTGTGGCGTCGTCCATCTGCTCGGGCGGTGTCTTGAAGTAGCAAGCCGATGGAATCTTCAGCGGCCCGCTCTCACCGCGATCGAGTGCGATCTTCGCGCAACGGATCGCGTCGGCCACACACGCCGCCGAATTGGGACTGTCCTCGACAGACAGCCGCAATTCGATCTCGGCGGTTGCGCCGCCCCAATGCTCACCCTCGATGCGCAGGAAGCAGACCTTGTTGTCGTTCTGCCACGGCACATAGTCCGACGGGCCGATCATGATGTTCTCGTCCGCCAGTCGCTCGGCGAGAGCGGCTTGCACCGACCCGGTCTTGGACGCGCGCTTGGAGACCAGTCGCGACCGGTCAAGCATGTTCATGAAGTCGGTATTGCCGCCGGTATTGAGCTGGTAGGTGCGCTGAACGCGGAACCCCCGGTCGGACATCAGGCCGGAAAGGGCACGGTGCACAATCGTGGCACCGACCTGTGCCTTGATGTCGTCACCTACGATCGGAAGCCCGTGGGACCGGAAGCGTTCAGCCCAGGCAGCGTCGCTGGCGATGAACACGGGAATGCAGTTGACCACCGCAAGATGAGCCTCGAGCGCGCAGTCCATGTAGAGCTCGGTCGCTTCCTGCGAGCCTACCGGCAAGAAATTGATGAGGACTTCTGCGCCCGATGCCTTGAGTGCTTCGATGACCTCTCCGCGGGATGGTTCCGCGGCGTCGGAAAGCATGAAGCCACGGCTGCCTGCGTCGAGCATGTGCGGCGCCACGCCATCAAGCACCTTGCCCATCATGACCTTGACGCCGGCAACCGGCATGTCCTGTTGAAACACCAGCGTGTTGTTGGGCTGAGCGAAGATCGCTTCGTTGAGGTCCAGGCCTACCTTCCGCTGGTCGACGTCAATGCCTAGAACGAATTCGATGTCTTTGAGGTGATACTCGCCAACCCGCTCGTTGATATAGCCAAAGCCATCATTGCGCGTCTTGTAGTATTCAATGCCCTGAATCAGGGAGCTGGCGCAGTTGCCTATGCCAAGAACTGCGCATTTAATTTTCGACATATTTCCTCAATTCAAAAAACATATTATAAAATCATAAAATTCGTGTTCTGACGATTTATGATGAAAGGTCTTTGGCTTTTGGCTGAAGCGAGACGAATTGCACCACGAAGAACCACGTCGCGCAGGAGAGCGAGAGGATCAAAAGCCACTCCAGATGCAGTGACAGCCAGATCATCACCATGCTCGCGAGAGCGAAAAAATCGCGCTTCGTGACCGCAATAAGGATGTGCTGAACCGAGCCCGATCGCTGTTTCAGCCAGTTGCCCACGGCATCGAAGTTCACGGCGTCACCATCGCGCGCTGCTTTGACGGCGAGCGTCACGCAGCCGAGTGCCAGCGAGGCAGCCCCGAGCAAGCCGATTTCGAGCGCCAAAGGCTCCCCGCGCACCGCGAGATTGGTCGCCAGGCCGACGATGAAACCAACATTCGTGAACCCATCGGTAATGCTGTCCAGCGTTGCGCCTGAACGGGTGCCGCGTCGGGTCACGCGGGCGATCTCTCCGTCGACCCCGTCGACAATGGAAGCGAGCTGGAACAACACGGCGCCCGCCAGCAGGCCTTCAGTCGTACCGGACACCAGCGCCGCGAACATCGCTAGAGCGCAGATGGCGGTAAGAGTGGTGGCATGACCGGGCCGCATCCAAGGCAAATGCAGGAATGCGAACGAGAGCCGCATCGATATCGGCCGGTTCAGATGGCGTGAGACAATGCCGTCGCTCGGCTTGCCGCTGGCCTTGACCAGATCCCAGCTCGCACGGCGCAGATCCGCGCGCAGCTTCGCCTCGGAGTTGATCTTGTAGTACGAATCGATCCAGCTTCCGTCGCCTTCCGGAACGGCGCGACCGGGCCAGGTGGCGGCATCACTGGCGACCAGTGCCTCTCCGGGTATGCACCTGTCGGTCGGCTGGATATCCGCGCTGTCGATCACGGCGTAACCATCCGGGCATAGCCGCGCCAGCTCTGCATGGGAGCGCGAATCGAGCACGCCACCCGGTACGGCCAGCACCGGAGGACCATTGCGGGTCAGGCCCCGCGTCGTCGCAATCACACACGCGCGCGCGCAAGCTGGCAGGCCTGCGACAAGGCCTTGTGCCAGGCAAGAGCTCGCGAAGGTCACAATCGGGCGGACCAACAGACGCATCATCCTTGTTTCACGATGGTCGATTCGACCATGCGTCCAGAGGCCAGGCGACAGCCAACCATCGCGCACGACAAAGGGCGCCATGCCTTATGCTGGGCAAGACCATCGAAAGAGGTGAGGAGCGACCCTCGCCTGAATTGCTAATGCTGGTTTGATTGGCTCCGAACGCTGTGTCAAGTTCGGTTCGCCGCATTGCAACATTCGGATTATCGAACTAACTCCGCCCTCTAACTCCTATTTTGTGACAATATGAGGACCGCCGGCGTGGCCGACCAGCCGAGTGCTTCCAGCGCAAGCCGCCGCGTGACCGGGCAATCGGAGCGGCGTCCGGAACTCAATGACTGGCTCAATCGCCGGCTGTACCACCCTCTTGCCAAGCGCCTTGCCTTGGCACTTGCGCCGACATCAGTGACGCCCAATCAACTGTCCATCGCCGGTGGTTTCTGTGTGATCCTTGCAGGTGCCTGTTATGCCGTGATCGGCCAACTGACAGGTGCCCTGGCGGGTTTTGGCCTGCATCTCGCGTGGCATGTGCTGGACGGTGCGGATGGCGATTTGGCGCGGTTGACCGGTAAGGCCAGTCCCTTGGGCGAAGCGATAGACGGGATCGCGGACTATTTTTCCCACATCGTTCTTTATTGCACGATCGGCTGGATGCTGATGGGGCATTTCGGGCTTGCTGTCTGGCTGGTGGTAGTCGGCGCCGGTGTGTCACGGATATTTCAGGCCAGCCACCTGGAAGAGCGTCGCCGGGAATATGAGTATTGGGTCTATGGCCGGAGCTGGATCCGCAACACCGGCATCGAACCCAAGACCAAGCGTGAGAGCGGCGTGGCGGCGCTCGTCAACTTGTACTTGTCTTTGAGCGATCGCACTCGGGACGGCGGGGGAACGATCGAGAGCCTGCACAGACTAGTCGCGAATGACGAAGTTGCCTTGGCCCAATTCAGGGCAACGGCACGACGGCACCTGGCCCCATTGCTTGGCCGTCTTCAGCTTCTGGGCGCGAACCAGCGGACGATCATTCTCGGCATATCAATGGTGGCGGGGCACCCAATCGGCTATTTCCTGTATGAACTGTCCGTGCTCAACCTTGCCCTCCTCTGGTCGATCAGGGCCCACCGTAGCGCTGCTGCACGCATGCAAGAAGATCTCACTCCCGCCCGGATTGGGAAGTCCGACGTCAACTAGCCTTCTGTTTCCCGAGAACGCGTCGGTAAATTGCCAGATTGGCTTCGGCGAACCTTTCCCAGCGCATCTCTTTGGCTCGCGCATGACCGCGTCTGCGCAAATCCTGCGCCAATCCATCGTCGCCGAGTACCTCCCTGATCTGACGCGCGAGGTCGTTCGTGTCGTGGGGATCGGCCAGAAGCGCGGCCCCGCCGGCAACTTCCGGCATTGCTGATATGCTGCTCGTGATGACGGGACATCCGCAGGCCATCGCCTCAATCACGGGATTTCCGAAGCCTTCGCAGAGAGATGGATGAAGCAGCAACTCAGCAGAGGAATATAGCTGGATCAGTTCCGCACGCTCGACCGGGCCCGTAAAGCGAACGCGATCTTCCATACCGAGCTGGCGCGCCAGTTTGAGCAATGCTGCCGAACTCGGCCCTTGCCGCTGCACCAGCACAAGATCGATATCATCAATGGTTTTGCATGCTGCGGCGAACGCCCTGATCGCTCCGTCGTGATTTTTGTATGGCGCGTATTGCCCGACAACCAGAATGTAGCGGCGCTCGGGATCCAGACCGCAACCGGCTAGAACGCCCGCGTTGCGCTGGACCGGAGAGAAATCCTCGGAGACCCCCGAAAGCGTCACATGGGTGCGCATTGCCGCATCGGGAAAATGTCGCGTGATGGCTGTTGCGGTGGCATCGCTGATGGCGGCAATAGAGGTCGACCGGCGCAAGGCGCGCCTTATACCGCCAGCGAAGAATGCTTTGCGAACCGGGTGGAGCAGGCCCGGTGAACACCATTCGGGATGCTCCAGCCACATCAGATCGTGGATCGTGGTGACTGTGGGCATTGTGAGTCCCGCCGGGAGGATATTGGCCGGAGCGTGGAACAGGTCGATATGGTCCAGATCGACCAGGCGTGGCATGAACCACATCGTGCCGGGCCCATTCGCAGGCGCCGCGACCTGCAAACAGGTGACGTTGGCATCGTTGCGAAGGGGTTGGGGAGCGGCGGCGTTGGTAAGGAACGTAAATTTCAGGTCAGGAGCTTGCCGGGGCAGGTAGGTGGCCAGCGCCAAAACCATCTCGCCAATGCCGCTCGGCCGCCCATTCAGATAACGGCAATCGATCAGGATTCTCGGCATTTATTTTGGCTCAGAACAACGGTCGGGGTAGGACCAACAGTGCCTTGTATCGGACAACCAGCATGTCGGATACACCTTCAGAAGCGGAAAATGGCGCCCTAATCTTCCGCATGCTTGGTTTGGCAACGGACGCATTGCACGAGCACGGAGAGCGGGCGATCCATGAATAGGCCCCATCCCTCGTGCTCGATAACAATCGGATAATCTCTTGCGGGTCGCTCAGCACACCAGCCGGAGGCTCCATCCCGGGGGTAGAGCTGGGGGTATCTCGTGACCTTGAGGCGGATCGTTGCGTCTATTTCAGAATGTTATGGATCGCCTGAAGATCCCTCCTCCGCTACCATGAAAATAAACATCTGAAAATTAACGATAAAAGTTTGCAAAGTGGGACTCGAACGGCGCCGAGTTACCCTTAGGTATCGGCGCTTAGTCACTGAAATTACGAAATTTTGAAGTGCTTGAGTTAACGGTCCCCAATCGGGAAATCGACCCCTGCTCGACTGTGTGGGGTATCGCTGAGGGGCTTGCCTGGCTCGCGATACCCCCAAAAGCCGCAGGAGATTTGCATGATCGCGAGCCATGTTGCCGCGGGCTCGGGTCGGGCACGCATCGCACATCTGGAGCGGGCGTTGCGTGGCGTGCCTGCGCCGGTCAGTGGGGCGCGTCTGGCGATCATCCGGCAGCCGACTGAGCGCCATCGGTCGCAAAGACTGGATCTGGGACGTTTCTGGAGTTCACGCGCGACCTGCCGGACAGCAATCAATGTCGGGAGCCGAAATTGAGCTTTGATCCGACCGCCCGCCTATTCCGAATGATCGCAGATATGGGTATCTCGGTGCAGCCATGATTGTTCCGCAGCGCGGCACGGAGTGTTTCCCCGTGGTGCGATTGTTGCACTAACCTTGCAGGCCTAATTCTCGCTCAACAACGGATCGAGCGAGATTGCCATGCCACAGACCGGATCACTCAAAGCCGATGTCGTGATTATCGGTGCAGGCAGCGCCGGAATGTCGGCTTACAAATCGGCGCGCAATTTCACGGATTCGATCCTCGTCATTGAGGAAGCGCACTACGGGACGACCTGCGCACGGGTTGGCTGCATGCCCTCCAAGCTCCTGATCGCCGCAGCCGAAGCCGCGCATCACGCCCGTCACGCGGGTCGCTTCGGCGTCCGGGTCTCGCAGATCGAGGTCGACGGTCGGGCCGTGATGGCCAGAGTCCGTGCCGAGCGCGACCGCTTTGTCGGCTTCGTTCTCGAAGATGTCGAAGGCTGGCCGGAGGCGCACAAGATCAGGGGATCGGCCCGCTTTACGGCTCCCGGCCGCCTGCTGCTGGACGATGGAACCGCGATCGAGGCCGGCCGTGTGGTGATCGCCACAGGCTCGCGCGCCATGTGGCCCTCGGCCTGGGATGCGCTGGGAGACAGGCTCATCATCAATGACGACGTGTTCGACTGGGATGAACTGCCAGAGTCCGTCGCGGTCTTCGGCAACGGGGTGATCGGTCTGGAACTTGCCCAGGCGCTCGCTCGCCTCGGCGTGCGGGTGAAGCTGTTCGGACGCAGCGGGCGGGTCGGCCCGTTGACCGACCCTGCGGTCACCGAGGCCGCCCACGCTGCATTTGCCGCCGAGTATCGCTTCACCCCGAACGCGCAGGTAGTCGCTCTCGAACGGCAGGGCGACGCCGTCGTGGTGACCGAGCAGGTCGATGGGCACGAGATCGAGGAGCGCTTCGACTACCTGATCGCCGCCACCGGCCGCCGCCCCAATCTTGACCGCCTCGGTCTGGAGCACGCCGGTATTGCGCTCGATGAAAGCGGCACCCCGATCGGCTGGGATCGCCACACGACCCGGATCGGGGACAGTGCCATATTCCTTGCTGGCGATGCCGCACCTGACGCACCGCTGCTCCATGAAGCATCCGATGCCGGACGGATCGCCGGGGAGAATGCCGCACGCTTTCCCTTCGTGGCACCGCGCCATCGTCGCACGGCGATCGGCGTTGTCTTTTCCGACCCGCAGATCGCCATGATCGGCCAAAGCCACGCACAACTGGAACAGGCCAAGGCAAGCTTTGTCACCGGCACTGTCGACTTCACGGGGCAAGGACGGTCCCGGGTGGCGGGACGCAATGTCGGCAGGCTCAACATCTATGCCCATCGTGTGACCGGCAAGCTCCTCGGGGCCGAGATGGTGGGCCCTGCGGCCGAGCACATCGCCCACCTGCTCGCCTGGGCGCTGGAGGCGGATCGCTCGGTCCAGCAGATGCTCGACAGTCCGTTCTATCATCCCGTGATCGAGGAGGGGGTTCGAACAGCGCTCCGGGCCGCGCGCGACGCGATGGATGAAACCTCCCCCGCACACCGGCCCTGCCTCGACTGCCGACCCACCGCCTGACCGGCAACCCCGCACAAGGACGAACACCATGACCACGCATATCGCCATCAACGGCTTCGGCCGCATCGGACGCCTGCTCGCTCGCCTCATTCGGGAGCAGCGCCCCGAGGGCATCGCGCTGGTCGCCATCAACGACATGATGGACGCGCGCAGCTGCGCAGCCCTTTACAGGCACGACAGCGTGCATGGGCGGGCAGCCGGCGATGTGGAATTCGGCGACGGCTGGATCATGGTCGGCGGGCAACGCATCGTCGTGACCCGCTTCCCTGATCCGTCGGCAATGGATCATCAGGCTTCAGGCATTGACCTGGTGATCGAGGCCAGCGGACTGTTCACCGATCGCAAGAGAGCTGCGGCACACATCGCGCGTGGTGCCCGGCGCGTGCTGATTTCAGCGCCCGCGAAAGATGCGGATCTCACCGTGGTTCAGGGCGTCAATCATGCCCTGTTGCGTCCCGAACATAGCATCGTGTCGAATGCCAGCTGCACCACCAATGCACTCGCTCCGGTTGTCGCTGTGCTCGACCGCGCCATCGGCATCGAGCGCGGTCACATGACCACCGTCCATTCCTATACCAACGATCAGCGGCTTCACGACCAGTACCACCCCGATCTCAGGCGTGCGCGCGGCGGAGCGATGTCGATGATCCCCACCTCGACCGGCGCGACCAAGGCCGTCGCCGAAGTGCTGCCGCAACTCAAGGGCAAGCTGTCCGGTGCCTCTATCAGGGTTCCGACACCCAACGTCTCGCTGATCGATTTCGTGTTTCATGCCGCGCGAGCGACGGATGAGAACGAGATCAACGCGCTTCTGGAAGAGGCTGCGGCCGGTCCGTTTGCCGGGATACTCGCGACCACTAGCGAGCCGCTGGTCTCGGTCGATCTCAATCACAATCCGGCAAGTGTCACTGTCGATCTGGCCGAAACCAAGGTCACGGATCAGCACCTGGTCCGCATCCTTGGCTGGTACGACAATGAGTGGGGTTTCGCCAACCGCCTGCTTGAAACTGCGCGTCAGATGGCAGCGCAGCTCTAGACACGCGCCGGCTCCACCGTGGAGAGACTCCCCTCCGGAGTCACCCGGCGGCGAGGTCGCTCCTCACCACTACGTCTTGCGCGGCCTTGAAGCGGCAACGAGCGGCCACACGATCCAAGGGAAAGCGAAGAGGAAGAAGAGGCCTTGGAGCACATGAGCGACCGGGATGTCCGGGAGCAGGAAGACCCCTGCACCATAGGCCGCCAGCGCCATGGAACCCTTGCGGTAGTGCCGGGTCCAGCCCGGGTCCTCGCGCTTGAGGCAATCGACGCACAGCTCCATCATTCCGCCTCCCGATGGATCATCGTGGGCTGGCCGCATTCAGGCGTGGTGTCGTTCATGGCAGTTCTCCTGCGGTCACCGCGCCTTGTCGTTTTCGAGGAGCGGAAGCGTGAATGGTGCAGCGCGTGATCTGATCAATCTATCCGTCTGCGGCGCGATGAGAACGCGGACAGATGGCAATGATCCATTGCGTCTGCGGCAATGATGCTGGCCAGACCCGCGCCTGTCCGGTCGTTCCGTTCTCCGGAATGATCTGCTGCACGGTTTCGCCGTTCTGGCGAAACGCTGCCGCAGGTACGCCTCCAACAATCCCGCATGGCGCGGGCAATCGAGACGGGAGTCTGGTCATGCACAAACACACTGATGCGGTTCTGGCAGCGCTTGCCGGTTTTGTGCTCACCGGAGTTGTCCTGGCACCGCCGGCCTTGACGGCTCACGCCGAGAAGGCGGCGCGGATTGCCGTTTATGACAAGGCTCTGGGGCCGGATGCCACGCGTTTCGGCAGCGAGCGCGCCGGCCGCCTTGCCGGCGCGCTGCAAGGCCGCGGTCACCGCGGGGATGCTGGCAGACAGGTGGTCGCGGCTCAAGCGGCTCCAGGCCGGACAATCCGGTAGAGCGGCAAGCTAGCAATCGTCGAGGCTGGCGAGCATGGCCATGATGAGATCGTGGCCGTTCGTCAGTCCGGCAAAGCGGCGCGCAATTCTGCCGCCGGCGAACAGGATCATGGTCGGCAGCGAGCGCACCCCGAACAGGTTGACCAGTTCGGGGTTATGTTCGGCGTTGACCTTGACGATGGCGGCTGCGCCGCGAACGCGGGCTTCGAGCGCTTCCAGCATGGGGGCTTGCATCTCACACGGGCCGCACCCGTCCGCGTAGAAGCTTACGAGTACGGGATGGCCAGCATCGATCACCGCAGCCTTGAAGGTCGCGGTGCTCAGCTCCCGCGGCATTGCGGCACCTAGAGCCCGAGGTCCGACAGGCCGGGATGGTCGTCGGGACGGCGACCGAGGGGCCAGCGGAACAGGCGCTCTTCCTCGCGGATGGGGTGTTCGTTGATGCTCGCAAATCGCCGCTGCATCAGGCCGTCAGGGGCAAACTCCCAGTTCTCGTTGCCATAGGCGCGGAACCAGTTGCCGCTGTCATCGTGGTATTCATAGGCATAGCGCACCGCGATCCGGTTGCCGGCGTGCGCCCACAGCTCCTTGATCAGCCGGTAGTCGAGCTCCTTGGCCCATTTGCGCTCCAGAAACGCCTGCGCCTCGGCACGCCCGCGCGGGAACTCGGCGCGGTTCCGCCATTGGGTATCCTCGGTGTAGGCGAGCGCTACCCTGGCGGCGTCGCGGCTGTTCCAGCCATCCTCTGCCAGACGCACCTTCTCGCGGGCGGTTTCATCGGTGAAGGGGGGAAGCGGGGGACGGGTCATGGCAGGCTCCTCTGGCTGGCACACAGGAAAGACCGGACGGGGCTAGCTTGGGGGGAGCCCCGCCCGGTCTACATGCGGATCGGCCCGGAGGGAGCGTGATCCGCACGATGTCATCGGGGAGATTGGGGGGAGGCGTCCGATAACGCTTGCAAGCTAGGCCCGACGGGTCGGTTGCAGAACCACGGAAGGGCGAAAGGGATCATTGCGCTGCGCGAAACGCTGCGAGCTCGGCTTCGAGCACTGCTATCTTCTCGTCGCGCTCCGCGAGCGCCCCGCGGACGTCGTCGGCGTGGAACATCTGCGGAATGTGCTGCGGGCAATTGGAATCCCATGCCTCGACCTCGAATTCGATCACCTGCTCGGGCCGAGCGCGGTAGCCGTCGGGCATCAGGCGCTGTTCGAGTGCCGCGTCGCCCTCGATCACCCGCGCAGTGCCCCAGATCTTGATCCGCTGGCGCCGCGCGTAATCCATCAGGAAGATGCAGGCGCGCGGGTTCTCGGCAAGGTTGCCGGTGGTGATGAACTGGCGGTTTCCCTTGAAATCGGCAAAGGCGAGGGTGTGGTCGCCGGTGATCTGCAGGAACCCCGGCGGGCCGCCGCGGTGCTGGATGTAGGGCTGGCCTTCGGCGCTCGCGGTGGCGAGATAGAAGCTGCGGACGCCGGCAATGAAGGGCGCCAGATCCTCCAGTGACCGGCCCATCTCCATCCCTTCGTAGATCGCGGCGGATCCCTTGCGCGCCTGCGCCGCTCTGACTGAGGGCGTGAAGGCAACATCGACGGGCCGGCGCGTCATGCTGTCGGGACCTGCGGCGTGATCTGCCATGTTGCATCGGGACGCGGCACGCGCATCAGCGCACGGATCCGGTCGGCGACCGTTTTCGAGGTCAAGTCGCGCAGCAAGGCAAAGGCCACTTCGATGGCAGTGCCCGGGCCGGTCGAGGTCATGAGCGGCCCGTCGATGACGATCGCTTCGTCGACAAACTGCGCGCCGTAACCTTCTAGCTGGGCTTTCCGCTTGCCTCCTACCTGATGATAGGTGGTCGCCCGCCGCCCGTGCAGGATCCCCGCTGCACCGAGGGCGAGCGACGCCACGCAGACCGACGCGACGATCTTTCCGCGTGATTCAAAGTGGCGGATGACCGCGAGGAACTCTTCCGACAGGGCATCCTGATAGAAGCCGGCTTTGGCGAAACCGCCCGGCACGGCCAGCGCATCGAAGCTGTCGAGATCGAGATCGCTGACCAGCGCGTCCGGCATCACCGAAAAGCCGAAAGTGGCGCGCAGACGCGGGCGCAAACCTGCCGAGACCAGCTCGATCGGCTCGTCGCCGTCGATATTCGCCCAACCCAGCACATCGGTGAAGCCTGCCGCTTCGAGCGGTTCAAAGCCATTGGCAAGCAGGAGGAGCACTTTTTTCGCCATGAGTTCTTGTTCCTTGCGGGAGTTAGACGTCGAGTATCAGACGGTCGCCGCCGCCTTCGGATGGGTCGGCAGGCACGGCGCAGCAGATCAGCGCCTCGTCGGCGCCTACCTTGGCGGAGGGGCGGGCTTCGTAGGTGACCTTGCCGGCCAGAACCTTGACCGCGCAGGTGCCGCACGACCCACCGCGGCAGCTGTATTCCGGGGTCAGGCCGCGTGCTTCAGCGAGATCGAGCAGGCTGCCCGCGGACGGATCCCAGCGCGCCTCCTTGCCGGATTTGGCGAAGGCCACCGGCACCGGCTTGCCCGCCGCAGGTGGCAAAATCTCCGCGCTGGATGGCTCGCGCCGCTTGAGCGAGGCGGGGCCGAAGGCTTCGGCATGGATCCGCGCGTCGGGAACCCCGATGTCACTCAGCTGGTCATAAAGCCCCTGCATGAAGGGTGGCGGCCCGCACATGTAGAAGTCGTAGGCATCGAAGGGCAGGGTCTGGCGGAACAGTTCGGTGCTGATCCGGCCCTCGGCATCGAAGTCGGTGCCGGGCACGGCGTCTTGCGTGATCTCGAGCAGGCGGACGACCCGCAGCGCGCCGCCAGCCTGTGCCATCAATTCGGCAATCTCTGCATCGAAAGCCCGTTCGGCCAGCGTCCGCGCGGCGATGAACATATAGGTTGGCCGCACCCGGCGCTTGCGCAGTCCCTCGAAGACAATGCTGCGCAGCATCGCCAGCATCGGCGTGATTCCGACCCCGGCGGCGAGCAGCACGGCCGGCCGCGCTTCCAGCGGATCGATGGTGAACCCGCCCGCAGGCGCGCGCGCCTCGATCACGTCGCCTGTCTTGAGATCGTTTTGCAGATGGTTCGACACCAGCCCCTGCCGCTTCACGCTGATCCGATAGAACCCGTCTGACGGCGCGGTCGAGAGCGTGTAGGTGCGCAGCACCGGCTCGCCGGCGGGATCGGGGCGCACCCGGATCGGCAGATGCTGGCCTGCTTCGTGCACAACGATGCCCTTGCCGTCGGCAGGCTCGAGATGAAACGAGCGGATGACGCTGCTTTCATCAACGATCCGGGCGATCCGGAACGGGCGCCAGGTGTTGCGGGACTTTTCGGCTGCGATCCGGTCGGCGGCCTGCTCCCAGTCGCCGGTCATCAGGCTGTTGGGCGACCACCCCTCGGCGCGCATGGAAAAGCGCAGCGGCAGGGCAGCAGGGCGCAGCACGACCTTGCGCGGGCGAAACACCCATAACCGCTCGGCACCCTGAAACGCGGCGATCTCGTCGGAATCGAGCACCACCTCGGCATCGCCGGTCAGGTGCAGCATGTCGCCGGTGACAAAGTCGGGGAAGACGAGGCCCGCTCTGGGGTTCAGCAGGATATTGCCGAGGGTGTTGAAATGGAGGTTTCCGGCAAAGTCGGGAATGGTCAGCGAGCCATCCTGGTTGATCCGCACAAACCCGGATTTGCCGCCGCGGTGCGAGGCATCGACATGACGGCCATTCGCGTCATCGACATAGGACGAGACGAAGAATGTATCGGCCTCGGCGATCATCGCCCGCACCCGCGGGCTGTCCATGCCGAGCGTCTGCGCAGCGGGCACCTCGGCAAAGTCTCCGGGCTCGCGCACGAAGGCGAAATCGCGCAGCTGGATATATTGCGGGCAATTGCCGAAAGCGTGTTCGACCGCGACTTCGAAACCTTCCGCGGTCAGTGCGCGCAGCGTGCCGTTCATCCGGTTGCGCCGCCGCGTGTGGAGCTCGATCCCGAGCAGGCCGACCGCTGCACCATCGTCCAGTGACGCCGTGGCCGGGTCTTGCGGGTCGGGGTAAGCGGCAAAGGCGAGGCGCTTCGGATCGGGGCTGGCCATGAAGCCGGGCCTGCCGCTCAGCAGTGTGATCCATGCATCACCCTCCCCATCGACCGCGCCGAGCACGATGAAGGGGAGCTGACGATAGAAGTCGCGGTGCTGGTCCGGCATGTGGTCGCGGATTACCCGGCGACCGAAGGCCTCCATACGCTCGGCCACACCGACCGCTTTCTGCAAGGCGACTTCACCATCATGGAACGGCGACGGCGGTTGGGTCATGGTTGATCTCCCCCGAAATGCGGTGCTGCGGGGCCGCCCTCGGGCAGCCCCGGTAGCGGATGGATCAGGCGGCGAGGCCGACCGGGGTCTTGCCGAATTCGACGAACCCGGGGAGGCCCTCGATCCGGGCGAGCCAGCTCTTGACGTTGGCGTAGGCGGCGAGGTCAACATTGCCCTCCGGCGCGCGCGCGATGTAGCTGTAGAGCGCGAGGTCGGCGATGGTCGGGCGGTCGGCAGCGATCCACTCGTGGTCTGCGAGTTCGGCTTCGATCAGCGCCAGCACCGCGTGGGCACGGGCGATCACTTCATCGGGGTTGAAGCCCGCCTTAAAGATGGTGACGAGGCGTGCGGCACCGGGCCCGAAGGCGATCTGGCCGGCAGCGACCGAAAGCCAGCGCTGCACCTTGGCGGCGCCTGCCGCGTCTTCGGGCAGCCAGTCGGTGCGGCTGAACTTCTTGGCGGCATAGACCATGATGGCGTTGGAATCGGCGATGAAGGCGCCGTCGTCTTCCAGCAGCGGCACCTGGCCGAAGCGGTTCTTGGCGAGGTATTCGGGCGATTTGTGCTCGCCCTTGGCGAGATCGACCTCGACGATTTCGACGTCGGCGCCGATCAGCGAGAGGAACAGGCGGGCACGGTGGGCATGGCCGGAAATGGGGTGGAAATAGAGCTTCATGATGGCTTCCTTCGGCAAAAGCGGATGGCAGGCGGGCCATCCGGCGAGCCATGAGATGCGCCCGGCGGGGCCCGATCAGAAGCTTCGAAGGACGCAAGTCACTATTCCGCTCAGCGCAGTTATCGCCTAGGGCTGGCGTGATTTCGCCACGCAGGGGGTAATTATGTCGCGGTTTCATGCGATGCAGGTATTTGTGAAGGTGGCCGAAACCAGCGGCTTTGCCGAAGCGGCGCGGCAGTTGAACATGAGCCCGCCGGCGGTCACCCGGGCGGTCGCCTCGCTCGAAGACCAGATCGGCGCGCGGCTGTTCACCCGCACCACCCGGACAGTCAAGCTGACCGAAGCCGGCACGCGCTATTTCGACGACTGCCGCCGCATCCTCGCCGATGTCGCCGAGGCCGAGGCGGCGGCGGGCGGCTCCTATGCCAAGCCCACGGGGGTGCTCACCGTGACGGCGTCAGCGCTGTTCGGGCAGGATTACATTGCGCCGATCCTCACCGAATATCTCGACCAGAACCCGGACGTGAATGTGCGCGCACTGTTCGTCGACCGGATCACCAACATGGTGGACGAAGGGATCGATGTCGGCATCCGTATCGGTGAACTGGCGGATTCGAGCTTCAGCGCGATCCGCGTCGGCGCGGTGCGGCGGGTGGTGTGCGGCGCGCCGGCCTATTTCGAAAAGCATGGCGTGCCGCTGCACCCGTCCGAGCTGACCAGGCACAACATCATTGTCAGTACCACATCATGGGCCTCGCTCGACTGGCGTTTCGGCGGCCCGCAAAAGCCGGTGGTGCGGATTGCGCCGCGGCTTTCGTTCAACACCTATGGGGCGGTGCTCAAGTCGGCCATGCTCGGCTGGGGTCTGGCGCGGCCGCTGTCCTACCAGATCGGTCAGGCGCTGATCGATGGCGACCTGCAGACTGTCCTGTCCGAGTTCGAGGACGAACCTCTGCCGGTCCACGTCGTCCACCCCGAGGGTCGCAGGGCCTCGGCGAAGGTCCGCGCCTTTGTCGATCTGGCAGTCGACCGGCTGCGCGCCAACCGGTCGATCAACTGATTTGTTCCGATTCAAGGAACAATATCTTCCATCTTTGCCCAATTATCGCCGCGGAATGACGGGCCTATCTCCAGCTCACCCCGACACCGGGATCCAACTGGAGAACAAGCATGAAGTCCCCTCTCATCTCGATCGCCGCGCTTGCCGCTCTTGGCGCCCTCGCTGCTCCCGCCCATGCCGACACCTTTGACGGCCCTTACGTCGGCGTGACCGCCGGCTGGGAGCGCAGCGAGATCGCCGACCGCATCGAAGCGCGCCCGATCACCGGCGAGGCGTCGCGCGACGCGCTCGTGCTCGGCGGCTATGCCGGCTACAATCTCAAGGCCACCGACAGGATCGTGATCGGCGCCGAAGCCGGGTTCACCGCGGCCGTGGATGATACAGCCCGCGCGACTTCGGGTGGACGGCCGCTGACCATCGACCCGCGCTACAGCTTCGATCTGTCCGCTCGGGCCGGGTATCTCGTGACCGACAAGGCGCTGGTCTATGTCCGCGGCGGCTATGCCAACAGCCACGTGCGTACCACCTTCGCTCCTGCCACCGGCGCTCCGGTCGTCACCTCGGACAATCTCGGCGGCTAGCAGCTCGGCGGCGGTCTCGAATATGCGATCTCCGACCGCATCTCTGCCCGTGCCGAATACCGCTACAGCGATCTCGGCAGCAATGGTGGACAGTATGACCGCCACCAGACGCTGGTCGGTGTGAGCTACAGTTTCTGACGCTCGCCGAAGACTCTCCCGCTCAACACCCCTGTCCGCCGCGGCCGCGCCTTTTGTAGCGAGCCGCAGCGGACAGGGTCGGGGAACGCCCATGTCCCAGATTACCCTTGCCCTGCGCCAGCTTCCGCAATCGGAGCGCTTCTTTCGCTGGCAAGCGACTGTCCTTGCCGCATTTGCCGGCGGGTCGCTCACGGCCGCGTTGCTGAACCTCGGCGCAGTCGTGGCGCTCGCGACGGCGAAGGCGGCTTTCGGTCGTGCCAACCTCGTGCGCAAGCGGACCGGCTATCATGCCTGAGGCGCTCCAGGCCCGTGTCGCGGCGCAACTCAAGCTTGCGCTGCTTGGCGACTGCGGCTGCGACAGGACAATGGGCCGGCTCGAACGCGAAGCCCGGCAGTCCGGCATGACCGGAGCAGAAATCGACGCTGCCCTGGTTGGTCGCAGCTTCGAAGCAAGGACAGCCGCCATCGTCGCCTATGCCTGCGCGCTGAAGACGGGTGAGGCCGAGCGGATCGAGCAGGCGCGATCCCGGGCGTCCCGGATCGGAGTTACCGCCCGGGAGCTTTCGGTCATTGCGAGAAAGGCGAAGCGGATCCTCGCCTCGAAACGGCGATGAGCAGGCTTCTTGCCGGCATCTTCGGCTGGCGCGCACCATCAGCCAGCCGCGGCGAGGATCCCCTCGGCGCGCTTTTTCAAGGCTCGGGCGAGAGCGACGTCGCCCCCGAAGTCCTTCTGCGAATTCTCTGACGCCGCCCCAGCCAGGATAAATCCGATGATCGAACTCTTCACCGCCAAAACCCCCAACGGCATCAAGATCCCGATTGCGCTGGAGGAGCTCGCAATCCCGTATACCCTGCGAATGATGCCGATGGGCTCGCCCGATTTCCGTTCGGCGGAGTTCCTCTCGATCAACCCCAACGGCAAGATTCCGGCCATTCGACACCATGATACCGGACGGGCGCCTGTCACCATCTTCGAATCCGGCGCAATCCTGCTCTATCTTGCCGATACCTTCGGAGGCCTCGCGGGCGCGACCGCCGCTGCGCGTGGCCAGACCCTGAGCTGGCTGTTCCTGCAAGTGGCAGGCCTTGGGCCGATGATGGGCAACGCCGCCCATTTCCGCGCGATGAAGTCTCCTGATCCCTACACCCTCGGGCGCTTTGAAGGGGAGGCTGGCCGCTATCTCGCGCTTGTCGAAGCGCGATTGAGCGAAACGGAATGGCTCAATGGCGAGACCTATTCGATCGCGGACATCGCGCATTTCTCGTGGATCCGCAGCGCGGGCTATGCCGGCTTCGATCTCAAGGATTTCCCGATCCTCGAAGCGTGGGTCCAGAATATCGAGAAGCGCGATGCGACCGGGTGGGCCCTAGCGAGGCTGGGCTGACCGACACTCAGACCTGAGCGGCCTGAAACCACGCAGCGTCAGGGGTCGGAACGCGCATCCGTTCGCGCAGCTCCTGCGCAAATCCGGGCGAGGTCAGCACTTCCAGCAGCTTGAGGGCCAGTTCGATCCCCGTACCCGGTCCGGTCGATGTCATCACGTGCCCGTCGATGACCAGCGGCGCGTCCACGAAGACGGCCCCGTAGCTTTCCAGCTCGGCCTTCCGGGCGCCGCCGATCTGGTGATAGACCGTTGCCCGCTTGCCGGTGAGCACACCTGCCGCGGCGAGCGAAAGGGCGCTGACGCACACTGCGGCGATCGGTGCCTGCCGCCGGTCAAAGCTTCGGATGACGTCGAGGAAGGGTTCGGACAGCGCTTCCTCGTAAAACCCGGCATCCCCGAACCCGCCCGGAATGACCAGGGCATCGAAATCATCAAGGTCCACGTCGCCCAGCAGCGCCTCCGGAATGACGTCGAACCCGAAGGTGGTCGTGATCGGATTGCGCAATCCGACCGAGAGCTGGTCGAAGCGGATCCCGCCATAGATCGAGGCCCAGCCGAACACCTCGGTGAAGCAGGCTGCCTCCATTGTCTCGAAGCCATTGGACAACAGAATCAATATGCGTTTCTGCACCAGCACCCCCGTGGATTGGGCCATGGCTCGCGATCCCCGCCAGAAGCCTGCTGCCGGGGGCCATGCTATACCAGCCCGAGCCCATTGGTCATGGCTTTTCCGGTGCGGCACCTGTGCTCTTCCGGGCGCCTTGACCCTCACGCCACGTCATCCCGCATAGGCATGATCAGGCGATTCGGAGCGCGATGATGCGGACAGTCAAACAGGTCGCGAGAGCGTCAGGCGTCAGCGTACGCGCCTTGCACCATTACCATCATATCGGACTGCTCACGCCCGAAGTCGGCGAGAACGGTTACCGCTATTACGGCCAGGCCGAAATGCTGCGCCTTCAGCACATCCTGTTCTACCGCGAACTGGGTCTGCCGCTCTCTGAGATCGCCCGTATCCTGGATGATCCCGGCTTTGATACGCGCGCGGCCCTGCTCGATTTGCGTCGCCGGATCGAGGAAGAGATCATCCAGCGTCGCGATCTGGCGCAGACGATCGACCGGACGCTGGCGTCGCTCGATGAGGGCAGGGCAGTGGAAGATCATTGCCTGTTCCACGGTGTGACCGCCCGGAAGCAGACCCAGTGGGAAGCGGAAATTGTGGCCCGTTTCGGCGATGCCGGTGATACGATGATACGCGCCTCGAAGGCGAATCTGCAGGCCCTTCCGCCGGCACGACTGCTCGAATTCAAGGCGGAAATCGACGCGATCCACGCCGATCTGATTACCCTGATCGAGGCGGGAGCCACGCCGTCCTCCAATGCGGTGCAAGCTCTGATCGGCCGCCATCATGACTGGGTTTGCCGTTCATGGCAGCCCGACGCCGCAGCCTATGCCGCACTCGGCCGGATGTATGCGACGCATACGGATTTCCGGTCGATGTATGATGCGCTGCATCCCCGCATGGCCGCCTTCATGGAACGCGCCATGGCGGTTTACGCTGACACGGTTCTGCGAAGGAGCCCTGAATGAACCGGCGCACCGTCCTTTCTCATATCATCATCGGAGCCACTTGCATGACCGCGACCCGTCTGACAGCCGCAGTTCCCGGCGAGCGTGATGCGGCCGTCACCGTGTCGGGTGTCGAGATCGCCTGCCGTCTCACCTTTCCGCAACGCGCTGCCCGCGGCGCGGTCCTTCTCTTGCCCGGATCGCTCTATAGCGATGTCGACGGCAACTATCCGTCGATGAACCTGCGGCCTCACGCCTATGCGGACCTTGCGCAGCAACTCGGCGAGCGTGGCTTTGTCGTCCTGCGCATGGCCAAGATCGGGCCGGGCATTGGCTCGCGCACGGTCGATGCCGATGCGGCGCAGCGGCACATCGACTTTCTTGCAAGGGTCGAAGTGGCACAGGCAGGGCTGGATCTGCTGAGGCGCAATGCGCCTTCGCGCCCTGTCATCGTGGCCGGGCATAGCGAGGGTGCGGTGGTTGCCTCGCTGCTTGCGGCAGGCCCTGATGGCAAGTCGATCGATGGTGTGGTCAGCCTGTCCGGCCCGGCGCTGCCGCTTCTCTCGATCATTCGCGCGCAGGTCGCGGCCATGTCCCCGCCGGGGGTCTCGCCAGACATGACTGTGTTCGATCGCACGATTGCGGCCGTCCGGGCAGGCGAGGCTCTGCCGGACGAGGCAAAGTCCAACCCGCAAACGGCCATGCTTGCGTCCATGCCCGAAGCCGGTCTTGCCTATCTGCGCAGTGTCGACCGGGTCGATCCGGTCGCCGCGCTGGCTCAGGTCAGGACCTCCGTCCTCATCCTTCAGGGCGAGAGGGACGACTCCGTTCCGGCAGCACACGCCGGAATGCTGCTGGCGGGCAGGCGACAACTCCCGACCCAGCTTGTCACTTTCCCGGGCCTGACCCACTTCTACAAGGTCGCTCCTCCGGGCCTTCTGCCCATGCAATCCATGGGTCTGGAGACGCCGAGCGATCCCGCTGTCGCCGACGCCATCGCCGATTGGGCCAGCCATCTGGAGCAGGACATCATGCCGACGGGTCAATGACCGATCGATCTTCGGGGGGCGATCGCGTGCAGTCCGTGCTTGGTAGCGATCATTGCGATACACAAATCAAGGTTGTCGCGACGCTGTGGAATAGGGTGAAATCGTCTGCCAGCCCAAGGCGGCGTACAAGGCACGGCCAGCCTCGGTTGCGACGAGCACCTGCGTTTTGCGATCGTCCTGCCGATATGCATGAAGCTCTGACAGCAAAGCCCGAGCGAGACCTTTCCGACGGTGTGCGGGTTGCGTGACGATACGGTCGAATATGAAGACATCAGCCGTTTCGGCCGCGTAGCCTTCCGCAGCGAGTGCGCCGGTGTCGCAGAATATCTGTGCACGCGTCACTGCGCCTGAGCGCTTGACGGTGATGGTATAGCCAGCCGTCATTCTCGCAACCGCATGTTCCCTCGCGGCTTTCATGAAGTAGCCGGGAGGGTGGATCGTCCACTTCCCGGGCAGCAAGGCAGCAAGCTCGCCCGCCGAACCGCAAAGCTCCACGAGATACCCAGGCCTTTCAATGGTCTGGGCAAGCCTTGCCAAACCCGGCATCGCCTTCGGAAAAATCCAGCGAGCAACCTCGTCATTCGCATTGGTATCGACACGCAGGCCGCCATAGTCCGGTACTGGCATCGGCAGTCCGCGAGCAACCGAACGGGCTTCCAGCCACGCTCGCAACAGTGACGGATCGACGCCTCTAGAATACATCCACTCCAGTAGGCCTCAAAAAGGCAATGCGGCTACAGAAAGATGGTGTTGGGCGCCTGTTAAACCCATTGATCAACGGTAACGACACGTCGCCGATGTGCCATCACGAGAGAGGAACAAGGGCTTCGGATGAAACCGGAGATTCAGGTTTGAAGACGCGAACGATCGAGCCTGGGGCGGGAGCTGCCGAAGCTGAGTGCATGATCGTCCGACAGCACTTCTTATCTGTCCGCGTGGAGCTCGCTATTCGAAAAACGGTCCAATTGCGGGAATTGTAAGGAACAGGGGAGCGGCCGATTGTCTGCGATTGGCCGTTCGTCTTATCCCTCTGGTGCCTTGCCGCATTGCCCAAAAGTGGGGGTATCGATGGGGGTATCATGAAGGTGGCAAGCTGAGTTTTTGTTCTAAATCAACTGCGTATGGCTTCGCTAAATGCTCCTCCTCCGCTACCAACCTTCAAGCACTTACGGGATTGCCTCGCGAGCGGTTTACACGGCGCTGTAAGCCGTGACGCATTTTGCCGTGTCCTCTCGGGGCTGGCGGCGAGCGGATGATGGTCGTGCGCCCGGCACCCGGCGAGGTTTGGCTCTATCACGAAGCTGCCCTGCCCGGATGGTTTGCGGGCTTGCTGCGCCTGATCGGGACGTGAGTGCGCCCATTCGGCGATGAAGCCCGTGCCGGTGTCCTGCGATAGGAAGACGGTTCATCGCTGAAACCTGTCCTTTGACCGCGCGATACAATTTCTTCGCGTCGGCCCTATTGTCAACAAATTCGATAGAGTTTAATTCCTGCGCCACGGACCACACCGGCGCAAGGAAAGGCCCATTCATGACCACGGACGATAATGGTATTGCCCAGCCTTCCGGCGTGCCCGATGCGGCGCTGGGTGTGGTTGCGGAGGCGCTCGCCCGGTTGCGGTACGGCGCCGTCAATCTTGTCATTCACGACGGCAAGGTCGTCCAGATCGACGTTACCGATCGCAAACGGCTGACCAACTGAGGGCCAGCTTTTCGAACCTCCAACAAAAACAGGGAGCCGCAGACCGGACCGCCGGATGCATGCCCGCTTGCAAAGGCGACATACACCATGCATCCGATTTCCATCCGCACCGCGCTGCTGCTTGGCGCTGGCCTCGCCGCTATCACCGCCGTCCCTGCCGCTGCGCAGGATCCCGCCACCGACGATGCCGCAGTCGCTGCCGAGGAGGCCGAGGCGGGCAGCAGCAACGACATCATCGTTACCGCGCGCCGCCGCTCCGAGACCGCGCAGGACATTCCGTTGGCGGTAACCGTGCTCGGCGGGCAGCAGATTGCCGAGACCGGGGCCTTCAACGTCGGGCGCCTGCAACAGCTCGCGCCGACCTTGCAGTTCTATTCCTCCAACCCGCGCAACACCACGCTCAACATCCGCGGCCTCGGCGTGCCCTTCGGCCTCACCAGCGACGGGTTCGAGCAGGGTGTGGGGATCTACATCGACGACGTCTATTACTCGCGCGTCGCCTCGGCGACCTTCGACTTCCTCGATCTCGATCAGGTCGAAGTCCTGCGCGGTCCGCAGGGGACGCTCTACGGCAAGAACACCACCGCCGGCGCGATCAACATCAAGACCAACCAGCCGACCTTCGATTTCGAAGGCACGGCCGAGGTCAGCCTCGGCAATTACGAGTTCAAGCAGGCGCGCGTCGCCGTGTCCGGCCCCTTGAGCGACACGATCGCAGTGCGGGTCGCGGCCTCGGCGACCGACCGGCGCGGCACGATCCGCAACGTGACCTCCAATCAGGACATCCAGAGCCTCGACAACCTCGGCCTGCGCGCGCAGCTGCTGTGGCAGCCGAGCAATGACCTCAAGATCACGCTGGCGGGCGATTACAACAAGCAGGACGCCAATTGCTGCGGCTCGGTGTTCGTGCGCACCGTCTCCACGCAGCGTCCGCTCAACCGCCAGTTTGCAGCGCTTGCCGCCGCGCAGAACTATGCCCCGCCGAGCACCAATCCCTTCGACCGGCTGAGCGATCTCGATTCCACGCTCAACGCCGGCAACGTCATCGCCGGGGTCGCGCTGCGGGTGAACTGGGATGTGGGCCCGGGCACCTTCACCTCGGTCACGGCATGGCGTTACTGGGACTGGCTGCCCGAAAATGACCGCGACTTCACCGGCCTGCCGATCGTCAGCCTGTCGCAGAACCCCTCGCAGCAGAACCAGTACACGCAGGAATTCCGCTACGCCTATTCGGGCACGAAGTTCGACTTCGTGGTCGGGGCCTTCGCCTTCGACCAGCGGATCGACACGCAGGGCCTCGAAGGGCAGGGCGCGGCGGCGAGCCGATGGTCGATCAACCCGAGCAACGCGCTCTCGAACGATCCGAGCGTCCTCAACGGGCTGGTCGCGCGCAACACCCAGTTCCTCAAGTCGACCAGCGCAGCGGTGTTCGGCCAGCTCTCCTGGAAGGTCACCGATGCCTTCACCATCCAGCCGGGCGTGCGGCTCAACTACGACAAGAAGAGCGGCTTCTACCAGCGCCGGGTCTTCACCGGCACCGGCGTCGAGCTGTTCGGCACCGAGACCGATGCCCGCAGCCGTGCGCAGCTGGCGATCTTCCAGCCGCAGCAGACCGCGCCGTCCGATACCGACTGGAACTTCACCTATGATCTGACGCTCAGCTACGAGCTCGCGCCCGATGTGCTGGCCTATGGCACCTATGCCAAGAGCTTCAAGACCATCGGCATCAACCAGAACGGGCTGCCGACCGATGCCAATGGCGTGCCGATCGCGGCGGCGGGGACGATCAAGCCCGAGAACGTCGATCACTTCGAGATCGGGGTGAAGTCGCGCTTCTGGGACCGCAAGGCGACGCTCAACCTCGCCGCCTTCCGCACCGACATCCGCGACTTCCAGGCGACGGTCACCAACGGCCAGTTCGGCGTGCTGCGCGGGTTCCTCGCCAATGCGGACAAGGTGCGCTCGCAGGGGATCGAGGCGGATTTCAACATCCAGCCGAGCGAGCGCTTCACCGCCTATGTCAACGGCGCCTACACCGATGCCAAATATGTGCGCTTCGTCGATGCGCCGTGCCCGCCCGAGCTGTCGGGCGGCACCACGGTGGGCGCGGGGCAGACCCCGTCGGCACCCGGCACCCCCGGCGGCCTCAGCCCGGCCAACTGCGACATCTCCGGCCAACGCCTTGCCGGCGTGTCGAAGTGGTCGTTCGCCTTCGGGGCGGAAGCCAATGCACCGGGCAACGTGTTCGGCCAGCCCGGCCAGTTCTACCTCGGCTATGACGGCAGCTACCGCTCGAACTTCTCGTCCAATGCCTCGCCTTCGGCGGCCACCCGGATCGACGGCTACAGCCTGTCGAACTTCCGCGCCGGCTTCCGCAGCGACGACGGGCTCAACATCTTCGCCTGGGTGCGCAACGCCTTCGACGAGGACTACTTCGAGCAGCTGTTCATCGCACCGGGCAACACCGGCCTGATTGCCGGCCTTCCGGGCGACCCGCGCACCTGGGGCGCCACGGTCAGCGTCGCGTTCTGACCTGCTGGAGAGCAGGCACGGCGCCGGGCGGGCCGGTCACGGCGCGCCCGGGCCGATATAGCCGAGCTGGCTGGCGCGGAACACCGATTGTGCGCGGTTGACCGCGCCCAGCCGCTCGCAGGCGCGGGTGATGTGATAGCGCACCCCGGCGTGGCTGCACCCGAGGATGATGCTGATCTCGAAGTCGGTCTTGCCCTGCGCGACCCAGCTCAGGCACTCGATCTCGCGCGGGCTGAGCTGGCTTTGCTGGGGCAGATAGCGTGCATCGCGGGTGACGGCGACGTAGCTGCCGACAAAGCGCCGGATCGCGGCGGGAAGCTGTTCGGGCAGATGCGCGAAGGTATCCTCGATGTCGGTCGCGGGATCCTCGGCAGAAAGGATCGCCGCGCCGATCTGGCCGAACGCCAGGTGCACCGGCACGGCGATGGCTGCGCCAAGGCCGGTGCGTGCGGCGAAGTCGCTGGTCGGGACAGGGCAGAAGCCCGCGTCGGCCCAGGCGGTGCGCACCCCCGAGGCGTCGATCAGGAAAGGCTCGCTCTCCATCCGGCAGGCGCGCAGAGCCGGGTTGTGCAGCGCCCGCTCGCGGCATTGCCACGGGGCGAGCGCCTCATCGTCCCAGCCGAACACGGCGGTGTTGAGCGCATGGCCTCCCGCATCCTCCATCGGCGCAAGCCGCGCCAGATCGTCCCAGACCATGATCCTGAGGCCCGCCCGGTGCACCTCGCGCGCAAGGTTCAGCGCCGCCGGGAGGATCGCGCTGCGGTCGCGGATGGTGACCTGTTCGATCAGCGAGCGGAGATCGGCGGGGCGATCGAAGCGGTGGAGTTCGAGAACATTGGTGGCCAATTCGCATCTCCCGTTGCGCGAGCGCGGCATGTGGAAGGGCAGCAGACCGGGGCGGCAATGGGCCCCTGTGCGGATCGGAACCTTGCGCAGGCGTGCGGGCGAGTCCAATGCAATGTTGCAAATTTGCAAATTCCGACTTTGCAAAGTAGGATGCGGCAATGGGAACCCGTCAGCGTCTCTTCGCCGGCGCGCAGCTCCAGCAGCTTCGCGAGCGGCACGGGCTGCGTCAGGCCGAGCTTGCCGCGCGGCTGCGCATCAGCCCGTCCTATCTCAGCCAGCTCGAACATGACGATCGCCCGCTCACGCCCAAGCTGATCGAGCGGGTCGCGAGCCTCTTCCCGCTCGATTGGCAGGACTTCCGCGGCGACGATACCGAACAGCTCGCCCTAGCCCTGCGCGAGGCGCTCGCCGACCCGATTGTCGCGGTGCCCTTCGCGCCGGGCACGATCGCGCGTCTGGCCGAACAGCAGCCCGCCTTCGCCAAGGCCTTCATCGCGCTCCACAACACCTACCGCCGCACCACCCAGCGGCTCGAAATGGTGGACGAGGCGCTCACCCTCGATGCCGACGAGGACGCGCGCCTGCCGTGGGAAGAGGTGCGCGACTGGTTCCACCTGTCGAACAACTATGTCGATCTGATCGACCGTTCGGCCGAGGCCCTCGCGCATGACATCGCCGGGCCCGCGGGTGTGGTGTCCACCGAGGGGCTGTGCCGGCATCTGCTCGAAGCCCACGGGATCACGGTCGCGATTGCCCCGGGCGCGGCGCTGCGCCGCTATGATGCCTCTGCGCGCGTGCTCCATGTCGCCGCGGAGCAGACCGCGCCCAGCATCCGCTTCCAGATCGCCTACCATGTCGCCGCGACCACGCTCAGCGCGGCAATCGCCCAGATCACCGACACCGCGCCGCTCAGGAGCGCGGCAGCGCGCGAGCTGCTCACCATCGGCCTCGCCAACTACGCCGCCGGGGCCCTGCTGATGCCCTATGGCGCCTTCCGCCGCGCGGCGCGCGAATATCGCCACGATGTCGACCGGCTCGCGCTGCTCTATCAGACCAGTTTCGAGCAGACCTGCCACCGCCTCTCGACCATGCAGCGCGAGGGCGAGCGGGGCCTGCCGATCTTCTTCTGCCGCGTCGACATGGCGGGCAACATCACCAAGCGCCACAGCGCCACCCGCTTCCAGTTCGCACGCTTCGGCGGCGCCTGCCCCTTGTGGGTGGTGCACGAGGCCGCCGCCATCCCCGACCGCATCCAGGTGCAGGTGGCCGAGACGCCTGACGGCGTGCGCTACATCTCGATCGCCAAGGGGCTGGTGAAGGCCTCGGGTCGGTTCGACCGCAACCCGCGCCGCTTTGCCGTGGCGCTGGGCTGCGAGGTCCAGCACGCCGACGAATTCGTCTATGCCGACGGGATCGACCTGTTGTCCGAGAGGGCCGCGACCCCCATCGGCGTCTCGTGCCGCATCTGCCCGCGGCCCGATTGCGACCAACGGGCCTACCCGCCGAGCGACCAGCAGATCGCGGTCGATCTGTTCCGGCGCGGGGTCATCCCTTACGAGATGAAGAGCTGACCGCGGGCAGGGCAGGGGCGCGTCACGCCAGCGGGGCGAGGCCGGAGAGGATCATACGCACCAGATCGGGCGCGCCGCGCGTTCCGGTGCGCGCATAGATCCGCTTGGAATAGTTGCGCGCGGTTTCGGCGGTAAGGCGCAGATCGCGGCCCGCTTCGACAATCATCTCCCCGCGGCTGAGCTTCTGGGCCAGCGCGGCTTCGCGCGGGGACAGCTGGTAGAGTTCACGCAGCACCATGGCTCCGAGCCGCTCGTCCTCGCGCAGGGGCAGGCGCAGCGAGGCAATCGCCGCGGGCTGGTTGCCCGGAAATTGCCCGGCAGGCAGGCGCGGGGCGGGACGCAGCAGCAGGGGCGCGCGGCCTTCGCTGGTGATCAGCACCGGATCGGGCGCCGGTCCGTCTCCGGCCGCAGCGAAAGCGGCGCAGGCGCGCTCGAGCCGCTCGGCGGCGGCGGGTGGCAGCAGCAGTCGGCGCCGCGCGCCGGGCAGGGCCACGAATTCGACGTGATGCTCGGCCAGCGGGTCGGCATCGATCACGCGGGCCGCAGCGTCGAGCGCGATCTGGCCGATGCCCAGGCGGGCCAGCGCCGCTTCGGCCATGGTCCGCGCGTGGCGCTCCATCGCCAGCACGGCGCCCGCGCGCAGAGCTGCGCGCAGATAGGGCGCGGCCGACGAGAGCAGCGCGGCGGCGCTGGCGGCGAAATCCTCGCGCTCGCGCAGCAGCAGGACCAGCGCCTCGCCCGCCCCGTCGCCCGCCACCCGCATTGCCCGCGCAAAGCCGATGCCTTGCGCCGCCAGCTTTCCGCGTTGCTGTTCGCGGCGGGCGGAATCGTCGTGATCGAGCAGCTCGTCGAGCGCATAGACCCGCCCCGCACGCAGCGCGCCCAATTGCTGGAGGCCGAGCGCCGCCAGTGCCTCGATGGTGAGGGACGGGTCGTGGGCTGCGCGGGCGGCGGCGTGCTGGAGGATCAGGGGCGCTTCGCCCGGTGCCGCCATGGCCGGGGTGACGATCATCACCGCGCGCCGGGCCTGCGTGCGCACGACCAGCGCAGCCAGAAACCCCTCCCATTGCCGGGCGTCTCCGATGCCTTCGAAAAGCGGCAGGAAAAGATCGGCTTGTTCGGCTGGTAGAAGAGCCATGCGCGCTTTGCTCCCATTTGGGAGTATTGAGATAGAGCGTCCGCGCCGATCTGGCAAAGCCGCAATTTGCCCCGTGGAGAGACATGATGGCGCAGCCCGCCACCCCCGCAACGCTCACCCATCTCGCCCGGCTCGAGGCCGAGGCGATCCACATCATGCGCGAGGTCGTCGCGCAGGCGGAAAAGCCGGTGATGATGTATTCGGTCGGCAAGGATAGCGCGGTGATGCTGCACCTCGCCAAGAAGGCTTTTTACCCCTCGCCCCCGCCGTTCCCGCTGCTGCATGTCGACACGACCTGGAAGTTCCAGGAGATGTACAAGCTGCGCGAAAAATCGGCCGAAGACGCGGGGATGGAGCTGCTGGTCTGGCAGAACCCCGAAGCGGCCGAGCGGGGCATCAACCCCTTCGATCACGGCCCGCTCCACACCGACATGTGGAAGACCGAGGGGCTGAAGCAGGCGCTCGATCACCACGGCTTCGATGCGGCCTTCGGCGGCGCGCGGCGCGACGAGGAGAAGAGCCGCGCCAAGGAGCGCATCTTCTCCTTCCGCACCGCCAGCCACGGCTGGGACCCCAAGAACCAGCGCCCGGAGCTGTGGAACCTCTACAACGCCCGCAAGAACAAGGGCGAGAGCATTCGCGTCTTCCCGATCAGCAACTGGACCGAGCTCGACATCTGGCAATACATCCAATTGAACCGGATCGAGATCGTGCCGCTCTATTTCTCCGCCGTCCGCCCGACCTTCGAGTGGGAAGGCCAGCTGTTCATGGCCGATGACATCCCGCGGCTCGAGAAGGTGCTCGGCTACCGGCCCGAAATCACCGAAAAATCGATCCGCTTCCGCACGCTCGGCTGCTTCCCGCTGACCGGCGCGGTCGAAAGCACGGCGACGACCCTGTCCGAAGTGATTCAGGAGACCCTCCTCACCACCACCAGCGAGCGCCAGGGCCGCGTGATCGACAAGGATGCGGGCGGGGCCGGCATGGAGAAGAAGAAGCAGGAGGGTTACTTCTGATGGACCGCGTCTACCAAACCGAAGCCCTCATCGCCGAGGATATCGACGCCTATCTCGACACCCACCAGAACAAGTCGATGCTGCGCTTCATCACCTGCGGCAGCGTGGACGATGGCAAGTCGACCCTGATCGGGCGGCTGCTCTACGACAGCAAGATGATCTTCGAGGATCAGCTCGCCGCGCTGGAAACGGACTCGAAGAAGGTCGGCACGCAAGGGCAGGAGATCGACTTCGCGCTGCTGGTCGACGGCCTCGCCGCCGAGCGCGAGCAGGGCATCACGATCGACGTCGCCTACCGCTTCTTCAACACCGAGAAGCGCAAATTCATCGTCGCCGACTGCCCGGGGCACGAGCAATATACCCGCAACATGGTAACCGGCGCCTCGACAGCCGATCTGGCGGTGATCCTGATCGATGCGCGCAAGGGCGTGCTGGTGCAGACCCGGCGCCACTCCTACCTGTGCCACCTGATCGGCATCCGCAACGTGGTGCTGGCGGTGAACAAGATGGACCTCGTCGGCTACAGCCAGCAGGTGTTCGACGACATCGTCGCCGACTATGCCGCCTTCGCCCGCAGCATCGGGATCGAGAGCTTCACCGCCATGCCGATCAGCGGCTTCAAGGGCGACAACATCACCGCGCTGTCGGCCAACACCCCGTGGTATACCGGCCCCAGCCTGATCGAGCATCTCGAGAGCGTCGAGGTGCTCTCCTCGGTCGATGCGGAAAAGCCGTTCCGGCTGCCGGTGCAGTGGGTCAACCGCCCCAATCTCGACTTCCGCGGCTTTTCCGGGCTGATCGCGAGCGGGGTGGTGCGTCCGGGCGATGCGATCCGCGTGCTGCCCTCGGGCAAGACCAGCACGGTGACGCGGATCGTCACGCTCGACGGCGATCTCGATGAAGCGGTCGCCGGCCAATCGGTGACGTTGTGCTTTGCCGACGAGATCGATTGCTCGCGCGGGGACGTGATCGCGGCCGCCGATCAGCCCCCCGAAGCCGCCGACCAGTTCGAGACGACGCTGGTGTGGCTCAATGACGCGCCGATGGTGGTCGGGCGGGCCTATTGGCTGAAGCTGGGGACGCAGACCGTCTCGGTCACGATCCAGCAGCCCAAATATGCCGTCAACGTCAACACGATGGAGCATATTGCGGCCAAGACGCTCGATCTCAACGCGATCGGCGTCGCCGAGATCATCACCGACAAGCCGATCGTGTTCGAGCCCTATGCCGACAACCGGACGCTCGGCGGGTTCATCCTGATCGATAAACTGACCAACGCGACGGTCGCCGCCGGGATGCTCCACTTTGCCTTGCGCCGTGCGCAGAACGTCCACTGGCAGCCGACCGACATCACCCGCGAGGATCACGCCGCGATGAAGAACCAGACCCCGCGGGTGCTGTGGTTCACCGGCCTGTCGGGCGCGGGCAAGTCGACCATCGCCAACGAGGTCGAAAAGCGCCTCGCGCTGATGAACCGCCACACCTTCCTGCTCGATGGCGACAATGTCCGCCATGGCCTGAACAAGGATCTGGGCTTCACCGAGGCCGACCGGATCGAGAACATCCGCCGCGTGGGCGAGGTCGCCAAGCTGATGGCCGATGCGGGGCTGATCGTGCTCACCGCCTTCATCAGCCCCTTCCGCGCCGAGCGCGAGATGGTGCGCGCGATGCTCCCCGAAGGCGAGTTCATCGAGATCTTCGTCGACACCCCGCTGGAGGTTGCCGAAGCGCGCGACGTCAAGGGCCTCTACAAGAAGGCGCGTTCGGGCTCTCTCAAGAACTTCACCGGGATCGACAGTCCCTATGAAGAGCCCTTGAACCCCGAAATCCGCATCGACACGGGCGCGATGAGCGTGGAAGAGGCGGCGGAGTATATCGTCCGCAAGCTGATGCCGCTGAAGTGAGGGAAGCCCCGATGGCCATGACCGACGCCGCGCTCGCCGCGCACCTTGCCGAGGTGGCGGGGCAGTTGCTGATCGCCGTGCGGTCGAGCGGCGTCTTCGCCGACAAGGCTCTCGGGCTGGCAGGGGATGCGACCGCGAACCAGTTCTTGTGCCACGCCCTGCGCGCCCAGCGGCCCGGGGATGCGCTGCTGTCGGAGGAGGAGAAGGACAACCTCGATCGGCTCTATGCCTCGCGGGTGTGGATCGTCGATCCGGTCGACGGCACGCGCGAATATGGCGAGGCGCGGGCTGACTGGGCGGTGCATGTCGCGCTGGCGTTGGACGGCGCGCCGGTGCTGGGCGCGGTGGCCTTGCCGGATCAGGGCAGGGTGCTGCGCTCCGACCGGCCCGTCTCCGTGCCGCCTGCGCCCGAGGTGCTCAGGATGGTCGTCAGCCGCACGCGTCCTGCTCCCGAGGCTGAGGCGGTTGCCGCCATGATCGGCGCCGCGCTGGTGCCGATGGGCAGCGCCGGGGCCAAGGCGATGGCGGTGATCCTCGGGCAGGCCGACATCTACCTCCACACCGGCGGGCAATACGAGTGGGACAGCTGCGCGCCTGCCGCCGTGGCGCTGGCGCATGGCCTCCACGTCTCGCGCATCGACGGCTCGCCGCTGGTCTACAACCGCGCCGACACCTACATGCCCGACCTGCTGATCTGCCGGAAGGAGCACGCCGCCATGGTGCTGGCGAAGGTCGCCGAGGTCAGCGCCGCCGATCGCTAGCGCGCCCGCAGCACGTGGAGCTGGTAGTAGCCGAGCGGTCCGCGCCGACTCTCCAGCACCAGCCCCCGCGCCGCCGCCACCTCGGCCGCGACCGCGGGCAGGTCGGTGCGCGGGGCGACATGGAACTTCGCCAGCCACGCCAGCAAGCCTTTCCGGAACGGCCCCGGCAGCCCGCCGAGATCGCCGAAGTCGACCACGTGCAGCGATCCGCCCGGCGCCAGCTGCCCCGCCGCATGGGCCAGCGCGCCCTGCCAGTCGGGGATCATCGAGAGCGAATAGGACAGCACGATCCGCTCGAAGGCGGGCTCGCCGAGCAGGCTGGCGGGATCGAAGGCGCAGGCATCGCCTTCGCCCAGCCGCGCATCCTCGCCCAGCGCCGCGCGCGCGCTCTTGAGCATCTCGCTGGAGATATCGAGCCCGAACAATCGCACCCCCGGCCACGCCTTGGCGACCTTGGCAAGGTTGCGCCCCGTCCCGCAGGCGACCTCGAGCACCCGCATCCCGGGGCGGGCATCGAGCCCGGCAATCAGCGTGTCGCGCCCGAACAGGTAGTATTTGCGCGTGAAATCATAGATGTGGCGCTGCCCGCGATAGACCTCGTCCATCAGCGCGGCGTGCGAGGGGCGGGGGGCGCCAAGGGTTTCAGGCGCCATCACGCCAGCTCATACACATGCACGCCGCCATAGATCGACGAGCGATCGCGGCGGGTGAGATCGGCGGAGAGCTCGTCGAGATAACGCCACTTCGACAGGATCGCGTCGTCGAGACGGCCCGGCAGCAGGCTCGGCTCGGCGGCGGTGCGGAACAGCACGCGCGCGCCGGGGCGGCTGGCGCGGGTGATGCGGCTCCACAAGCCGTCCAATTGCTGGTTGTTCATCCAGTCCTGCGCGTCGAGCAGCACGAAGCGGTCCATGCTCGCCTCCTCGCGGCTGCCGATCCAGTCGACCATGTTGGCACGGGTGACGTCGAGCCGGTGGATCCGCTCGCGCATCGCTTCCCAGTTGGCGCGCTGGAGATAGGGCGGCAGCGCCGCGTTCTCCGAGCGGTTGTAGCCGCGCCCGAAGGCCTGCCAGGCGAAGTAGTTGTCCTTGACCTCGAAGTCGCAGGCGAGCTTCTCGAGCCGGCGGCGCAGCACCTCGGCCATGCGCTCGTCACCCGCGAGGTGCTCGAACTGCGCGGGCGGAATGCCGAGGCCGAACAGCGAGGCGGGCTGGTCGGTGAGCCAGCGGATGAACTTCTTCTCGAACACCGGCGCAAGCTCGCGTTCGAACACCGCGCGCTGTTCCTCGAGCGTCTGCGCTTCGAGCAGCTTGCCGAGATCGATCTTGTAGAGCTTGGCAAAGACGTGCGCCAGGCCGATGAAATTGCCGAGCAATCCCTGCCGGTAGATGCCCTTGGTGAAGTAGCTGATCCGCCGCCGCCCGCGGATGTCGCGCTTTTCCCAATAGGCGCGGCTCTCCGCGTCGAGATGCGGGGCGATCATGGTCTTGTAGACCGCCGCGTTCTCCTTGTGGTCGGCATGGGCGAAGAAGCGGTGGAAGCGCTCGTAGTTCGGCAGGTGGCGGATCGCCGCGATCTTGAGCTTGCCCAGTGCCACATGCGCGCGGTTCAAGTCGACCGCGGTGACGCTCTCGGGGTTCGCGGTAAGGTAGGACAGCGCGTTGCACGATCCTGACGCGATGCACATCACGCGGCTGTCGGGCTGGATGTCGAGACCCTCCATGTCGACCACCGGGTCTTCCCAGATCTGGGCATAGACCAGCCCCTTGAAGGCGAGCGCGAACGCCTTGTCGAGCAGCTTGTCGCCGACCTTTGCATCCTTGCGGATCACCGCTTCTTCGATGATCCGCTTTGCCTGGGTAGCCATGGGGGAGGGGGTCCTTGCCGTTACGTCAAGCTGTTGTCGTATTCGCGCTGCGTTTCGTCAATGTGACGGTTTCCACAGCTCTATGTCGAGCCTGCAATGGTAGCGGCATAGGCGGCCGGATCGGCATTGCCGCCGGTGAGCATGATGACGGTGTCCGCGTCGAGAGGCACCTTGCCCGCCAGCGCCGCCGCGAGCGCTGCCGCGCCGCCGGGTTCGACCACGAGGCGCAGCTCGGCAAAGGCGAAGCGCTGGGCGGCGCGCACCTCGTCGTCGGTGACGGTGACGCCGGGCTCGGCGCGGCCCTTGAGGAGGCCGAGGTTGAGGGCCTTGGTGACATTGGGCTGGAGCGCGTCGCAGATCGTCTTGGGTGCATCCGGCGCGGCGTGGACCAGCTCGCCCTTGGCCATCGCCTGGCCCACCATGTCCCAGCCGACCGGCTCGACGGGATGCACAGCGCTGTCGGGCGCGCCTAGCGCCAGCCCCGCGGTCAGCCCGCCGCCGCCGCAGCAGGCGACAATGCGCGAAGGCGCGCGGCCGAGCTGCGCGGCGATCTCGATTGCGGCGCTGCCTTGGCCCTCGATCACCCACGGATCGCCGAAGGCATGGACGAGCGTGCCGCCGCGCTCTTGGATGAGCCTGGCGGCGACCGCATCGCGGTCCTCTCCGGGGCGCTGGTAGAGCACAACCTCGGCGCCGAGCGCCTTGGTGTTGGCGAGCTTCACCTCCGGCGCGTCGTGCGGCATCACGATGGTCGCCGGCACGCCGAGCCTGCGTCCCGACCACGCCACGCCCTGCGCATGGTTGCCCGATGACACCGCCACCACCCCCGCACGCCGCTCCTCGGGCGTGAGGTTGGAGAGGCGCCACCATGCGCCCCTGATCTTGAACGAGCCGATCGGTTGCAGCGTCTCGGCCTTCACCCATGCCTGCACGCCGCCGATGGTGACGGGCAGGAGCGGGGTAGGGGGCAGGATGGCCGCGACCGACTCGGCCGCCGCGATCACGCCCTCGCGGGTGGGGGTGCGTTCAGTCACGGCAGCGGCAACCTGTCTGTTGGAGACACATGAGACACTGTCCAGGAGGAGAAAAAGGCTCCCCGCGCGCGGCTTCTCTCTTGCGGTTGGCGGCTCGGGAAATGGCAGCATAAACTTGTCATGCCTCTCCTATGGCAAATCACGCGCCTGTAGGAAATGCGGATCATTTGTAGCGCGGAGTGCGTTGGGGTAGGGCGCGCGCAAGATTCGCATCGCTCTACGAAAGGTTCCTCTCATGTCGGCAGCAAACAACAGCACCGTTCTGGTCATCGGTGCGGGTGGGGTGAGTTCGGTCTGCGTCCACAAGATGGCGTTCAACCCCGATATCTTCCCCGAAATCCACTTGGCCAGCCGCACCAAATCGAAGTGCGACGCCATCGCCGCCAGCGTCAAGGAGCGCTGCGGGCGCGACATCGCCACCTACGAGATCGACGCCGAGGAAGTCCCCGCAATGGTCCGCCTGATCCGCGAGACCGGCGCAGGCCTCGTGGTCAACCTGGCGCTCCCCTATCAGGACCTGCCGATCATGGACGCCTGCCTCGAAGCGGGAGTCGATTACCTCGACACCGCCAATTACGAGCCCAAGGACGAGGCGAAGTTCGAATACAAGTGGCAGTGGGCCTATCAGGAGCGCTACAAGGACGCAGGCCTGATGGCGCTGCTCGGCAGCGGCTTCGATCCAGGCGTCACCAGCGTCTTCACCATGTGGCTCAAGAAGCACAAATTGAAGACCATCCGCCAGCTCGATATTCTGGACTGCAACGGCGGTGACCACGGCCAGCATTTCGCGACCAACTTCAACCCGGAAATCAACATCCGCGAAGTGACCGCCCCCGCGCGCCACTGGGAGAACGGCGAGTGGGTCGAGACCCCCGCCATGTCCACCAAGGTCGGCTTCGATTTCGAGGCGGTCGGCCCCAAGAACATGTACCTGATGTACCACGAGGAGCTGGAAAGCCTCGCCAAGTTCGTCCCCGAACTCGAGCGCGCGCGGTTCTGGATGACCTTCGGCGATCAGTACATCACCCACCTCACCGTGCTCCAGAACGTCGGCATGACGAGCATCGAGCCGGTGAAGTATCAAGGCAAGGACATCATCCCGCTGCAATTCTTGGCGGCGGTGCTCCCCAAGCCGGAGACGCTGGGCGAGACCACCAAGGGGAACACCAACATCGGCGTGATCGCGACCGGCGAAGCGCTCGACGGCAGCGGCGAGAAGACGTTCTACATCAAGAACATCTGCTCGCACGAGGCAGCTTACGAGGAGACCGGCAACCAGGCGGTCAGCTACACCACCGGCGTTCCTGCCATGATCGGCGCGGCGATGATGGTGAAGGGCGAATGGCAGGGTGAGGGCGTGTTCAACATCGAACAGCTCGATCCCGATCCCTTCATGGCGATGCTCAACGAACACGGCCTGCCGTGGACGGTCGAGGAGCTGGACGGCCCGGTTTCCTTCTGATGCGCGCATGGGGGGCGAGTCTCGCGGCCTTTGCGCTGGCTTTGGCGGGCTGCGACGCCGCTCTCCCGCCGCGTGAAGAAGTGCCAAGCCTTGCGGTCGATGCCGGCTGGCCGACCATCCCCGCAGGCGCGAAGTTTGGCGAGGTCAGCGCGGTCGATGTCGACGCCGAGGGCAATGTCTGGGTGCTCCACCGCGCCGGGCGCAAGTGGGCCGAGCCGTTCCCCGAGGATCCGATCCCCGAACCCACGGTGTTCAAGTTCTCGCCCGAGGGCAAATTGCTCGCCCAGTGGGGGGCAGGGCAGTTCGTCATGCCGCACGGCATCTCGATCGACCCCGACGGCAAGGTCTGGATCACCGACGTCGCGCGCGAGCAGGTGATGCGCTTCTCGCCCGAGGGCACGCTGGAACTTACCCTCGGCGAGCAGGGGGTGACCAAGCAGGACGCCTCCCACTTCGGTCGCCCCGCCGACGTCGCTTTCCTCGGCAAGCGCGTGCTGATCGCAGACGGCTACGTCAACACACGGGTCGCCGAGTTCTCCTCCGAGGGGCAATTCCTGCGCGACTGGGGCGACTTCAAGGTCGCCCACGCGGTCGCGGTCGATGACAGGCACATCTACGTCGCCGACCGCGAGCACGCGCGGATCGCGGTCTATGGGCATGACGGCAAGGAGGTCGCCAGCTGGGCCTCCCCGGCGGGCAACCACACCTACGCGATCAAACCTCTGGGCGGGGGGCGGCTGCTCGCGGTCGAGGGTCGCGACGGGGCCGACCGCAATGGCGCGATCCTGCGCATCTATGCCGCCGACGGGACAGTCGAGGCCTCCTACGACATCAGCCTCCCCGGCGAGGACGCCAGCCTCGGCCACGACCTTGCGATCAGCGCGGACGGCCATATCTACGTCACCGACGTCAATGGCGGACGCGTCGTGCGCCTTTCTCTTCCTGCCACTTCGGACAAGTAATCATGCAGACCAAGGCCGGTGATCCCGGGGCCTTTGCCCATTTCGATCTGTCGCGCGTCGACAGCCCCGCCTTCGTGGTCGACGCCGCGAAGCTGCGCGAGAATTGCCGCGTGCTGGCGGCGGTGCGCGATGCCGCGGCGGCGGAAGGCGCGGACATCAAGGTCTTTGCCGCATTGAAGGCGTTCTCGATGTGGTCGGCCGCGCCGATCATCGGGGAATATCTCGACGGGGTTTCGACCTCCGGCCTGTGGGAAGCGCGGCTCGCGAGCGAATTCTACGACGGCGAGATCGCCACCTACTCCGCCGCCTTCAAACCCGAGGAGCTTGAGGAGATCTGCCGCCTCTCGGACCACGTGATCTTCAACTCGCCCTACCAGCACCAGCGCGCGCGGTTGATCCTCGACAACGCCGCCGCCAACGGCGCGCCCGTCAGCGTGGGTCTCAGGATCAACCCGCAGGTGCCCACGGGCGAGGTCGCCAAGTATGACCCCTCGGCACCCGGATCGCGATTGGGCTTCCCGCTCGACCAGCTCACCGAAGAGCACATGGAGGGGGTGGAGGGCATCCACTTCCACAATCTGTGCGAACAGGATTTCGAGCCGCTGAAGGCCACGTGGGACCGGGTGTTCGACGTGATCGAGCCCTTCTTCGACCAGCTCAAGTGGATCAACATGGGCGGCGGCCACCACATCACCCGCGCCGATTACCAGCGCGAGGAACTGGTCGAATTCCTCAAGGATGCCGCCGCCGACACCGGCTGCCAGATCATCCTCGAGCCCGGCGAGGCGGTCGCGCTCGATGCGGGCATTCTCGTCGGCACGCTGCTCGACACCCATTTCAACGAGATGCCGGTGGGGATCACCGACATCTCGGCGACCTGTCACATGCCCGACGTGCTCGAGGCGCCCTATCGCCCCGCGATGCTGGGCGAGCTCACGGACGAGGACATGATCCCGATCCGCCTCGGCGGGCCCTCCTGCCTTGCGGGCGACGTGATCGGCGACTACCGCCTGCCGGTCGCCGCCGAACCCGGCGCGCGTTTCGCTTTCCTCGACCAGGCGCATTACTCGATGGTCAAGACCAACACCTTCAACGGCGTCGCGCTGCCGAGCATCTGGATGTGGGACAGCGAGACCGACGCGCTCGACTGCATCAAGCGCTTCGATTACGAGGATTTCCGTGACCGGCTGAGTTGAGCGGCCGGATGAGGGGGGACACGCCTATGACAAGATTTCTGACCATCGCCGCAGCACTCGCCATGGCGGGGGCGGCCGCGCCCGTGGCGGCGCAGAGCTATGATGCCAAGCGCGTCGTCATGTCGGTCAAGCAGGCCGATCTGGAGGCGATCGTCAAATCGCTCGGTCACACGATCAAGGAAACCGGCAAGCCGGGCGAGACCTATCTCGCCGCAGAGAGTGAGGACGGGATCATCTACCTCCTGTTCGGCACCGCCTGCGACGTGAAGGGCGTTCCGGGCTGCCAGGGCGTCATGATGCAGGCGCGCTACGACCTGCCCGCGACCACCACCTACCAGACCCTCGCCAAGGCCAATGACGATCTGGCCGCGATCGGCACGACCGCCGACTTCACCGAGAAGTCGCTGATCTTCACCCGCTACCACGTCCTCGATAAGGGTGTGACGATGGGCAATATCAGCGCCAATGTGGACGTGCTGCTCGGCCTCGTGGGCGATGCCTATGCGATGGCGGCGGGCGAGGAACCGGCGGCGGAATAGAGCCTAAAGGTCGCCCGAAACCTCGGGCCGATCCTGCAGCACCCGCCCGCGCTCGTTCTGGTTGATCGCCAGCGCGAGGCCCGCCATCGCGGCGAACTGGCGCGCGGCGCGGGCGGCGTTCTCGTGATCGCGGGCGGCGTCCATCCCGCCGCTCTCGAACAGGTCGCCCGCCTCGATCGCGATGATCACCTCGCCGCGCGAGAACAGCGCGCGCAGCTCGCGCGCGTCGAAGGCGTTCTCGAGCCGCAGGAGATGCTCGACATAGCTCGGATGCACCAGCACGCGCGCCTCGACCTGATCGTCGGAATAGAGCGCGAAGGTCTCGCCGAATGCCGGGTGGACCTGATCGACACGGTCGAGGCGGTGGCCCTCGAAGCTGACGTGATCGCTCGCCCCGCCGAGCCCCATCCACTTGCGGTGCTTGCCCGCGCGTTCGAGCAGCGTGGTGGAATGGAAGCTGCGGCCGAAACCCATGCGGATGATCGGCCCGCGGAACACCGTCACCCAGCGCCGGTTCTTGCCCGACCCGCGCTGTTCCTCGAGATGGCATTCATAAAGGTCGAAATCATGCCCCTCGAGCGCGCCGTGCCAGCGGTCCTCGAAGTCCGAGCGGTCGTAGGAGGGCAGCAGACCATAGGTGCGCGCTGCCTCGAACTCGGGGCCGGGCTCGACCTCGGCGGCATAGGTGAGGCCGTAGCTTGCTGCGATGGCGGAGTTGATCCCGGTCTTGATCGCCTGCGTCGCGGCAGCGATCGGGCGATATCCCCAATATGCCGTGCCCGCGATGCCCCCGGCGGTCAGCACCATCGACAACTGCGTCGGCACAGGGCTGAACCACACGAAAGCGAGCACCGGCATCAGGATCACCGCGCCCCAGACCCAGCGGCTCGTGGCCTGCTTCTTCGCGCTTTCGCGCATCTCGTTCTGGCCGGCGAGCCAATCCGCCAGGCCGCCCTGCATCAGGGCGTTGATATCCAATCCCAAGCTTCCCGCCATTTTTTGTTATTAACACCTCTCCCTTAACGAATATGCTCTATGCGGGGCGCCGTTGACAAGCGTTGCTCTGCTTGGGGAGGCAATATGGGCTGGTTCGTAATTCTCGCTGTTCTTGGCGTCGCGCTGCTGGTGCTGATCGGCATCTACAACAAGCTCGTGGGCCTCAGGCAGAGCGTGCGGCAGGGCGTCGCGGATATCGACGCGCAGCTGCGCCAGCGGCATGACCTGATCCCCAATCTGGTCGAGACGGTGAAGGGCTATGCCGGGCACGAATCGGCGACCTTCGAGGCGGTGATCGCGGCGCGCAATGCTGCGGCCAGCGGCGCGCCGTCCTCGGGCAGCGAGCAGCAGCTGAAGAGCGCGCTCGGCAATCTGCTGGCGCTGGGCGAGGCCTATCCCGACTTGAAGGCGAGCGCCAATTTCCAGTCGCTCCAGGGCGAGCTCGCCGATGTCGAGGACAAGCTTGCCGCCGCGCGCCGTGCCCTCAACGCCGCGGTCGCCCGCTTCAACGCCGCGCGCGAATCCTTCCCGGCGGTGCTGTTTGCCGGAATGCTCGGATTCGCCGAGGCCGATTTCCACCGGCTCGACGCGAGCGAGCAGGGGACGGTCGATCAGGTGCCCAAGATCGGCTTCTGATCGCATGGGGGTTTTGCCGTAAAATTCGCGGATTTCCGTCACATTCCGGTCGTGTTTGCGGCGCTGTCTTCGAAAAGTAACATTTCGGCCCCCGGGCACGCATTTTTCGTTTGCATTCCCCCCCCAAAGCCCTATCTGCGCGCTTCCGCTGCCCCAAGGGGACTTCCAAACCGCAAGGCAGCTTGTCGTTTTATGGTTCAACAGAACCGTTTTGGGGGTCCCTTGAGTTGCACATCTACCCTGACGCACTGGCTGTAGTCCGCGACCTCCGTCCGGACGAACCCGTCATCCTCAACCGCCCGCACGCCGCGCGGCGCGCCGCCCGTTTCTTCGTCGAGAAGTTTCCGGGCAAGGTGCTCTATGCGGTCAAGGCCAACCCCGCGCCCGATCTGATCGAGGTGCTGTGGAGCGCCGGTGTCACCCACTATGACGTCGCCTCGATCACCGAGGTGCGGCTGGTGCGCGGCATCCTGCCCGAGGCCGTGCTGTGCTTCATGCACCCGGTGAAGACCCCGCAGGCGATCCGCGAGGCCTATTTCGAGCACGGCGTGCGCACCTTCAGCCTCGACACCTACGAGGAGCTGGGGAAGATCGTCGCGGCCTGCACCGATCCTGCGACCGGCGAGGCACCGCGCGACCTGCGCCTGTGCGTGCGGCTGCGCGTGTCCTCGGAGTATTCGGAGCTGAGCCTCGCGTCGAAGTTCGGTTGCGACCTGATCGAAGCCCCGCAGCTGCTCCAGCAGGCCCGCCAGCATTGCGACTGGCTGGGCGTGTGCTTCCACGTCGGCAGCCAGGCGATGACCCCGTTCGCCTTCGTCCAGGCCCTCGACCGCACCCGCGCGGCGATCGCCGAGGCGTCGGTCGTGATCGACATGATCGACGTCGGCGGGGGCTTCCCGAGCGCCTATCCGGGGCTCGAGCCGCCGCCGATGGAAGATTACTTCGCGATCATCGCCAAGCACTTCGAGGCGCTGCCCGTCGCCTACAACGCCGAGCTGTGGTGCGAACCCGGCCGTGCGCTGTCGGCCGAGTATTCCTCGATGATCGTGCAGGTGAACAAGCGCCGCGACGAGGAACTCTACATCAACGACGGTGCCTATGGCGCGCTCTACGATGCCGCCCACGTCGCGTGGCGCTTCCCGGTGCGCGCGCTCGAGGACGATCTGATCGAGGAAGACGAGGACTTCGCCTTCTACGGGCCGACCTGCGACGATGCCGACTACATGAAGGGCCCGTTCCGGCTGCCGGCGGACATTCAGGCGGGCGACTATATCGAGATCGGGATGCTCGGGGCCTACGGCGCGGCGATGAAGACCGGCTTCAACGGCTATGGCAATGCGGTGGCCGTCACCGTGCAGGACGAGCCGATGATGAGCCTGTTCAACGGCACCCGCGTTCGCGAGGCGACCGACAACGTGGTGAGCCTGCGCTGATCCTTTTGGCCGCTCCGCCTGCGTGGCGGGGCGGCCACAATGGCGCGCATTTGTCGCAAAAATGCCACAGGAATGACAAGAAGCCCTGCCTTGCGGGGCAATTTTCTTACGCTTCGGGCCGCTTGCCGATAGCTTTCTGGTGTCATCAACCTCTCTGACACCGAGGAAGCAACAACAATGGCTCGTCGCACCACTTTCTCCACCGGCACCGCTCTTATGGCCCTCGCGCTGGGCTGCGTCTCGCACACTGCCTTCGCGCAGGACGAGGTCGCCTCCGCCGACGCCGAGGCCGAGGCCGCGCAGGGTGATCCGATCATCGTCACCGGCACCCGCCGCACCGACCGCACCGTCTCCGAAAGCACCGTTCCGATCGACGTCATCGGTTCCGAGGCGCTGCTCAACCAGGGCGTGACCGAGACCAACCGGCTGCTCAACAACCTCGTGCCCTCGTTCAACTTCCCGCAGCCCTCGCTGACTGACGGCACCGATTCGCTGCGCCCGGCCACCCTGCGCGGCCTCGCGCCCGATCAGGTGCTGGTGCTGGTCAATGGCAAGCGCCGCCATTCGAGCGCGCTGCTCAACCTCAACGGCTCGATCGGCCGCGGCTCGACCGGGGTCGACATGAACACCATCCCCCCGCTCGCGATCGACCGCATCGAAGTGCTGCGCGACGGGGCGGCCTCGCAATATGGCTCTGACGCGATCGCGGGGGTGATCAACATCCAGCTGCGCAAGGGGCAGGGCGGCCGCGCGCAGGTGACCTACGGCAAGTACATCACCACGATGGAGGACGTCGCCCAGGTCCGCAGCGTCGCGCCCACCACGGGGGCGAGCGATGATCCGGTGATCACCTACACCGGCGAGGACCGCAAGCGCCGCGACGGCGACACCATCACCTTCGCGGCCAATTACGGCCTGCCGCTGGGCGACAGCGGCTTCATCAACATCACCGCCGAATACAAGGACCGCGACCCGACCAACCGTTCGGGCCCCGACATCCGCCGCCAGTATGCCGGCATCGGCGACGTGCGCGAGACCACCGCGAACCGCTACAACCACCGCTTCGGCGACGGCAAGTCCGAGGACGTGAACCTCTTCGTCAACACCGGGATCGACGTGAGCGAAAGCTTTGAGCTCTACGCCTTCGGCAGCTACGGCAACCGCAAGGCCAACGGCACCGGCTTCTTCCGCCGCCCGAACGACGCGCGCAACCGCGACTTCGCCAATGGCGGCGCGCCGTTCTATCCCGACGGCTTCCTGCCGCAGATCGATTCCGACATCGAGGACATCGCGCTCACCGCCGGGATCCGCGGCGAGACCGGGGGCTGGAACCTCGACCTCTCGATCGGCTACGGCAGCAACCGCCTCGATTACGGCGTGTCGAACAGCTGGAACGCCTCGCTCGGTGGGCTGGTGAGCCCGACCGAATTCGATGCCGGGGGCCTGCGTTCGGGTCAGACCGCGGTCAATTTCGACGCCCAACGCGACATCGACCTCGGCATCGGCGAGACCTCGATCGCCTTCGGGGGCGAGTGGCGCAACGAGAACTACAAGATCGTGCCGGGCGAAACCGCGAGCTGGATTGCCGGGCCGTTCTTCTTCACGAACAACGCCGCGCCCGGCGCGCAGGTGTTCCCCGGCTTCCAGCCTTCGACCGAGGTTGACGCCTCGCGTGACAGCTTTGCCGCCTATGCCGAACTCGACACCGATCTGTCGGACATGTTCAACGTGCAGATCGCCGGGCGTTACGAGCACTTCTCGGACTTCGGCGACACGCTGAACGGCAAGATCGCGGCGCGTTTCGAGCCGGTCGAAGGGCTGGCCTTCCGCGGTGCGGCCTCGACCGGCTTCCGCGCGCCAGGGATGGCGCAGCAATTCTTCTCCACCACCTCGACCAACAACGTCCCCGGCGTGGGCCTGATCGAGATCGGCACCTTCCCGGTCAATTCGCCGATCGCCATCGCGCTGGGCGCGCAGCCGCTCGAGCCCGAGGAATCGGTCAACCTCAGCGGCGGCGTGGTGTTCACGATGGTCGAGGGGCTGAGCCTCACGGTCGATTACTACAACATCAAGATCAACGACCGCATCGTGCTGACCGAGAACCTGCAAGGCGCCGACGTGGTCGCGCTGCTCCAGGCGGCGGGCGTGGTCGGCAGCTCGGCGCGGTTCTTCATCAACGGCATCGACACCCGCACCGAGGGTCTCGATATCGTCGCGAGCTACCGCGTGCCCGATTTCGGCGCGGGCCGCTTCACGCTGACCGCGGGCTTCAACGTCAACGATACCAGCATCACCGACCGCCGGACCTTCTCGGGCTTCAACGCCCAGCGCCTGTTCGCCCGGCCGGAAAGCTTCCGCCTGACCGACGGGCAGCCGGCCAACAAGCTCAACCTCGGGCTCGACTGGGAGCTGGCGCCCTTCGGCGCGAGCTTGCGCGCCAACCGCTTCGGTTCGGTGTTCCTGCCGATCGGTTCGAACAACGACCTGTCGATCGCCAAGGGCGCCGCCCCGGGCGACGTGACGCTCACGCCCAAGTGGGTGGTCGATCTGGAAGCGCGCTACACGCTGATGGAGCGCATCCAACTGGCCGTGGGCGCGAACAACCTGTTCGACGAATATCCCGACCGTCTGCCCTTCGGCGTCGTCGGCGGGTTCAATTTCGGCCAGAATCAGGCGTTTCTGCCCTATTCCTCGCAGTCGCCCTTTGGCTTCAGCGGGCGCTTCCTCTACGGGCGCGTGAGCGTCGAGTTCTAAGGCGGCAATCGCAAGCCGGGAGGGGCGCGTGCTCCTCCCGGCTCGCTTACGGCGTTACAGCCGTACCTCGGCGACCTTGTCCTTGTAGTCCTGTTTGGGGTCGATCCCGATCAGCATCTTGATGCCTGCGACCAGCGAGGAGGCGTCGATCCAGATCTCGGCGTCTTCGGGGTCGAGGCGGATGAGCGCGATCTTCGGATCGTCCTTGCCCTCGTACCAGGCCGCGACGAAGCGGTTCCAGAGCCGGTCGATGGTCGCGCGGTCGCGGGTGGTGGAGAGCCCGCCGTGGACCGTCGCCCAGACGTCATGCCCCTTGGAGGCGAAATGCGCCATGGCGCGCGGCTGCCCATCGCCAAGTTCGGCCTGTTGGATACCGCGATAGAGGTGGTTGTCGGTGGAGGTGAAGAACCACAGCGGGCCGTGGTATTCGCCGCCTTCGTAGAGCTCGTCCTCGAGCTGCGCGGTCATCGGACGGGCGTGGCCGTCCTCACCCTCGGCGAGGCCGAGGAACATCGTCATGTCGCTTTTCAGCGCTTTCCAGAATTTCGAACGGATTTCCGCGTCGGTCGCCATGCCTGTCTCCTGTGAACGGGACAGGCGCTAGCGCCGACGCGGGGGAAAAGTTCCGCTTAGAAAACCTCGAAGAGACCAGCTGCACCCATGCCGCCGCCAACGCACATGGTGACGACGACATACTTGGCGCCGCGGCGCTTGCCTTCGATCAGCGCGTGGCCGGTGCAGCGCGCGCCGGTCATGCCGTAGGGGTGGCCGATCGAGATCGAGCCGCCGCTGACGTTGAGGATGTCGTTGGGGATGCCGAGCGTGTCGCGGCAGTAGAGCACCTGCACCGCGAAGGCCTCGTTCAGTTCCCAAAGGCCGATGTCGTCCATCTTGAGGCCGGTCTGCTTGAGCAGCTTCGGGATCGCGAAGACCGGGCCGATGCCCATCTCGTCGGGCTCGGTGCCCGCGACCGCCATGCCGACATAGCGGCCGAGCGGCTGAAGCCCGCGCTGTTCGGCGATCTTGGCTTCCATCAGCACGCTCGCCGAGGAACCGTCCGACAGCTGCGAGGCGTTGCCCGCGGTGATGTTCATGCCCGGGCCCATCACCGGGTTGAGGCTCTGGAGGCCCTCAAGCGTGGTCTCGGGACGGTTGCCTTCGTCCTTGGTGACGGTCACTTCCTTCTGCGAGACTTCCTTCGTCTCCTTGTCGACCACGTTCATGGTGACGGTGACGGGGACGATCTCGGCATCCAGACGCCCCTCGGCCTGCGCCTGCGCGGTGCGCATCTGCGACTGGTAGGCGTATTCGTCCTGCGCCTCGCGGCTGATGTTGTAGCGCTTGGCGACGGTCTCGGCGGTGCCGAGCATCGGCATGTAGACGTCCTTGTGCATCGCGATCAGCGAGCGGTCGGGCGCAACGCGCATCTCGGGGGTCTGGACGAGGCTGGTCGAATCCTGACCGCCGCCGACAACGATATCCATGTTGTCGACGATGATCTGCTTGGCGGCGGTGGCAATCGCCATCAGGCCGCTGGAGCACTGGCGGTCGATGGTCTGGCCGCTGACGCCCACGGGGCAACCGGCGCGCAGCGCGACCTGGCGGGCGATGTTGCCGGCCTGGGTGCCCTGCGTGAGGACGGTGCCCCACACCACGTCGTCGATCTGGCCGGCTTCGATCCCGGCGCGTTCGATCGCGGGGGCGAGGGAGAGGGCGCCGAGCGTCGGCCCGGGCGTGGCGTTGAAGGCGCCCTTGTAGGCGCGGCCGATGGGGGTGCGGGCGGTGGAAACGATGACGGCGTCACGGGCCATGTTGGGGGTATCCTTGATTATCTGGAAGGCCGGCGGGTGCGGCCAGCGGCCCCGGCTTTCGCCGGGGCGACGTTAGGGCGCAAAATCAGACGAAGTATTGCGTGATCCACTCGCACATGAGGGCGGGCTTGTCCTCGCCTTCGATCTCGATCGTGATCTCGCAGGTCTGCTGCCACTGGCCGGGGCGCTTCTCGACCATTTCGAGCAGCTTCCAGTGCCCGCGGATGCGCTTGCCGGCGCGCACGGGGGCGATGAAGCGGGTCTTGTTGCCGCCGTAGTTGACGCCCATCTTCACCCCATCGACGCGCGGCGCGCCGCCCTGGGCGCCGAGATAGGGGATCATCGAGAGCGTCAGGAAGCCATGCGCGATCGTGCCGCCGAAGGGGGTCATCTTCGCCATCTCTTCGTTGACGTGGATGAACTGGTGGTCACCGGTCGCCTCGGCGAACTGGTTGATGCGTTCCTGGCTCATTTCGGCCCAGTCGCTGGTGCCGATCACTTCGCCGACCTTGGCGGCCAAATCCTGTGCGTTCATCGGGGCTCCTCCTCTTGTGTGCGAGGCGCCCGATCCGGGGCCGCCCTCGCTTGCCTTGCGCGGCGCTTCATGGCGCAAGCGAGAGGGGAGCGCAACGGCCAGAACTATGCCGCTACGGCACCGTGCATCTGGCCATTCGCCGCAGCGCGGCGCGAGGCGCTGCGGGCCAAACTCGCCCGCGCCGAATCGATCCGCAGGCAATAGGTGTTGAGCCCGATCTGGAGGCCCACCAGCATCAGCATCACCGGCTGATAGGCGATCCCCTGGAACAGCGCCCCGACGAGGTAGATCACCGCCCCCATCTGGAGCGCGGCGGCAAGCGGCGCGATCCAGCGGGTGGTCTCCTCCCCGGCCGCCTTCCAGCGGCGCTGGATCCGCTCCATCTGCCACAGGCCGACAAGGTGCAGCAGCAGCCACAGGCCGAGCCCCGGCCAGCCCTGTTCGCCGAGCATCTCGAACACCGAGGAATGGTAGGCGCGCGCCTTGTCCTCGACCTCGGTGTATTCGATGGTGGTGGTGTTCCCCTCGGTCTTCTTGACCGGCATGGTGTAGGTGAACCTGTTCGAGCGATAGGCATCGAACCCGCCGCCCAGCGGCTTGGTCTGGACATAATCGAGCGTCCAGTTCCACACCGCCACGCGGGTCGAGGCGCTCTCGTCGCCGCCCGGCTCGGCGATGGTCGCCATGCGGTCGTAATAGGATTGCGGCAGGAAGGGCAGGGCGGTCAGCCCGAGCACCCCGGCTCCCGCGATGAACAGCAGGCGGCGCTTGGTGTAGCGGAGCATCAGCACGGCGAGCGCGGCGATGCACAGGAGTCCCGTGCGTGCCTCGGTCCCGATCGGCACCAGCAGCGCGGCGAAGGTCAGCGCGGCGGCGAATAGCGTCACCGTCCAGTGCTTCGGGAAGACCGTGCCGTGCTTCACCAGCCACCACAGCAGGGGGATCAGCCCGATCGCCACGGTCGCCAGCGTTGAGCTTTCGTAGATACCCGAGTTGTCGTCGACGAAGAAATTGAGCTCGCCATAGCCGCCCCCGCCGGTCACCACCTTCAATCCCGTCGCGATGACGATCATCGCCACGCTCAGCACCAGCGAGAGCGCCAGCCCCTCGATCCGCGCGCGGGTGGTCAAGGTGAGGGGGAGGAAGATCGCGAAGAGCAGCGCCTTCCACACCCAGTCCCACTTGGTCAGCGCCTCCTCGGGGAAATCGGCATTGCCGGTGGTCCACCAGCAATAGCCGAGCAGCGCCAGCATCAGCCCCTGCCGCAGGGTGAAGCGCGCGCCCTCCTTGCGGTCGATCGCGAGCCACCCCCCGAAGGCCGCGGCAAAGGCGATCAGCGACAGCGGCAGGGTGGTGATGATCGAATAGCCGATCCGCTGGGGCGAGAGGATGTCGATATAGATATAGAGAAGCACCCAAAGGAACGGGCGCCTGAGGCCGAGCAGCATCACGTATGCGATGAATACGAGGAAGAAGAGGTCCTTCACTGCGCCGCCTCGTCGCTGTCTGCCGCCTGCCCGCTGCGCGCGCGGCGCGCCTCGTTGCGGCCCGAGACGCTGGCGGCCTTGCGGTTGCCGGCGGTCTCGGACTTGATCTCCTCGAGCAGCGGATCGACATCGAGCCCCTCGCGCATCACCAGCCGCATCAGGGCGACCGCGAGCAGGCCATGGCCGAGGGCAAGGGCGAAGGTGTCGATCATCTCTCAGGCGGGTTCCGCTGGCGTCATGGGGGAGCCTTACTCCTAGCCAGTTGACGCCGCGTTAAGCACGCCTGCGATAGAGCGTCGGGCCATGACCCGCGTCCTTCACGTCCTCGACCACTCGCTGCCGCTTCACAGTGGCTATACCTTCCGCACGCGTGCCATTCTGAAAGCGCAGGAGGGCCACGGGCTGGAAGTGCGCGGGATCACCGGGCAGCGGCACAATCTTGAAGCCCCCGGCGGGCCTGCGACCGAGGAGGCCGACGGGCTCATCTTCCACCGCACCCCCGGCACCCCCTCGGGCCCTCCCGCCTTGCGCGAGCTGGGCGAGATCGAGGCGCTCACCGCGGCGATCATCGCTCTGGCCGACGAATGGCGCCCCGACATCATCCACGCCCATTCGCCCGCCCTGTGCGGCGCGGCGGCCGAGCGTGCAGCGCGGGCGCTGGGCGTGCCCTTCGTCTACGAGATCCGCGCCTTCTGGGAGGACGCCGCGGTCGGCAACCTTTCGGGCACCGAGGGCAATCTCAAATACCGCCTGACCCGCGCGCTCGAGACCCGCGTGGCGCGCGCGGCGGATGCGCTGTTCACGATCTGCCACGGCCTCAAGGACGATCTGGCGGCGCGCGGCATTCCCGAGGGGCGCATCAATGTCATGCCCAACGGGGTCGATTTGGGGCTCTTCGGCGATCCGCCCCCGCGCGACGAGAACCTTGCGCGCGATCTCGGCATTGCGCCGGGGGCTCCGGTGATCGGCTATATCGGCAGCTTCTATGCCTATGAGGGCGTCGACGACCTGATCGCCGCCATGCCCCTGCTGCGGCAATCCCACCCCGAGGCGCGGCTGCTGCTGGTGGGTGCCGGGCCGATGGCCGAAAGCTGGCGCGCCGCCGCCGCCCGCCTGCCCGAGCCTGACGCGGTGATCTTCACCGGGCGCGTGGCCCACACCGCAGTCGAGCGCTACTATTCGCTGGTCGACGTGCTCGCCTATCCGAGGAAGGCCCAGCGCCTCACCGATCTGGTAACCCCCCTGAAGCCCTTGGAAGCGATGGCCCAGCGCCGGCTGGTGGCCGCATCGAGCGTCGGCGGGCACCGCGAGCTGATCGAGGACGGGATCACGGGCACGCTCTTCGCCCCCGACGATCCGGCCGCCTGCGCCGCCGCGCTCGCGCGGCTGCTGGACAATCGCGGCGACTGGGAGGCGATGAAGGCGCGCGCGGTCGATCATGTGCGCACCCGCCACGACTGGGCCGCAAATGCGCGGCGTTATCTCTCTGTTTACCATCTCTTGATAGCCCAAGGTAATACGGACGGCGCGCCGCGCGCTGTCGCACGGACGGGGTAGTTTTCGCATGGCAACGGGGCACAAGGGCAAGTCGGCGCAGAGCAAGGGCAAGCACAAGCCGGGCCCCGCCCGCAAGCGTCCTGCCAGGCTGCCGCTTGCCGCGCACCGGGCCTTCCCGCCGCTCCTCGGCCTGTGGGGCGCGCTGCTGGGTGCAGGCGTGGTGGTGGTACTGCCCGAGGCGATGGTGCTCGAGATGCTGCACGGCACGCTGATCGGCACCTGGGCCGCGGCGGCGCAGCCCTCGCTCGCGTGGATTTCCGGCGGATTGCTCGGCGCCCTGCTGTTCGCCTTTGCCGCCTGGCGCCACGTCGGCGCGCGTCGCACCATCAAGGGCCCCTCGGTGGTCAAGATGGCCGCGCGTCAGGTGAACCCGATCAATCCCGCGCGCGACCTCGGTTCGCTGCGGCTCGACGATCCGGTCGAGACCATGCCTTTCTCGACGCCCGCGTGGCGCGATGCCGATCTTGCAGAGCCCAAGCCGGCACAGGCGCCCGAGCCCGCTGCCGCCCCGCGCGAACTCGACCTCAGCGAATTCGCCGAACTGCCCGGCCGCAATGCGGTGTGGGTCGAGGAACCGGCGCCCGCGCAAGATACCGCGCCCGAGCCCGCACCCGTCGCCGCTGCGCCCGCCGCGCCGGTCGCCGAGCGCCCCGCCGCACCCGAACCCAAGGTCTCGGCCTTGCCGCCTGCGCCGGGCAAGGCCGCGCTCGCCCGCCTGCGCGCGGTGCCGGCCAGCGAGCTCAGCCTTGCCGAGATGGTCGAACGCTTCGCCGGTGCGCTCCACGAAGTGCGCGAGAACGCGCCCGGCCGCTCGCTTGGCCCCGGCGATCTCGCGGCGCGCGAGGCGGCGCTGGCCGAAGCCCTGAAGGCGCTCGAGGCACTGAGCGGCAAGGGTCGCCCCGCGCCGCGCCTGCCGCGCCGCGATGAGTCCCTCCACGGCGTGCGCATCCGCTTCCAGCCGCAATACCAGCGCGCCCGCGGCGCCGCGTGAGCGCGCAGGATCGGCGCAAAAGCTGCAACCGACCGGGCCGGAACCTGCGCCTGGCGCAATCAACCTAAAGTCTGAATAGGTCTGCGAGAAATATTCCTTCGCGCGCAGCCCTTGCCAAACCCGCTTCCTGTCGGCATGAGGGCCCCGAAAACGGGCAATGGTCACCCCTAAAGGGGCGGGCTGCGCCCGAATGACCTGCCTGAGGCGTGTTCCTTTGCATGAGCGATCATGCGACAAGGTTCGCGCCTCTCGGCATCTGACAGATCGGACTTGACGCATGGGTTACCCCTCCGCCCAGGGTCTCTACGACCCCGCCAACGAACATGACGCCTGCGGCGTCGGCATGGTTGCGCATATCAAGGGCGAGAAAAGCCATGCCATTATCGCCAGCGCGCTCGAGATTCTCGAGAAGCTCGACCACCGCGGCGCGGTCGGCGCGGACCCGCTGCTGGGGGACGGCGCGGGGATTCTGATCCAGATTCCCGATCCGCTGATTCGCCGCTGGGCGGACAGCGCAGGTCACGATCTGCCGCAGCCGGGCGACTATGCCGTGGGCATGTGCTTCCTGCCGCAGGACGCGGCCGCGCGCGACTTCGTCAAGGCGCGGATGGAGGCCTTCACCGCCAAGGAAGGCCAGCGCTTCATCGGCTGGCGCGAGGTGCCGACCACGCCCGCCGGCCTCGGCGCGGCGGTGATCGCCTCGATGCCGGTGATCGAGATGGCGGTGATTGGGCGCGGGGCGAACTGCGCCGATCAGGACGCCTTCGAGCGCAAGCTGCTGACGATCCGCAAGCAGGTGCAGAACCCGCTCGCGCAGCTCGCTGAGAAGCACGGCCTTCCGGGGGTGACCGAGACCTATATCCCGTCCTTCTCGACCCGCACCGTGGTCTACAAGGGGCTGCTGCTGGCGACGCAGGTTGGCAGCTTCTATGACGACCTGCGCGATCCGGCCTGCGTTTCGGCGCTGGGCCTCGTCCACCAGCGTTTCTCGACCAACACCTTCCCCAGCTGGCGCCTCGCCCACCCGTTCCGCTTCATCGCGCACAATGGCGAGATCAACACGGTCCGCGGCAACGTCAACTGGATGAACGCCCGCCGCCGCACGATGGAAAGCGAGCTGCTGGGGCCGGATCTCGACAAGATGTGGCCGATTATCCCGCACGGGCAATCGGACACGGCATGCCTCGACAATGCGCTCGAACTGCTGATCGCGGGCGGATACAGCCTCGCCCATGCGATGATGATCCTCATCCCAGAGGCCTGGGCCGGCAACCCGCTGATGACGCCCGAGCGGCGCGCTTTCTACGAATATCACGCCGCCCTGATGGAGCCGTGGGACGGCCCGGCCTCGGTGTGCTTCACCGATGGCCGCCAGATCGGCGCGACGCTCGACCGCAATGGCCTGCGCCCTGCGCGCTTCTGCGTCACCAAGGACGACATCGTCTGCCTCGCCTCGGAAAGCGGCGTGCTGCCCTTCCGCGAGGAGGACATCGTGCGCAAGTGGCGCTTGCAGCCCGGCAAGATGCTGCTGATCGACCTCGAACAGGGCCGCATCATCGAGGATGACGAGCTCAAGGCCGATCTCGCCAATGCCGAGCCCTATGCCGAGTGGCTGCATCAGGCGCAGTACAAGCTGGAAGACATCACCGACGTGGTGCCCGAACTCGCCGCGATCCCGGCGGAAGAGGGCACGCTGCTCACCCGCCAGCAGGCCTTCGGCTACACGCAGGAGGACATCACCCGCTTCCTCGAACCGATGGCGGTGGACGCCGACGATCCCATCGGCTCGATGGGCACCGACACGCCGATCGCAGTGCTCTCGGACCGCGCGCGGCTGCTCTATGATTATTTCAAGCAGAACTTCGCGCAGGTCACCAACCCGCCGATCGATCCGATCCGCGAAGAACTCGTGATGAGCCTCACCAGCATGATCGGCCCGCGCCCGAACCTGCTCGGCCGCGATGCCGGGACGCACAAGCGCCTCGAGGTCGACCAGCCGATCCTGACGAACGAAGACCTCGCCAAGATCCGCTCGGTCGAAGAGGCATTGGACGGCGCATTCCGCTGCGCCACGATCGACATCACATGGGACGCCAAGAGCGGGGCCGAAGGCCTTGAAATGGCATTGAAGGAGATGTGCTGGGCCGCGACCGAGGCGGTGCTTCAGGATCACAACATCCTTGTCCTCAGCGACCGCGGCCAGAGCGAAACCCGCGTGCCGATGCCCGCGCTGCTGGCTACCGCGGCGGTGCACCACCACCTCGTCCGCCAGGGCCTGAGGATGCAGACCGGCCTCGTGGTCGAGACGGGGGAGGCGCGCGAAGTGCATCACTTCTGCGTGCTCGCGGGCTACGGCGCCGAGGCGATCAACCCCTATCTCGCCTTCGAAACGCTTGAAGCCCTGCGCGCCAAGCGGCACCCGGAGCTTCCGGCCTACAAGGTGCAGCAGAACTTCATCAAGGCGATCGGCAAGGGCATCCGCAAGGTCATGTCCAAGATGGGCATCTCGACCTACCAGTCGTACTGCGGCGCGCAGATCTTCGACGCGGTGGGGCTGTCCTCCGCCTTCGTCGAGAAGTATTTCACCGGCACCGCCACCACCATCGAAGGCATCGGCCTTGCCGAAGTCGCCGAGGAAGCGCTGCGCCGCCACGGGCAGGCTTACGGCGACAACCCGCTCTATGACGGGATGCTCGATGTCGGCGGGATCTACCAGTATCGCCTGCGCGGCGAAGAGCACGCTTGGACGCCGCAGAACGTCGCCCAGCTCCAGCACGCGGTGCGCGGCAATGACCCGAAGAATTACGAGGAATTCGCCAAGTCGATCAACGAGCAGTCCGAACGGCTGCTGACGATCCGCGGCCTCTTGGAGTTCAAGAAGGCCGACAAGCCGATCCCGCTGTCGGAAGTCGAACCCGCCAGCGAAATCGTGAAGCGCTTCTCGACCGGCGCGATGAGCCTCGGCTCGATCAGCCACGAGGCGCATTCGACCATGGCGATCGCGATGAACCGCATCGGCGGGCGTTCGAACACGGGCGAGGGCGGGGAGGAGCCGTTCCGCTTCAAGCCGCTCGCCAACGGCGATTCGATGCGCAGCCGGATCAAGCAGGTCGCTTCCGGACGTTTCGGCGTGACCACCGAATACCTCGTCAATTCCGACGATATCCAGATCAAGATGGCGCAGGGCGCAAAGCCCGGCGAAGGTGGGCAGCTGCCGGGCCACAAGGTCGACAAGCGCATCGGCGCGGTGCGGCACTCGACCCCCGGCGTGGGCCTGATCAGCCCGCCGCCGCACCACGACATCTATTCGATCGAGGATCTCGCGCAGTTGATCCACGACCTCAAGAACGTGAACCCGGTCGCGCGGATTTCCGTGAAGCTGGTGTCCGAAGTGGGTGTCGGCACGGTCGCGGCGGGCGTGTCCAAGGCGCGCGCGGATCATGTCACCATCGCGGGCTATGACGGGGGCACGGGCGCTTCGCCACTGACCTCGCTGACGCATGCGGGCTCGCCATGGGAGATTGGCCTTGCCGAGACCCAGCAGACGCTGCTGCTCAACGATCTGCGCCAGCGGATCGCGGTGCAGGTCGACGGCGGCCTGCGCACCGGCCGCGACGTTGCCATCGGCGCGCTGCTGGGTGCGGATGAGTTCGGCTTTGCCACCGCTCCGCTGATCGCTGCGGGGTGCATCATGATGCGCAAGTGCCACCTCAACACCTGCCCCGTCGGCGTCGCCACGCAGGACCCGGTGCTGCGCGCGCGCTTCACCGGCCAGCCGGAGCACGTGGTCAACTATATGTTCTTCGTCGCCGAGGAACTGCGGGCAATCATGGCCGAGCTGGGCTTCCGCACCGTCGCCGAGATGGTCGGCCGGGTCGACCGGCTCGACACTCGACGGATGGAGCGCCACTGGAAGGCGCGGGGCATCGACCTGTCGCGCATCCTCCATCAGGTGCCGCTGAAGGACGGGGCCTCGCTGCGCCAGATCGGCGTGCAGGACCACGGCCTCGACGGCGCGCTCGACAACCGGCTGATCGCCGATTGCCGCACGGCGATCGACACCAAGGCGCCGGTGCAGCTCGAATATGCCGTGCGCAACGTCAACCGCACCGTGGGAGCGATGCTCTCGGGCGAGGTCGCCAAGGCGCACGGGCACGAGGGCCTGCCGACCGACTCGATCCGCATCAACCTCACCGGCGTTGCCGGACAGAGCTTCGGCGCGTGGCTCGCCCATGGGGTGACGCTCGATCTGGTCGGCGATGCCAACGACTATGTCGGCAAGGGGCTCTCGGGCGGGCGCATCATCGTGCGCCAGCCTGCCGAGGCCCCGCGCGCGTCGAACGAGAACATCATCGTCGGCAACACCGTGCTCTACGGCGCGATCGCGGGCGAGGCCTATTTCAACGGCGTAGCGGGCGAGCGGTTCGCGGTGCGCAATTCGGGTGCCATCGCGGTGGTCGAGGGCACCGGGGATCACGGCTGCGAATACATGACCGGCGGCGTGGTGGTGGTGCTCGGCAAGACCGGGCGCAACTTCGCGGCGGGCATGAGCGGCGGGGTCGCCTATGTCTATGATCCCGAAGGCGCTTTCGAGAAGCTCGTGAACCACGCGCAGGTCGATCTGCTGCCGATTTCGGCCGCGCCGGATGCGGAGGAAGGCACGGGCCGCCCGTCGCAGCGCCCGCGCTCGGTCCACGATTTCGGCATGGGCGACATGCTGCGCCACGATGCCGAGCGGCTGCGCATCCTCGTCGAGCGGCACCAGCTCCACACCGGCTCCAAGCTGGCGGGCACGCTGCTGGCAGACTGGGACACGGCGCTGGGCAAGTTCGTCAAGGTGATGCCGCGCGATTATGCGGCAGCGCTCAAGCGCCTCGAAGCCGAGCGGCACGAAGCCGCCAGCGTCGCCGCGGAATAGATTTCAGGAACGAGATGTAAGTATGGGCAAGGAAACCGGATTTCTCGAGCTGGACCGCCGCGAGCGGGATTATCTCGATCCCAAGGAGCGCCTGAAGAACTACCGCGAATTCGTCATCCAGCCGGATGACGCGACGCTGACGGGGCAGGCCTCGCGCTGCATGAATTGCGGCATTCCCTATTGCCACAACGGCTGTCCGGTGAACAACATGATCCCGGACTGGAACCACCTCGTCTACGAGGCGGACTGGAAGCGCGCGCTCGCCAATCTCCATTCCACCAACAACTTCCCCGAATTCACCGGCCGCATCTGTCCCGCCCCGTGCGAGGCGGCGTGCACATTGAACATCATCGACCAGCCGGTCACCATCAAGTCGATCGAATGCGCGATCGTCGACCGCGGGTGGCAGGAAGGCTGGATTACGCCGCAGGTGCCCGAAAAGAAGACCGGCAAGTCGGTTGCGGTGGTCGGCTCGGGCCCGGCGGGCCTCGCCTGCGCGCAGCAGCTGGCGCGCGCCGGGCATTCGGTGACGGTGTTCGAGAAGTCGGACCGCGTCGGCGGGCTGCTGCGCTACGGCATCCCCGACTTCAAGATGGAAAAGCACCTCATCAACCGCCGCTGCGTGCAGATGGAGGCAGAAGGGGTCACCTTCAAAACTTCCAAGGAAGTCGGCGTCGACATCTCCTTCGCTTCGCTGAAGGAGAATTTCGACGCGGTAGTGCTCGCCGGCGGCGCGGAAGATGCGCGCCAGCTGCAGATCCCGGGCGCGGAGATGCCCGGCGTGCGCCTCGCGATGGAATTCCTCACCCAGCAGAACAAGCGCGTTGCAGGCGACGACGAACTGCGCGCCGCCCCACGCGGCTCGCTGGTCGCCACGGGCAAGCATGTCGTGGTGCTCGGCGGCGGGGACACGGGGAGCGACTGTGTCGGCACCTCGAACCGGCAGGGCGCCAAGAGTGTCACCCAGCTCGAGATCATGCCCAAGCCGCCCGAGAAGGAAGACAAGGCGCTGACCTGGCCCGACTGGCCGATGAAGCTGCGCACCTCGTCCAGCCACCAGGAAGGCGTCGAGCGCGACTGGGCGGTGCTCGCCAAGCGCGTGATCGGCGATGGCCAGAAGGTCACGGGCCTCGAATGCGTGCGGGTCGAGTGGAAGGATCGCCAGATGCAGGAAATCGCAGGCAGCGAATTCACCATCCCGGCCGACCTGATCCTGCTCGCGATGGGCTTCGTCGGCCCGCGCAAGGCGGGTCTGCTCGAACAGGCGGGCGTCACGCTCGACGCGCGCGGCAATGTCGCGGCGGACACCAGCAGCTACGCCACCAGCGAGCCCAACGTGTTCGCCTGCGGCGACATGCGGCGCGGGCAGAGCCTTGTGGTCTGGGCGATCCGCGAGGGACGTCAGGCCGCGCGCGCGGTTGACGAGGCGCTGATGGGGGTTTCCGCCCTCCCGCGCTGAGGCGAGCGCCTGACGCGCGGCGTCAGGAGTGCTTGAACTTGCGCTTGTGCTTATGCGCGGGCTTGCCCGGCTTGGGGCCGCCCGCGTTATGGCCGCCGGGCTTGACGAACCCGCGCGCGGGCGGCTTGGCCTTGACGAAGGCATTGTCGGCGTTGCTGCGCGAGGGGCGCAGCTGGCGGTTGCTGCGCGCCGCTTCGCGCGGGCCGGCGTCGGAGCGCTCGATCCGCACCACTTCCTCGTCACCCTGCGGCTCGCCGGTGCGCGCGGCAGTGGCGGCATATTTGTCGGCGAGCGCGCGCGGGATCTGGAAATAGGTCTCGGCCTGGCCGATGCGGATCGCGCCGATCTCGTTCTTGGTGATGTGCCCGCGGCGGCAGATCAGCGGCAGCAGCCAGCGCGGGTCGGCGCCGTCGCTGCGGCCGATATCCATCCGGAACCACACCGTGTCCTCGAAGCCGGGGCGGTAGCGTTCCTTCTGCGCATCGCGGCTGTTGGCGGTGATCTCTTCGGGCTCGGGCATCCGCGCGCGGTGGGCGTGGACGAGCATCGCGGCGATATCCTCGGGCGAGCGTTCGGCGAGCAGGCGCTGGGCGAGCTCGCGGTCGGCCTCGTCGAATTCGGTCGGGGCGAGGAGCTTTTCCAGCAGCCGCTCGCGGTCGCGCGTGGCGATCATCTCGGGGCCGGGCACGTCCTGCCACTCCGCAGCGATCTGCGCGCGGCCGAGCATCGCCTCGGTGCGGCGGCGGGCGGAGAAGGGCACGATCAGCACCGCGATCCCCTTGCGCCCCGCGCGGCCCGTGCGGCCCGAGCGGTGCTGGAGCGTTTCGGCATCGCGCGGCAGCTCGACATGGACGACGAGGCTGAGCGTCGGCAGGTCGATCCCGCGCGCGGCGACGTCGGTCGCAACGCACACCCGCGCGCGGCCGTCGCGCAGGGCTTGCAAGGCCTGGTTGCGTTCGGACTGCGAATGCTCGCCCGACAGCGCCACGACCGCAAAGCCGCGCTCCTGCAGGGTGGCGTGGAGGTGGCGCACCTTCTCGCGCGTGGAGCAGAACAGGATCGCGGTCTCCGCCTCGTGGAAGCGCAGCAGGTTGACCACCGCGTTCTCGACTTCCGGCGGGGAGACGGTGACGGCCTGATAGGCGATGTCGCCATGCCCGCGCCCGCCTTCGCTGATGGTGGCGATGCGCAGCGCTTCGTGCTGGTAGCGGCGGGCCAGCGCCTCGATCGGGCGCGGCATGGTGGCCGAAAACAGCAGCGTGCGGCGCGTGTCGGGGGTGGCATCGAGGATCGCTTCGAGCTCCTCGCGAAAGCCCATGTCGAGCATCTCGTCGGCTTCATCCAGCACCGCGACGGCGAGGCCCGAGAGGTCCAGTGCCCCGCGCTCGAAATGGTCGCGCAGGCGTCCCGGCGTGCCGACGACGATCGCGGGCCCCGAGTTCAGCACCTTGCGCTCGGCCGAGGGGTTCATGCCGCCGACGCAGGTCGCGACGCGCGCGCCGGTGCGCTGGTAGAGCCATTCGAGCTCGCGGCTGACCTGGAGTGCCAACTCGCGGGTCGGAGTGATGACCAGCGCGCGGGGGCTCTCCACGAAACCGATCCGCTCCGCGTCCCCGAGCAGTTCGGGCACCATCGCAAGGCCGAAGGCGACGGTCTTGCCCGATCCGGTCTGGGCCGAGACGACAAGGTCACGCCCCGATGCTGCGGGCTCGAGCACGGCGGCCTGCACGCTGGTGGCTTCGGCATAGCCGCGCTCTTCAAGGGCGGCGGCAATGGGGGCGGGGAGAGCGGGGAAGGTCATGAGGAGGATACTTTTCTTGGGGCAGGCGCGCCGTCCGCGTCATGGCGCGGGAGCAGGCGAATGGCCGGGGGGAGAGGCGAGGGGCGCAGGTCGCCCCGCACAAACAAGCGCGGCCCATAGCGACAAATGCAGCCCTTGGCCTGCCAAAAGTGCGCTTCCTGCAAATGAATGGGTATGCGCGGCTGCGCGAGGGCCAGGGCAGGCCGCCCGCGGCCCGCTATGGTGAGGGGGCGGACCTGTGATATGCTGATGCCTTCTTCGGGGGAGGGAATCGCGATGCGCACTGCTTTTTCGGCTACCATTGTCATCGGCGGCCTTGGCGGCGCGGCAGCGCTGATGTCGGCGACCGCTCTGTCCCAGTCTGCGGCAAGCCCGCCCGTGCGCTACACGATGGATGCAGCCACGATGAGCGGCATGGCCGCGATGGCGGGTGGCGGCGGCGGAGGTCTGGGCGGGATGATGAGCATGATGCGCGGCGGCCCGCCCAAGGCGGTGCGCACGCTCGAACTCGCCCACGGAGCGAGCGGCACCGCGCCCAAGCCGCAGGCCGATCACTTCATGCCCAAGGGCGCAGGGCTCGGCACGTCCTTGCGGCTGCTTCCTCCCCAGCCCGGGGGCGAACCCGATGGGGTGTCGCAGTTCGAACGGCCGAGCGGGAAGTTGCTGCTGTTCTGGGGCTGCGGTGCCAAGGCGCCCAAGGGCCAGCCGGTGGTGATCGACTTCGCCAAGCTCGCAGCTGGGCAGATGCCGCCGGGCCTGTTCATGGATGCGGCAAACCTGCCCGATGACTGGCGCATCCTTGCATCGAACAGCCGCACCTACACGTCGTGGCCCAATGGGAAGGATGGCGGCAAACCCGTGCCCGCCACCGGCTCGCTGATCGGCCCGCACAGGATCACGGCGAACTACGCCAAGGAGATCAACTTCTCCCTCGCCGAGGATTTCATGCCCCCGCTCGCCGCGCGCACCAGCGAGGCTCCGGGCGGTGCGTCGGTGCTGGCGTGGACCGGGCTCGAGAAGGCGACCGGTTACTACGCCTGGGCGATGGGCGCCAAGAGCATCGGCAAGGGCGGCACCCCGACCGAAATGGTGTGGTGGGCCTCGTCCAAGAGCCAGGCTTTCGGCGGGCCGCTGTGGGACTGGATTTCGCCCGCTGGGGTGCGCAAGTTGATCGCGGCGGGCACGGTGATGCCGCCCGAGCAGCGCGACTGCACCATCCCGACCGAGGTGATGAAGGCCAGCGGCGAGGGGATGATGGTGAGCCTTCAGGCCTATGGCCCGCAAGCCGATTTCGCCTTTCCCGCGCGTCCCGCCGATCCCAAGAAGCCGTGGAACCCCGAATGGATCGCCCGGGTGCGGTTCCGCTCCTCGACGATGCTGATCCCGGGGATGGAGAGCATGGGCGCAATGTCCGGCGCGCAGGGCACGGACGCGGGCACCGAGCCCGCCAAGCCCGCCAAGAAGAAGTGCAAGGGCTTGAAGGGCCTTGCCGAGCGCGCTGCGGGCCTGTGCGAATAGGCCTGCTGCGGCGCGAGGGGATGAGGATCAATCTCAGGCGGCTCTTGCGATAGGGGGGGATGATGCAGCCGGTGCGACGCCGGGTGCGGGCTCGAGGACGAACTTTGCCAGCTGTCCGTTGAGTTCCGTTGCCTGGCGCGAAAGGCTGCGTGCCGCCGCCGAGGCCTGTTCCACCATCGCCGCGTTCTGCTGGGTCATGCGGTCGATATCGGAAACGGCGGCGTTGACGTTCGACAGGCCTTGCGCCTGACGCTGGGTCGATTGGCTGATGCCGGCAATCAAATGGGTCATCTCGGCAATACCCGCGACGATCGTTTCGAGCGCTTTGCCGGTATCTGCGACCAGTTCGACACCGGTTTCGACCTGGCGCTGCGATCCGGTGACCTTTGCCTTGATGTCGCTGGCCGCTTCGGCCGAGCGCTGTGCCAGTGCACGCACTTCGGAGGCGACCACCGCGAAGCCCTTGCCGGATTCGCCGGCGCGCGCGGCTTCGACCCCGGCATTGAGTGCGAGCAGATTGGTCTGAAAGGCGATCCCGTCAATCAGATCGACGATCGAGGATATTTCTTCGGAGGACCGCTCGATATCGGCCATCGCCGCAACCGCGCGCTTCATCACTTCGCCCGAGTTTTCGACCTTCTGCCGGGTATCGGCCATTGACTGGTCGACAGCGGCCGCATCGGATGCGGTGCGGCTGACTTCGGAAGTGATCGTGTTCATTTCCGCCAGCGTCCGTTCCACCCGGCTCGCCTGATCCTGCGTGCGGGTCGCGAGATCTTCGACCGCCACGCTGATCTCCGCAGCACCCCGGTCAATCGATTCGCGGGCATCCCCGACAACCGCCAGGGCGCTCCGGAGCGCTGCCACGGCATCGTTGAAGTCGTAGCGCAGCTTCTTGTATCCGTGGGGCAAGTGGCGATCGAGCGAGAAGGCGAGGTCGTTACGGGCCAGTTTCTCCAGCGCGCCGCTGAGCACGTCGACGATGATCTTCTGGTCGGCCGCCGTTTCGCGAACCTTCACCGCATTGTCGCGGAAGGTGTTCATTGCGCGGGCCATGCGGCCGACGCAGTCGCGGGTGTGGTCCTGGAACAGGATGTCGCTGGCGGTGTCCCCCGTCGCGAGCGCCTCCATGCGGATCACCGTGGTGACGTAGGGGTCGCAGATCAGCCTCTTGGACGTCAGCACGATCACCGGGGTGAGAATGACTAGGCCGAGCGCAAGCACCGCCCACGCCGAAAATCCGTCTGCGTTCCCTGCGAGCCATGCAGCCAGCACGGCAAGGCTGACGAGCGCCGTGTGGATGGCGGTCAGGGCATTGAACTTGGTGCGGATCGGGGCGTGCTTCGTGAACCAGTCGAACATCGGGTTTCCCTGCTTGGCTGGCGGCAAGGAGCGGTCGGCTGACGACCGATCCCCTGCAGCGCGAAGCAGACACTACACCCCGGAACTGTATGATATCTTGTGGAATGATCCTGTGAGGTTCACCTAGGCCTCGTCAAACCCGACGAAGCGTGCCGCCTCGTCCACCGCGCGGCGGGTGATCACGACGGGGTTGGCGGGGAAGTCCGGATCGGGCCAGCCCATCGCGACCGCCTTCATGATCACCTGATCCTCGGGGATGCCCGCGTGTTCGCGCACCACCGGCGATTGCATGATCCCTTGCGAGTTGATCACGCAGCCGAGGCCCTTGCTCCACGCCGCATTGACCAGCGCTGTGGTGACAGCGCCGCAATCGAACACGGTGTCGTCGGCCTCGGAGAGTTCCTTGTCATAGGTGACGATCACGCACACCGGCGCGTCGAACTGGCGGAAGCCGCGCAGCACCCAGTCCTGGCGCGCTGCCTTGTCGTCGCGGCCGATGCCCATCGCCTCGAACAGCTGGATCGCGCAGCCGACCTGCCGGTCGCGGTGGACGCCTTCGAACGGGCGGCCCTTCCGGAACTCGCGGCTGTCGGGCTCGCCGGCGAGGATGCGTTCGGTGTTGCCCTTGCGGATGCGGTCGAGCGGTTCGCCGGTAATGACGTGGAAGTGATAGGGCTGGGTGTTCATCGACGAGGGAGAGCGCATTGCCAAGGTCAGCACTTCCTCGATCAGCGCGCGCGGCACGGGCTTGTCGAGGTACCCGCGAATGCTCCGCCGCCCGAGCACCACCTCGGCATAGGTCTGGTCAGGCGTGCCGCCCATTTTCAGTCTCTCCCTTGCAACTGACCGAAGCGGCTAGCGCAAGGGAGAGTGAATGCAAAGGGTCAGCGGCGCGCCGTCAGCGCCCCGCCAAGGACGATGTCATTGTTTCCGTCGATAATCCGGAAGCCGAAAGCGAGCCCGGCCTCGCGTCCCTGCGGGCCGAAGAACCAGCCCGAAAAGCCGCCGCCCACCGATCCGTCCGGCACCCGGCTGAAGGGCGCCGCGAAGGTCTGCTGCGTGCCATCGATCACTGATTGGCCCGTGTAGGTTCCCAGCGCAGTGGAGGTCGGCGATAGCGAGCCATCGGACAGGAACTCGCGGCCGATGATGGTGACCGTGACGCTCACGGCACCGGTGGTCGGGTTCGCTGTGAGCTCTGCTGTGCTGGTGCTGATGTCGAACTGGCGGCGCACCGCGGTGGTCCGGTCGGTAATGAACGCTGTGCCGTTGTAGAAGAACTGCGTGTAGCTGATCGGCGTGCTCGGACGATCGGTCAGCAGGGTCGGCACCCCGATCACGCAGAAGGCGTTGGTGAGAATACTCGCCGGGCGGGTGAAGACGCGCGTTGTCCGGACATATTCCGCAGGCGTGGTGCCAAGGGTCGGCTGGGTGATCGCGAACCTGTTGCCGAAGCCGTCGCTGGCAACCTGGCGATAGGCGACCGTATTGGGCTGCGTGGTCGAGATGATGTCGGCGGGAGTGAAAGTGTAGGTGTAGTCGAACCCGTCAGGTGAGCGGCTCGCGATCCGCCAGCTGCTGGTCGCGGAAAGAAAATCGTGGTCGATTGCGAGCGGAAATGTCGAGGAGCGGATGAAGCCGACGTCGCTGAACAGGCTGATTTGTCCGGCCTGCTCGGTCGTTCCGGCGCAGGCGCTTCTGAATTGCTGATCGCCGGTCAGCGCCGAGAACAGACTATAGGTCGGCGTCGGTGTAGGGGAGGGCGTCGGGGTCGGCGTACCGCCGCCACCGGTTGCCGGAGGGGAGCCGCCGCTATCGCCGCCGCCGCATGCCGCCAACGCGAGCGCGAGGCCCGCGGACACCAAAAACCGATTCATCGTGGATGCGCCCCCAAAAATTCCTGCGGGAACGCATATCCATAAGGATCGTTTGCGCAAGCCGGAATTGCCGGCCTCAGGCCGCTTCGGCGAGCCCCAGTTCGAGCCGGTCCCAGATCTCGACCAGCGCCGCGGTCAGCTCGTCCATCATTTCGTCGGTGTGGTGCGGGCCCGGCGTGAAGCGCAGGCGCTCGGTGCCGCGGGGGACGGTGGGGAAGTTGATCGGCTGTACATAGACGCCGTATTCGGCGAGCAGGATGTCGCTGATCTTCTTGGCGCGCACCGGATCGCCGACCATCAGCGGGACGATATGCGTGACCGAGTCCATCACCGGCAGGCCCGCTTCGGCGAACTTCAGCTTCAGCAGCGCGGCAGCGCGCTGCTGGGCGTTGCGCTCGACGCTGCTCTCCTTGAGGTGCCGCACGCTCGCCAGCACGCCCGCGACCAGAACCGGCGACAGGGAGGTCGTGAAGATGAAGCCCGGCGCGTAGCTCCGGATGCAGTCCACCACCTTGGCGGAGGCAGCAATGTAGCCGCCCATGACTCCAAAAGCCTTGCCGAGCGTGCCCTCGATGATGTCGATCCGGTGCGCCGCGCCGTCACGTTCCGAAATGCCGCCGCCGCGCGCGCCATACATGCCGACCGCGTGGACCTCGTCGATATAGGTCAATGCGTTGTACTTCTCGGCGAGGTCGCAGATCGCGTGGATCGGGGCGACATCGCCGTCCATCGAATAGACGCTCTCGAAGGCGATCAGCTTGGGGGTGTCGGGATCGACGCTTGCCAGCAGCTCTTCGAGGTGAGCCACGTCATTGTGGCGGAACACCTTCTTTTCGCAGCCCGAATTGCGGATCCCGGCGATCATGCTGGCGTGGTTCAACTCGTCCGAGAAGATCACGCAGCCCGGCAACAGCTTGGCCAGCGTCGAGAGCGTCGCGTCGTTCGAGACATAGCCCGACGTGAACAGCAGCGCGGCGTCCTTGCCGTGGAGGTCGGCGAGTTCCTGTTCCAGCTCGACATGCAGATGCGTGTTGCCGCCGATATTGCGAGTGCCGCCGCTGCCCGCACCGACATCGTGGAGCGCGGCTTCCATCGCGCCGATCACCTTGTCGTGCTGGCCCATGCACAGGTAGTCGTTCGAGCACCACACCGTGATCGGCTTGGGGCCGTTGTGGCCGTGGAAACAGCGCGCGTTGGGATAAGCGCCCTTGTTGCGCATGATGTCGATGAAGACGCGGTAGCGGCCTTCCTCGTGCAGCCGGTCGATCGCGGAATCGAAGATCTGGTCGTAGTTCACGTCACGCGTCTCGCTCATGTCGCGGCCACCGTGGCGGGGGGACGCGTGTTCCTGCCTTGCTTTTGTCCCGCCACAACGAGCCAGAAGGCGGAAAGTTTCGCCGCTATTTAAGGGCGCGGCGGCGCATTTTCCACCGCGATCTTTGCGAGTGTTTCGCAAGCGATCTTCCGCGGATCAGAACGCTTCCGCGCTCCCGAAGCCGCGTGCGGCGAGGGCCCCCTCGAGCCCCGCTGCGCCCGCGAGCGGTCCCGTGACGACGAACCTGTTGTGGGGGCGGTCGGGGCCGGGGGAGGGCACGAAGCTCTGTCCTTCGAGCAGATGCGCGATGCGCCGCGCGATGCCGGCCGCGCCGTCGACTTGCTGGACGTTCTGGCCGAAGGCTGCGGCCAGTTCGTCGGAGAGCAGCGGGAAATGGGTGCAGGCGAGCACCAGCGTGTCGATCCGCTCGTTCCCGGCCATGGCTTGCAGCCGGTCGCGGACATCGGCGATCAGCGCCGGATCCACGCCGCGCCCGCGAAGTTTCGCCTCGGCGGCCTGCACCAGACCGGGGGCGGCAAGGCGCAGCAGGCGCTTGCCGCCCGCGAACTGCGTCTCGAGGTCGTCGACGTAGCGCTGCCGGATCGTTGCCTCGGTGCCGACAAGGCCGATGGTGCCGGTCTGCGTCAGCGCGGCAGCGGGTTTGATCGCGGGGACGGTGCCGACCACAGGGATCTCGAGCACGTCGCGCACCATGCCAAGCGCGATGGTGCTCGCGGTGTTGCAGGCGATGCAGGCGAGGCGCGGCTGCCAGCGTTCGGCCATGCGCCCGAGCAGCCCCGCCACCCGCGCGGCAATCTGCGCCTCGGTCTTGGTGCCATAGGGCAGGCCCGCAAGGTCCGCGGCGTAGATGACGGGGGCGTCCGGCAGCCCCTTGCGCAAGGCGTCATAGACGGTGAGCCCGCCGACACCGGAATCGAACAGCAGGATCGGGGCAGCAGGATCGGCCATTGCACCCGCGGCGATGGCCGAGCCGCCGCCCGAGGTCAACTCTCGGGGCTGCGGGGCATCGCCGCGACATGGGCTTGGGCGAATCGCATGCGCGGCGCTATGGGGTTCGCATGGAACCGTTTTTTGCCGCCTTGCTGGGCTTTGCCCTGGGCTCGATCCCCTTCGGCCTGATCCTCACCCGCGCCGCCGGGCTGGGGGATGTGAGGAAGATCGGCAGCGGCAGCATCGGCGCGACCAATGTGCTGCGCACCGGCAACAAGGGGCTGGCGGCAGCGACCGTGCTGCTCGATGCGGCGAAGGCGGTGATCCCGGTGCTGGTCGCCCGCGCGGTGTGGCCCGGCACGGAAGGCATTGCGGCGGTCGCGGCGGTCGCCGGACATTGCTTCACCCCGTGGCTCGCCTTCAAGGGCGGCAAGGGTTTTGCGAGCGCGGCCGGAGCCTTGGCCGCGCTGGCCTGGCCCGCGATGCTCGCCTGCGCCGCGATCTGGGGCATGACGCTGTTCCTCAGCCGGATTTCCTCGGTCTCCTCGCTGGTGAGCGTGGTCGCCGCGCCGGTGGTGGCATGGGGCCTCGGCTACCCGCAGGTGATCCCCCCGCTGATCGCTATCGCGGCCATCGTGATCGTCCAGCACCGCGCCAATATCGGCCGGCTGATGCGGGGGGAGGAGCCGAAGGTCGGCTCATCCTCGGCCAAGCCGTGACAGGGGTGCGCATCTGATGGAGAGCACGGGGTCGCAGCCATCGCTCTCACAGCAAGAGGCCTTCGCGCGCATCCGCCTGCTGCGCTCGCCCAATATCGGCCCCATCAGTTACCGCCAACTGCTCGCCCGCTTCGGCAGCGCGGGGGCCGCGCTCGATGCGCTGCCCGATCTCGCCAGCCGGGGCGGGCGCGCCTATCGCCCCGCCAGCGCGGAGAGCATCGAGCGCGAGGTAGTGGCTGTCCGCGCGGCGGGCGCACGCTACCTGTTCCACGACCAGCCCGATTACCCCGCGCTGCTGGGCGAGCTCGATTCCGCCCCGCCGATCCTCACCTGCCGCGGCAACCTTGCGCTGGCGAGCGGCCCTTGCGTCGCGCTGGTCGGCGCGCGCAATGCCAGCGCCGCGGCGGTCAAGCTCGCCCGCGATTTCGCCGCGGCGCTGGCCGAGGCGGGCTTCACCGTCGTCTCGGGGCTGGCGCGCGGGATCGACGGGGCGGCGCACGAGGGCGCCTTCCCGCAGACGATCGGCGTGATCGCGAGCGGGATCGACATCGCGTACCCCCCGCAGCACACCGACTTGCAGGAGCGCATCGCCACAGAGAGCCTGCTGATCGCCGAACAGCCCCCCGGCACCGAGCCGCGCGGGCGGCATTTCCCTTCGAGGAACCGCATCATCGCGGGCCTCGCAAGCGGCACGCTGGTGATCGAGGCCGCCCCGCAGTCGGGCTCGCTCATCACCGCCAGGCTCGCGGGCGAGGCGGGGCGCGAGGTGATGGCGATCCCAGGCTCCCCGCTCGACGCGCGCAGCCTGGGGTGCAACCAGCTGATCCGCGAAGGCGCGGTGCTGGTGCAGACGCCCGAGGAGGTGGTGGAACTGCTGCAAAGTTTTACGGGCGCGCCGCGCTCGCGTTTCCGCGTCGCGGACAGTCCCTCGGACTTCGACTACGCCGAACTGGCGAAACTCGACTGGGGCGAGGCGCGCGCCGATTTCAGCCACGACATCGCCCATCTGCTGACCAACGCCCCGGTCGCGGTCGACGAGCTGATCCGCCAGACGGAAGCGACCCCCGCCGAGGTGCACATGGCGCTGCTCGAACTGGAGCTGGCGGGCGAGCTGGTGCGCGAGGCGGACGGAACCGTTCGCAGGGCCTAGCTCTTCGGAATGATCACCCCGCAGGCCTGACGCCCGCCGCTCGAGGCCATGGTCTTGTAGTCGTCGGTCGCGGCGTGGATCATGATCGCCGCGCCGTCCGCGTCGTGGAGCGCGTGGGGGAGGGCCTCGCTCGCGGGGCCGTGGATGGTGACATCGGGGACGAAGAATTCGGCCATCGCGGTGCCGTCGGCAGCGACGTCGAGGTTGGGCAGGTCGCCCGCGTGATAGCCGCCCGGCGCGTGGAAGCCGTGCTCGTTCCCGGCGGGGTTGAAGTGGCCGCCCGCTGCCATGAAGTCGGGCGCGCAGGCGCCGACGGTGTGGATGTGGAGCCCGTGCTTGCCGGCCGGAAGCCCCTTGACCGCAACCGCGACCACCACCCCGTGCTCGGTCTGGGTGAAGCTGATCGTGCCCACGTCCGTGCCGTCGGCGAGCTTCATCGCCGCGACCGTCGCGGCTTCGACCTTGCCTTCGTGATGATCCGCCAAGACGGGCGAAGCCAGCGCGGTGAGCGCAAGGGCGGCGAGGGCGGGGCGGGCAAGGCGGGTCATCGGCAGGTGCTCCTTCATGTGCAGTCCGGGCGTAACCGCCTGCGTCTATCGAGGTTCCGGACCGCGGGGCGAGGCGGGCGCGCCGTTCGGCCAGACGATATTGCGCGCCCGGCAGCCGCGCGGCTTTCCAACCCTCACCGCTATTCCATGCGTGCCTCCCCGGCGCAAGGCGCGCTTGACTTGGCGCAAGCTTCCTCGCCACCCTCGCGCGTACGTACACGTAAGGACACCTCTCGAAAGCCCATGCAGCTCGTCATCGTCGAATCCCCCGCCAAGGCCAAAACCATCGAGAAGTATCTGGGCAAGGACTTCAAGGTCCTCGCCTCCTATGGCCATGTCCGCGATCTGCCGCCCAAGGACGGCAGCGTGAGGCCGGAGGACGATTTCGCGATGGAGTGGGAACTCTACCGCGACAAGCAGAGCCGCTTCAAGGAAATCGCCGACGCGGCCAAGGGCGCCTCGCGGCTCGTGCTGGCGACCGACCCTGACCGCGAGGGTGAGGCGATCAGCTGGCATGTGCAGGAGTTGCTGGCGAAGAAGAAGGCGCTCCCCAAGCAGGTCGACCGCGTCACCTTCAACGCGATCACCAAGCAGGCCGTGACCGAGGCGATGACGCGCCCGCGCGAATTGGATCAGCCGTTGATCGACGCCTATCTGGCGCGCCGCGCGCTCGACTATCTATTCGGCTTTACCTTGTCGCCGGTGCTGTGGAGGAAGCTCCCCGGCGCCAAATCGGCAGGCCGCGTGCAGTCGGTGGCGCTGCGCCTCATCGTCGAGCGTGAGCGCGAGATCGAAGCCTTCCGGGCGGAGGAATACTGGAGCGTGCTCGCCAAGATGCAGCACGACGGCACGGAGTTCGATGCGCGCCTCGTCAAGTTCAAGGGCGTGAAGCTGGAGCGCCTTAGCCTCGGCAACCAAGGCATCGCGATGGAGGCCAAGGCGGCGGTCGAGGCCGGCCGCTTCACGGTCGAGGGTGTCGAGACCAAGCCGGTCAAGCGCATCCCCGCGCCGCCCTTCACCACATCGACCTTGCAGCAGGAGGCCGCGCGCAAGCTCGGCTTCTCGGCGCAGCACACCATGCGGCTCGCGCAAAGCCTCTACGAGGCGGGCGCGATCACCTACATGCGGACCGACGGCGTGCAGATGGACATGAGCGCGATCATGGCCGCGCGCGATGCCATCGCGGCGCGGTTCAGCGAAGATTACCGCCCTGAAAAGCCGCGGATGTATTCGACCAAGGCGAAGAACGCGCAGGAAGCCCACGAGGCGATCCGCCCCACCGATTTCACGCGCGAGCGCGCCGGAACGGGCGATGAGGGCAAGCTTTATGACCTCATCTTCAAGCGCGCGATGGCGAGCCAGATGGCGACCGCGCTGCTCGAACGCACCACGGTCACCTTGCGCGATGCCACGGGCCAGCATGAGTTGCGCGCCACGGGGCAGGTGATCCGCTTCCCCGGCTTCCTTGCGGTCTATCAGGAAGGGCTTGACGACAGCGAGGATGACGACGGTGGCCTGCTCCCGCAGATGAAGGCGGGCGACATGCCGGCCAAGCGCGCTGTCGAAGCCACCCAGCACTTCACCCAGCCGCCGCCGCGCTTCTCCGAAGCCAGCCTTGTGAAGCGTCTCGAGGAACTCGGCATCGGCCGCCCCTCGACCTATGCCTCGACCATCCAGACCCTGCGTGACCGCGCCTATGTGCGGATGGAGAAGAACCGCTTCTTCGCGGAAGAAAGCGGCCGGTTGCTGACCGCCTTCCTCGAACGCTTCTTCCCCACCTATGTCGCCTATGACTTCACCGCCGGGATGGAGGACGAGCTCGATGTCGTCTCCGACGGGCGCGAGGAATACAAGGCGCTGCTCGCGCGCTTCTGGCGCGACTTCAAGCCCAAGGCTGACGAGGTGATGGACAAGAAGCCCTCGGAAGTGACCGAGGCGCTCGACGATTACCTGTCCGACTTCCTCTTCCCCCCGCGTGAGGATGGACATGATCCGCGCGCCTGTCCGCTCTGCGCCACCGAGGGCCGCGCGAACGGGCGGCTGTCGCTCAGGGGCGGCAAGTTTGGCGCCTTCGTCGCCTGCGTGAACTACCCCGAGTGCAAATATACCCGCCGCTTCGCCCAGCCGGGCGGCGAGGGCGAGGGCGGCGGCGAGGACGGGATCCTCGGCCAGCACCCCGAGACCGGCGAGAACATCCTGCGCAAGACCGGGCGCTTCGGCCCCTATGTCGAGATGGGCGAGGGCAAGGAAGCAAAGCGCGCGAGCATCCCCAAGGACTTGGACGACTTCGGGCTCGACTGGGCGGTGAAGCTTTTGGACCTCCCCCGCATCATCGGCGCGCACCCCGACACGGGGCTGGAGATCGAGGCCAATATCGGGCGTTACGGGCCCTATCTCAGGCATGACGGCAAGTATGGCAAGCTGACCAACACCCGCGAGGTGTTCGAGGTCGGCATGAACCGCGCGGTCGACATTCTCGCGCAGGCCGCCAATCGCGGCGGCGCGGGGGCGGCGCGCGGCAAGGCGGAAGCGATCGCGACTCTGGGCGAACACCCCACCAGCGGCGGCGAGATCAAGGTCATGCCCGGGCGCTATGGCCCCTATGTCACCGACGGCACCACCAACGCCACGATCCCGCGCGACGTGAAGCCGGAGGACGTCACGCTTGCCGCCGCCATCGAGTTGATCGACGCGCGCGCCGCCAAGGGGCCGGCCAAGGGGAAGGGCAAGAAGAAGGCCGCTCCCAAGAAGGCTGCGGCCAAGAAAAAGGCCCCCGCCAAAGCCAAGGCGAAAACTGCGACGAAGTGAGTGTGAAAGCGGCTGAAAACCCCGTTTCGGGTCCCCGTCGTGTTGAGGAAAAATAAAGCATTTGCCCGATAGAACCGGCGTCAGACGAGGGCTGCGCCGTGATCGAAATCGAAGTCCAGAACGAAACCCATCAGACCCAGAGCCGCATCCGCTTTGCCGCGGTGCCGCGTATCGGCGAAGGCCTGCGCCTGCGCGAGCCGGACGGCATGTGGGCGAGCTACGACGTGCTCGACGTGTGGTACCAGAAGGCCGAATTCGGCGATGTCTGGATGCCCTATCTCCACGTCCGCGTGACGCCCGGCGAGATGATCGGTTCGATCGAGGCCGATCCCTATTCCGACGATTACGCCGCGCAGGGCTATGCCAGCATGGGCGGGGGGCGCTGAGATGCAGAACCTGATCAAGCGCAACACCGGCCCGAACCGCCACGCTCCGGGCGACGGCAAGACCCTGGCTGAAAAGCTCGCGCAGAACGAGGCGCTGCTCGCCGCCGCGGCCGAGGAAAGCGCCGCGCGCGTTGCGGCCGCCGCTGCCACCGAGGCCCCCGCAGACCCCGCGCCGGCTGCGCCCCAGCCGCCGCGCCCCGCCGCGCCCGCCGTCGACCCCGACGACACCGCCGCAATCGTCGCCGCCGCCAAGGCGATGCGCGACCGCTATGCCGGAACGCCCGCGCCCGCGACGGTCACCAAGACCTGCCTCATCGTCGACGACAGCCGCGTGATCCGCAAGGTCTCGAGCAAGATCGCGATCAGCCTCGGCTATGTCCCGATCGAGGCCGAAAACGGCGAGGAAGCGCTCGCCCGCTGCAAGAAGTCGATGCCCGATCTGGTGCTGACCGACTGGAACATGCCCGAAATGGACGGCATCGCCTTCGTCACCAAGCTGCGCAGCATCCCCACGCCCAAGGAGCCGGTGGTGGTGTTCTGCACCTCGAACGGCGAGGCCAAGGACATCCACGACGGCATCGCCGCGGGCGCGGACGACTACATCGTCAAACCCTTCGACGAGGCCGCGCTACGCGCCAAGCTGGAGAAGCTGGGGCGGGGGTGAGCCGATCGCCCGGCGTCGGGCGTGCTACCGTCTCTCGAGGCAGATTTACGAACCGAGGCAGGTCTTGGCGAAGGCCTGGCTCGCGGCCGCGTATTCGTCTTTCGCCGATCCCGACAGGCTCTGGAAGATGCGCGCACCCTCGCCGGTCGCGCGCAGGATATCGGTGAGGACGGCAGCCGGGTCCATCCCCTCCTTCTCGCCCGCCGCGATGGCCTTGGCCTTGGCGCGCTCCATCACCGCCTGCGCGGTCGGCGCACCGGTGCCGCTGGTGAGCGCCTGCAAGCCGACCGCGCGGAAGCAGTCGCGGGCATAGGCATAGGTCCCGGGCTCGGCATCTGTGACGGCGGGCGCGCTCTGGCTGGAGCACGCGCCGAGCGCGGCCAACGCGACGGCGAGGCAGATGCGGCTGTGTTGGACGGTCATGGCATTTTCCGGCTTGGTTTGTGCCGCACCGGCTTAGCACGGGTCGGTTAATGATCCGGGCACGCTGCCGGGCGCAGCCTTGGCCAAGGACATCCACGACGGCATCGCCGCGGGGGCGAGGCTGCCTTGCAGGCGAAGCTGGGACGGAGGTAAGCTTCCCTCTTTTCCCGGCCGCTTCCTTCGCTTATCGCTGCCCCGTCATGCCATGTGGCAAGGGGGCTCGCATCGTGAATTCCGCAAGAAACCGCGCCGCCGCGGCGCTGCTCGCTCTGGCCTGCGCCGGCTGTGTCGCTTCGGCCCCGGTGCCCAAGGGCGCCGTGTTCGGGCCGCAATTCGCCGAGGCGACCTTCGAGCTCGGGCTTGCCGATACGGTCGGCTTCGGGGTCGCCACGACGCAGGAATACCGCGTCGGCGCCACGCCCGAGTTCGAAGAGGCGGGTGTCGTCAAGATCTTCACCTGGGCCGCCAAGAAACCCGCACCGCATTTGCTCGAGGCCGGCAAGCCGGTGGTCGTTTTCGCCAAGATGAACCGTATGACCGGCGCGCCCGGGATCACCAGCTCGTCGGATGCATGGTGCATCAACCGCTCGCGGTTCACCCCGGCGCCCGCGACCCGCTACCGCGTGGTGCAGAGCGGCGTTGCCACGGAAGGCTGCGCGCTGAGCGTGGTGGAAGCCGACACCGGGCGCGCGCCGGCCAGTCTGGAAGTGATCCCCTTTGCGAAGACCGCCCCGGCCAAGTAGGGCGACCAGCCTCGCCCCGCATCCCATCGGGGACCGGGCGCGGCCATCGGTCAGAACAGCTGGTCGGTGTCGGCGCGGGCCGATCGGGGCGACTTTTGCGCCTTGAGCCAGGAGCCGTTGATATTGCCCATCGGCGACGTCCCGACACTGCCTATGACGATGCTCGCAATCAGCGCCGCGACCACCCCGGCCCCGGCAAACACGAAGAACGGCCAGAGGTCACCCGAGGCGAGCCAGCGATAGGCGCCGAACAGGATGCCGCACATCATGCACACGATCCCGGCGGCCTTGGCGATCTGGCTGCTGGTCTCCTGCCTCGCGGCGAATTCGCAATAGAGCTCGTAGGAAATCGGCATCGGCGGCCCCTTCATGTAGGGCATTTTCAGGAACATCTGGCCGTCTATTTCCTCGAAGTAGTCGGAGCGAAACCGCTCCGCCAACGGATCGTCTCCAAACGCCATTAGCGCACCCAATCCAGCCCGATTTCCTCAAAGATTTCCTTGTCTTCGGCCCAGTTTTCCAACACCTTCACGTGCAGGAACAGGTGCACCTTGACCCCCAGCACCTCGGCCAGTTCCGCCCGCGCCGCGGCGCCGATCGCCTTGATCTTGGAGCCGCCCTTGCCCAGCACGATCGCGCGCTGGTTGTCGCGGGTGACGACGATCTGCTGGTGGATCTCGACCGAGCCATCGGCGCGCACCTCGTATTTTTCGGGCCGCACCGCGCTGTCGTAGGGCAGTTCCTCGTGGAGTTGCTGGTAAAGCTGTTCGCGGGTGATCTCGGCGGCGAGCAGGCGTTCCGAGGCGTCGGAGACCTGGTCCTCGGGGTACATCCATTCGCCCTCGGGCATCAGCTTGGCGAGGTTGTCCTTCAATTCGGGAACACCCTCGCCGGTCAGCGCCGAGATGAAGAACACCTCGGCGAAGTCGACCTTGCCGGTGAGTTCCTGCGCCAGCACCAGCAACGGCTCCTTCTTGGCGCGGTCGACCTTGTTGAGGACGAGGATCTTGCGCTCGGGTCGCGCTGCCAGCGTCTCCAGCAGCGGCTCCAGCTCATGGCGGCGCTGCTTGATCGGATCGACCATCAGCAGCACCGCATCGGCCGCCTCGGCGCCCTCCCACGCGGCGCTCACCATCGCGCGGTCGAGGCGGCGCTTGGGGGCGAAGATGCCGGGGGTGTCGACGAGAATCATCTGCGTGGGCGCGCCGTCGAGTTCGTGCAGCGCGATCCCGAGCATCCGCGCGCGCGTGGTCTGCGCCTTGGCCGAGGTGATCGCGACCTTCTGGCCGACGAGGGCATTCACGAGCGTGGACTTGCCCGCATTGGGCGCGCCGAGCACGGCGACAACGCCGCAGCGGGTGGGGGGCGTATCTGTCATAAGGAACCTTCTAGCACTATCGCTGCCATTGTTTCACGTGAAACATTTAGAGAACAAAATCACCCGAACTGCTCGAGGAACGCCTTGGCGGCGAGCTTTTCGGCCTCGCTCTTGCTGGTCGCGGTCGCCTCGGCACTGCCGACGTTCTTGATCGTGACCCGCACGGTGAAGCGCGCGGCGTGATCGGGGCCCGAGCGGTCGGTGACTTCGTAGAGCGGGGCCATGCGGCGGTTGCCCGCGGCCCATTCCTGCAGCGCGCTCTTGGGATGCTTGGCCTTGCCGACATCGCCTTCGAGCTCGTGCGCCCACAAGCGGTAGATCAGCGCCTGCGCCGCGTCGAAGCCGTGAGTGATGAAGCAGGCACCGATCAGCGCCTCCATAACGTCGCCGAGAATCTTGTCGCTGTCCGCCCCGCCATCGTCGCGCGCCTGCTTGCCGAGGCGGATGTGCTGGGGCAGGCCGATGCCGCGGGCGATCCGCGCGCAGGTCGCCCCGCTGACGAGCGCGTTGAGGCGCTGCGAGAGGCGGCCCTCCGGCGCGTCGCCGGCGCGGAACAGCCACGCGGCGACCGACAGGCCGAGGACGCGATCCCCAAGAAATTCAAGGCGTTGGTAGTCGGTCGCCTCGGCGCCCGAGCCGTTGAAGCTGCCGTGGGTCAGCGCTTCCAGCCAGGTCGCATCGGCCCCGGGGGCGAAGCCCTGTTCTTCGAGCCATGCGCGGGTTTCGGGGAGGAGCGCGCCGGTCACAGCGTGTCCCCGATCCGGCCCCAGCGCGCGGCCGAGAACCACGAGACGGGGTTGAGCCAGTCGGCGCTGCCGTCGGTCGACCACACGATCACTGCCGCGCGGCCCACCAGCAGGTCCTGCGCAACGAAGCCCACGCCCTCGCCCGCGGAGGCGGGGAAGCGGCTGTCCATCGAGCTGTCGCGGTTGTCGCCCATCACGAACAGGGTGCCGGGGGGCACGACCCGCTCGGAAAAAGCGTCGGCCGACCACGGGCCGAAATCGAGCGTCACATAGCTGCGCCCGTTCGGCAGAGTCTCGCGAAAAGCCTTGTAGCGGCACACTTCGCCCGTGCCGTCCGCGGCAGGCTCGGTCTCGCCGCCCCAGGCGCAGCCGGTGTTGGGCGAGAGCGGGACGAGCACGTCGGGGGCGGGGACGCGCGCCACCCGCTGCCCGTTCAGCACGACCTGCCCGTCGACCACCGCGACCCGGTCGCCCGGCACGCCGATCACGCGCTTGATGTAGTCGCGGCTATCGATCGGGTGCTTGAAGATCACGATGTCGCCGCGCTCCGGGGTGCCCGGCAGCAGCCGCCCCCCGGGCAGCGCGAGGTCGAAGGGCAGCGAGTGGCGCGAGATGCCGTAGGGCCACTTGGCCGCCAGCAGATAATCGCCGTTCATCAGCCGCGGAAGCATCGATTCCGAGGGGATCGAGAAGGGCGAGAATACGAATACCCGGAAGGCCAGCACCAGCAGCAACAGCTTGACGCAGAACCACGCGAAGCTACCCCAGCCATCGCCCGTCCGGGCACCGGCTGCGGCGGGCGGCGCGTCTCCGAGCGATTGGGTCTTAACATCCATCGCCCATGCCCTTACCCGCAGCGGCACACTTGCGCAAAGGGGAACACAGATGGGCGGAACGGGCAACACGGCAGCGGCATGGGCGGCTTTGCGTGGGAAGCCGCATGCCACGCTGGCTGAGCTGTTCGCCGCCGACCCGGCGCGCCACGAGGCGCTGACCCGCCGGATCGCATGGCCCGTCGAGCCCGGCAGCAGCGTCGAGGCGGGGATGCGGATCGACTTTTCCAAGACCCATTTGTCGGACGAGGCGCTGACTGCCTTCGAAGCACTGGCCGAGGTCGCCGGCTTCGCCGCCGCGCGCGAAAAGCTGTTCGGCGGCGGGATCGTCAACCCGACCGAGGGCCGCGCCGCCACCCACGGCGCGCTGCGCGGCAGCGGCACCCCGGCGGCGGTCGAGGAGGCCGAGGCGCTACTCGCTAGAATGGGCATGCTGGTCGAGGCGATCCACGAGGGCGCGCTGGGCGAGGTCCGCCACTGCATCGCCATCGGCATCGGCGGCTCGGCGCTGGGCCCCGCGCTGGCGATTGACGCGCTGACCCGCGATCTGGCGCTGGTCGACGTCCATGTCGTCTCGAACATCGACGGCCTCGCCTTGGAACAGGCATTCCGCGCCTGCGACCCCGAGACGACGCTGATCGCGGTCGCTTCGAAAACCTTTACCACCATCGAGACCATGACCAACGCGGCGAGCGCGCTGAAGTGGCTCGCCGACAACGGGGTCGAGGACCCGGGCGGGCGCGTGGTCGCGCTGACCGCCGCGCCCGACAAGGCGGTCGAATGGGGGGTGGACGAGACCCGCATCCTGCCGTTCCCCGAGAGCGTCGGCGGGCGTTATTCGCTGTTCTCGAGCATCGGCTTTCCGATCGCGCTCGCCATCGGGATGGACGAATTCCGCCAGATGCTCGCCGGGGCGAAGGCGGTCGACGACCACTTCCGCGCCACCGAGGGCCGCGCCAACGCCCCGCTTCTCGCGGCCTTCGCCGACCAGTATTACACGCGCCTTCGCGGCTGCCAGACCCGCGCGGTCTTCGCCTATGACGAACGCCTCGCGCTGCTGCCCGACTATCTCCAGCAGCTCGAGATGGAATCGAACGGCAAGAGCGTGACGGCCGAGGGCAAGCCTGTGGACGGTCCGACGGCGCCGATCACCTGGGGCGGGGTGGGGACGGACGCGCAGCACGCGGTGTTCCAGCTGCTCCATCAGGGCACGCACCTGATCCCCGTGGACTTCATCGCCAGCATCGCGCCCGGCGACGATCTCGACCCGGCGCATCACCGCATCCTGCTGATGAACTGCCTCGCCCAGGGCGCGGCGCTGATGGCGGGCAAGACCTCGGACGACCCCGCGCGCGCCTATGTCGGCGACCGGCCCTCGACCACCTTCCTCCTCGACGATTGCGACGCGGCGGCGCTGGGCGCGCTGATCGCCTTCCACGAACAGCGCACCTTTGCGAACGCGGTCTTGATGGGGATCAATCCCTTCGACCAGTTCGGGGTCGAGCTCGGCAAGGCGATCGCCAAGCAGATCGAGAGCGGGGAGGGGGATTTCGACCCCTCGACCAAAGCGCTGATGGCGGCGGCAGGATTGGGGTGATCGCGTATTCGATTGACTTTTCGCGCCCTCTCCCCCACATGCCCCCCATCGAAGCGCGCTAGCCATGCGTGAAGCGGCGGACCCATAAGAAAATGTCCGCCCCGGCCGCGCCTCGGTTCTACCCCAAGACTTCCCTTTTCACGCGGGCGGTTTCAACCCCCGCGCCGCGCGTGGCGTGCCTCGTGGACGATTGTTCGTCCGGGGCGGCCCAGCGCGCGTCGCAGCATATTTGCGAGTTATAACACCATGACCACTTTCGCTGATCTCGGGCTGTCGCAGCCCGTGCTTCAGGCCCTCGACATGAAGGGCTACAACACGCCGACCCCGATCCAGGAACAGGCGATCCCCGCCGTGCTCAAGGGCCGCGACCTGCTCGGGATCGCGCAGACCGGCACCGGCAAGACCGCGGCCTTCATGCTCCCCAGCATCGACCGGCTGCGCGAGGCGGACAAGCCGATCCCGTTCAAGTCCTGCCGCATGCTGGTGCTGGCGCCGACCCGCGAACTCGCGGTGCAGATCGCCGACAGCGCCAAGGATTACGGCGCGCTCGCGGGCCTCAAGGTGCAGTGCATCGTCGGCGGCACAAGCGTCGGCAAGGATCGCAACAAGCTTCACCGCGGCACAGATATTCTGGTGGCGACCCCGGGGCGCCTGCTCGATCTCGTTGACCAGAAGGCGTTCAACCTTGCGGGCATCGAAATCCTCGTGCTCGACGAGGCGGACCAGATGCTCGACCTCGGCTTCATCCATGCGCTGAGGAAGATCCGCGAACTCGCCCCCAAGGAGCGCCAGACGCTGTTCTTCAGCGCCACCATGCCCAAGGCGATCAAGGAGCTGGTGAGCGGCTTCTGCACCAACCCCGTGCAGGTCTCGGTCACCCCCGAGAGCACCACCGCTGAGCGGATCGACCAGTATCTCTTCATGGTCCAGCAGGACGAGAAGCTCTCGCTGCTCCAGATGATCCTCCAGCGCCGCCATCAGGTGCCGGGCGAGTTCGAGCGTATCCTGATCTTCACCCGCACCAAGCACGGCGCGGACCGGGTGGTGAAGAAGCTCTCGCAATCGGGCATCGAGGCGAACGCGATCCACGGCAACAAGTCGCAGCCGCAGCGCCAACGTGCGCTCGACGAATTCCGCAAGGCCCGCGTGCCGATTCTGATCGCGACCGATGTTGCCGCGCGCGGGATCGACATTCCGGGCGTGAGCCACGTGATCAATTACGAGCTGCCCAACGTGCCCGAGCAGTACGTCCACCGCATCGGCCGCACCGCGCGCGCGGGGCGTGACGGAATCGCCATCGCCTTCTGCGCCGAGGACGAACGCGCCTATCTCAAGGACATCCGCAAGGTGACGGGCGCGGAACTCGAGCGCCTGCCGCTCCCCGACAACTTCCGCGCGGTGGTGGAAGGCGAGGGGCCGGAAAAGCCTGCGCCGCGTCAGCCGATGAAGCGCGTGCAGGCCCGTCCGCTCGGGCAGAGGAAGCCGCAGGGCGAACAGCGCGGCGAGCGCCGCGAAGGTGGCGAGCGTCGCCCGCAGCAGGGCAAGCCGCAGGGCCGTCCGCAGCACGACCGTGCCGGTGGCGGCGAGCGTCGCCATGCCGATGCCCCGCGCGGCGAGCGTCGTCCGCAGCCACAGGGCGAACAGCGGCCGCAGGGTGACCGCCGCCAGCCTTCGGCCAAGGCCGGGCCGGGCGGTCGTCCGGGCGGTGGCCGTCCGCAAGGGCAGGGACAGGGCCATGGCGGTGGCGGTAACGGTGGCGGCAATCGTCGCGGCGGCCGCGGTCGCGGCGGCGGTGGTGGCGGGCGTCCGCGCGCCGCGCAGGGCTGATCCGCGCCTCCCGAGCTTTTGTCTGAAATACAGCATTTCGGGCCCCGGTGGTTGCCGCCACCGGGGCCTTCGCCCATATGCGCTCCCGACAAGACGGGAGCGGCGCCATGGCTGACGAATACGACTACGACCTCTTCACCATCGGCGCAGGCTCGGGCGGAGTGCGCGCGAGCCGCGTCGCCGCCGCCCACGGCGCGAAGGTCGCCGTCGCCGAGGAATACCGCGTCGGCGGCACCTGCGTGATCCGCGGCTGCGTGCCCAAGAAGATGCTCGTCTACGGCGCCCACTTCGCCGAGGATCTCGTCGATGCGCAGCATTTCGGCTGGACCATCGAGGGCAAGCGCTTCGACTGGGCGGCGCTGCGCGATCACGTGCAGAACGACGTGACGCGGCTCGAGGGGCTCTACGGCCAGACCCTCGGCAACCACAATGTCACGATCTTCGCCGAGCGCGCCATGATCACCGGCCCGCACGAGATTACCCTTGCCAGCGGCAAGACCGTCACCGCGAAATACATCCTCGTCGCCACCGGCGCGCGCCCGCTGGTGCCGGAGTTTCCCGGCAGCGAGCATGTCATCACCTCGAACGAGGCGTTCCATCTCGAAGCGCTCCCGCGCCGCATCCTGATCGCGGGCGGGGGCTACATCGCCAACGAGTTCGCCGGCATCTTCAACGAGTTCGGCTGCAAGGTGACGATCGCCAACCGCTCGGACACAATCCTGCGCAGTTATGACGCGTCCCTGCGCGACCGGCTGCTCCAGATCTCGATGGTCAAGGGCATCGGCTTCCTGTTCAACACCGAATTCGAGAGCATCGAAAAGCAGGATGACGGCAGCCTGCTGGTCAAACTCACCGGGCAGGATCCGTGCGAATATGACGCGGTGATGGTCGCGACGGGCCGCGTGCCCAATACCGAGGGTCTGGGGCTCGAGACGGTGGGGGTCGAACTCGGCAAGAAGGGCGAGATCGTGGTCGATGCCTTCAGCAAGACCAGTGTCGATCACATCTATGCCGTGGGCGACGTGACCGACCGGGTGCAGCTCACCCCCGTGGCGATTCGCGAGGGGCAGGCCTTTGCCGACTCCGTCTTCGGCCCGGGCGAGACCTATGCCGTCGACCACTCTTGTGTCCCCAGCGCGGTGTTCAGCCACCCGCCCATCGCTGCGGTCGGCATGACCGAGAGCGAGGCGCGCAACAGCCTCGGCAACATCAAGGTCTACCAGTCCGACTTCCGCCCGATGAAGAACGTGGTGGCGGGCCGCAATGAGCGCAGCCTCTACAAGATGATCGTCGATGCCGCGAACGACCGGATCGTCGGCATCCACATGATCGGCCCCGAAGCGCCCGAGATCATGCAGGCTGCCGCGATCGCGGTGAAGGCGAAGCTCACCAAGGCCGATTTCGACGCGACGGTCGCGATCCACCCGACCATGGCCGAGGAGCTGGTGCTCTTCAAATAAGTTGCATGGCGAAACCTATCTGCTAGAAGCGGCCCGTATCCGTAACGGAAAGGGGAGCGCATGGCAGGCACGGTTCTGGTGACGGGGGCGACCGGCTACATCGCCGGGGAGCTGATCCGGCAATTGCTGGCCAAGGGATGGACGGTGCACGGCACCGTCCGCAATGTCGCCAGGAGCGAGGGGGCCCTGCGCGCGCGGCTCGGCAATCCCTCGTCGGCAGCGTTCAAGCTGTTCGAGGTCGAGCTCATGTCGGACAAGGGCTGGGCCGAGGCCGTGGCAGGCTGCACCCATGTCGCCCATGTCGCCTCGCCGATCCCCGCGCAGGCCCCCAAGCACGAGGACGATCTGATCGTCCCCGCGCGCGAGGGCACCCTGCGCGCACTGCGCTTCGCCAAGGCGGCGGGGGTCAAGCGCTTCGTCCAGACCTCCTCGACCGCTGCGGTGGTCTACGGCGTCGACCGCGGCACCTACACCTTCGACGAGAGCCGCTGGACCGACATCGACCACCCCGATGCCTACCCCTATGTCAAATCCAAGACCCTCGCCGAGCGCGCCGCGCGCGAGTGGGTCGCGGCCGAGGGCGCAGGTTTGGAGTTCGTCTCGGTCAATCCCGGCATGGTGCTGGGGCCGGTCGAAAGCGCGGACTTCTCGGCCTCGGTGGAACTGGTGCAGCAGCTTCAGAGCGGCGCGATGCCGATGGCCCCCAACCTAGGCTTCCCCATCGTCGACGTGCGCGATATCGCCGCGCTGCATGTGCTGGCGCTGGAGACACCGGGGCTGGCGGGCGAGCGCTTCCTCGGGGCGGGCAAGTTCCTCACCGCGCTCGAAGTGGCGGGCGTGCTGCGCGCGCGGCTGGGCGAGAGGGCGCGCAAGGCTCCCACGAAGCCGATGCCCGACTGGGTGGTCAGCATCCTCGCCCTGTTCAACCCCGAGGTGCGCGGGATCAAGACCGAGATCGGCAAGGTGCGCCATGTGGATGCTTCCCACGCGAAAGACCGGCTCGGCTGGACAATGCGGCCCGTGGAGGACACCATCGCCGAATGCGGTGAAAGTCTCATCGCGCACGGGGTGGTGAAGGTCTGACATGGATGTGAACGGCAAGGCGGTGCTGCTGACTGGCGGCAGCGCAGGCATCGGGCGCGAGATCGCGCGGCAGCTGAAGGCCAAGGGCGCAAAGGTGCTGCTCACCGGACGCGATCCGGCGCGGCTGGCGGCGATGGAGAGCGAAGGATTCGAGACCCTCGCCGCCGACCTGTCGAGCGCGGCGGGCGTCGATGCGCTGGTGGCGGCGCTGGGGGATCGCCCGGTCGATATCCTCATCAACAACGCAGGGCTGGGCGTGCCGCATGATGTGAGGAACGGTCTGCCCGATCCCGATGCGGCGGACGGGTGCCTCTACGCCAACCTCTCCGCCCCCGTGCGGCTGATCACCGCGCTGCTCCCGCGCCTGCGCACGCGGCCCGAGGCGGCGATCGTCAACGTGACGAGCGGCCTCGCCATCGCTCCCAACACCGCCTCCTCGGTCTATTGCGCGAGCAAGGCGGGGCTGCGCAGCTACACCATGGCCCTGCGCGCCCAGCTGGCGGGCGAGCCGATCCACGTGATCGAGGCGCTGCCCCCGGTGGTCGACACCCAGATGACCGCCGACCGCAAGACCTCCAAGATGCCGCCGCAGGAATGCGCGCGCCAGATCATCGCGGCGCTCGAGAACAACCGGCCCGAGGCCAATGTCGGCATGGTGAAGGTTTTGCGGGCGGTCTATTCGCTCTCGCCCGCCTTAGCCCGCAGCGTGATGCGGCAGTTCTAGGCGGCGAGGCGTGCGGGGCTGAACATCGCGAAGGAAAGCCCCGCCGCCGCCGCATCCTCCGGGAGGGGCTGGTCGAGCGCCGCCGCCGCCGCGATGGCAGAGAGGGCAGGGGCGGTCTGGAACCCCGCGCCGCCTTGTCCGGCGCACCAGATAAACCCGGGCGCGCCCGCCGCTTCTCCGATCACCGGCAGTTCGTCGGCGACGAAGCTCCTGAGCCCCGCCCAACTGTGGCTGATCCGGCGGATGGCGAGCGTGGTTGCCTGCTCCACCTGGTCGGCCGCGATGGCCTTGTCGAGTTCCTCGGCCGCCGCATCGCAGGGCTCGGACGGGGTCTGGTCCATCGACGAGGCGAGCAATTGCCCGCGCCCCTCGGGCAGCAGGTAGAAGCCTTCGCCGACGGTCTTGGTGAAGGGCCAGCGGCTCACGTCCTCGCCCTCAGGGGCGGCGAAGCTGATGACGGTGCGGCGGCGCGGTTCGATGCCGATGGGGGTGACGCCCGCCATCCGCGCAACCTCGTCCGCCCAGGCCCCGGCGGCGTTGACCAGCACCGGCGCGCCGTGCCGCGTGCCGTCGGCCCGGACCGCGACCCAGCGGTCGCCTTCGCGCCCGATTACTACCACCCGCGCCCCCGGGATCACCGCCCCGCGATTGCCACGGATCGTGGCCACATGGGCTTGCAACATCGCGTGGGTATCGAGCTTCAGCGACCCGTGATCGACCAGCGCGGCGGCGCAGGCCTCGGGCTTGAGGCAGGGCATCAGCGCGCGGGCTTCCTCGGGGCCGATGCGGGTATAGTCGCAGCCATACTGGCGATGTACCTCTTCCAGCGCATCGAGCGCCGCGATATCACCCTCATGCGCGATGTGGAGCGCGGGGTGGACGCTCGCGTGGGCGGCGAGCTCCGCCATGCTCAGCGCTGTCAGGCTGCGCACCGGTTCGTTGCCGAGGCCGTAATGCGCAAAGGCCACGCTCCGCCCCGAGGCATGGTATCCGGGCGCGCTCTCGCCCTCGAGCACCGTCACCCCTGCATGCGGCGCGATCCGCGCGGCCACAGAAAGCCCCGCGATCCCGCCGCCGATCACCAGCACGTCAGAGACATACATTACGCCGCTCCCTTCGCCCGTCCCGCCACTTTTGTCACGTTGACGCCTAGCCGCGCCTAAGGCAACGCGCTGTGGCAAGAGACCGGTCTAGAGAGGAACCCGCGTGTCCGCCAACATCGCCGAAATGGAACGCCGCCGCGAAGCCGCCCGTCTGGGCGGCGGGCAGAAGCGCATCGACGCCCAGCACGCCAAGGGCAAACTGACCGCGCGCGAGCGGCTCGACGTGCTGCTCGACGAGGGCAGCTTCGAGGAAGTCGACGCCTATGTCGAACATGACTGCATCGATTTCGGGATGGAGACGCAGAAGATCCCCGGCGACGGAGTGGTGACCGGGAGCGGCACGATCAACGGCCGGCTGGTGTTCGTCTTCTCGCAGGACTTTACGGTTTTCGGCGGCTCGCTCTCCAAGCGTCATGCCGAGAAGATCTGCAAGGTGATGGACACCGCGATGAAGGTCGGCGCGCCCGTCATCGGCCTCAACGATTCGGGCGGGGCGCGCATACAGGAGGGCGTCGCGAGCCTCGGCGGCTATGCCGAGGTGTTCCAGCGCAATGTGCTGGCGAGCGGCGTGGTCCCCCAGATCAGCCTCATCATGGGGCCGTGTGCGGGCGGGGCGGTCTACAGCCCGGCCATGACCGACTTCATCTTCATGGTGAAGGATTCGAGCTACATGTTCGTCACCGGCCCCGACGTGGTGAAGACCGTCACCAACGAGGTCGTGACGCAGGAAGAGCTGGGCGGGGCGATCACCCACACCACCAAGACCTCCGTTGCCGACTTGGCTTACGAAAACGATGTCGAAGCCCTGCTCGCCACCCGCCGCTTCTTCGACTTCCTCCCGCTCTCCAACCGCGAGGAAGGGCCGACGCTCCCCACGAGCGACCCGTGGGACCGGCTGGAGAACAGCCTCGACACGCTGATCCCCGACAACGCCAACCAGCCCTATGACATGCACGAAGTCATCACCAAGGTGCTGGACGAGGGCGACTTTTTTGAAATTCAGCCGGCCCATGCAGGGAACATCATCTGCGGGTTTGGCCGCGTGGAAGGCCGCACCGTGGGGCTGGTGGCGAACCAGCCGATGGTGCTCGCAGGCGTGCTCGACATCAATTCCTCGAAGAAAGCCGCGCGCTTCGTGCGCTTCTGCGATGCCTTCGAGATCCCGATCATCACCTTCGTCGACGTCCCCGGCTTCCTCCCCGGCACCGCGCAGGAGCTGGGCGGGATCATCAAGCACGGCGCCAAGCTGCTCTTCGCCTATGCCGAGGCGACCGTGCCCAAGATCACCGTCATCACCCGCAAGGCTTACGGCGGGGCCTATGACGTGATGGCCTCCAAGCACCTGCGCGGCGATTTGAACTACGCCTGGCCCACCGCCGAAATCGCGGTGATGGGCGCCAAGGGCGCGGTGGAGATCATCTTCCGCTCCGAAAAGGACGACCCCGCCAAGATCGCCGAGCGGACGAAGGAATACGAAGACCGCTTCGCCAACCCCTTCGTGGCAGCGCAGCGCGGCTATATCGACGAGGTGATCCACCCCCACTCGACCCGCCGCCGGATCGCGCTGGGGCTAAGGAAGCTGCGGACGAAGAGCCTCGAGAACCCGTGGAAGAAGCATGACAATATCCCTCTTTAACTGGGGAGCGAACTGCCATGTCTGATTTTGCCGATGCTTACGAATACGCGTACAACGGCGCTGACGGCCTTTATGTAGAGAGCTTCTGGACAGCCGTTACGCAAGCGGATGAAGCCGAACTCGCGAAATGGGTAGCTGCGTTTCGGACGGTAGGCCTCGAACAGCAGGCGGCCTTACTCTCAACATATCTGGAGACGGATGCCAGGGCGTTGGAGAAGTGGATGGACCACGGCCCGCACGATATCCCATTTGAACCGTCGCGAGATTGGGACGCTGAATTTGCCGCAATATTGGGTCCCGACGGATATGCAGGCGTTCAGAAAACCATCGAACAATTCAGGATAAGCCACGGTTTGGATGAACTATGAAACTCGGACGCCTCAACCACATCGGCATCGCCACGCCCTCCATCGCCGACAGCATTGCCTTCTACCGCGACGTCATGGGCGCGACGAAAATCCACACACCCTTCGACCTTGAAGAGCAGGGCGTGAAGGTCTGCTTCGTCGACACGCCCGGCGCGGATGGCGCGCTGAACGGCACCCAGATCGAGCTGATCGAGCCGCTGGGGGAGAACTCCACGCTTGCAGGCTTCCTCGCCAAGAACCCCTTGGGCGGGCAGCATCACCTGTGCTTCGAGGTTCCCGACATCGCCGAGGCGCGCAGCGATTTCGAGGCGCTCGGCAAGCGCATCCTCGGCCCCACCCGCATCGGCGCGCACGGCACCCCTATCTTTTTCGTCCATCCCAAGGACATGGGCGGCATGCTTACCGAGATCATGGAGACGCCCAACGAGGGCACGCACTGGTCGAACTAGTTTAATCCGTCACCCCGGCCGCCGAGCCGGGGTCGCTTGCGGCAAGCGGTCCCGGATCCAGTCCGGGACGACGAAATGGAGAGAAGAATGTCCTACGAAACCATCCGCGTCGAACGTGACGGCCCGCTGCTCACCATCACCCTCAACCGCCCCGAGCGCCTCAATGCCATGCCGCCCAAGATGGCGGACGAGTTGGGGCAGGCGTTCTACGACCTCGGCGACGCGCGCGCGGTGCTGATCACCGGCGAGGGCAAGGGCTTCTGCTCGGGCGCGGATTTGTCGGCGCGCGGGAGCGGCTCGGCGCTCGGCGGCAAGGGCGGGAGCCACGAGGCGCTCATCAACCACTACAACCCCGCGATCAGCCAGGTGGTGCGCGCGAGCGTGCCGGTGATCTGCGCGGTCAACGGTCCGGCGGCGGGGGTGGGCTGCTCGCTCGCGCTGGCGGCGGACTTCACCATCGCCGCCAAGAGCGCGTATTTCCTTCAGGCCTTCGTCAATATCGGCCTGGTCCCCGATGGCGGCTCGACCTGGCTGCTCACCCGCGCCATCGGCCGCGCGCGCGCGACGCGGATGATGATGCTGGGCGAGAAGATCTCAGGTGAACAGGCCGAGGAATGGGGCCTCGTCTACAAATGCGTCGAGGACGCCGACCTGATGACCGAAGCCCGCGCGCTGGCCGAGAAGCTCGCCAACGGCCCGACGGTGGCCTACGCCACGATGAAGCGCAATATCGCCACGGCGCTCGATCAGAACCTCCAGATGGTGCTGCTCGCCGAGGCCGAGGGCCAGCGCATCGCGGGCGCGACCAAGGACGCGATGGAGGGCGGCATGGCCTTCCTCCAGAAGCGCAAGGCCGAGTTCAAGGGGGAGTAATCGCCCCCCTTCGTCACCCTGAACTTGTTTCAGGGTCCATCGTGCCATTCGAACCTCCGTCCGAGAGGAAGAATGGATGCTGGAATCGAAGATGTGCTTGCACAAACAAGTTCAGCATGACGGGATTGTATAGGTATGACCCAGAAACCCACCCTCTCCGACTGGAACGCCCTTGCCGCCAAGGAGGTGAAGGGCCGCGACCTCACCTGGCACACGCCCGAAGGCTTCGCGATCAAGCCGCTCTACACGGCGGAAGATCACGCAGGCTTCGACCCGGGCCTCCCCGGCTTTGCGCCCTTCACGCGAGGGGTGAAGGCTTCGATGTATGCGGGCCGCCCGTGGACCATCCGGCAATATGCGGGCTTCTCGACCGCCGAGGAATCCAACGCCTTCTACCGTCGCAACCTGGCGATGGGGCAGAAGGGGCTGTCGGTCGCCTTCGACCTTGCCACCCACCGCGGTTACGACAGCGATCACCCGCGCGTCGTCGGCGATGTCGGCAAGGCCGGGGTGGCGATCGACACGGTCGCGGACATGGAGATCTTGTTCGACCAGATCCCGCTCGATTCCATGTCCGTCTCGATGACGATGAACGGCGCGGTGATCCCGGTGCTGGCCTTCTTCATCGTCGCCGCCGAGCGTCAGGGGGTGTCGCAGGACAAGCTGGATGGCACCATCCAGAACGACATCCTCAAGGAGTTCATGGTCCGCAACACCTATATCTACCCGCCCGAGCCGAGCATGCGGATCATCTCGGACATCATCGCCTACACCTCGGCCAACATGCCGAAATTCAACTCGATTTCGATCAGCGGCTACCACATGCACGAGGCAGGCGCCACGGCGGTGCAGGAGCTCGCCTTCACCATCGCCGATGGCAAGGAATATGCGCAAAGGGCGATGGCCGCCGGGCTGGACATCGACGCCTTCGCCGGGCGCCTGAGCTTCTTCTTCGGCATCGGCATGAGCTTCTTCATGGAGATCGCCAAGCTGCGCGCTGCGCGCACCTTGTGGTGGCGCGTGATGGACGGCCTCGGCGCGAAGGACGAACGCTCCAAGATGCTGCGCACCCATTGCCAGACCTCGGGCGTCTCCTTGCAGGAGCAGGACCCCTACAACAACGTCATCCGCACCACGGTCGAAGCGATGGCGGCGGTGCTGGGCGGCACGCAGTCGCTCCACACCAATGCGCTCGACGAGGCGATTGCGCTCCCCACCGACTTCTCGGCGCGGATCGCCCGCAACACCCAGCTGGTGTTGCAGGAGGAGAGCGGGATCACGAGCGTCGTCGACCCCCTCGGCGGCTCGCACTATATCGAGGCGCTGACCTCCACCCTCGTCGACGAGGCCTGGAAGCTGATCGAGCAGGTCGATGCGGCAGGCGGCATGACCGCCTTTGTCGCCACCGGCGCGCCCAAGGCCGCGATCGAGCGCGCGGCGGCGGAAAAGCAGACCAAGGTCGACAAGGGCGAGACGGTGATCGTCGGCGTCAACAAGTACCGCAAGGAAAGCGAAGACGCGCTCGAGACGCTCGAGGTCGACAACCAGAAGGTGCGCGCAGGGCAAATCGCCCGCCTCGCCAAGGTGCGCGAAGGGCGTGACGAAGCCGCCTGCCGCGCCGCGCTCGCGGCGCTGACCGAGGCGGCGCGGACCGAGCCGGGGCTTCACCGCGAGGCGCTGCGCACCGGGCGCGACGAACGCGGTGTCCCGCTGCCGCCGTCGAAGATCGCCGAACTGGAAAAGCTTGCCGACGTGAACCTCCTCGCCAAGGCGATCGAATGCGCGCGCGCCGATGCGACCTTGGGCGAGATTTCGGCGGCGATGGAGGAAGCCTTTGGCCGCCACGATGCGACCCCCGCGCCGGTCACGGGCGTCTACAAGAGCGCCTATGAATTCGACCGCCGCTGGGCGCAGGTCACCGACGGCGTGGAAGCCGTGGGCCGCCGCCTCGGTCGCAAGCCCCGCATCATGATCGCCAAGATGGGCCAGGACGGCCACGACCGCGGCGCCAACGTGATCGCGAGCGCCTTCGGCGACATGGGCTTCGAGGTGATCTCCGGCCCGCTGTTCCAGACCCCTGAGGAAAGCGCCAGGATGGCGCTCGAACACAATGTCGACGTGGTCGGCGCGTCCTCGCTGGCAGCGGGCCACAAGACCCTGATCCCCGAACTGATCCGCCTGCTGCGCGAAGCCGGTCGCGGCGACATCAAGGTCACCGCCGGCGGCGTCATCCCCCCGCAGGATTACGACTTCCTGCGCGAGGCGGGGGTGCAGGGGATCTACGGGCCGGGAAGCAATGTGGTGGAATGCGCGGCGGATATCCTCGTGCTGCTCGGGCACAACATGCCGCCGCTGGGTGAGGGGCTGGACGAGGCGGCGGAGTAGCCGCTACTCCCTCGTCATTGCGACCCCGGACTTGATCCGGGGGAAGCAATCCAGCTTCGGACGGTGCCAATTGGCGATACGGCAGTCGCTGGATTGCCGCGTCGCCTCCGGCTCCTCGCATTGACGAAGGAAAGTGACGCGAAATGAGCACAGACCGATATGCCGGGAAGCCGTTCTTGCGTTTGCTTGACAGCTATGTCCTCGCCGCCATTGGGGAGTTGCCGAGCGCGCAGCAGGACAGTCTGCAATCGATGGAACCGAAGCTCCACAGCGTCTATGGCACCAAGGGCAGTTGGCAGCAAATCGTTGCGGACCAGATGGGGTTTCCAGAGGACTTGCCCGAAACGATCAGGGCAATCTGGGACAACGGTGTAGCAAAGATGCGCGCGAGCGGTATTGACGCGGAGCCTTCTGAATTCGTTCGGCAGTTCGTCGACACAAACTTTCCGCATTAAGTCTAGGAATTGGATTTGACCCACTCCCGCACCGACTGGACCCGCGCCGAGATCGCGGCCCTCTTCGACCTGCCCTTCACCGAGCTGCTGTTCCAGGCCGCCAGCGTCCACCGCGCCTACCACCCCGCCACCGAAGTCCAGCTGTGCACCCTGCTCAGCATCAAGACCGGGGGATGCCCCGAGGATTGCGGCTATTGCTCGCAGTCGGTCCATGCCGACAGCGGGGTTGAGGCCACCAAGCTGATGGACGTGCAGGCCGTGCTCCAGCGCGCGGCGCAGGCCAAGGATGCGGGCAGTCAGCGGTTCTGCATGGGAGCGGCGTGGCGCAATCCCAAGGACCGCGACATGCCCGCGATCGTGGAGATCGTGAAGGGCGTGCGGGCCATGGGCCTCGAGACCTGCATGACGCTGGGGATGCTCGAACCGCATCAGGCGGACATGCTGGCCGAGGCGGGGCTCGACTATTACAACCACAATATCGACAGCTCGCCGGAGTATTACGAGCGCGTGATCTCCACCCGCGATTTTCAGTGCCGGCTCGATACGCTCGATCACGTGCGCAAGGCGGGCATCAACGTGTGCAGCGGCGGGATCGTCGGCATGGGCGAGACGCGCGAGGACCGGGTGGGCTTCGTCCACACGCTCGCGACCCTGCCGCAGCATCCCGAGAGCGTGCCGGTCAATGCGCTGGTGCCGGTCAAGGGCACGGTGCTCGGCAACATGCTGGCCGACACGCCGCTCGCCAAGATCGACGATATCGAGTTCGTCCGCACGGTCGCGGTCGCGCGCATCACCATGCCGCGCTCGATGGTGCGCCTCTCGGCGGGGCGCGAGTCCATGTCGGAGGCGACGCAGGCCCTGTGCTTCCTCGCGGGCGCGAATTCGATCTTCACCGGCGACAAGCTGCTCACCGCCCCCAACGCGGGCGATGACAAGGACGGCGCGCTGTTCGCCAAGCTCGGCCTCACCGCTCTGAAAGGCGAGGAGCCCGCGCGGGCGTGCAAGAGCGCGGTGCCGGCGGAGTGATCGGCCTGCTGGCCCTGGTGCTGGCAGCCGCCGACCCCGCGCCAGACGTGGCGCCCGGCTGCGAGGAGCGGGCCCCCATCCGCGATCCTGCCGTGTGCGCGCCGCTCTACGACGACGGCGAGTATGTGATCCAGAACATGGAGAGCGTCGCGGTCGGGACGACCGAAGACATGCAGCGGGTCCGCAAGGGAACGCAGCACTGCGGTCTCGATAACCGGATCGATGGCGTGGGTGCGGTGGATCTTGCCGTCTACGACATATTCAACGCCACCGAAGCCTCGCGGGCCTGTGTCCGCGACTGGATCCGCGATAACGCGCCCGAGCTTGTCTTCTCGGAGGAGCGCTTCGAGCAGAAGTTCGAGACCGCGCCCCCGCTGCCCCCAAGGGAAAAGCCGTGAGAGCGCGCTGGCTTTGCGCCGCGATGGCCGCGCTGGTGCTCGGCGCAGCGGTTGCAACCAGGGCGCAGGAGCCCGCGCCCCTCACCATCGGCGAGACGATCACCCTCGAAGCGCTCGGGCAGCGCCGCGAGGTCAACATCGTCCTGCCCCCTGACTACGCCAAGGAGCCCGGGAAACGCTGGCCGGTCATCTACCAGCTCGACGGCGCCGTAACGCAAGACCTGATGATGGGCACCGGCTTGATGCGCTGGGGGGCGCTGTGGGGGCGGAGCGAGGATGCGATCATTGTCGGGATCGAAACCCGCGACCGCCAGCGCGAACTCCTCCCCGCCACCCACGACCCCGCAGAGCGCCAGCGCTACCCCACCGGGGGCGAGAGCGCGCTCTTCCGCACGTGGATAGCAGGCACCGTCAAACCGCTGGTCGAAACCCGCTACCGCACCGATGGCCGCGCGTTCTTGGTGGGCGAAAGCGCGGCGGGGCATTTCGTGGTCGAGACATGGGCCACTGCGCCCGGCCTTTTCACCGGCTACGCCGCGATCAGCCCGAGCCTGCAATGGGACTTCGAGGCATTGAGCCGAAAGCCCCTGGGCGCTGGCCTGCGCCCCCCGCTCTACCTCAGCCTCGCCGACGAGGGCGGGGCGACCGAGACCGGGATGATGCGGCTGCTGGAAGCGCTGCCGCCCGCGCAGCCCTACTGCTTCTCCGACCGGCGCAGCGAGCTCCACCACGCCACCGCGCTCCACGGGTTGTTGCCCGAGGCGCTGCAATATCTGCTTCCGACGAAAGCCGATTGGCTGGAGGAATACGGCATGGTGCTCAGGTGCGAGAAGCGGGGCGGGCAGGGATAGCTGCGGCGCAGGCAAGCGGCTCGACTTTCGCTGATCTTGATCCCATAACCCTCTGGGAAAAGGGGGCTTCGGGATGATCGCAGCATTCGTGGCACTGGGCGGGGCGGCGCTGGTGGTGGCTCTGAAGGCGCGGGACATTTTCGGCGAGGGCCGGGCTGCGCGAGTGCGGGCTGCTGCGGGGCTGTGGCTGGTCGCTGCCGCCGGGTTCTGGCTGGCGCTGGAGCAACCAGGTTTCGACCCGGCGCGGATCGGCCTCACCACCTTCGGCTGGAGGCAGGCGGGGCTGGGGGCGCTGTTCGGCATCCTCGGCATCGCAACCATGCCGCTCTACATCCTCCTCGCCCGCAAGCTCGGCGGAGCGGCGCACAATGCCGAGGCGCTCGCGACTCTCACGGCCGCGCCGCTGCCGCAGCGCCTGTTCCTGCTGGCGACCGCCGGGATCATCGAAGAGGCGATCTTCCGCGCGGTCGGCATCGGCGCGCTGATCGCGGCGGGCTGGCCCCACGCGCTCGCCGTGGCGCTGCCGCTGGCGGTGTTCGTGGTGCTGCACAAGTCGTCATGGGGCGCGGTGCATTTGATCTTCGTCGCGGTGGCGGGCGGGTTGATGACCGCGGCCTTCCTGCTCGGCGGGATCTGGGCGGCGATCATCGCGCATCTGATCGTCGACGCGCCGATGCTGCTCGCGGGCAAGGCGATGACGCGCCGAGGCCCGCCCGCGCCAGCGTGAGGCCGCCCCAAATCCGCTAGCTTGCTTGCCGCGCCAACCCTCGGCATAGCCGCTGGCGAGAAGTGCCCCTTGGAGAGAGGTCCCACCCTTGTTCTCGAAAATCCTGATTGCCAACCGCGGCGAGATCGCCTGCCGGGTCATCACCACCGCGCGGAAAATGGGGATCAAGACCGTCGCGGTCTATTCCGACGCTGACGCGCGCGCGCCCTTCGTGGCAATGGCTGACGAGGCGGTGCATATCGGCCCTTCGCCCGCGGCGGAATCCTACCTGATCGCTGACAAGATTATCGCGGCCTGCAAGCAGACCGGGGCCGAGGCTGTGCACCCCGGCTACGGCTTCCTCTCCGAGCGCACCTCCTTCGCCGAGGCGCTGGCGAAAGAGAACATCGCCTTCATCGGCCCGCCGGTGGGCGCGATTGCGGCGATGGGGGACAAGATCGAATCCAAGAAGCTGGCGAAAGAGGCGGGCGTCAATGTCGTCCCCGGCTTTGTCGGCGAGATCGAGGATACCGAGCACGCGGTGCGCATCTCGAACGAGATCGGCTATCCGGTGATGATGAAGGCCTCGGCAGGGGGCGGGGGCAAGGGGATGCGCCTCGCCTATAACGAGGCCGACGTTCGCGAGGGCTTTGAAAGCGTGAAGCGCGAGGGGCTGAACTCCTTCGGCGATGACCGCGTGTTCATCGAGAAGTTCATCCTCAATCCGCGCCACATCGAGATCCAGATCCTCGGCGACCAGCACGGCAATATCCTCTACTTGAACGAGCGCGAATGCTCGATCCAGCGCCGCCACCAGAAGGTGGTCGAGGAAGCGCCGTCGCCTTTCGTGACGCCCAAGATGAGGAAGGCGATGGGCGAGCAATGCGTCGCTTTGGCACGCGCAGTGGGCTATTACTCGGCGGGCACGGTCGAATTGATCGTCAGTGGCGCGGACCCGACGGGGGAGAGCTTCTACTTCCTCGAAATGAACACCCGCCTTCAGGTCGAACACCCCGTCACCGAGGCAATCACCGGCATCGACCTGGTCGAGCAGATGATCCGCGTGGCGGCGGGCGAACGCCTCGCCATGACGCAGGACGACATCGGGATCGATGGCTGGGCGATCGAGAACCGTGTCTATGCCGAGGACCCCTATCGCGGGTTCCTGCCCTCCACCGGGCGGTTGGTGCATTACCAGCCGCCGCTTCCGGGCTGGCAAGAGGATGAGCAGGTGGCGGGCAAGGCGCGCCGGGGCGTGGCGCGCGGGAACGGCTCGGTGCGGGTCGATGACGGGGTCTACGAGGGCGGCGAGGTCTCGCGCTTCTATGACCCGATGATCGCCAAGCTGATCACCTGGGCCCCGACCCGTGACGCGGCTGCGGACTTGCAGATCGAGGCGCTCGACCATTTCCGCATCAAGGGCCTCGGCCACAATGTCGATTTCCTCAGCGCGATCATGCAGCACCCGCGCTTCCGCTCGGGCGAGCTGACCACGGGCTTCATCGCCGAGGAATATCCCGATGGCTTCCACGGAGCGGCGACTTCGGAGGAAGTGAAGCGGCTGCTGGCAGCGGTCTGCGCGGGCAATGAATTCACCCTGCAATCGCGCAACCGCCGCATCTCCGGCCAGCTTGATGGCGATGACGGGCGCGAGGGCGTGCTGCGGGTCACCACCGAATGGCTGGTGAAGCTTGGCGACGAGCGCTTCCACGTCACCCTCGGCGAGGGCCATGCCATCGTCGACGGCGTCAAGGTCGAGGGCACCTGCAATTGGCAGCCCGGCATGACGCAGGCCGAAGCCACCGACGGCGCGGGCCTCAAGCTCGGCCTGATTGTCGAGCGGCAAGGCAACCAGTGGAAGGTCACCACCCGCGGCGCGCAGCACACCGCGCTGGTGATCCCGCAGCGCCTCGCGCGGCATGAATCGCTGATGCTCGAGAAGGTCCCGCCCGATCTTTCGCGCCTGCTGATCTGCCCGATGCCAGGTATGCTGGTGAAGCTCCACGTCGCCGAGGGCGAGACGGTGCAGCCCGGCCAGCCGCTCGCCACCGTCGAGGCGATGAAGATGGAGAACATCCTGCGCGCCGAAAAGGAAGGCGTGATCGCCAAGATCAACGCCGCCGAGGGCGAGAGCCTTGCGGTCGATGCGGTGATCCTCGAACTGGAGTGACCGGCGCCGCGCGCGCCGCTTGACGGCGCGGACGGTTCACGACCGCTTTGCGTCAATCCGACGAAAAGCTGCGCCGCGCCGCAACATCCTTCCAAAACCTGTTGTAGAATTGCGGCAGTTTAATGATTTCCGACGGAAAATCCGCCGCCGCTCTGTCCTACAACCCGTCTTGTGAGAAACTCGTCTGGCCGAGTCGCGGTATTCCCCGCGCGGTGGATTGAATCTCTGTGGGAGGATTTGATCATGGCACATACGGGCACGGGCTTCTTCGACAGGAAGGGCCATTTCTTCAAGACCGCGCGCGAGGCGACGGTGAGCGATCTGGCAGGCTTGCTGGGGCAGATCGGCGAGGGCGAGAGCCTTGCGCCGGGCATCGCCTACATGCTGCTCGAACGCCGCGCCGAGATCGAGCGCCTCTTCGCCGAGCATGACGCGATGCTCGAGGAGGAGGCTGCACTGAAGGCGGCGCGCAGCGCGGAAACGCGCGACAACATCGCCAAGCTGCCGAGCCGCCCGGCGCACTGAGGCGGCAAGGCTAGTCCAGTGCCAGATGCAGGCACTGGTTGAAGTCGGTCAGCGCGTAATCGGCAAAGGCCGGGCCGTTGACGAAACCGCGCCTGCGGTAGAGCGCCAGCGCGGGCTCGAAGGCCGGGCCGGTGCCGGTCTCGAGGCTGAGTGTGGCGAGGCCCTCGGCGCGGGCGTGGGCGATGATTGTCTCGAGCAGCGCCGCTGCGATCCCCTGCCGCAGGAAATCGGGATGGGTGCGCATCGACTTCACCTCTGCCGAGACCGCATCGAGCCGCTTCAATGCGCCGATCGCGGCCACCCGCTCCCCGACATGAACCGCCCAGACGGTAACGGCCTCGTCCTGCAACCCGCTGAGGTCGAGCGCGAAACTCAATCCCGGGGGCGAGCCCTCGACCATCGCGCGCTGGTGGAAGGCAATGAGGTCCCGGACTCGGGGGTCTTCAAGGTCGGCAAGCGCGATCAGCATCCCTTACTCCTCCACCATCGCCACCGCGCGGATCCAGCCGGCGCTGGCGCGCTCGATCTTGACTGGGAAGCAGCTGACGGTGAAGCCGAAGGGCGGCAGCGCGGCGAGGTTCGCCAGCTTCTCGATCTGGTAATAGGGGCGGATGCGCCCGGCCTTGTGCCCTTCCCAGATGATCGACGGGTCGCGGCTCTCGGCCCAGCGCCGCGCGGTATGGCTGAAGGGCGCGTCCCAGCTCCACGCGTCGGTGCCGACCACCTCGATGCCTTGCGCGGTCAGCCACAGGGTCGCCTCCGCGCCGAGGCCGACGCCCTGATCGGTGAAGCCCTCGGTGCCGTAGACCGCGCCCGACTGCACCAGCACGATATCGAGCGGTTGCAGCACGTATCCGATCCGCGCCAGCTCCGTCTGCACCTCGGCGGCGGTGACGACGTGGCCGTGGGGGAGGTGGCTGAAATCCAGCTTCACGCCGGGGCGGAAGAAGCGGTCGAGCGGGGCCTCGTCGATACTCGGGGCGGGGGAGGCGCCGCCGTCGGTGGTCGAATGGAAGTGCCACGGTGCGTCCATGTGGGTGCCGTTGTGGGTCGAGAGCTCGACGAACTCCACCGCCCAGCCTTCGCCATCGGGCAGGTCTTCGCGCGCGAGGCCGGGGAAGAACATCGCGATCTGCTGCCACGTGTTCTCGTGGGTCATGTAGGTGACCTTGGGCCGCATCACCTCGGGATCGGAGACCACATTATTGGTGATCGGGATCGAGAGGTCGATGAAGCGGGTCACCCGGCCAGTTCCTCATCCATGAAGGCGGCGATGTCGGCGAGGTCGACGTCGCGGGCCACGTAGGCCTCGCCCAGCGCGCGCAGCAGGAGGAAGGGCAGGGTGGTGCCTTCCGCCTTCTTGTCGTGGCGCATGTGATCGACGAGGACAGCGCCGCTGCAGGCGAGGCCGAGCGCCGGGAGCGCGGCGGGCAGTCCCGCCGCCGCAATCGCTGCCGTCGCCCGCGCGGCATCATCAGCGGAAATCTCGCCCCGCCTCGCCGAGTATTTCGCCGCAAGCACCATGCCGAGCGCCACCGCCTCGCCATGCAGCAGACGGTCGGAAAAGCCGGTCTCCGCCTCCAGCGCATGGCCAAAGGTGTGCCCGAGGTTGAGCAGCGCGCGCAGGTCTTGCGTCTCGCGCTCGTCGGCGGCGACGATCCGGGCCTTCATCGCGATGCTGGTGGCGATCGCATGTTCGAGCGCTTGCGGCTCGCGGGCGAGCACCGCCGCGCCATTCGCCTCCAGCCACGCGAAGTACTCGGCATCGCCGAGCAGGCCGTACTTCAGCACCTCGGCAAACCCTGCGCGCATTTCGCGATCCGGCAAGCTCGTCAGCACCAGCGGGTCGATCAGCACCAGTGAGGGCTGGTGGAAGGCGCCGATCAGGTTCTTGCCCGCACGGGTGTTGATCGCGGTCTTGCCGCCGACCGAGCTGTCGACCTGCGCCAGCAGCGTCGTCGGCAGCTGGACAAAGCCTACCCCGCGCTTCGTCACCGAACAGGCAAAGCCGACGAGGTCGCCCACCACCCCGCCGCCCAGCGCAAAGACATGGTCCTTGCGGGTCACGCCCAAGGCCAGCAGCCAGTCGCACAGCTTTTCCAGAACGCCCCAGGTCTTGGCGTCCTCGCCCGGCTCGACCACGAACCACTCTGCCGCCAGCCCGTGTGCGGCAAGGTGCGCGTCGATCCGGGCGGCGAACAGGCGTCGGGTGTTGGTGTCGGCGACGAAAGGCACGGGGCGCTGGGGGCCATAGCCCTTGAGGAACGGCGCGGCGGCCTCGGCGAGCCGCTCGAGCAGCCCCTCCTCGATCACCACCTCATAGGCGCGCCCGGCCAGCGCGACGGGAATTACAGCCATTGGTCAATCGCCTCGATGATCGCGCGCGCGGTGTCGGCGTGGGGGCCGGTCTCGCTGACGATACGGATATGCGCCTGCCCGTAGAACGGCGCGCGCTCGGCCGCCAGCCGGGTGAGGATCTCGCGCGGGTTGCCCTGCTTCAGCAGCGGACGGTTGGAGCGGCGCGCGGTGCGCTCGACCAGCGTGTCGATGTCGCAGTCGATCCACACCGCGATGCCCTTTTCGAGCACCGCAGCACGGGTCTGCGGATCGACGAAGGCGCCGCCGCCGGTCGCGATCACGCCGTGGCCTTCTGAGAGCAGGCGCGCGATCACCCGCCGCTCGCCATCGCGGAAATGGGCCTCGCCGAAGGCCTCGAAGATCTCGGGGATCGAGCGCTGCGCGGCCTCGGCGATGGCATCGTCGGCATCGACGAAGTCGCGCCCGAGCATGTTCGCGAGCTTGCGGCCCACGGTCGATTTGCCGACGCCCATCAGCCCTACCAGCACCACCGGCCGGTCGATGCGCGCGGCGATGGCGGCGATTGCGCGATCATGGGGGGAGGGGCACGCGGCGGACATTGCCGCAAGGCCTATAGATGGGCTAGGGCACGCGCAATATGGCAAACTTGCGGCAAGAGCGTCTGACCCCCGGCGGTTTCGAGCGGGTTCCTCCCAAGCGACGCGGGCGGCGCTGGCCGTGGGTGGCGGGGCTGGCGGCGCTCGCGCTGACCCTTCTGGCATGGTTCGACGGCGGCGAGGAAGCGCTGCGCCCGATCGCAGAGGATGTGAGCCTGCCGGAGCAGGGGCAATGAGCGGCCAGCGCCGGAATTTCGGGGCAAGCGTGCTCGCGATCGCTGTGGCGGGCGCTCTGGGCGGCGCGGGTCTTGCGGGCCTTGCGCTGGCGCAGGGCAAGCCCGAATCGCTGCTGCCGCCCGGCTTCGACGATCCTGCCCCCGCGCCAACCCCGCGCCAGACACCCGCGCCGCGTCCCGCGCAGGGCCCGCCATCCGCGCCGGGCCAGCCGCCGCTGGCGCAGCCGGGGCCGGGAGCGGTGCCGGTCGATCCGGCCAGCCTCCCGCCGCTCCCGGAGATAAGCCGCGAGGATCTCGCCCGGCTGCCGAGCCTCGAGCAGCTCGAGAACATGTCGACCGAGGAGCTCGACCAGCTGCTCGGCCTTGCGCCCAAGAGCGACATTCCGGCGGGTGCTCGGCGCGCCCTGACCCGCGTCGGGGTGCTGGCGGTGGACGAGGGCGGCCTGCCACCGGTGGCGCTCGCGAACCAGTCGGACAAGCTGGTGCGCGCCGCCCTCAATGGCACGCAGGGCCCGCTGGTGTCGCGCTGGGGGCACATCCTGCTGCGCCGCACGCTGGCGAGCCGCCTCGCCGCGCCGCTCGGCATGGATCCGGTCGAATTCGCCGCGCTGCGGGTGGGCGTGCTCAACCGCATGGGCGAATACGCCCTCGCGCGCGCGGTGGTGCAGGATATCGACACCGCCAACTGGTCGCCCGCGCTGACGCAGGAGGCGCTCGCCGCCTACCTCGCCGCCGGGGACATCACCGGGGCCTGCCCGGCGGTGCGCCTGCAGGGCTCGCAGCGGCAGGACGGCGAGTGGGTGATGTGGCAGGCGATCTGCAACGCCTATGCGGGCGAGACCGCGCTGTCCGCCACGCAGCTCGACCGCGCGCTGTTCCGCGGCGCGGCGCCGCGCGTCGACGTGCTGCTGGCGCGGCGCTTTGCCGGGGCGGCGGGGCGCGCGCAGCGGGGCGTCAATGTCGAGTGGCAGGGGGTGGACGATCTCAACCCCTGGCGCTTCGGCCTTGCCAATGCCGTGGGCGAGCCGCTGCCAGCAGGGTTGCTGGAGAACGCATTGAAGGCGCGCGGCGGGGCCTATTACGCGCGCAGCGGCGCGCTGCTGCCGATGCTGCCCGCAAGCCAGCGCGCGCCCTTCGCCGGACGCGCCGCGCGCGAGGGGATCCTGTCGGCCGACGCGATGGTCGATCTCTATTCCGAAGTCTACGCCGATCCGGCCGCGAGCGAGGAGGCGAAGGCCCATGCCGCCGCGCTGCGCGAGGCCTATCTTGCGACCGATCCGGCCGCGCGCATCGCCGCGATGCAGCGCCTGTGGGCCGACGGGGCGAAGCTCGGCGGCGGCGACGGCTACGGCGCGCGCGTGCTCACCGCCTTTGCCGCCGCGCGCATTCCCGCCACCGCCGAGAATGCGGGCGCGGCCGGTGACCTCATCGCCGCCATGCTCGCCGCCGGGCTCGATCGCAACGCGGGCCGCTGGGGGAATGTGGTCGAGGAAGGCTCGATGGGCTGGGCGCTGATCGCGCTGTCCTCGGCCAATGGCGCCGCCGTCGGGCAGGGCGCGGTCGAGAGCTTCATGGGCGATGACGCGAGCGAAGGTCAGAGGAAGTCCGCCTTCCTCGTGGCCGGGCTCGCCGGGACCGGGCGCTTGTCCGAGGGTGACGCGGGCGCGCTCGCGGGCGATCTCGGCTTCGATCTAGCGCGCAAGACCCGCTGGACCACCGCGATTTCCCGCGCGGCCGAGGTCGGCAATCCGGCGCTGGTGGCGCTGCTGGCGGGTCTGGGGATGCAGGGGTCGAGCTGGTCGCAGATGACCCCGCTCCACCTCTACCACATCACCGCCGCGCTGACCCGCGTGGGGATGGTGGCCGAGGCCCGGATGATCGCCGCCGAGGCGGTCGCGCGGGGCTGATGTCGGCCAGCACCGAGGCGTTCCTCGCCATGCTGGCCGCCGAAAGGGGCGCAGCGCTCAACACGCTCGCCGCCTATCGCCGCGATCTCGATCAGGCCGAGGAGGCCATCGGCGATCTTGCCGCCGCGGACCGTGACGCTGTCGCGGGCCTTGCGGGCGAGTGGGCGGCCCTTGCCCCTGCCAGCGTGGCGCGCAAGGCTTCGGCGCTGCGGCAATTCTTCGGCTTTGCCATCGACGAGGGCTGGCGCAGCGACGATCCCTCGGGCGCGCTGCCGCAGCCGCGGCTCAAGCGACCCTTGCCCAAGGTGATGGGTCACGACCAGATCGCCGCCCTGTTCGCCCGCGCCGAGGACGAGGCAGCGGGCGACGATCCCAAGGCGGTGCGCCTCCTCGCCCTTATCGAACTGCTCTACGGCTCGGGCCTGCGCGCGACCGAGCTGGTTAGCCTGCCGATCAGCGCCGTGCCGCGCGATGCGCCGTTCCTGACGGTGACGGGGAAGGGCGGGGCGGCCCGGCTTGTGCCCGTTGGCGGGCGAGCACTGGAAGCTGTAGGCCGCTGGCTGGCGCTGCGCCCGCAAACACCGCCCTCGCGATACCTGTTCCCCTCGGGGAAAACCGGCCACCTCTCCCGCGTCCGGCTGTTCCAGCTGCTGAAGGACCTCGCCGCGCGCGCGGGGCTCGATCCCGCAAGCATCAGCCCCCACGTGCTGCGCCACGCCTTTGCCACGCACCTGCTCGAAGGCGGCGCCGACCTGCGCGTGCTGCAAACCCTGCTCGGCCATGCCGACATTTCGACGACGCAAATCTACACCCATGTCGATGCCGCGCGGCTGGTTGCCCTCGTCAATTCCCGCCACCCGCTTGCAACCCGCACAACATCCGACTAGCCCCGCGCCATGATTTCCTACCTCGATTTCGAGAAACCCGTCGCCGCGCTCGAAGAACGCATCGCGCAGCTGCGCAGCGTCAATGCGCTCCATGATGTCGATGTCGCCAGCGAAATCGGGCGGCTCGAGACCAAGAGCGCCGAGCTGCTCGCCAGCACCTATGCCTCGCTCACCCCGTGGCAGAAGACGCAGGTTGCCCGGCATCCGCAGCGCCCGCATTTCCGCGACTATGTCGCCCATGCTTTCAGCGACTTCATGCCGCTGGGCGGTGACCGGCTCTATGCCGACGACCTTGCGATCATGGGCGGCTTCGCGCGGCTGGGCGACCGGCGCGTGATGCTGATCGGGCACGAGAAGGGCCACGACACCAAGAGCCGCATCGCCCACAACTTCGGCATGGGCAAGCCCGAGGGCTATCGCAAGGCGATCCGCCTGATGGAGCTGGCTGGTCGATTCGGCCTCCCCGTGGTGACGCTGGTCGACACCTCGGGCGCATTTCCGGGGATCGAGGCCGAAGAACGCGGGCAGGCCGAGGCCATCGCCCGCGCGACCGAGGCGTGCCTTGCGATCGGCGTGCCGATGGTCGCCGCGATCGTGGGCGAGGGCGGGTCGGGCGGCGCGGTGGCGCTCGCCAGCGCCAACCGGGTGCTGATGCTGGAACATGCGGTCTATTCGGTGATCTCGCCCGAAGGCTGCGCCTCGATCCTGTGGCGCACCTCCGAAAAGGCGCCCGAGGCCGCGCAGGCGATGAAGGTCACCGCGCAGGACCTCAAGCGAATCAACGTCATCGACCGCATCGTCAAGGAGCCCATCGGCGGCGCGCATCGCGATCCGGCGGGCGCGGCGCGGATGCTGGGAGAGGCGCTGGCCGAGGAGGTCGATGCTCTCGCGCCCAAGAGCGCCGAGCAGCTGATCGCCGCGCGCGAAGACCGCTTTCTCGCCATCGGCGGCTGACAGGCCATCTCAAGTTAAGGTTTCGTTTGCCACGTCCCTGATGCATGAAGCTTGCCCGGAAAGCTGCGAGAAAGCAGCGCGGGGACAGGCGGAAAGGGACGGACACATGGCAAGGATTTCACGCAAGGCGCTGGCTTTCGGCGCGGCTACGCTGGCGCTGGGCGGATGCATGACCGCGAGCGATGCGAAGATCCCCAGCAGCGCAACGCCGATCACGCCTGCCGAGGCCAAGCAGGGCGCCGAATATCACCCGCAGCTGCTCGCCGAGTTCGGCGGGGCGATGACGGGCACCCACGCGGCGTATGTCGAACAGGTCGGCAAGAACATCGCGGTGCAATCGGGCCTCGGCAATGCGCGCGAGAGCTTCACGGTCAGCCTCCTGAACTCGCCGGTCAACAACGCCTTCGCGATTCCCGGCGGCTATATCTACACCACCCGCCAGCTGGTCACGCTGATGAACAGCGAGGCGGAGCTGGCCGCGGTGCTCGGGCACGAGGTCGGCCATGTCGCCGCGCGCCATTCGCAGCGGCGCCAGGCGGCGGCACAGAAGAACACGCTGCTGGGGCTGGGGGGCGCGATCCTCTCGGGCCTGCTGCTGGGCGATTCGGGGATCGGGCAGACGCTGTCGCGCACCTTCCTGCAAGGCTCGCAGCTCTTGACGCTGAGGTTCAGCCGCAAGCAGGAGCTCGAGGCGGACGCGCTCGGCATCGAATATCTCGGGCGCGCGGGCTATGACCGGCGGGCGATGGGGACGGTGCTGGCGAGCCTTGCCGCGCAGAACGCGCTCGACGCGCGGCTTTCGGGGCAGAACGCCAGCGTTCCCGAATGGGCCTCGACCCACCCCGATCCGGCGAGCCGCGTCCAGAATGCACTGACCAAGGCGGGCGCTGCGGGGACGAACTCCGTCAGCAACCGCGACACCTTCCTCGCCCGGATCGACGGGTTGCGCTATGGCGATGACCCGGCGCAGGGCGTGATCGAGGGCAGCACCTTCACCCACCCCGACCTGCGCCTCGCCTTCACCGCGCCCCAAGGCTACTACATGGTCAACGGCACGCGCGCGGTCAGCATCCAGGGGCAGAGCGGCAAGGCGCAGATGACGACCGCCGCCTATAACGGCAATCTCGAGGCCTATGTGCGCAGCGCCTTTGCCGCGGCGGGCGGGCAGAACAGCACGCTGGCACCGCAGACGATCGAGCGCACGACGGTGAACGGGCTTCCCGCGGTCTACGGCATGGCGAGGGTCAACAATGGCAATTCGCAGGTCGATCTGGTGGTCTTCGCCTATGAATTCGCGCGCGATCAGGCCTTCCACTTCGTCGCGATCGCGCCCGCGGGGCGGGCCGGCGGTTTCAACGGGATGTTCCAGTCGATGCGGCGAATCACCGCGGCCGAGGCGGGCGCGGTGGTGCCGAGGAAGCTTCAGGTGGTGACCGTGGCGCGCGGCGACACGGTGGCGAGCCTTGCGCGGCGCATGGCCTATGACAGCGCGCAGGAAGAGCGCTTCCGGGTGCTCAACGCGCTCTCCGGCACGGCGACGGTGACGCCGGGCCAGAAGGTCAAGCTGGTGGTGCGCGGAAGGTAAGGGGAGGGAGGTCTGCATCGCGCGTCAGCGCGACCCCCAAACAAAAACGGCGGGGATCGCTCCCCGCCGTTCGTGTTTTCGCCAAGCGGCTCGCGCTTACGCGGTGCCCTTCGACATCTTGGTGTTGACGTTGCTGAAGGTGCCCGAGAGGGTCGAGCCGACGTTGGTCATCGCGGTGATCGCGGCGACGGCGATCAGGGCGGCGATCAGGCCGTATTCGATGGCGGTGGCACCTTGCTCGTCACGGACGAGGCTCTTGAAGAAGGTCATGTTCGGTCTCCTGGCTGGGCATTAAAACGTTCGAACCCGCCTGGTCAGTGGCGGACATCCGTAAAATTATCCGACATCAATTGATAAATACCTAAGAGTTCGGAAATTTTCGGGTAACCAAAGACGCTTGGCGGGAATTAACCCTGTCTCGCCCGATTTGCGCCCCTATTGGCGGGCGGCGCGCAAAGAAAAAACGGCGGGGATCGCTCCCCGCCGCAGTCGTTTTCCAGGAAACTTGTGCCGCGCAGGCGGCGCAGGCGTCAGGCGGTCGCGCCCGGCGCCATGCTGGTGTTGACGTTGCCGAAGGTGCCCGAGAGGGTCGAGCCGAGGTTCGTCATCGCGGTGATCGCGGCGACGGCGATCAGAGCTGCGATCAGGCCATATTCGATGGCGGTCGCGCCCTGTTCGTCGCGGACGAGGGTCTTGAAGAAGGACATTTTCCGGTCTCCTGCATCAGCGCCAGATTCCGCGAGGCCGGAAAATCCGGGAGCGGCTGGCTGTATGTCTGCGTAAACCGGCAGTGGTTTCGGGCGGCTACCGTCGCCCCCGGGGCAAATACGTAGGGTCGGACGGGCCGCGCACAAAGAAAAACGGCGGGGATTGCTCCCCGCCGTCGTTCTTTTTGCCTGAGGCCGTCGCTTACGCGGTGGTGCCCTTGGTCATGTTGGTGTTCACGTTGGTGAACGTGCCCGACAGGGTCGAGCCGAGGTTGGTCATGGCGGTGATCGCGGCGACGGCGATCAGAGCGGCGATCAGGCCGTATTCGATGGCGGTGGCGCCCTGTTCGTCGCGGACGAGGTTCTTGAAGAAGGTCATGTCTAGTCTCCTGGTTTGGTCTTCGGTACCCGTGCCCCCCTGTGTCGCGGCGGGCTGATGTCGTGTTAAACTGCCAGTTCTTGAGAAATTCCTAACTCGGCGGTTCATGTGGAATTTATTTCGACATGGCAGAGACACTCTTGCTCTCGACATTGCCCCACATGTTGATGGTCGTTGTGGCGACGCCCTGAAGTGCGGCGATCATGGCAATGACGATAAGCGAGAGGATCAGACCGTATTCGATCGCGGTTGCCCCGGACTGGTCGTCGACAAGCCTTTTCAAGAATGTCGACAGCATCGGGAAAACCTCTACTTCCTGCGTTCTGACGGGGCTGAAAATCGGGTCAATTCGTTAAGAAAGAGTTGATCGGGGGCGCCGCCTTGGAAAGAAAACCGACATGACGAAAACGTGGATCGCGGTGGTTGCCGGCGCCCTCGAGCGCGGGGACGACCGCTGGCTGATGCACCTCAGACCTCAAGGAAAGCACCACGGCGGACTATGGGAATTCCCCGGTGGCAAGGTGGAGGCGCAAGAGATGCCCGCCGCCGCGCTGGTGCGCGAACTGGCCGAGGAGCTGGGGATCGACTGCAAGGCCGATGACCTCGTCCCCTGCGGCTTTGCCGAGACCGGCGGGGAGGCGGGCGGCAGCGCGCTGGTGCTGCTGCTCTACCGCCTTGCTCGCTGGCAGGGCGAACCACAGGCGCTCGAGGGGGCGGGGGTGGGCTGGTTCACGCCTCAGGAGATCGCCGCGCTGCCCAAACCGCCGCTCGACGCGCAGCTGGCCGCGCAGCTCTTCCAATTTCGCTGATTTCCCTTCGAACCCACTTGCCAAGCCGGAATGACCCCCCTAAAGGGCCCCCCTCAGCGCGCACCCGTAGCTCAGCTGGATAGAGCATCAGACTACGAATCTGAGGGTCGGACGTTCGAATCGTTCCGGGTGCGCCAACAAGGCCCGTTGCCTCGCAAGAGGCGGCGGGCCTTGTTGGTTTTGAACGGCGGTTTCAATCCCCCACCGAATCCTCGAGTGCGTGCATGTCGTCGTCCGACAGGCCGAAATGGTGCCCCGCCTCGTGGATCACCACGTGCCGCACCAGCTCGGCAAAGCCGACGCCGGTCTCCTCCATCTCGGCCAGCAGGGGCTGGCGGAACAGGGTGATGACCGGCGGGAGCCCCTCGCTGTCCCACTGGCTTCTTTCGGTGAGCGCCACGCCTTCATAAAGCCCGGTCAGATCCCACGGGTCCTCGATCCCGAGCGAATCGAGCTGCTCGTCGGTGGCGAACTCCTCGATCCGCAGCACCACGCCCTCGAGCTCGCGCGCGAAGACCTCGGGGAGGCGCGCCAGGACGGCACGGGCAAGCGTCTCGAATTCGGCAGCACTGGGTTCGCGCACGCGATTTGCTCCTTTCCCTCCGGCAAGGGGATGCATTGTGCAAAACCCCTATTACATTTGCATAGGTGGGGATGGCATCCATCGGCCGCAATCGGCGTATCTTCGCGGAACGCCTCGGTTGCTCGATGGTTGACGTCACTCGGGATCGACAGGCGAGGGGGCTCGATGAAGAGCCGATGAGTGAAGAAAGACCAGTCAGCATGAACCATATCTCCGCCCACGATCACGACGATGTGTTCGATCCGGAAAATCCGCTCGGCAAGCCCGAGGTGCCCGAGAACGTGCAGGACGCGATTCGCACCCTGATCGCATGGGCGGGCGACGATCCGAATCGCGAAGGGCTGCTCGACACGCCCAAGCGGGTCGGGCGCGCGTGGCTGGAATATTGCGAGGGCTACCGCGAGGATCCGGCGATCCACCTCACCCGCCAGTTCACCGAAGTGGGCGGCTATGACGAGATCGTGCTCTTGAAGGACATCCCCTTCCAGTCGCACTGCGAACACCACATGGCGCCGATCACCGGCAAGGCGGCGATCGCCTATCTGCCGCGCAACAAGGTGGTGGGCATCTCCAAGCTCGCGCGCGTGCTGCATGGCTATGCCAACCGCCTCCAGATCCAGGAGCGCCTGACCGCCGAGGTCGCGCAGTGCATCTGGGACCATCTCGATCCGCACGGTGTGGCCGTGGTGATCGAGGCCGAGCATGGCTGCATGACCGGCCGTGGGGTCAAGACCCACGGCGTGGGCATGGTCACCAGCCGCATCCTCGGCTGCTTCCTCGAAGACCATCGCAGCCGCCGGGAAGTGATGAGCCTGATGGGCTACTGACCTTCAAGCTTGCAACGATCGGCAGATTGACGCCGCTCACGGTCAATTGAGAAAATTGCAACCAAGGTTGGTTGGAGCGCTCCTGTTGCGATGATATGACACATCATCGACGGCCATAAAGGCCGCGACAAGCAGGAGAGACCATCATGAAGAAGTTTGTGATGAGCGTTCTGGTGCTGGCTGCCAGCCTTGCCGCACCCGCCTATGCGCTCGAGCACGAGGTGGTGATCGATCACGCCGAAGGCCCGATCGCCGCCGACTACAAGGGCACGGTGAAGATCGAGACGCGCCAGGTCGGCGCGGCCGGTGTCGCCGGCCGGCCGAGCACGCTCAGCTGCCAGTGGACCGCGAGGCTCGACGTCGAGCGTGTCGCCAAGGTCGGCAGCACGATGAGCTCGCGGCGCACGCTGACCAGCGACGACGTCGCCAGCGGCGCGCGTCCGGGCTGGTGCCCGAGCAACCCCGAAGCCATCGCCAAGCTGGTCGATGCCCGGGGTGAGCGCGTGCGCAGCGCGCTGCTCGCGCTGGTCGAACAGGACCGCGCCGCGCTGGTGGCCGAGGCCGACACCGCCACGACGCTCGGTTAAACCGCGCGAAGGTTGCCATCGAAGCGGGGCGCTCTCCTGTGCGGGGGCGCCCCGTTTTCGCATTTGCGGTCAGCGGCAAAGCAGCATAGCTTCCTCGCCGGGATCAGATTGACGATCATCCGAGGAGACTGTCCGATGCTGCCTTTCACCGCCCGCCGTCTGGTCGCGCTTGCCGCTCCGCTTGCCCTGCTGGCCGCCTGCTCGGGCGGCGATGCCGGCGAACCGGCCGCCGAGGGCACGGACGCTGCTACCACGGCAGCGGGCGAAGCGCCGCCGATCATCAAGGAGCGCGAGGAGAATTTCGAGGCGATCGGCAAGGCCTTCAAGGCGATTCGCGGCCAGCTCGATGCCGATGCGCCCGATTTCGCCCTGATCGCGGCGAGCGCGACCGACATCAACACCCGCGCGCAGGCGATCCCGAACCACTTCCCCGCCGGCACCAGCACCGCCGACGGCTTCAAGACCGAGGCGCTCCCGGCGATCTGGGAGAAGCCCGAGGAGTTCAAGGCCGCCGCGCAGAAGCTGGTCGACGAAAGCGGCAAGCTTGCGAGCCTCGCGCCCGGCGGCGACAAGGCGGCGGTGGCCGCGCAGGCGATGGCGATGGGCGGCGCGTGCAAGGGCTGCCACGACAAGTTCCGGCAAGACGACGAGAAGAAATAGGTGAGTGACACTCCCCCGCCGCGCGCGGGCCTGCCACCTGACGTCAGCGTGTGGGACCCGCTGCTGCGGCTGACCCACTGGAGCTTTCCGCTGCTGATCCCCGCCATGTGGTGGACGGCGGAGAACGACAAGTGGGCGCTGCACAAGCGGTTGGGGCTCGCGCTGCTGGGCCTGCTGATGTTCCGCATCCTGTGGGGCTTCCTCGGCCCCGAGACCGCGCGCTTTACGCAATTCGTGAAGGGGCCGAAGGCCGTGCTCGCCTATCTGCGCGGGGACCGGAGTGCCGGGCCTGCCATCGGCCACTCGCCGCTGGGCGGGTGGAGCACGATGGTGCTGCTCGGCGCGATGCTTTTGCAGGTCAGCCTTGGGCTGTTTGCAGGCGATCCCTTCGACGGGACGACCGGGCCGCTCAACCAGCTGGTGGGCGTGGCGCTCGCCGACACGATTACCGAGCTGCACGAGACGCTGTTCTGGGGGATCGCCGGACTGATCGGCCTGCACCTCGCCGCGATCTGCTTTTATGCGGTCAAGGGCGATGATCTCTTGAGCCCGATGGTGGGCGGCACCCGCCCGCCGATGGAGGGCGTGGCGGGTATTGGTCCGGTGCCCTGGGTGAGGGGGCTGCTCGCCTGCGGCCTCGCAGCCGGGTTAGCGCTGTGGGTGGCTTACGGCGCACCGCCGCTGACCTGACGCAAAAGGGGCGCACCCCGCTGCCGGGACGCGCCCCCTTACCTGAGACGTTCCGAAGGGCTCAGAGCTGGCCGAGCATGTGCTCCGCGCTCGAGACCTTGAAGTCGCCCGGTTCCTCGACATTGAGCTGCTCGACCACGCCGTCGTTGATCACCATGGAAAAACGCTGGCCGCGCTTGCCGAGGCCGAAGCCCGAGCCGTCCATGGTGAGGCCGATCGCCTCGACGAATTCGGCATTGCCGTCGGCGAGCATGGTGATGTCGTCACTGCCGGCGGACTTGTTCCAGGCGCCCATCACGAAGGCATCATTGACCGCGGTGCCGACGATCTCGTCGACGCCCTTGGCCTTGAGGTCGGCGGCTTTCTCGACAAAGCCGGGCAGGTGCTTGGCCGAGCAGGTCGGGGTGAATGCGCCCGGCACGCTGAACAGCGCGACCTTCTTGCCCGCGAAATATTCGGAGGACTTGACTGCCTGCGGGCCTTCGGCGGTGGCCTTGATCAGGGTGACTTCGGGAAGCTTGTCGCCAACGGAGATGGTCATTGCGGGAGTATCCTCTCTTGCGGGGTGTATGCGCCGCGCTCTCTATCGTGGTGCGCGGCGAGGGGCAACAAATAGACATATAAAGATAAGTTTATATTTGCCTCGGAGCCCATGTGCCGCTAGGGGGCTGGACGCATCAACGGACAGTCCGCCCTCGCGTGTGCCTGTCTGTGCATAGGAGATAGAAAAGATGGCCACCCTCGCTGCCGCCCCCGCCACCGAATATGTGATCAAGGACATCGCGCTCGCCCAGTTCGGCCGCGACGAGATCATGATCGCCGAAACCGAGATGCCGGGCCTGATGGCCCTGCGCGCCGAGTATGGTGCCTCGCAGCCGCTCAAGGGCGCGCGCATCACCGGCTCGCTCCACATGACGATCCAGACTGCGGTGCTGATCGAGACCCTCGTCGCGCTGGGCGCGGAAGTGCGCTGGGCGACCTGCAACATCTTCTCGACCCAGGACCACGCCGCCGCCGCGATCGCCGCGCGGGGCATTCCGGTCTTCGCCATCAAGGGCGAGACGCTGGCGGACTACTGGGACTATGTGGGCCGCATCTTCGACTGGTCGAGCGAGGCTGATCCTGACCTGACCGCCAACATGATCCTCGACGATGGCGGCGACGCCACCATGTTCGCCTTGTGGGGCGCGCGCCTCGAAGCGGGCGAGGAAATGGGCGAGCCGACCAACGCCGAAGAGATCGAGTTCCAGCGCGCGCTCAAGGCCTTCGTCGCCGCCAAGCCCGGCTACCTCACCAAGACGGTGAAGGCGATCAAGGGCGTCTCGGAAGAGACCACCACGGGCGTGATGCGTCTCTACCAGATCGCCAAGCAGGGCAAGCTCCCGTTCCCGGCGATCAACGTGAACGATTCGGTCACCAAGTCGAAGTTCGACAACCTCTACGGCTGCAAGGAATCGCTGGTCGACGCGATCCGCCGCGCGACCGACGTGATGTTGGCCGGCAAGGTAGCCTGCGTTGCCGGTTACGGCGATGTCGGCAAGGGTTCGGCCGCAAGCTTGCGTGACGGCGGCGCCCGCGTGATGGTCACCGAGATCGACCCGATCTGCGCCCTCCAGGCCGCGATGGACGGCTTCGAGGTCGTCACCATGGAAGACGCCGTGAAGCGCGCCGACATCTTCGTCACCGCCACCGGCAACGAAGACGTCATCACCGCCGAACACATGCAGGCGATGAAGCCGATGGCGATCGTGTGCAACATCGGCCACTTCGACAGCGAGATCCAGATCGCAGCGCTCAGCAACTACGAGTGGAAGGAAATCAAGGAAGGCACCGACCTCGTCACCTTCCCCGATGGCAAGTCGATCATCGTGCTCGCCAAGGGCCGCCTCGTGAACCTCGGCTGCGCCACCGGCCACCCGAGCTTCGTGATGAGCGCGAGCTTCACCAACCAGACCCTCGCCCAGATCGAGCTGTTCACCAAGGCGGACGAATACGAGAACGACGTCTACGTCCTGCCCAAGCACCTCGACGAGAAGGTCGCCGCGCTCCACCTCGAAAAACTGGGCGTCAAGCTGACCCAGCTTTCGGACAAGCAGGCGAGCTACATCGGCGTGCCGCAGGCTGGCCCGTTCAAGCCGGACCACTACCGCTACTAAGATGCCGATAATCCGCCCGCTCCCACCCGTTTTTGCACGGGGTCGGGGGCGGGTGGGTTGTCTCCCGTTGCACTCGTGCGCCCACGCGCATAGCGGTTGAGCAATGGACCTCTCGCCCCTTTCGCTGGTGCTGATCGCGCTCGTTCTTGCCGCCTGGGCGGTGGGGGCGGGCGTTGTCGTGTTGCGGGCGAACCGCAGTTCGCGGCGGGCCAAGGCGCTGCGCACCAGCGTCAAGCGGATGCAGACCCTGCTCGACGTTGCCCCGGCGCTGCCGCTGCTGGTGCGGGTCGACGGGCGGATCGAAGCGCCCGAGCGGCTCGCGCGGATGCTGGGCCTTGGCGTTATGCCCAAATACCTCTCCGAACTGGCCGCGCCTGCCGGCAATGCCAAGGCGGGAGGGCTTTCGCAGGCGCAGATCGACCAGCTGTGGGGCAAGATCCAGACCACCCAGAAGTCCGCCGCGCCCTTCCGCATGGCGATCAATCTGCCCGGCTCGCAGCGCTCCCTCGCGCTCTATGGCACGCTCGCCGATCCGCAGGTCTCGCCGGGCGGGGCGGCGCTGGTGTGGGTATTCGACTTCACCGAGAGCCATGCCGAGATGGCCCGCCTGCGCGCCGCCGCCGCGCGCGCGACCGGCGACTTTGCCGCGCTCGTCGGGCTGATCGAGGCCGCGCCCATGCCGATGTGGTTCCGCGATGCCGAGTTGAAGCTCCAGCTCGTCAATCAGGCGTATGTCGATGCCGTCGGTGCCATGACGGCAGCCGAGGTGGTGCAGGGCCAGATCGAGCTGCTCGAGCCCGAGGATGGCCGCTCGCCCGCCGATATCGCCAAGGCGAGCCTGCAAAGCCAGAATGCCTCGGAACGCATCGTCGCCGCGACCATTCTCGGCGCGCGGCGCACCCTGCGCGTCTCGGACCTGCCGCTCGGGCAGGAGGGCGTCGCGGGCTATGCGATCGACATCGAGGAGCAGCAGCAGGTCGCGCGCGAGTTCCGCGCCTTCCGCGATGCCCAGCGCGCGCTGCTCGACCAGCTTTCGGTCGGCGTCGCGCTGTTCGACGCCGACGAGCGCCTGACCTTCGCCAACCGCCCGTTCCGCCGCCTGTTCAGCCTCACCGACGACGCGATCGAGGCGCACACCCCGTTCGAACGCTTCCTCGCCGAAGCGCGCGAGCGTGGCCGCACGCCGGAAGTGCGCGACTTTCCCGAATGGCGGCGCGAGCGCACCCAATGGTTCGGGATGCAGGATACGCTCGAGGAGGCCTGGCCGCTGCCCGGTGGCACACATCTGCGCGTCGTCGCCCAGCCGATGCCCGACGGCGGGCTGGTGCTGATCACCGAGGACCGCACCGAAAGCCTCGCGCTCTCTGCCGTGCGCGACACGCTGCTGCGCACCCGCACGGCGACGCTCGACAGCCTGTTCGAGGCGCTCGCGATCTTCGCGCCCGATGGCTCGGTCCAGCTCTGGAACCGCAGCTTTGCGGGCACCTGGGGCCTCACGACCGAGCTGCTCGACAAGCACCCGAGCGCCGATGAATTGCTGAGCGCGATCGGGCGCAACCTCGTCAACCCCGAGGAGGCGGCGATGATCGGCGCGGCGGTGCGCGCGGCAACGCTCGACCGGCGCGAGAAGGGCGGGCAGGTGGAGCTGGCTGACGGGCGCACGCTGCGCTTTGCCGGGATCCCGCTCCCCGACGGCAACGGGCTGCTGACCGTGCTCGACATCACCGCCTCGCAGAAGGCCGAGCAGGCCCTGCGCGAACGCGCCGAGGCTTTGGAAGAGGCCGATGCGGTCAAGGCCAAGTTCCTCGCCAACATGAGCTACGAATTCCGCACGCCGCTGACCACCATCGGCGGCTATGCTGAACTGCTGAAAAGCGGCGCGGCGGCGGACCCTGCTGCGGCGGGCGAATATGTCGACGCGATCCTCGCCGCGGTCGAGCGGCTGACCGAGCAGGTCGAGAACGTGCTCGATCTCTCGCAGTCCGAGGCCGGGCTGCTGCCGATCCGCAAGGAGCGCTTGGACGTGCTCGATTTCCTCACCACGCTGGTGCGCGAGCGCGAGCAGGCGATCATCGCGGCAGGGCTCAGCCTCGACCTCAAGGGCCGCCGGGGCCGCGTGATCGAGGCCGATCCGCGCCAGCTGGGGCGGGCGGTGGGCAATCTGCTCGACAATGCCATCGCCGGAACCCCCGACGGCGGCCGGATCGTGATCGAGATCCGCCGCGCGCCCGATCCCTCCGCCGGATGGGGGATCGAGATCAGCATCGCCGACAATGGCCGCGGGATGAGCGCGCAGGAACTCGCGCTCGCCCAGGGCGGGGTGAAGCCCGGCGGCGAGAGTGCGTCCGAACGCCGCACCGGGCTCGGCATCCCGCTCGCGCGGCAGCTGATCGCGGGCCATGACGGGACGCTCGAGATCGTCAGCCGCAAGGGCGCGGGGACGACGGCGACGATCCGCCTGCCGTGACCGAGGCGCGCGAGGCTCTCCCCGATCTGGCGGCGATGGCGGCCTATGGTGCGCGCATCGCGGCGCGGGTTCGGGCGGGGGATGTGGTGGCGCTGGAAGGCGGGCTTGGGGCGGGCAAGACGACGCTCGCCCGCGCGATTCTCGCGGCGCTGGGGCATGAAGGCGAGGTGCCTTCGCCGACCTTCACGATCATCGAGACCTACGCCGCGCCGCCCTTGCGCCTCGCGGTTGTCCATGCCGATTTCTATCGGCTCGACGACCCTTCCGAACTCGTCGAAATCGGCCTCGATGATTACCGCGAGGGCGCGGTGATGCTCGCCGAATGGCCCGATCACGCGGGCGGATTCGCGCATGAGCGAGGGTGCCTTGCGATCGCGCTCGAGCCGGTCGGAGAAAGCGGGGAAGGCGGTCGGATTGCGATTGCCCGCGGCGGGGCTGATTGGGTAGGGCGGATGCCATGAGCCAGCTGCCCGAAGGTCTTGCCGCATTTGTCGAAAACGCCGGTTGGGGCGGGGCCGAGGTGGCCCCGCTGCCCGGCGATGCCTCATTCCGGCGCTATTTCCGCCTGACGCGTGCCGGGGGCGAGAGCGCGATGCTGATGCACGCCCCCCCGCCGCACGAGGACCCCGCGCCTTTCCTCCATGTCGCGCACTGGCTGGGCGACCACGGGATGCGCGCGCCCGCGATCCTCGCCGAAGATGCGGGCGCAGGCTGGGTGCTGACCGAGGATTTCGGCAACGACCGGATGCGCGACTGGCTCGACGAAAACCCGGGCGAGGAGCGCGCGGCTTATGAGGCTGCTGTCGATGCGCTCGCCGCGCTCCACCGCCTGCCGCCGGGCCCCTTCGCGCCCTATGACATGGCGGTCTATGCCCGCGAGGCGGCGCTGCTCACCGAGTGGTGGTGCCCCGCACAGGGCCTCGAAGTCGACGTCGCAGGCTATGCCAAGGCGTGGGAAGCGGTGATGGCTCCCGTGCTCGCGCGGCAGACCCCCGGCGTCACGGTGCTGCGCGACTATCATGCCGAGAACATCATGTTGCTCGGCGGCAAGGCGAGCGCGCCGCAAGGGCTGATCGACTTTCAGGACGCGCTGGTCGGCCACCCGGCCTACGACCTCGTCTCGCTCCTCCAGGACGCGCGGCGCGATGTGCCGGTCGATCTCGAAACGGCGATGCTGGTCCATTATGTCGGCGCCGTGGGCGGCATCGACGACGATTTTCTCGCCGACTACGCGACCCTCGGCGCGCAGCGGAACGCCAAGATCGTGGGCATCTTCACCCGCCTAAATATCCGCGACGGCAAGCCGCGCTACCTCGCGATGATTCCGCGCGTCTGGGCGGCGCTGGAACGCGATCTGGCGCATCCCGCGCTGGAGCCTGTCGCCGCGTGGTTCGACGCCAATATCCCGGCCGAATTGCGCAGCCGGAACGGAGCCTTCGTCGCGTGAGCCAGCTCGCCTCCGACACCGCGATGATCCTTGCTGCAGGCTTCGGCAAGCGGATGCGGCCGCTCACCGCGAGCCAGCCCAAGCCGATGGTGCGCGTGGCGGGCAAGCCGCTGATCGACCACGCGCTTGATCGCTTGGCCGAAGCTGGTGTGGCTCAGGCGGTGGTCAATGTCCACTATCTGGCCGATGCGCTCGAGGCCCATTTGCTGGCGCGGCAGGCCCCGAAGGTGACGGTCTCGGACGAGCGCGCCCTGCTGCTCGAAACGGGGGGCGGGATGGTCAAGGCCCTGCCGCAGCTGCCCGATCCCTTCTTTGCCCTCAACGCCGACAATATCTGGCTCGACGGGCCCAAGAGCGCCTTCCACGATCTCTCGCGCCGCTGGAACCCTGACGAGATGGACGCGCTGCTGCTGGTCGTCCCCCACGCGCGGGCGATGAATTTCAGCGGGCCGGGCGACTTCCACATGGATCCGATGGGCCGCCTCTCGCGCCGCCGCGCAGGCCGGATCGCGCCCTTCATCTACACCGGCATCCAGCTCGTCAGCCACCGGTTGATGCGGGATGCGCCGGAGGGGCCCTTCTCGACCAACATCCTCTGGAACCGGGCGATGGAGGAGGGGCGGCTCTACGGCATCAGCTTCACCGGCCTGTGGTTCGAAGTCGGCACGCCGCAGATGATCCGCCCGACCGAGGAGGCGCTGACGGGTGGCTGAGCCGCGCGCGCCCGGCCCGCTCGTCTATTCGATCGCCGCGCATCGCGGGTTTGCCGATGCGCTGGTGGCGGGGCTGGTGCCGCGTTACCGCGAGGAGGGATTTGGCCTCGCGCGCCTCACCCTACTGGTGCCGAGCAGCCGCGCCGCGCGCACACTGTCGGAAGCCTTCATTCGCCACGCGGGCGAGAGCGGGGAGGGCGGCCTGTTGATGCCGCGAATGATCGCGGTGGGCGACCTCGATCTCGACGAGAAGCTGGGCGCCGCGCTCGATCCGCTGGGCGCGGCCGACATTCCCCCGGCCTGCGATCCGGTGCGCCGCTGGCTGACATTGGACCGCCTGATCGCCGAGGAACGCGCGGGCGAGGGCATGACCCCGCTCCCCGGCCGCGCCCGCCTCAACCTCGCGCGCGAGATGGCGCGGACGATGGACCGGCTGCTGGTCGAGGAGAAGGAAGTCACCGACCTGCTGGCCGACGCGGTGATCGACCAGATGGGCAATCTCGCCGAGCACTGGAAGCGCGCGATCCGGCTGTTTGCGCGGGTCGATGTGCGCTGGCAGGCCGAACTGGCGGAACGCGGTGAGGTCGATGCCGCGACGCGCCGCAACCTGCTGTTCGATCATGCCGCCAGGCGCTGGCGCGAGACGCCGCCGCCGCATCCGGTTATCGCGGCGGGCGTCACCAGCGCCTCGCCCGCATTGGCGCGGCTGCTGCGGGTCGTTGCGGAGCTGCCGCAAGGCGCGGTGGTGCTGCCTGATCTTGACCTCGCGATGGAGGCCGCCGCGTGGGACGAGCTCGGGCTGGCAGGCGCTTCCGAAGAGCCGGGCGGCCCGGTCTTCGGCGCGGAGGACGCCGTCACCCACCCGCAATACCACCTGAAGCTGCTCCTCAACCGCATGGGTGTGAACCGCGCCGAGGTGCAGCCCTGGCATCGCCGCGGGATTGCCGCCGCTGACCCCGCACGCAGCCGTGCGATCTCGGCGCTGTTTCTGCCTCCGCATGCGAGCCGGTCTTGGAGCACTCTGGAAGCCAAGGACCGGCGGCTTGACGGGGTGCGCCTCATCGCCAGCGCCACCATCGAGGAAGAAGCGCAGGCCATCGCGCTGATGGTGCGCGAGGCGCTCGAAGTGCCCGCAAAGCGCATCGCTGTCGTCACCGCCGACCGGGGGCTGGCGCGGCGCGTGGCGCAGCATCTGGAACGCTGGCACATCACCGCCGACGACTCCGCCGGCCGCCCGCTGGCGCTGACTCCGGCGGGGCGGCTGTTCGGGCTGCTCGCCGAGATCGCCGCCAACGGCCCCGATCCCGCCAATTTGGTCGCCGCTTTCGGCCACCCGCTGGTGCGCAGTTGGGACGGACTCGCGCGCGCCGACTGGCTGAAGGGCTTGCGCGCCTTCGACCGCGAGTTGCGAGGACCTTCGCCCGCCCCCGGCATGGAGCCGCTGCGCGCCGCTTCCGCCAAGGCCAAGATCGCCGAATGGTGGGAGGAGGCCGAGGCGCTCACCGCCCCGCTCGCCGATTGGCCGGAGACAATCGCGCTCGCCGAAGCGCTGACCCGCCTCTCCGCCGCCGCCGAAAGCTTCGCGCAAACCGCCATCTGGGAGCGCGAGGATGGCCGCGCACTTGGCCAGCTGGTCGAGGACCTGCGCGGGCAGGCCGAGGCTCTCGGCACGGTGATCGAGGTCGCCGACCTAGCGGGCGTCTTGCGCGATGCGATGGAGGCCGTGGCGGTGCGCCCCGGCTATGGCGGGCACCCGCGCGTGGCGATCTACGGCTTGCTCGAAGCCCGCATGGCGCGCGCCGATCTTGTCATCTGCGGCGGGCTCAACGAGGGGAGCTGGCCGCAGCCCCCCGGCGCCGATGCGCTGCTCGCGCCTGCGGTGCTGCGCGCGCTCGGCGTGCCGGGCCCCGAGTTCCGCATCGGGCTTGCCGCGCATGACCTCGCGGGCGCGATGGGCGCGCCGCAGGTGGTGCTCTCGCGGAGCCTGCGCGATGCCGAGGGGCCGGCGCTGCCCTCGCGCTTCCTGCTCAGGGTCGAGGCGCTGCTGGGCGATGATCTCGACAAGGAGCACCGCGAACGCACGATCCCGGCGATCCTCCCGCATCTCGACCGCGAGCGCCCGGCGGCGCCCGAATATCCCCGCCCGGCGCCCGATCCTGCCCCGCGTCTGCGCGATGTGGCGATCAAGGTCACCGCCTTGGACCGGCTGCTGGGCGATCCGTACCAGTTCTACGCGCAGGCTATCCTTGACCTCAGGCGGCTCGATCCGCTGGCCGCCGATCCCTTCAGCGATCCGGCGCTGCGCGGCACGCTGGTCCACGCGATCCTCGATGGCTGGCACAAGGCCAAGGCGGAGCAGCCCGGCCTCGCGCTCGCGCCCTATGCGGCGGCCCATTTCCGCGAGCAGCGCGTCCACCCGCTGTTCCGCGCCCTGTGGCAGCCGCGCCTGATCGCCGCGCTCGAGCGGTTCGAAGGCTGGATCGAAGCCGATGCCGCCGAAAGGGGCCGCACCGTGCTCGCCACCGAGATCTCCGGCGAGATGGAGGTCGACGGTGTCAAGGTGCAGGGCCGCGCCGACCGGATCGACCGGCTCGCTGACGGGACGCTGGGGATTGTCGATTACAAGACCGGGCGCGTGCCGACCAAAGAAGAGGTCAAGGCGGGGTTCGCGCTGCAACTCGGCCTGCTGGGCCTTGTCGCCGAGCATGGCCGCTTTGCCGACAAGGACAGTGGCAAGGTGGTGCAGGGCGCGGCCAGTGACTTCGAATATTGGTCGTTCAAGAAGGATGACGGCAGCTTCGGCAAGCGTGAAACGCCGATGAAAGTGGGGCAGGCCAAGAAGGGCCTCACGCCTGATGAATTCCTCCCGCATCACCTTGGCAAGCTGCGCTTCGCCATCAGCGAATACATCAAGGGCCGCACGCCATTCCGGGCGCGCGAGAATCCCGACTACAAGGGCTACACCGATTACGACCAACTGATGCGCCTCGAGGAATGGCTGGTGCGCCTGACCGAGACGGAGACCAGGTCGTGAGCGGCGGGAACGGTCTCGTCTTCCCCTTGAAGGACAACCAGCTCCTTGCGGCTGATCCTGAGGACAATGTCTGGCTCTCCGCCTCGGCGGGGACGGGCAAGACGCAGGTGCTTTCCGCGCGCGTGCTGCGGCTGCTGCTGCGCGAGGATGTGAGCCCGTCGCAGATCCTGTGCCTCACCTTCACCAAGGCGGGCGCGGCCGAGATGGCGAACCGCATCAACGCGGTGCTGGCGCGTTGGGTGCGGCTGCCTGATACCAAGCTGTTCGAAGAGCTTGGCCACCTCGGCGCGCCGAACACGCCAGAGGTGCGCGACCGTGCCCGCACCCTGTTCGCCAGCGTACTCGATTGCCCCGGCGGGGGCCTCCGGATCGACACCATCCACGCCTTCGCGCAGTTCCTGATCGGCAACTTCCCCGAGGAAGCGAACCTCGCCCCCGGCACCCGCGTGATGGACGACCGCAGCCGCGAACTGCTCGCGCGCGAAGTGCTAACCGACCTGTTCGAGGAGGCCGAGCGGACGCATGACGTGCGCATTCTGGACGGGCTCGAGACCTTCACCACCCGCAAGGACCCTGCCGCGCTCCACAAGTGGCTGATGCGCGCGGCCGACGCGCACGAGATGTGGGAGGGGCCCGGCAGCTGGCAATCGCCGATGGGCGCGCGGGTGCGCCAGACGCTGGGGATACCGGCCGATGCGGGGGAGGACTGGGCAGGTCAGCCGCTCGATCCCGACCTATTCCCTGATGGCACCCTGAAGTTCATTCTCGATGCGCTGCATCAATGGGGCAAGCCTGCCGGTGCTCCCGCCATCGCTGGGATAGAACGTTGGCTGAGGCTTGATCTTGCTGCACGAACGGGGGCGACCGACTGTTTGATCGGCACAGTCCTCAACGCCAAGTTGCTGCCAAATGGCAATCTGCGTCATGCCGCCAAATTTGACCCCGACTTCGTCCGACATCAGGAGGATGTCGCCGAAGCGCTGGCCGAGTACGAAACCCGCCGCTCGCTGCTCGCCTGCGCCGAGATCGTCACATCCGCGCTCGAGATCGGCCGCGCCTTCGCGGTGCGCTGGGAGGAGCGCAAAGGCCGCGAAGGCCTGCTCGACTTCGGCGACCTGATCCGCAAGGCCGCCGACCTCCTTGGCCAGTCCGACGCCGCCGACTGGATCCGCTACAAGCTCGACCGCCATTTCGACCATATCCTGATCGACGAGGCGCAGGACACCAACCGCAGCCAGTGGGACATCGTCGAGGCGCTGATCGACGACTTCTTCGCCGGCGAGGGCGCGCGCGGGGACAAGCTGCGGACCATCTTCACCGTGGGCGACTACAAGCAGGCGATCTTCGGCTTCCAGGGCACCAGCCCGGAGAACTTCGCCAAAGCCAAGACCCGCATCTTGGCCCGCATTGATGCGGCACGCACCGGCATCCGCCAGAGCCGCACCAACCGCCGCGAGCCGGGCTGGCAGGATTTGGACCTCGGCACCTCCTACCGCACCGCGCAGATCGTGCTCGGCTTCGTCAACCGGGTGATCGCGATGCTCGGGTTCGACGCCTTCGGCCTCGACAAGCCGCCCGCCGAGCACAAGGGCACCGAGCGTCCTGGCCTCGTCACCCTGTGGCCCCCGGTCGCGCCCGACAAGGCCGACACCGTCGAGGAGGAAGACGACAGCGAAGGCGGCGGCCAGGACTGGCTGCCCAAGCATGACACCTTGCTCGCCCAAAACATCGCCGACCAGGTGGCGCGCTGGGTTCGTGGCACCGAACCCTTCGTCCTCGCCAAGGGCACCCGCCGCCATGCCACGGCGGGCGACGTGATGGTGCTGGTCCGCCAGCGCAAGGAGCTGGCCGCGCAGATCGTCGCCAAGCTCCACGCGCGGGGTGTGCCGGTGGCGGGGGTTGACCGCCTGCGGCTCGGCGCGCCGCTGGCGGTGAAGGACGTGCTCGCCGCGCTGCGCTTTGCCGCGCAGCCGCAGGACGACCTCAGCCTTGCCAACCTGCTCGCCTCCCCGTTGATCGGTTGGACGCAAGACGACCTCCTTGCTTACGTGCCGCGCCTGCCGAAGCAGCGCTTGTGGAACCACCTCAACCGCGACGATCCGCCGCCCTTCGTTGCCGCCACCGTCGAGCGCCTCAAGGACCTGCTGCGCCGCGCCGACTACCAGACACCGCAGGCCCTGATCGCCTGGCTGCTCACCGGCCCCTGGGCTGGCCGCGCCCGGCTGGTGGAGCGGCTTGGCGCGGAGGCCAACGATCCGCTCGACGAGCTCCTCAACGCCGCCTTCGCCTACGAGGCCGAGCACTGGCCCAGCCTCGCGGGCTTCATCGCGTGGTTCGACGCCGGCACCGGCGACCTCAAGCGCGACTCCGACAGCGCGAGCGGGCAGGTCAGGGTGATGACCGTCCACGGCTCCAAGGGCTTGCAGGCCCCGATCGTCATCCTCGCCGACGCCACCGGCGCGCCGGGCGAGGCGGGGGACCTCGAACTCGAGGACGACCCGCTTGAAGCCAAGCCCGACCGCAAGCGCCTCGTCCCGCTCCCCCCGCTCGGCAAGGACGAGCGCAAGGGGCCCATCGCCGAGGCCGAAGCCGCCAAGGCAGCCGCAGCGATGCAGGAGCACTGGCGGCTGCTCTACGTCGCCATGACCCGCGCCGAGGAGGCGCTGTTCATCGGCGGCTCGCTCGGCAAGCGCGAGGCCAAGGCCGGCATGCCGCACGAGGACAGCTGGTACGCCCGCCTCAAGCCCTTGTTCGAGGCCGCGCCCGTCGACGACCCCGTCTGGGGCACCCGCCAGGAGTGGGGCGAGCGCGCCGAGCCGCTGGTGCCCGAGGACGCGGCCTCCTCCCTGAGCGCCGACATCGCCCTCCCGCGCTGGGCCACCACCCCGGTGGGCGAGGAGCCGCGTCCGCCGCGCCCGCTCGCCCCGTCAGCCGCGGGCGAGGAGGGTGGCGCCGCCCCGCCGCTCGATCCCGCCGCGACCCGCGATGCAGCAAGGCGCGGGAGCCTGATCCACGCCCTGCTCGAACGCCTGCCCGACGTGCCGCCCGTGGCCCGCGCCGCCGCCGCGCAGGGCTGGCTGGCGCGGCAGGCGGCTGACCTTCCGCAAGCCATGCACGCCGAGATGCTCGCCGCCGCGCTGGCGGTGCTCGATCACCCCGACTTCGCCCCGATCTTCTCCCCCCAGGCGCTCGCCGAGGTGCCGCTGGCCGCGACCGTTGACGGTGTCGTCGTCGCCGGCACCGCCGACCGCCTGCTGATCGAGCCCGCCCGCATCACCGTGGTCGACTTCAAGACCACCCGCCGCCCGCCCGCCAGCGCCGCCGACATCCCGCTCGCCACCCTCAGGCAGATGGCGGCCTATGCCGCCGCGCTCGAGGCCATCTACCCGGGCCGCGAGGTGCGTGCAGGCGTGCTCTACACCCACGCGCCCGTCCTGTTCGACCTGCCGCCCGCCACCCTCGCGTTACACAAGAACGCCTTGCAGGCCCCGCAGCAATCCTTGCCGCTTCCCCATATTGAGTGAAGAACCCGGCGCACTAGATTGCATTCGTGTGACCGGCGCCCCTATGCTCCGGCCAAAGGAGATACAGGATATGGCGACCGTCAATGTGACCGATGCGAGCTTCAAGGCCGATGTGCTGGACAGCGATACCCCCGTGCTGGTGGACTTCTGGGCCGACTGGTGCGGCCCCTGCAAGATGATCGCCCCGGCGCTCGAGGAGATCAGCGAGGAGCTCGCCGGCAAGGTCGTGATCGCCAAGATGGACATCATGGAGAACACCGACACCCCTTCCGCGATCGGCGTCCAGTCGATCCCGCTGATGGTGCTCTACAAGAACGGCCAGCCGGTCGCGCAGAAGCTCGGCGCGGCGCCCAAGGGTGCGCTGAAGGCGTGGCTCGAAGGCGAGCTGTGATCCCGTAAGTCCCTCCCCGTCCCGAACGGGATGGGGAGGTGGCAGCCCGCAGGGCTGACGGAGGGGGTCGGGCGTCACCCCCGACCTCTGCACTCGCCGCCGCGCGGGCGGGGGGACGCTCCGGCGCTCCGAGTTGGAGACACATGAGACACTGTCCTGAAGCGAAAAACCTGCCTTGTCCCGCAGCAGCGTGACATGGCCGGAAATGGCTTCGGGAAGGGCGGTGTCAAACCTCATGCGCGCATGGCTGGCACAGCGCGGGCGAGTAGGAAAATCCTTTCTATCCAACCACCCGGGCGACGAAGCTGTCCCAGATTTCGGGGCTTGAGGCTCCGACCAATCCGGGCGCATCGTGCTGATCGACCCGGTAGGCGCTGCCATCGAGCCTTGCGGCTTTCCCGCCCGCCTCGTTCAGCCAAAGCACCCCCGCCGCATGGTCCCACGCCAGCGTGCGCTTGAAGCTCGAGATGTCGTTTTCGCCGAGGGCAAGGCGCGGATATTGCTCGGCGGCGCAGCGCGGGATGTCGACCAGCGTGTAGTGCGGCGCCAGCTTGGCATCGACCATCGCCGATTGTTCGGGGGTGAGGAAGATGCGGCTCACCGCCGTCACGGGCGGCTGCTGGCCGGTGGTTCGGGCGGTGATCTTCTCGCCATTGACGAAGGCCCCTTCGCCGCGCCGCGCGTGGCAGAAGCGGTCCTTGTTGGGGTCGTAGATCCACCCCGCCACCGCCTCGCCCGCATCGGCCAGCGCGACGATGATTCCGAAAGGCTCCTTGCCTTCCGCGAAGTTGGCCGTGCCATCGAGCGGGTCGATGATCCAGCACTGGCCCTTGAGGTGTTCGAGCACCCCCTTGTCGGCATGGACGGCCTCCTCGCCCACCACCGCGACGCCGGGGGCGAGCTTTGTCAAAGCCTCGGTCAGGAACGCCTCGACCTCGCGGTCGACGATGGTGACGGGATCGTCCGCGCCCTTCATCTCGACTTCGTGCGCTGCCAGCTGGCGGAAGCGCGGCAGCATCGAGCGCTGCGCTGCGAAGCGCATCAGGTCGCGGATTTCCCCATCCAAAGCAGACAAGCCCAGCGCGCTCACGAACGATAATCCGCGTTGATCGCGATGTAGCCGTGGGTCAGGTCGCAGGTCCACACGGTCGCGCGGCCATCCGCGAGGCCGAGATCGACCGCGATGTCGATCTCCTCGCCCTTCAAGTGCGCGGCGACGGGGGCCTCGTCATAATCCTCGACCGGCACGCCGTTCCTCGCCGCCCACACCCCGCCGAAAGCGATCGAGAGCCTGTCGCGGTCGGCCGGTTCGCCCGCCTTGCCCACGGCCATGACCACGCGGCCCCAATTGGCGTCCTCGCCCGCGATGGCTGTCTTGACCAGCGGGGAGTTGGCGATGGCGAGGCCGATGCGGCGTGCGCTGTCGTCGCTCGCCGCGCCGCTCACGCGGATGGTGACGAACTTGCGCGCCCCTTCGCCATCGCGCACGACCAGTTGCGCCAGCTGGCGGCAGACATCGGCGAGGGCTGCGGCCAAGGCATCCGCGCCCGCGCTCTCCCAGCTCTCGATCCGCATATTGCCCGCCTTGCCGGTCGCAAAGACCATCACCGTGTCGCTCGTCGAGGTGTCGCCGTCGACCGTGATGCAGGAGAAGGTCGCGGCGTTGGCGCGTTCCAATGCCTCTTGCAGGAAGGCGGGGGCGATGTCGGCGTCCGTAAAAATGTAGCCGAGCATGGTCGCCATATCGGGGGCGATCATGCCCGAACCCTTGATGAACCCGGCGAGTTCGACGCGCACCCCGCCCAGCATGGCCGAAGCGCCTGCGCCCTTCGTAAAGGTGTCGGTGGTGCCGATGGCCTTGGCGGCATCCTCCCACCCGCAGGGCTCGGCGGTCAGCGCGGCGGCGATCCCGGCTTGCGCCTTGTCGACGGGCAGCGGCACGCCGATCACGCCGGTCGAGGAGACGAACACCTCGTCGAGCGAGCAGGCCAGCGCTTCGGACACCTGCGCCCGGATCGCCTCGACCGCCGCGCGCCCGCGCCAGCCGGTGAAGGCGTTGGAGTTCCCCGCATTGACGATCAGCGCCCGCGCGCGCCCGAGCTTCACCGCCTCCCGCCCGAGTTCCACCTCGGAAGAGGCGCAGGCGCTCCTGGTGAAGACGCCCGCGACGCTGGTGCCCTCGGCCAGCTCGGCGAAGGTCAGGTCGCAGCGGTCCCACGTCTTGTAGCGCGCCCGCGCCACACGCAGCGTGACGCCTGCGATCGGCGGCAATTCGGGGAAGGGGCGGGCGAGGGGCGAAGGGTCGATCTGCATGGGATGCGCCCGTAATGGGCAAAGCGCGGGGCTGCAATCGCGCGGTTAGCGCGGGCTGATTAAGCTCTCGCACAGCTTATCGCGCTATGGCGGTGGACGAATTGGCGCTTAGGCTCTATCTGAAGGCATCATGACCCGGCGTTTTCTTGCCCTGCTGGCCCTGCTTACAGGCCTTGTCGCTCTTGGCGGCACGGCGCAGGCGTCGCTGGCCGAGGCGCTGGCGTGCTCGGCGAGCGTCGCTGCGGCGAGCGGGGATGAGCGTGTCGCGAGCGAGAGCGTCGCGGCGCAACCCGCGCCCGCCACGATCAGCGCCACCCGCGCCGCGGAGTGCGAATGCCCGCCGCCGACGGTACCCGAAACGCTGCGCTTGCCGGTCCTGATGGGGATCGAGCGCGCCTTCGAATAGGCGCGCGCGCTCGCTCCACACCCGAATTCCGCGCGCCGCGCCCGAGGGCCGCGCGCCATCCTCGCACAGATCAGCACAGCGCCCGCGACATTCCGGGTGTCTGCACCCGAATCAAAGGCTTAGACCCATGTTCAATTCCGTCATCAAATCCGTCTTCGGCTCGGCCAACGAGCGTTACATCAAGGCCGCGCGCAAGATCGTCGCGCAGATCAATGCGCTGGAGCCGCAAATTCAGGCGCTCAGCGATGAAGAGCTGCAGGGCCAGACGAACAAGTTGCGCGGCCTTATCGACGGCGGCGCGAAGCTCGACGACATCCTCCCCGAAGCCTTCGCCACGGTGCGCGAGGCATCGGTGCGCGTGTTTGGGATGCGCCACTTCGATGTCCAGCTGATCGGCGGCCTCGTGCTCCACCGCGGCGAGATCGCCGAAATGCGCACGGGCGAGGGCAAGACCCTGATGGCGACGCTGGCGGTCTATCTCAACGCGCTCGAGGGCAAGGGCGTCCATGTCGTCACCGTCAACGACTACCTTGCCCGGCGCGACGCGGCGGAGATGGGGCGCCTGTACAACTGGCTCGGCCTGACGGTCGGCGTGATCGTCCCCGGCATGCCCGAGGAATACAAGCGCGACGCCTACAACGCCGACATCACCTACGGCACCAACAACGAATTCGGCTTCGATTACCTGCGCGACAACATGAAGCACTCGCGCGGGGAGATGGCGCAGCGGCCGTTCAACTTCGCGATCGTCGACGAGGTGGACTCGATCCTGATCGACGAGGCGCGCACCCCGCTGATCATCTCCGGGCCCACCGAAGACAAGTCCGAGCTCTACGTCCAGCTCGACCAGGTCGCGCGCGACATCCCGGTCGAATGGCTCGACATCGACGAGAAGGTGAAGCGCGTCCAGCTCACCGAAGAGGGCCTCGAGGAAGTCGAGAAGCTGCTGCTCGAAAAGGGCCTGCTCGCCTCGGAGAACCTCTATGACGCGCAGAACACCCAGGTCGTCCACCACCTCGATCAGGCGCTGGTCGCTAATTTCGCCCGCAAGCGCGACACCGACTACATCGTCAAGGACGGCAAGGTCATCATCATCGACGAGTTCACCGGTCGCATGATGGATGGCCGCCGCTGGTCGAACGGGTTGCACCAGGCGGTCGAGGCCAAGGAGGGCGTGCGGATCGAGCCGGAGAACCAGACGCTCGCCTCGATTACCTTCCAGAACTATTTCCGCATGTATCCCAAGCTGTCCGGCATGACCGGCACCGCGGCGACCGAAGCGGCGGAATTCTGGGACATCTACAAGGTCGGCGTGGTCGAGATCCCGACCAACCTGCCCGTCGCGCGCATCGATGAAGAAGACGAGTTCTACAAGAACACCGCCGACAAGTTCGGCGCCATCGCCAAGGCGATCAAGGAGAAGCAGCAGATCGGCCAGCCGGTGCTGGTCGGCACGGTCTCGATTGAAAAATCCGAACTGCTCAGCGAATATCTCGACAAGGAGGGCGTGAAGCACTCGGTGCTCAACGCCCGTTTCCATGAACAGGAAGCCCATATCGTGGCGCAGGCGGGCCGCTATGGCGCGGTCACCATCGCCACCAACATGGCCGGCCGCGGGACCGACATCCAGCTGGGCGGCAATATCGAATACCGCATCCGCGACGAGCTTGGCGAAATGCCCGAGGGGCCTGAGCGCGACGAAGCCGTCGCCCGCATCCGCGCCGAAGTCGCCGAGGAGAAGGAGCGCGTGAAGGCGGCGGGCGGGTTGTTCGTGCTCGGCACCGAGCGCCACGAAAGCCGACGCATCGACAACCAGCTGCGCGGGCGTTCGGGCCGTCAGGGCGACCCGGGCCTGTCGCGCTTCTACCTGTGCCTCGAGGACGATCTGCTGCGCATCTTCGGCCCCGACACGCTGTTCTCCAAGATGATGAAGTCGAACCTCGCCGATGGCGAGGCGATCGGCTCCAAGTGGCTTTCCAAGGCGATCGAGACCGCGCAGAAGAAGGTCGAGGCGCGCAACTACGACATGCGCAAGCAGGTCGTGCAGTACGACGACGTCATGAACGACCAGCGCAAGGTGGTCTACGAACAGCGCGCCGAGATCATGGATAGCGAGGCGGTCGACGACGTGGTCATCGACATGCGCCACGACACGATCAACGCCCTGATCGGCACCGCCTGCCCGCCGGGTTCCTACCCCGAACAGTGGGACGTCGAAGGCCTCAAGGCGCGCACCGAGGAAGTGTTCGGCTTCCAGCCGCCTTATGACGAATGGCTCGCCGAGGAAGAGGTCGAGCCCGAGCTGCTCGAGGAAAAGCTGCGCGAGCTCACCGACGAGATGATGAACGCCAAGATGGGCGAGAATGACGCCGGGATCTGGCGGATGGTCGAAAAGGACGTGCTGCTGCGCCAGCTCGACCACCACTGGAAGGAGCACCTTTCGACCCTCGACGCGTTGCGCCAGGTGATCTGGATGCGCGGCATGGCGCAGAAGCAGCCGATCAACGAATACAAGCAGGAAGCCTTCGTGCTGTTCGAGACGATGCTCGACACGCTGCGCGAGGAAGTCACCAAGATCCTGTTCCGCGCCGAATTGCGCTTCGAGCAGCCCCCGGTGCAGGCGCTGCCCGAGCTGCCCGATTTCCTTACGGGACACATCGACCCGCTGACGGGCCTCGACGATTCGGCGGATTTCGACGGCTCGGAAAGCCGCCCGCAGCTGTTCGGCTCGCTGGCGGGCTCGCCGGGGGCGGAGTTCGGACCGGGCGGGGCGGCGGCGGGGACCGACCCCTATGCCAATCTCGGCCTCAGCCGCAACGCGCCGTGCCCCTGCGGCAGCGGGCAGAAGTACAAGCACTGCCACGGCGCCCTGCCGTCGCGCGCGCTGGTCTAAGACTGACCCTAGGGGCTGAGCGATGATCGGCGCGGTGCCCGTGCTGCTCGCGCTCGCCTTTGCGGTGACGGCGCTGCTCTACGCCAGCGTCGGCTTTGGCGGCGGGTCTACCTATTCGGCGCTGCTGGCGATCTCGGGGCTGGACTACCGGCTGCTGCCGCTGGTGAGCCTCGCCTGCAACATCGTGGTGGTGACGGGCGGGAGCATCCGCTTTGCTCGTGCAGGCATCACGCCGTGGAAGAAGGCCGGGGTGATCGTGGCGCTCGGCGCGCCGATGAGCTTCCTCGGCGGGCTGACCCCGATCAAGGAGGCGACCTTCCTGACGCTGCTTGGCGCCAGCCTGGTGCTGACCGCGCTGATGATGTTTGTCCCGGTCAAGGAGGGGGCGGAGGGCGAGCCTACCAAAGCCGCCCGCTTCATGCCGCTCGCTGCCGCGCCGCTGGGCTATTTCGCGGGGCTGGTGGGGATCGGGGGAGGCATCTTCCTCGCGCCGCTGCTGCATCTTGCACGCTGGCACGAGGCGCGGGGGATCGCGGCGACCGCGAGCCTGTTTATCCTTGTCAACTCGCTGTTCGGGCTCGCCGGGCAGATGGTGAAGAACGGCCCCGACCTGCTTGGCGCGGCGCTCGGAGCCTCGCTGCCGCTGCTGATCGCGGTGGTGGTCGGCGGGCAGATCGGCAGCCTCTTCGCCGCGCGCCTGCTGTCGCCCAAGTGGATCCGCTGGCTGACCGCGCTGCTGGTCGGTGTGGTGGGGGTGCGGTTGCTGGCGGGGGTCTAGGCCCCCGGCGGCACGGCCTGCCGCCGGATCAGCAAGGCCAGCGCGAGGGTCGCGGCAAAGCTCGCATAGCCCGCCAAGAGGTTGGGGAGCAGCAGCGGCACGCCGGTGAACAGCATCGCGTCATTGCCCCCCGGCACCAGCGTCGCGCCCGCGCCCATCAGCAGGCCCCCCGCGACCGCGCGCAGCCATTGCTTCCCGCTCCCCGCGCGCCATGCGAAGGTGCGTCCGATGATCGTCGCCCCGGTCATCCCCGCGAGCAGCGCCGCGAGGCCGAGCAGCGCGCCGGGCGCCCAGCTTATACCATAGGCGATCTCGGCGATGCGGCTGGTGTAGACCCATTGCCGGTCAGCTGCGAAGAGCAGGCCCGAGGCGGTGCCGATCACCCCCATCGCGATCAGCGGCGACCAGCCGCCCTTCGGGCGCTTCCAGCCCAGACGCCGGTAGATGTAGGTCGCGGCCAGCGCGCCCACCGTGCCGCCGAGCGTCAGCGCCAGCCCGACATGGCCGGTGAGCGGCGAGGGCACGGGCGCGCGGGCCGACAGCATCAGCGCCGCGCTCGACATCTCGGGGCCGAGCAGCAGCGCGGCGACGAACATCGCCGCGATCGACCCGGCACGCCACAGCTCGCCCTGCGTCAGCCCCGACAGCAGCCCCATCGCGCAATTGCCGGCAAGCACCGAGCCGAGCCCGAACAGCACGCCGCCCGCTACGCTGAGCCCGTCGGGCGCGCTGCCCTGAAGAGTCATGAACGGCGCGGCCCCCAGCCACTCGGCCAGCCCCATCACCACCATCGCCGCCGCGGCCGCAAGCGCGAATCCCGCCAGCCGGTGCACGCGGCGCTTCTCGATCACCTCGCGCATCGCCCGCACCATGCACACGCCCGCGCGCTGGCTGGCATAGCCGATCAGGAACATCAGCGCGGTGGTGAGGACAAGGATCACGCGGCGCAGATGTAGCGGTTGCTGCAATCGGTGCAATCGGGTCGATAAATTATCATACATTAGTGTCTCGTGACGCGGACTGTGCCAGCGGCCCCGCTGGGGAGCGCTTGGGGGAGTGTCCGGATGGAGCGTCAGGAGCAGCCCGGCGGGGAACAGGCGGGCCCGGAGGGCGACGACGCTGCGGCCCGGGCGGATCGTCGCTGGGCCCTGCGCCGCGGCATCGAGCTGACCGCCGACGTCACCGATTCCACCGGCTTCGCCTTCGCGGCAAGGGTCATCGAGATCTCGGAGGAAGGGTGCAGGCTGCGCACCTCTGCCGTGCCCGAGCTGAACCGCGATCTGGTCCACCAGATCAAGGTCACCGGGCTCGAGCCGGTCGATGCCTATGTGGTCTGGACGAACGGGGACGATGTGGGCCTGACGTTCGGCGCGCCGCTCGATCCGGTGACGGTGCGCAGCCTGGTGACCAAGTCGCTCTACGCCCGCCTCAGCCGCCGCATGGCGCGCAGCGCGCAGGGCCTCGACGAACTGCCCCCGCTCCCGCCCTTTCCCTTCAGCGATTAGGCTCCCGGAGGCTCCGCCGCCTGCGGCTGATGTTCCTGCGATACCCCGATCCGGATCGTGCATTCGACGCCATCGGGGCCGAGCCGGTATTCGGTGCGCGCGCCGAGCTGGTGGGGCAGGGCCTTCTCGATGAGCTCGCGGCCCTGACCGCATCGCGCCGCATCCCCGGCTTTGATCGGGACGCCGCGTTCGATCCAGTCGATGCGCAGCCACGGTTCGCCCTCGCTGTGCTCGATCCGCCAGCTGATCGCGAGCCGCGCGCCCGCGTGCCGCAGCGCGCCGTATTTGAGCGCATTGGTCGCCAGCTCGTGCAGCGCCATCGCCAGCGTCTGCACCGCCGAGGAGCGTAAGCGGATCCCGGGCGGCCCCGACACGGCCACCCTGCCGCCGGGCTCGCCGCCGTCGATCGCGGCGAGCTCGGTCTGGACGAGCACGTCGAAGGTCACGCGGTCATGGGTCTCGAGCCGCGACAGCAGGCCCTGCGCGCGGGTCATGGCGGCGAGCCGGTCGTGGAATTTCTCGCTGAACTCCGCGAAATCGCGCGTGCTGCGTGCGGTCCTGTCGCACATCGCACCGATCACGCCGATGAGGTTGCGGGTGCGGTGCTGCAACTCGCCGACCAGCACGCGGTGGCGCTGCTGGAGCTCGAGCAGTTCGTGGATGTCGGTGCAGGTCCCGAGCCATTCGCCGATCGCGCCGCGCGCATCGAGCACCGGCAGGGCGCGGGTCTGGAACCAGCGGTATTCGCCGCTCGCCGCGTCCTGCAGCCGGCATTCGAATTGCAGCGGCGCTGCGGCCCCGGAGGCGGCCCATGCCGCGCGGGCGGCGGCGCGATCCTCGGGGTGCAGCGCTCCCAGCCAGCCGTCGCCGCAGCTCTCCTGCGAGGAGAGCCCCGTCATCGCCTCCCATTGCGGGCTCGCCCAGGTCCAGCCGCCACCCGGAGCCGCGCGCCAGACCAGCTGCGGGATGCCCTCCATCAGGGTTTGCAGCCGGCTTTCGCTCTCGCGCAGGGCGAGTTCGATCGCCTTGCTCTCGGAGATGTCGGTGACCGAGGTGACGAAGCCGGTGAGGCGGCCGCCGGGACCCCGCGTCGGGACATTGGCGATCCGGTACCAGCGCGCCGCGCCCGTATCGTCGGTGTAGACCATGTCCTGCCCCGGCACCACGAGCTCGCCGCGCAAAGCCCGCGCGCCGGGGAAAGCCTCGGGCGCCAGCGGATCGCCGTTCGCGTCATGCCCGCTCCAACGCGTCACCTGCGCCGCATCGCGCGAGGGGATCGTCTGCGAGGGAAACAGGTCGTGGAAGCGCGCGTTCGCGACCACCACCCGGCCATCGATGTCGATCGCGGCGATCGCGGAGGGCACGCCCTCGAACATGGCGGCAAGGCGCGCCTCGCTCGCCACGAGATTGCGCAGCGTCGTGCGCAGGAACAGCGAGACGGCGAAGATCGAGGCGCAGGTCGCGGTGAAGATCACGAGATTGACGATGTTCTGGGGCGAGAGCCCGAGCAGGATCCCCGGCTCCACCCAGAAGAGCCTGACCGCGACCAGTGCCATGACCAGCGCCAGCAATCCGGGGCCCAGCCCGCCGAGCAGCGTGCAGACGAGCACGATCGGGAAGAACAGCGCGAAGGGGACGACCGCCTCGCCCAGCAGCCCCAGCCACCACCGCAAGCCGACCGCCGCCAGAGTGAGCGCAGCGGCGAGGGCATAGGAGCGCCACGTGGCGATGCCGCCGACCAGCGCGGCAACCTTCGAACCTCCAGGCTGTGATCGGATCGCCGGCAACCGGGCCTCATTTGCGCTCGTGCAACGGCTTGACGGTAAACGCTCTGAAAAGCAGTTATCTATCACAGATTACCAAATGCCGGCTGCCAGCACGGTAGCAGGGGCCGGCGGCGGACACGGGATCGCGCGATGATTGCGAAAGTGGTGCTGGCCGGACTTGCCCTGTCAGGCGTCTTGCAGGGGAGCGGACCGATGGTGGGCAGGGGCAGCGTCGAGGAGCCGCCCCTGTCCGAGGTCCGGCCGCGGGGCGTCGTTCCCATGAAGCAGAGCGAATGGGCGCAGGCCATCCTCGCCAGCCTCGAACCGGTCTCGTGCAGCGGCGTGTTCGGCCAAGTGGGGGTGACGGTCACCGTAAGCCGCGCAGGCCGCGCCGAGGATTGCGTGGTCACGGCCTCGAGCGGTTATCCCGTCCTCGACGACGCCGTGTGCCGCGCCGTGCTGCGCCACGCCAGATTCATGCCCGCTCTCGACGAGAACGGCACTCCGGTCGCCGGGACATGGCGAACCAAGGTGACGACTTCGCCGGATTGAAGCTGGAAGAAAATGGCTCCCCGAGTAGAATCATAGGGCGCTTCCGCTTGCGTTCGGTCACTGTCTTCAAGATTGTAGAATCATTGAAAGTTTTTCATTGCCGTTACCATCAACGGCCATTGTCATTCACTCACAGCCGCCCTAAAGTGTGGGGAAGAAAGTGGGGAAAGATATGGGCAAGCTGACAGTCGCAAAGGTGAGAAATGCGAAACCGGGTATCGGCAAGGATGGCCAGCCGATCAAAGCGACGTTTCAGGACGGGGAGGGCCTTTTCCTGAATTGTGCCCCTACCGGCGCGAAATCGTGGATTTTGCGGGTGCAGGCCGATGGCAAGCGCCGCGATATTGGCTTGGGCTCTGCCGATGTGGACGGGGCAGGGCGCGAGGCGTTCGGGGCAGGGGATGATCGGCTGGGGGAAGCCTCGCTGATGCTCAAGCGCTCGCTCACGCTGGCAGAGGCCCGCGAAAAGGCAGCCGCCCTGCGCAAGCTGGCCAAGGCTGGGGCAAATCCCGTGCTGGAGCGTGACCGCAAGCGCAAGCGGGTGCCGACCTTTGCCGAGGCCATGAAAGCCGCCCATGAGGCCCTACAGGCGGGCTGGAGCGAAAAGACCGCCAAGGCGTTTGAAACCTCGCTCACAGACCATGCCTTGCCCAAGCTGGGGGCGCTTAAGGTGGATGCGATCGGCAGCGCCGAGGTTATCGGCGCGCTCGCCCCGATCTGGACCGACAAGCCGATGATGGCCCGCAAGGTGCGCAGCCGCATCGGGCAAGTGCTGGCCTATGCCAAGGCGCAAGGCTGGCGCGCCGAGGCGCTGCCCGATGTGCGGGAACTGCGCTCGGGCCTGTCCAAGCAAAAGGCGGGCAAGCACTTCGAAGCCGTGCCCTTTGCCGAGGTGCCCGCGTTCTTTGCGAGCGAGTATGCCAAGGGCAACGCGGCTGGCCGATCTGCGCTGCTGTTCGCTGTCCTGACAGCGGCCCGATCTGGTGAGGCGCGGCAAGCGACATGGGAACAGATTGATCTGGAGGCCCGCACATGGACCCTGCCAGCCGAACTGATGAAAATGAAACGCCCCCACGTCGTCACCCTGTCCGATGCGGCGATTGCGCTGCTGGAGGCCTACACCCCCGAGGACATGCGCGAGGGCCTGATATTCCGAGGCGCGCGGGGCAAGCCGCTAACCGACATGGCGCTTTCCACGACGATGCGCAGCGCGGGCCGGACCGAAACCGTCCACGGCTTCCGTTCATCCTTTCGCGATTGGGCAGCCGAGAAAATGCCGACAATCCCCGGGATGGTGGCGGAAATGGCGCTGGCGCACAAAGTCGGCACGGCAACCGAGCAGGCCTATCTGCGCAGCGATCTGCGCGACATGCGCCGCGCCCTGATGGAAGCATGGGGTCGCCACGTTGCCCCCCAGCTGTCCGGCGTGGCAGACAATATCACTGCGCTGAATTCGCTGTCAGTGAGGTAGCGTCTGAGCTGATGATCTGGGCAGGGCGGCCAAATTTAGCGAAAACCAACATTCAGAATCTAAGTGGGGGCATGGTAACCATTGAGCGTTCTATCGAAGCATCTATTTCGAAAATCTTCGATGTCTCCAGAAAAATTTGAACGAGCAAGTGCATATTCCCATACGAATTTGTCTAGATACGTCATTCGCTCAAACATTGCGGGGTCTATTCGTTGCACTTGGTCTCGGACGTCCAAATTTCTATCCGCGCTTCGAATGGTCGTCGCGTTGTCCCGTTCGAACTTCAAAGGCTGACCAATGAACGTCTCTAGCTTTTGTGAGAGATTCTGATCCTCCGTGAAACCGACAAAATGGATCGAGTCGAGGGCTTCCTTAAGCGAAACTTTGATCTTCCCAAACTCAGATTCATCAATCAATTGGCCTTCACGTATCGCTGGATGGGGTTGTAGTAGCAACCGTGCTGCAACATTGTCTGTCTGGCAAAACGCGCGGCGATCAGACACAAATTCATCGAAGTCTTGCCGCGAGCTTTTGATCCATTCGCCCCATGTTCCCCACGGAGCTAGAGCTTCGTCAGAGTTTGATCTCCAGTAAAGCCAATGTGACACAAGCCGAGAGCGGGGTTCGCGCATCAGCAACAAAAATCTGTGCGCAGGATATGCCTTTCTTGTGAATTGAAACTGTAGATGTCCGTAAACGAATTCAGGGCCTGAAGGAAGATCATCGGCATTCCATACAATAGTATTGCGACAAGCATCCGATATGGTGTCGAATTCTTCGAAACATCCAAAAGTTGAAATTGAAAGGCCAATATATTCAGACTTAGGACTCATCGCTCGACGGATTGCATTCGTCGTTGCTGTGCCTGCGCACTTAGGCAAGTGTACAAAAACTATGCCGTTCTGATCTGGTCGATAGGCTTGCATGATTGCTGCCACTTTCGAGACTGCTCTGTACCAGACCTAGGCTGTCGCGAGCTTGCTCTTGGAATCGCGAACACAGCGGGTCGGTCAGATTCGACGACGATTGGCACGGCCAATACCCGCCAGTGAATGTCCAGCCAAGGTCAATCAGTCACTTGGCGGCTGGCAGCGACGGGGTTATGCCTCTGGCCAGAGGGGCACTGCACCGGACATGACCGTATCGGAATTTATTGCCAAGTGGGGCGGCGTGACCGGCGGGGCCGAGCGCGCGAACCTGCCGCAATTCATCAATGACATGTGCCTTGCGCTCGAGCTCCCCGTTCCCGGCGTTGCCGTGGGCGGGGTACTGTCCGATTATCAATTTGAGGGGCCGGTGCAGGGCGGGGGCGCTGGCGGCAATACAGGCGCGATCGACCTTTATAAAAAGGGCTGTTTCGTTCTGGAGGGCAAGCAATCCCGCCTTAGCGAGGCCGACAAGGCGCAAGCGCAGCTGTTTGACACCCCCGATAGCGCCCCCGCCGCGCCCTCGGGGGCCCGCTATGACAAGCTGATGCGTGACGCGCTGGCGCAGGCCAAGCGCTATGCCGTCAACTTGCCAGCCGATCATCCTTGGCCCCCGTTCCTGATTGTCTGCGATGTGGGCCGCGCCTTCGAACTCTATTTCGATTGGTCCGGCAACGGGCGGGGCTATGGCTATTTCCCCGATCAAACGTCCTACCGGCTGGAACTGCATCGCTTTGCCGAGCCCGAGGTGCAAGCGACAATCCGCGCGATCTGGACCAACCCTGCCAGCATCGATCCCCGCGCCAAGTCTGCCGAGGTTTCGCGCGACATTGCGCGGCGGCTCGCTGCCGTGTCGCAATGGCTGGAAAAGGTGCAGCGCATCAAAACGGACGGGGCGACGGACAGCGCGCGCAGCCTTGCGATCGAGGAAACCGCCCTTTTCCTGATGCGGATAATTTTCTGCATGTTTGCCGAGGATGTGGGGCTGCTGCCCAAGGACAGCTTCACGAGGTTTCTGGAAAAGGCGGTGGAGAACGAAGCCGCGTTCGAGCCCGAATTGCGACAGCTGTGGACCGTCATGGGCAGGCCCGATGGCGAGCGCTACACCTCGGCGATTGGGGGCGAGGTTCGCTATTTCAATGGCGGGCTGTTCGCCTCGGCACAGACCTACAGCCTCTCCAATTCCGATCGGGGCGAATTGCTGGAGGCAGCGCGCAAGGATTGGCGCAAGGTTGAACCCGCCATTTTCGGAACCCTGCTGGAACAGGCCCTAACCCCCAGCGAGCGCGCCAAGCTGGGGGCGCACTACACCCCGCGCCCCTATGTGGAGCGGCTGGTGCAGGCGACCATCATGGACGTTCTGGAGGCCGAATGGGACGCGGTGCAGCACCCCGCCGAGGGCGCGCCCGATCTGGCAGCGGTGCAGGCCTTCCATGAACGGCTGTGCGCCCTGCGAATTCTGGACCCCGCATGCGGCACCGGCAATTTCCTTTATGTCGCGATGGAAAACCTGATGCGGCTGGAAAGCGACGTGCTGGAAACCATCAGCCAGTTGGGGGGCAGCGCCGAGCCCTGTGTGGGGCCGCAGCAATTCCTGGGGCTGGAATTGAACCCCCGCGCTGCCGTGATTGCCGAGCTGGTCCTGTGGATCGGCTGGCTGCGCTGGCGAATGAACAACAATCCCGATGCCGCGCCAAATCCGGTGCTCAAGCAATTCGGAAATATAAATTTCGGCGGGCATGCGGGCTATGACGCGGTGTTGCGCCGCACCCCTACGGGCGAGCCGGATACCGAAAACCCGATGATCCCCGATTGGCCCGAGGCTGATTTTATCATCGGGAACCCGCCATTTATCGGGGGCAAGGATATTCGCTCAAGCCTTGGCGGTGACTATGCCGAGGCACTTTGGAAAGCGAACCCGCGCGTTCCCAAATCGGCCGATTTCGTCATGCAATGGTGGGACCGCGCCGCGCATATTCTGGCGGCGAAAGGTAGTCCGCTCATCCGGTTCGGCTTTGTCACCACGAACAGCATTACCCAGACTTTCAGCCGCCGCGTGATCGAGAACTATCTGGAGACGGGCGACGTTTCGCTATTGCTGGCGATCCCCGATCATCCTTGGACCAAGGCCAGCCGCGATGCGGCAGCGGTGCGCATCGCTATGACTGTCGCGGCGCGAGGCCAAGCCGAGGGGCGGCTGGTGGAGATTGTGCGCGAATCCGCGTTGGATTCTGACAAGCCCCTGCTGGTGGAGGCGGGCACCAGCGGGAAAATCAATCCCACCCTGTCGCTCGGGGCCGATACGTCCAGCGTCCAGCCGCTTAGGGCGAATGAAGGTCTAGCTTCTCCCGGCGTGAAGCTTCACGGCTCTGGCTTCATTGTCACGCCCTCAGAGGCCGAACATTTGGGGCTCGGGAAGCGGGAAGGGCTGGAGGCCCATATTCGCCCCTACCGGCATGGACGCGACCTCTTGCAGCACCCTCGCGGGGTGATGGTGATTGACCTGTTTGGCTTGAGTGAGAAGGAGGCCCGCACCCGCTTCCCAGAGACCTACGAGCACCTGTTGCAAACGGTGAAGCCCGAGCGCGACCAGAACCGCCGTGAGACATACAAGCGGAATTGGTGGATTCATGGAGAACCGCGAAAGGATCTGAGGCCCGCGTTAGAAGGCCTTTCCCGATACATCGCGACGGTTGAGACGGCAAAGCACCGGATTTTTCAATTTGTCGAAGGCTCCATTCTGCCTGACAATAAAATCCTCGCGCTGTGTTTCGAAGATGGTTTCACCTTGGGCGTGCTGTGCTCGGATATTCACCAGCGCTGGGCATTTGCCACTTGCGGGCTCATCGGCATGGCGAATTTCGATGCGGGCCACGTTTACGTGAAGTCGCAGAGTTTCGATCCCTTCCCATTCCCAGATGCCACCCCAGCACAGCGCTCGGCAATTGGCGACCTTGCGGACGAACTGGACGAAACCCGCAAGCTGGCGCTCGCCGAGGTGCCGCGCCTCACCATGACCGAGATTTACAACCTTCGCGATCGGCAGCGCAGCGGGCAGCTTGCGGACCTCTTGGAAGTGGACCGCGCCAAGGCCGCGCGTGTCGGCATTATCGACCGGCTCCACCAGCAAATCGATGCCGAGGTGGCAGCCGCCTACGGCTGGCCAGCCGATCTGCCCCCCGCCGAAATTGTCGCGCGGCTGGTGGCATTGAACGCCGAGCGCGCGGCAGAGGAAAAAGCAGGCAAGGTCCGCTGGCTGCGCCCCGAGTATCAGGTGCCCCGCTTTGGCGCGAAGGGTGCTTGAAGGTATGACGAACGAGCCCGTCTTCTCGAGTGCGGATTGGATAACGTTCGAAGCCGCGGGCCGTTTGATCGATGGCCCAAATGGCTGGTATTTTGACCTCGGGAGCAGGTCGCGGCCAAGGGCCGAGGCCTTAGTTAGCTTCGCTTGCGAAGGCCTTGTGCAAACCCGAGCCGCAAAATGGACAATTCAGGTAGAAGACCAACCGGAGCAAGACGCACAAGAGCAATTTCGAACCGCCTTTCTCGTATTGTTGTCGCATAGGGTTAAGGCTCGAAAAGACAATTTCGATTTAAACTTTCCTAATCATCAGAGAATACGCGGGGCATTTTCCTTTGCTGATGATGTAAATGGGCATTATCAAGTCACAACTCTTGAAGTGAATTCACAAGGTGGGGTTCGTCGTCCTCATTCGCATCGAGTAACCGCCTTACGATTTAGTCTGGCAGACATCCAATCCCTGTTTCAATTGGCTGAAGCGGATGAAGTCAGGCCCAATGTCCCGAAGGCCTCCAAAGGTGGACGGCCTACCGCTACCGACTGGGAAGCCGCAGCGCTTGAAATGGCGCGCCGATACTATTTGGGCGATCTGAAACCCGAGACACCCGGGGACGTTCAAAAGCAGCTTACGGCATGGCTCGCGGCGCAGGATGTTCATCCGAGCCCCAGCACATTGCACGACCATGCGAAGCGCTACTTTAACGCGTTTGCCGCATGGGAAGCGGGATAACGGAAACCCCTTTTTCGCGGGTTTCCGAGGGTAATCGGACGACGGCGCGGCCGCAGCCGGTGCAAAACCTCTCTGTTCAATCCCGAACGGAGTTAATCACATGCACCCCGACCAATCCCCCGAACCCTTGGCCTACAGCGTGGCGGATGCCTGCCGCGTTTCCAGCATAGGCCGCACCCGCCTTTATCAGCTGATCGGCGAGGGCCGCTTGCAGGCCCGCAAAGTCGGCAAGCGCACGTTGATCCCCGCAGCCAGCCTGCGCGCCCTGATCGATGGGGAGGGCTAGGCCATGTCCAATTTCCGGACCCCGAAAAAGGAAACCCCGCTGGCTGGCACCGGCGGGGCTTCACGCGATAGCTTTGCAGGCCTGTCGCCCGAACTCTCTAGCCTTGCTCACCAGCGGGCGCAATTCCTGATGCTCGCCCATGCAATCCGGCCTGACATGGCGGTGATGCTCGGGGCGCTGATTTTCGACGGGAGCGCGCAATGAACGGCGCTCGCGAATTGACGCTGGCGCTCGGCGGGTGCTGGCATGGCCGCTACGGGGCCGCGCCCTGTCCTGTGTGCCAGCCGGACAAGCGGCGGGACCAAAACGCCCTCACGCTGTCCGATGGCCGAGCGGGGCTCTTGCTCCATTGCAAACGGGCTGGCTGCGACTTTCGCGACATTCTGGCGGCGGCTGGGGTGATGGCAGGCGACTATCGCGCGCCCGATCCGGCAGACTATGCCAAGCGGGATGCCGAGGCGAAGGCGAAAGCGGCGCGGCGGGCAGAGTCGGCGCATCAGCTGTGGTGCGAGGCTCTGCCGATCGATGGCACCCCAGCCGAGGCCTATTTGCGGGGGCGGGGCATTTCCTGCCCCTTGCCCGATCGGCTGCGCTTCCACCCGCAATGCTGGCATGGCCCCAGCGCTGCCCGCTTCCCCGCAATGGTGGCGCTGGTGGAGGGCGGCGAGGGCTTCGCGGTGCACCGCACGTTCTTGCTCCCCGATGGCAGAGGCAAGGCTGGCCTAGCGGGCGGTGACAAGCTGATGCTCGGCGCGACCGCTGGGGGCGCTGTAAGACTCTCTGGCGGCGCTGCGCGGCTGGCTATCACTGAGGGCATAGAAAGCGGCTTGTCGCTGCTGTGCGGGCTGCTGGCGGGGCCTGCAAGCGTGTGGGCCGCGCTCTCCACCAGCGGCATGCGCGCGCTGCGCTTGCCCGAGCGATCGGGGCAGCTGGTGATTGCAGGCGATGGCGACCAGCCGGGGCGCGAGGCTGCGCATGTGCTGGCCAATCGGGCGCATGCGCTCGGCTGGAGCGTGTCGCTGATCGATCCCGGCGAGGGGGCAGATTGCAATGACATTCTGACGGGAAAGGCGGTGGCAGCATGACTGTGCAACCGATCCCCGAAACCCCTTTCGAAGCCGAGGGGCCGCAACCGCTGGTGCGGGTAACACCCCCGAGCGCACCCTATCCCGTTGCCGCGCTGGGGCCGCTTCGCGATGCCGTGGAGGCGGTGCACGGCAAGACTCAGGCCCCCGCCGCAATCGCGGCGCAATCCGCCCTGGCGGTGGCCTCGCTGGCGGTGCAGGGCTTTGCCGATGTGGAAACGCTAGACGGTGCGCGCCCTGTAGGGATTTATTTCCTGACAGTGGCAAGGTCCGGCGAGCGCAAATCCGCCTGCGATCGGCCTTTTTTGACAGCAATGCGCGCGCGCGCGCGCGAGGACGAAATTGCCTATCGGGCCGACCGTGACGATTGGAAGCGGCGGCATGCGATCTGGAAAGCCCAAAGCGACGGCATAGTCGCAGCAAGCAAAAAGGGCGATTGGCTGGCTGGCGAGGCCAAGTTGCGCGAATTGGGGCCCGAGCCTCAGCCCCCTAGGCTGGTTGATCGCACTGTGACCGAGCCGACCTTCGAAGGCCTGACAAAGCTGTTTGCTGAGGGCCAGCCGAGCCTAGGCCTGTTTTCGGATGAAGGCGGGCAATTCCTCGGCGGGCATGCCATGAACAGCGACAACCGGCAAAAGACGCTCGCTGCCCTCAATGCCCTGTGGGATGGACACCCGATCAAACGGACCCGCGCGGGCGACGGGCATACATCGCTGCACAACCGGCGGCTCGCAATCCACCTGATGGTGCAGCCGACTGTCGCGCGCGCGTTCATGGCCGATCCGCTGGCTGCTGATACGGGTTTCCTGCCCCGTTTCCTGATCTGCGAGCCGCCGAGCACAATTGGAACCCGATTGCATGCCAATGCCAAGGAAAACCCTTCGGCGCTGGCCAGCTTTGAAAGGCGGCTGGGGGATATTCTCGCAACCCCCATGCCGATCGATTCCGAGACAGGCGGGCTCCAGCTGCGCTGCCTTCCCCTTAGTGCCGAGGCGCGGGGCTTGCTGGTGGCATATCATGACAAGGTGGAGCGCTCGCAATCCAGCGGGGGCGAAATGGCCAACCTGACGGGCACCGCGTCCAAGTCTGCTGAGCAGGCGGCGCGCCTAGCTGGGGTGCTGACACTCTGGCGCGATCTGGAGGCGGTAGAGGTGCAGGCCGCCGACATGGCCAACGCGATCGATCTGGCCCGCTTCTATCTGCTGGAGGCCGCGCGGCTCGCCGAGGTTGCCAGCGTCTCGGCTGAGATTGATCGCGCCGAACAGTTGCGGCGCTGGCTGCTGGAAAGCTGGCCCGAGCCCGAGGTTACGGTGCGCGATGTGGTGAACAGGGGGCCGAACGCCTTGCGGGATAGCCGCACGGCACGCGACGCCCTGTCGCAGCTGGAGGCGCACGGCTGGATTGTCCGGTTGGAAAAGGGGACCGTGGTGCGCGGCTCCCGCCGGAACGAGGCGTGGCGCGTGGTCCGATCGGGCGGCGCTGGCTGATGGAACCTCACCCCCTGCGACATTTGCGACTTTCGCGACACCGGCCAGCCGAGCCGATCGATTGTCGCAGTTGTCGCGATTGTCGCAGGGGGCTTGCTTGGAAGGTGATGAAATGACGGCAAAGGCGAACAAATCGAAGGCGGCGGCGAAGCCAGCCAAGGATAAGCTGACTGTAGAAGCCGACCCCACCAAGTGCGACGACCGCAACCGCGCTGACATTGCACTAGACCCAGCCGCGCACGGCATGGCTGCTACTCGCCTCTTTGGTAGCGGCAACTTCGGCAGTCTGGACATTTCATCCCTGTATCAGTCGCACAAGGACAAGGCGGACAAGGCCGCTGCTGGCGATCTGTCGCACCAGAGAAAAATGCTGGCTGCCCAAGCCGATGCGCTAAATTCGATATTCACGGAAATGGCACGGCGCGCCGCTGCCAATATGGGCGAATATCTCGGGGCGACCGAGACTTACTTGCGGCTCGGGCTCAAAGCGCAGGCGCAATGCAGGGCGACAATCGAAGCGCTGGACAGCCTCACCAGCGGGCGGGTGCAGACCGTGAAGCACGTTCATGTGAATGAGGGCGGACAAGCGATTGTCGCCGACCAATTCCACCAGCACCGCCACGTGCTCGAAAATGATGGGATGGAGGCGCTCGGTAAACCCGGAGTGGCAAGCCATTCGGAACAACCTCAGCGCCTCCGGGACCCTACTTAGGCCAGCATCCCTAACGCACGGTTAACCAAAGAGGGGGCAGAGAAAATGGCAAATCAAACGAACAACCCCATGCAACCGGAACGGCTGGCAAAAGCCCCGCGCTGTCTGGCCCGGACCCGCTCGGGCAACCCCTGCCAATCCCCGGCGGTGAAGGGCAAAGCCCGATGCCGCATGCACGGAGGCAAAGGCAGTGGCGCGCCGAGGGGCAACCGTAACGCCTACAAGCATGGTTCGCGATCGGCAGAGGCGCGGCGGCTTCAAGATCTGATCCGCATGATGCGCGGCAATTTGGAATTTTGATTATTTCGCGCGGTGCGGTTGCCCTTGTGCATCGAATGGATGTCATGTCACCAACGAGCGCAAGTTATTGCAGGGGGCGCGACATGATTCTGTCGATCATAGGATCTGCATTTTTGGTGTTGATCGGGCTGTTTGCCACTTTTCTCGGCTGGCTCGCTATCATGCGATTCAGGGTGGAACCCGAGACGACCACCCGTGAAGCTGCGAGGGGCGGGTGGGTCTGGCTTGTTGGCGGCATGGCCATTGTAATTTGGGGAATAGCGCGCTTGTTCTAAGGCCGAGCCTCGCCTCGCGAATGAAAGCGCCGTTAGGGCTGACCATCGGCGCAAAGTGGGGAAGATTGTGGGGAAGGGGCGGAAGCCAACCGCCCAAGCCTCGGAAATAAATACAAATTTTCTAGGAAAATGGCTCCCCGAGTAGGATTCGAACCTACGGCCAAGTGATTAACAGTCACCTACTCTACCGCTGAGCTATCGGGGAGCAACTCTTCCAAGCGGTCTAAGGAAGAGCGGAAGCGCGCCTATATGGGGCAGGGCGGGGGATTGCAAGGGGGTTTTGAATGGCCCGCGCATCATCCCAACACCGGTCGATGATGACCGCAAGGCGCGATAGCGAAAGCACCGGGATCGGTCGCATGGCGGCCGCAAGGCTGACCAGCCGCCCGCAGCGGGCGCAGCTTGCTGCGCGTCTAGCGAGAACCGCGCGCCGGAGGGCGCGCGGCACACATCACGCCGTTACGAACTGCTCGGCGACGATCCGCTCCTCGAGGCTCTGGCCGGGGTCGAACAGCAGCGTCAGGTCGCAGTCGCGCGCGATCTCGAGGCGCACCTCGGCGATGTCGCGCAGTTCCTTCTGGTCGGCGACCGCGGCGACCGGGCGCTTCACCGGCTCTAGCACCTTGAGGATGATCTTCATCCGATCGGGCAAAATCGCCCCGCGCCAGCGCCGCGGGCGGAAGGGGCTGATCGGGGTGAGCGCGAGCATCTTGCTGTCGAGCGGCAGGATCGGGCCCTGGGCAGACAGGTTATAGGCGGTCGAGCCCGCGGGCGTCGAGACCAGCACCCCGTCGCACACCAGCTCGCGGATTCGCACGCGGTCGCCCACGGTGACCTCGATCTTGGCGGTCTGGCGGGTCTCGCGCAGCAACGAGATCTCGTTGATCGCGGAGAGCACATGGGTCTCGCCGTCCTGCGTCAGCGCCTCGACCCGCAAGGGGGAGATCGTCCAGTGGCGCGCCTTGTTGACCTTGGCGAGGATCACCGCGCGCTTGTCATAGCGGTTCATAAGGAAGCCGACCGTGCCGAGGTTCATCCCGTAGGCCGGGATCACGCGGCCCGCGTCCATCATCGCGTGGAGCACCTGGAGCATGTAGCCATCGCCGCCCAGCACCACCGCGGCATCGGCCTCGGCCAGCGGCACCCAGTCGCATTGCGGCAGCAGCGCCTCGCGCGCTTCCTGCGCACGCTCGGTCTCCGAGGCCAGCAGCGCGAGCCGCTGATAGGTCATGCCATTGCTCGCCATTCTTCCCCCTCAGGCCCGGCAAAGCGCCACATATCCGCTTATCCCCGACGCTGTGCTAGGCGGTTGCCCTGATGTGCCATATCGGCTCGGATTGCAATTGATGCGAGGCAGCTTCGCGATCAATGGTTAAGGAGGGGCGGGGCAACGAGGAAGCTATGGAACAGGGTCCGACATCGCTGCGCAAGCCGAGCGTGCGCGGGCATTTGCCCGGCGTGCGTCCCGGCGTGCTCGAGGCGGACCTGCTGCGCGCGCTCGACCGGCGCGAGATCGAGGTGCTGTTCCAGCCGCAGTTCTCCTGTCTCACCGGCGCGCTGACCGGGGCGGAGGCGCTGGCGCGCTGGCGGCACCCCACGCTGGGCGCGATCGGCGCGCGCGACCTGTTCGCGGTGGCCGAGCGCGCGGCGCTGGTCGCGCCGCTTTCGCGCCACGTGGTCGCCCGTGCGCTGGAGGATGCGGCGACCTGGCCCGAGGGGCTGACTTTGTCGCTCAACATCACGCCGGAGGAACTGGGCGACCCGCGCTTCGCCGCCGATTTCGCGGCGCTGATCGGCCAGTCCGACATCGCCCCGCAGCGGCTGATGCTCGAGATCACCGAGGACCTGCTGCTCCGCAACCTCGCGCAGGCGGCGAGCGCGCTGAAGGCGCTGCGGGGCCTCGGCTTCCGCACCGCCTTGGACGATTTCGGCGCGGGGTTCTGCAATTTCCGCTATTTGCGCGAGTTGCCGCTGGACGCGTTGAAGCTCGACAAGGCGATGGTCGAGGGCGTTCCCGGCGATACCACCGCGCTCGCGGTGCTGCGCGCGATCGTCGCGCTGGCCAAGGCGCTGGGCCTTGCGGTCTATGCCGAAGGGATCGAGGACGAGATCCAGCGCGCCGCGATCACCGCGGAAGGCTGCGACTACTGGCAGGGCTTCCTGCGCGCCCAGCCGATGCCCAGCGCGCAGGTCGTCGCCCTGTCCCGCACCGCGCGGGGCATGGGGCACGGCTAGGCGCGGGCTGTCAGTCCCACCACAAGGTGAAGCGGCCGGTCGCGGCGAGTTCTGCGGCGAGTTGCGCCGGTTCGCCGACTTCCGGGCACAGCGCCGCCAGTCGCTGCGCCAGTCTCAGGGGATCGGCGGGCGCATCGCGCAGCGCGGCCCGGACGAAATCGAACCCGCAGCCATAGATGTCGAAAGGCGTATCGGCGGCAATCGCGGCCAGTCCCTCGAACACGTAGTCCGTGCCGCCGCGCGCATTGGCGTTTGTGCCGCAGGCGATGACCGGCGCGAGGCTGTCGGCGATCGGGAGCAGCACCAGCGGGAAGCGGCCCGAGGCAGCGGGGTCGCAATGGAACAGCACCGCGCCTTCGGCCCGCGCCCCGGCAGCGAGCCGGGCGAGAGCTGCGTCGTGGCGGCGCGCGTCATCGCCATGGGGCACCGCCTCGCCGAGGTGCGCGTGAATCCGCTCGGCCGCGACATCGTGGAAATAGAGCCCGCCCTTGCGCCGCTTCCATGCGGAAGGCTGGCGGCCCAAGGCGGCGCCGAGGCTTTGCGCATAGGCGGCGAAACCCGGTTCCTGCGCGCTTGGCGGGAGCTCCCTGAGGGCCGCGCGCAAGCCATCGGCCGGACGCGGCGGCAGGCCCATGTGCTCGGCGATCACCGCCCGCGCGCGGGAGTTGGACCTGGCGTAATGGTCGACGCCCCTGCCGGCATTGTCGCGCGCTTCGCAATCGGCCCCCGCGGCGAGCAGCGCGGCGATGATGGGGGCCTTGCCGGTCTGGCAGATGTCGAGGAACGCTGTTGCTCCGGTGTCCGGATGACGCAGGTCGGGATCGGCTCCGGCGGCGACTAGCACCTCGACCACCGCCACTTCCTCGGCAGCGAGGAGCGGGCACATCCCGGTCGGGGCCTGCGCGTTGACATCCGCGCCCGCCGCGACGAGCGCCCGCGCCACCTCGGCCGCGCGCTTGCCCGGGCCCAGCACCATCAGCGGGGTGAGGCCGTGGAGGCTCGGCACGTCGGCGGGTACGCCCGCGCCAAGCAGAAACTCCACCCCCTCGCGCCATGCAAGGTCGGCGGCGATGTGCAGCGGGGTCTGGCCTGTGAGCATTATCTGATTCGGGCCATCCTCGGGTTGATCGAGCGGCGTTCCCTGTGCGGCATGGGTGCGCAGGGCATCGAGCGAGCGGGCGCGCACCGCTTCGTGGACGGTCATGTCGGCCGCGCTCGCTCGGGCTGCCGCCGCCTTGGCGAGGAAGTCGGCGATCCGCTTACCGCCCGAGGCTTGTGCATAGGCGAGCGCGCTCGAGCCGCGGTCGTCGGTCCCCCCCGGGTCGGCCCCGGCTTCGACCAGCATGGCAATCAGCGGAAGCTTGCGGCTGTGGAGGGCGGCCATCAACACCGTCTGGCCGCTTTCGGCATTGTTCGGATTGCTGACCATCTTCGCATTGACGTCTGCGCCGCCCGCAATCAGCGCGCGCGGGGCGGTCTCGTGCCCTGCGCGGGAGGCAAGGTGGAGCGGGCGTTCGCCGAAGCGGTTGGGCACTTCGGGAGAGGCGCCCGCCGCGAGCAGCGCGCGGACCACCTCCTCGGCGCCGGTCGCCGACGCGGCGCAAAGCGGCGTCTCGCCCGCGGCGGCGTCACGCTCGTCGAGCCATGCGCCCGGGGCGATCATGCCGAGTGCGCGCTGGCTGTCGCCGGCCCGGATGGCTCTGGTGAGATCGTTGGTCGACGGCACGCGGCGCTCCCTGTTCAGCCGCATGCTGCCATGGCACAGCGGCCGTTACGGGAGCTTTAAGGCCGCCGCGAGAGGCGGGAAGGGCAGGCGGGCGACTTCCGCCGCCCGCCGCCACGCTGCATCAGAACGTCTGGCGCGCCGTCACGCCGAAGGTGCGCGGCTGGCCGATGTTGAACCCGAGCCGCGCCCGGCCACCGCGTTCGCGGTCGAAGGACAGCAGCGGGTTCTCGTCGAACAGGTTGGTGACATAGGCCGTCAGCGATAGGCCGCTCTCAAGCTCCACGCCCGCGCTGAGGTTGACCAGCTGGTAATCGGGCAGCTCCAGATCGACCGTGGTCGAAGCACTCGCCGGCGCCCCGCCGAAGGGCAGGTTGTGGACAAAGGTGCGCGGGTTGTTCTCCTGGTCGGCGGGCTGGGTGAAGCGCGAGCCGACGTGCTGGAACGAGCCGGTGACGAAGGCCGTGGTGCTGTCGTTCAGATCCCACTCGTAGCTGCCGGTGGCCGAGAGCTGGAATTCGGGCACCGAGGGCAGGCGGTTGCCGTCGCGGATCCCGGTGGCGCTGGCGAGCGCACCCGGGAGCGTGCTGTTGAACTCCGACTTGATGTAGCTGCCCGACAGGTCGAAATTCAGCCCCGGCGCGGGCTGGAATCCGAGCTCCGCCTCGATCCCCGCAGCGAAGGCCTCGGGCACGTTGAACACGATGCGCGAGGAGCAGCTTCCGGCATCGAGCGTCACCTGAAGGTTGCTGATGTCGTTGTAGAAGGCAGCCGCGTTGAAGGTGAAGCCGTCGCCTTGGGTCTTCACGCCCAGTTCGTAGTTCCACAGCTTTTCATCGCCATAGTCCTGGAAGCCGCCAAACAGCGCGAGGTCCTGCGCGTTGCACAGCGGGGTGTTGAGCGGATCGTTGACCCCGCCGAGGCGGAAGCCCTGCGCGGCCTGGGCGTTGATCGTCACGCTGTCGCTCGCCTTGTAGCTGACGAGGAAGCGCGGGGTGAAGCCGTCCGAGGCGGTGGTGTCGACCACCCCGCGGTCGCCATTGGCGAACAGGCCGCCGGTGGTGATGGTGCGGGTTTCCTCGAAGTCGTAGTAGCGCCCGCCCGCGGTGACGGTGAGCTTGTCGGTGAGCTCGTAGGTCGCCTCGCCGAACACCGCGAACTGCTTGATATCGAAGGGCAGGTCGGAGTTGAAGGGCGAGTTGGCCGGGAAGCCGTTGGCGGCGCCCGCCGAAGTGCCCGCGCCCAGCGTGGCATCGGTGAAGGCGTCATAGCCCGGGGTGGGCAGACGCTGGCGGTAGTCGCGGTTCACGTCGGAGTAGAAGGCGCCCAGCAGCCACTGGAACGGGCCGTCATAGTCCGAGGCAAGCCGCACTTCCTGCGTGAAGGTCGAAAGGTCGGTGGTGTCGCGCAGGTTCGAGGGCAAGAGCACGCCTGCTGCCGGGAAGCCGAGATCGACCGAGACCGAGCCGGTCAGCGCGCTGGCGTCGCGGCTGACGAGGATGTCGCGGTTGATGTAGGAGGTGACCGAGGTCAGATCCATCGAGCCCAGACCGATCTTGACGGTGAGGTCGGCGATGAAGGTCTCGTCCTCGAAACGCTCGGGCAGCAGCAGGAACTGCTCGCGCTCGCCCAGCTGCACCGCGGGGCGGGTGGTGGTGAAGCGGTTGGCGAAGAGGTTGTAGATCTCCTGCCGGTTGAAACCGTTGGCCTTGATCTTCTGGTAGATCACGCGCGGGGTGATCGAGAGCGTGTCGGTGGGCTCGAAGGTCAGCGCGATGCGGCCGCCGTAGCGCTCGCCGTCATTGACGTTCTCGCCGCCGCCCGGGCCCTGCGCATCGACGAAGCCGGCATAGCGGGTGTAGTAGCCGACCGCGCGGACGGCCGCGTTGTCGCCCAGCGGGACGTTGACCGCGCCCTTGATGTGTCCGCCGAAATTGCCGCCGTCGATGACATTGACGTTGGCCTCGGCCGAGCCTTCGGTCACGCCGAGGCGGGGCTGGTTGGTGATGTAGCGGATCGTCCCACCGACCGAACCCGAGCCGAACAGCGTGCCCTGCGGCCCGCGCAGGGTCTCGACGCGGTTCAGGTCGAACAGGTCGATATCGGGGGTGAAAAGCGACAGCGAGATCACCGATTCGTCGAGATAGACGCCGACCTGCTCCTTCACGCCGGGCTGGTCGCGCACGACCTGGCCGGCCGAGATGCCGCGCACCGAGACCTGGCTCTGGCCGGGCCCCAGGTTCTGGATGGTGAGGCCCGCGACATTGCGCGACAGGTCCTCGAGCGTCACCGCGCCCGAGCGCTGGATGTCTTCCTGGGTCTGCGCGTTGATCGAGAAGGGCACGTCCTGGATCGTGGTGTCGCGCTTGGTGGCGGACACGATGATGACGTTGCCGTCGTAATCGTCGCCTTCGGGCGGCGCGGCGGCGGTGTCCTGAGCGAGGGCCGGGTTGCTCCACAGCACGGCAGCGGCGCTGGCGAGCAGGATCGAGCGGCGCAGATTGCGCGCGGTGACGGTGTGCGTCATGGTTTTCCTCCTGTTCAGAGTTTAGTCTCTGATATTTCTAGGGTCGCAAGGGTGTCACAATGGCCGCGGGCCAGCAAGCGAGGCGGCGCGGCCGCGGCAATTGTGTCCGCCGCTTGTGGCCTTTGCGCATCACGCCGGGTGAGGCCGGAGCGCCGTTTTGCTCGGGATTGCTCCGGTGCGGCGCATTCCGGCGAGAAACCATGCGCGCACAAGTGCATTCCGCTCTAGAGCGCGATGACAAAAAGTGGGAACCGGTTTTTGTCGGAAATCGCGCGACAACAAGAACCTAGAGCATGATGACGTTTCAGCGAAACGTCATCATGCTCTAGGGGAGCTCATGCCCGAATCCTCTCGCCCCGCCGGAACCCAGCGCCCGTGAAGCTCCAGATCGACGTCCAGCTGGATTACTGGTTCGCCCGGCCCTGCGAGGTGCTGCTCCAGATCGAGGCGGCGGCGCTGGCGGGTCAGCGGGTCGAGGCCTCCACGCTCGGCAGCGACGCGGCGCTGACGCGGATTGCCGCGCAGGACGGCGTCGGCACGCGCGCATGGCTTGCGGCCGAAGGGCGGATGCTGGTCGATTACTCCGCGCGCGTCATCATCGACCGCCCCGGGCGCGATCTGGCGAGCTTGCCTGCTACCCCGCTCCGCCTGCTGCCTCCCGAGGCGGTGCAATATCTGCTGCCCTCGCGCTATTGCCCGTCCGAGCGCTTCTTCGATCTGGTCGAGGCGCGCTTTGTCGGGCTCGAAGGCGGCGCGCTGGTGGCGGCGATGGCCGGGTGGATCGCCGAACACATCACCTATGCGCGCGGGAGCAGCACCGCCGACACCACCGCGCTCGACACCTTCCACGACCGCAGAGGCGTGTGCCGCGACTACGCCCACCTGATGATCGCGCTCGCCCGCGCCGCCGACATCCCCGCACGCTATGCCAGCGTCTATGCCCTACGCGCCGACCCGCCCGATTTCCACGCGGTGGCCGAGGTGTTCCTCGGCGGGGCGTGGCACATCGTCGACCCCACCGGCATGGCGAGTGCGCAGGATGCCGCGGTGATCGGCGTCGGCCGCGATGCGGGCGACGTCGCCTTCCTCACCGCCTTCGGCCCGCTGGTGATGAACGGTCAGAGTGTGGCGGTGCGGGAGGTCTAGGCCGCCTTCTTCGCCTTGGCCGCCTTCTTGACGATCCCGCTCAGGCCCTTGGTCAGCTGGAACAGGCCGTTGAGCCGGCTCAGCGGATCGCCCCAGGCGCGGTTGATGACCAGCTTCATATCGGGGCGCAGCTTGGCGGTGTCCTTGCCGCCTTCGTTGAGGCGCGCGACATAGGCGATGAGGCCCGCCGGATCGGGGAAGTCGTCCTGGTGGAAGCCCACCAGCGTGCCCCGCGCTCCGACGTCGATCTTGGCGATGTTGGCGGCGATCGCCTGATGCTTGATCTCGATCAGGCGGATCAGGTTCTTGGTCGGCTGCGGCAGATCGCCGAAGCGGTCGATCATCTCGGCGGCGAGGCTTTCGATCTCGTGCTGACCCTCGGCCTGGTTCAAGCGGCGGTAGAGGGCCATCCTGACGGCGAGATCAGGGACGTAGTCCTCGGGGATCATGATCGGCGCGTCGACCGTGATTTGCGGGGTGAGCTTGTCGCGCGGACGCTCGAGGCCCATGTCGCCCGCCTTGGCGGCGAGGATCGCCTCCTCAAGCATCGCCTGATAGAGCTCGAAGCCGACCTCGCGGATGTGGCCGGACTGCTCGTCGCCCAAGAGGTTCCCCGCCCCGCGGATGTCGAGATCATGGCTTGCCAGCTGGAAGCCTGCGCCGAGCGTGTCGAGATCGCCGAGCACCGTCAGGCGCTTCTGCGCAATCTCGGACAAGGCGACACCCGCCTCGTGGGTCAGGTAGGCATAGGCGCGCAGCTTGGCGCGGCCCACGCGCCCGCGCAACTGGTAGAGCTGGGCCAGGCCGAAGCGGTCGGCGCGGTGGATGACGATCGTGTTGGCGCTCGGGATGTCCAAACCGCTCTCGACGATGGTGGTCGATAGCAGGACGTCATATTTGCGGTCGTAGAAGGCGCCCATGCGCTCCTCGACCTCGCCGGGGCTCATCTGGCCGTGGGCGGAGACGGGTTTGATCTCGGGCACGTTCTCGCGCAGCCATTCCTCGACATCGGCCATGTCCGAAATGCGCGGTACGACGATGAAGGACTGCCCGCCGCGGTGATGCTCGCGCAGCAGCGCCTCGCGGATCACCATGTCGTCCCACTCCATGACATAGGTGCGCACCGCGAGGCGGTCGACCGGGGGCGTCTGGATGGTGGAAAGCTCGCGCAACCCGCTCATCGCCATCTGGAGCGTGCGCGGGATCGGTGTGGCGGTGAGGGTGAGGACGTGGACGTCGGCGCGCAGCTGCTTCAGCTTCTCCTTGTGGGTCACCCCGAAGCGCTGCTCTTCGTCGACGATGACGAGGCCGAGGTTCTTGAACTTGGTCGATTTGGAGAGGATCGCGTGGGTGCCGACCACGAGGTCCATATCGCCGCTCTCCAGCCCCTCGCGGGTCTCGGCGGCTTCCTTGGCGGTGACGAGGCGCGAGAGGCGACCGACCTTCAGCGGGAAGCCCGCGAAACGCTCGGCGAAGTTCTGGTAGTGCTGGCGGGCGAGCAGGGTGGTGGGCGCGACAATCGCCACCTGCTGGCCGTGCATCGCCGCGACGAAGGCCGCGCGCAGGGCGACCTCGGTCTTGCCGAAGCCGACATCGCCGCACACCAGCCGGTCCATCGGACGGCCGCTTTCGAGATCCGACAGCACATCGGCGATGGCGCGTTCCTGATCCTCGGTTTCGCTCCACGGGAAGCGGTCGGTGAACTGGCCGAGCGTCGCGGGATCGGCGGGGAGGGCGGGGGCCTGCCTGAGCGCGCGCGCGGCGGCGACCTGCATCAGCTCGCCCGCGATGGCGGTGATCCGCTCCTTGAGCTTCGCCCGCCGCCGCTGCCACGCCTCGCCGCCCAGCTTGTCCAGAGCAACCGCCTGATCGGACGAGCCATAGCGGGTGAGGACGTCGATATTCTCGACCGGGATGAACAGCTTGTCCCCGCCCGCATATTCCAATGCGACGCAATCGTGCTGGCTCTTGCCGACCGGGATCGCCTCGAGCCCCAGATAGCGGCCGATCCCGTGCTCGATATGCACGACCAGATCGCCCTGCGAGAGCGCCTGAAGCTCGGCGAGGAAGGCGTCGGAATCCTTGCGCTTCTTCTTGCGCCGCACCAGCCGGTCGCCGAGAATGTCGGCCTCGGTCAGGATTTCGAGCGTGTCGGAGGCAAAGCCGGTTTCGAGCGGCAGGACGACCACCGCGGTGGTCTTCTTCGCCGCCAGCCCCAGCGCCTGCTGCCAGCTGTCGGCGAGCGCGGTAGGAGCTCCGGCCTCGTCGATGATCGCGGCAATGCGGCGCGCGCTGCCGGTGGAATAGGCGGCGACCAGCGACTTCCTCGCGGATTTGCCGACGCTCTTGAGATGCGCGGCGGCGGCCTCGTAGACATTCTCCCCGCGCCCTCGCTCCGGCGCGAAATCGCGGGCGGAGCGGAAGCCGAAATCGACCATGCCGGCGCTTTCCTCTGAGGCAAAGCCGGTTGCGCGGTGGACCGGCATGGCGGCGAGCGCGGCGTCGAATTCCTCGCGCGACAGATAGAGCGCGTCAGGCTTGAGTGGACGGTAGCTGCCCTTCTTCTCGCCCGCGATCCGGCCACGCTGTTCGTGGTAATCGGCGATGTCGGAGAGTCGCTCCTCGGCTGCTCCCAGCGCGCTCTGGTCGACCAGCACCACATCGTCCTTGCCAAGGTGCTCGAACAGGCTCGCCAACTTGGTTTCGAACAGCGGCAGCCAGTGCTCCATCCCTGCAAGCCGGCGCCCTTCCGAGACGGCCTCGTAGAGCGGGTCCTGCGTCGCATTGGCCCCGAACAGCTCGCGATAACGGGTACGGAAACGCTTGATGCTGTCGTCATCGAGCAGCGCCTCGGAGGCGGGGAGCAGCAGGTGGCTGTCGATCCGCTCCACCGTGCGCTGGGTGGCGGGATCGAACAGGCGCAGACTTTCCAGCTCGTCGCCGAAGAAATCGAGCCTGAGGCCGCTTTCCAGCGAGGAGGGGAAGATGTCGACGATCGAGCCGCGCACCGCGAATTCGCCGTGGTCGATCACTGTGTCGGTGCGGCCGTAGCCCTGGCGGCTGAGCAGCGCGGTGAGGCTCTCCTGCCCGATCTGCGTGCCGACGCGGAACTCGCGCACGGATTCGCGCACGCGGAAGGGGGTGAGCACGCGCTGGAGCGCGGCGTTGACGGTGGTGACCAGCAATTGCTGCGCGGCACCGGGCGCTTGCAGCCTGTGAAGCGCGGCAAGCCGCTCGGCGCTGATCGAGAGGGCGGGGCTGGCGCGGTCGTAGGGGAGGCAGTCCCACGCGGGGAAGGTCACCACCTCGATCTCGGGCGCGAAGAAGCGCGCCGCCTCGGCCGCGGCGCGCATGGCGGCATCGTCGGGCGCGATGAACACCGCGCGGCGTTTCGCGGCCCGCGCCAGATCGGCGAGCACCAGCGGCAGGCTCCCGCGCGGGAGCGAGGCGAGGGTCAGCGGTTCGCGGGCCGCAAGGATGCGGTTCAAATCGGGCATGGGTTCACTTCATTTGCGCCCAAGGGGCAACGCAGGAAGACCCCCAACTCGAATCGAGGTGGGGGTTACGAGAGGATCTCGAGCACCCCAGCCAAACCGCAGGGGTGGGTGATTTGTTCCGGGCCTTAGCCGCGCCCGCGCCGCTTGTCGAACGGGGCGCCGCTTAGCGCGGGATATCGACGTAATCGAGCTTCTGCATGGTCGCGAGCAGATCGCCCGCGATGTGCTCGGGCGGGCTTTGCGTGCCCAGCGCCCAGGCCATCACATCGACATCGTCCTCGTCGAGCAGGGCCTCGAACCACGCCAGCTCCGCTTGGCCCCAGCCGGCGTGGTAACGGTCGTAGAAGCCGCCGATCATGTAATCGGCCTCGCGCGTGCCGCGGTGCCAAGCACGGAACTTGGCGCGCGCAAGGCGGGTTGCGAAGGATGGGGCATCGGTCATGCGGATCACCTAGCCACAGCTTCGCAGAGCTTCAACTCGCAAAGACGCAAGGGCGGTGGTAGCCCTTGCAACCATGCGCCCCGAGGCTCTCAATCCGCTGTTCGCAGAGGTCGAAACGCTCGAAGGCGTCGGCCCCAAGCTGATGAAGCCGCTGGAGAAGCTCGGCCTGACGCGGGTCAAGGACCTCGCCTACCACCTGCCCGAACGCTTCGTCAGCCGCCGGGCGGTGGCCGATCTCGATTCGGCCTCCGAGGGCGAGCAGGTGATCATCGCATTGACCGCCATCGAACACCGTGCCCCGCGTGCGGGCAGCCGCGGGCCCTACCGCGTGCTGGCGCAGGACGTGAAGGGCAACGTCTGCTCCCTGAACTGGTTTGGAAAGGCCGCCTACACTGCGAAGAAGCTGGTGCCGGTGGGCGAGACGCGCTGGGTGGCCGGGCGGCTCGACCGCTATGGCGACATGCTCCAGATCGTCCACCCCGACCATATCGAGGAGGCGAGCGCGGCGCATATGGGGCGCATGTCCGAGCCGGTCTATCGCCTCTCGGAAGGCCTCACCCAGCCGCGCATCGCCGATTTCGCCGAACAGGCGCTGAAGCGGCTCCCGGACCTCCCCGAATGGATCGAGCCCGGCCAGATCGAGCGCTCCGGCTGGCCCTCGTGGGCCGCGGCGCTCCGGCTCGCGCACGAGAGCACCGATGCCAAGGCGCGCGACCGGCTGGCCTATGACGAACTGCTCGCGAACAGCCTCGCGCTGCTGCTGGTCAAGGCGGATGGCCGCAAACGCCGCGGTCAGGCGCTGGTAGGCGACGGCGCGCTGCGGGCCAAGCTGCAACTCCCCTTCGGCCTGACGGGTGCGCAGACGCGCTCGATCGCGGAGATTGCAGGCGACATGGCGCAGGAGGCGCCGATGCTGCGCCTGCTGCAGGGCGATGTCGGCGCGGGGAAGACCGTGGTGGCGCTGAACGCGATGCTGATCGCGGTCGAGGCGGGAAAGCAGGCCGCGCTGCTCGCGCCGACCGAAATCCTCGCCCGCCAGCATTTCGAGACTCTGCGCAAGATGCTCGGCCCCACCGGGGTGGAGATCGCGCTGCTGACCGGCCGCGCCAAGGGGCGCGAGCGCGAGAGCATCCTGATGGGGCTGCTCGACGGCTCGATCCAGCTCTTGGTGGGCACCCACGCGATCTTTCAGGACACGGTCAATTACCGCGACTTGGGGCTGGTGGTGATCGACGAGCAGCACCGCTTCGGCGTCGCCCAGCGGCTGGCGCTAGCGGGGAAGGGCCGCCGCGCGCCGCACACCCTCGCCATGACCGCGACCCCGATCCCGCGCTCGCTGACGCTGGCGCAATATGGCGAGATGGACGTGAGCCGCCTCGACGAACTCCCCCCCGGGCGGCAGGCGATCGAGACGCTGGTCTTCCCGCAGGCGCGCATGGAGGAGATGGTGGCGGGCGTCGAACGGCACCTCGCCAGCGGGCAACAGGCCTATTGGGTCTGCCCGATGGTGCGCGAGGTCGACGGCGTGCCCGACCTTGCCGATATTGCTGCCGCCGAGGCGCGCTATGCCGCCCTGCGCGAGCGGTTCGGCGATGCGGTCGTCATGGTCCACGGCCAGCTGCGCCCCGAGGTCAAGGACGCGGCGATGGAGCGCTTCGTCACCGGCGACGCCCGCCTGCTGATCGCGACCACGGTGATTGAAGTCGGGGTCGACGTGCCGACCGCCACCCTGATGGTGATCGAGCAGGCCGAACGTTTCGGCCTCGCGCAATTGCACCAGCTGCGCGGACGGGTGGGGCGGGGGTCGCAGAAGAGCCGCTGCGTGCTGCTGCGCGGCGACGAGCTCTCCGAGACCGGCAAGCGTCGCCTTGCCCTGATGCGCGAGACGCAGGACGGGTTCCGCATCGCCGAGGAAGACCTCGAGCTGCGCGGCGGGGGCGAACTTCTCGGCACGCGGCAATCGGGCGAGGCGGGGTTCCGGATCGCCGATCTCGAACAGACCCAGCGCCTGCTCCCCATCGCCCACGGCGACGCGCGCCTACTGATGGAGCGCGACGGCGGACTGACCTCCCCGCGGGGCGAGGCGGCGCGCATCCTGCTCTACCTGTTCGAGCGTGACTGGGGCGTCCAGCTGCTGCGCGGGGGGTAGCGGACCGTTGGAATTTTTCTGCGTTAAACAGATGTTTGGAACTTGCGGTCAGGCTGCCCGGCACGCCGATCGAAAGGGAATTCCAGCGTGACCGACGTCTGTTTTTCGCGGGTGAAGCTGGGCTTCGCGCTGATTGCCTGTCTCGGCATGTTTCCGCTCGGCGTAGCGCTGGTCCTCGGCGGAGGCCTCAAGACCACATTGGTCGGCGCGGCGATGGCCATAGCCGCTCCGTTCCTGTCCCTCTACGTAGCCCGCTACCTGCTCGATAACAGGATCCTGTCGATCGGGGCGACCGGGATCGAATATCACGGCATTGTCTCGACCCGTCGGCTGCGGATGGATCAGATCGGGTCTATCCGGATCGAGACCCAAACGAACAAGGGCGTCTCGATATCATCGCTGGTGATCGAACCGCGCGACGGGCATGGCAGGCGGATCAAGTTATCGGAGAGCCTGCTCGAAAAGCGCTTCGGCGGGTGCGAGGGCGTCGCCGATCTGATCACCAGAGGCGCGCCCGATCCCGAGCCTTTCCCCCTCCCGCGCCGCGCGCCGACGCCTCCTGCGGCGGCGCCTGCCGGTTGGCACGAGCGCGGGACTCAGCCGCCCGCCGCTCCGGCTCGGCAAGGCGGCTTCGGACGCAAGGGGCTGTAACGCCCCCGGCCAATGTCAGACGGATTGCTGGGTGGTTTCGCTGAGCAGCTTGTCGGCCCAGGCCTCGACCCCGCGGCTGATCACCTGCCAGGCCGCCTCGAAGGCGGCGGCATCGCCGTAATAGGGATCGGCCACCGGCTCGCCGCGCCGTCCCTCGACCGCATCGAGCAGCATCGCCAGCCGCGCCGTCGCATCGCGCGGGGCCTTGGTGCGCAGCCCTTCGAGATTGGCGCGGTCCATCGCGATGATGTGGGTGAAGCGGTAGAAATCGTCCCGCTCTATCTGGCGCGCGGCCTGATCGGCGATGTCGATGCCATGCTTGCGGGCGACCGTGATCGCGCGTGCGTCGGGCTCCTGCCCGAGGTGGTAGGAGGCGGTTCCGGCGGAATCGACCAGCACCGAAAGCCCGCGCGCCTCGGCCGCGACGCGGAACGCGCCCTCGGCCATCGGTGACCGGCAGATATTGCCGAGACACACGAACAGCACGCTCGCTTTGTGATCAATCCCCCCATGCATGGCTGGGGCGTTATTACATATGACGGGCGCTGTCTACCGCCTATCTCGTTGGTTTCATGTGAAACATCACGCGAGAGATGTGATGGCGATCACAGACAGGCCCCATGCGTGCCCCGGTCAGGCGGCGGCCTCGCCCAGCGGTGCGGTGCTCGCCAGCACCTCCTCGGTGATGCGGCGGATGTTGACCTTGGCCTTCAGCCGCGCGCCCAATAGCGCCGTGCCGCTCACCTTGCGCTGGACGAACAGCGTCTCGATCGGCGGGAAGGCCCAGGTGTCTTTGTCCTGCGCGATCGCCCAGCCTTCCTCGCGCAGCAGCGGGATAAAGGCGCGGTCGCCGAAATCGAAGGGCGCATCGGCGCGCATCTCGTTGATAACGATGTCGATCATGCGGTTCACGCGCTCGGGGTGCTTTTCGGCGACGATCGGCATCATGAACCCGGCCTCGATGGTGGCCTTGAGCACGTCCTGCGCATTCCCCTGCAATCCGGCGAGCAGCATCTTGCGATAGCCGTTCGCCACACCCGGATCGACTGGACGGCAGGCGCCGAAATCGAGCAGCACGATCTCGCCCGTCTCGCGCCGGTAACGGAAATTGGCGAAGTTGGGATCGGTCTGCATCACGCCGAGATCGAACAACTCGCGCGCGACGAGGCGGATGAGGCGGGCGAAGACTTCATCGCGGCGTTCGGGCGGCTCGTTGCCGAGTTCCTCGATGCTGACGCCCTCCTCGAAGCTCATCGCGAGGATCGAGCCGCGGGTCAGGCCTTCGTGCAGGCGCGGGACGACGAAGCCCGGCGTATCGGCCAGCATTTCGCGATACATCGCCATCTGCGCGCCCTCGCGCTGGTAGTCGGCCTCCTCGTGAAGTTGCTGCTTGGCGGCGGCCATCAGCTTGTCCATCTCGAGCTCCGGCGGGGCGAAGCCGGCGACCTTCAGCAGGGTCATGACGTTGTCGACATCGCTGTCGATCGACTTGGCGACGCCCGGGTATTGCACCTTGATCGCTAGCTCCTCGCCGTCGCGGGTCAGGGCCTTGTGGACTTGCCCGATGCTGGCGGCGGCTATTGGGCGTGGGTTGAACCAGCGGAACTGCTTGCGCCAGTCGGGCCCCCACTCGGCGCGCAGCACCTGATCCAGTTGCTTGGTGGGCATGAAATTGGCCTGATCGCGCAAGGTCGCGAGGATCTTCGAGAGCTCCTCGGGGAGGAAATCGCCCGCGTCGAGGCTGATCATCTGCCCCATCTTCATCGCCGCCCCGCGCAGGTGGCTGAGGCGGTCGGTCATGCGCTGGACATTGCCGGGGGTGAGGATCAGGTCACGCGGGTTGATGCCTTCGCCGCTCGCCAGCCTGCGCGCGCCCTCGGCCACCATGCCGCCCGCAACGCCGCCCACCAGCCGCCCGAAGGTCCCCAGCCGCGCGATGCGTCCGGCCGGGACCGCGCGCTGGCGGGCGCGGTCTTCCTTGCGGTCGGCGAATTCGGGGGTCTGTTCGTCGTCGGACACGGGGGAGGGTGGCTTTCCGAAGGGGGAGGGAGTTGATTGCTAACGGTCAGACAGGTTCGTCGTTCCCCCCTCAGGAGATGCACAGCCCCCCGTCGACCGGCAGACATTGCCCGGTGATGTAATCGCTGTGCGAGGAGGCGAAGAACACCGCCAGCCCCTCGAGCCCCGCGTGATCCCCCGGACGGCGCAGCGGGATGCGGCGGCTCATCCACTCGGCGAATTTCGGGTCGGCCTTGGCGGTGATGTCGGTCTCGTAAAAGCCGAAAAGCAGCGCATTGGCGGTGATCTTGTAGCGCGCAAGCTCGAAGGCGGCGGCGCGGGTGAGGCCGTTCAGGGCCGCCTTGGACGCGGCATAGTCGGACGAGCGGTTGACCCCCATGATCGACTGGCCCGAAGAGGTCGCGACCAGCTTGCCCCCGGGCTCGCCCTCCTTGGCGCGGTCGATCATGTGGCGGGTGACATGCTTGTAGACCAGCGCCGCGCCGCGGGCGTTGACCGCCATCGTGTGATCCCACCCCTCGGCAGTGATGTCGGGGATCGCCGTGCCTGCGCCCGAGATGCCGGCATTGGCGAAGCAGCTGTCGACCCGGCCGAAGGCGGCGAGGGTGGCATCCATCGCCGCGGCGATCTGCGGCTCGTCGGCGACATCGCAGGCGAGCGCCAGCACCTCGCCAATCCCAATTCCGCGCAACTCCTCGCGCGCGGCCGCGTTCTTGTCCGCATTGCGCGCCCAGATCGCGACATTGGCGCCCGCCTTGGCAAGCCCGCGCGCCATTGCGAGCCCGAGCCCGCCATTGCCGCCGGTGATGATGGCCGTGTGGCCGGTGAGATCGAACAGGTCCATGGCCGCTCAGGTGGCGCAAAGCCGCCGCGCCTGCAAGCTTTGGCGGGAACCGGCGAGGGGGCAGCGCGGTTACCCGCCGCATGGACGGACAAACTTCGCTTTCTCCCGCGGCCCGCGTGCTCGGCTATGCCGGGCTGCTGCCGCAGATCATCTGCATCGCCATGATCCTGACGGGCCACGAATGGCGCTATGCGGGGCTCGCGGGCGGCTTTGCCTATGCCGCGGCGATCTTCAGCTTTCTCGGCGGGGTGTGGTGGGGGCAGGCGCTTGCCAGCCAGCGCGCGACCACGGGCGCCTATGTCCTCGCCGTCCTGCCGAGCCTCATCGCGGTGGCGCTGTTCCTGCCGTGGACCTTCGGCTGGGAGTGGCCGGGCCCGGCGCTGCTCTATCTGGGCGCGCTGATCCTCGCCTCGCCGCTGGTGGACCGCGCGCTGGGCTTTGCCGCGCCCGATTTCCTGCGCCTGCGTTGGCACCTCTCGATCGGGCTCGGCCTGCTCACCATCGTGCTCGGCCTGCTCGCGCCGCAGGTCATCTAGCCTCGCCGCCCGCGGGTGGGCGGGAGTGCGTCGTTTGCAATGAATTAACCAACGCGGCCTAGAGTGAAGCCCGGGTTTCCCCACGGGATGGCGCGTTTGATGATCGCATCGCTGAAGTCTCTGGCCGACTGGACGCGGCGCATCTTCGGTTCGTCCGGGGGCGATGCGACCGTGCTCAAGGCCAGGCTGGACCGCCGCTCGGGCGCCGACCTGTTGCGCCGCAAGCGCATGAAGGTGGCGGTGATGGCGATCCTGTTCGGGGTCGTCTCGGGGGTGGTCGATCTGCCGCTGCCGGCCGAGGACGCCCTGCGCCTCGCCCGCGCCCAGCTGCGCACGCGCCCGGCGTCGCCGGACATCGTGATGATCGCGATTGACGATACGACACTCAATGAACTTGGTCAGCCGATGCCGAACAGGCATCAGGACAGCGAGGTCATCGAGCAGATCGTGCGGGCGGGAGCCAAGACTATCGTCTTTGACCGTGCTCACGCAGATCCGGAATTCTCGGAGAGCGACGCTGACTTCGCGCGTACGCTGGCTAAGCACCGCGGCAAGGTGTGGCTGGGCATGTCACCCGGAAATCAGATCGGATTTCAGAAAAGTGAGGCCATCTTCCCCGTTGAAGCCTTTCGATTGGCGGCACCGCAAGCTTCGATGGTGGGTTTTTTCAGCCCTTTCAGCCTCTCTTTGCAAATCCCCACCGAGGTTGAACACAAGGGTGTCACGTACCCCGCGATTTCGGCGGTCCTCGCAGGGTACGGTGGAACAGCGGTCCGATATCGCCCTGATTTGGCATTCAATCTGCATACGATCCGGACTTACCGGTACCTGGACGTGCTGCAAGGAAGGGTTAGCGCCAAGGAACTTGCCGGCAAATCCGTGATAATCGGCAACACCTTCATTGATTCACCCGATATGCACCGGCATCCAATTTACGGAAAGGTTTCGGGCACATACTACCAGATCATAGGTGCTAACACGCTTCAGCGCGGTCAGCCGCTCGATCTCATGTGGTTCCCGGCGATCCTGATCGCTGCTGCGGTTATCGTGGCACAGGCCCGCAGCCGCCGTCGATCAATGGGCCTGCTGTGGCTCCCGGTGGCCGTGTTGCCGATGGCTGCCCTCGTGCTCGACGAATTCACCATCAACATCGACATGATCTCGGCCTTCCTCGCGCTGCTGTTCGCGGGAATCGGTTTCAGCCGGATCAACAACAAATATTTCAGCGCCGACGTCGACGCGATGACGACCAGCGCGATCAGCTCCGAGAATGCCAATGCCGACTGGGACGTGTTCGCGCTCAAGATCGCCAATCTCTCCGAACTGTCCGAGGAGTGGAGCTCGCGCGACATCGGCGATTTCGTCAACACGCTCATCGGCTACGTGAAAGGCCCCGGCGAGATCGGCGACATCGCCTTCGAGCGCGATGTGCTGATCTGGCTCGCGCCGCGGATGGAGAATGTCGAGCTCGAACGCCACACCGATGGCCTCGCGCTGATGCTCAAGACCGCGATCAGCCACGACTGGCAATCCTCCAACGGCGCGCCCGCGATCGGGGTCGACACCAACCACGACCTGCCGGTGGCGGTGCGTATCAAGAAGGCGATGCAGGCGGCCGACGAGGCGGCCACCCGCGGGGTGCGCTTCATCATCAACGATGCCGCGCATCTCGAGGCGCGCAACCAGCGGCTCGAGCTGATCCGCGTGCTCGAGAAGGGCCTGCGCGATCGCGACATCGGAGTGGCCTACCAGCCCAAGATCGACCTTGCCTCGGGCCGGATCGTGGGCGCCGAATCGCTGATCCGCTGGCGGCCGGGCGGGGGCGAGCTCATCAACCCGCAGGATCTCGTGCTCGCCGCCGAAGCCGGCGACCGGATCAACGAACTGACCCTGGTGGTGATGGAAACCGCGCTGGTCGACGGCAAGCAGGCGATCGCGCTCGACCCGCGCTTCAAGCTGGCGGTCAACATGTCGGCCAAGAGCCTGTCGGACACCCACCTCATGTTCGACATCATGACCCTGCTCGGACGCTACAATTTCCCGCCGGAGAACCTGACGCTCGAACTGACCGAGACCGCCAAGCTCGAGGACCACCGCATCGCGCCGCAGATCGCTGCCTTGAAAGCGCGCGGGATCTGCCTGTCGATCGATGATTTCGGCACCGGCGAATCGAACCTCGAATATATCGAGAAACTTCCCAGCTCCGAGCTCAAGATCGACAGGAAGTTCGTCCAGCACATGGCGAAGTCGGAAGAGAGCCGCGCCGTGGTGCGCGCGACGATCGAGATCGCGCATTCGCTCGGCAAGGTGGTGGTCGCTGAAGGGGTGGAGGATCCCGAAGTAGCCGCAACACTGCGGGCGATGGGCTGCGATCAGGCGCAGGGCTTCCTGTTCTCGCAGGCGATCGGGATGCCCGAGCTGCTGGCGATGATGGGAGGCGGAAGGGCTGCGGTTAACGCTTGATTAGGGTTAATAATCTGTTAAAGCTCCCAGCATCGGGTTTAACCAATGCTATGGAGGCCTTTATGTGGGCTTGGTTTTTCGAGTTGATCGGCACCCGCTGATAGGCTGCCGCATGAAGTCAAGTAAAGCCCCGGGAAACCGGGGCTTTTTTCGTTTCCGGCGACCAAGCGGGAGCGATCCGAGGCCCAGCATTCAGCCCCCTAGCCAATCGCCAAAGTCTTGCGAATCAGGGTTAACGCTTATCGTGCTGGCCGGGCGCAGGGCTGAGGCCCGCGCCGCGCATTATCTGCAACAATGCACGAGGAAATTGGTCGGGGAGAGAGGATTCGAACCTCCGGCCCCTGCCTCCCGAAGACAGTGCTCTACCAGGCTGAGCTACTCCCCGACCGTGTCGTTCCCGCGCGGCCGGAAGGCCCTGCGGGTCGAGGCAAGGCGCGCCCTATAGGTGGGGATGGGCATGGTGGCAAGCGGGCAATTGCACGCTATGGTCGCCGACATGGCCAGCCTCGCGAATCCCCTTTCCATCCCGGCGAATCCGCATCCCGAGCAGCAATATCTCGATCTGATGCGCCAGATCTGGGAGACTGGCAGCGAGCGGATCGACCGCACCGGCATCGGCACGCGCTCGGTGTGCGGAAGCATGCTGCGATTCGACCTCGGCGGGGGCGCGATGCCGCTGCTCACCACCAAGCGCGTCTACTGGAAGACCGCGACGCGCGAGCTGCTGTGGTTCCTCACCGGGGAGACCAATATCCGCCCTCTGGTGCTGCAAGGGGTGAAGATTTGGAACGAATGGCCCCACGCGCGCTACGTCCGCGAGACGGGCGATGCGATCAGCCTCGAGGATTTCGTCCAACGAATCGCCGATGACGAGGCATTCGCCCACCGTTGGGGCGATCTCGGTCCGGTCTATGGCAAGCAGTGGGTCGACTGGCCGACCTATCGTTACCGCCCCGACGGCCTTTACGAGAAGGGCGAGGGGATCAACCAGGTCGCGCAGGTGATCGAATCGCTGCGCACCAGCCCCGGCAGCCGCCGCCACATCATCGAAGGCTGGAACGTTGCCGAGCTCGATCGCATGGCGCTGCCGCCGTGTCACAAGACCTACCAGTTCCATGTCGCGGGGGAGGGGAGTGCGGCGCGGCTCAACTGCCTCCTCTACCAGCGAAGCTGCGACGTTGCACTGGGGCTGCCGTTCAACCTGTGGTCGGCGGCGCTGCTCACCCGGATCATCGCGCAGCAGGTGGGGATGGAGCCGGGCGAGCTGGTGTGGATGGGCGGTGACGTCCACCTCTACCTCAACCACGCGCACCTGATCGAGGAGCAACTCTCGCGTCAGCCTCGGGGCCATCCGCGCCTCGAGATTACCCGCCAGCCCGAAACAATTTTCGGTTATGCCATCGAGGATTTCGTGGTGCATGATTACGCGCCGCTGCCGCCGATCAGCGCCCCTGTTGCGGTCTAGCAGCCGCGCGCGCGTCGCGCTTGACCGCACCCCGCGCTTGAAATAAAAATACGTATTCAAGCAAAGATCGAACCCGCTCGCCACGTGGTCGATCACCACGGGGAGAGCGCGAGAGATGGCCGATCCAAGGGCACCGTCAGAAAGCAACCGCCCGGCGCTGGCGCTGCATGTGCCCGAGCCGAAATACCGGCCCGGCGACAAGGCCGACTTCTCGCATATCGACATCGGCCAGCCCGGCGACCAGCCGCGCCCGGACGAGGGCATCCACCCCTCGCAGATGGCGGGGCTCGCCTATGGCCTCGTGCGCGTGCTGGGCGATGACAACCACGCCCACGGCCCGTGGAACCCGCGCCTCGATCCTGAAACCCTGCGCACCATGCTCGGCCATATGGCGCTGGTGCGCGCCTTCGATGAGCGGATGTTCCGAGGGCAAAGGCAGGGCAAGACCAGCTTCTACATGAAGTGCACCGGCGAGGAGGCGACCTCGATCGCGCCCGCGATGGCGCTCGCCAGCGACGACATGGTGTTCCCCTCCTACCGCCAGCAGGGCATCCTGCTGGTGCGCGGCTATCCGCTGATCGAGATGATCAACCAGATCTATTCGAACAAGGCCGACAAGCTGAAGGGCCGCCAGCTGCCGATCATGTATTCGAGCCGCGAGCACAGCTTCTTCTCGATCTCGGGCAATCTTGCGACGCAATGCCCGCAGGCCGTGGGCTGGGCGATGGCTTCGGCGATCAAGGGTGACAGCCGGATCGCGGCAAGCTGGGTGGGCGAGGGTTCGACTGCCGAGGGCGATTTCCACTCGGCCTGCACCTTCGCTGCGGTCTACAACGCGCCGGTGATCCTCAACGTGGTCAACAACCAGTGGGCGATCAGCAGCTTCAGCGGGTTCGCCGGGGCCGAGCGAACGACCTTTGCCGCGCGCGGCCTCGGCTATGGCATCGCGGCGCTGCGGGTCGACGGCAATGACGCGCTCGCCTGTTACGCGGCGACCGAATGGGCCGCCAACCGCGCGCGCGGCAACGACGGGCCGACGCTGATCGAATACTTCACCTACCGCGCGGAGGGCCATTCCACCTCGGACGACCCCTCGGGCTACCGCTCGGCGCAGGAGCGCGAGGAGTGGCCTCTGGGCGATCCCGTCACGCGCCTCAAGAACCATCTCATCGCAATTGGCGAATGGGACGAGCAGCGCCACGCGGCGATGGACCTCGAGTGCGCCGAGCGGGTGAAAGCCACCACCAAGGAGGCCGAGAAGAACGGCATCCTCGGCCACGGCCTCCACCACCCGTTCCACACCATGTTCGAGGACGTTTACGAAGATCTGCCCTGGCACCTCGAGGAGCAGGCCGAACAGGCCATCCGCGAACGCATCGCCAAGTTCGGCACGGAAAGGCCCTTCGGATGAGCGACCAACCTGCCACTCTGGGCGAGAACGTGCTTACCGACGCGCCGGAGCGCCGCCTCAACATGATCGAGGCGATCAACGAAGCGCTCGACATCATGCTCGCGCGCGATCCCGACGTGATCATCATGGGCGAGGATGTCGGCTATTTCGGCGGGGTGTTCCGCGCCACGGCCGGACTTCAGGCCAAGCACGGCAAGAACCGCGTGTTCGATACGCCGATCAGCGAATGCGGGATCATCGGCGTGGCGGTGGGGATGGGGGCCTACGGCCTCAGGCCCGTCCCCGAAATCCAGTTCGCCGACTATATCTATCCCGGTCTCGACCAGCTGATCTCGGAAGCCGCACGCCTGCGGTATCGTTCGGCGGGCGACTATATCGCGCCGATGACGGTGCGCTCGCCCTTCGGGGGCGGGATTTTCGGCGGGCAGACCCACAGCCAGTCGCCCGAGGCATTGTTCACCCATGTCGCGGGCCTCAAGACCGTGATCCCGGCGACCCCGCACGATGCCAAGGGGCTGCTGATTTCCGCCATCGAAGACAATGATCCGGTGATCTTCTTCGAGCCCAAGCGCATCTATAACGGGCCGTTCTCGGGCTATTATGACAAGCCCGTCGAGCCGTGGAAGAAGCACCCCGATTCGGTCGTGCCCGAGGGCTACTACAAGGTGCCGCTCGGTAAGGCGCGGGTGGTGCAGGAAGGCGAGGCGCTGACCGTGCTCGCCTATGGCACGATGGTCCACGTGGCCGAGGCGGTGTGCCGCGAGAAGGGCGTCGATGCCGAAATCCTCGACCTGCGCACGCTGGTGCCGCTCGACATCAAGGCCATCGAGGCCTCGGTGGAAAAGACCGGCCGCTGCCTGATCGTCCATGAGGCGACCCGCACCTCGGGTTTCGGCGCTGAGCTTTCCGCGCTCGTCACCGAACGCTGCTTCTACCACCTCGAAGCGCCCGTGGAACGGGTCACCGGCTTCGACACGCCCTATCCCCACAGCCTCGAATGGGCCTATTTCCCCGGCCCGGTCCGCATCGGCGAGGCAATCGACAAGCTTCTCAAGGACTGACCCGACAATGGCCAAGTTCATTTTCAAGATGCCCGACGTGGGCGAAGGCGTAGCCGAGGCGGAAGTCGTCGAATGGCACGTGAAGGTCGGCGACCGGGTCGAGGAAGACCAGCACATCGTCGACGTGATGACCGACAAGGCGACGATCGACATCGAAAGCCCGGTTGCGGGCGTGGTGACGACCCTCGCGGGCGAGGTCGGCGATGTGGTCGCGATCGGCGCGATGCTGCTGGTGATCGAGACCGAGGGCGAGGTCACCGAAGAGGAAGCCGAGGCCGCAGCCGAGCAGATCGAGGAAGACATGTCCGATGCGCCGACCTCCGAGGAGGTGGCCGAGCGGATCGAGGTCGAGACTCCGGATGCCTCGGACGCCGACGACGCGATGGCGGCAGCGCCCGCTCCTGCGCCTGAACACCGGGCCGAGGCCAAGGTCCTCGCCAGCCCCGCCGTGCGCCAGCGCGCCAAGGATCTCGGGATCGACCTCGCGCAGGTGAAGCCCGCCGCCGACGGCCGCGTGCGCCATGCCGATCTCGACGCCTTCCTCGCCTATAACGGCGGCTTCGGCGCGGCCGGCAAGGCCCGCGCGGACGAGACGATCAAGGTCATCGGCCTCAGGAAGCGCATCGCCCAGAACATGGCCGCGGCCAAGCGCCACATTCCGCACTTCACCTATGTCGAGGAGTGCGATGTCACCGATCTCGAGGACCTGCGCGCCCAGCTCAACGCCGCGCGCGGGGAGCGGCCCAAGCTCACCATGCTGCCGCTGCTGATCACCGCGATCTGCAAGGTGATCCCGCAATTCCCGATGATCAACGCCCGTTATGATGACGAGGCCAATGTCGTCACTCGCTACGGCGCGGTGCATCTCGGCATGGCGGCGCAGACCGATAGCGGCCTGATGGTCCCGGTGATTCGTGACGCGCAGGCCAAGAACCTGTGGCAGCTCGCCCGCGAGATCGGCCGCCTCGCCGAGGCCGCGCGCACGGGCAAGGCGACGTCGGAGGAACTCTCCGGCTCGACCCTCACTGTCACCTCCCTCGGCCCGCTTGGCGGCGTCGCCACCACCCCGGTCATCAACCGGCCCGAGGTGGCGATCATCGGCCCCAACCGCATCGTCGAGCGCCCGATGTTCGTCCCCGACGGGATGGGCGGGGAGCGCATCGCCAAGCGCAAGCTGATGAACATCTCCATCTCCTGCGACCACCGCGTGGTCGACGGGCACGATGCGGCGAGCTTCATCCAAGGCGTGAAGAAGCTGATCGAGACGCCCGCGCTGTTGCTCATCGACTGAATGGGGTAATGTCGGGGCCGGGAGGGCTCCGACATGACCCGTGATCCGCGCGTCGACGACTATATCGCCAAGGCCGCGCCCTTCGCGCAGCCGATCCTCAGCCATGTCCGCGCGCTGCTGCACGCGGCGCTTCCCGAGGCCGAGGAGACCATCAATTGGGGGATGCCGCACTTCATGGTCGGGGGTAAGAACGTTGTCGGCCTGGCCGCGTTCAAGGCGCATGCCTCGATCGTCATTCACCACGAGGGGCGCAGCGGCGCGGAGGATGGCAAGGGCGGGATGGGAACGCTCGGCAAACTCACCAGCCTTGCCGATCTCCCCGATGACGCCGGGCTGATTGCGCGTTTTCAAGCGGGGCACGCGAATCTCGCCAAGCCCAAGCCCAGGCGCGCGGCCAAGCCCGAACTGCCCGTCCCTGCCGCGTTTGCTGCCGCGCTCGATGCGGCGCCCGCCGCGCGCGCGACCTTCGACGCCTTTGCCCCCTCGCACCGCCGCGAATATGTCGAGTGGATCGCGGAGGCCAAGCGCGAGGAGACCCAAGCCAAGCGCGTAGCGCAGGCGGTGGAATGGCTCGCCGAGGGCCGAAAACGCAACTGGAAGTACGAGAACTGCTGAGCGGCTCGCACACCCTTCAAAATTTGCCGCAATGGCCGTTGACAGCCCCAAGCCGCAAGCCTAATGGCGCTGCTCCACGAGCGGGACGGCATCGCCTGAATGCTCGAATGGACAAGATGCGCGGGTGTAGCTCAGTCGGTTAGAGCGCCGGCCTGTCACGCCGGAGGTCGCGGGTTCGAGCCCCGTCACTCGCGCCACTTGTTCCTCGGGACGGCCCTTGAGGCCATGCGAAAGGCGGGCGTTCAGTCCGCCTTTTTTTTTTGCTCCGGCGGGCTCCAGCGACCCGTCTCCATCCAGATCAGGAAGCGCCGCAAGGGCAGCAGCCAGACGAGGCCGAGGATCACGTAGACCACGGTCTGCGCCGCGCCCGGCCAGCTGCCGATGATGTCGGGCGCATAGCGCGCGATAACGATGCCGTAGACCATCAGCGCGACAAACAGCGCGAAGATGCCGAGGGGGATTCGCCAGGTCGGGGTCTCGCGCATCAGGTCAGTCCATAAATGCGGGTGGGGGTGACGACCGCATCGAGCGGTTTGTCGTGGGGTTCGGTCGGCAGGGTCTCGCAGGCTTGCGCGTCCCAAGCGAGGCCAACGGCGAGCGCGGGGGTATGTTCCGCGAGCCAGCGGTCGAAATGCCCACCGCCCTGGCCGAGCCGCTCGAGATCGGGGGTGAAGCCGACCAGCGGCACGAACAGCACGTCCGGCACCAGCGGCTCGGCCTCGGCGGCAGGCTGGAGCATGCCGAAGGGACCGACCTCGAGGTCGCTCTCGGAATGGGGGTCGGTGTGGCGCGCAAAGGTCATCGCGGCGCCGCGCGCGGCGAAGCGGGGGAGGGCGATGGTGTGCCCTGCTTCGTGGAAGAAGCGGGCATAGCCGCTCGCGGGGGCTTCGTAGGGGGCGGCATGGTAGAGGCCGATCACCGCCTCGTCCCCGATCCGCGCGAGCAGCGGGGCAGGGGGGCGATGGAACAAGAGGCCGCGGATGGAATCAGGCAGCGCCGCGACATGGGCACGACGCGCGGCGCGAAGCTGTTGGCGGAGTTCGGATTTGGTGGGGTGGGTCATTGCTTCAGGCGGTAGCCCCCGCGCCGTTTACCGGCAAGGGCGCGTGAGGCTCGCTCCTCCACCACCTCCGGTGGTCCCCCTCCCCGAGCGAGCTCGGGGAGGATCAGCCGGGCCAAAGGCCCGCAAGCGCGAACGCGCGCCTGGAAGGGTGGCCCGCAGGGCCGGGCCCCTGGAGGAAAGCCAAGCGCGCGGACGCGCGCGCCGGCGCCTGAGGCGCAACAAAAAGAGTGACGGAACCACCATGGGTCGTTTGCGCTAGAAATCCTCTGACGCGTGGTACGTCAGGTGGGCGCCGTATGCCCGAGAGTTCCGGACGAACCGGCACGCAAGGGCAGGGACAACTCCCATTTGGATTACTTATAGCCTCAGGGATATTCAATCGGCTCGTGCCGGGCAGTCCCGCCGTCTTCTATCTAGGCGTTCGCGGCGGCGGCTTCAAGCGCGGCGGCACTGGCCTCGGCGGCAGCGGCAAGGGCTTCGAGGCGCGCGGCGAGGTCCGCGTCGCCGGCGGAGGCAGCAGGCGTACCGCCGAACAGGTCGAATTGCGGGACCGGAGCGGGGACAGGGGCCTCCGCAGCAGGCGTAGGGCTGGCCGCGGCCTCGCGCGCTTCGGCAAGCTCAGCCTCGAGCCGGGCGATGGTCTCGCGCGCGGCATCGAGTTCGGCGGTATCGGGTTCGGGCGCGGGTTCGGTGACCTCGGCGACGCGCTTCTTCGCCTGATCGAGCTCGTCGGCCATGAACAGCGCAGCAAACAGCAGATTCTGCGCCTCGAGCGGCGCGCGCGCGCTGCCCAGCTGCGCATATTTTTCGGCGATCATCGCACCGAGCGCGCGGATGTGGGCTTCCTGCCCGTCGGCGCAGGCGACGGTGTAGGTCTTGGGGCCGATGCTGAGAGTGACGGTGCTCATGGGGCTGGCCTATTCCTCGAGCGTTGCCAGAAGTGCGTCAAGTTCGCGAAGACTTTCCGCGACTTGCTCGCGCAGCTTCTCGTGGACATTGACCAGCTCGACCACCCGCGCGGAGCTGCCGGAGCCCCGCGCCTCGCTATCGCCGAGGCTCTCGCGCGCGGCATCGATGCGCGCCATCGCGGCCTCGATGCGGGTTACGGCGGATGCGATGCGGTCGGCGCTCATGGGCGTTACCGATACCAACAGAAGGTTGCCCGTGCAAAGGTTTGGGGCGGGCTGTTGATAAATGCCCTGCCCGCGCCAGACGGGGATTGGCAGCGGCAGAGGTTGACCTCCCCCGTGGGCTCGGCAATGGCAGCGCCGACCTTAACCGGGGCTCGAATCGCGCGCGGTTTGCGCGCCGGGCTCCCGCAGGAGAACAGCGTGCCGATGAGCCTCGATGCCGCCCGCCTTCAGCCCATGGCCAACGCCATCCGCGCCCTGTCGATGGACGCGGTCGAGGCGGCCAATTCCGGGCACCCGGGGATGCCGATGGGCATGGCCGACGCAGCGACGGTGCTGTTCACGCGCCATCTGAAGTTCGATCCGGCCGCGCCGCACTGGGCCGACCGTGACCGCTTCGTGCTGAGCGCGGGCCACGGCTCGATGCTGATCTACAGCCTGCTCTACCTCACCGGCTATGCCGCGCCGACGATCGACGACATCCGCAATTTCCGGAAGCTGAACTCGCCCTGCGCGGGCCACCCCGAGAACTTCCTGCTCGACGGCGTCGAGTGCACCACCGGCCCTCTGGGACAGGGCCTCGCGATGGCGGTCGGCATGGCGATGGCCGAGCGGCACCTCAATGCGGTCTATGGCGACGATCTGGTCGATCACCGCACCTGGGTGATCGCGGGTGACGGCTGCCTGATGGAGGGCATCAATCACGAGGCGATCGGGCTTGCGGGGCACCTCGGGCTGGGGCGCCTCAATGTGCTGTGGGACGACAACCGCATCACCATCGACGGGGCGACCGAGCTGTCGACCTCGGAGGACATCAAGGCGCGGTTCGCGGCCACGGGGTGGCATGTCACCACCTGCGACGGCCATGACTTCGCCGACATCGATCGCGCGCTGGCCGAAGCCAAGGCCGATCCGCGCCCCTCGCTGATCGCCTGCCACACGCTGATCGGCAAGGGCGCGCCCAACAAGCAGGGCACCAGCGGCGTCCACGGCGCTGCGCTGGGCGGGGCCGAGGTTGCCGCCGCGCGCACGGAATTGGGCTGGCCGCATGAGCCATTCGTGGTGCCGACCGACATCCTCGCCGACTGGCGCAGCGCGGGCGAGCCCGGTCGCAGCGCGCATGGCGCCTGGGCGGGGCGGCTCGAAGCGAGCCCCCACAAGGCCGAGTTCGAGCGCCGCATGGCGGGCGATCTGCCGCACGGCGATGCGGCAGGCGACTACATCGCCTCGCTGATCGCCAATCCGGTCAAGGTCGCCACCCGCAAGGCGAGCGAGATGGCGCTCGCCCAGATCAATCCGCGCCTGCCCGACACCATCGGCGGCAGCGCCGACCTCACCGGCTCGAACAACACGCTCGCGGGCGGGATCGGGACCTTCTCGAAGGACGACTATTCGGGCCGCTACGTCTATTGGGGCATCCGCGAATTCGGCATGGCCGCCGCGATGAACGGGATGGCGCTGCACGGGGGCGTGATCCCCTATGGCGGCACCTTCCTCGTCTTCACCGACTATGCGCGCGGCGCGATCCGTCTCTCGGCGCTCCAGCATGCCCGCGTCATCTACGTGATGACCCATGATTCGATCGGCCTCGGCGAGGACGGGCCCACGCACCAGCCGATCGAGCACCTCGCCAGCCTGCGCGCCATGCCCAACCTCCTCGTCATGCGCCCGGCCGATGTGGTCGAGACCGCCGAGTGCTGGCAGATCGCGCTGGCGCAGAAGGACCGGCCGAGCGTGCTGGCGCTGACCCGCCAGAACCTCCCCCAGCTGCGCCTGACGGCTGAGGCAGAGAACCTGAGCGCCAAGGGCGGCTACCGGATCAAATCCGCCGAAGCGGCCCGCAAGGTGGTGATCCTCGCGACCGGCTCGGAAGTCGAGCTGGCCGCCCGCTGCGCCGCGCAGCTCGAAGGGCAGGGCATCGGCACCGACGTCGTCTCGATGGTCTCGACCGAGCTGTTCGACGAGCAGCCCGCCGAATACCGCGCCGACCTCCTCCCCGCCGATGCGCTGATCGTCTCGGTCGAGGCGGCGAGCACCTTCGGGTGGCAGCGCTACACCGGCCTTGCGGGCCTCAACATCGGGATCGACAGCTTCGGCGCTTCGGCCCCGGCGGAAGACCTGTTTGCCCATTTCGGTCTCACGCCCGAGGCCATCGTTCCGCAAATCCTGAACAAACTGAACGCTTAAGCAGGAGTACCTCTCATGGCTACCAAAGTCGCCATCAACGGCTTCGGCCGCATCGGCCGTCTTGTCGCCCGCGCCATTCTCGAGCGCACGGACCACGATCTCGAACTGGTCGCGATCAACGACCTCGCCGATGCCAAGGCCAATGCGCTGCTGTTCGCCTTCGATTCGATCCACGGCCGGTTCAAGGGTGAAGTCACCGCCGATGGCGACGCGATCATCGTCAACGGCAAGCGCATCGCGGTGACCAAGGAGCGCGATCCGGCCAACCTTCCGCACGCCGCGATGGGTGTCGACATCGTGCTCGAATGCACCGGCTTCTTCCAGTCGGACGAAGCGAGCCGCCCGCATCTCGCCGCCGGGGCCAAGCGCGTCGTCATCTCGGCGCCTGCGACCGGCGTGTCGAAGACCATCGTCTACGGCGTCAACCACGAAACGCTGACCGCCGATGACGTGATCATCTCCAACGCCAGCTGCACCACCAACTGCCTCGCGCCGGTGGCCAAGGTGCTCAATGATGTCATCGGGATCGAGCGCGGGTTCATGACCACGATCCACTCCTACACCAATGACCAGCGGATGCTCGACCAGATCCACTCGGACCTGCGCCGTGCGCGCGCCGGTGCGCAGAACATGATCCCCACCACCACGGGCGCCGCGCGTGCGGTCGGCCTGGTGCTGCCGGAGCTGAAGGGCAAGCTCGACGGCTCGTCGGTGCGCGTCCCGACCCCCAACGTCTCGATGGTCGACCTCGTCTTCGTGCCGAGCCGCGACACCACCGCCGAGGAAATCAACGCCGCGCTGAAGGCCGCGGCCGAGGGCCCGATGAAGGGCGTGCTCGACTATACCGACCAGCCGCTGGTCTCGAGCGATTTCAACCACTACCCGGCGTCTTCTACCGTCGATTCGCTGGAAACCAGCGTGATGGAAGGCAAGCTCGCCCGCGTCGTCAGCTGGTACGACAACGAGTGGGGCTTCTCCAACCGCATGATCGACACCGCCGGGGTGGTGGCTAAGTTCTTGTAATCGAACGCCCCTCCCGCCTGCGGGAGGGGAGCGAGACTTGCCCCGGACTTGATCCGGGGCTTAGTCGCAGCGGGGTGGGCCTGCGCCACGCTCGTGCCCACCCCCGGCCCCTCCCGCGAGCGGGAGGGGAGAAGGAGTGAGCCAATGCCCAAGTTCAAGACCCTCGATGACCTCCCCGCCGACCTCACCGGCGAGGTCGCGCTCGTCCGCGTCGACCTCAACCTTCCCATGAAGGACGGCTCGGCAACCGACGTGACGCGGGTCGAGGCGGTCAAGCCGACCATCCTCGAGCTCGCGGGCCGCGGGGCCAAGGTGCTGCTGCTGGCGCATTTCGGCCGCCCGGGAGGGCAGCGCTCCTCGATGCTTTCGACCAGCATGGTGATCGGCGATGTCGAAGCGGTGCTGGGCAAGGAAGTCATGTTCATCCCCGAGATCGCCGGGCCTGTGGTCGATCAGGCGGTGAGCAGCATCCTGCGCAGCGGAGACATCGGCCTCCTCGACAACACCCGCTTCTGGCCGGGGGAGGAGAAGAACGACCCCAACCTTGCACAGGCGATCGCCGCGCACGGGACGCTCTACGTCAACGACGCCTTCAGCGCTGCCCACCGCGCACACGCGACCACAGAGGGCCTCGCGCACTGGCTTCCCGCCTATGCGGGCCGGTCGATGGAAGCCGAGCTCAAGGCCCTCGACGCAGCCCTCGGCACGCCCGAGCAGCCGGTCGCGGCGGTGGTCGGCGGGGCCAAGGTCTCGACCAAGCTTGCCGTGCTCGAGAACCTCGTCGGCAAGGTCCAGCACCTGATCATCGGCGGCGGCATGGCCAACACCTTTCTCGCCGCCCGCGGGGTGAATGTCGGCAAGAGCCTGTGCGAGCACGACCTTGCCCCCACGGTCGCCAAGATCATGGACGAGGCCGATGCGCGGGGCTGCACCGTGCACCTTCCCTATGACGTGGTCGTCGCCAAGGAATTCGCCGCCAACCCGGCCTCCTTGCGGGTCTGCAACGTCCACGAGGTCGCCGAGGACGAGATGATCCTCGACGTCGGCCCGACGGCGGTCGAGGCGCTGGCGGATGTGCTCAAGACCTGCCGCACGCTGGTGTGGAACGGGCCGATGGGTGCCTTCGAGACCGAGCCCTTCGACGCGGCGACGGTGGCGCTCGCGCGCACGGCGGCGGCGCTGACGCTCGAAGGCTCGCTCATCAGCGTGGCCGGGGGCGGGGACACGGTCGCCGCGCTCGCCCATGCCGGGGCCTCCGAGGATTTCACCTATATTTCAACTGCTGGCGGCGCATTTCTCGAATGGATGGAAGGCAACGTCCTGCCCGGCGTCGCCGCGCTCGAGGTCTGATCCGTGGCGGTCAGTGAAGCCGAGATCGAGGCGCTGGCGCTCGGCGCGATGCGCGCCTGGGTGGCGGGCGATGCCAAGGCGATGAAGAAGCTGACGGGCAAGGACTTCCTCATGCTCGTCGGCAGCACTCCGCCGCAACTGCTTGATCGCCCAAGTTTCCTTGCTGCGATGGAGCGCGGCTTTACCTGCAACCGCTTCGCCTTCCGCGAGGTGATCGCGCGCAAGCACCGCGATGCGGCGTGGTTCGTGGCGGGGGCCGATCTCGACCTTTCCCTCGGCGGGCGGGCGTGGACGGGGGCCTTCCTCGTCTCGGCGCTGTTCCGCAAGAGCGCTTGGTCGAGCAAGCTGCTGCTCGCCGACCTGAGCCTCGCGCGGCAGGACCCGGACCAAGGCCTCGCCTCGGCCGTCGCCAAGCTGCAATTGTGGAAGTGATCCGATGAGCGACGCCAACGAACAGAGCTTCGGCCAGTTGACCACCATGGAAGAGGGCGAATTCGCCGGGTGGCAATATTGGCTGGGCGACCCTTACGAGACCCGCTCGGGCCCGTTCTACCACCGGCGCGAGGCGGACGGCTCCTATGTGAGCGCCTTCCGCGCCGAGGCGCGCCACATGAACGGCGGCGGCTTCATGCATGGCGGCTGCATGATGACCTTCGCCGACTTCGCGCTGTTCGCGATCGCCACCGACGAGCTCCGGGGCGATCATGCGGTGACGCTCAACCTGTCGGGCGATTTCCTCGGCTCGATCAACGAAGGTGCGCTGGTCGAGGCGCGCGGGGAAGTGACCCGCGGCGGCGGCAAGACGATCTTCGTGCGCGGGCTCGTGACCGGCGACGGCAAGCCGGCGCTGAGCTTCACGGGGATCATCCGGCGGCTGTCGAAGCGCTGAATTCTTCGCGGTTGCAGCATCCCGAAGGCCTCGCTAATGGCCCGTAGAGCAGTTTGTGCATACCTATGCATTGACCTCAGGGGCCGCACGACACCACCTCTCGCGACTTGGAGACACGCTTGCCATGAACACCCTCGAAATGACGACCCGCATCGCCACCGGACAGGGGTTCATCGCCGCGCTCGACCAGTCGGGCGGCTCGACCCCCAAGGCGCTGCGGGGCTACGGGGTGGATGACAGCGAGTGGTCGGGCGACGAGGAGATGTTCGCCCAGATCCACGCGATGCGCGCCCGCGTCATCACCAGCCCCTGCTTTTCCAGCGGCAAGGTGATCGGCGCGATCCTGTTCGAGAAGACCATGGACGGCGAAGTGGATGGCAAGCCCACAGCCGAGGCGCTGAAGGCGCGCGGGATCGTCCCCTTCATCAAGGTCGACGAGGGCCTTGCCGACGAGGCGGGCGGGGTGCAGCTGATGAAGCCGATGGTGAAGCTCGACGCGCTGCTGGCGAAGTCGGTGGCGCAGGGGATGTTCGGCACCAAGATGCGTTCGGTCATCAAATCCGCGAACCCGGCAGGGATCGCTGCCGTCGTCGCCCAGCAGTTCGACATCGGCGCGAAGATCATCGCCGCGGGCCTGATGCCGATCATCGAGCCCGAATACGACATCACCGCCGAAGACCGCGAAGCGGGCGAGGCGCTGCTGCTGGCCGAGATCCTCAAGCACCTCGATGCGCTTCCGGAAGGCCAGCAGGTGATGCTCAAGCTCTCGATCCCCGCGACGCCCGGCCTTTACGATCCGCTGATCCAGCACCCCAAGGTGCTGCGCGTCGTCGCGCTCTCGGGCGGGTTCTCGACCGACGATGCCTGCGCGCGCCTCTCGCACAACCCCGGCATGATCGCGAGCTTCAGCCGCGGGCTCCTGCAGGACCTGCGCAAGGGCCAGTCGGACGAGGAGTTCAACACGGTGCTCGGCAAGGCGATCGACCAGATCGCCAGCGCGAGCGTGTGACGCTGCTCCGGGCGTGAGCGAGCCGGCGGAATTTGCCTATCACCGGGGGATGGCCCCGATCCTGTGGGTGTTCTTCGCGCTGGCACTGATCGAGCTGTTTGCGGTCCATCTGCTGGTGGCGACCCGCTGGCCCGCGGTGGGCTGGCCGCTGTCGATCCTGTCGGGTTGCGCGGTCTTGTGGACCCTACTCCTGATCCGCTCGCTCCCCCGCCGCCCGCACCGGATCGAGGGCAGGAAGCTGGTGCTCAACTTCGGCAGCCTGCACGACGTTACGCTTGAGCTGGCCAATATCGCTGCGGTCCAATCCGCATGGGAGGCGGGAGGCGACAAGGCTGCGGACGCGCTGAAGCTCTCCGGCATTGCCTATCCCAACCGCTGCCTGGTGCTCGCCAAGCCGCTGCCGCGCGGCAAGGCGCGGGTGTTCATCCGGCTCGATGACCCTGCCGCTTTCGATGCAGCGCTGGCCGCGCGCGGCGTGCCGGTGAGCCCTCAGCGCGCCTCGTAGGTGAAGCGGTAGGCCTCTTTCGGCGTCTCCTGCCCTTCGCCCGCCATCCGGCCCGGTTCGCCCGAGGTCAGCGCGAGGACGACATCGTGGGTGCTCCACGGCTCGCCCAGGGTGAGATCGGCGGTGTCGCGCCAGCCGGGGCCGTCGATGCGGGTCTTCACCACCAGCCGCCCGGCCCACACGCAGCGCGCGTTGATCGGGCAGCGGCTGTCCTCGACCACCTCCATCGGTGTGGCGACGACGGTGCCGACCGTCACCGCTTGCCCGAGCGCGACGGGGGTGCCCTGCGGCAGGGCGACGCTCTCCGGGCTCGGCGTGTCGGGAATCACCGCGCAGGCCGACAGGGCGGCGAGCAGCAGGGTAGGGCTTAGGTGGCGGAATAGCGTGTTCATGCCGTGCAAAAGCCCTGCAGTGCCTGAGTGCCGCCTGAACGAGGGCGAAGTGTTCGAATTTCCGCGACGGCGCGAAGGGTTCCGGGCTGCCGGACGTTGTGAACTTGTGCACACCCCTCAGCCTCGCCGGAGCCCCCCATGATCGCGCGCAGTCTTTCGAGAACGTCGGCTCTGGCGGCCTTTCTGGCGCTGACGGCGTGCGGCGGCGGCGGGAGCGCTCCCGCGCCTGCCCCGACGCCTACCCCGAGCCCCACTCCCACCCCGACACCATCGCCCACCTCGACCGAGCGCAATATCCTGCCCGCCGACACCAGCGCGGCGATCACGACCAATCTCCAGGCGCACTTCGTCATCAACCCCGATCCGCAGGTTCCTGCCAAGGGGCGCCTGTTCGTGATGCTGCCCGGCACCGGCGGCATCCCGGCGGTCTACCGCGACATCGTGCGCACCGGGGCGGCGCGCGGCTATCATGCGCTCGGGCTCACCTATCCCAATGACGAGGCGGTCGAGCGGTTGTGCGGCAGCTCGGTCGATCCCGATTGCACGGGCAAGGTCCGGCGCGAGATCATCACCGGCGAGGATACCAGCCCGCTGGTGGCGGTGAACGCCGCCAATGCGATCATCACCCGGTTGACCGTGCTGCTCCAGTTCCTCGAGCGGACTTACCCGGCGGAAGGCTGGGGGCAGTTCCTCAGCGGCGGGCGGCCCGATTGGAGCCGGATCACCATCGCGGGCCATTCGCAGGGTGGGGGCCATGCGGGCTATTTTGCCAAGCTGGTGGCGCTTGACAGGGCGGTGATGTTTGCCGCGCCCGCCGATTCTGGATTGGCTCCGGCCAGCACCGCCCCGTGGCTGTCGCTTCCCAATGTCACCCCGGCCGATCGGCAATATGGCTTCATCCATGTCGATGACCCGCTGGTCCCACTGGCGACGGCCAACCGGGCGTGGGAGGCGATCGGGATGGGCGCCTTCGGGCCGCTCACCAGCGTCGACGGCAGCGCGGCGCCTTTCGGCAATTCCCGGCGGTTGACGACCGCCGCCGCGCCCAATCCCAACCCCACCGGCCCCAGCGCCTCGCCCGCCCACGGCGCGCCGGTGCTCGACAGCGTGACCCCGCGCGACGCGCAGGGCCGGCCGGTGTTTGCGCCGGTGTGGAACTACCTCGCCTTTCCGTGACATCGCGGACGCAGGCTGACATTGCCGCGAAATCGGCTAATGCGCCTCGGATGACCCAGACACAGCTCTATCTCATTTCCCCCCTCGACGTCGGCGGCGAGTTTCCCGCGCGGCTCGAGCGGGCGCTGGCTGCCGGCGCGCGGCGGCATGGCGATCTTGTTACCGCCTTCCAGTTCCGGGTGAAGGGGGTGGACCAGCACGAGGCCGCGCGCCTCGCCGCGCCCCTGCAAGCCATCTGCGCCGCGCATGACGTGGCCTTCATCGTAAATGATTCGGTCGCGCTAGCCAAGCGGTTGAAGGCCGACGGGGTGCATCTCGGGCAGGACGACGGCTCGCCCAAGGAGGCGCGCGCCGAACTGGGCCGCGAGGCGCAGATCGGCGTCACCTGCCACGCCAGCCGCCACATGGCGATGGAAGCGGGCGAGGCGGGGGCGGATTACGTCGCCTTCGGGGCGTTCTTCCCCTCCGCCACCAAGGACAAGGGTGATGCGGAACGCCCGGAGCCCGAACTGCTGCAGTGGTGGACCCAGCTGTTCGAAATCCCCTGCGTCGCCATCGGCGGGATCACGCCCGACAACTGCCAGCCGCTGGTCGAGGCAGGGGCGGATTTCCTCGCGGTCTCCCACGCCGTGTGGGGCGGGGACGAGGTCGCCGCGATTGAGGCCTTCGCCAAGGTCATGCGGGGGTGAAGCGCCGCCTCGCCTTCGCGGCGGGGGCGATTGTCCTGTGGCTCGGCGCGGTTGCGGCGTGGATCGCGGTCGGCCCGGCTGTGACGGGCAAGGAGCGCGGCGAGACTGCCATCGTGATGGGCGCGGCGGTGATCGGGGACAAGCCGTCACCGGTCTTTGCCGCGAGGCTTGATCATGCGGCGCGGCTTTATCGCGAGGGACGGACGGCGCGGGTGCTGGTCACCGGAGGGCGTTCGCCCGAGGACGGAGTGTCCGAGGCGGCGGCAGGTTCAGTCTGGCTGCAAGCGCATGGCGTTCCCGCAGCGGCGATCCTGATCGAAGACCGCTCGCGCACCACACGCCAGAACCTCGCCAATGCCGCGCGGGTGCTGGGAACGAGGCGGGGCAAGCCGGTGCTGATCGTCTCCGACCCGCTCCACATGCGCCGCGCCATGGCGATGGCGGCTGCCGAGGGCTTCGACCCGCAGCCATCGCCCACGCCCACCACCCGCTACCGCAGCCTCGGCACGCAAGTCCCGTTCCTCGCGCGCGAGGTGTGGTTCATGCATGTCTTCTGGCTGACGGGGATGTAGCGCCCTCGCGTCAGCAGCCCAGCTGGTCGGCGAGGTCGATGAAGCTGGTCGCGGACCACTCCCACGCCTGTTCGTAATGCGCGTCGGGCGCGGGCGCGCCGCCGTATTCGTCCGGGCGGTCGACATAGGCGCAGAGCAATCCGGCTTTCCGCGCCCCCGCCAGATCGCCGTGATGCGCGGCGACGAGGCACAGCTCACCCGGTGCGATCCCCAGCACCTCGGCAGTATGGAGATAGGCGCGCGGGTCGGGCTTGTAGGCCCCGCTCACCTCCGCCCCGAGGATCGCGTCCCACGGCAGGCCCGCGCGGCGCGCCATGTTGAGGATCAGCGCGATATTGCCGTTCGAGCAGGTGACTATAGGAAAGCGGGTCTTCAGCCGCCTCAAGCCCTCGACCGTATCGGGCCACGGGTCGAGCCGGTGCCAGGCGCGGTTCCAGTCGGCGAGCAGGCCCTCGTCGAGCCCCGCCGGATCGACTCCCCGTTCACGCAGGGCGCTCTCCAGCATCTCACGGTGAAGCACATCGAGCGGCACGAAAGCGCGGCCTGATTTGCGCATCCCCACCATCGCCGCGATATATTGCGAGCGCCATGCATCGGCGAAGGCGGCAGCATCCTCCGGGTCCTCGCCGATCTGCGCCAGAAACCCGGCGGATTCGCGCGTCACGCTGGTGCGCCAGTCGACCACCGTGCCGAAGACGTCGAAGGCGAGGGCCTTGGGCAGGGACGGGGCGGTCATCGCAGGCGAGGCCCGGTCAGTTCCCGCTCGACACCCGGGTGCAGATCATCTTGCTGAGACTGCCATCGGCGGCCAGCTTCTGGAGCGTGTTCTCGCCCAGCACCTTGAAGCGCTGGTCCTTCTTGGGACCGCGGGTGAAGACCACTTCGGTGCCGCGCAAAAGGTAGATGCCGTTGCCGGCGGGGCTCTCGTAGCTCGAGGCGGTGCCGATGCGGAAGGCCTCGGCCGCGACGGGCTCGAAGGCATTGCCGCCCGCATCACCCGGCAGCGCGCATTCCCAGTTGCCGTGGCGCAGGATGCCGAGCATCCCGCCCGAGGGCGTGCCCGCCGAAGCCGCTGGGCGCGAGGCGGCGCGCAGCGTGGACTGGTCCTGCCCGTTCCCGCGGCTCGGCAGGAGGGCGGCGGCGGTGGCGGCGGCGCTGGCCACCAACAGGAACACGTAGCGGGTCTTCATGGGGGCGCTCTACCACCGGCTGCGGGGCTGCGCCATGTCATTAACCACGCGTGCGCCGCGGCGCCCGGCCCGCGCTTGCCGATCCGCCGCCGCTCGGCTATGGGCGCGCATCTTTCGCGGGCGCGGCGCCTTCCCGGCCGCCCGCCCGCACGCTCTTTCCACCTCGTAAAAAGGCCCACAGCCATGAAGATCAGCGGCGTCGATATCCGCCCCGGCAACATTCTCGAATATGAAGGCGGCATCTGGAAGGTCGCCAAGATCCAGCACACCCAGCCGGGCAAGGGCGGGGCCTATATGCAGGTCGAGATGAAGAACCTGCAGGATGGCCGCAAGACCAACGTCCGCTTCCGCAGCGCCGACACCGTTGAACGCGTGCGCCTCGATACGAAGGACTTCCAGTTCCTCTATGCCGAGGGCGACGATCTCGTCTTCATGGACAACGACACCTACGAGCAGATCACGCTCCCCGGCGACCTCTTGGGCGATGCGCGCCCCTTCCTGCAGGACGGGATGCAGGTCGCGCTCGAACTGTGGGACGAAAAGCCGATCTCGGTCGAACTGCCCGCGCAGGTCGAAGCCACCATCGTCGAGGCCGACGCCGTGGTGAAGGGCCAGACCGCCTCGTCGAGCTACAAGCCCGCGATCCTCGACAACGGCGTGCGCATCATGGTCCCGCCGCACATCGGCAGCGGCACGCGCATCATCGTCGATGTCTACGAGCAGGCCTACGTCGGCAAGGCGGGTTAAGCAGCACATGGCAGCTATTTCCGGCCTCATCCGCGTCATGGAACGCGCTGCGCGCAAGGCGGGCGGGCGTCTGCGGCGCGATTTCGGCGAAGTCGAGCACTTGCAGGTCTCCCGCAAGGGCCCGGCCGATTTCGTCAGCAAGGCCGACATGCGCTCCGAGCGCACGATCTATGACGAGCTGACCGCCGCGCGGCCCGGATGGGGCTTCGTGATGGAAGAGGCGGGCGTGATCGAGGGCGACCCCGGCATGCCGCGCTGGATCGTCGATCCGCTCGACGGCACCAGCAACTTCCTCCACGGCATCCCGCACTTCGCCATCTCCATCGCCGCGCAGGAACCGCGCCCCGACGGCAAGGGCTGGGGCGATGTGGTTGCGGGCGTGGTCTATCAGCCGATCACCGACCAGACCTTCTGGGCCGAGAAGTCGCGCGGCGCGTGGCTCCACGATGCGCGCCTGCGCGTCTCGGCCCGCTCGCGCCTGTCGGACGCGCTGGTGGCGACCGGCGTGCCCTTCTTCGGCCACGGCGACTTTGGCGAGTGGAGCAAGATCTTCGGCGCCATCGGCCCCGAGGTCGCCGGGATCCGCCGCTTCGGCGCCGCCAGTCTCGACCTCGCCTACGTGGCCCAAGGGCGCTTCGACGGGTTCTGGGAGAGCGGCCTGTCCGACTGGGACACCGCCGCCGGCTGCCTGCTGGTGCGCGAGGCGGGCGGCTTCGTGTCCGACTTCCGCGGGCGCAGCGAGGCGATCCATTCGGCGCAGGTGCTCGCCGCCAACGACGCGCTGCATTCGAAGCTGCACAAGCTTCTGGCCGGCGCACTGCGCTGACACTTCAGTCCCTCCCCGTTCCAACGGAATGGGGAGGTGGCAGACGCCAAAGGCGGCTGACGGAGGGGTGACCCCGTCAACACGAAAGACCCCTCCGTCACCGCTGCGCGGTGCCACCTCCCCATTCGCGGGGCGAACGGGGAGGGACTGTCGCGCAGCGCTTGCCAGCCGGATTTGCCCCCGCTAACAGCGCGAGGCATTCGCTCAGGCGCCCCTGTGGTGGAATTGGTAGACGCGACCGACTCAAAATCGGTTATCGAAAGATGTGCCAGTTCGAGTCTGGCCAGGGGCACCACGTTTTTCGCTTTTCCTCAGTGCTGATCCCTCCGCTTCGCTGCGGGGCACCTGCGGGCGGCCGGTTGGCCTTGCGGACCCTTGCGGGTCCGAGATCGCTCGCAGAGTGGCACCCCTAACATGGGTTAGCATGCTGAGCCGCAGGGCCGCCTAGCGTCGCGGCACCCTATGCTGGCCCCCCCGTCTTATCACGCGATTGCCGCGATGGCCGTCACCATCGCCATGTTCATCGCCTTCGCGCGCGGGAATTACCGCGAGGAGATCATCAGCCTCGTCACCATCGCGGTGATCGCGGTCGGGCTCTACTTCGCGCCGCTCCCCGATACCCGCCCGACCGACGGCCTCGCGCTCGCCTTCGGCGGGTTCGGCCATGCGGCGCTTATCACCATCTGCGCGCTGATGATCATGGGCCGCGGGCTGGTGGTGACCGGCGCGCTCGAACCCTTCGCGCGGATGCTCGAGCGCGTGTTCCGCTTCAGTCCGCAGACCGGGCTTCTGACCGCGCTGCTGCTCGCCTTCTTCCTCTCGATGTTCGTCAACGACACGCCCGTGATGGTGCTGCTGATCCCGATCATCGCTGCGATCGGCGCAAAGGGCCTGATGCCGTCCTCGAAGATCCTGATGCCGGTCAACACCGCGGTGCTGCTGGGCGGGATGGCGACCACCATCGGCACCTCGACCAATATCCTCGTGGTGAGTATCGCCGACGATCTCGGGATGGCGCCCATCAGCGTGTTCCAGTTCACGCCAATCGTGCTGGTCGCGGGGCTCGCCGCGATTCCTTACCTGTGGCTGGTGATGCCGCGGATGCTCCGCGACAACACCGCCGCGCCCGATCAGGCCGAGCGCGTCTTCCACACCCGGCTGCGGCTTGCCGGAGCAGGGACGATGGCCGACATCGGCACCCGTCTGCCCGAAGGTCTGACGGTCCACGAAGGCCGGTCCGGGCCGCTCGCGGCCGGACACCGTCTGGCAATCTCGGGCACCCACAATGCCCTTGCCGATGCGGCACGCACGCTCAAGGGCGCGCTGGCGCCCGAGTGGATCATCGACCGCATCCGCCGCAACTCCGCAGCGCGCGGGGAGGATGTCGTCGCGGTCGAGATGACCGTCACCGCGGATTCGCGGCTTGTCGGCCGCTCGCTCGAGGGTTCGGCCATCGCCGACCTTTACGGCGTGGCGGTGCTGGGCATCCACCACCCGGGGCGCGACAGCAATACCCCGCGCGGCGATACCGCGATCCGCGAGGGCGATGTGCTGCTGGCGATCGGCCTTGCCGAGGATCTCGCCGCCTTCGCCCGCAGCGACGCGCTGCTGCGGCTCGAGGGTGCGCGCGAGCTGCCGCGCCGCTCCAAGGCGGTGCTGGCGGGCGCGATCATGCTCGGCGCGATCGCCACCGCCTCGCTCGGCCTGCCCTGGTTCGATGCAAGCGGTGCCTATGCGCCGATCAAGCTGCCGATCGCCATTTCCGCGCTGGCGGGGGCAATCGCGATGTTCGTCACCGGCTGCGTCCAGTTCGACCGGGTCGGGCGGGCGCTGTCGGCCAAGGTGATCGTGCTGATCGCCGCGAGCCTCGCCATCGGCCGGGTGATCGACGAAAGCGGCGCGGCCGCGTGGCTGGGCGAGGCGCTTTCGCTGGGCCTTGCCTATCTTCCTCCCGCGCTGGTGCTGGCAGCGATCATGCTGTTCGTGACGCTGCTCACCAACTTCGCCTCCAACGCGACCGCGGCGACCATCGGCACCCCGATTGCCTTCAGCATCGCGCGCCAGCTCGGCCTGCCGCCCGAACCGCTGGTGCTCGCGGTGCTGTTCGGCTGCAACCTGTGCTACGCGACCCCGATCGCCTATCAGACCAACCTCCTCATCATGTCCGAGGGTGGCTATGATTTCCGCGACTATGTGCGCGCGGGCACGCCGCTGGTGGGGATCATGGTGGCGGTGCTCTCGGTGCTGCTGGTGCTGTGGTACGGGATGTGAGCGCGCGCGCAGGCGGCGCTTTCCTACAGGGGGCGGCTTGTGTCATGGTGCGGCCATGATCGCCCGCCCGCCTCTGTTTCGTGCACTCCGGGGCCTCAATGGACGGGCTGCAAGCGGGCAGGGTTTTCCGGCCGAGGACAGTGTCTCATGTGTCTCCAACACGGGGGCGCGGGACGAAGGCTCAACAAGGGGACAAGCGATGCGGATGGTGGCGATGCTGGCGGGGGCGAGCGTGCTGGCTTTGGGGGCGGTGCCGGCTGAGGCCGACGAGTTGCGCGATGCGGTGGCGGCGGACCTCCCCGCGCTGGTCGAGCTCTACAAGGACCTCCACGCCAATCCCGAACTGAGCATGCAGGAGGTCGAGACCCCGAAGAAGCTCGCCGCCCGCGCCCGCGCCTTGGGCTTCAAGGTGACCGAGGGGGTCGGCAAGACCGGCGTGGTCGCGGTGATGGAGAACGGCCCCGGCCCGGTGGTGATGCTGCGCGCCGACATGGACGGGCTGCCGGTGGTCGAGCAGACCGGGCTCCCCTTCGCCTCGAAGAGGCGCGCGGTGGCGCAGAACGGCACCGAGACCGGGGTGATGCACGCCTGCGGGCATGACACCCATATGACCGCTTGGATCGGCACGGCGCAGCTGCTGGCAGCGCGCAAGGCCGAGTGGTCGGGCACGCTGGTGATGATCCTCCAGCCCGGCGAAGAGACCGGGCAGGGCGCCAAGGCGATGCTCGACGATGGCCTGTTCACGCGCTTCCCCAAGCCCGACTATGTGCTCGCCTTCCACGATGCCGCGCAGTTTCCGGCAGGCATGATCGGCTATTCCAAGGGCTTTGCGCTGGCCAATGTCGATTCGGTCGATGTCGTGGTGCCCGGCGTCGGCGGGCACGGGGCCTATCCGCACACCACCAAGGACCCGATCGTCATCGCCTCAAGCATCGTCATGCGCTTGCAGACGCTGGTGAGCCGCGAGCAGAACCCGTCCGATCCTGCGGTGGTGACGGTGGGGAGCTTCCAGGCGGGGGCCAAGCACAACATCATCCCCGATCAGGCACGGCTCCAGCTGACGGTGCGCAGCTATTCTGACGAGACGAGGAAGCACCTGCTCGACGGCATCGCCCGCATCGCGCGCGGCGAGGCGATTGCGGCCGGCATGCCCGAGGACAAGATGCCCAAGGTCACCGTGCAGGATCCCTATACGCCCGCGACCTACAACACGCCGGAATTCACCGAACAGGTGATCGCGGGCCTCAAGCCCCGGTTCGGGGAGCGGATCATGGAAACCCCGGCGGTGATGGGCGGCGAGGACTTCAGCCGCTACTACCGCGCCGACCGCGAGAATGTCGAAAGCCTGATCTTCTGGGTCGGCGGGGTGCCCAAGGACCAGTGGGAGAAGGCGCAGAAGGGCGAGGTGGAACTCCCCTCGCTGCACTCGCCGTTCTGGGCGCCCGACGCGCCGGTGGTGATCGCGACCGCAACCGAGGCGCTTACGGCGGCGACGCTGAAGATCATGGAGAAGAAGTAGGCGCCGCGCTCGCCCCCTAAAAAAATTCGGCCGCCGGAGCGCTGCCCCTGTGGGGGCGCTCCGACGGCCGTTTCTCCTCCCCAGGAGAACTGTGGTGCCGGGCTTACTCGCCCGACGGAACGTAGGTGCCCAGGCGATGGTGCAGGGCGTTGATCTTGGCCAGCTCCTCGCGGTCTTCGGTGGCGCGGGCGTGGCTTTCGAGCGCGCGGCGCAGCAGCTTCATGTCGGCGGTCGAGAGCAGCGCGCGGGCGCGGGCGGGCTCGGTCTTGGGGGTGTCGGTATCGGTCATGTCACTCTCCGCTGGGTGATGTCACCCGGCCAGCCTTAGGCGGTTCAAGGGCATCCCGGAAGGCCGGATTCTCCGATCCTCCCGGGATTCTCTCCCACCCTTACGAAGCTTACGCAGCCTCGAACTGGTTCATGGTATTGTGGACGCCGCCGGCCTTGAGCGCGGCTTCACCGGCGAAGTACTCCTTGTGATCGTCACCGATGTCGGAGCCCGACATGTTCTGGTGCTTCACACAGGCGATGCCCTGACGGATCTCCTCGCGCTGCACGCCCTTGACGTAGCCGAGCATGCCCGCCTCGCCGAAGTATTCGCGGGCGAGATTGTCGGTCGAGAGCGCGGCGGTGTGGTAGGTCGGCAGGGTGATGAGGTGGTGGAAGATGCCCGCCCGCGCAGCGGCGTCGCGCTGGAAGGTGCGGATCTTCTCGTCGGCTTCGTCCGACAGCTCGGTGCCGTCGTAGTCGACGCTCATCAGACGGCTACGGTCATAGGCCGACACGTCCTTGCCGGCCGCTTCCCAGGCGTCGAACACCTGCTGGCGGAAGTTGAGCGTCCAGTTGAAGCTGGGCGAGTTGTTGTAGACCAGCTTGGCGTTCGGCACGACTTCGCGGATGCGGTCGACCATGCCCGCGATCTGTTCCACGTGGGGCTTCTCGGTCTCGATCCACAGCAGGTCGGCGCCGTTCTGGAGCGAGGTGATGCAGTCGAGCACCACCCGGTCCTCGCCCGTGCCGGCGCGGAACTGGTAGAGGTTCGAGGGCAGGCGCTTGGGCGCAAGCAGCTTGCCGTCACGGCTGATGAAGACCTGACCGTTGGTGATGTTGGCCGGATCGACCTCATCGGCATCGAGGAAGCTGTTGTACTGGTCACCCAGATCGCCCGGCTCCTTCGAGAAGGCGATCTGCTTGGTCAGGCCGGCGCCGAGCGAGTCGGTGCGGGCGACGATGATCCCGTCTTCCACGCCCATTTCGAGGAAGGCGTGGCGGCAGGCGCGGATCTTCTGGAGGAAGTCCTCGTGCGGCACGGTGACCTTGCCGTCCTGGTGGCCGCACTGCTTTTCGTCCGAGACCTGGTTCTCGATCTGGAGCGCGCAGGCGCCCGCCTCGATCATCTTCTTGGCGAGGAGGTAGGTCGCTTCCGCATTGCCGAAGCCGGCGTCGATGTCGGCGATGATCGGCACGACGTGGGTTTCGTAGTTGTCGATCGCGTTCTCGATGCGCTTGGCTTCGACCGCGTCACCGGCCTTGCGGGCGGCGTCTAGGGCACGGAACATCATGCCCAGCTCGCGGGCGTCGGCCTGCTTGAGGAAGGTGTAGAGCTCCTCGATCAGCGCGGGAACGCTCGTCTTCTCGTGCATCGACTGATCGGGCAGCGGGCCGAACTCGCTGCGCAGCGCGGCAATCATCCAGCCCGAGAGGTAGAGGTAGCGGCGCTTGGTCGAGCCGAAGTGCTTCTTGATCGCGATCAGCTTTTGCTGCGCGATGAAGCCGTGCCAGCAGCCGAGCGACTGGGTGTATTGCGCCGGGTCGGCGTCATAGGCGGCCATGTCGGCGCGCATGATCTTGGCGGTGTACTTGGCGATGTCGAGGCCGGTGCGGAAGCGGTTCTGGATCACCATGCGCGCGGCGCTTTCGGGATCGATTGCGGCCCAGCTCGGCCCGTTTGCGGCGACGACATCGCGCATCTGGGTGATGGTGTTCTGGTAGGTCATGTGCATCTCCTGTCCGTCCTCTGGAGAGGGCGAGGGCCTTTGAGGACTCGCGCCGCCGGGATGGGCAGCCTTTGCGCTTGTGCGGCGCAGCATGACAGGGAAAATTACAGAAAATCGTGTCGCTATGCGGACAATTGCCCGCGATCTTGTGTCAATCGGTAAATAAGTTTACAAAGGCACATGACCGACACCCTCCTCGCCGGACCCGCCCTGCGCCGCCTGCGCAAGCGCGAGGGCCTGACCCAAGCGAACATGGCGAGCCTGCTCGGCATCTCGCCCTCTTATCTCAATTTGATCGAGAGGAACCAGCGCCCGCTCTCGGCGCGCGTGCTGGTGCAGGTGATCGAGCGTTTCGACTTCGACCCGCGCTCCCTGCGCGAGGATGACGCCATCGGCGGGCTTGACGGTATGGCGCGGCGCATGGCCGACAAGCGCTTCGCCGACCTTGGGATCGACCGCGAGGAGTTGCAGGAATTCCTCGCCGCCGCCCCGCAGGTCGCCGCCGCCTTCGCGCGGCTCTACGATAGCGGGGGAGGGGGCGAGCGCGTGGTCGCCGAGGATGCCGCCACCGCTGTCCGCCGCGCGATCGAGCGCTGGCAGAACCATTTTTCCGACCTCGACCACGCCGCCGAAGACCTTGCCGACGAACTACGCCTCAGCCGCGGAGAAATCAGCGCTGCCCTGTCGGAGCGCCTGCGCGAGAAGCACCAGCTGCAAGTGCGCATCCTGCCCGCCGAGGTGATGCCGGGGCAGGTCCACCGGCTCGATCTGCATGCCCGCCAGTTGCAGCTCTCCGAAATGCTCCCCGGCGCCGCGCGCCGCTTCCAGATCGCGCGGCAGGTGGGGCAGCTCGAAATGCGCGAAGGGATCGAGACCATCGTCGCAGGCGCGAACCTCGCCAGCCCCGAGGCGCGCGATGCCTTGCGCGAGCACATCGCCGACTACCTCGCGGGCGCGCTGCTGCTGCCCTACCGCCGCTTCCTGCGCGCCTGCGAGGCGACCGGATATGACCTCGCGGTGCTGCAACGCCGCTTTGCCGTCAGCTTCGATCAGGTCGCCGAGCGCCTCACCACATTGGGCCGCGTCGGCGAGCGCGGGCTGCCGTTCTTCATGGCGGTGATCGACCGCACCGGGCGCATGACCCGCTTCACCGCCGGGGGGAGCGGGGCGCTCTATCCGCTCGAGGGCGCGCGCTGGCCCGCATGGGTGCCCTATGCCGCCTTCGAGCGGCCCGGCACCGTCCTCACCCAGGCCGCCACCTTCGGCGAGGGCGAGGGGGCGGGCTCTGGCCGTCACTGGTTCACCATCACCCGCACCGTCGATGGCGACGGGGTGATGTGCGCCGGCCGGCGCGCGGTGGTGCTGGGGATCGAGGCGCGCTTTGCCGGGGACCTTGCCCATGCGCGCGGCATCTCGCTCGACCGGCTCGACGCCGTGCCGCTCGGCAGCCCCTGCGGGCGTTGCGGGAAAGCCGAGTGCCTCAACCCAGCCCCGGCACGTCTGGCCAGCACCCTGCCGCGTCCGCGCGTCTGATCGGAAATCCTGCGTTAACCCTCGCACCCCGCAGAAATGCGCGCGCTTTACAGTGGGGTGTAAAATTTACCGACACTTAAGGTCTGGGTCGTAGAAGTCTCGGGGCATGCTCCAGAGGCCCCGTCCGCAATGATCCGCCTGTTCAAGCACTACATTCCCCACGCCGTGCTGCTGCTCGGACTGCTCGACCTTGCGCTGCTGGTGCTGGCGAGCGAGATCGCCTGGCAATGGCGCGCGGCGCAGATCGGGATGGATCTGGGTGAGCTGGGCGGGCGCAGCTGGGCGCTGATCGGCACATCGATGGTGATCTGGCTCGCGATGATCGCTGTCGGGGTCTACGGGCCCTATGCGCTGCGCTCCCTGCGCTTTGCCGGGGCGCGCGTGCTGGTGGCGATCAGCCTCGGCATCATCGCGCTCGCCGTGATCGATTTCGTCATCCGCAGCGACATGTTCTGGCGCTCGACCCTGCTCTACACGATGGGCCTCGCGATCCTGGTGCTGGTCGCCGACCGGCTGCTGCTCAACTCTTTCCTCGGCTCCTCGGCTTTCCGCCGCCGCGTCATGGTGCTCGGCGCAGGCGACCGCGCGCAGCGGCTGCGCGAGCTGGGCGAGAAGCCCGAGACCGGCTTTGCCATCGTCGCCTATATCGCCATGAGCGACCAGAACCGCGTGGTCGAGGAAGCCATCCCGCGCGCCGCGATCCACGATCTCGGCCGCTTCGTCGAGAACCTCGGCGTCTCCGAGGTGGTGCTGGCCCTTCAGGAGCGCCGCAATGCGCTGCCGCTGAAGGACCTGCTGCGGATCAAGACCAAGGGCGTCCACGTCAACGATTTCTCGAGCTTCATCGAGCGCGAAACCGGCCGGGTCGACTTGGAAACCATCAACCCCAGCTGGCTGATCTTCTCCGACGGCTTTTCGAGCAGCCGGATGTTCTCGAGCGCGGTCAAGCGCATCTTCGACATCACCGCGAGCCTGATCCTGCTGGCGCTTACGCTGCCGGTCATCATCCTCTTCGCCGGCCTCGTGAAGCTCGACAGCAAGGGCCCGGCCTTCTTTCGCCAGAAGCGCGTCGGCCTCTACGGCGAGCCTTTCACGCTGATCAAGCTGCGCTCGATGCGCACCGATGCCGAGAAGGACGGGGCCAAGTGGGCCGAGGAAAACGATCCGCGCATCACCCGCCTCGGCCGCTTCATCCGCAAGGTCCGCATCGACGAGCTGCCCCAGACCTGGAGCGTCCTCAAGGGCGAGATGAGCTTCGTCGGCCCGCGCCCGGAAGTGCCGTCCTTCGTCGAGAGCCTCGAGGAGGAGATCCCCTTCTATGGCGAGCGGCACATGGTAAAGCCCGGCATCACCGGGTGGGCGCAGATCAACTATCCCTATGGCGCCTCGGTCGAGGACAGCCGCTGCAAGCTCGAGTATGACCTCTACTACGCCAAGAATTATACGCCCTTCCTCGATTTCGTGATCCTCTTGCAGACCCTGCGCGTGATCCTGTGGCCGGAGGGCGCGCGGTGATCTGGCCCGAGGCCATGCTGCCGCTCGCGGGCCTGCTCGCGTGGATCGCGGGGGCGGTGCTGAGCGCGGGCGCCCTGCTGTGGATCTGGCGCAACGGCGAGCGTGCGCGCCCCGACCGTATCGGGTTGATGGCGGCAGCGGCGGCGAGCGCCGTGTGGTGCTCGCTCGCCGCGACGCTCGGCCCCGATCACGGCGCGGCGATCATCGCAGGCATGGCGCGCAACCTTGCGCTGATCGCGACGATCTTCAGCCTCTTTGCCGCCGACGGCCGCTCGAACAGCCTCAAGCCCGTGCGCCCGGTGATCCTCGCGCTGGTGCTGGTGCAACTGCTGCAGCTGGTGGTGCTGTGGATGGGGCTGTCGCTCGGCAGCAGTGAGGAGGTCGCCAAGGCCGCCTTCGATGCGCGCGTGCTGATCGACATGCTTGTGGCGATCGGCGCGCTGATGCTGCTCCACAACCTCTATGCGGGCGCGGCGGCGGGGATGCGCCCGGTGCTGCGCTGGACCGGCATGGCGCTGACCGGGATCTTTGCCTACGATCTGAACCTCCACACGCTCGCCTATCTGGGCGGGGCGATGCCGGCGGTGCTCAATGACGTGCGCGGGCTGGTCGCGGGCGGGATGGCGGTGATCTTCGCGCTCGGCATGAACGCGGCCGGGCCGCGGGTGCAGTTCAGCCCCTCGCGCGCGGTCACCTTCCGCACCCTCTCGCTGCTGCTGATCGGCGGGTATCTGGCGGGCATGGTGCTGATCGCCAAGTCGCTCGCGCTGCTCGGCGGGGATGTCGCGCGGGCGAGCCAGGCGGTGTTCGTGGTCGCCGCGCTGGTCGCCGCCGGCCTTGCGCTGCCCTCGCCGCGGCTGCGCGGATGGCTGCGCGTCACTGCCACCAAGCACCTCTTCCAGCACCGCTACGACTACCGCCAGGAATGGCTGCGCTTCACCCGCACCATAGGCCGCGGCGGGACCGGCGGCGCGAGCCTCGAGGAGCGCGTGGTCAAAGCGCTCGCCGACATCACCGAAAGCCCCGCAGGCCTGCTGCTGATGCCCAACGAACAGGCCCAGCTCGAGCTTACCGCGCGCTGGAACTGGCCGACCATCGCCGTCCCTGCCGTCGCGGGCGAGTTCGGCCTCTCGGCCCTTCTGGAACAGCACAACATGGTGCTCGCCTTGGACGAGGCGCGCGGCGGGATCGACCACCACGGCGAGGGCGCGCAGGTGCCCGAATGGCTGATGGAGGCCGAGGACGCCTGGGCGCTGGTGCCGCTGATCCACTTCGACCGCCTCGTCGGCGTGATCGTCCTCGCCCGCCCGCGCAACCCGCGCCAGCTCGACTGGGAGGACTTCGACCTCCTGCGCGTCGCAGGCCAGCAGCTGGCGAGCTACCTTGCCGAACAGGCCGGCCAGCAGGCGCTGATGGACGCGACCCGCTTCGACGAATTCAACCGCCGCATGGCCTTCGTCATGCACGACATCAAGAACCTCGTCAGCCAGCTCTCGCTGCTGGCGGCGAATGCCGAGAAGCACGCCGACAATCCCGCCTTCCGCGCCGACATGCTGGTGACCTTGCGCAACTCCGCCGACAAGCTCTCCGCGCTGCTAGCCCGCCTCGGGCGCTACGGGGCAGGGCAGGCCTCGGCGAGCGGCGAGATCGAGCTGGTGGCGCTCGCCAAGGGGATCGCGGCGCGCTTTGCCGGGGTCCATCCCGTGCACCTCACCCGCGAGGAGTCGGTGCGCGTGATGGGCAACCGCGAGGCGCTGGAGCAGGCGCTGATCCACCTTGTCCAGAACGCGATCGACGCGAGCGAGAACGGCGCGCCGGTCTTCCTTGACGTCAGCGCCGAGGGGCTTTCGGGCCACATCGAGGTGGTCGATTCGGGCCACGGCATGAGCCCCGAATTCGTTCGCACCGGCCTGTTCAAACCCTTCGTCTCGTCCAAGTCCGGCGGCTTCGGCATCGGCGCCTTCGAGGCGCGCGAGCTCGTCAAGGCGATGGGCGGGCGGGTCTCGGTCGAAAGCCGCGAGGGACTGGGCACGCGCTTCGCGGTCGCCCTCCCGCTCGCCGAGGCGGTGCGCTTGCTGGAAGCTGGCGGAGAAGCTGCAATCAAGGAGGCCATGTGATGGCAGACAAGAAGCCCGTGCTGCTGGTGATCGAAGACGATCCGGGCCTGCAGGCGCAGCTCAAGTGGGCCTATGACGATTTCGAGGTGGTGATCGCGGGCGACCGCGACAGCGCGATTACTGCGCTGCGCCACGAGATGCCGGGCGTGGTGACGCTCGATCTCGGCCTGCCGCCCGATCCCGACGGGACGACCGAGGGCTTCGCGGTGCTCGATGCGATCATGGCGCTGAAGCCCGACACCAAGGTGATCGTCGCCAGCGGCCACGGCGCGCGCGAGAGCGCTCTGGCGGCCATCGCGCGCGGGGCCTACGATTTCTACCAGAAGCCGATCGACATCGACGCCCTCGGCCTGATCGTGCGCCGCGCCTTCAATCTGCGCACCATCGAGGAGGAGAACCGCCGCCTCGTCGCGTCGGCCAGCGCCGACAAGACCGTGCTCGGCCGGATGATCACCGGCGCGCCCGAAATGGTGAAAGTCGCGCGCACCATCGAGCGCGTGGCGCGCACCTCGGTCTCGGTGATGCTGCTCGGCGCGAGCGGGACGGGCAAGGAACTGCTGGCGAAAGGCCTCCACGATGCGAGCGACCGCGCGGGCGGGCCTTTCGTTGCCATCAACTGTGCCGCGATCCCCGAGAACCTCCTCGAAAGCGAGCTCTTCGGCCACGAGAAGGGCGCCTTCACCGGCGCGGTCAAGACCACCGAGGGCAAGATCGAAAGCGCCGATGGGGGCACGCTGTTCCTCGACGAGGTTGGCGACATCCCGCTGCCGCTCCAGGTCAAGCTGCTGCGCTTCCTGCAGGAGCGCACCATCGAGCGCGTCGGCGGGCGCAAGGCGATTTCCGTCAACACCCGGATCGTGTGCGCCACGCACCAGAATCTCGAAGGCATGATCGCCGAAGGGTCGTTCCGTGAAGACCTGTTCTACCGCCTCGCCGAAATCGTCGTGCGCATCCCCGGCCTTGCCGAAAGGCACGGCGATCCGGTGCTGCTGGCGAAGGCCTTCCTCAAGCGCTTTGCCGCCGAGATGAACCCCGCCGTCACCGGCTTTGCCCCCGACGCGCTCGCCGCGATCGACGCGCATGACTGGCCGGGCAATGTCCGCGAGCTCGAGAACCGCGTGAAGCGCGCGGTGATCATGGCCGATGGCAAGCTGGTCAATGCCGAGGACCTCGACCTTGCCGACCGCGAGGACGAGGATGCGCAGCTGCTCAACCTCAAGGCCGCGCGCGAGGCGACGGACCGCCGCGTGATCCGCCATGCGCTGTCGCGGAGCGAGGGCAATATCTCGAGCACCGCCAAGCTGCTCGGGATCAGCCGCCCGACGCTTTACGACCTCCTCAAGCAGTATGACCTTCAGGTCTAGCACCTTTGCCGCGCTTGCGGCGGTGCTGGCGCTGGCGTCCTGTTCGCAGGCGCCTCCGCATCGCCCGCATCGCGGGATCGGGGAGGGCAGCCCGGCCTTCCTCCAGCTTCTGGGCGATGCCGACAAGGCGATGGCCGACGGCAAGCTCGCCGATGCCGGGCGGCTGCTCGACGAAGCGCGCGGGCTCGCGCCCGAGAGCCCCGACCTGTGGCTTGCCATCGCCCGGCTGCGGCTGCGCGGCGGGGAGCATCTGACCGCTCTGGAGGCCGCCGACCGCGCGCTCGCCTTCGGCCCCGCCCACGCCCCCGCGCTGCGGCTGCGGGCGCTGATGGTGCGTGACGCGCACGGGGCGGCGGATTCGCTTCCGTGGTTCGAGGCCGCATTGAAGGCCGATCCCGAGGACCCCGATACCCTCGCCGACTATGCCGCAACCCTTGGCGATGCAGGCGAAGCGCGCGCGAGCCTCAAGGCGGCGCGCGCGCTCGCCGAGGTGGCGTCTGAGGATACCCGCGCGCTCTATCTGCAAGCCGTCATCGCCGCGAGGGGGCGGCAGTTTACCATCGCCCGCAGCCTGCTCGGCAAGAGCGGCATGGCGGCGCGCGGGGTTCCGGCGGCGCTGCTGCTCGATGCGGCGATCAGCCTCGAGGAAGGCAATGCAGACAGCGCAGCGGCGACCCTCGAAGGACTTGTGGCGCGTCAGCCCGCCAATGCCCGTGCGCGCGAGCTGCTGGCGCGGGCGATGTTTGATGGTGGGCGCGATGCCGATCTGGTGCGGCGTTTCGGCCCCGAGGCGAGCCTGCCCGAGGCCTCGCCCTATCTTCTCATGCTGGTCGCCCGCGCGCATGAGCGCCTCGGCGACCGAGTCGCGGCGGCCCCGCTGTTGGCGCGCGCCTATGCGCCCGTCCGCACGAGCCCCGTGCTGCTGGGCCTTCGCGACGACCTGCCGCCGCCGACCAATGCCATCCGCAAGCTGTTGTGGAGCGGCAATCCCGCAGGCGCGCGGGCCGAGGCGACAGCGCTGCGCACGCGCTTCCCCGCCTCGGCGGACGCTGCCGCGCTGGCGGGAGACGCACTGCTGGGCGCGGGCGATCCGCGCGCGGCGCTCACCGTCTATGCGCTCGCCTCCGAAGCCCGGCGGCCCTGGCCGCTCACGCGCAAGGCCGTGTGGACCTTCGCGCGCCACGGCAATCCTGCGGCGGCCGAGATGCTGCTCGCGCGGCAGGTGGCGGGGGAGACCGAGAATGCGAGCGCACTCACGGCGCTGGCCGATCGCGAGGCGGCGCGCGGTGACTGGCGGCGCACGGTTCTGCTGCTCGACCATGCGCTGGCGCTGGGTGCTGGCCATGATCCCGCGCTGCTTGCCCTGCGCGAGCGCGCGGCGCGCAAATCGGGCGATGATGGCGCTGGGGAGCGCTTCGCCGCCTTGCTCGCCGAATTGCGCCCGCGCCGCCTGACGGCGAAATAGCGCGCTCGACAAGGACGCGCGGGGAGGGCAGGGACGCCCGCACCAATGCGCCGCGTCCTGCAAATCTTCCCCTTCCTGCGTGACCCGATGATCGCCGTGCTGGTGATCGCGACCGCGCTCGCGCTGGTGCTGCCGGCGGCGGGCGAGGCGCGCAGCGCCGCCACGACGGTCTCGAATGTCGGCATCTTCGTGCTGTTCCTCGTCAACGGGATGCGCATCCGCCGCAGCGAGATCGCGCGGGGCATTGCCAACTGGCGCTATTTCGGGCCGCTGATGCTGTTCGTGTTCGGCGCGATGGCGCTGCTCGGCCTCGGCTTCGGATGGCTGGCGGGCAGCGTGCTGCCGCCGCTGGTGGCGCTGGGCTTCGTGTTCCTCGGCTGCCTGCCCTCGACCGTGCAATCGGCGACCTCCTACACCAGCCTTGCCGAGGGCAATGTCGCGCTCGCGGTGGTCGGCGCGGCGCTGATCAACATTGCGGGCGTAGCGGTGAGCGCGCCGCTCTTTGCTCTGGTGGGCGGGGTGGGAGCGGCGGACGTGGGGCTGGAGGCGATCGGCCGCATTTTCCTGATCCTCGTCCTGCCCTTCGCGATCGGGCAGGCGGTGCAGGACCGCTTCATCGACCATCTGATCGCGCACAAATCTACTGCCGCCTGGCTCGACCGTTCGGTGATCGGGATCGCGGTCTTTGTCGCCTTCTCGGGTGCGGTGGAGCAGGGGCTGGCGACGATGTTCTCGCCCACCGACTGGGCCGCGCTGGTGGTGCTGGTGCTGGCGATGCTGGGGCTGGCGCTGGGCGCGGCGTGGGGCACGGGCGGCCTGATGGGCCTGCCGCGCGGCGACCGGATCGCCTTCCTCTTCGCCGGATCGCAAAAGAGCGTCGCGGTCGGCGCGCCGCTCGCCGCGATCCTGTTCCCGCCCGCGAGCGCCGGTTTCGTGATCGCGCCGTTGCTCCTCTATCACCTTGCGCAACTGGTGCTGGCGGCACCGTTGGCGATGCGGCTTGCGAAGAACGCCTAGGCCTTGGGCTGATAGGTCTGGTCTGCCGTCGGGAAGCTGCGGGCGCGCACTTCCTCGGCATATTTCGCCACGGTGCGATCGATCACGCCCGCGATGTCCTCGTAGCGCTTCACGAAGCGCGGCACCCGCTCGAACATGCCGAGCATGTCCTCGGTCACGAGCACCTGCCCGTCGCACTGCGCCGTGGCGCCGATGCCGATGGTGGGGCAGGAGACGGCCTTGGTGGCGGCAATGGCGATAGGTTCGACCACGCCCTCGATCACCATGGCGAAGGCCCCGGCCTCGTCCAGCGCCTTGGCGTCGCTGACGATCTTCTCGGCCTCGGCATCCGAGCGGCCCCGCGCGCCATAGCCGCCGAGCACGTTGACGGCCTGCGGGGTGAGGCCCACGTGCCCCATCACCGGAATGCCGCGCTGGCTGAGGAAGGCGACCGTGGGCGCCATCGCCGCTCCGCCTTCAAGCTTCACCGCCGCCGCGCCCGTGGCTTTGAGCAGATAGGCCGCGCTCTCGAAGGCCTGCTCGGGCGAGGCCTCATACGATCCGAACGGCATGTCGACGACCACCACCGAATGGTACGACCCGCGCACCACAGCCGCACCGTGGTTGGCCATCATCTCGAGCGTCACCGGCACGGTCGAGGGCAGGCCGTAGATCACCTGGCCGAGGGAATCGCCCACCAGCAGCAGGTCGCAATGCGCATCCAGCAGCTGCGCCTGCCGCGCGGTGTAGGCGGTGAGCATCACCAGCGGTTCGCCCGTCACCCCGTCGGTCTTGCGCGCCCGGATCGCGGGCACGGTAAGTCGCCGCATCGGGGCGGGCGTGGGGTTGGCGCGGCTCGTGCTCGTGTCGAGCTGGAAGGTCGTGGACATGGCCGCGGGGTCTAGCGCCTGCGCGCCCCGGGGGAAAGCCCATGCATTGGCGCTTGTCTTGTGTGCCTGTTGCGCTAGCGTTGCGGCCTGACGATCGCGCGGGGGGGATCCCTCGCGATCAGTGGGAGACCTAATCCTGATGTGTCTTGATCCGGTAGAGCCGCGCGCCGCGCTGGCGTGCAGGGGGAACTGCTAATGGCCACCAAACCCAACCGCTCCTTTATCGAGCGGATGTTCGCAAGAAAATCGATCGCCCAGGTCCAGCGCGAAACCGCGGCGAGCGAGCTCAAGCGCTCGCTCGGCAAGTGGAACCTGCTGCTGCTGGGCGTGGGCTGTATCATCGGGGCGGGCATCTTTGTGCGCACCGGCAGCGCCGCGGCGCTGCACGCGGGGCCGGCGGTGCTGCTGAGCTTCGTCGTCGCGGGTATCGTCTGCGCCTTTGCAGGCCTGTGCTATGCCGAATTGTCCTCGACCCTGCCGGTCTCGGGCTCGGCCTACACCTATGGCTACACCACATTGGGCGAGTTCGTCGCCTGGACGATGGGCGTGCTGCTGCTTCTCGAATACGGGATCGCCGCGGCGGTGGTCGCGGTGGGCTGGGCGGGCTATGTCGTCAGCCTGCTCGCCGACTTCGGGATCACCATACCGCCAGCGCTGACCGGCCCGACCGGGCATCTGCTGGTGCGCGACGGGGTGCCGGTGCTGGTCGATGGCCAGCAGGTGGTGACGATCTTCAACCTCCCCGCCTTCCTCATCTGCATCGCGCTCTCGCTGCTGCTGGTGCTGGGCGTGTCGGAATCGGCCAAGGTCAACAACATCATCGTCGCGATCAAGGTGAGCGTTCTGACCGCCTTCATCGTGGTCGGCGGGCTGATCGTGCTGTCGAACCTGCCCGATCTGGTCGCGACCAACTGGACCCCTTTCATCCCCGAGAACGAGGGTGACGGCAAGTTCGGGGTCGACGGGATCATGCGTGCGGCCTCGATCGTGTTCTTCGCCTATATCGGCTTCGAGGCAGTCTCGACCGCCGGGCAGGAAGCCAAGGATCCGGCCAAGGACATGCCCTTCGGGATCATCGGCAGCCTCGTTGTCTGCACCGTGATCTACATGCTGGTCGCCGCGATCATGACGCTGCTGGTGCCCTACAACACCCTCAACGTCCCCGATCCGGTGGCGGTGGTTGTCGACGCCTTCGGGCCCCAGTGGGGCTGGCTCGCCAAGACCATCAAGGTCGGCGCGATCATCGGCCTCACCTCGGTGGTGCTGGTGCTGATGTACGGCCAGACCCGCATCTTCTACACCATGGCGCGCGACGGCCTGCTGCCGCACGTCTTTGCGAAGGTGCACCCCAAGTACCAGACGCCGTGGATCAACACGCTGCTGGTGGGTCTGATCACGGCCTGCGCGGCCGGGTTCATCGACATCAACACCCTGGGCGATGCGACCTCGGTCGGCACGCTGGCGGCCTTTGCCATCGTCTGCCTCTCGGTGATCTACCTGCGCCGCGCCGCGCCGGAGCTGCCGCGCGGGTTCAAGGTGCCGTTCTACCCGGTGCTGCCGCTGCTCGGCATCGCGTCCTGCGGCTACCTCATCACCACCGTGCCGGGCAACGTGCTGCTGCTGTTCCTCGGCTATCTGGCGGTGGGGCTGGTGATCTACTTCCTCTACGGCATCCATTTCTCGAACCTCCAGACGGGCAAGGACATGGATGAGGGGCCGGACATGGGCGAGTTCCCGGGGCCGGTGGTCGACTGACCCTCCGCCTTGCGGATGCGCTTCGAGGGGCGCGGGGAGCATGTCGCTTCCCGCGCCCTTTGCATTTGCCAGCGGGTCAATGTTGGAACATAATGCGAACATATGAGTCGTTCCAGCATGTCCTCCAAGCCTTCGCCCGCCCGCGTCCTGCCCCGCACCGCGCCCGATCCGCGCTGGCGGCCGGGTTCGCCCGTGCAGCCGTTCCACTCGGAAATCTTCGCCCCTGCGGGTGAGGCGAGCGGGGCGGGGCTGGCGCTCGCCCTGGCGCGGGACGCCATGACGTCACTTGCTGCGGGGGAGGGCGAGGACACGCGCCAGGTCCTGTGGGTGCAGGACCGCGCGGCGATCAGGAAGGGCGGGCGGCCGTGCCTTGCGGGGCTCCCGCAGGACTTGCGGCACCGCCTGATCCACGTCGCCGCCGCCACGCCCGAGGATGCGCTCTTCGCGCTAGAGGAGGGCTTGAAGTGCCGCGACCTTGCCTGCGTGATCGGGGAGATCGCGGGGAACCCCAAGGCGCTGTCCTTCACCGCCTCGCGCCGGTTGAGCCTTACCGCCGAGAAGCATGGCGTGCGGCTGTGGCTGGTGCGCCTCGACGCCGCACCCGACCTGTCCTCGGCGCGGATGCGCTGGCAGGCGCGCGCCGCCCCGTCCGCGCCCGCTCGCTGGGACGCGGCCGCGCCCGGTCCTGCCACCTGGCAGGCAGAACTGTTCCGCGCGCGCACCCACGCGCCCGGCCAATGGAGCCTCAGCGATGACGCCGGAACCCTGCGCCTCGCCCGCGAGCCCGACCTCGACACGCTTGCCGCGCCGGATCCTGTCCATCTGGCTCGCCCGACTGTCGGTCGATCGCTGGCGGCGCGCATCCACGCCTGAAGCCGATAGCGCCCCCACCGCGCTGATCCTCGAAACCGCGCACGGGCCGCGCATCACCGCCGCCAACGACGCCGGGCTCGCGGCAGGCGCGCGCGCAGGAATGCTGCTCGCCGACGCGCGTGCGCTGTGCCCCGATCTCGTCGCGGTCCCCGGCGATCCGGCGGGCGATCTCGCGGAGTTGGAAAAACTCGCCCTGTGGGCGCAGCGCTGGGGGCCGTGGAGCGCGCTCGACCCGCCCGATGGTCTGCTGGTCGACGTCACAGGCGCCGCGCATCTCTTCGGGGGCGAGGAGCGGCTGCTGAAGGACGTCGCCGCCGCCTTCGCCGCGCGCGGGCTGACGGCACGCGCCGCGCTCGCGCCCACGGCCGGCGCGGCCTGGGCGCTGGCGCATTACGCCCGCCCTGGAGCGATCCTCGCGTCCGGGGACGACCTACTGCGCCTGCTCGCTGACGTCCCCGTCGCGGCGCTGCGGCTCGACGACGACGTGCTCACCGCGCTGCGCCGCCTCGGGATCAAGCGCCTCGGCGAGCTGGCCGGGGTGAGCGGGGCGGGGGAGGAGGACCTCGCGCGCGAGGCCGCCGCGCGCGATGCGCTGCGCCGCCGCTTCCGCAACCGCCATTCGCCCGCCGCCAATCCGCTGCTGCGCCTCGACCAGCTGCTCGGCAAGGTGCCCGAGCCGCTGCTGCCGGTCATCGCCCGCCCCATGCCGCTGGTCCAGCGCCGCTTGATGGAGCCGATACGCCACCGCACCCCGCTCGACACCGTGCTCGCCGATCTCGCCGCCGAAATGGTCCGCGCGCTCGAGGCGCGGGGGGAGGGCGCGCGGCGGCTCGAACTGGCGCTGTGGCGGGTCGATGGCGAGGTGCTCCAGCGCCGCATCGAACTCGCCGCCGCGACCCGCGAGGCCGGCCACATCACCCGGCTGTTCGCCGCGCGGCTCGACGATGTCGATGCCGGGTTCGGGATCGAGATGGTGCAGCTGCGCGCCAGCTGGAGCGAGCCGCTCGCCCTTGCCCAGGCCGATCTCGATGCGGCGGCCGAGGACCACGGCACCTCGCTTGCCGCCTGCATCGACCGGCTGAGCGTGCGGCTCGGGCCCCGCGCCGTCACCCGCCCGGTCGCGCGCGCCAGCCACATCCCCGAACGCGCGCAGAGCTGGCAGCCGCCGCTCGCGCCCGTTCCCCCCAGCCAGCACCCGCTCGCCTTCCACAGCCGCCCCTTGAAGCTGCTCGACCGCCCGGAGCCGATCGCGGTGCTCCATGCCGCGCCCGATGGCGTGCCCCAGCGTTTCCGCTGGCGCGGCGAGGTGCGCGAGGTGGCGCGCGCGCAGGGCCCCGAGCGGATCGCACCCGAATGGTGGCGCGAGCGCTCGACCGCGCGGCTGCGCGACTATTACCGGATCGAGGACGAGGCCGGGCGGCGCTACTGGATCTACCGCGCAGGGCTGGCGGGCGACGGGCGCGGGGGCGTGCCCGAGTGGTTCCTGCAAGGCCTATGTGCCTGAGCCAGAGACGTTAATTCCGATTTACCGGCCCGCTTAGCATTCCTTTACCGCCTTGTGCGACTATGCTCGCATGAGCCTTGATTCGATCCCTCGTTCTTCCGAGCGCAAGCCGATGAGCCTCACGGTGAAAAGCCGTGTGCGCTCGCGGGTGGTGTTTGTCGACCTTGTCGATCTGTCCGAAGGCGGGTGCAAGATCCGCGCGAAACCCGGCTTTGCCGAGGTGGGCGATCGGGTGACCATGAAGGTCAACGGCATCAACGCGCCGCTCGGGGTCGTCGCCTGGGTCGAAGGGGGAATGGCCGGGGTCGCCTTCGAGGGTGCGATGCATCCCGCGGTGATCGACTTCCTGTGCGAAGGCGGCGCCCTGCGCGGCGGGCCGCAATTGCGCCGCATCTACTGATCGCAGGCAGCGACCGCTTGCAAGCTTTGCATTTGGCAGGCGCGCCATAGGAACATATAAGGAACACACGAAAGGTGTTCCCGCGTTCCCATGGCCCAGCAATCCCTACGCCAACGTCTCGAAATCCTCGCCGATGCGGCGAAATATGATGCCTCCTGCGCGTCCTCCGGCACGGCGAAGAAGAATTCGCTCGGCGGGAAAGGCGTGGGCTCGACCGAGGGGATGGGCATCTGCCACGCCTATGCGCCTGACGGGCGCTGCATCTCGCTGCTCAAGATCCTGCTGACCAATCACTGCATCTTCGATTGCCACTACTGCATCAACCGCAAGAGCGCGAACACCCCGCGCGCACGCTTCACCCCGCAGGAGGTGGTCGACCTCACGCTCAACTTCTACCGCCGCAACTATATCGAGGGGCTGTTCCTGTCCTCGGGGATCGTGAAGAGCGCCAACCACACGATGGAGCAGCTGGTCGAGGTCGCGCGGATATTGCGCGAGGAGCACGATTTTCGCGGCTATATCCACCTCAAGACCATCCCCGAGGCCGATGCCGAGATCATCCACGCCGCGGGCCTCTATGCCGACCGGGTCTCGATCAATGTCGAGCTGCCGACCACCGCCGGCCTCACCCGCCTTGCCCCCGACAAGAATGCGGGCCAGATCGAGGGCGCGATGGGCCGCACCAAGGCGCGCATCATCGAGGCCAAGGACGAGCGCAAGCGCTTCCGCCACGCCCCCCGCTTTGCGCCCGCAGGCCAGTCGACCCAGATGATCGTCGGCGCGGACGGGGCCAATGACGCGGCGATCATCGGCAAGGCGAGCCGGCTTTATGGCACCTTCGGGCTGCGGCGCGTCTATTACAGCGCCTTCTCGCCAATCCCCGATGCCTCTGCCGTGTTGCCGCTGAAGCGCCCGCCCTTGCTGCGCGAACACCGGCTCTACCAGTCCGACTGGCTGATGCGCTTCTACGGCTTTGCCCCGCAGGAGGTGGCGGACGCGGCCGAGGCGGATGGCAATCTGCCGCTCGATATCGACCCCAAGCTGGCCTGGGCGCTGAAGTTCCGCGAGAGCTTCCCGGTCGACGTCAACCGCGCGCCCAGGGAGCTGCTGCTGCGGGTGCCGGGGCTGGGCACCAAGGCGGTCGCGCGCATCCTCACCGTGCGGCGGCACCGGACGCTGCGATTGGAGGATGTCGCGCGGCTCACGGCTTCGGTGGCCAAGGTGCGGCCCTTCATCTGCACGGTGGACTGGCGGCCGACTTTCCTCACGGATCGTGCCGATCTGAGGGGGCTGCTGGTGCGCAAGTCCGAGCAGCTGGAGCTGTTCTGATGGTGCGGGCGCTCTCATCTCCCCTCCCGCTCGCGGGAGGGGCAGCGAGACTTGCGAGCTTGCTCGCTAGTCGCAGCGGGGTGGGCCTTCCGGCCCAGCGCTTCGCGCACCCACCCCCAATCCCTCCCGTGAACGGGAGGGGAGCAAAATGACAGCGATGCAGCACGTCAGCCTCGGCGCGCACTACGCCATCCACCTGCCCGCGCCCGACAATTTCGCCTTCTGGCGCGAGCGGGCGCGGGGGTTGGTGCAGTGTGATGTGCCGCCCGACCGCGTCTCGTGGATCGAGCCGGGCGGCACGGGCGACCTGTTCGCCAGCGAAGGCCCTGCGCGCGGCGAGAAGCGCCTACCCCCGCTACCCGCCGATCCGCGTGCCGTGCGCGCCAGCCAGCGCTTCATCACCATCGCCCGCAGCGCCGCGCTGCACTCCGATCCGGCGCGTTTCGGGCTGCTCTACCGCCTGCTCTGGCGGCTCCAGAGCAATCCGCGTCTGATGGAGGACAAGGCCGATCCCGAGGTGCGCCGCCTTGAGGAACTCGCCAAGTCGGTGCAGCGCGATGCCCACAAGATGCACGCCTTCGTCCGTTTCCGCGAGGTGGAAGAGGAGGACGGCACCCCGCATTTCGTCGCCTGGTTCGAACCCGATCACCACATCGTGCGCGCCGAAGCGGCCTTCTTCATGCGCCGCTTCGCCAACATGCGCTGGTCGATCCTTACCCCGCGCGGGAGCATCCACTGGGATGGCGAAACCATGCGCGAAGGCCCGCCCGCGCGCCGCGAGGATGCGCCGCAGGGCGATCCGGTCGAGGCGCTGTGGCGCTCCTACTATGCCTCGATCTTCAACCCCGCGCGGCTGAAGGTGGGGGCGATGCTCTCGGAGATGCCCAAGAAATACTGGAAGAACCTGCCCGAAGCCGAGCTGATCCCGCAGCTGATCGCCGGGGCTCAGGCGCGCGAGGCGGCGATGGTGACAGCGGGCGCACGGGCGGAACGGGCGCGGCCCGTCAGCCTCGCCGAGGTTGCGCAAGGGGCGGCGGCTTGCCGCGATTGCCCGATTGCCGACTGCGGCACCCGCGCCGTGGCGGGGGAGGGGCCGCCGCAAGCCCCACTGATGATCGTCGGCGAACAGCCCGGCGATCAGGAGGACCTCGCCGGACGGCCCTTCGTCGGCCCCGCCGGGCAATTGCTGGACGAGCATCTGCAAGCCGCCGGGATCGACCGCGCGGGCGCCTATGTCACCAACGCGGTCAAGCACTTCAAGTTCGCGTGGAAGGGCAAGCACCGCCTCCACCAGTCGCCGGGCGCGAAGGAGATCGACACCTGCCGCTGGTGGCTCGAGGCGGAGCGCGCCATCGTCCAGCCTCGCCTCGTGCTGGCGCTGGGGGCGAGCGCGGCGCGCGGGTTGCTCGGCAAGACGGTCAGCGTCACCCGCGAGCGGGGGCGGGCGATCCGGCTCGATGACGGGGCGGAGCTGTGGGTGACGGTCCACCCCTCCTACCTGCTGCGCCTCGACGGGCCCGCGCGCGACGAACAGGCGGCGCTGTTCGCGGCCGATCTGGCGCGCTTGCGTGAGCGGCTCGGCGAAATGGCGGGCTGACATGCCCGAGGGCCCGCTCACCCCCGACAAACGCACGCTTCAGCTCGATCCCGAGGGCATCGCGGCCCCGCCGCGCGCGGACTTCGTCGAGCTGGGGCTGGCGAGCTGCTTCAGCTTCCTGCGCGGGGCGTCCGATGCGGTCGATCTGGTGCTCGCCGCGCACGCGCTGGGCTACGACGCGCTCGGGATCGCCGACGTCAATTCGATGGCGGGCGTGGTGCGCATCCACACCGAGGCCAAGACGCTGAAACTCAGGCCCGTGATCGGCTGCCGGATCGAGACGGTCGAGGGCCTCGCCTTCCTCGCCTACCCCGAGGACCGCGCTGCCTATGGCCGCTTGTGCCGGTTGATCAGCGCCGGACGGATGCAGACGCTCGCCGGGGAGTGGCAGGACAAGGGCGTGTGCGAGATCGACCTCGCGCTGCTCGCCGCCCATTCGGAAGGCGTGCAGCTAATCCTGTTGCCGCCGGATGATCTGGAGGCCGAACTCACCATCGCGGTGCCGAGCAATGTGATTCCCCTCCCGCTTGCGGGAGGGGTTAGGGGTGGGAGCGAGCGTAGCGAGCTTGGTGACGGGCCCACCCGTTTCGGCCCTATGGACTTCACCTCCCCATTCCCCGACCTCCTCCCCCACCTCGTCCGCCAGCTCCCCACCCTCAGGCACCTCGTCGCGAGCTACCTCTACCGCGGCGACGACATTGCCCGGATCGAGCGATTGGACAGCCTCGCCCGCGCGAATGGCCTCGGCCTGCTGGCGACCAATGACGTCCACTACCACGCCCCCGAGCGCCGCGCGTTGCAGGACGTGATGACCGCGATCCGCCACAAGACCACCGTGGCGAAGGCCGGGCACCTGCTCCACCCCAACGCCGAGCGGCACCTCAAGAGCCCCGCACAGATGCAGCGCCTCTTCGCCCGCTGGCCCCACGCGATTGCCGCCGCGCGCGAGGTGGCGGACCGCTGCCGGTTCAGCTTGGACGAACTGCGCTACGAATACCCCGAGGAAATCTACCCCGACGGCCAGACCCCGCAGTCCTTTCTGGAAAGCGAGGTCTGGGCAGGGGCAGGGCGGCGCTACCCCTCGGGCGTGCCCGATAGCGTGCGCCAGACGCTCGAACGCGAGCTTGCCCTCATCGCCAAGCTCGATCTCGCGTGCTACTTCCTCACCATCAAGGACATCGTCGATTTCGCGCGGGGGTGCGATCCGCCGATATTGTGTCAGGGGCGGGGGAGCGCGGCCAATTCGGCGGTGTGCTACGTCCTCGGCATCACCTCGGTCGACCCCGCCAAGCACCAGCTCCTCTTCGACCGCTTCATCTCCGAGGAGCGCAAGGAGCCGCCCGATATCGACGTCGATTTCGAGCACGAGCGGCGCGAGGAGGTGATCCAGTATATCTACCGCAAATATGGCCGCCACCGCGCGGGGCTGTGCGCGACGGTGATCCACTACCGCCCGCGCATGGCGATCCGCGAGGTGGGCAAGGCGATGGGCCTCTCGGAGGACGTCACCAGCGCCTTGGCGCGCACCGTATGGGGCGGGTGGGGGCGCGAGATCTCCGAAAAACACGCGGCCGAAACCGGGCTCGACGTGACCGACCCGCACTTGCGGCGCGTGCTGAAACTCACCGAGCAGATGATCGGCATGCCGCGCCATCTCGGCCAGCATGTCGGCGGCTTCATCCTCACCGAAGGCGCGCTGACCGAGACCGTGCCGATCGGCAACGGCGCCATGCCGGAACGCTCCTTCATCGAGTGGGACAAGGACGACATCGACGCATTGGGCATCCTCAAGGTCGACGTGCTCGCGCTGGGGATGCTGACCTGCATCCGCAAATGCCTCGATCTGCTCGGGGCACATCATGACCGCCCGCTCACGCTCGCCACGGTCCCGCGCGAGGACCCCGAGACCTACGCCATGCTGCGCCGGGGCGACTCGCTCGGCGTGTTTCAGGTCGAAAGCCGGGCGCAGATGAACATGCTGCCGCGCCTGCGCCCGCGCGAGTTCTACGATCTCGTCATCCAGGTCGCGATCGTCCGCCCCGGGCCGATCCAGGGCGACATGGTGCACCCCTACCTCAAGCGCCGCCGCGGGGCGGAGCCGGTCCGCATTCCTGCCCCCGCGCCCGAACACGGGCCCCCCGACGAGCTCACCAGCATCCTCGGGCGCACATTGGGCGTGCCGATCTTTCAGGAACAGGCGATGAAGATCGCGCTCGACGCGGCGAAGTTCAACAGCCTCGAGGCCAACCGGCTCAGGAAGGCGATGGCGACCTTCCGCAGCCGCGGGATGGTGGACGAGCTGCAGGACATGATGGTCGAACGCATGGTCGCGCGCGGCTATGACCGCGACTTTGCGCAGCGCTGCTTCAACCAGATCAGGGGCTTCGGCGAATATGGCTTCCCCGAAAGCCACGCGGCGAGTTTCGCGCAGCTGGTCTATGTCTCGAGCTGGCTCAAGTGCCACTACCCCGCCGCCTTCGCCGCGGCGCTGCTCAATTCGCAGCCGATGGGTTTCTATGCGCCCGCCCAGATCGTGCGCGATGCGCGCGAGCACGGGGTGGCGGTGCTGCCGGTGGATGTGAATCACTCCGCGTGGGATTGCACGCTGGAGGGGGAGGGCGAGCCCTTCGCCCTGCGCCTCGGCCTGCGCCAGATCGACGGCCTGCTCGAACACGTCGCCGCCGCGCTCGTCTCGGCGCGCGAGGCGGGGGGGGCTTTCCGCGACATTGCCGATGTGCGCGCGCGCGGTGGGTTGTCGCCTGCCCATATCGAGCGGCTCGCCAGCGCGGATGCCTTCACCTCATTGGGCCTTACCCGCAGGCAAGCGCTGTGGGACGCCCGCAGCCTCATCCCCGCGCCCGATCTCCCGCTGTTCCGCGCTGCCGGGGTGCGCGAGGAGGGGGGCGAGCGCGCCGCGATCCGTCTGCCCGCCATGCCGCTGTCCGAGGAGGTGGTCGCCGATTACCAGACCACCCGCCTCAGCCTCAAGGCGCACCCCATGGCCTTCCTGCGCGCCGATCTCGCCGCGCGGGGCTTTGTGCGCGCGGCCGATCTGCGCTCGCGCAAATTCCGCTCGATGGTGCAGGTCGCCGGCGTGGTGCTGATCCGCCAGCGGCCCGGCAGCGCCAAGGGGGTGACCTTCATCACGCTCGAGGACGAGACGGGGGTGATCAATCTCGTCGTCTGGCCCGATTTGAAGGAGAAGCAGCGCAAGGTGGTGATGGGCGCGCGGCTGATGGAGGTGCGCGGGCGGGTGGAGTATGATGACGAGGTGATCCATGTGATTGCCGCGCACATGACTGATGCGACTGTGCGGCTCCATGCCCTGTCCGACGACCTGCTCGACGCTCCGCTCGCCCGTGCGGACGAGGTCAACAAGCCGATGCCCGAGCGCGGACCGCGCCCGCGCGACATGATCGACGAGCTGGCGCCGCTCCCGAATGTGACCGGGCACCCGCGCGACCATAGAATCCTGCCCAAGTCGCGGGATTTCCACTAGGATCGCCGCAATGCCCCGCAAGAAGCCCAACCGCCACTACCGCGCCGCGCGCCTGGCACTCGCCGCGCTGGTACCGCTCGCGCTGGGTATCGCCGGGTGGCAGTGGCTTCAGGATCATCCCGAGCACAACCCCTGGGCGCCGCTGAACCTGAGCGACCCGCCGGGCTGGGCGACGCGTGCCAAGCTCGCCCGGCTCAAGGGCGATGTGAGCGAATGCCGCGCGGTGCTCGAGCGCAGCGACATCGCCTTCACCACGCTGCAGCCGACCGGCGAGGCCCCCTGCGCGCGGACCGACCGCACGCGGCTCGGCGACTACCCGCTCGCCCCCGACACGCCGCCCGTCACCTGCCCCGTCGCCGCCGCGCTGGAAATCTGGCGCCGCGACAGCGTCGCTCCGGCGGCGCGCCAAATCATGGGGAGCGAAATCCAGCGAATGGAGCACCTTGGCGCTTATTCCTGCCGCCGGATGTACGGCGACAGCGAAGGCCCGTGGAGCGAGCACGCCACCGCCAACGCGATCGACATCGCGGGCTTCGTGCTCGAAGACGGCACGCGGATCAGCGTGCTCAAGGACTGGAAGGGCGATGGCCCGAAGGCGCGCTTCCTGCGCGCGGTGCGCGAAGGCGCCTGCGGGAGCTTCGCCACCGTGCTCTCGCCCGATTACAACGCGGCCCACGCGGACCACTTCCACCTCGATCAGGACGACCGCTGGGCGGGGGTGTGCCGCTAGGGACTAGACGGCTTCGAGCGCGTAACCGGCCGAGCGGACGGTGCGGATCGGGTCCTTGGCGCCGTCGACGGTGATCGCCTTCCTCAGTCGGCGGATGTGGACGTCGACCGTGCGCAGCTCGATGTCGGAGCCCGTGCCCCACACGCCGTCGAGCAGCTGGCCGCGGCTGAACACCCGGCCGGGGCTCTCCATGAAGAACTTGAGCAGGCGATATTCGGTCGGCCCCAGCTGCAGCGCGCGGCCGCGGCGCTGGACCTTGTGGGCGACGGGGTCGAGCTTGAGATCGCCGACCTCGATCGTCTCACCGGCTAGCGCGGGGCGGATGCGGCGCATCACCGCCGCAACCCGGGCGAGCAGCTCGCGGGGGGAGAAGGGTTTCGTCAGGTAGTCGTCCGCACCGGTTTCGAGGCCCCGTACGCGGTCGTCCTCGGCCTCGCGGGCGGTGAGCATGATGATGGGGACGTGCGCCGTCTCCTTGTCGCGGCGCAGGCGGCGGCACACCTCGATCCCGCTGGTGCCCTCGATCATCCAGTCGAGAATGATCAGATCGGGGGTCTCTTCTGCAGCCAAAACAAGGGCTTCGTCACCATCGCCGGTGCAGCGCACGGCATAGCCCTCGTTCTGGAAACGGTATTCGAGCAGTTCGGACAGCGCCGGATCGTCTTCGACCAGCAGAAGTTTGGCAGCGGACATGCCCCATGTCTCCCAAAGCCCGCGGGTGCAGGCGTTCACCGGCCTATGTGTCACTTGCGCGACAGTTTGATGAAACGCGGAGCGATTGCAATCGTCGTTGCGGCCCTAGCAATGTTCCACGTGAAACATTTCGGGAACAAACGGAGCGTTATTGCCGGTCAGCGGTCGCCTTCGGGCGGGTAGACGCCGGTCGCGGCGAAGTGGACCATCTCGGCGACGTTGGTCGCATGGTCGCCGATCCGTTCGATATTGCGGGCGACGAACAGCAGTTGCGCCGCGCTCGAAATGGTCGAAGGATTCTCGACCATGTAGCTGACGAGATTGCGGAAGATCGAATTGTAGAAGCCGTCGACCTTGGCGTCGGTGGCGATCACTTCGCGGGCGAGGTCGGGATCGCGCGCGGCATAGGCGGTGAGCACGTCGTGCACCATCTCGCCCGCGAGTTCGCCCATGGTGGGCAGCAGGGTGAGCGGCTCGAACCGGGCGCGGCCCTCGATCATGCCGACCCGCTTGGCGATGCCCTTGGAATAGTCGCCGATGCGTTCGAGCACCCCGCCGATCTTCAGCGCGGCGATCACTTCGCGCAGGTCGTCCGCCATCGGCGCGCGCAGGGCGATGATGCGGACCGCGAGCTTGTCGACCTCGGTCTCGAGCGCGTCTATGCGCTTGTCGCGCGCCACCACCTGCTCCGCCAGCACCTCGTCACCGCGCACCAGCGCATCAAGGCTCTCCGCAATGGCGACCTCGGCGAGGCCCCCCATCTCCGCGATCAGACCGCGCAGGCGGGTGATGTCTTCGTCGAATGCCTTGACGGTATGTTCAGCCATCAGCCGTAACGTCCTGTAATATAATCCTTCGTCCGCTCCTCGATGGGATTGGTGAAGATTTCGGAGGTGGGACCATACTCGACCATCTTGCCGAGGTGGAAGAATGCGGTGCGCTGGCTGACGCGTGCGGCCTGCTGCATCGAGTGGGTGACGATGACGATCGCGTAGCGGCCCGAAAGCTCGTCGATCAGCTCCTCGATCTTGGCGGTGGCGATAGGATCGAGCGCCGAGGCCGGTTCGTCCATAAGGATAACTTCGGGGTCCACGGCAATCGCGCGCGCGATGCACAGGCGCTGCTGCTGGCCGCCCGAAAGCGCGGTGCCCGAATCGTCGAGCCGGTCCTTGACCTCGTCCCACAGCCCCGCGCGGGTCAGCGAGCGTTCGACGATCACATCGAGATCGGCCTTCTTTTCAGCGAGGCCGTGGATCCTGGGGCCGTAGGCGATGTTCTCGTAGATCGACTTGGGGAAGGGGTTGGGCTTCTGGAACACCATGCCCACCCGCGCGCGCAGCTGGACGACGTCCATGCGGCTGCCGTGGATGTCCTCACCGTCGAGCTCGATCAGGCCCGTTACCTTGGCTGCGCTGATCGTGTCGTTCATGCGGTTGAAGCACCGCAGGAAGGTCGACTTGCCGCAGCCCGAAGGGCCGATGAAGGCGGTGACGTAGTTCGGCGAGATGTCGATCGACACCTCGTCGATCGCCTTCTTCTCGCCGTAGTAGACGCAGACGTCCCGCGCGCGGATCTTCGCGCTTTCGTCGGCCATGTTGGGATGGATTACAGTCACCAGCGTTTCTCGAACTTGTTGCGGAGGTAGATTGCAAGGCCGTTCATGGCGAGCAGGAACACCAGCAGCACGATGATAGCCGCGCTGGTGCGCTCGACAAAGCCGCGATCGATCTCGTCCGACCACAGGAAGATCTGCATCGGCAGGACCGTGGCGGGCGAGGTGAAGCTTTCGGGCGGGGTGGCAACGAAGATGCGCATCCCGATGAGCAGCAGCGGCGCGGTCTCGCCCAGAGCGCGGGCCATGCCGATGATCGTGCCGGTGAGCATCCCGGGCAGGGCCAGCGGCAGCACGTGGTGGAACACCACTTGCACCGGCGAGGCGCCGATCGCCAGCGCGCCGTCACGGATCGAGGGCGGTACGGCCTTGATCGCGTTGCGCCCCGAGATGACGATCACGGGCATGGTCATCAGCGCGAGGGTCATGCCGCCGATGATCGGGGCCGAACGCAGGCTCGGGAAGGCAGTGAGGAACAGCGACAGGCCGAGCAGGCCGAAGATGATCGAGGGCACCGCGGCAAGGTTGCTGATCGAGACCTCGATGATGTCGGTCCAGCGGCCGCGCGGCGCATATTCCTCGAGGTAGAGCGCCGAGAGCACCCCGATCGGGAAGGCCAGCACCAGCGTCACCAGCATGGTCAGCATCGAGCCCTTGAGCGCGCCCCAGATGCCGACCGATTGCGGCGTGGTGGCATCGGAGCGGGCGAGGAAGCCCCAGTCCCAGTTGCGCGCCAGCTTGCCCTCGGCGGAAAGCTTCTTGGCGAGCGCCTGCATCTCGGGCGTGCCTTCGCCCTGCAAGGCGCTGCCCAGCGCGGAGTTGGTCGGCAGATTGAAGGTCTCGCTGCGGGTGATCAGCGACGGGTCCTCGGCCAGCGCCGCGGCAACGTCGCGCCAGGCATCCGGGGCGATGGCCTGCGCGGCCTCGGCACCGAGCTGCGCTTCGGCGAAGCTCGTCACGATCTTCGGCAGCCCCTGCATCTCGAGCGTCTGCCCGGCGGTCGGCGCGGTCAGCGAGGTGGCGTCACCGGTGATGCCGCTGTCGGGGAAGTTGATCGTCACCGCGAGCTCGGGACGCTGGAAGCCGGCGATGCCGTTCAGCAGCATGTTGCCGAGCAGGAACACCAGCACTGCGACCGAGAAGGCGACCGCGCCAAGGCCGAGCAGGCGGAAGTTGCGCTCGGCGCGGTAGCGCTTGGCAAGACGTGCCTCGAAGGCCGGGGTGCGGGTCGGGCCGAGGGGCTGCGCCTCGGGCGCTGAGGCTGCGATGCTGTCCATGGGGATGCTGCTCATTCGTAGGCCTCCCGGAAGCGCTTGACGACGCGCAGGGCGATGAAGTTGAGCCCGAGCGTCACCATGAACAGCACGAAGCCCAGCGCATAGGCGCTGAGGGTCGCGGGGTGGTCGGTGCTCTGCTCGCCGGTCAGGAGGTTGACGATCTGGACCGTCACGGTCGAGATCGGCTCCAGCGGGTTGGCGGTGAGATTGGCGGCCTGCGAGGCGGCCATGACGACGATCATCGTTTCGCCGATTGCGCGGCTGACCGCGAGCATGATGCCCGCGACAATGCCCGGCAGGGCGGCGGGGAACAGCACACGGCGGATCGTCTCGGACTTGGTCGCCCCCATCGCGAGGCTGCCGTCACGCATCGCGCCGGGAACCGCGGCCATCGAATCGTCGGCCATCGAGGAGACGAAGGGGATGATCATCACCCCCATCACGATCCCGGCCGCCAGCGCGCTCTCGGTCGAGGCGTTGGTTGCGCCCAGCGCCACGGCGGCGTTGCGGATCATCGGGGCGAGGGTGAGCGCGGCGAAATAGCCGTAGACCACGGTGGGGACGCCCGCGAGCAGCTCGAGCAGCGGCTTGATCCACGCGCGCACCCGCGGATCGGCATATTGGGTGAGGTAGATCGCGCTCATCAGCCCGAGCGGGATCGCCACCACCATCGCGATGATCGCGCCGATGAAGATCGTCCCCCAGAACAGCGGCACGGCGCCATACCGCGAGGGATCGACCGCATCGGGCGAGCCCATCGTGTCGGGCCCCCACATGGTGCCGAACAGGAAATCGATCGGCGAGACCATGCCGAAGAAGCGCACGGTCTCGAACACGAGGCTGGCAAAGATGCCGAGCGTGGTCAGGATCGCGACCAGCGAGGCGAGCAGCAGGATCGTCAGCACCGTCCGCTCGACCCGGGTGCGCGCGCCGAATTGCGGGGCGAGCCGCAGGAAGGCGAAGGCGCCGCCGACAAGGGCGATCAGCACGGTGACGATGATGCCGATGGTGTTGTAACGGGCAAAGGCCTCGCGGAACGGCGCGATCAGCGGCTCGGCCTCGTTGTTGAAGACGCCGGGCGCCTGCCCCAGCGCCACTGCGCGGGCCTCGCCGAGGAAGGCGTCACGCTCGAAGCCGAAACCGGAGAGGTTCTGCGCCTCGGGCGAGGCGAGCACGGTCTGCATCACCAGATTCGGCGCGATCACCGACCAGGCGGCCACGAAGGCGAGCACCGGCAGCACCACCCACAGAGCGACATACCAGGCGTGATAGATCGGACGCGATGCGGGGCGCTCTGCCGCGTCACTCGACTGGAAGCCCCACGCCTTGGCACGGCCCGCCAGCCAGCCGACGAGGCCCAGGCCCAAAGCAATCAGGATCAGCGTGATCGGCGACATGAACAGCCTTTGTTATCCCTCTGGGAGCGCGCGTTGGTCGATCGGGCCGAGAAATGGGAGGCGCGGTCCCCTCCGCGCCAACCGGCCCCAACGCCATGGCCGCGCCATGTTGAAAAAATAAGACAGGTTTATGACAACTGTTCGGTTTGCTCGGCGACGGGGCCCTCGGCTTCGCCTTCGGGCAGGGGTGCAGGTTCGGGCGGATCGGCTTCGGCAAGGGGCAGACGCACCACCACGCGGGTGCCCTTGCCCAGTTCGCTGGTGATGTCGAGCCGCCCGCGGTGGCGTTCCACAATGTGCTTCACGATCGCAAGGCCGAGCCCCGTTCCCCCCGAGGCGCGGCTGCGGCCCGGATCGGTGCGGTAGAAGCGGCGGGTGAGATGCGGGATCTGCTCGGGCGCGATGCCTTCGCCCTCGTCGGTCACCGCGATCCGCGCCAGATCGCCCTGCGCCAGATCGAGCATCACCTGCACCGTCCCCTCGGCCGCGCCGTATTTGAGCGCATTGTCGACGAGGTTGCGCACCACCTGCTCGAGCTGCTGGAGATCGCCGAGCACCACCGGTTCGGCATCGAGAGCGATCGCGAGTCGGTCGCCGCGCTGGGGCCCGGCCGCATCGCGCGCCGCGCGCTCGACCAGCGAGGCGAGATCGATGCGCGTCGTGGGCAGGTCGTGCTTTTCGGCCTCGACCCGGCTGAGGCTCATGAGGTCGCTCACCAGCGCCTGCATCCGCTTGGCCTCGCGCTCGATGATGCCGAGGAACTTCTTGGCGACCGGCGTGTCGATCGACCCGTCGTCTTCCTGCAAGGTCTCGACATAGCCGAGGATCGCGGCGAGCGGGGTGCGCAATTCGTGGCTGGCATTGGCGACGAAATCGGTGTGCGCGCGGCTAATGTCGGCCTCGGCGGTCTGGTTGATGAATTCGAGCATCGCGAGGCGCTCGTCGATCGTCTGGCGGCTGATCTGCCAGATGTCCCCGCGCCGCACGAGGCCGCGCACGATCGCCTCGCCCTGATGGCTCTCGCCCAGCAGGCTGATCGCCTCGGGCTGGCGCAGCGCGACGCGGGCGTCCTGGCCGACGACATGCGGCCCGAGCATCTTTCGCGCCGCACGGTTGGCGAGCGCGATGGTGTTGCGATCGGTGATGAGGAGGGGAATCGAGGAATGCTCGACCAGATCGCTGATCGATTCGAGCGTGAGGCGGGGCCGGGTCTTGGGCTTGGCCGGCTCGGGCGGACGGCCGGCGGCGACAAGCAGCGATCCCACCCACACCGTCAGCACCGCGGCGGCGATGACGAGATCGGTGCCCAGCATCAGCAGCGCCACGAAGGTCACCGCCGCAAGCAGGATACCGGCGACGGGAATGTTCTGGCTGCTGCCCATGCGGGCCGCCTTACAGGCTGGCGGCGGGCGAGGGAAGGGTGCGCGGAGCGGGGCTGAGCGCGGCGCGTGCAAATGGAAAGGGCGGCAAGGCCTGAAGCCTGCCGCCCCGTCTGCCATTCTCTCGGGAGAGAGATGGTGACCCCTACGGGAATCGAACCCGTGTTTCAGCCGTGAAAGGGCCGCGTCCTAACCGCTAGACGAAGGGGCCGTCGCGATTGCGAGAGCGCGCCTTTAGGGGGGTGTTTCGGGACGGTCAAGCCTCGTTTGCGAGAAAAAATCGCTTGCGCCTCTCAATCGGCGAAGGCGGCGTCTTCCAGCTGCAATTCGGCCGCAGGGCGGTTGCCCCAGTCGTCGATCTTCGCGCGTCCGGCGAGGTGGAAGCGGCGGCCCTGATGGCGGTGGAGGAGGGTCTGGCCCATCTCGCTTTCCGCCGCGCGGAAGGCGATCGCCTTGAAGCTCCGGCCGTCATTGCCCGCCGCGATCAGGCGGACGTGATCCTTGCCGACGATATCCGCCTTGACGATCCGCACCGGCCCCACGGCGATGCGCGGCGCGGGCCAGCCGACGCCGTAGGGGCCGCCGGCCTCGAGCGTCTCGACCAGCTCGGGGACCAGCCCGCCCGGCGCGAGGGCGAGGTCGAGCAGCATCGCCGCCCCGGCCCGCGCGCGCTCGACATCGCGGGCGAGGCGTTCGTCGAGAAAGCCCGCGAAATCCGCCAGCCGTGCGGGATCGATGGTGAGCCCCGCCGCCATCGCGTGCCCGCCGCCTGCCACCAGCAGCCCGGCCTCGCGGGCGGCGATGATCGCGGCGCCGAGGTCGACCCCGCTGATCGAGCGGCCCGAGCCCTTGCCCTGCGCCTCGTCGAGCGCGATCACCACAGCGGGCTTCCCGGTCTTCTCCTTGATCCGCCCCGCGACGATCCCGATCACCCCGGGATGCCAACCATGCCCGCTGAGCACCTGCACCGCCATGTTGTGCTGGCCCGCAAGTTGCGCCTCGGCGGCCTCCTGCACCATGGCCTCGATCGCGCGGCGCTCCTCGTTCAGCTGCGAGAGCTGCGCGGCAATGGCGCGGGCTTCCTCGGGGTCGGTGGTGGTGAGCAGGCGCACGCCCAAAGTCGATTCGCCAATCCGCCCGCCGGCATTGATGCGCGGGCCGAGCGCGAAGCCGAGGTCGCTGCATTGCGGCGCGCGATTAAGCCGGCTCGCGTCCATCAGCGCCGCCATTCCGATCCGCTCGCGCCGGGCGAGCACCTTCAAACCCTGCGCCACGAAGGCGCGGTTGAGGCCGTGGAGCGCGGCGACATCGGCAACCGTGCCGAGCGCGACGAGATCGAGCAGGCCCATCAGATCGGGCTCGCGGCGGCCGCCCGCAAACCACCCGCGCGCCCGCAGCTCGCGCACCAGCGCGACGCCGAGCAGGAAGGCGACGCCCACCGCTGCCAGATGGCCGTGGGCCGCGCCAAGGTCGCTCTCGTCGAGGCGGTTGGGGTTGACCAGCGCGTGGGCAGGAGGGAGCTCGGGCGAGCACTTGTGGTGGTCGACCACGATCACGTCGACGCCCGCAGCCCTCGTCATGCCGAGCGCCTCGTGCGCCATCGCGCCGCAATCGACGGTGACGATCAGCTGCGAGCCGCTTGTCGCAAGTTTCACCAGCGCCTCTCCCGAGGGGCCGTAGCCTTCGAGCAGGCGGTCGGGGATGTAGTAGTCCGCCGCCAGTCCCAACTGCCGCAGCAGCTCGACCAGCAGCGCGGCGCTGGTCGCGCCGTCGACATCGTAGTCGCCGTAGATCGTCACCCGCTCCTGCGCGGTGACCGCATCGGCAAGGCGCGCGGCGGCCGCGTCCATGTCGCGGAAGGTGGAAGGGTCGGGCAGGAATGCGCGCAAGGTGGGTGCGGCGTGGCGGGCGAGGTCGTCCTCGGCGACGCCGCGGGTCAGCAGCAGCTGGTCGAGGATCGAATGGTCGAGGCCGCCGATATCCTCGCCTAGCTCCATGTTCCCCCCGCGCCAGCGCCACGCCTTGCCCGAAAGCGAGGTGGCAACGCCGAGCACCGGGGCGCCGAGACCGGACGAAGGGGGGGTGAGCGGGCGGGTGGCCATGGTCTGGCGATAGCGCAAAGGCTTCTCCACCGACAGGTGGGCGCGGTTGACAATCGACAGGTGCGCGCGGAAGCCTTTGCGGCGATGGCCCCGGAACCCCGCCTCATGATCCTGTGGCACAGCCGCACCGGCGCGAGCGCGGCGCTGGCGCGCGCGGCGGCCGAGGGGGCGGGGCCGGCCGCATGGCTGGTCGGCGCAGGGGAAGCCGAGCCCGCGATGCTGCTCGCCGCCGATGGCTACATCTTCGTCTGCCCCGAGAACCTCGGCAGCATGAGCGGGCTGATGAAGGAGGCCTTCGACCGCGCCTATTATCCGCTGCTCGGGCAGGTCGAGGGGCGGGCCTATGCGACGCTGATCGCGGCGGGATCGGACGGGGAGGGGGCCCAGCGCCAGATCGACCGGATTGCCACCGGATGGCGGCTGAAGCGGGTGGCGCCGCCCGTCATCGTCAACCTTGCCGCGCAGACCCCCGAGGCGATCGCCGCGCCCAAGACCGTGCCCCATGCCGCGCTCGTTCAGGCGCGCGAAACCGGCGCGGCTCTAGCGGAAGGGCTGCGGCTCGGACTGTTCTAGGGATTGCTCCAAAACGGGACGGGTGTGCCGTTTGGGGACTCGACGAGTTTCCGCAAACGCGCCAAATGGATCGCAGGGGTAATGGCATCTTCCGGGCCGCATGTGAGGGGAGCCTGACAATTTCACAGTCGCAGCGCGCTCATCACGCCGAGCTGCACCTGCTGTTTGCCAAGGGCAAACGGCCGGACCGGCACGCGGTCAAGGCCCTTGCCGGCCGGCTGCCGGCGGTCAGCGTGAGCCATGATCCGGCCGCGGGCCACGCCGCCGAGACCCCGCCGGCCGGTGACGAAGCGGTCTGGCCGGGGCAGCTTGCATGGATCGAGCTGCTGCGCGAGGGGCTGACCTTCGATCTCAGCGGCCTTGCTCCCGGGCCCGCCAGCGCCTTTCCCGGCCTCGCGCACCGCTTCGATCTGCCCGCGCTGCCCACGCCCGGCGAATACGAGGCGATGGTGCTGCGCCCCGGCCCGCATCTCGCCGAGGGGGCCGCCAGCCTGCCGCTGATGCGCGAGCTGCTGGCGCTGGGCTGCGACATCGTGCGCCAGTTCGAAGACGTGCTCGCGGTGGCCTGGGGCCCCGCGGCGACCGCGATCGGGCGGCGATACTTCGAATCCGTCACCAGCGCCTGGCTCGACGGCGGGCCGTTCCCCGCGCTCGGCCTCACCGCCTTCACCGCCACCGCCGACGCCGCGCTCGAGAGCGTGGGCCTCGCCTTCTGGATCGGGCAGGAGCTCCGGATCGAGCCCCCGCTCAGCGCCGACCGCGTGGCCGCCACCCGGCTCGGCATCCGCCTCGTCAACCACCTCGTGCTCGCCGGTGGGCTCAACGAGGATGACCGCATCATCGCCCCCGACGGTTCGCGTCTAGTGCTGCGCCCCTCACGCAGCCGGGCCCTGATCAGCGTGTGGCGTGAGTAGGGATGGGGAACTGGGGTCAATCGCATAGCCTGACCATCATCGCCTTCCGCTCGGTCAACGCGCGGGGCTCGCCGGAGTACAACCCCGGTCTCCAGCGCCACCACCTGCTCCCCCACCAGCTTCTCTCGCAGCGCTGCTTCGGCCGGATGTTCGCCGAGGTGGGCCGCGTCAACGTCGGCTTCGACGACTTCCGCCGCAACGGGCTGCTGCTCCCCGCCACCGAAGCTGCCTCGGTCCGCAGCGGGATGCCGCTCCACCGCGGGCCCCACCCGCGCTACAACGAGGTGGTGATCGCCCGCGTCGGCCGGATCGAGGCGCGCTGGGCCCACCTCCGGCTTCACGACGACGAGGCGGCGCTGATGGAGGCGCTGATGCGGCTCCACCTGCTTCAGTCCGCGCTGCGCCGCCAGCTTCTTGCCGAACGGCGCCGCGTGGTGCTCAATCGCAACGACCCGCTCGGCACCGGCTTCGACTTCGCCGAGCTCGATGCCATGGCCGAGGCCCTGTGGGCGGCCGAGTAAGCTACTCCGCCGCCTCGGCCATCGCCGCCCAAGAAGTGTAGCCCGAATTGCCCGCGAGCCGCGCCTTGGCTTCGTGATACTCGCGCTCGAAGCGGGCGACGAGATCCTCGACCGTGCCGACCTCCTTGATCGTCCCGATCCCCTGGCCCGAGCCCCAGATGTCCTTCCACGCCTTGGCCTTGGTGTTGCCGCCGCTGCCGAAGTTCATCTTGCTCGGATCGCTCTCGGGAAGGTTGTCGGGGTCCATCCCCGCCGCCTCGATCGAGGAGCGCAGGTAGTTGCCGTGCACCCCGGTGAAGAGGTTGGTGTAGACGATCCCTTCCGACGAACCCTCGACGATGCCGTTCTTGTAGCCGTCGGTCGCATTCGCCTCCCTGGTGGCGATGAAGGCGCTGCCGGCATAGGCGAAGTCGGCGCGCAGGGCCTGAGCTGCCAGGATCGTTGCCCCGTGCCCGACCGCGCCCGAGAGCGCCACGAGCCCGTCGAACCACTCGCGGATTTCCTGCATCAAGGCGAAGGGCGAGAGCGCGCCAGCGTGCCCGCCAGCGCCCGCCGCCACCGGGATGAGGCCCGTCGCGCCCTTCTCGATCGCCTTGTGGGCGAAGCGGTTGTTGATGACGTCGTGCATCGTCACGCCGCCCCAGTTGCGCACGGCGGTGTAGATGTCCTCGCGCGCGCCGAGCGAGGTAATGATCATCGGCACCTGCCACTTCTCGCAAGTGGCCATGTCGGCATCGACGCGGTCGTTGGTCTTGTGGACGATCTGGTTGACCGCGAAGGGTGCGGCGGGACGATCGGGGTTGGCGCGGTTGTGCGCGGCCAGCTCCTCGGTGATCTGGTGGAGCCACTCGTCGAGCTGCGACTGCGGCCGCGCGTTCAGCGCCGGAAAGCTGCCGATGATCCCCGCCTTGCACTGCGCGATCACCAGCTCGGGGCCCGAGACGATGAACAGCGGCGATCCGATCAGCGGCAGGCGCAGGCGATCGAAGGGGGCGGGAAGGGGCATCGGTTTCTCCTTAAAACTCTTGTCCAAACACGCGTCTCTAGCGGCGGTTCCGGGTGTGCCAAGTGTCTTTTCTATCGGGCCGGGGGAGGGGCGAAGTTTACAAAGTTGACACTGTAAACTTCGCATTCCTACAGGAATTATCGATGAAAATCATATGGATGTGAGTGGAAATCGAAGTTGACACTGTGCGCGGCGTTTTCTTTCCTCGCCGCCCACCAGGCACGGAAAGCGTGCAAGCGCATTCATATCTCGTGTCGGGCGCTGTAGGAAAGTGCCCTAAGCCAGCACGTCCTCGATCTCGTAGAACCGCGCCGCCGTGCCTGCGAAGAGCGCCGCCTTTTCCTCGGCGCTGGCGCTGCGGGCGAGGCGCTTGAAGGCGTTCCACAGCACCGCATAGTCCGCGCCCCAGTAGTCGACCGGGTAATTGCTCTCGAACATCGCGCGGGTGGGCCCGAAGGCCTCGATGCAGGTCTCGATATAGGGGCGCCACAGGGCGGCGAGGTGTTCGGAGGAGTGTCCGGCGCAAGGGCCGTCCTCGGGCAGGGCGCAGAAGGCCATGGCGAGCCCGCCGAGTTTGACGACGACATTCTCGCACTTGGCGAGTTCGCGGATATTGCGGCGCCATTCGTCGAAGCGTTCGTGCAAGGTGCCCTTGTAGCTGCCGAGCCCCACGGGCGTGCCGACATGGTCGAGGCAGATCGGCTGATCGGGAAAGGCGCGCGCGAGATCGATCACGTCGGGCAGCTGCGGCTCGAGCAGCCAGGCATCGAAGGTGAGGCCGCGCTTGCCGAGCTCGGCAAAGCCCTCGCGGAAGGTCGCGTCGCGGTAAAGGCCTTCAGGATGGTGGAACGGCGCGCCGAGCACGCTCGCGTCCTTGTCCCACGCGGCGGCGTGGCGGATGCCCCGGAAGCGCGGCGAGGCGGCTGCCAGCGCATCGAGCACCTCGCCCGCAGCGGCCCCGCGCGACAGGTCTGCGTGGCCCACGATTGCGGCGCAATAACGCGCCGGGCCATAGAGCCCGCTCGCCGATTGCGCCGCGACGCCGTTCACATATTCGACCTCGCCGACCACCTTGAGCGCATCGCCATAGGCGGCGTTGTAGAAGGCGCCGCACTCCATGAAGACCGTGGCGACGATGTTGTGGCCGCTCGTCATGTGGGCGTGGAGCTGGTCGAAGGTGTAATGCGCGTGCGGCGCGATGGCGGCGATGAAGGGGTGATGCGGCTCGGGGAACATCCCCACCAGCGCGCGCAGGTCCCACAGGTGGTGGTGGGGATCGATGATCGGCAGATCGGGTTCCAGAATTTCTTCGGTCATGTCTCTCTCCCTTGCGCCGCCGGGCCGTTGTTCAGCCTCGGGAAATGCGCGGCGTCGATTGTGTCGCGGGTCAAGGTGTAGCGGCACGGGCGATGGGCGTCATTGCCGAATTAGGGGGGCATCGGGGATGAAGCGGATCGCGCAAACGGCATTGCTGGCGGCGGCGATGCTGGGGCTGAGCGGCTGCGCGGTGCGGCAATATATGGGCATTTCCACCCGCACGCCCGTGTCGGCCGAGGAACAGGCGCGGCTCGATGCGGCGCTGGCTTCGCCCCTGTCGGTTGCGGGGGGATGCCCGTGGAGCGCGGGCGGCGCAAAGCCGGTCAATGTGCCCTGCGCGAGCCTCCCTCTGCCGCACCTCGCCAGGCTGTCGGGGATGGACCACAAACCGGCGCTGCTCGAACTCGGCATCCGCTTCGAGGAAGGGCGCGGGGTGGCGCAGGACTGGGGCAAGGCCGAGCAGGCCTATCGTCTGGCAGCCTGGCAGAATTCCTACATCGCGGGCCAGCAGGTGGCAGGGGTCGGCAGCCTCCAGAAGCCTTTCGAGCCGATCCTCGTGCCCGGCGCACCGGGGCTGGAGAGCGCGGAAAAACGGCTCGCCAGCCTGCGCGCGCGCAAGAAGGCGAAGTAGGCGCTAGGCCACCGCGCGCACATATAGGTGCCAGGTCGCATGGCCCAGCACCGGCAGCGCCACCATCAGCCCGAGAAAGCCTGGCAGCATCGCGACGAACAGCAGCCCGGCGATGATCGCCGCCCAGCCCGCCATTACCGCGAAATTGCGCCGCACTACGGCAAGGCTGGCGATGATCGCGGTGAGGAAATCGTGGCGCCGGTCGACCAGCAGCGGCAGGCTGATGACGGTCATGGCATAGAAGGCGAAGGCCATCGCCCCGCCGACCGCGCTGCCCACGGCGAGCATCGCCAGCCCCTCGCGCGTCATCAGGGCGGCGAGCGGGTCGCGGCCCATCCCGCTCTCGCCCACGAAGATTGCGAAGATCGCGTGGGCGACGATCATCCAGAACGAGAAGGCGACGAAGACGATCACGCCCATCGACAGGATCTGGTCGTCGCCGTGGCCCTTCAGCGCCCCGAGCACCGCGCGCCATGTCAGCGGCGCACCCGCGGCGCGGCAGCGGCTTGCCTCGTAGAGGCCGACGGCGACGAAAGGCGCGACCAGCGGGAAGCCGGCGATGGCGGGGATCAGCCAGGTCGGGCTGCCCCCGGCGAGCGTCGCCCACCCGATGGCAAGGCCCGTGAGCACATAGACCCCGCCGAAGAACAGTCCGAAGCGCGGCATGGCGAGAAAGTCGCGCCAGCCCGCCACGAGCGCCGCGCGAAGGTCGGCCCAGCCGAGATCGCCGCGCGCCTGCGGTCGCGGTAGCGGCGCGGCGGCGAGCGGCGGGGCGCTGTCCAGTCCGGTCATTTGCCCGCTTGCGGCTTGAGGTAGCGATCGAACCATTCGACCGTGCGCTTCAACGAATCGAGCTGGTTCTCGCGCTTCCTGAAGCCGTGGCCCTCGAGCGGATAGAACACCGTCTCGACCGTGCGCCCCTTGGCCTTGAGGATGTCCTCGACCTCCTGCGCCTGGCCGCGCGGGACGCGGATGTCGTTTTCGCCCTGGAGGCTGAGCAGCGGCGCCGTGGCGTTGGCGATGTATGTGAGCGGCGAGGCGCGGTCGTAGCCCTCGGGGTTCTCCTCGGGCGTGCCCATCAGGCTGCGGAGGTAGGCTTTGAGCACCTCGTCCATGTCGCGGTACATGGTGCGCCAGTTGATGATCCCGAACCACTGGACACCCGCGGCGAACTCGTCGGGCGTCTTGCCGAGCGCCATCAGCGTCATGAACCCGCCGTAGGAGCCGCCGAAGATGCCGACGCGCTTGGGGTCGACATAGCCGCTGGCGACGAGGAACTGCTTGGCCGCGATGGTGTCCTTGAGGTCGCCGCCGCCGAGGTCGTTGTAGTTGGCGGCCTGGAAGTCCTTGCCGTAGCCGGTCGATCCGCGGAAGTTGGGGGCGATGATGATGTAGCCCCGGCTCGCGAGCGCGGCGGCGATGTCGTCGAAATAGTCGTCGGTCTTGCCCGTGGGCCCGCCGTGGGGGATGACAATCGCGGGGTTGCTCCCGTCGCGCGCGAGGTTGGCGGGCATGGTGACGAGAGCGCTGATCAGCGTGCCATCGAAGCTCTTGTAGGTCACCTGCTGCGAGGTCGCGAGCACTTCGGGCCGGACACTGGCCAGCGCGAGCCGGGTGACCGGCGTGACGGTGTCGGTGGCAAGGTCATAGCGGTTCAATTCGCCTGTCACGTTGGCGGCCATGTTGACCACCAGCAGCGACGTGCCGTCAGGCGAACGCGGTTCGGCGGCCGAGGTGTAGTTGATCCCCTGCGGCAGCTTGAGCGGCGTCTCCGCGCCGGTGGCCAGATCGACCTTGACCAGTCGGCTGCGCAGATCGTCGCTGCTCTCGACCAGCAGCGCCTTGCCGTCGCGGGTGAAGCGCAGCGCGGACTGGTCCCAGACGATCGGCTTCAGCCATTTCCACTCGCCCGAGGCCGGCGCGTAGAGCCCGGCCTGCATGCGGCCCGTGCGCTCGTTGGTGGTGACCGCGAGCCACTTCCCGTCGGCGCTGACGTCGGCGATGGCGTAGATCGTGTCGTCCTTGCCCAGCACGCGGGTCGCCTTGCCGGTGGCGACATCGACGCGCCAGATTTCGCTCGCGGTCGAATCGATGTTCTCGCGGTTGGCGAAGATGGTCTTGCCGCCGTCCGCCCAGACCCGCGGGCTCCAGCCGAAATTGGGGTCAGCCTCGGCGGTCAGCACGCGCACCGTGCCGTCGGGCGCGAGCACGGCGAGGTTGGCCTGCGCCTCGCTCTTCTTCTTGACTGACAGCGCGATCAGCCCGTCCGCGCCGCCGGGCACCAAAGCGGCCTCGCTCAAATCGGGAGTGCGCGTCACCTGCTCCACCGCGCCGCCTCCCGTGGGCACGCGGAAGATGTCGTAATACTCGTCGCCCCCCGCGTCCTGCCGGAAATAGAGCCACTTGCCGTCACGCGAGGCGGCGAGCCCGGTCTGGGTCTCGTCCGACTGGGTCATCTGCAGCGGCCAGCTGCCGTCCGCGTCAGTGCGCCAGATGTTGTAGCGCCCGGTCAAGTTGGTCGAAACGAAGATGTGCTTGCCGTCGACGCTCCACGTCACCCCGGCGATCCCGCGCGAATTGCCGATATCCTCGAGCGGCACTTCGCGCGCCTCGGGGTTGGCGGGGGATTCGAGGCTCCTGGGATCGGTCACCGGCCGCTGCGGCGTGGCGATTTGCGCTGCGAGCGGCGAGGCGCTCAGCAACAGGACAACGGCAATCATCGAACGCATCTGTTTCCCTCCCCCAAGGCCGCGCGGCAAGCCGCGAGGGGCAGAGTGATACCACCTTGCCCCGCGCGTGCCAGAGGGAATCGGGGTCAGGCGCTGCGGGCGACGGCCGAATTGGCGGCGGAGAGCACTGCGCGCACGCTCGCGGTGGCGATGTCCTCGTCGATCCCGCAGCCCCAGATGGTGCGGCCATCAGCGGCGCGGCATTCGAGATAGGCCGCCGCGCGCGCATCGGTGCCAGCACCCAGCGCGTGTTCGGTGTAGTCGACCACCTCGAGATCGACCCCGAAAGCCTCGCGCAGCGTGCCCATCACCGAAGAGATGAGGCCATTGCCCCGGCCCGAGACCGATTGCTCGGCCCCCTCGACCGCGATGGTGCCCGCGAAGATCCGCGTGCCATCGGCGGCGCGGCTTTCCTCGTAGCGGACAAGCTGGAAGTGCTTGGGGTGGATCTTGACGTGGTAAGCCTTGCGGAAGGCGTCCCAGATGTCGCCGGCATTGAGTTCGCGGCCGAGTTCGTCGGCCATATGCTGGACATGGCGGGAGAAATCGGCCTGCATTTTCTTGGGGAGCTTCAGGCCCTGATCCTTCTCCAGCACCCAGGCGAAGCCGCCCTTGCCCGACTGCGAATTGACCCGGATCACCGCCTCGTAGCTGCGCCCGAGATCGGCCGGGTCGATGGGGAGATAGGGCACGCGCCACAGCTCGTCGTTCTGGGTTTCGCGCGCTTCGAAGCCCTTCTTGATCGCATCCTGATGGCTACCGCTGAAGGCGGTGTAGACCAGCTCCCCGCCATAGGGGTGGCGCTGGTGGACGGGGAGGTCGTTGCAATAGGTGACGGTCTCGATCACCCGGTCGATGTCCGAGAAATCGAGCTCCGGGTCGACGCCCTGCGTATAGAGGTTGAGCGCCATCGTCACGAGGCAGCAATTGCCGGTGCGCTCGCCATTGCCGAACAGGCAGCCCTCGACGCGGTCGGCACCGGCCATGAGCCCCAGTTCTGCCGCCGCGACGCCGGTGCCGCGGTCATTGTGGGTGTGCAAGGACAGGACCGCGCTTTCGCGGTTCGGCAGGTGGCGGCCGAAATACTCGATCTGGTCGGCGTAGATATTGGCCGTCGCCGCTTCGACCGTGGCGGGGAGGTTGAGGATGATCGGGTGCTCGGGCGTGGGCTGGAGCACCTCCATCACCGCGGCGCAGACCTCGATGCTGAAATCGAGTTCGGCGGTCGAGAAGGTCTCCGGCGAATACTGGAAGTGCCAGTCGGTGCCGGGATACTTGGCGGCTTCATCGCGCATCACCTTGGCGCCCGCGACGGCGATGGCTTTCACCTCGTCCTTGCTCATGCGGAACACGATGTCGCGCCAGGCGGGGCTCACGGCGTTGTAGAGATGGACGATGGCCGCGCGCGCGCCTTCGAGGCTGGCGAAGCTGGTCCGGATCAGGTCCTCGCGGCTTTGGGTGAGCACCTGCACGATCACGTCATCAGGGATCGCATCGGATTTCACCAGCCCCGAGATGAAATCGAACTCGGTCGCGCCTGCGCTGGGGAAGCCGACCTCGATTTCCTTGAGGCCCACCTCGACCAGCAGGTCGAAGAAGCGGCGCTTCTTCACCGCGTCCATCGGGTCGATGATCGATTGGTTGCCGTCGCGCAGATCGGTCGAGAGCCAGCGCGGGGCCTTCTCGATCAGCTTCGAGGGCCACTGGCGGTTCGGCAGGTCGATCTGGCCGAAGGGGCGATACTTGGCGGAAGGATGCTTGAGCATGGGCATGATGGGAAGCTCGTCGTCAGAACGAATAGGTCAGGCTGCGGCAGTTACCCTTGGGAGCGGTGCCGCAGGCGTCTGACGCGCGGCTACCTACGCCCAAGGGCGCATAAGTCGAAGCAGCGCAAGTCCGTGTCCGATCATGCCCAAGCCTTTGTGCGATTATTGCGCCGAGCGCAAGCCGGGATTGGCTCTTGTGCTATCCGCAGCGCGCGTCGCGGATGATGTTCTGCGCATCGAGCATGATCGAGAGGCGCGGATTGGTCGGATCGGGGTTGACGTTGGCGGTGCTGCCGAAGGTCACGAAGCGCAGATTGTCGGTGCGGCCCAGCATCTTGGCGATCTCGGCGCGGGTGGCCTGATCGGCGAGCTTGCCGATGAAGGGCCCCATCAGCGGCGCGCCGCAGGTCTTCGAGGCCGGGTCGGTGAGCGTGCCGGGGGCATAGGCACCGGGCGCCGCGCCGGGCAAGGGCTGGGCGACGGTCGGCGCGACCGTGCCGTTGGCCACGGGGACGCCGCCCGCTCCCGGCGTCGCCTCGCCCTTGCCGATGCGCGCGGCAAAGCTGTCGGCGTCATTGCCGGGCTCGTCCTGCTCGCTCCCGCAGGCGGTGAGCAGGAGGACCAGAGCGGGCAGAGTAAAAGCGAAGGCGCGCGCGGTGGTCATTGTGTCGGATCCCCTGATTTCGAGCGTGCCCGCCCAAACGCCCCTTGCGTTACCGGTTTATGACACGCGTGCCTATTAGTGCCGCTGGCGGATGCGATCGGGGGTGAGCTGGTCGATACTGGTGACCCCCATCAGCCGCATCCCGCGCTCGATCTCGTCCTTGAGGATGCCGAGCGCGCGCTCGACCCCGGCCTGCCCGGCGGCGGCCAGCGCATAGAGATAGAGCCGCCCGCCCGAGGCGGCAGTGGCGCCGCTGCACAGGGCCTTGAGGACATGGGTGCCGCGCCGGATGCCGCCGTCGCAGATAATCTCGATCTTGCCGCCGACCGCATCGACGATCTCGGGCAGTTGGTCGAAGGGTGCGCGGCTGCCGTCCAGCTGGCGTCCGCCGTGGTTCGAGATCATGATCGCATCCGCCCCGATCTCGACCGCCCGCCGCGCGTCGCCCGCGCTCATGATGCCCTTCAATACGAAGGTGCCGCCCCAGTCCTGCCGGATCCGCGCGGCGGTGTCCCAGTCCATCGCGGTGTCGAGCATGGTGTTGAAATATTCGGCGATGCTGACGGCCTTGCCCGATCCCTCGGTCACGTGGGTGTCGAGGTTGGGGAGTCGGAATTTCTCGCGCAGCACGTAGTCGAGCGTCCACTTGGGGCGGGTGGCGTAGCTCCACACCGCGCGCGGAGTGAAGCGCGGCGGTGTGGTGAAGCCGGAGCGCAGGCACCGCTCGCGCTTGCCCGAAACGATGGTGTCGACCGTCAGCGCCAGCGCATCGAATTTCGCCGCCTGACAGCGCTCGATCATGTGGGCGTTGAGGCCCTTGTCCTTGTGGACATAGAGCTGGAACAGCTTGGGGCCGCTGGTGAGCGCGGCGATCTCTTCGATGCTGCGCGTGGCGAGGCTCGAGATGCCGAACCACAGCCCGTATTTCTCCGCCGCGCGGGCAACGGCGCGCTCGCCCTCCCAGTGGAAGGCGCGCTGCACCGCGGTGGGCGAGAGCATCAGAGGGAGGGCCGACTTGCGCCCGAGGATGGTGCAGGAGGTGTCGATCTCGGCCACGCCTGCCAGCACGTCGGGCACCAGATCGACCCCGGCAAAGGCGGCGGTGTTGCGCGCCTTGGTCAGCTCGTCATCGGCCGCGCCGTCGATATAGTCGAACACCGGGAAGGGCAGTCTTGCCTTCGCCAGCCTGCGGAAATCGTCGATGTTGTGACAGTCGGAAAGGCGCATGACGGGGTGCAGCATTGAAGCACTCGCTTCGGCAAGTCGACGATTTTTGTGCGGCCCTGTCACCAATGAGGGTGAGCGCGCGAAAGACGCTGCGACCGGCCTGCGGCATGGATGCGCGCGGCCCAGCACAAGGATGGAACCGATGAAACCTGCCCGCCTGCTTCTCGCCCTCGCGGCGCTCGCCGCCCCGCTCGGCCTCGCCGCACCCGTTCCCGCGCTCGCCGATGGCGGGATCTATGCCGCGAGCGCCAATGTCGCGGTGGGGGGCTATGACACGGTCAGCTACTTCCGCGGACAGGGCAAGCCGGTGAAGGGCAGCGCGCAGTTCAAGGTGAGCTGGAAGGGCACCGAATGGCGCTTCGCATCGGCCGAAAACGCCGCCGCCTTCAAGGCCAATCCCGCCGCCTACGCCCCGCAATATGGCGGGCATTGCGCTTGGGCGATCGCGCAGGGCTATCTCGCGCCGGGCGATCCGACCGCCTACGACATCGTCGGCGGCAAGCTCTACTTGAACTACGATCAGGGCATCCGCGCCAAGTGGCGCAAGGACATTTCGGGCTTCATCGCCAAGGGCGGGCCCAATTGGGCGAAGATTCCGGCGGGCAAGACTTACACCGGATCGGGCTGGTTCGGTCTCTGACCGGCCCGATGATGGGTGGCTGGCGGGCTCCTCCCCTTTGCGGCCCGCCAGTCGCCTTGGGGTTTACTGTTTCTCGAACGCCACGCTGATATCGAGTTCAACCTCGTCGCTGACGAAGGGGATGTAGGCATCGATCCCGAAGTCCGAGCGCTTGATCTCGGTCTCCGCCTCGAAGCCGATGGTCGCCTTCTTGCTGAAGGGGTTGTTGCCCGCGCCGGTGAATTCGGCCTCGAAGGTGACGGGCTTGGTGATGCCGTTCAGCGTCAGATCGCCGGTGATGGTGGCCTTCATTCCGTCCGCCTTGACCGAGGTCGAGACGAAGCGGGCAGGGGCCGGGGCGGGGCCGAAGAAGTCGGGCTTGCCGCCGTCCTTGCCGGGGCGCAGCAGGTGATCGGTCAGGCCCTTGCTCGCGGTGGTGACATTGGTGACCGGGATCGTCACATCGACCTTGGCGGCGTTGGGGTTGGCCGGATCGATGGTGAGATTGCCCGCGACATCGCCGAACAGGCCGTAATAATCGTTGAAGCCGAAGTGGTTGACCTCCCACCCGATCAGCGAGTGGTTGGGATCGGCGGCATAGGACCCGGCGGTGACGCGCGCGGGGTCCTTCGCGCCCGGCACCTGCGGCGCGCCTTGCGCGGTGAGAGCCGGGGCAAAGGCGGTGAGGCCGACAGCGGCGAGCGCGAGGGCGGGGATGATGTGACGCTTCATGGGTGTCTCCTTGGGTTGCGTTTCAAATCCACGGGCGACCGCAGGGTTCCTGCGCCCCCGCGAAGGCTCAGCACTCCAGGACAGGACGACGGCTGCGCGCGGCGAGTTCCGCGCCGGAGTAGCTCGCCGCGACCGTATCGTCGGGGCAGGCACGGTAGGCGGGGTCCTGCGCCAGACAGCCCGCGCCGCACACCAGCACGACGCGCTCGCGCTCCCAGTCGACCCGCCACAGCCGCCCGCCCGGCGTTGCCACATAGCCGTCCATCTGGTCCGCGACGTCGCCTTCAAGGTCGATCACCGAGGGCACCTCGCTGTCGTAATCTTCATCGAAAGCGCCGTGGGTATGGATGCTGGCGAGCGGGGCCATGCCGGGCGCGTCGAAATATTCGAGGTCGCAGGTCGCCTCGTCGCCGGGGCGCACTTCGGAGGACTGGAGCTTGCCCTCGCTGTCCTCGAAGATGATCGCGCACAGCTCGAGCCGCTCCGCGAAAGATCGCGCCTGCATCGCCCCGAGCCTTTCGCGGGCGAAGGCCTGCACTTGCGACTGCGAGACCGTGACGACGAAATCCTCGGGCCCCTTGCGGGTGCTCGCCAGATGCACGACGATCGCCACCCACAGGATGGCGATCGCCGCGTAAACCAGTTTCATGCGCGGGCCTTCGAACATCAGGCCCTTGCTTTGGCGTCAGTTCTTGGCCTTGTCGACCAGCTTGTTGGCAGCGATCCACGGCATCATGGCGCGCAAGCGCTCGCCGGTCTGTTCGATCGGGTGCGCGGCGGCCTGCTTGCGGGCGGCCTTGAGTTCGGGCTGGCCGGCGCGGTTGTCGAGCACGAAGTTCTTCACGAAGCGGCCCGACTGGATGTCGGCCAGCACGCGCTTCATTTCGGCCTTGGTTTCATCGGTGATGATGCGCGGGCCGGTGGTGATGTCGCCATATTCGGCGGTGTTCGAGATCGAATAGCGCATGTTGGCGATGCCGCCTTCATAGAGCAGGTCGACGATCAGCTTGGTTTCGTGGAGGCACTCGAAATAGGCCATTTCGGGGGCGTAACCGGCCTCGACCAGCGTCTCGAACCCGGCCTGGATAAGGTGGGTGATCCCGCCGCACAGCACCGCCTGCTCGCCGAACAGGTCGGTTTCGCATTCCTCGCGGAAGTTGGTCTCGATGATCCCGCTGCGACCGCCGCCGACGGCCGAGGCATAGGCGAGGGCCACGTCATGCGCCGCGCCGCTCGCGTCCTGGTGGACGGCAATGAGGCACGGCACGCCGCCGCCCTTCACATATTCGCTGCGCACGGTGTGGCCCGGGCCCTTGGGGGCGATCATGATGACGTCGATATCGGCGGGCGCCTCGATCAGGCCGAAGTGGATGTTGAGCCCGTGGGCGAAGGCGAGCGCGCTGCCGGGCTTCATGTGGCCCTTGAGGTCATTCTCCCAGATCGCGGCCTGATGCTCGTCGGGCGCGAGGATCATGATGATGTCGGCCCACTGCGCGGCGGCGGTGTTGGAGAGCACCTTGAAGCCTGCGCCTTCCGCCTTCTTGGCGGTCGCCGATCCTTCGCGCAGGGCGATGGCGACTTCGGCGACGCCGCTGTCGCGCAGGTTCTGGGCGTGGGCGTGGCCCTGCGAGCCGTAGCCGACGATCGCGACCTTCTTGGGCTTGATCAGGTTGAGATCGGCATCGGCGTCGTAATAGACTTTCATCAGTGTTCTCTCTTGCAGATTGTATTCGTTGGATTCGGTTAGACGGCCTGAGCCCCGCGCATCATGCCCACGATCCCGGTGCGGCCGACCTCGACGAGCCCCAGCTCGCGCATCAGGGCGATGAAGCTGTCGACCTTGTCGGGCGGGCCGGTGATTTCGAAGATGAAGCTTTCGGTGGTGGTATCGACCGGCCGCGCGCGGAAGATGTCCGCAAGGCGCAGCGCCTCGACCCGCTTTTCGCCAGTGCCGGTGACCTTGATCAGCGCCAACTCGCGCTCGACGTGCGGGCCGGCGGTGGTGAGGTCGGTGACCTTGTGGACCGGCACCAGCCGCTCGAGCTGCGCCTCGATCTGGTCGATCACTTGCGGCGGGCCGTTGGTGACGATGGTGATGCGGCTGATCGCGTGGTCTTCGCTGATGTCAGCCACGGTCAGGCTGTCGATATTGTAGCCGCGCGCGGTGAACAGCCCGGTGATCTTGGCGAGGATCCCAGGCTCATTATCGACGGTGACGGCGAGCACGTGGCGCTCGGAGGCCGCTTCGGCAATCTTCATTGGCATGAGCTTTTCCTACACCAGCGCCTTGGCTTCGTCGTCCATCGTGCCGTCGACCTTGTCGCCATAGAGAAGCATCTCGGTGTGCGCCGCGCCGCTCGGGATCATCGGCAGGCAGTTGGCATCCTGCGCGACGAGGCAGTCGACAATCACCGGACCATTGTGGTCGAGCATCCGCATGATGCCATCGTCCAGTTCGCGTTCCTCGGTGATGCGGATGCCCTTCCAGCCATAGGCTTCGGCGAGCTTCACGAAATCGGGGAGGCTGTCGGAGTAGCTGTTCGAATAGCGGCTCTCATAGGTCAGTTCCTGCCACTGGCGGACCATGCCCATGTATTCGTTGTTAAGGATGAAAATCTTGACCGGCAGGCGGTATTGCGACGCGGTGCCGAGTTCCTGGATGTTCATCTGGATGCTCGCCTCGCCCGCGATGTCGATCACCAGCGCATCAGGATGGCCGAGCTGCGCGCCGATGGCCGCGGGGAGGCCATAGCCCATCGTCCCGAGCCCGCCCGAGGTGAGCCACTTGTTGGGGTCCTCGAAGCCGAAATATTGCGCCGCCCACATCTGGTGCTGGCCGACTTCGGTGGTGATGATCGGCTTGCGGGCGTGGGTGAGCGCGTGCAGCCGCTCGACCGCCTTTTGCGGCATGATCATGCCGGGGTTCTTGGTCGAGCGCTCGGGATAGGCAAGGCACTCGCGCGCGCGCCAGCCCGCGATCCGCGCCTTCCATTCGCCAAGGTCCTGCGCCTGGCGGCTGCCCCAAGCCTCGACCAGCTGCGCCAGCACCGTCCCGCAATCGCCGAGGATGCCGAGATCGACTGGCACCACCTTGTTGATCGAGGAGCGGTCGATATCGATGTGGATCTTCTTCGAATTGGGCGAGAAAGCGTCCAGTCGCCCGGTCACGCGGTCGTCGAAGCGCGCGCCGATGCAGACCATCACGTCGCACTGGTTCATCGCCATGTTGGCTTCGTAGGTGCCGTGCATCCCCAGCATCCCGAGCCAGTCGGGATGCGCGGAGGGGAAGGCGCCGAGGCCCATCAGGGTCGAGGTGACGGGCGCGCCGGTCAGGTCCTGGAACTGGCGCAGCAGCGCGCTCGCTGCGGGGCCGGAATTGATGATGCCGCCGCCGGTGTAGAGGATCGGGCGCTCGGCCGCGGCGATCATCTCCACCGCCTCGACGATCTGCTCGGCCGGGGCGACGGTCTGGGGGGCGTAGCGATGCGATCCGGCCCGCACCAAGGCGCGGCGCTCGGAGGGGATCGCGATCTGGACGTTCTTGGGAATGTCGATCACGACCGGGCCGGGGCGGCCGGTGGTGGCGATCAGGAAGGCCTCCTTGATCGTCGCGGCGAGATCAGCCGGGTCCTTCACGAGGTAATTGTGTTTGGTGCAGTGGCGGGTGATGCCGATGGTGTCGGCTTCCTGGAAGGCGTCGGTCCCGATCAGCGCGGTCGGCACCTGGCCGGTGATGACCACCATCGGGATCGAGTCCATCCACGCATCGGCAATGCCGGTGATGGCATTGGTCGCGCCCGGGCCGCTGGTGACGAGCACCACGCCCGGCTTGCCGGTGGCGCGGGCATAGCCTTCGGCCGCGTGGGCCGCGCCCGCTTCGTGGCGGACGAGGATGTGGCGGATGCGCTCGTCGCCGAACAGCTCGTCATAAATGGGAAGCACCGCGCCGCCGGGATAGCCGAAGACGAACTCGACCCCCTGTTCGATCAGCCCTTCGACGAGGATCGCCGCGCCGCTCATCGCGGGGGGATTGTCCGGGGCGGGGCTGGTCGGGGCAGGCACGGGGCACTCCATCGAAGGCTGTCGTCAATAAGAAAACCGGCCCGACGCAGGGGGGTGCGCATCGGGCCGAGTAACACCGCCGCTAAAGGTCATAATCTGATAAGTCAAGCCCTATTTGCGCAATAAAGATGCGAATGCGGTGTCAATGTCGATATTTTCGGATTCCCAATCGGGATGGACCCGCGGCCATTCGGGCGGAGGCTGGCGCCGAAACCAGGTGAACTGGCGCTTGGCGTAATTGCGGGTGGCCTGGCTCCCGGCCGCGACCACGTCGTCCGCCTCGATCTCGCCTGCGAGCCAGGCGGCGATTTCGGGCACGCCGATGGCGCGCATCACCGGAAGGTCAGGATCGAGTTCGCGCGCCAGCAGCGCCTCCACCTCGGCGATCGCGCCCTGATCCAGCATCCCCTCGAAGCGCAGATCGCAGCGGTCGTAGACCCATTGGCGCTCGGGCTCGACGATCAGGGGGTGGAGCGTCACCTCCTCGGCGATCCCGCCCGCCTTGGCGAGCTGCCAGTCGCCGAGCGTCACCCCGGTCGAGCGCTTGACCTCGAGCGCGCGGGCGATGCGCTGGCTGTCACCGGGATCGAGCATCGCCGCGCGTTCGGGGTCCTCGATCTGGAGGAGCTTCCACGCGTCGCCCTCGTCCATCGCGCGCACCGTCGCGCGCACCGCGGGATCGATCTCGGGGATGGGGGCGATGCCTTCGAGCAGCACCTTCAGATAAAGCCCCGTGCCGCCGACGAGGATCGGCACCGCATCATTCGCATGGCAATCGGCGATCTCTTCCTTGGCGCGCGCGGCCCACTTGGCAGCCGAGCAGGCCTCCGCCCCGTCCCACGCGCCGAACAGGCGGTGTTCGATCCCTTCCATCTCTTCCTCGGAGGGGCGGGCGGAGAGGATCTGCAAGTCGGCATAGACCTGCGCAGAATCGGCATTGATGATCACCGCGCGGCGGCCATCGGCGGCGAGGCGATGGGCGAGGGCGAGCGCAACCGCGCTCTTGCCGCTGGCGGTCGGCCCTGCAATGAGCGCGAGCGGATTTTCAGGAGTGGTCGGAATGCTCATTGCGCGGCTGATAGCAGAGACAGGTAAATGTGAAACGCGTCTCGATGCGCTTGTCGCTGCGCTGGCCGAAGCGGGGTTGCAGGTGACGGCGGCCGCCATGCCTGAGGGCGATGCTGGCGTGCTCGAACTTCACATGGACGGCAGCGACGCGGCCGCGGTGCTGGCGGCGATCGACGGGACGTTCGAAGCGCCCGCGATGCTGGTCGCGCGCGGGAGCATCGAAGTCCCCCGCCTGTTCGTCTCCGACATGGATTCGACCATGATCGGGCAGGAATGCATCGACGAGCTGGCCGACTATGCCGGGATCAAGGCGCAGATCGCAGACATCACCGAGCGCGCGATGCAGGGCGAACTCGATTTCGAGGCGGCCTTGCGCGAACGCGTGGCGCTGCTGGCGGGGCTGGACGAGGGCGCGATTGCGCAGTGCCTTGCCGAAAGGATCACCGCGACCCCGGGTGCCAAGACGCTGGTGGCAACGCTCGCGGCGCTCGGCACTCGCACCGTGCTTGTGACGGGGGGCTTCCACCACTTTGCCGATCCGGTCGCCGAGATGCTCGGGTTCCAGCGTGTGGTGGGCAACCGTCTGGCGGTCGAGGGCGGCAAGCTCACCGGCGGGTTGATCGGCTCGATCACCGATTCCGCGGTCAAGGCGGCGGTGCTGCGCGAGGAACTCGGCGGGCTGGGGGAGGGTGCACACAGCCTCGCCACGGGAGACGGTGCCAACGATATCCCGATGATCGAGGCGGCGACCTACGGCTTTGCCTACCGCGCCAAGCCCAAGGCGCGCGCTGCCGCCAATGGCCGGGTTGATTCGGAGGATCTGACGTCCGTGCTGATCCTGCTCGGTGTTCCGAAGGCCGACTGGCGCGAGGGCTGATCGCCCCGCTCGCACGCCTCGTCGCAAAAAGGGTTTCACATCGCGAACCGAATCGGCTATTAACATTCATGTAAGCAAGCCGTGGTTACACCAGCACCACAGCACAGGAATTGCCCGCATGACCCAGACCGCTCGTGACCAGTACACCCGGATGTTCGCCGCCGACGGCACGGTGCTGCTGCACCCCGACCGTCCGCAGGCGAAGTACCGCCCGCTGCGCGCGGTCCAGAACTTCCGGATGCTGATGCAGGACAAGGAGGACACCGCGGCGGTGTTCCGCATCTTCGAAGCGCTGCCCTCGAAGGATTTCCTGCCGCGCATCGCCGAGCTCGCCCTGTCCGAGCGCGGGGCCTATCTGCGCCAGACCGAGCCGCGCCTGCCGGAGATCCTCGACGATCACGCGATGCTGCGTCGCACGCCCAAGGGCAGCCTCGCTCACGCCTATTGCGATTTCATGGAAGCCGAGGGCCTGACCGCCGCCGGTCTCGTCGCCGAAAGCGACCGTGCGGGACGTCCGCGCTTCCCCGATCTGGTCGAGTGGTACATCAACCGCTCGCGCGACACGCATGACATGTTCCACGTGCTCACCGGCTATGGCCGCGACGCACTGGGCGAGGCGAGCGTGCTGCTGTTCACCCACGGCCAGATGCCCAGCCAGGGCCATCTGCTGATCGGCTATGCGGGCGCGGCCAACATCAAGAAGATGGCCAAGGGCACCAAGGCCCCCGTCTTCGGTGCCGTGCGCGAGGCGCATCGCATCGGCAAGGGCGCGCCGCCGCTGATCGACCAGCCGATCCGCCAGCTGCTCGAACGCCCGCTCGAGGAAGTGCGCGCGGCGCTGCGCATCCCTCAGCCGGTCATGTACCGCGAATGCCACCGCGTGTGGCAGGCCGAAGGTGTGGACCCCTACAACCTCCTCGCCAGCCGCACCCCGGCCGAGCCGGAGCTGCTCGCCGCGTAAAGGCCGCTAGAGCCAGCTGGCGATCTGCGTCAGCGGCTTTTTACGCAGCGCGTGGGCGGGGACGGTCGCATCGGTAGCGGGACGACCGGCGACGACGATCATCACCGGCTTCTCCCACTCGGGCCGCCCGCAGACGCGGCGCAGGAACCCCATCGGCGAGGGCGTGTGGGTGAGCGTCGCCACCCCCGCCTCGTGCAGAGTCGCGATCAGCATCCCGCAGGCGATGCCGACGCTTTCATTGACGTAGTAGTTCTGTGTCTCGCCGTCCTCGTCGATCCCGCCCTTGCGTTGGGCGAAGACCACGATCAGCCACGGCGCAGTCTCGAGGAAGGGTTTATCGGCATCGGTCCCGAGCGGGCCGAGCGCGGCGAGCCATTCCTCGCCCGCCTTGGGCGCGTCTCCTTCCGTCCCGTAGAAGCGCCGCTCCTCGGCCTCGGCAGCTTCGCGGATCGCGCGCTTGGTTGCGGGCGAGGACACCACGGCGAAGTGCCAAGGCTGGTGGTTCGCCCCCGACGGCGCGCTGCCTGCGGCATCGATCGCTGCTTCGATCACCTCGCGCGGGACAGGCTCGTCAGAGAACCAGCGGCAGGTGCGCCGCTCGCGCAGCCGGGAGGCAAGTGCGCGGGCGCGGGCGATCGCTTCGGCATCGCCGAGCGGCTCGAGGGCGTAGGGCAGGGCGTCGGATGCGTTCATCGGTTTTCGTAGAGCCTCGGTCGGCAGTGACATGGACTATTAACTGACACTCTTGTAAGTAGCATCGCACGAACCCCATTCGCGATTCGCGCCGAGGACGTTACACGATGGCCGTCACCGATCTTCCCCTGGTTGCTCCCGACCGCAAGACCGCAGGCTTCCGCCCGCTGAAGGTGCTCCACCACTTCGGCAAGCTGGTCGAGGACAAGGAGGACACCGAGCAGGTGTTCCACATCATCGAGGCGACCAAGGGCCGCAAGAGCCATGCCCAGGCGCGCGCTTTCGTCACCTCGCCTGAAGGCCGCCGGATGATGGCCGAAGGCGTCGATATCCCCGCGATGCTCGACGATCACGGCCGCTGGGCCGATTGCGGTCCGGAGACGGTCGCGGCGCATTACATCGCCTTCATGAAGCGCGAGGGGTTGTCGGCTGCCGGGCTGGTGGCGGAAAGCCACAAGTGGGCCCCGCCCGAAAGCCTGCCGCAGGACCAGACCCAGTGGTATTTCGACCGGTTGCGCGACACGCATGACCTGTTCCACGTGCTCACCGGCTATGGCCGCGATGCGCTGGGCGAGGCGAGCCTGCTGGGCTTCACCTACGAGCAGAACCACAACGCGGGCATCCTGTTCATCGCCTATGCCGGCGCGCGCCAGATCAGGAAGGTGAGCGGCACGAAGGCGCCGCTTTATGCCGCGATCAAGGAAGGCCGCGCACTCGGCCGCGCCGCCGCCAAGATCGCGCATCAGGACATTGCCGCGCTGATGCGCGAGGATATCGGCGCGGCGCGGGCGCGGATGAATATCGGCAAGCCGGAGGTCTACCGCCAGTGCCTCGCGATCCTCGAGAGCGAGGGCACCGCGCGCGAGCAGCTGACGCTGGGCGGGGCGCAAGCGGCCTGAGGGTTTCTCAGCGCAGTTCCTTGCGGATCACCAGCTTGAGGCCCGACCAGGTCTCGTCGATGGCGCAGACCTTGGTGTCGACGAGGCCCATCGGCAGGCAGATGTCGCGGATCGTGTCCTCGGTGATGTCGGTCGGAACCTTGGAGGCCTTCTTCGGCCAGCTGACCCAGATTTGACCGTCGGGCGCGATTCTGTGGCGTAACGCGGTGAGGTGCGCTTCCAGCGCTGCCTTCTCGGTGACGAAAACATGCGCGGCATCGATCCCTTGCGCGGGGTCGGCCACGAAGGTCAGTTCAAGCGCATATTCGTCGATCTCGTCGATCACGTGTTCGGGCATGGCATCGAACCACACCCGCATCCCGTCGCGCAGAGTGAGCTTTTTCGCCAGCGGCGTGCCGGAATAGCCCGAGGCGGCCATCAGCCCTCCATCCACTCCTGGAAGAAGCGCTGGTTGGCGGCGCGCAGCTCGGCGAGGGGGACGCCGAGCACCGAATCGCCGCCGACCGTGCCGATCCGCTGGAAGCCGATCTGCGCGGTCTCGTCATTGCGGGTGCCCTTGGAGAGCGCATCGTTCAAGGCCGCGACGTCGGGCACGGTGACGAGATAGCGCCCCTGATCCTCGCCGAACCACCACTGGGCAGGGGTGTAGGCGGGGTTGCCCGCTTCGGTCTCGGCGCCGATGCCGCCCGCCAGCGCCATCTCTGCAAGCGCGACCGCAAGGCCGCCGTCGCTTAGGTCATGCACCGCGTTGACGAGGCCGTCGGCGATCAGCTCGTGGATGATTTCGCCGGCGTTCTTTTCGACCGTGAGGTCGGTCGGCGGGGTGCGGCCGCCCTCGACACCCTTGACCACCCGCAGCCACAGCGACTGGCCAAGGTGCGAGCGGGTCGGATCGGGCTTGGCCCAGAACTCGGGGCCGACGAGGTAGATCGCGTCGCCCGCATTCTTGAAGTGCATGGTCATCATCTTGGCGAGGTCGGTGATGATGCCGACGCCGCCGATGGCCGGGGTGGGGAGGATCGCCGAGCCGCCGCCGGTGGCCTTCGATTCGTTGTAGAGGCTGACGTTGCCGCTCACGATCGGGAAATCGAGCGCGCGGCAGGCGTCGCCCATGCCGTCCAAGGCGTGGACGATCTGCGCCATGATCTCGGGGCGCTGGGGGTTGGCGAAGTTCAAGCAGTTGGTCACCGCCAAGGGTCGCGCGCCCACGGCGCACAGGTTGCGATAAGCCTCGGCAATCGCCTGCTTGCCGCCTTCATAGGGGTCGGCAAAGACATAGCGCGGGGTGCAATCGGTGGTTATGGCAAGCGCCTTTTCGGTGCCGTGGACCCGCACCACGCCCGCATCGCCCCCGGTCTGGAGCGTGTCGGCGCCGACCTGCGAATCGTACTGCTCGGCAATCCAGCGGCGCGAGGCGAGGTCGGGGGAGGCCATCAGGGTCAACAGGTCTGCCGCCACGTCATCGGTCGCAGGCACTTCGCCGAGCGGCTTCACGCCCGCCCATGCGGCATATTCCTCCTTGGAGAGATAGGGCCGGTCATAGAGCGGGGCTTCGTCGGCCAGCGGGGCGAGCGGGATGTCGCACACCACCTCGCCGTTGAATTCCAAGACCATGTGGCCGGTGTCGGTGACTTCGCCGATCACCGCGAAATCCAGCTCCCACTTGCGGAAGATCGCCTCGGCCATCGCCTCCTTGCCTGGTTGCAATACCATGAGCATCCGCTCCTGGCTTTCCGAGAGCATCATCTCGTAGGGCGTCATGCCGGTCTCGCGGCAGGGGACCTTGTTCATGTCGAGCCGGATGCCCGCGCCGCCCTTCGACGCCATCTCGACGCTGGAGCTGGTCAGACCCGCCGCGCCCATGTCCTGAATGGCGACGATCGCGTCGGTCGCCATCAGCTCGAGGCAGGCTTCGATCAGCAGCTTTTCGGTGAAAGGGTCGCCCACCTGCACGGTCGGCCTCTTCGCGTCCGCATCCTCGCCGAAATCGGCGCTCGCCATGGTCGCGCCGTGGATCCCGTCGCGCCCGGTCTTGGAGCCGACATAGACGATCGGGTTCCCGAGGCCGGTGGCGGCGGAATAGAAGATCTTGTCCTGATCGGCGACGCCCACGGTCATCGCGTTGACGAGGATGTTGCCATCGTAAGCGGGGTGGAAATTGGTCTCGCCCGCCACAGTCGGCACGCCGACGCAATTGCCGTAGCCGCCGATCCCGGCGACCACCCCCTGCACCAGATGCTTCATCTTTGGATGCTCGGGTCGGCCAAAGCGCAGCGCGTTGGCGTTCGCCATCGGGCGCGCACCCATCGTGAAGACGTCGCGCAGGATGCCGCCCACTCCCGTCGCCGCGCCCTGATAGGGTTCGATATAGGAGGGGTGGTTGTGGCTCTCCATCTTGAAGATCGCCGCCTGCCCGTCGCCGATGTCGATCACGCCGGCGTTCTCGCCAGGACCGCAGATCACCCAGGGCGCCTCGGTCGGCAGCTTCTTCAGATGGATGCGCGAGGACTTGTAGGAGCAATGCTCCGACCACATCACCGAGAAGATGCCGAGTTCCACAAGGTTCGGCTCGCGGCCCAGCGCGGCAAGGACGCGCTCGTATTCCTCGGGAGAAAGGCCGTGCTGTTCGACGATTTCGGGGGTGATGGCGGTCATGAGAGGGACTCCTTGGCGCGCCCCCTAGATCACCGGGCCGAAGTCGCCAAGCCGCCGCGTCGCCGGAACCAGCGATTCTCCCCCACCCACGCGGCAAGCATCGTCAGCACGGCGAAGGCGAACAGCGCCTGAAGGTAGAGAAACGGCCCGGCGCTCTCGGGGTGCGGGGCGAACCAGTTGGCGAGCTGGAACAGCAGCATCACGCCCGCCAGCACCAGCGGCGGCCCCGCAGGGCCCCGGGTGCGGCGCAGGTAGAAGGCGAGCGCCCCGAAGGCCAGCGCCAGCTCCAGCGGGATCGCCACCCATGGCATGTTCCACAGCCCGAGGCCGAGCGTGGGCGGCGTGCCGTCGAGCGTCAGATCGGGGACGTGGACGATCAGATCACACAGCCAGTGCGACAACACGACCACGCCCGCCAGCAAGCCGATGCGCCAGCTGCGCTGCCAGATCGCGACGATGCCGAAGAACGCCGCCGCCCAGATCGCTGTCCCGAGCAGCGAGTGGGTATAGGGCATGTCATAGAGGTCGAAGGGCACCATCACGCTCGCCGCCGGATCGACCCGCATGTTCTCGACCCCCAACAGCGCGAGGCTGAAGAAGCCCCAGTCGACCAGCTGCCCCGCCACGAACATCGTCCCCAGCCGCGGCCGCTCCGGGCTGACCGCGGCGGCGACGAAGGCCGGAGCGAAGTGGCCGATGAACATGCTAGCCTAGGGGCGGGACAGCCGGTGCAGCGGGTGCGAACTTCAGCACCGCACAGCAGGCGATCGCGCTCGCCGAACCGGTCACGAAGGCGCCCCACAGGATGTCGAGCACGGAGATGTGGGTCGCCCACACCTTCATCACCGCCTGCGAAGTGAGGTCGAAGGTCGCATAGCACAGCGCGCCCAGCAGGATGCCGTTGAGCATCGCCTCGCGCACCCCGCCGCCTTCGAGGCCCGGACGGATCGCGAACCAGCAGATGCCGGCGATGTAGATGAGGTAGAAGGCCACCGCCGCACCGGCATTGAACTTCTCGGCAATGATCTCGCCGATCACCGGCTTGTAGAGATTGCCCGCCGCCCAGCGCAGCCAGACGATGTCGAAGGCCAGAAACGACACGGCGGCAACGCCGTAGGCGATGAACCACTTGAGCAGCATGAAGGTGATATTCCTGTGTTGGTTGGTCCCCGCCCCGTCCGCGCAGCCTTGACCGCACCGCCGCGCCCCGTCAATGCTCGCGGGCATGGACGAGGGCACTTCATCACCGACGCCGGGCGCGCCGGACATTTCCGCCATGAGCTTCGAACAGGCGCTCGCTGCGCTCGAGGCCATCGTGCAACAGCTCGAACGCGGCGACGTGCCGCTCGACCAGTCGATCGGTCTCTATGAACGCGGCGAGGCGCTGCGGGCGGCGTGCCAGCAGCGGCTCGATGCGGCGCAGGCGCGGATCGAGCGGATCGTCACCGCTGCCGACGGCCGGGCGACCGGCACGCGGCCCTTCGACGCGGAAGGATAGGGCGATGCTGGCGGAGGCAAGCGGCAACGCGCTCGCGGGCGAGATCAAGCGCGTCCAGTCCGAAATCGATTCGCTGTTCGACGCGCTGCTCCCGGTGCCGGACGATACCAGCGCGCGTCTGGTCGAGGCGATGCGCTATGCCGCGATCGGCGGGGGCAAGCGGGTGCGCCCGTTGCTGGTGTGCAGCACCGCCGCGCTTTTCGGCGTCTCACGCGATGCTGCCTTGCGCGCGGGCGCGGCGATCGAGGCGATCCATGTCTATTCGCTGATCCACGATGATCTGCCCTGCATGGACAATGACGATCTGCGCCACGGCAAGCCCACCCTGCACAAGGCCTATGACGAGGCCACCGCCGTGCTGGCGGGCGATGCGCTCCATGCGCTCGCCTTCGAGATTCTCGCCGATGATGCCACCAGCGAAGACCCCTTCACCCGCTCCGAACTGATCCTGACCCTCGGCCAGGCGAGCGGCATGAGCGGGATGGCGGGCGGCCAGATGATGGACATGGTCGCCGACGAGGAGGGCGTGGTCTACGATCTCCAGGCGATCACCCGGCTCCAGCAGCTGAAAACCGGCGCGCTGCTGGCCGCTGCGGTCGAGATGGGCGCGATCCTTGGCAAGGTGCCGCCGCAGGGGCGCGCGCACCTCAGGGCCTATGCCCGCGACATCGGCCTTGCCTTCCAGATTGCCGACGACCTGCTCGATGTCGAAGGCGATATCGACAAGGCTGGCAAGGCGCTGCGCAAGGACGATGAACAGGGCAAGCAGACCTTCGTCACCCTGATGGGGGTCGAGCAGGCGCGCGATCAGGCCCGTGCGCTGGTCGATCAGGCGGTTCTGCGTCTCGCCTCCTATGGCAGCGAGGCCGATATCCTGCGCGCGCTTGCCCGCTTCATCGTCGAACGCGACCGGTAAACATCACAGGAGACAAGCGCGATGGCGTTCCGTCAGTGCATCCAGGAAGAGAGCCGCGGCGGCGTGACGATGCGGGTGCATCGCTATGTCGAGAAGAAGATGGTTGCCCGCGGCCTGCCGACCGGGGTCGAGGGCCAGCTCCACTACATCGCCGAGCCCACCGAGGTGCACCAGCTCGAGATCGAGCTCAACAACGGCTCGGTGCTGATCCAGCCCGGCGCATTGCAATATTCCTACGGCAATCTCACCGTCGATATGATCCAGCACGAGGCGAACAAGGGCTTCTTTGCCCGCGCCGCCGCTGCCGCCGCGACCGGCGAGAGCGCCCATGCGACACGCTACAGCGGCACCGGCACGATCTGGTGCGAACCGGTGCGTCGCCACTTCATCCTCGCCACGATGGACGGGCCGCAGGACGCGCTGCTGCTCGACGACAAGGCCTTCTATGCCTGCGCGGCGGAGATTTCGCTCTCCACCCACATGCATGCCTCGATCCAGGGGCTGTTCTCGGGCAATGGTCTCGCCCAGCCCAAGATCACCGGGGCAGGGGTGTTCGCGGTCGAGAGCCCGGTGCCGGTCTACGAGATCGACGAGGTCGCGGTGAAGCCCGGGCAGGAAGTCGTGGTCGATGGCGATTTCATGCTGATGTATTCGGCCAGCCTCGATGTCAGCATCGGCCCGCTGGTCTCGGGCCTGCGCAATGCGCTGCGCTCGGGCGAGGGCTTCGTCTACAAGCTGCGCGGGTCCGGCAACGTGTGGGTCACGCCCTCGGCGCGGATCGCCTGAGGCCTGCGCGGACAGGGTAGGGGAGAGAACAGACAATGACACGCCGCGTCGGGATCTATCCCGGGACCTTCGATCCCATCACGCTGGGCCATGCCGACATCATCCGGCGCGGCTCCAAGCTGGTCGATCACCTCATCATCGGGGTCACCACCAACCCTTCGAAGAACCCGATGTTCTCCACCGATGAGCGCTTCCGCATGGTCGAGCGCGAGGTGGCGAACATGGGCCTTACCAATGTCGAGGTGGTGGGGTTCAACGCCCTCCTGGTGAAGTTCGCGCAAAAGCAGGGCGCGAGCGTCATCATCCGGGGCCTGCGCGCCGTTGCCGACTTCGAGTACGAATACCAGATGGCCGGCATGAACCAGCAGCTCGACCACAATATCGAAACCGTGTTCCTGATGGCGGACGTCTCGCTCCAGCCGATCGCCTCCAAGCTGGTCAAGGAAATCGCGGTCTATGGCGGCGACATCGCGAAGTTCGTCAGCCCGCCGGTGTGCGAGGAAGTGATCGCCCGGGTGCGCGAACAGGGGCTGAAGGGGGACTACTGAGCGCCAGCGCTCGCCGACGCCGTCCCCACCTCGATATCCTTCATTCATTGCAGTGTCAGACCGGCGGGGCTACACGGCCCCCGCAATCCGGATGGAACCATGATCAAAGCCAAGCTTGCCACTGCCCTTGCCGCCATCGCGCTTCTGGCCGCCCCCGGGGCTGCCCACGCGCAGAAGCAGAAGGACGACACCCCGCCGGTGGCCTTCGGCGACGACAAGTCCAAGGAAGAACAGAAGGCGCTGGAGCAGCAGCCGCTCGCCCGCGTCTATGCCCCCATCAATTACGATCCCGCGGTCGATCCCGAGAACGTCTGGGTGCTCGACCTGTCGAACGGCCAGCGCGTCAAGGCGCGGCTGATGGCCGACTGGGCGCCCGAGCACGTCAAGCGGATCAAGGAACTGACCCGCGCGGGCTTCTACGATGGCGTGGTGTTCCACCGCGTGATCGAGGGCTTCATGGCGCAGGGCGGCGATCCCACCGGCACGGGGCAGGGCGGCAGCGAGCTTCCCGATCTCAAGGCCGAGTTCACCCCCATGCCCCACGTGCGCGGCACGCTCTCGATGGCCCGCGCCGCGAGCGAGGACAGCGCCAACAGCCAGTTCTTCATCGTCTTCTACCCGCGCTTCAGCCTCGACAAGAAATACACCAATTTCGGCCGGGTGATCGAGAATATGGAAGCGGTGGACGCGATCGTTCGGGGCGAGCCGCCGCAGAACCCGACCTATATCGTTCAGGCCTCGATCGAAGCCGACGGCAAGGCCCCGCCGCCGCCCCCGGCCCCCGCTGCGGCCGAAGACGAGCCGGTTACGCTCGACATGCTGAACGCGGCGAAGGGCAACTAAGCCCCTTCCTTCGCGGGCACCTTGCCGCTAGGCGCGCGGCCCATGAAGGTTGACCTGTTCGATTTCGACTTGCCGCCCGAGCGTATCGCGCTGCGCCCGGTGCGACCGCGCGATGCGGCGCGGATGCTGGTGGTGCGTGGGCAAGATGCGCCGTTCGAGGATCGCGGCGTGCGCGATCTGCCCGCGCTGCTGAACCCCGGCGACGTGCTCGTCTTCAACGACACCCGCGTCATCCCCGCCCAGCTCGAAGGCCGCCGCGCCGACGGGGAGGCCCGGATCGGCGCGACGCTCCACAAGCGTATCGACCTGCGCCGCTGGCAGGCCTTCCTCAAGAACGCCAAGCGGGTGATGATCGGCGACCAGCTGGTCTTCGGCGGGGGCGTCACGGCAATCGCCGAGGAGCGCCACGCCGACGGCTCGCTCACCCTGTTCTTCGAGGGCGAGGAGCCGGTCGAAGTCCTGCTCGACCGCGCGGGCACCATGCCGCTGCCGCCTTACATTGCCAGCAAGCGCGGGGTCGATGAGCAGGATCTCGAGGACTACCAGACCATGTTCGCGCGCGAGGAAGGCGCGGTCGCCGCACCCACCGCCTCGCTTCATTTCACGCAGAGGTTGGTCGATGCGATCGATGCTGCCGGGATCGGGCGCGCGACGCTCACGCTGCACGTCGGCGCGGGCACGTTCCTCCCCGTGAAGGCCGAGGATACCGACCACCACCAGATGCACGCCGAATTCGGCCGCATCCCGGCCGAGACCGCCGACCGATTGAACGCCGCGCGCGCTGCGGGCGGCCGGATCATCGCGGTCGGCACCACGGTCCTGCGCCTGCTGGAAAGCGCGGTGGACGAGCAGGGCATCATCCGGCCTTTCGCGGGCGACACCGCGATCTTCATTACGCCGGGCTACAAACTGCGCGCGGTCGATGGCCTGATGACCAATTTCCACCTGCCCAAGTCGACCCTGATGATGCTGGTCAGCGCGCTGATGGGCCGCGAGCGGATGATGGCGGCCTATGCCCATGCCATCGCGAGCGAATATCGTTTCTATTCCTATGGTGACTCCTCGCTCCTGCTCCCGTAATCGGTAGCTATGAGTGAACCTATTCTCTCCATTCGCGGCCTTACCAAGACCTACGCGAACGGCCCGCGTGCGCTCGACAATGTCGATCTCGATATCCGCGCGGGCGAGATTTTCGCGCTGCTCGGGCCCAACGGCGCGGGCAAGACCACGTTGATCGGTGCGGTGTGCGGGCTGGTGCGGCCCACCGGCGGGACGATCACGGCCTTCGGCCACGACCTCGCGCGCGACTGGCGGGCGGCGCGCGCGCGGATCGGGCTGGTGCCGCAGGAACTCGCCACCGACATGTTCGAGACCGTGTGGCGCGCCGTCTCCTATTCGCAAGGGTTGTTCGGCAAGCCCCGCAATCCTGCCCGCATCGAGGAAATCCTGCGCAGCCTTTCGCTGTGGGACAAGAAGGACGCGCAGATCCGCGCATTGAGCGGCGGGATGAAGCGCCGCGTGCTGATCGCCAAGGCGCTGGCGCACGAGCCCGAGCTGCTGTTCCTCGACGAGCCCACCGCGGGCGTCGACGTCGAGCTGCGCAAGGACATGTGGGAGCAGATCGCCGCATTGAAGCAGCGCGGCGTCACCATCATCCTCACCACCCACTACATCGAGGAGGCCGAGGAAATGGCCGACCGCGTCGGCATCATCCAGCGCGGGCGCATCCGCATGGTCGACGAAAAGCGCGCGATGATGGAGCGGCTCGGCACTACCGAGGCGGTGATCGAGCTGGCCGCACCGCTCGCGGCCGTGCCCGAGGCGCTGGCGGGCTTCGGCGCGGTGCTGTCCGAAGGCGGCACCCGGCTCACCTATCGCGGCGGGAACGGGCAGGGCAGGGGCCGCGCCGAGGTGGCGCAGCTCGCCCAGGCGCTGACCCGCGCCGGGATCGGCTTCACTAGCCTCGACATCCACGACAGCTCGCTCGAGGACATCTTCGTCGGCCTGCTGGGCCAAGAGCAGGAGGCCGCGTGATGCATTTCAGCCCCCGCAGCGCGCTTGCGATCTACCAGCGCGAGATGGCGCGCGCCTTCCGCACCGCCTTCCAGTCGATCCTCTCGCCGGTGCTGACCACCTCGCTCTATTTCGTGGTGTTCGGCTCTGTCATCGGCGCGCGGATGGAGCCCGTCGGCGGGGTGCCCTACGGTGCCTTCATCATCCCCGGCCTCCTGATGCTGACCCTGCTGGGCGAGACCACCAGCAATGCGAGCTTCGGCATCTACATGCCGCGCTTCACCGGCACGATCTACGAGCTGCTCTCCGCCCCAGTGGGCGTGGCCGAGACGCTGGCCGGCTTCGTCGGCGCGGCGGCGACCAAGGGGCTTATTCTGGCCGCGATCATCCTCGGCACCGCGCGGCTTTTCGTCGACTACGAGATCGCGCACCCCTTGCTCGCGGCGGTCTACATCATGCTGGTCGCGGCGAGTTTCGCGCTGTTCGGATTCATCCTCGGCATCTGGGCCGATTCGTTCGAGAAACTGGGCATCATCCCCATGCTGATCCTGACCCCGCTGACCTTCCTCGGCGGCACCTTCTATTCGGTTCGCGACTTGCCTGCGCCGTGGGACGCGATCGCGCTCGCCAACCCGATCGCCTTTCTGGTGAGCGGGCTGCGCTATTCCTTCTATGGTGTGGCCGATGTGCCGATCGCGGTCTCGCTGTGGCTGACGCTCGGCTTCCTCGGGGTCTGCACGATCATCATCGCGGTGATTTTCCGCACCGGATGGCGCCTCAGAGAGTAACACAGGTTAGTCTATTATTTCATTCGCCTGCCATTTTGCACCATCAATCGGACATTAACAGCCTCACTTACCTTTGTTCATTTCACAGACAAGCCGGGCTCCCTAGCTGCCGTCCGACGTCGCACCTCCCGCGACGGTTCGACAAAGGACGGATCATAATATGAAGAAGCTCGTCTTCACCTCGCTGGTCGCCGCTGGCGCCATCGCCCTTCCGGCAGCCGCGCAGGCGCAGGATACCACCAAGCCCGACGTCACCATCGGGGCCTCGGTCGGCTTGCATGACCTTGGCGTCGACCTCGGCGATCTCGACGCCGACGACGGCGAATTCGACGATTTCAACATCGACGACACCGGCGAGATCTATGGCGGTTTTGCCGCCGTCGACTTCCCCGTCGGCGAGAGCCTGTTCGCGGGCGTCGAGGGCAATTTCCACTTCGGCAGCGGCCCGATCGAATCCGAATATGGCGCGGCCGCGCGTCTCGGCTTCCGCACCGAGGGCGGCACCAAGATCTATGCCCGCGGGGGCTACCAGTGGGTCGATCTCGACCTCGGCAACCTGACCGGCGTGGACGAGGACTTCCTCGACGACAACGACATCGAAGTCAGCGATGTCGGCGGTGACTACCTCGTCGGCGTGGGCCTCGAAGTGCCGGTGAGTTCGGTGGTGCTGCGCGCCAATGTCGACACCATCGCCTTCGACACGCTGCGCGGAACCGTGGGCGTCGGCTTCAAGTTCTGACGCATACTGCTGGACCGGAGGGCTGTTGCGGCGGCCCTCCGATCCTCTTCACTAGTCGATACCGAACGGATGTTGGTCGATGCCAATATGCCGGTGAGCGGACATGAACGAATAATTGGCTGTTCGTTCATTGCGCAGCAATTCTGCGCTTCCTAATTGCTTGCCCGACCCACCGCACCCCCTGCGGCCGGTTCAAGCAAAGGAAAAACAGGATGAAAAAGATCGCATACGCGACGATCGCAGCGTTCGGCGCGATCGCTCTGCCGGCTGCCGCGCAGGCGCAGGACGCGGGCAAGCCCGAAGTCACCATCGGTGCCCAGGTCGGCCTCCACGACCTCGCCGTCGATGATGCCGACCTCGACGAATTCAACATCGACGACAGCGGCGAAATCTACGGCGGCTTCGTTGCTGTCGACTTCCCCGTGGGCGAGACCCTGTTCATCGGTGCGGAAGGCAACGCCAACTTCGGTTCGGGCCCGATCGATGCCGAATACGGCCTCTCGGCGCGCCTCGGTCTGAAGACCCAGGGCGGCAGCAAGATCTACGCCCGCGGCGGTTACCAGTGGGTCGACGTCGACGCCGGCAACCTGATCGGCGATCCGGACTTCGACGAGGACGATTTCGGCCTCGACACCACCATCGGTGACTACCTCGTCGGCGTCGGCGTCGAAGTTCCGGTGAGCAAGGTCGTGCTGCGCGCCAACGTCGACACCATCGCGTTCGACACCCTGCGTGGCACCGTGGGCGTCGGCTTCAAGTTCTGAAGCCACCGCCGCACAGGCTGACTAGCGAAGGGGCAGGGGATACGAGGCACGTTCCCCTGCCCCTTTTGCTTTGGCGTGACAGCGCCGCGCCGCGCGGCTAGGGCGCGAGCCGCAATGACGCCCCCCCGTTTCCAGTTCACGCTTCAGGCGACCTCCGGCAAGGCGCGCACCGGCATCATTCGGATGCAGCGTGGCGAAATCCGCACGCCTGCCTTTATGCCGGTCGGCACCGCCGCCACGGTGAAGGCGATGAAGCCCGAGGCCGTGCGCCAGACCGGTGCCGACATCATCCTCGGCAACACCTACCACCTGATGCTGCGCCCGGGCGCCGAGCGCGTCGCGCGTCTGGGGGGCCTCCACAAGTTCATGAACTGGCAGCGCCCGATCCTGACCGACAGCGGCGGCTATCAGGTCATGAGCCTATCCGAGTTGCGCAAGCTGACCGAGCAGGGCGTCGAGTTCCGCAGCCACCTCGACGGGTCGAAGCACATGCTCACCCCCGAGCGCAGCATGGAAATCCAGCGCCTGCTGGGCAGCGACATCGTCATGGCGTTCGACGAATGCCCCCGCGCAGACCGCCCGCGTGACGAGATCGCCTCCTCCATGGAGCTCTCGATGCGCTGGGCCAGGCGCAGCCGCGAAGGCTTTGACAGCGGCGAGGATCACGCTGCCTGCGCGGCGCTGTTCGGCATCCAGCAGGGCGCGCTGCATGAAGACCTGCGCCGGATCAGCGCCGACAAGCTCATCGACATCGGCTTCGATGGCTATGCCGTCGGCGGGCTTGCCGTGGGCGAGGGGCAGGAAGCGATGTTCGGCGTGCTCGATTATGCCCCCGACATGCTTCCTGTCGACAGGCCCCGATACCTTATGGGCGTGGGCAAGCCCGATGACCTCGTCGGCGCGGTCGAGCGGGGGATCGACATGTTCGATTGCGTCCTGCCCACCCGCTCGGGGCGCAACGGGCAGGCCTTCACGTGGAACGGCCCCCTCAACCTCAGGAACGCCCGCTTTGCCGAGGACACCGCGCCATTGGACGCGCGCTGCCACTGTCCGGTCTGCACCACTTACAGCCGCGCCTATATCCACCACCTCGTCAAGTCGGGCGAGATGCTGGGCGCCATGCTGGTCACCGAGCACAACCTCAGCTTCTATCAGGCGCTGATGCAGGCGATGCGCGATGCCATCCATGCCGACGTCTTTGCCCGCTTTGTCGCTGATTTTCGCAGAAATTATTTGCGGACACATGACTGATCGGATTACAGCTTCGCGTACGCACGTCGCTTACGGGGGGTCTGATCATCATGAAAAAATCCAACATGGTGGCACTCCTCGGCGCGGGTGCAGCAACGGCGCTGGCAATCCTTGCGGCAGGAGCGCTGCACGCGCAGGAAACGCCTGCCGGCCCTGACGAGGATCTTGCGCGCACGGCGCAGCTGTTCGGCGCGCGCGAATCGATCATCGACATCAGCCTCTCGCCGCAGGGCACCAAGCTTGCCTATGTCACGGCAGGCCCAGCGCATACCGATGTACTGATGGTCATCGACCTCGCCGGCGATGCAAAACCGCACAAGGTCATCGCCAATACCGAGACCAACGCCGATATCGACTGGTGCGAGTGGGCCACCGAGGTGCGGATCTTGTGCCAGGTATCAGGGGTGGTCGACGCGGATGGCGTGCTGCTGCCATTCGATCGGATGTTCGCCATCAGCGACGATGGTTCGAATATGGCGATGATCAGCCGCCGGCAATCCGACAGGGCGCTGCGCGGAATGCAGTTCGGTGGCGATCTGCTCGCGCTCGATGTGGGCGGCGATCCGGGCAAGATCGTCATGTCGCGCTTCTACATTCCCGAGGTGACGACCGGCACGCGGCTTGCCAATGATGACAGCGGCATGGGAGCGGAGATCATCGATGTGGTCACCGGCAAGCGTTCCGTGATCGAACGCGCCGACCCCGACACTGCGCGCTATGTCGCCGATGAGCTCGGACGCGTGCGGGTCAAGACGCGGACGCTCTATGACGGGGATGGCAATCTCACGGGCCAGACCGACTACTATTTCCGCACACCGGACAGCAAGACCTGGAACAAGTTTGCCGATCTGACGATCGACGACAAGCCGGCGGGTGTCTTCTACCCCACGGCGGTCGAGAGCGCCCGCAACATGGCCTACGGGTTTGTCCGAAGGGACGGTTACTCGGCGATGGCGGAATTTCCCCTGGACGGGACCGGCAAGGGCCGCGTCCTTGTCTCCCGCGGAGATGTCGACGTGGATTCGGTGATCCGCATCGGGCGCAAGCGTCGGGTTGTCGGGGCAAGCTATGCCACCGAAAAGCGCGAGGTCGCCTATTTCGACAAGGAACTTGCGGGGATCGCCCGCAGTCTTGGCAAGGCCTTGCCCGATCAGCCGATCATCAACTTCATCGGGGCAAGCGCCGATGAACGGCAATTGCTGCTGATCGCGGCGAGCGACACCCAACCGGGCATGGTGTACCTGTTCGACAAGTCGACCAGTGCGCTCGAACCGCTGCTTCCGGTGCGCGGCAACCTCGAAGGGCGCAAGATGGGCTCCATGCGTTCGGTGACCTATCCCGCCGCCGACGGCACGCAGATTCCTGCCTATCTCACCTTGCCGCCCGGGTCCGACGGCAAGGGGCTTCCCGCTGTCGTGCTGCCTCACGGCGGTCCTGCGGCGCGCGACGAATGGGGCTTCGACTGGATCGTCCAGTTTCTGACCGCACGCGGCTATGCGGTGCTCCAGCCCAATTACCGCGGTTCTTCCGGGTATGGTCAGGCATGGTACGGCCGCAACGGTTTCAAGGCGTGGGACGTGGCGATCGGCGACGTCAATGATGCTGGCCGGTGGCTGGTGAGCAGCGGCATTGCGAAGCCCGACCAGCTTGCCATCGCGGGATGGTCGTACGGGGGTTATGCCGCGCTGCAATCGCAGGTGCTCGATCCGGCGCTGTTCAAGGCCGTTGTGGCGATCGCGCCGGTGACCGATCTGGGCTACCTCGTTGAGGACGCGTCCGCCTATACCAACGCACGTCTCGTCAAGGCCTTCGTGGGGGAGGGCGACCACGTCGCGAGCGGCAGCCCGCGCCGCTTCGCCGCACGTTTCGCCGCGCCGGTCGCGCTGTTTCACGGGACGCTCGATCTCAATGTCGCGGTGCGCCATTCGCGGGGGATGGAGAACGCACTGAAGGCGGCAGGCAAACAGGTGCTGTATCGCGAATACCCCGATCTCCAGCACGATCTGGGCGACAGCGCGGTGCGCGCGGCGATGCTGACCGAAATCGGCCAATTCCTCGACACCGCGCTCGGGCGCAAGTGAGGGCTCGCGCGAAGGCCCTCGACAAGCCCGGCCTGCACCGCCTAGGGCGAGCGGCATGACGGATACGCCTTTGAAGCCTGAAGACTGCCAGACCATGCCCGAAGTGCGCGCCGGGGTCGATGCGCTCGACCGCGAACTGGTGGCGCTGCTGGCGAAGCGCTTCGGCTACATGCGCGCCGCCGCCCGGATCAAGCCGGGCCGCGATGCGGTGCGTGACGAGGTGCGCAAGGCCAGCGTCATCGCCGCCGCCGTCGCCGAGGCCGAGGCGCACGGCATTCCCGGCGATGTGGTGGGCGATCTCTGGGAGCGGCTCGTCGAAGGCTCGATCGCCTACGAATTTGCCGAGTGGGACCGGATCCGCAGCTAGGCCTTTGTCCGGCTTAGGAACCGCGCCAGCCGCGGCTCCTTCTTCGCAGGTTCTGCCTGCCGGATCGACCGCGCGAGGGCGCGGACCTTCGCCTCCCACGCCGCGCCCTTCTTCTCCGCGCCGCCGAACTTGACCTGTCCGAGCGGCAGGATGCGCACCGGCTTGAACCCGGCAAAGCCGAGGATCTGCTTCTTCCAGCGGTGGATCAGCGAATTGCCATAGGCGAGCCGCAGGAAGACCGGCGGTGTGTCCATCGTCACGATCACGTCGGCCGAGCGGCCCGCCATGTTGCGGTCCCACCATGTGTCGTTGTCGTGATAGGCGAAGGTGAAGCCGGGGAGGAACAACCGGTCGAGCAGCCCCTTGAGCATCGCCGGCTCCGCGCCCCACCACATCGGGAAGGCGAAGGCGATGTGGTCGCAGGCATCGAGCAGTTCGGCGAGCCGGGCGATGTCGGGCTCCCAGTCGGTGCGTTTGCGATAGCCGTGGGCGAGGTTGGGGTTGAAGGCGAGGTCGCGCAGCGGCACCAGCGTCACCTCGACGCCCGGGGGCAGAGCCTCGCGATAGACGCATAGCAGGTGCGAGCAATAGCGCCCCTCGTCCGGGTGCGCATCGATCAGCAGCACGTTCATTGCACGGTTCCCCTCGCTTGCCCCGGGGTGAGCCTACCGGGCCTCGCACAAAAGAAAAGGGCGACCCCGCAGGATCGCCCTCTTGCTTTGCCGTGCGGCGCGAAGCCGGATCAGCGCGAGTAGAACTCGACCACCAGGTTCGGTTCCATCGTCACCGGATAGGGCACTTCGTCGAGCTTCGGCACGCGGGTGAAGGTCACCTTGTCGGTGCCGTCGGGCATGACGTAGTCGGGGATGTCACGCTCGGCGAGGCTCTGGGCTTCGATCACCAGCGCCATTTCCTTGGCCTTGGCGCCGAGGCTCACCACGTCGCCCACGTTCACGCGGCGCGAGGCGATGTTGCACTTCTGGCCGTTCACATAGATGTGGCCGTGGCTGACGATCTGGCGCGCGGCGAAGATGGTCGGCGCGAACTTGGCGCGGTAGACCACCATGTCGAGACGCTGCTCGAGCAGGCCGATCAGGTTCTGGCTGGTGTCGCCCCTCATGCGCGAGGCTTCGAGATAGTTGCGCTTGAACTGCTTCTCGGTGACGTCGCCGTAGTAGCCCTTGAGCTTCTGCTTGGCGCGCAGCTGCAGGCCATAGTCGCTCATCTTGCCCTTGCGGCGCTGGCCGTGCTGGCCGGGGCCGTAGGAACGCTTGTTCACCGGGGAATTCGGGCGGCCCCAGATGTTCTCGCCCATGCGGCGGTCAAGCTTGTGCTTGGCGCTCTTGCGCTTCGACATAAGTCGTATCCTTCAATGTGCTGACCCGCCACTGCGGCGGGCTTCAACCCGGTATCGCTCCATCACGGCGATATCCGTGATGCGGCGCCTGCTTCACCGGGGTGCAGGGCCCATTTGCGAAGGCGCGCGCATAGCAGGAACGCCGGCTGCGTCAAGGGGCAAGCAGCCCGTGCGGGCATCAATTGCGCGGATCGTCCCGGTCGCGTTCGAGATAGCTCAGAACCCCGCGCAAGGTGCGCACCTCGAGATGGTTCCAGCCCGGCTTGGTCAGCAGGCCGCGCAGCGTCCGCCGCGTCGCCTCCGCGCGCGTGGCGGGACGGAAATAGCCGCGCGGGGTCAGCAGGCTTTCGAGATGCGCGATCATCGCCTCGAGCTCTTCCTGCGGGACGGGGGGGAGCGTCTCTTCCAGCGTCGGCTGCACCAGCACCTCGCCCGCATCCGCGATCTCGCGTCCGATCCGCGACCATTCATAGGCGACGAGGATCACCGCCTGCGCGAGGTTCAGCGAACCGAACTCGGGATTGATCGGGATGGTGAGGATGTTGCGGGCGAGCGCCACGTCCTCGGTTTCGAGCCCCGAGCGTTCGGGCCCGAAGATGATCGCGTGGCGGCCGGGGAGGGTGTGCACCTGCCGCCCGGCTTCGTCCGCGCCAATCACCGGCTTGGTGACGCCGCGCTTGCGGACGGTGGTGGCGTGGACATGCGCACAGTCGGCAACCGCCTCGGCGGTGGTGGCGAAGACCTTGGCCTGCTCGAGCACGATATCCGCGCCCGCCGCCGCCGGTCCCGCCGAGGGGTTGGGCCAGCCATCGCGGGGGGCCACGAGCCGCATCTCGGTCAGCCCGAAATTGAGCATCGCGCGCGCCGCCTTGCCGATATTCTCGCCCAGCTGCGGGCGCACGAGCACGATCACCGGCTTGTTGAGGTCGGCCATGTTCCGCTTATTCCTTCGCGGCTTGCTGGACGGTGCTGGCAAATTCCTCGAAGTCACGCGCCTCGGAGAAATCGCGGTAGACGCTGGCGAAGCGGATATAGGCCACGCTGTCGATCTGCCTGAGCCCTTCCATCACCAGCTCGCCGATATGCGAGGAGGGCACCTCGGCCTCGCCCGAGGTTTCGACTTGGCGCTGGATGCCGCTGATCAGCTGGTCGATCCGTTCTTGGTCGATCGAACGCTTGCGCGTGGCGAGCGAGATCGACTGTTCGAGCTTGGAACGCTCGAACGGCTCGCGCCGGTCTCCGCTCTTCACCACCACGACCTCGCGCAGCTGCACGCGCTCGAAGGTGGTGAAGCGCGCCCCGCACGACGAGCACTGGCGACGGCGCCGGATCGAGGCATTGTCCTCGGTCGGGCGGCTGTCCTTTACCTGGGTATCGTCATGGGCGCAGAAGGGGCAGCGCATTCAGGGGGTTACTTCTTGACCCTCTGGTAGAGTGCGAAGCCGACCCCGGCGACCAGGCCGAGCGGCCAGGAAATCACCGGAAGGATCGCCCCTGCCACCGCGCCGATCGCCGCGCCGGTCAGCACCGGGGCGGTCGAGGGGTGATTGAGCCCTTCCTTGGCCATGCCGGTAACCTCGGTCTTCACGTCCTCGACCCAGTCCTGACGCCCGTTCGGTTCGTTCATCGCAAATGCTCCCTTACATGCCGGGATAGACGGGGAAAGCGGCGCACAGGGCGCTGACCCGAGCGCGCACGCTCTCTTCGATCTGGGCGTCGCCCTCGGGTCCGTTTTTCGACAGGCCGTCAACCACTTCGGCGATGAGCTTGCCGACGGTGCGGAACTCTTCGGGACCGAAGCCGCGGGTGGTGCCGGCGGGCGTGCCGAGGCGGATGCCGCTGGTCACGAAGGGCGAGCGGGTGTCGTAGGGGATGCCGTTCTTGTTGCAGGTGAGGAAGGCTCGGTCGAGGCCCTTCTCGGCGTCCTTGCCGGTCACGTCCTTGGCCGTCAGGTCGACCAGCATCGAGTGGTTGTCGGTGCCGCCGCTGACGATGCGCAGGCCGTTCTCCTCGAGACTTGCGGCGAGCGCGCGGGCATTTTCGACGATCCGGTGCGCGTAGTCGCGGAAGGACGGGTCGAGCGCTTCCTTGAAGGCCACCGCCTTGGCCGCGACGATGTGCATCAGCGGGCCGCCCTGCAGGCCGGGGAACACGGCCATGTTCAGGGGCTTGGTGTACTTCTCGTCATTCCACAGGATGATGCCCGAGCGGGGGCCGCGCAGGCTCTTGTGGGTGGTCGAGGTGACGATGTCGCAATGCGGGAAGGGCGAGGGGTGCGCGCCGCCCGCGACCAGCCCTGAGATGTGGCTCATGTCGCACAGCAGCACCGCGCCCACTTCGTCGGCGATGGCACGGAATGCGGGGAAGTCCCAGGTGCGCGAATAGGCGGTGCCGCCGCAGATGATGATCTTGGGCTTGGCCTCGCGCGCCTTGGCGGCGACCTCTTCCATGTCGATGGTCTCGGTCTCGCGGCTCACACCGTAGGAGACGACGTTGAACCACTTGCCGCTCATGTTGACCGGCGAGCCGTGGGTGAGGTGGCCGCCCGAATTGAGGTCGAGCCCCATGAAGGTGTCGCCCGGATTGAGCAGGGCGAGGAACACCGCCTGGTTCATCTGCGAGCCGCTGTTGGGCTGCACGTTCGCAAAGTTGCACCCGAACAGCTGCTTGGCGCGCTCGATGGCGAGGGTCTCGACGACGTCGGCATAGTCGCAGCCGCCGTAGTAGCGCTTGCCCGGATAGCCCTCGGCATATTTGTTGGTGAAGACGCTGCCGGCGGCTTCAAGAACGGCGCGCGACGCGATGTTCTCGGAGGCGATCAGCTCGATCTTGTCGCGCTGGCGGGCGAGCTCCTTGCCGATGGCCGCGGCGATCTCGGGATCGGCGTGGGCGAGGTCATTGTGCCAGAAGCCGTCCATCGGGTTTTGGGTGCGGCTAGCGAAGTCGAGAGGGGCGGTGCTCATTGATGGGTCTCGATGTGATCGGGCTGGAAGGGCGGCTTGCCGAGCTTGCCGACCCGGCGCTGGTGGCGCCCGGCCGGATCGCCGGCATCGGCGAATTCTGTGTCGAGGAAGGTCGCAACGCAGGATTTCGCCATCTCGATCCCTACGAGACGCGCGCCCATTGCGATGCAATTGGCATCATTATGTTCGCGCGCGAGCGCGGCCGAGAGCGGCTCGCTGACGAGGGCGCAGCGCACCTGCGGGTGGCGGTTGACGCTGATCGAGATGCCGATGCCGCTGCCGCACAGCGCGATCCCGAATTCGACCGTCCCTTCCGCGATGATCTCGGCGAGACGGTAGCCGTAATCGGGGTAATCGACGCTCTGCCCGGGCTCCGGGCCGAGGTCGGCGACCTCGTGGCCCTCCTCGACGAGCCATTCGGCAAGGTCGGCCTTCAGTTCGACGGCCGCGTGATCGGAGGCGATGGCGATGCGCATGGGGGGCCTATAGGCGTTGGCGGCGGGATTCTCCACCCCGTCGCGGCGCTTTTTCGACCGGCAGCCTGACTAGGGCGTGGCGACAGGCGCGCTGCCGGCTTCCTGCTTAAAGCTCTCGATCAGCTCGGGGTTGCAAATGCTCGCGTCGAGCGTGGGCTCGAGGGCGCCAAGGGTAACCCCGTGGAGCAGGCCGACATAGGCGAGCTGCTTGTCCGAATAGCGTGCGCTTTCCCGGATGGCGCGCATGTAGGGCAGATAGCTCAGCTCGTCGGAATCAAGGCCGCAGACATTCATCGCCGCACTGAGCAGGGCGCGGTCGATGGTCTGCACCTCCAGCGCGCGCGGCACGATCGGCTGCGCGCGCTCTTCGGCCGTCTCGGCCGGGACCTGCGAGCCATCCTTCAACCGCGCGAGAGGCAGATTCTCGCGCGCCACGGCGGTCAGCTGGTCGACCAAGGCGGGCGGCGGGCCGACCTTTTCCTGTGCCAGAACCGGGGCCGCCATGCCGAGCAAGGCGGCCGCAGTACCGGCGGAAGCGAGCCTATTGATCAAGGAAAGAGCGCATCTTGCGCGACCGCGACGGGTGCTTGAGCTTGCGCAGCGCCTTCGCCTCGATCTGGCGGATACGTTCGCGCGTCACCGAGAACTGCTGGCCGACTTCTTCCAGCGTGTGATCGGTGTTCATGCCGATCCCGAAGCGCATCCGCAGCACGCGCTCCTCGCGGGGAGTCAGCGAAGCCAGCACGCGGGTGACGGTTTCCTTGAGGTTCGCCTGAATCGCGGCATCGACCGGGATGATCGCGTTCTTGTCCTCGATGAAATCGCCGAGGTGGCTGTCTTCCTCGTCCCCGATGGGGGTTTCGAGGGAGATCGGCTCCTTGGCGATCTTCATCACCTTGCGGACCTTCTCGAGCGGCATCGAGAGGCGTGCAGCCATTTCCTCGGGCGTCGGCTCGCGGCCTTCCTCGTGGAGGAACTGGCGGCTCGTGCGCACCAGCTTGTTGATCGTCTCGATCATGTGCACCGGAATGCGGATGGTGCGGGCTTGGTCCGCAATCGAACGCGTGATCGCCTGCCGGATCCACCACGTGGCGTAAGTGCTGAACTTGTAGCCGCGGCGGTATTCGAACTTGTCGACCGCCTTCATCAGCCCGATATTGCCTTCCTGAATGAGATCAAGGAATTGCAGGCCCCGGTTGGTGTATTTCTTGGCGATCGAGATCACCAGGCGCAGGTTCGCCTCGACCATTTCCTTCTTGGCGATGCGCGCCTCGCGCTCGCCCTTCTGGACCATGTTGACGATGCGGCGGAATTCCTGAAGGCTCATGCCGGTCTGCGCGGCGATGTCGGCGATTTCGGAGCGGATGCGCTCGATCGCGTCTTCCTCGCGCTCGAGGAAGGCGGCCCACTTCTTGTCCTTCTTCGCGCGCTCCCTGATCCACGCATCGTCCATCTCGTTGCCGACATAGGCGGTGAGGAAGTCGGCACGCTTGACCTTGTGACGCTCGGCAAGGCGCAGCATCTGGCCGCCGAGCGTGGTGAGGCGGCGGTTGAAGGCGTAGAGGTTGTCGACCAGGAATTCGATCTTGGTCGCGTGGAACTGCACGGACTCGACTTCGGCGGTGAGGTCTTCGCGCAGCTGTTCGTACTTGGCTTCCTTGGCCGCGGGGAAGGCATTGCCGGCCGCGAGGGTATCGACGCGTTCGCCCTGGAGCTTCTCGAAAGCGTTGAACAGCGTGGTGATGCGGGCGAAGCGCTCCAATGCCTCGGGCTTCAGCGCGGCTTCCATCTGGGCGAGAGAGAGGGTGTTGTCCTCCTCCTCTTCCTCTTCGCGCTTCGGGCGGGGCTCGCCGTCCTCGTCCTCGTCCGAATCGGCCTCGGGCTCGTCCTCGACCTCGTCATCCTCACGGATGGTCGGGCCGGCGGTGGCTTCGGAGATTTCGTCGTCGTCGTCATCCTCGGCGCCTTCGGCCATCTTCTCGGCCGGGGGTTCCTTGGAGAGCATCGCGTCGAGATCGAGGATCTCGCGCAGCTGCATGTCGCCGTTGTTGAGCGCTTCGGACCACTGGATGATCGCGTGGAAGGTGATCGGGCTTTCGCACAGCCCCATGATCATCATGTCGCGGCCGGCCTCGATGCGCTTGGCGATGGCGATCTCGCCCTCGCGGCTGAGGAGTTCCACCGCGCCCATTTCGCGCAGGTACATGCGCACCGGATCGTCGGTGCGCTCGCCGGTGGCGAGCTTCTTGTTGCCCGCGCGCGCGTCCTTGGCCGGGCCCTTGCGCTCGCCGTCGTCGTCCTCGTCATCGTCCTCGGCGACGACGTCCTCGGTCTCGCCGTCCTCGCGGTCCTCGGCCTCGGCCTCGGCGTCCTCATCACTCTCGACGATCTGCACGCCCATTTCAGACAGCGCTGTCTGGATGTCCTCGATCTGGTCGGGGCTCATCTCGCCCGAGGGCAGCGCCTCGTTGAGCTCGTCATAGGTGACGTAGCCGCGCTTCTTCGCCTTGCTGATCAGCTTCTTGATCGAAGCCTCGTTGAGGTCGATCAGCGGGGCATCTTCCTTCTCGGCCATATGTATCCGTGTCTATCCGTTGCCGGGCGCCCTGCCGTGTGGCGGGGCGCCTGTTGGTCCCATGTGTGCCCGGTCAGGGCGTATCGTCCGTGCCGGCCTCGAGCTTGACCGGCGCGGAGGCCTTGCGGCGTCCGAAGGCCTTCAATCTTTCTTCGGTTGCGATGAGCTGTGCACGCAAACGGGTCTGCTCCGCAAACGATCCTTCCGGATCGCTGTCGAAACGCGCGATCGTGGCCGCAAGCGCAGCCTCAAGCGCCGGTCTTTCGACCAGCAGCGACACAGCTTCAGCCAGTTCCTCGCACGCAGCGTCGGGATCGGTGCCTTCTTCGAGAAAGGCGTAGCGGATATCTGCCGACGGGGCGGGTTGGCCTTGCGTGGTTAGCCATATGGCGGTTGCGTCGCGCGAATCAAGCGTTTCCGCAAGCGCGATGAGCGATTCGATCGCGGGAGCCGCTGCGGGGAGCAGCCGGGCGAGGCTGATGAGCGCCTCGGTATGGCGGGCGATCTGCCCGGGATGGCGCGCAAGGCCCGCCAGCACGGCCTGCAGCAGGCCCTGCCGCTGGCCGCCCGCCATCATCCCCGAAAGCTGCACCCGCGCTTCTTCCGAAAGGCCCGGCGGCGGGACATTGGCGCCCCGCCATGTGGTGCGCTGGCCCGGGGCGGGGCGGGCCTGCGGGGGCGGGCGCTGAGGCCGTGGAGGATAGGCGAAGGCCGAGAAGCGGTCGGAGAGCTCGCGGCGGTAGAGGCTCTTGATCTCGGGGTCGGCGATGGTCTCGACATGCGCCATCAGCCGCGCCTTGAGCCCCGCCTTGGCCTCGGGCGTGGCGAGGGGCTGGGCATCGCGCTCGAACTCCCACAGGGTGTCGATCAGCGGGGCGGGCTGGGCAAGCAGCTGTTCCATCGCCGCCGCCCCTTGCGCCTTGATGAGGTCGTCGGGATCAAGGCCCGCGGGCAGGCGCACGATCCCGAGCGAGCGCATCGGCGCGAGCATCGGCAGCGCCCGCGCAATCGCCCGCATCGCCGCGCGCTGGCCTGCCACGTCGCCATCGAAGCACAGCACCGGCACCTCGACCATGCGCCACAGCAGTTCGAGCTGCATCTCTGTGAGCGCCGTGCCGAGCGGGGCGACCGCGTCCCTGATGCCCGCATTTGCGAGCGCGATCACGTCCATGTAGCCCTCGACCACCACCACCCGCCCGCTCTGGCGCGCGGCGGGGGCGGCGCGGTGGAGGTTGTAGAGCGTGCGGCCCTTGTCGAAGAGGTCGGTGTCGGGGGAGTTGAGGTATTTCGCCACCCCGTCGCGCTTGTCGAGGATGCGGCCCCCGAAGGCGATCACCCGCCCCCGCGCGTCCTGAATGGGCAGCATCACGCGGCCACGGAAGCGGTCATAGCGCTCGCCCTGCTCGTTGCTGGCGCGCATCCCGGCGCCCTCGAGCATATCCTCGCCGAAGCCCGACAGGGCACGGGGGAGGGCCTGTCTGTCGTCCGGGGCCCAACCGAAGCCGAATTCGGCCATCACCTGCGGCGAGAAACCGCGCCTCTGGAGATATTCGCGCGCCGCGCTGCCTGACGGGCCCCCAAGTGCCTCGACAAAAAACTTCTGCGCCGCTTCGGTCACATCGATCAGACTGGCGCGCGCCTCGGCCTTCTTGGCCATGACGGGATCGGGGGCGGGGACCTCCATCCCGGCCATCGCGGCCAATTCCTTGACCGCGTCCATGAACTGGAGGCCCTGCTGGTCCACCATCCAGCTGATCGCATCGCCATGCGCCCCGCAACCGAAGCAGTGGTAGAACTGCTTCTGGTCGTTGACGTAGAAGCTCGGTGTCTTCTCGTCATGGAACGGGCAGCACCCCTTCCACTCGCGCCCCGCCCGCGTCAGCTTCACCGAGCGCTGGACAAGCGTCGAGAGCGTGATCCGCGCACGCAGCTCGTCCTTCCATTGCGGGGTGATGGCCATGGGTCTTAGGTGCGCCCGAAAGCCCGAGGGTTCAAGCGCGGGCTGTGGACGGGTCTGTGGCTTAGCTCAAAGCAGCTTTCACCAGCCCGCTTGCGAGCTTGCCATCCAGCACCGCACCGTGGCGATTGCGCAGTTCGGTCATCACCGCGCCCATGTCCTTCATGGAGCTCGCGCCGAGTTCCGCCTTGATCGCCTCGATCGCGGCCTTGGTCGCGGCCTCGTCCATCATCTGCGGCAGGAACTCCTCGATCACGGCGAGTTCCGCACGCTCGACCGCAGCCAGTTCGGTGCGGCCGCCGGCATCATACATCTCGATCGATTCGCGGCGCTGCTTGGCCATCTTCTGGAGCACGCTCGTCACCAGCACATCGTCATCGCTCACCGGTGCGGCGGCGGTGCGTTCCTCGATGTCACGGTCCTTGATCTTGGCGCTGATCTGGCGGAGCGCGGCGGTGCGGTCCTTCTCGCCTGCCTTCATCGCGGCAATGGTGGCGGCCTTGATATCGTCACGGATCATTTTTCTGATGTTTCCTGTGGAAGGGGTCTCTGGCCCGCGCCCCTAACGCAAATTCAGCGCCAAGCCTAGGTTGACGCGGGGGGGCGAGGGGCCTAGCGGGCAAAACTTAGCACCATCGCTGGAACCCCTGTAACGGAGCGCCCCATGGCCGACCCCGCATCTTTCCGCGCGCAACCCTCAGGCGCAACCGGCGTTCTGGTTCTGGCCGATGGCACGGTGGTCTGGGGCCGGGGCTTCGGGGCGACGGGAAGCGCCGTGGGCGAGGTGTGCTTCAACACCGCGATGACCGGCTATCAGGAGGTGATGACCGATCCCTCCTACGCCGCGCAGATCGTCACATTCACCTTCCCGCATATCGGCAATGTCGGCGCGAATGGCGAGGATATCGAGAGCAAGGTCGAAGGCGCGGTCGGCTGCGTGGTGCGCGAGGACGTGACCGAGCCCAGCAATTTCCGCTCGATCGAGCGTTTCACCGAATGGATGGTGAGGAACGGCAAGATCGGTCTTTCCGGCATCGACACCCGCGCGCTCACCCGCCGCATCCGCCAGAGCGGCGCGCCCAACGCAGTGATCGCCCATGCGCCCGACGGCAAGTTCGACATCCCCGCGCTGGTGAAACGCGCCGCCGAGTGGCCGGGCCTCGAAGGCATGGACCTCGCCATCCGCGTCACCCGCGAGGGCGGCGAGCAGTGGGCGGGTGGCTCGTGGAGCCTCGGCAAGGGCTACGGCCGCGCGGCCTTCGACGCCAAGCCGCACGTGGTCGCGATCGATTACGGCGCGAAGGACAATATTTTTCGCAATCTCGTGAAGGCGGGCGCGCGGGTGACGGTGGTGCCCGCCAAGACCGGGTTCGACGAGATCATGGCCCTCGCACCCGACGGCGTGTTCCTCTCCAACGGCCCGGGCGATCCGGCGGCGACCGGCGAATATGCCGTGCCGGTGATCAAGGCGCTTCTGGACGCCGATGTGCCGCTGTTCGGCATCTGCCTGGGCCACCAGATGCTCGGGCTGGCGGCGGGGGCGAAGACGATCAAGATGCACCAGGGCCACCGCGGCGCGAACCATCCGGTGCAGCGTGTGGGCGAGGGCTGGGGCGAGACCACGGGTCTGGTCGAGATCACCTCTATGAACCACGGCTTTGCGGTCGATGCCGCAACCCTGCCCGAGAATGTCGAGCAGACCCATGTCTCGCTGTTCGACGGGACGAATTGCGGGATTTCTATTCGCGGCAAGCGGGCGTTTGCCGTGCAGTATCACCCTGAGGCGAGCCCGGGGCCGCAGGATAGTTTCTACCTGTTCGAGAAGTTTGTTGGGGGGCTGGGGTGAACAGCATGGTCACTCAAGACGAGCTGGAGCAATTGGTCCTTAACGCCTTCTACGATCATGCACAGAAGGGAGATCAAAAGCTCTATGTTTCTGAAGTATTTGATCTTCTGAATGGTCAGTTCGGAAGGCAACGTGTGGAATTAGCGGTGCGTGCGCTTGCTAATCGCGAGTTGCTGGATGGAAGCTATTCAATGAATAGACCCTCGTCCTATTCTATATCACAGGCGGGATATAGGCTAGTTGAGCAAACCTACTTGGAGCGGCTGACTGCTACTGAGGCAGCGCAAGCAGCAAGCGACCCGTTGTTATTGTTGGATCAGCAACTTGCTCCTGCTTCAAGTCGCATGGTGTCATTTGGTGACAACCAAGACGATTATGAGCAAGCGATCTCGTCAGTATCGGATGCTGAAGAAGTTCTGCGGGCGAGCAACTCACTTGACCCAATCATCCGCGACGAAACACTCGCTAGTCTCAGCGCTTGGAAAAGCCTGATATCGGCAGGCAAAAGGTTTGCTGTAGGAGCATTCAATTATCTCGTTTGGGATCGGCTTAAGGCTGTAATGGAAGGGGGAATTGAGGACACTTACCGTTTTGTAATCGCCGGTATCTTGATGGCTCTCGGTAGCCTAATCGTGGGACTTCTGTGATGCCTCATGGAGAGAGCTCGGTCTTGGAGATGTCGGCTCTTCGTATTCTCAGAGCCGGTCTGAGTAAGGCAGATCGGCTGTGAGGAGACCTAAATGCGACTACGGCATGGCCCGACCACATTTGGTCTACATCCCAATTTGGGTTCAGCTTACTGCACTCGCCGCTACGTTCGCAACAATTTCAACCGGTTCGCTCGCCCAGAACCCCGCGCCCGTCTCCGAGTGGCCCGGCGCGGAGATCGCCGAGGGCGTGGCGTTTCAGGGCGATGGCTCGGTGACGCTCGATGCCTCGCCGGAGACAGGCCTGCCGGTCATCACCTTCTGGCGCCCCGTGCTCCATGACGAAGCAACCCGCTACCCCGTCGCAGGCCGCATGGACTGCCGCATCGCCGCCTCGCAGGGCCCGTTCAACGAGGAAGACTTCGACCCCGCCGCGCGCCACAAGGCAGTGGCCGCAGAGCGCCGCGAACAGGGCTTCATCGATGGCGAGCGCCTCGCCAGCGGCACCGATACGGTGAAAAAGCTCGACGTCGTCGGCCGCAGCAATGCCCCGCGCTCCTATTATGTGCTGAGCTACATCATGGCGCGCGACGGGGACCGGCTGATCGACATCCGCCGCAACTGCACCTTCGTCTTCGGCGCCGCCGCCTCCAAGCCCGACGTGCTGCCCTACGTGAACCGCTACACCAAGCTGATCTTCGCCTTTTCCGAGCAGGAATCCTGATGCCCAAAAGAACCGACATTTCCTCGATCCTCGTCATCGGCGCCGGTCCGATCATCATCGGCCAGGCCTGCGAGTTCGACTATTCCGGCACCCAGGCGATCAAGGCGCTGAAGGAGGAGGGTTACCGGGTTATCCTCGTCAACTCCAACCCCGCGACGATCATGACCGATCCGGAATTCGCTGACGCCACCTATATCGAGCCGATCACGCCCGAGATCGTCGCCAAGATCATCGCCAAGGAGCGCCCCGATGCGCTGCTGCCGACGATGGGCGGGCAGACCGCATTGAACTGCGCGCTCAAGCTCGACGAGATGGGCGTGCTCGCCGAATACGGGGTCGAGATGATCGGGGCCAAGGCCGACGCCATCGACAAGGCCGAGAACCGCCAGCGTTTTCGCGAGGCAATGGATGCGATCGGGCTGGAATCGGCGCGCTCCGGGGTCGCCAACACGCTCGAACAAGCCCGCGCGGTGCTGGAACGCACCGGGCTGCCCTCGATCATCCGCCCCTCCTTCACCCTCGGCGGCACCGGGGGCGGGATTGCCTACAACAAGGCCGAATTCGACCAGATCGTGCGCGAGGGTCTCGATGCGTCCCCCACCACCGAAGTCCTGATCGAGGAATCGCTCCTCGGGTGGAAGGAGTTCGAGATGGAGGTGGTCCGCGATCGCAAGGACAACGCGATCATCATCTGCTCGATCGAGAACGTCGATCCGATGGGGGTGCACACCGGGGACTCGATCACCGTCGCGCCGGCGCTGACGCTGACCGACAAGGAATACCAGATCATGCGCTCGGCCAGCATCGCCGTGCTGCGCGAGATCGGGGTGGAGACGGGCGGGTCCAACGTCCAGTTCGCGGTCAATCCCAAGGACGGGCGGTTGATCGTGATCGAGATGAACCCGCGCGTCTCGCGTTCTTCCGCGCTGGCATCGAAGGCCACAGGCTTCCCCATCGCCCGCGTCGCGGCGAAGCTCGCGGTGGGCTACACCCTCGACGAACTTACCAACGAGATCACCGGCGCGACCCCTGCGAGTTTCGAGCCGACCATTGACTACGTGGTGACCAAGATCCCGCGCTTTGCCTTCGAGAAGTTCAAGGGCGCGGCCAATGACCTCTCGACCGCGATGAAGAGCGTCGGCGAAGTCATGGCGATCGGGCGCAATTTTCAGGAGAGCGTGCAGAAGGCGCTGCGGGGCCTCGAGACGGGCCTCGATGGCTTCAACCGCTTCCCCGAGCTCGAAGGCGCGGGCCGAGAGGTCATCACCGCTGCATTGTCGCGCCGCACACCCGACCGGCTGCTCAAGGTCGGCCAGGCCTTCCGCGAGGGGATGACGGTGGAGGAAGTGGCCGCCGTCACCCATTACGACCCGTGGTTCCTGCGTCAGATCGAGGGGATCATCGCCGCCGAGAAGGACTTGCAGGCCAACGGCTTGCCGCGCGATGCGGCGGGCCTCAGGCGGTTGAAGGCGATGGGCTTCTCCGACAAGCGCCTTGCGACGCTTGCGGTGCGCTCGGTGGGCGTCGCGGGCGGGCTGGGCGAGACCCAGGCCAAGCGCTCGGGGCTGCTGCATGACGCGCTCGTCGCGATGGCGGGGGCCACCAGCGCCGAGGAAGTGCGCGCTCTGCGCCACAAGCTCGGCGTGCTCCCCGTATTCAAGCGCATCGACAGCTGCGCCGCCGAGTTCGAGGCAATCACGCCCTACATGTATTCGACCTACGAGGCCCCGAGCTTCGGCGCGCCCGAATGCGAGGCTGATCCCTCCGACCGCAAGAAGATCGTCATCCTCGGCGGCGGGCCCAACCGGATCGGGCAGGGCATCGAGTTCGACTACTGCTGCGTCCACGCCTGTTTTGCACTGGCCGAGCAGGGCTTCGAGACGATCATGGTCAACTGCAACCCGGAGACCGTCTCGACCGATTACGACACCTCCGACCGCCTCTATTTCGAACCGCTGACCGACGAGGACGTGCTGGAAATCCTGCGGGTCGAGCAGTCGAAGGGCGAGCTCCTCGGCGTGATCGTGCAGTTCGGCGGGCAGACCCCGCTGAAGCTGGCGCAGGCGCTGGAGGATGCGGGCATCCCGATCCTCGGCACCTCGCCCGACGCGATTGACTTGGCCGAGGACCGCGAGCGCTTCGCCAAGCTGGTGAGCAAGCTGAAGCTCAAGCAGCCCGAGAACGGCATCGCCCGCAGCCGCGACGAGGCCGCCGCGGTTGCCGCGCGCATCGGCTATCCGGTGCTGTTGCGTCCCTCCTACGTCCTCGGCGGGCGGGCGATGGAGATCGTCGACAGCGAAGCCCAGCTCGACAGCTACATCGCCACCGCGGTGAACGTCAGCGGGGATTCGCCGGTGCTGATCGACCAGTATCTGCGCGATGCGATCGAATGCGATGTCGATGCCCTGTGCGACGGCACCGAGGTGCGGATTGCCGGGGTAATGCAGCATATCGAGGAGGCGGGCGTCCATTCGGGCGATTCTGCCTGCACCCTGCCGCCCTACTCGCTGCCTCCCGAGATCATCGCCGAGATGGAGCGCCAGGCCGAGGCGCTCGCCTTTGCGCTGCGTGTGAAGGGCCTGATGAACATCCAGTTCGCGGTGAAGGACGGCACGGTCTACCTTATCGAGGTAAACCCGCGCGCGTCGCGCACCGTGCCCTTCGTGGCGAAAGCCATCGGCCAGCCGGTCGCCAAGATCGCAGCGCGCGTGATGGCGGGCGAGCCGCTCAGCAACTTCGAGCCCTTCAAGCGTGACCTGCCCTACATGGCGGTCAAGGAAGCGGTCTTCCCCTTCGCGCGCTTCCCCGGCTCCGACCCGGTGCTCAGCCCCGAAATGAAGTCGACCGGCGAGGTGATGGGGATCGACGCCACCTTCGAGGCCGCCTTCCTCAAGTCGCAGATCGGCGCAGGCTCGCACCTGCCGCAGGGCGGGACCGTGTTCGTCAGCGTCAAGAACACCGACAAGGCGGTGATCGTCCCGGCGGTGAAGCGCCTGCTCGACCACGGCTTCCGCGTGATCGCCACCGGGGGCACGCAGTCCTACCTCGCCGAACAGGGCCTCGCCGTCGAGCGGGTCAACAAGGTGGCCGAGGGCCAGCCGCATATCGTCGACAAGATCATCGACGGCGATATCGCGCTCATCTTCAACACCACGGAAGGATGGCAATCGCTGATGGATTCGAAATCGATCCGTCAGGCAGCCCTCGCCGGCAAGGTGCCCTACTACACCACGGCGGCCGCTTCGGTGGCGGCGGCGGCGGCGATTTCGGCGATCCGGCCGGACCAGCTTGAAGTCCGCAGCTTGCAGGACTATTATGGCAGCTGACTGACACCTCCCCCGACAAACGAGAGTGCCTGACGTCGAGCCAATTGGACGGCGTTGAAAGCTCTCTTTTCCCTCGGGGGCAGGGGCCAAGAAAAACAAGCGGAAAGACGAAAGCTATGGCGACGATGGAAAAGGTCCCGATGCTGGCCGAGGGTTACGAGCGGCTCACCGCCGACCTCAAGGTCCTGCGCGAGGAGCGCCCGAAGATCGTCGAGGCGATCGAGGAAGCGCGCGCCCACGGCGACCTTTCGGAAAACGCCGAGTATCACGCCGCCAAGGAACGCCAGGGCCAGGTCGAGGCGCAGATCGCCGAGATCGAGGACCGGGTGAGCCGTGCGCAGATCATCGATCCGACCACGCTGTCGGGCGACAAGATCGTGTTCGGCGCGACCGTCACCCTGCTTGACGAGAACGACAAGCCGATCCGTTACCAGATCGTCGGCCAGACCGAGGCGGACGCCAACAAGGGCCGGATCAGCTACAACTCGCCGCTCGCGCGCGCGCTGATCGGCAAGCAGGTTGGCGACGAGATCGAGGTTACCGTGCCTTCGGGCGAGAAGTTCTACCTCGTCGACAAGATCGAGTTCATTTGACGCGGAGTTAAAGGGGGGCGCGATATGGCTGTGGTTCCGGTAAGGCCGCTGGCCGAACGCAAGGTCGCCGCCCATTTCATCGAAGCGGGCGCGGTCAGCATGGCCGATGCCATCCCCTATGCCCCTGCCAGACCCAGCCGCCAGCGCGCTTTCGAGCGGCTGAAGGGCGCGGACGTGCTCAAGACCGACGGGCAGGGCAAGTGGTGGCTCGACGAGGAGCTGTGGCAGGGCCGCCGCTCGGGCCGCCGGACCCGCGCCTTGCTGGCGCTGATCGCGGTCGGTGCAGCTGCGGCGGCCGCCGCTCTGCGGTAACACAGCGCCTCAGGCGAGGCGCTTTTCCATCGCGTAATTGTGGATCGCGACCTCGCGCCCCTCGTGGGGGATCGTGAAGTTGCGCCGGTGAAGCAGCGTGTATCCCGCGCGCGCGAAAACCGGCCGGGCGAGCTCGCTCGCCTCGGTGAGCAGGCGGGTGAGATCGAGCGCGCGCGCTGCCAGTTCGGCTTCGGCCAGCAACCGCCGCCCGAGCCCGCGACCGCCGTGATCGGGGTGACAATAGAGCATGTCGAGATGCCCGTCCGCCTCGAGCACGAAATAGGCGACAGGGCTATCCGCCTGATCGACCGCAACCCGGACGAAATCGCCAGCAAACGCCCCCGCGATCCGCGCGGATTGTGCCACCCGCGCCGACCACGCCTCGACCTGCTCGGGGCTGTAGGCAGCGCGCGCCGTTTCGCGGATCGCGGCGAGCGTGATGGCGGTCAGCGCGGGGCCGTCTTCGGGCCGGGCAGGGCGGGTGGCGTAGTCCATCCGGCAGCCGGGCCCTTGGGGCCTCAGTCCTCGGGCGTCAGCAGCTTGTGGATATGAACGACGACATATTTCATCTCCGCATCGTCGACCGTGCGCTGTGCCTGCGCGCGCCATGCGTCGACTGCGGCATCATACGAGCTGTAGACGCCGACGACATGGATGCTCTCCGGGTCCTGGAATTCAAGCCCGCGCGGGTCCTTGACGCGGCCGCCCATCACGAGGTGGAGCCGCTGGGTGGGGGTGGTTTCTGCCATTGTTATGCGCCCTTGGGGAGGAAGGATGCGCGCCCCTTAGCGCGCTTCTCGCCAAGGGCAAGCCTCCTCCCGTGCGGGGCGGGTCAGTCTTTGGTCTGACGCCGGATATCGCGCACCACGCCAAGCGCCGCATCGCGGGTCTTGCGCGCAAGGGTGCGGGTGCTGTCCGCCGCCGAACCGGCTGCGTCCGAAGCGCTCGCCGTCAGCTTCTTCGCCTGCGTACCGGCCGCCTCGCCGAGATCCCCGGCGCGCTCCTTGCCCTCGCGCGCGGCGTCGAGCAGGTCGTCGATCACGGTCATGGCATAGGCCATCGCCGCCTCGCCGATCATGGCGCCGAGCCGCGATCCGCTGCGCGAAGTGATGCTCTTGACGCCCGAAGTTGCGCTCGAAGCCGCGCCCGAGATCGCGTCGCCCGCCGAATGGAGCGCGCGGCCCGCGACCCGGCGGCCCGGGCGGGTGAGAAGGCCGATCACCAGCCCGAAGGCGACCGCGCCGCCGATCACGGTCAGCGGGTTGGCGCGGGTGTAGTCGATCGCGGCATCGGCGGCGGCGCGGGCCTGGTCGGCGAGGCTCTTCTCGGCATTGCGGCGCTCGGCCGCTTCGATGCGGGCACGCAGCGCGTCGCGTTGATCATTCGCGGGGGTAGTGGTCATTGGGTCTCTCCTGCGGATGCCGCCTCGGGGTCGGCGGGTGCATCCGTGATGGCTTCGTCGTCGTCTTGGAAATCGCTTTCGAGCAGTTCCTCGATCCAGTCGAGGATCGGCCCGCGCGCGAGGAACAGCACGATGGCCGCGATGATCCCGGCAATCAGGCCCTTGCGCTCGCCCGCCTGCGCGCGGACTTCGGCCAGAACGTCACGCGCGCCCGAGCGGATGCGCTCGGAGATGGTCGAGGAGACGCCGGTCGACACGCGGCTTGCAATGCCCTGTTCGGCCAGGCTCCCGCGCAGCCGGTCGATGTCCTCGGTCAGCACCGCGCGCGCCGCATCGCGCAAGGTGCGATCCTCGATGAAGCGGTCGGGCAGGCGGGTCATGGTGCCTCGTCCCCGCCGAACATCGCCCCGATCATCTTGCCGTCCTTGACCGCGCCCATCACCAGCAGCGCGACGCCGAACAGCAGCACGCCGACGACGATCGCGATCGCGCCCCAGATCGTCACCAGCGGGGCGAGCGCGATCACCGCGCCCACCGCCAGCGCGATCAGCGCGAGGTTGAGCAACACTAGCGCCAGCACCAGCAGCACCAGCGCCCGCGCGCCATGCTTGCCGGCGAGCGCGGCGCGGGTCTTCTGGAAGGCGAGTTCGGCCTCGGCATAGTTGCGCGCGTCCTCGACCAGCGCGGTCACATCCTCGCGCAGGCCCGACAGGGTGGTGTCGGGCGCTTCGGGCGCAGCGGCCGATTCCGCCGGAGCGCCCTCCGGCGGCGGCGTCAGGCCGGGATCGATGTCAGCCATGAAAGTGCCTTCCCGCAGGCGGCCTCAGCGCTTCCGGCCGCCCAGCAGCCGCGCAAGGAAGAAGCCGAACACCGCCGCCACGCCAACCGCGACGCCGGGGCTCTTGCGCACCATCTCGCGGGCATCCTCGCCCAGTTCCTCGACGCTCTTGGAATCGAGCTTGGCCGAGGTTTCCTGCAACGTGCGCGAAGCCTTGCGGGCATAGTCGCCATATTGCTCGCCGAGCTTCTCGTCGATCTGCGGGGCGGTATCGCCGACCACCTTGCCGAGCGAGGCGATGGCGTCGCTCGCCACCTGCTTGCCTTCGACCGCGAGTTCGCCCGCCTTGCCCTTGGCGGTTTCGGCATAGGTCTTGGCCTCGGCGACGAGGTCGGTGCCCTTGCCCTTGGCCTGCCCGCCGACCGCGGTGAGACGGTTCTCTGCCTCGGCGCGCAGTGCGGCGGCGCCCGCCTTGGCTTCTTCCAGAGCGGCGTTGAAGCGGCTCTTGGCCTCGATCACCTGGGTCGAGGCAGGAGCAGCCTCGGCGGGAGCGGCATCGGGGGCCTTGGCGGTCGCAGCGGTCTTGCGCGAGGCAGCCTTGGTGGGGCCACCGGACTTGGCGGCTCCGCCCTTGGCAGGCTTGGCGGGGGTCTTCTTCGCCGCAGCGGTGTCGTTCGGGGTGGTATCAGCCATCGCAGGTCTCCATTGCTTCGGGGCGATCCTTGAGCCTTCGTTCCGCCGCTTGCGCAAGGCCAGCCTCGCGCATAGGGACGTCACGCGCGCGGCCCCTTGCAGGGCCGCACCAAGCCAGAATCATGCCCAGTCCATCGTCTCGCCCAATACCATAGGGGCCGAGTGTCTTAACACCCTAAACCACATTACAGCCGGAGCCAAACATGACCGCGATCATCGACATCCACGGCCGCGAAATCCTCGACAGCCGCGGCAATCCGACCGTCGAGGTCGACGTGCTGCTCGAGGATGGCAGCTTCGGCCGCGCCGCAGTGCCCTCGGGTGCGTCGACCGGTGCCCACGAAGCGGTGGAACTGCGCGACGGGGATGCTGCGCGTTACCTCGGCAAGGGCGTGCTGAAGGCGGTCGAGGCGGTCAACACCGAGATCCGCGACCTGCTGATCGCCAATTTCGACGCCGAGGACCAGCGCGACATCGACCTCTCGCTGATCGCGCTGGACGATACGCCCAACAAGTCGCGTCTGGGTGCGAACGCGATCCTCGGCACCTCGCTGGCGGTCGCCAAGGCGGCGGCGAACGCGCGCGGGCTGCCGCTCTATTCCTACCTCGGCGGGGTCTCGGCGCACATGCTGCCCGTTCCGATGATGAACATCATCAACGGCGGCGAGCATGCCGACAATCCGATCGACATTCAGGAATTCATGATCATGCCGGTCGGCGCAGGCTCGATCGCCGAGGCCGTGCGCTGGGGGGCGGAGGTGTTCCACACCCTGAAGAAGGGCCTCGCGCAGAAGGGCCTTGCCACCAGCGTCGGCGACGAGGGCGGCTTCGCGCCAGACCTCGCCAGCACCCGCGCTGCGCTCGACTTCATCATGGAATCGGTCGCCAAGGCCGGGTTCACGCCGGGCGAGGACATCGTGCTCGCATTGGACTGCGCGGCGACCGAGTTCTTCAAGAACGGCAAGTATGAAATCAGCGGCGAGGGCCTCAGCCTCTCGCCCGCCGAGATGGCCGACTACCTCGGCAAGCTCTGCGCCGATTACCCGATCCGCTCGATCGAGGACGGCATGAGCGAGGACGATTTCGAGGGCTGGGCGGCGCTCACCGGCCTGCTCGGCGACAAGGTGCAGCTGGTGGGCGATGACCTCTTCGTCACTAACCCCGCGCGTCTCAGCGACGGGATCGCCCGCGGCCTCGCCAATTCGCTGCTGGTCAAGGTCAACCAGATCGGCACGCTGACCGAGACGCTGGCGGCGGTCGATATGGCGCACCGCGCGCGCTACACCTGCGTCATGAGCCACCGTTCGGGCGAGACCGAGGATGCGACCATCGCCGACCTCGCGGTTGCGACCAATTGCGGGCAGATCAAGACCGGCAGCCTCGCGCGCAGCGACCGGCTCGCCAAGTACAACCAGCTGATCCGTATCGAGGAAGAGCTGGGCGACAGCGCCGGCTACGCGGGCCGCGCCTGCTTCGGCGCCAGAGCCTGACGGTTCGCCTAATCGACCGCGTCGAAGAAACGATCCATCGCCGCCTGCCCCGAAGGCGTCAGCCTGACGAGCACGCGGCGGTGATCCTCCGCGTCGGCCTCGCGCACCACGAGGCCCTCGTCCGCCAGCACCCCGAGCCAGCGCAGCCCCGTGGTCGCGGGCGCGGCCGAGCCGATGCAGGCGCTCGAGACCGAGACGGGCTTGCCCTCTCCGGCCGCGATGTAGAGATCGAGGAGGATGTCCCACGCGGGCTCTCCGAACAGGTCGGGATTGCCGAAGATGGCCGCGCGCTTGCGCCTCAGGGCATAGGTCTTGCGGGCGAGGGCGAGGTGGCCGCGCGCCGGGCGGGCGGGGCGGGGGGAGGGCGCTTCGGCAAGCTCACCCCCGGCGCTCCCTTCCGCCGCTTCGCGGAGACGCACCGCGATCGCCATCAGCTCGTCGGCGAGCGGGTGGAACAGCAGGGCGGCATCGCCGTGCCCTATGCCGTGGCCCACGCCCGCATTCGCGATAATCTGGCCGGTGTCGTGCCGCATCTCGCCCATCCATCCGCCTTCCGAAGCCCCGGACCAGCGTCCGCAGCAGAATGCCTATGGATCCCGATGTAAGAACATCCGTTCTGGTTGGCTTTAAGGGCGAATACGCAGTCGGTTATTTTCCCTAGGAAAATCGATCGCTTGCGCAGGCCTCAGCGGCGCGCCTGCTCGCGCCGGAGCTGATCGATCGCCGCATCGAGATAGGCCCCCGCGATGTGTGCACCGATTTGATCGAGAATGGCCAGTTCCCGCTCAAGCGCAGCGATCACGGCAGGCACGCGGGCATCGCCCGGCGCGGTCGGAGTGAGGTTTTCCACGGTCAGATCCCAAGCAAGCGCGAACCCTGCTGCCGCTTGAGCCTGCACATGAAGTGCGCGGCCCCGGCGGCGGGTCCGGTATCGCGTTAATGCCCTATGGAAATCTACAGAGGGAAACTACGTAGCGGGAGCCCCGCACCAGAGCGGGACGGGCGCGGGCGCAATCGTCAACCGAAGCGGTCCTGAAGGGCGAGCAGCGCCAGCGCCGCCTTGGCTGCTTCGCCGCCCTTGTCCTTCTGCGCGGGGTCGGCGCGGACCAGCGCCTGCGCCTCGTTCTCGACCGTGAGGATGCCGTTGCCGATGGCGATGCCGTCCATCGTCAGCGCCATGATCGCGCGCGCGCTTTCGCCCGCCACGATCTCGAAATGGTAGGTCTCGCCGCGGATCACCACGCCGATGGCAACGAAGGCGTCATAGCGATCGGCCTCGGCCGCGAGCGCGATGGCGCCGGGGATCTCGAGAGCGCCGGGCACGGTCAGCACCTCGACCTTGTGGCCCTTGGCCTCGAGAGCGGCGCGGGCACCGGCGATCAGCATGTCGTTCAAGTGGCCGTAGAAGCGCGCTTCGACGATGAGGATGTCGGCCATGGGTGTTTACTCCGGAATGGGATGGAAGTCGGTGATGGTCAGGCCATAGCCTTCGAGCGCGACAAGGTCAGGACGGCTGTTCGACAGCAGCACCATGTCCGTCACGCCGAGGTCGGCGAGGATCTGCGAGCCGATGCCGATATTGCGCTGCTCTTCGCCCGGTTGCCATTCGCCGGTGCCCACGCGCCCCGTGAGGATCACGATCACGCCCGAACCATGCGCGCCCACCGCCTGCATCGCGCGCTGGAGCGTGCGCTTGCGCGGGCCGGGCTGGCCCAGAACGTCGTCGAACACCGAAATCGGGTGGACGCGGGCAAGGGTGGGCTCGCCGGGGATGACGTGGCCCTTCTGGAGCACATAGGCCTCCGAGCCCGCCACGCGGTCACGGTAGGTGATCATCCGCCACTGGCCGCCGTAATCCGAGGTGAAGGCGCGCTCGGAGAGGCGCTCGACCAGATGGTCGTTGCGCATCCGGTAGGCGATGAGGTCGCGGATCGTGCCGATCTTGAGATCGTGCCGCCTCGCAAAGGTGATGAGGTCGTCGAGCCGGGCCATGGTCCCGTCCTCGTTCATGATCTCGCAGATCACGCCGGAGGGGTTGAGGCCTGCGAGCCGCGAGATGTCGACCGCCGCCTCGGTGTGCCCGGCGCGCACGAGTGTGCCGCCGTCGCGCGCCATCAGCGGGAAGACGTGTCCCGGGGTGACGAGATCGTCCGCGCCCTTGGCTGCATCGATCGCAACCGAGATGGTCCGCGCCCGGTCCGCCGCCGAAATGCCGGTGGTGACGCCTTCCTTCGCCTCGATCGAGATGGTGAAGGCGGTCTGCATCGATTCCTTGTTGTTGCGGCTCATCGGGGTGAGGCCGAGGTGGTCGACGCGGTCCTTGGTGAGCGCGAGGCAGATCAGCCCGCGGCCGTGGGTGGCCATGAAGTTGATCGCCTGCGGGGTCGCCATCTGCGCGGGGATGATGAGATCGCCCTCGTTCTCGCGGTCTTCGTCATCGACGAGGATATACATCCGGCCGTTGCGCGCCTCGTCGATGATTTCCTCGATCGTGGCGAGCACAGGGCGGTCGGCGTTCGCGTCAAGGAAGGCTTCAAGCTTGGCGAGGGTTTCGGCAGTGGGGTTCCACGTGTCCTCGCCGCATTCGCGCAAGGTGTTGGCATGAAGCCCCGCCGCGCGGGCGAGGCCGGCGCGGGTCATGGTGCCCGATGTGACTAGATCGCGAACGCGTGTGATGGTCGATGTGCTCATGTCGAACACATATCACACCACGATGTGATAGCAAGACTCTATCCCGTGAGCGCCAAATCGACAGGCGAGGAGCAAGGAGCACGCAACCGCAGCGTGTCAAAAAGTTCATTGAAGGGGAGGATGGTGGACGCACTAGGGCTCGAACCTAGGACCCGCTGATTAAGAGTTTGATCAGGGGGCCATTTTTGGGATGTTCAGAGCTGTTCAAATTTGTCTAGAAACGTTCGGAGATATGCCGACTAATATGATGATATAATATTGATATTAGTCATCGCGTCCTGTCAAATTTTGTTCGCCGGGGTGCGATCTTGACGAGCGTTGTCCTTCCGCAAAGTGGAGCCTATATGGAGCCTATAGCGAAAAGGCATTGGCGCGAATTATGGTGAAACCGCTCAACAGGCAGGCAATCGAGACACTGATCACACGGGCTCGAACGGTCAAGGGCAAGCAGTTGGAGCTCGCTGATGACCGCGTTGCCGGGTTGCGCATCCGGGCCGGTGAGCGTTCGGCCACATGGCTCCTTTGTACGCGGCTGCGCAACGGAAAGCGCACCCGGATCAAATTGGGAGCCTGGCCGGGCATGGGCCTGTCGGATGCGCGAGAGGCAGCACGGGTCAAGCACATTGAAGTTGTCGAAGGCGTTGATCCCAATGAGGAGAAGCGAGAGGCAAAGCGCGAAGCGATCCGGGCGGCGCGAATGCAGCGCAAACTCTCTGATGTGCTTGACGATTACGAACGCATGAAGCTCTCGCAACTGCGGCGGGGGTCGCAATGCCGCCGCGCCCTCGACGGAAAGTCCGGGGTGCTGAAGCAATTCAGTTCGAAAGACATCACATCGATCACACGGTCTGACATCGTCGATGCCGTGCGCAAACATGCGGAGAAGGCCCCCATGGCTGCGAACCGCAACCTGGCATACGTAAAGGCCTTCATGAACTGGTGTGTCGATCAGGAAATTGTGGAGGCCAATCCGGCGGCGAATATCAAGAAGCCCGCCAAGGAGCGCACCCGCGACCGTTTCCATTCGCTCGATGAGCTGATGGAAATCTGGGATGCCATGGGAGAGCTCGGATATCCCTTTGGCCAGCTGTATCGCTTGCTGATCGTGGTACCCATGCGCCGCGAGGAAGTGGCCGCGATGCCTGTTACCGAACTTGATCTCGCGGCCGATGGTAATCCCGATAACGCCGTCTGGACCTTGCCGGGTCACAGAACAAAGAGCGGGAACTCACTTCGGGTCCCGCTATCGCCGCTTGCCGTGTCGCTGATCAAGGATGCGCTGGCCGCGTCAGATCGTCCGAAGAACAGCCCGTTCGTTTTCAGCATGACCGGCGACACCTCGGTGTCCGGATATGCAAAGGCCAAGCGGCGGCTTGACCGGATCATCCGCGAAAGGCGGATTGCGGCTGCAAAGAAGGCTGGGCGGGAGCCGGTCGACATGGAGCACTGGACCATCCATGATCTTCGTACCACATTCAGCACATTGGCATGTGAGGTTCTCGGCGCGGACATTGCAGTGGTGGATCGCGTCCTGAACCATGTTGCCACCGCCACGACCTCAAAGATCATGCGGGTTTACAACAAGTCCGAGCTGTTCGACCGGCGCAAGCAGGTGATGCACGACTGGGCCGCAATGATTGAACGTGAGGCGGCGGCGAGGGCTGGTTGATGCCGCCTCCAATAGGATATGCCGCTTTTGCTTCGTCGGCTGCTTGGCTTGATCGAAGTTAGAGAGCGCTTGACAGCTTCCGGTTTTTCTTCCACATATGAGGATCGAAAACCGGAAGTGAGGTCGAAGGTGCTAGTTCTCAGGGCAAAGGAATGGGAGGTTTCTCAGCGCCTCCGTGAACTCGGGCTGGACCTCGAAGGGATGCAGTCGGTTTCCCGAGCTGGGTACAGGGCGCGAGTGGGTTGTTCACCACTCCATCCTCCGACTTTTCCCGGAACCTCGGCTTGGGCAGCCTGCGTTCACGGGCTTCGTAGTCAGTATATTCCTGCGGGCTGGCGGTTCGCCGATCCCGGCAATTTCTCCATGACGATCAACGACGCGCTCAAGATTTACATCGTTTGCGCCACTGGCGATGAGGCGTCGGGAAAGCTGATTGGTCGGACTCCGACCACGAAAACGCCGAAGGGTCAGCGGACTGAAATTGCAGTCAAACGTCAAGGTGAACTCTGGCCTGAAGCTGTACCCGAAGATGCCGCAGTTGCAGGAGGCGTCGGTGGCTACACTGCCTTCTGGTTCCTGCTGAATATTGAGGGACGGCGAATTTTTTCGGAGCTTTCGTCTCCGTCGGAAATTCAACGAGGCAAGATCACGTCGTGGAGCGAGAGGAACATCCTCCCGGTCATTGATCTGGACGACAGCCCAATCGTTGGCACTCGTGGTCCGCGCGATGGCTTTACAGGCGAATTCGATATCCCCGTTCAGCGCATCGCATAGGTTTACCTATGTTCAATGGAGAAAAACTGGCGCTTGCGCGTCGCCGAGTAGGACTCACGAAAGTAGCATTAGCGCAAAAGGCAGGTATCACTACCCGCGCCCTTAATGCTTTCGAGAATGGCGAATATACGCCGAGTGAGGCGACTGAACAGCTACTTGCACAGGCACTCGGGTTTCCAGCATCTTTCTTCTATGGGGAGTCTCTGGAGGAGCTGGACGAGCACGGTGTTAGCTTTAGATCGTTGAAGCGTATGACCGCTAGCCAAAAGCATGCCGCGTTGGCGGCAGGCTCTTTTGCTTATGAGATCAACAAGTGGATCGACCAGCGCTTTTCGCTTCCCTTACCCAATGTGCCGAACCTTCACGGTGAGTCCCCAAGCAACGCCGCTCGTATCGTTCGGGACGAGTGGGGGATCGGCAAGTTGTCGATCAGCAATATGATCCATTTGGTCGAGGCTAACGGAGTCCGGGTCTATTCGCTTTTCGAGAACGCCAAAGAGGTCGATGCTTTTTCGGTTTGGAATGGCAACACCCCTTTTATTTTCAGCAACCGCCTCAAATCATCGGCCCATCGCAGGTTCGATATCGCCCATGAGTTGGGGCATCTTGTCCTCCACCGGCATGGGGCACCATCCGGTCCTGTGGCTGAGAAAGAGGCTGATCAGTTTGCGTCGGCATTTCTGATGCCGTCCGACACCATCAAGGCGATTGGATTTAGCATCGAGTCGCTTGATGCCGTGCTGCGGCTGAAAGAACGGTGGATGGTTTCACCAGGCGCTCTTACCCGGCGCCTTAAAGATACCGGGATGATTAGCGAATGGACCTACAGGTCGATTTGTATTGAAATCAGCCAACGAGGCTACCGCACGTCCGAACCCAATGATTATCCCCACGAGACCTCAAAGGTATGGCAGAAAATCACGGAATCCCTGAGGGCTAGTGGTCAAACCTTGCAATCCGTCTCGGATGAAATTGGAATTCCCTATGACGAGTTGCAGAAGTTGGTCTGGGGGCTGGTCACTGTTGGCATTCCTTCGGACAGCAAGGCCATCCAATCGACAAGACGCGGTAGTCTCAAGCTCGTGAATTGATCTCGAATGCTGTTCTGGATGAGTCGTTCGCCGCGGTTACGCGGCATCGCCGGGCGCTAAGCGCCCGGCTGCACTTCCTTGGTCTCATCATCGAGCGGCGTCCGCAGCACGATCCGGCCATTGATCGGCACGACCTCGAGCTGGAGCGACAGGCCCTTGTGGTCGCGGTGAAACCATGCGGCTCCGACCTTGGTCCAGAAGGCTTTGTCGCCGCGATTGCTGACATGCCAGGCGATTAAATCAGGGGCCTTGGGCTCGGGCGCGGTGGCGGGTGCGGGGGCTTGGGACGTGCGGGCCATGAGATGTTCCTTTCGTGTTGGTGGCTCGTTGCACCAGACAGAAAGGCCGCGCAGCAAAGGGCGCGGGGTCATGTCCAACACGGGTGACTGCAAGGAACCGGCGCGGGCCGGACATTGACCCTCGCCCGCGTGCGGCCAGTCCGGGTGCTCAAAACGAAGCCGCCACACCGAAGGGAAGGGTGGGGCATTGCCGCCTCTCAGCCCTGCTATAAGCATCAACTCCGTATTGCAAAATGCGATACATTGCGCTAAATCAGCTTCAAGGAGATTGACCATGGCTCACGCGACACAGCGCAAGGATCATCCGCTTTCGATGCGGCTTGCCGATGCCGACATTGCGATCATCGACCGCGCGGCGAGCCTGCGCGGGCGGTCACGCACGGAATTCATGCGCGATGCGGCGGTGCGGACGGCAGAAGAGGTGATCATGGAGAACACGCTCATTCGCTTGTCGCCCGAAGGTTTCGCCGCCTTCGTCGACATGCTCGACCGTCCAGCCAAGCCCGTGCCGGAAATGGTCGAGTTGCTGAAGCGGCCTGCTCCCTGGGAATCAAAGCCTGCTGCCGAATAGGCCGCCGCCGTGCCAATTTCCGCACCCGAGCCGCTCAGCGAAGCGCATGATCTTGCGTCATTCTCGTGCGAGAAGCCGTCGCTCGACAACTGGCTGCGCACCCGTGCGCTCTCGAACCAGAAGAAGGGTTTCACCGCGGTCATGGTGGTCCATGACGCGGGGAAGGTGATCGGCTTCTATGGCCTCGCGCCAACCGCCGTTGTCCCCGTCAGCCTGCCGCGTGCGATCCGCACCGGTCAATCGCCAGATCCTCTGCCCTGCCTGCTGCTTGGCCAACTGGCGACCGATGCGCAATGGCGGGGCAAAGGCATCGGCACCGGCCTGCTCAAACATGCTTTGCAGCGCTGCGTCGAAGGCGCAGCGCTGATCGGTGGCCGGGCGCTGATCGTCAACGCGGTCGATGAGGAGGCCGCGCAATTCTGGAAGCGGCGCGGGTTCTTGCCATCGAAAGACGATCCGATGGTTCTCGCGCGCTCGATTCTCGACATTGCCGCATCGCTCGAAGCCAGCGCCGCGAAGGGTTAGCCCGGCAACAATACCGCAGCTTCAGAACAGCGACAGCTGCGCCTCCTCGCCCGCCACGAAGGTAACGGGCGGACCGGCCATCACAAGTTCCCGTCCGGCATAACGCACGATAATGCCGTCATAGAAGCCCGCCTGATCACCGCGCGCACGATCGCCATCGCGGCACCGATCATGATAGTTGCGCGCCACGCCGCCATACAGCGATGGATGGACGAGCCGGTAGGCCTCAGCTCCCGCAGGACCTGCGCCAACACAGACCCAAAGCTCTCCGCCATGTCGGAACGGCTTGCGGATGGGCTGACCCATGCCGATGTGGTCAGCACTGTAGCTGGCGCGGATATCGCCTTCGCCGATTTGCTTTTCGCTGGCGTGGCACCACGCGCCGAAAGCAAGGCGTGACGGTTCCACCGTGTGGGAGCGGGCCGCCATATCAATACTCGCTCGCCAACATGATGGTCAGCACCCGCCGGGTCACGGCGGGATCGGCGGGGTCCTCGCTGCCAAAGCGCAACGCGCGGTCATAGGCATCGATCTTCCAGAACGCGGTGACAGCAACATCAAGGGGCCGCGAGGTCGACCAGACACCGTCCACCCCCTGAAAGATCGCCCCGAAATCGCGCTCGCCATAGGGATCATTGTCCGACGTGAAGGCATCGAAGGTCTCGACCAACTCGCGCAACTGCGACTGGTCGGCCTCGGACAAAGCACGAATGCCCTCGGTTGCCACCACGACACCAGCAATGCCCATGGCGCGGCGCGCCAGATCATTGAGCCGCGCAATCCGTTCGGCCCGCGTCAGCACTGCGCCGGTCATGACACGGTGCTCCCGCCGCACTCGCACAGGCGGACCAGCTCGCCAAAATCCTCGCGCTCGCCCAGCTCGTCCGCCAGCTGCTGCACCGCCACCAGCGGCAAGCCATTGTCATGCGCCAGCATGCGCAGCCAGTCCTCCCGGCACTCGGCCCCGCATGCACGGTAATTCAAGATCAGATCACCCATGGCCAATTCTCCATCCGGCAAAGCCGCATCCGTCACGCGGCATGCGGCTCTGCCTTCCGGCGAGGATGGGAGGGGGAGGGAAAACCTCAATCGATGCCCTGGTGCGGGCCAGCGGGCAAAGCCCGCCACACGGGGGTGACGATTGGGGTTTGGGAACGAGAGGGCAAAGCCCTTGGCGTTCCCCTATAGGGATCGAACACGATCCCACCAACAACGGCGCCCTTGCACGGCGCGAAGCCGCCGGACGCCCTGCGCGCGGGCCAAGTGGGCCAGCGGGCGTCCGGCAATGAGAGAGGCAAGAGCGCCTGCGGGTCAGCTCAGGAACACCGCGCCCTCAGGAGCATGGCCGAGGGCCATGCGGGACAGAGCGCGTCCGCCAGAACCTCCCGCTCCGCTTGCACCCGCTCCTGATCGTCACCCGGATGGGCCGGGACTACAGGCCCGGTCCGCGCCAGCGGATAGAGCAGGTTGCCCGGCAGGGTAGCGCATCAGACGAGCAAATTCAGAATTAACGCACTTTATCGAAACGGCCGGCAAAAAAAGCGCCGATCCAGATAAATTGGATTCGTTTAGGGCAACAAGGGCAACCCCAATTCTTTAAGGAATACGTTGTGATCGCTGGTGGCTGAGGCAATTTTTCTCTCCGCCTTTGTCAGCCTGTCATGGACCGCGCCCAAGTCGATTTCCTCATCCGCTGTCGCCGTGCTTATGTAGCGGGAAATGTTGAGATTGAAATCGTTCCCTTCAATCTCTTCCATCGGCACGCAGCGGGAATACCGCGTTTCCTCTGTGCGGAATTGATAGGTCGAGACAATTTTCTCGATATGCTCGTCGGTCAGATTGTTCTGCCGTTTGCCCTTCTCGAAATGCTCCGCCGCGTTGATGAACAGCACGTCATCAGGCTTCTTGCACTTCTTCAGCACCAGGATGCACACAGGGATGCCGGTGGAATAGAACAGGTTGGCGGGCAGGCCGATGACGGTGTCGATATGGCCGTCCTTGAGCAGTTTCCTGCGGATTTCAGCTTCCTTACCGCCTCGGAACAGCACACCGTGCGGCAGGATGATGGCCATCACCCCATCGTCCTTGAGGTAGTGGAAGCCATGCAACAGAAAAGCGAAGTCGGCGGCGGACTTTGGCGCAAGGCCGTGGTTCTTGAAACGCACGTCCTCACCCAGCGCGTCCGTAGGCTCCCAGCGATAGCTGAACGGCGGGTTGGCGACCACGGCGTCAAAACGCGGCATTTTGGCCGGGTTCGTTTCGCGCAGAATGTCCCAGTCGTTGGTCAGCGTGTCGCCGTGAAATATCTCGAACTCGGTATCCTTCACCCCGTGCAGCAGCATGTTCATGCGTGCCAGGTTGTAGGTGGTAATGTTCTTTTCCTGCCCGAAAATCTTGCCGATCCCGTGCGTACCCATGCGGTGACGCACGTTGAGCAACAGCGACCCGGAGCCGCAGGCGAAATCCATCAGGCTGTCCATGTGGATGCGTGGGCCGGTGGCTGGCTCCTGCCCGTCTAGAGTGACGATCTGCGAGAGGATGTCAGACACGAACTGCGGGGTGTAGAATTCCCCCGCCTTCTTGCCGGACCCTGCGGCAAACTGGCCGATCAAATATTCATAGGCATCGCCAAGCGTATCGCTGTCGGTTGAGAACTCCCTCAATCCCTTGGCGATCTCGGAGATGATCTTGCAAAGGGTGGCATTGCGCTCGGCATAGACTTTGCCGAGCTTGTCAGACGCCAGATTGATTTCCGAAAACAGGCCGCGGAACGTGCTGGCGAACGATTCTGTCTCGATATACTCTAGGCCCTTCTGAAGGGTGTCGAGCAGCTCAACGTCCTGCTTGCGCGCCAGCTCCGCGATGCTGGTCCAAAGATATTCCGGGCGGATAACGTAGTGCACCTTGCGGCGCATCTGCTTTTCAAAGGCTCCGGTGTCCTCGGGATTTTCCGCGTACCAGACTGACAACGGCGCACGCTTGTCCTCAAGCTTCAGCTTGGGATAGTCCGACCCCAACTCCTTGGCGGCAGCCGCTTCGTAGTTGTCCGACAGATAGCGCAGAAACAGGAATGCCAGCATGTAATCGCGGAAGTCGTCCGCGTTCATTGCGCCGCGCAAAGTGTCGGCGATGGCCCATAGGGTCTTGCCTAGTTGCTTTTGGTCGTGGTCGGTCATTGGGCCTCTGCCTGGGCGGGCGCTTGGGGGAGAAGTGCGGAATTGAAGGGGTAAAATGCCAGAAAATCTGCAAGTATTTTCTCGAAGTGCTCCCGGTTTTCAGGGAGCATCGCGACCGGATCATAGAATGAGTAATTTCCATGGCTCAGGAAGTTGACCAGTCGGCCATACAACGTGCTGTCCGGGTCATCCTCTTCCTGCTTAATGCAGGTGGCAAAATCCTTGTAGCCGTGAAAAATCGAGGATTTTTCGAGCAGGCTGCGCAGCGAATGGAAATGGTGCGTGAAGACCTGACCGGTTTCCTTCGCGTGGTGAAGATCTTGCAACAGGGCCAGGTGGTGAAAGAAAGGCGTGTCGCCGGTGTAGGCCAACTGGAACTCGCCCGTCTGCCGTGACTTGGAAAGCAGGCACGGCACGAACTTGCGGTCGATCCGTTTGATCTCATTCCACATCACATTGTAGAAAAGCGAGTGGTGCGATGAAATCACCGTTCTGATCGCGTGATCTTTCCGCTCCAGAAATCTGGCGAGGTGGTTGCCGACGGTAATGGCGTTATGCTCGTCGAGCGAGGATATCGGATCGTCGATGTAGATGAACTTGACCCACTGATAGGCTTCGGCTCCGTCCATCGCCAATTGGACGATGGCGAGGAAGAAACACCAGATAAAGATGTTTTCCTCCCCGCGCGAAACCTTGATGTTCTGATCGGGATCGTCGTCACGGAAAAAACGGACGAACCAATCGTCCGTGTCGATGCGGAAATCGAAATCGACGTAGCGCCGCAATAACGGACGGATGCGGTTGTCCATTTCCAGCTCCGCGAGGCCGTCGAAAAAATGGGATGCGGAATTGATTTTCAGCTTGCGGTCAGTGTCGCCTTCAAGGTCATTGTCCCACGAAAACAGGTCTTCGGTGAAGGCATTGTAATAGAGGGTATCGCGGCCACCTGCCTGCTTGCCGATGTCCTTGAACTCCATGGAAAGCCGAGTCTTACCAGTCCCATTATAGGCATAGAGCAGGACGAATTTCTTGTCCGCCAACACGCCGCGAATGTGTGCAGCGAGTGTCGGCAGGTCGGCGAAAACCTGACTTGCGCTCATGCCTGCACCTGATCTGCCACCGGGAAAAGCTGCTGTATCAGGCCCTGCTTGTGGGCCTTGAGCGCGTCAATTTTGCTCCCCTTCGCCGCGATAAGTACGTCGATAGACGAAAGGCAATCGGCGATGCGTTCTTGTTCGCGCAAGGCCGGAGGGCATGGCACTTCGAAAGAGCGAATCTGTTCGAAATTCAGACCCTGCCTGTTCCCACCCGCTTGAAAACTGTCGATTTGTGATTGCCCGAATGGAGAAAGAAGGAATTGATTGAGATAGCTCGGAATCATTTCGTGTTCTTTTAAGCGAATGATGCAAACATGCTGGTTGACGTTGCCGCCGGATATTCGGCCGTCAGCAATTGCGCTTCGGCCTATTGATGCCCCTGTTATGTTCAACAGAACATCGCCCGCATGAATCTCAGTTGCGGGAAAAGTCGCATGCAACTCTTCGGCTATGAAAGCCACGTTCTCAAGGAGCAATTCACCCCAGCCGACGTTCTGACTTCGCATGAATGGACGGCCAGAAAGTGAGTATGCGGAATTCCCACCTTTTGGGGTTATGCCGCTGCCCACTTTTTTCGCACTTGAGCCAAGCCTCTTGGCGTCCCAATCTCTCGCCCCCCCAAACTCCGGAAAGCGGAGGCGGGGGGTGGTTTCGCCGGGGGCGGGGAAAAGCTGTTGCATCAGGCCCTTTTTGTGGTCCTTCAGCGCCTCCAGCTTCTCCGCCTCGGCGGCAATCAGCGTATCGATGGACAACAGGCAATCGGCGATTTTCTGCTGCTCACCGGGGGTCGGCGGAATTGGGATGTTGACGCTGTAAAAGGCGTCTGGGCGGATATTCAGCAGGCCGTCGCTTCTCGCGCCGCTGGTAATGTACTTCGACAACTGTCTGCCATGCAGATTCTGATCAAAGGCAGCCTGAAAAAATGCCGGTTCGTGCTCCGGATTTAATCGGAAACAAATAAATGCACTCGATGCAGCAGCCTCCTCGAACTCCTTGAGTTGGCACACATAGCCCTGTGGGTACTTCTTTGAATTTCCTTTATTGTACGCGAAATCGCCAAAGCGCAGGTAAGTGTAGTTTTTGTATTGATCGCCTGAAATGTCCCGCCCGAATTTTGATGCTTGCGAAACAAAACCAAGCCCAGCGGTAATGCTCACGGGCGTGAGATTCACGCCACCCACTTTCTCGTTTATCGGTCGACATGTCTGGCTCAAAGGCACAGGATTCCATCCCTCGGCTTCCCGAAAGTCCGGAAAACGCAACTTCGGCATAAGCCCGCCCATCTGATCCTGCCCGCCCGCGACAGCGCTCGTAGCCTTACTGCTCATATGCGCTCAGCCCCGAAATCTCGCGGCCCTGGGCCAGCTTGTGGAGTAATGGGGCAAGGTCTTCCATCAACGCCAGTTCGGCTTCCGTGCGCGCCTTCCATCCCAGTTCCAGCGGAGCCATCAGGTCGCTGAGGCCGTCGCCATCGAAAATCCGGCGGCGCAGCACGACATCGACAAAGGTTTGCAGCACAGCCGCGTCCACCCGGTGCTTGTCGGCTATCGCGGTCAGCGCCTGCACCTTCTTCGCGGACTTGAACCGTTCGTAACCGGCGCGGATTTCCTTTTCGTCCAGCGGCTGATCGGTGGACAGGCCGCGAATATACTCGGCAATATCCTCGCGCTCGTCGATGAACTTGGCATCGGACTGGATTAGGCCAATCAGCTGCTCGCGGCTCATTTTCAGCTTGCCGGGCAGGTTCTGCGTGTAGCGGGCAATCAGCCCCATGATGTAATCATAATCGATCACGGCTGAGTGGAAGAGCACAAACTCAAAGTCGAGCTGGTCCACTACCGGATCGTCGGCACCGCCGGGCTTGTCCTGCTTTTCCTTCAGCCGCTTTGCGGTCTCCAGATACATGCTGCGGAAACCCTGCAAGGCATCGGTCGGCACGGCCTGGCCAATCGCTTCCGCCTGCTCTTCGCTCAGATCGGTGTATTGATCGAGCTGGGTCTTCAGGCGCTGCACCTCCTTGAACAGGGTAATGAACTGCCCGCGCGCGGCATCACCCTTCAGGTTGGGCACGTCTTCGGGCGCGTTGGATAGCCCCTGCGATTCCATGAACGCGCCCAGCGTCTGCATTGCGTTTTGCAAATTTTCGATCACCTTCGGTGCGGGATCGACCAACCAGATTTGCTTGGGATTATCGATCTTCTCGCCGGAAAAGAGGGCAATCGCCTCTTCAACCGCTGCCTGCTGCTGCCGGAAATCGAGAATGTTGCCATAAGGCTTGGTGTCATTCAGCACGCGGTTGGTGCGCGAAAATGCCTGAATCAGCCCGTGGTGCTTCAGGTTCTTGTCCACGTAGAGCGTGTTCAGGAACTTTGAATCGAAGCCTGTGAGCAACATGTCCACCACAATGACGATGTCGATCTTCTCCGCGCCCTTATGTGGCAAATCGGCATTGGGGAACTGCTGATCCTTGATGCGCTTTTGCACGTCCTGATAATACAGGTCGAACTCGCCAATCTTGTGGTTGGTGCCGTAATGGTCGTTGTAATCGCTGATGATCGCCTTCAGCGCGGCCTTCTTGGCTTCCGGGTCCTGCGCGTTGTCAGCCTTTTCCTGCGGCAGATCTTCCTGAATCTGCTGCACGTCCTTGTTGCCTTCGGCGGGCGGTGAAAAGACGCAGGCAATTTTCAGGGGCTGAAACTCGGGATCGGCAGCTTGGCGCTGCGCCTGAATCTTCGCGAACTTTTCATAGTAATCGATGGCATCGTTGATTGAGCTGGTCGCCAGCACGGCATTGAACTTGCGGCTGGCGGTGGCAGCGTTGTGCTTGGCCAGGATCGTTTCGATGACCTTCTCTTTTTTCAACGCCTCGCCGGGCTTGGGCAGCTTTTCCCCTTCAGGCTTATAGTAGTCGATGTGGAACCGCAGGACGTTGCGGTCCTCAATGGCGTGGGTAATCGTGTATTGGTGCAGGCTGCGCTGGAACAGGTCGTCCGTGGTCCGATAGCTGCCCTGTTCGCCCTCAACCTGCTGATAGCTGGCGTTCTGCTCAAAAATGGGCGTGCCGGTGAACCCGAAAAGCTGGGCTTTGGGGAAGAACTCCTTGATGGCCTTGTGATTGTCCCCGAACTGCGAGCGGTGGCATTCGTCGAAAATGATCGCGATGCGCTCGTCACGCAGCGGCTCCAACCGTTCCTTGTAGGTCTGGGTCTTATTGAACTGGCGGCGATTGGTATCGTCGAGCGCCAAGCCCAGCTTCTGGATGGTGGTGACAATGACCTTGTCGGCCCGGTCGTCCGATAACAGGCGGCGCACCAAAGTTTCGGTGTTCGTGTTTTCCTCAACGCAGCCTTCCTGAAAGCGGTTGAATTCCTCCCGCGTCTGCCGGTCAAGGTCCTTCCGGTCTACGACGAACAGGCATTTGGCGATGTCATCGTTATCCTTGAGCAAGGTAGAGGCCTTGAAGGATGTCAGCGTCTTCCCGCTGCCGGTGGTGTGCCAGACATAGCCGTTACCGCAGTTCTGGTGGATACACTCCACAATCGCCTTTACGGCATAGATTTGGTAGGGCCGCATCATCATCAGCTTCTGCTCGCTGGCGACCAGCACCATGTAGCGGCTGACCATCTGGCCAAGCGTGCACTTCGCCAGGAATTTCTCGGCAAAGCTGTCGAGATGCGTGACCTTCTTGTTATCCTCGCTGGCGAACTGATAGATCGGCAGGAACCGCTCATCGGCATTGAAGCTGAACTGGCGCGCGTTGTTGTTGGCGAAATACCAGGTGTCGGTGCGGTTGCTGACGACGAAAATCTGGATGAAGCAAAGCAGGGTTTTGCCATATCCATTGCCCGGATCGGTCTTGTAATCGACGATCTGCTGCATGGCGCGGCGGGGGCTGACGGCCATCGTCTTCAGCTCGATCTGCACGGCTGGGACGCCGTTGATGAGCAAGATCACGTCATAGCGATGGTGACTGTTATCCGTGTTGATGCGGAGCTGGTTGACCACCTCGAACGTGTTTTTGCACCAATCCTTGATGTTGACCAAGGTGTAGTTGAGCGGCGTGCCATCATCGCGCTCAAAGCTGCTGTACCCGCGCAGGATGTTGGCGGCGGCGAACACGTCGGGTGTGGTGATGCTTTCCAGCAGACGCTGAAATTCGGTATCGGTGAGGCGGACGCGGTTGAGGGCTTCGAACTTCTGGCGAAAGTTTTGCTCCAGCGCTGCTCGGTCACGGATATCTGGGCGATATTCGTATTTGAGCTCTTCAAGCTTGGAAATCAGTTCCCGTTCAATGGTGCTTTCGGCTGTCGTCATCGGTCCAATCCGAGATACTCGTTCACGTGCGACTTTCTATTCGGAGACAGTACACGGCTTAACGTCTTTCGATATGTCAGCCCGCTTGATCGCTCAAAGGCAGTTCAGCCTATAAGCGAAGGGGAAACACGTCACGATACTGGTGCAAGAGTCGCAATTTGTCGCGGCCTTTTACCTGAAGCGTTCAAGGTTGGTCACCCCTCAAGCCGCAAACACAGAGCGACAAATTGCTCTTGCGAGATCGGCCTTAAGCCATTCGGATGTCTTTGCAAGTTGCCTCCTTTGTTCGTTTTCAGTGGTTTGGGGAGTTTACGCCATGAACCGCCTATGCCTCCCCCAACCACTCCGCCGCCTTCGTCGCCGCGCTGGCGGCAGTGAAGATCGCCCGGTTGTCGCCTTTGAGTACCTTCAGCCAGCTGGCGAGGTAGCAGGCATGGTCGGGACGCGGGGTCACCGACAGGCCGAGGTCACCGCACAGGAAGGCTGAGCCAAGTTCGGCGACCAGCTCTTCCATGGCATAGGCCTCGTCGCCGAAGCGCTTGCCGAAGGTGCGGGCGAGCCGATGATCGGCCCCTGTCCAGTGGACCAGCTCGTGGAGCAGAATGGCATACCAGTTCTGCGCCGCGCTGGCGGTGTCGGTGGTAAAGAACCGCTCGCGATCAGGCATGGTGATCGTGTCGATGGAAAGGGTGTAGTGGGCGCTGTCGCCCTGGATGCGGATGGCAGCGCCGGTGGCGGCGATGAAGGCCTCGACATCAGGGACGGGATCAAAGGCCGCGGCTTCCGGCACCTCGGGCAAGGCGTAGCCCTCGACCTGGGCGATGTTGAACACATGCGAGCCCTGCGCGAAGATCCGGCCTGCGCTCTCGCGCGCCTCGTCGTCACTGGCGTCTGCCTTGTCCAGCACCTTGTAGAACACGATCGGCGAGGCCTTCTCGCCCTTGCGGACCTGTGCACCCAGCGACTGCCACTGCCGATAGGTTGCCCAGAGACCATGCCCGAAGTCCTGCGCCTCGGCGCTGGCCCAGAGGGCGAGGACATTGACCCCGCGATAGGCCTTGCGGGTGACCGCATTGATGGGCCGGGTCAGCGGGGCACTGCTGCGATGCCAGGGAAGGGTGTAGTCGCCGGTGCCGCGGTCGAGCGCGGCGATAATCTGGTTGGTGATGGTGTCGTAGATGCTGGCGGTTGCGGTGCTGGCCATGGGAGTAATCCTTCGTCCTGTCGTTGGGAACGCGGATGAAGGGACGGGCCGGATGGCCGGGCGGGTCAGCGGTACGCGGAACAGCCAACACGGGAGGGCAAGGCCCGAATGGAGCGGGCAGGCTGTTGATCCCGCCCGGCACGGGCCGTCACTCAGGGAGCAGTTCATTCCAATGGCAGGGCGAAGGATGCCATGGCCCGGCATTCACGCATCACACGATCAGCCGAGACCAGCCCCCAGAGATTTCGTCTTGGCGGCCTCGGGCGCACTGACCTCCATAGCGGTCTGCTTCTCGCCCGCGCGTTCATGGATGGCGCTGATCAGCCGCGCCTTGTCGTCGGTGACGACAATGGCTTCGGACTTCGCGCGCGAGAGCGCGACATAGAGCATCTTCTGATCGACCAGATTGGCAGAGCGACTGTCGGCGTGGATCAGCACCCGCTCGGCGGTCTGGCCCTGCGCAGCGTGTGCGGTCTGGACATAGGCATGACGCAAATGGGCGTCGCGGGGGTCGGCAAGATCGAGCCGCTGCTCGCGGCCATTGGCCAACGCGATGCTCGCCTGCTGCCGCTCGGGATCAATGCCGGTCACCGTGCCGCGTAGCCCGTTGATGCGCCCGGCCTCACGGTCGTTGCGGGTGAACTGCACACGGTCGCCCGCCTGCAACTCCATCGCCTTCGGCTCGAACACCTCGACCTTACCTGCGCCCCACTGGCGCAGGCGCCAGTCGATGGATGAGCCGTCTGCGGATTTGAGCGATATTGCAGCCTTCTCCCCATCGATACGCTCGACCAGGTAGGCAGCGCCGCGCGTCACGCCCTTGTCGGCATAGTCGCGCAAGAAGCGGACAGTATCGCCCGGCGCATAGCTGGCCGGATCGCGGGCCTCGATGCGCGACAGGTTTTTGGCGACCAGACTCTCCATGGTGACGGCGGGGCCGGATAGGACTCCAGCAGCTGCAAGCTCGCGGCGGACATCGGCGGTAAGCGCATCTCGCCCCTCTCGCGATGGCTCAATCACCAAGGTGCGCCCCCGCTCACTGGCATCGAGTGCGGCATAGGCCTTGGCCATGACAGCGAATCGCTCACCCTGACTGCCATGAGCAATGATCTTCCCACCACCGCGATCTAGCGCGTCGAGCGCCCTGCGGGCATCACCTTCGATGGATGCCTGCACGGCTTCGCGGGTGGCGGTGTTGGTCTGGCGCACCACACTATCGAGCCGTGCGGTGGCCATGCCGGCGGATTGCAGCTGGGTAAAGGCCGCGCCTGCGCCAACGGAGCCCAATTGCTTCACATCGCCGACCAGCACCACGCGGGCCTTGCTGTCAGCGGCAAGGCCAAGCAGCGCCGCCATGTCTCGGGCCGAGAGCAGCGATGCTTCATCAACAATCCACACGCCGCCCGACAGCGCAGCGCCATTGCGCGCAAGCTGACGGGCGACGGTCTCGCCGCGCTGGCCGAGGGCATCGCCCAATGTCTGCGCAGCGGACGCGGTCGGCGCAAGCGCGGTCACGGGAACCCCGCGCGCTTGCGCTTCGCGGGCAAAGGTCGCCAGCACGGTGGTGGTCTTGGCGGTCCCGGCATAGCCTTGAAGGCCGGTCACGCGGTGCGGGCTGGTAAGCAGTGCGCGGGTGGCCGCGCGCTGGCCCTCGTTCCAGGGGTGATCGGAGCGCAGCTCGGCGCGGGCCACCGCGCTCGCCGCTTGCTTGGCGGATAGGATCGGAGCAGCAGCCCCGCGCCCTTCGGCCTCCAGACGCAGCAACTGCCGCTCCTGGGCAATGTTCTCGGCAGTTGTAAACCCGGCAAATTCCGCGCCGCGCTTGTCGAGGAAGGTGCGCGGCACGAGCGCGCCGTGACCTTGTGCTCGCGCGACGGCTGCGCCGATCTGGGCGGCAGTCACCCGGCCCAAACCGTAGCGCCCGGCCTCCTTCTCCAGCTCGGCAGCGGCGAACACCGACTGGCGCTCACCAAGATTGGCGGCGGCAAGCGCAACGGCCTGATGCGCCGCGATCTGCCCCTGCGCGGTAAGTGCGCTGCCATGCTCCAAACTGGCCGCCACCTCCTTGCTGGCCGCGACCAAAGCTTCCCTTACGTCCTTCCCGAACCCTGCCGCATCCGCCTCCGCGCGCCAGTTCGCTACCAACTCGCCCCGCTCCAGGCTCTGCTTCGCCTCGCGGGTGTCGAGCGCGGCAATCTGCTTTTCTTCGGCGGATGCGGTCGCGCGGGTCTGGCCGCGCTCGGCGAGCCGGGCTTCAACCTGAGCGGCGCGCTCGCTGAAGGCGCGGATGACGGCGGCGGGGACACCCTTGATCTCGAACAGGGAATCCTTCCCCTGCTCGATGCCGTAGCCGAGCGCGCGCACGCCCACGGCCAGCTCCTGCCGGTACACCGCGCCGATCGCCTTCTGCAGCTGGTACAGCGCGCGCGGCTCAAGACTGCGCCAGTTGCCCTCGGCGTCCTGCGTCATGTTCATGATGACATTGTGGGTGTGAAGCTGTGGGTCCTGAGCCCGGCTCGTATCATGGCGAAAGCTCGCGATCACGAGATTGTCTGTGGTCTGTCGCTGCTCAACCCCGCCGTCGGCGCGGATACGAGTGGCAGCGGTATGGCGCTCGACATAGGCGAGCGCGGCCTTCACGGCATTGTTATGCGCCACCACCAACCGCCGGTCACCGGCCACCTCGGCCATGATCGAGACCGACTTGGGCGCGCTCATGGTGACGTCCCAACCGGGCCGGTGCTGGAGCTTGCCCTCGCGTATGGTGCCAAGCTGCTGGCCATGGGGCAGCGTGCCATCAAGGATGGCGCGGAAGGTCTCGCGATTCACTTCGCCTGTCAAACCAAGCGCCTTGGCACCTTCGCCATGCCATTCGCTGGGCGAGATGTCACCATCGGCGTAGTAGTCGTCGGCCTCATAGTAGCTTGAGGCGGCTGCCGAACTGCCGATTGCGCCGATGGTGGCAACCATCAGACCGGCCCTTTCAGAGTGGTCGCGGGATCATCCTTGCCAGCACTGCTGTCGGCCTTCTTCGGCATACGGTTCCACAGCATCTGGCTGATATGGGCCGGGACAAAGGCCGGATGGCGGGCAGGACCCCGCGCATCGATGTGCGCCCGTGTCAGCTTGATCCGCCCAACCGGCAAGGCATCGGGCAATTGCAGGAAGCCGTGATGGGGCTGCAAACGAAGATCGCTCTCGATTACGGCAGGCCGGACCACGCGGGTGCTGCCCACCGATGTGCGCCCGCTATGCGGCCCGGTCTCGAAGCTGTCGGAGGCGCTGCGCACTTCCACCTCGACATCGCCGATATTCCGCGATGCCCATTCCCGCGTGTCGCGGTCGATCAGCTGCAGATACAATTTCGAATTGCAGCAGCCGAGCAGCGCCTCGGCGCTGTCACGGCCATAGCGGCGGTGCATCTGGCCGATGGCCTGAAAGGTCAGCACCACGCTCGCCCCGAACTTGCGGCCCTCTGGGAGCAACCGGGTGAGATTGTCGACGCGGGGCAGGTCGGCCAGCTCGTCCAGGAAGAACCACATGCGGCGCCTGTCGGACGGCGGAAGCCCCAGCATGGCGCTGGCTGCGCATTCCAGCCAGCAGGCCAAGAGCGGCTTCATCGCCTCGAAATAGTCTTCCTTGCGCGGGACGAAGAGCCAGGGCTTGGGCCCCTGATGTGCGTCGAGCCCGGCAATGAACTCGCGGAAGGCAAAGCTGCCGCGATCTCCCGGCTCGCGCCACAGGAACTGCAGCAGGGTGGCAGCCTTGGCGAGCATGAAGAGCACGCTGCCTGTCGCCCGGTCAGCATCATCGGCAAAGGTGCGCGCCGATGAGGTGCCCGCCAGCCAGACCTTCATTTCCTCCTTGCCCTTGACCTGAAGCGCATCGAGCAAGTCGGGAAGCGTGGTGCGCCCCTCGGCGCTAAGCACCCGCAGGACGTTGGCGACAAGTATGCGAGACGTTTCCAGCCAGACATCGTCATCCCTTTCTCCGGTCTCGGACACCAGCTGGCGGGCGATGCGGTCGGCGTCTGCCGGATGGGCAATCTCGGAGAAAGGCGACCAAAAGGCCGAGCGCTCGTCAAAGGGATTGAGGATGATGTCGCCGCGCTCGGGCCGGTAGTAATGGGTGATGAACTCGCCCGAGGTGTCGTAGACCAAAGCCGGTTCGCCGCGCGCTTCGACCTGGTCGAGCATCTGGCGCATGACGGTGGTCTTGCCCGCGCCGGTCGTGCCGAGCAGGGCAAAATGGCGGCACTCCAGCCATGCCGGAATGCCGACCGAAGCAATGCGGATCGACCGTGCATTGCTGGCCTTGCGCGTCTTCCTGGCCAAGACGCGTTCGGCGACGATCTGCGTGCCAGTAATGAAACGATCGCGGGTGGATTCCTTGCCCTCGCTGCGTATCCAGATAGCAAAGCCAAAGCACAGCAGCATGCCGACCAGCGCGCCCAATGTGCCGCCGAGCAGCGCCCTGCCGAAAAGATCATCCCAGCACCAAAGCCATATCCGGTCATTGGCCAGCACGCTGGCCGGCACCCGCGCGGTCCGGTCGTGAAGGTGAACCGTGATCGCAGGATCGCTGCGCCCGCTGGCAAACCAGCTGACCGCCACACCCTGCCAGTGCTGATAGGCACAGGTCCATTGTTCGGACGGGGTGTTACGGGACGACAGCAAAAAGGCTCCGAGCCCGGCGCTGCCCGCAACGGTCCAGGCATAGCCGCGCCAGCGCGCGGCGAGCCCGGCGATGGTCTGCTTCAAGAGGCCTTGGCCCCTCAGAAGATTGTCGCGGTCGCGGCTCATGACAGCGCCTCCGCTGCCAGAGCGCGCTGGCGGCGATAGGCCGAGTGCGCCGCTTCGCCGATCATGCTGTCGGTGCGGTCGGCATCGCCATCACCGCGCAGGGCCGCGCGGCGGGCATAGGCATAGGCCGCACTGGCGGTGAACAAGCTGCGATCGAGCAGGGCTTCGATCACGCCAAGCCGCGCATCGAATGCCGCCATGACGTCATCGCCAGCGTTGCTGCCGCCTGCCATTGGCGCATCGGCAACCGCGCCAAGACCGGCCTCGATCACCCGCGACAGGGCCTGATAGCGGGTCAATCCGCGCGCCTCGGCATAGCGCCGGATCATCACTTCCTGCCCCATCGGCACGCGGACGGAGAGCTTGACCCGGTTCATGGCTGTGCCTCCCGGAGCGCGCGATGCGCGCGCTCCCGAAATGGCGGAAATCCGTGGGTTCTGACCGCGCCGCCGAAAGAGCGCGCGCATCGCCCCCCAAGAAAATGGCGGAATCCTGCCCTGCGAGGGCGCGTGCGGTGTGATCTAGAAGACTTGGCTCGATGCGTAGCATCGCAGCCTTTCTCCGGTTCCTGCTTGAACCCTGCTTTGCTCATTGATCGTCTCCTGTTCTGGAATTCCGGGAGGCGACGAAGTCGCGGATCACTGCGTGATCCGCTGCGTCCACGGCAGCACGATCCTTGAAAGGCTTCTGGGCAATCGAAGGCAGGTACTGCATCGGTCGTCCGCCGATCCAATCGTCCACGATGCCGTCGACGGCTCCGCGCAGGCGCTGGCGCAATTCGCGGGCGTCGAGGGGATCGAGCTTAGCCCATTCGAGCTGCCGCTCGATGTACCCGCCAAGGGGGTATTCGCGCTGGTCGATGATCAACGGCGGGCCTTCGAACTGGACGTTGTAGCGCACCCCCTTGAAGCGGTCGAAGAGCGGTCGCTGAAGATAGAGCCAGTCCTCGATGAAGCCGCGATAGGTCGCGCCATCGGCCCCAGGCCGCTTCATCTTCTGAACAAAATCATCGATCATCGGGCCGACCATTGCGGCCTGAAAATCAGCGGAGGCGACGATCTCGTAAAATAGGTCGCGGCGATAGGTCATGATAATCTCCGACTGGAATGGGGATGAGGCGAGGCGCTGATCACGGCCTCGTCGATGGCCGAGCGGACACGGTCCGCGAGGTTGCTGGCGTGCTCGGCATTGAGCCACAGGCGGGTGGTGCCGACCGTGAGGTAGCCGCCGCAGCAGGTCCCCTGCGGACCGCCGACTGGCCAGTTCAGCAATTCGATGGCGACCGCGTGGCCCGCAATCCGTTCAAAGCCGGGCGCAAGCTCGGCGATGGCGCGGGGGCGATTCAGAGGCTCGCTGCTCATGACGGCTTGCCTTGAGAGCGTTCGGCACCTTCGCTGGCGCGCTCCAACGATTGTGCACCCCCGGCAGCAGGAAGGCCAGCGATCCAGTTGCTGATATCACTTTCGCGCCAACGCAAACCACGCCGGTTTATTATGCAGGGCGGGGGCAGGGCATTGCGTGCCACCATTTTATAGATGGTCGAACGCGAGCGGATGTTGAGGGCAGCCTGGAGCTGCCGCATATTGAGGAGAGTAATTGTCGTTTCACGCATGGGAACCTCCGTTGAAGAGGTCCCTCATCATGCATATCGCGAGCTGCCGGTCGCTGCGTTGGTCACCAATTGGCGAGAAAATCTATGCGATGAAGCGTGGCGACAAACTCAGCTCAGCCTGAACGGTGTTGGACAAGGGGCCGATCACCGCCACGTACCGGCCGCCCTTCAGCTCAGCAAACCAACTGTGCGGCTTCTTGTCATGTTTCTTGCCGTCTTCAGCTGGATCGATTGAGGGGGCTTCGCCAGATATGTTGACCCTGCACAGCTGCCGTTCCTCAAGGTCGTTGATCTCGCCAGCACGCAGAAGGCGTGCGGCTTCCATCTTCAGGGTGTTCTCGAACTTCTTGACCACTTTCCCCTCAACCAGGTTTTCCTTGGACGGGGCCTCCACATTACCGGTCACCACGTCGATGATGACCTGCAACGCGATCCTCACCTTCAGCCGCTTGATCCGTTCATCGGGGTAGATGTCGGGCGTCTTGTCGAAAAGGTGCAGCAGCTCCTGTGCTACGGGAGGATGCCAAAGGTAGAAATTGAACCAATCGCCGGTGGGTTCTGGCGTGACGACGATGAAGCGCTGATCCGGGTTCTTGGTGCCAAACAATGTGGCCGCGATCCACGGATCAGAAAGCACATTCTGGCTCAGGATGAGGTCGACCGGCTTGTTGCTCACAGGGCTGGCGAACGCACCCACTCCAGAGGTCGCCAGGCGCATGATCGAATGGTTGCCTGCGTTCACCTCATGGAGCACGGCATCAATGTTGCTCTGCTGGCGGCACTTCACAGCACGTGGCCAACCCCACCAGGGAAGGCTGTACTTCCATGTCTTCGGTCGCATCCCCGCAAGGAAACAGATAAAACCGAGTGCTCCGAAAAGGGCAATGGATGACGCTTGTCCAGCAGAAAACTCGGGAGTGCTGGCGATCGTGTAGAGAATGAAGCCGAAGCATATTGCGGCGATCCACAGCAGGGCAATCGCCTGACCCTCGAGGTACTCAATTACCGTCTCGAACTGGGTCGCCGCATTCCGGATTTCGGTGACTGTGGTCGCCAGCCCCAATTCGCTGATGCGCCGGGTCACATACTCATCAAAGTCAGTCTCAGCAGATTTGCTGGAGCGCGGCTTTCCCATTGACCAATCGTAGCAATTTGGGACCGCGAGGACAACGTGGGGTAGGGGACCTGGGCGCTTCAGCGCCCTCCATTAATGCCTCCACGGTTCTTACTGGCGGTTATCGACCAACATCTGTGGATAGCGTGATGCGAATCGCGCCAGCAGAGGGGGTGGAGCCTATATGGAGCCTATAGTGAAAATTAGGCTCCAAAGAGCACGACTTGGCCGTCGTCGCCCCACTATCTAATTGAATTTATTGGGAAGTTTTGGTGGACGCACTAGGGCTCGAACCTAGGACCCGCTGATTAAGAGTCAGCTGCTCTACCAACTGAGCTATGCGTCCATTCCGAAGTCTTCGGAAATCCCGCGAGAGGGGCGGCAAGGCCGTGTCCCGATTCGCGTGAGGCGCTGCATTTAGCGGGTCTCGCCCTGATGGCAAGAGGCTTTTCGCACCTGCGGGAAATCAGGCCGCGAGACCCCGGCGCGGGGCCATGCGGTTCCAGCGATTGACCATCATGAGCAGGCCAATGCAGATCATGTTGGTCATCATTGAGGAGCCCCCGTGGCTCATCCACGGCAGCGGAATGCCCTTGGCCGGGGCCATGCCCATCACCATCAGCAGGTTGATGGCGATGTAGAAGAAGATCGTCGCGGTCGCCCCGGCGGCGAGCAGGGCGCTGAAGCGGTCCTGCGCCTCGGCCGCGACCTTCCAGCCCCATTTGAGGATCAGCGCATACATGGCGAGCACGAACAGCCCGCCCATCAACCCCCATTCTTCGGCCATGGTGGCGAAGACGAAATCGGTATGGGGCTCGGGCAGGTAGTCGAGGTGGCTCTGGGTGCCGTTGTTGAAGCCTTTTCCGAAGATGCCGCCCGAACCGATTGCAATCTTTGACTGCGCGATGTGGTAGCCCGCGCCCAGCGGGTCGCTCTCGGGATCGAGGAAGGTGGTCACCCGCGCGCGCTGGTAATCGTGAAGCGCGAAGAAATAGATCAGCGGCATCGCGGCAATCCCGAGGCCGCCCGCGGTCAGGAACCACCACAGGGGCAGCCCGGCGAGGAACATCACCACCACGCCCCCGAAGGCGATCGCGACCGAGGTGCCGAGGTCGGGTTGCAGCAGCACCAGCCCGATCGGCAGCACGATCAGCATCCCCGAGGGCAGCACCGAACGCCACGATCCGATCATCCCCGAAGGCAGCGAGGAATAGAAGCGCGCCATCGCCAGCACCACGGCGGGCTTCATCAGCTCGGAAGGCTGGATGCGGATCGGTCCGAACTCGAGCCAGCGCTGGCTCCCCCCGCCGACCTGACCGACGATTTCGACCGCGAGCAGCAGCAGCAGGACGACGAGATAGGCGGGATAGGTCAGGAGGTCGACCGCATCGCGCGGGAGCGAGGCGATGATCGCGGTCATCACAGCAAACACGGCAAAGCGGATGAAATGCGAGAGCGCGAAGGGCTCCATCGCCCCGCCGCCGGCCGAATAGAGCACCAGCCCGCCGAATGAGGTGAGCAGCACCAGCGGGATCAGCATTTCCCAGGGCTGGCGGGCGATCGGCTCGGGGATGATCCCGGTGCGCTGGGTGAGCGTGCTCATCGGGCGGTCTCGGCGGGAGGGGCGGGGGAAGCGGGAGCGGGCGAGGGGCTGGCGGCAGGCGCGGCAGGAGCGCCCGGCGGGGTGCCCGAGGGGTTGGCCTCGGGGCGCGGGGCGATCACTTCGCCGGCGATGGCGTCGGTTTGGGTGGCGGCGCGGCGCGCCTCGGCGTCGACCCGGTCGAGGATTTCCTCGTCGCGGCGCGGCGGGCGGCTGACGCTCGCGCCGCGCTCGGCGGCATAGGCGGCGTAGCGCGCCTCGAGCCGCTGCTGCGCGGTGCCGCCCCACCCGGCCTCGAGTGCAGCGAGGGCCTCGAGCCCCTTGGCCGGGTCGAACAGGAAGGTCATCACGTCGCGCGCGATCGGGTAAGCCGCGCCCGAACCACCGCCGTGCTCGATCACCACGGCCCCGGCGTAGCGCGGGTTGTCATAGGGGGCGAAGAAGATGAACAGCCCGTGGTCGCGGTATTTCCACGGCCCCGACTTGCCGTTCGAAATCGACAGCGAGACGACCTGCGCCGTCCCGGTCTTGCCCGCCATCAGCGTGTTCTCGATCGGCAGCCGCGCGCGGCCGGCGGTGCCGGGGCCGTTGACGACGTCGCTCATCGCCTTGCGGACATAGCTGACCTGCTCGGTCGAGAAATCGGCTTTGTCGAAGCCCTGCGGCCTGGTGTCGAGCGTCAGGCGCGGCATGACGTGCTTGCCGGTCGCAAGGCGCGAGGCCATCACCGCCAGCTGCAAGGGGCTCGACAGCATGTAGCCCTGGCCGATGGTGGCGTTGACCGTGTCGAAGGTCTGCCACTCGCGGCCCCACTTCTTCATTTTCCACGCCGGGTCGGGCACGGTGCCGAAGAACTGGCTGGTGACGGGGAGGGGGAATTCCTGCCCCATCCCGCAGCGCCGCGCCATGTCGGCGATCGGCTGCATGCCGATGCGCTGGGCCATCGAGTAGAAATAGACGTCGCAGCTCTGGTAGATGGCCTTCGCCATGTTGGTCGCGCCGTGGCCGCGGCGGTTCCAGCAGCCGAACACGCGGTTGCCGACCCTGAGGCCGCCGCCGCAATTGACCGTCTCCTCGGGGTCGATCCCGGCCTGCATCAGCGCCATCGAGACCATCGGCTTGACGGTGGAGCCGGGGGGATAGAGCCCCTTCAGCACCTTGTTGCGCAGCGGCACGCGCTCGTCGTCGCGCAGCATCGCATATTCGACCCCGCCGATCCCGTCGGAGAAGGAATTGGGATCGAAGCTCGGCATCGAGGCCATGCACAGCAGGTCGCCCGTGCGACAGTCCATCACCACCACCGAGCCGCTTTCGAGCCCGATGCGGCGCGCCGCGTAGTCCTGCAAGGGCCCGTCGATGGTGAGCTTGATCGGCGCGCCCTGCACGTCCTCGCGGGTCTCGAGATCGCGCACGATGCGGCCGCCCGCGGTCACCTCGACCCGGCGCGCACCGGGGACACCGCGCAGCTCCTTTTCGAACTGCTTTTCAAGCCCGTCCTTGCCGATCTTGTAGCCGGGTGTGATGAGCAGCGGGTTGGGGTCCTTCTCGTATTCCTCGGCCGAGGCCGGGCCGACATAGCCGATCAGGTGGCCGACGCTCGAAGCGGTCGGGTAAAGCCGCGAGAAGCCGCGCTGGGGGACGACGCCGGGAAATTCGGGCAGGCGGACGCTCAGCGCGGCGAAGTCCTCGTAGGCAAGGCCGCTCGCGACCTCGACGGGCTGGAACCCGCGCGACGTGTTCACCTTGTCCTTGATGTCCGCGATCCGCGCCGGCTCGAGGCTGAGGAGTTCGCCCAGCCGGTCGATCGTCGCGTCGGCATCGACCAGGCGTTCGGGGATCAGGTCGACGCGGAAATCGGCGCGGTTGGACGCGAGCGGTGCGCCGTCGCGGTCGAGGATCCATCCCCGGCGCGGCGGAATGAGTGTGAGGTTGACGCGGTTACTCTCGGATTCGAGCCGATATTTCTCGTTTTCCGCGACCGAGAGATAGCCCAGCCGCAGCGCCAGCAACACGCCCACGCCGCCTTGCACCGCGCCGATCAGCACCGCCCGCCGCTCGAAGGAGGCGCGCAGCAGCGAGGCGTTGATCATCTTCGCTGGCTTGCCGGGCCCGCGCTGGAGGAAGGGGATCTTCATCAGTCGATCTTCAGCGAACGCGACAGGCGGAAGCGGTCGAGCCCGGCCACCATCCGCGCGATCATCGGATAGAGCAGCACGCTGGCGAGCGCCTGCGGGGCGGCCACCATCAGCATTTCGGGCGTCACGCTCGCGCCCGAGACGACGAGGCTCGCCAGCCAGTAGATCACCGCAATCACCCCGGCGGTGAACCAGTCCTGCCAGAAACCGCGCCAGGGAAAGCGCGTCTCGATTACTTCGATCGCGATCATGGCGAGCGACCACAGCAGGATGGCGCTGCCGAAAGGCTGGCCGCTGAACAGGTCGTCGAACGCCCCGAGCGGCGCGCCCGCCCACAGCGGCAGCAGGCCGGGGCGCACCATGCGCCAGGCGAGCAGCAGCAGCAGCCCGAAGGAAGGCAGCAAGGGCATGGTGTCGGCGATCAGCAGCACCGGCAGGGCCGAGGCGAGCATGATCGAGCCATAGGGCACGATCCGCACGCGCCACGGATCGGGCGCGCGGTTGATCCGCAACCCGTAGATGTCCGAGCGGGCGCGGGGGTCGAGCCGCTCCATCACTCCTCCGCAGCCGCGCCGCCGGTCGGGGCGGAGGTGGGCGACGGGGAGGGCGAGGGCGCTGCGGCGCTTGCGGGGCCTTCCAGTTCGGCCACCGCCGCGGCCTCATGGATCGGCACGACCGACACGAAATTGGTCGCCGAGGGCTCTGCCACCAGCCGCCCGATGCCGCCGTCGGGCGTGATCTTGGCGATGATCGCGACCGCGACGCCGGGGCGGTAGTATCCGCCCGCACCGCTCGTCACCATCATGTCGCCGACCTTGAGCGGATTGACCCCGAGATTGACGAGGCGGATGCGGAGGAGGCCGTCGCCACGCCCTTCGGCGAAGGCGATGACATTGTCCTTGGCGCGGCGCACCGGCAGCACGCTTTCGCTGTCGGTCAGCAGCAGCACCCGCGACGAGTAGCGCCCGGTCTCCAGCACGCGGCCGATCACCCCGCGTTCGGACAGCACCGGCATCCCGGGCTTCACGCCGCTCGACGATCCCGCGCCCAGATATGCATGGCGCCGCCCGCTGGTGGCCGTGGAGCCGACAAGGCGCGCGGTGGCGACCGGCTTGCTCTCGCCATCGCGCAGGCCCAGCAGGCCCTTGAGGCGCTGGTTCTCGGCCTTGACCGCCTCGGCCTCGGCCAAGCGGATGCGGGCGAGTTCGTTCTCGCGGCGCAGCTCGGCGTTCTGGCTGCCGGCGTTGAAATAGCCCGCGATGCCAGCGAAGAACCCCTGCGAGGTGGACCGCGCGGCCGCCGTGCCGGTGCCCGCGGGGGTGACGACATCGCCCGCCAGCCCGCGCAAGGGCGCGAAGGCATCGGGCTGCCACAGCGACAGCACCAGCAGGCCTGCGCCCACCACGGCTCCCGCACCCGCCAGCAGGTAGCCGGTGAACGCCGAGAGCTGCGCTTTCTTCGAGAAGCCCGTCCGGCGCGAAGAGGGGGGCGCCATGGCTTAGAGACCTTTCCTGGCCGCGCGCGTCACGCGGTCATCAGCACGCCGCGATAGACCGGATCCTCCATCGCCCGGCCGGTGCCGATGGCGACGCAGGTCAGCGGATCTTCGGCGACCGAGACGGGGAGGCCCGTTTCCTCGCGCAGGTGCTCGTCGAGGCGGCGGATCAGCGCGCCGCCGCCGGTGAGCACGATGCCCTGGTCGACGATGTCGGCGGCGAGTTCCGGGGCGGTGTTCTCGAGCGCGATGCGCACGCCTTCCACGATCGCGCCGATCGGTTCGGAGAGCGCCTCGGCGACATGCGCCTGGTTGATGGTGATTTCCTTGGGAACCCCGTTGACGAGGTCGCGGCCCTTCAAGGTGATGGTCTCGCCCACGCCGTCTTCCGGGATCATGGCGATGCCGTAATCCTTCTTGATGCGCTCGGCGGTGGCGTCACCGATCAACAGGTTGTGGTGGCGGCGCACGTAGGAGACGATGGCCTCGTCCATCTTGTCGCCCCCGGTGCGCACCGAGGTGGTGTAGGCGAGGCCGCGAAGCGAGAGCACCGCGACTTCGGTGGTGCCGCCGCCGATGTCGACCACCATCGAGCCGACCGGCTCGGTCACGGGCATGTCGGCACCGATCGCGGCGGCCATCGGCTCGAGGATCAGGTGGACGTCCGAGGCGCCCGCGTTCGATGCCGCATCGCGGATCGCGCGGCGCTCGACCGAAGTGGAGCCCGAGGGGACGCAGATCACGATTTCCGGATAGCGGAACATCGACTTCTTGCCGTGCACCTTCTGGATGAAGTGCTTGATCATCTGCTCGGCCACTTCGATGTCGGCGATCACGCCGTCACGCAGCGGACGGATCGCCTCGATCGTGTCCGGGGTCTTGCCCATCATCATCTTGGCATCATTGCCGACCGCCTTGACGCGGCGGATGCCGTTGATCGTCTCGATCGCCACCACCGAAGGCTCGTTGAGAACGATGCCCTGATCCTGCACGTAGACCAGCGTGTTCGCGGTCCCGAGGTCGATGGCCATGTTCTGCGAGCGGAATTTGAAGAGATCGGACAGGAAGCTCATGTTGGGTGTGTTTTCCGGTAATGACGGGCGTCTTGTCGCGAACCGCTTTTCGAGGTGCGGCCGCGAGAGGTTACGGACCCGTTTATGACATGACAGCGCGCGCCTAGCGAATCCGCGGGCAAAAGGCCAAAATATTTGTCCACTGTGGCGGTGATTTTGGCGCGGCTGCCCTCGAAATTGCGGCGGCTCGTCGCTAGCCTTGCGGGAAATGCCCGAAATTCGCCGCCTCCCCTCCGATCTGGTCAACCGCATCGCCGCCGGCGAGGTGGTCGAACGCCCGGCTGCGGCCTTGAAAGAGCTGGTCGAGAACGCGGTCGACGCGGGCGCCCGGCGAATCGGCGTGGTGCTGGCCGAGGGGGGCCTCGCGCGGATCGAGGTGGTGGATGACGGCTGCGGGATGGGCGCGGGCGCGATGGCGCTGGCGCTCGAGCGGCACGCGACCTCGAAACTCCCCGATTCGCTGATCGGCCCGGACGGCGCGATCGAGCTGGTCACCACGCTCGGCTTCCGCGGCGAGGCGCTGCCGAGCATCGCCAGTGTCGCGCGCCTGACCATCGAAAGCCGCGAGCTTGGCGCGGCGGAAGGCTGGCGGCGGGTGGTCGATCACGGCGCGCTCGTCGCCGACGAGCCCGCCGCGCTCCCGCCGGGCACCCGCGTGCGGGTCGAGGAGCTGTTCGCCAAGGTGCCTGCACGGCGCAAGTTCCTGCGCTCGGCGCGCAGCGAATATGCCGCGTGCCTCGATGTGGTGCGGCGTCTGGCGATGGCGCGGCCGGATATTGCCTTCACGCTCGAAACGCTGGGGGAGGGGAGCAAACGCACCGTCCTCAACCTGCAAGGCGGCGAGGAACTGGCGACCCGCGTCGCGCGGATCATCGCGCATGAGCTGAAGGACAACTCCGTCCCCATCGAATTGGAGCGCGACACGCCGCACGGGGTGATGCGCCTGACCGGCGTGGCGGGCCTGCCGACCTGGAACCGGGGCGTCGCCGATCACCAGTATCTCTTCGTCAACGGACGTCCGGTGAAGGACCGCCTGCTGGTGGGCGCGGTGCGCGGGGCCTATGCCGACATGCTCGCGCGCGATCGCCATGCGGTGCTGGCGCTGTTCCTCGAACTGCCGCCGCAGGATGTCGACGTGAACGTCCACCCGGCCAAGACCGAGGTGCGGTTCCGGGATTCGGCGGGGGTGCGCGGGTTCATCGTCTCGGGGCTGCGGCAGGCATTGGCGACCGGCGACCGGCGCTCTGCGCAAGGGCCGGATCGGGCAGCGATGGCGCGGTGGCAGGCGGAGCCCCTTTCTTCTCCCTTCCCCTCGGGGGAAGGGTCGGGGATGGGGGGACTGCCCTATCCCGCATGGACCGGAGCACCCCTCCCCAACCCCTCCCCTCGAGGGGAGGGGCTTTTGTTGAGGGAGATGGCTCAGACCTTTGCCATGCCCCAGGGCCGCGCCGAAGAAGCCGCACCCGTCCCTGCCGAAGCACAATCCTACCCCCTCGGCATCGCGCGGGGCCAAGTCGCCAACACCTATATCGTCGCGGAGGCCGCCGATGGCCTCGTGCTCGTCGACCAGCACGCCGCACACGAACGCCTCGTGCTCGAACGCCTGCGCGCGGCGGGGGCGGCCGATGGCATCAAGCGCTCGCAGGCGCTGCTGGTCCCCGACGTGGTCGAGATGGACGAGGTCGATTGCGACCGGTTGGAAGACGCCGCCGAGGGCCTCGCGCGCTACGGCCTCGTGATCGAGCGCTTTGGCCCTGCCGCGATGCTCGTCCGCGCGCTCCCCGCCGCGCTCCCCAAAGCCGACAGCGCGGCGCTGCTGCGCGATCTGGCCGACGATATCGCCAAGCATGGGCGGCAGGAGGACTCGGGCGCGCTGCTGCTGGCCGAACGCCTCGAACTGGTGCTCGCCACCATGGCCTGCCACGGATCGGTGCGCGCCGGACGCACGCTCTCGGTCGCCGAAATGAATGCCCTGCTGCGCGAGATGGAAGCCACCCCGCGCTCGGGCCAGTGCAACCACGGGCGGCCGACCTGGGTGAAGCTCTCCATGGAGGACGTCGAGAAGCTGTTCGGGCGGCACTGATCACGCGGGCAGAAGTCCCAGAAACCGCTTGGCAATTGCGCTCCCCCGATTAAGCTGCTCCTCGGGGATCAATCAGGGGGTCGATCATGCGTTTCGTTGCAGCTGTGCTCGCGGTGCTGGCCGCGTTTGTCGTCGTGCCCGCTCTGGCACAAGCGCCGGACAAGGGCGACATGCCGCCCGAGATCGTCAAGCTGCTCGACAGCCTGAAGCCGGTCAGCGGCAAGGTCGGCCTGCCCGAAGCCCGCGCGAGCCTCGATCTGGGCGAGGAATACATCTTCTACGGCAAGGAGGACGCCGCCAAGATCCTCGTCGACCTGTGGGGCAATCCGCCGCAGGCGGCCGAGGGCGTGCTCGGGCTGGTGATGCCCAAGGGCAGCACGCCTGCGAGCGATTCCTGGGGCGCGGTCGTGACCTTCGAGGACACGGGCTACATCTCCGACGAGGACGCCGCCACCACTGACTATGACGACCTCCTCACCCAGATGCAGGAGGGCACCAACGAGGCCAACACCGCGCGCACCGAGGCGGGCTATCCGGCGATCACGCTGGTGGGCTGGGCCGAGCGTCCGGCCTATGACAAGGCGACCCATTCGGTGGTCTGGGCGCAGAACCTGCGCTTCAGCGACAGCAACACCAACGGCCTCAACTACGACGTGCGCACATTGGGGCGCTACGGCGTGCTGAGCCTCAACTTCATCTCGAGCATGGACAAGCTCGGCGAGATCCGCGGGGCGGCCAAGCAGTTCGCGCAGCACGCCAGCTTCGATACCGGCGCGCGCTATGCCGATTTCGACCCGGCGACCGACAAGGCGGCCGAATATGGCATCGGCGGGCTGATCGCGGCCGGCGCGGGCGTGGCGGTGGCCAAGAAGCTCGGCCTGTTCGGCACGATCGGGGTGTTCATCCTCAAGTTCCTGAAGCCGATCCTCGTCGGCGCGGCACTGCTGTTCGGCGGGCTGTGGCAGGCCCTCAAGGGCCGCGTCTTCGGCCGCAAGGAGGAAGAGCCGGCCTACGAAGACCAGGCTTACGAGGACACCGGGCCCGAGGCTGGCGCGCAAGAGCAGGCCGATACGGGGCAGGGCGGGTTCAGTCTTGCGAAGTCGGAGGACGAAGGCGGCGGGCAGAACGCAGCGGGCTAGCGCCGCAGCGCCGCCTTTACGTCCGCCAGCTTCCCGTCGGCATTCGCGTCCTCGGGCAGCCCCAGCACCGCGCGCAGCAGGGCGGCGACCGCGACATTGTCGAACACCGGCAGGCTCGCGCCCCTCGCGAAGGCGGGGCCGTGCGCGATGAACAGCGCAAGCATCTCGGGATCGGCATTGTCGTAGCCGTGCGCGCCGCCGGTCACCGGGTAGGCGGGCGGGCCCGAGAGGATCGTCCAGCCCGGTTCGGCAATGCAGATGATCGCCGCGACGCGCGGGTTGCGGCCGTAGTGGAGCCGCTCGGGGAGGTCTTCCTTCTTCGCGCAGGTCATGTGGTCGTGGGGCCTCAGCAGCGCCTCGGCGACGCGGTTGTCGGTGCCGAGGGCAGGCTCGATCGCGGCATAGGGCCCGGTCTCGACCGCGACGATGCTCGCCCGGTCAATCAGATCGTCGAGCTGGATCACGCGGCCCTCGTCGGTCGCGCGCATGCCGTGGTCGGCGACGATCACCCAGTTGACCGGCACGCCCAAGGCCTTCGCGCCGTCGACCATCTCGCCCACACGCGCATCGACTTCGGCGAGCGCCGCGTTCACTTCGGCGCTGTCGGGGCCGAAGCGGTGTCCGGCGGTGTCGACAGTGTCGAAATAGACCGTGGCGAAGGCGGGGCGGATCGCGGCGGGGCGGCGCAGCCAGTCGATGAGGGTGTTGACGCGCTGCACATTGGTGACGTTCTGGTCGAAGCGCATCCAGTCCGACGGGCGGCGGCCTTGAATGGCGACCTCGCTGCCCGGCCAGAACATCGTCGCCGCGCGCAGGCCCGCCTTTTCGGCGGTGATCCAGACCGGCTCGGCCTCGTCCCACCAGAAGGGGTCGAGGGCTTGGGCGGCATTGCCGAGGCTGAACATCACCCCCGGGCGGCGCGGGTCGATCATCGAATTGCCGACGATCCCGTTGCGGTCGGGCCGGTAGCCGGTGACCAGCGCATAGTGATTGGGGAATGTCTTGGTGGGAAAGCTCGGGCGCATCGGGCCGGCCGCCCCCGCCTTGGCAAGCGCGGCGAGGCGCGGGGTGTGGCCGCGTTCGAGATAATCGGCGCGGAAGCCGTCGATGCCGACGAGGACGGTCACGGGGCGGGGGGCCTCCTTGGCGGCGAGGCCGGCGGGGAGGAACAGGAGGGCGATCAGGACAAGGAGCGTGCGCATGGCGCGCCCCTAATCACACCTCGCGACAAATGCGAGACGCCGCGTGCTCACACGTTGAATTTGAACAGCAGCACGTCGCCGTCCTGCACCACATATTCCTTGCCTTCCTGCCGCAGCTTGCCCGCTTCCTTCGCGCCCGCCTCGCCGCCGAGCGTGACGTAGTCCTCGTAGGCGATGGTCTCAGCCCGGATGAAGCCGCGTTCGAAGTCCGAGTGGATCTCGCCCGCAGCTTGGGGTGCCTTGGCGCCGTCGGGGAAGGTCCAGGCGCGCGCTTCCTTGGGGCCGGCGGTGAAGAAGGTCTTGAGGCCGAGGAGCTTGTATCCGGCGCGGATCACCCGGGCGAGACCGCTTTCGGTAAGGCCGAGGGCTTCGAGGAACTCGCCCCGGTCTTCCTCGGGCATGGCGACGAGTTCGGCTTCGATGGCGGCAGAGACGACCACGGCCTGCGCCCCTTCCGCGGCGGCCTTGGCAAAGACCTTCTCGGAGAGGGCATTGCCGGTCGCGGCGTCCTCTTCGGCGACGTTGCAGACATACAGGACCGGCTTTGCGGTGAGCAGCTGGGCCTGCTTGAACAGGCGCGCTTCCTCGTCGTCATTGGGGACGGTGAGGCGGGCGGGCTTGCCTTCCCTGAGGAGCTCCAATGCCTGGCCGAGCACGCTCGCCATCGCCTTGGCCTCCTTGTCGCCCGCCGCGCCGCGCTTGGCGGCGGCGGGCACGCGCTTTTCGAGGCTTTCGAGGTCGGAGAGCATCAGCTCGGTCTCGACCACTTCGGCGTCGGCGATGGGATCGACCTTGTTGGCGACGTGCTGGATGTCGTCATCCTCGAAGCACCTGAGGACGTGGACGATCGCGTCAACCTCGCGGATATTGCCGAGGAACTGGTTGCCGAGGCCCTCGCCCTTGCTCGCGCCCTTCACGAGCCCGGCGATGTCGACGAAACCGAGCTGGGTTTCGATGATCTTGGCGCTCTTGGCGATGGCGGCGATCTTTTGCAGGCGTTCATCCGGGACGGCGACCTGGCCGACATTGGGCTCGATTGTGCAGAAGGGATAGTTCGCCGCCTGCGCCGCCTGCGTCTCGGTCAGCGCATTGAACAGAGTGGACTTGCCCACGTTGGGCAGGCCGACGATCCCGCAACGGAAACCCATGATGAAAGTGCCTTGGCTAGCTGGAAAGCGCCGCCCTTAGCGGGGAGGGGGGCCTATGGCTAGAGGCGCGCGATGGACTTGCATGGGCTGTCGGGATAGCTTGGGCAGGGATGGGAGACGGGAATGGGCAGGCATCGCTGGATTGTCGCAGGAGCAATCTTGGGCGCGCTCGCTGCCCGTTCCGCCTGCGCGGAAGAGGCCCGCGTGCCTGACCCCGATACCGTCGCCGCGCTCGCCCGCGAGACGATGGAGGCGACAGGGGCCAAGGGCCTCGCCATCGCGATGATCGACGGTGGCGAAGTGCGCTCGGTGCAGGCATTCGGCCTTCGCAATGCCAATGGCGAGCCGCTGACGCCGCAAACCATCATGTACGGCGCCTCTCTCACCAAGGCGGTGTTCGGGTATTGGACCGCGATGCAGGCCGACCGGGGCCGGATCGATCTCGACGCGCCGCTGGCTGCGCGGCTTGCCAAGCCCTTGCCGGAATACGGCAATCTCGACGCTTACGGCAATTGGGGCGACCTTGCGGGCGACGAGCGCTGGCGCGTGATCACGCCTCGCCATGTGCTGAACCACGCGACCGGGTTCGCCAATTTCTCGTTCCTCGAGCCGGACGGAAGGCTGCGCTTTCACTTCGATCCGGGCAGCAGATACGGCTATTCGGGCGAAGGGATCATGCTGCTGCAATTCGCCTTCGAGGCCGATGGCGGAGCGCGTGTGGGCGAGGGTGTCGCCGCCGATCTGTTCGCGCCGTTGGGCCTCAAGGACCTCGGCCTGATGTGGCGACCCGAATTCGCCGCCAACCTTGCCGACGGGTGGACCGAGAGCGGCGAAATCGAGCCGCATGACGAGCGCAGCCGAGTGCGGATGGCGGGCTCGATGGACGTCTCGCCTGAAGCGATGGCAGCGCTGGCGGCGGCGATGGTGCGCGGTTTCGGCCTTTCGCCCGCGATGCGTGCCCAATTCGCGCACCCCGGCATGGCGATCACCACCCGCTCGCAGTTTCCGAGCCTCCAGGACGAGGCTCCCGAGGCCGAACGCTTTCCGATCCGCGCAGGGCTCGGCGTGGTCACCTTTGACGGGCCACAGGGGCCGGGGTGGTTCAAGGGGGGCCACAATGATTCGACCGCGAACATGATGGTGTGCCTCGAGATGGGGCAGCGCTGCGTGGTGGTGCTCTCCAACGACGTGCGGGCCGAACGGCGCTTTCCGAAGCTCATCGACGCGCTGCTGGGAGGGACCGGAATGCCGTGGCGCTGGGAATATCCCGAGGCCGATTACTGAGCGGCAAGGCCCTGCGCGCGCAGCCATGCGGCCAGAGCGGCGGGATTGCGCAGGCGCACCAGCGTGCCGGTGTAACCCGCGAGCTTCGCCTCGGTGCGGGGGCGGGGGCCCGCGTTCCACGTCATCACATACCAGAAGAAGGCCGCATCGAAGCGTTCGGGGCAGCCCTCGGGCATGTCGGGGCGCGAGCGGCCGCGGTGGGTGATGATGCGCTTTGCCAGCCGCCACAGGCATAGGCGGATCGGGAAATCGAGGTAGATCACCGTGTCGGCGCGCGCGAGGCGGGGGGCGAGGGTGCTGCCGTAATTGCCCTCGATCAACCAGCGATCGCCCGCAACGACCTCGGCAAGGCGGGCGTTGAGTTCGGCCTTCCCGGTCTCGACCCAGCCCGCCTGCCAGCCGAGCTGGTCCATGTGGACGAGCGGCAGGCCCATGCACGGCGCGAGTTCGCGGGCGAGGGTGCTCTTGCCCGAACCGCAGGGGCCGATGATGAGGACGCGGTTCATGCCGGCGACCCTTCGCGCTTCAGCGCCTCGCTGCGCTTGCGCTTGAGATAGGCGGCGAGTTCGCGCGGGCCCTTTTCCATCGCGGTGGGGATCATGTAGCCGAGCGACCACAGTCCGCTCCAGTGGCGGCGCGGAAGGTTGGAGCCGTCGACCTCGATATGGACGTGGTAGCCGATGCCCCTGAGGTTGATACGCCGTCTGATCGCGGTGATCTCCGACCAGCGCAGGGAAATAGTCCAGAAATTGCCGATCAACCGCAGACCCGACGGATCGACCTCGAGCCGGTAGGTGAGGAGGCCGTTGAGCAGCAGCATCACGACAAACAGCATCAAACCCGCGCTGGCGAGCATTAAGGGGCCCTTCCACCACCCGCCCGCCTCGTTCAGAAGGTCGAGGCCGGCGAAACCCATCGCCGCTGCAAGCCCGGTGAAGACCGGCAGGCAGACAAGCAGCAGCAGATGCCCCCACCAGCGCATCCTGATGATGGTGGCGGCGTGGCCCACGCCTCAGCCCTGCATCCTCAGCGCCACGTCGTTCATGAAGCGCACGTCATCACCCTTGGCGAGCCACTCCGCCTCCGCGCCGATCGCGCCGAGCATGGCGGCGAGGTCGTCCTCCTCGGCCTTGGCGAAATTCCCGAGGACGTAGCCGTTGACCCGGTCCTTGTGCCCCGGATGCCCGATGCCGAGGCGGATGCGGCGGAAATCGGGCCCAAGATACTGGTCGATCGAGCGAAGGCCATTGTGCCCCGCGTGCCCGCCGCCCTGCTTCACCTTGACCTTGAAGGGGGCCAGGTCGAGCTCGTCGTGGAACACGGTGAGGGCATCGGTGCCCAGCTTGTAGAAGCGCAGCGCCTCGCCCACCGCGCGGCCGCTCTCGTTCATGAAGGTCGCGGGCTTCAGCAGCAGCACCTTCTGCGAGCCGATCCGCCCCTCCTGCGCCCAGCCTGCAAACTTCTTCTGCACCGGGCCGAAGTCATGCATGTCGGCGATCACGTCCACGGCCATGAAGCCGACATTGTGCCGGTGGAGCGCATAGCGCGGTCCGGGATTTCCGAGGCCGACCCAGATCTGCATTACGTTCCCCTAAAGCCCTCTCGCAAAAAACGAAACGCCGGACTTCCCGCGAAGGAAGCCCGGCGTTGTCGTTCCGTTGCCGGCGCGTGGCTTACGCCACGTCGGCCTGGGTCGTGTCGCCTTCGCTGCTCTTGAGGCCCGACGGGGCGATCAGGGTCGCGATGGTGAAGTCGCGGTCGGTGATCACGCTGGTCACGCCCTTGGGCAGGGTCACGCTGCTGATGTGGATCGAATCGCCGATTTCGCGGCCGGTGACATCGATCTGGATCTCTTCCGGGATGTCCGCGTTGGGGCACAGCAGGTCGAGTTCGTGACGCACGATGTTGAGCACGCCGCCCTTCTTGAGGCCGGGCGAGGCGTCTTCGTTGACGAACACCACCGGCACCGAGACCTCGACCTTGCTGTCACCGGTCAGGCGCAGGAAATCGACATGGGTCGGACGGTCGGTCACCGGGTGGAAAGCGACATCCTTGGGGAGCGTGCGGACGGTCTTGCCACCGATCTCGATAAGGACGATCGAGTTCATGAAGTGGCCGGTGCCCAGCTGGCGCACCAGTTCCTTCTGCTCGACGTGGATCATGGTGGGTTCTTCCTTGCCGCCATAGATGACAGCAGGGGTCCGACCTTCGCGGCGAAGTGCTCGGGAGGCTCCCTTGCCAGCCCGTTCGCGCGCTTCGGCCGGCAGGGTAAGAGTCTCGCTCATACGGATGCCTTTCGAATGCGTGTTTGATTGATACAGTCACACGGCGCGACCGCCTCCAGGGATGACCGGAAGCGCCGAAGCGCGGGCCCTTAGAGAGAGATGCCCCGAAAGGCAACCTCTTTAGGAGACACGCCGCACGCGGTAGCCCTGCGCCTCCAGCAAGACGGCGAGCCCCTCTGGCCCGACCAGATGCGCGGTGCCGACCGCGATCAGCGGCTTGGGGGCCTCGGCCAACAGCGGGCCGAGCGCGGCTGCCCAGCGGCGGTTGCGCGCCACCAGCAGCGCCTCGCGCACCGCCGGATCGGCGAGCACGCCCTCGCGGGTCGCGGCCTCGATGGCTTTCGCATCGCCGGCAAGCCAGGCGCGCTGCAAGCGTTCGGGGTCCTTGGCGGCAGCCACGCTATCCTTCACCACGGCGGCCAGCATGGCGCGCTGCTGCGCCTCGGGCAGGCGGTCGAAGATGGCGAGCTGTGCGGGCGCTCCCTCGAGCTCGCGCACCCGGCGATCCTTGAACTCGGCTATCAGCGCGCGGTCGACCCCGTTGGCCGGATCGCCCGCCGCATCGACGCGCGCGAGCGTCAGCGCGGCGGCCCAGGTCTCGGTCGCGGCAAAGTCCTCCGCGTCGAAATTGCCGCGCAGCAGGAGGGCGGCAAGGCGCGGGCGCAGCTCTGCGGGGAGGCGCTGGTCGAGCGGCGGCAGGCCGGGGGAATTGGCAAGGCTGGCGAAGGTGCGGGCGATGGCGGTGCTGTCATAGAGCGCTGCGATCTCGACCACCAGCAGGTCGGCGCTCTTGGCGGCCGTGTCGATGGCAGGCGTGCGCCAGCGCGCAAAAGCGGGGAGGGCATGGATGGTGCCGACCATCCAGCCCTCCACCGACCCATCGGCCGAAGCGATTTCGTAGAGCAGGGGGGCGGGCGGGGCCGCATCCCTTGCGGGCTCACCGGGGGCATTGCTGCACCCGGCAGCCAGAAGGAGGAGGAGGGGGGCGATGATCCCCGCGGCGCACCGCAAGACCATCGCCCCGAAGCCTTGCGTCATTACTTGACGCGGCTCACCTTGATGCCCTTCTGGGCAAGGTAGTCCTGCACGCTCTTGGCGCCCGCAAGATGCCCCGCGCCAACCGCGATGAACACGGTGCCGGGGGTGTCGAGGCGGGTGTCGATCCACTCGGCCCAGTTGCGGTTGCGGGCATAGAGCAGCGCGTCGGCGACCTTGGGATCGCTCATGCCCTCGTTCATCACCGCAGCCAGCGCCTCGGGATCGCCCTTCGACCATTCGGCCACCATGCGGTCGAGCATCGGCTTGGTCTCGTCGAGGTTGTTGGCGGCCTCCATCAGGAAGGCGATCTGCGCCTCCTGCGGCATGCCATCGAAGATGCCGAGCTGGAATTCGGCGGTCTCCAGCGCGCCGGTCTTCTTGCCAGGGACCTTGGAGAGCAGCACCTTCTCGACACCGCTGTTGGGGTCATAGCCCTCGAAGGTGAGCGGCAGGATCGACATGGTGAGGCCCACCATCCACGGCTTCATCCCGTCGAACTGGCCCGCGAGCATCTCGCCCGGAGGCGGCACGAGGCCCTTGGCCTTGGCGTCCTCGTACTGGGCGCGGGCTTCGGCGGGGACCTGGGCGAGCTGCGCGGCTTCGATCTTGCCGCCAAGCTGGGTGAGGGCGGCGGTGTACTGGGTCTTCTGCTCGTCGTTCAGCAGCGAGCGCAGGGTGGTGCCGGCCGGCAGCGCGCCCTTCTGCAAGGCAAGCTGCTGCATCGCAGCCTCGCTCGCGGGGTCCATCGGGATCTCGGTGACGAGGATGTCCGACCCGTCGAGCGCCTTGGCGATGGTGGCATCGTACCAGTCGAGGCCCTGCGGCAACACGTGGACCGTGCCGAACAGGTAGATGGTGGTGTCGGCATCGGCGACCTTCCACAGCGCCGGGCCCTTGGCAGCGGCGGTTTCGCCGGCAGCGTGACCGGCGTGGTCGTCGGCCAGCACCGGGCTCGCCGCGAACAGGGCGAAGGGCGCGGCGGTCAGGGCGAGCAGGGCAGAGAGTTTCATTGTCAGTGATTCCTTTTGGTTCAGGTGGTTGGGTTTGAGCGAATTACTTGAGGTAAACAAGGATGCTGGCACGACAGGGACGGGGTCAGAGCCGCCAGCGGGCATAAAGGAAGGAGGCGATCATCGAGACGTAAGCGATCGCGAAGATCCCGAAGGCATGGGGCGGCGGGGTAAAGCCCCCGGCATAGAGCACCGCCCAGATCGGATAGCCGCCGAGCACCGACACGCAGCCGCCGGTGAAGGCGATGTAATTGTGCTCGCGCTTGTAATCGTCGATCATGCGGAACCCCCACAAGGGCAGCACCACAAAGCCGCCGATCAGCAGCACGACGAGGCCGAGCGCCAGCATCGGGGGGAGCTTGAGGCTCTCCCAATCGCCGCCGAACAGACTGCCGTCGCCCTGGTCGAAGATGCCGGTGATCAGGCCGATCAATCCGCCGAGCACGCCGGCGAGCGCGATGTAGCCCATCTGGCGGCGCTGGCGCTGGAGGGTGCGACGTTCGCCCGGGCCGCCGGAAGCCGGCTCGGCCAGCGCGCCGCGCAGGGCAAACCGCCAGACCCCGTAACCGATCCCGGCGAAGCCCAGCGCAACCGCGCCGAGTATGGCTGCATCGCGCGGGGCGGCGCTGCCTTCCTCGATCATGGCGCCGACATAGCCGGCGGCCGTCCCTGCGAGGAACACCAGCACAAGCCCGCCAAGGACCCCGATGGCAACGCGGCCGAACATCGGCAGGCCTTCGGTCATTCCGGCCTCGGCACGGCGCTCATCAATGTTCGTCATGAAAAATCTCCTCGATCGGCAGATCGAACAGCCGCGCGATGCGGAAGGCGAGGGGGAGGGAGGGGTCGTGCTTGCCGGTCTCGATGGCGTTGACGGCCTGGCGCGAGACATCGAGCCGCCCGGCGAGCTCCGCCTGGCTCCAATCCCGCTCGGCGCGCAGCACCTTGAGGCGGTTTTTCACCGTTCAGATCCCGAGCGCATTGGCCAGCTTGGCGACGATCGCGCCGGTGGCATAGCCGCTCAGCAGGATCATCGCGAAGAACAGCCACTGCTTCACACAGACGCTCTTTTCGAAAAATTCCATGGTCAGTCTCCGTCAGGTCAACCCGACTTGGTGTCAGGTAATGCTGACTATATGTCGCGATTCGTTGACCATGTCAAGATGACCTGACTTTGTGTCGTATCTTCGTGACTGCCACGATTGGCAGGAAGGGCATTTGCCGAGGGGAATCGCGCGCTCCCGCAGCCTTTCACCCGCCCATGCTGCGGCGCGGCATTGACGCTGGCAGGGCGTTCGGCCATGGCGAGCCGCCATGAGCGCTACGCCCCTCTTCACGCCTCCCGCACGCGATCCCGCGCGCTCGTTTCAGGACATGATCCTGACGCTTCACGACTTCTGGAGCGCGCACGCGGGCTGCATCATTCTCCAGCCCTACGACATGCGCATGGGCGCGGGGACGTTCCACACCGCGACCACCCTGCGCGCGCTGGGCCCCGAGCCGTGGAACGCCGCTTTCGTCCAGCCCTGCCGCCGCCCCACCGACGGGCGCTATGGCGAGAACCCCAACCGGCTCCAGCATTACTACCAGTATCAGGTGATCCTGAAGCCATCGCCGAGCGACATTCAGGAGCTTTACCTCAAGAGCCTCGCCGCGATCGGGATCGACCCGCTGGCGCACGACATCCGCTTCGTCGAGGACGACTGGGAATCGCCGACGCTGGGCGCATGGGGCCTCGGGTGGGAAGTGTGGTGCGACGGGATGGAAGTCACCCAGTTCACCTATTTCCAGCAGATGGGCGGCTTCGACTGCAAGCCGGTCGCGGGCGAGCTGACCTACGGGCTCGAACGCCTCGCGATGTATATCCAGGGCGTCGACAACGTCTATGACCTCGCCTTCAACTCCGCGGGCGTTTCGTATGGCGAAGTGTTCCTCGAGAACGAGCGCCAGATGTCCAAGTGGAACTTCGAAGTCGCCAACACCGAAGCGCTGTTCGACCTCTTCGCCAAGGCCGAGGCCGAGTGCCGCAACGCACTCGCCGCCGATGTGCCCATCGCCGCCTACGAGCAGGCGGTCGAGGCGAGCCACGTGTTCAACCTTCTGCAGGCGCGCGGCGTGATCTCGGTGCAGGAACGCGCCAGCTACATGGGCCGCGTCCGCGACCTCGCGCGATCCTCTTGCGAGGCATATGCCGAGAAGATGACGCCCGAGTGGCAGGCCAAATACCCCGGGTGGAGTCTCGTCTGATGGCCGACTTCCTGCTCGAACTGCGCTGCGAGGAAATCCCTGCCCGAATGCAGGCGGGGGCGCGTGCGGAACTGGAAAAGCTGTTCCGGCGCGAGCTGGAAGCCGCCGGGGTCAAGCACGACAACCTGCGCATCTGGTCGACCCCGCGCCGCTTGGCGCTGATCGCCTACGACTTGCCCGCCGCCACCGAGGCGGTCAGCGAGGAAGCCAAGGGCCCGCCCGAAGGCGCCCCCGACGCCGCCATCGACGGCTTCTGCAAGAAGGCAGGCGTGACGCGCGACCAGCTCGAGCTGCGCGACGTCAAGGGCCGCATGACCTACTTCGCGGTCGTCGCCACCCCCGGCCGCCCGATGGCCGAGGTGCTCGCGGCGGCAATCCCCGCAATCATCCGCGATTTCAGCTGGCCCAAGTCGATGCGCTGGGGCGCGGCCTCGATCACCACCGACAGCCTTCGCTGGGTGCGCCCGCTCTCGGGGATCGTCGCGCTGCTCGATGGCGCGGTGCTCGACGTCGAGGTCGGCGGCATCCGCTCGGGCCGCGAGACGATGGGGCACCGCTTCCATCACTCCGGCTCCATCGCCATCGAGAGCGCGCATACCTACGAAGGGCAATTGCTGAACGCGCGTGTGATCGTGAAGCACACCAAGCGCGAGGCGCTGATCCGTCAGGGCGCAGAAGAGGTCGCTGCGGCTGCTGGCCTCAAGCTGGTCGCCGACGAGGGCCTGGTGATCGAGAACGCAGGCCTCACCGAAAACCCTGTCCCGCTGCTCGGCCGCTTCGACGAGGCGTTCCTCGACGTGCCCCCCGAAGTGATCCAGCTCACGGCGCGGGTGAACCAGAAGTATTTCGTGTGCGAAGACTCGCAGGGCAAGCTCGCCAACGCCTTCGTCTGCACCGCGAATATCGCGCCGCTCGACCCCGCCGTGGTGGTTGACGGCAACCGCAAGGTGCTGGCGGCACGCCTGTCCGATGCGCGTTTCTTCTGGGAGCAGGACCAGAAGACCCCGCTCGCGGTCCATGCGGAAAAGCTCTCGCGCATCACCTTCCACGAGAAGCTCGGCACCGTGGCCGACAAGGTCGAACGCGTGGCAAAGCTGGCGCGGTGGTTGGTTGAGTCCGATATCGTCACCCCAGCGAAAGCTGGGGCCTCGGGCGGCAGTGACCATACGCCCAAGGTGCCAGCTTCCGCTGGCATGACGAAGGAAAAGTTGGCGGATATGGCCGAACAGGCCGCACGCCTGTGCAAGGCCGATCTCGTCACCGAGATGGTCGGCGAGTTCCCCGAATTGCAGGGCCTGATGGGCGGATATTACGCCGCGAAGGAAGGCCTGCCGCAGGAGGTCGCCGAGGCGATCCGCGATCACTACAAGCCGGTCGGGCAGGGGGACGATGTGCCGACTGCGCCGGTGACGGTGGCGGTGTCGCTGGCGGACAAGCTGGACACGCTGATGTGCTTCTTTGCCATCAACGAGAAGCCCACGGGGTCAAAGGATCCGTTTGCCCTTCGCCGTGCGGCGCTCGCAGTCATCAGGCTTGTTCTAGAAAACGGCCTGCGTTTCTCGGTGGATGCGACCTTTGAAACCATGACCGACGTGATTGCGATGGGGCGCCGTGACGATGAGGGTCAGGCTCGTCGTGACGAGCTCGACGCGCTCTTGCTAAACGAGATCGCGTCAGGTTCGGCAGGACTGCACTGGTTCATTCTCGACCGCCTTAAAGTGCAACAGCGTGACGCCGGTGTTCGCCATGATCTAATCGACGCCGTTGTTACAAAGGACGACGATCTCGTCCGCCTGCTCGCCCGCGTCCATGCGCTGCAAGCCTTCGTCACCACCGAGGACGGCGCCAACCTCCTCGCGGGTTACAAGCGCGCGGCGAATATCCTCAAGAAAGAGGGCTACGAAGGCCCCGCCGGCACGCCTGATCCCGAGGTCCTCTCAAGCCTCAAGGAAGGCAACGACACCATCCCCGACACTGGCGAGGAAGACCCGCTCGCAATGGTCGACGATCCCGACGTGGGCGACATCCTCGCGGCAGAAGCCCGCGACAATCCATCGCTCTCCTACACGCCCGAGCCCGCCGAGCAGGCGCTGATCGACGCGCTCGATTCTGCCGCCCCGCGCGCGGCGCAGGCGGTGAGGGAAGAGCGGTTCGCCGATGCCATGGCCGCGCTCGCCACCTTGCGCGCGCCCATCGACCGGTTCTTTGAAGAGGTGACCGTCAACGCCGAGGAAGCGGACAAGCGCGCCGCGCGCCTTGCCCTGCTTGCGCGGTTCCGCGATGCGGTGCACCGGGTCGCCGATTTCAGCCGGATCGAGGGATAGGTGAAACAGCCCTGTTCCTGAGACGCAATAGCACCACTATGTAATTGAATTTACAGTAAGTTGATTTTCCGACTGCACCCGCACCGTATGAACTATGTCAACTAGCGAGGAACCGGCATGACACTCCAGACGGTCTATGTTTTCGGAGGCTCCGCCGATCACTCCGATCCGCGCCAGAAGGACAAGACCGTCGCGGGCGGGAAGGGCGCGAACCTGGCAGAGATGGCGAGCATCGGCCTGCCGGTGCCCCCGGGCTTCACCATCACCACCGAGGAATGCGTGGCCTATCTGCGCGATGGCGCGGGCTTCTCGGAAGGCTTGAAGGCGGCGGTCGCCGATGCGCTCGCCCATGTCGAAGCCTCGGTGGGCAAGCGCTTCGGCGATGCGGCGGACCCGCTGCTGGTCTCGGTCCGCTCGGGCGCGCGGGTGTCGATGCCGGGGATGATGGACACGGTGCTCAACCTCGGCCTGAACGACGCGACCGTCGAGGGTCTCGCGGCCTCGAGCGGGGACGCGCGCTTTGCCTGGGACAGCTACCGGCGGTTCATCCAGATGTACTCGGACGTGGTGCTCGGGATCGATCACGGGCTGTTCGAGGAAGCTCTCGAGATCGCCAAGGAAGACAAGGGTTTTTACAACGACACCGAGATGGCGGCTGAAGACTGGCAGGCGCTGGTGGGCGAGTACAAGGGCATCGTCGCCGAGGAACTGGGCCGCGACTTCCCGCAGGATGTCCACGAGCAGCTGTGGGGCGCGATCCGCGCGGTGTTCGACAGCTGGGACAGTGACCGCGCCAAGGTCTACCGGCGGCTCAATGACATCCCGGGCGACTGGGGCACAGCGGTCAACGTGCAGGCGATGGTGTTCGGCAACATGGGCGAGACCAGCGCCACCGGGGTTGCCTTCACCCGCGACCCCGCAACCGGCGCGCGCGCCTACTATGGCGAGTATCTGATCAACGCGCAGGGCGAGGACGTGGTGGCGGGCATCCGCACGCCGCAGTACCTGACGAAGGCTGCGAGGGAAGCGGCGGGGGCCAAGCCGCTCTCGATGGAAGAGGCGCTGCCGGAGGCCTATGCCGAGCTCGCCCGCGTGTTCGACCTGCTCGAGCTCCACTACAAGGACATGCAGGACATCGAGTTCACCGTCGAGCGGGGCAAGCTCTGGATGCTCCAGACCCGCTCGGGCAAGCGCACCGCCAAGGCCGCGCTCAAGATGGCGGTCGACATGGTGGCCGAGGGCCTGATCGACGAGCGCGAGGCGGTGCGGCGGGTCGATCCGATGGCACTGGACCAGCTGCTCCACCCGACGCTCGATCCCAAGGCCGAGCGCCATGTGCTGACCACGGGCCTCCCTGCCTCGCCGGGCGCTGCGGCGGGCCGGATCGTGCTCGACGCCGACACCGCCGAGCAATGGGCGGGGCGCGGCGAGAAGGTGATCCTCGTTCGCGTCGAGACGTCCCCGGAGGACATCCACGGCATGCACGCGGCGCAGGGCATCCTCACCGCGCGCGGCGGGATGACCAGCCACGCGGCGGTGGTCGCCCGCGGCATGGGGCGGCCCTGCGTCTCGGGCGCGGGGGCGGTGTCGATCGACCGTGCCTCGCGTACCCTGCGCATCGGTTCGACCGAACTGAAGGAGGGCGATGCCATCACCCTCGACGGGGCGACGGGGCAGGTGATGCTCGGCATCGTGCCGACAGTCGAGCCCGAGCTGGCGGGCGACTTCGGCACGCTGATGGTGTGGGCCGACAAGCTGCGGCGCATGAAGGTGCGCACCAATGCCGAGACGCCCGACGACTGCCGCATGGCGCGCCAGTTCGGGGCCGAGGGCATTGGCCTCTGCCGCACCGAACACATGTTCTTCGAAGCCTCGCGCATCAGCCTTGTGCGCCAGATGATCCTCGCCGAGGACGAGGCGGGGCGCCGGCGGGCTTTGGAAAAACTGCTGCCCGAACAGCGCGCCGATTTCACCGCGATCTTCGAGGTGATGGCAGGGCTGCCCTGCACGATCCGCCTGCTCGATCCGCCGCTGCACGAGTTCCTGCCCCACGCCGACGAGGAATTCGCCGAGCTGGCGGATGCGACCGGGCTGGGCGTGGATCACCTCAAGCGCCGCGCGGGCGAGCTGCATGAATTCAACCCGATGCTCGGCCACCGCGGTTGCCGTCTCGGGATCACCTTCCCCGAGATCTACGCGATGCAGGCGCGCGCGATCTTCGAGGCGGTGTGCGCGGTCAAGACCGCCAGCGGCGAGGCGCCGCTGCCCGAGATCATGATCCCGCTGGTGGCGACCAGGCGCGAACTCGCGATCCTCAAGGCGCTGGTCGACAAGGAGGCCGAGGCCGTGTTCGCCGAGACCGGCACGCGGGTCGACTACCTCGTGGGCACCATGATCGAACTCCCGCGCGCCGCGCTTATGGCGGGCGAGATTGCGGAAGAAGGCGCGTTCTTCTCCTTCGGTACCAATGACCTCACCCAGACGACGCTGGGCGTCAGCCGCGACGATGCAGCGCGGTTCCTCAGCGTCTATGTCGACAAGGGCATCTTCCCGCGTGATCCCTTCGTCAGCCTGGATATCGAGGGTGTCGGCCAGCTGGTCGAGCTGGCGGCCGAGCGCGGGCGCAAGACCCGGCCCGACATCAAGCTCGGCATCTGCGGCGAGCATGGCGGCGACCCGGCGAGCATCGCATTCTGCGAGGGCGTCGGCCTCGATTACGTCAGCGCCTCGCCCTACCGCGTGCCGATCGCGCGGCTCGCGGCGGCGCAGGCGGCGCTGAAGAAGGCCTAGGTCCCGGCGAGGGATCGCCGCCCGGTGAGGGTGACGATCTCGAAAGTCTCGGTGGTCTTTCCGTCCGCCTCGGCGCGCGCGGCGAAGGCGGCGCGGGCGCGGGCGAGGGCTGCCTTGCCGAGCGGGGCAGCGGGCTTGGCGAGGGCATTGCCGAGGCCCTGATCGCGCAGGTCGCCCACCAGACGGTCAAGCGAGGAATAGCGCACGCCCAGCGTGTGGGTGTCGACCACCGGGTCCTTCCACCCGGCTCGCTGGAGGAGCGAGGGCGCCGCGCGGGCATCGACCATGGGGTGGAGCCGTGCCGCCGGGCGATCGGGCTCGGCCGCCATCATTGCGGCACGCAGGGCGGGGAGGCTCTGGCCGCCGATGAAACTCGCGATCACGAGTCCGCCGGGGGTCAAGGCATTGCGCAGGTGGATCAGCGCACCGGGTAGGTCGTTGACGGCATCGAGCTGGCCGATCACGCCGATGAAGTCGAAGGGGCTGCCTGCGAGGGGCTCGGCCGGATTGGCGGTGATGTCGACGGCAAGCTCGGCGCCACCCTCTCGCAGATGGGCCTCAAGCATGGCCGGTGCCCCGCCGATCAGCAGAGCGTGGGCGGGGGCATGGCGCACGAAGCTCAGGCGCTCGATCATGTCCTCGGCCATCTCGTCGATGAGGAAGCGCGCCGCATCACCTCCGGACCGCAGCCTTGCGACCGATCGCAAGGCGCGCGCCACGCGGCGATGTTCGGCAAAGATGGTGGGGACGGCAGCGGCGTTCATGCCGCGACGCCCTGCCGCGCTTGCCTCGGAAGCGCAAGCCATGCGACACTCGCGCGCATGGCAGTGGCCCGACAGTTTGCCCGGCATCTCGCTCCGGTGGTGGATTTGATCTATCCGCCGCGCTGCCCCTCGTGCGGGGTGGCGGTGGCGGCGCAGGCGGGGCTTTGCACCGATTGCTGGAGCACGCTCGAGGTGCCCGAGCATCCCGAGGTCCCAGGCCAAGCGGTGCCGGTCTATGCGGCGACCTATTACAACGAGACCTCGCGCCAGCTGGTCCTCGCCTACAAGCACGGCGGCCGGATCGCGCTCGCCGCCCTGCTGGCGCGGCTGATCGCAGGCCGGATGCCCGAGCCCGAACCTGGGCGCCCTCCGCCGTTGCTGGTACCGGTGCCGCTCCACCGCTGGCGGTTGTGGAGCCGGGGGTTCAACCAGGCGGCGCTGCTCTCACAGCAGTTGCAGAAGCAGGGCAAGGGCGAGGCGGCGGTAGCGTCGCTGGTGCGGTTCAGGCGCACGCCCAACCTCGGCGGGCTGGGGCGCGAGGCGCGCGAGCGGGTGCTGACCGGGGCGATCCGCCTCGCACCAGGGGCGGCGGCGCGGATCAAGGGGCGCGATGTGGTGCTGGTCGACGACGTGCTCACCAGCGGGGCGACAAGCCGTGCCTGCCTTGCCGCGATTGCGGCAGCGGGACCATCCTCGATTGCGGTCGCGTGCTTCGCCCGGGTCGAAGAAGACCACAAGCTCGCGCATCCGTAATCCGGGTCGGCCCGTAGAAAACATAACGCCCGAGGTCTTTCGACCCCGGGCGCCACGTGACGAAACGGCGAGGATCCGCCCTCTCGGGCGAAGGCAGCGACCCCCTAACTTCGCTGCCGGGATCCAGTCCCTATCGTTCAACCGGTCGCGCTGGCACCCCGCTGCCAAGTCTGCGGTCCGGTCACCCCCTGAACCCGGCACCGGGCGGTGCCGCTTGTTCGGTGGAGAACCCCTTGCGAAGGCTCCGGAGGCTTTCTTCCACCGAGTTGCCTAACGCGGAAGATGAAACCTCGCGGGGTGCAATTTTTTGTGACGTGCTGTTGTCTGCTTGCAACAATCGCTGCATGAGCCGCCTACTCACTTTGCTGGAGTTGCCCCCGTGACCGATCCCGTCCTCACTTCGCAAAAGCGCGAGAAGGGCCTTGTCTTTGCTCCCAAATTCGATTCCGCAGGGCTCTTGACCGCGGTTGTGGTCGATGCGGCCGACGGCACGGTGCTGGTCGTGGCGCACATGAACGCCGAGGCGCTCGCGAGAACGCTCGAGACCGGCAAGGTGCACTTCTGGTCGCGTTCGCGCGGGGCCTTGTGGCTGAAGGGCGAGACTTCGGGGCATTTTCTCGCGGTGGAATCGGTGCTGACCGACTGCGATCAGGACGCGTTGCTGATTCGCGCCACGCCCGCCGGCCCCACCTGCCACACCGGTGCGCGCTCGTGCTTCTACCGCGAGGTCGTCGCGGGAGAGGGCGGGGCGGTGCTGCGGTGGATCGATACTTGACGCTCACGTAAACGTAAGGTAGAGCGCGGGCATGGCTACCGCTCCCGCTTCCACCACCGCCGCAGATCCCGCCGCCGAACCGCGCCGCAACGGTGCGCATCTCGATCGGCCGGATGTCCACGAGCGCGAACATTTCACCATTTCCGACCTCACCTCGGAATTCGGCTGCACCGCCCGCGCGCTGCGCTTCTACGAGGACGAGGGGCTGATCAGCCCGGCGCGCGTGGGGCTGACCCGCGTCTATTCGAAGCGCGACCGCGCGCGGCTCGCCTGGATCATGCGCGCCAAGAACGTCGGCTTCTCGCTCACCGAAATCCGCGAGATGATCGACCTCTACGATCTTGACGACGGCCGCGTCGAACAGCGCCGCGTCACGATCGAAAAGTGCCGCACGCATATCGCCAAATTGAAGGCGCAGCGCGACGACATCGACAGCTCGATCAAGGAACTGACCGACTTCGTGGCCGAAATCGAAAAGCTCGACCTGCGCTGATGCGCTAGGGCCAACCCCGCTTCAACACGTCTGCACACCAGAGGGATCAACCGATGCCGACCTACACCGCGCCCACCCGCGACACGCGTTTCATCATCAACGAGGTGCTCGACCTTGCCAGCTACGGCAACCTGCCGGGATTCGAGAACGCGACGCCCGACATGATCGAGACGGTCGTCAACGAGGCCGGCAAGTTCTGCGCCGAGGTGCTCGCGCCGATCAACCAGGCGGGGGACGAGCATGGCTGCACCCGTCACGAGGACGGCAGCGTCACCACCCCTCCGGGCTTCAAGGAGGCCTATCAGGCCTATGTCGAGAGCGGTTGGGGCACGCTGGCACAGCCCGAGGAGTTCGGCGGGCAGGGCCTGCCGCACGTGCTCGGCTTCGTGCTCGAGGAATATACCGGCACCGCCAACCAGGCCTTCGCCATGTATCCCGGCCTCACCCACGGCGCGGTCTCGGCGATCCTCGCCAAGGGTTCGGACGAGCAGAAGGCGACTTACGTGCCCAAGATGATCTCGGGCGAATGGTCGGGCACGATGAACCTGACCGAGCCGCACTGCGGCACCGATCTCGGCATGATCCGCACCAAGGCCGTGCCCAATGGCGACGGCACCTATGCGATCACCGGCACCAAGATCTTCATCTCGGCCGGCGAGCATGACCTGACCAGCAACATCATCCACCTGGTGCTGGCCAAGACCCCTGGTGCGCCGGACAGCACCAAGGGCATCTCGCTCTTCATCGTGCCCAAGTTCCTGCTCGACGAGAACGGCAATCCGGGGATGCGCAACGGCGTCACCTGCGGTTCGATCGAGAAGAAGATGGGCATTCACGGCAACGCCACGTGCCTCCTCAACTACGATGGGGCGACCGGCTACCTCGTTGGCGAGGAGAACAAGGGGCTCGCCGCGATGTTCATCATGATGAACGCCGCGCGCCTTGGCGTCGGGATTCAGGGCTATGCCCAGGCCGAGGTCGCCTATCAGAACGCCGTTGCCTATGCGCTCGACCGCCGTCAGGGCCGCGCGCTGACGGGTCCGGCCGAGCCGGAAGCCAAGGCCGATCCGATCTTCGTCCACCCCGACGTGCGCCGGATGTTGATGGACGCCAAGGTCTTCACCGAGGCCATGCGCGCCCTTTGCCTGTGGGGCGCGCTCCAGGTCGACCTCACCCACAAGGCGCAGACCCCGGAAGAGCGCGAGGCTGCCGACCTGCTGATCGGGCTTATGACCCCGGTGATCAAGGGCTACGGCACCGACAAGGGCTATGACATCGCCAACAACATGCAGCAGGTGTTCGGCGGCCACGGCTATGTGCGCGAGTGGGGCATGGAGCAGTTCGTGCGCGATAGCCGCATCGCGATGATCTACGAAGGCGCCAACGGCGTGCAGGCGATGGACCTGTGCGGCCGCAAGCTTGCCGCGGGCGGGGGCAAGGCGATCCAGGCCTTCTTCGCGATGATCGACGAGGAAATCGCCGCCGCCAAGCAGGACGAGGCGCTGAAGAGCATCGCCGAACGCCTCGAAAAGGCGCTGGGCGAGCAGAAGGCGGCGACGATGTGGTTCATGCAGAACGCGCTCGGAAACCCCAACCACCTCGGCGCGGGCGCGCACCACTACATGCACATCATGGGCATCGTGACGCTCGGGCACTTCTGGCTGAAGATGGCCAAGGTTGCACAGGCGAAGCTCGCCGAGGGCGCTGACGACAAGGCCTTCTATGAAGCTAAGCTGGTCTCGGCAAACTACTACGCCGAACGCTTCCTCCCCGATGCGGGCGCGCTGCGCCGCAAGCTGGAGGCGGGCAGCGAATACATGATGAAGCTGCCGGCCGAGGCCTTCGCGACCGCCGCGTAAGGCACCTTTGCCAAGGACACGGAAAAGGGCCGCCCCGCATCGCGCAGGGCGGCCCTTTTTGTTGTGTCCGGCCTACTTCTTCGCTTCTTCCGCAATGACGTAGAGGTAGTCGACATAGGCCATCGTGACCTCGTCGAGCCCGTAGACCTTGGGGTCGGTGCTTGTGATCAGGAACCACTCGTTGGGCGCATGCGCGCCGCCGCCGCGGCCGAGGCCGAATTGCGAGGCGGGGAGGTTCAGCGGCGGGCCGTTGAAGATCACCCCCGGCCAGCTCCCGGCATTGCGCGGGCGGATGGTGTAGGGGATGCCCTGCGCCTCGAAGAGCTTCTTCTGCGCGCGGATCAGCGCCGAATCCTCAGCGGTCTCGTTGGGGCCATAGCCGCCCGAGACCGTCACCCGCACATCGTCGAATCCGCGGCGGGCGAGGTGGGCCTGCAGCTTGCTCACCGCCTCGGCCTTGGTCATGTTCGGGACGAGCCGGAATTCGAGCTTCGCCTCGGCGCGGCCCGGCAGCACGGTCTTGCCGCCCTCGCCGGTGTAGCCCGAAACGAGGCCCTGGATGTTGACGGTCGGCTGCGAATAGAACCGCTCGAGGCTGGTGCGATAGTCCTCGTCATTGATCCAGCGCCCCACGCCGAGCAGCGCCTTCTCACCCGCTTCGGCGCCGGGCTTGATGCTTTGCGCGATCAGCTCGCGCTGGCGCGGGGTGAGGGGCTGGACATTCTCGAACCAGCCATCGATCGCGGGGGTGTGCCCGTCATCGGCCACGAGGGTATCGAGCGCCTTGACCAGACGCCACGCCGGGTTCTCGATCCGGGCGTAGTTCGAGGAGTGGATGTCGGTCTTGGGATATTTGTCCGAGGTCTCGCCGCCCACCACCAGCTGGAACTCGACCGCGCCCTTGGCCCCGAGGGTGATCCCCGCACTGCCGTCACGGTTCTGGTTGGCCGAGGGGATGAAAACGCCGATCGCCTTCGCCAGCGCGGCCTGCACTTCGGGCACGGCAACGACCTGATCGAAGTGGGTCGAGGCGACCTCTTCCTCGCCCTCGGCCACCAGCACGAGATTGACGGGGAGCTTCTGCCCGCTCGCCTGAATCGCCTTGATCGCGGCGAGGAAGGCCATTTCGGGGCCCTTCTGGTTGACCACCCCGCGCCCGACGATCGCGGTGCCTTCGCCCGGGCGGTCGACCAGCGTCGCCTCGAGCGGGGCGGTGCTCCACTCGGCCGGGTCGAACTGCTTGACGTCATACATGAAGTAGATGCCGACGGTGGTCTTGGCCCCCGCATCGAGCGTCGCGAAGACGGCGGGGACGCCGTCGGTGGGGATGATCTTCGCCTGCTGGAACCCGGCATCGAGCGCGAGCTTCAGCATGTATTCCGCCCCCTCGGGCGTGCCGCGCTTCTCGGCGGCAATGGTGGGGAGCGCGACCCAGTCCTTGAGCGCTTCGAGAGTGGCGTCATGCCGCGCGGCGACGGTGGCTGCGATCTTTTCCCGCTGCGGTGTCTCGGCGGCCAGCGGCGCGCTCGCCAGCGCGATTACCGCAGCCAAGGTCCATCCCGTCCAAGCTCGCTTCATGTGCTGATCTCCCCTGTAGATGAGGGAAGAGGTATCAGGCGGCGCTCCAATCGCAATGAAATTTGCGACAGGCAGTCGAGGGAGCGGATGCTAGTCCAGCATCCCCATCATGCGCTGCGAGCTGACTTTCATCTTGAGGCTTTTGGGCGCTGCCGAGGCGGGGCGCTCCCACTGGCTTGCCGAACGCGCGGAGGCAACGCGGGGACGCGCCGCGGCGGGGGCTGCGGCAGCGGGTGCCACCTGCGGTGCAGCGCGCGGAGCCGGTTCAGGCTCGGGTTCGGGCGCGGGGAGGATGTCTTCGGATTCGGGCTCGGGTTCCGGCTCAGGCTCGGGGGCGGGTGGCGGAGGCGGCGGCGGTGCGACGGCTTCGGGCTGCGGAGCGACGGCTTCGGGCTGCGGCGCGGGCGCAGGCACGGAAGGAACCGGGGCGGCAACCGGCGGCGCCACCGGAGCGGGGGCGGGGACGGGTGCGGGTGCTGCCACAGAAGCGGGGGCTGGCACTGCGGGCGCAGGCGCTTCGGCGGATGCCTGCGCGAGGCCTGCCTGAATTTTCTCGGCCACCTCCTCGATCGAGCCGACCACCAGCAGCGGCTGCCCGCCGACGATGCCGACGCTGGTCTGCCCGTTCTCGGCGGTGCGCAGCCACGCGACGTTCGACGCCACCACGAGGTAGTTCCCGCCGCGCGATTCGAGCTTGATGAACTTCATGGGCGCGTATTTCCCGAGCAGAGACTTGATTGCACCGGCAACCGGGCCAAAGGCTTACGCGCACAGGGTTAAGAAAAGGGTTATTCGGACCTGCCGGTGGCGGCGTCGATCAGGCCCATCAGGGCGCTCCACGATTGCCGGTCGGCCAGCGGGTCATAGGCCGGATTGGCTTCGCCCGTGGGTGTGAAGGGGTTGGTGAAGCCGTGCTCGACGCGCGCGAAAGACAGGAAGTGCCAGTCCGCACCCACGCGGTCCATCTCCTCCCAGAAGGCGATGACGTCGGACCTGGGGACAAGCGAATCCGCGTCGCCGTGACACACCAGCAGCCGGGGCTTGATCGGGGCGACGGCGGGCAGGGGGGTGGCGAGCAGGCCATGGAAGCTTGCCGCCAGCACGAGGTCGGCGCCGTCGCGTGCCAGTTCGAGCACCGCCATCCCGCCAAGGCAGAAACCGGTCGCGATCTGCGGGAGGCCGGGCGCCAGTCCGGTGAGACAGTCGAGCGTCGCCCGCAAGCGCCGCCGCATCACGTGAGGATCGGCGCGCAGCCGCTCCATCGCCGCAAAGGCGCTCTCGATATCATGCGGCGCATCGGGGCCGTAGAAATCTCCGACCAGCGCCACGCAACCCGCTTCGGCGAGCGCCTCGGCCTTGGCAGCGACGCCCGGGGTGATGTTCATGAAGGTCGGGAACACCGCCACGGCCGCGCGTGGAGGGCCCGAAGGCCGCGCCAGCCATCCGGTCAGCGCGGTTTCGCCATCGGCATAGTCGATGCGTTCGGGCATCCTTACTCCACCGGCAGAAAATCGGGCACCGAGAGGTACCGCTCGCCGGTATCGTAGTTGAAGCCGAGCACCCGCGAACCCGCCGGCAGATCGGCGAGCTTGCTGGCGATGGCGGCGAGCGTCGCGCCGCTCGAGATGCCGACCAGCATCCCTTCCTCGCGCGCCGCGCGGCGGGCCATTTCCTTGGCCTCCTCGGCATCGACCGCAATCGCGCCGTCAATGGCAGCGGTGTGGAGGTTGCCCGGTATGAAGCCTGCGCCGATTCCCTGAATCGGGTGCGGGCCGGGCTGGCCGCCGTTGATGACCGGCGAAAGCGCGGGTTCAACGCCGTAAGCCTTCATCGCGGGCCAGTGCTTCTTCAATTCCTCGGCGCAGCCGGTGAGGTGCCCGCCGGTGCCGACGCCGGTGATCATGACGTCGACCGGGCTATCGGCAAAGTCGGCGAGGATTTCCTGCGCGGTGGTGCGGGCGTGGACTGCGGGGTTGGCGGCGTTATCGAACTGGCTCGGCATCCATGCGCCCGGCGTCTGCGCGACCAGCTCCATCGCCCGCTCGATCGCGCCCTTCATGCCCTTCTCGCGCGGGGTGAGATCGAAGCTGGCGCCATAGGCGAGCATCAACCGGCGGCGCTCGACCGACATCGATTCGGGCATGACCAGCACCAGACGGTAGCCCTTCACGGCAGCGACCATCGCGAGGCCGATCCCGGTGTTGCCCGAGGTCGGCTCGACAATCGTCCCGCCCGGTTTCAGCGCGCCGCGCGCCTCGGCATCCTCGACCATGGCAAGCGCGATGCGGTCCTTGATCGAGCCGCCGGGATTGGCGCGTTCCGACTTCACCCACACCTCGTGATCGGGGAACAGCCGGGCGAGGCGGATATGCGGGGTGCCGCCGATGGTGGCGAGGATGTTGTCGGCCTTCATGATGCTACCTCTCTCTTCAATTCCTGCGGCTCGAAGCTGCGGGCGCGGCGCAGTTCGGGGAAGTACCACGCCCAGACCAATGTCACGACTATCGCACCCGCCCCGCCGAATACAACCGCGCCGACCGCGCCCAGCAAGGCTGCGGCAAGGCCGGACTGCATTTCGCCCAGCTCGTTCGACGCAGAGATGGCAAGCCCGGAGATGGATGAAACCCGCCCGCGCTTTTCATCGGGCGTGAAGAGCTGGACCAGCGACGAGCGGATGAAGACCGACACCATGTCGACCGCGCCCATCGCCGCGAGAATCGCCAGCGACAGGACGAAGTATCGCGAGAAGGCGAAGGCTATCGTCAGCGCCCCGAAGGCCGCGACCGCCCACAGCATCTTGACCCCGACCTCGCGCTGGAGCGGGCGGAAGGACAGCCACAGCGCCACGCTTGCCGCGCCGAATGCGGGGGCGGCGCGCATCAGCCCGAGCCCCTCGGGGCCGACGAACAGGATGTCGCGCGCGAACACCGGCAGCAGCGCGGTCGCCCCCGCCAGCAGCACCGCGAAAAGATCGAGCGTGATGCATCCCAGCAGGAAGCGCTCGCGCCAAACATAGATCATGCCCTCTGTGATCTGCTTCAGGGGTTTGAGGCGCGGCCCGTCTTGCTTGGCGCGCACCGGGCGCACGGTGAGGATCAGCAGCATCGAGCAGCCGAGCAACGCGGAGGAAAGCGCGTGCGGTAGCCACTCGGCCCGCGCGAAGATCAGCCCGCCCACCGCCGGGCCGGCGACGCTCGCGGTCTGCCAGGCGATCGAGGACAGCGCGATGGCGCGCGGCAGCAGGGCAGGGGGGACGATGTTGGGCGCAATGGCGCTCATCGAGGGGCCGAGGAACACCCGCGCTGCGCCGTGCGCGGCGGCGAGGGTGAAGAGGATCGGCAGGTTCAAGGCATCAGCCCAGGTCGCGAGCGCCAGCACCACGGCCACGAGCCCGTCGATCCCGTTCGCGAAGGCCGCGACATGGCGGCGGTCGAAACGGTCGGCGGCGAGGCCTGCGACCGGGGTCAGCAGAAACAGCGGCACGAATTGCGCGAGGCCCAGGAGGCCGAGCTGGAACGAGGCCTCGGCCACGCTCATCCCGTAATCGTCGCGCGCGACGGCATAGAGCTGGTAGCCCAGCAGCACCACCATCGACATGGTGGCAAACACGCCCATGAAGCGCGCCAGCCAATAGCGCCGGTAATCGGGTATCTGAAGCGGGGAGGCAGGTTCGGTCACAGCGTCGGTCACGCCGCGCGCCATGGCAGGCGTTCGCGACTCTGCCAAGCAGGCGAAACTTGTGCGCCCGCGACTTTAGCTTGGGCTAGCGCGGGCGGCGCAGGCGCGGGTTGGGCTGGAGCTGGTCGATGATCGCGACGAAATCGTCGAGCCGGATGATCCGCTCGAACTGGAAACCGGCGCGGCTGTCGCGGGTCCATATCACATAGGCCTCGATCCGGCCGACGACCGGCAAGCGGATGATGATGCGGTCGCCGCGCTGGAGCTGCCCGCCATTGTCGACCATGAAGCCGTGCGCGGAGAGGTTGCAGACGTGAAGATGCAGGTCGCCGTGCACGAAATGCTCGACGATCGCCGGAAAGTCGACCGGATGACGCGCCGCACGGCGCAAGTCGGTTACGCTGAGATTAGCTCCACCTGCCACGTAGCGCGATCCTTCCCTCCGTCTGGGTCACAGACAAAGGGAAATGCCGCAGAAAGCCTGACAATTGGTAAAGGGCGCGGCTTTCAGCGGGTGACGAGCGCGTGGCGCTTCTTGCCGAGGCTGAGGCGCAGGATCTGGCCTTCGCCGGGAAGCACCAACTGGGCTGGATCGGACACGGTTTCGCCTTCGAGCTTGACCGCTCCTTCGGCGAGCTTGCGCTTTGCCTCGCCATTGGAGGCGGTGAGGCCGAGTTCGGTGAGGAGCGCGGCAAGGCGCATGCCCTCGGGGCCGGTGGCGATGCTCGGCAAATCCTCGCCCGCCCCGCTGCCGGCGAAGGTCTCGCGCGCGGTGGCTTCGGCGCGGGTCGCGGCATCCTCGCCACGGACGAGCCTGGTGACCTCGTTGGCGAGCACCACCTTGGCGGCATTAATCTCTGCACCTTCAAGCGCTTCGAGCCGGTTGATCTCGTCGAGCGGCAAGTCGGTGAACAGGCGCAGGAAGCGGCCCACGTCGGCATCGTCGACATTGCGCCAATATTGCCAGAAGTCGTAGGCAGGCAGCTGATCGTCGTTGAGCCACACCGCGCCGGCCGCGGTCTTGCCCATCTTCGCGCCGCTGGCGGTGGTCAGCAGCGGGGTGGTGAGACCGAACAGTTCGGCACCGTCCATGCGCCGGCCAAGCTCGATCCCGTTGACGATATTGCCCCACTGGTCAGAGCCGCCCATTTGCAGACGCACGCCAAGTTCGTGCGACAAGTGCCTGAAATCGTAGCCCTGCAGGATCATGTAGTTGAATTCGAGGAAGGTCATCGGCTGCTCGCGCTCGAGCCGCAGCCGAACCGAATCGAAGGTCAGCATCCGGTTGACCGTGAAGTGCGTGCCGACTTCCTGCAGCAGCTGGATATAGCCCAGCTGCCCGAGCCAGTCGTGGTTGTTGACCATCACCGCATCGGTGGGGCCGTCGCCGAATTTCAAGAGCTTGTCGAACACCGTGAAGATCGATTGGACATTGGCCTCGATCGTCTCGTCGGTGAGCATCTTGCGGCTCTCGTCCCGGCCCGTGGGGTCGCCGATCCGGGTGGTGCCGCCGCCCATCAGCACGATCGGCTTGTGCCCGGTCTGCTGCAAGCGGCGCAGCATCATGATCTGGACGAGGCTGCCGATGTGCAAGCTCGGCGCGGTCGCGTCGAAGCCGATATAGCCCGGCACCACCTGCTTGGCGGCCAGGGCATCGAGGCCCGCCGCGTCGGTCAGCTGGTGGATATAGCCACGCTCGTCGAGCAGGCGCAGGAGATCGGATTCGTAGGTGCTCATGGCGCGCGGCCCTATCAGCGTGAGGCCGCGACGGGAAGTGGCTTGCCCGCGCGGCGAGGAGCGCGCAGACTGGCGCGATGCACCCGCTGATGCTCCATGTCGCCTGTGATCTCGGCCCGGTTCGCGCCGTGACCGCCTCGGTCGCCGCCACGGCGCACGGGTGCGAGGCGGAGTTCCGGCTCGACGGGGCGATGGCCGGCATTGTCCTGCCCCCCGCCGCTCCGTCCGAACGGCGCGACAATCTGTGGCAGACGACCTGCTTCGAGATCTTCTGGCAGCCACTCGGCGAGAAGGCCTATCGCGAGTTCAACCTCTCGCCCTCGGGCCAGTGGGCGGCCTATGACTTCGATTCCTTCCGCGAGGGGATGCGCGATGCGCCGGTTCAGGCCATCGCCATCAGCTGCTCGCATGACGCCGCCGGGCTTGTGCTGCACGCCAGCATCGCCGCCGACCTCCCCGCTCCGGCGCAGGTCGCGCTCAATGCGGTGGTCGAGCACGCCGATGGCGCCAAGCAATACTGGGCGCTCGCCTTTCCCCCCGGCAGGCCCGAGTTCCACTCGGAAGCCAACCGCGCGCTGATTATCGAGCGCTAGCCGCCGTCACGAAGGGACGATTGCGCTTCACGATTTCCCGGTTGAGCACGAAGGCGAAGCTCACCCATATGAAATAGGGCACGTTGAGCCAGCCCGCGAAGGGGTTGTCCACGAGGCGCGGCAGCACCACCATCAGCCCTGTAACCGAAAGCCACAGGAAGACGTTCTCGCCCAGCGCCCAGTCGGGGCGCTTCAGCTTGAAGAACAGCGGCGACCACAGGAAGTGGAGCACGAAATTGGCGATAAACAGCGCCCACACCCCCATCCGCGCTTCGGGCGATGGGGCCTCGGTGAGGCCGATGTAGAAGCTCCACCCAGCAAGGCCGAGGATGATGGTCCAGGCCGGGCCGAACAGCCAGTCGGGCGGCTGCCACGGGGGTTTGCGCAAATCGCGATACCACTGGCCGATCTCGGTCAGCGCGCCGCCCGCGCCGCCGAGGATGATCGCCCAACCGGCGGCGACGGCTACGGGTGTCCAGTCGGTGTCCATATCCCTCTAACTGGCACACTCCCCGCAATGTTCCCAGCACTTCCCGCCAAGCCCCAACCCGGGCATTGCCTTTGCGCGGCGGCTGTTCCATCGCTTGAGGCATGAAGAACGGCATCGACCGGCTGCTCGCCGACCCCGAACTCCTCAAGCAACTCAAGGGCCGCCGCGTGGCGCTGGTGGCGCATCCGGCCAGCGTGACGTCAGACCTCACCCACAGCCTCGACGCGCTGATCGCGGCGGGCGTCAACGTCAGCAGCGCCTTCGGGCCGCAGCACGGGCTCAAGGGCGACAAGCAGGACAACATGGTCGAGACCGCGGACGAGATGGATCCGCGCTACGGCATCCCGATCTTCTCGCTCTATGGCGAGGTGCGCCGTCCGACGGGGCAGATGATGTCGAGCGCGGATGTGTTCCTGTTCGACCTTCAGGACCTCGGCTGCCGGATCTACACCTTCGTCACCACGCTGCTCTATCTGCTCGAGGAAGCGGCCAAGGCGGGCAAGGAAGTCTGGGTGCTCGACCGGCCCAATCCCGCCGGGCGTCCGGTCGAGGGCACGCTGCTGCTGCCGGGGCAGGAGAGCTTCGTCGGCGCCGCCCCGATGCCGATGCGCCACGGCCTCACGATGGGGGAGATGGGCCACTGGTTCATCGAACATTTCGGCCTCGACGTCGCCTACAAGGTTGTGGCGATGGAGGGCTGGGAGCCGGACGGCGAGGGCCATGGCTGGCCGACGTCACGCATCTGGATCAACCCCTCGCCCAATGCCGCCAACCTCAACATGGCGCGCGCCTATGCCGGGACGGTGATGCTCGAGGGCACGACGCTGTCCGAAGGGCGCGGCACCACGCGCCCGCTGGAGGTGCTGTTCGGCGCCCCCGACGTGGACGCAGGGAGCGTGCTCAAGCTGATGCACAAGCTCGCGCCCGACTGGCTGGCGGGCTGCGCGATCCGCGAATGCTGGTTCGAGCCGACTTTCCACAAGCACAAAGGAACGCTCTGCAACGCATTGATGATTCATGCAGAAGGCAGTTTCTACAATCACGACAGCTTCAAGCCCTGGCGCTTGCAGGCGCTCGCCTTCAAGGCGATCCGGCTGCTCTATTCCGATTACCCGCTGTGGCGCGACTTCCCCTATGAATACGAGCTCACCCGCCTCGCGATCGACGTGATCAACGGCGGGCCGGGTTTGCGCGAATGGGTCGAGGACCCGGCCGCGAAGCCTGCCGATCTCGACGCGGTGACGTCACACGACGAAGCCGCATGGATTGCCGAGGTGCGGCATCACCTGCTTTACTGAATGTGACGTCATGACGCCTTAGCGCATGACACAGACGGATGGCGGAGCAACCGCCACCGATGGGAGAGAGACAGAGAATGGCAACCGCGGCAGCGAGCGGCACCGGCGTGCAATCGGCAAGGCTGACCTTGTGGGTCCTGTTGACGGTCTACATCTTCAACTTCATCGACCGCCAGATCGTCAACATCCTCGCCGAGCCGATCGCGCGCGATCTCGATCTTTCCGACACCCAGATCGGACTGATGACGGGGCTGGCCTTCGCGCTGTTCTACACCGTTCTCGGCATCCCCATCGCCCGCCTTGCCGACCGCCAGACGACGAGCCGCCCGAAGCTGATCGCGGTGGCGCTCGCCCTGTGGTCGGGGATGACGGCGCTGTGCGGGGTGGCGCAGAATTTCTGGCAATTGCTGCTCGCCCGGATCGGGGTGGGGGTGGGCGAGGCAGGCTGCACGCCGCCGGCGCATTCGCTGATCAGCGACATGGTGCCGCCCGAAAAACGCGCCTCGGCGCTGGCTTTCTATTCGCTCGGTATTCCGGTCGGCTCGCTGCTAGGCATGGTGATCGGCGGGCTGCTCGCCGACTATCTCGGGTGGCGCGAGGCCTTCGTGGTGGTGGGACTTCCCGGCGTCGTGCTGGCACTGGTGGTGTGGTTCATGCTGAGGGACCCGCGCCGTTCTGACGCCGCGGCGGTATTGCGCGCCAAGAGCCAGCCCGCCGCGCTGCCACTCGGGAAAGCGGTGGGTGAAGTCATGCGCTCGCGGGCCTTCGTGCTGCTGGTTCTGGCGGGGTCGGCCGCAGCGTTCCTGTCCTATGGCAAGACCACCTGGACGACGATCTTCTTCCAGCGCACCCATGACATGACGCCGGGGCAGGTGGGTCTGTGGTTCGGGATCATCGGCGGGGTGGGGGGCATCCTCGGCACATGGCTGGGCGGCTATCTCGCCGACCGCTTCGGCGCCAAGAACCGCCGCCACGTGCTGACCGCGCCCGCCATCGGCATGGCGCTCGCCGTGCCGCTCGCCATCGCCGCCTATCAGGCGCCGAGCTGGCCGCTGGCGCTGGTTCTGATCTTCGTGCCGCAGGTGTGCAACTCGCTTTACTACGGCCCGTGCTATTCGGCCGCGCAGGGCCTCGTACCGCTGCGGGCGAGGGCGATCGCGGCGGCGAGCCTGCTGTTCTTCCAGAACCTGATCGGGCTGGGGTTGGGGCCGCTGTTCTTCGGCGTGCTGTCGGACTGGCTGCAACCCGCTTACGGCGCGGACTCGGTGCGCTACGTGCTCTACGGCGCGGCGGTGCTGGGGCTGGTGCCGGCGTTCTTCTTCTGGCGGTGCAGCCTGCACCTCGATGCCGAGCTCGACCGGAAGGGCTAGTCGGGCGCGCGCACCGGCTGCACCAGCGTCACCAGCACGAAGCTGATCAGCATCAGCAGATACCAGCTGCCATATTTGGCGAGGCTGACCATGTGCCACTCCTTCTCCTGCCCGGGGTAGTTCCAGGCATTGGCGAAGGTGGCGATGTTCTCGGCGAACCAGATGAACAGCGCGACAAGGCCGAAGCCGACCAACAGCGGCATCCAGCGGTGCACCCGCCAGTTCCGGAAGTGAACGCGGGTGCGCCAGAAGATCGCTGCCGTGGCGGCAAACAGTCCCCAGCGGACGTCGATGATGAAGTGGTGGGTGAAGAAATTGGCGTAGATCGCCGCCGCCAAGGCCCATGTTGTCCACGCGGGCGGATAGCCTGAGAAGCGGAAGTCGAAGATCCGCCACACCCGCGCGATATAGCTGCCGACCGCCGCATACATGAACCCCGAGAACAGCGGCACCGCCCCGATGTGGAGCACGCTCGCCTCGGGGTAGGTCCATGACCCGGCCTGCGTCTTGAACAGCTCCATCACCGTGCCGACGACGTGGAAGATGAGGATCACCCGCGCCTCGCGCCAGGTCTCCAATCGGAAGGCGAGCATCCCGGCCTGAATGGAGATGGCGGCGAGCGTCAGGAAGTCATAGCGGTGGAGCGGCGCGGTGTCGGGGTAGAACAGGTGCGTGCCCAGCAGGAGCGCTAGCAGCAGCCCGCCGAACAGGCAGGCCCAGCCCTGCTTGAATCCGAACAGCAGGAATTCGTAGAGCCACAGCCGCCAGCCCGTGCCCGGATCGAAGGCCTCGAGCCGGAGGCGGATCGCCTCGAAGCGGGTGTGGCTCACGCCCTGCGCAGCCGAGCGCCGATGAGCACCGCCGGGACAATCGAGCCGATGAAGGCGATGTGATACCACAGCGGGAAGGATGACCAGATCGGCTCGCTCAGGTGGACGGTGCCGCCCAGCAGCAACAGCACTCCCGCAGCGATGATGGCGGCGAGAGGCTTCGCCTGTGCAATGGCGGCGACGAGATAACCCGACCCGAGCAGAGCCCCGGCGCCCATGCACAGTCGCAGGATCATCATGGCGGCGGTAAAACTGTTCGTGGGGAAGGCCTCGGCATAGGCCGGCCAGACCATCATCGCGCCGCGGTTGATGAGCGAGACAAACAGGGCGAAGAAGATCACCCCGGCGACTACCGCAGCAAGCTGGCGCGCCATCAAGCCCCGTGCTTTCTGCTCAGCTCCCGCATGGCGTCATCCAGCCCTTCGAGCGTCAGCGGATACATCCGGTCGCCGACCAGCTGCTTGATCATCTTGGTCGACTGGGAATAGCCCCACTGCTTCTCCGGCACCGGGTTAAGCCACACGGTGGCAGGGTAGGTGTTGGCGACGCGCTGAAGCCATACCGCGCCCGCTTCCTCGTTCATGTGCTCGACGCTGCCGCCTGGATGGGTGATCTCGTAGGGGCTCATCGCCGCATCGCCGACGAACACGATCTTGTAGTCGTGGCCGTATTTGTGGAGCACGTCCCAGGTCTTGGTCCGCTCCTGCCAGCGGCGCTTGTTGTCCTTCCATACGCCTTCGTAGAGGCAGTTGTGGAAGTAGAAGAATTCGAGGTTCTTGAACTCCGCCGTGGCGGCGCTGAACAGCTCTTCGACCAGCTTGATGAAGGGGTCCATCGAACCGCCGACGTCGAGGAACAGCAGCAGTTTGACGGCATTGCGCCGCTCGGGCCGCATGCGGATGTCGAGCCAGCCCTGCTTGGCGGTGCCCTCGATGGTGCCGGGAATGTCGAGCTCGTCCGCCGCGCCTTCGCGGGCGAAGCGGCGCAGACGGCGCAGCGCCATCTTGATGTTGCGGGTGCCGAGTTCCTTGGTGTTGTCGAGGTTCTTGAACTCGCGCTTTTCCCAGACTTTGATCGCGCGCCCGTGCTTGGCCTCGCCGCCGATGCGCACGCCTTCGGGGTTGTAGCCCGAATTGCCGAAGGGGCTGGTGCCCCCCGTGCCGATCCACTTGTTGCCGCCCTGGTGGCGCTTTTCCTGCTCCTCGAGCCGCTTCTTGAGCGTCTCCATGATCTCGTCCCAATCGCCGAGGGACTTGATCTTCTCCATCTCCTCGGGCGTGAGGAATTTCTCGGCGACCGCCTTCAGCCAGTCTTCCGGGATGTCGACCGGGTTCTGGCCGTAATCGGACATGATCCCCTTGAAGACCTTCTGGAACACCTGATCGAAGCGATCGAGCAGGCCCTCGTCCTTCACGAAGGTCGCGCGGGAGAGGTAGTAGAAGGCTTCCGGGGTCTGCTCGATCACGTCCTTGTCGAGCGCCTCCAGCAGCGTGAGGTGCTCCTTGAACGAGGCACCGATTCCGGCGGCCCGCAGCTCGTCGACGAAATTGAAGAACATGGGAGCCTGATTAACCCGCGCGCCTGCCCCTGACCAGTCCCCAATCTTGCGAGGGGGACAGCGCAAATCTTAACCGCTTGCTTACCATCCTCTGCCTAGTGTCCCGCAACGCACAACACAGGGCCGCGCAACGCACATGAACAGCCTCGCCATCGATACCGCCAACGCCCACGCGCTGGGGATGATCCCCGAGAGCTGCGGGGCAGTGACTGTCGGCTGCACCGACGTCGCCGGCGTGGTGGAGGCGGTGATCGCCTCGTCGAGGACGCTTCGCTCGGAACACGAGGCGCTGGCTGAGACGGTGCGCGCACTCGAAGCCGACCAGACCAAGGTTGCCGAGGCCTCCGACGAGGCCCGCCTGCTGTCCGAACGCGCGATCGAGCGCCTGTCCGAAGGCACGGCGCTGATCCAGTCCTCGCTGGGCCAGATCGCCTCGCTGATCGAGCTGGTCGACACCCTCGGCCAGCACGTCACCAGCTTCTCCGCCGCGATGGAGCAGGTGCGCCGCTCCGCACAGGACATCGGCGAGATTGCCGAGACGACCAACATTCTAGCTCTCAACGCCACGATCGAGGCGATGCGCGCGGGCGACGCAGGCCGCACCTTCGCGGTGGTCGCAAGCGAAGTGAAGAGCCTCGCCAACGACACCCGCAAGGCGACCGAGGAAATCGCTCACACCATCGATGCCCTCGGCGGCGAGGCCGAGGTGGTGATCGGGCGGATCGAAGCAGGCTCCAAGGCCAGCGGCGAAGCCCGTGCGAGCGTCGCACGGATCGAGAGCACCATCGCCAATGTCGGCGCGCTGGTCGAGGAGGTCGACAAGCAGAACGACGTCATCGCCCGCTCGACCGGCACCATCAGCGGCCATGTCGACAAGGTCCAGCGCGTTCTGACCAGCTACGACGTCGCCTCGCGCATGAACGAGGATAAGCTCCACGGCGCCCACCGCAAGATGGAGGAGCTGGAAATCACCGCGAGCGAGATGTTCGACCGGATCGTCAAGGCCGGGCTCTCTCCGCAGGACAGCGTGATGGTGGAACGCGCGATTGCGAAGGCGCGCCGGATCGAGCAGGTCACCGAGGAGGGGCTGAAGAACGGCGAACTCACCACCGCGCAACTGTTCGATCAGGACTACTTGCCGGTCGCCGGCACCAATCCTCAGCTTTACCGGACGGGATTGAGCGACTGGGCGGACCTGACCTGGCGTCCGATGCTCGATGCACTTGTCGCGCGCGAGGCGAATGTGCGGATGTGCTCGGCGTCCGACACCAAGGGCTTTCTCCCCACCCACCTCACCGAACGCTCGCGCAAGCCGACCGGCGATCTGGCGCACGACACGCAATATTGCCGCAATGGCCGCATCCTGCTCGAAGGCGTCGATCTCGTCGCCAAGGCGAGCAACGCGCCCTACACGATGGCGGTCTATCGTCAGGAAGGCGACGGCCGCGCCTATGTGGTGGTGCGCAACGTCTACGTGCCGCTCCATTTCGGCGGGCGGCGCTGGGGCGATTTCGAGCTGGCCTACAGCTTCGACTGATCCGCCCGGAGCGGGGTCACTTCGCGGGCACCCGGATCGTCGTGCCCTTGTTTTCGTCCAGCAGACCGGCGGTGAACACCGGGCCGACATTACCCGGCAGGCCCAGCGCCTGCTGCGGCGTCGGCAGCTTGTCGAAGGGCGGGTAGACCTGCTCGGTCACACCGTCGGACTGCTTGACCAGAAAGCCTTTGGAGGGCTTCATCAGCGGCCCCGCATCATAGCCTGCAACCGCCAGACTGGTCCCCGTATCGCCGAGGGCGATGAGATAACCCTCCGTGCCGTCCTCGCGGCGGTAGATCCCGTATTGCGGCTGCGAGCCGGCGTCGCGGCACCACACGGGCTCCGGCGTTCCCGCGGGTTTGGCAGCGGCGGCATCGCCGATCTTCTCGTCGTTGATGCCCGCCAGAAGCCCGCCGATCATGATCGAGCCCATCATGTCGAGCTTCACCAGCTTGGCCTTCTTCCCCGGCTTCATCGGCGCGGCGCAATCGCGGATCTCGGCGAAGGCGGGGGCAGGGCGGGTGGCGGCGGGCAGCGTCACCGCGGCGATGAACTGCGTCATCCGCGCCTCGAGGGTCGCCGCATCGAGCGTCTTTGAGCTCATCCGCAGCTTCACCAGCCAGCCATCGTGGAGCCACAGCGCCAGCCCGCTCGAGGCGAGCTCGCCCTTGGTCGGCGTCACGATCCTGAGCCCGCTGTTCGTGCCCGCACCGCCCGGCGGGGTGAAGCGCGCGATGCTGACCGCGTTTACGTCGACCTCGCCCAGCATCGGGTTGGCGAACATTCCCGCCGCCGCACGGTCGCCCCACACCGCGACCGAGGCGGGCGCGGCGCGGTAGATGAAGAGGTCGGCCCAGGTCCCGCTTGCGGGATCGCGGAAAGCGATGCCGATGTTGTAGCCTTCCTTGTCATACTGCTTGCTGTCGCCGCGGGCGAAGCCGGCGACCTCGGTCGGGAGGGTCAGCCCGCTGCGGTCATGGCTCCAGGTCGCGGCCGGCCGGGCTATCGGGGCCTGTTCTTGCGCGACGAGCGGCGCGAAGGCCCCTGTTCCCGCGGCCACAGCCAAGGCCGCCAACGCGGCGAAGCGGTTGATTGCAAACATGATGACCCTCTCCCCTCGACCCCGCATTGTAGGCCGGGGCGTGTGTCAGGCAAGGGGTCGCGGGCGGAGAGCGAACGCTTGCCAACAGGCCTTGCCCGCGCTTTCGCAAAGTCCTAACCGTTAACTATTCGTGTTAACGAAAGGTGCGCGGTGCGGCGCTTGCGGCTCCATGGTCTGTGGGTGATGCCGGTCCTGGCGGCCTTGGTCGGCCTGTCCGCCTTGTTCGCGCCGGGAGCGTCCTCGCCGGTCAGCGCACCGGCGCAGGCGGCCGAGCCGCCTGCTGATCAGCCAGCGCCGCCGCCACCCCCGCCGAGCAAGACGGTGGGGCAGGTGCTCGAGAGCGGCGTCGTCATCACTGTCAGCCTGTCCTCGCAAAGGATGCACGTCTTCCGCGACGGGGTGCTGTGGCGCTCGAGCCCGGTGTCGACCGGCAAGAAGGGCAAGCGGACGCCGACCGGGGTCTTCGCGATCCTCCAGAAGAAGCGCTATCACCGCTCGAACCTCTACAGCAACGCGCCGATGCCGTGGATGCAGCGCCTGACATGGAGCGGGATCGCGATCCATGCAGGTCGTCTGCCGGGCTATCCCGCCTCGCACGGCTGCATCCGCCTGCCCGCTGCCTTCGCCGCAGAGCTGTTCAAGATCACGGGGCCGACCACGACGGCGGTGATCGTGACCGACGAACCGCTTGCCGATGGCGGCGCGGCACTGGCGCTGGCGCAGCGCAGCGATGCGGTGGTGCCGATCGCGCCCGCGCTGTTGCAACGCGAGCGCCCGGCGCTGGCGGCGGCCACGCCCGCGGCCACGCCCGCTGCCACGCCGGCAGCGCGCCTGCCCGCGGCGCGGATCATCCCGGCCGCCCCTGCGGTCGGTCAGCAGACGATCCAGCTCGCCGCCACGCTATCACCCGGCGAGGCAGCGGCACATTGGCAAACGCTCGCCGGGCAGCGGCCCGAGCTTAAGGGCATGCAAATGGCGGTCATCCCGGCGGTGGTGAACGGGAAGCAGTACTACCGCCTGCGTGCCTCGGCCCCCGATGCCCACGCGACCTGCAAGGCGCTCAAACGCGCCGGGGTCGCCTGCTTTCCGGTGATCTAGCCTCGCCCGGCGATCACTGCGCGGGCGGAGGGGGTGGCGGCTGCCGGGACCATTGTTCGAGTTCGGGATCAAGCGCGGCCCATTCGGGCGCGGCCTCGGTCCAGATGATCGCCTGCGGAGCAAGCCCGTGCGGCACATCGAGAAAGCCGAGGCGCACGGTCCTGAATTGCGGGCGGGCCGAGGTCTGCGCATAGGCCTGCGTTCCGCAACACGGGCAGAACCAGTAGGTCAGGCTGTTGCCCGAATCCGCCGTCCATCCGGCCGACTGCAATTCGCCTTTGAAGTGCACGGCATCGGCCGGGAAGATCGCGTTGTTGGTCGCGTTCCCGGCAGCGATATGCTGGCAGTGGCGGCACCAGCACTGGCGCACGGCCACCGGCTCTGCCTCGATCCGGAGCGTGACTGCCCCGCACCCGCAGCGGCCGGTATAGCCCACCGCCTCAGCTCGGATTGCGGCGGGCCATGAAGGCGAGGCGTTCGAACAGCATGATGTCCTGCTCGTTCTTCAGAAGCGCGCCGTGCAGCGGCGGGATCGCGCTGGCCGGGTTGGCGCTCTGGAGCACGTCCAAGGGCATGTCCTCGTTGAGCAGCAGCTTGAGCCAGTCGAGCAGCTCGCTGGTCGAGGGCTTCTTCTTGAGGCCCGGCACTTCGCGCAGGTCGTAGAAGATATCCATCGCCTTCTTCACCAGCGTCTTCTGGATGCCGGGGAAGTGGACGTCGATGATGTCCTGCATCGTCTCGCGGTCGGGGAACTTGATGTAGTGGAAGAAGCAGCGGCGCAGGAAGGCGTCGGGAAGCTCCTTCTCGTTGTTCGAGGTGATGACGACGATCGGGCGTTCCTTGGCGGCGATCCGCTCCTGCGTCTCGTAGACGTCGAAGCTCATGCGATCGAGCTCCTGCAGGAGGTCGTTCGGGAACTCGATGTCGGCCTTGTCGATCTCGTCGATCAGGAGGACGGGAAGCTGGGGCGAGGTGAAGGCCTCCCACAGCTTGCCCTTCTTGATGTAGTTGCGGATGTCGTGCACCCGCTCCTCGCCCAACTGGCCATCGCGCAGGCGGGCGACAGCGTCATATTCGTAGAGACCCTGCTGCGCCTTAGTGGTCGACTTGATGTTCCACTCGATCAGCGGCGCGCCCAGAGCTTTCGAGATTTCATGCGCCAGCACGGTCTTGCCGGTGCCGGGCTCGCCCTTGACCAGCAGCGGGCGGCGCAGGGTGACGGCGGCGTTGACGGCGACCTTGAGGTCTTCGGTCGCGATATAGGACTTGGTGCCTTCAAAACGCTGCTGCTGCTGGTCGGCCATGGGTTTTCCTGTGAGACTGAATTTCGGCTCGCAGCGATAAGCGGGGCCGTCGCAGCGCGCAAGAGGGGTGGGGGCTGGCAAATCAGCGAGGCAGGAGGAGGATGCGCTGGGCGATGGCCTCGAGCTTGCCCTCGTCCACGACGGCTTGCGGGTTGTTCCATCCGAGGGTCAGCACCCAGTCGCGGCCCGCCTTGTCGGTGAGCAGCCAGGTGAGGTTGAGCACCCCCGGCTCGCTCCCGCCCTTGAAGCCGATGTAGCGCCAGTTCGCCTTGATCGCGTCGGTCGCGGAAGGGTTGATCGCCATGATGGCGAACGCCTCGGGCGCGGCGGTCTTGCGCATGTGGGCGAAGAGCCGCGCAAGCTCGGCGGGCGAGGCGAACCACTCGATCTCGAGCGCCTTGGGGCCATTGCCGAATGCGGCGTTGACCTGATCGAGCGAGGGTTCCTCGGCGGCCAGCACAACCTCGAGCACGGCCCGTTCGGCGGGCTGGCCGTGGCTCCATTGGTCGAGCGTCTCACGGCTCATGGTCTTCAGAACAAACAGCTCGCGCGTGGTCAGGAACGGATCGTTCGCCCCGGGATCGCTGTGCCCGCTGTCACGCATCAGCGTGAGGATCCGCTCCTTCCCCAGCACCCTGATCAGCTGGTCGGTCGCGGTGTTGTCGCTGATCGCAATCATCAGGCTGGCGAGCGAGTGGAGCGTCACCGGCGCGCCCTTGGGCCAGTCCTGCAACTGCCCGCTGGGGTAGCTCCTTTCCGTTAGCGGCACGACGTCGGTCCACTTGCGCCTGCCCGCCTTCACATCCTCGGCAAGCGCCGCGAGGACGTAGAGCTTGACCGCCGATCCCAGCGCGAGCGGTGTATCGGCATTGCGGCTGATGACCGGCGCGCCGCCAAGCGGGCCGAACCACGCGTTGACGCTGCCCGGCAAGGCGGCGAGGTCGGCGGCGATCTTCTCCGGCGTGTCGCCTGCCACCGCAAGCGAATCGACCGAGGTGAAGCGCAACTCGTTGATGCGGTTGTTCTCGGCCGGGTCGAGCGCGATGCCGCCCTTGGCGATCCCGCGCTCGAAGCGGATTTCGAGCGCGGCGCGGGTGCCATCGCGCGGGGCGAGCAGGCTGACTTCGAGCGCGCGGCCGAATTGCGCGGTGAGATTGGCTGAGAGCGTCCTGATCTGCGCATCGGCAATCGCCGCGCGGAAGCCTGCGGTGAAGATCTCCTCGGGCTGCACCTCGCCGTTGAGCAGCTCCACCACCTGAAGGCTCCGCGCTTCGAGCGCGGTCGGCTCGGCGGGCTGGGCTTGTGCTGCTGGCGTCTGGGCAACCGAAGGGCAGGCCGCCAGAGCGCCGACCGCCAAGGCGATTGCGTGAAAGACAGGGGACTTCATCGGCACTCTCCTCGCCCGCGCCGGGGGATGCGGGCGGGTGACACGTCGCACGCATTGCGCCACAATTCCATAGCTCTGGCCGCTGGAGACCGATCATGCCGACCGAAACGCTCGCCTTTCCGACCTCCGCGGGCCACAGCCTCGAGGGCGCGCTCGAACTGCCCACGGGCCTCGTGCGCGGGGCGGCGCTGTTTGCGCATTGCTTCACCTGCACCAAGCAGAGCCGCGCCGCAGTCGCCGTCAGCCGCGCGCTGGCGCGGCAGGGGATCGCGTGCCTGAGGTTCGATTTCACCGGCCTTGGCGGCAGCGAGGGAGAGTTCGGGCGCGCCGGCTTCGCCACCGACATGGCCGATCTGGTCGCCGCGGCCGAGGCGCTCGCCGCGCGCTTCGATGGCCCGCTGCTGCTGGTCGGCCACAGCCTCGGCGGCGCGGCGGTGCTGGCGGCGGCTGCGTTGCTGGGAGAGGAGAAGGTCGCGGCCATCGCCACCATCGGTGCGCCGTCCGACGTGCCGCATGTGCTCCACGTAATCGAGGGCGACCACGACGCGATCCGGCGCGACGGGGCGGGCCCGGTGCGGATCGGCGGGCAGGCCTTCACGCTAAGCCGCTCGTTCCTCGATGCGGCAGCCGAAGTCGATCTGCTGGAAGTGGTCAGGACGCTGCGGCTTCCCTACCTGTGCCTCCATTCGCCCACCGACGCTATCGTCGGAATCGAGCACGCCGCCGCGCTGTTCGAGGCCGCCTTCCACCCCAAGAGCTTCGTCAGCCTCGCGGGCGCCGATCACCTGCTGACCAAGGCCGAGGACGCCCAATTCGCCGCGACCATGATCGCGGGCTGGGCGGGGCGCTATCTGCCGATGCGCTCCGACTGGCCGATGCCCGAGGAGGGCGTGGTGGTGCAGACCGGCCACGGCAAGTTCGGCACCGAGGTCCACACCGCCCACCACCGCTTCATCGCCGACGAGCCGCGCTCATACGGCGGGGACGAGAGCGGCCCGACACCCTACGACCTGCTGCTCGCCGCGCTCGGCACCTGCACGGCGATGACGATGAAGCTGTATGCCGACCAGAAGGGCTGGCCGTTCGCGGGCGCGCGCATTCACCTGACCCACGAGCGGGGCCACGCCGAGGACATGATGCATGCGCTCGAACCGGGCGAGCAGGCGCAGGCGCTCCATCGCGTCATCACGCTGCTTGGCGATGCGCTGACCGCCGAGCAGCGCGAGAAGATCATCGCGATCGCCGACAAGTGCCCCGTGCACCGCACGCTCGAGGGGCATCTCCACATCCACACAAGCGTCGCCGACTAGCGAATTTCCCCGAGGCTCTGCGCTCTGCCGGTGGACTTGCGTGGCCTCGCGCGGCAGACGCTGGGCTATGGGGCTCGACAGTATCCGCAAGGCAGAATGGCTCGAGCCCGGGCGGGTGCGCGGCTATCTGCTGCTGCTCGCGCTGGTGAATGCCGGGGCGGTGGCCTACCTGCTTGCGACCCAGAAGAGCGGGGTGGATGCCAACGGCTTCCTGATCGGCACCGATTTCATCAGCTTCTGGACTTCGGGACGGATGCTGCTCTCGGCCGCGAATGTCTACGACACGGCCGCGCATGTCGCCGCACAGCGCGAATTCTACGCGATGCCGGGCGAGTATACCGCATTCTTCTACCCGCCCAATTTCCTGCCCTTTGTCTGGCCGCTGGGCCTGCTGCCCTATTTCCCCGCACTAGCAGGCTGGCTGGCGGTGACAGGGGCGGCGTTCCTCGCGGCGATCCGGGCGTGGTTCCGCGCGCTCGGGCTCAAGGGCCCCGCGCTGGTGCTGATTGCGGCCTTCCCGCCGGTGTTCGTGACGCTGACCCACGGACAGACCTCCTTTCTGGTGGCGGCGCTGCTCGGGGGCGGGCTGCTGCTGGTCGAGCGGCGGCCGTGGCTGGCGGGCGTGCTCATCGGGCTGGCCACGATCAAGCCGCAGTTCGGCCTCCTCGTCCCCCTCGCGTTGCTGGCGAGCGGGCAGTGGCGCACGATCGCCGGAGCCGCCGCCGCAGCCATGGCGCTCGCCGCGCTGGCGAGCCTCGCCTTCGGGGCGCAGGTCTGGGCCGATTGGCTCGCTATCACCCGCACCGCGAGCACGGCGACGGCTGACGGCAATATCGGCTTCGCCAAGATGGTGAGCGTGTTTGCAGGCCTCAGCCTTGTCGGCGTGCCCGCCGTGGCGGCGATGGCGGTGCAAGGCGCGGTGTCGCTGGCGCTGGGGGCGGCGGTGGTCCTGGCGAGCTGGCGGCGCGCTTTCACGCCGGGGCTCGCCGCGCTGGTCCTTGCCGGAGCCCCGCTCGCGACGCCTTTCGTGCTCGATTACGACATGGTGCTGACCGCTTTCCCACTCGCCTACCTCTTTTCGCGGGCGCGATCGGAGGGCTTCGCGGATTGGGAGCGCATCACAATCGCAGCAGTCTTTGCAGGGGCGGCTTTCGCGCGGCCGCTGGCGCTTAATTTCGGCGTGCCGATCATGCCGCTGCTGCTGGCGGCGCTGTTCGTGCTGGTCTTCCGCCGGGTGCGGCGCGAGGCGGTCTAGCTTCGCGCTGCCGCACCAAGGCAGACGAACCCGAGTTGCAGCGCGAGCATCGTCGCGGTTGCGAGGCGCCATCCGGTGCCCGCCGCCTTCATCCCGCGGTCCCACGTCCACGCGCCCAGCACGCCGGTCGCAGCTGTGGCGAGCACGATCGTGACCCACGCGGGCTTGGCCAGCAGCACGACGAACAGGAACGTCAGCATCACTGCCTGCAGCAGGAAGGCCGCGGTGAACCACGCGATCGGCACCGGGCGGTAGGCGGCGTCGGGCATGTGCCAGTCGGGCAGCGCGCTGTCGGGCCGGGCGATGCGGCGATCACCGGCCATGATGTCCTCCTGCTCGGGATCAGGCATCGATCAGGTCGCGGTCCACGTCGCTCGCGCGGTTCTGGATGAAGTTGAAGCGGTGCTCGGGATTGCGGCCCATAAGCTCGTCGACGAGCCGCGCCACGCCCGCGCGGTCCTCAAATTCCTGCGGCAGGGTGATGCGGATCAGCCCGCGCGTCTCGGGCGCCATCGTGGTCTCGCGCAGCTGCTGCGGGTTCATTTCGCCGAGGCCCTTGAAGCGCGCGACTTCGACCTTTTTGCCCTTGAACACCGTCGCCTCGAGCTCCGCGCGGTGCGCATCGTCGCGGGCGTAGCGACTCTCCTTGCCCGCCGTGAGCCGGTAGAGCGGGGGCTGGGCGAGGAACAGGTGGCCCCTGCGGACGATGTCGGGCATTTCCTGGAAGAAGAAGGTCATAAGTAGGGTCGCGATATGCGCGCCGTCGACGTCGGCGTCGGTCATGATAATGACGCGGTCATAGCGCAGATTGTCCGCGTTGCAGTCCTTGCGGGTGCCGCAGCCCAGCGCGAGCGCGAGGTCGGCGATCTCCGAATTGGCGCGGATCTTGTCGGCGGTGGCGCTGGCGACGTTGAGGATCTTGCCGCGGATCGGCAGGATCGCCTGGCTTTTGCGGTCGCGAGCCTGCTTGGCGCTGCCGCCCGCCGAATCGCCTTCGACGATGAACAATTCGGTCTCGCGCCCGCCTTCGCCCGAACAATCGGTAAGCTTGCCGGGCAGGCGCAGCTTCTTGGCATTGGTGGCGGTCTTGCGCTTGATCTCACGCTCGGCCTTGCGCTTGAGGCGCTCGTCCATGCGCTCCATCACTTCGCCCAGCAGTGCCTTTCCGCGCTCTATGTTGTCGGTGAGGAAGTGGTCGAAATGGTCGCGCACCGCGTTCTCGACCAAGCGCGCGGCCTCGGGCGAGGTGAGGCGGTCCTTGGTCTGGGACTGGAATTGCGGATCGCGGATGAAGACCGAGAGCATCACCTCGCAGCCGGTCATGACGTCGTCGGCGGTGATGTCCTTGGCCTTCTTCTGGCCGACCAACTCGCCAAAAGCGCGAAGCCCGCGGGTCAATGCGGTGCGCAGGCCCTGTTCATGCGTGCCGCCATCGGGCGTTGGCACGGTGTTGCAATACCAGCTCGTCGAGCCGTCCGAATAGAGCGGCCACGCCAGCGCCCATTCGACCCGGCCCTGTCCGATGCCGTCGACTGCGGGGAATTCCTGCGAGCCCGTGAATGGCTGCGCGGTGACGCATTCGCGCGTGCCGATCTGTTCGGCCAAGTGATCGGCGAGCCCGCCGGGGAACTTGAACACCGCCTCGGCCGGGACGTCCTCGGACGCGAGAGAGGGCGCGCATTTCCAGCGGATTTCGACGCCCGCGAAGAGATAGGCCTTGGAGCGGGCGAGCTTGAACAGGCGCTTGGGGTTGAAGCCGCGATCGCCGAAAATCTCAGTGTCGGGGACGAAGCTGACCGCGGTGCCGCGCCGGTTGGGTGCCGCGCCCAGCAACTGAAGCGGCCCTTGCGTGACCCCGCGCGAGAATTCCTGCGCGTAGAGCTGCTTGTCGCGCGCCACTTCGACCCGGGTATAGGACGAGAGCGCATTGACCACGCTCACGCCGACGCCGTGCAGGCCGCCGCTGGTGGCATAGGCCTTGCCGGAGAACTTGCCGCCCGAATGCAGGGTGGACAGGATCACCTCCAGCGTCGATTTGCCCGGAAACTTGGGGTGTTCGTCGACCGGCATCCCGCGCCCGTTGTCGGTGATTGTCAGCCGGTTGCCTTCGTCGAGCCTGACCTCGATCCGCGTCGCATGGCCTGCGACCGCCTCGTCCATCGAATTGTCAAGCACCTCGGCGGCGAGGTGATGGTAGGATCGGTCATCCGTGCCGCCGATATACATGCCGGGGCGGCGGCGGACGGGCTCGAGCCCTTCGAGCACCTCGATCGCTGAGGCGTTGTAATCGCCGCTCGAGGTCGGCGTGTTGGCGAAGAGGTCGTCGGGGGTGGGATCGGACATGCCCGCGGTTATAGGGCCGCGCGCGCCTGCCTCAAGCCACCCCTAGGCGTTATACGCACTCACTTGCCGAAGCCGGTCGGTGCCGGATCGACCGCGGCGACTTCGCCGCCCTTGACCTCGCGCACCTCGAGCGCCCGCTCGACCACGCCGTTGCGGGCGAAGCGGAACGCCCCGTCGACGCCGAGGAAGCCGCCCTTGTCGTAGAGCTGCTCGCGCGGGAAGGGCGTGCCCACCTTCCAGTCGCGCGCGACGCGCAAGGTCAGAAGCACCGCGTCATAGCCGAGGGTCGCGACGCGGAACGGCTGGCCGCCGAAGCGCTGCGCGTAGCTGTCGGCAAAGCGGCGGAAGCGCTGGTCGGAGACGGCCGAGAACAGCGCGCCTTCGAGCGACGGAGTGCGGGCGAGCACCGCCTCGCCGCTCCACAACTCGGTGCCGAGAATGCGGGTGCGATTGCGCGCGGACTTGTTGAGTTCCCCCGCCGCATCGACCCCGAGCCGTGCCGAATCCGCGATCAGCACGGTGTCATAGCCGCCTGCTGCACGCAGCCGGGCCGCGGCGCTGACGATCGAGGTATTGCCGCGGGCATAGCCCTCCTTGCGCACCAGCGAGCCGCCATAATCGCGCAGTGCGTTCTCGAGCGAGAAGACTGCGCGGGTGCCATAGTCGCCCTCGGGCGCGAGCACCGCGAAGCGCGCGGCGCCGCGGCTGCGCGCGAACTGGACCGAGCGGCGGATCGACTGTTCGGGCAGGTGGCCGATCACGAAGACGTCCGCCGCTGCCACGCTCGCGTCATTGGCGAAGGCGATCACCGGTACGCCAGCGGGACGCGCGGCGGCCTGCACCTGCGGGACGGCATCGGCGGTGAGCGGGCCGAGGATAAGCTTGTTGCCGTCGGCAATCGCCTTTCTCGCCGCAGTCGTGACGCCTTCCGAGGTGTCATAGGTGGTGATGCGCAGGTTATCCGCGCCGGTATCGAGCAGCGCCATGGTGGTCGCATTTGCGATTGCCTGGCCAACCGGAGCCGTATCGCCCGTGAGCGGCACGAGCAGCGCGATGCGGTGGCGGCCGGTATCGGTGGGGAGCGCGGTCGCCGAAGGCTCGGGCGTGGGCGCGGGGGGCGGGGCGGTGGCGACATCGGTCTTGGGCACCACCGCGCAGGCGCTCGCCAGCAGCGCGGCGCCTGCAACCGCGAGGTTGCGCGCGCGCCAGCCCCGCGCCGCCGAGGCAAACGATCCGGCCCAATTCGGACGTCTCCAGAGCTTCATTCTTGCCGACCCCTCAGTCGTGCGCCATGGACTGGATCCGTGAGACCCGAGGCGCTTCCATCCCTTCCCGCGTGGGAACCCGTAAGCGGGCTGTATATCCTTGCCACCCCGATTGGCAATCTCGGCGACATCACCTTGCGCGCGCTGGCCGTGTTGCAGGGGGCAAGTCTGATCGCCTGCGAGGACACGCGGGTTACAGGCAAGCTCCTGAAACACTACGGAATCAAGGCAAGGCTCCAGCGATTGGACGATCACGCCGGGCCCGAAACCCGCGCGCGGGTGATCGACGAGGCGAGGCAGGCGGCGGTTGTGCTGGTGTCGGATGCGGGCACGCCGCTGATCTCCGATCCCGGCTACCGTCTGGTGCGCGAGGCACGCGCGGCGGGTGTGATGGTCACCAGCATTCCGGGGCCCTGCGCGGCGGTCTCCGCGCTCGCGATGGCGGGATTGCCGAGCGACCGCTTTCTGTTTGCGGGCTTCCTGCCGGTAAAGGAGAAGGCGCGGGCACAGGCTCTCGAGGATCTGGCGGGGGTCGCAGCGACCTTGGTCTTCTACGAAACCGCCCCGCGGCTCGAGAAATCGCTGCTCGCCATCGCCGAACTGTGGCCGGAACGCGAGGTCGCCGTGGCGCGCGAACTCACCAAGCTGCACGAGGAATGCCGCACCGGTACCGCTGCGGCGCTCGCCGCTCACTACGCCGCGCACCCGCCCAAGGGCGAGATCGTCTTGCTGGTCGGCCCGCCCTCGCAGAGCGAGGCCCCGGTGCTCGATACCGACACACTGCTGCGCGCGGCGCTGGCGGAGGCAGGGCCGGGGAAGGCGGCGGGCGTCGTGGCCAAGGCGACCGGCATCGACCGCGCCACGCTCTACGCCCGCGCGCTGGAGCTGAAGGGCGAATGAGCACGCCCCGCACTCCCGAGCAGCGCCACGAGGCCGACCAACGCGGCCGCCACGGTGAAGCCGAGGCTGCCATGTGGCTCGCCCAACAAGGCTGGCGGATTGTCGCCGAACGGGTCAAGACCAAGGCGGGCGAGATCGACCTTATCGCCAAGCGCACGGGCCTCGTCGCATTCGTCGAGGTCAAGTGGCGCGCCCGCGCCGCCGCGCTCGCCGACGCGATTGACGAACGCCGCCTCTCGCGGGTCGCAGCGGCGGTGGAGATGGTATGGCAGGACTATGCCACCGACGGCGAGGACATCCGCATCGACGTCATCCTGCTTGCGCCCGGCCGCAAGCCCACCCACATCGAAAATGCCTGGATGCCTTTCGACTGACACCCCCGGAGTTCCCCATGAGTTTGCGCATTGCGGTCCAGATGGACCCCCTCGACAGCATAAAGATCGCCGGCGACAGCTCCTTTGCGCTGATGCTGGCGGCACAGGCGCGCGGCTACACGGTCTATGAATACCACGTCGAAAGCCTGACGCTCGACGAGGAGGATCGCCTCTTCGCTCACGCCTTCCCGGTGACGGTGCAGCGGGTCGAGGGTGACCATTTCACGCGCGGAGAGCAGGTGCGTCTCGATCTCGGCAAGGATGTCGATGTCGTGCTGATGCGGCAGGATCCACCGTTCCACATGGGCTACATCACCGCCACCCACCTGCTCGAGCGGATCGGACACGAGACGCTGGTGGTCAATGACCCGGCGAACGTCCGCAACTCCCCGGAAAAGGTGATGGTGCTGAACTACCGCCGCTTCATGCCCCCGACGCTTGTCACGCGGTCGGTGGACGAGGTGCGCCGCTTCATGGCGAAGCACGGCGCGATCGTAGTCAAGCCGATCCACGGCAACGGCGGCAAGGCGATCTTCCGCCTCGGCGAGAACGGCGAGAACCTCACCGCGCTGTTCGAGGTGTTCAACCAGACCTGGCCCGAGCCGCACATGGTCCAGCCCTTCCTCCCCGAGGTCACCAAGGGCGACAAGCGGATCGTGCTGGTCGACGGCGAGGTCGCAGGCGCGATCAACCGGGTGCCTGGGGAGGGCGAATTCCGGTCGAACCTCGCCATGGGCGGCTCCGCGCAGCCGACCGAGCTTACGCCGCGCGAGCAGGAAATCTGCGCCGCGCTCGGCCCTGACCTCAAGCGGCTCGGCCTCACCTTCGTCGGGATCGACGTCATCGGCGGACACTGGCTGACCGAGATCAATGTGACCTCGCCCACCGGCATCGTCGCCATCGACCGCTTCAACGGCACCGATACGGCAGGCATGATCTGGGACGCGATCGAGCGCCGGGTTGCGGGCATGAAGGCTGGGTGATAGCTCCTCCCGTAGCACATGCTACAGGAGTCGCGTCCCCATGCCTGACAAGCTCGCCACCGTCCACCGCGTCATCTCTGCGATTGCCGCCAAGGATTACGACAAGGCGCTGCCCTTCTTCACCGAGGACTGCGAATACACCAACCTGCCGATGGGTAGCGTCATTGGGCCTGAAGGCGTGCGCGCGGTGCTCGAGCCGTTTTTTGCACCCACCATCGAAAACGAGCTTGTCGTGCTGCGCTCGGCGGTCGAGGGCGATGCGGTGTTTACCGAACGCCTCGACCGGCACCGTCTGCCGCGCGGATGGGTCGAATTGCCGGTGACCGGCGTCTTCGTCTTCCGCGAGCGCAAGATTGCGGTATGGCGCGAATATTTCGACCTTGGCACCTTGCTGCGGCAGTGGCCGGAGCTGGCGCCCGCGCCCGGCTGACGGCGGCTCGCATCGCCCGATCGGGGTCAGCCAGCCGACCGAAAGGACTGATTCAAGCCCCATGACCGGCTTCCTGCTCGATCTGCTCAACCGGGGCGGCTACCTCGGCATCTTTCTGCTGATGGCGGCCGAGAACGTCTTCCCGCCGATCCCGTCCGAAGTGATCATGGGCGGTGCAGGCGTGCTGGTGGCGCGCGGAGAGATGGACTTCTGGCTGGTCTGGATCATCGCCACCGCCGGGACGCTTGCGGGAAACCTTTTCTGGTTCTGGATCGGGGTGCGCTGGAGCGAGGCGCGGCTCAAGCGCGCCATCGGCCGCTGGGGCCGATGGCTGACCTTCGAATGGGACGATTTCACCCGCGCGCGCAATTTCTTCCGCAAGTATGGCGACGGGATCGTCTTCGCGGTGCGCTTTTCGCCGGTGCTGCGCACCATCGTCTCGCTGCCTGCTGGACTTGCGCACATGAAGCTGTGGCGTTTCTGCCTGTTCACGTTCCTCGGTTCGGCGATCTGGAACGGTGTCCTGCTGTTCGGCGGCCGCGCGCTTGCGCCGCTGGTCGAGCGGTTCGAGGAAGTGGCGGGCTGGAGCGTGTTGGCGCTCGTGCTCGTGGGGGTGGTGTTCTACATCTACCGTGTGGCGACGTGGAAGCCGGCATCCGCGCACGAGGCCGAGGACTGACTTATCCGCGGGGGTGGGCTTTGCGGTAGTTATCCAGCAGCGCGGCGGCATCGACGCGGGTGTAGATCTGGGTCGAGCCGAGGGAGGCGTGGCCGAGCAATTCCTGAAGGCTGCGCAGATCCGCGCCTGCGCTCAAGAGGTGCGTGGCGAAGGAATGCCTGAGAGAGTGCGGGGTCGCCGTGTCGGGCAGGCCGAGCGCGCGGCGCGCGTTCGCCATTGCCCGCTGGACCATGCCGGCGGAGAGCGGCCCGCCCTTGGTGCCGCGGAACAGCGGCTCGGCCGGGGTGAGGGGCCAGGGGCAGGCCTTCGCATACTCCGCCACCGCCGCGCGGGTGATCGGCAGCACCGGCACAACCCGCTGCTTGCCCCCTTTGCCGGTCACCTGCAAAACCTCGCCCATCCTCGCATCGCGCCCGGTGAGCGAGAGCGCCTCGGCGATCCGCAGGCCCGATCCGTAGAGGAGGAGCAGCACCGCCCGGTCACGCGCGCCGATCCAGTCCTCGCCAGCAAGGCCGTCCACCAGATCGGCGAGGTTCTCGGCCTCGTCCGGGGTGACGGGGCGGGGGAGGCCCTTCTTCAGACGCGGGCCGCGCAGACGCGGGGCGGCGGGATCGGGGTCGCCGGCCTGCGCGCGGGAAAAGGCGATGAAGGCCTTGAGCGCCGACAATTCGCGCGCGGTGCTGGCATTGCCGAGGCCTTCGCCGCGCCGCTCGGCCAGAAAAGACCGCAAGTGATGCGCTTCGGTTGCGGCCACCGCCGCCCAGTCCTCGCCCCCCCGCGCCGCCAGCAACCGAGCCGCCGCGGCGACATAGGCGCGCACGGTATGGGGCGAGCGCCGGCGATTGTCGGCGAGATGCGCGCGCCACGCCTCGAGCAGGTCGCCAGCGCTCATGCCGCCACCAGCGTGTCGGCGATCACTTCGGCCAGCAGCGCGTCGAGCACGCCGCGACCCGCTGGTGCGACCCCGAACCGGTCGCCGTTTGCCCATAGCAGCCCGAGACCGCGCAAGCGGGCGAGGGCCCCCTCGTCCACCAAACCCTCGCGCGGCAGGCCGAAGCGCGCCGAGAGAGCGGCAAGGTCCACGCCCTCGGTCAGCCGCAGCCCCATCAGTAAAGCCTCAGCCGCCTGTTCGCTCACCACCAGAGCGCGGGCCTCGGCGATCCCGTCGCCCTGCCGCCTGACCGCCGCAAGAAAATTCTCCGGCTTCTTGTGCCGCACCGTCGCCACGGCCCCGCGCCGTCCATGCGCGCCAGGGCCGATGCCGGCGTAATCCTGGTAGCGCCAATAGGCGAGATTGTGGCGGCTCTCTTCGCCAGAGCGGGCATGGTTGCTGGTCTCGTAGGCGGGGAGTCCGGCCGCCCCCGTCAGCGCCTGTGTCAGGTCGAACAGTTCGGCCGCCGCGTCATCGTCGAGCGGCACCAGACGCCCGCGCCGCACGTCGCTCGCAAAGCGCGTGCCGGGCTCGATGGTCAGCTGGTAGAGCGACATATGCCCCGTCCCCAACCCAAGCGCGCGGGCGAGACGCGCTTCCCACAATTCGGGCGTATGACCAGGCAGGGCGTAGATCATGTCGAAGCTTACCCGCGCGAAATGCGTCTGCGCAGTCTCCAGCGCGCGCAAGGCCTCTTCAGCGCCGTGCAGCCGCCCGAGAAAGCGCAGTTCGGCATCGTCGAGCGACTGCACCCCGAGCGACACGCGATTGATCCCCGCGTCCGCCAGCGCTGCGAAATTCGCCGCCTCGACCGAGGAGGGATTGGCCTCGAGCGTGATCTCGATTCCCTCGGCAAAGCCCCACAGCACCTCTGCCTCGGCCAGCAGCGCGGCGACGAGGGCAGGGGGCATCAGCGAGGGCGTTCCGCCACCGAAGAAGACCGAGGTCAGGCTCTCTCCGCCCGCCACCGCCGCCTCGGCGCGCAGATCGGCGATCAGCGCGGCCTGCCACGCGGCGACATCCACCCCCTCGCGGACATGCGAGTTGAAGTCGCAATAGGGGCACTTCTTGGCGCAGAACGGCCAGTGGATGTAGAGCGCGCGGGCCACGGTCCTCGTCTTCAGTCGCAATTAACCAGTTGGCCATAGACCGGAAGCCATGCGCTTGTCCCGTCTCCTGTGTGCCATGCTGCTTGCTGCCGCCCCGGCGGCGCCCGCTTTGCCGCAGGACGCCCGCGACGCGCAGCGCCCGCTGTTCCCGGCCGAGCAGGAATGGCTCTCCGAGCACAACGAGGCGCGCGCCGCGGTTGGCCTGCCGCCGCTGCGCTGGAACCACGATCTGCGCCGCGACGCCCGCGAATGGGCCGAGAACCTCGCCGCCCGCCGCGCCTTCCACCACTCGCCCGACCTGATGCGGGAGGGGCAGGGCGAGAACCTTTGGATGGGCACCCGCGAGCGCTACGCCCCGTGGCAGATGATCGACGGCTTCCTCGCTGAACGCGCTGCCTTCCGTCCCGGCGTCTTCCCCGATGTCTCGCGCACCGGCCGGTGGAGCGATGTCGGCCACTACACCCAGATCATCTGGCCCGAGACGCAGGAAGTCGGCTGCGCCACCGCGCTCAATGCGAGCCACGAGGTGCTGGTGTGCCGTTACTGGCCGGCAGGCAACGTGATGGGCTACCGGCTCGATCCCGGCCGCCATCTGACGCGTCGCTAAGACGTCAGCCGAATTGCTCGGCGACGAGCTTCGCGAAGGCGTCGGCGCGGTGGCTGACGGCGTGCTTTTCCTCAGGCGGGATCTCGGCGAAGGTCAGCGCGCTTCCCGTCGGCACGAAGACCGGATCATAGCCGAAGCCCATTAGCCCGCGTGGCGGCCAGGTCAGCGCGCCGTTGCAGCGGCCCTCGTAGATCGCGTGTTCGCCGTCCGGCCAAGCGATCGCGAGGACGCAGTGGAAAGCCGCCGAGCGGTCGACCCCTTCGCCCTTCTCGGCGAGCATGCCTTCGACCTTGCCCATCGCCATGTACCAGTCGCGCCCGGGAGCGCCCTCGAACCACTGCCGCTCGGCCCAGTCGGCGGTGTAGACGCCGGGGCGGCCATCGAGCGCGGCGACGCTCAAACCACTGTCGTCAGCCAGTGCCGCCAGCCCCGAAGCCTCCGCCGCCGCGCGCGCCTTGATGAGTGCGTTCTGCGCGAAGGTGACGCCGGTTTCGGCAGGCTCGGGCAGGCCGAGCGATCCGGCTGAGATGCAGCGCACCCCATAGGGATCGAGCAGCGCCGAGATTTCCTTGAGCTTGCCCGCATTATGCGTGGCAATCACAAGGCTGCCGGAGCCAAGCCTTCTGGTCACTTCACCGCGTCCAGTTGCGCCGCAAAGATCCGGTCGCAGCCGATGCGGGCGAGGCGCAGGAGGCGCAGCAGCGCTTCCTCGTCATAGGTCGCGCCCTCGGCCGTCGCCTGCACCTCGGCGATCTTGCCGCCTGACAGCAGCACGAAATTGCCATCGGCTTCCGCGTTCGAATCCTCGTCATAATCGAGGTCGAGCACCGGCGTACCCTTATAGATGCCGCAGGAAATCCCCGCGACCTGCGCTTGAATCGGATCGTGCTTGATATCGCCCGATGCCATCAGCCCGTTGATCGCAAGCCTGAGTGCAATCCACGCGCCCGAGATCGACGCGGTGCGCGTGCCGCCGTCGGCCTGAATCACGTCGCAATCCAAGGTGATCTGCCGCTCGCCCAGCTTTTGCAGGTCGACCACAGCGCGCAAAGACCGCCCGATCAGGCGCTGGATTTCCTGCGTGCGGCCCGATTGCTTGCCCTTGGCCGCCTCGCGTGCGCCGCGGGTGTGAGTGGCGCGCGGGAGCATCGAGTATTCGCCGGTCACCCAGCCTTCGCCCTTGCCGCGCAGCCACGGCGGCACGCCCTTCTCGACGCTCGCGGTGCACAGCACCTTGGTATCGCCAAAGCCGATCAGGCAGGAGCCCTCGGCGTGCTTGGTGAAACCGGTCTCGATGGTGATGGCGCGCATTTCATCGGGCGCGCGTCCTGAAGGGCGCATGGAAAACTCCGTTTGAGGCTTGGCGCCCTTAGGCTCGCCCCACTTGTCGCGGCAAGCGCAAAGACTAAGATTGGCCCATGGCCTCGCTTCCCGTCACCGAACTGACCCAGCGCGCGCGCGACATTTTCCAGCGCGTGGTCGAGGAATACATCGCCAGCGGGCAGCCGGTGGGTTCGAAAACGCTGGCCGCGGACGGGACGCTGAACCTCTCGCCCGCTTCGATCCGCAGCGTGCTGGCGGACCTCGAGACTGCCGGGCTTCTGGCCGCGCCGCATACCAGCGCGGGGCGGATGCCGACCGATGCGGGCCTGCGTATATTCGTCGACGGGATGATGCGCGTGGCCGAGCCGACCGCGCAAGAGCAAGCCGCGATCGAAGCGCGTTTGGCAGAGGCGGGGCCGGTCGAGGCGGCGCTGAAGCAGGCCAGCGCGATTCTCTCCGACCTGTCGGGCGCGGCGGGGATGGTGCTGGTGGCCCCGCGCGAGCAGCGGTTGGCGCAATTCTCCCTCGTCGATCTCGGGCAGGGCAGGGCACTCGCGGTGCTTGTGGGCGAAGATGGCGGGGTCGAGAACCGCGTGCTCACCATCGGCGGTGCGCTGAGCCCGGGCGTGCTCGACCGTGCGTCCAACTACATCACCGCACGCCTTGCTGGCCGCACGCTGGCCGAGGCGGCGCTGGCGATGCGGACGGAGATTTCCGCGGGCGAGACCCAGCTCGACGATGCCTCGCGCGATCTGGTCGAGCGCGGCCTTGCAGTGTGGAGCGAGGATGCCGCCGCACGCCCTGTGCTGATCGTGCGCGGCGCGGCAAACCTGCTCGACGAGGCGGCATTGGGCGATATCGAGCGGGTGCGCAGCCTCTTGGAAGACCTCGAGAACAAGCAGTCGGTCGCCCAGCTGCTCGATTCGGCGCGCGAGGCCGACGCCACCCGCATTTTCATCGGCTCGGAGAACCGCCTCTTTGCGCTCTCGGGCTCCAGCGTCATCGCCTCGCCCTATCGTGATCGCGAGGGCCGCGTGGTCGGCGTGCTGGGCGTGATCGGCCCCACGCGGTTGAATTATGCGCGGGTTGTCCCCATGGTGGACCTCACCGCCCGATCGCTGGGCAAGCTGATCGCTTGAATGGGAAGCCATACGACATGACCGAGAACGACACGCCGCTGGACCAGGCGGCGGAAGACGAATTGAAGGGTGTGCCCGAACACCTGCGCGAGGGCGGCGATGACGCCGCGCCGCTCGCCGAAGCGCTCGAATCGCTCAAGCGCGATCTCGAGGCGGCAAAGCAGGAAGTGCTCTACGCCCAGGCCGAGACGCAGAACGTGCGCCGCCGCCTCGAGCGCGAGAAGGACGAAGCGCGCGCCTATGCCGCGACCGGCTTTGCTCGCGACATTCTCTCGGTCGCCGACAACCTGTCGCGCGCGATCGAGGCCATCCCGCAATCCTTGCGCGATGACGAGAGCATGAAGGGCCTCGTGTTCGGTCTCGAAGCCACCCAGCGCGAGCTCGAGAAGGTGTTCGCCGCCAACGGCATCACCCGTATCGCCGCGGTCGGTCTGCCGCTCGACCCCAACCAGCATCAGGCGATGATCGAAGTGCCGAGCGCCGATCACGAGCCGGGGACGATCGTCTCGGAAATGCAGGCCGGGTGGATGATCAAGGACCGCCTGCTGCGCGCCGCCATGGTGGCGGTGGCGAAGAAGCCGGACTAGGCCTCGCTCCACACCGGCGGGCTGCTCGAGGGCGCGGCTTGCAGGATGGCGAAGACGTCGTCCTGCAACCGCGCGAGCGGCTCTGAGATGTCGATCTTGCGGAAAAGCTTTCGCACGTAGGGCTTGTCCGGGATGAACTGGATCAGGAACGCGTCCTCATCGAATTCGGCTACCACACCGTAGGCCAGAGCAAATGTCTGGTGGCGGATCTCGCAATACCAGCCCCAGTCCTCGGCGATATAGGCACTGACCGTAGTGCCACGCTCGCCGAGCGCTTCACCTATATGAGCAGCAAGAGCGAAGCCATGCATGTACAGCGCATTGGCGAGCTCCGCGTCGCGCTGGTGGCGCGGGAAGTGCGAGCTGGCAAACTCGATGGTGCGGGCAAATCGGTCCATGGCGGCACTGTTCCTCTCGCGTCATGGTCTAGCACGACTCTCTGAAACTTCGGTTGCCGCACGCGCGGCACGCCTTGCGCCGCGTTCACCCGGACGCGCGGCAGGGTGCGGAACATGGACGTTGCTGTCGCGATAGGCCCCCGCATCAACCCGATGCTCCGGAGAGAACCCATGACCTATCGCATTTCCCCGATCCTACTTGGCGCGGCTGCCGCGCTTTCGCTCACTGCCTGCGCCGACAATTACGCCGTCGAAGGTGCAGGCCTCGGGGCGGCTGCCGGTGCGGCCGTCGGCGCCGTCACTGGCGGCGATATTGGCACCGGCGCCGCCGTGGGCGCTGCCGTTGGCGGGGCAGGCGGCACGCTCATCAAGAAGCGCGACAATGGCGATTGCTACCGCGTCGACAGGCGTGGCCGCGAATACACGGTGCGCTGCCCGAACTGAGCCGGCCGCGCGCTATATCAGGTAGATCACCAGATAGCGCGCGATCAGCAGCCCCAGCACCGCGATGCTCGCCCGCTTGCCGGTGACGAGCATCGCGGCCCCCATTAGGGCGATGAGGACGCCGGTCAGGCCCACGTTCGTCGGCGTGATCAGCCGCGTGGCCATCTCGGGGATCGACAGCAGGAAGGCCCATTGCACCGCCACCATCACCAGCAGCATCGCGAACACCACCCGGCGCACGCGGAAGTAATGGGTGTCGAGATCGGTGAAATTCTCGGGCTCGCTCGGGAACACCAGCCTGCTGGCGAGGAAATAGGCGCTCGCGAACACCAGCACGCCAAGCACGGTGAAGCGGTCGGCTACGACATGTTCCTGCACGGTCCACGCAAAGATCCAGAACGAGAGCAGATCGAGGATCACGAACAGCGCCAGCAGCGGGGTCAGCACGCCGATCGAGAATGTGCGGTCGCCCGCCTCGCGGCCCAGCATGAATTCGAGCGTGCGGCCGAGGCCGTTGAGCAGCTCGACCAGCGAGAGGCCGAGCACGAGGCTGTAGAGGACGAAGACGAATTCGAACTGGCTCACCGCGACGCTCCCGGAAAATCGACCAGCGCGGCATAGGCTGCCTTGTCTGCAACCCCCGCGACCGGCTCGCCCATGCGCAGCAAGAAGGCGTGGCGCACGATCTCGGCCTGCTGCTCGAGCCCGTATTGCGCGAGGCTCCAGCCCGGTTTCAGGGTATAGTCATAGCGGCACCACGGATGGCGGCGTAGCACGAGATACCACCGGCCGAGGGTCTGCGCCTGCCACACATGGGTCATCTCGTGGATGAAATGGCCCTGCTGCGCCAGCGAGGCGGAGGCGAAGTCGTCGCAATAATGCGGGGCGGCGGGGTGGAAATGGAGGCTGCCCATCGGCGCCATCGTCACGCCGCGCGGTTGCAGCGGGAAGAATTTGCGGCGGATCACCGTGACTGGGGCATAGTCGATCGCATCGCCGAAAACCGAACGGGCAAGTGCAATCTCCCCCGACGTCAGCGGGCGTGCGGCGCCGACCGGACAGGCGGGGAGCGGGCTGCTCTCGCTGACGGTCGGCGCGTTGGTCAGCGCTCGTCCCCCGCGGCGCGCACGGGGACATCGACTGTGACGCTGGTGCCATCGGAGAGGGTGAGTGTGACCTTGGCGGTGCTGCCCGCGGTGAGCGCCGCGCCCGGCTCCATCGCCATCACGTGAAGCCCGCCCGGCGCGAAGCTCACCGGCGTGCTGAGCGGCACCGAATCCGTCATCACCATCTGCATCTTGCCCGCGCTTTCGGCATAGTCGTGCATCATCGTCATCCCGGCGCCCTCCACCGTGACGCTCTCGAGCGATACGCCCGGCGCACCGCTGTAGGAAAGGTCGAAATAGACCGCTGCCGGATTGCCCGCGACCGGCGGCAGGACAAGGCGCGCATTGCTGACGGCGAGCCCCGCGCCCGCGGCGGCGGTCGCCGCATCGCTCGGCGGCGCATCGGCATCGGGCGCGCAGGCGGAGAGCATGACAAGCATCAGCACCGCCGCCGCGGCGTTAGGCAAGGATTTCACGCGAATGTCTCCTGTGTGGACGAGCCAAATCTAGAAGCGCGGCTCTCTTGTGCCAAGCGAAAGCACACCTATATCGCCGTCACAAACGAGCCGCCAAGGTGCTTTGCCGACAACCGGGAAGCCGACGGCAGCGGTGTCCAACAATTGTCCTTATGGATGGGGAAACAATGGGTAAAGTAATCGGTATCGACCTCGGCACCACCAACTCCTGCGTCGCAGTGATGGACGGCGGCAAGCCCAAGGTCATCGAAAATTCGGAAGGCGCGCGCACCACGCCTTCGATCGTCGCTTTCACCAAGGATGGCCAGCGCCTGATCGGCCAGCCTGCCAAGCGCCAGGCGGTCACCAACCCCGACAACACCCTCTTCGCGATCAAGCGCCTCATCGGCCGCCGGTTCGAGGACCCGCTGACCAAGAAGGACATGGGTCTCGTCCCCTACAAGATCGTCAAGGGCAAGAACGGCGACGCGTGGGTCAACGCGGGCGGCGAAGATTACAGCCCCTCGCAGGTTTCGGCCTTCATCCTCCAGAAGATGAAGGAAACCGCCGAGAGCTATCTCGGCGAGAGCGTGACGCAGGCCGTCATCACCGTGCCCGCCTATTTCAACGACGCCCAGCGTCAGGCCACCAAGGACGCCGGCCAGATCGCCGGCCTTGAAGTGCTGCGCATCATCAACGAGCCGACCGCCGCGGCGCTCGCCTATGGCATGGACAAGGAAGACGGCAAGACCATCGCCGTCTACGACCTTGGCGGCGGCACCTTCGACGTCTCGATCCTCGAGATCGGTGACGGCGTGTTCGAAGTGAAGTCGACCAACGGCGACACCTTCCTCGGCGGCGAAGACTTCGACAATGCGATCGTCGAGTTCCTTGCCGATTCCTTCAAGAAGAAGGAATCGATGGACCTCAAGACCGACAAGCTCGCGCTCCAGCGCCTCAAGGAGGCCGCCGAAAAGGCCAAGATCGAGCTGTCGAGCGCGGCGACCACCGAAATCAACCTGCCCTTCATCACCGCGCGCATGGAAGGCGGCACCACCACCCCGCTGCACCTCGTGGAAACGATCACCCGCGCCGACCTCGAAAAGATGGTCGACGCTCTGATCCAGCGCACGCTCGAGCCGTGCAAGAAGGCGCTGGCAGATGCGGGCATCAGCAAGGATCAGGTCGACGAGGTGATCCTCGTCGGCGGCATGACCCGCATGCCCAAGGTGCGCGAGGTCGTGGAGCAGTTCTTCGGCGCCAAGCCGCACACCGGCGTGAACCCGGATGAAGTCGTCGCCATGGGCGCGGCCATTCAGGCGGGCGTGCTGCAGGGCGACGTCAAGGACGTGCTGCTGCTCGACGTGACCCCGCTCAGCCTCGGCATCGAGACGCTCGGCGGCGTGTTCACCCGCATGATCGACCGCAACACCACCATCCCGACCAAGAAGACCCAGACCTACTCGACCGCCGAGGACAACCAGAACGCGGTGACGATTAAGGTCTATCAGGGCGAGCGCGAGATGGCGGCGGACAACAAGCTGCTCGGCAATTTCGACCTGATCGGCATTCCCCCCGCGCCGCGCGGCGTGCCGCAGATCGAAGTGACCTTCGATATTGACGCCAACGGCATCGTCTCGGTTGCGGCCAAGGACAAGGGCACCGGCAAGGAGCAGACGATCAAGATCCAGGCCTCGGGCGGTCTCAGCGACGCTGACATCGACCAGATGGTGAAGGACGCCGAGAAGTTCGCGGAAGAAGACAAGAAGCGCCGGGCGGCCGCAGAAGCGCGCAACCAGGCCGACAGCCTCGTCCACGCGACCGAAAAGCAGCTCGAAGAGCATGGTGCCAAGATCGATGCCGCGACCAAGACCGAGGTCGAGGAAGCCATCGCTGCCGTGAAGACTGCGCTCGAAGGCGGCGATGCCGATGACATCAATGCCAAGGCGCAGGCGCTCACGCAGAGCGCGATGAAGATGGGCCAGCAGATCTACGAAGCCCAGCAGTCCGCCGGCCCCGAGGGCGAGGCTGCTGCCGCCGAAGAAGCCCCGGCCGAAGATGTCGTCGACGCCGAGTTCTCCGAGGTCGACGAAGACAAGAAGGGCTAAGGCCCCGATGCAACCCATTGTCCTGCCGCAGCGACCGGATTTCGTGTCCGGCGCGGCGGCGGGAGGTGGTCACGGGGAATAGGTCAGCCACATGTCCAGCGCCCAGCTCGATTACTACGCCACGCTCGAAGTCTCTCGCGATTGCGACGGGGCGACCTTGAAGAGCGCCTACCGCAAGCTCGCGATGAAGTTCCACCCGGACCGCAATCCGGGGGACTCCAGCGCGGAAGCCAAGTTCAAGGCGATCAACGAGGCATACGACTGCCTCAAGGACCCGCAGAAGCGCGCGGCCTATGACCGCTACGGCCACGAAGCTTTCACCCAGGGCATGAACGGCGGCGGCGGTGGCGGCCCCTTCGGCGGGCGCGGCGCGGACGGCTTTGCCGATATCGGAGACATCTTCGAGACGATCTTCGGCAGCGCCTTCGGCGGCGGCCAGCAGCGCCAGCAGACCCGCCGCGGCGCGGACCTGCGCTACGACATGCAGGTCAGTCTCGAGGAAGCCTTCACCGGCAAATCGACCGAGATCGAGATCGAGGTCTCGCAGTCCTGCGATACCTGCGACGGCAGCGGGGCGACGCCCGGCACCTCCGAACGCCAGTGCAACCTGTGCCACGGAATGGGGAGCGTGCGCGCCAAGCAGGGCCTGTTCGTGATCGAGCGCCCGTGCCCCACCTGCAACGGGCGCGGCACGGTGATCGAGAACCCCTGCCGCGTGTGCCGGGGGGAGGGCCGGGTGGACAAGCCGCAGACCCTCAAGGTCGATATCCCCGCAGGCGTCGACACTGGCACCCGCATCCGCCTCTCGGGCAAGGGCGAAGCCGGCCAGCGCGGCGCGCCGCCGGGCGATCTCTACATCTTCCTCCACGTGAAGCCGCATTCCGTGTTCGAGCGCGAGGGCACGACGCTCGCGACCCGCGTGCCGGTCAGCTTCACCACCGCAGCGCTGGGCGGCTGTGTCGAAATCCCGGACCTCGACGGCTCGACCAACCGGCTCGACATCCCCGCCGGCATCCAGTCGGGCAAGCAACTGCGCATCCGCGGTGCAGGCATGCCGGTGCTGCAAGGCCGCGGGCGGGGCGACATGGTGGTCGAGATCGTGGTCGAGACGCCGACCAAGCTCTCGCGCCGCCAGAAGGAAATCCTCGAGGAATTCAAGGCGACCGAAACGGGTGACGAATGCCCCGAAAGCCGCAGCTTCTTCGCCAAACTGAAGGACGCCTTCGGCGGCTGAGGGGCGCAAAGTGCTTCCTTCGCTCCTCATCATCGACGATTTTCTGAAGGACCCGTGGTCGGCGCGCCGCGCGGCGCTGGGGCTGGAGTATGATCCGGCCAGACAATACGGCAATTTCCCGGGGCTCAATTCCTCTGCGCCGCTCGATACGGCGGCGATCGACGCGGCCGTCTCGCGCCTGCTGGGCGTAAAGCTCGGCCCCGCGCCCGGCACCCAGCACGGGCATTGCCGCCTCACCAGCAAGGGCGCCAAGGGCAAAAGCGGGGTGCATATCGACCCTGCGGCCTATAGCGGCATCCTCTACCTCTCGCGCCCCGAGGACTGCGCGAAGCCTGACGCGGGCGGCACCGATTTCTTCCGTCACCGCCGCACCGGGCTCGAAGCCGTGCCGCAGGACCCGGCGCGGATCGCTGCGAGCGGCTATGCCGACATCAATGCCCTCATAGAGGAGGTGGTCAACAAGGACACGACTCTCCCCGCCAAGTGGGAGCGAACCCTGCGCATTCCCGCCCGCTTCAACCGCCTGCTGCTGTTCTCGCCCTGGCAGTTCCACAACGCCGCCCCGGGCTTCGGCACCAGCGCCGAAGAATCGCGCCTCGTGATGTTGCTGTTCTTCGCAGCCGTAGCCTAACCCAGCTTCTCGCGCACCTCGGCCCTGATCTGCTCGACCAGTCCGCGCTGGCAGCGTCCGACGATCTCCTCCTCCTCCAGCACCGCCAGAAACGCCGCGCGCTTGCCCTCGCGCAAGGCCTCGGCCGAAACGCCGCCGGTGACGGTCGAGGCGAGCAGATCGATCATTCGCTCCGCCCCGTGGAGGCGTCCCCACAGGTAATCGTTCTCGCGATAGTCGCGGCTGAAGAAGGCGCCGAAATTGTAGAACTCGATTCCCCGCAGCGTCGCCGCCGTCCCGCCCTCGCGGATCGAGAGCGCATCGTCGGGGGAGATGCGGTCGATCTTGACCGGGTTGTATTCGTCCAGCCCCTCGCGCCGCGAGAGTGACAGGGTGGCGACATCGTAGAACGGAAAGCCGAGATAGGTCAGCAGCATCCGGCGCTTCAGTTCCTTGGGCATGTCCTCGAGCGCGTCGATCAGCAGTTCCTCGGCGGCAAGGTCGGTCGCGGGGAGCAGGCGCTGGGTCGCGAGGAAATCGAGCACCGCGCCGGGGTGCTGCACGGCGTTGCCCGCCAGTTCGCGGAAGCGGGCCACGTGCTGCACATCCTCGTCGGCGCGCAGGTAGATCGCGAGGATCTCGTAGATCCGGTCGCGCGCCCGGTCGAGCGCGTCCTCGGCGATCCCCGGATCGACTTGCCAGTCGCGCGCCAGCTTGCGGGCGAGGAGTTGCAGGCGGCGGATGCGGAAGCCGGTGTCATGCGCGCGGAAGAAGGCGATCGCGCCCTGCGTCGCCCCGCCACCCGCATCGGTCAGCAGCCCCAATCCGCGCGCCTCGAGCTCGCAGCGAAAGGCGTGGGCCAGCGGCATGGGATCGCCGAGCGGCTGCCCCGCCGCCTTCAGCGTCACCCGCGCGAGCTGCTCAAGGATCCCGTCGAATTTCACCAGCGCATAGGAACCGAAGGCATAGCCCGCGCGCTCCGCCGCGGCCTGCTGCGCCTTGGCGCGCCATCCGGCGAGACGCTTTGGGTTGGGGCGACCCAGCAGGAAGGTGTAGCCGAACAGCTTTTCTACCGCACGGTCGATATCGCCCTGCAATTCCATCACGATCCGCTTCAGCCGCGCCGCATCGCGCGACTGGTGCTCGATGCGTTCGAGATCGTCGCGGATCGGCTGTTCGCGCGGGATGGTCGAGAGCGAGCCGAAGATCGCGCCGAAGAAGCCGACCTTGCGTGACGCAGGCCCGGTCATCGCCGCCCCGCCATCGGGGCGGGGGTCGAGATAGACGAAGCGCCGGTCGACCTCGCGCTGGGCGGGACGGCCGTAGAGCGCCGAGAGCGCAGCGCCGAAGGGCGCGTTGACCAGCACTGCCCCGTCGATCAGCGCGACCTCGCTCACCGTGCCGCGCTCGACATGGGTGGGCATGACCCGCTGGAGGAAGGCCGCGCGCCCGCTCCAGTCGTGCTGTTCGGCCTCGGCCAGCGCGTCGATCTCGGCCAAGGTGAGCGGCGGGAAAGCCCCGGGGAAACTCGCGGTCGCACGCGCGGCGAGCACCAGTTCGAGCGGATCGGCGAGCGGGGCGCAGCCGTTCTCGCCCACGCGCGCGCGGAAATTGATCGGCAGGCGGTGCTCGGTCTCCTCGACCTGCGGGGGCGAGTTCAGGCGCAGCGTTTCGGGGTGGCCGCGGAAATCGGTGACGGTCACCGCAAGGTCGATCGGATAGCCCAGCGGCAGCAGCGGGATCCGGTCGCCTTCCTCGGCCATGCGCATGAAGGCCTCGTAGAGCATCGCCGAGAAACGCGCGCCCGAGAAAGGCGGGCTGAACCACCGCCCGCGCACCAGCTTGGAAACCTTAGCACGCACCTCGGCGCGGGTTTCGGGCGAGACCGTGGCGCTCACCGCATTGCCGGGGCGCGACAGGAACCACTCGGCGATCGGCTGCGCCCACAGCTTGGCATAGCGCCACATCGGCTCGGCCTCGGGGTCGGTCAGCTCGCTCACATCGGCATTGGCGAGCCACAGGTCGGTCAGCGGCTCGAGGCTGTGCCCGGCGTGGATCGCCTGCGCGAGGAACACCGCGTTGATCCCCCCGGCGCTCGCGCCGGTGAGAATGTCGGGCAGCACGCGGATCTGGAGGCCGTGATCACGCTCTATGGTCTTGAGGAAATCGCGATAGGCCGCCGCCACACCGTCCAGCGCCACCGCCTGCGGATGGTGGAACGCCCGGCTCGCGCGGGCGAGGTGCCAGACCTCCTTGGTGATGCCGTGCATGTAGACCGCCAGGCTGACCCCGCCGTAGCACACAAGAGCAAGGCGCAGTTCCTTCTGGCGCATCGGCAGCTGTCTAGCGCGGGCGACACGCGCAATGCAATTGCGTTCTTCATCTGTTCTCGGTATGGGACGCAAGATATGGCAAAAACCAAGCGTCGCTATGTGTGTCAGGAATGCGGGAGCGTGTCGCACCGCTGGCAGGGGCAATGCGCCGATTGCGGGCAGTGGAACACCCTCATCGAGGATGTCCCCGCGACGGTGTTCTCGCAGAAGCACGACCTGTCGAGCGGCGGGCGCGCGGTAGCGTTCGAGCCGCTGAATGCGCCGACGAAGCTGCCGGTGAGGAAGTCTACCGGCCTTGCCGAATTCGACCGCGCCTTGGGCGGCGGGCTGGTGCCGGGAAGCGCGGTGCTGCTGGGCGGCGATCCGGGGATCGGCAAATCGACCCTGCTGCTCCAGACCGCGGCCACGATCGCGCGCGGGGGCAATGACGTCGTATATGTCAGCGGCGAGGAAGCGGCGGGGCAGGTGCGGCTGCGCGCCTCGCGCATGGGGGTGGCCGACGCGCCGATCCGGCTCGCCTCTGAAACCTCGGTGCGCGATATCCTGACGACGCTGGGGCAGGGCGAGCCACCCGCGCTGCTGGTAATCGATTCGATCCAGACCATGCATTCCGACACCATCGAAGGCGCGCCCGGCACCGTCAGCCAGGTGCGCGGCTGCGCGCTTGAGCTGATCCGCTACGCCAAGGAATCAGGCTGCGCGCTGGTGCTCGTCGGCCACGTCACCAAGGACGGCACCATCGCGGGGCCGCGCGTGCTCGAACACATGGTCGATGTGGTGATGAGCTTCGAGGGCGAGCGTTCGCACCAGTACCGCATCCTGCGCGCTCTGAAAAATCGCTTCGGCGCGGTCGACGAGATCGGGGTTTTCGCGATGGCGAGCGAAGGTCTGGAGGAGGTCGCCAACCCCTCGCTGCTGTTCCTCTCGGGCCGCGAGACGCCGCTGGCGGGCTCTGCGGTGTTCCCCGCGCTGGAGGGCACGCGCCCGGTGCTGGTCGAGATCCAGGCGCTGATCGTGCGGCTGCAATCGGGTGCGACCCCGCGCCGGGCGGTGGTGGGGTGGGATAGCGGACGGCTCGCGATGCTGCTCGCGGTGCTGGAATCGCGCTGCGGGCTTAATTTCTCCTCGGCCGAAGTCTACCTCAACATCGCCGGGGGATATCGCCTGACCGATCCCGCGGCCGATCTGGCCGTGGCCGCAGCGCTGGTCTCGGCGCTCGCCGACCGCGCGCTGCCCGACAAGACCGCATGGTTCGGCGAGGTCAGCCTTGCGGGCGAGATCCGCCCTGTCGCCCACGCGCCGCTGCGGCTGCGCGAGGCGGCCAAGCTCGGCTTTGCGCGCTGCTATGGCCCCGCAGGCGGCGCCAACGCCGAGCGCGGCGCCGACTACCGCGGTCTGTCCGCCCTCGCGAACGTCGTTGACCAGGTGATGGGCAACGCATAATCGTGGGCCTCCCATGGCCGTGCTCGACATCATCATCGCCGTCATCGTCGTGATCGCCGCGATCGGCGGTTTCGTGCGCGGGCTGGTGCAGGAGGTGCTGAGCCTAGCCTCGTGGATCATGGCCGCCATGGCGCTGCATTTCATGCACCCGGCGCTGACCGAGGGGCTTAAGAATTTCTACCGCTCCGAACCCACGGTCTCGCTGTTCGCCTTCGCGCTGCTGCTGCTGATCCCCTACGCGGCGATGAAGGTCATCATCGGCACCGCGAGCGGGGCGTCGGACGGGGCGATCCTCGGCCCCGTCGACCGCGTGCTGGGCTTCGGCTTCGGCGCGATCAAGGGCGCGCTGATGGCGGTCTTCGCCTTTGCCATGCTGGTCACGGGTTTTGACGAGAGCTGGGGCTACAAGGGCCGCCCCGAATGGATCACCACCGCGCGCACCTATGCCGCGGCTGACGCCTTCTCGCGCCAGCTGCTCCCGGCCATCGCGGTGCGGCGCGAGCGGCTGCGCGGCGAGGAGGAAGCGCGGGAGGCTGTCGCGGCGCGCTACAAGAAGCGCCTGAAGTGACGGTGCGTGCTGCGGCGAGGCTCTATTCGCCGGCCCTGCTGGGTCTGGCGACCGGGCTGGCGAACTATCCGCTGAACGATGACCTGCCCCTGCGGGCCGAAGCGCGTTCGCGCAGCTGCGGCAGCGTGATCGCGCTTGGGCTGGCGCTGGACGAGGCGGGGGCTATCGCGCGGGTTGGCATGAAGGTGAGCGCCTGCGCGATCGGACAGGCCTCGGCGGCGTTGCTCGCCGAGGGCGCGGCGGGGCGCGATCGACACGCGGTCGAAGCCGCAGCGCAAGCACTCGAACTCTGGCTCGCGGGCGAGGGCGCGCTGCCCGACTGGCCGGGGATCGATGCACTTGCTCCCGCCCGCGATCATCCGGGCCGCCACGGCGCGCTGCTATTGCCGTGGACGGCGGCCCGCACGGCGCTTTCGCTCGGGACAGGCACTCGCTAGGGACGGGCGCCAAGAGAGATCGCAGCCGCATGGCGACAACAGGGGATCGGGACATCATGGGAGAGGCGCAGGCACTCAGCCAACGCGAGCCGAGCGAGAGCGAAATCCGCCTGGTGATCGGCGCATCATCCGCCGGCACCATCTTCGAGTGGTACGATTTCTTCATCTACGGCACCCTCGCCGGATTGATCGGCGCGGCCTTCTTTCCCTCGGACAATGCCACGCTCGAGGTGCTCTTGGTGTGGGCGGGCTTTGCCGTGGGATTCGGCTTCCGCCCGCTGGGCGCGATCCTGTTCGGCTTTCTGGGCGACCGGCTGGGGCGGAAGTACACCTTCCTCGTCACCGTCACCCTGATGGGCATTGCGACGGCGGGCGTGGGGCTGGTGCCGACCGCGGATTCGATCGGGCTGGCAGCTCCCCTGATCGTGCTGTTCCTGCGCATCCTGCAAGGCCTTGCGCTCGGCGGCGAGTATGGCGGAGCGGCGGTCTATGTCGCCGAGCACGCCCCGCCCGAAAAGCGCGGCTTCTACACCAGCTTCATTCAGGCGAGCGTCGTCGGCGGCTTCGTGCTTAGCATCATCGTGGTGCTGGGCTGCCAGCTGCTGATCCCGGCCGAGGCCTTCAAGGCGTGGGGCTGGCGCGTCCCCTTCCTGCTTTCGCTGGCGCTGCTCGGCATCTCGCTCTGGATGCGCCTCAAGCTGTCCGAGAGCCCGGTGTTTCAGGCGATGAAGGAGGCGGGCGAGATGGCCGGTAACCCCTTCATCGAGAGCTTCACCTATCCCGGCAACAAGAAGCGCATCTTCGTCGCGCTGTTCGGGATCACCGGCGTGCTGACCACGATCTGGTACACCGCCTTCTTCTCGGGGATGTCGTTCCTCAAGGGGCCGATGCGGATGGATGATCAGGTGGTGAACCTTGTCCTGCTGGTCTCGGGTCTGGTGGCGATGAGCTTCTATGTCATCGTGGGCAAGTGGTCGGACCGGGTGGGGCGCAAGAAGCCGATCATCGTCGGCGCGCTGGCGAGCCTTGCGTTGCTGTTCCCGATCTTCTGGGGGCTGGGCGCGCTGGCCAATCCCGGGCTGCGTCAGGCGGCGGCGAGTGCGCCCGTGGCGGTGGTTGGCACCCAGTGCAGCTTCGATGCCTTTGCCGAGGAACAGGCCACTCCTTGCGGCAGGCTGCTTCAGGATCTGACCGCACTCGGCGTGCCCTACACCGTCGCGGCAGGGCAGGGCGTAGCGATCACCGTCGGCACCGAGCGCTTCGATCTCGCTGTGACGCCCGCGCAAGGTCAGCGCGCCGCGGTGCAGGCCTATCTCGAAGCGCGCGGCTACAGCTTTGCCAAGCAGGTGCCGCCCTTCGTCAACATTGTCGGGATCGTGGCGCTGCTGCTGGCACTGGGCCTGCTCTCGGCGCTGACCTACGGGTCGGTCGCGGCGCTATTGTCGGAGATGTTCCCGCCGCAGATCCGCTATTCCTCGATGTCGATCCCCTACCACATCGGCGCGGGCTATCTCGGCGGCTTCCTCCCGCTGATCGCGACCTACATCGTGGCGACCACCGGCGATGTCTATGCGGGGCTGTGGTACACCTGGGCCGTGGTCGCCTTCGGGGTGGTGGTGGCGTGGTGGGGTCTGCCGGACGGACCGCCGAGAGATTTTGCCGATGACTGAGCCGCTCGCCCCGCCGCCGCCGACCTTGCGGCTGACGGTCGATACCGCAGCGCTCGCCGCCAACTGGCGCGCGCTCGATGCGCTGTCGGGTGCAGGCGCAGCAGGGGCAGCGGTCAAGGCCGACGCCTATGGTCTTGGCGTTGACACCTGCGTTCCCGCGCTGCGCGATGCGGGCTGCCGCAATTTCTTCGTCGCTCATTTGAGCGAGGTCGCGGGCGTCATTGCCCACGTGCCCGGCGGCGAAGTCGCGGTGCTCCACGGCGTGCTGACCGAGGCCGACTGCGCCTATGCGCGTGCCACGGGAGCGGTGCCAGTGATCAATTCGCTCGATCAGGCACGGCTGTGGACGGCGACCGGCGGGGGACGGTGCCACCTGATGGTCGACACCGGCATCAACCGCCTCGGCATAGCGCTTTCCGAGGCAGGCGATCCGGCCATCGCCGCGCTCGACATCGACATTCTGATGAGCCACCTCGCCAGCGCCGACGAGCGCACCGCGATGAACCGGATGCAGGCCGAATTGCTGTCCGAGGCGGCCGAGTCCATCGCGCACCGGCGCCTCAGCCTCGCCAACAGTGCCGGGATTGGCCTCGGCGAGTCCTTCGCCTTCGATCTCACCCGCCCGGGCCTCGCGCTTTATGGCGGGGTCCCGCGCGAGGAGCTGGCGGAGCACATCCGTCCTGTCGCGCAGGTTCAGGCGCAGCTGCTCCAGACCCGCAACCTCGCGCCGGGCGAGGGGGTGGGCTACAACGCGACCTTCATCGCCCCTACCCATATGCGGGTCGGCACGGTTTCGATCGGCTATGCCGACGGGTTTCTGCGCGCGAGGGGCCCGGGCAATGCGCTGTTCCACGCTGGCCGGGCGCTGCCGATCCTCGGCAAGGTCTCGATGGACATGGTGGTGGTCGATCTGGCCGCAGGCCCCGATCTTGCCGCCGGAGACTGGCTCGACGTGCCCTGGAACATCGCCGATGCTGCGCAGCAAAACGCGCTGTCGGCTTACGAACTGCTCACCACCATCGGCCCTCGCCTGCGGGCACGTTAACGGTTCACCGCGTTGTTGTTGCACCGCAGCTTGTGCAAGTGCTAAGATGCCCTATCGAAAGATAAGATAACGCGGGGTCAAGCAACTAATGGTAAGGACGAAAGCGGCCGCAACCGGTGAAGCCGGCGATGCCATCATCATCAAGAAATACGCCAACCGGCGGCTCTACAACACCGCGTCCTCGAGCTACATCACGCTGGAAGACCTCGCCCGGATGGTGCGCGAGAATGTCGAGTTCCAAGTGCTCGACGCCAAGACCGGCGATGACATCACCCACCAGATCCTGACCCAGATCATCATGGACGAGGAAGCGAGCGGCGGGCAGCAGATGCTCCCGGTGAGCTTCCTCAGGCAACTGATCGGCATGTACGGCAATTCGATGCAGGCGCTGATGCCGTCCTATCTCGAAGCCAGCATGGCCAATTTCCGCGAGAACCAGTCCAAGATCCGCGAGGCCTTCGAGAAAGGCATCAGCGCGACGCCCTTTGCCGCGATCCACGAGACCAACATGGCGATGATGCGCGCGGCCGCCGATGCCTTCATGCCGGGCCTCGGCAAGGCGAAGGACAAGGCCCCGGCAAAGCCCGCCGCCGACACCTCGGGCGAGATTGCGGCGCTGCGCGAACAGATGGCGGCGATGCAAAAGAAACTGGACGAACTCGGCAAATAGCCCGAAGGGCGGCGCGCCGGCGGTAATAGCCGCAAACGTTCAAGCAGGAAGCCAGCACCCGTGTCCCAGATCCGCCACGCGCTCACCGTCAAGCGCGAAGACGACTTTGCCAAGTGGTACCAGGAGGTCATCTCCGCCGCCGACCTCGCCGAGGAATCGGGGGTGCGCGGCTGCATGGTGATCAAGCCGTGGGGCTACGGCATCTGGGAGCGCATCCAGCGGTTGATGGACGACCGGATCAAGGCGGCGGGAGTGCAGAACTGCTACTTCCCGCTGTTCATCCCGCTCGCCAACTTCACCCGCGAGGCCGAGCATGTCGAAGGCTTTGCCAAGGAAATGGCGGTCGTCACCCACCACCGGCTGATCGCCGACGGCAAGGGCGGGCTGATCCCCGATCCCGAGGCGAAGCTCGAAGAGCCGCTGGTGGTGCGCCCGACCTCCGAGACGATCATCGGCGATGCGATGGCGCGCTGGGTGCAATCGTGGCGCGATCTGCCGCTGCTCACCAACCAGTGGGCCAATGTTGTGCGCTGGGAGATGCGCACGCGGATGTTCCTGCGCACCAGCGAATTCCTCTGGCAGGAAGGTCACACCGCGCACGAGACCCGCGAGGATGCCCTCGCCGAAACGCACCGCGCGCTCGAAATGTACCGCGCCTGCGCCGAGGATGAACTGGCGCTCCCCGTGATCGCGGGCGAGAAGCCCGAGAACGAGCGCTTCCCCGGCGCGGTCGAGACCTGGTCGATCGAGGCGATGATGCAGGACGGCAAGGCATTGCAGGCGGGCACCAGCCACTATCTGGGCACCAATTTCGCCCATGCGGCAGGCATCCAGTTCCAGGACCGCGAGGGCACGCAGCAGTTCTGCCACACGACCAGCTGGGGCGTCTCGACCCGCCTGATCGGCGGCGTCATCATGACCCACGGCGACGATGACGGGCTGCGCGTGCCGCCCGCGATCGCGCCGCAGCAGATCGTCATCATTCCGATGCTGCGCGAGGCGCCGGAAGACGCGGAGCTGATCGCCTACTGCGAAACCGTGCGCGCTGCACTCGCCGCGCAAACCGCGCTCGGCGAGCGGGTGCGCGTGCTGCTCGACACCAAGCCCGGCAAGTCCGCGGCCAAGCGCTGGGACTGGGTGAGGAAGGGCGCGCCCCTCATCGTCGAGGTCGGCCCGCGCGACATGGCCGAGGGCAAGATCGCGGTGCTGCGCCGCGACCAGCTTTGGAACGCGGCCAACGGCAAGCCCGCCTTCACCTATCCCCAGCACGCCGAATTCGTCGCCGAAGCGGGCGCGCTGCTCGAGGCGGTCCAGCAAGGCCTCTACGAAGAAGCCAAAGCCCGCCGCGATGCCAATATCACCCGCGGCGTCACCGACTGGCAGGCGGTGGTCGATCACTTCGAGAAGGGCGGCAAGTATCCGGGCTGGGTCGAAGTCGAGTGGTCGAAGCCGACCGGTGCAGCGCTCGAAGCGGTCGTCGAGAAGCTCAAGGCGGTGAAGCTCACCATCCGCAACGTCCCGCGCGGCGCCGAGCCGGCTAGCGGTGCCTGCATCTTCACCGGCGCACCTGCGACCGAGCGCATTCTGGTGGCGCGGGCTTACTAGGCGCGTGCCTGGCGCTCGCATTGTCGGGGTGTTTGGGCTAGGGGCTTGACCATGCCCAAACTTCCCAAGCTCCCCCAGGGGATGCCGACGCCCAAGCAGGTGCTCGACTTCATCCAGTCCTCCGACATTCCCGCCGGCAAACGCGAGATTGCCAAGGCCTTCGGGCTCAAGGGGCAGGAGAAGATCAAGCTGAAGGCCCTGCTCAAGGACATGGCGGAAGAGGGCCTGATCGACGGGAGCAAGAGCGCCTTCCACCGGATGGGCGGGGTGCCCAAGGTGACGACGCTCCGGATCGTCGATGTTGATGACGGCGAGCTGATCGCCGAACCCGACAACTGGGACCCCGAGGCACCGAGCAAGCCGCCGCGCCTGATCGTGCGCGAGCCCAAGATGCGCGGCGCGAAGCGGCCGCCTGCGCTCAAGCGCGGTGACCGCATCCTCGCCCGGACCGAGGAAACCGAGCGGGGCTGGATCGCGCATCCGATGAAAAAGCTCCCCGCGCGCACGGAAGGCCTGATGGGGATCGTCGAGATCGACCGCACCGGCAAGGCGTGGCTCGCCCCCGTCGACAAGCGCGTGCGCCAGTCCGCGCCCATCGCCGATCGCGGCGAGGCCGAGGAAGGCCAGCTGGTGATCGCCGAGCGCGTCGGCCGATCCGAACGCGCCGGGGTGAAAGTGATCGAGGTGGTTGGCGATCCGCTCGCCCCGCGCAGCTTCAGCCTCATCGCCATCGCCAAGCACGGCATCCCGCACATCTTCCCCGAGGAGGTGCTGGAAGAGGCCCCGCGTGCGGCGAAGCTGAAGCTGTCGGACAAGGCGCGCGAGGATCTGCGGCACCTTCCCATCGTCGCGATCGACCCCGCCGACGCGCGCGACCATGACGACGCGATCTGGGCCGAGCCGGACGGGCAGGGCGGGTTCAACGCCCTCGTGGCAATCGCCGACGTCTCGTTCTACGTCCGCCCCGGCTCGGCGCTCGACCGCGAGGCGAGGAAGCGCGGCAATTCGGTCTATTTCCCCGACCGCGTGGTGCCGATGCTGCCCGAGGTGCTGAGCGCCGATGTGTGTTCGCTCATGGAGGGCGAGGACCGCGCTGCGATGGCCTGCCACATGCACATCAATGCCGATGGCAAGGTCAGCTCGTTCCGCTTCACCCGCGCGCTGGTGCGGATCGCGCACAACATCGCCTATGAGGACGCGCAAGGCTTGGTGGACGCGGGCAATCCGCCCGAATACCTCGCCAACCTCTGGGCCGCATGGAAGGCACTCGCCGCCGCGCGCGATGCCCGTGATCCGCTGGAGCTCGAACTCCCCGAACGCCGCGTGGTGCTCGACGCCAAGGGCCAGATTGCCGAAATCGCCATCCGCGAGCGCCTCGATGCGCACCGCGTGGTCGAGGATTTCATGATCGCCGCCAATGTCGCGGCGGCCAAGGCGCTCGAGGCCAAGACCGCACCCGTCGTCTACCGCATCCACGAACCGCCGAGCCGCGAAAAGCTGATCGCGCTGCGCGATTACCTTGCCACGATGGGCAAGAAGCTCAGCTTAGGTCAGGTGGTGACGCCGGGCCTGTTCAACCGGATGCTCAAGGACATCTCCGACGAGGCCGAGCGCGCGCTGGTGATGGAGGCCGTGCTCAGAAGCCAGACGCAGGCCTATTACGGCCCCGCCAATGCCGGGCACTTCGGGCTTTCGCTGGGCTCCTACGCCCATTTCACCTCCCCGATCCGCCGCTATTCCGACCTTCTCGTTCACCGCGCGCTGGTCGATGCCTACAAGCTCGAACAGCCCGCGCCGCCGGGGTCGATCCCGGCCACCTCCGGCCTCTCGGACCGCGACCGCGCCAGCCTGCAACAGGTGTCCGACGCGATCAGCCAGACCGAGCGCCGCGCGATGGAGGCCGAGCGCGACACCATCGACCGCTATGTCGCCGCGTGGCTCTCAGGGAGGGTGGGCGAGGTGTTCGACACGCGCATCACCGGGGTGCAGAGCTTCGGCTTCTTCGCCACCATCGTCGGGCTGGGCGGCGATGGCCTTGTCCCGATCTCCACCCTCGGGGGCGAATATTTCCGCCATGACGAGGCCGCCAAGGCGCTCGTCGGCAGCGATAGCGGCACGACCTATGCGACCGGCGACCGGCTGAAGCTGAAACTCGCCGAGGCCAACCCGCTCACCGGATCGCTGAAATTCGTCCTCCCCGATGCCGACACCGGCCGGATCGAGCCGCGCGGCAACCGTCCGCAGGAACGGCGCGGCGCGGGCGGGCCTCCGAAGAATGCGGGCAAGTTCATGGTCGGCAAGCGCGGGCGGCCCGGCAATATCCGTCATCAGGGCCGCAAGAAGTAGGGAGGGAGCCCGTCGCGCTAGACCGTGTGGTCGCTCTTGGTCTCGTCGTAATCGGCGGGGACGATGTAGAGCGGGCAGGGCAGGCTTCCCGCCGCGCCCGAGAAATGCGTCACCAGCGGGCCCGGGGCGGCACCCTTGGCGGCGCCCAGCACCAGCGCGCCGACCTCGGGGTGCTCGGCGAGAAATTCGCTGACGATTTTCTGGCCCGAACCGGTCTTGACCGAGATCGTCGGCATGATCCCGCTTTCGGCCAGCAGATTGCCCGCCACGCCATGCGCGAGCATCTCGGCCCGGTCACGCGCCTCGGCCTCGATGGTCGCCTGCACCGCGCCGAAAGCGGAGAAGTTCTGCTGCGGCACCAGCGCCAGCAGATGCACCGCGCCCCCCACCGCCACGGCCCGCCGCGCGGCATAGCGCAGCGCGGAGGTCGCTTCCTCGCTCTCGTCGATGATGACCAGGAATGTGCGCATCGTCTCGGGCCCCGTTGGGCTCAGGGGTATCAATGCATTCGTATGGATTGGCAAGCCCTGCGCGCTTCCTGACGATTCGGGGCCTTGCCCGACGCTAGGGAATTGGCCAGAGACAGGCCCAAGGATCGTTCTACGGGAGTTTCATCGGATCATGGCCCTCGACATCAAGATGCCGGCGCTGTCGCCCACCATGGAAGAGGGGACGCTCGCCAAGTGGCTGGTGAAGGTCGGGGACACGGTCGCCTCGGGCGACGTGATGGCCGAGATCGAGACCGACAAGGCCACGATGGAGTTCGAGGCGGTCGATGAAGGCGTGATCGCCGAGATCCTGATCGAAGCGGGCACCGAGGGCGTGAAGGTTGGCGCGGTGATCGCGCGGCTTGCGGTCGAGGGCGAGGAAGCGGCGCCTGCGGCTGCACCCGCCGCGCCTGCTGCCGAGGCGGCGTCAGCCACAGAGGCCTCCGATGCCCCCGCCGCCACACCGACCGCGAAGAAGATGGCCGAGCAGGCGGGGATCGACCTCGCCAGCGTCACCGGCACCGGACCCAAGGGCAAGATCACCAAGGAGGATGTCGAGGCGGCGATCCTCAAAGGCGGCGGGACGCCTCCGCCCGCTGCACCCGCACCTGCACCCGTCGCAGCGCCCGCCGCTGCCGCTCCGGCCGCCTCGGGCGAGCGCATCATCGCCTCGCCGCTCGCCAAGCGGATCGCGGCCGACAAGGGCATCGACTTGGCACTGGTCAAGGGCACCGGCCCCAATGGCCGGATCGTCAAGGAGGACGTCGAGAACTTCACGCCGAGCGCTGCCGCTGCTCCCGCTGCTGCTCCGGCACCCGCTCCCGCCGCGAGCGCGCCCGCTCCTGCCGCCGCGCCTGCGCCGGTCGCCAGCCTGGGCGGCGATCTCGATGCGCCTTACGAGGTCCAGAGGCTCAACAACGTCCGCAAGGTCATCGCCCGCCGCCTGACCGAGGCCAAGCAGACCATCCCGCACATCTACCTCACGGTCGACATCCGCCTCGATGCGCTGCTCAAGCTGCGCGGCGAATTGAACAAGTCGCTGGAAGCCGACGGCGTGAAGCTCTCGGTCAACGACCTCCTGATCAAGGCGCTCGCCCGGGCGCTCCAGCGCGTGCCCAAGTGCAATGTGAGCTATCAGGGCGACACGCTGCTGCAATTCACCCGGCAGGATATTTCGGTCGCGGTCGCTGCGCCCTCGGGCCTGATTACCCCGATCATCCGCGACGCGGGCCGTAAAGGCCTCGCCGAGATCAGCACCGAGATGAAGGCGCTCGCGAACAAGGCCAAGGACGGCAAGCTGCAGCCGCACGAATTCCAGGGCGGGACAGCGAGCCTGTCGAACCTCGGCATGTTCGGCACCAAGCAGTTCGACGCGGTGATCAACCCGCCCCAGGCGATGATCCTCGCAGTCGGCGCGGGCGAGCAGCGCCCGTGGGTCGAGGACGGCCAGATCGTCGCGGCCACCGTCATGAGCGCCACCGGCAGCTTCGACCACCGCGCCATTGACGGCGCGGACGGGGCGCAGCTGATGGAAGCGCTGAAGAACCTCGTCGAGAACCCGATGGGGCTGGTGGTGTGATGATCGAGTGGTCAGTCGGCAGGCTGGCACCCGGGGCGAAAGCCGGCTGATGTTCGATCGCCTGAACCTCGGAGGGCGCGCGGCGCTGGCGGTGCCGGTCATCGCGCCGGCGATCGGTGCACTGGTGGCGCTCGTCTCCCTTGCGCTGGCAACGGAGGATGCGCTGATCAAGGGTTGGAGCCTCGCCTATATCACCTTCGTCTATGCGACGATCATTGCCCTGCCGGTCGGCATCGCGCTGGCGTTCCCGGCGGTGCTGCTGGGCCATCTCCTGCCCGAGCCCCGCTTCGGCTGGCTGATCGCCATCGGCGCTGTCACGAGCGGCGGGCCCGCGGCGCTGCTTTCGCTGCCGGACGCCGAGACGGCGCTGGGCGCCGCGCTCATCTTCGGCATGATCGGTGCCGTCGCCGCGTGGCTGTGGTGGCACTTCGTCGAGCGTCACCGCGAGATGGAACCCGCGCATGACTGACCGCTCCCCCCTCATCCGCGTCACCGCCATGCCGGCCGACACCAACCCCTATGGCGGGGTGTTTGGCGGGTGGCTGATGGCGCAGATGGCGCTCGGTGCGGGCAGCCTCGCGAGCCGCGTCGGGCAGGGCAAGGCCGTGGTCGTCGCGGCGACCGACTTCGCGTTTCCAGGTGCGATGGCGGTGGGGGACGAGCTGTCGGTCTATTGCGACGTGCTCGCCACCGGCAACACCTCGCTCACCATCGCCGCAGAGGCCGTCGCGCGCGAGCGCAATGGCGAGGCGACCCAGACCGTCGCGCGCGGCACCTTCAAATTCGTCCTGATCGGCGAGGACGGGCGCCCGCGCGCCCTGCTCGCCAATCCCCAACTCCTCCTCCCCAAGGATGACTGACGATGGCCAGTAAGTATGACGCCGCTGGAGCGGTTGCGAGCGCGAATGGCCTCACCCTATGACAGAGATGGTCTTTCCTTACCTTCGAAGCGCAGTACGCGGCATCGGGTATTTCATGCTTTTCCTCATACCCCTGTTTTACATGCTCAAAGGGATGGAAAATAGCGGAGACCGTGGGGGTAGAGCATGGCTCTTTCTATTGGCCTACGCGTTGGCATGCTTCATGTCGGTAAGACTTCTTCCCGAATACACAGTTGGCGGAGCGATTGTCTTTGCAGTGTTGCTCTTGCCCGTCTTGCTGGTTGCACGTGCAATCATTTTTCGCTCACGCTGATTTTTGCCGAGGGATTTTATGGCTACTGAATATGACGTGATCGTGCTCGGCTCGGGCCCCGGCGGCTATGTCGCGGCGATCCGCTGCGCGCAGCTCGGATTGAAGACCGCGATTGTCGAGCGCGAGAATCTGGGCGGCATCTGTTTGAACTGGGGCTGCATCCCGACCAAGGCGATGCTGCGCTCGGCCGAGATCTTTCATTACATGCAGCACGCGGGCGATTACGGTCTGAAGGTCGCTGGCCAGATCGAGGCGGACTTGGCCGCGATCGTCAAGCGCAGCCGGGGGGTGGCCAAGCAGCTCAATCAGGGCGTCACGCATCTGATGAAGAAGAACAAGATCACCGTGCACATGGGGCAGGGCACGCTGACCGGCCCGACCAGCCTGACGGTGAAATCGGACAAGGGCGAGGAAGCCCTGTCGGCCAAGCACATCATCGTCGCCACCGGCGCGCGCGCCCGCGACCTGCCCTTCGCCCCCGCCGACGGCAAGCGCGTGTGGACCTATCGCCACGCCATGACCCCGACCGAGCTTCCCGCCAAGCTGCTGGTGATCGGTTCCGGCGCTATCGGGATCGAGTTCGCCAGCTTCTACAATGATCTCGGCAGCGAAGTGACCGTGGTCGAGATGCTTGACCGGATCGTGCCGGTGGAGGATGCGGACCTGTCCAGCTTCCTTGAGAAGTCGCTGAAGAAGCAGGGCATCACGATCATGACGGGCGCCGGGGTCGAGGCAATCAAGGTCTCGGACAAGGGCATCACCGCCACCATCAAGGACAAGTCGGGCGCGTCGGCCACCAGCGAGTTCACCCACGTGATCGTCGCCATCGGGATCGTGCCAAATACCGAGAACATCGGTCTTGAAGGCCTCGCCGACATGGACCGCGGCTTCATCCAGATCGACCCCTATGGCCGCACCAAGTCCAAGGGCCTGTGGGCGATCGGCGACTGCACCCCGGGGCCGTGGCTGGCGCATAAGGCGAGCCACGAGGGCGTCACCGCCGCCGAAGCCATCGCGCAGGAACTGGGCAACACCGAAGTCCACCCGCACCCCTTGAACCGCAGCAACATCCCGGGGTGCACCTATTGCCACCCGCAGGTCGCCTCGGTCGGCCTCACCGAGGCCAAGGCGAAGGAGGCCGGCTACGAGGTCCGCGTCGGCAACTTCCCCTTCATCGGCAACGGCAAGGCCATCGCGCTGGGCGAGGCCGAGGGCTTCATCAAGACCGTGTTCGACGCCAAGACCGGCGAGCTTCTCGGCGCGCACATGGTCGGCGCGGAAGTGACCGAGCTGATTCAGGGCTACACCGTCGGCAAGACGCTCGAGACCACCGAAGCGGAACTCATGCAGACCGTCTTCCCGCACCCGACGCTCAGCGAGATGATGTACGAAAGCGTGCTCGACGCCTACGGGCGGGCGCTGCACTTCTGATGGGCGAAGCGTCCCCCGAGGCCCTCAAGGGCGAGGACTGGGCGGGCGAGATGGGCGCGCGCTGGCTCGCCAGCCTCGATCGCTTCGAGGGCATGATCGCCCCCATCGGCAAGGCGCTGCTGGCACGGGCGGGCTATGTGCCGGGCGAGCGGGTGCTCGATCTCGGCTGCGGCGGCGGGGCGACGACGCTGGCGATTGCGCAAGCCGTTGGCCCCGAGGGAGCGGCGCTCGGGCTCGACATCGCGCCGATGCTGATCGAACAGGCCGAGGCGCGGGCGGCGGCGGCGGGCAGCAGCGCGCGCTTCGTCTGCGCCGATGCGGCCAACGCGACGCTGGATGAGGCGCCCTTCGGCCGCCTGTTCTCGCGCTTCGGTTCGATGTTCTTCCCCGAGCCTGTCCCGGCCTTCGCCAATCTGCGCGCAATGCTCGCACCCGGCGCAAGGATCGACTTCGCCGTCTGGGCCCATCCGCGCGACAATGCGTGGATGATGGAGGTGATGGGCGTGGTCCGCGCCCATGTCGAAGTGCCGCCCGCCGTACCGCGCGCGCCGGGGCCCTTCGCGTTCGAGGACCTCAGATATCTCGAAGAGGTGCTCACGGCTGCGGGCTTCACCGGCTTTGCAGCGGAGGCCTATCAGGGCGAGCAGCCCGTCGGCGGCCCCGTCGCGACACCCGGGGAGGCAACCGACTTCGTCCTCGCCTCGATGGCCGCAGGCCGCATCCTTGCCGAACAGGGCGAGAACGTGCTGGCCGCCGCCCGCACCGATCTCGCCGCGATGTTCGCTCGCCACCACCGCGCGGGCGAGGGCGTGATGCTGGATTGCAAGGCGTGGCTCGTGAGCGCCAAGGCCTAGGGGCAGCAACGGTAAAGGAGCAGGGCTATGTCGGATCTGAAGGTCGAGTTTCCCGAACCGTGCAGCGAGCGATGGGAAGACATGTCCTCACGCGGTTGCCACCGTCACTGCGCGACTTGCGACAAGGTGATCCACGATCTGGCCGCGTTGACCATCGAGGAGGCCGAGGCGCTGCTGGCGCGCGAGGAAGAGGCCTGCGTGCGCGCAGAGATTGGGCGGGGCGGCGTGGTCAGGCTGAAGCCGTCAGGTCGCAGCACGGGACGCCGGATGGTCGCCGCCGCGGGTGCTTCGCTCGCGCTGGCGAGCGCGGCGTGCCAGACAGTGCCGGATGAAGCTGCGCCGCGATATGCAATTTCAGGGCAGCTCAATGATCGCTATGCGAGCAAGATCACCCTCTACTCCGACAACGGCAAGTCCAAGCGCCGCAGAATCAAGACGATGCCGGGAGAATTCGCGTTCACGAACCTCGCGCCCGGAACCTACACGCTCTATGTCGAAGGCGATTGCGGCTACTCTGCGCAAGGCCCGAAGCTGACCATCGTGGACCGCTCGCTCAACCTGGGCGAGGTTCAATTCACGGAAGAGAGCAGCGAATGGGGCTGTCCGATCATTGTCGGCCGGATCAGGCCGGTGGACCGACCGGAGATGGGCTGACGCGGGGGCTGGCGGACAGGGTGGGATTCGAACCCACGGTAGGCTTGCACCTACGGCGGTTTTCAAGACCGCTGCCTTAAACCACTCGGCCACCTGTCCTATGCCGCAATCGGCTAGCGCCGAACGGCGGTATTGTCACCTGCGGCGACGTCTCCGGCGCTTGTCGCGCCTCCGACTCCAAGACCGCTGCCTTAAACCACTCGGCCACCTGTCCTATGTCGCAATCGGCTAGCGCCGAACGGCGGCAATGTCACCACCCTAAGGGGTGACAAACGCGAACCCGTTGTTGGGAATTCAGCCAAGGTGTGACATCCCTATGCGCATGATTCCCCGCCTCCTCGCCGCCGCCGCGCTTGCTCTGGTCGCGCTCACCGCGCCGCCCGCCTCTGCGCCCGCGACCGCGCAGGCGAGTGCCGACGGGATTCCCTTCGACGCCTATCTCGAGCTCCTGAAGGCCCGCGCCCGCGCAGAGGGCGTGCGCGAGGATACGCTGGATCGCATGACCGCCGGGCTCACCCCCAATCCGCGGGTGATCGCGCTCGACAACAACCAGCCCGGCAGCGCCACCACGCGGGGCTATCCGCCGATGTCCGACTATATCCGCACCCATGTCGATGCCGCGCGGATCGACGGGGGGAGAGCGGTCTACAGCCAGCACCAGAGCACCCTCGCCGCCATCGAGGCGAGCTACGGCGTGCCCGCGCCGATCATCCTCGCGATCTTCGGGCACGAGACCAGCTATGGCCGGGTCAAGGGCGACTTCGACCTTGCCCGCTCGCTGGCCACGCTGGCGTGGGAAGGCCGCCGCCGCGAACTGTTCGCGGGCGAGTTCGTCGCGCTGATGAAGATCGCCGAGAAGGGCTACGGGCGCGAGCAGCTGGTCGGCTCCTACGCGGGCGCCTTCGGCAATCCGCAGTTTCTCCCCAGCGTCTACCTGCGCCTCGCGACCGACGGCGACGGGGACGGGCGGGCGGACATCTTCACCAACCGGCCCGACACCTTCGCCTCGATCGCCAACTATTTCCGCGACGCCGGATGGCGTCCGGGCGAGCCATGGGGCGTGGCCGCCGCGGTGCCGCCGGACTTCGATGCCTCGGCCTATCGCACCCGCCTCGTCTCGCCGGTCTGCCCGCGCGTCCACGAACGTCTCAGCCGCTGGATGACCGTCAAGGAATGGCGCGCAGCCGGGATCGAGCCCCTGCGACCGCTCGGCGACAACGTCATGACCGCCTTCTTCCAGCCCGACGGCCCGGGCACCCGCGCCTGGCTGCTCACCGGCAACTACCGCGCGATCCTCGAATACAACTGCTCGAGCTATTATGCCCTGAGCGTCGGATTGCTGGCTGACGAAATCGTGAACTGATGCGCCAGCCCGCCTCGCCAAGGGGGATGGGGGCCGATATAGCGACGCGCGTGATGCTCTCCCGATTGCTGCCGCTTGCCCTGACGCTTCTTGCCCTTTTGCTGAGCGTGCCTGCCCGCGCGATGATGCCCGATGCGGGGCTTATGCTCCCCCCTGCGCTCCCCGCCGTCCCCACCGCGTCCGAGGCGCCGGTGGCGCTGCTGGTGGACCTCGGCAGCGGGCAGGTGCTCCACGCCCGCCATCCCGATGCGCGCTTCATGCCCGCCTCGGTCACCAAGGTGATGACGCTCTACCTCGCCTTCGAGCTGATATCGCAGGGCAAGCTCGATCCCGCGCAGGTCTTCACCATGAGCCCGGGGATCGCGCGGGACTGGCGCCGGGTGGGCTCGACCATGTTCCTCGACGCGGGCGAGCAGGTGCGGGTCGATGACCTGCTGCTCGGCATCGCCAATGTCTCTGCCAATGACGGGGCAGCGGTGCTGGCGGAAGGACAGGCGGGATCGGTGGCAGCGTGGACGAAGCTGATGAACCAGACCGCGCTCGGCATCGGCATGACCGGGAGCCACTTCGCCAGCCCCAACGGCTGGCCCGACGAGGGCCGCACATTCACCACCGCGAGCGACCTCGTCGCGCTCGCGCGGGCGATGATCACGCGGCATCCGGACAAGTTCGGCTATTACATCGGGCGCGCAGGGCTCGACTACAAAGGCATCGCGCAGGTCAATCACGATCCGATGATCGGGCGCGTGCCGGGCGCGGACGGGATCAAGACCGGCTTCACCAACGAGGCGGGCTTCTCCTACCTCGGCACCGCGCGCAGGAACGGCCAGCGGCTGGTGCTGGTGCTGGCGGGCGTGCCCAACGGGCGGCTGCGGGCGAAGATCGCGCGGGCCTATGTCGAGTGGGGCTTCTCGGCGTTCGAACGCCGCCAGCTCTTCGCGCCGGGCGCGGTGGTGGGCGAGGCGCGGGTGCAGGGCGGCGACGCACGTTCGCTCGCGCTGAAGGCCGCCGGATCGGTCGCGATCAACCTGCCCAAGGGGAGCAACAGCCCGCTGTCCGCGACGATCCGCTACGAGGGGCCATTGAAAGCGCCGATCGCCGCCGGGCAGGAAGTCGCGGTTCTGGAAGTCACCGCCGAGGGCGTCGCCCCGGCGCGTATTCCGCTCTACGCGGCGGAGAGCGTCGGCACCGCCGGACCGCTCGACCGGATTGTCAACGCCGCCTTCGGACTGTTCTCGTGAGCGTGCCGGGCCGCTTCATCGCCTTCGAGGGCGGGGAGGGGGCGGGCAAGTCCACCCAGGCGCGCCTGCTCGCCGAGGCTCTACGCGCGCGCGGCCTCACCGTCGTCGTCACCCGCGAGCCGGGCGGCACGCCGGGGGCCGAGGCAATCCGCGCGCTGCTGCTGTCTCCCCCCGGCGAGGGCTGGCCGCCTGAGGCCGAGGCCCTGCTCTTCGCTGCCGCGCGCGCCGATCATGTCGCGCACCTGATCCGCCCGGCGCTCGCGCGGGGCGAGTGGGTGATCTGCGACCGCTTCGTCGATTCGAGCCGCGCCTATCAGGGCGGGGCAGGGGGCCTCGGCGACGAGGCGATCACCGCGCTCCACGCCTTCGGTAGCGACGGCTTGCGGCCCGACCGGGTGATCCTGCTCGAGGGTGACGAGGCGGCGCTCGCGGGCAGGCTCGCCGCGCGCGGGGAAGCGGCCGACGCCATCGAGGGGCGCCCGGCGGAATACCACCGCGCCGTTGCCGCCGCCTTCCGCGCGCTCGCCGAAGCCGATCCGCAGGGCTTTGCCCGGATCGACGCGCTCGGCGCACCCGAGGACGTCCACGCCCGCATCCTCGCCGCACTCGGGGATTTGCTCCCGTGACCGACTGGCCCAACCACGCCGAAGCCTGGCGCGCATGGCGCGATGCGCTGGGCGGCGAGCGGATGCATCATGGCTGGCTGCTCGCGGGCAAGGCGGGGCTGGGCAAGCGCGACTTCGCGATGGCCGCCGCGCGCGAGCTGGTCGCTGAACCCGGCGTGCCGCAGCCTGCGGGCGAGCACCCCGACATCATCACCCTCACCTACGGCCCCAAGGACGACAAGGGCGAGAAGGCGCAGGCCGAGGGCAAGCCCTTCGAACTCGCCCGCTCGATCCGCATCAAGCAGATCCGCGCGATGCAGCGCCGCCTGACGACCCGGCCGACGCTGGGGAGCAGGCGGGCGATCATCATCGATCCGGCGGACGATCTCGAACGCAACGCCGCCAACGCCATGCTCAAAGGCCTCGAGGAGCCGCCCGCAGGCACCTTCTTCCTGCTCGTCACCCACCGCCCTGCGCGCCTGCTGCCGACGATCCGCTCGCGCTGCCGCACCCTGCGCTTCCCGGTGCTGACGGACAGCCAGCTCGGCGCGATGCTGCACGCAGCAGGGCTGCCCTCGGACCCGCAGGCGATTGCTGCGGCGGAGGGCTCGTTCGGCGCCGCCGTGCGCTTTGCCGAGGAGGACTTGGCCCCCATCGCCCGCGCCATCTCGGCGCTGCTGGCGAGCGGCGACAACTGGATGACCGGGCGCGGCGAGCTTGCCCGGCTGATCGGCCCGCGCGCCGGACGCGAGCGGGTGCAGGCGGTGCTCGATCTTGCCCAGTCGCTCGCCGCCCGTGCTGCGCGCGCAGCGGAAGACCCGGCCCGACGCGCGAAGTTGATCGAGACCCACGCCGCCCTGGTCCATCTCGCCGCCGAGGCGCCGACGGCCAATTTCGATCCTTCCCTGCTCCCCTTCGAGATCGGCAGCTTGCTTGTCGCCGCCGCCCCCGCTAGCGAACCGGCCCATGGCTGAGACGACCCCCTTCTACATCACCACCGCGATCAGCTACCCCAACGGGAAGCCCCATATCGGTCACGCCTACGAAGCGATCGCGGCCGACGTGATCGCGCGCTTCCAGCGCCTTTCGGGCCGCCGCGTGCGGTTCCAGACCGGCACCGACGAGCACGGTCTGAAGATGGCGCGCAAAGCCGAGGAACAGGGCCGCACCCCCGCCGATCTCGCCGACGAAATGTCGGGCTATTTCCGCGCGATGTGTGATGCTCTGAACGTGTCCTATGACCGCTTCATCCGCACCTCCGAGCCCGATCACCACCGCGCCAGCCAGGCGATCTGGCAGGCGATGGAGGCCAATGGCGATCTCTACCTCGATCGCTACGAAGGTTGGTACTCGGTCCGCGACGAGGCCTATTACGACGAGAGCGAACTGGTCGAGGGCGAGGGGGGCGAGAAGCTCTCCCCGCAAGGCACCCCGGTCGAATGGACGGTCGAGGAAAGCTGGTTCTTCCGGCTTTCGAAGTATGAAGGCCAACTGCTTGAATTGCTGAAGACCCCCGGCTTCCTCGAACCGGCAAGCCGGCGCAACGAGATGATCGCCTTTGTCGAGCAGGGCCTGCGCGATCTCTCGGTCAGCCGCACCTCTTTCGACTGGGGCGTGAAGGTGCCGGGCAGCGACGGCCACGTCATGTATGTGTGGGTCGACGCGCTCACCAACTATCTGACGGGGCTCGGCTATCCTGACGATATGGGCGATTTCTGGCCCGCCAGCCTGCACCTCATCGGCAAGGACATCGTGCGCTTCCACACGATCTACTGGCCGGCCTTCCTGATGAGCGCGAAGCTGCCGGTGCCCCAGAAGGTGTTCGGCCACGGGTTCCTGCTCAATCGCGGGCAGAAGGAATCGAAGTCGCTCGGCAATGTCACCGATCCGGTGGCGCTGGCCGAACGCTTCGGGGTAGACGCCTTGCGCTACTTCCTGATCCGCGAAGTCGCCTTCGGACAGGATGGCAGCTATTCGCCCGAAGCCATTGTTCAAAGGGCAAATGGCGAGCTTGGCAATGCCTTCGGGAACCTTGCGCAGAGGACGCTCGGGTTCATCGCCAAGAACCTTGAGGGCTACCTTCCCGCGATCCGCGGCCACGATGCGGCGGACACCGCGTTGTTCGAAACCGTCGACCGGGCGATTACCACCGAAATCCCTGAGGCTTTCGAAAACCTTGCGCTCCAGCAGGCGGTCGAGGCGTGGCTTCAGGCGGTGTTCGCCTGCAACGCCTATATCGACGCGCAGGCCCCCTGGACGCTGCGCAAGACCGATCCTGAGCGGATGGAGACCGTGCTCGCCACGCTCTACATCTGCATCGCGCAGCTAGCGGTCGCGATCAGCCCGGTGATCCCGGCCAGCAGCGCCAGGCTGCTCGATATGCTGGGTGTTCCCGACGATCTGCGCACCCTCGAAGGGATCCGCAGCCACTGGTATTCGCCGCTCGCAGAGAGCGACTACCAGCTATCCGCGCCAACCCCGCTGTTCCCGCGGCTTGAGCTTCCCGCCGAGGACGCGTGATGCTGGTCGACAGCCATTGTCACCTTGAATACAAGGGCTTGGTCGAGGATCGTGAGGGCGTGCTCGAACGCGCGCGGGCGGCGGGTGTCGGCGCCTTCCTCAACATCTCGACCCGCCAGTCCGAGTGGGATCAGGTCGTCGGCACCGCCGCGCGCAATCCCGATGTCTTCGCCAGCGTCGGCATCCACCCGCACGAGGCTGACGCGCACCAGGACCTCGGCCGCGCCGCCTTGCTCGAGGCGACGCGCCATCCCAAGGTCATCGCGATCGGCGAGACGGGCCTCGACTACTATTACGACAAGTCGGACAGAGACGCGCAGAAGTCACTGTTCCGCATGCATATCGACGTCGCGCGCGAGACTCAGCTGCCGCTTATAATCCACACCCGCGACGCCGAGGAGGACACCCACGCGATCCTCGCCGAGGAGATGGGGAAGGGGGCCTTCCCGGCGCTGATCCACTGCTTCACCGCCTCGGCCGATTTTGCGGACAAGGTGCTGGCGCTCGGGCTGACCATTTCGCTCTCGGGCATCGTGACCTTCAAGAATGCCAAGGAGTTGCAGGAGGTCGCCAAGACCATTCCTGAAGACAGGCTGCTGGTCGAGACCGACAGCCCCTTCCTCGCCCCGGTTCCGCATCGGGGGAGGGTGTGCGAGCCAGCCTATGTGGCGGACACTGCGGCCTTCGTCGCAGCCTTGCGCGGAACGGATGTGGAACACCTCAAAGTGGTGACCACGGCCAATTTCTTCAACCTTTTCAGCAAGGCGCAGGCATGAAGCTGGTGATGCTCGGCTCGGGCACCTCGACCGGGGTGCCGCGGCTGGGCGGGCCGGACGGCACCGGCGACTGGGGCGACTGCGATCCGGGCGAGCCGCGCAATCGCCGCACGCGGGTCTCGATCCTGGTCGAGAGCGATGAAGGCAAGCGGCTGCTGGTCGACACCTCAAGCGATTGCCGCGCGCAGCTGTTGGCGAACCGCATCGGCCATATCGACGCGGTGTTCTGGACGCATGACCATGCCGATCACTGCCACGGCATCGATGATCTCAGGGTGCTGCGCTATGGGCGCGGCGGGCCGATCCCGGGTTTCGCCGCGACTGAAACCGTGCGGCGGCTGCGCAACCGCTTCGGATATGTCTTTGCCGGACAGGAGGGCTATCCCACGATCTGCACGATCGACACGCTCGATCGCCTGAGGATGATCGCCGGTATCGGCGTCGACTGGTGCCAGATGGCGCATGGCCCCGGCGAGACCACCGCATACCGCTTCGAAGCCGATGGCAAAAGCATCGCCTATGCTACCGATTTCAGCGCGATTTCCGACGAGATGATCGACCTGTTCTACAAGGTCGACATCCTCGTGAGCGATTGCCTGCGCCGCGAGCCGCATCCGACCCATGCGCATCTCGGCATGGCGATCGAACTGGGCGAAAGGTGCAAGGCCGGGCGCGTGGTGCTGAGCCATCTCGACAAGAGCATGGATTACGCTGCGTTGTGCACCGAGGTGCCGGACTTCGTGACGGTGGGTTATGACGGGTTGGAGATGACGGCATGAACAGCGAATTGCTTCTGCCGCTCGTGACCAGCGTCGGCTGGCTGATCCTGGCGATGAGCGCGCTGGCATCTCACCGGCTCGGCTGGGGGCAACTCGCCAAGATGGCGCTCGGCTGGGTGGTGATATTCGGCGGCATCTACGTGATCGTCGAGTGGTTCCTGTACGTGCAGGGCTCCGCCTCCGCTGTGATATAAATTTTACATAATATATATTATCCATCTTGAGGATCGGGATGAGCGACACCCCTAAGCAGCCCCCTATCGACCGCCTCCTCGCCATCATGGCGCGGCTGCGCGATCCGGAGCGTGGCTGCGAATGGGATCTGGCGCAGAACTTCGCCACCATCGCGCCCTATACCATCGAGGAAGCCTACGAAGTCGCCGACGCGATCGAGCGCGGCGATATGGCCGAGCTCAAGTCCGAACTCGGCGATCTGCTGCTCCAGGTCGTGTTCCACGCCCGCATGGCCGAGGAAGCCGGCCTGTTCAGCTTTGACGACGTCGCCGCAGCGATCTCGGACAAGATGGAGGCGCGCCACCCGCATATCTTCGGCGACGAAGGCGGCACGATGGACAGTGACCGATGGGAAGACCTCAAGGCCGGCGAACGCGCCACGGCCGGGGCGACCAGCGCGATGGACGGCGTCGCCCGCGCGCTTCCGGCGCTGCTGCGCTCGGAAAAGCTGCAAAAGCGTGCCGCGCGCGTCGGCTTCGAGTGGCACGACCTGAAAGGTCCGCGGGACAAGTTGCTGGAAGAATTGCAGGAACTCGAAGAGGCCGATGATACGGAACGCCTGATGGAGGCCGGTGACGTGCTGTTCGTCGCGGTCAATATCGTGCGCCGCTACGGGGTCGATGCCGAAGAAGCCCTGCGCGCCTCCAACGCCAAGTTCGAGCGACGTTTCCGCGCAATGGAACAGCTGGCGGCAGCAGCCGGTCAGGACTTTGCAAAACTCTCGCTCGATCAGCAGGAAGACCTGTGGCAGGCTGTCAAGCGATCTGAGAAAGCGGCCTCAAAGGCTTGAGAACTGGCCCAGTTCCTTCGGGTTCAAGCGCACCGTCAGGCGCCGTAGCGGCCCTTCCTCGCTCTCGCCCCCTTCGTCATCGCTGAGCACATCGCCATGCGCATGGAGCCACGCAATCCGGCGGCCATCGCTCACCGGCAGGAGGAAGCTTACCTCCCGCGCGCTTCCGGTCAGCAGCCGGGAAAGCTCCGCTTCGAGGGCAGCCACCCCCTCCCCCGTCGCCGCCGAGAGGATCACCGCACCCTGCCCCTCGGCCGCCTCGCGCAATTCGCCAAGCGAATCAGCATCGAGGAGGTCGCACTTGTTCCACACTTCGAAGATGGGAATAGCGCTCGTCCCGGTTTCGGCATCGACCACATCGAGGTCGGCGAGCACGTCCAGCACCTGCTTCTTCTGCGCGGCGTGGGAAGGGTTGGCCATGTCGCGCACGTGGCAGATCACGTCGGCCGCCGTGACCTCCTCCAGCGTCGCGCGGAAGGCGGCGACGAGCTGCGTCGGCAGGTCCGAGATGAAGCCCACCGTGTCCGAGAGGATCGCCTTCTCGACCCCAGGCAGGCCGATCGCCCGCATCGTGGGATCGAGCGTCGCGAAGAGCAGGTCCTCGGCCATCACCTCGGCGCCGGTCAACCGGTTGAACAGCGTGGACTTGCCCGCGTTGGTATAGCCAACCAGCGCCACCACCGGCCAGGGCGCCCTTCCCCGCCGGTCGCGGTGCAGGGCGCGGGTCTTCTTCACCTGCTCGAGCTCGCGGCGCAGACGACCCATCCGCTGGCGGATCATCCGGCGGTCAGCCTCGATCTGCGTTTCGCCCGGGCCGCCGAGGAAGCCGAAGCCGCCGCGCTGGCGCTCGAGGTGGGTCCAGCTCCGCACAAGGCGGCTCTGCTGGTAATCGAGATGCGCGAGTTCCACCTGCAAGCGGCCTTCCGCGGTCGCCGCGCGCTCGCCGAAAATCTCGAGGATCAGACCCGTCCGGTCGATCACCTTGCGCTTCAGCCGATCCTCGAGATTGCGCTGCTGGATCGGGGTCAGCGCGCCGTCGACGATCACCAGCTCGGCCTCGTGCTGCTCGCACCAGATACCGATGTTCTCGACCTGGCCCGAGCCGAACAGCGTGTTGGGCTGCATCTGCCGCACCGGCAGCACCGCCGAATGGGCGATCACCACCCCGATCGCGAGCGCCAACCCCTCGGCCTCGGCCAAGCGCTCGGCTGGGTCGAGATCGTAGCGCAGCGCGCGGATGTCCGGACACAGGACCAAGGCCCGCGCCCCGCGGGTCACCTCGTCCTGAAACTCGCTGTCGAAGCTCAGTCGTCTATCCCGTCGTCTTCGCCGTCATCCTCGTCATCGACACTGAGGTCGACCGGCGAGGCGGGCTGGATGGTGGAGACCGCGTGCTTGTAAGCCAGCTGCACAGCGCCGTCGCGCTCGAGCAGCATGCAGAACAGGTCATAGGCCGCGATCCGCCCTTGCAGCATCACGCCGTTGACGAGGAACATGGTGACCTGCACCTCGGCCTCGGCGACGCGGCTGAGGAAGATGTCCTGCAGCATCTTCTGCTTGCGGCCGCCGCCCTGGCTGCCGAACTGCGCCGGATCGAGCGAGGTGCCCGGCATGATCGTGCTGATCGCGTGCTTGTAGACCAGCTGCGACTGGCCGTCGCGGCGCAGCAGGATCGAGAAATTGTCGAACCAGGTGACGATGCCCTGCAGCTTGACGCCCTTCACCAGGAACATGGTGACGGGAATCTTGTTCTTGCGCAGCAGGTTAAGGAAGGCGTCCTGAAGATTACCGCCGTGGCGGACCGGTGCGCCGCCACCCTTGCTTTCGCCTTCGGCAGGCGCGGGAGGGCGCGAAATCGGACGGGGGGAGAGCGTTCGCCCGCTGGACATGGTCGTGGCTCCTGTTCTTGGCGGCCGGCTTATATGCCGGTTCGCAGATAGCAGGCCGCCACAAATGGCTGGGAGGACGGCCTCGGTGCCATAATGGCGCTTGCGGCCGTGCGGGACAAGGCTTGATTTTGCCGCGAATTGCCCCGCCGGTCGCGTTTCCGGATCAATCGTCCTCGTCGCGCCGGTCGGCCATGCCGAGCAGCTTCAGTTTGCGGTGCAGCGCCGAGCGTTCCATTCCGATGAAGCTCGCGGTCTTGGAGATATTGCCCGAGAAGCGGCGGATCTGGATCGAGAGATACTCGCGCTCGAAGCTGATCCGGGCCTCGCGCAGGGGCACGCCCATGATCGCGGTCAGGCTGTCGCTGGCAAGGCCGATCTGCCCGCCGATGATCTCGGGCGGCAGCATGTCGGGCTCGACCGTGCCGAGCCGCTCGCGCGGGGTCATGATGATCGTGCGCTCGACCACGTTGCGCAGCTGGCGGACATTGCCCGGCCAGTCATAGGCCTGAAGCGCGGCCATCGCCTCGGAGGAAATCTCGGGCGGGGCGAGGCCCTGATCGTTCGAATAGCGGGTGAAGAAATGCTCGGCGAGCGCGGGGATGTCCTCGCGCCGCTGGGCGAGCGATGGGATCGTCACCGGCACCACGTTGAGGCGGTAGAACAGGTCCTCGCGGAACCGCTTCTCGGCCATTTCCACCGTGAGGTCGCGGGTGGTCGAGGAGACCACGCGCACATCCACGCCGATCTGGCGGGTGCCGCCGACACGGACAAAACTCTGGTCCGTCAGCACGCGCAGGATGCGGGCCTGGGTGGAGAGCGGCATGTCGGCGATCTCGTCGAGATAGAGCGTGCCGCCGTCGGCCAGTTCGAGCAGGCCCGGGCGCACCTGCTTGCCGTTCGCTTCCTCGCCGAACAGTTCCTGTTCGAAGCGTTCCGGCGTGATGCGGGCCGAGTTGACGAGCACGAAGGCCCCGTTCGCGCGCGTGCTCCATGCGTGGAGCAGGCGCGCTGCGACCTCCTTGCCCGCGCCCGCTGGGCCCGAGATCAGCACCCGGCTCCCCGTGCTGGCGACACGCTTCAGGGTCGCGCGCACGGCGTTGATCGCGGGCGAATTGCCGGTGAATTCGGCGCTGCCCCAGCTGCCTTCGCGCAGGCGCGAATTCTCGCGGCGCAGACGCTCGGTCTCGGTCGCGCGCTCGACGAGCAGCAGAAGGCGCTCGGCCTCGAAGGGCTTTTCGATGAAGTCCATCGCCCCGCGCCCGACCGCGGCGACCGCGGTGTCGATATTGCCGTGGCCCGAGAAGATGATGACCGGCAGGTTCGGCTCGCGCGCCTTGATCGCGTCGAGCAGTTCGAGCCCGTCCATCTGGCTGCCGTGCAGCCACACGTCGAGCAGCACGAGGCTGGGGCGGCGTTCGTCGATCGCGGCAAGCGCCTCGGTGCTGTCGGCGGCGGTGCGGCAGGCATAGCCCTCGTCGCCGAGGACGCCCGCCACCAGCTCGCGGATATCGCGTTCATCGTCGACGATCAGGATCTCGAGCGCCATCGGGCGGCTCCTTCTTCGGGGTGGACCTTGGAGGACGAAAGCGGGTTCATGCGCCGTCGCCCTCAATTGGGTTGGGATTGCGCGCGAAGCTGAGGGAGACGCGGGTGCCGCCGCTCGCCGCGCTGGCGAAGCTCATGTCGCCGCCATGCTCGTCGACGATCTTGTTGACGATGGCGAGGCCGAGGCCGGTGCCCTTCTCGCGGGTGGTGACATAGGGCTGGGTGAGGCGCTCGGGATTGGCCGGAAGGCCGACGCCGTTGTCCTCGATGGTGACGATGATCGCCTCGCCGGCGTCCTTCATCGTGACGGCGATCTCGCCCGCGTAGGCGCCCTTGGCCTCGGCCGCGCGCGCCTCGACGGCTTCGACCGCGTTCTTTAGGACGTTGGTCATCGCCTGACCGAACTGATGACGGTCGCAGCGGATCTCGCGGTCGATGAGCTCAGAGGAGGCGACCGAGAAGGCGATGCCCGAATGCGCGACTTCCTGAAGGAACACCGCCTGCCGGACCAGATCCAATGCGTCCTCGTCGCGGAACACCGGTTTGGGCAGGCGCGCGAAGCTGGAGAATTCGTCGACCATTGTCCTGAGGTCGCCGACCTGCCGGACGATGGTGTTGGTGAGGTCGTCGAACAGCTCGCGATCCTCGTCGGTCACCTGCTTGCGGTAGCGGCGCTTCAACCGCTCGGTGGCGAGCTGGATCGGAGTAAGCGGGTTCTTGATCTCGTGCGCGATGCGGCGGGCGACATCGGACCAGGCGGCCTGGCGCTGGTCGAGCAGCTGGCGGGTGATGTCCTCGAAGGTGATCACGTGACCTTCATCCGTGCCGGGCGCCACCTTGACCGCGAGCGTCAACAGGTCGGTGCCCTTGGCGTGGGTGACGATGGCGCGCTCCTTGCCCTCGGCGAGGATGCGGGCGAGTTCGGGGGCGAGCGCCTCCAGCGACTGGCCGATGAGGTCGGCGGGCAACCCGTCATGCGCCAGTAGCGCCTGTGCCGAGGAGTTCATCAGCGTCACCCGGGCCTCGGCATCGACCGAGACCACCCCGGCGGTGACCGATTCGAGCACCGCCTCGGTGAAGGCGCGGCGGTCGTCGATCTGGCGGTTGGCGCTGACGAGGGCCTGGGTCTGCTTTTCGAGCTGCGCGGTCATGCGGTTGAAGGCGCGGTTCAAAAGCCCGATCTCGTCCGCCCCGGTGCGGCCTTCGAGGCGAAGCGCGAAGTTGCCCTGCCCCACCTTGCGCGCCGCGCCGACGAGGTCGGTGAGCGGCTCAACCTGCCGGTCGGCAAAGCGCAGCGCGAACCAGATCGCGAGGCCCACCAGCAGCAGGCTCACCCCCACCAGCGCGATATTGAAGCGAAGCTGGAGCGTGCGCGCGCTCCCCGTCAGCCGGTCATAGGCGGTGACGATCGACTGCGCCTTGGACCACGATTTGAACATCGTCTCTTCGGTGGTGCGGGCATTGTAGAGGTAAACGCCGGTCTGCGCGTCGATCGGGACCAGCGCCTCGATCCGCTCGGGGCTGCCGACCACCACGGCAAGCGCGCCCTTGTCGAGCTGGGGGAGCGCCGCGCGGCTGAAGGCAAGCGGGTTGTTGTCCTTGGTGAGGTTGAGTGCGGCTGCGGTGCGGAATGATCCGTCGGGCATGCGCTGGAGCACGGCGCTTTCCGAGATCTCGCGGCCCTGCGCCTGATAGGCGTAGAAATCGGGGAAGTCGGGATCGGTGATCGGCACCCGCGCCAGCGTGTCGCGCAGGTCGGTCGCCATGGTGACCGAGTTCTGTTCGACGTCGCGCTGGTTGGCGTCGTAATAGTTCTGCGCCAGCGCGTTGGCGTTCTCCATCAGCCCGCGCGATTCGTCGGAGAACCAGAAGTCGACCCCCGTCTGGAACAGGAAGGCGGCAAACCCCGCGACCAGCAGCGTCGGCAGCGCGGCAACCATCGAGAAGAAGAACACCAGACGCACATGCAGCCGCGCCGTCGAGCCCGCCGCGCGGCGCAGCGCGAGGCGGCGGCCGATCAGCACCAGCAGCGCCATCGCCGGCACCAGCGTCGCCATCAGCAGGACCGAGACCTGCATGGTCGGCAGCAGATCGTCGGAAGCGGCAGTGCGGCCATAGGTCGTCCAAGCCGCGATAATCGCCGCCACCAGCGCGGTCACCGCCAGCCCTTCGAGCCATGCAAAGAGGTTCACGCGGCGCCCGGCGAGCAACAGCTTGCGCCACCAGCGCGGGGGCTGGCGCAGGGCGGGACGCGGGGGCCGGGGTGGGGATTGCGCCATCGTTGCCGCTTTACAACAATGGTGTGGCCAATTTGCAAGACCGCCCGCACAAAAACCTGCACTTGTGCGACGTCTCGTGCCGCGCGCACGCCGATCAGGAGGGCGAGAAGCGCTCCGGCTCGAGCCCGAGCTCGCCGATCCGCTTGCGCAGGGTATTGCGGTTGATCCCGAGCAGCTGCGCCGCGCGCAGCTGGTTGCCTCCGGTGCGCCCGAGGGCATATTCGATCAGCGGCTTCTCGAACGCCGCGAGCGCGCGGTGGTAGAGCGCACCCGGCGGCGGGTTCTCGGCGGTGAGCCAGCCTGCGAGCGCCGCGCCGAAACCGCCCTGCCCGCCATCTTGCGGCACGCTCGCAGGCGCGATTTCGGGGCCGATGATGTCGGAGACCGCATCGGCGTCGATCCGCTCCTCGCGCGCCATCAGCGCGAGGCGGTAGACCACGTTGCGCAGCTCGCGGACATTGCCGCGCCACGCCCGCGCCTCGAGCCGCTCGATCGCCTCCTGTGTCAGCACGCGGCGCGGCAAGCCGTCTTCGGCCGCCAGCACAAGGAAATGCTGGGCGAGCGCGGCGATGTCCTCGCGCCGCTCGCGCAAGGGGGGCAGCACGATGGGGACGACATTGAGGCGGTAGAACAGATCCTCGCGGAAGGTGCCCGCGGCGATCATCGGGGTGAGGTCGCGGTTGGTGGCGGCGATGATGCGGACATTGACCGCGATCTCCTGCCGCCCGCCCACGCGCCGGATGCGCCCCGATTGCAGCGCGCGCAGCAGCCGGGTCTGGGCCTCGGCCGGCATGTCGCCGATCTCGTCGAGGAACAGCGTGCCGCCATTGGCCTGTTCGAACTTGCCGATCGCCTGCGCGATAGCGCCGGTGAAGGCGCCCTTCTCGTGGCCGAACAGCTCGCTTTCGACGAGGTCGGCGGGGATGGCAGCGGTGTTGACCGCAACGAAGGGCCCGGTGCGGCGGTTGCCGAGCTCGTGGATCGCCTCGGCCACCAGCTCCTTGCCGGTGCCGCTCTCGCCGGTCACCAGCACCGTGAGATCATTGCGCAGCACGCGCGTGATCATGCGATAGACGCCCTGCATCGCCGGGCTGCGCCCGACCAGCGGCATCCGCTCGCCCTCGCCCGGGATCGCGGCGCCGGGTTCCTCGGCCGAGGGCGAGCGCGCGCCTGCGGCCTGCCGCACCGCATGGACCAGCTCGTCGAGGTCAAAAGGCTTGGGGAAATATTCGAAGGCCTCGCTCTCGGAAGCGCGCACCGCGGTATCGAGCGTGTTCTGCGCCGAGAGCACGATGACCGGCATATCGGGCGCACGCTCGCGCACCGCAGAGAGGCTGGCGAGGCCGTCACCGTCCTCGAGGATCACGTCGGTCAGCATCACCGCAAAGCGGCGCGAGGCCAGCAGCTTGTCGCGCGCGGCGATGGCGGTGCAGTGGGCGATCGCGAAGCCCTCGTCCTCGAGCGCGGCGATGATCACCGTCGCGATGGCGATGTCGTCCTCGACCAGCAGGATCGGATCATGCGCGTTCGGCATCAGACAGCGTCCGGCGCCTGCGGCAGGTGGAGGCGGAAATTGGTCAGCCCGGCGCGCGCGTCGCGATCATGGCTGACATTGCCGTTCATGTCGCGCACCAGCTTGCGCACCAGCGACAGGCCCAGCCCCTGTCCCGAGGGCTTGGAGGAGACGAAGGGCTCGAACACGTGGTCGCGCAAGGCTGGGTCGATGCCGGGGCCGTTGTCGGAAATGGTGATCTCGATCGGCAAGGGCACCGCGCGCCCGTTGCGGATCGCGCTGAAGGCAAGGCCGCTGACGAAGCGGGTCTGGACGATGATGAAGGCCCCCTTCCCGCCCCCCGCCAGCGCCGCATCGCGCGCGTTGGAGACGAGGTTGATCAGCACCTGTTCGAGCGCGTCGCGATTGGCGAGCACGGGGGGGAGCGAGGGGTCGAACTCCTCACGGATCTCGATCTCCCCCAGCGCGCTGCCCGCCGCGCGCATGGTGGCGACTGCGGCGCGGATCGCCTCATGCGGGTTGCATGGGTCGACCGAGGCGGTGCGGGTGCTGCCCAGCTGCTGCATCCGGTCGATCAGCCGCGCGATGCGATCGACCTCGTCGGTGATCATCTTGGCGAGCTTCTTGTCGGCATGGGGCAGCTTGCGCGCCGCGAGCTGCCCCGCCCCGCGGATCGCGGCGAGCGGGTTCTTGATCTCGTGCGCCAGCACCGCAGGCGCGCCCAGCATCGCCTCGCCATTGCCGGGGTTCGCCGCATCGTCATGGCCGATCTGCGAGAGCGTCACCACCCGCCAGCCCGGAAAGCCGCCCAATGGCGAGGCGGTGAGGTTGACGCGGGTCTCCTGCGCGCCGACGCGGATCGCCAGATCGCGCGCTACGAGCGCCTCCTCGCTGGCGAGCAGCCGCGCCTCGACCCGCGGGTCCATCGGCCCGATGCGGTCGATCAGCCGCTTTCCGAGAAGCCGCACCGCGCTGGTGCCGAGCAGGTCTTCGGCGGCGTGATTGACCTCGGCGATGCGCCCCTCGCCGTCGATCAGCACCACCGCGAAGATCAGGCCGGAAAGCTGCGCGCGCGCATCGGGGCGCGGGGCTCCTTCGGGTTCGGCCGGAATGCTCGCCACGCTCAGGCGGCCTGCTGCAGCAGGAAGGGGGTGTAGAAGCGCTCGATCTCGCCGAGCACCTGGTCGGCATCGTCGATGAAATTGACCTGGTTGCGGAACTCGGCCGAGCCGTGGAGGCCCTTGGTGTACCACCCGAGGTGCTTCCTCGCCATCTTCACGCCCGTCTCGCGCCCGTAGTGATCGAGCATGCGGTGATAATGTTCGACGACGACGGCGTATTGCTCGTTCATGCCGGGGGTCGCGCGGGCCTCGCCGGTGCGCCACCAGTGCATCACCTGCCCCAGCAGCCACGGCTTGCCGTAGGCGCCGCGCCCGATCATCAGCCCGTCGGCGCCTGATTGCTCCATCGCCTTGGCGGCGTCCTCGATGGTGCAGATGTCGCCGTTGACGATGACGGGGATGTTCACCGCGTCCTTGACCTTGCGGACAAAGGCCCAGTCGGCCGAGCCCTTGTACATCTGGTTGCGGGTGCGACCGTGGACCGTCACCATCTGCACTCCGAGGTCTTCGGCGATGCGCGCCATTTCGGGGGCGTTGAGACTGTCGTGGCACCAGCCCATGCGCATCTTGACCGTCACCGGCACCTTCACTGCCTTGACGGTCGCCTCCATCAGCCGGACCGCGAGCGGCACTTCGCGCATCAGCGCGGAGCCGGCGAACTGGCCGACGACCTTCCTCACCGGGCAGCCGAAATTGATGTCGATGATCGCCGCGCCGTTGCCTTCCTGGATCTTGGCGGCTTCGGCCATGGAGGCGGGGTCGCAGCCGACGAGCTGCATGGAGACAGGCTCCTCGATCCGGTCCCACGCGGTTTTCTGGGTGCTGACGCGGGTCTCGCGGATCGCCGCCTCGCTCGCGACCATCTCGGTGACGTTGAGGCCCGAGCCGTAGCGGCGCACCAGCGTGCGGAACGGCATGTCGGTGACGCCGGTCATGGGCGCGAGGATCACCGGCTCGGCAACCGTGACGGGGCCGATGGCGATCGGCTTCAGGGCCGGCGGAGTGGGGAGCGGGGTCATGTCGGGGTTTGTGCCTAAAATATGGGCAGGCGCATAGTGGATTGCCGAAAGCGCGTCCAGTGCCTAAGCGATGCCACCGATGAGCGTCGCTGCCCCCCTCCCCCCGTTTGCCGCGATTGTGGTAGCCGCGGGCAAAGGCCTTCGGGTCGGCGGTGATATTCCCAAGCAGTTCAGGATGTTGAAGGGGAAACCCATCATCCGCTGGTCGGTCGAGGCACTCGCACAAGCGGGTGCGGATGTGATCGTATCCGTGGTAAGCCCCGATGCCGAAGGTGACGCCCGAGCAGCGCTGGAAGGGATCGATGGGCTGCGCTTCGTCCACGGCGGCGCGACCCGGCAGGAGTCGGTGCGCGCAGGGCTCGAGGCACTTGCCGATGCCGCGCCCGCGCGCGTGCTGATCCACGACGCCGCCCGCCCTGACCTGCCCCGCGCAGTGATCGCCCGGCTACTGGCGGCGCTCGACGAGCACCCCGGCGCGATCCCTGTCCTGCCGGTGGTCGACAGCCTTGCGGTGGCGGGGACAGGCGGGGTGATGACCGGCAAGGCCGAGCGTGAAGCCTTGCGCCGCGTCCAGACCCCGCAGGCCTTCCGCTACCCTGCAATCCTCGCCGCCCACCGCGACTGGCCGGGCGCGCCGGATGCGGGCGACGATGCCCAGGTGCTGTCAGCCAGCGGAGGTTCAGTCGCGCTGGTCGATGGGGACGAACGCCTGAAGAAGATCACCTTCCCCGAGGACCTGATGGACCAAGCAACCACTCCCGCCTTCCGCATCGGCCAGGGCTTCGACGTCCACCGGCTCGAGGCGGGCGAGGAGCTGTGGCTCGGCGGGGTGCTCATCCCGCATGACAAGGGGCTGGCGGGCCATTCCGACGCCGACGTCGCGCTCCACGCCATCACCGACGCGGTGCTCGGCGCGGTTGGCGAGGGGGACATCGGCACGCACTTCCCGCCCAGCGACCCGCAGTGGCGCGGCGCACGCTCGGGGCGGTTCCTTGAACATGCCGTGGGCCTCGCCCGCGGGGCCGGATACGCCATCGCCAATGTCGACCTGACCGTCATCTGCGAGGCCCCGAAGATCGGCCCCCACCGCCCCGCCATGCGCGCCGAAGTCGCCCGGCTGATGGGGCTTGCCGAGAGCGCGGTCAGCATCAAGGCCACCACCACCGAGAAACTCGGCTTCACCGGCCGCGGCGAGGGTATCGCCGCGCAGGCCATCGTTCTTGTCACCCGCACCGCTTGAGGAGACCTGCCATGACCCGCTCCCTGATCGCCCCCGCCCTCGCCCTCACCGCGCTCGCCTCGGCCACCGCCGCGCAGGCGCAAGCGCAGGCCTGCATCCCGCAAGCCGACATGACCGATGCCATCATTTATGCGATGCCCATCGCCTATGAGGCTGCCCAGACCGCCTGCGCCAACCGCTTCGCCGCGGATGGTTTCATGGCCCGCGAGGGCGACGCCTGGGTCGCCACCTACCGCAACGGGCAGGACAAGGCCTGGCCGGGCGCGCTGCGCGTCATCAAGACCTTCATGGCCGATGATGCCGCAGCCAAGGGAACCGGCGGCGAAGACATGTCCGCCATGATCACCGCCCTGCCCGAGAACGCGCTGCGCCCCTTCGTCGATGCGATGGTCGGGCAGATGATCGCCAAGGAGATCAAGCCCGACAGCTGCGGCACGATCGAGCGGGCGGTGGAACTGCTGAGCCCACTGCCGGGCGAGAACATCGGCGGGCTGGTCGCCTTCATGCTGGAGCTCGACGACAAGGGCAAAAGCCCGCTCTGCGGCGCACCGTCGGCGAGGGCAAAGGCGAAGTAACCCGCATCATGCCCCTCTCGCTCCTCCCCGAAGACATTGCTGCCCTTGCTGCCCGCGTGGTGTCCGAGAACGCGGCGGCCGGGCGAAAGATCGCCACCGCCGAAAGCTGCACCGGCGGGCTGGTGGCGGGCGCGATCACCGAGATCGCGGGCTCGTCGGCGGTGCTCGACCGCGGCTTCGTGACCTATTCGAACGAGGCCAAGATGGAGATGCTCGGCGTGCCGTCCGACATTATCGAGACCTTCGGGGCCGTCTCGATCGCCTGCGCCTGGGCGATGGCCAAGGGCGCGCTCGACCGGTCGAAGGCCGATGTGGCGGTGGCGATCAGCGGGGTGGCGGGTCCCGGCGGGGGCACGCCGCAGAAGCCGGTCGGCACCGTGGTCTTCGCCCGCGTGGTGCGCGGCGCGACCGGCGAGCCAGAAGGCGAACTCAGGTTCTTCGAGGGCGGCGAGGGCCCGGGCGGGCGTGCCGAAATCCGGCGTCAGGCGACGATCTGCGCGCTCGAGCTGCTGTTGCCGTAAAGCGCTGCCGCGCGCGCCTCGAAGGCCTCGACCATCTTGCGGAAGGCCTTGTCGAAATACTGGCCCGCGATCCGCTCGAACAGGCGGTTCTTGAAGGTGAAGTCGACGAGAAAGTCGATCTCGCAGGTGGAGGCGTCGACCTCGCGAAAAGTCCAGACATTGTCGAGGTCGGAAAGCGGCCCGTCGATATAGTGGACGTCGATCTCCCGCGGCCGGGTCTTGGAGACGCGGCTGGTGAAGCTCTCGCGGATCGCCTTGAAGCCCACCACCATATCCGCGACCATCTCGGTCTCCGAGTTGGAGCGCACGCGGGTCGCGATCACCCAGGGCAGGAACTCGGGGTAACGCGCGACGTCCGCCACCAGATCGAACATCTGCGCGGCACTGTAAGGCAGGCGGCGGGTTTCGCGGATGCCCGGCATCAGGCGCGCGCCTTCTCCCGCGCGAGCTTCTCCTCACGCGCGGCGCGCATTTTCGCGAAATCATCGCCCGCGTGATAGCTCGAGCGGGTCAGCGGCGAGGAGGCGACCTGGAGGAAGCCCTTGGCCCGCGCGATCGCGCCATAGGCGGCGAAAGCCTTCGGGGTGACGAATTCCTCGACCTTGGCGTGCTTGGGCGTCGGCTGGAGATACTGCCCCATGGTGATGAAATCGACCTCGGCGCTGCGCATGTCGTCCATCACCTGATGGACCTCCAGACGCTGCTCGCCCAGCCCCAGCATGATGCCGGACTTGGTGAAGATCAGCGGATTGTGCGCCTTCACCTCCTCCAGCAGCCGCAGCGAGGCGTAGTAGCGCGCGCCGGGGCGGATGGTGGGATAGAGCCGAGGCACGGTCTCGAGGTTGTGGTTGTAGACGTCCGGCCCCGCCTCGCAGATCATCTCCACCGCGCGGCGCATCTTGCCGCGGAAATCGGGGGTGAGGATTTCGATGGTGGTGTTGGGCGTCGTCCGGCGCAGCGCCTCGATCACCTTCACGAATTGCGAAGCGCCGCCATCGGGCAGATCGTCGCGGTCGACGCTGGTGATGACGATATGCTCGAGCCCCATCTTGGCCGCCGCGATGGCGGTGTTCTCGGGCTCGAACGGGTCAACCGCGCGCGGCATGCCGGTCTTGACGTTGCAGAAGGCGCAGGCCCGGGTGCAGACATCGCCGAGGATCATCACCGTCGCGTGTTTCTTGGTCCAGCACTCGCCGATATTGGGGCAGGCCGCTTCCTCGCACACCGTGTGGAGATTGAGCTCGCGCATCAGCTTGCGCGTCTCGTTGTAGCCCTCGCTCACCGGCGCGCGCACGCGGATCCAGTCGGGCTTGCGCTGGCGGGCTGGCCGGTCTTCGGGAGCGCTCGGCTGCGGCGGGCTGGAGAGGTCGTTCATGGGTGCCATTTAGGCGCGTGCAGCCGCTGCCGCAAGCGCAGGGGCGCTTGCAATTGTGGCACCGCGTCCTGACAAAAAAGAGCGCCGGAGCGGTGGCCCGCCCGGCGCTCTAGCGATGTTCAGCCGTGATGGCGTCCGGTCAGCCGCCGGTGGCCGGGGCAGCCTTCTGCTCGGCATAGGCCGTCCACAGCCGCGCGATCGGAACGCGCGCGCCCGAGACCTGCTTGAAGGTCGCAACCGCCGCTTCGGCATTGCCGGCACCCAGCTGCGCGATGCCGAGGCGCGTGAGCGACGCGTCGCGGTCCGCATCGGCGAGCGTCAGGCTCTTCTCGTAGAAGCCTGCAGCCTTGGCATATTCGCCATAGCTGAGGAAGGTGTCGCCCGCCGCCATCACAGTGCGCAGCTTGGCGGTGGGGGCGTTGGCATCGCGCTCGAGCGTCGGCAGCGCAGCCCGGTCGGCGGCGACGAGGCCGCTGGCGGACTTGTACTGCTCCTCGACCCAGCTGTCGCTGCCCTTGGGGATCGCGCCCTTGGCATAGGCGTCTTCGATCACTTCCTTCACTTCCGAAGGCAGACGGCGCGGGTCTGCGGATTCGATGTAGATGATGTAGTCGTTCTTTTCCTTGAGCGTACCGATCTTCTTGCCGAGGCGCAGCAGATCGAGCAGCACCGGCCCGTCGAAATCGTTGAGATTGCGCGTCAGGTTGACAGCATCGCGCCAGTTCTCGGGCGACGGGTAATCGGCGACCCAGCTCTCGACGAAGTCATAGACCTGCGGCACGATCTCGTTGGTATAGGCCACCGAGACCCCGCGGCGGTAGAGCTTGGCATCGACCGTCTGGCCCGCCGCCTTCTTGGCCGCGATCACATCGAGGAGGTACTTGAGGCCTTCCTCGTTGCGATCCTCGGTGAAGAAGAGCTCGGCCATGTTCATCTGCAGGTCCGAAACCGAAAGGTTCGGAGCGGTGTAGCCGAGGTCGATCGCCTTCTGGAGATAGGTGCGTGCCTTTTCGTAGTCCTTCAGCTCGTTGGCGAGCTGGAAGGCCACGACATTGTAGCGGCCCGTGTCTTCCGGCTTGGTCTTGCCGCTGGCCAGCATCATTTCCGCGCCCTGGAGCTGGAGCGCATAGTCCTTGCCGGTGATCCCGGCGTTGAACAGCAGGCCGCCGAGCGCGAGCTTGTCGTCCGCGGTCGCCGCGAGCGGGACCAGCGCCATGATCTCGGGCTTGAGGGACGCGACATTGGCGCCGGGGGCCTTGAGCTTGGCGTCGAGCGGCTGGTAGGCCTTGACGAAGGCCGGGGTGTAGACGGGCTTGCCAGCTTCGGCTTCCTCGCCCTTCTTCTTCTTTTGCGCATAGGCCGCGTCGGCAAAACCGGGAACGGCGAGCATGGCGGTGCCGGCGGCCAGCGCCACGGCAAGCGCGAACTGGCGCGCGAGCGCGGCCGGACGACGGGGCGAAGAGATATTGGTCAATGCATCCTCCACAAGAAGCGCAAGTCCGGCCAGTCGATCGGCGTCGGGCCTTGCGGCGAACTTCCGCGCTCGCCTTTGAACGGCTCGCACGGAATTTGCAATTCCCGCTAGGCGCGCCGTGCTGAACGGGCTTTGAATGCCCCCGCCGCCTCTCCTTCAGGTGGCGGTCTGCAAGTGTGGAAAAAAGAGCGTGGTTCGTGCTTTGTTCCGCTGCTGCTGTGGCGAAACTGCGGGCATGTGCCTAAATGGAGGGAACCTTCCGGCCCTGCTATGGCCGGCCCGCCTGATACGGCACGCCAACACTCACAGAAACGGCCCCGACCTTGAGCGACGACAGCGACATTCTCGATTCCCCCGCAAGCCCGGTTCCCGGCTTCGACCGCGTCGACATCGTCGACGAGATGAAGACGAGTTATCTCGACTATGCGATGAGCGTCATCGTCTCCCGCGCGCTGCCCGATGTGCGCGACGGGTTGAAGCCGGTGCACCGCCGCATCCTCTTCGCCAGCCAGGAAGGCGGCTTCGTCGCCGGCCGCCCCTATCGCAAGAGCGCCAAGATCGTCGGCGACGTGATGGGTAACTACCACCCCCACGGCGACAGCGCGATCTACGACGCCCTTGCGCGCATGACGCAGGACTGGTCGATGCGCGTGCCGCTGATCGACGGTCAGGGCAATTTCGGCTCGATGGACCCCGATCCCCCGGCCTCGATGCGTTACACCGAAGCGCGGCTGGCGCGGGTGGCAAACAGCCTGCTCGACGATCTCGACAAGGACACGGTCGACTTCACCGACAACTATGACGGCAGCCGCAAGGAGCCGACGGTGCTGCCCGCGCGCTTCCCCAACCTGCTGGTCAATGGCGCGGGCGGGATTGCGGTCGGCATGGCGACCAACGTGCCGCCGCACAACCTCGGCGAAGTGATCGACGGCTGCATAGCCTTCATCGAGAACCCGCACATCACCTCGGAAGAGCTCATCAAGTTCATCCCCGGCCCCGATTTCCCCACTGCCCCCCTGATCCTCGGCACCCACGGCGCGCGGATGGCCTACACCACCGGGCGCGGCTCGATCCTGATGCGCTGCCGCCACGAGATCGAAAGCACCCGCGGCGCCAAGAGCGAAGGGCGCGAGAGCATCGTCTTCACCTCGATCCCCTATCAGGTGGGCAAGTCGGGCCTCGTCGAGAAGATCGCCGAGGCCGCCAAGGACAAGCGCATCGAGGGCATCAGCGACATCCGCGACGAGAGCTCGCGTGAGGGCGTGCGCGTGGTGATCGACCTGAAGCGCGATGCGACCCCCGAGGTCGTGCTCAACCAGATCTGGCGCCACACCCCCGCCCAGTCGAGCTTCCCGGCCAACATGCTGGCGATCCGCGGCGGGCGCCCCGAAACGCTCACCCTGCGCGATATCGTGCAGAGCTTCATCACGTTCCGCGAGGAGGTCATCACCCGCCGCACCAAGTTCGAGCTGAACAAGGCGCGTGAACGGGCGCACCTGTTGCTGGGTCTGGTGGTCGCGGTCTCGAACCTCGACGAGGTCGTGGCAATGATCCGTTCGGCCCGCAATCCGGCCGAGGCGCGTGCCAAGCTGCTCGCCAAGGAGTGGCCGATCGGCGACATCGCGCAATATATCCGTCTGGTCGAGGCGATCGAGCCCGATGCCGAGCAGGACGGCGGTACCTATCGCCTGTCCGAGCGGCAGGTGAAGGCGATCCTCGAACTGCGCCTCCACCGCCTGACCGCGCTGGGCCGTGACGAGATCGGCGACGAGCTGAAGGAACTGGCGCTCTCGATCGAGGAATTCCTGTCGATCCTCGCCGACCGCGTGAAGCTCTATGGCGTGATGCGCACCGAGCTTGAGGAAATCCGCGCCACCTACGCCACCCCGCGCCTGTCCGAAATCGCCCCTGCATGGGATGGTCTGGAAGACGAAGACCTGATCGAGCGCGAGGACATGGTCGTCACCGTCACCCACGGCGGCTACATCAAGCGCACGCCCCTGGACGCCTTCCGTGCCCAGGCGCGCGGCGGCAAGGGCCGCTCGGGCATGGCGACCAAGGACGAGGACGCGGTGGTCGAGCTTTTCGTCACCTCGACCCACAACCCCGTGCTGTTCTTCACCAACACCGGCCGCGTCTACCGCATGAAGGTGTGGAAGCTGCCCGAAGGCGGGCCCCAGACCAAGGGCCGCCCGATGGTCAACCTTCTGCCCTTGGGCGACGAGGAGCGCGTCACCAACGTCCTCCCGCTGCCTGAGGACGAGGCGACCTGGGCCAACCTCAACATCGTCTTCGCCACCGAACAGGGCATGGTCCGTCGCAACTCGATGGACGCCTTCGCCAATATTCCCACCGCAGGGAAATATGCGATGGGCTTCGTCGAAGGTTCGGGCGACCGGTTAATCGGGGTGCAGTTGCTGACCGAGGACCAGCAGATCTTCCTTGCGAGCGACGCCGGCAAGGCGATCCGCTTTTCCGCCACCGACGCGCGCGAGACCAAGAGCCGCACCGGTATCGGCGTGCGCGGAATGAGCCTCAAGAAGGGCGGCAAGGTCGTGAGCATGGCGGTGGTCGATCCGCTCACCGCCGACATGGAAACGCGCGAGGCCTACCTTCGCGCTGCCGCGTGGAAGAACAACGATGCCGTCCCCACCCTCCCCGCCGACAAGCAAGCGGCGATGGCCGAGGCGGAGGAGTTCATCCTCACCATCACCGCCAACGGCTATGGCAAGATCTCCTCGGCCTACGAATACCGCACCACCGCGCGCGGGGGGCAAGGGATCACCAATATCGGGACGCCGGAAAGCAATCCTGAAAGGAACGGGCCGGTTGTGGCGAGCTTCCCCGTGAAGCACGGCTCGCAGCTGATGCTGGTGACCGATCAGGCCAAGCTGATCCGCCTCGGGATCGATTTCCGCCACCTCATCGAGGGCGGGTTCGAGGAGCACAAGGGCTTCAGCATTTCGGGCCGCGGCTCCTCGGGCGTGCGCATCTTCAACGTCGCCGAGAACGAGCACATCGTCGGCGCCGCGCTGATCGATGATGCGGGCGAGGACGAGGACGAGGCGCCCGCTGCGGAAGGCGCCCCCGATCTAGCCGGGTGATGGCGGACCCGGGCGGCACACGGCTTCGATGTTGTGCCCGTCCGGATCAAGCACGAAGGCCGCGTAATAATCCGGCCCGTATTGCGGCCGCAGCCCCGGGCCGCCGTGATCGCGCCCGCCTGCGGCGAGGGCGGCGGCATGAAAGGCGTCGACCACCGCATGGCTGGGCGCGCGAAAGGCAATGTGGTTGCCCTCCCCCACCCGCTCCTGGTCGCCGATCCAGAACAGCGGATCGCCCTCGGGGCCGTAGCCGAGCGCGCTCCCGCCGCTGGCGGTCTGGGCGGGGTCGATGGTGACGAGCAGGCGCATCCCGAGCGGCGCTAGCGCGGCATCATAGAAGTCGCGGCTGCGGGCGATGTCGCCGACTGCAAGGCCGATATGGTCGATCATGGCAGGACCCTCTCGCAAGGCTGCCGACCATAGCAGAGCGGGGCCGAGGCCGCGATCCGGCCCGCCGCGCGTGCGGGTCTACCGGACCGGTTGCTCGCCCCGCAGGCACTGGATGATCCCGGTCGCGATCATCAGCTGGCCTGCGTAGTAGAGCGGCCAAATCAGGATCGTGTTGGCGGGCTCGAGATCGAGCGGACCCATTCTGGCGAAGATCAGCCAGTCGCTGATGACAAACAGCACCGCCCCCGTGCCGACACGGTAGCGCGGGTAGTGGCTCATCCAAGCGGCGCTCGCCATGCTGCCCAGGAAGGCGGCATAGATCGCGATCTGCGCATTGCCGCTCAGCAGCCAGCTCACCAGCGGGGTGCCGACGAGCAGCACCGCCCCGATCAGCTTCTGCACCGGCGAGGGGCGCTTGTGCAGGTTCCTGAGGTAGAGACCCACGGCGACCACATGGGCGGCGGCGAAGAACGCGCCACCGGTCAGGAAATCGAGCTCGATCGCAACATCGCCGCAGGCCGCCAGCGCCAGCGCGCCGACCAGCAGGAAGCCGTCGCCGCGATGCTTGCCCTCCGGCACGCGCAGCGCGACATAGAGCGCCAGCAGGCCGACGCTCGCCCCCTTCAAGGCCAGGCCCCATGTGCCCTCTCCCACCGGATTGTCGCGCAGGAAATAGTAGGCGAGCGAGGCGGCCACGCTCGCCAGCAGCCACGGCCTCTGTTCGATCAAAGCAGCTTTCGCCATTCCCGCCATTCCCATCCAAAGGCCCTTGGGGCTTGCCGGGGGGCTATCACGCAATTACGCGGCTCACCATGACCCGACACGCGACTTCCCACGATGTGCACATAATCGGCGGCGGCCTCGCCGGGAGCGAGGCTGCGTGGCAGCTTGCGCAGGCGGGCGCGAAGGTGCGTCTGTCGGAGATGCGCGGGAGCGGCGAGATGACCCCGGCGCACCAGACCGATGGCCTCGCCGAGCTGGTGTGCTCCAACTCCTTCCGCTCGGACGACGACACCAAGAACGCCGTGGGGCTGCTGCACCACGAGATGCGTCAGCTGGATTCGCTGGTGATGCGCGCCGGGCACGTGGCGCGGGTGCCGGCGGGCAGCGCGATGGCGGTTGACCGGGATGTGTTCTCGGCCGAGGTCGAGAAAGCCCTCACCCAGCACCCCAAAGTCACCATCGTGCGCGAGCGGGTGGACGAATTGCCGCAAGCGGGTCTCACTATCGTCGCCACGGGGCCGCTGACCGCCGAGGCGCTCGCGGGCAGCATCGTGCGCGCGACCGGCTCCGAACGGCTCGCCTTCTTCGATGCCATCGCGCCGATCGTGCACTACGATTCGATCGACATGAGCAAGGTCTGGATCCAGTCGCGCTGGAACAAGCGGACCGAGGCCTCGAACGAAGGCGGCGATTACATCAACTGCCCGCTGACGCAGGAGCAATACCTCGCCTTCCACAAGGGGCTGATCGAGGGCGAGAAGACCGAGTTCAAGCAGTGGGAGAAGGACACGCCCTATTTCGACGGCTGCATGCCGATCGAGGTGATGGCCGAGCGCGGGGTCGAGACCCTGCGTTTCGGGCCGATGAAGGGCGTGGGGCTCGACAATCCCTTCGATGTGACGCCCGAATTCCCGCAGGGCCGCTGGCCCTATGCCGTGGTGCAGCTGCGGCAGGACAACAAGCTCGGCACGCTGTGGAACATGGTCGGCTTCCAGACCAAGCTGAAGTATGCGGCCCAGATCGAGCTGTTCCGCACCATCCCCGGGCTGGAGAACGCCGAATTCGCGCGGCTTGGCGGGCTGCACCGCAACACCTTCCTCAACTCGCCGGAAGTGCTTGACCGCCAGCTCAGACTGAAGGCCGCGCCGCATATCCGCTTTGCGGGCCAGGTGACGGGCTGCGAGGGCTATGTCGAGAGCGCGGCCATCGGGCTTGTCGCGGGGCTGATGACGGCGGCCGAACTGGCGGGCCGCGCATGGCAGCCGCTCCCAGCTACCACCGCACTTGGCGCGCTGCTCAGCCACATTACCGGCGATGCCGAGGCCGAGACCTTCCAGCCCATGAACGTCAATTTCGGCCTCTTCCCGCCGCTTCACGAGGTCGGCAAGAAGGTGCGCAAGGAGGCCTACACCTCGCGCGCGAAGGACGACCTCGCGCGCTGGATTGCCGCCAACCGCGAGGCTGTGGCGGCCTAGCCGATCAGCACTTGCACGCCGGTTTCTTCACCGCCGGCTTGGGCGCGGTCGCGGCGAATTCGCGCGGGGTCAGCTTGCCATCGCCGTCCTTGTCGGCCTTGCCGAAGCGATCGACCGTGGTCACGGCCCATTCCTCGAAGGTCAAAAGGTTGTTCCCGTCCTTGTCGAGGCTGCGGAAGCCATCAGTGCGGGTGGAGAGCATCTCGTCGCGGGTGATGACGCGGTCGCGGTTGCGGTCATAGCGGAAGAAGCGCTGCTCCTCCTTGCCGAGCTCGCTCATTTCCGGGGGCGCGGGGCCCTTCAGGCTTCCCGGATCGGCGATGGGAAGCTGCATCGGATCGGGCTTGGCCGGTGCCACTGCGGGCGGCGGGGCGCCGCGTTCGATTTCGGCGCGGCCCTGCCACCAGAACACGCCCACTCCGGCAAGGGCCAAGCCCCCCAGCACTCCCAGCACCGCCTGTCGCAAGGGTCTGCCCCCCTTTCGAAGCTATCAGCGCTGCCGTAAATACACGTAATCAGGCGCGAAAGATAGCGGCCCGCAGCGCGGCGAGCGAAGCGCCCCGCCCTTCCATCAGCGGCCGCCCCCCTCGAGAGAGGCCGCGCAAGGCCAGCGCCTCGAGCACCGCCAGCCCTCTGAGCGCGCGCGGGATGCGGCCCGCCGGGCTCGCCACCGCCAGCCCGGCCGCGACCAGCGTGGCGCATTCCTCGGGGTCGGAAACCCCCGCGGCCGCATCGGCGAGCGCCCAGCGCCGGCCTGCTGCGGAAAGCCGGCCTGCGGTTGCTTCATCGGCCAGCCCCGCAAAGAAGGCGCCGCGCCCCGCGCCGAAGCTTTCGGCCTCGGCGGGACCGAGGTTTTCGGCGGTAACCAGAACCTCCCAGCCATCAACCATTTGCGCCAGAAACGCCTCGCGGCCCTGCCAGTGCTGGCCGATCCCGTCGAGCACCGCATCGCCGCGCGGGCGCTCCGCCACCGGCTTGCCGAGCGCCTCGCGCCACCAGGCAAGGCGCATCTGGCCGAGCATAGGCTCCTGCGTGCGCCCGACGATCCGCGCCAGCCTGCGGTCAAGCTGAAGAGCTATGCTTAACGCACCGCGAACCTTTGGCGCGCTCCAGGCGAGGGCCAGTTCGGCTTCCGGCGGCAGGGGATCGGGGGCCTCGCTCGTCACGCGGCCGCGCCTAGCCGCGCGCCTGCCCGTTTGGCAAGCAAACTGTCCCGGCGCGGCACGCCTTGGCCCGTGGCAGACCCCCGTGAGCGCGGCAAGATTTTGTTAACCATGATCTTTGGCAATCCGCTTACCCAACCGGGTTAAGGGCTGAGGCTGCATCTGGAATGCCCGCGCGATTTTTGTGCGGGCGACGGGGAAGGGCACCGAAGCGATGGGGCGAGAAATGCAGGCCAGAACGTCGTTCTTGCACAAGCTGCTGCACGACAAAACCGCCAACACGCTCGCGATCGCTGCCGCATCGCTGATCCCGATGATGGCGATGGTCGGCGGCGGTATCGACGCGAGCCGTTACTACATGGCAGCCGCGCGCATGCAGGCCGCGTGCGACGCCGGGGCGCTGGCCGCGCGCCGGGCGATGCCGACGACGGTAATGAGCGCCGAGGCGCGCACCCAGGGCCTCAACTTCTTCGACCAGAACTTCAACGACGGCATTTTCGGCGTCACCAACCGCACGCGCAACTACACCGCCGACTCGGCGGGCAAGGTGACCGGCACCGCGAGCGGAACCCTGCCCTCGACCATCATGGCGGCCTTCGGCTACACCCAGTTTCCGATCTCGGTCACCTGCCAGGCCGAAGTGAACATCGCCAACACCGACATCATGTTCGTGCTCGACGTGACCGGCTCGATGGCCGATTGCCCCGCAAGCGGCGGCTGCAACTCGGGTCCCGGCTCGAAGATCGTCGGCATGCGCGCGGCGGTGATGAGCTTCTACGATACCGTGGAAAGCGCCTCCTCTCCGACAGCACAGGTGCGCTACGGCATCGTGCCCTATTCGCAGCAGGTCAATGTCGGCTTCTCGATCCCGACCGCCCACATGGCGAGCAGCAACCGCTACCAGACGCGGGTTGCGCGCTACAATCCGGCGGTCCTGCCGGGCGGAAACGTCGGCGACACGATCCTGGTGTCGGACGGGGACGAATTCCTGCCGCGTTCGACCTCGAACTTCAATTCCAGCAACACCAACGACTACCGCTTCCGCACCGACGGAACGAACGCGACCACGGCTGCGACCTTCTGCACCGCCACCCTGCCCGGGACCTACACTGTCAACGTCAATGGCGATAACCAGACCTGGCAGGTGTTTGCTACGCCGGTGATCGTGGCGAACCAGTGGGGCGGTGGAGACTGGTGGAACCGCGCGGGCTGTCGCGGGCGCGTGCGCAAGACGCGTCGGGCCACCGAGGCCGACCTCACCCCGCAGTTCCGCGACTGGGTCTATTGCCAGGTGACCACTGGTGCCGCAGACCCCTGCACCATCGTCAACCCCGCCGGTAGCCCCCCCGGCTGGCAGTCGGTCAACCTCGCGAGTCTTTACAGCAACAACTCGATCGACCTGCCGATCGGCGCCAATGGGACGATGACCCGCGTCAACTGGTCCGGCTGCATCGAGGAACCCAACACCGTCCAGACCGACAATTACAGCCCGATCCCGGCCAACGCCTTCGATCTCAACATCAATCTCGTGCCCGCCAACGAAACGCAGCGCTGGAAGCCGGCGCTGTTCGACGCGGTGTGGAAGCGCGAGAATTCGGGCACCAACACCAACAGCTATATCTTCACGACGGGCAATCTGGCGCGCCCCGGCTGGGTGTGCCCGCGGGCCGCGCGCCGAATGGCCGAAATGACCCGTGGCGACCTGCAGTCCTATGTCGACTCGCTGCAGGCCAGCGGCAACACCTACCATGACATCGGCATGCTGTGGGGCGCCCGCTTCATCTCGCCGCGCGGAATGTTCGCGGCCGACAACAACTCGGCGCCCAATGGCGAAACGATCTCGCGCCACATCGTGTTCATGACCGATGGCGCGCAGGTCAACAACGTCGAGAACTACTCGACCCACGGGGTCGAATGGTGGGATCGCCGCATCACCGGCGACGGCAACAGCACCACCGAGTTCAACCGCCGTGCCGCGCGTCTGCAGGCGATCTGCAATGCCGCCGAGCAGGAAAACATCACGGTCTGGGTCGTGGCCTTCGGGACCACACTGACTCAGAACCTGATCGACTGCGCCTCGCCCGGCCGTGCGTTCCAGGCGGCTGACAATGCCACGCTCACCGAGCAGTTCCGGCAGATCGCGCAGAAGATCGCCGCGCTGAGGCTCACGCAATGATGCGGCGGCGGTTCTTCATTGCCCGCGCGGTGCTGCGCAATCTGCGGCGGAACCGCGAAGGCGTCACGCTGGTCGAGTTCGCGATCGTCGGACCGGTCCTCATCCTGATGCTGATGGGCCTGTTCGACATCGCGCATACGCAATACACCAGCGCAGTGCTCTACGGCGCGGTGCAGAAGGCGGCGCGCGACTACACGCTGGAATCGGCTGCGGTCAACGAGACGGCGCTCGACAACCGCGTGCAGGACCAGATCCGTGCGGTGATGCCCAACGGCGCGACGATCACCTTCACCAAGACCGCCTTCGACGACTTCAAGAACGTCAACGAGCGCGAAGAGTGGACCGATACCGACAACAACGGCACCTGCAATAACGGCGAGCCGTACCAGGACGAGAACAACAACTCGAGCTGGGACGTCTACCGTGGTCAGGGCGGTCTCGGCGCCGCCCGTGACGTCATGCTCTATACCACCAACGTCACCTACCCGCGGCTGTTTCCGATGTTCGGGATGATCGGCCTGCCCGCCAACGTGACCTTGTCGGCCACGACGGTGCTGCGGCGTCAGCCCTTCGACGCGGGAAGCAATCTCAGCCCGACTGTGAGGAATTGTTGATGACCCGCCCGCTCCGTCATACGATCCGCCAGACGATGCGCAGCCTGAAGCAGGATTGCTCGGGCCTCGCGATGGTCGAATTCGCCTTCGCGGCACCGCTGGTGCTGGGCATGGGGATGCTCGGAACCGACACCGCCTCGCTCGTGATCGCACACCTCCAGGTCAGCCAGATCGCGATGCAGGTCGCGGACAACGCCTCGCGCGTGGGTGAGGAGGATACCCTAGCCGCCCGCCGCGTCTACGAGCGCGACGTGGTCGACACCCTGATGGGTGCCGAAAAGCTGGGCGAGAACATCGCGATCTACCAGCAGGGCCGGATCATCGTCTCCAGCCTCCAGCAGAACGCGCAGGGCGGGCAGTGGATCGCATGGCAGCGCTGCCGCGGCGCCAAGAACTACAACTCGAGCTTCGGCGTGCAAGGCGCCGGCGCGACCGGGACCTCGTTCCCGGGCATGGGCGTGCCGGGGCGCTACATCACGGCATCGGTCGGCACCGCGGTGATGTTCGTCGAGGTCGCTTACAACTTCCGCTCGGTGACCCCAATGAACCTCTTCGACAACCAGCAGATCGTCTACACCGCCGCGTTCAACGTGCGCGACAACCGCGATCTGTCGCAGCTCTACACCGGCGGCCCGGTCGCGCGCTGCAACGTCTATTCGGCGAACCGCCCGACCTGATCCGGTCGGGCGGCGCCGGACGCCGCCCTACTTCTTGTAGCACACCTTGCGCGCGCCCTCGGCGATGCGCGCGGCATCGATCAGCGCGAGCCTTTCGAGATTGGCGGCATAGGGCAGCGGCACGTCCTCGTTGCACACCCGCAGCACCGGCGCATCGAGGTGGTCGAAGCCCTCCTCCATGCAGATCGCGACGATCTCGGACGCGATCGAGCAGACCGGCCAGCCCTCTTCGGCCACGATCAGCCGGTTGGTCTTGGCGAGGCTCTTCAGGACGGTGTCCTTGTCGAGCGGGCGCAGGGTGCGAAGGTCGATCACCTCGGCATCGATCCCCTCGCCCGCCAGCGTGTTCGCCGCTTCGAGCGCGAGGCCGACGCCGATCGAGTAGGTGACGATGGTGACGTCCTTGCCCTCGCGCACAACCCGCGCCTTGCCGATCGGCAGGACATAATCCTCGACATCGGGCACGTCGAAGCTGCGGCCATAGACAAGCTCGTTCTCGAGGAACACGACCGGATCCTCGCAGCGGATCGCGGCCTTCATCAGGCCCTTGGCATCGGCCGCATCATAGGGCGCGATGACGATCAGGCCGGGCACGCTGGCATACCACGGCCCGTAGTTCTGCGAGTGCTGCGCACCGACGCGGCTCGCCGCGCCGTTGGGCCCGCGGAAGACGATCGGGCAGCGCATCTGGCCGCCCGACATGTAATTGGTCTTGGCGGCCGAGTTGATGATGTGGTCGATCGCCTGCATCGCGAAGTTGAAGGTCATGAACTCGACGATCGGACGCAGGCCCCCCATCGCCGCGCCGGTGCCGATGCCGGCAAAGCCGTATTCGGTGATCGGCGTGTCGATGACGCGCTTCGGCCCGAACTCGTCGAGCAGGCCCTGCGTGACCTTGTAGGCGCCCTGATACTCGGCGACTTCCTCACCCATCACGAAGACGCGGCGGTCGCGGCGCATTTCCTCGGCCATCGCATCGCGCAGCGCCTCGCGCACGGTGATGCTGACGAGCTGGGTGCCGGCGGGAATGGCCGGATCGGCGGCAGGGGCAGCCGCAGCGGGCTTCTCGGCCTTGGGTGCCGGGGCCGGAGCGGGCGTCGCCGCAGGAGCAGGCTCGGCAGCAGGAGCGGGCGAAGGCGCAGCCGCCTCCCCTTCCCCCGCGATCAGCGCGATCACCGCGCCGACGGCCACGTCCTCGGTCCCGGCAGGCACAAGGATCTTCTCGAGCACGCCTTCATCGATCGCCTCGAACTCCATCGTCGCCTTGTCGGTCTCGATCTCGGCGATGATGTCGCCCGGTTCGATCCGGTCGCCTTCCTGCTTCAGCCACTTGGCGAGCGTGCCCTGCTCCATCGTCGGCGAGAGGGCCGGCATCTTCAGTTCGATCCCCATGGCTCAATACTCCTCCACGAGAACATCGGTGTAGAGTTCGCCCGGCGCCGGTTCGGGCGAGGTTTCGGCGAAATCGGCTGCGGCAGCGACATCGGCGCGGATCGCCTTGTCGATCGCCTTCAGATCCTCCTCGGTCTTGCCGCCTGCGATCAGGGTCTTCTTCAGACCTTCGATCGGGTCATGGTGATCGCGCTGTTCCTGCACTTCCTCGCGGGTGCGGTACTTGGCGGGGTCGGACATGGAATGGCCGCGGTAGCGGTAGGTGTTGCACTCCATCAGCACCGGTCCCTTGCCGGCGCGGACATGGGCGAAAGCGACTTCGGCGGCGGCGCGCACTTCGAGCACGTCCATGCCGTTGACCTTCATGCCGGGGATGCGGAAGGCGGTGCCGCGGCGGTAGAACTCGGTCTCGGCCGAGCCGCGCCGCACGGCCGTGCCCATCGCATAGCCGTTGTTCTCGATCACGAAGACGATCGGCAGCTTCCACAGGGCGGCCATGTTGAAGGTCTCGTAGACCTGGCCCTGGTTGGCCGCGCCGTCGCCGAAATAGGCAAGGCACAGCCCGCCGTCCTCGTTGTACTGGTGCGCGAGCGCAAGGCCACCGCCCAGCGCCACCTGCGCGCCGACGATGCCGTGCCCGCCGTAGAATTTGTGCTCGGTCGAGAACATGTGCATCGACCCGCCCTTGCCCTTCGAGATCCCGGCCTCGCGGCCGGTCAGCTCGGCCATGATCACCTTGGGATCGATCCCGTAGGCGAGCATGTGGCCGTGGTCGCGGTAGCCGGTGATGACGCTGTCGCGGTCATTGTCGAGCGCCGACTGCAAGCCGATCGCGACCGCTTCCTGCCCGATATAGAGGTGGCAGAACCCGCCGATCAGGCCGAGACCATAAAGCTGCCCCGCCTTTTCCTCGAAACGGCGGATGAGCAGCATCTGGCGGTAGAATTCGAGCATCTCGGCTTCGGAAGCGGCGTAGCGCTTGTTCGCCTCGAAGGCCTCCTGCAGCGAATGCAGAATGAAATCGGCATCGTCCGCAGCAGTTGCGGACCCTTTTGCGGGCTTTTTCGCCAAGACCAGTATCCCTCACTGTGGCGCGCTCATGGGGAGGAGAAACGCCGTCCAATGCCTTGCTCTATAGGCAGGCTAGCGGGGGTGACGCAACGGCAAGGCGTTGCAGAAAATCGCACGCGCATACGAAATCAGGGCAATCGGCAAATTGCGGCGCGCTTACTCGTCGTCGAGCGTGATCACGACCTCGTCCTCGCGCATCACGCCGAGCTGGTCGCGCACCAGTTCGCTGGCGAGATCGGGATCGGCCGCGTCGGGATCGAGCAGCATCACGCGGTTGCGCAGGCCATCGCGCTTTTCGGTAAGCTTGGCGATCTCGGCCTTGCGGGCTTCGAGTGCGGAGGCGTTCTCGCTCCATGCCAGCAGCCCAGTCGGGCCGGCGACGGCAAAGCCTCCGATCAGCAGCAGCGCGACCAGCGCCACGACCCGCTTCAGCCTGCTTTCCTTCACCGGTTTGCGCATGTCGGAAAAACCCGAGTCCCCCTCGCTGCGCAATCCCGCGCGCAACGTCAGGTTCACAGAATCACACTTGGCCCCGCGCCGCAAGGGGAATGCGCTGCAATGCGCAATAAACCGGTGAGCATCGTCGCGATTTCAGTAAGACCGGGGCAGGCCCAGCACGTGCTCGGCGAGGTAGGAGAGGATGAGGTTGGTCGAGATCGGCGCGACCGTGTAGAGCCGCGCCTCGCGGAACTTGCGCTCGACGTCGTATTCCTCGGCAAAGCCGAAACCGCCGAAGGTCTGGACGCACATGTCGGCCGCCGCCCAGCTGGCTTCGGAGGCAAGGAGCTTGGCCATGTTGGCCTCCTCCCCCGGATTGCCGCCCTCGTCATAGACCCGCGCGGCGTGGTGGACCATGAGCTCGGCGGCGCGCATCTGGGCATAGCAGCGCGCGATCGGGAACTGGACGCCCTGATTCTGGCCGATGGGCCGGGCGAAGACACTCCGGTCCTTCGCGTAGCCGGTCGCCTTTTCGATGAACCACTTTGCATCGCCGATGCATTCGGCGGCGATCAGGATGCGCTCGGCGTTCATCCCTGAGAGAATGTAGCGGAAGCCCTTCCCCTCCTCGCCCACCAGCGCGGATGCCGGGATGCGCAGATCGTCGAAGAACACCTCGCAGGACGAGTGGTTCATCATCGTGCGGATCGGCTTGACCGTCATGCCGCTCTGGAGTGCCGCCTGCATGTCGACGAGGAAGATCGAGAGCCCCTCGGTCTTGCTCGCCGCTTCCTCGCGCGGGGTGGTGCGGGCAAGGAGCAGCATGAGGTCGGAATGTTCGGCGCGGCTGGTCCAGATCTTCTGGCCGTTGATGACATAGTGGTCGCCGTCGCGCACGGCGCGGGTCTTGAGACTCAAGGTGTCGGTGCCGCTGGTGGGCTCGCTCACCCCGAAGGCCTGCAAGCGCAACTCGCCGCTGGCGATGCGCGGCAGATAGGCCGCCTTCTGCTCGGGCGAACCGTAACGCAGCAGGGTATTCATGATGTACATCTGCGCGTGGGCGGACGAACCGTTGCACCCGCTTGCCTGGATTTCCTCCATGATCACACAGGCCGCCTCGAGGCTGAGGCCGCTGCCGCCGTGCTCGGTCGGGATCAGCGCGGCGAGAAAGCCCGCCTTGGTCAGCGCGTCGACGAACTCTGCCGGGTATTCGCGTACAGCATCCTTCGCGCGCCAGTATTCCCCCGGAAAACCCTCGCACAGCGCACGCACCGCGCGGCGGATTTCGGCGAGTTCCTCGGGTTCATGGGCGGATTGCGGCACGGGTCAGTCTCCTTGTGGCGCCGGGGATTGCCCGCTCGCACCCCTCAAGTCCACCTCACGAATTTGGGTGCTTTCGCGAAAGACGCTTGCTCTGGCAATCCGGTTTCGATCTGCTACCGACTAACCGCAAGAGGGAGAGCGCCCATGCAGATCATCGCCCACAACCCCGCCCGTTTCGAGAGCCTGCCCGACTATCCCTTCGCGGAGAACTGGCTGACCATAGACCTCGGCGAGAGGCTGACCGCGCGGATGCATTATCTCGACGAGGGGCCGAAGGACGCGCCCCCGCTGCTGCTGTTCCACGGCGAGCCTTCGTGGTCCTACCTCTACCGCAAGATGATCCCACTGCTGGTGGCGGCAGGCTTCCGCTGCCTTGCGCCCGACCTCATCGGCTTCGGCAAGAGCGACAAGCCGGACGCGCAGGGCTTCTACACCTATGCGCGCCACGTCGACTGGCTCAAGCAGTGGCGCAACGCTGTGGTGCCAGAAGTGGCCGGGCTGTTCTGCCAGGACTGGGGCGGATTGCTCGGCCTCAGGATCGTCGGGCAGGAGCCCAAGCGCTTCGCCTTCGTGGTCGCCAGCAACACCTTCCTCCCCACCGGCGGCGGCAAGGCGTCGGAAGGCTTCCTCGCGTGGCGTGAGTTCGCCCGCTCCTCGCCCGAATTCCGCATCGGGGGCATCATGCATCGCGGCTGCCAGAGCGGGCTCTCCCCCGAAGAGATCGTCGCCTATGACGCCCCCTTCCCCGACGAGGCCAGCAAGGCGGGCGCGCGCGCCTTTCCGCAGCTGGTGCCGATCGAGGACGACAAGGACGGCGTCGCCGACAACATCGCCGCGTGGGAGGGGCTCGCCGGTTTCGACAAGCCCTTCCTCACCCTGTTCGGCGAGGATGATCCGGTCCTCGGCCGCGCCGCGCCGCTGCTCACCGGGCGGATCAGGGGCGCCGAGGGCCAGCCTCATGCGATGCTCGCGAAGTGCGGGCATTTCAGCCAGGAAGACCACCCCGAGGCGCTCTCGCAGGGCGTGATCGACATGGCGCGGAAGGCCGGTTTCCTGCCTTGACCCAAACCCCGCCCGCCCCCGCCTACCTCACCCGCACGCAGGAGCGGGCGCTGGCGCTCACCATCGCGGTGGTGACGGCGAACGCCTATTACATCCACCCGATCATCGGCGAGGTCGCCCGCGGGTTCGGGGTCGGCGAGGCGGAGATCGGGCTGGTGCCGGCGCTGAACCAGCTGGCGCTGGCGCTCGGCATCCTGCTGCTGCTGCCGCTGGGGGATTTCTACCCCAACCGGACGCTGTGCCTCGTCTTCGTGGCGGGGCAGACGCTGTGCCTTGCGGGCATGGTGCTTGCGCCCGGCTTCGTCGCCTTCACTGCCGCATCGACCCTGCTCGGCTTCTTCACCATCGCGCCCTATCTGATCCCCGCCTTCGCCTCCAAACGCGTCGCTCCCGAGCGGCTGGGAGCGGTGACGGCGCAGCTGACCGCGGCGGTGATCTTCGGCATCCTCGTCGCGCGCGTGAGCGCCGGGATCATCGCCGCGCGGGCCGACTGGCACACGGTCTACGTCTGCGCGCTCGCGCTGATGGTCGCGGTGACCGCCTTCCTGCCGGTCGCGATGAAGAGCGAAGCCGGTGCCCCCAAGCAACCACCTGCGAGTTACGGCGCGCTGATAGCCTCGGTCTTCACCCTCGCCGCGCGGCATCCCGACATGCGGATCTCGGCCGCGATCCAGGGGCTGAACTTCGCGATCTTCACGGCGAGCTGGCTCGCGCTGGCACTGCACCTCACCGGCCCGGCGATGGGCTACGGCACCGATGATGTCGGCTACCTCGCAGGGATCGCGGCGGTGAGCGTCTTCACCACCCCGCGGCTCGGGCGCTGGGCGGACCGGGTCGGCCCCCGGCGTGCGCGGATCGCGGCGGCGCTGGTGCAGCTGGCGGGAATCGCGCTGTTTTATCCCCTCGGCTTCAGCATCTGGAGCATCGCGGTGCCGCTGTTCATCACCAATCTGGTCGGCCCGACAGTGGACGTGACCGGGCGCATGACGCTCTTCACCCTCGCCCCCGAAATCCGCACGCGGCTCACCACCAGCTACATCGTGACGATGTTCGTCGGCGGCGCGGTCGGCAGCGCGGCGGGGACGGCGGTGTTCGACATTGGCGGCTGGGGTGCAACCTGCGCGCTGCTGCTGGCGACGAGCTGTATTGTGGTGGCTCTCTCGCTCCATGCCGAGCGGCGCTGGCAGAGGCTCGCACAAGCGGAGTGATGGTGACCCCGGCGCGATTCGAACGCGCGGCCCCCAGATTAGGAATCTGGTGCTCTATCCGGCTGAGCTACGGGGTCCCGCCGCTTCCAATAGCAGCCGGACGTGACCAATCAATTGAGTTTCTCGGGCGGCGCGACGGGGAACGGTAGTGGCGCGACGGGCACGCCCTCCTCGATCAGCGCCTTGGCTTCGGCGAGGCTGGCCTGCCCGTGGATCGGGGCCTCGTCGCGCTCGCCATAGTGCATCTTGCGCGTTTCCTCGGCGAACTTGTCGCCGACCCATGTGGAGTGCTTGAGCGCCTCGGCCTGCGCCTTGGCGAGCGCGGCGAGCGCCTTCTGCACCTCGGCCGGCATCGGGGTATTGGCCATCGGCCGGGACGCCTCGGGCGGGAGCACCTCCTGCCGCTGGTTGCCCTTGGCGGGCACGGCCGGGGCCATCGGGGCCTTGGTCACCTCGGACGTCCCGCAGGACGGGCAGCACAGGAGCCCACGCGCGCGCTGGTCCTCGAAGTCACCCGAGGAGCCGAACCACCCTTCGAAACGGTGGCCTTCCGTGCAAGCAAGGTCAAAGACGATCATGTCAGATCAGGATGTGGCGATTTCCCGGCGGTTGGCAAGAGCCGGAACCTGCGCGCGCACGGCGGCGATGCGGGCAAGGTCGATGTCGCAGAAGGCAAGGCCCGCCTCCTCCCCGCCCATGTCGAGCAGCACCTCGCCCCACGGATCGACCACGAGGCTGTGGCCATAGGTCTCGCGCCCGTCCTCGTGCACGCCAACTTGCGCAGCGGCGACGACGAAAGCCTGCGCCTCGATCGCGCGGGCGCGCAGCATCACGTGCCAGTGCGCCGCGCCGGTGGGCCGGGTGAAGGCGGCGGGCACGGCGAGGCAATCGCAGGCGCGGTCGCCCAGCGCGCGCCACAGCGCGGGGAAGCGCATGTCGTAGCACACCGCCAGCCCCAGACGGCCGACCGGCGTGCCCTCAACTGTCACCACCGCGCGCCCCGCCTCATAGGCATTGCTCTCGCGCCAGCTTTCGCCGGTGGCGAGATCGACGTCGAACATGTGGATCTTGTCGTAGGTGATCGGCGCGGGTGCGCCGGGCCCAAAGACCATCGAGCGGTTGGCGCTCTTCTCTCCCGCCTCGTGCGCCACCGCCATCGAGCCGAGCGCTATGGTGACGCCGGTCTCGGCCGCCAGCGCGGCGAAGCGCGGCACGAAGGGCGATTCGCCCTGCGCCACGATATGCGGGGCCGCGCGCGCCCGGTTGCGATCGAGCAGCAGCGACATTTCGGGGGTGAAGAGCATCGCTGCCCCCTCCCCTGCCGCCGCGCGCGCGGCTTCGGCAATCGCCGTGAAATTCGCCTCAGGATCGATCCCCGAGGTCATCTGGAGGATGGCGATCTTCGGCATCGGCCCGGCAGCCCCTATCCTGCCAACAGCGCGTCGAGCTTGCCCGCCGCCTCGAGCGCGGCGAGATCGTCGCTCCCGCCCACGTGGGTCTCGCCGATGAAGATCTGCGGCACCGTCATCGCGTTCGGCGCACGGGCGAGCATTTCCTCGCGCTTGGGGCCGCCCAGCGTGATGTCATGCTCGGTGAAGACCGCGCCCTTCTCGGACAGCAGGCGCTTGGCGCGCACGCAGAAGGGGCAGGCGAATTTTGTATAAATGTCGATTTGCGGGGCGGCCATCATGTCCCTCTTGAAAGCGTCTGCGTCAAAACCAGATAAGCACAGTCGCCGCGTTTCGCCAGTCTCGGGAAACGCCCTGCGGCAAGGCGGGTGCTGCATCCGGCAGGCCCGCGTCAGACGTTGAATCGCTCATCACGAGGATTTGCCAATATGTCGCGTTTCGATTTCACTCCCTACCGCCGCTCCACCGTGGGCTTCGACCGGTTGTTCGACCTGCTCGAGAACCAGGCGCGCCTCAATGCCGGCGACAACTACCCCCCCTTCAACATCTCGCGCCGGGGCGAGGACAATTATCGCATCACGCTCGCCGTGGCGGGCTTCCGCGCCGGTGATATCGACATCACCGCGCAGCAGAACTTGCTGGTCGTGCAGGGCAAGAAGCGCGAGGAGGTCGAGGACGCGGGCGAGCTTATTCACGTTGGCATCGCCAACCGCGGCTTCGAGCGCCGGTTCGAGCTCGCCGATTTCGTGCGTGTCGAGCGAGCCGACCTGGCTGACGGCCTGCTGATCATCGATCTGGTGCGCGAGGTTCCCGATGCGATGAAGCCGCGCAAGATCGCGATCGGTGGCACCACGCCGACGCTCACCGCCGTGCCGACGGGCGAAGGCGAAGACACCGCCAGCGCCGCCTGAGGCGCTTCCGAATACAGACCGTAGAATCAAAGGGGGCGGATCTTGCGATCCGCCCCCGCGACTTGCGTCGCCTCGGCTGATCCTATCCGTCCGGGTCGCAGAAGACGGACAAAATCAGCCAAGCTGTTATCGCAGAACTTGCGCGGCATCGCCACCGTTCAAATGACCTGCCCGGGGCTTTCGCCCATGCGATGCGGCCATCGGCGTCAACTAACGCGCGAGTTCCTAGAAAACCGTGAAAACCAGCCCCGCGTCTAATGCGGAATGGCAATGTTGCGCAAGGCCTATCTGCAAAACTTGTATGGAAACGACACGTCAAGTCCGTGTTGGGAAACAAAGGATTGCAAAGGAGATTTGAACCTCCCTCGCACCCCGTGAGGCGACGCTCGGGACGCGGCCGGATGACCTGTGAAAAGTGACAGGGGGTCGCAGGCAGGGAGCAAAAAAGCGCAAGCGCCTGCGCGCCCGCGGCACCGCCACGGGCGTGCAGCGCGCGAGTCGCCGGTGTGTCAGACGAGGCGCGACTGCTCGAGCGCGGCGGCGATGAAGCCGGCGAACAGCGGGTGCGGATCGAAGGGCCGCGACTTCAGCTCGGGGTGGAACTGAACGCCCACGAACCACGGATGGTCCGGCCGCTCGACGATCTCGGGCAGCAGCCCGTCGGGGCTCATGCCGGAGAAGATCAGGCCCTGCTTCTCGAGCGGCTCGATATAGGCGCTGTTGACCTCGTAGCGGTGGCGGTGGCGCTCGGAGATCAGCTCGGCGCCGCCATAGATCTGCGAGGTGTGGCTGTTGGGGCTGAGCTTGGCCGGATAGGCACCCAGACGCATCGTCCCGCCGAGGTCCCCGCCCTCCTCGCGCTGCTGGATGCCTTCCTTGCTCATCCATTCGGTGATGATGCCGACCACGGGCTCTGACGTGGGGCCGAACTCGGTCGAGGAGGCTTCGGCTATCCCCGCCGCGCGCGCGCCCTCGATGCAGGCCATCTGCATGCCGAGGCAGATGCCGAAGAAGGGGACGTTGCGGGTGCGGGCGAAGCGAACGCTGGCGATCTTGCCCTCGCTCCCGCGCTCGCCAAAGCCGCCGGGGACGAGGATGCCGTGCATCGGCTCCAATTGGGCGATGATCTGGCTGTCGTCGTCGCCTTCGAAGATTTCGGCGTCGATCCAGCGGATGTTGACCTTGACGCGGTTGGCGAGCCCGCCGTGGACCAGCGCTTCGTTGAGGCTCTTGTAGGCATCGGGGAGGCCGACATATTTGCCGACCACCGCGATGGTGACTTCGCCTTCGGGGTTGAAGTGCCGCTCGGTCACGTCCTTCCATGCCGAGAGGTCGGGCGCCGGCGCGTCGGTGATGCCGAAGGCGCGCAGCACTTCGCGGTCGAGCCCTTCGGCATGATACTGCTCGGGCACCGAGTAGATCGAAGGCGCATCCAGCGCCGGAATCACCGCCTCGGCGCGCACGTTGCAGAACTGCGCGATCTTGCGGCGATCGCTCTCCGGGATCGGGTGTTCGGCGCGGCACAGCAGGATGTCGGGCTTGATCCCTAGCGCGGCGAGCTCGCGCACCGAGTGCTGGGTGGGCTTGGTCTTCAGCTCGCCCGCGGCCTTGATGTAAGGCACCAGCGTGACGTGGACGCTGACGGTCTGGAACGGCTCGAGCTCGTTCCTGAGCTGGCGGATCGCTTCCATGAAGGGCAGCGATTCGATGTCACCGACCGTCCCGCCGATCTCGCACAGGATGAAGTCGTTATCGCCCTGGTCGGCGAGCGCGAATTCCTTGATCGCGTCGGTGACGTGCGGGATCACCTGCACCGTCGCGCCGAGATAGTCGCCGCGGCGTTCGCGGGCGATGATGTCGCGATAGATCCGGCCCGAGGTGATGTTGTCGGCCTGGCTCGCCGAAACGCCGGTGAAGCGTTCGTAGTGCCCGAGGTCGAGATCGGTCTCGGCCCCGTCGTCGGTCACATAGACCTCGCCGTGCTGATAGGGGCTCATCGTGCCCGGATCGACGTTCAGATAGGGGTCGAACTTGCGGATGCGGACCTTGTAGCCGCGTGCCTGCAGGAGGGCCGCCAGAGAGGCTGCCATGAGACCTTTGCCGAGCGAGGAGACCACGCCGCCGGTGATGAAAATGAACCGCGCCATGGGAGTTGGGCCTTAAGCGTCAGGAGGGATTCGGGGCAAGCGAATTGCGCCCCGCTTGAGGGCGCCATCCACAGGCTGGGCGATTGGCAACACGAAAGCGCGCGCCGCAAGGGGCGCGAGGCCTGGGGTTGCCGGGGCGGGATTACTGCTTGGCGGGTGCGGCAGGCGCGGGCTCGGCGGGCGCCTGCGAGGCAGGAGCGGCCGGTGCGGGCACGACCGGATCGGCGAGCAGATCGGGCTTGGCCGGAGCCGCGGCGCCCGGCGCGTTGCGATCGAGGGTCGAGGTGACCGTCCCGGCACTGTTCTCGCGCGCGGCGAGCGCGGCGAGCAGGATCGAGAGCGTCACGAAGGCGACCGCAAGCCACTTGGTGGTGCGGGTCAGGAAGTCCGCTGCCCCGCGCGCGCCGAAAGCGCCGCCCGGGCTCGAACCGATGCCGAGCCCGCCCCCTTCGGAGCGCTGCATCAGCACCACGCCGACCAGCGCGGCGGCCACCAGGGCCTGGATCACGGTGAGGAAGATGAACAGGGACATGAAAAGCGTCTCGAAGCGGGGGCGAGCGGGTCACCCGGTTGCAAATGTTGGCCGCCATGTAGGCGTGAGGAGGCCGCGCGGCAAGCCCGCCCCGCGGGGCGAGCTGCGCGGACTAGTTATCGAACGGCTCGCTGGCGGCGAGCGCGATGCCCATGAAGCTGTCGGCGGTGAGGCTCGCGCCCCCGACCAGCGCCCCGCCCACGTGCGGCACGGCGAAGATCGCCGCCGCGTTGTCGGGCTTGACCGAGCCGCCGTAGAGAATGCGCACCTCCGCGCCCTGCTCGGCCCCGAACAGCTCGATCAGCAGCGCGCGGATCACCCCGTGCATCTCGGCGATGTCGTCGGTGGTGGCGGCCGTGCCGGTGCCGATCGCCCAGATCGGTTCATAGGCGATGGTCAGCCGCTCGGCGATGTCGGCGGGAAGCTGGTCGGCAGGGGGGAGCGAGGCCTTGAGCTGCTTCTTGACGAAGGCCACCGCCTTGCCCGATTCGCGGGTCTCGGCGCTCTCGCCGCAGCACAGGATCACCTTGAGCCCCGCCGCGAAGGCCGCGGAGGTCTTGGCGCGCACCACGGCATCGCTTTCCGCGTGGCCGGTGCGGCGCTCGGAATGGCCGAGGATCACGAAGCTCGCCCCCGCATCGGCGACCATCGCCGCCGAGATGTCGCCGGTATGCGCGCCGCCATCCTCGTGGTGGCAATCCTGCGCGCCGACCGCGATCTGCTCGGCCTCGCGGTGGATCGGATGGATCAGCGTGTAAGGCGGCGCGATCGCCACCTCGACCTTCATGTGACGCTGTGCGGCACGGTCGATCGCGCGCGCTTCGGAGAGCATTGCGCGGGTGCCGTGCATCTTCCAGTTTCCGACGATATAGGGTCGGCGGGTCATGACAAGTCCTGCACTTCCTGCAAATTGAGAGGGTTGGGCCCGCCGGGCTCTATGATTCTGGTTCTGCTGTACTGCCGCGGGCCCGCGTCCGCTAGCCGTGGAAGGCACGGCTGTCAAAACCATCGCGAACCTGTTGCCGCGCGGTCGCAGGGCCTATAAAGCGCTGGCCCGAACATTGCCGGGCGCACCCGGCCACCCCCGATGGGATCGACACGCACATGATTTCGTTCTTCCGCCGCTTCTTCGCCTCGAAGGTCGGCCTGCCGCTGGTTCTGGCCTTTCTCGCGCTGATCGCGGTCGCCTTTGCTGCCGGAGACCTGTCCTCGACCAATTTCACCGGCGTCTCGGGCGGGGACAAGCTGGCGGTGGTCGGCAGGCGCGACATTCCGCTGAGCGAGGTGCAGGTCTCGGCCAACACCGAACTCAGGAACATCCGCCAGCAGAATCCGACGCTGACGATGCCTGAATTCGTCGCCCAGGGCGGGCTCGATGCGGTTATCAAGCAGCTGATCGACCGCTACACCGTCGGCGAATACGGGCAGAAATACGGCCTGCGCGCGGGCGAGAACCTGGTGAACAGCGAAATCCTCAAGATCCCCGCCTTCCAGGGCGCGACCGGTGCGTTCGACCAGAAGGTCTACGAAGCCGCGCTCCAGAACGCGGGCCTCTCCCCCCAGACCTTCCGCCGCGATCTCGAGGACGGGTTGATCGAGCAGCAATTGCTGCGCTCGGCGGTTGTCGCTCCGCAGCTGCCCGAGAAGATCGCGCGCCAATATGCCGCGCTGGTGCTCGAGAAGCGCAAAGGTGCCATCGCACTGATTCCGAGCAGCGCCTTCGCGCCGACCGCCAACCCTTCCGAGGCGCAGCTCGCCGCGTGGTACAAGGACAACCGCACCCAGTTCATCCGCCCAGAGCGCCGCACGCTGCGCTTTGCGGTGTTCGGCGGTGACAGCCTCAAGATCAATGCGACCCCGACCCCGGCCGAAATCGCCGCGCGCTACAAGCGCGATGCCGCGCTCTATGCCGCGAGCGAGAAGCGCAGCGTCACCACCTTCGTCGTCCCGACGCAGGACGCGGCCAAGTCGCTCGCCGCGCGCATCGCCTCCGGCACCCCGATTGAGACCGCCGCGCGCGAGGCCGGGTTCACCGCCACCAAGCTCGAGGCGCAGGACCGCGAGACGATGGCGGGCGCCACCAGCTTTGCCTTCGCACAGAACGCCTTCAAGGCGGCCAAGGGCGGCATGATCGAACCGGCTCAGGGCACGCTCGGCTGGTATGTCGCGCGGCTCGACAGCATCGAGGCCACTCCGGCGCGCAGCCTCGCCCAGGCGACGCCCGAGATCACCGAGGCCCTCACTGCCGAGAAGAAAGCCGCCGCCACCGCCGACCGCGTCGCCGAGATCGAGAACGAGATCGACGGCGGCACCGCGCTCGCCGAAGTCGCCAAGGCCAACGGGCTGACGGTCGAGACCACGCCGAGCCTGCTCGCCAACGGACAGGTGTTCGGCGAGGCGGGCAAGCAGATCGTGCCGCAGCTCGCGCAGGTGCTCCAGACCGCCTTCCAGATGGACGAGAGCAAGCCCCAGCTCGCGCCGGTCGAGGGCGGGCAGTTCGTGATCTTCGAGGTCGCCAAGATCGAGGAGGCCGCCGCCCCCGCGCTGGCGCAGGTGCGCGACGATGCAATCGCGGGCTGGAAGCGCGCGCAGGGTGCGATCCTCGCCAAGCAGGCGACCGACCGGATCATCGCCAAGGTCCGCGCCGGCACCAGCCTCGAGGCGGCGCTGGCCGCGGAGAACAAGCCCGGTTTCGAGCGCGAGGTGATCGATCTCGAGCGCCGCCAGCTGCTCGCCCAGCAGCGCGGCCGCATCGCCCCGCCGCTGGTGCTGCTGTTCAGCATGGCGGAGGGCACCACCAAGTCGCTCGAGGGCCCGCGCGATCTGGGCTGGTATATCGTCAACCTCGAGGACATCAGCACCCTGCCGCTCGACAAGGAGCCGCAGCTGATCGCGCAGACCCGCCAGCAGCTCGCCGCCAGCCTCGCAAGCGAATATCGCCAGCAGGCGGTCGCGGCGATGCGCAAAGAGCTGGGCGTCACCCGCAACGAGGCGGGGATCGCGACGGTGCGCAAGCAGCTCGCCGGCGACGCGGCGCAGCAGTAAGCCCGGCAGACCCCGTGAGCCTTTCGTGACCCTCCCGCCCCCGGCCGGCCTGCCCGAGAACGCCCCCGCCGCCATCGCCAGCCTCGCCGCCGGGCGGCCGAGCCTCGTGTGGCGCCGGATCATCGCCGACAGCGACACGCCCGTGGGCGCGGCGCGGCGGCTGATCGTGCCCGGGCGCGGCGACTTCCTGCTCGAGAGCGTCGAGGGCGGCGAGGTGCGCGGGCGCTACAGCCTGCTGGGGCTCGACCCCGATCTGGTGTTCCGGGCGAAAGGCGCGGCGGCCGAGATCAACCGCGACTGGAAACTCGACCCCGAGGCCTACGTGCCGCTGGCAGGCGGCGCGCTCGCCGAACTGCGCGCGCTGGCGGATGCCTGCCGAATCGATCCCATGCCCGAGGGGCTGCCCCCGGCGCTCGCCTGTCTGGTGGGCTATTTCGGCTACGAGACCATCGGCCTCGTCGAGACCCTGCCACGCGCCCCGCAAAGCCCGCTCGAACTTCCCGACATGCTGTTCGTGCGGCCCACGGTCATTCTCGTCTTCGACCGGCTGACCGACGCGATCTTCGCGATCGCCCCGATCTGGGAGGCCGCCGATCCTGCCGATGCCGTCGCGCGCGCGGGCGAGCGGATCGATGCCGCGCTGAGCCAGCTCGGCGCACCCATGCCCGCAGGCGGGGCACAGGCCGTGCCGGACACCCTCACCGATCTTGCGCCGGTCATCGCACCCGATGACTACAAGGCGATGGCGCTGGCGGCGAAGGAATACATCGTTGCGGGTGACATCTTCCAGGTGGTGCTCGCCCAGCGCTTCACCTGCCCCTTCACCCTCCCCCCGCTCGCGCTCTACCGCGCGCTGCGGCGGGTGAACCCCTCGCCCTTCCTCTATTTCCTCGACCTGCCGGGCTTTGCGCTGGTCGGCTCCTCGCCGGAGATTCTGGTGCGGGTGCGTGACGACGAAGTCACGATCCGCCCCATCGCCGGCACCCGCCCCCGCGGCGCGACGCGCGAGGAGGACATCGCCAACGAGGCCAGTCTGCTCGCCGATCCCAAGGAGCGCGCCGAGCACCTGATGCTGCTCGACCTCGGCCGCAACGATGTCGGTCGGGTGGCGGCGGCAGGCACGGTCGAGGTGACCGGCAGCTTCACCATCGAGCGCTACAGCCATGTGATGCATATCGTCAGCAATGTGGTCGGGCAGCTCGCAGGCGACCGCGACGCGCTCGATGCGCTGTTCGCAGGGTTCCCGGCGGGCACGGTCTCTGGCGCGCCAAAAGTCCGCGCGTGCCAGATCATCGCCGAACTCGAGCCCGAGACGCGCGGCGCCTATGCCGGCGGCGTAGGCTATTTCGCGCCCGACGGCAGCCTCGATAGCTGCATTGTCCTGCGCACCGCGGTGGTGAAGGACGGGGTGATACACGTGCAGGCGGGCGCAGGGATCGTCGCCGATTCGGACCCCGATTACGAACTCGCCGAATGCCGCGCCAAGGCCGGCGCCCTCATCGCCGCCGCGCGCGAGGCGGTGCGCGTCGCGGGCGAGCCGGGGTATGGCCAATGAAGCGTGCTGCCCTCATCCTCGCCCTGACGCTGGCGCTCGCCGCCTGTTCCGATGCCCCGGCGGGCGAGGCGCAGGTCAAGGTCAAATTCGACGGCTCGGACGCCGAAGAGCCGCTCGCCGCGCCCACCGAGACCGCCGCGCCCGACCTCGGCCCCTCGGCCTGCGAGAGCGTGACCTTTGAGAGCATCCCCCTCACCCACTGCATCGCCGACCCCGCGCAGCACCGTATCGCCATGGCCAATCTCGGCAAGGACAAGCAGCCCTTCGGCAGCCTCTCCGCCTTCGCCGCCAGCGTCGATCCGGCGACCATCGCCTTCGCCGTCAATGGCGGGATGTATGGCGACGACCTGAAGGCCATCGGCTACTACGTCCAGAACGGCGAGCGCCTGAAGGAGCTGAACCGCGCAGACGGGGACGGCAATTTCTACATGAAGCCAAACGGCGTGTTCTTCGGCAGCGACGCCAAATGGCAGGTGCTGGGGAGCAACACCTTCTTCAACACCATCGGCGACCGCCCGCAATTCGGCACGCAATCGGGCCCGCTGCTTCTGGCCGATGGCAAATTGCACCCCGAGGTGCAGGACGACGGCCCCTCCAAGGCGATCCGCAACGCCGTCGGCGTCGATGCGGGCGGCAAGGCGCATTTCGTCATCTCCGACGCCCCCGTCAGCTTCGGCCAGCTCGCGCGCTATTACCGCGATGTGCTGAAGGTGAAAAACGCGCTCTATCTCGACGGGGCGATCTCCTCGCTGTGGGACCCGGCGAGGGGCCGCATGGACAAGGGCCGCGTGGGGCCGATCATCGTGGTGACGAAGCGCGAGGCGAAGGCGGAGGCGACACCGGAATGATCCCCACTCCCCAGATATTGGTCATCGACAATTACGACAGCTTCACCTTCAACCTCGTCCATTACCTAATGGAGCTGGGGGCCGAGGTGCGCGTCGAGCGCAACGACGCGCTTACCGCCGCCGAGGCGATCCGCACCAATGCGGCCGGGTTCCTGATCTCGCCCGGCCCTTGCACGCCCAACGAGGCGGGCATCAGCCTCGATCTGGTCGCGGCCTGTGCGGATGCGGGCAAGCCGCTGATGGGCGTGTGCCTCGGCCACCAGGCGATCGGGCAGCACTTCGGCGGGACGGTGCAGCGCGGCGGGCTGATGCATGGCAAGACCTCACCCGTCAGCCATGACGGGACGGGGGTGTTCGAGGGCCTCCCCTCCCCCTTCATCGCGACACGCTACCACAGCCTCGAGGTGGTGAACGTGCCCGCAGAGCTTATCGCCAATGCCCATGCCGAGACACCCGGCGCCGATCACCCCAGCGTGATGGGCTTCCGCCACGCGAGCTTGCCGATCCATTCGGTGCAATTCCACCCCGAGAGCATCGCCACCGAGCATGGCCATGCCCTCCTCGCCAATTTCGTGAAGCTGTGCGGGCTCGAGCCGGTGCTGCCCGCGCGGGCCACCGCATGACCGCCCTGCCCGACATCACCGCGCCCCTCAGCGAGGCCGAGGCCGAAGCGGCCTTCGGCGTCCTGCTCGACGGCGCGCCCAGCGAACAGGAGATCGCCGACTTCCTCGTCGCCCTCTCCGCGCGCGGCGAGACGGCGGACGAGATCGCCGGTGCTGCCCGTGCCCTGCGCGCGCGGCTCATCCCCATCGCCTCGCCCGAAGGCGCGATCGACGTCTGCGGCACGGGGGGTGATGGGCACCACACCTTGAACGTCTCGACCGCCGTCAGCCTCGTGGTCGCGGCCTGCGGCGTGCCGGTCGCCAAGCACGGCAACCGCGCGGCATCCTCGAAAGCGGGCGCGGCGGATACATTGGAAGCCCTCGGCCTCGACATGGACGCGGCCGGGCGCACCGCCGAAAAGACCCTCGCCGAGATCGGCATCTGCTTCCTCTTCGCCAAGAACCACCACCCCGCGATGGCGCGCATCCAGCCCATCCGGGTGCGGATCGGCCAGCGCACGATCTTCAACCTGATGGGGCCGCTGTCGAACCCCGCAGGCGTCGAGAGCCAGCTGATCGGCATCGCGCGGCCCGCCTATGTCCCGATTTATGCCGGAGCGATGGCGCGGCTCGGCACGGGCCGGTCGCTGATCGTCTCGGGCGACGAGGGCCTCGACGAGCTTAGCCTCGCGGGCGGCAACGAGGTCGCGGTCGTCAGCGGCAATGCCTTCACGATGGAGCGGATCGACGCCGCGGCGGTTGGCCTCCCCCATGCGCCGATCGAAGCGATCCGGGGCGATGACGCGAAGCACAACGCCGCCGCGCTGAAGGCGCTGCTGATGGGCACCCCTGGCCCCTATCGCGACGCGGTGCTGTTCAACGCCGCTGGCGCGATGACCGTGGCCGGGCGCGGCAGCGACTGGCCCGAGCGTGCCGCGATGGCCGCCGAAGCGCTCGACAGCGGGGCCGCGCTGGCCTTGCTCGAACGCTGGATTGCGCTAGCGAAGTGAGACGATGAACAAGCTCGAGGAAATCTGCGCCACCAAGCGCGAGGAAGTCGCCGCCCGCAAGCCCGCGACCACGATCGCCGCGCTCGAAGCCGCCGCCGCTGCGCAAACCGCGCCTCGCGGGTTCGAGGCCGCATTGCGCGCCCGTGCCGCCGAAGGCTTTGCCCTCATCGCCGAGATCAAGAAGGCGAGCCCGTCCAAAGGCCTGATCCGCGCCAACTTCCGCCCCGCCGAACACGCCAAGGCCTACGAGGCAGGCGGCGCGGCGTGCCTTTCGGTGCTGACCGATGCGCCCTATTTCCAGGGGCACGAGGATTACCTCGTCGAAGCCCGCGCCGCCTGCGCCCTGCCGGTGCTGCGCAAGGACTTCATGGTCGACCCGTGGCAATGTCTCGAAGCCCGCGCCATCGGGGCCGATGCGATCCTCATCATCGTCGCCGCGCTCGAAGACGCGCAGATGGCCGAGATCGAGGCCGCCGCGCGCCAATACGGCATGGACGTGCTGGTCGAGGTGCATGACGAGGCGGAAATGGAGCGCGCCGCGCGCGTGCTGCAATCGCGACTGATCGGGGTCAACAACCGCGACCTGAAAACCTTCACCACCTCGCTCGCCGTGACCGAAAGGCTCGCCCCGCTCGCACCGGAAGGCACGCTGCTGGTGGGCGAGAGCGGGATCAACACTCACGCCGATTGCGAGCGTCTGGCCCGCGCCGGGGTGCGCACCTTCCTCGTCGGCGAAAGCCTGATGCGGCAGGACGATGTCGCGGCTGCGACCTGCGCCCTGCTGGCGGGCGCGGTGTGAGGCAATCCGGGCGCGCTCCGAGGGGAAAACCTGCTCTGTCCTACAGGCGCCAAATCGGGCAAGAGTAAGCGCATGAACCACGCTGTCCCTTCCCTTTTCCATGCTCTCCCCCCGCGCTGCACGGGGCGCTCTTTTTCGCCCCTGGACAGTGTCTCATGTGTCTCCAACACGGCCCTCCGGTCAGCTTCGGAGGCTTGGGCGTGAACGGCGAGACCGAGAGACTCACCCACCTCGACGACACAGGCGCAGCGCGGATGGTCGATGTCGGCGGCAAGGCAGCGACCGAGCGCCGAGCGGTGGCGAGCGGGCGGATCACCATGAGCCCCGAGGTGCTCGCCGCGATCCGCGCAGGCAACGCCCCCAAGGGCGATGTGCTCTCCGCCGCACGCATCGCCGGGATCATGGCCGCCAAGCGCACCGGCGAGCTGATCCCGCTGTGCCACCCGCTAGGGCTTGAGGCGGTGAACGTCGACTTCGCCTATGAATCAGACGCCATCCGCGTCACCGCCACCGCCTCGCTGACCGGCAAGACGGGAGTGGAGATGGAGGCGATGACCGCGGTCTCGGTCGCGCTGCTGACGATCTACGACATGGCCAAGGCGCTCGACAAAGGCATGGTGATCGAAGGCGTGCGCCTCGTCGCCAAGAGCGGCGGCAAGTCGGGCGACTGGAAGGCTCCTGCTTGAAGCCGCTGCTCGGTCTCGAGGAAGCACAGGCCCGCCTGCTGGCGCTCGCGCCGCAGCTGCCGCCCGAGACGGTGCCGGTCGAGGCCGCGCTCGGCCGCTTCCTCGCCGAAGACCTCCACGCCGCCCGCACCCAGCCCCCCGCCGACCTCTCGGCGATGGACGGCTATGCGCTCGCCGGGGGCGAGGGACCGTGGACGCTGGTGGGCGAGAGCCGTGCGGGCGCGCCCTATCGCGAGGTGCTGGAGCCGGGGCAATGCGTGCGCATCTCGACCGGCGCGATCGTGCCGCCCGGTGCCGACCGCGTGCTGCTGCAGGAGGATGCCGCCGACGATGCCGGACGGATCAGCGCAACCGAGCTCCCGCCGCCCGGTCGCCACATCCGCGCGCGCGGGTTTGACTTCCACGCCGGTGACCTGCTGCTGGCGCGCTCCACCCGCCTGACCCCCGCCCGCCTCGCGCTGGCGCTCGCCGGGGGGCACGGGCAAGTCACCGTCCCGCGCCGCCTGCGGGTGGCGGTGATGGACTCAGGCGACGAGCTCAGCCCCGATCCCGCCGACTGCCTCCCCCACCAGATCCCCGCGAGCAACGCAGCGATGATCGCCGCCATGCTCGAACCGCTCGGCTGCGAGGTGACCCGCGTCGGCCCCGTGCCCGACAACCGCGAGGCCCTCGCCGCCGCGCTGGCGCAGGCGGAAGACGCCGACGTCCTCGTCACCTCGGGTGGCGCATCGGTGGGCGATCACGATCTCATCAAGCCCGCGCTCGCCGACTGGGGCGCCGAGACCGCCTTCTGGCGCGTCGCGATCAAGCCGGGCAAGCCGCTGCTGGTCGCCACCAGAGGCGCGCAGGTGATCCTCGGCCTGCCGGGCAATCCGGTATCGAGCTTCGTCACCGCCTTCCTCTTCGCGCTGCCGCTGGTGCGTGCCGCGATCGGTGATCTTGACCCGCTGCCGCGCGCCGTCGCCATGATCGCGGGCGAGGACCTGCCACCCACCGAAAAGCGCCGCGAGTTCCTGCGGGCGGTGGTGGAGGGTGACAGCGTGCGGCTCGCCGGATCGCAGGACTCATCGGCGCTTTCGGCGCTGGCGGCGGCCGATGCCCTGATCGACCGGCCGGCGGGCTCGCCAGCGGCCAGGGCGGGAGAGGTGGTGCGGGTGTTCCTGCTCCGAAATGGCTGAATTGCGCGGGTTCAGCGCGGGCGACGCTTGACTTGGGCGAATGAGTTGCCTAATTGTTCCTTGTTCGTTCACCTTAATGGCGGAACGGCAAGTGCAGACTACGCACCGGGGCCTGGAGCAAGCAGGCAGGTGCCTCTTGGCGCACGCAAGGGATTGGCACGCTTTGCCCTGTCGGGCGCGGCGTGGGTGCGACCACAGGAGAATTGACCAATGCTGACCGCAAAACAGCGCGAGCTGATCGTCTTCATCCAGCAGCGGCTCGAGGAAACGGGCATCTCGCCGAGCTTCGAGGAAATGAAGGAAGCGCTCGATTTGAAGAGCAAGTCGGGCGTCCACCGGCTGATCTCCGCCTTGGAGGAACGCGGCTTCCTGCGCCGCCTGCCCAACCGGGCCCGCGCGCTCGAGGTGATCCGCGAACCGGGCGATACTACCCCTGCCCGCGCGGCTGCGCCTGCGGGTGACAATGTGGTGTCGATGCCCGCGCCGCGTGCGCCCCAGCGCGAGGCCGCCAATGACGTAGTCGATCTGCCGTTGCATGGCCGCATCGCCGCCGGTGCCCCGATCGAAGCGCTCGAAGGCCAGTCGACCCTGCCGGTGCCGGCGGCGCTGCTCGGCCCGGGCGAGCATTATGCGCTCGAGGTGTCGGGCGACTCGATGATCGAGGCAGGCATCTTCGACGGTGATTTCGCGCTGGTTCGCCGCACCAACACCGCGCGCGACGGCGAGATCGTGGTCGCGCTGGTGCGCGGTGAGGAAGCGACGCTCAAGTATCTGCGCCGCGAGAACGGGCAGGTGCGGCTCGATCCGGCGAACGCGACCTATGATCCGCAGTTCTACCGCCCGGACGAGGTCGAGGTGCAGGGCAAGCTGGCGGGGCTCCTGCGCCGCTATCACTGAGACGTGGCGGCGGGAGCCAAGGGCGCGGGGCGTATCGGCCTCGGCTCCGGCTCCCGCCACCAGCCATGTTCGCCCTGGCCCTCGGCGACCGTGGTGATGCGCTCGGCGGCAAGGTCGATGGCGATCCCGCCCGAGCGTTCGAGGTATCGCCGGTCGGCCTTGAGCCATCGCGGGCGGCAGGAGCGTGGAAGGAAGCGCTCGGAGACGACGATGTCCGCCCCGGCGCAGGCGGCGGCGAGCGCGCGCTCCTCCACCTGACCCCGCCCGCGACCGAGGAGCAGCACCCAGTCGCGCCCGCCGCGCGCGATGGTGAGGGTGCAGAAGGCCGAGGTGCAGCGCGCAGCGGGCCAGTCGGCGATCGGCACGGGCTCGGCGCCGACCCCGGCGAGCTCCATCAGGTTGTCGCGGGTGTAATCCGAGCGGCTGTCGCGTAGGGAGACGAGCCGCAGCGTCCCGTCCGCTTCGCGCATGGTGATCCCGACCTGCTGCCCGTCGCCCGCCACGAGCATGTCGGGCACCGGGGTGAGCGCCACCATCACGCTCGCCGCCGCGACCGGCACAAACCCCGCAAGCCGCACCCGCCCGCGCCATAGCGCGAGCCACAGGCCCCCGCTCGCGAAGAGTGCGACGGCAAACCCGCTGATCTGCGGCATCAACCGCACAGCTCCGGCCTGCGAAGCGGTAAGGTGGGCGATCCCGAGCAGGAGCGCGAGCGCCTGCTCGACCAGCCACCAGAACGGCCAGCCTAGCCCGATGAGATCGAACACCAGCGCCAGTGCGATCAGCGGCATCGCCACGAAAGTTACCAGCGGGATCGCGACGACATTGGCGAGCGCCCCGTACATGCCTGCGCGGTGGAAGTGGAACAGCACGATCGGCATCAGCGCCAGCTCGATCACAACGCCGGTCGCGAACAGCAGCACCGTCCGCCGGGCAAGGTGCTTCCACCAGGGCTCCTCGTGGTGCGCGAGAAAGGCGTGAACCGGCGCACTGTTCGATAGCGCAATGATCGCCAGCACCGCGGCAAAGCTCATCTGGAAGCTGGGGCCGATCGCGCTCTCGGGCCACAGCAGCAGCACGAAGCCCGCGGCAACCGCCACCATCCGCAAGGACAGCGCCTCGCGCCCCAGCACCAGCGCGCCCAGCACCAGCAGCGCGGCGACGCAGCTCCTCACCGTCGGAACCTCGGCCCCGGTGAGCAGCGTATAGGCGATGCCCGTCAGCCCTCCGCCCACCGCCGCCACGACCGGCAGCCGCACCCGCAGGGCGAGCGCGGGCCACAGCGCGAGGAGGCGCAAGACCGCGAAATAGGCCGCGGCGATCACCGCGCTGACATGCAATCCGCTCACCGAAAGCAGGTGCGTGAGGCCCGAGTCGCGCATCGCCACCTCGTCGCTCTCGGCAATCCCGCCGCGGTCGCCGCTGGCGAAAGCTGCTGCGATCGCGCCCGGCGAGCCCGGGACAGCGGCGCGGACATGGGCCGAGAGAGCCCGCTGCCAGCGCGCCAGCCCCTCGCTCTCGGGTGCTGGGGTCATCACAGTCAGCTGCCCCACCATCGTGCCCGTCGCCGCAAGCCCCTGGAACCACGCCGCGCGGGCGAAGTCGTAGCTCCCCGGCAGCATCGGCGAGGCGGGCGGCATCAGCCGGGCGCGCAGCCGCACCAACGCGCCCTCGGCCAGCCCCGCGGGCGGCCCGCCCTTGCCCAGCGCTTTCAGAGGCACATTGACCCTGACCTTGCGAGCCACCCCGTCCTCGGCGTCGCGCATCGCGAGCGTCAAGCGCAAGCGCTCTTCGGCGGGCTGGTCCTCGCGTGCCAGCACCCGGCCCTCGATCAGCACCACCGCCGGGCGCGCGATAGGCTCGGCCCCGACTACGCCCGAGCGCGCCCACACCGTAGCCACGCCGAAAGCGAAGACCAGCCCGCAGGCGACCACCGCGAGCCTCAGGTTCGCCCGCGTCTCGTCCGCCGCGCTGCCCGGCGGCCAGAGTGCGAGGGCGGCCAGCGCCAGCCCCGCGCCGCTGGCCATCGCCGCCAGCCATTGCCACGGGTGAGGAAGCGTGAACCAGGTGATGATCCCGAGCGCGAAGACCACCGCCAGCCACGGCGCGCGCTCGAACCCGGCCCCGGCGAGGAAGCGCTCGGCCGCATCGCCCGCGGCCCGCCACGAACCGCCGCCGCTGGACAACCCTCTCGCTCTTTGCCAAGGGCGCGGCGCCGGTTCCCGGTCGGCAGCCCCGCCGCCCGGGTCCTCCCCCATCGGAATGATCGGCACGTCGCGCATCGGCTCGCCCCCCGACCCGGGCCGGTATTGCCCGAGCCGTCTGAAAGTGAACAGGAAAGCAACGCCCATGGCAAGCGAAAGCAGCACCCCCGACGCCCTCCCCGCCGGCGAGGTCGTCACCCGCTTCGCCCCCTCGCCGACCGGCTTCCTGCACATCGGCGGCGCGCGCACCGCGCTGTTCAACTGGCTCTATGCCCGCCACCACGGCGGCCGCACGCTGCTCAGGATCGAGGATACCGACCGCAAGCGCTCCACGCAGGAGGCGATCGACGCGATCATCGAGGGGCTCGACTGGATGGGCCTCGATTATGACGCCCCCCCGCTGTTCCAGTCCGACCGCGCCGAGCGCCATGCCGAGGTCGCGTGGCAGCTGCTCAAGGCGGGCCACGCCTACAAGTGCTTTGCCACCCCCGAAGAGCTCGAAGCGATGCGCGAGGAGCAGCGCGCCCAGAAGAAGCCGCTGCGCTATGACGGGCGCTGGCGCGACCGCGATCCTGCCGAGGCGCCCGAGGGCGCGCCCTTCGTGATCCGCCTCAGGACGCCCGAGGACGGCGAGGTCACGATCCACGACCGCGTTCAGGGCGCGGTGACGGTGAAGAACGATGAGCTCGACGACTACATCATCCTGCGCGCCGACGGGACGCCGACCTATATGCTCGCGGTGGTGGTCGACGACCACGACATGGGCGTCACCCACGTGATCCGCGGCGACGATCACCTCAACAACGCCTTCCGCCAGCTCCCGATCATCCGCGCGATGAACGCAATCGAGGGCAATTGGCCCGATCCGGTCTATGCCCATATCCCGCTGATCCACGGCAGCGACGGGGCGAAGCTGTCGAAGCGCCATGGCGCGCTCGGCGTGGAGGCCTATCGCGACGAATTCGGCATCCTGCCCGAGGCGCTGTTCAACTATCTGCTGCGCCTCGGCTGGGGGCATGGTGACCGCGAGGAAATCACCCGCGCCGAAGCAGTGGAGCTGTTCGACCTGGCGGGCGTGGGCAAGAGCCCTTCGCGCTTCGACATGAAGAAGCTCGAAAACCTGAACGGGCACTACCTGCGCGAGGCCGACGACGCGCGCCTTGCCGCGCTGGTTGCCGCGCGCATCGGCGAGCATGCCGACGAAGCGCTGCTCGCCCGCGCCATGCCGGTGCTGAAGGTGCGCGCCAAGAACCTCAATGAAGTGGTTGAAGGCGCAGGCTTCCTCTTCGCCAAGCGGCCGCTGGTGATGACCGAAAAGGCCGCCGCCCTGCTCGAGGGCGACGCGCGCGCGATTTTGCGGAAGATTTACGAGGCGCTACGGGGCGAAAACGACTGGACAAGCGAGGCGCTCGAAGCCACTACGAAGGCGCTCGCCGAGGAGCAGGGATTGGGTCTCGGCAAGCTGGCGCAGCCGATGCGCGCGGCGCTGACGGGGACGACCACGTCACCGGGGATTTTCGATGTTCTGGTCCTGCTCGGCCGAGACGAGGCACTGGCCCGGCTCGACGCGCAGGCCGCCTGAGACTTAGCCTGAAACAGGGCGACCGGCGGGGGCCGGAAGTAAAATTTGGACAGGAGACAGATCTTGGCAGACAAGACGGCGAAACTCGAATTCGGCGGCCAGACGCACGAATATCCCGTGCTCGCGGGCAGCACCGGCCCCGACGTGATCGACATCCGCAAGCTCTATGCGCAGACGGGTGCCTTCACCTTCGACCCGGGCTTCACCTCGACCGCGAGCTGCGAGAGCGCGCTCACCTATATCGACGGTGACGAGGGCGTGCTGCTCCACCGCGGCTATCCGATCGGTCAGCTGGCCGAGGATTCGAGCTTCATGGAAGTCAGCTACCTGCTCTTGAACGGCGAACTGCCGAGCCAGCAGGAACTCGCGGACTTCACCTACACCATCACCCGCCACACCATGCTGCACGAGCAGCTGATGACCTTCTACCGCGGGTTCCGCCGCGACGCGCACCCGATGGCGGTGATGTGCGGCGTGGTCGGCGCGCTCTCGGCCTTCTACCACGACAGCACCGACATCTCCGATCCGCAGCAGCGCATGATCGCCTCGCACCGGCTGATCGCCAAGATGCCGACGATCGCGGCGATGGCCTACAAGTATTCGGTCGGCCAGCCCTTCGTCTATCCGGACAACTCGCTGAGCTACACCGGCAACTTCCTGCGCATGACCTTCGGCGTCCCGGCCGAGCCCTATGTGGTGAACCCGGTGGTCGAGCGCGCGCTGGACCGCATCTTCATCCTCCACGCCGACCACGAGCAGAACGCATCGACCTCGACCGTGCGTCTGGCAGGCTCCTCGGGCGCGAACCCCTTCGCCTGCATCGCGGCGGGCATCGCCTGCCTGTGGGGCCCGGCGCATGGCGGGGCGAACGAGGCCGCGCTCAACATGCTGCGCGAGATCGGCACGCCCGATCGCATCCCGCACTATATCGAGCGCGCCAAGGACAAGAACGATCCCTTCCGCCTGATGGGCTTTGGCCACCGCGTCTACAAGAACTACGACCCCCGCGCGACCGTCATGCAGAAGACCGTGCGCGAGGTGTTCGAGAGCCTCAAGGTCACCGACCCGCTGTTCGAGACAGCGCTGCAGCTGGAAGAGATCGCGCTCAACGATCCCTATTTCATCGAGAAGAAGCTGTTCCCGAATGTCGACTTCTATTCGGGCATCATCCTCTCGGCGATCGGCTTCCCGACCACGATGTTCACCGCGCTCTTCGCGCTGGCGCGCACCGTGGGCTGGGTGGCGCAGTGGAACGAGATGATCTCGGATCCCGGCCAGAAGATCGGGCGTCCGCGCCAGCTCTACACCGGGCCCACGGAGCGCGACTACATCCCGCTCGACAAGCGCTAAGCGGCTGACGCAAAATGCTTATGCTGAGGGCGGCAGGGATGTTCCTTGTCGCCCTCGGTTGTATCTGGGCCCTGCAAGGCCTCGGCCTGCTGCACTGGCCTGCGGACAGCTTCATGCTCGGCGAGCGGGAATGGGTGTTTCGGGGCAGCGCGATGGTGTTGGCGGGTGCGATCCTGATCGGGCTTCCGCGATGGCTTCGCCGCGGCTGACCGCAATCAGGCGGCGGGCAGTTCCAGCGTGAACAAGGCGCCCCCGCTTGGCGCGCTTCCCACGGTCAGCGTCCCCTCCATCGCCTCGGCAAGGCGGCGCGAGATGTAGAGGCCGAGGCCGCTGCCCTTGTCCTTGCCCCCGTCGCTGTCGCGGCCGAGGCGCTCGAACTTGTCGAAGATCCGCGCGGCCTGCTCGGGCGAGACGCCCGGCCCCTCGTCGGCGACCGACACGGCCACCCGGCCATCAGCCAGCGGTAAGGCGCTGATCGTCACCGTGCTCGCCGCCGGAGCATAGGCGATGGCGTTGCCGACCAGATTGATGAGGATCTGCAGCACCCGCCGGAACTCGGCGCTGGCGACCGCCGCGCCGCGCTCGCCCTCGACCACCAGCGCGGTGTCGCGGTTGTGCGCGCGCACGCCGAGGATGCCCGCGGCCCGCTGGGCGGCGTCGGCGAGATCGACGGGTTCCTTGGCGGTGGCAAAGCCCGGGGTCTCGACCACCTCGAGATCGGCGAGATCGTCGAGCATCGCGGCAAGGTGCTGCCCGGCGCTGGCGATGGTGCCGGCATATTCGCTGTATTCGTCGCGCAGGGGCCCCGCGAGGCGCGCGCGCATGGTCTCGGCATTGGCGATGATGCGCTGCACCGGCTGACGCAGCACCGGCGTGAGCGCGGTGCCGACGAGCCGGGCGGGCGAGGTTTCGAGGGGGCCCTCGGCTGCGCCTTCGGGAGCGGTTTGGACGAGGGGTTCGTCGGCGATCAGCAGCAGCTCGAAGCCCGAGGGGTTCTGCACGTCGGCCCCGAGCGGGATGAGCCGCACCCGCCAGCTGCGCGCCGAGCCCGCGATGCGGCACGCCGCGCCGTCGAGCAGGCGCCAGTGGAGCGGCTGGTGGTGGGTGATGTCGGTGAGTTCGACCAGCTCGCTCCACAAGGTGCCCGGCGCGGCCAGCGCGGCAGCCTCGAGCACGACGGCATCGGGGGCGCGGGCGCTTAGCACCTGGAGCCGCTGACGCGCATCGAGCCGGGCGCTGACCTCGGCGGTGGCGCGGTCGATCGCGTCGATGCGCTCGGCGAATTCGCGTGCCGAGGGCGGGGTCAGGGGGCTCCTCTGCCAGTTCTCGACCAGCACCTCGCACCCGCCGCCGTCATCCTCGCCCAAGGGGTGGATGCGCGCGAAGCCCGAGACTTCGGCGTCGCCGTCGAAGGCGGAGAAACTGCGCGCGATCCTGAGGCCAAGCCCCCGCGCCTGGCGCACCAGCGCGAGCAGTTCGGGGATGGCGAGCATGCCGGGCAGATCGCCGCCGCAGCGCTCCTGCAGCTCGGCGAGCGGCGCGTCGGCGCTCAGCAGCCGGCCCTGCGCATCGGTGAGGCCATAGGCGCCCACCAGCGTGTCGGCGGGGTCGACCATGTTCATCACGCCGTCCGGCCCGCAGCGATGAGCGCGGCGGCGCGGGCCGGAGCGAGCGCGCCAATCGCGGGCGGCAACTGTGCGGCGGGCTCGGCGAGCACCAGCTGGCGCTCGATCGCGGGGGCAGACTGGCCTGCCGCGCGCAGCAGCAGGGCGAGCCGCAGGCCCTGCCCTTCCTGCACCGCAAGCACCGCCTCGCCGCGCGGGGCACGGGTTTCGCTCGCCAGCGCCGAGGCGAAGAGCGCAAGGCCCGCATGCTCCAGCGCAAGCGCCGCCACCGCCCCGCGCCGCATCGCCGCGACAAGCCGCGCCAGCAGCCCGAGGCGCGAGGTGGCCTCGTCATAACCCGCCTGAAGCCGCGCGAGGCCCGCAGTGTCGCCTGCGCCATCGAGCGCGCGGGCCAGCAGGGTGTGGAACAGTTCGGCCGGAAGCTCGCCCAAGGGCAGCTCCATCCGCCGCTGGCTCTGAACGAAGCGCGACTGTGCGGCGAGCGTCGTCATCGCCAGCGCGGCCACCGCGGTGTCCTCGGCGGCGATCAATTCCTGGAGCAGCGGGCTCAGCACCGGATCGATGGCGTGGCGCTGCTGCAAGCGGTCGGCGACGAGGCTCTCGGTCGCGAGCGCGTGGCAGTGGGCGAGCAGCGCCTCCTCGCCCATCAGCGCCTCGGCGAGCGCATCGAGCGCAGCCGGATCGCCGCCCGCCGCACGCGCCGCCGGATCGCGCCCGGCCTGTGCGGCCAGCAATTGTGCGGCGATATCGAGGATCATGCCGCGCACCCGCGCGAGGATCGCCTCGCTGACAAGGCCCTGCGCTTCCGAGCCCAGCAGGTGACGCAGCACCGGGACGACCGCCGTCAGCGCGCGGGCCTCGCGCGCGAGCCCGCCGCGCAGGATCGCCTCGACTGCATCGTCGGCGGCATGGTCCATCGTCTCTTCGCGCATCGTCCTTCGGGCTTAGTGCCCCTATAGTTAAGGACGGGTTAGATTATTCCTTGGCCCCGCGCAGCAGCAAAGCTGCGCATAGCCCCAAGGCGAGACAGGCGAGCGCGTGTGGCAGCAGCCCGAAGGCGGCAGCGAGGGCGAGGACCAGCAGCAGGCTCGCGCGGTCGGAGGCGGCAGCGGCCAGCGCGCTGTCGCCCCCGCGCGCGGCAATCCGGGCCAGCGCGTAGGCGACCGGGCCGAGCACGGCGAGCGGCTGGACTTCGGGAAAGGGCGCAAGGCCGAACCACAGGGTGACACCTGCAAGCAGGTCGCACAGAGCGGTCAGAACTCTGGCCGGGGTGCCGGTCCCCGCCCCGCCCTCGCGGCGCAGCTTCGCGCCGAGGGCGGCGAAACCATGCGATACCTGCGCGCCGAACACGCCCGTCGCCGCCAGCGCCAGCCCGCTCGCGCCAAAGCCGAAGGCCGCCGCCATCACCCCGCCGAGCAGCAGCACCAGCGCCGCCCCGCCAGCGATCAGCGGCCCCTGTTCGAGGCCACGCGGCATCGCCGCCCGCACCGCAGCGCCTGCCAACGCGATCCCCGGCGCGCGCCAGTCGGCAGGCGGCGCGGCGGCGGCGATCAGTGCGCTCTCGTGGCGCTGCGTGGCGGCGTCGCTGTCGGCGAGCAGCCAGGTCTCGGGCACCAGCTCGCGCGCGGCGAGCTCGCGGGTCGGGGTGCCCGATTGCAGCGCGAGCCGCAGCAGCAGCGAGACCGCGTCGGCATCGGCGGGAAACTCGGCGAGGCGCTGCGCCGGCGCGCCGCGCATCACCAGCACCCCGCCCCAGTGGCGCTGCGCATCGATGCGCTCGAAATCCTCGGGGTGTGCGGCGGCGAGCGGGTGGTCGGCGGGGATCGTCGCGACCATCCGCTGGAGGGGCGCTTCCGCCTCCCCTCCGACAAGCGCCCGCACCACCGCCGGATCGGGCACCAGCCCGTCGGCGAGGATCACCAGATCATCCTCGGCCCGCACCAGCGCGGGGATCGCGGAAAGGCCCCGCAGCGCGTGGAACTGCACGCCCTCGCTTTCGAGCATGTGCTGCAATTCGAGCACCGTCCCGCCCGGCGTTTCGGCGAGGCACAGCACCCGCTCGACCTCCAGCCCCTTGAGCAGCGCCGCCTGCCACGCGATTACGCTGCGTCCCGCCAGCGGGAGCGCGGCGCGCAGCGCGCCCTCCTCGCTGTGGCGCAGCGCGGCAATCAGGCCGATGCGCATGGCGCTTGTGTCTCCCGTCCCGGCATAGGGCAGGAGGATTGGCGGCTTACGCCGCGTGGTTCAAGCGCGGGCGCGCGATTTGCCCCCAAGCACAGGGCGGCACACCGCGGCGCAGGTCAGATGCGGTTGGGATCGGGGGTGCGGGTGCGCGCGAAGCGGGTGATCACCGCCTCGACCTCGCGGATCGCCATCGGCTCGCCCGGCGCGGCGTGGAGCGCGATTTCGGCGGCCTGGAGCAGGTCTTCGGCGTGGAAGCTGGCCGCGAGGCCCTTAAGCCGCATCGCCGCGACATGCCAGTTGCCGTCGCAGCGCGCGCGCTTGAGCAGGTCGAGCTGCTTGGTCGCGCTTTCGACGAAAGCGCTCCGCAGCTCGCGCAGCAGCGCGGCATCATCGCCGGCCGCCGCCGCCAGGGTCGCATCGAGAGCTCCGTGATTGAACGCCATGCCTCGGGAATAGTCCGGATTGGTTAAAGCGGGGTTTATCCCGACTCGCGCTGTGGTATGCAGGGGCATGGCAGGACGGCACGAAATGCGCGCCTTGGGGCGCAAGAGCGGCGGCGACGACGCGGGCGAGACCACGCTTCCCGAGGCAGAGGCCGGCGCGGATGCACTCGAATTGTCGGACAGCTGGGTGGCCGAAGCGGATGGCGAGGAGGCCTTTGCCGCCCCCCGCCCCTCGCTGCTCGCGAAGGCGGCGCCATTTCTGGCGGTTCTGGCGGTGGCGGGATGGAGCGGGTTCTTCGTCTGGGCCCATCTCGCCGCCATGCAGGCCGGCCCTGCCCCCGCGCAGTGGGCACAATGGGTGGTGATGTGGGCCGTGCCGGTCGCGCTGGTGGGTGTGCTCTACTTGCTTGCGATGCGCTCCTCGCACGCCGAGGCGCAGCGCTTTGCCGCCACCGCTGCGGCGATGAACCGCGAGAGCGCGGCGCTGGAAGCGCGATTGAAGGTCGTGAACCGCGAACTCAGCCTCGCACGCGAATTCCTCGCCGCCGAGGCGCGCGATCTCGAAGCGCTGGGGCGCATCGCGGCCGAGCGGCTCTCGACCCATGCGGGGGAATTGCAGGCGCTGATCCGCAATAACGGCGCCGAGGTCGAGACCATCGCCACCACCAGCGAAACCGCGCTCGGCAACATGAACCGGCTGCGTGACGATCTGCCGGTGATCGCCAATGCCGCGCGCGACGTGACCAACCAGATCGGCAGCGCCGGGCGCACCGCCGAGGAGCAGCTCGCAAAGCTTGCGGGCGGGTTCGAACGGATCACCACCGCCGGCACCGCGAGCGAGGAGCAGGTTGCGCGGCTGGGCGAGACGGTGGGCACCACGCTCGCCGGGTTCGAGGGCCAGATCACGCGGATCGACGCGCTGGTCACGCAGCGTTTTGCGGCGCTCCAGACCGAGGCGGAGAGCTACCGCGCGGCAGTCGGCGCGCTCGAGGAAGAGGCGATGGCCGCGCTGCGCGAGCGCGCAGGCACTGCCGCGAGCGAGGCCGACAGCACCGCCGCGCGCCTTCGCGAAGCAGCAGAAGAGGCCGAGGCCCGCTTTGCCGCCACCATCAAGGGGCTGCACGACGCGATGCTCGAAAAGCTGCGCCTCGTCGACGAGCTCGACCGCAGCACCAGCACCGCGGCATCGCAGCGCATCGCCCAGCTGCGCGACGAAGCGGTGCGCTTCGACGAACACCTCGAAGCGCGCAACCGCAGCTTCGACGAGCTGATCGAGCAGCGCCAGGCCGCCTTCGAGACGCGCGAGGCGCAGGCCGGCGAAGTGCTCGCCCAGCGGCTGGCCGCGCTCGACGATGCCCTCTCGCAGGCGCGCGAAGCGCAGTTGGCGGAGATCGAGAAGCTGGTCGCGCAGGGCGAGGCCATGACCGAGCGGGCGACGATGCTGGCCCGCGTGGTCGGCGAAGCGGGCGCTGCGGGCGAGGAAGCGCGGACCAGTCTAGGGGCTGCGCTCGATAACGTCACCCGCCAGCTCGAGGAAAAGCGCGCGGTGCTGGCCGCGACCGACGCGCAGATGGCACACCTGACCGACAGCTCGGTACGCCTGCTCGAAATCCTGCAATCGGGCGCGCGCACTTGCCGCGAGGACCTTTCCGGCGCAATCGGCGGGGCCAGTTCCGCGCTCGAGACGGTCGAGGCACGCGCCGATAAGGTCGCCGCGCTGATGCTGCGCAGCAAGGAGGCGGGGAGCGACCTTGCCGATTACCTCGTGCAGACCCGCGACGGGATCGACGCCGCCGAAGTAGCCATTGCCGGCTTCAAGTCGCGCCTTGCCGAGGAGACCGAGGACGTGCTCGCGCGCCTGCAAGGCCTGCGCGGCGGCTTTGCCCGGCTCGCCGAGGAAAGCGGCGCGCTGGCGCAGGAGACGCAGGACGCCTTGCGCGAGAACCTCGCCGCGCTCGAAGCGGCGATCACCGGCGCCTTCGCGACGCTGGATGAAGGCGCGCGCGAACGGATGCTGGCGCTGGCGGGCCAGCTCGGCAGCGAGGCGGTCGAAGCGCTCGAACGCGCCTTGCGCAACGAAACGGCGGCGACCATCGGCGCGCTCGAGCAGTCCGCCGCCCATGCCTCGGGCGTCGGGCGCGAGGCGGCGATCCAGCTGCGCGACCAGCTGGTCAAGGTCAACGAGCTCACCGGCAACCTCGAACAGCGCGTCACCCGTGCGCGCGAACTGGCCGAGGAGCAGGTCAACAACGACTTCACGCGGCGCATGGCGCTGATCACCGATGCACTCAATTCGGCCGCGATCGACATCGCCGGGGCGTTGTCGAGCGAGGTCACCGACACCGCGTGGGACGCCTATCTCAAGGGCGACCGCGGGATCTTCACCCGCCGCGCGGTCAAGCTGCTCGACAACGGCAGCGCGCGCGATGTCGCCGCGCTCTACACCTCGGACGAAGCCTTCAAGGCCAATGTCGGCCGCTACATCCACGATTTCGAGGCGCTGCTGCGACAGACGCTCTCGACCCGCGACGGGCATGTGCTGAGCGTCACGATGCTGGGTTCGGACATGGGCAAGCTCTATGTGGCGCTCGCCCAGGCGATCCAGCGCTTGCGCTAGCTGGCGGCGCTCGGCGGCTTGGGCAGGAAGTCGATGTCCGCCGCGGTGATCCAGCCATAGGTGAAGTTGGCAATGAACAGCGCGGTGAGCACCGCGGCGATCACGGTCGCCCGCAGCGCCAGCCTGCCGGGACGGAAGTTGACCGGCGCGCTGTCGGCCTGTCCCGGGACCTTCTCGACCCCCGCCTCGTCCGCGGTGCGCACGCCGAAGGGGAGCATGATGAAGGCGCTCATCACCCAGAACAGGAAGTAGATCGCAAGGACAGAGGTGACCTGCATCAGGCCGCCGCCCCCGGCATCACCACGCGCACCTGCGGCTTCTTGCCCGACCAGCGCTGCGCGCAGCGGCGGGCGGCGAGGCGCGCGGCTTCGCGGATCGCGGCCTCGTCCTTGGCATCGCGACCCTTGAGCTTGCCGATCGCCTTGAGCACGTCCTCGCTGGCTTCGGCGAGGAATTCGGGGAGGTCTTCGTCCAAGGGCAGGCCGACAGCCTCGATCACCGGCCTCGCGCCGCGCGCCAGCACCACCACCAGCACACCCTCGCCCGCGATGCGGCGGCGCATGGTGATCGCATCGCCATCGGCGGGCGCGATGATGTCGCCATCGAGCACCAGCCTCCCGGCGCGCACTTCGGCCAGCTTGCCCGGCTTTCCGGGGGCGAGGCGGACGATGTCGCCGTTCTTCTGAACCACGTTATGCGGGATGCCGCTGGCCTTCCCGACCCGCGCCTGCTCCGCCATGTGGCGGATCTCGCCGTGGACGGGCACCAGCACCTCGGGCTTGAGCCAGCTGTACAGCGCCTCCAGCTCCGGCCGCCCCGGGTGGCCCGAGACGTGGATCAGCGCCTGTCGGTCGGTCACCATCTGGATCCCGCGCGCGGCGAGCTGGTTCTGGATCTTGCCGATGGCGATCTCGTTGCCCGGGATCTGGCGCGAGGAGAACAGCACGACGTCGCCCGCGACCAGTTCGATCGGGTGGTTCATGTCCGCCATCCGGCCGAGTGCCGCGCGCGGCTCGCCCTGCCCGCCGGTGGCGAGGATCAGCACCTGCCCACGCGGCAGACCCATCGCGGTGTCGAAATCGATCAGCGGGGGCAGGTCTGCCAGATAGCCATTGTCCTGCGCCACCTCGATGATCCGGTCCAGCGAGCGGCCCGCGACACACAGCTGCCGCCCGGTCTCGCGCGCGACTTCGCCCAGCGTCTGGAGCCGCGCGACATTGCTCGCGAAGGTGGCGACGACGACGCGCTTGCCCGTATGGCGCGCGACCTCTTCCATCAGCGCCTTGTGCACCGCGCCCTCGCTGCCCGAGGGGTTGGGATTGAAGACATTGGTGGAGTCGCACACCAGCGCCAGCACGCCCTCCTCGCCGATTTCGCGCAGCTCCTCCTCGGTGGTGGGCTCGCCGATGATCGGATCATCGTCGAGCTTCCAGTCGCCGGTGTGGAAGATGCGCCCGTGGGGGGTGTCGATCAGCAGCGCATTGCCCTCGGCAATCGAATGCGCGAGCGGCAGGTAGGTGATGGTGAAAGGCCCGAGCTCGATCTCGCCGTGGTCTTCCTCGATGATGTTGAGTTCGACCTGCCCGAGCAGCCCCGCCTCCTCGAGCTTTCGCGCCACCAGATCGGCGGTGAAGGGCGTGGCATAGAGCGGCACGCCCAAGTCGCCCGCGAAATAGGGCACCGCGCCGATGTGGTCCTCGTGCGCGTGGGTGAGGACGATGCCGATCAGGTCCTTGCGCCGTTCCTCGATGAAATCGAGACCGGCGAAGACCAATTCGACGCCGGGATATTCGTTGCCCGAGAAGGTCATGCCCAGATCGACCATGATCCACTTGCCCTGGCAGCCGTAGAGATTGACGTTCATGCCAATCTCGCCCGAGCCGCCGAGTGCAAGGAACAGGAGTTCGTCTTCGGGGGTGTAATCTTTCTTCACAATGTCTCTTACGTTGCGCGCGCTCAGGCGGTTTCGGCCTGGCGGGCGAGGATGGCGAGGCCATCGAGGGTGAGGTCGGCATCGACGTGGTCGAAAATCTCGGTCGCGTCGTCGAACAATATGGCGAGCCCGCCGGTCGCTACAACCTTGGCGGGGCGGCCGATTTCGCTCTTCATCTTGGCGACCATGCCCTCCATCATCGCGACATAGCCCCAGAAGACGCCGATCAGCATCTGGTCTTCGGTGTTGCGGCCGATCACCGAGCGGCTGCCAGGGGCCTTGATGGCGATGCGCGGGAGCTTGGCGGTCTTGCCCACCAATGCATCAAGGCTGAGGTTGATCCCCGGCGCGATCGAGCCGCCCTTGTAGGCGCCGGTGTAGTCCACCGCCTCGAACTTGGTTGCGGTGCCGAAGTCGACGATGATCAGGTCGCCACCATATTTGTGGTGCGCGGCAAGGATGTTGAGCGCGCGGTCGGCGCCCAGCGAGGACGGCTGGTCGACATCGATCTCGAACCGCCAGCGCGCGGGGCCCTGCCCGGCGAAGAGCGGCGTGATGCCGAAGTATTTCTCGCACAGGACGGTGAGGTTGTGATCGGCGCGCGGCACGACCGAGGCGACGATGATCTGCTTGATCTGGTCGCGCTCCACCCCCTCGATCTTCAGGAGCTGGAGCAGCCAGACGGCATATTCGTCCCCCGTGCGGCGCGGATCGGTGGCGATGCGCCAGCGCGCGCGGGTGGTGTGGGTGCCGTCCGCGTTGAGGTCGAACAGCGCGAAGACGACATTGGTGTTCCCGACATCGGCGGCGAGCAGCATGGTGGGCATTCCCTATTCAGGCGATATCGCCAGCGCGAATGACACGTTCGCGGCCATCCGCCAAGCGCAGGCGCAAGGCCCCGTCGGATTCCTCCAGCCCGGCAAAGGTTCCGGTGAGGATCGATCCGTCGGTGTCGTGGACCCTGACCGACGTTCCCAGCGCGTGGATCGACTGGGTGAGGAAGGCCTGGAGCGTCGCGGCAAGGCCATAGATGCGCCACGCTTCGAGCCTGCGGTCGAAGGCGGCGGCGAGGCTGGCGGCGAATTCTTCCAAAGGCGGCGGTGCGATGACGTCCGACAGTGCAGCAGTCTTGCGACCCTCGACCTGCGGCGCGCGGGCGAGGTTCACCCCGATCCCGACGACAATGTGCCCCCGCACCATCTCGAGCAGGATGCCCGAGAGCTTGCCGCCATCGAGAAGCACGTCGTTGGGCCACTTGAGGCCGAGCCCGGTCGTATCGCCCAAGGCTGTGACGCAGGCATCCCGCACCGCGAGCGCCGCGACGAAGCTAAGCGAAGCAGGCGGCGGACCACCCTCCCCCAACACCACGACAGTCGAACCCATGAAATTGCCCGCCCCGTCGAACCACTCGCGCCCCTGCCGCCCGCGTCCGGCGGTCTGGCGGCGGGCGACCAGCCACGCCCCCTCCACCCAGCCCTCGCCGCTGCGAAGCGAAGCGGCGAGGTCGGCGTTGGTCGAGCCGGTCTCTTCGACGAGGGTGATCAAACCGCGAGGAACAGCGAAGCGGCTGCCTTGTCGGCCAGATCGGTCAGCGAGGGCGTCAGGAGGTAGCCCAGCGGCGAGATGATCAGCGCGGTGAGGCCGAGCAGCACCCAGTGGCTCGTCTCGCTCTTGCCGGTGACGACGCCGACGGGCTCGTCAAAGAACATCACCTTGACGAACTTGATGTAATAGAACGCCCCGATCACGCTCGCCGCGATGGCGATGGCACCGAAGGCGACGAGGCCTGCCTCGATGGTCGCCTGGAAGATCACGAACTTGGCATAGAAGCCGAGCAGCGGCGGGATGCCGGCCAAGCTGAACATGAAGACCAGCAGCGCCCAGGCGATCGCCGGCTTGGTCACCGAAAGCCCGCGAATGTCGGTGAAGGTCTCGTAGAGGTTGCCCTCCTCATCGCGCAGCATCAGCAGCGCGACGAAGCAGCCGATGCTCATGGCGACATAGATGAAGAGGTATACCAGCATCGCGCTCGCGCCGTCGGCATTCGCCACGGCAAGCCCGAGCAGGATAAAGCCGATATTGTTGATCGAGGAATAGGCGAGCAGGCGCTTGAGGTTCTCCTGCCCGATCGCTCCCAGCGCGCCGAAGACGATCGAGGCCAATGCCATGAACATCACGATCTGCTGCCACGCGGCGACCTGACCGCCGAACACCTCGAACACCACGCGCGCGGTGAGGCCCACGGCGGCGACCTTGGGGGCGGTGGCGAAGAAGGCGGTGACCGGCGTGGGCGCGCCTTCATAGACGTCGGGCGTCCACATGTGGAACGGCACGGCGCTGATCTTGAACGCAAGGCCCGAGAGCACGAAGATAACCCCGAACAGCGCGCCCGTGCCCATCTCGCCGGTCAGGCCAGCGCGGACCGCTTCGAACGAGGTGCCGCCGGTGAAGCCGTAGAGCAGGCTCATGCCGTAGAGCAGGATGCCGGAGGCCAGCGCGCCGAGCACGAAATACTTGAGCCCCGCCTCGCCCGAACGCGTGTCGCGGCGCAGGATGGCGGCGAGGACGTAGGCCGAGAGGCTGTTCAATTCGAGCCCGAGATAGAGGCTCATGAAATCATTGGCCGAGACCATCAGGCTCATGCCGACCGCCGCGAAGAGCACCAGCACCGGATATTCGGCGCGCATCCCGCGCTCGGTGCCCGCAGCGGGGCTGGCGAAGAAGGACGGCGCGATCATCAGCGCGGCGATGGCCGAAAGGTAGATCAGCGCCTTGGCGAAGAGCGCATAGCTGTCGATCTTGAGCAGGCCCCCGAAGGCGAGCGTCGCCGGCCCGTCCACGCCGAAGTGGAGGCCGGGAACGATCAGCAGCCCTGCGGCAAACAGCGCGGCCGCCGCAACGATGGCGATCTGGCGCGCAGCCTTGTCCCCGCCCCATGCGGCGACCAGCAGCAGCGCAAGCCCCACGCCGGTCAGCATCAGCTCCGGCAGGACGAGCGGGAAAGAAGCGGCGAAATCCATCAGTGCGCGCCCTCCTTGGCGCCTTCGTGTTCCATGCCCTCATGCTCCGAGCCATGATGCTCCAGAGCATTGGCGGCCTTGTCACGCGGGGTGCCGGGAGCGAGCCGCGCGTCGCCCGCGGGCGCGGCGGCGGCGAGGCGGGCGTCGAGCGTGGCGATGTCCTTGCGCATCGGCGCGAGGAAGCTTTCGGGGTAAACCCCCATCCACAACACAGCGGCGGCGATGGGCGCCATCATCACCCACTCGCGGGCCGAAATGTCGGGCATCGCGGCGGCGTCTTCGTTGGTCTGCCCGCCGAACGCCACCCTGCGGTAGAGGTAGAGCATATAGGCCGCACCAAGAATGATCCCCGTGGTGCAGATCAGCGCGACGAGGCTTGAGGTCTGATAGATCCCCGCGAGCGACAGGAACTCGCCGACAAAGCCGCTGGTACCCGGCAGGCCTATGCTCGCCATGGTGAACAGCAGGAAGAACAGCGCGTAATAGGGCATGTTGATCGCAAGCCCGCCGTAGCGCGCGATCTCGCGGGTGTGGAGGCGGTCGTAGATCACGCCCACGCACAGGAACAGCGCGCCCGAGACGAGGCCGTGGGAGAGCATGACGATCATCGCCCCCTCGAGGCCCTGCACATTGAAGGCGAACAGGCCGACGGTGACGATCGCCATGTGCGCGACCGACGAATAGGCGATCAGCTTCTTCATGTCGGCCTGCACCAGCGCGACCAGCGAGGTGTAGACCACCGCCACCATCGACAGGGCGAACACCAGCCATGCGAACTGCGCGGATGCCTCGGGGAACATCGGCAGGCTGAAGCGGATGAAGCCGTAGCCGCCGAGTTTCAACAGCACGCCCGCCAGGATCACCGAACCGGCGGTCGGGGCCTGCACGTGCGCGTCGGGCAGCCAGGTGTGGAGCGGCCACATCGGGACCTTGACCGCGAAGCTCGCGAAGAAGGCCAGCCACAGCCAGGTCTGCGCCTGCGCGGGGAAGCCGTATTCCATCAGCGTCGGGATGTCGGACGTGCCCGCCTCGGCCACCATCCAGAACATCGCGATCAGCATCAGCACCGAGCCGAGCAGGGTGTAGAGGAAGAACTTGTAGCTCGCGTAGATGCGGTTGTCCCCGCCCCACACGCCGATGATGAGATACATCGGAATGAGGCCCGCCTCGAAGAAGACGTAGAACAGGAACAGGTCCTGCGCCGCGAAGGTGCCGATCATCAGCACTTCCATGAACAGGAAGGCCGCCATGTATTCGCCGACGCGCTTGGTGACCGATTCCCAGCTGGCGAGGATGCAGACCGGCATCAGGAAGACGCTGAGCATGATCAGCATCAGCGCGATCCCGTCGATCCCGAGCTTGTAGCTGAACGCGGCGAAGAGGTTGGCCTCCTCGGTGAACTGCCACTGCGGGCCGCCGATATCGTAATTCGCCCAAAGGGCGATGCCGAGCACGAAGGTGACAAGCGTCGCCCCGAGCGCGATCCAGCGGGCAGCCGCCGCGCCCGCGAACAGGCACAGCGCCGCGCCCGCCAGCGGCACGCACATCATCAGCGACAGGATGGGAAGGCCTTCCATTACGAAGCGCGCTCCTAAAGCAGAACGTAGGTGACAGCGGCGACCAGCCCGAGGAGCATGATCAGCGCATAGGTGTAGACGTAGCCCGACTGGATCGACTTGGCCGCGACCGCGCTGCGCTGGACCACGGCAGCGATGCCGTTGGGGCCGAGGCGGTCGATGGTGCCGATGTCGCCGAGCTGCCAGAAGGCACGGCCGAAGGCGAAGGCGGGCTTCACGAAGATCGCGTCATAGAGCTCGTCGAAGTACCACTTGCGGTAGACGAAGTTGTGCAGGGCTCCGAAGCTCGCGACGAACTTGCCCGGGATCTCGGGCTTGGCGATGTAGGCGACGTATGCCCCCGCAAGGCCGATCAGCATCACGGCGGTCGCAGCCAGCTTCACCCACAGCGGCACGCCGTGCATCGCGTGGATCAGGTCCTCGTTGTAGAAGATCGCCCCGTTCCAGAAGCTCGCGCCGTCGATGAACTCGTGGTGGAACACGAAGCCCGCAAACACCGCGCCGAGGCTGAGGATGCCGAGCGGGATCAGCATCGACGCCGGGCTTTCATGCGGGTGGTAGCCCGCCGTGCCGTCGCTCGGCGCGTGGTGGTGATCGTCATGGCCGTGGGCGTGCCCATGCGCGTGATCGTCGTGAACCGCGTGCTGGATATGCTCCGACTGCTCCCAGCGCGGCTTGCCCCAGAAGGTCAGGAACATCAGGCGCCACGAATAGAAGCTCGTCAGCAGCGCCGCGATCGCGCCCGCCCAGAAGGCAAACTGCCCCGCCCCGTTGTGACGCGCATAGGCCGCCTCGAGGATCGCGTCCTTCGAGTAGAAGCCCGCAAAGCCGAACACCCCGAGAATGCCGACGCCGGTGATCGCCAGCGTGCCCGCCATCATCGCCCAGAAGGTGAGCGGGATCTTTTTACGCAGGCCGCCATAGTAGCGCATGTCCTGCTCGTGGTGCATCGCGTGGATCACCGAGCCAGCGCCAAGGAACAGCAGCGCCTTGAAGAAGGCGTGGGTGAAGAGGTGGAACATCGCCGCCCCGTAAGCGCCAACGCCGGCGGCGAAGAACATGTAGCCAAGCTGCGAGCAGGTCGAATAGGCGATCACCCGCTTGATGTCCCACTGGGTGGTGCCAATGGTTGCGGCGAAGAAGCAGGTCGCAGCGCCCACGATGGTGACGATGGTGAGCGCGGTCGGTGCGGTCTCGAACATCGGCGAGAGGCGGCACACCATGAACACGCCCGCCGTCACCATGGTCGCTGCGTGGATCAGTGCCGAGACCGGGGTCGGGCCCTCCATCGCGTCGGGCAGCCAGGTGTGCAGGCCCAGCTGCGCGCTCTTGCCCATCGCGCCGATGAACAACAGGATGCACAGGATATCCATCGTGTAGAGGCGCATGCCGACGAAGGTGATCGTCGCGCCGCTCATGGCGGGTGCCGCTTCGAGGATCGCCGGGATCGAGGTCGTCTGGAACACCAGATAGGTGCCGAAGATGCCGAGCATGAAGCCGAGGTCACCGACGCGGTTGACCACGAAAGCCTTGATCGCCGCCGCGCCCGCGCTGGGCTTCCTGAACCAGAAACCGATCAGCAGATAGGAGGCGAGGCCCACCCCTTCCCATCCGAAGAACATCTGGACGAGGTTGTCGGCCGTCACCAGCATCAGCATCGCGAAGGTGAACAGCGAGAGGTAGGCGAAGAAGCGCGGCTGATCCGGGTCTTCATCCATGTACCCCCACGAATAGAGGTGCACGAGCGCCGAGACCGAATTGATCACGACCAGCATGATCGCCGTCATGGTGTCGACCCTGAGCGCCCAGTCGAAGGTCAGGCTGCCCGACTGCACCCACTTCAGCACCGGCACGACTTCCGGCGTGGCGGTGCCGCCGAGGAATCCGAGGAAGATCGGCCAGCTGAGGCCTGCTGCGAGAAACAGCCCGGCGGTCGTCACGCTCTTGGCGGCGACATTGCCGATCATGCGGTTGCCCAGCCCTGCGATCAGGGCAGCGACCAGCGGCGCAAAGACGATGATGAGGATCTGCGTGGACACGCGCGCTTACCCCTTCATCCGGTTGATATCGTCGACCGCGATAGAACCGCGGGTGCGGAAATAGATCACGAGGATCGCAAGGCCGATGGCCGCCTCGGCCGCCGCGACAGTCAGCACCAGCATCGCGAAGATCTGGCCGGTGAGGTCGTGCAGAAACGCGCTGAAGGCGACGAGGTTGAGGTTCACCGCGAGCAGGATCAGCTCGACCGCCATCAGGATGACGATCACGTTCTTGCGGTTGAGGAAGATCCCCAGCACGCCCAGCACGAACAGGATCGCGCCCACGACAAGGTAATGTTCGATCCCGATCACAGCTCGATCCCCTGGCCCACTTCGGGGCTCTTCATGACGGTGGCCTCTTCCGGACGGCGGCGGATCTGCTTGCCGACATCCTGCCGCGCGCGGGCGCCGGGCTTCGGCGGCTGGAAGGTCAGCACAATCGCGCCGATCATCGCGACCAGCAGGATGATCCCGGCAATCTCGAAGAGGATGATGTAGCGGCCATAGAGCAGCGCTCCGAGCGCCTCGATGTTGGAAGTGTCGGCGGCCTGCATCGCGGTGCCATCGGGCGTGCCGAGCGTCAGCCCGCCCGCGTTGTAGGCCCCGACGCCCAGCAGCAGCTCGGCGAGCAGGATCGCGGCGATCAGAAGCCCGAGCGGCGCATTGCGGGAAAAGCCTGCGCGCATCGCGGCGAAATCGATGTCGAGCATCATCACCACGAACAGGAACAGCACCGCGACCGCGCCCACGTAGACGATCACCAGCAGCATCGCGATGAACTCGGCGCCCAGCAAGACCATCAGGCCCGCCGCGTTGAAGAAGGCGAGGATCAGCCACAGCACCGAGTGCACGGGATTCCGCGCCATCACCACCATGACGGCGCTGGCGACGACGATGGTCGCGAAGAAATAGAAGGCGATGGCCTGTATCAGCATGATGCGTCTCCGCCGATCCGTCCCCCCGGCGTTACGCGGGGTGCAGAAAGCGGCATTTGATCCCTTAGTCCAAGTGTGAGCCGCAGCAGAACGCCCCGGCCCGGTAACCCCATATCCTCGTCGCCGCGCGCCCTAGCGGTAGGGTGCGTCGGCTTCAAGGTTGGCCGCGATGGCCCTTTCCCATTTGTCACCATTCGCGAGCAGCTTGGCCTTGTCGTACAAGAGCTCCTCGCGGGTTTCGGTCGAATATTCGAAGTTCGGCCCCTCGACGATCGCATCGACCGGGCAGGCTTCCTGGCAGAAGCCGCAGAAGATGCACTTGGTCATGTCGATGTCGTAGCGAGTGGTGCGGCGGCTGCCGTCCTCGCGCGGCTCGCTCTCGATGGTGATCGCCTGCGCAGGGCACACGGCCTCGCACAGCTTGCACGCGATGCAGCGTTCCTCCCCGTTCGGATAGCGCCGCAGCGCATGCTCGCCGCGGAAGCGGGGCGAGAGCGGGGCCTTCTCGAAGGGGTAGTTGATCGTCACCTTGGGCTTGAAGAAATATTTCAGCGTCAAGGCGTGGGCCTTGAGGAATTCCCAGAGGGTGAACGATTTGATGAGGTGGGAGACGGTGGTCATGCAAAGTGCCCAATGGCCATGAGGTAACCGGAAGTGGCGGCAACGAATAGAAGGCTCATCGGCAGGAACACCTTCCACCCGAGGCGCATCAGCTGGTCGTAGCGGTAGCGCGGCACGGTCGCCCAGATCCAGCTGAACATGAAGAAGAACACGAAGGTCTTCACGAGGAACCAGATGATCCCCGGCACCATGTAGAGCACCGGAATGTCGAGCGGCGGCAGCCACCCGCCCCAGAACAGCAGCGTGTTCAGCGAGCACATCAGCAGGATGTTGGCATACTCGCCGAGCCAGAACAGCGCGAAGCTCATCGAGGAGTATTCGGTCTGGTAGCCCGCGACGAGCTCGCTCTCGGCCTCGGTCAAGTCGAAGGGCGCGCGCGCGGTCTCAGCGAGGGCCGAGATGAAGAACACCACCCACATCGGGAAGAGCAGCGGGTGCACCGCATAGGCGTTGATCAGCCCGAGCCCGAAGCCCTGCTGCGCGTTGACGATCCCGCTGAGATTGAAGGTCCCCGCAAACAGCACGACGCACACCAGCACGAAGCCGATCGAGACTTCGTAGGAGATCATCTGCGCCGAGGCGCGCATCGCCGAGAAGAACGGGTATTTGGAGTTCGACGCCCACCCGCTCATCACCACGCCGTAAACCCCCATCGAGGAGATCGCGAGGATGTAGAGCAAGCCCACATTGATGTCCGAAATCACCACGCCCGCATCGAACGGGATCACCGCCCAGGCCGCGAGCGCGACGGTGAAGGTGATGATCGGCGCGATCAGGAAGATGCCCTTGTTCGCGGCGCTCGGGATGATGGTCTCCTGCAGGAAGACCTTGAGGCCGTCGGCGAAGCTTTGCAGCAGCCCGAAAGGCCCGACCACATTGGGCCCGCGCCGCAACATGATCGCGCCCAGCACCTTGCGGTCGACATAGATCACCATCGCGACGCTGAACATGACGAGCAGCGAGACGATCAGGATCCCCGCAAGCGTCGCGACGGTCCAGGCCCATTCGTAAGGCAGGCCGAGGGATTGGAAGAAGGCGGTCATCAGTCGGAACCTCCGCAATCAAATCCGACATCCCCAGCGTACTCGATGTCTCCGGCCTCACCCTGCGACTTCGGGTTGGGCACGCGGTTATGATCCGACTTCAAGAGAGCGAAGCCAACGATAACGCCGACGAGCAGCGCCGCTACCGCGAAGGCCGCAAGGATCGTGAGGAACGTGCTCATTCCGCAGCCTCCTTCACATCCGCCCCGTGGAGCAGCTCGTCCGAGCAGCGCTGCATCACCTCGCTCGCGCGGGCGATGGGGTTGGTGAGGTAGAAGTCCTTGATCGGGTAGCCCGCAAGCTCGCCGTCGAACTTGGCGCCGCTGTCCGCCTTGGGGAGCGCGCCGTAATCGGCAAGGCCCTCTTCGCCCAGTGCGGGCACGGCGGCGATCATCTTGCTCTGCAATTCGCCGAAGCTGTCGAAGCCGACAGTCACGCCCAGCGCATCGGCCAGAGCGCGCAGGATCGTCCAGTCCTCGCGCGCGTCGCCGGGGGCGTAGACCGCCTTCTCGGCGTATTGCACGCGGCCCTCGGTATTGACGTAGGTCCCGTCCTTCTCGGCATAGGACGCGCCGGGAAGGATGATGTCGGCGTGATGCGCGCCCTTGTCGCCGTGGTGGCCGATATAGACCTTGAGGCTGCCCGCGTAGGGCGCATAGTCCATCTCGTCCGCACCGAGGCTGAGCAGCACCTTCGGCGCAGCGGCGGCAATGTCGCCCATCCCGCGCGGAAGCGTGAAGCCAAGCATCAGCGAGGCCATCCGCGCCGCCGAAATGTGCAGCACGTTGAAGCCGTTCCAGCCTTCACGCACCAGATCGAACTTGTCGACCAGCTTGAGCGCCGCCGGAAGCGCGCCCTTGGCCAGCGCCGCCGCGCCGACGATCACCGCCGGGCGCTTCGCCGACTTCATGACGTCACCCAATTCCTTGGGGATGCGGTTCAGCAGCTTGAGGTCGGAGCCGAGGAAGGTCGCCGGATAGGTCGGATCCCATTCGGGGCCGATGATGAAGACCTTGGCCCCCGCCTTGACCGCCTTGCGCAGGCGGACGTTGAGCAGCGCGGCTTCCCAGCGGACATTGCTGCCGACGATCAGGATCGCGTCGGCGGTCTCGATCCCGGCGAAGGTGCTGTTGAAGTTCACCGCCGCGAGGTTCGACACGTCATAGGTCATGCCGGTCTGGCGCGCTTCGGTGAGCTGCGATCCGCAGGCATTGACCAGCGCCTTGGCCGCAAACATCGTCTCGGCATCAAGCAGATCGCCCGCGACCGCCGCGATGCTGGCCTTGTCGCCTTCCAGAGCGGAGGCGATCATCCCGAAAGCCTCGGTCCATTCGGCAGGCTGCAAGCGGCCATCGCGGCGCACCCATACGCGGTCCAGGCGGCGCTTGGTCAGGCCATCGACCTGATAGCGGCCCTTGTCGCTCAGCCACTCCTCGTTGACGTCGTCATTCACCCGCGGCAGCGCGCGCATGACTTCGCGGCCCTTGGAGTGGAGCGTGATGTTCGCGCCCACCGCGTCCGACACGTCGATCGAGAGCGTCTTCTTCAGCTCCCACGGCCGCGCTTCGAAGGCATAGGGCCGCGAGGTCAGAGCGCCGACCGGGCACAGGTCGATCACATTGGCGCTGAGTTCATGCGCCGCCGCCTGCTCCAGATAGGTGGTGATCTGCATATCCTCGCCGCGATAGAGCGCGCCGATTTCGTCCACGCCCGCGATCTCCTCGGAGAAGCGCACGCAGCGGGTGCAGTGGATGCAGCGGGTCATGATCGTCTTGATCAGCGGGCCCATGTACTTCTCGGTGACGGCGCGCTTGTTCTCGGAAAAGCGCGAGCCGCCGCGGCCATAGGCGACCGCCTGATCCTGCAGGTCGCACTCGCCGCCCTGATCGCAGATCGGGCAATCGAGCGGGTGGTTGATGAGCAGGAACTCCATCACGCCTTCGCGGGCCTTCTTGACCATCGGGCTGTCGGTGCGGATTTCCTGACCCTCGGCAGCCGGGAGCGCGCAGGAGGCCTGCGGCTTGGGCGGCCCGGGCTTCACTTCGACCAGACACATGCGGCAATTGCCGGCGATGGAGAGGCGTTCGTGATAGCAGAAGCGCGGGATTTCCTTCCCCGCCAGCTCGCACGCCTGCAGGACGGTCGCGCCCGCCGGGACTTCGATTTCCTGACCGTCTACGGTGACTTTAGGCATCAATCCGTCGCCTTACTTTTCGATGAGTTGACCGGGTCCTTTTCCCGCAGTTTCTGAATGAGCTTCTGCTCGTCCAAGGCAATCAGTGTCTCGTCCCTGCCACATGCGTCGTACCCGACCATCAGCGCTGGATGTGCCGTTGCAGTATCAGATGCGGACACCACCTCGCGTGCAGCATTGGGAGCTTTCTCCCACATGCAATCCGCAATGCGGCCTGAACTTACACACCCAGTAAGTCCCACCATTGCCAGAAATGGCATTACAAAGGAGGCGAGGCTCGTCACTCGGCCGCCTCCGCAAACCGCGCGTTGTGCTCATGGATCCGCCGCTCGAGCTCGGGGCGGAAGTGGCGGATGAGGCCCTGGATCGGCCATGCGGCAGCATCGCCCAGCGCGCAGATCGTGTGGCCTTCGACCTGCTTGGTGACTTCCTGCAGCATGTCGATCTCCTCGATTGCCGCATCGCCGGTGCGCAGGCGCTCCATCATGCGCCACATCCAGCCCGTGCCCTCGCGGCAGGGGGTGCACTGGCCGCAGCTTTCGTGCTTGTAGAAGTAAGAGAGGCGGCTGATCGCGCGGACGATGTCGGTCGACTTGTCCATGACGATGACCGCCGCCGTGCCGAGGCCCGAGCCCAGCTCCTTGAGCCCGTCGAAATCCATCGGCGCGTTGCGGATCTGCGCGGCGGGCACCAGCGGCACGGACGAACCGCCCGGGATCACCGCCAGCAGATTGTCCCACCCGCCGCGGATGCCGCCGCAGTGCTTTTCGATCAGCTCCTCGAAGGGAATACTCATCGCTTCCTCGACCACGCAGGGCTTTTCCACGTGACCGCTGATCTGGAACAGCTTGGTGCCCTTGTTGTTCTCGCGCCCGAAGCTGCTGAACCACGCAGCCCCGCGCCGCAGGATCGTCGGCGCGACCGCGATGCTCTCGACATTGTTCACCGTGGTCGGGCAGCCATAGAGACCAGCGCCCGCCGGGAACGGGGGTTTCAGGCGCGGCTGACCCTTCTTGCCCTCAAGGCTTTCGATCATCGCGGTTTCTTCGCCGCAGATGTAGGCGCCCGCGCCGCGGTGCATGAAGACGTCGAAGTCGTAGCCCGAACCGCAGGCGTTCTTGCCGATCAGCCCGGCGTCATAGGCCTCGGAAATCGCCTTCTGGAGCGTCTCGGCCTCGCGGATATATTCGCCGCGGATGTAGATATAGGCCGCGCGAGCGCGCATCGCGTAGCCCGCGACCAGCGCGCCTTCGACCAGCTTGTGCGGATCGTGGCGGATGATTTCACGGTCCTTGCAGCTGCCGGGCTCGGATTCGTCGGCATTGATGACGAGGAAGCTCGGCCGCCCGTCACGCGATTCCTTGGGCATGAAGGACCACTTGAGCCCGGTCGGGAAGCCCGCCCCGCCCCGCCCGCGCAGGCCGCTCGCCTTGATTTCCTCGATGATCGCATCCTGCCCGCGCGCGAGCAGTGCCTTGGTGTCATCCCAATCCCCGCGCGCCTGCGCGGCCTTGAGGCTCCAGTCCTGGAAGCCGTAGAGGTTGGTGAAGATGCGGTCCTTGTCAGCCAGCATCACTGCGTTTCCCTTGCTTTGGCGCGCCGAATGCGGGCCAGCGAAATCGTCTGGAACACGAGGCCAAGCCCCATGATGATCACCCCCATCTCGAGCGGCCCGGTCGCAGTCAGCACCGCGCCCAGCGCAAAGCCGGTGAGGCCGAGGATCGCGAGGAGGAGCGTGAGCGGGTTCATCCGAAGCTCCCCGATTGCCACATGCCGATCAGCACCACGCCAATCAGCAGGATCACGCCCACGCGCACCAGCCCCATCAGCACCTTGAAGGCGATGAAGGCGAGCACCAGCGCGACGAGGATGGAGACGATCGAGGTCATCTGTTGTTCTTGCCGCCGAGCAACTGACGCGCCGTGCCGACCCCGCCAAGGATCACGCCCAGCAACACCCAGACGACCCAGCTATCCCCTTGGAAAAACCGCATCACGCCGAGCGCGAGGAAGATCAGACCGACGATCCCGACACCGGTATAGGCCTTGTTTCCCATCACCATTCCCCCCGATAGTCATGGTTGGCCCCCACCATCGCGGTCAGCGTGGTCGGCCCGCCCGCAGGCTCGGAGGTGTGGCGGCCCGGCTCCTGCGTGCCGGTCTTCGGCTGCTGGCCCGCCGCGAGCGCATCGAGCACCGCGTCGAGGCGTTCGGGGGTCAGGTCCTCGTAATTGTCGTCGTTGATCTGGACCATCGGCGCGGTGGCGCAATTGCCCATGCATTCGACTTCGGTGAGGGTCCACAGCCCATCGGCCGAGACCCCGCCCTTCACCATACCGCGCTTCTTGCAGGCGGCCATGATGTCGTCCGAGCCGCGCAGCATGCAGGGTGTGGTGCCGCACACCTGCACGTGGAATTTGCCGACGGGCTTCAGGTTATACATGAAGTAGAAGCTGGCGACCTCGAGCACGCGGATCACCGGCATGTCGAGATACTTCGCGACATACTCGATCACCGGCAGCGGCAGCCAGCCCTGCGTATCGGTCTCCGCCCCGACCTGCCGCTGGGCGAGATCGAGCAGCGGCATCACCGCCGAGCGCTGGCGCCCCTCGGGATACTTGGCGATGTGCCAGTCGGCGGTTTTCTTGTTCTCGGGCGTCCACGCGAAGCCGCCCCAGCGGGCGCGCAGTTCGGGGGTGTCGGGAGCGGGGGTACGGTCAGCCATTAGCGGATGAACTCCACGCGAGAGCAGAGATCGCCCTCGAAGGAATAGATGGACATGACTTCGAAGGGCTCGGCGGCGGCAGAGCGGTAAACCCGCTCATGCAGCACGGCGAATTCGCCAAGCTCGTAGCCTGTGACAATCTCGGCGCGGTTCTCGGGGAACTCGGCGAACATCGCCTTTAGGCCCGTGCGCGTGCCTTCCTTCCCTTCGCGGATCACAGCACCGCGATAGCCCGCCTCGCAGGCATCCTCGGTCATCAGCGCGACATAGGCGTCGGCATCCTGCGCGTTGTAATGCGCGATCATCTGCTCGGCGATGGCCAGCCTGCTCACCGGTCACACTCCCCGAACACCACGTCGATCGCGCCCAGAATGGCGGTCGCATCGGGAAGCATGTGGCCCTTGGACATGAAGTCCATCGCCTGGAGGTGCGAGAAGGCGGTGGGGCGGATCTTGCAGCGGTAGGGCTTGTTGGTGCCGTCGCTGACGAGATAGACGCCGAACTCGCCCTTGGGGCTTTCGGTCGCCACATAGACCTCGCCCGCGGGGACGTGGAAGCCTTCGGTGTAGAGCTTGAAGTGGTGGATCAGCGCTTCCATCGACTGCTTCATCTCGCCGCGCTTGGGCGGGACGACCTTGGTGTCGGTCGAGGCAATCGGGCCGCCCGGCATGTCGCGCAGGCACTGGCGGATGATCTTCGCGCTCTCGTAGACTTCCTTCACGCGCACCATGAAGCGGTCGTAGCAATCGCTGTTGGTGCCGACCGGGATGTCGAACTCCATGCGGTCATAGACATCGTAGGGCTGCGACTTGCGCAGGTCCCACGGCAGGCCCGCGGCGCGGATCATCGGGCCCGAGAAGCCCCAGGCAATCGCGTCCTCGCGCGACACGACGGCGATATCGACATTGCGCTGCTTGAAGATGCGGTTGTCCATCACGAGGCTCATCGCGTCCTCGAACAGCTGGAAGAAGCGGTTGTCGAGCCAGTCGCCGATGTCGACCAGCAGCTTTTCCGGCACGTCCTGATGGACGCCGCCCGGGCGGAACCACGCCGAGTGCATCCGCGCGCCCGACGCCCGCTCGAAGAAGTTGAGGCAGTCCTCGCGCAGGTCCATGATCCACAGGTTCGGCGTGAACGCGCCGACATCGAGGATGTGCGCGCCCATGTTGAGCATGTGGTTGCAGATGCGGGTGAGCTCGGCGAACAGCACGCGCAGGTACTGGGCGCGCAGCGGAACCTCGAGGTTCAGCAGCTTCTCGATGGCGAGCACATAGGAGTGCTCCATCGCCAGCGGCGAGCAGTAGTCGAGCCGGTCGAAATAGGGCAGCGCCTGAAGATAGGTCTTGTGCTCGATCAGCTTCTCGGTGCCGCGGTGGAGCAGGCCGACATGGGGGTCGATCCGCTCGATCACTTCGCCGTCGAGCTCCATCACCATGCGCAGAACGCCGTGCGCGGCCGGGTGCTGGGGGCCGAAGTTGATCGTGTAGTTGGTGATGACCTCGCCCTCGGTCGTGGGCGATTCCTGGAGATTCATGCTCATCGGCCACCCTCCTTCGAGGTGGGATCGGGGGCGCCGGGGGCACCCTTGCCGCTGTCCTTCTGGGCAGGCGCGGCGCCGCCAACGGGCTTGGCCGCGGCCTCGTCCGCCTTCTTGCCCGCGCCGGTATCGGCGGGCTTCTCGGTGGTCTTGGGCTCGGCGACCGCGGGCGCGCCGCGGGACTTCTCGTCACCCGGCAGCACGTAATCGGCGCCTTCCCAGGGCGAGAGGAAATCGAAGCTGCGCATTTCCTGCGCCAGCACGACGGGCTCGTAGACCACGCGCTTTTCCTCCTCGGAATAGCGCAGTTCGGTGTAGCCCGTCATCGGGAAGTCCTTGCGGAACGGGTGCCCCTCGAAGCCGTAGTCTGTGAGGATGCGGCGCAGGTCGGGGTTCCCGGCGAAGGTCACGCCGTACATGTCGAACACTTCGCGCTCGAGCCACCCGGCGTTGGGCCACAGCGTGGTGACGGTGGGCACGGGCGTGTCCTCGCTAGCCGAGCACTTCACCATCACCCGGTGATTCTTGGTGAGGCTCTGGAGCATGTAGACGACTTCGAAGCGCTCAGGGCGGCTGGGGTAGTCGACCCCGGCGATTTCCATGAGCTGCTGGTAGGCGTGGTCGTCACGCAGGATGCGCAGCACCTTGTCTACCGCATCGCGCTCGACGCGGAAGATCACCTCGCCGTGGGCTTCGATGGCCTCGATCAGCCAGACCGAGATGGTCTCGCTGACGGCCTCGATCACGCCCTCGTTCGACGCGAATTTGGGGGCGGAGTGGAGGACGGTCATGGCGCCGTGATCCTGAGCGATTGGACAAAACGTTCGAGCGTGGCTTCGGCGTCGACATCCTGTCGCACCTTCCCGCCGGAGGAAATGAGGATGACCGTCGCCTTGTCGACCTCGACGACACCGGCGTCGGCGAGCACACCGTCCTTCAGCTCGCGGTTGATGAAAGCGCGGCGGCCATCGATGATGACATCGCGCTGGACACCCGCGGCGTCCTTGCTGGCGAGAACAAACTCGCGGATCAGGTCGAACACGGCCCGCCCGCCGGTCTTGGCCGAAGGGTCGGTCAGGGCGCCGGCCATGTAGATCCAGTCATCGGCGAGGCACATCACGCGGTTGGCGGAATCGACTGACATGCCAATCCCGACATCGCCCGGAAGCTGGGCGATGCGCGCGATCTCTTCGGCCGTGCACGGCACTTCGACCGAGAACTTCGCGCTCGGCGCGGAAAAGCGGGTCCAGGGCGCGGCTTCCTGCGCGCTCGCCGGAAAGGCCAGCGCAGCCACAGCCGCCAGACCGGAGAGAAGCGCTACCCTCACCGCTCGATCGTCCCGACGCGGCGGATCTTGCGCTGCAACTGCATCACGCCGTAGAGCAGCGCCTCGGCGGTCGGCGGGCAACCGGGGACGTAGATGTCGACCGGCACGATGCGGTCGCAGCCGCGCACCACCGAATAGCTGTAATGGTAGTAGCCGCCGCCATTGGCGCAGCTGCCCATCGAGATGACGTATTTCGGGTCCGACATCTGGTCGTAGACCTTGCGCAGCGCCGGGGCCATCTTGTTGCACAGCGTTCCGGCGACGATCATCACGTCCGACTGGCGCGGGGAGGCGCGCGGGGCAGCGCCGAAGCGCTCCATGTCGTAGCGCGGCATGTTGACGTGGATCATCTCGACCGCGCAGCAGGCAAGGCCGAACGTCATCCACCACAGCGAGCCCGTGCGCGCCCACTGGAACAGCTCCTCGGTCGAGGTGACGAGGAAGCCCTTGTCGGTGACTTCGGTCTGGAGCGCGTTGAAGAAGCTCGCGTCAGGCGCGCGGACCTCGCCGCCTTGCGCGGTGGTCAGCTTCGAAATGTCGGGCAGTCCTTGGGGAGGAGAAATCGTGTTGTTCATTCCCAGTCCAACGCCCCTTTCTTCCATTCATAAGCGAGGCCCACCGCGAGGATGAACAGGAACACCATCATTCCGCTCCATCCGATCCAGCCCGTCTTTCCAAGGCTCACCGCCCAGGGGAACAGGAAGGCAGCCTCGAGGTCGAAGACGATGAAGCTGATCGCGACGAGGTAGAAGCGCACATCGAACTGGCTGCGCGCGTCCTCGAAGGCGGGGAAGCCGCACTCGTATTCCGAGAGCTTTTCCGCATCGGGATTGTGCACGCCGGTAAGGCGCGAGACCGCCATCGGGGCCACGACGAAAAGCACCGACAGCCCGAGGGCAACCAGCACGAATAACAGTATCGGCAGATACTGGCTGAGGTCGATCACGACGATGTCCAAGCAGTTAATCCCGTGGGTCGCCCTAGGCCTGTCGCGCGCACCGCGCAAGCCTGCGACTCGGGGAAAAGCCCGTAGCTGTGTTGCAGGAAATCGAACAGAGGTTGCGGCGCGTTATCCGCTTCAGCGCGCAGCCAGCGGCAGACGGCGGATCACCGTGGGCAGCGGCTTGGCCCCCTCGCGCAACACACCCTTGTCGTAGAGAGCCCATTGGCCGGTCGCGACATAGTAAAGCGCGCCATCGGCGATGCTCCCGCCGAGTGGCTCGGTCCAGTCGGGATGGGCCTGTTCGAGGATGCGGTGGCCTGTGATGCGGCTGCCATCGTCCGACAGGCGGAAAGCGCTGATCCGCATCGGGCTGGTGCCGTTCTGGACCGCAATGAGCTCGCCCTCGTGGAGCCAGAGCCCGTCGATGCCGTCGAGCGCGGCGGGCACATCGCTCACAAGGCGGCTCACCGCGCCGCTGGCGAGGTCGATGATGGCGAGGCCATAGCCATAGTCGCTGACATAGAGCCGCGCGCCATCCGCGCTCACCGCCAGCCCCTGGGGTGAGCGAAAGGTTCCGGGGGGCACTAGCGTTGCGAGCGCTTCGGCGCCCGGGTGTGCGCGGTAAACACCTCCGCCCAACGGATCGCTGGCGTAGACCCTGTCATCGGGCCCGATCGTGAGATCGGACACCGCCACACCCTCGGGCGCGGGGATCATCAAAGGGTCTCGCATGGGGCCGACCAGTCCGATCAGTCCCGTAAATCCTCCAGGGTCGGACATTGCCCCGTCGATATTGGCCGAGACAATCCATCCCACGTTGCCATCGGGCGCAATGGCGATGCCCGACAAGGCCTGAGCCCGCGGGATCGGAACGTCGATCCAATTTCCCTTGGAACCGAGCGCGAACAGGCTGCGCCGGGATACGGAGCTTGCTACGGCATCCTGTTCCCCCGGCGGCACGAAGACGCTCTCGATCAGCCCCGCCTCGGCCGGGAGGGTGCTGAAGACGGTGCTGCCTCCGATGACAAGCGGCACGCCAGCGACCGCATCGCGGGCGGCCTGGGCATGCGCGGGTCCGATCAGTTCGGGAATCCTTGCCTTGGCGCGCTCGCTGAAAGCATGGCCCCTCGCTGCGAGCCAGCGCAGGCTGGCGAGCGCGCCCTCGCCCTCGCCCGCTTCGAGTTGCGCGTTGAGCAGCCGCAGCCGGACGCTGGCGCTGTCGGGAAAGTCGCGGGCGAGCTGCTCAAGCCCGGCCACATCGGCGATCTGACCGGTCGCGGCATCGACAGGCCGCCACACTGCCGGCACCTCGGCCCCGAGCGGAGCCGACAGTGCCAATGCCAGCGCGGCGGCCAGCGCCCTCATTTCATCATGCGCCCCGCTGCCGCCTCGGTAGCCTTGCCATAGGGCGGCTTCAGCCCGCCGAGCTTGGCGATGTCGATCTTGGGCTGGTGATAGACCGCGCGCGCGTGGCTGAACTCGCGGAAACCCTCGATCGCGTGATAGCTTCCCATGCCCGAGGGCCCGACCCCGCCGAAGGGCAGGTCTTCCATCGAGACATGGAACACCACGTCATTGGTGGTCACCCCGCCCGAGATCGTGCGGGTCAGCACCCGCTCCTGCTCGGCCTTGTCCTCACCGAAATAGTAGAGGCCGAGCGGGCGGTCGTGCTCGTTGATGTAGTCGACCGCCTGATCGACCGACTTGTAGGTCATCACCGGCAGGACGGGGCCGAAGATTTCCTCCTGCATCACGGTCATGCCGTCATTGACATTGCGCAGCACGGTGAGCGGCATCTTGCGCTGGTTGGCGTTGCCGAAATCCTCGCCCGCCGGGTTGACCTCGATCACCTCTGCGCCCTTGTCGCGCGCGTCGGCGACGAGGCCTTGCAGGCGCTCGAAATGGCGGTCGGAGACGATCGAGGCGTAGTCGTCATTGTCGAGCACGCGCGGATACATCGCGGCGGCCGCCCCGGTGACGCCCGCGACGGCTTCGTCGGCCTTGTCCTCGGGCACCATCAGGTAATCGGGCGCGAGGCAGATCTGGCCGGCATTCATCATCTTGCCGATCGCGATACGCTCGCCCGCCTTGGCGAAATCGGCGCTGCGGCCCATGACGACCGGCGACTTGCCGCCGAGTTCGAGCGTCACCGGCACAAGGTTCGCCGCCGCCGCCTGCATCACCCGGCGCCCCGTCGCGGTCGAGCCGGTGAAGACGAGGTGATCGAAGGGGAGCGAGGAGAACGCCGCGGCCACTTCCGGCCCGCCGGTGATCACCGCGACTTCCTCGGGCTGGAAATATTGCGCGGTGAGCTCGGCCATCAGCTCGCTGGTGCGCTCGGTGAATTCGGACGGCTTGATCATCGCCCGGTTGCCCGCGGCGAGCACCTGCATCAGCGGGCCGAAAGCGAGCTGGACGGGGAAGTTCCAGGGCGAGAGGATGCCGATCACCCCCTTGGGTTCATAGCGCACCTCGGCCCGCGCGCCCATCAGCCCCAGCGGGAACTGAACCTTGCGCTTCTCCGGCTTCGACCACTGGTCCATATGCTTCAAGGCATGGTTCCCCGCGCCCACCGTCGCGGCGATGTCGGTGAGCATCGACTGGTGGTGCGAGCGGCTGCCGAAATCGGCGCTCATCGCCTTGGCGAATTCCTCGCCGTGCTCCTTGACCAGCGCCATCGCGCGGCGGATGCGGTCCTTGCGCTGGCTCAGCGGCTCGGGGCGCGAGGCGGTGAAGGCGGCGCGCTGGCGGGCCAGCAGGCTTTCGAGTTCTTCGCGGCGGTCGGCGGCCATGTCGTTCTCCCGTTCGGACATATGCGTTGTTATTTGAGACGCGTTGTCGCCCAATCCTGACGGCCTGACAAGGTTGTTACCCAGGGCCTCGCGCGATTGCCAATATTGCAATGCAGCATTAAAGCAGCGGGCAAGGACATAATCCCGCAGGAAGGACCATTCCATGACCCAGCTCTCCCCCGCCGATCCGATCGTGATCCTCTCCTACGCCCGCACCCCGATGGGCGCGATGAAGGGCGCGCTGGCCGAGGTCGCCGCAACCGATCTCGGTGCCATCGCGGTCAAGGCCGCGGTCGAGCGCGCGGGCGTTGCGGGCGAGGATATCGACCGCGCCTATATGGGCTGCGTGCTGCCCGCCGGGCTCGGCCAAGCGCCCGCGCGTCAGGCGGCGATCAAGGCGGGGCTGCCGCTTTCGGTGCAGGCGACCACGGTCAACAAGGTCTGCGGCAGCGGCATGCAGACCGTGATCATGGGGGCCGAGGCCCTCGCCAGCGGCACGATCGACGTGGTGGTCGCAGGCGGCATGGAGAGCATGACCAATGCGCCTTACCTCATGAAGAAGCACCGCTCGGGCGCGCGCATGGGGCATGACACGGCCTATGACCACATGTTCCTCGACGGGCTGGAGGACGCCTACGAGCCCGGCCGCGCGATGGGCACCTTCGCGCAGGACACCGCCAACGCCTACCAGATGACCCGCGAGGAGATGGACGCCTACACCATCGAATCGCTCGCCCGCGCCAACGCGGCGATCGCCAGTGGCGCCTTCGCCGACGAGGTGGTGCCCGTCACCGTTTCGACCCGCGCGGGGGATGTCGTGGTCGAGCATGACGAGGCCCCCGGCAAGGGCCGCCCCGACAAGATCCCGCAGCTGAAGCCCGCCTTCGCCAAGGACGGGACGATCACCGCGGCGACCTCGTCGTCGATCTCGGACGGCGCGGCCGCTCTGGTGCTGACCCGCGCGAGCGTCGCCGGGGCCAAGGGGCTTGCCCCCGTTGCGCGCATCGTCGCCACCGCCGCACACGCGCAGGCCCCCGCGCAGTTCACCACCGCGCCGATCCCCGCGATCCAGAAGGTGCTCGAGCGTGCCGGGTGGAGCGTCGAGGATGTCGACCTGTTCGAAGTCAACGAAGCCTTCGCCTGCGTCGCGATGTTCGCGATGCGCGACCTCGGCATTCCGCACGAGAAGATCAACGTCAACGGCGGCGGCACCGCACTCGGCCACCCCATCGGCGCGAGCGGCGCGCGGATCATCGTGACGCTGATCGCCGCGCTGAAGGCCAAGGGGCTGAAGCGCGGCGTCGCCTCGCTGTGCATCGGCGGCGGGGAAGCGACTGCGGTCGCGGTCGAACTGGTCTGAGCCCAACCGCAGGCCGAGAGAGCTGAAGCAGGCTGCGGGGCGTGGGCCCCGTCGGGCCCGCGCCCCGCGGCTTCACTCCACCGGGCCGGGGGCGCGCTTTGCCATTGGCAAAGCGCGCCCCCGGCCCCCACAAACTTTGCTACTCGTCGCCCGGCAGGTCCTGCGAGCCCCACAGGCGCTCGGCGGCGATGAAGCCCTTGCGGCCTTCGATGTCGACCTCGCACCACCCGGCCTTGCACTTCTTCATCCGCGCGATCACCCCCGGCTCTGCGCGCCACTTGATCGCGGAAGCCGGGTCCGCGGCGGCGCGCACCTCGGCAAGGCCTGTGCCGATCACCATCCCGCCGCGCGCGGGATCGAGCTGGCTCGCCGAGACCCAGCCCTGCGTGCCCTCGTGATCCTCGACGAGGCGCCAGCCCTCGCGGATGCGCACCACCTTCACCGGCAGGCCCTTGCGCAGATAGACCCAGGAGACCGGATATTCCGCGCTCGGCCCCACGCGCATGTTGACCTTCTTGTAGCGCAGCGCCGCCCAATAGGGCAGCACCCGGTCCTGCGCGGCGAGCGGCACGGCAAAGGCGCCGATGGCGAGCACCAGCCCCAGCACACAAGCGATGATCTGGCGGAATCCCTGCATTCCTTAGGCGATACCCCCATCCGCCTCGCGGATTCAAGCCGCGCGTTGCGATCCGCGCCTTGACCGCCAAGGGTTTGAAGGATTAGCCCACGGGCCATGACCCAGCGCCCTTCCCGCCCGCTCGCCAGCCCGCCGCGCGTGATCGTCACCCGCCACCTGATGCCGGGGGTCGAGGCACGGATGCGCGAGCTGTTCGATGTCGTTCTGAACGAGAGCGATACGCCGCTCACCCGCGATGAGCTGGCGGCTGCGATGCAGGATTGCGACGTGCTGGTGCCGACCGTGACCGACAAGATCGACGCCGATCTGATCGCGGGCGCAGGCGAGCGCCTTGGCCTCATCGCCAGCTTCGGCGCGGGCACAGAGCATATTGACCTCGCCGCTGCGGCGTCGCGAAAGATCATCGTGACCAACACGCCCGGCGTCTTCACCGACGACACCGCCGACCTTGCGATGGCCGGGATCATCGGCGTGCCGCGCCGCATCCGCGAGGGCACCGCGCTGGTGCGCCGCGGCGAGTGGACCGGTTGGGCGCCCTCGGGGCTGCTGGGCAGGAAGCTCGCAGGCAAGGTGCTCGGCATCGTCGGCATGGGCCGCATTGGCCAGGCGGTCGCCCACCGCGCGCGCGCCTTCGGGCTCGAGATCGCCTACACCAACCGCAAGCAGCTGCCCGAGGCGCTTGAGCGGATGCTCGGCGCGCGCTATGTCGCGGACGTCGACACGCTGATGGCCGAGGCCGACATTCTCACGCTCCACTGCCCGCTCACCGACGAGACCCGTCACATGGTCGACGCGCGCCGCATCGCGCTGATGAAGCCCGGCAGCTCCATCGTGAACACCGCGCGCGGGGAGCTGATCGATCAGGAGGCGCTGATCGCCGCGCTCGAATCGGGCCACCTCGCGGGCGCCGGGCTCGACGTCTACCCTAACGAGCCCCATGTCGATGCGCGCCTCATCGCCCACCCCAATGTCATGACCCTCCCCCACATCGGCAGCGCGACGGCCGAGGGCCGCGAGGATTCGGGCCACAAGGTGATCGCCAACATCCGCATGTGGGCCGACGGGCACCGCCCGCCCGATCAGGTGCTGACCGCGCTGATCTGAGGAGTACAGCACGATGCGAGCCCTGCGTCTGCTTGCGATCATCCCCGCGACGGCACTCATCGGAGCCGCTCCGCCGATCCCGCGCGAAACCAGGCCCGGCGAAGGCGTTCTGTGCATTGGCACTTTCATCTACTTCGTCGAGAAGACCGGCAGAATGTGCCGACCGGGCGAGGATGAAGAGTTTCAGCAGCGGATAGGCGGCTACGCCAAGAGATTTGACGAATACATCATTCGCAATTCGGGCGGTTCGTCCGCGGCCCTCGAGACGTTCAAGAACGGGCAGAACCTCGATAGCGACGACCGGGGCTATATCTGCGAAGGCGACGTCGCGCGGAGCTACGACGCGTTCATCAAGATCCCTCGCGAAGAACTGAACAAGGCCGTCGACGAAATTCTTTCGCGCGACGGCCCCCCCTCGTTCGGTGACTGCGTCTAGCGCGCCAGCCAGTCTCCCAGCTCGGTCACCACTCGCGCGACAGCAGGCCGGGTCGAGGCAAGCGCGAAGTGCGAGAACGGCATTTCCACCTCGGCATCGCGCTCATGCGGCAGGCCGCGCGCGGCGGCAGGCGCGATCACGCCGTCCTTCCGCGACCAGAGCGCAATCGTGGGCACCGGGGGCTTCACCGCCGGATCGTCCGGCAACGGCGGCGCATCGACCTTGTGGTCGTTGATCGCCTCGTAGAGCCGCCAGGCATTGTTCGCGCGCCGGTCACCCGAGAAGGGCGTGCCCAATGTCATCACCAGCTCTACCAGATCGGGGTGCCGCTGCGCCAGCACCCGGGCGTAGAGCCCGCCGAGGCTCCACCCGACAATCGCGACCTTGCGCTGCTCGGCCTCGGCGACCTCAGCAAGCCGGTCGAGCGCGCGCGAAAGCACCTTGGTCTGGATGCCGGTCAGGAAGCCCATCTTTGACGCGTAACTGCGGTATCCCGTCACATCGAGCGTGCGGCGCAGCAGCGCGGTGGCGCTGTCGCTCGAGAGGATGCCGGGGATCACCAGCACCGGCTGCCCCGCCCCGTCCCGCGCGCCCGCCACAGGCTGCGCCCGGCGCAGCGGCGCGAGCGCGATCGGCACGGTGATCGGCAGCTCGCGAACCCAGAGCGAGAGCGGCGGCGGGGCGTGATCGTTCATCCCCGCGCTCTAGCGCTGTGCGCTGTCGCCGGCAAACTGCGACACCGCGGCCGACTTTATGCCCTCGATTTCCGCCGCAAGCCGACGGTTGGGGTGATCGCCGCAGAACCCTTCCAGCTCGCGCGTGCCTGACGGCTCGACAACCTCGGCCAGATAGCCGGGCCCGTCCGTGCAGACGATGATGACTTCATCGCCGCGGCTATCGATCACCGTCGGCGAAACGAGAGGAGCCGACAGGGCCGCTTCGAACGACTTCCGCAGCCGATCGAACTGCTCCCGCGGTATGTCCGAATAGGCACTGAGCATCTCGATCCAGCCTGCTTCCGGATGGCCATCAAGGATCACGACCCGTACCGCAGCGACCTGGCCGTTATAAGGGCGGATCGAGACCTCATAGCCGACGCCGCCCAGTGCTGGCTGCGAGGAGAACCGGAGCATCACGTCTCCCGGATCACGGACCTCGCTCGGCTCGAAACACTTCGCAAAGCTTGCTGGCTTCGCCAGCGGCGCGTTTTCTGCTGTCGTGCGCTCCGTAATGCGCCTGATGCACTGCGCCATTGGTGTTGCGGGCTTGGCCTCGTAATCTTCAGCTTCAACAGGCTGCGCCGCAGCAGCATGGGAGAGCAGCGCCGCGAAGCCGGCAGCCGCGAGTTTCATGCAAACATGATCGGCGCAGCGCATCGCAACTCCCGCTCGTTCAATCCCCCGTCAAAATCCGCTCGACCAGCTCGCCCACGCTCGGGGTGTAGCCGTTCGAGAAGAAGGGGTCGGTCTTGAAGCGGTAGGCGGCGTGGCCTGCGAAGGCGAGGTTGTTGTCGGGGTCGTCGCCGTGAGCGATGTCCTGGAGGGTCTTCTGGATGCAGAAGCTGCGCGGATCGGCCAAGCGCCCGGTGGTGTAATCGTCGTGGTCCTTCCACGCCGAGAAGCCGCAATGCGACAGGCAGCCCATGCAGTCCTGCTGGTCCTTGCGGATCGTGTCGCGCGCCTCGGGCGTCACGAAGACGATCGTGCCCTCGGGGGTCTTGAGCGGCTCGGTGTGCCCGGCGCGCATCCACATTTCGGCGCGGGTCTTGTCCTCGGGGCGCACCCAGAAGCTCCTCGCCTTGCCGTCCTCGCCGAGCTGCACCGTGCCCTCTTCCTCGCCCCGCTTGAAGAACGGGATCTGGCGCTCCGAGCGGTGCATCAGGTCGTAGAGGAACGGGGTCTTGACCGCGCTCGAATAGAAGCCGGTGGGCGAGAACTTGTGGAGCAGGACGTCGCCCGGCTCGACGGTGCGGAGCATGTCCTTCCAGATCTGCGGGATCGGGCTCTCCTGCGTCAGCAAAGGCCGCGTGCCGAACTGGAAGGCGATTTTCCCGAGCTCGGGATTGTCGATCCAGTTTTCCCACTCGCGCAGATACCACACGCCGCCCGCCATCACGATCGGCACGTCGTCCGAGACGCCCTCGGCGCGCATCGTCTCGCGCAGCACCTTGACGCGGGGGTACGGGTCCTCGGGCTTGGTCGGATCCTCGGCGTTGCTGAGGCCATTGTGCCCGCCCGCCAGCCACGGGTCCTCATAGACCACCGCCGCCATCAGCTCGGCGACCTTGTGATAGCTCCGCTTCCACAGCGCACGAAACGCGCGGCCCGAGCTGACGATGGGCAAGTAATTGACGTTGAAGCGCGCCGCGATCTCGGCGAGCTTGTAGGGCATCCCCGCCCCGCAGGTGACGCCCGTCACGAGGCCCCGGGTGCGTTCGAGCACGCCTTCGAGCACGGCCTGCGCCCCGCCCATTTCCCACAGCACGTTGATGTTGATCGCGCCCTTGCCGTTCGCGATCTCGTAGGCCTTCTTGACCTGCGTCGTGGCGCCTTCGATGGCGTAGCGGATCAGCTCCTGGTGGCGCTCCTCGCGGGTGCGGCCGTGGTAGATCTGGGGGATGACGTTGCCATCGTCGTCATAGCTGTCGGCGTTGACCGCGCTCACCGTGCCGATCCCGCCGGCGGCCGCCCATGCACCCGAACTGGCGTGGTTGGTTGCCGACACGCCCTTGCCGCCCTCGACCAGCGGCCACACTTCGCGCCCGCCGTATACGATCGGGCTCAGTCCCTTGAACAATGAAGATCCCCTCTGCGCCCCAGCGGCGCGGTATATTGAATTCTTGCCATAGTGCGCACTGCCCCGCTGGGCAACCTCGGTGGCTGCGCGGCGTCAGCCGGCATCGCAGACCTTGATCTTGTCCGGCGCGGTGCGTTCGCGGCCGCGCTCGAAGCGGGCGAAATAGCCCTTGATGTCGGGCCGCTCGATGTATTCGACGAGGACATAGCCCACCGCCTCGAACTCGCAGAACAGCACGGTGTGCGGCAGGCCGTGGCGGCCGACGGGGCTGTCGCTCTCGACCACCACGATCTGCCCGCCATTGCCCAGCGCGGGCCACAGGTTCCACAGGAAGGCATAGGGCTCGGTCACCTCGTGGTACATGTGCACCATGAAGATCCGGTCGAAGCTGTCGGGCGGCAGCTGCGGGTTGTCGATGCCGCCGAGCTTGATCGAGATGTTCTCGAGCCGCTCGCGCTCCACCCGTCGCCCGAGCCGGTCGAGGGCCTCGCGGCTGATGTCCTGCGCCAGCACGCGGCCATCGGCGCCGACGCGCTCGGCGAGGCGTACGGTGTAATAGCCCTCGCCCGCGCCGATATCGGCGACGGTCATGCCCGGGCGCAGGTCGGCAAGGTCCATCACCACCTGCGCCTCGTTGCGCTCGTCACGCGCGTCCTCGTTGGAGAACTGGGTCGAGACGACGGCAGCGACCGGGCGGTCGGGCGCGGGGAACTTGAGTGCACTCTCGGGACGGTCCGAGGCGGCGGGCGCGATCGCGTCGCACCCCGCCAGCAGACCTGCGCCGAGCAGGGCGGCAGCGGGGATCATCGCAAGCCGCAAACGCGCCATGGCCTACTCCACGTCCTCGATCTCGACCTTCTCGCCCGTCACGCGTTGTGCCAGCGCGGCCGAGATGAAGGGATCGATCGCGCCGTCGAGCACCGCGTCGGGCGAGGTCGAGACCACCCCGGTGCGCAGGTCCTTGACCATCTGGTAGGGCTGCAAGACGTAGGAGCGGATCTGGTGGCCCCATCCGATGTCGCTCTTGGCCGAGTGTTCGGCGCTCGCGGCTTCCTCGCGCGCGCGCATTTCGGCCTCGTAGAGCCGCGCCTTGAGCATGTTCATCGCGATTTCGCGGTTCTTGTGCTGGCTGCGGTCCTGCTGGCTCGCGACGACGATGCCGGTCGGCTGGTGAGTGATGCGCACCGCCGAATCGGTGGTGTTGACGTGCTGCCCGCCCGCACCCGAGGCCCGATAGGTGTCGATCTTGAGGTCGGCCGGGTTGATGTCGATCTCGAAGGTATCGTCGATCACCGGGAAGACCCACACGCTCGAGAACGAGGTGTGCCGCCGCGCCGAGCTGTCATAGGGGCTGATGCGGACGAGGCGGTGGACGCCGCTTTCGGTCTTGGCATAGCCATAGGCGCCGTCGCCCTTGATCAGCAGCGTCGCCGACTTGATCCCGGCCTGCTCGCCCGCCTGATATTCGACCGTCTCGACCTTGAACCCGCGCCGCTCGGCCCAGCGGCCATACATGCGGAAGAGCATTTCGGCCCAGTCCTGGCTCTCGGTCCCGCCCGCGCCGGCGTGGATTTCGAGATAGGTGTCGTTGCCGTCCGCCTCACCCGAAAGCAGCGCCTGGACCTTGTCGGCATCGGCCCGGTCGGCGAGCGCGGCGAGCGTGGCGAGGCCATCCTCGACGATCGCCTCCTCGCCCTCGGCCTCGCCCATCTCGATGAACTCGATCGCGTCGGCCATTTCGGCCTCGATTTCACGCACCGTGTTGACCGCCGTTTCGAGCGTCTTCTGCTCGCGGCTGATCGCCTGCGCCTGCTTGGGGTTGTCCCACAGGTTCGGGTCCTGCACGCGAGCGTTCAACTCGTCCAGGCGCCGCAGCGCGCGCTCCCAGTCGAGCGACAGGCGCACCAGCGCGAGGGCCGCTTCGATCCGGTTGATGTAGCCTTGGGCCTCGGCCCGCATCGGTCAGTCCTTCGTGGCGAAAAGCATCAATGAGGCCGACGCGCTTAGCGTGGGCGGCGCGATTGTAAAGCGCCTGCGCCGCGCGCGCTACTTGGCGAGGGCCCGCACCGCGGCGAGCGTCTTGGCGACATGATCGCGGTAGTCGGCGTTGGAATGCACCGCGACGATCCGGCCATCGCGGGCGATGACGTAGGAAGTGCGCCGCGTCATCCCCGAAGCCATCGCGACGTCATAGGCCTTGGCGATCGCGGGCGAAGCGACGCCGACCGGGAAGGCATCGCGGCATTCCTTGCGGCTGAAATCCTTTAGCGTGGCGATATCGTCGGCCGACATGCCGATCACGCTCGCACCCGCCGCCTTGAACTGCGGCATGGCCTCGGCAAAGGCATTGGCCTCGAGCGTGCACCCTTGCGTGAAGGCCTTGGGGTAGAAATAGAGCACCACCGGCCCCTTGGCGAGCGCGGCCTTGAGGCTGAAGCCGAACTCCTTGCCCGCGAGTGCGGCGCGGGTGGTGAAGAGCGGGGCCTTGGCGCTCTCCTTCAATTCGGCCGAGGCGGTGGTGACAGCGAGGGCGGCAAGCGCCAGTGCGGCGGAGGCGGAGCGGATGAAGCGGTTCATGCCCTCCCCAACCCGTGAAGCTGCCCGCCGGTTCCGCCGCAGATCAGTCAATTCCGCCTTCCTCGACGAAATTGCCCTCATCCGCCGGCGCATCGGTCACCGCGGCCGCCGCGCTCTGGCGACCGGCGCGGATCAGCGCGAGGATCTCGTTGCGCTTGGCGAGAATCGCGTCCTGCCGCGTGTAGCGCTCGGGCTCGGTATCGGGCTTGAAGGCCTCCCAGATGATCGCCGACTTGGGATCGTCGGTCGGCCAGCCATCGAACACGCGCTTGCCCGAGCGGCGGTCGATCCGCACCATGCGCACGCCGGTGGGCGCGACGGGCGGGAGATCGGACCACTTGGGCTTGGTCTTCTCGATCAGGCTCTTGATGATCGGCGCGGAGATCGTGCCGCCATAGGCATAGCCGCCCATGTTGCGCGGCTGGTCGAAGCCCACATAGGCGCCCGCGATCATCTGCTGCGTGCCGCCGATGAACCACACATCCTTGGGGCCGGTGGTGGTGCCGGTCTTGCCGAACAGCGGCAGGCCAAGCGAGTTGAGCACGGTCGCCGTGCCGCGGCTCACCGCGCCGCGCAGCATGTGCATCACCTGAAACGCGGTGCGCGCGTCCATCGCCTGCGTGCCCATGACGCCAAAGCGCGGCATCGGCTTGCCGTCCCACTTCGCCATGTTGCACCCGCGGCACTCGCGCGCGTCGGCCCGCCACAGCACCTTGCCGCGGCGGTCCTGCACATAGTCGATCAGCGTCGGCGGGTTGAGCCGGCCGTGGTTCGCCAGCGCCGAATAGGCCGCGACCATCTTGACGAGCGTCGTCTCCCCTGCCCCCAGCGCGGTCGAGGGATAGGGCGGGAACTTGCCGATCCCGAGCTTCTCGATCTCCTTGACCACGTTGGGCATGCCTGCGGTCATCCCGATCTGCACGGTCATGATGTTCTGCGACTGCTCGAGGCCGTAGCGCATCGGGTGCTGCCCGCCGCTGCCCGAGCCGCGGATGCACTTCTCGCCGAGGTTCGCGCCCTGATAATAGCAGAAGCGCGAGTTATCGACCTGGGTCGAGGGGGTCATCCCGTTGTCGAGCCCGGCGGCATAGACGAAGGGCTTGATGGTCGAGCCCGGCTGGCGGTTGGCCTGCGTCGCGCGGTTGAAGTCCGACAGGCGGTTGTCGAAGCCGCCCTGCATCGCCAGCACGCGGCCGGTCTGCGCCTGCTCGACCACCAGCGCGCCCTGCGCCTCGGGAATGGTGCGCACGGCAAAGCCGTTGCCCGATGGCGAAGCGGCGATCACGTCGCCGGCCTTGAGATTGTTGGGCAGCCCGATCAGCGGCGCTTCGGAGCCATCGGCAAAGCCGATCCGCGCACTCTGCCCGCTGCGCTGCGTGACGACGCCGACGCGCCAGTCCTTGTAGCTGATGCCCAATGGCGAGGATTGCAGCTGGCCCGCCCAGTTGCCTTCCGAAAGGTCGAGCGTCGCGATCGGCCCGGCCCAGGCGCGACCGCCGTGATAGCGCAGCAGCCCTTCGCGCAGGGCATCGCGCGCGGCGGTCTGCATCTGGGGATCGAGGCTGGTGCGCACCCACAGCCCGCCGGCATAGACCGAGTTCGGCCCCTTCTCCGCGGTCTCGCCGAAGCGGGTGATGAGCTCGCGGCGCACTTCCTCGAGGAAATAGCCCGCGTCCACGCTGCGCTCGCGCCGCTGGGTCACGAGGCCCAAGGGCTGCGCGGCTGCCGCGCGGCGCTCCGAGCCGGTGATGAAGCCGTTTTTCTCCATCTGGTCGAGCACGAAATTGCGCCGCTCGAGCGCGGCTGCTTCCTGCCCTTTCCGCCCATAACGCTCGGGCGCCTTGGGCAGGATCGCGAGGAAGGCCATCTCGTGGAGCTGGAGCTGGTCGACGTCCTTGTCGAAATAGGCGCGCGCGGCCGCCTGCACCCCGAAGGAGCGGCGGCCGAGCGGGATTTCGTTGAGGTAAAGCTCGAGGATCTCCTGCTTGGTCAGCACCTGCTCGATGCGGCCGGCAAGGATCATTTCCTTAAGCTTGCGGGTCACCGAATATTCGTCGCCCAAGAGCAGGTTCTTGGCGACCTGCTGGGTGATGGTCGACCCGCCCACCGCGCGCTCGCCCGAACCGGCCTTGCGCGCATAGTCGAACACCGCATTGGCCGTGCCGAGGAAATCGACGCCGCCGTGGCTGAAGAAGGTCTTGTCCTCGGCGGCGAGATAGGCCTCGATCAGCTTCTGCGGAAAGTCCGCATATTGCAGCTGCACCCGCCGCTCGCGCGCATAGGAATGGACGATCTCGCCATCGATCCCGCGCACCACGGTCGGCAGCGGGGTTTCGTAGGTGAGGAGCTGCTCGGCCTCGGGCAGGTCGCTTGCCAGCCACACGAAGACCGCGATCCACAATGCGAGGAACGCCCCGAAGGCGATCGCGGCAAGCCGGAACAGCCGGCTCTGCTTCCAGCGCGCGCCGAACCAAGCGAGGCCTGCGCCGATGTCGCGATTGACGCGGTAGCGCAGGTAGGCCCAGGTGGAAAGCTGGCCGTCGGGGGGAGTGGTCTCGGTCATGGACGGCGCGCAACTAGCACGCAGACCCTCGGGAAGGCTAGCGCCATTGCGACCCTATTCCCCGCCTGTGGGCGCGCCCTTGGGCGCAGCTTGCACCGCCTCGGCGCGGCGCGCGAAATGGACCCGGATCGCGCGCGCCAGCACCCCGGCATAGCGCGCCCGGCCCTCCGCCGTGGTGAGCACCGCGCGGTCCTTCTGGTTGGTGACGAAGCCGCTTTCGAACAGCACCGAGGGAACGTCCGGCGCACGCAAGACCGCGAGCGCGGCCGAGCGGCGCGGCTGGGGGACGAAGGCGAGCGCGCTCTGGCCCTCGCGCAGCACCAGGCCGGCGAAGGCCAGCGCGTCCTCCTGCGTGCGCTGCTGCGACAGCTCGACGAGGATCGCGCTGACATTTGCGCTGGCGCCTTCGATGGTGATGCCATTGAGGCGGTCGGCATCATTCTCGCGCGCGGCAAAACGCGCCGCCGCCTCGCTCGAAGCCTCGTCGGAGAGCGTGTAGATGCTCGCCCCGCTCACCGTGTCGTTGGCGCCGCCTGCGCTGTCGGCGTGAATCGAGATGAACAGATCGGCCTCGAGCAGCCTGGCGATCTCGGGACGGTGGGGGAGCGGCAGGATGCGATCATCGGCGCGGGTCAGGGCGACGCGGATGCCGCCCTGCTTCAGCAATTCGTCACGCAGTGCGAGCGCGATGGCGAGGGTGATGGCCTTCTCCTCGAACCGCTTGCCGGCCTCATCCTTGCCGACCGCGCCCGGATCGCGCCCGCCGTGCCCGGCATCGATCACCACCAGCGGGCGCGAGGGATCGTCCGGCCCTTCGACCTTGGGCAGTTCGAGCGGCGGCGCGGCCTCGCCCTCGAAGGGGAAATGGAGCACATAGTCGCGCCCCCAGATCGGCACCGGGATCACCAGCCCCAGCGCCTTCGCCCCGCCCAGCAATGCTGCGGGCACGAAGAGAACGATCAGCAGGAGCGTGCGGTAACTCATTGCGCCTTGCGGCTTACGTTCTTGTCACGGGCAAACGCAATAGAGTTGCGGGGCCCGCCCCACAATGCTAGCACTGCTTTCACAGGGGCCGGATAAGAGCGCAACCCGCGCATTCCGCCCGCCCCTTGCTCCGGGCGACCGATATTCTTCGCACCCGGTCCAATACAGGTTGATGCAGTGACAGATCGCTTTTCCCGGACAACAAGCACCCAGCGCGCCCTGCGCCTGCGTGCGGTCACGGGAGAAGGCGCGGCGCCGTGCCGCACGCTCGCCATTGCAGACACGAGCTTCGCGCCGGGCGCCGACTTCGGCCCTCACAGCGCGATTATCCCTTCCGGCAAGGCCCTCGGGCGCGCCGGTTCACCACAATATGCGCGCCCCCTTTACGACCGCTCGCGGTCAAGGCCGGGCGCATGGAGACATTTCAATGGCAACGCGCATGCTTATCGATGCGCGCCACCCGGAAGAAACCCGGGTGGCGGTTCTGCAAGGCAACCGGATTGAGGAATTCGACTTTGAATCTGCCGAACACAAGCAGATCAAGGGCAATATCTATCTCGCCAAGGTAACCCGGGTCGAGCCCTCGCTGCAGGCGGCTTTCGTCGACTTCGGCGGCAATCGTCACGGCTTCCTCGCCTTCAGCGAAATCCACCCCGATTACTACCAGATCCCCAAGGCGGATCGCGACGCGCTGCTGGCTGAAGAAGCCGAGGCCGCCGAGGAAGAAGAGCGCCTGCGCGCCGAAGAGGAAGACGAGGGCATCTCGCCCGGCGCCGAATATGACGCCGAGGACGAAAGCGGCGAAGCGCTCGCCGAGGACTTTGCCGAGAACGGCGTCGAGGAAGTCGACACCTCCGACAAGGACGATGTCGCCACCATCGAAGGCGGGGCCTCGGACGAGGAAGAGGGCTCGGACGACGAGAACGGCGAGAACGAGGGCGAAGAAGCCGCCGAGGACAGCGAAGGGGCTGAGGAACGTCGCGGCCGTGGCCGTGGTCGCCGCCGTCAGGGCAAGGGTGAAAAGGGCGGCGACGGCAAGGGCCGCAGCCGTGCCAAGCAGGTCGACGAAGTGCGCGCCAAGCGCATGGCGCTGCGCCGCCGCTACAAGATCCAGGACGTCATCCAGCGCCGCCAGGTGCTGCTGGTGCAAGTGGTCAAGGAAGAGCGCGGCAACAAGGGCGCGGCGCTGACCACCTACCTCAGCCTCGCGGGCCGCTACACCGTGCTGATGCCGAACTCGTCGCATGGCGGCGGGATCAGCCGCAAGATCAGCTCGACCAGCGATCGCAAGCGGCTGAAGGAGATGGTCTCGGACCTCAAGCTCCCCAAGACCATGGGCCTGATCGTCCGCACCGCCGGCATGAGCCGCACCAAGCCCGAGATCAAGCGCGACTTCGACTACCTCGCCCGCGTGTGGGACGAGATCCGCGAGAACACCCTCGCCTCGGTCGCACCCGCGCTGATCCACTCGGACAGCGACCTCATCAAGCGCGCGATCCGCGACATCTACAACAAGGAAATCGAGGAAGTCGTCGTCGAGGGCGAGGAAGGCTACAAGTCGGCCAAGGCCTTCATGAAGCTCCTCATGCCCAGCCACGCGCGGCGGGTGAAGGCCTATTCGGACCCCGTGCCCCTGTTCCAGCGCTATGGCGCCGAGGACCAGCTGCGCGCGATGTATGATCCGATGGTGCAGCTCAAGAGCGGCGGCTATCTCATCATCAACCCGACCGAGGCGCTGGTGTCGATCGACATCAACTCCGGCCGCTCCACCAAGGAGCACGGGATCGAGGCGACCGCGCTCCACACCAACCTCGAAGCCGCGCGCGAAATCGCCCGCCAGCTGCGCCTGCGCGACATGGCCGGCCTCGTCGTCATCGACTTCATCGACATGGAGTACCCCTCCAACGTCCGCAAGGTCGAAAAGGCGATGAAGGACGCGCTAAAGAACGACCGCGCGCGCATCCAGGTCGGCCGCATCAGCTCCTTCGGCCTGATGGAAATGAGCCGCCAGCGCCTGCGCACCGGGGTGCTCGAAGCGACCACCCGCGCCTGCCCGCATTGCGACGGCACGGGCCTTGTGCGCACCGCCTCGTCGGCGGGGCTCTCGGCGCTGCGCCTGATCGAGGACGAGGCGGCGCGCGGCAAGGGCACGCTGATCCGCCTGGGCGCCAGCACCGAGGCGGCGATCTACCTCCTCAACGAAAAGCGCGCCGACCTCGTCGAGATCGAGCAGCGCTACGGCGTCAGCGTCGAAGTCGTGCCCGAGGGTGAGCAGGAAGGCGCCAAGATGAGCGTCTCGAGCTCCGGCCCGCGCCCCTCGCAGGCGCCGAAGTTCGAACCGATCATCGACGATGACGACGACGATCTGCCCGAGGAAGAGGAAGATTTCGCCGAGGACGAGGCTGATGAGCGCGAAGAGCGCCCGGCCCGCCGCGAGCGCGCCGACAACGACGATGAAGGCGCGGGTCGCAAGAAGAAGCGCCGCCGTCGGCGCGGCGGCCGCAACCGCAACCGCGAGCGCGAGGACGGCGAAGCCGGTGACGAGCGTGACGAGCGTGACGAGGACGGTGGCGACGAGGCCGGTGATGACGCCGGTGACGCCGCCAATGAGACGGATCGCGGCGAAGGCTCGGTCGGCGAAGATGGCGAAGCGCGTCCCAAGAAGCGCCGCCGCCGCGGCGGTCGCGGTCGCAAGCGCCGCGAGGGCGATGCGCCCGAAGGTGGCGACGAGGCTCAGGGCGATGACGGCGATGCCGTGAGCGGCGATGAAGCCGAGGCCGAGGCTCCCGCCGAAGCCGAGGCTCCGGTCGCCGAAGCGGAAGCCGAAGCGCCCGCCGAGGAAGCCCCCGCCGAAAAGCCCAAGCGCGTCCGCGCGCCGCGCAAGAAGAAGGTGGAAGAGCCGGTCGCGGAAGAAGTCCCCGCCGAACTCGCACCCGAACTCGCCGCCGAGGCCTCCGATGCGGCTGCTGCCGAAGAGGAAGCCCCGGCCGAAAAGCCCAAGCGCAAGCGCGCTCCGCGCAAAGCCAAGGTGGCCGACGCCGAGCCCGCTGAAACCGCCGAGGTGAGCGAACCGGCTCCGGCTGAGGAAGCCCCCGCGGCCGATGCGTCGACCGAGGCCGAAACCAAGCCGCGCCGCGGCTGGTGGCAGCGGACCTTCGGCGAGTAAGGTTCGGAACGAACATGAAAGAAGGGCGGGACAGAGCGATCTGTCCCGCCCTTTTCTTTTTCTGTCAGCCCGGGCCCACCCCTAACCCCTCCCGCAAGCGGGAGGGGGACTGGTGGCGCCAACCTCGCCTCCCGCTTGCGGGAGGGGTCGGGGGTGGGCCTCCTCGGCCGCCCGACTAACCGACCTTCCGCGCCACACCCCACTCCATCCACCCGGCAAAGCGCGGGGCTTTGGGCGCGTAGCCCTCCCCCAGCGGCTCGACCGCGAAACCCGCGCCCGCCAGCGCCCCCGCGATCGGCCGGGTCAGGTGGCACCCGCCCGCAAGCCGCTTCCAGACCGGCTCGATCCGGCCCTGCCACGCGCGGACCCCGGGGTCGGGGGCAAGGCCGTGCTCGAGGAACAGCAGCTCGCCGCCCGGGCGCAGGATGCGGCGCATCTCGCGCATCACCTGCGCGGGGTTATCGACCGAGCACAGCGTGAAGGTGCACACCACGCAGTCGAAGCGCGCGTCCTCGAAAGGGATCGCCTCACCCCGCCCCGCGCGCAGGTCCGCCGCCCAGCCCTTCTCCCGCGCCGCCGCGCGCGCGCCGTCGAGCAGGCCTTCGTGCGGGTCGATCCCGGCGTAGGAGGTGATCGCGGCGGCTTCGTAGAATTCGTGGTTGATCCCGCCCCCGCAGCCCAGTTCGAACACGTCGCCCCGCGCCCGTGGCACCACCGCCGCGCGGCGCTTCATGATCTGGCCTTGCGAGCAGGCGCAGGTGATGAGGCGCGGCATGATCTTCGCCTCGTACCAGCTTGCCAGTCCCATTCCCGCTCTCCCCTCTTTCCCGCTGGCGCAATGCGTGGCACGTTGCGGCGCAATTGCCAAACCGGCTTTCTGGGAGGGATGCCGCCATGACCACGACCAACCCCGGGACCAACCCCGGCGCCGCCCCCTCGGGCACCCGCTTCCGCTTTCATCCGAGCCTGTGGCTGTGTGCGGCGATGCTGTTCGCCTTCCCGCTGCTCGGCATGGCGATGAGCAATGAGGTCAAGTGGGGCCTCGAGGATTTCGCCGCGATGGCGCTGCTGCTCGCGCTGCTGTGCGGCGCGATCGAGGCCGCGATCCACTTCCTCGACGCGCCGCGCTGGCGGATCGGCGGGATCATGCTGGCGGTGCTGCTGTTCCTGACGGTCTGGGCGCACCTTGCGGTCGGGATCTTCTAGGCGGGCACCTCGTCCCCGCGGAAATCGAACACGCGCCCCGATTGCGCGGGGCCGAGGCGTGACAGCACACCCAGCAGGTTCGCCGCCGCCACCTCGGGCGCGGTCAACTGCCCCTCGGCCAGCCCCGACTGGAACGGGGCTGACAGCGCGGAATCGACCGTGCCGGGATGCAGGCCGACGATCACGCTCTCGGGATGGGTGCGCGCCATCTCCAGCGCGAAGTTGCGGATCAGCATATTCAGCGCCGCCTTGGACGCCCGATAGGAATGCCACCCGCCGAGCCGGTTGTCGCTGATCGAGCCCACACGGGCCGACAATGCGGCAAAGGTGAAGGCCTGCCCGCGCGGCATCAGCGGCAGCATGTGCTTGGCAATCATCGCGGGGCCGATGGTGTTGAGCGCGAAGACCTGCGCCATCGTGCCGGCCTCGAGCCGCTTGTAGGATCGCTCGGGCCCCGTGCCGTCGGCAAGCGTCAGCACACCGGTCGCGACGATCACCCATTCGGGCGGCTGAGCGCGCATCATCGCGGCGGCAGCGGCAATGCTCGCCTCGTCCTCCAGATCGAAGGAAAAGCCATGGAAGGCAGCACCTTGCGGCGCGCTGCCACTCCGCGATCCGGCATAGATCCGCTCGCACCCCGCCGCCGCGAGTCCCTCGCACAGCGCCCGCCCGATCCCCCCGCTCGCGCCGAAAACGCAGGCCGTGGCGGGCACATGAATTGGGGTCTGTCCTACATCGTCCATGGGGCATAAAGTGCGCCCATGGCCTTGTGGTTCCGCCCTTTTTCGCAGCCCTCTCGCGCCCCTGCGGCGGGCCCTGCGGGGCGGGAGAGATTTTCGCCCCTGGACAGTGTCTCATGTGTCTCCAACACCGCGGTGCTGAGCCGCGCTCAACCCCTGTGCGAAAGCCTGCAACAACTGACAGTCACCCCCCGCTTGCGCAGCGCCGGGATGGCGTTAAGTAGGGGGCGCAAAGCGTAACCGGGATCACGTAATGGCGACCTTCACTCTCCCCAAGAACTCCAAAGTCAACGGCCCTGGCAAGGTGCACAAGGCCACCGGCGGCTCCCGCGTGAAGTCGTTCAAGATCTACCGCTACGATCCCGACAGCGGCCAGAACCCGCGTTACGACAAGTTCGAGATCAACCTCGACGAATGCGGCCCGATGGTCCTCGACGCCCTGTTCAAGATCAAGAACGAGATCGACCCGACGCTGACCTTCCGCCGCTCGTGCCGCGAGGGGATCTGCGGGTCGTGCTCGATGAACATGAACGGCAAGAACGGCCTCGCCTGCACCACCGCGATCGAAGACCTGAAGGGCGAGATCCGCATCACCCCGCTGCCGCACATGGACGTGATCAAGGACCTGGTGCCGGACTTCACCCATTTCTACGCCCAGTATGCGAGCATCCGCCCCTGGCTCCAGACCGTCTCGCCCACGCCGAGCGGCAAGGAGCGCCTCCAGTCGCCCGAACAGCGCGAGAAGCTCGACGGGCTCTACGAGTGCATCCTGTGCGCCTGCTGCTCGACCTCGTGCCCGTCCTATTGGTGGAACAGCGACAAGTTCCTCGGCCCCGCGATCCTCTTGCAGGCCTATCGCTGGCTCGCCGACAGCCGCGACGAGATGACGGGCGAGCGGCTCGATGACCTCGAGGACCCGTTCCGTCTCTACCGCTGCCACACCATCATGAACTGCGCGAACGTGTGCCCCAAGGGCCTCAGCCCCGCCAAGGCGATCGCGGAGACCAAGAAGATGATGGCAGAGCGCGCGATCTGATCGTGAGCTTCAAGGACGACGTCTTCGAGCACGGGCCGGACCCGGACAATCCCGGCTGGCACCACTGGAACCTCAAGGACGAAACGCTGTTCAACGGCGCGGTGATGGGCAAGCTCATCACCCGCGTCGACGATGACGGGAAGGCGCGCCTGCGCATGTTCCCCGAGCGCAAGCACCTGAACCTTCAGGGAATCATCCACGGCGCGGTGACGCTGGCGCTGATCGACATCGCGCTCTTCGTGACGATGCACCGGATCGGCACCGGCAATGCGGGCCCCTCGGTGACGCTCGAGCTCTCGAGCCAGTTCGTCGGCGGCGGCGATGGCAGCCGCCCGCTCGATGCCGTGACCGAGATCGTGCGCGAGACCGGCAAGCTGGTCTTCATCCGCGGGATGGTGGTGCAGGACGATGATGTGGTCGCGAGCTTCTCGGGGATAGTGCGCAAGATGCAGCCGCGGGGCTGACGCTATGCCCGGCCTCCTCGCCCGCTATGACGCGCTGATCGCCAGCGGCGAATTGCGCGCCGACTCCGACCAGCGCGTCGCGGCCGAGCGGCTAGCGCGGTTGCAGGACGAACTGGAGGCGCCGCCGCCCCCGCCCGGCCTGTTCGGCAAGCTGTTTGGAAAGCCGCCCGCGCCCGAGCCGCGCGGGGTCTATCTGTGGGGCGGCGTCGGGCGCGGCAAGTCGATGCTGATGGACCTCTTCGTCGAGACCCTCGGCATCGAGCGCAAGCGGCGCGTCCACTTCCACGCCTTCATGCTCGAGCTCGACCGGCACCTCACCGAAGCGCGCAAGGCCGAGCAGCGTGACCCGCTGCTGCACGTCGCGCAGGCGATGGCGCAGGAGGTGCGCTGCCTCGCCTTCGACGAGATGGTGGTGAACAACACCGCCGATGCGGCCATCATGGGCCGCTTCTTCACCGCGCTCATGGAGGCCGGAACGGTGGTCGTCACCACCTCCAACCGGCCCCCGCGCGATCTTTACAAGGACGGCCTCAACCGCTCGCTGTTCCTGCCCTTCATCGACCTTGTAACGCGCGAGATGGACGTCCTCAGCCTCAACGGGCCGGTCGACTACCGCCTCGACCGCATCGGCGGGCTCGCCATGTGGCATTCCCCGATCGGCGAGGCTGCGACCGAACAGGTGCGCGAGGCCTTCTTCCGCCTCACCGACTTTGCGCCAGAGGACGCCGCCAATGTGCCGACCGGCGCGCTCGACCTCGGCGGCGGGCGGACGCTGCACGTGCCCAAGAGCCTCAAGGGCGTCGGCGTGTTCAGCTTCAAGAAGCTGTGCGCCGAGAACCGCGGCGCGGCGGACTACCTCGCAATTGCGCGGGCGTTCCACACCGTGATCCTCGTCGGCATCCCGAGGATGGGGCCGGAGAACCGCAACGAGGCGATCCGCTTCACCAAGCTGATCGACGCGCTCTACGAGCACCGCGTGAAGCTGTTCGTCACCGCCGCCGCGCTGCCTGAGGAGCTCTATCAGGCGGGCGACGGCGCCTTCGAATTCGAGCGCACAGTGAGCCGCCTCAACGAAATGCAGAGCGAGGACTACATGGCGTTAGGCCACGGGGTGGAAGATTAGAGCGTTTTCCTACACGCTCCGGCGGCGCTATGATCGGCGGCGTTCTTTGGCATTGTGAGGGCTGCAGGCAGCGGGTGGGAGCGCATGAAACGCGCCGTACAGTGTGAACTTCGCTTTTGCCGCGCAAGATTATGATAATGCGCGGCAATTCCTGTAGGATTGCGCAATTTGCAATGTGAACTTTGTGAACTTCGAATATCGTAATTCGATAAAGATCGGCGCGCAGCGCTCTAACCGCTCACCCCCAGCTGGTTCAGCGACTTCTCCAGCATCAGGAGCTGCCACAGGGTCCGCGAATGGTCGGCGCGGGCTGCGATATGCGCCTCGGCCAGCGCGGAGATGGCTTCGGGGCGGAAGAACCCCGTCTGGGCGAGGCTGCCGCGCGCGATCCCCCGCGAAGCGTCAGCGAGCGGCCCCCTCAGCCACTCGGCGATGGGCGTCACAAAACCCTGCTTGGGGCGGTAAAGGATATCGTGCGGCAGGTAGCGCTCGAGGCTCTTCTTGAGCAGGTGCTTGCCGGTCGATCCCCGCACCCGCAGCCCCTCGGGCAGACGCGCGGCGAATTCGACGAGGCGGTGGTCGAGCAAAGGCTCGCGCGCTTCAAGGCTCACCGCCATGCTGGTGCGGTCGACCTTGGTGAGGATGTCGCCGGGCATCCAGAACATGAGGTCGGCATATTGCGCCCGGTCGAGGCCCGAGCGGCCCGGCGCGCTGCGCATCAGCGCAATCAGCTCGTCCTCGGCACGGAAGCCGTCGAGGCTGGCGGCGAAGGCGTCGGAATAGAGCGCCCGGCGCGCCTCGGGCAGGGTCACCGAGAGGCCGCGGGCATAGCCCTCCTCCCCGCTCTCGGCGAGCGCGAGCAGGGTTGCCTTGGCGCGCAAGGGGCGCGGTGCCCAGTCGGCCTTGGGCCAGGCGCGGCCGAGGGCTCCAAAGAGCGGGGCACGCAGGCCCGCAGGCAGAATGCCGCGGGCGCGTTCCTCGTGATGGTGGAACACCTGACGGCGGTATCCCGCGAAGGCCTCGTCCGCCCCGTCGCCCGAGAGCGCCACCGTCACCCGCTCCCGCGCCAGCTGGCACACGCGCCATGTGGGGAGCGCCGAGGCGTCGGCGAAGGGCTCGTCGAACATCGCGGCAAGGGCATCGATGGCGGCGAAATCATCGGTGGCGACGATCCGTTCGGCATGGTCCGCGCCGAGTTTGGCCGCGACCTGACGGGCGTAGGAGGTCTCGTCATAGGCCGCGACATCGAAGCCGATCGAGCAGGTCTGCACCGGCTGGCTGCTCGCCTCGGCCATCAGCGCCACCACGCCCGAGCTGTCGACCCCGCCCGAGAGGAAGGCGCCCAGCGGCACGTCGGCGACCATGCGCGAGCGCACGCCCTCGCGCAGCAGGTGGACGAGCTGGGCGGAGAGATCGGCTTCGCTTCCGCGCTCGCGCTCGGTGAAGGATATGTCCCACCAGCGCTGCGGACGACCGGGGGCCTTGCCCTGCTCCAGCAGCCAGAAGTGGCCGGCGGGCAGCTTCTCGACGCCTGCCAGCAGGGAGTGCGTGTCGGGCACATAGCCCCAGGCCATATAGGCCTCGATGGCTTGCGGGTTGACGCGGCGGCGCAGCAGCGGATGAGCGAGGAGCCCCTTCAGCTCCGAGGCGAAGGCGATGCTCCCGTCCGAAAGGTGGGCGAGGAACAGCGGCTTCACCCCGAACCGGTCGCGGGCGAGGAACAGGCGGCGGGTGGCAAGGTCGAAGATCGCGAAGGCGAACATCCCGTCGAGGCGTTGGAGGCAATCGGGGCCCCACTTCTGCCACGCCGCAAGGATCACCTCGGTGTCGCCATTGGTGCGGAAGGCGAAGCCGGCCTGCTCCAGCTCGCGGCGCAGTTCGCGGAAGTTGTAGATCTCGCCGTTGAAGACGATCACCGCCCGGCCATCGGCGGCGTGCATCGGCTGGGGGGAGCCCGCGACGTCGATGATCGAGAGGCGGCGGTGGCCGAGGCCGACGCCGTGGTCGGTCCACACCCCCGCTCCGTCTGGGCCCCGATGCGCGAGCGCGTCGCACATCCGCACGACCCGCGCGGGGTCGACCGGCTTGGGCGTCTCGGCATGGAAGATCCCGGCAATCCCGCACATCGTCTTGGGGGCCTAGAGCAGGAGCGAGAGCGCGGCAACGCCCGCCAGCGCGATGATCGCGGCAGCAGCGCTTCCCGGCGCAAAGCTGTGGGCTTCGAGGCGGCGGACCCAGCCCCAGTTCTCGATCGCGGCGAGCGGCCAGCCATAGTCCTCCGGCTCGCGCTCGACGAAGCGCCACGCCGCACCGAGCAGGACCGCAATGATGATGGCGAAGAACACCCAGCCATAGACGATGTGGTCGAACCCGGTCGCCTTCTCGGCCCCGACATATTGCGCGACGTAGATGGTCGCAAAGGCCCGCACTCCGTTGGCGAGCACGGGCACGATGACGCAGGCGGCCATGAAGGCCGCACGGGTGCGCCAGCGGGTGAAGCGGGTCGCGCACACCAGCACGCCCAGCGTCACCATCGCGATCAGGAATTTGACGCCCGAACATGCCTCGGCGACCACGAACAGCCCGGCGGGGGTGTCGATATAGATGCCCTCGATCCGCGCCGGAATACCGCTCGCATGGGTGAGCGCGATGGCGATCTCGGCGGTGATGCTCTGGAGCGGCGGGATGATCTCGTCGCCGAAGGGCACGAGGAAGGCGGCAAAGGCGATGGGGAGCGCGAGGACGATTGCCACGCGCAGGCCGAGGATGGTGATCGCGGCGGCTTGCAAGGCGCCCACCGCACCGGCCTGCGCGACAAGGTTGATCCCCAGCCCTTCGCCCGCCCGCCACAGGGTGAGGCCTGCGGCGACGCCGATAAGTCCGGGCAGGAAAGGCTGCGGGGCGAGGCGCGCCAGCGCCTCCTCCTTCAGCGCCACCAGCCAGGCGATGATGAGGGGCACGAGCAGCAGGTGATTATAGGTGTCGATGTTCCACCACTGGTGCGCCATCGCGCTCCAAGCGCCGAGGCAGGCGAGCACCAGCGCGAGCGCCGCGGCCGCCAGTGTGGCGAGCGGCGCGCGCCACGCGGCGGGCAGGCGCTTTGGTTCGCGCGGGACGGGGAATGCGGCGGCCTCAGGCGGCATGGCGGCGGCCCTCCCCGCGCCCGCCGATGAGCTCGCCAAGCGGAGCGAGCATCGCCTCCCATCCGTGGTGGAGCAGCACGAAGTCGCGCGCGGCGGCGCCGATGCGGCTCGCCGCGGCAGGATTGGCGAGAAGGTCGGTGATATGCGCGGCCATGACCTCGGGGTCGGGCGGCGCAATCAGCCAGTGTTCGCCGTTCTCCGCCGCGATCCCGGTCGCGGCCTCGGTGGTGAGCACCACCGGCCGCGCCATTGCCATTGCCTCGAGCACCTTGTTCTGCACCCCGCGCGCGATCAGCAGCGGGGCGAGCACGGCGTCGGCGGCGGCGATGAAGGGGCGCACGTCGGGCACCGCGCCCCACACCCGCACCCCCGGCGCGCCGTCCTCGGCCATCAACGCACGGGTGGGATTGCGCCCGACGACATGAAAGCTCGCCCCCGGATGGCGCGCGCGCAGACGCGGCAGCAGCGCCTCGATCACCCACAGCGCAGCCTGCTCGTTGGGGCGATAGTCCATCTGGCCGGTGAAGACGAAATGGGGCCCCGCCGTCGCGGCGAGTTCGGGGTGGGGGCTAGCGAGCGCCGGGTCGAAGAAGGCCGCGTCGATGCCGTTGCCGATCACCCGCACGTTGACCGCATCGGGCGCGTCGAGGCGGCTGCGGTAGAGCGCCACTTCGGCCTCGGAGATCAGGATGGCCGCGTCCGCCTGCCGCCCGAGCCGCTCTTCTTCGCGCGCCAGCAACCGCGCCTCACGCGCGTAGAGCCACTTGCGCTCGCCCGCCGCCGCGTAGGCTTCGAACTTCGCGCTGTCGACATCGCACAGGTCGATCACCACTGGCCCGGCGAAGTCATCGGGCACATATTGCCCCATCTGTCCCGAGAAGACGACGATCGCCTCGATCCCCTCGCGCACGATGGTCTCGCGCACCCAGCGGGCGAGCTTGGCGGAATGGAAGGCAGTAAGGCTCACCGGCTTGCCCGAAAGCACCGCCTCCACCCCGGCGAGCGGCAGCGGCTTGGTGCGCGGAGCCACACACCGCGAAGCCGCGACAGCGGCGAGCGCCCCCTCGGCCGCATCATCGCCCTCGCCGAAGCAGCCGACATGGACGGGCCCCAGCCTCGCCAGCGCCTTCAGCAGATGGTGCGAGCGGATGCGGTCGCCGCGGTCGGGCGGGAACGGCACGCGGTGGGCGAGGAACAGGATGCCGGGCATCGGAGCCTCTAGGCCAACCCGCGCGCGATCCACGGCCCCAGGGTGTTGGCGACGGGCAGCGGCAGCTTCTTCCACAGCTCGATCTTGCGGCTGTAGCTCGCGTCGGTGGGGTCGATGTTGCGCGGCGGAGAGCCCGGCGCGGTCCACGCGGTATAGGTCAGCCGCTGCGGCTCGAAGCCCCAATTCTTCTTGAAGGCGAAGGGCCCGCTGCCGGTCTTGGAGCGCCCGAAATCGAAGCGGGTCATGCCCTGCCGGCGGGCATGGAGCATCAGCTCGTAATACATTACCTCGTTGGCCCGCGCCGCGCGGGCTTCGAACACGCCGCCGCCCCAGAAAGGCAGCACCGCGCCGTCGTGATAGAAGCTGAGCACGCTCGCCAGTGGCTTATCGCCCTGCCACACAGTGAGGACGTCGCTGCTCGCCGGAAAGGCCTCGAGCATCGCCGCAAACAACCGCTTCGGAAAGACCGGCGTGCCGAGATTGCGCACGCTCGCGCTGTAGCAGGCGTAGTGCGCGGCGAGATCGCCCGACCCCCGCCCCACGCTGATGCGGTGCCCGAAACCCAGACCCTTGCGCACCTCGGCGCGGGCCTTGCGCGGGATGGCGAGGAGTTCGGCCTCGTCATCGGCGGCAAGGGCGCGCTCGAAGCAGCAATGCTTGTCGGACCAGCTGTCCCAGCCCTCGGGCACCGGACCGCCGCGCAGTTCTATCCCTGCAAACCCGGCGCGAAGGGCGTAGCTCTGAGCGCCCTCGGCCAGCGCCTGCGTGGCCTCTTCGCCGCAGGCGAGGATGCCGCCCGCCACGCCGAAGCCGCTCGATACCAGCGCCTTGCCGAACAGCGCCGAGCGCACCTCGGTGAGTGGCAGCCAGCCCGTGACGGTGCCCATCCGCTCGGCCACCAGCCCGGCGGCGCGCTGGCCTGTGCCAGCCTCCACAGCCTTGAGCCACGCCGGGCGGTGGAACAGGGTGCCGCCGTTCTCGGCGACGAAGGCCTCGATCCTCCGCACCTCACCCGGGTCGCGGAAGTCGAGCGCATGCACGCTGGTCGCGGCCCTCACCGGCGCGTTCACTCGGCCGCCTCCACCTCGGCCTCGGTCCCGAGTTCGAGCACCGGCGGCAGCATTTCCAGATCGATCGCCCGCGCCGCCTCGCGGTGGGCGATCATGTCCATCCGGCCCCAGCGGAATTCGTGCACGAGCCCGCGCAGCTTGCCCGCCATCTGCGCAAGGCCGGTGTAATGCCGGAAGCGCGAGCGCAGCGGCGCATGGCCTACGCGCGGCTGGTCGGGATCGACCTCCCACGGGTGGAAATAGAACACCGCCGGACGCTGGTCGCGGCGGTTGACCTGGCGGATCGCCCAGCGCGAGAAGGCATAGGGCAGCACCCGGAAGAAGCCCCCTCCGCCTGCCGCGACGCGCCGCCCGCCGAGGATGGCGGTGGTCACCGGGATCTCGATCATCGAAGACCACGGCAGCGGGCGGAATGCGAAGCGCGGCGCCTCGGGCCAGCCATAGTGATCGTGCGTGATCGGCGCGACGCTGGAGGAATAGGCGTAGCCCTGCTCGGACAGTTCGGCGAAAGCCCAGGGGGTGCGGTGGTCGATCGAGAAACTCGGCGCGCGGTAGCCGGTCACCGGCACCCCGCCCGCGTCCTCGAGGATGGCGCGCGCCTTGCGGATGTCCTCGGCGAATTCCTTGCGGGTGAAGGTGAACACCCGCGCATGATCATAGCCGTGGCTGGCGATCTCGTGCCCGGCCTCGACGATGCGGCGGATCATCGCCGGGTGCCGCTTGGCGACCCAGCCCAGCGTGAAGAAGGTCGCGCGCACATCGGCCTCGGCGAAGAGGTCGATCACGCGGTAGACATTGTCCTCGACGCGGGTCTTGAGCGAATCCCACTCGCCGCGCGCGATCACGTTCTCGAAGGCGCCGACCTGGAACCAGTCCTCGACATCGACCGACAGGCCGTTGACGACCGAAGGGCCGGAGGGAGGGGGAAAAGGGGCGTTCATGGGCTTACGCAGCCCTGCGCGACGGATCTTCCTCAAGCCATTCGATCAGCATCGTGAGCACATGGCGGAAGGATTGCTCCTGCTCCTCGAGCCGCGCCTCGATCCGGTCGAGCGCGGCGGCAAGACGCGCCTCGGCAGCGCGGGCTTCCTCGGGCGGGAGCGCGAGGCCCTCGCCGCCCCCGACGCCGGAATGCGCCATGCCGGCGGCCTGCAATTCGCTGATCGCCGCTTCGAGCTCGGCGGTGCGCGCGTCGCGCTCGGCAAGCAGGGCCGCGACTTCGGTCGCCGGGAGGCTGCCCGCTGCGGGCGTGACGGGGGCTGCGACGGGAGCGGCAGCGGCGGGCTCGGCCACCGGCGCGCTGCGCAGATCGCTTGCCCCGCGTGCCCCGCGGCTCTGGTCCGCGGCCATCTCGGCGATCACGTCGCCCAGCATCGCGAGGCTGAGCGTGTCACGCTCCTCGATCGCGCCGAGCAGCAGCAGGCGGTTCATCACCTGGTTGACGCGGCGCGGAATCCCGCCGGTCTCGCGGTAGAGCGCATCGAGCAGCCCCGCCTCGAAATCGGGGCGCCCCTGCCATCCGACATGGCCCAAGCGGTGGCGCACGTAATGCTCGACCTCGCCCGCATCGAGCGCCTCGAGGTGGTGCGAGGCGATGATCCGCTGGCGCAGCTGTTCGAGCCCCGGATGCTGCGCGAGCGTCGCGCGGAATTCGGGCTGGCCGAGCAGCAGCGATTGCAGCAGCGGGTGCGAGCCCAGCTGGAAGTTGGAGAGCATGCGCAGCTCCTCCAGCGCGGTCAGCTCGAGGTTCTGGCATTCGTCGACCACCAGCAGGCACCGCCGCCCGGCGCGGGCCTCGTCCTGCAGGAAGCGCTCGATCGTGCCCAATGCGGTTGCCTTGTCATGGCCCTCGACCGCGAGGCCGAAGGCCTGCGCGATGACGTGGACGATCTCGGCCCCGTCGAGCGCCGAGGTGACGACCTGCGCCACCGTCAGCGCGGCCGGATCGATCCGCTCCATCAGGTGTGCGACCAGCGTCGACTTGCCCGCGCCGACCTCGCCGGTGATGACGATAAAGCCCTCGCCCTGGCTAAGGCCGTAGCCCAAGTAGCTCATCGCCTTCTTGTGGCTGACGCTCTCGAAGTAGAACTGCGGGTCGGGGGTCAGCTGGAAAGGACGTCCGCTGAAGCCATAGAAATTCTCGTACATGGGCTAAGCGAGCTCCCTCAGAAATCGTAGCGCAGGCCGACCAGCGCGGTGGCGAAGGCGAAGTCCTGCGCGGTGAATTCGCTGTCGACATAATCCACCGCGATCGCCGCGCGGCCCGTCAGGCGCTGCGTGATCGACTGGTTGTAGGCGGCCGAAATGCCCGCCGCGGTGGCATCATTGCCGCCCGCGCCGTCGAACCAGTTGGCATAGGCGTTGGTGGCGATGTTGGCGTTCTCGCCGATCTGGCGGGTGAGGCCGCCGATGACGTAGTAGCTCTCGTCCCTCAGGCCGTTGACCGGCGCGAGTGCGGTTCCGGCTGCGGCGATGAAGGTGCGCCGGTCGTAGCCTGCGCCGAGCGAGGCGGTGGTGCGGCCCATCTGGCGCTGGTAGGACGCCGCGACCCCGCGCCCGCGGAAGGCGGCCGAGCGCACCGAGCCCAAGGAGCCGACGATCGCCTGTCCCTGCGTGCCGCTCACCAGCCCGCCGAAGTCGCCGGTGACGGGATTGCGGATCGCCTCGAAGTCGCTGTCGAGCCGGGCAAGACCGTTGTTGATCACCCCGCCAAAGCCGCTCACCCCGTCATAGGCCGCGAGCGCGAAGACGCTGCGCTCGTTGGGGGTATAGGTGAAGGTGCCGTAATAGGTCGTCGAATCGTAGCGGCGGCCGACCGCGGCTTGCAACGAGGTGCGCGAGGACGGGCGCCACAGCACGCCGACGTCCCACAGCAGGCCATCGACATCGAAGGCAATGCGGCGCGGGCTGGTCGGATCGGTGATGAAGCGGCCGTTTGCGTCGCGCTGGGCAACGCCATTGGCATCGCGCACCGCGTCGCGGCTGGAGATTTCGACATCCTCGTAACCCGCGCCCGCAACAATCGCGAGGCTCTGGGTCACCGGCACGGTGACGTCGCCGCGCACGTAGAGATCGCGCACGCGCTGGTCGAGATTGCCGATGTCTTCCTGAAAGCCCCCCGCGGTGACCGCGAGGCCCACCGGCAGCGGCTCGCCCGGGCGCGTCGCGGCGCGCAGCTGGCCCATGTAGGTGATCGAATCGTCGAAGGTGTCGACGACGTTGCCGCCTTGCGTCACCAGCGCATTGTCGACCTCGAAGCGGTTGTAGCCGACCCGCGCCACGCCCTCGACCCCGACATCGCCGACACGGGTGCGCAGGCTCGGCCCGGCATAGGCGGAGTAGATCCGGCTCTCGGCATCCTCGCGCACGAGCGGGTTGGCGGTGACCGCCCCGCCGCCATCGGCGCGCGTGCGCGAGGCGAGCGCGCCTGCTTCGAGACTGAGCCTGCCGGGGATCACCCCGAGCGTGCCGCGCGCGATACCGCTGATCGTGTCGGTATCGACCGCATCGTCGCCATAGGCGATGTTGCGCTCGTAACGCAACGAGACCGCAGCGCCGCTGTTGCGGCCTTGCACATTGATGTCGACCCCGGCGGCGACCTGGGTGAAGGTCACCACGTCATTGCCGGGGCTGAGTTCGGCCGAGACGACCTGGCTGACTTCGATATAGGGCTGGACCACGCGGCTGCTGCGCTGCTGCGCGCCGCCGCCCTGTCCTTGCCCCTGCCCTGCGCCCTGCCCTTGGGCCTGAGCGAAAGCGGGTGCGGCGGCAGCGGCGACAAGGCCGGCGGACAGCAGGAACTTGGTGAGGGTGCGGGCACGCATGGTCATTTCCCCTTCGCGCCATAGTAGGAGCCGAAGCGCCGCCCCGAGGGGCTGTAGCGCGCGGCGTTGAGCAGGAGCTTGATGTCGCCGCAGGCCGAAAGCAGCTGCTGCGCATCCTCGAGCGCGGCGCGGCTGGTCTCGTCGGCACGCACCACCAGCAGCGCCTGCCCGACATGCTTGGCGAGTTCGGCAGCGGGCGAGGCAGCGAGCGCGGGCGGCGTGTCGAAGATCAGGATGCGGTCGGGCGCGCCCTCGGTCAGCCGGTTCAGCACCTCGGCGGTGCGATTGCTGGCGAGATATTCGGCATCGCGCGCACTCGCCTGACCCGCGGGCAGCACGAACAGGCCCTCGATATCGGTGCGGATCACGAGGCTTTCGGGCAGGATCGCCGGATCGGCGAGCGCGTCCATGAGCCCTTCCTCGGCGTCGATCCTGAGGCGCTCGGTGATGCTGGGCTTGACCACGTCGGCATCGACCAGCAGCACCTCGAGGCCGCGCTCGGCGGCGAGCGCGATGGCGAGGTTGGTGGCGCAATAGGTCTTGCCCTCGCCGGTGTGCGGCGAGCAGACGAGGATGCGGCGCGCGCGCGGCCCATTGCCATTGGAACCGCCGGTGCGGGCATCGGCGAGCAGCTCGCGCTTGACGATCCGGAACTCCTCGAGGAGGCCCGTCACCGGGTCCTCGGGCACGATCAGCCCGCCGTCACGCAGATGCTCGCGGTCGATCCGCGCAATCGGGCCGTTGAAGGCAACTGCGCGCAGCGGCGGGGGGGGAGCGGCGGGTTCGGGTGCCGGAGCGGGAGCGGGCGCCGGAGCGGGCACGGCTTGGCGGGGCTCAGCTTGCGGCGCAGGCGCGGGTTCGGGAGCGCGCGCGGGCGCGGGTGCCGGACGACGCAGCGCCTGCGGCAACGGCGGCACCGGCGCGACCGGCGGCAGCTTCAGCCCGCCTTCACGCGGATCGAGCCCGAAGGCCGCGTCCGCGCGTTCGAACAGCGATGCCGGCCTTGCGCCCTCGCGGTTGATCTTGCCCTGATCGGTCATCTCTTCGGTCCCGTCCTCAGGCCACGCCGCCGACCGAGACGAACTCGATCGCGAGCAAAATCACGAAGATCGCGCCAAGGCCTGCGCTGGCCCCGGCAAATTGCTTCAACCGCTTGGCCTCGATCGCGCGCGCGGCTTCCGAGACCGTCAGCGAGATTGAACCGATCACGGGCAGATCGAAGGACCGTTCCAGCTTCTGCGGGGTGGCAAAGCTCGATTTGAGCTGGCCCAGCGCATAGGCCGCAGCCACGCCCGCGCCGATCCCGGCGACCAGCACGCCCAGCAGCAGCAGCGGGCGGTTGGGCGCGGCGGGGCCTTGCGGCACGCCGGGCTGCTGGATGATGTCGAAGCGGAACTGGCTCGCCTTGTCCTCGACCTTACCGCGCGTCTTCAGCGCCTCGCGGTCCTGGAGGAGCTTCTCGTAGTTCTGGCGCAGCACGTCGTAGTCACGGCTGATGCGGTTGGCTTCGGCCGCGACCGCGGGCTCGCTCGCCTGGCTCGCCATGAGTGCGGCGGCATTGCTCTGGAGCGCGGCGCGGCGGGCCTGAAGCGCTTCCACGCTCGCCTGCCGTTCGCTCTTCAAGGCGACCAGCGAGGCGTAGGCCGGATTGGGCGCGCCGCCCGCGTCGTCGCCTGCTGCCGCCGCCTGCCGCGCAAGGATCGCCACCTGTTTGGTGGTGGAAACGACATCGGGGTGACTATCGGTCAGCCCGCGCGCGCGCAGTTCGGCGAGCTGGGTCTGGGCGACTTGCAGCGCGGCACGCGGCCCCGTCGCATCGCGCCCGCCCGCAATGGTGCGCGGGGTGGAGGAAATCTGGCCCGAGATCGCCGCCAGCCCGCTCTGCGCGGCAGCCAGATCGGCCTCGACATTGCGCAGTTCGGCGCGCGCGTCCTGCACCTTCTTCGACAGGCTGTCCGAGCCGCCGACGAGATCGGGATATTGCGATTCGAACGCCAGACGGCGCTGTTCGGCCTGTTCGAGCTCGGCCTTGCGTTCCTGCAGCTGGCGATCGAGATCGCCGATCGCGGTGCTGATCCCGGTGCGGCTGCCGATGACATATTCCTCGCGCAGGATGTCGAGCAGCTTCTGCACCACATCGCGCGCCAGCACCGCGTTCTCGGCGTCGGAGAATTCGCTGCGGCCGATTTCGGCGGTGATCTGGAACAGGTTGTCCTGCTCGGAGGTCACCTTGACCTTCTTCTCGAGCGCCGCGACCGCCCCGTCGAGCGCCCCGCGCTCGGTGATGCCCTCGCCCAGACGCGTGGTGGTGATGACCTTCTCGAGGTTCTTGGCGCTCGAGAGGGTCTGGCGCACCCGCATGATCTCTTCCTTGCCGTCACCGGCAATGCCGAGCTGCTTGGAGAGCACGTCCTCGACATCGACATAGACGCGCGCTTTGCTCTCGTAGGCATTGGGGATCATGCTCACCACCAACCACCCGAGCAGGCACACGGCCCACGCCACGCCCAGCGCGATCCAGCGCCGGTGCCAGACCGACCAGAGCGCCGCGCGCAGTTCGTCGAAGATCTCGCTCATCCTCCCAAGCGCCCCTTAGAACCGGCTCTCGGGGATGATGATGGTGTCGCCGGGCTTGAGCATGACGTTGGCGCTCGAGTCGCCCTTGCGGATGAGGTCCGCGAGGCGCAGGCGGTATTCGACCTGGGTGCCGCGGGCGCGGTCGAGGCGGATCAGCTTGGCGCGGTTGCCCGCAGCAAATTCGTTGAGCCCGCCGACCGCGATCATCGCGTCGAGGGCGGTCATGTTGGCGCGGTAGGGCAGCGAAGCGGGCTGCGGCGTCGCACCGATGATCCGCACCTGCTGGGTGAAGTTGCCCTCGGGGGTGTTGACGATCACCGAGACGATCGGCTGCTCGATATATTTCGACAGCTCGCCGGCGATGTAGTCCTGCAGCTGGGTGGCGGTCTTGCCCACGGCCGGGATATCCTGCACCAGCGGGATGGTCAGACGCCCGTCGGGACGCACGCGCACCTTGTCGGCGCTGAGTTCGGGGTTGCGCCAGACGTGGATCGTGATCTCGTCGAGCGGGCCGATGGTGTATTCCTCGCTCGGCACCACGCTGCCATCGCCATAGGAGGCGGGCGGAAGCTCGCGACCGGTGCTCGCGCAGGCGGCGAGCAGGCTTGCCAGGAAGCCGAGAGCCAGAAGGCGCTTGAGGTCGGAGAACTGGAACATGCGTCGTGGATCCTTGGGCCTTGCCCGGACGCATCGCCGCTGTGCAGGAGCGACCTGCGACACGACACGCCCGGATTACGGGGGTTCTTGTCGCCGGAAATGGTGAAGATAAGATTAGTTATACAGCGCCGAAAAGGCCCCCATCCCGGATCGGGACAGCGCCCCGGCGAGGCTTAACGCGGAGGGTTAACGGCGTGTCTGACGGCCTCAGACGAGCATCTCGGCGGCGGGGCCATGGCCGAGAAAAGCGCTCGGCGAAGCGGTCGCGCCATAGGCTCCGGCGCAGAACACCGCGACCAGATCGCCGACCTCGGCGCGCGGCATCATGGCGTTGTCGGCGAGCCGGTCGAGCGGGGTGCACAGGCAGCCGACGATGTTGACTTCCTCTTCGGCTGGCGCGTCGTAACGCGTTGCAATCGCTGACGGATAGTTGCGGCGCACGACCGTCCCGAAATTGCCCGAGGCGGCCAGCTGGTGGTGCAGGCCCCCGTCGGTGACGAGGAAGGTCACGCCGTGGCTTTCCTTACGGTCGACGATACGGGTGAGATAGACCCCCGCCTCGCCGACGAGGTAGCGGCCCAGTTCCATGCACAGCTCTGTCTCGGCGAGCACCGGCGGCAGGTCCGCGAGCCTTTCGGCCAGCGCGGCGCCGACCTTGGGCAGGTCCACGGGCGTGTCGCCGGGGAAGTAGGGGATGCCGAGCCCGCCGCCCATGTTGAGCTTGGGCAAGGGAGTGCCGATGGCTTCGGCCAGCTCTGTCGCCAGCGCGAGGACATTGGTCTGCGCCTCGATGATCGCCTCGGCGCCAAGGGTCTGGCTGCCGGTGAAGATGTGCAAGCCCCGCCACTCGGCCCCTTCGGCGATCAGATGCCGGGCCAGTGCGGGCACCCGCTCGGCATCGACCCCGAACTGCTTGGCCCCGCCGCCCATCTTCATGCCCGATCCGGTCATCACGAAAGAGGGGTTCACGCGCACCGCCAAGCGCGGCGCGACGCCGAGGCGCTGGCCGATGGCAAGCGCGCGGGCGACCTCGCCCTCGCTCTCGCAATTGAGCGTGACGCCTGCGGTGATGGCGGCCTCGAGTTCCTCGTCGCGCTTGCCGGGGCCGGCAAAGCTGATGCGGCGCGGGTCGATCCCCGCCGCGACGCACAGCTGCAATTCGCCCGCTGAGGCGATGTCGAAACCGTCCACCAAAGGCGCCATGTGAGCGATCACGGCAGGGTGTGGGTTGGCCTTGACTGCGAAATTGACGCCCACCCGCGCAGGTAGCGCGGCGCGCACTTCGGCCATTCGCCGGTCGAGCAGCGCCTTGGAGTAAACAAAAAGCGGCGTGCGCCCCGCCTCGGCCACCCACTCGCTCGCGCGGTGTCCGGCGATGGCGAGTTCGCCGTCGAGGCAATCGAAGCCGGGAGGGATCGGGCCGACGGGCTTCATTCTGCGAATTCCTTATTGAGCTCGGCCTGAAGCGCGGTGCGGTCGATCTTGCCATTGGGATTGAGCGGCATAGCCTCGCGCCAGTGGATCATCTGTGGCTGCATGAAATTGGGCAAGTCACGCTGGAGGCGCTTCACCAGCTCCTCGCGCGCAGCTTCGTCGCCGCGGACCACCAGATGCACCGCTTGCCCGAGGCGCGCATGGGGCACGCCCAGCGCCACCGCCTCGACCGCGAAGCCGGAGGCGAGCGCCGCCTCCTCGATCTCCTGCGGGGAGATGCGGTTGCCCGCGCTCTTGATCATCGCATCGCGCCGCCCGGCGAAATAGAGCAACCCGTCCGCGTCGCGCCTCACGCGGTCGCCCGACCAGACCGCCATCCCGCCATAGGTCGACGCGGCGGGCGCGGGCCTGAAGCGCTCGGCCGTGCGCTCCGGGTCTTGCCAGTAGCCCTGCGCCACCAGCGGGCCGCAATGGACGAGCTCGCCCTCTTCGCCATCGGCAGCAACCTCGCCCGCGTCGTTCACCACTAGGATCTCGGCGAACGGGATCGCCTTGCCCATCGAGGTAGGGTGGGTGTCGACCAGCGCCGGGTCGAGATAGGTCGAGCGGAAGGCTTCGGTGAGGCCGTACATCGGGAACAGCCGTGCCTGCGGGAACATCCCCCGAAGCGATCGCACCAGTTCCACCGTCAGCGCCCCGCCGCTGTTGGTCAGCCGCCGCAAGGGCGCACGGGCTTCCTCGGGCCAATCGGCCTCGGTCAGCTGCACCCACAGGGGCGGCACCGCGGCGAGCGTCGTCACGCCATGCTTCGCGCAGGCTTTCGCCACGTCCTTGGGGAAGAGGAAATCGAGCGGCACCACGCTCCCGCCCGCAAACCATGTCGAGAGAAGCTGGTTCTGCCCGTAATCGAAGGACAGCGGCAGGACAGCCAGCGTCACGTCGTCGATGCCGAGGCCGAGATAATGCGCCACGCTCACCGCGCCGAGCCACATATTGGCATGGCTCAGCATCACCCCCTTGGGGCGCCCGGTGGAACCGCTAGTGTAGAGGATCGCGGCCAGTTCATCCCGATCGGCCTCGGAAGCTCCCAGTTCCAGCCCCGCCGCCTCCGCGGCCGCCAGCGCCTCGACCTCGCCCAGCGCCGTGCAGCCCCCGGGCAGATCGCCCTGCTCCAGCGAAGCAAGCCGCGAGGGCGTTCCCATCAGCAGCACAGCGCCGCTGTCGGCAAGGATATGCGCGACCTGCGCACGCTTGAGCAGCGGGTTGATCGGCACGTGCACCAATCCGGCGCGCGCCGCCGCCAGCGGCAGCAGGCAAGTGAGCTCGCCTTTTGCCGCCCAGCTCGCCACCCGCGCGCCCCTCGCGGGCACCTCACGCGCCAGCCATCCGGCGAGCATCGCAACACGCTGTCTTAACTCCTCGTGGTTAAGGGTGCGGTCCCGAAGCACCAGCGCCGGGCTCTCCCCGCGACCCGCCGCCCCCGCCAGTTCGGCGAGGTGGTCGAGCGGACGCGGGACAGGATCGGGCGGGCACGGCATGAAGGATACGGACTTTCAGTGATCGAAGCGCGGTATCACGATAGCGTTAACGTCTTGCAAGCGCTGTCTGGCGTGCAGGCTGCTGCGCCCTTCGACCGCGCCGAATGGTTCGCGTTGCTGGCCGACACGGGGCTCGTCCCGCTGGTCGCCATCGCGAGCGACGCAGGGAGCAGCGCCGCCCTCGCCCTGACCGAAAGCGGCGGGCGAATCACACCCCTGCGCAACTGGTACTCTTTCACCTGGCGCGAATTGGCTCCGGCGGGCGAAGCGGGTGATCGCCTGCTCGGAGCCATCGCGCGTCAGCTCAAAAGCAGGAGCTGGCGCGTCACGCTCGAGCCCGTGCCCGAGGAAGACGGCTCGGCGACCCGGCTTGCGCGCGCCTTCCGCGCCGCGGGGTGGCAGGTCGCGGTCGAGCCCTGCGACATCAACCACGTGCTCCCCGTACGCGGCCGCAGCTTCGCCGAATACTGGGAGACCCGCCCCGGCCCCTTGCGCACGACGCTCAAGCGCAAGGCGAAGAAGGTCGAGGTCGAAGTGCTCACCCGCTTCGACCCACAGGTCTGGGCCGACTACGAGGCGATCTACGCCGCCAGCTGGAAGCCCGCCGAGGATCAGCCCGCCATGCTGCGCGCCTTTGCCGAAGCGGAAGGCGCGGCGGGCCGCCTCAGGCTCGGCATCGCGCGCGCTGATGGCGTCGCGGTCGCAGCGCAGGCCTGGACGGTCGAGAACGGCACGGCCTACATCCACAAGCTCGCCCATCTCGAAAGCCACAAGCACCTCTCGGCCGGCACCACGCTCACCGCCGAGCTGTTTGCCCACGTGATCGACATCGACCGCGTGGCGCTGGTCGATTTCGGCACCGGCGACCAGAGCTACAAGGCCGACTGGATGGAGGAGGTGCGCCAGCGCTACCGCATCGATTGCCTCGATCCGCGTGTCCCCCGGGCATGGCCCCCGCTCGCCAAGCGACTGCTGCGCCGCGCGGCGTGAACCTGCAAAACTTGCACCAGTGGCCCCGCATGGCTAAGCCCCGCCGCCAAGGCCCCGAGGACAGGGGCCGCGCAGGGACTTTTGCATAGCCGATGACCGTTTCGCACAACCTCGATGGCGCCGCGCTCGACCTTGAACTCAAGGGATTGATCGCCGATGTGCTGGGCCTCGATCCTGACCAGGCGCAGGCCTTCGGGCCCGATTCCGGCCTGTTCGGCCACCTCCCCGAACTGGATTCGATGGCGGTCGCCGGGCTCCTGACCGAGATGGAAGACCGGCTCGGCATCGTCATCGAAGATGATGACGTGGACGGCGAGATGCTCGAGACCTACGGGGCCTTGCGCGCCTTTGCCGAGGCCAAGCTCGGCGGCCGCTGAGCCCTCCGCCTTCGCGTGTTCACCTGGACCCCGCCCGCCACTGACGGCACCCCGGCGCGGGAAGAACTGCTGGTCGCCTTCGACCGCGGGCGCGATTTGCGCCTGCTGGTGTGCCCCGCATGGTTCGACGAGGCGAACAAGCTGCGGCGCTTCACCATCGAAGTGATGCGGCGGCTCGACCGCGCAGGCGTGGACTGCCTGCTGCCCGACCTGCCGGGGTGCAACGAGAGCCTCGCCCCGCTCACCGACCAGACGCTCGAAGGCTGGCGCGCGGCCATGACCGCCGCTGCCGAGGCCCTGCGCGCGACCCATGTGCTGGCGATCCGCGCCGGGGCGCTGATCGCGCCCCCCGCCCTGCCCGGCTGGCACTATGCCGCGCTGTCCGGGCCCAAACTGCTGCGCGGCATGATCCGCGCCCGCACCATTGCCGCGCGCGAGGCGGGGATCACCGAGACCACCGACGCGCTGATGGCCGAAGGCCGCGCGGCGGGCCTCACGCTCGGCGGCTGGGCGATCGGCCCGGCGCTGTTCGCCGCGCTCGAGACCGCCGAACCCGTGCTCGCCCCGGGCCAGTCCGACCTCGCCCAGAGCGCCATCGGCGGCCCCGGCCTGTGGCTGCGCGCCGAGCCGGACGAGGACGCGAGCCAAGCCGACCGCCTCGCAGCGCGCATCGTTCAGAGCCTTGCCGGAGCCCCCGCATGAGCCGGCTGCCGGGCACCTTCGTCTGCGACGGCGCGATGCTCGCCTGCACGCTCGACGACGCGCCCGGCACCACCGGGCTGCTGATCGTGAGCGGGGGCAACGAGATCCGCTCGGGCGCATTCGGCGGGCAGGCCGACATGGCCGCACGCATCGCCGCGGCAGGCTTCCCGGTCTTCCGCTTCGACCGCCGCGGGGTGGGCGACAGCGAGGGCGAGAACCGCGGTTTCCGCCACTCCGCCGAGGATATTGCAGCCGCCCTCGCCGCCTTCCGGGGACAAGCCGCCGCAGTCACCCGCGTGATCGCTTTCGGCAACTGCGACGCGGCCTCGGCGCTGATGCTGGCGGGCGGCGCGGGTTGCGCGGGGCTGGTGCTCTCCAACCCCTGGACCATCGAGGACAGCGACGTGGTCGACAGCACTCCGCCCCCCGAAGCGGTGCGGGCGCGCTATCTCGAGAAATTGAAGAACCCGCGCGAGATCATGCGCTTGGCGACGGGAGGCGTGAACCTCGCCAAACTCGCGCGCGGGGTGGTCCATGCGCTGAAGCCGCCCCCGCCGCCGTCGGGCCTTGCAGCAGAAATGGCCGCAGGCCTTGCGGGCTTCGCCGGCGATGTCCGCATCCTCCTCGCCACCGCCGACCGCACCGCGCAGGTCTTCGAAGCCGCGTGGGACAGCAGCGACCCCCGCATCCGCCGCTGCGAGGGCGCGGGCCACGCCTATGTCGAGCCCGAACACCGCGGCTGGCTGGAAGCGGAACTATTGGAAGCGCTGCGGGCGGCCTAACGCTCGAACAGGCTCACCAGTTCGACATGGGTCGACCAGCGGAACTGGCCGACCGGGCGCAGCTTCGAGAGGCCGAACCCCGCCCCCGCCAGCACCGCCGCATCGCGCGCCCAGCTCGAAGGGTTGCAGCTGACATAGACGACGCGCGACAGCGTGCTCGCCGCGATCTCGGCGATCTGCGCGCGGGCACCGGCACGCGGCGGATCGAGCAGCACGGCGTCGAAGCGGTTCAATTCAGCCGGCTGGAGCGGATTGCGGAACAGGTCGCGGTGGAGCGCCAGCACCTGTCCGCCCGCCCGCGCGCCCGCCGCCTTGCAGGCAAGATGCGCGGCCTGCTCGGCCTCGACGGCGAGCACCTTGCGGCCCTCACGGAGTGCGAATGCGAAGGTGCCGAGCCCCGCGAACAGGTCCGCCACTATCAGCGAACCTTTGAGCCACACGGCGGCATCGGCGGCCATGCGATGTTCGGCATCGTGCGTGGCCTGAAGGAAGGCCCCTGCCGGCAGGCCGACCGGCACCCCACCGAGCGTCACCGTCACCGGCTCGGGCTCCCATACCGTCTCGGGGCCGTAGCCTTGATCGAAGGAGAGCCGCGCAAGTCCCTGATCGCGCGCGAAATCGAGCGCCGCCTCGGTCGGGCCGAGACCCTCCAAGGGAAAGTTCGAGAAGCTCGCCTCGACCCCCTGATCGGCGAGCGTCAGGTCGATCCCGACCATCGCCTTGGGGCCATGCGCGGCGACGAATTTGCGTAGCGGCCCGATCAGCGCGGCCAACGCGGGATGCAGGACAGGGCACTCGGCGAGATCGACCACGCGGTGCGATCCGCCCTCACGATAGCCCAGCACCGCGCCGCGCGCGACGCGAAGCCCGTGCAGCCCCGCGCGGCGGCGGGTGTGCGGGGGCGAGAGGTGGACGGGGAGAATGTCGGCAGGCTCCAGCCCCTGCCCGCGCGCGGCATTGACCACGCGCTCGGTGACGAAAGCGGCGAGCGCCGCATCGTCCGCGTGCTGCAACTGGCACCCGCCGCAGGTCTCGAAGTGGCGGCAAGGCGGGGTCTGATGGTGCGGGCCCGGAGTGATCGCCCTGCCCTCGTCCACCAGGTCCCCCGGCACCGCGCCCGCGACATGGCGCCCGGAGGCGGTGACGCCGTCGCCCTTGGCGGCGAGGCGGATGATCTCTTCGGAGGTGCTCACAAGGCCGCCGCTAGCGCCTCGGAGACCCTTTCGGCAAGCTGCGATGGTGTGAAAGCCGCGCCTGCCCGCCGCGCCGCCTCGCCGTGGAGCCACACGGCCTCGCAGGCGGCGATGAAGGGATCGCGCCCGGTCGCCATCCGGCTCGCCGCGATCCCGGCGAGGACGTCGCCCGTCCCCGCCACCGAAAGCCAGCTCGAGGCCGGGAGCGCGAGCGCGAGCCTGCCATCGGGCGCGGCGACGCAGGTGTCGGGGCCCTTGGCGAGCACCACCATGCCGCTGACCTTGGCGAGCGCCAAAGCGCGGTCGCGGCGGCTTTCGGCGATGATGCCGAATTTGCGGCACAGGGTTTCGAGTTCGCCGTCGTGAGGGGTGGCGAGGATCGGCCGCTCCTGGATCAACATGGTGGGGGTGAGGAGCATCAGCGCGTCGGCGTCGATGACCAGCCCACACGATCCCTGCAAGGCTGCCGCCAGCGCCTCCTCTGCCGCCTCGCCGCGCCCGAGGCCGGGCCCGACCAATACGGCGGCGATGCGAGGGTCGGCGAGCGCGTCGGGCAAGGGCGCGGTGTCGGTCACCACCTCGGGCGGGGTGCGCAGGTCGGCGGCGGGGGCAAGGAGCTTCACATAGCCCGCCCCCGCCCGCTGCGCCGCACTCGCAGCGAGCAGGCTCGCCCCCGGCATGGCGCCCGCGATGATGGCGAGGAGACCGCGGCGATACTTGTGGCTGTCGCCGGCGGGAGCGGCGAGGCGCGGCCTCCCGACCAGCTGCGCGGCCCCCTCGACCCGCCCGATCCCGATCGGCACAAGCCGCATCTGACCCATCAGAGCGCGGCCCGGCAGGCTCCAGTGCGCGAATTTCCATGCTCCGAGCGCCAGCGTCAGGTCGTAGGCCGGAAGCTTTTCGCCGAGCACCGCGCCCGTATCGCTTGCCACCCCCGAGGGCATATCCACCGCCACCTTGATGCGCGCCTGAGCGGCAAGGTCGCGCAGCAGCAGCGCGTGCGCGGGCACGAGCGGGCGGCCGAGGCCCGATCCGAACAGGCAGTCGACGAAGATATCGCCCCCTGAGCCGCCCGATGTGCCGACCGGCCCGTCCCATCGCGCCTTCGCCGCGCGCGCGGCGTCGGTGGCGGGGGCGAGCGGGGCGATGACGCTCACCGCATTGCCCGCCTCGCGCAGCCGCCGGGCGATGACATAGCCGTCCCCGCCGTTGTTCCCGGGGCCGCACAGCACGGTGACCGAGCGCCGCGCGGCGATCCGGCGGATCCACTCGGCCGCGCCCCCTGCTGCGGTCTCCATCAGGTCGCCGACCGAAGTCCCCGCGTCAAACAGCGCCTGCTCGGCAGAGCGCATCTGTGCGGTGGTGAGGACCTGTGCGAGGGTCACGAGGTGGGCGCCGGGCCGGGCTCGCGGGGCAAGCGGTAGCGGTCCGACCCGATGGCGAATTGCCACACGCCCGAGCCCTGTTCGAGCACCACCGGATCGGCCCCGTCGAGCGCGTCGGGCGCGCCGTTCGCGGGATCGATCATCAGCCGCCGGAACCCGCCATCGGGATGGTGGAGGATGATCTGCGGGCTGCCCGCGACCCGCTCGAGCGTGCAGACATCGGCAAAGTCCGCGCCCTTGCCGATGGCACAGGCGATGGTCTGGCCCTGAGGCCCGGGGCTTTGCGCCCCGCACCCGGCCAGCATCGCAAATGCCAGCGCCGCGCTAGATGTCCGCGAAGACATGGGTCTCCGACTTCGCGCCCGGGTGGGTGAGCGCCCCGTAGCGCGCCTTGCCGACGACCTGACTGTAACGCCACAGCGCGCCCGATTGGTAGTCGTTGCTGCGCGGCTGCCACTTCGCGCGGCGCTCGGCGAGCACCTCTTCGGCGACCTCGAGATCGATCGTGCCAGCGACCGCGTCGATGCTGATGATGTCGCCATCCTCGACGAGCGCGATGGGGCCGCAATCAGCCGCTTCGGGGCCGACATGGCCGATGCAGAAGCCGCGCGTCGCGCCGGAGAAACGCCCGTCGGTGATGAGCGCGACCTTCTCGCCCATGCCCTGCCCGTAGAGCGCGGCGGTGGTCGAGAGCATCTCGCGCATGCCCGGCCCGCCGCGCGGGCCTTCGTAGCGGATGACGATCACGCAGCCCTCGGCAATGTCGCGGCTTTCGACCGCGGCGAAGGCGTCTTCCTCGCAATCGAACACCCGCGCGGGGCCGGAGAATTGCAGGCGCGCCATCCCGGCAACCTTCACGATCGCGCCATCGGGAGCGAGCGAACCTTTAAGCCCCACAACACCGCCCGTGGGGGTGATCGGGGTCTTCACGTCATAGAAAATCTTCTGGTCGGGGTTCCAGGTGATCTCTTCAAGGTTCTCGCCGATGGTCTTGCCGGTGACGGTGACCGGATTGGGATCGATGAACCCGCCGTCGAGCAGGGTCTTCATCGCCATGTAGACGCCGCCCGCCTCGTGCATGTCCTTGGCGACATACTTCCCGCCGGGCTTCAGGTCCGCGATGTAAGGCGTTGATTTGAAGACCTCGGCAACATCGAACAGGTCGAAGTCGATTCCCGCCTCGCTTGCCATTGCGGGGAGGTGGAGCGCGGCGTTGGTCGAGCCGCCGGTGGCTGCCACGACGCGCGCGGCGTTCATAAAGGCCTCGCGGGTGCAGATGTCGCGCGGGCGCAGGTTGCGGGCGACGAGCTCCATCACCTGCCGGCCCGCTGCGACCGCGATATCGTCACGCGATCTGTAAGGAGCGGGCGCCATGTTGCTGTTCGGCAGGGACAATCCGATCGCCTCGCCGACGCAGGCCATGGTGTTGGCGGTGAACTGCCCGCCGCAGGCGCCGTGGCCGGGGCACGCGACCTTTTCCAATGCGATCAGCTCGGTCAGCGGGCAATTGCCGGCGGCGAACTGGCCGACCGCCTCGAACACGTCGACCACTGTCACGTCATTGCCGCGGTGGGTGCCGGGGAGGATCGAGCCGCCATAGACGAAGATGCTCGGCACGTTGAGCCGCAGCATCGCCATCATCATGCCCGGCAGGCTCTTGTCGCAGCCAGCGAACCCGACAAGCGCGTCATAACAATGCCCTCGGACCGATACTTCAATCGAATCCGCAATGATCTCGCGGCTGATGAGCGAGGATTTCATCCCCTGGTGGCCCATCGCGATGCCGTCGGTGACGGTGATGGTGTTGAACCGCCGGGGGGTGCCGCCGCCCGCGATCACGCCCTCGCGGCAGATATCGGCCTGGGCGTTGAGGGTGGTGTTGCAGGGGGCCGAATCGTTCCCGGCGCTCACCACGCCGACGAAGGGCGCAGCGATCTCTTCCTCGGTCATGCCCATCGCGTAGTAGTACGAGCGATGCGGCGCGCGCTCGGGCCCGACCGAGACGTGACGGCTGGGGAGCTTCGACTTGTCAAACTTCTGCGACATAAGATTTCCCGCTTGCGGCGATTTGCGACACGCCCCCTGCCTCTAGCGAAGCGCGGACGCAACCCTTTGCGCAATTTTAGCCAAGAGCGCGGCCCAGCGGGCGTGGGCCTCGGGGGTATTCGTGAGGTCTTGCCGCAGTTCGATGCCGAGGTAAGGCCGGCCCGGCGCTTCCGCGTGGCGGTTCATGGTGTAATTGAGATCGCGCCCCGAATAGGGGAGGTTGTCGCCGACATTCAGCCCCTCGGCGGCCAGCAGCGGGATAGCGATGCGCGCGGCGCGATCGTCGGCGTTGTAGAGCACCCCCACCTCCCACGGCCGCGCGGCCTCGGAGGTGGCGAGGCGCGGGGTGAAGGAGTGGAGCGAGAGGATCAGGCGCGGTCGGGCCGCCTCCAGCCACTGCTCCAGCGCGGTGTGGTAGGGGCGGTGGAAACGGGCGAGCCTTGCCTCGCGGTCCGCGCCGAAATTGCCGGGGATCGGATGCCCGTCGCTCTCCGGCGGGACGAGGCCGGGGGCGGTCTCCTCGCGGTTGAGATCGCACACCAGACGGCTGACGGCGGCGATGTGGGCGGGGATGGTGTATTCGCGGGCGAGGAATTCGGCGATCGCCTCGGTGCCGATGTCGAGGGCGATGTGTTCGTGGAGCAGGTGTTCCGGGATGCCGAGGTCGATGTCGGCGGGGACGGCGTTGGAGGCGTGGTCGGCCACCAGCACGATCCCGCCGGGGGTGGGGGTGCCGAGTTGGCGGAAGACCTCGCTCACCGCAGCCGCCCTGCCATGGTCCACCACGCGGCGGGCATGGCCGCCGCCGCCGCATCGCGGGCCTCGGACGTATCATAGAGCGCAAAGCAGGTCGCGCCCGATCCGGACATGCGGGCGAGCCATGGGTTGGTATTGCGGAGGGCCGCCAGCACCTCCGCTATGACGGGGCAGAGCGAAATGGCGGGAGCTTCCAGGTCGTTGCGCCCTTCCCTTGCGATCTTGGATGCGGGTCCTTGCGGCAGGGCACCCCTGTCCTCGCCATCCCACGCCTTGAACACCGGGCCGGTGGAGAGCGGCACGCGCGGGTTGACCAGCAGCACGGGGGTTCCGGCGAGGTCGTCCTCGACGTCAAGCTGCTCGGTTCCTGTGCCGAGGCCGATATGGGTGCGGCTGAGCACGCAGGCGGGCACATCCGCGCCGAGCTTAGCCGCGCGCGCCTGCCAGTCCTCGGGCAGCCCGTGGAGCGCCTCGACGATCCGGAACACCGCCCCCGCATCCGCCGACCCTCCGCCAAGACCAGCCGCTACCGGCAAGTTCTTCTCAAGCGTCACCGCGAGGCCTTGCGGGCGCGGGAGGGCGTTCAGCGCACGGGCGACGAGGTTGTCGAAGGGATTGTCGAGCACCCCTGCAAACTCGCCCAGCGTGGCGACGCTGTCCTGCGCGGCCGGTGTGGCCGTCAGCACATCGCCCGCATCGACGAAGGCGAACAGGGTCTCGAGCGCGTGATACCCGTCCTCCCGCCGCCTGCGGACATGCAGCGCGAGGTTGATCTTGGCGTAGGCGGTTTCGCGCATCACGTGTCCCGGTCGATCCGTGGGCCGATCTGCCAATCGGCGGCGACTATTTCGTGCACCGCGCCGGTCGCTTCCTCGACCGCATACCAGCCAAGCAACACGCTGCCGCAACCTTGCGGCTCGCGGCAGTAGGCATTGACGCGCAGGACATAGTAGCCGGGATTGTTGTCATCCTTGCCGCCATCGCAGCTTGCCATCTGCTCTGCGCGGTAGGTCTTGTTGGCGGCGAGAACCGCCATGACGCGCTCGCACGCCTGATCGTCGGACGCGACCGCTTGCTGCGCCTCTGTGTGAGAGCAACCTCCCGGCAGGTTCGCTCCGAGGAGCAGGAATACCACTCTCGCGGCGGAGGCTGGCGGCAATCTCAATCCTCAATCCTTCGTCATTGCGAGGAGCCGCAGGCGACGCGGCAATCCAGTTTCAGGTGCTGCGCCAAGTCGAGACGCCCGATGCTGGATTGCTTCGCTGCGCTCGCAATGACGAAGAAAGTGAGAGCAGGTCACATATTCGGATAGTTCGGCCCGCCGCCACCCTCTGGCGTCACCCAATTGATGTTCTGGTTGGGGTCCTTGATGTCGCAGGTCTTGCAGTGGACGCAGTTCTGCGAGTTGATCTGGAACTTGGGCTCGCCGGTCTTCTCGTCGGTCAGCCATTCGTAGACCCCCGCCGGGCAATAGCGCGCCGAGGGGCCGCCGAAGACGCCGAGTTCGCTCACCTTCTGCAGCTCGAGGTCCTTCACCTGCAGGTGGCAGGGCTGGTCCTCGGCGTGGTTGGTGTAGCTGTAGGCGACGTTGGTCAGGCGGTCGAAGGTGATCACGCCGTCGGGCTTGGGGTAGGCGATCTTGGGATAGAGATCGGCGCGGCCGGTGTAGGTGTAGTCCGGCTTGTGCTTCATGCTGATCGGCAGACCGATCTTCAATGTGCGCATCCACATGTCGATCCCCGCGAGCGCGGTGCCGATATCGCCGCCGTACTTGGCGACCGCGGGCTGAGCGTTCTGGACGAGCTTCAGCTCGGTCGCGATCCAGCTGGAGCGGACCGCCGCGTCGTAGTCCGATAGTTCGGTGTTGGCGTTACCCGCCGCAATCGCCGCCGCGATGCTCTCGGCCGCCAGCATCCCGCTCTTCATCGCGGTGTGGCTGCCCTTGATGCGCGGCACATTGACGAAGCCCGCCGCGCAGCCGATCAGCGCCCCGCCCGGGAAGGCGAGCTTGGGGACCGACTGCCAGCCGCCCTCGTTGATCGCGCGCGCGCCGTAGGACACCCGCTTGCCGCCTTCGAGATATTCGCGGATCGCCGGGTGGTTCTTCCAGCGCTGGAATTCCTGATAGGGCGACACCCAGGGGTTCTTGTAATCGAGCGCAGTCACGAAGCCCAAGGCCACCTGACCATTGGCCTGGTGGTAGAGGAAGCCCCCGCCCCAGCTGTCGCTCTCGGTGAGAGGCCAGCCCTGCGTATGGATCACGCGGCCCGGCTTGTGTTTCTTGGGATCGATGTCCCACAGCTCCTTGATGCCGAGGCCGTAGACCTGCGGCTGGCAGTTCGCCTCGAGGTCGAACTTCGCCTTCATGCGCTTGGTCAGGTTCCCGCGCGCGCCTTCGGCGAACAGGGTGTACTTGGCGTGGATCTCCATGCCGGGCTGGTAATCGCCCTTGTGCGAGCCATCCGCCGCCACGCCCATGTCCTGCGTGATCACGCCCGCGACCGCGCCGCTTTCATCGAACATCACCTCGGCGGCGGGGAAGCCCGGGAACACCATGACTCCCAGCCCCTCGGCCTGTTCGGCGAGCCAGCGGGTCATGTTGCCGAGGCTACCGGTATAGCAGCCGTGGTTGCTCATCAGCGGCGGCATGATCGCGTGGGGGAGCGAGGTCTTGCCGGTCTTCGAGAGAACCCAGTGCCAGTTGTCGGTCACCGGGGTTTCCGCCATCGGACAGCCCATCTCGCGCCACTCGGGGAAGAGCTCGCTCAGCGCCTTGGGATCGACCACCGCGCCTGACAGGATATGCGCGCCGATTTCCGAACCCTTCTCGAGCACGATCACTTCGAGCTCGGCGTTGATCTGCTTCAGCCTGATCGCCGCGGAGAGCCCCGCCGGGCCGCCGCCGACGATCACCACGTCGCAGGGCATTGATTCACGTTCGCTCATCGCGGTTTCCTGATCCTTGTTGGTTTTGACCGCGCGGCGGCCACAGTCTGGCGATATGCCTTGTCCGTCCACTTGCTAAGCGCTCGGCAGACAGTCAAGAGCCGCATTGGATAGCATGACCCCCCGATGAGCCCGCCCGCCCCTTCGCTTGCGCAAGAATTCGAGAGCGCACTGGCCTGGTGGCAGCTGGCCGGGGTCGACTGCAACTTTGCCGATGACGCTACGACGTGGCTGGCCGATCCGCAGGCGGCCGCTGCAGCTGGTGCGGCGCAGCGCGCTCCTGCCAAGCCTGCCAGTGCCAAGGCCCCGGTTTCCGAGCGCCAAGATATTGTTGCGCACCCCGAAGCACCCGCACGCGTGACCTCCCCGCGCCGCGACTGGCTGGGCGAATCGCCCCCTGCCGACCTTGCCGCCTTCCGCCAATGGTGGATGGAGACTCCGGGACTCTCGCCCTCGCACGGCTTCCCCCGCGTGCCGCCGCGCGGAGAGCAGGCCGCGGCGCTGATGGTGCTTGTGTCCCAGCCCGAGGCCGACGACCGCGAGCGGCTGCTCGATGGCCCGCAAGGCCGCCTGCTCGCCAATATCCTCGCCGCGATGGGCCTCGATGAAAGCGCGGTCTACATCGCCGCCGCGCTCCCCGCCCATGCGCCGATGGCCGATCTCCCGATGCTGGCAGCGGGCGGCATGGATGCGGTGACGGCGCACCATGTGAAGCTGGTCGCGCCCGCGCGCCTCATCGCCTTCGGCAGCGCGCTGGGGCCGATGCTCGGCGCGCGCCCGGAACAGGCTTTACGTGAAATCAACTATATCGCGGGCAATGTCCCGGTTCTGTCGAGCGAAGCGCTCGATGCCCTGATGGACATGCCCCGGCTCAAGGCCCGGTTCTGGCGGAGATGGATGGAATGGTCGGCAGCACACTGAAGCGCTCGGGAGCAGCGCTGGCGGCGATGGTGCTGGCGACGGCCGGCATCCACGCCCCGGCCGCCGCGCAGGCGGGCGATCTGGTGGCGCGCTGGAATGGCGCGACTCCGGAAGACCGCGCGCTGACGCCAGTGCTCTCTGCCGAGGAACGCGGCATCTATCGCCAGATCTTCGCCGCGATCGATGCCGAGCAATGGACCGAGGTCGAAAGCCTCGTTGCCCGGCTGCCCGGCGGCGTGCTGACCCAGGCAGCGCTTGCCGAGTACTACACCCACGCCAAGAGCCCCAAGGTCTCGGCCGAACAGATCGCGCAGTGGTTTGCCGCGGGCACCGATCTGCCGCAGGCCGAACAGCTCGCCAAGATGGGCGCCAAGCGCGGGCTGACCGTGCTGCCCGCGCTGCCCGGCGCGCAAGGGTTCCAGCGCCAGCCCTATGCGCCCAAGCGCATGCTTCCGCGCCCGGTGAGCGACGGCACCATGCCCGCCGTGACCGCGAGCGCGATCATGGCGGCGATCAAGGCTGACAACCCCGCCGAGGCCCAGCGCCTGCTCGCCGAAGCCGACCCTATGCTCTCGGGCGATGCACGCGCCGAGTGGCGCCAGCGCGTGGCCTGGAGCTACTACATCGAGAACCAGGACAGCGCCGCGCTCGAACTCGCGCGCACCGTGGTCGAAGGCACGGGAGAATGGGTGCCCGAAGGCGCGTGGGTCGAGGGGCTCGCCGCCTGGCGCATGGGCTATTGCCAGCTGGCGGGCGAGGCCTTTGCGCGCGTCTCCGAACGCGCTTCCAATGTCGAACTCGCCGCCGCGGGGCACTACTGGGCGAGCCGCGCTGCCGTCCGCTGCCGCGAGCCGGCGCAGGCGCAGGCGCATCTCAGCGCCGCCGCGCAGATGGACGAGACACTCTACGGCATGCTCGCCGCCGACCAGCTCGGGGTGGAACTGCCGCAGCACGCCCCGCCGGCCCCGCTCAGCCGCGAAGACTGGAGCGAGCTCAGGCAGCGCCCCAATGTCCGCGTCGCCGCCGCGCTGGTCGAGATCGGCCGCCCCGCGCTCGCCGACGAAGTGCTGCGTTACGAGGCGAAGATCGGACCGGCCTACCAGTATGACGCCCTCGCCCGCCTTGCGCGCGAGCTTGGCCTGCCCTCGACCCAGCTGTTCATGGCGCAGAACGCGCCCTACGGGATGAGCAGCGAACCGAGCTTGCGCTTCCCGGTCGCCTATTGGCAGCCGGTGGGCGGCTGGCAGGTCGATCCGGCACTGGCCTTTGCCCATGCCTTGCAGGAATCGAATTTTCGGGCCGCCGCCGTCAGCCCCGCCAATGCCCGCGGCCTCATGCAGATCATGCCCGGCACCGCGCGCGACCATTCGGGCCGCCTCAGCCTTGGCGCCTCCTACGAGGACTTGAACGACCCGCAGGTCAACCTCGCCTATGGCCAGCGCCATCTCGAAATGCTGCGCGACAGCCCGGCCACAGGCGGCGCACTCCCCAAGATCATGGCCGCCTACAACGCCGGCCTCACCCCGGTCGGGCGCTGGAATTCCGAGATCAACGACCAGAACGATCCGCTGCTGTGGATGGAATCGATCCCCTATTGGGAGACCCGCAGCTATGTCGCGATCGTGATGCGCAATTACTGGATGTACGAGCGCGCCGCGGGCGTGCAGTCGGCCAGTCGCCGCGCGCTGGCGCAAGGACGCTGGCCCGAGTTTCCGCAAGCTGCTACCACCCGCTCCGCAAGCCGGGAGCGGTAGAGGAGCAAGCAGCGCGTGGCGATTGACGAAACAAGGCTTTTCAAGCCGATAAATATCGCTGTTCTCACGGTTTCTGACACGCGCACGCCGGAGACGGATACCTCGGGCGATATTCTCGCAGCCCGCGTGACGGGTGCGGGGCACAACATCGCCGCGCGGCTGATCGTCAAGGACGACGCTGCATTACTGGCTGCGCAATTCGAGGCCTGGATCGACGATCCCGCGATCGACGCGGTGGTCTCCACCGGCGGCACGGGCCTGACGGGCCGCGACGTGACCCCCGAGGCACTGGCCATGGTCAAGGGCGCGCGCGAGATCCCGGGCTTTGGCGAGCTGTTCCGCTGGCTCAGTTTCAAGACCATCGGCACCAGCACCGTGCAGTCGCGCGCGCTCGCGGTGGTGGCGCGAGGGACCTATATCTTCGCCCTCCCCGGATCGAACGGCGCGGTCAAGGACGGGTGGGACGGCATCCTCGCCGAGCAGCTCGACAGCCGCAACCGCCCCTGCAATTTTGTGGAACTGATGCCGCGCCTCAAAGAGGTCTGACGGCCTCGTGCGGACTTGCGGAACACTCAGATGTTCCGTAAATGTTCCACGTGAAACATTCGGCAGTCAGAGGGCGCGGGGCGCAATCGGGGCAGGTTCCCACCCGCTTCGGGCTTGCCGAGCGTGAAGTCGATGGCGACTGGCGCGACTATGTCGCCACGCTCGATGGCCCGCCCGTCAAACTGCGCACCACCGTCACCGAGGAGCGCCCCAAGTCGATCCTCACCTTCAACCAATCGCCCGACGTCCCCTTCGACCGCTCGATCAACGCCTATCGCGGGTGCGAGCATGGCTGCGTCTATTGCTTCGCCCGCCCGACCCACGCCTATCACGACCTCTCGCCCGGGCTCGATTTCGAGACGAAGCTCTTCGCCAAGCCCGATGCGGCCGCCTTGCTGCGCGCGACGCTGGCCAAGAAGGGCTATGCCCCCAAGCCGATCGCGCTCGGCACCAACACCGACCCCTATCAGCCGATCGAGCGCGATTACCGCATCACCCGCCAGATCCTCGAGGTCTGTCTCGAGACGCGCCACCCCGTCACCATCACCACCAAGTCGGACCGGGTGCTGCAAGACGCCGACCTGCTGCAAGCGATGGCGCGCGAAAAGCTGGTGGCGGTGTCGGTCTCGGTGACGACGCTCGATCCGGCGCTTTCCGCAAAACTCGAGCCGCGTTGCGCTGCACCGTCCAAACGATTGATCGCACTTGGAAAGCTTGTTGAACTGGGGGTGCCCGTGCACTGCTCGCTCTCGCCCGTGATCCCGGCGATCACCGACGAGTTCATGGAGGGCATCATCGCCCGCGCGGGCGAGCTTGGGGTGCGCAGCGTCGGCTGGATCCCCCTGCGTCTCCCCCACGAAGTCGCCCCGCTGTTCCGCGAATGGCTGGCCGTCCACTATCCCGAGCGCGCGGGCAAAGTCATGAGCATTGTCAGACAAATGCGCGGCGGACGTGACAATGATCCGAACTTCCACAGCCGCATGAACCCGCAAGGCGTGTGGGCCGACCTGTTCCGTGCGCGCTTCCGGCTCGCGTGCCGCAAGGCGGGGATCGGGAAGGCCCGCTTCGAACTCGATTGCACCCGCTTCCGCCCGCCACAAAGGGATGGCCAATTGTCCCTGCTGTGATACGACTGGGCGCACCACGCGATCACTCAGGGGGACTCATGCGCTGGACCGTTCTTGCTGCCGCCGCCGCTCTGGCTTTCACCACCACCGGCGCGCAGGCGCAGAGCATCCAGCACTTCACCCGCGCCGATTTCGAGCGCGCGCTGGTCGAAGCCGGGGCCACGATCACCACCCAGGACCCCAAGGCCGAGCGGATCGATTTCGAGTTCGACGGCGGCGTGGTCGCCGATGCGCTGCTGCTCGCCTGCGAGGACAATGCCGCCAAGACCAAGTGCCTCGGCTCCTCGATGCTCGCAACCTTCGAGGCCGAAGACCGCACCCGCGAGCAGATCATCGAGGCGATCAACACCTACAACTACAAGGAAAATTTCGGCCGCGCCTATCTTGATGAGGACGGCACGATCTCGGTCAGAATGTACATCATCGCCGACGGCGGCATCACCCGCGCGAACTATGCGAGCCAGATCGGCCTGTGGTTCGCGTCGGTCTCGGACTTCTTCGGCTACCTCTACGGCGAGTGATCGGCTAGCCGAACCCTTCCCCCGCCTCGCCCGGAGCAAAGCGCACCAACCGGCTGTCGACCAGCGCGGCGGTGCGGTTGACCACTGCGCGTTGATACTCCGGATCCTTGATCATCGCGAAGAAGGCTCCGGCATTGGGGTATTGCGCGATGAAGGCGTCGTGCCAGCGCTCGCCTTCGGGGCCGGTCGCGACCGTCTCGAACCGCCCGCGCCACAGGATCTGCCCGCCGAGCTTGCGGAAGATCGGGCCGGAGGTGACGCCATATTCCTCGTAGGCGCGCCGCCCGCTCCAGCCCTTGCCCGCGTGCTCGTGGCCTTCGGGATACTCGGCAAGGTCGCGATAGAGCAGCAGGTTGAGCATGTTGATCGGCGTGTCGCGCGGCAGATCCTTGAAGGCCTGGAAGTTCGCCGCCGAGGGGTCGATATAGGTTTCACAGGTCACGTCCGATCCTCCCTCAAATCACATTGCATATAGACCGTATCGAGCAGCCGCCCGAATTTCTTGCCGACATTGCGCATCCGCCCGGCATGGACGAAGCCGCATTTGGCGTGGAGCGCGACCGAGGCAGGCTCGCCCCCGCCGATCACGGCGAGCATCTGTTGAAACCCCGCCGCGCGCGCGGCCGCGATCAGCGCGGGGAGCAGAACGCTCCCCACACCGGCTCCGCGCGCCTCGTGCGAGACATAGATGCTGTCCTCGCAGGTGTGCGCATAGGCCGCCCTGTCTCGGAAGCCGGCGGCGTAGGCATAGGCGATGACTCCGCCCTCCTGCTCGGCGACGAGGAAGGGAAGCGCCCGTGCGGCGAAATCGGCGAGCTTCTCCGCCCACACGCTCGCATCGGGCGCGGCGGTGTCGAAGGTCGCGGTGCCGTGCGCCACGTGCCATTCGTAAATCGCGGCGATGGCCTGCGCGTCACCCTGCTGCGCAGGCCGGATCGTCACATCAGGCAAGCGTGTAGTCCTTGAACCTGTCGCGCAGGTCCTTCTTGCTGATCTTGCCGGTCGCGGTGTGGGGGATGTCGTCGACGAACTCGACCGCGTCGGGCATCCACCACTTGGCGATCTGGGGCTTCAAATGCTCGAGGATGTCGTTGGCGCAGCACTCGGCCCCGGCCTTCTTCACCACGAACAGCACCGGGCGCTCGTCCCACTTGGGGTGGGGGATGCCGATGCACGCGGCCTCCGCCACCGCAGGATGCCCGCAGGCGGCGTTCTCGAGCTCGACCGAGCTGATCCACTCGCCGCCCGACTTGATCACATCCTTGGTGCGGTCGGTCAGCTGGAGCGTGCCGTCGGGGTGGATGATGCCGACGTCGCCGGTGTCGAACCACCCGTCATTGCCGACCGCATCCTTCTCGGCCTTGAAGTAGCGCTTGATGATCCACGGCCCCCGGATCTGAAGCGCGCCACTGGTCTTGCCGTCGCGCGGCAGTTCGGTGGACATATCCGAGAGGTCGACGGTGCGCAGCTGCACGCCGAAGATCGGGCGGCCCTGCATCGCGGTCTTCTCGATCTTCTCTTCCAGAGTGAGCGTGTCCCAGTCCCAGGTCGGCCCGCCGACCGTGCCGATGGGCGAGGTCTCGGTCATCCCCCAGGCGTGCTGGACGCGGGTGCCGTTCTTCATCAGCCGCTCGATCATGAACTTGGGCGCCGCCGATCCGCCGATGGTGGCGGCCTTCAGCGGCGGCAGGTCGAGGCCATTGGCGTCGCAATACTGGAAATGCGCGAGCCACACGGTCGGCACGCCCGCAGAATCGGTGACGCCCTCGCGGATCATCAGATCGTGGAGCACCGCCGGGTCGTTCACCGCCGAGAACACGAACTTGATCCCCGCCATCGCCCCCGCATAGGGCAGGCCCCAGCTCGCCGCGTGGAACATCGGCACCACGGGCAACATCACCGAGGCGCTCGAGAAGTTGAACGCGGCCGATTGCAGCCCCGCCATGGCGTGCATCACGGTCGAGCGGTGCTCGTATTGCACGCCCTTGGGATTGCCGGTGGTGCCCGAGGTGTAGCAGATCATGCAAGGGTCGGTCTCGGGGCCGGTGAACCATTCGAAATCGCCGTCCTCGGCGCCGATCCATTCCTCGAAAGCGGTCGTGTGCTCGCCGCTATCGTAGCAGATATAATGCTCGACCGTGGTCCAGCGCGCCTTCATCCGGTCGACGATCGGCTGGAACGCCGCGTCATAGCACAGCACCCGGTCCTCGGCGTGGTTGACGATGTATTCGAGCTGGTCGTCGAACAGGCGCGGGTTCACCGTGTGGAGCACCCCGCCCATCCCTGCGACGCCATACCAACTGACGAGGTGGCGCGCGTGGTTCATCGCGAGGCTCGCGACCTTGTCGCCCGGCTTCAGCCCCAGGCGCTGCAAGGCCTGCGCCATCTTCAGCGCATCGGCCCGGATGCCCGCCCAGTCGGTGCGGGTGATGCTGCCATCGGCCCAGCGGCTGACGATCTCGCGCCCGCCCGCCTCGCGCGCGGCGTGATCGATCACCGCGGTCACCCGCATCGTCCAGTCCTGCATTGCTCCGAGGCGCGTGGTCGCCATGGTCCGTCTCTCTCCTGTCTGTGGTTGGCCCGTGCCGTGCATGGCACAGTGTATCATCAGCGTTCATGCCGCGCGTGTGCCCGCTTGGCAATCGCTTCGCCCAATAGCGGGCACGGCCTGCCTTGCGCGATGCAACAATCGACACTTTGCAGACCTTGCCTCTCACCCGCCGGAACGGCCGCGCCCCCGCGCGCGGTCCGGGGCTCCTCTCCGGGTGCCGGCGGACCCCTGAATCATGAGGTAACAGGATAATGAAAAGAACGACATTCTGGATGGTCGGCGCAGCTGCGGCTGCCCTTGCCGTGCCGGCGCACGCCGACGGGCCCTATATCGGGATCGAGGGCGGCGTCAGCCTGAAGGACAAGGTGACGGTCGATGTCGACACGCCGCCGGCCGAAGGCGACTTCACCCGCGCGGCCACGGCTCGCACCAAGGTCGGGATCGATGGCGACGTGATCCTCGGCTACGACTTCGGCCCCTTCCGGCTCGAGGCCGAGGGCGGCTACAAGAACGCCAAGTACCGCAGCCTGACGATCGAGAACACCGGCATCCTGCCCACCGGCGTCACCGTTCCGGTCGGCACCGTGGTCCAGAACGAGCGCGATCTCGAAATCTGGAGCGGGATGGTCAATGCCCTGGTCGAGATCGGCAAAGATGACGGCTTCCAGATCTACGGCGGCGGCGGTCTGGGCCTCGCACGGGTGGAACTTCCGGTCGAGGTGGCCGGCGTCGGCACGGTGATCGACGACAAGGATACGGACTTCGCCTGGCAGCTGATCGGCGGCCTGCGCTTCCCGGTCACCCGCAATGTCGATCTCGGGGTCAAGTACCGCTATTTCAACGTCGACGATTTCCGCCTGACGGCGGCCAACGGCAATGGTCTCAACGGGGACTATTCGGCGCATTCGGTGCTGGCGAGCCTGATCGTCAACTTCGGCGGCCGCGAGGAGCAAGCACCCCCGCCGCCGCCTCCCCCGCCGCCCCCGCCTCCGCCGCCTCCCCCGCCGCCGCCTCCGCCCCCTCCGCCGCCCCCGCCGCCGCCGCAGGTGCAGTGCAATACCGGGCCCTTCATCGTGTTCTTCGACTTCGATCGTTCGGACATCAGCCCCGAGGCCTCGAGCATCCTCAACAATGCCGCAAGCGCCTATGCCAATTGCGGCTCGGCGCGGGTGATGCTGGCCGGGCACACCGACACGTCGGGCAGCGCGCAGTACAACCAGGGTCTCGCCCAGCGCCGCAATGCGGCGGTGCAGAGCTACCTGGCCGGGCGCGGGGTGCCCTCGGGCATGATCACGGGTCAGGCCTTCGGCGAAAGCCAGCCGCGCGTGCCCACCGCCGACGGGGTGCGCGAGCCGCAGAACCGCCGGGTCGAGATCACTTACGGCCCGGGTTCGGGGATGTAAGGCAAGGAGCCATCAGGCTTTACCCGAGGAAGGGGCCGGAGCGATCCGGCCCCTTTTTCTATGCCACCAGCCTGAGATTGCCGCGCTTCTTCAAGGGCGCAAGGCTGACCTTGGCGATCCCCGCGACGCTCGCAAGCCGCTCGGCCAGCTCGCCCGTCAGCACGAAGTTGCGCCCGAGGCACATCCGCGCCTGCCCGCCATCGGCCAGCATCAGGTTCACCACCACCTCGCCCGCGCCGATCGGCCGGTCGCCGCGCGCAAGGTCGAGCTCGATCTTTAGCTCAAGAAGGGCATCGAGACTCGTGATCTCGGCGGAGAGTTCCATCGCGGTCGTCCCGCTCACCGCGGCGAGCGGCCGCGCGCCGCGCACGGTGAGGCGGGGCGGCTCATCGGGGTTGGGCGAATCGAGTTCGACCGTCAGCAGCAGGCACTCGCCCGCCGCCGCCCAGCGCTCGAAATCGGGCACCAGAGCTTCCTCGAAACAGGCCGCCGAGAACTGGCCCGACGAGTCCGAGAAGTCCGCGCGCACAAAGGTGCCGCCCTTGCGGGTGCGCGCCTTGGTGATGCCTTCGACCAGCGCCGCCATCACCGCCGTCCCGCGCCCGCCCGGCGGCGCGCCGGCTTCCATCAGGCTCTGATAGGTGCGCGCGCCATTGGCGCTGGCGGCCTCGCGATATTGCGCCACGGGGTGCGCCGAGAAGTAAAAGCCGAAATTCTCGCGCTCCTTGGCCATCTTCTCAGGGCGGCTCCACGGTGCGCAGGGTTGCAGGCGCAGTTCTTCCGCCGGGCCGGCATCGCCGCCGAACAGCCCGGCCTGCCCGCTGCTGCGTTCGCGGATCGCGGCATCGGCGACCGCCATCAGGTGCTCGGCATTGGCGAAGAGCAGCCCGCGGTCGGGCTCCAAGCCGTCGAAGGCACCCGCGCAGATCAGACCTTCCAATTGGCGGCGGTTCATCGTGCCCTGCGGCACCCGCTCGAACAGGTCCTTGAGGCTGGCGAAGGGCCCGTTCGCCTGCCGCTCGGCGACAATCGCCTCCATCGCCTTCTCGCCGACATTGCGGATCCCTGCGAGGGCATAGCGCACAGCATAGCCCGTATCGGTCTGCTCGACAGTAAATTCGGCCTCCGAGGCGTTGATGCAGGGCGGCAGCACCTCGACCCCGCCCTGCCCGTTGGGATAGCGGCGCGCATCGTCGACGAAGACGTTCAGCTTCTCCGACTGGTGCATATCGAAGCACATCGAGGCGGCGTAGAATTCCTCCGGGTAGTGCGCCTTCATCCATGCGGTCTGGTAGGCGAGCAGCGCATAGGCGGCGGCGTGCGACTTGTTGAAGCCATAGCCTGCGAACTTGTCGATCAAGTCGAACAGCTCGTTGGCGCGCTTGGGTTCGATGTCGGAGTTGGCCTTGCACCCTTCGACAAAGCGCCCGCGCTGGGCGTCCATCTCGGCCTGCACCTTCTTGCCCATCGCGCGGCGCAGCAGGTCCGCGTCGCCGAGCGAGTAGCCGGCGAGCACCTGCGCGGCCTGCATCACCTGTTCCTGGTAGACGAAGATCCCGTAGGTCTCGGCGAGGATGCCTTCCAGTTTGGGGTGCGGGTATTCGATGGCTACCACCCCCGCCTTGCGCTGGCCGAACAGCGGGATGTTGTCCATCGGGCCGGGGCGATAGAGCGAAACGAGCGCGATGATGTCGCCGAAGTTGGTGGGCTTCACCGCCTTGAGCGTGCGGCGCATGCCTTCGGATTCCAGCTGGAACACCCCCACGGTGTTGCCCGCCTGCATGAGGTGGTAGACCTGCGCGTCGTCGAGCGGCAGCGCGCCGAGGTCGATGGCGATCCCGCGCTTTTCCAAGAGGTCGACCGCCTTCCGCAGCACGGAAAGCGTCTTCAGCCCGAGGAAGTCGAACTTCACCAGCCCCGAGCTTTCGACATATTTCATGTCGAACTGCGTCACCGGCATGTCCGAGCGCGGATCGCGGTAGAGCGGCACCAGCTGCGCCAGCGGCCGGTCGCCGATCACCACGCCCGCCGCGTGGGTCGAGGAATTGCGCGGGAGGCCTTCGAGCTGCATCGCAAGATCGACGAGGCGCTTCACCTCCTTGTCGTTGTCGTATTCGCGCTTGAAGTCCGCCGCGCCGTTCAAGGAGCGCGGCAGCGTCCAGGGGTCGGTCGGATGGTTGGGCACCATCTTGCACAGGCGGTCGACCTGCCCGTAGCTCATCTGCAGGATGCGCCCGCAATCGCGCAGCACCGCGCGGGCCTTCAACTTGCCGAAGGTGATGATCTGCGCGACGTGGTCGCTGCCGTATTTTTGCTGGACGTATCGGATCACCTCGCCGCGCCGCGTTTCGCAGAAGTCGATATCGAAGTCGGGCATCGACACGCGTTCGGGGTTGAGGAAGCGCTCGAACAGCAGGCCCAGCTTGATCGGATCGAGATCGGTGATGGTCAGCGCCCAGGCCACCGCCGAGCCCGCCCCCGAGCCGCGCCCCGGCCCCACCGGAATGCCCTGTTCCTTGGCCCACTTGATAAAGTCGGCAACGATCAGGAAGTAGCCGGGGAAGCCCATCTTCACGATCACGTCGATCTCGAATTCGAGCCGGTCGGCGTAGACCTTGCGCTCCTCGTCGGTGAGATCGGGGTAGGCGGCGAGGCGCGCCTCCAGACCCTTGCGCGAGTCCTCCGCCAGCATCTTCGCCTCGCCCGCCAGATCGCCCGCAAGGCTCGGCAGGATCGGCTTGCGATAGGGCGGCGCGAAGGCGCAGCGCTGGGCGATGACGAGGGTGTTGGCGGTGGCCTCGGGGAGGTCGGCGAAGGCCTCCTCCATCATGCTGGCGTGCTTGACGAAGGCCTGCGGGTTGGAGCGCGGGCGCTCGTCGGCATCGATCTGGGTCGAATTTGCGATGCACAGCATGGCGTCATGCGCCTTGTGCATATGGGGCTCGGCGAAGTTGGCAGGGTTGGTGGCGACCAGAGGGAGATCGCGGGCGTAGGCCAAGTCGACCAACGCATCCTCGGCGCGCTCGCAGACGGGATCGCCCGCGCGGGCGAGTTCGATGTAGAGCCGGCCGGGGAACAGCGCTTCCAGCTTCTCGATCAGCCGCAAACCCGCATCCTGCTGCCCCTCGGCAAGCAGCCGCGTGAGCCCCCCCTCGCCCGCACCCGTCAGCGCGATCAGGCCATCGGTTCGGCCCTCGAGATCGGCCAGCGTGACGTGCGGATCGCGCTCCAACGGGCGATCGAGGTGCGCGGCCGAGACGAGATGGCACAGGTTGTCGTAGCCCGTATCACCTTGCGCAAAGAGCGGCAGGTAATCGACCGTCCCCCTGTCATCGCCCCGTGCGACGCCCAGCAGCGTGCCGATGATCGGCTGCACGCCTTCGCCCTTACACGCGGCGGCGAAGGCCATGATCCCGTAGAGGCCGTTGCGATCACAGATCGCGATCGCCGGAAAGCCCAGCTCTTTCGCCAGCTTGGCGATGTCCTTCGGGTCGATCGCCCCCTCGAGCATCGAATAGGACGAGAGCAAACGCAAGGGGACGAAGGGGGCGAAAGGCATGATCCCAAGCTAGAATATGCGGCGGATTTCGCAACGTGGCACGGCGGCAAATTCTCCACAGATCCCCGCGGCAGCGTCAGGCGGCGATCTAGATCACGCCATAGGTGAAAGCGCCGCCGACCAGCAGCGTCAGCGCCACGTGCTTCGTATGCGGCGAGGTCGAAAAGCCCTTTCGGATCAGGATGATGATTGCGGCGACCCACCATGCCAGCCAGCTGACGCTGCACAGCCGGACCGCCGTCCCTCCGTCGATCGCTCTTGTGAGCAAAAGCAGCCCCGCCGCAATCGCGACGACGACCGGCGCCCAAAGCGGCGCGCGCAGCGCAAGGGGGAAGCCATCGCCGTTCATGCTCGGGCGATTACAGCAGCGCCTCGATGTCCTTGGCGATCGCCTCGGGCTTGTCGGTGGGCGCATAGCGCTTCACCACCTTGCCATCGCGGCCGATCAGGAACTTCGTGAAATTCCACTTGATCGCGGTGGTGCCCATGAGGCCCTTCTTCTCCGACTTCATCCAGTCGAACAGCGGCGAGGCATCCGCGCCGTTGACGTCGATCTTGGCCATCAGCGGGAAGGTGACGCCGAAATTGATCTTGCAGAACTGCTCGATCTCGTCGGCATTGCCGGGCTCCTGCGCGCCGAACTGGTTGCAGGGGAAACCCAGCACCTCGAAGCCGCGGTCCTTGTAGGTCTGGTAGAGCTTTTCGAGCCCGTCATACTGGTAGGTGAAGCCGCATTTGCTCGCGGTGTTGACCACCAGCAGCACGGTCCCAAGCTTCTCCTTCAGCGCCAGCTCGGCCCCGCGGTTGGTGGTGACGGTGAAATCGGCAATCGTCGTCATGCAAGGCCCTTCTCTTGTGCGAGTGTAAGGACTTCGCTCACCCCGAGCGACTGCCCGCCCGAAACCGCGACCACCAGCCGGGCGCGCTGCGCGCTGTCCATTGCGGCGACTGCTGCGACGATGTCACGCAAGGGGCCGGTCTTCAGCTCGGTGAAATTGTATTGTAGCTCCGAACCCTCGTCGTCGCGCTCGTGGAGCGTCGCTTCGGCATTCCAGTCAAGTTCGGCCATGTGGTCCCCCTTCGCCGTCCCCACGCTGGTTCGCACGAGCGCGGCGACAGATCAACTGCCCACCGGCCCAAAGCGGGAATGCAAGGGCGCGCCTGTCAGATCAGCACGCCTTCCTTCAGCCGCACCACCCGGTCCATCTTCGCCGCCAGCCGCTCGTTGTGGGTGGCGACCAGCGCTGCGCTGCCCTCGCCCCGCACCAGCGCGAGGAACTGGGCGAGCACGGTGTCGGCGGTGTGCTCGTCGAGATTGCCGGTCGGCTCGTCCGCCAGCACCAGCGTCGGCCGGTTGGCGAGCGCGCGGGCGACGGCGACGCGCTGCTGCTCGCCGCCCGACAGCTGGCTCGGGCGGTGGGTCAGGCGGTGGCCGAGCCCGAGGCTGGTCAGCAGGCTCTCGGCCCGCGCCTCGGCCTCGGCGCGGGGGGTGCCGAGGATCATCTGCGGCATCACCACATTCTCGCGCGCGTCGAAATCGGGCAGGAGGTGGTGGAACTGGTAGACGAAGCCCAGATGCTCCCGCCTGAGCTTCGTGCGCGCGTCGCCCGCGAGCGCCTCGGCGGCCGTGCCCGCGATGCTGATCCCGCCCTCGAACCCGCCTTCCAGCAGGCCCACGGCTTGCAGCAGCGTCGACTTGCCCGAGCCCGAGGGGCCGAGCAGCGCGACGATCTCGCCGGGCTGAATCGCGAGGTCGACCCCGCGCAGCACCTCGATCCGCTCCCCCCCCTGCTCGAAGGCGCGCTTGAGACCCGTAAGGGCGACGATGGGGGCGGCATCACTCATAGCGCAGCACCTGCACCGGATCGGTGTTGGCCGCCTTCAGCGCCGGATAGAGCGTCGCAAGGAAGCTCATCCCGAGCGCCAGCACCACGATCCCGAAGACCTCCCACGGATCGGTCCGCGACGGGAGCGTCGAGAGGAAGCGCACCTCCGGGTCCCAGATCTGCTGGCCGGTGACGAAGGCGATTCCCGCCACGATCGGCTCGCGGAAGAACAGGATGACCGAACCCAGCAGCAGCCCCGTCCCCGTCCCGATCACCCCGATGGTGGTGCCGGTGGTGACGAAGATCTTGAGCAGGCTCCGCCGCGTCGCGCCCATCGTGCGCATGATCGCGATGTCGCGGGTCTTGGCGCGCACCAGCATCACGAGGCTCGAGAGGATGTTGAACGAGGCGACCACGACCATGAAGGACAGCGCGAAGAACATCGCCACGCGCTCGACCTGCAGGGCCTCGAACAGCGCCGAGTTCATCGACTTCCAGTCCGCGATCACGATCCGGCCCGACAGCTTCTCGCGTGCGGGGGCGAGGATCGTGCCGACCTTGTCGGGATTGTCGACCCTCACCTCGATCTGGGCCACCGAATCGCCCATCAAGAGCAGGTTCTGCGCCTCGGCGATGGGCATCATGATGAACTTCTCGTCGAAGGTCGAAATCCCGACCTCGAAGATTGCGCCGACCTCGTAGGGCACCTGGCGCGGCGTCGTGCCGAAGGGGGTCGAACGGCCCGCGGGGTTGATGATGGTGATGACGTCGCCCACCCGCATGCCGAGGTTCTGCGCCAGCCGGCTGCCGACCGCGACGCGCGCGAAGCCCTCGGGCTCGGGCGGCTGCGAGAGCGTCGCGATGTCGCCCAGCAGCACCTTGTCGCGGTAGCCGGCGAGCTCCTTGTCGGCCTGACCGCGCAGCAGGATGCCGTCGACATTGCCGTTGAAGCTGACGAGCAGCGGCTTTTCGATCATCGGGGTTGCGCCGACCACGCCCGGGGTGCTCTCGAGCGTCGCCAGCACGCTCTGCCAGTCCTCGATCCGCCCGCCCACCGACTGCACCACCGCATGGCCGTTCAGTCCGGTGATCTTGTCGAGCAGCTCGCTGCGGAAACCGTTCATGACGCTCATGACGACCACCAGCAGCGCGACCGAGAGCGAGACCACGCCGACCGAGATCGCCGCGACGAGCGCAATGAACGCCTCCCCCCGGCCGGGCCAGAGGTAGCGCTTGGCGATCATCCATTCGAAGGGGGAGAGCATGGGAGGTGAGAGGTGCCCGTTGTTGGCTGAACGCTGCCTGTAGTGCGGCAGGCACGACCCTGCAATGCTGAGTCCTTGTTGTCCTACCGCTTCGCTACTTGAGGACAGGCGTGTCACACACCTGTCGCCAAAAAGGCGGCAGGCGGAGGCTGGTCGGCCTTGTAATTGATCCGTCACATCGCCATTGGGGCGTTGCGCCAACCCGGGTGTGCACGCGAACAGGTCTGGTGATGCCGATGAGCCTCCTGAATGTAACCCATCCCTTCCTCGATGCCGATGGCGACAAGCTGCGCGAGGAATGCGGCATCTTCGGCGTGATCCGCGCCAGCGATGCGACCGCGACGACCGCGCTGGGCCTTCACGCGCTCCAGCATCGCGGGCAGGAAGCCGCCGGGATCGTCAGCTTCGACGGCAGCGAATTCTATGCCCGCCGCGGCCTCGGCCATGTCGCCGAGAATTTCTCCTCTTCTGACGCGATCGCCGCGCTCCCCGGCCACATGGCGGCGGGGCATGTGCGCTATTCGACCACCGGCGGGTCGGGCCTGCGCAACGTCCAGCCGCTCTATGCCGACCTTGCCAGCGGCGGCTTTGCGGTCGCGCACAACGGCAACATCTCCAACGCGATGGCGCTGCGGACCGACCTTGTGAACAAGGGCTCGATCTTCCAGTCGACCTCCGACACCGAGGTGATCATCCACCTCGTCGCCACCTCGCGCTATCCCACCATCGCCGACCGGCTGGTCGATGCGCTGCGGCTGGTCGAGGGCGCCTATGCGCTGATCGTGATGACGCCCGAGGGCATGATCGCCTGCCGCGACCCGCTCGGCATCCGCCCGCTGGTGATGGGCCGGATGGGTGACGCGATCCTGTTCGCCTCCGAAACCGTCGCCTTCGACGTGGTCGGCGCCGAGCTGATCCGCGAGATCGAGCCGGGCGAGCTGGTGCTGGTCGATTTCGCCGGAGAGATCCGCTCGGTGCGCCCCTTCGGCAGCCCGGCCCCGCGCCCCTGCATCTTCGAGCACGTCTATTTCAGCCGGCCGGATTCGGTCTTCGCCGGCCGCAGCGTGTATGAGGCGCGCAAGGCCATCGGCATGGAATTGGCCCTCGAAGCCCCGTGCGAGGCCGACCTCGTCGTCCCCGTCCCCGACAGCGGGGTGCCCGCCGCGATCGGCTTTGCGCAAGCCTCTGGCCTACCCTTCGAGCTCGGCATCATCCGCTCGCATTATGTCGGGCGCACCTTCATCCAGCCGGGCGACGGCCAGCGCCACTCCTCGGTGAAGCGCAAGCACAACGCCAACCGCGCGCTGGTCGAAGGCAAGCGCATCGTGCTGATCGACGATTCGATCGTGCGCGGCACCACGTCGCTGAAGATCGTCGAGATGATGCGCGAGGCCGGGGCCAAGGAAATCCACTTCCGCGTCGCCAGCCCGCCGACCGCGCATTCCTGCTTCTACGGCGTCGACACGCCCGAGCGCTCCAAGCTGCTCGCCGCGCGCATGGAGCTGGAGCCGATGCGCGAGTTCATCAAGGCCGACAGCCTCGCCTTCATCTCGATCGACGGGCTCTACCGCGCGGTCGGCAAGCAGGGGCGCGACAAGGCCTGCCCGCAGTTCTGCGACGCCTGCTTCACCGGCGAATATCCGACCTCGCTGACCGACCTTGCCCTCGCCGAGGCCAAGAGCGCCCAGCTCCCCTTTGCTGACCCCAAGGCTGCCTGACATCCCATGACCGACACCACCAATGCCAAGCCGCTCGCCGGCCAGACCGCGCTCGTCACCGGAGCGAGCCGCGGGATCGGCGCCGCCACCGCCAAGGCGCTGGCCGCCGCGGGCGCGCACGTCATTCTGGTGGCGCGCAAGGTCAAGGCGCTGGAGGAAGTGGAGGACGCGATCCATGCGGCGGGCGGCACCTCGACCATCGCGCCGCTCGACCTGACCGAGCCCGATGCCGTCTCGCGCCTCGCCAGCGCCATCGCCGGGCGCTGGGACACGCTCGATATCATGGTGCTGGCCGCCGGTTACCTCCCCGAGCTGACCCCGGCCTCGCAGATGGAGCCCAAGCAATTCAACCAGGCGCTGCTCACCAACCTGGTCGCCAACCAGGCGCTGATCGCGGGCTTCGATCCGCTGCTGCGCCGCGCGAAGGCGGGCAAGATCATCGGCCTCACCAGCTCGGTCGCGGCCAATCCGCGGCCCTATTGGGGGGCCTACAGTTCGACCAAGGCGGCCTTCGAGAACCTGCTCGAAACCTATGCCGCCGAGGTCGAGCGCCTCAGCCCCCTTCGCGTCGCGATCATCGATCCGGGCGCGACCCGCACCGAGATGCGCGCGCGCGCCTATCCGGGCGAGGACGCTTCCAAACTGAAGGGCCCCGAGGTGGTGGCCGAGCGGCTCACTGCGCTGGCGGCCGATGGCTTCGAGGGCCTGCACCGCGAACGCATCGGCTGAGCCCGCGCCTTTCCCGGCGCCGGCGGAATTACCCCTAATCCGGCATTTACCATTGTTCGAAAGCTTCGCTTAGGGAACGCGGGTGCAAGCTCCCCCGCGGACCAAACCGCCCCGAGAGACCGCAAGCTTCGACACAAGGCCCACGGCAATGCCGCCCACGACCGATCCCTATCACGCCGCCTCGCAGGAAGATCGCTGCAGTCCGCGCACCAGGCTGACAATCCCCGCCACGCTGCGGGCCTCGGGTGGCCGCGCCTTCCAGAGCGTGGTGCACGACCTCTCGATCTCGGGCTTCTCGGCCGCCTCGATCAACCGCATGCACGAAGGCCAGATGTGCTGGCTGACGCTGCCCGGCCTCGAATCGCTTCAGGCCGAGGTGGTGTGGTGGGACAACTGCATCGTCGGCTGCGCCTTCAGCGAGCTGCTGAGCCCGATCGTCCACGACAACATCCTGCAACGCTACACCAGCGCCGCCGGGGTCTACCGCTCGTCGATCTGACCCGCCGGGGGCCTATTCGGCCGTCAGCGCGATCTTCGCCACCACCTCGCGCGCGTCGGCACGGCCGCCGGGCGAGGTCGCGGTCGGCCAGTTGCTGACGATGGCGACGACGAGGTTCTTGGCGGGAACCAGCGTGATCGCCTGCCCGAAGATGCCTTGCGCGCCGTAGCTGCCCATCGGGTAGGCCCACCACTGGTAGCCATACCCGAAGCCAGGCGCCTGCGGGCCGAACTCGACCTGCGCCTTGCCGGCCTCGGCGAACCAGCCCTCGGGCACCACGCCCTTGCCGCCCTCGAGCGCGAACTGGCCCATGCGCGCGTAATCCGCGAGGCGGATCGACAGGCAGCACCCGCCGATATTCCCGCCGCGCGGGTCGACCATCCAGAACAGGTCGCCCTCGAACCCCGCCGGATCGACGATCTTCGCCTTGGCATATTCGGCGAGCGGCTTGCCCACCGCGTTCTCGACCAGCACGCCGATGAGGTTGGTCTCGCCGGTCTTGTAGACCCATTTCGTGCCCGGCTCCGCCTCGCGCGGGAGCGCCTTCATCTGCGCGACGATCGCCTCCGCGCCATATTCGACCACGAAGCGGTTCATCTGCGCGACGTCGGACTTGGGATCGGTATAGTCCTCGTTCCACCTGACCCCGCTGGTCATGGTGGCGAGCTGCCGGACGGTGACACCCTCGTAGGCGCTGACCGCCAGGCCGGGGATATACTTGGTCACGGGATCATCGAGGCTCTTGATGAAGCCGTCCTTGATCGCCGCGCCCAGCAGGGTCGAGGTAAAACTCTTGGCGACCGAGAAGCTGGTCCAGCGATCGGTGGGGCCGAGGCCGAGGCCATAGGCCTCGTAGCGGATCTTGCCGTCCTTCAGCACCATGATCCCGGCGGCGTTGGTCTCGGCCATCAGCTTGGCAAGATCGGCCTGCAATTCGGCGCTGAGCGGCGCGCCCTTGGGGAGCGCGCGGGGGCTGGCGGCGGCGGGAACTTCGTGGCCGGCAAACCATTGCTCCATCGCGCGGAAACGCTCGGCGCGCTGGGCGTCCGACCAGAACAGCACCTGCAAGTCCGACTGGTCGCGCGCGGGCGGCTGGGTGAGGCGCGCGGTCGGCGCGGGAGGCCCCTGCTCCTCGGCGCCGACGCCTGTGCCCGCCAGCAGCAGCGCCAGCGCCACGCCCGAAACCGTCGTCCTGATCATGCCCATCCTGTCACCCTCTCGCTTTGTTGTCGGGAGGGTGCATAGGCGGGCAGAGGCATCGGGGGCAAGCCCTGCCGCTCAGCCCTGCTTGATGGTCTTCAATGCCGCCAGCGCCCGCTCGCGCGCCTGCTTGTGAGGCACGATCTTGCGCGGATAGCCCGCGGGCCGCCGCCCGAATTCCTCGGGATCGTGCACGTAGGGTTCGTCCAGCCCCTTCAGTTCGGGCACATAGGTGCGGATGTAGCGGGCGGAGTCGAATTTCTCCGACTGGCTGAGCGGCGCCATGATCCGGCTGAACATGTTGCTGTCGACCCCCGTCCCCGCGGTCCACTGCCAGTTGGTGGCGTTCGAAGCGTAGTCGGCATCGCAGAGCGTATCCCAGAACCACTTCTCGCCCTCGCGCCAATCGATCAGAAGGTGCTTGATGAGGAAGCTCGCGGTGATCATGCGCACGCGGTTGTGCATCCACCCGGTCTGCCACAGCTGGCGCATCCCGGCATCGACGATCGGGTAGCCGGTGCGGCCCTGCTGCCATGCCTTGAGGTCGCGCGCGGCGGCGGGATCATTGGCGGGGTCGCGCCAGGGGAAGCGGTCGAAATCCTCGCGATAATTCTGCGTCGCATAGGCGGGGAATTGCAGGATCGCGTTCTGCGAATAGTCACGCCAGATCAGTTCGCCCTCGAAGGTTTCCCAGCCCTTGGAGCGCTTGTGCTTGAAGCGGTGCCAGATTTGCACGGGCGAGATTTCGCCGAAGTGCAGATGCGGCGAGAGGCGCGAGACCTTGTCGACGCTGGGGACATTGCGCTTGTCGTCGTAGTCGTCGACGTCCGCTTCCCATGCGGCGAGGCGGGCATGGGCCGCTTCCTCGCCCACTTCCCAGAAATCGCGCATCCCGCCCGCCCAGTCGGGCTTGGCGGGTAGGAGGTTCCATGCGGCAAGGTCATCCGAGGCAGGCCAGCTGGCGGGCGCTTCGAGGCGTTCGGGCGCGGGGACTTCCGAGCGCGGCGGGAATTCGGCGCGGACGGCGCGGCTGAAGGGGGTGTAGATCTTGTACTGCCCGCCCGTGCCGGTTGTGATCGAGCCGGGGGGCATTAGGTAATTGCCGTGGTGCAATTGCAGGTCGAGGCTCTTGGCCAGCTTGCGCTCGGCATTGAGCCACCACGGCTCGTAATGGCAATTGGCGTGGATGGCGGTCGCGCCGGTTTCCTCGGCCAGCTTGGTCAGCTCGGCCACCGCCTCCCCGCGCCGCAGGATCAGCTTGCTGCCCCTGGCTTCTAGGCTTTTCGCCAAACTCGCCAGCGAATGATGCAGCCACCAGCGCGAGGCCCCGCCATATGCGTGGTGCTTGGGGCTCTCATCGTCGAGCACATAGACGGCCACCACAGGCCCGGCCTTGGCGGCATGGTAGAGCGCGGGGTTATCGGCGAGGCGCAGATCGCGCCGCAGCCAGACGATTTGGGTCATTGGGTTCTCTGAATTTCCGTTTTCCCACCAACGCCGTCATCCTGAACTTGTTTCAGGATCCATCCCGCAAATTCGAGCGGAGGCGTTTGGGGAGAAATGGACCCTGAAACAAGTTCAGGGTGACGACGGGGGTAGAGGCTCGCACTTAACATCCGGCAGCGCGAGGCTGAACCTGTCCTCCACCCGCGGGTCGGTGAAGCGCGCGTCCCGCAGAACCACCGAGCCATCTGCCGCGCGGGTGAGAAAGGGCGCGCGCGACCAGAACAGGAAGGCGTCGGCTTGCGAGCCGAGCTTGCCCTCGAAATATTCCAGCTTCCAGTTACATGGCTGACCGGGGGTGAGGGCCTCGCTCGCCAGCCCGCCAAAGGCGGACCAGTCGCCGAGGCGATATCGCTGGGTGTAGCTCGAATAGATTGTCTGCCGCTTCCAGAATTGGAGAGGGACCGGGCTCGCAATGACGGCATGCCCATGCTCGAGGAATTCGAATTTGGTCCGTTGTGCGGCTCGATTGGCTTCCTCGGAAGCGCGCGCAGATATCGCCCAATTCAACCCGATGTAGGCCAGCCCAACCGCAATCCCCACCTGAGCAGGCCGCGCCCACTTCGCACCCCCCACCTTCTCCCGCCGCCGCGAAACCCACACCGCCGCGATCAGCATCGCCCACAGCCACGGGTCGATGATGAACAGCGTGTCGCCGTAGAACCATTGGCTCGAAAAGGGCTCCAGCAGCCGGATGCCGTAGACGTTGAGCCAGTCGAAGAAGGGGTGGCTGAGGCAGCCGACAAAGGCCATCGCATAGAGCCACCCGAAGCGCACCGGCAGCCGCCCCTCGGGCCGGGTGCCGCGCTTGGTCTGCCAGCGGTCCCAGCCCCACAGCAGCCCTGCCAGTATCAGCGGCAGCAGCACCAGCGCGGGCGGGCCGTGGGTGATACCGCGGCGGAACGCGAGGTGCTCGGTGCCGTGCAGCCAGAAGAAGCACGCCGCGTCCACGTCCGGCAGGTTTGCGCCGATGATGAGGGCGGGCATGGCGAGGCCGGTGGTCTTCTTGAGCCCCGCCTGCCCCATCACCGCGCCGACCAGGCTATGTGTCAGATTGTCCATCGCATTCGAGGCTAGCGCGCCGCCTGCAATCTAGCGAGTGGAAATGCGCCGTTCCCTCGCCTATCGCAGCGCCCGACAACGGGAGAGAACCACGATGACCGACGCGCCTTTCATCCGCCCCGACATGAAGGCCTTCCTCGACATGATGGCGCAGGTGAACGGGCCCAAGATCGTCGACATGACGCTGGAGGAGGCGCGCGCCTCCTATCAGGCGCTGCACAACCTCGCCGACCGGCCCGCGCGCCAGCTTCCGGTAATCCGCGATCTCGCCTGCCCCGGCCCGGCGGGCGACATTGCGCTGCGCCTCTATGACGCCCGCGAAAACCGCGAGGGCCCCACCCCCGTCATCACCTTCTACCACGGCGGCGGCTTCGTCATCGGCGACCTCGAAACGCACCACGCGCTGTGCACCGAGATCGCCGCGCTCGCCGATCTGCCGCTGGTCGCGGTGCACTATGCCCGCGCGCCCGAGGCGCCCTTCCCCGCGGCCATCCTCGATTGCGAGGCGGCGACGCGCTGGGTGGCCTCGTCGCCTGCCGAACTCGGCCTGACCGCGAGCGGCATCGTCACCATCGGCGATTCGGCGGGGGGCAATGCGACCGTGGTGGTGAGCCAACTGCTTGGGCAGCAACCCGCCGCCGTCCCCGTGCTGCTGCAAGTGCCGATCTTCCCGCTGGTCGCCGACGCCGAGGGCTCGGCGAGCATGGCGCAGTTCAGCGAGGGCTTCGTACTCACCGCCGAGACGATGGGCTTCTTCGACGCCGCCTATGCCGCCGACCGCTCGGACCCGCGCGGTTTCCCGATCCTGTCGGACCACTCCACCGCCCCGCCCACCATCGTCGTCACTGCCAGCCTCGATCCGATCCGCGATTCGGGCCGCGCCTATGCGAGGGCGCTGGTCGATGCGGGGCGTGATTGCGTGTTCCTCGAGATGCGCGGGGTGACCCACTCCTTCGTCAACCTGCGGCAGATGGTGCCGAGCACGCAGGGCGATCTCGAACGCATCGTCGCGGCGATGACATTCATGCTGGGGAACCCCGCATGATCGACCCCGAGACCCTCCCCTACCGCCCGTGTGCCGGCTTCATGCTGGTGAACCGCGACGGCCTCGTCTTCGTCGGCCAGCGGATCGACCCTTCGGCGCATGGCTTTTGGCAGATGCCCCAGGGCGGGATCGACAAGGGCGAGGACGTGCGCGAAGCAGCCCTGCGCGAGCTTGAGGAGGAAATCGGGGTGCCTGCCCACATGGTCGAGGTGATCGCGCAGGCCTCCAAGCCGATCTGCTACGATCTGCCGCCCGAGCTGCTCGGCAAGGTGTGGAAGGGCAAGTATCGCGGACAGGAACAGCACTGGTTCCTCGGCCGGTTCCTGGGCGAGGACGCGGACATCGACCTCGAAGCCCACGATCCGCCCGAATTCAACGAATGGCGCTGGATCGTGCCGGGCCTGCTGCCCGAGGTGATCGTGCCCTTCAAGCGGGCGGTCTATGAGGAAGTGCTGGCGGAATTCCGCGGGCTGATCTGACGCCTCAGTTCGACGCCGCCCCATCGCCCTTGCTCTCCACCGCGAGCCTTGCGGGCGCGCCGCGGGCGATGGTCGATTGCAGCGCCACCGTCTCGGGGCAGTCATCCCCGCACAGCGATTGCAGCTTGGCGAGGTTGCGCTTGGCCTTTTCCAGCGCGCCCTTCTCCGCCAGCGCCGCGCCCTCGCCCGAGATCGCGGCGAAGTTGCCCGGATCGCGCTCCAGCGCCTCGCGGTAATACTTGATCGCCTTGCCCTGCAACCCCTGCTGGCGCGCGGCGTCGGCGAGGTTGATGAAGATCGGGGTGTAACCCGGATCGACCGCCAGCGCGGCCTCGAAGGCGTCGGTCGCGGCCTGGGCCTCGCCTGCCGCCAGCAGCGCCTGCCCCTGCGCGATCAGCGCCTCGGCGCGCGGATCGGGCCCTGTCTCGCTCCCTGCCAGCGATATGCTCGCGGTCATGGCGAGGCACAGCGACAGGGCGGCGGCAGGGGCTGCGAAACGCATCAGAAGCTCCTTCAGTGCTTGAGACCGGGAACCGGGCGGCTGGGTCATAGCAAAGGATGCTATCATGGTGAACGAAGGCACGCGACGAAAAAACCATCCGTGCCGTGATGGAGCGGATCGAGGCGGATTCCTGCACCGCGAGGGCTGCCCAAGGGGAGCGGCAGGGCCTCGGCGGTCCACCCCGGATGGCGCTCGAGAAAAACGGAAATCCGGTCCGCGCCTTCTGCATCCAGAACCGAGCAAGTGACGAAGGCGATGGTCCCGCCCGGCCGGGTGAGCTGCGCGGCGAGGCCGAGGACGTGGTCCTGCAAATGGTTAAGGCGCGCGAGCTCGGCCGGGTCGAGTCGCCAGCGCCCTTCGGGGCTGCGGCGCCATGTCCCGCTGCCCGAACAGGGCGCGTCGACCAGCACGTGATCGGCCTTGTTCGCCCAGGGGTGGAGGGCGCGCATCTCGCGGCCGGGATCGAGCAGCACGGTGTGATCGACCGCCGCCCCTGCCCTGGCCGCACGGGGGGCGAGGTTGCCAAGGCGGCGCTTGTCGGTGTCGGCGGCGACAAGGCTCGCGGCATTGCCGAGTCGCGCGGCCAGCGCGAGGGTCTTGCCCCCGCCTCCAGCGCAAAGGTCGATAATGGTGTCGCCCGCAGCCACCGGCAGCGCCTCGACGATCAGCTGGCTGCCGAGGTCCTGGATTTCGACCAAGCCCTGTTCGTAGGCCTCCCATTGCTCGACCGGCGTGCCGGAGGGGAAACGCAGGCCCTGCGCGCTGGCGAGCGGCTCGCCCGGTTCGGGGAGTTCGAGCCCCGCCCGGTCGGCCTTCAGCGCATTGACCCGCAGATCGAGCGGCGCGCGGTCGAGCAGCGCGGCAATCTCGCGCCCGCCAAGGCCCGAGGCACGCAAGGCCGCGGCGAGCCACTTGGGGGCAAGGCCGGTGCTGGCCGCCTCCTCGCCCTCACCGCGTGGAGCGGGGCCGTGGGGGGAGCCGTCGAACAGAGCCGCAATGGCTTCGTCCTGCCCCGCCACCGCCAGCATCGCCGCACGCCCGCTGGCAGGCACCGGCCCGCACAGCCGGATCGCGCGGTAGACGAGATCGCGCACCGCGCGGCGGTCCTTCGATCCGGCATAGCGGCGCGCGCGGAAATAGTCGGCGATGATCCGGTCCGCAGGCGCGCCTTTGCTGCGCGCGGACGTGATCACGGTGTCGAGCAGCTCGATCGCCGCCTGTACTCTAGCGGCGGGGGTCATATCGAGGCCTCAGCGTGTGGGATAATTCGGCGCCTCGCGGGTGATGGCGACGTCGTGGACGTGGCTTTCGGAAAGCCCCGCATTGGTGATGCGCACGAACTGCGCGCGTTCCTGCAGGTCGGTGATGGTGCGCGATCCGGTGTAGCCCATCGCCGCCTTGATCCCGCCGACCAGCTGGTGGACCACGTCCGCCGCGGGGCCCTTGAAGGGCACCTGTCCCTCGATCCCCTCGGGCACCAGCTTCATCGCCGAGACGTCCTGCTGGAAATAGCGGTCGGCCGAGCCGCGCGCCATCGCGCCGACCGAGCCCATGCCGCGATAGGCCTTGTAGGAGCGGCCCTGGTAGAGAAACACCTCGCCCGGGCTTTCGGTGGTGCCGGCGAGCATCGAGCCGATCATCACGCTGGACGCGCCCGCCGCGAGCGCCTTGGCCGCGTCACCACTGGTGCGCAGGCCGCCATCGGCGATCACCGGAACGCCCGACTTGGCGGCCTCGGCGGCGCTTTCCATGATCGCGGTCAGCTGCGGCACGCCCACGCCCGCGACGACGCGGGTGGTGCAGATCGAGCCCGGCCCGATCCCGACCTTGACCGCATCGGCCCCTGCATCGACCAGCGCGCGGGTCGCCTCGGCGGTGGCCACATTGCCCGCGACCACCTGCACCGCGTTCGAGAGCTTCTTGACCCGCTCGACCGCGCGGGCGACTTCGATGTTGTGGCCGTGGGCGGTGTCGATCACGATCACGTCGACCTCGGCATCGACCAGCGCCTCGGTGCGCGCGAAGCCTGCGTCACCCACGGTAGTCGCGGCGGCCACACGGAGCCGGCCGGTGCCGTCCTTGGTCGCGTGCGGATAGTTCACCGCCTTCTCGATGTCCTTGACCGTGATGAGGCCGATGCAGTGGAAGGCATCGTCGACCACCAGCAGCTTCTCGATCCGGCGGGCGTGAAGCAGGCGGCGCGCCTCTTCCTGCCCGGTGCCGAGCGGCACGGTGGCGAGGTTCTCGGTGGTCATCAGCTCGCGCACGGGCTGCGCGGGGTTCTCGGCAAAGCGCACGTCGCGGTTGGTGAGGATGCCGACGAGCTTGCCACCGGCGTCGACCACGGGAATGCCGCTGATGCGGTTAGCCTGCATCAGCGCCTGCGCCTCTCCGAGGGTCGCGTCGGGCCCGATTGTGATGGGGTTGACCACCATCCCGCTCTCGTAGCGCTTGACCGCGCGCACCGCGGCGCATTGCGCGTCGATATCGAGATTGCGGTGGAGCACCCCGATCCCGCCCAGCTGCGCCATGGCGATCGCCATGTCGGCTTCGGTCACGGTGTCCATCGCCGAGGACAGGACGGGGATGTTGAGCCGGATGTCGCGCGTCAGCCGGGTCGAGGTGTCGGCCATGCTCGGCAGGACGTTGCTCTCCGCCGGACGGAGCAGCACGTCATCGAAGGTCAGACCGAGCGGGATATCCATGGAGCGCCACTTTCGCTTGCAAAGGTAGAGGGGGCATCTCCTCTGGCGGGAGATTCGTGGCGGCCCATGTAACCGCGGTTTGCGCGGAGCGCTAGGGGCGGGTCTTCGCGGGCGCGGGATACTTCTGCGGGTCGGCAAGCGTGCGGATCAGATCTTCGTGCAGCAGCAGATCGTCGATCGCGCCGCCGAGCTCGATTCCCTCCACCTCGTCCGAGGGCTGGTGGTAGCGCGACGCGATGAAGGGATCGAGGATCGCGCGGGTGCCATAGGTGCTCGACAGCAGCACCGCAGGCACGCCCGCCTGCACCAGCGCCCAGCCGTCCTGACGTTGCAGGAAAGAATCGGCGAGGGTCTGGTCGCCCAGTGTGCGCCCGCGGTTGCCCATCGCGGCCAGCACCACATCGTCGAGCGCCGCGTCTCTGCCCCGCCCGATGTAGCCGACCGGGCTTCCGGCGGGCGCGACCGCCATCATGTCGAGATTGAAGGCGGCGACGATGCTGGCGAGCGGGAACGGCGGGTTCTTGACGAAGGCACGGATGCCGAGCAGTCCGGGCTCCTCGGCGGTGGTGGCGAGGAAATAGACGTCGCGGGCCGGCGGCGGCCCGGCCTTAAGCCGCCGCGCCAGTTCGAGCATCATCGCGATGCCGCTGGCATTGTCGGCCGCGCCGTTGCAGATCCGGTCGATGGCCTCGGGCGGGCCGCATTCGCCGAGGTGGTCCCAGTGCCCCAGCACCAGCACCGCGCCCGATCCCGGCACGCTGCCGGGGATCATGCCGATGATGTTCTGGCTCGCGAATTCGCGGCGGTCGCTGGTCGCCTCGATGCTGACCGAGAGGTTGAGTTCGAGCGGGGCGAAGGCGTGGTCGCCCGCCTCGGCCTCCTTCTTCCACCCGGCCCAGCGGCGCGCGCCGATCACCTCGGCGAAAGCCTTGTCGGTGATATAGGCGGCGAGGTGGTCCTGCTCCTCGCTCGCGAGTTGCAGGCGCGGGCGGTCTTCGCGGGCGCGCAGGGCGGCGAGCGCATCGCGGTCGGGGAGGATGGTGAGCACGGCGGTCGCGCGCTGGCGGAACAGGGCCTCGCGGCGGGCCTGATCGCGGCCCGGATCGGCCAACATCACCGCCACCGCGCCCGCGAGCGCATCGCCGAGCACCGAGCCGTCGCCATAGCCCACGAACACCACCGGCACCCCCGTCCCCGGCCCACCGAAGGCGAGCGCGCGGCGGCGCGGGGTGAAGACCGCGGCATCCTCGGTAGGGACGACCACCCGCCGCCGCCCCTGGCCGAGCACCAGCTCGGCGCTCTCGGGCGTGACGCTCAGGAGGTCGACCGGCAGGCGCCAGTAGGAGCCCGGGTCATTGGTGCCCGAGACAAGGCCCGCCTCGCCCATGCGCTGCTCGATCCAGGCATAGGTCTCGCGACCGCCCTCGGTGCCGGGCTTGCGCCCCGCCATGGCGTCGGAAGACAGCGCCGCGATATCCGCCTCGAGCCGCGCGGCAATCGCGGCGCGATCTTCGGGCGCGACGCTCGCCGGGCGCGGGGCCGCAGGCGCGCAGGCGGCAAGCAGCGCCACCAGCAGCAGGGCAAGAGCGCGCGAAAGGCTCATTCGGCGGTCCAGCCCCCGTCGATCGCGTAGTTCGCGCCGGTGATCCCGCGCGCCGCGGGCGAGCACAGGAACACCGCGAGCGCGGCGACATCCTCGGGGGCGATAAACTCTTTGGTCGGCTGCTTGGCGAGCAGGATGTCGTTCATCACCTGCTCGCGCGTCATGCCGCGGGCGGCCATGGTGTCGGGGATCTGGTTCTCGACCAGCGGCGTCCAGACATATCCCGGAGAGATGCAATTGGCGGTGATGCCGTGGGTCGCGAGTTCCAGCGCGATGGTCTTGGTGAAGCCGGCAAGGCCATGCTTGGCCGCCACGTAAGCGCTCTTGAACGGCGAGGCGACGGCGGAATGCGCGCTCGCGGTGTTGATGATCCGGCCCCAGCCGCGCTCCTTCATCGCGGGCACGGCAAGGCGCGTGGTGTGGAAAGCGGCGGTGAGGTTCAAGGCGATGATCGCGTCCCACTTGTCCGCCGGAAAGGCCTCGATCGCGGCGACGTGCTGCATCCCGGCATTGTTGACGAGGATATCGACCGGGCCGACCTCCTCCATCATCGCGGCGATGGCGGCGGGATCCATCAGGTTGGCGCCGTTGTAGGTCGCCCCCAGCTCGTCGCAGAGCGCTGAAATGGCGTCCGGATCGCCCAGCCCGTTGAGAATCACCCCCGCGCCCTCGGCCGCCAGCGCGCGGGCGACCGCAAGGCCGATCCCCGAGGTCGAGCCGGTCACCAGAGCACGCTTGTCCTTGAGCATTCGCCGCATCTCCTGCACGTTCGGGCCATCAGGCCATGCAGCGCTTTTGCCGTGTGGCACGTGCCTGTCCAACAGAATTGTTGCAATCCAGGGGGCCAAGGGGAGGAATCGAAAATGCGTCTGGGGCCGTTCGACACGTCACGGATCAATGTCCGCTCCTCCGATGGCGGCGGGGGCGGCGGCGGGTTGGGCCCGCGCGGGATCGGCTGCGGGACGCTGGTGATCGCGCTGATCGGGGCTGTCGTGTTCGGGCTCGATCCGATGCAGACCATCGGGGTGCTGCAAGGGGTGCAGCAACAGACCGCCCCGGCCCAGAGCGGCAGCGGCAAGGAACTCAGCGCGCAGGAGGTCTGCACCCAGAACGAATATGCCACCGAAGCCTGCAACGCGCTCACCAGCCTCGATGCCACGTGGAGCACGGCCTTCCAGCGCGCCGGCATCCCCTTCGAGCAGCCGGTGCTCGATCTCTACCGCAACGGCCGGGTCAACACCGGGGGCTGCGGCAGCGCGACCTCGGCGGTGGGGCCGTTCTACTGCCCGGCCGACAAGGGCATCTATATCGACACCAGCTTCTACGACCAGCTCGCGCAGATGTCGGGCACCGGCGGAGACTTCGCGCGGCTCTACGTGATCGCGCATGAATATGGCCACCACATCCAGAATCTGACCGGCATTTCGGATCAGGTGAGGAAAGCCCAGCGCAGCAATCCCGCCGCCGCCAACCGCCTGCAGGTGGCGATGGAACTTCAAGCAGATTGCTATGCTGGATTATGGGCGGGCAAGAACCGCAACCTTATCGAGGCCGGCGATCTTGAGGAGGGTTTGAAAGCCGCGAGCGCGATCGGCGACGATACTCTCCAGCGCAATGCGGGTCAGGGGGTCAATCCCGAAAGCTTCACCCACGGCTCCAGCCGCCAGCGCATGCAAGCGCTGCGGCTGGGTCTGGAAGCGAATGACGACACCGCCTGCGACGTGTTTTTCGAAAGAGGTTGATTGTGATGCGCCCTGCCCTTCTCGCCACGCTCGCTGCCCTCGGATGCGCAGGCACGCCGCTCCCGCTCGCCGCGCAGGCCATGCCCGAGCCCGACGCGACCGAAGTCGCCAAGACCCCCTTGCGCGATCTCAACATCGACGGGCGCGACATTCCCGAGGTGCTCGTGGCGGCGGTGGCCGATCCCTATGCGACCAAGGGGCTCGGCAAGTGCAACGCGCTGGTGAGCGCCATCGCCGAGCTCGATATGGTGCTGGGCGCGGATTACGACATTGCCGAGGATGACGGGGGCAAGCGCATCAGCGAGGGCCGCATCGGGCAGAGCGTGGTCGGCTCGGTGATCCCCTTCCGCGGCATTCTGCGCGAGGTGACGGGCGCGGCGGACAACGACCGCAAGTTGCGCGCGGCCTATACGGCGGGGATGGTGCGCCGCTCGTTCCTCAAGGGCTGGGGTCTGGGGCGCGGCTGCGCCTATCCGGCGCGGCCCAAGAAGTGAACGCCAGGGCACCTGCGAAAACAGCAGCGGGCGGGAAACAGGCTTAGCGCCCCCTTCCCGCCCGCTCCCGGGCTCCCGATCGAACCTTGAAGGCGTCAGCTCTCGCGGCCGCTGCTCCAGCGGCTGATCTGCGCATCGAGCGTGCGCAGTAGCTGCTTGCGGGTTTCCTCGGGGATGTCCTTGTTGCCCGCGATCTCGGCGCGCGCTTCCTTGAGGCCCATCACCGCCGAGGCATAGATGCGCTTCTGGCAGATGCTGACGATCTGGACGCCGCCGCGGGTGGTGGTCTCGCTCACTTCCTCGCTGCCGGGGCGGCAAGCCTGCCGCACTTCCACGCGCATCGGCGAGCCGGCGGCGCGGGCTTCGGCATTGGCGGCATCGGCCTCGGCGCGGGCTTCGGCGAGCATCCGCGGCAGTTCGGCGAGCTCGCGGTCGGCCTCGGCGAGGCTGGCGCGCAGTTCGGCCAGCATCGCGTCGCGCTCGCCCTTGTCGAGGCCCTCGACCCCCTCGAGCTCGCGCGCCATCGCCTCGCCATCAGGGCGGCCGCGGGTGACGATCTTGACGCGGCGCTCCTTGCCATCGGCATCGCGCCAGACGCGTTCGGTGACAGTGCGGTCGCCGGGCGCGTCGGAGGCGTCAAGCAGCAGGACAGACGGCGGCTCGGGCGCTTCGGGAGCCTCGGGGGCTTCGGGCGGCACGGGGGGTTCGGGGGCCTCGGGCGGCTCGGGCGCTTCGAGCACGCTCTCGGTTTCGCTGGCGGCATAGGTGATGCTCGCGGTCAGCGGCAGGGCGAGCAGCCCCGCGCCGAGCAGCGCGCGGCCGGCCATGCGGCGGCGGGGGGAAAGATCGGACATGGATAGGCTCCTCAGGCGGTGAATGATCGATTTCTCGCCGAGCACCGGACAGGCCATCGGCGCGGTCAGAGCGGCGTTGTGGGCAGTGCCGGGGGCGGCAGCGAAGCGGGCGATGAGCGCGGCATAGGCGGCCTTCTCCTGCGCGCCGCGCCGGGCCATGACCCGCGCATCGCACGCCGCCTCCTGGTCACGCCTGAGCGCGAGCCAGCCAAAGCGGCCGAGCGGGTTCCACCAGTGCAGCGCGAACAGCGGCTGGACGAGGATGTTGACGAGCAGATCCCCGCCGCGATGGTGCGCGAGTTCATGCGCCAGCGCGAGATCGCGGCCGGTGCGGTCATGGAGCGCGAGGAAGCCCGGAGGCAGAGCGATCACCGGATCGAGCACGCCCATCGCCAGCGGCGCATGGGTCGCGGGCGTCTCGACGAGGCGCACCGGCATCCCCATCAGCCCCCGCGCCCGCCCCAGCTCGCGGGCACCGGCGAGCAGGCCGTCGCGCAGGGAGAAATAGGCGGCAAAGCGCAAGGCGAGGAACAGCGCCGCCCCGCCGAGCCAGACGACCAGCAGCATCTCGACGATCGGCCAGTCGGCCAGCACGGCGAACAGGTCGAAGCCGGGCTCGGGCGCAGGGATGGGCGCGGCGGGCAGCGTGTCGGCAGGTAGCGCGGCGGCGGCGGCCTCGAGCAGCGCCGGATCGGAGACCGGCGGCGCGTCGACGATGACAGGCGCGGCGGGCGCGGGGGACTTGGGTGCCATCCACGCAGGCAGCACCACCGGCGGCACGATCAGGCGCAGCAGCGGCAGCGCCCACAGCGCATAGGCCGCCTCGGGGCCGAAATAGCGCGCAACGGGACGGCGCAGCAGCAGCACCGCAGCGATCAGCACGCCGGTCCACGCCAGCGTCTGGATAAGGATCGCGCTCATGCCCGCAGCTCCTTCAGCAGCGCCTCGATCTCGGCGAGATCATCGGCGGTGAGCGCTTCGGTCTCGGCCAGATGCGCGACCAGCGAGGCGGCGCTGCCGCCGAACAGTCGGTCGACCAGCCGGCGGCTCTCGCCCCCGACATAATCCTCGCGCGCGATCAGCGGCGAATAGAGGAAGCGGCGGCCATCGGGCTCGGCCAGCAGGGCCCCCTTCTGGACGAGGCGCGAGAGCAGGGTCTTGACCGTGGCGAGGCTCCAGTCGCGGCTCGCGCAGACATCCTCGCACACTTCCGCCGCGGTCTGGCGCGGGCGGTCCCACAGGACTTCCATCACCGCATATTCGGCATCGGTGATGCGCTCTCCGGGATGCTCTTCTGATGCAGACACGACAGCGTCTCCCTCGCTTGATGATTACATCTGTAGTCATGGCGACTACGCTTGTAAACCTTGCGCGCGGCTGAACGGGGCCCTTCCCGCCTTGCGCTTCGTCGAAGCGGCGATACACCCGGACGAATGACATGGATGCGCGCTCTTGCCCTCACCCTCGCCCTTGCCGCCGCGCCGCTGGCCGCGCGAGGCGATGACGCTTTCCTCCCCGAGACCGCTCCCGCCGACATCGGAACGGGCGACACCGGCGTCCTGACCTTCCGCGGCGGAGTCGAGATCTTCCCCGACAAGGCCGATATCGGCGGCATCTCGAGCCTCGAATGGCACGGCGACACGCTGGTCGCGATCACCGATGACGGGCGCTGGATGGAGCTTTCCATCGATCAGGTGCAGGGCCGCCTGACCGATGTCTCGGGCGTGCGCCTCGGCCCGCTCCGCGACGCGAAGGGCTCCGCAATCGACGACAAGACCCGCGGCGATGCCGAGGCGCTGACCCGCCTGCCTTCGGGCGAATGGCTGGTCGCCTTCGAACAGCAGCACCGCATCTGGCGCTATGGCGATCTCGTACGCCCGCCGAGCGGCGACTACACGGCGGCCTCCGCGCTGCTGCCCGCAAAGCCTTCCAACGACGGGATCGAGACCCTCGCCGCCTACCCCGGCGGGGTGCTCGCCTGCGGGGAGTGGACCGATCCTGCGCGCCCCAATTGCCTGCGCATCGGCGATGACGGCGCGGCCACCCCCTTCACCCTCCCCGCGCCCGAGGGCATCGCGGCCTATGGCGGCGTGCCGACCGACGCGAGCTGCAAGGGTGACGGCACCTGCTACGTCCTCTTCCGCAGCTACACCCCGAGCGACCCGCCCAAACAGCGCAGCCGCGCCGCGATCATCGCCCTCGCCCCCGACAACACCGCGACCACCCTCGCCGTGCTCGCGCCGCCGCTGGTGCTCGACAATTTCGAGGGGTTGGCGGTGCGCGAGGAGGCGGGCGCGACGGCGCTCTACCTCATCTCCGACGACAACAATGACAATTGCCGGACGCGCGAGCACGACAAATGCCAGCGCACCTATCTCTACAAATTCACGCTCCCCGGCCCGCCTGCCCCTGAGGCCGCCCCTGCCCCTGCCCCCGCAGCCAACCCGCTCGTCACCGCCCGCCCCGCGGTGCGCCCCCATCCCGAGGCGGCAAGCGTCACCGTGGTGCTCGAGACCGAGCTGGGCCCCGTCACCATCGCGCTGGAGACCGAGCGCGCGCCGGTCACCGCGGGCAATTTCCTGCGCTATGTCGACCAGAAGCGCCTCGACGGCACCACCTTCTACCGCGCGATGGCGCTGGAGGGCGAGCGCCAGCCCTCGGGTCTCGTGCAAGGCGGCACCCGCGGCGACCCCAGGCGCGTCCTCCCCAAGATCGCCCACGAGCCGACCAGCACAACCGGCCTCACCCATGCCCACGGCGCGCTGTCGATGGCGATGGGCGCGCCGGGTGACGCCGACGGCGACTTCTTCATCATGGTCGAGGACCAGAACGGCTTCGACGCCGATCCGACCGCGAGCGACCCCGCCTGGGTCGCGGGCTATGCCGTCTTCGGCTATGTCACCGAGGGCATGGACATCGTCGCGAAAATCCTCGCCGCCCCGCGCGATCCGGAGGCGGGCGACGGGGTGATGAAGGGGCAGATGCTGGAGCCGAAGATCAAAATCCTCTCGGCGCGGCGGGTGGAGCCGAAGCCTTAAAGCACCAGCTGCGTCTGGATCACCACCGCAACCTGCTTGCCCTCGCCAGTGTCGATGGTGGTCTGCCACACCGACATCCGTTTGCCCGTCTTGAGCGGCACGCTGCGGCCCTTCACGAGGCTCCCGACCGGCGCGGCGCCGAGAAAATTGGTCTTGCTCTCGATCGTGGTGGTGCCCTTCGCGCCCTCGGGCAGGCAGGCGACCGCGCCCACCGCGCCCAATGCATCGGCGAAGGCCATGATCGCCCCGCCATGCATGATCCCGCCTGCGGTGCACAGGTCCTCGCGCACGGTGATCTCGCCCTCGACGCCTTGGGCCGAGGCGGCGGTGACGGTCACGCCCATCAGCTTCGAGAAGGGCATGGCATCGGCAGGGTTCATCGCGTCGTCTCCTCAGGCGGTGCAAGGCCCGCGATCTGCAACACCTCGGCGGCGAAGGCCGCGTCGCTGCGCATCTTCAGCATTCCGGCGCGCTGCAAGCCGATCGCGCCGTGGGCGAGCATCCACACCCGCATCACCTCGCGCCGCCGGGTGTCGTCATCCGCGCCCGGCGTCGCGAGCGCATCGAGCGCCACGGCGATCACCCGGTCGACTGCCGCGCGCAAGGCGGGAACGGCGTTGATCTGCGCGTGATGCCGCCCGGTCATCACCGCATAGAGCCCGGGCTGTTCGAGCGCGAAGCGGACATAGTCGGCAAGGAACCCCGCCGGATCGGGCGCGGGCGCAAGGCGCTCGGCAAGTTGCTGGAAGCCGCGTGCAGCCAAGGCCGCCAGCAATGCCTCGCGGTCGGCAAAGTGGTTGTAGAGCGCGCGGTGCGCGACCCCCAGCTTCTCGGCGAGCGTGCGCAGCGAGAAGCCCGCCGCAGGGTCCTCGGCCACCAGCGCTTCGGCCGCATCGAGCGCGGCTGCCGCAAGATCGCCATGATGGTAGGCCACACGCCGGGTCATCCGCTCCGGTTAGACGCTCACGCCGCCTTGGCCAAGGCCGAGAGGTGCCAGTCGACGCTCATCCGCGCGACTTCGCGGCCTTCGGCGTCCTCCATGGTGATGGTGACGGGGAAGCGCACCTTGCCTTCGCCGTCGAGCGCGGCGAACAGCGCCGCCTTCTCGCCATCGACGTTGGCGCGCGCGGTGATCGTGCCCTTGGCGGGCCGCGCATAGGCGATGGTCGAGCCCGCCGCGACCGGGCGCAGCGCGGCGAGGCGTTCGAGGAACATCCCCGCCATCGCCGCGCCCGAGGCGGCTTCCGCCAGCGTGAACAGCGCGCCGGCGTGCATCGTGGCGATGTGGTTCGAGGTGTTGTGACTCTGTGCGAGCGTGGCGGTGGCGCGGCCCTCGGCGATCTCCTCGAGCGTGACGCCGACATAGGCGGCGAAGGGGACGACGGCGGAAAGCTGGGCCTTGAGGGCATCGAAGGGGGTCATAGGGAATCGCCTCGCTGGGGTTATGTATCCACTGGATACATTGAGTCCGCGCAAGGTCAAGCGGAGCGGTCAGGCGGTCGGACTTCGCGTGCCCACCCCCGACCGCTGTGGCTGCGCCACGCCTGCGGCTCTCCGCAAGCGGGAGGGGAGAAGCATTTTCCTACAGCTTCGCGCTTTGCTAATGCTCGCGAAGCTGCTCTTTGGACTTGGTAAAACACCCCCGCGCACACCCCACCGGAGCGGAAGGAATTTGCGCCCCTGGACAGTGTCGCATGTGTCTCCAACACGGGCCGGAAGCGCCCGTCGAGCGGCGCGCTCTACTCGGCGAAGGCCGGGCGGCCGACCGGCTTCGAGGCCTCGCGCGGCATCCCCGCCTCGATCACCGGCAGCCAGGCGCGCGCGTTCATGCCCACATTGACCTGCGGCAGCGAGGCGAGGAACCGGGCCTTGGCCTCCCACTCGGCGACCGAGCGGCCAGCAGTGCGCGCGGCCTCCTCGAGCCCGACCGGCTGGCGCAGCGCGCGGTTGACGAGCGCGTCGCCGAAGAAGGTCCAGTCGTTCTCGGCAAGGCACCCGAAGGAGCTTCGCGTGCTGGCGGCAGCGGTGAGGATCGCGGTGTCGGGGCTCGCCAGCACCGGCACGAAGACGCCCGAGTAGCAGGCCGAGAGGATCAGCACCCGCCGCTTGATCCCCGCCTCGGACAGCGCCTCCTTGAGGCCCTTGGGGCTGAGGATGCCGTAGCCGACATCGCCCCAGTGATAGGCAAGGCCCAAGTCGTTGCCGTGGCTGGTGGTGTAGAGGACGAGCACATCCTCCTTGCTGTCCATCACGCTGCCAAGGTGGGCGATGGCAAGGCGGAGCGCGCTGATCGAGCCGTGCGGGGCATCGTCGCGCGTGCCGTCAGGCCCGGCGAGGGTCAGCGTGCGGCCCTGTGCTCCGTAGCGCGCGGAGAGCACCCTGGCCGCCTCGCGCGCCTCGCGGGCGAAGACCGGGTCGCTGTCGAGCGCGACGCTGAGGACATAGGCGTCGGGCGTGCCGGGGCGCTGGGGCTGGAGCGCGGCAAGGGCAGCCTCGAGGCGCGCGGCCTGCGCGCGCATCTCGGCGGCGCTGAGCCCGCGGCGCAGTTCGGGCGAGGCCTCGTAGCTCTGCCGCCGCTCGGCCATGGTCTGGCCGCTGCCGAGATCGGGAAACGGCGCGGTGTGCGGCGGGGGCTGGTTGGGGTTCGGCGGTGTCGGGGCGGAGGACTGCGAGAGCGCAGGGAAGGCGGCAAGCGCCGCCACAAGTCCCGCGATGATCTGGCCCCTGTTCATCGAGACCCAAGCTGCCCGCACGACTCCGGCCCGTCAAGCCGCTGCGTCAGACGAGCCGCGCGCGCTGGTCGGGGGTGAGCAGCTGGCAGGCCTCGGCGGTCTTGCCGAACCAGCGGTAGCGGTTGCGGGCGACAAGGTCGTAGGCCCAGTCGCGCAAGGGCCGGGGGATGATCCGGAAGACGAGCGTGAGCCGCCACCACCCGCCGAGGACGCGGGCGACCTCGAAATAGCCGTCGGACCTGGTGAAGGCGCGGCCACCCGAGACGAAGACATAGGTCGCGTTCCAGTCGATCCCGAAGTGGCCACACAGCTGCTGGCCGAGGGGGCCTTGCGCGGGGGTGAAGGCGATCTTGCCGGCGCGGTCGTGCTTCATGATGAAGGAGACCCCGCCCGAGCATAGCACGCAGACATGGTCGAAGATGAAAAGCGGGCGCGGGTCGCCCCAGTCGGGGAGTTCCGGTTCGATCATGCGGAGGTCTCTGTAACATCGAAGTCGGCAAAGGCAGCGCGGAAATCGGACAGGCTGACGATATCGAGGCAGGGCCGCGCGCCGGGATCGTAGCGGTGTCCGGCGGCCATGGCGCGGGCGATAAGGATGACGGGGATGCAGGGAATGAACGGCCCATGCCCCGAGCGCGCGACGATCCAGTGGCGGCGGGTGGCGGGAGCGCCGTCCGCCCCCTCGCCCGCGATGGTCATGAAGAACCCGCTGGTGCCGGTGCCGAGCCAGTTGAACAGGCTGGCGATGCGGACAAGCTGGGGCGCGAAGCGGTCGAGCCTCGGGAGCAGGCCGCGCTGCGTCAGCCAGCCCATCAGCGCCGTGCCGAAATGCATCGGGAGGATCGCGTGGCCGGCCCAGAAGGTGTGCTCCTCAAGCCCCGGATAGCGCGCGGCAAAGAGGTCGAGATCGGGCGCATTGGCCCGCCCGAACCAGCGCGCGCCGATGCCGGGAATGTGCACGCGGCGCTGGTCGCCCCAGCCGGTGACTTGGGTCATCCGCCCGCCGATGCGCTGGCTAAAGCGCTGGCCGACAAAGGACAGCACCGCCGCCACCGTCCCCGCCCCCGCGTTGGACTGCTCCGCGCCGCTGATGCCGTAGTCGAGCACGCGGATCGTGTGCATCTCCTCCAGCGCTGCGTCGGCATAGGCGGCGGTCAGCGCGGGGATCGAGCTCGCCCCCGCGATCACCGCGACGCCTGCGGCCTTGGCCTTGTGGTCGAGCATCCCGATCCCCGTGACGAAATCCCGCGCGTCGGCAATGTCGCAATAATGCGCCCCGCAGGCGATCGCGGCCTCGGCGACGGCGTAGCTCTGGCCGTTATAGGGCCCGACCATGTTGATGACGAGATCGGGCCGGAGCGCCGCCAATGCCTCGGGCGGGCCGGCCAAGTCGTAGGCGCCGGCCTCGGCGGGGTTGGCCGCGTCCAAGGCCGCAGCCGCCGCCCGCGCCTTCTCCAGCGAACGCCCGGCAAGGATCAGCCGGATCGCCGGATCGCCCGCAAGGCTGCGCGCCACGTGCTGGCCGAAATTGCCATAGCCGCCGATGATCGCGACCCGCAGCGGCGCGCGCGCCTCAGCCACGCCCCCTCCCCCGCCGCGCGCGCCATTGGGCAAGGTCGAGCGCCATCTTCGCCGGGCGGAAACCGCGCCCCGTGATCAGCCGCTTGAAGTCGGGCCAGTTGTCGAAATGCTGGAGCTGGCGGTGATAGTAATTCACATATTCCGCCACCGCGAGCGCCGCCGCGGCCAGCACTGCCCAGCGGTCGCTCGCGGTGCTGCCCAGGAGCGGCAAGGCGAAGCCAGCCACCGCCAGAACGAGAGCCAGCAGGGTAAGCACCAGCAGCGGCCGGTCCCAGCGATCGGCGAGCGCCAGCGCGCTATTCAGCGCCTCGCCCTCCCCCCGTAAGGCATGGAGCTTGCCGCGCCAGTAGAGCCCGCCCACCACCAGGAGCCCGCACACCGGCAGCAATGCGACAAGCGTCGGCCAGCCCAGCCCGTCGCCGAAGCGCCAGGCAAAGATGGCGAAGGCCAGCGGAACCAGCGCGGCATTGCCGACCTCGACCTGCCAATACCAGGTGAGCCGCTTGATGACGGGCCCATCGGCCGGCATCAGCTGAGTATTCCGGCAGGAATCGAGGAGGACATGCGCACGGCGCGAAGCTGCCTGCGGACGGGGAGCGGGTCAACCGGGATAGGGTGATGCCCGGGGCTTTGCGACATTACCAGAATCTGGTATCTTACCATCCATGGGAAAGAACACCTCGATCTCGCTCGGCGACCATTACGAAGCCTATGCCCGTCGCAAGGTGGAATCGGGCGAATTCGCCACGATCAGCGAAGTGATCCGCGACGCCCTGCGCCGCGCGGAGGAGCGGGAGAAGCGCATTGCGGCGCTTGATGCCGCGCTTGAAGAGGGATTGAATAGCGGCCCCGCCGAAGAGTTCGACTTCGACGATTTTCTTCGCGAGATGCACGCTACCTACAAAGCTGACTGATGCGCCTTGTCGTGCGTCCCTCGGTGCGGCGAGACCTCGCGCTGATCTGGACCGATACGGCGAACAGGTGGGGAATCGATCAAGCGGACGCTTACGTCGCGGCGATCAACGCCCGTTTCGGCGGAATTGCCGATTTCCCTTCCAGCTACCCTGAATATCGCAGCAAGCGCGCCGCCTTCCGCAAGGCTGCCAGCGGTGAACATCTGATCTTCTATGTCGTCACAGCTGACAGGGTGGAGGTCGTCCGCGTGCTCCACAATCGGATGGATGTGGACGAGATGCTGGGCTGATCCGCAGAGCAAAACGAAAGGCCCGATCCTTCCCAGGACCGGGCCTTGGCTGTCACGAATTGCTCCGAAGGATCAATAAACCCGCGCCTTGGGCTCGATATACTTGATGTCGTCCGTCAGCGTGTACTCGTGCACCGGACGGTAATCGAGGCGGATGTTGCTGCCGCGACCGCCCCAGCCGTCGAACCAGGCGATGGTGTGCTTCATCCATTCCTTGTCGTTACGCTCGGGGTAGTCCTCGTGCGCGTGGGCGCCGCGGCTTTCCTTGCGGTTGGCGGCGGAGGCGATGGTCACATTGGCCTGCGCCATGAGGTTGTCGAGCTCGAGCGTTTCGATCAGGTCCGAGTTCCAGATCAGCGACTTGTCGGTGACGTGGATGTCCTCCATCCGCTTGTTCTGCTCGGCGAGCTTGGCGACGCCCTCGTCCATCAGCTTCTGGTCGCGGAACACGGCGCAGTGCTTCTGCATCGCCTTCTGCATTTCCGCACGGATCTGCGCGGTGGGCGAGCCGCCCTGCGCATAGCGGAAGTGGTCGAGCCGGGTCAGGGCGAAGTCCGCGCTGTCGGCGGGGAGTTCGGCCTGCTTGGCATTGGGCTTTAGGTTGTCGCGCAGGTGGTGGCCGGTCGCGCGGCCGAACACCACGAGGTCGATCAGCGAGTTCGAGCCGAGGCGGTTCGCCCCGTGCACCGAAACGCAGGCCGCCTCGCCCACGGCGTAGAGGCCGGGGATGACGGTGTCCGGGTTGCCGTCCGGCCCCAAAGTCACGACCTGCCCGTGATAGTTACACGGGATGCCGCCCATGTTGTAATGCACCGTCGGGGTGACGGGCAGCGGCTGCTTGGTGAGGTCGACGCCGGCGAAGATCTTGCCGCTCTCGGTGATCCCCGGCAGGCGCTCGGCGAGCACCTTGGGGTCGATGTGGTTGAGGTGGAGGTAGATGTGATCGCCCTCCGGCCCCACGCCGCGGCCCTCGCGCATTTCCAGCGCCATCGAGCGGCTGACGACGTCACGGGACGCCAAGTCCTTCGCGGAAGGGGCATAGCGCTCCATGAAACGCTCGCCCTCGGAGTTGGTGAGGTAGCCGCCCTCGCCGCGTGCGCCTTCGGTGATGAGCACGCCCGCGCCGTAGATGCCGGTCGGGTGGAACTGGACGAACTCCATGTCCTGCAAGGGCAGCCCGGCGCGCAGCACCATCCCGCCGCCGTCGCCGGTGCAGGTGTGGGCGCTGGTTGCGGTGTAGTAGCAGCGCCCGTAGCCGCCGGTCGCCAGCACGACGGACTGCGCGCGGAAGCGGTGGATCTTGCCGTCGTCGAGGCACATCGCCATCACGCCGACGCACTGCTTCACCCCGTCGCGCTCGGACATGATGAGGTCGAGCGCGAAGTATTCGATGAAGAAGTCCGCGTCATACTTCAGGCTCTGCTGGTAGAGCGCGTGGAGCATCGCGTGGCCGGTTCGGTCGGCCGCGGCGCAGGTGCGCTGCACCGGCGGGCCGGCGCCCATGTTCTGCATGTGCCCGCCGAAGGGGCGCTGGTAGATCGTCCCGTCCTCGTTGCGGCTGAAGGGCACGCCCGCGTGCTCCAATTCATAGACCGCCGCCGGGGCCTCGCGCGCGAGATATTCGATCGCGTCCTGGTCGCCCAGCCAGTCCGACCCCTTGACGGTGTCGTACATGTGCCAGGTCCAGTGATCGGGCGAATTGTTGCCGAGCGAGGCGGCGATCCCCCCCTGCGCGGCCACGGTGTGCGAGCGCGTCGGGAAGACCTTGGAGATGTTCGCGGTGCGCAGGCCAGCCTCGGCCGCGCCCATCGTCGCGCGCAGGCCCGATCCGCCCGCGCCGACCACCACCACGTCATAGGTGTGATCGACGATCGTGTAGGCGCCCTTCAGATGCGCTCCGCCGACGTCATTCGCGGTGCCCTTGGGTGCTGCGGTGGCCATTACGCCTTACCTCCGAAAACAAGCGCGGCGACGCTGAAAATCCCGAAGGCGCCCCCGCCGATGGTTGCAAGATTGAGCAGCGCGATCGCGCCGAACTTGAGGCCTGCCTCGTGAACATAGTCCTCGATCAGCACCTGAAGGCCGAGCCGCGCGTGCCAGAACAGGCTGACGACCAGCAGGATCATCGCGGTCGCGTTGATCGGGTGGCTCAGCCACTTGGTGACATTGGCGTGGCCGAAGTCGCCCAGCAGCGCGAGACTGACCAGCAGCCAGGTCATCAGCACGAGATTGCCGATCGCGGTGAAGCGCTGGAGCAGCCAGTGATGCGGCCCCTCATGCGCGGCGCCCAGGCCCCGCACGCGGCCGATGGAAGTTCCGTTACCCATGTGCCTTACCCCCTCAGCCCAGCAGGATCACGGCCCAGAAGGCCGCAGTCAGCAGGATCGCGATCACCGGCGAGGCAATCGACCACATGCGGTTGGTGTCGAGCTCGTAACCCGCGCCGATATCGAGCACGAAGTGGCGAAGGCCGCTCATCATGTGCGTGAAGAAGGCCCAGCTGAGCCCCACCAGCACCAGATAGCCGATCGGCGAGCCCATCGCCCACTGGAAGGTCGCATAGGATTCCGGCCCGCTCGCCAGCGATCCCAGCCACCACAGCAGGACGCCGAGGCCCACCAGCGCCATGCCGTCGCCGGTCGCGCGGTGGAGGATCGATACGAGCATGTGCGGCCCCCAGCGCCAGATCTCGAGGTGGGGCGATAGCGGTCTTTGGTTCATGGTGATCCCGTCTGTCCCATAATTCGGCTTTCCCACTTAGCGCCGCTGACGCGCGAGGCAAGCGGCGAGCAGTGGACATGGCTTGCAAAGTTTCGGATAGCGGATTGCATGGGACACATTCTGGTAACCGGATCAAGCCGCGGAATTGGCAGGGCGGCGCTCGAGGCGCTGGCGGCAAGGGGCGCGAAGGTCATCGGCCACGCCTCGCGCGCGCCTGCCCTGGCGGGAGAGACGCCGATCATCGCCGCCGATTTCGGCAATCCCCTCGCCGCGCAATCGCTGTGGGAAGCCGCGCTCGAGGTCGCGGGAGGCGAGATCGATGCGGTGGTCAACAATGCCGGGCGCTTCGAAGCCAACCGGCTCGACCGCTCGGACATCGAATGGCTCGATGCCTGGGAGGACACGATGCGCGTGAACCTCACCAGCGCGGCGCAATTGTCGCGGTTCGCTGTGCTGCACTGGCAGGAGCGCGGGTTTGCCGGACGGCTGGTGCACGTCGCGAGCCGCGCGGCATACCGCGGCGATTCCCCCGCGCACTGGCATTACGCGGCGGCCAAGAGCGGGATGATCGGGATGCACAAGACCATCGCGCGAGCCTATGCCAAGGACGGCATCCTGAGCTTTGCGGTGACCCCGGGCTTCACCGATACCTCGATGGCGGGCGACTATCTGGCGAGCCGCGGCGGGCCGGGGCTGCTGGCCGACATCCCATTGGGCCGGGTGGCTACGCCCGAGGAAATCGCGGCGATCATCGCCTTCTGCGCCCTCGACGCGCCCCCCAGCATGACCGGCGCGGTCATCGACGCCAATGGAGCAAGCTTTGTACGTTGAACTCATCGCCCTTGCGCTGTCCGGCGGGCACGCGGTCGCCGCCCCGGCAGAGCGGCAACAACAGGCCGCCGAGCCGCAGCAAGCTCTGGCGATCGTCGCAGAGCCGCGGATCGTGAAGCCGGAAGACTGGTCGCGGGCCTGCAAGGACGGGGACGATTGGGACAAACCCGGCCCGCCCTTCAAGGTTTACGGCAACACCTATTATGTCGGCACCTGCGGCATCACGATCCTGTTTGTCGCGGGCGAGAACGGCACCGTCCTGATCGACACCGGCACGGAAAAGGGCATCTGGCTTGCATTGGAGAACGTGGCGCGGATCGGGCACGACCCCACGCGGATCGGTCTGCTGCTCTACAGCCACGAGCATTTCGACCATGTCGGCGGAATGGCAGCAGCGCAGAATTACACCCTCGCGCCGATGCTGGCATCTCCCGAAGCCGCCGAGGTCTTGCGCACTGGCAAGGACAATCCGCGCGATCCCCAGGCGGGGATGCACGAACCGATGCGCCCTGCCACTAACATCATTGCCATCGAACCGGGCCGCCCGGTCACCTTCGGTGGGATCGCCTTCACTCCCATCAGCACCCCCGGCCACACGCCCGGCGCGCTCAGCTGGCAGTGGGAGGCTTGCGAGAGGGACGTGTGCAAGACCATCGTCTATGCCGACAGCCTTTCGCCGATCAGCAGCGACACCTACCGGTTTTCCGATAATCCGGAGTACGTCGCCGCCTATCGCGCCGGGCTCGCCAAGTTGGGTGCGCTCGAGTGCGACATCCTGCTTACCCCCCATCCTTCCGCGAGCGAAATGATCACACGGGCGCGCAACGGGACACTCGAAGGCGGAATGACCTGCGCGCAATATGCTGACAGCAAGATCAAGGCACTCGATGAACGCCTCGCCAAGGAAGCGGCGGGCAAGTGACCACCACCTGGAAACTCACCGCCCACGCCCCCAAGCCGGTCGTGCAGGCGGCGCTGCTGGCGCATGATGAAATCGACGATTGGGACTTCGAGCTCGTCATCGCCGGGCGCGAGGTGGCCGAGGACAAGCCCGACGACTGGGTGCTCGAAGGCTGGTATCCGAGGAAGCCCGGCCCGGCCGAGAAAGCCGCGCTCGCCGGGCTGTTCGAGGGCACGCCGCCGAAGATCACCGTCGAGGAACTCGCGCCGCAGGACTGGGTGACGCTCAGCCAGCACAACGCGCCCCCGATCCGCGCCGGGCGCTTCCACGTCCACACGCCCGAATACCCCGCCGATCCCGAGCTGATCGACTTCGTCATCCCCGCCTCTCAGGCCTTCGGCACCGGCCAGCACAAGACCACCGCCGGGTGCCTCGAGATGCTGGGCCACATGAAAGCGAGCGGCGTCGTGGCGAGGAATGTCGCCGACATCGGCACCGGCACCGGCCTGCTCGGTTTTGCGGCGCTGGCGCTGTGGCCGCAGGCATTGTGCACCCTCACCGACATCGACCCGGTCTGCACCGGCGTGGTCGAGGAGAACGCGCGGCTCAACGCCGTGCCGCTGGGCGCCGGACACGGCGAGGCGGTGATGATCGTCGCCGACGGGATGGACGATCCCCTCCTGCAAGTGCGCGGGCCCTATGATCTGCTGATCGCCAACATCCTCGCCGGGCCCCTGGTGAGCCTCGCGCCCGACTTCGCCAAGGCCGTGCCGCCGGGCGGGAGCCTGCTGCTCGCAGGCCTGCTGGCGGGCGAGCAGGAGGCTGCGGTCAAGCGCGCCATGCATCGCGCCGGCTTCCGCATGGCCGCGCGCCTGCAACGCGGCGACTGGGCGATCCTGTGGCTGCGGCGCCGACGGGTGCGCTGACCCGATGATCGAGCGGCTCGACATCGCGGTCCGCCTGCTCGCCTGCGGGGCGAGCCTGCTGCTGGTGCTCCTGCTGCTGACCGGCGAGATGCGGCGCGGCCTGAAGCTTCCTCTGGCCGGCCTGCTGGTCGGGCTGATCGGATACCTACTCAATACTGCGGGAGGCGTCTTCGGCCTGCCCGGCCCGCTGCCGGTGAGCGACTTCCTGTCGATCTTCACCCCCTATTTCATCTGGCTTTTCGCCTTGCGCGTGTTCGAACGCGAGCCGCCGCGGCTGGCGGTGAGCGGGGTTCCGGCCCTGCTCGCGGCCGCCTGGGTGACCGGGTGGCTGATTGTGCCGCACCTGCGGGTCGGCTTCTACCTCATCCACATCATCGGGCTGCTGCTCGTCGCCGACCTGTTCCGCATTGCCCTGCTTGGACGCGACGACGATCTGGTCGAGCAGCGCCGCACCTTCCGCCTGTGGCTGCCGCTGCTGATCGGCGCGCAGACCGGGGGCATTCTGGCGTGGGATCTCGTCGCCGGGCGGGCGAGCGGCGGCGCGGCGTTTCCGGCGGTCTCGCTCGTCAATGGCATCCTGATCCTCGCCCTGACCCTGTTCGCGGGCAAGACCCTGCTGCGCACCGAGCCCGAACTGCTGCTCGAGACCGAGCGCGAGGCCCAGCCCGCCGGGGGCGCAGACGCAGCCGGATCAGGCTCGCCCGGCGCCGCGCTCTCGCCCAGCGAGATCGTGCTGAGGGACAAGCTCGAGGCCGCCATGAACGAGGGCATCTACCGCACCCCCGGCCTCACCATCGCCGGGCTCGCCGAGCGCCTCGGCACCCCCGAGCACCGCTTGCGGGCGCTGATCAACCGGCGGATGGGGCACCGCAACTTCTCGGCCTACCTCAACCGCTACCGCATCAACGAGGCGCGCGCGCTGCTGGCGGATCGCGCGAAGGTCGACCTGCCGGTGCTCACCATCGCGATGGACCTCGGCTACAATTCGCTCCCGCCCTTCAACCGCGCCTTCCGCGCCGAGACCGGGCAGACCCCCACCGATTACCGCCGCGCCGCGATCGGTCGGAACTGAAAAAGCGAGGGCGATTTCGGAATCCTTCGGCTTTTTCCGCCAGCGACGAGCCTTTGCCGGTGAGGCAAGCCATGTCATAAGCCTTCGCTGACAAAGGCTTCTCCCCCATGCTGACCCCCGCCGACCCCGCCACGCTCGACTATGCCATGACCCGCGTGGCCGACCACTTCATCTTCGGGATCTATTTCGATCTCAGCCGCTACCTGATCGCGGCGGGCGTGCTGACGGCGCTGCTGCTGGTCTTCCGCGGCTTTGCCGAGAGCCGCCGCATCCAGCAGGGGCGCCGCGCGATCCGCGCCGACTACATCCGCGAGCTGCTCTCCTCGATGCGCACCGTGGTGGTCTATGCCGTCGTCACCCTCGCGATTCTGGTCGGGCACGAGACCGGGGTGATCCTGCTCTCGATCAAGGATGCGCCGCTGTGGACGATCGCCTGGCAGTTCGTGCTGATCGTGCTCGCGCATGACGCGTGGTTCTACTGGGCCCACCGCGCGATGCACTCGAAGCGGCTGTTCCGCGCCACCCACCTTCACCACCACAAGTCGCGCACGCCCACGCCGTGGACCGCCTACAGCTTCACCATGACCGAGGCGGTGATCGAGGTCGCCTTCGTGCCGGTGTTCCTGTTCCTCACCAGCCAGCTCGGCATCGCCTATGCGGGCTATGCGATCCTGTTCTTCATCTGGCACCAGATGATCCGCAACGTAATGGCGCATGCGGGGAGCGAGCTGTTCCCGGCCGGCTGGGTCGACAATCCGTGGACGGACTGGATCGCGACCACCACGCACCACGACCTGCACCATTCCTCGGGCCACAATTTCGGCTTCTACTTCACCTGGTGGGACCGCTGGATGGGCACCGAGCACCCGCGCTACCGCGAGGCGTTCCGCGAGGTGACCGAGCGGCGCCGCGCGGCGGAGCCTGTCGCCGAGCCTGCGGAATAGGCCCTACTCCGCCCGTTCGACCGTGTAGTCGATCGGCTTGAAGCTCCCCCCGTTCGAGGCATAGGCCGAGCACGCGGTGAGGCCGATGACGAGGTCCATCTCCGCACGCAGCCGGATGAAATCGCCTGCGCGGGTTTCGGGTGGGAGCACCGCCAGCTTGCCGTCCTGCGCGAAGGTCACGTTCATGAAGACGTTGAAGGCGCAAGGGATCATGTCGGGCGTCACGCCATGCGGCGCGAGCGCCTCGGCAAGGTTGCCGAAGCAGCCGCGGTGGACGGGCTTGTCGGGATAGAAATGCCGGAAGGTCTCCTCCGAGCACGGCGTAAGCAGGAAGTCATGCGCGGGCGCGGTGTCCTCGAGGATCGTCAGCATCACCCGCGAGCGGTTCGACCACAGCCGCGCGCCCGTGGTGAGGCGCAGCGTCTCCTCGTAATCGAAGGTCCGCCCGTTGGAGATGATCTCGCCCGGATCGCCGTCGGCCACGGCGATCAGATCGCTGACCTGACCGCCCTCGGGGTCGATCACCGTCAGGATGTCGCCCTTGGCAAGCCGCAGCGCGGTGCCGCTGCGCGGGGGGATGCGATCCGTCATGCGTTCGTGCCGGGGCGGAAGAAGGGGCAGGACCAGCCATCCTCGACCTCGCGCCCGCTGTACTGGCGCGCCTCGCTCACCTCGCCGTGGCGCGCCAGCATCGGGTTGGGCTCGCCGTCGAATGCCTCGTCGCGGGCGAGGATGACCTCGCGCATCCGCTCGTAGCGATCCTCGGCGCGCAGCTTCTCGAACTGGTTGTGGAGGTTGAAGACGATCGCCGGGAACGGCAGCCGCCGCGCGCGGCGCGAGGCATTGGGGTGGAGGCCGACCGCGAAATAGGCGCGCCCGCCGAAGCTCAGCGCGAAATGCGGGTCTTGCGGGTCCGTGCTGAAGCCGGGATCGGGGGCGAAGCCGCGTTCGGCGTCCTCGGCGCTGATGCTCGACAGGCGCGCCCACAGCGCGGCCTCGAACGCAGGTTCGTCGAGGTCGCGCGGGCCGTGGTAGACGACGGTGAGGCTGCGGAAATCGGCCTCGTTGGTGGCGGGCATCCGGCTCCAGCGGGCGAGCGCGCGCTGGATGCGGGCATCGTCGGCAGGGCTGGTGATGTCGCCGGCGGTCTCGATCCTGAGGCCGCTCTGCGCGAGGGCGGCCTTGGCGCCGACGCAGGGGAAATCGGTGCGGGCGATAAGGCCGCGCAAGGACTCCTCGAGCTCCTCATCAAGGTGCGGCTCGCCGCAGCCGCGCAGGGCGCAGAGGTGGGCGTGGGGGCCGGGGCGGAAGGCGGTGTCGCTGGTTTGCATAGCGCCAACGCCCTAGGCGAGGAGGCAATCTGCGTCCCTAACCTGCATCGCTACACCGCTATGGCAAACATGGCATCCATCCGGCTCCGGCTTCCGCTGGCCGTTCACAGCGCAGCGCGGCGTGCCTCCAGCCACAACCGCTCGGCGCGCGGGGGGCCAAGCGCGAGCGCGGCATCGAGCGCCGCGCGGGCCTCCTCGGGGCGGCCACATCGCGCCAGCAAATCGGCGCGCGCGACGTGCCACGGACGGACGAGCGCGAGCCGCTCGGCAGGAAGCGCGTCGAGCGCCGCCAGCCCGGCTTCGGGCCCCTGCACCTGCGCCAGCGCCAGCGCGCGGCTGAGCGCCACCATCGGCGAGGGCCGCAGCACCATGAGCACATCATACAGCCGCAGCACCGCGCTCCAATCGACCACCCCGTCGAAGGCGCGGCGCGTGTGGGTGAGCTGGATCGCGGCCATCACCTGATAAGGCCCCGAGCGCCCGATCCGCTGCGCGCGATCCATCAGCAATTGCGCATATTCGATCCGCGAATAGCTCCAGCGCGCGACGTCCTGCTGCGAGAGCGGCACCATCGCGCCCTCTCCGTCCAGCCGCGCGCCCTTGCGCGAGCGCGCCAGCAGCACCAGCGCGGCGAGGCCCAGTGCCTCGGGCTCCTGCGGCAGCAGTTCGGCGACCAGCAGCGCGAGGTGCTCGACCTCCGCGCCAAGGTCCTCGCCCAGATCCGCCGATAGCTCGCCGCCCGCATCGGCATAGGCGGCGGTGAAGGCGAGCTCCAAGGCCAGCAGCACCGCCCCCAGCCGCTCGGGCCATGCCTTGCGCGGCGGGAGCTCGAAGGCGATCCCCGCCTCGCGCACCTTGGCCTTGGCGCGGGTGATGCGCTGGAACATGGTGGGTTCGCTCACCACGAAGAGCTGCGCAATGCGATCGACCGGCAGCCCGCAGATGACCTTCAGCGCCAGCGCCGCGCGCACCTCGGCCCCGAGCGCCGGGTGGCAGCAGATGAACAGCAGACGCAGCCGCTCATCGGGGATCGGGTCAGGGAGTTGCAGGATGTCGGCCATGTCGGACACCTGAGCGAGCGCCTCGGTGCTGCGCACCTCGGCGGCCTGTTTGCGAATGGCATCGAGCGCGCGGCGCTTGCCCGCGACGAACAGCCATGCGGCATAATCGTCCGGCGGTTCGGCCAGCGAGAGGCAGCGTTCAGCAGCGCCCGCAAAGGCCTCTTCCGCCGCATCGAGATCGCGCAATTGGGCGGCAAGCGCGGCCACCACCCGGGGCCGCGCCGCCATGATCGCCAGCGCTCGCTCGCGCGCCTCGGTCAGCTTTCGGGGCCCATCTGCCAGACCGGACGCACCTCGACCGCGCCCTTGGGCACGGGGATTCGCTTGGCCCATTCGATCGCCTCGTCGAGCCCCGGCACGTCGATGATGTAGAAGCCGCCCAATTCCTCGTGGGTCTCGGCAAAGGGGCCGTCATGCAGGGTCACGGTGCCGTTGTCGGAGCGCACCGTGGTCGCGGTCGAGGCGGGCTTCAGGCGCTCGCCCGAGAAGGGGATGCCGGCCGCGACCAGATCCTCGGCGAGCTTCATGTGCCCCGCCAGCGTCGCCTCGAGCAGCGCCGCGCCGCCCTCGCCGGCATAGGGGCTTTCGTCCTCGTTGATCATCAGCATGAATTGCATGGGTCGTCTCCGTCATCGGCCCGGCCGGAATGGCGAGGCTCTGATACGGAGACGCGGGGGGCAAGACGGATTCGACAGGGCGCGCGAAAAATTATTCGGCAGGCTCGGCCCCGCTACCCGAAGACGCCCCCGTCTCGTCGAGCTTCTTGCCGGTGCGGGTCCAGGGATAGAGGAACTGCCCGGCATAGCCCTGCGGCACGTCCTCGGGGATGCCGTAGTCCTTGGGCCAGCGGTCTTGCGGCAGATGGAAGGTGCCGAACAACTTGTCGATCCAGGGGAAGTGGATCGCGAAGTTCACATCGAACGCCTCGCGCTCGAGCCCGTGGTGCCAGTGGTGGAAGCGCGGCGTGGCGATCCAGTGGCCGAGGCGGTTGAAATTGCCCCCGACATTGGCGTGCAGCAGCGACGACCACACGTAGATGAAGCCGATATAGGCCTGCATCACCGAAGCCGAGAAGCCGAGCGTGAACAGCGGCAGCGAAGTCACCGCGCGCAGCAGAACGACCTCGACGATATGCATCCGCGATCCCGCCAGCCAGTCCATCGCCTTGGCGCTGTGGTGCACCGCATGGAAGCCCCACAGGAAGGGCACCTGATGGAACAGGCGGTGATACCAATATTGCAGGATGTCCGAGGCGACGAGGACGATCACGAACTGCACCGCCCACGGCAGGCTCGCCACGCCCGCGCGGAAGGCGTCCCAGCTGTTGGTGTTCGCATTGATGATCTGCGAGGGCGCGAGGCTGAGGAAGGCCAGCACCTGCACGAACATCGAGCTCACGAGGAAGTAGAACAAATCCTCGCGCCATTCGTGACGGAACAGGCGCTGCTCGCGGCGGTGGGGGACGAAGCGTTCGAGCGGGGCCCACATGAAGCCGGTCGCGAGCAGGTTCACCACGAAGAAATCGAGCCCGAAGAACACCCCCCAGCCGCTTGCGTTGTCCGCCTCGACCGCCGCGCCGCCGAGCAAGGTTGCCGCCAGCGCGATGACCAGTGCGGTCATCCCGAGCACCTTCCTCGGCCGCAGCAGCAGGCTGAGCAGCGCCAGCGCATAGCTCGCCAGCAGCATGACGTGGATCGCGGTGCGGAAGCCGGCCCAGTCGCGCACCACCTGCAATTCGGGCGTGGTGAAGACCGCGGGGAACTTTAAGGCCACCACCATCACGAAGCCGCTGATGGCGAAGAGCAGCGCGAAGAAGCCCGCAAACCACCCCGATCCGAAGCGCCGCACCTCGACCGGCGATTCCAGATCGCGCATCAGCTTCGTTAAATATCCCGCCATGATCCCGCTTGGCCCCTTTTGTCTTTGCCGGGCCTTACCACGAAAATGCTTGCCAGACAGCTACCTGCCCCGCGCTCATCCGCCCAGCGCGTCCTTCAGGGCTTCGAGCGCGTTGCGGGTGAAGGCTTCCATATTGGCGATGCGGTCATCGCTGCCGGTCTCGATGGTGGAAATCACCTTCTTATGCTCCGGCCCGACAATGGCGACGACGCTGCGCCCCGCTGGCGCCCCGCTCGGATGCGAGGAACCGCCGACCGATCCGCTTTCGGCAATGCCCCACTCCGCCCCGAAATTGTCGCGGATCGCGCGGGCCTGGAGCAGGGCATAGTCCTCGGTGGCCCCGCGCATCCCCTTGTAGGCCTCGCGCGGCAGAGCGAGCAGCACGTCGCGCGCGCGGAAGGAATAGACCACGCCTCCCCCGACGAAAAAGTCGAGCGCGCCGGGCACGGTCAGCAGGCTCGCCGCGATCAGGCCGCCGGTGGCGCCATCGGCCACCGCGACCTTCTCGCCCCGCGCACGCAGCAGCGCGGCGATCCGGAGCGCCCGGGGATGAAGTTCTTCAAGGATCACGGTTGGCCAACTCCACCAGATAGCCCCGCACCGCCTCGACCTCCTTGTCGGTGAGGTTGGCATAGCGCCGCCGTGCGACCTTGCTCATCAGTCCGACTTCGCGGTCGCCGGCCGCCTTGCCTTCGCGCATCAGCCGGGCGAAATCCTGCGCGCTGTAGGAGCCCACGATGCGCAGGTCAGCCGGCGGGTTGCCATCGCCCTCCATCGGTTCCTTGCCGCCCTTCAGCTCGATCCCGTGGCACTCGGCACAGGTGGCGCGGACGATGAAGCGGCCAAAGGCGTGGGCCTCGCCCAGATCCGGCGGGCCCTTGTCCTTCATGTCGGCGACGCGGGCAGGCGAATCCATCCACTCGCCCTTGGCCTGCAGGGCAAGCAGCTGCGGGCCCAGCACCGGCTCGGGATGCACCGCGCCCTCGGGCTTGAGCGTCTTCAGATAGGCCACCAGCGCGTCGACATCGGCGGGCGCAAGGCCGCTGAACAGCCACGAGGGCATGTCGATCAGCGCCCGATCAGGCTTGCGGCCCTCGGTTATTATCACGGCCAGCTCGGCCTGCGAATATCGCCCCGCGCTCTGCGTGAGGTTGGCGGTCCACAGCGTGCCCATCGCATCGCTCCAGTCCTGCCCGGTGAGATTGTCCGCGTGGCAGCCCGAGCAGCCGAGCACCTGCGACAGGCGCTTGCCATGCACGGCCGGATCGGCGGAGGCGAGTTCGAAGCGCGGCGGAACCGGCGCGGCAGGGGGCGTGTCGGAGGGCGCGGAACAGGCGACGAGGCCCACCAGCGGCGCCAGCAGCAAAGCGCGGGGCAGGTTGAACAGGGTCATTTCGGGCTCCTCAATCCGGCGCTTTCGACGTGCTCTATCACAGCGGCCGCGCGTCCGGCAGCCACGCTCCGCCTCGCCCCCCTCACCCCAGCACGATATGCGCGCCGACGCGGTGGTCGAGCGCGCGGCGTTCTTCGGGGGAGAGGCCCGCGACCCAGCCCGCGATCGGCTCGACATCGAGCGCGCGCGCATCGGCGGGCACGGGGCTGCCGCTGGCGGCATAATGCGATGCCCATTGGCTGACATAGGTCACGCTCGCGCGCGCGGTGTGCGCCATGCGGCAGCCGGCGGCACCCAGCGCAGCGTGGAACACCCGGTCGCCGACCGCGGCGAGCGGGGGCGGGATCAGCGCCCAGCGCGCGATAACCGGAAAGGCGCCGGGGAGCAGGAAGAGGCAGTTGGTATCGACCAGCCCGGGCTCCTCGTCGACCGCGACAGGGGTGCCGCAGGGCAGCTCGATCCGGCGGCGGGCGACGACGACGTCGGGCGCATCGGGTTGCTCGGCGGTGGCGGCGAGGCATAGCGCGACATGATCGGGGTCGATGCGGTTATCAGCGTCGAGAAAGCCGACCGCCTCATAACCCTCGCCCGCCGCCAGCAACGCCCCGATCCCGCGCGCGGCATTGCCATAGTCGGCGTGATTGCGGTCGAGCTGCAAGTGCCGCACCGGCGCGGCGTCGATCCAGTCCTGCGGCGCGCCGTCGGCAACCAGAAGATGATCGCAGGCCACGTGCTGCGCGGCGACGCTGGCGATGCAGCGTTCGAGCAGGCTACGCGGCTCCTGCCAGTATGGCGTGACGATGCAGATGCGCATGGTTTGCCCGGCCCCCCAGCCAAGGAAGCCGCACCATGGCACAGGCTGGTCAGGGTGTCAGCCGCTTTGTAAGGGGCGCGCGGCTAACCCAGCGCCTCGGCGACGATGGCGGCCCAGCCCGCCTCGTCGGTCACCTCGATCCCGAGCTCGGCCGCCTTCTTGAGCTTGGAGCCCGCGCCGGGGCCGGCAACCAGCAGATCGGTCTTGGCGCTGACGCTGCCCGCCGCCTTGGCCCCGAGGCGTTCGGCCTGCGCCTTGGCCTCGTCGCGGCTCATGGTTTCGAGCTTGCCGGTGAAGACCACGGTCTTGCCCGCGACCCGCGAGGCGACGGTCTTGACCTCGTAGCGCGGCGGGGTGACTTCGGCGAGGAGGTCTTCCCAGACGGCGACATTGTGCGGCTCGTGGAAGAAATCGCCCAGCGCCTCGACGACGCTCGGCCCGATGCCGTCGATGGCGGTGAGTTCGCCCGCCGCTTCGGCGTCGCCCGCGTGGGCCCTTTCGGCCAGCTCGCGCAGCGCGGGAAGCTCGTGGACATGCTTCATCAGATCGCGCGCTGTCACCTCGCCGACATGGCGGATGCCGAGCGCGAAAAGCAGCCGCGCGGCATCGGGCGCGCGCTTGGCCTCGATCGCGGCGAGGAGGTTGTCGACCGACTTCTCCTGCCAGCCTTCGAGGCTCAGGATCTCCGAGCGGCGGCGGCGCAGGCGATAGATGTCGGCGGGGCTCTCGAGCCAGCCCAATGCGAAGAACTGCGCGATGGTCTTCTCGCCCAGCCCTTCGATGTCGAGCGCCTTGCGGCTGACAAAGTGCTCAAGGCGCTGGGTGCGCTGTGCGGGGCAGATCAGCCCGGCGGTGCAGCGGACGTCGACCTCGCCTTCCTCGGCAACGGCTTCGGACTGGCATTCGGGGCAATGGTCGGGGAACAGGAACGGCGCGCGCGGTTCCTCGCGGGTCAGGTTCTCGACCACCTGCGGGATGACGTCGCCCGCGCGCTGGATCACCACGCGGTCGCCGACGCGAAGGCCCAGCCGCGCGATCTCGTCGCGGTTGTGGAGCGTGACGTTGGTCACCGTCACCCCGCCCACCAGCACCGGCGCGAGGCGGCCCACCGGGGTAAGTTTGCCGGTGCGGCCGACCTGAATGTCGATGCCCTGCACGACCGTCTCTGCGCGCTCGGCCGGGAACTTGTGCGCGAGCGCCCAGCGCGGGGCCTTGGCCACGAAGCCGAGGCGTTCCTGCCAGTCGAGCCGGTCGAGCTTGTAGACCACCCCATCGATGTCATAGGCGAGGTCCGGGCGCTTTTGTCCGATGGCATGGAACCATGCCACGAGGCCGTGCGCATCGCCGACGATCGTCACGAACAGCGGGGAGACCGGGAAGCCCCATTCCCGCAAGCGCGCCACCACCTCGGATTGCGTCGCCCCCGGCACCGCCGAGGCCGCGCCCCAGCCATGCGCCCAGAACCTGAGCGGACGCTTGGCGGTGACGCTCGCGTCCTTCTGGCGCAGGCTCCCGGCGGCGGCATTGCGGGGGTTGGCGAACAGCTTTCCGCCCACCTTATGCTGCGCAGCATTGAGTGCGGTAAAGGCCTGTTTTTCCATATAGACCTCGCCGCGCACCTCGAACACGTCGGGGACGCCTGTGGGGAGGGTTTGCGGGATGTCGGGAATATGCGCGACATTGGCCGTCACATCCTCGCCGACCTGTCCGTCGCCGCGCGTCGCGGCGCGCACCAGCTTGCCGTTCTCGTAGCGCAGCGAGCACGAGAGACCGTCGATCTTGTCCTCCGCCGTGATCGCCAGCGGCTCGCCCTCCGGCAGGTTGAGAAAGCGCCGCATACGCGCCAGCCACTCGGCCACCTCCTCCGGGGAAAAGGCGTTGTCGAGGCTCATCATGCGAACCTCGTGCGTCACCTTGCCCAAGGGCGAGGCGGCGATGGCGTGGCCGACCTTGCGGCTCGGCGAATCCGCGCGGATCAGATGCGGGAATGCGGCTTCCAACTCGGCATTGCGCCGCACCAGCGCGTCATATTCGGCGTCGGTGATCTCGGGGCTGTCCTCGGCGTGATAGAGCCGGTCGTGATGCGCGATCGCCTTGGCGAGGCGCATCAGCTCGTTGGCGGCCTCCGCCTCGGACAGCTCAACCGGCATAGCCCACCGGAGAGGTTTCCGCGCGCACCCCGAAGCCCGCGATCAGCGGGCGGCCCCTGTCAATCGCGGCCTGCACCGCCGGCAGCGCGAGCGATGCGGCATGGTCATCCTTGCTCGCCCACACCTCGGTGATCCAGATCGCATCGGGATCGGCCATATCCTCGGCGATCAAGTAGAGCAGGTTGCCGGGCATAGCCCCCGTCCCCTCGCGCAGGATCGCCACCAGCTCGGCGCGCTTGCCGGGTGCTGCCATCATCTGGCCGATGAGGCCGTAGAGGGTGTCTTCCATGCCTTCTCCTGTCGCCAAGCCGGGCGCGGCTGTGGCCAGCAGCGCCAGCGCGGCGGTCCCGATGAATGCGCGTCGCTCGATCATGGCTGCCGCTTTTTCACCGCGCCTTGGCAATGTCCAGCAGCGCCGGAGCGATTGCGGCAAAATCCTTCGTGCCGGGGACGAGCAGGTTGAAATGCTGCTGCTGGTCGATGGTGATGACCTCGACCGCGACGCCTTGCGCCTTGAGCGCCGCGAGCACCGCCGGATCGGGATCGGGCAGCGCGGCGTCGACCACCAGCAGGCGCTTCGCGCGCGGCGGGTTGGTCACGGGATCGAGCATCGCAAACCGCCCCGGCAGCTCGGCGGGTGAGCCGCCCACCAGCGGGACGATCACCGGCTCCCCGCAGATCGCCGCGTCCACCCCCACGAAGGGCCCCAATGCCAGCGGCCCGTCAAGCGCCACCACGCCGCGCACCTTGGGCAGCCCGCCCGTGACCACCGCGTCGCCCTTGTCGCCGCTCGCCAGCCACACCGCCGGGGTGACGCCCGCCGAATGGCCCATCAGGGTGATGCGTTTGAGGTCCAGCGGATAGTCGCGCGCCAGCGTGTTCACGTGGCCAAGGCCCTGCGCCCAGTCGGTGAAGGTGTTGGGCCAGCCCCCGTCCGAGCCCAGCTCGCGGTAGGAGGGCGACCAGGTGGCGATGCCGTTCTGCGTCAGGAAACTCGCCAGCGCGGCAAGGTTGGCGGTGCCCCCCATCCCCGCCCAGCACCCGCCGTGATAAAGCACCGCGAGCGGGAACGGGCCTTTCCCTTTGGGCACCCTGAGCTCGCCATATTGCCGCGCCGAGGCGCTGCCATAGGCGATGCGCGCGGTCGGCGGATCGGAGGGGACGGCGTTGACCGACATAGGGTTGTAGTCGGCGGTGTCGGTGACGGCGATGCTGGCGGCGGGCGGCTCCTCGGGAGCGCAGGCGGCGAGTGTGGCGGCCAGCGCGGTGGCTGCGATCAGGTGTCTCATGGTCGTCTCCCCCCTTGTCGTTGTCCGACAATTAGCGCGCCCGCAGGCCGCAGCAAACCGTCACTTGATGACCGCCAGCATCGCCGCCTCGTTGGCCTCGTAGACCGGGTTGCCGGGCGTGATGATGGCGAAATGGCTCGCCCCTGCGTTCTCGCGCACCGTGACTGTCCCCCCGTCGCGCGCGAGTGCTGCCTGGGTCGCTGCCGAGGGCGCGGGGAGCTTGGCCTGCACGAACAGGATTTGCGCAAGCTCCGGCGCGCGGGTCGCGGGCGAGATCGCCGCATAGCGTGCCGGATCGGCAGCCGGAGCGGCGCCCATGAAGGGCTCTACTGCAGAGAATTGGCACAGCGCATCGAAAGCGGGCTGCTCGGCCCCGACATCGCCCGGCCCGTCGAGCACGATCGACCCTCGCACCTTCAGGGCAGAGCGCGCGCCGACCGGCCCGCCCGGGCCGTCGGCGCGCGCCAGCCACTGCGCGGGCAAGGCTCCCGCCGAATGCCCGGCGAGGGTGACGCGGGCGCGGTCGATGGGGTATTTCGCCGCAACCTCGTCGATCAGCCTTGCGGAAGCGGCCCAGTCCTTGAACGACCCCGGCCAACCGCCCCCGTCGCCGACCTCACGGTAATCGACATTGAGCGTGGCGATGCCGAGCTGCTGCCAGCGCGTGGCGAGCGGGGCCATGTAGGCCTGCGAGGCGATCCCGGTCTTCCAGCACCCGCCATGATAGATCACCGCGAGCGGGAACGGGCCTTTGCCTTGCGGGACCCTGAGTTCCGCAAACCCGCGCGGGTGGTCGGCATAGCGCAGGATAGCGTCCGGCTTCGAGGCGGCGAGGTTGGCATCGGTGCCATAGGTCGCATTGTTCGGCTGCACGGCGGCGGGGGCCTCCTCGGGGGCTTTGGCGGGGGAGCAGGCGGCGAGGAGTAAAGCACTCCACCACCCCCAACCCCCTCCTCTAAAGAGGAGGGGGCTTTTTGGGCACCGCCTCATCACTCCCCCTCCTCTTTAGAGGAGGGGGTCGGGGGGTGGTGCCGTGAGTTGCGCGTCACCCGCCCGCTCCAGCGCTCCGGCGTTGCCGCAAGCACCTCCTGCAAGCGCATCAGACACCCGTCGAGATTTCGCATCACATCCTCATTCGTGAACCGCACGGTCGCAAAGCCGAAGTCCCGCAGCATCCGTGCGTCGCGCAGCGCATCAACCTCGGCGTCATGCGTGTGCCCGTCAACCTCGACGATCACCCCGCGCGCCGGACAGAAGAAGTCGACGATGCGGTGACCGATCACGTCCTGCCTGCGGAACTTGAAGCCCTCGAAGCGGCTCGAGCGCAGCGCCATCCAGAGGCGCTTTTCCGGCTCGGTCGGGTTGTTGCGCATGGCGCGGGCGCGGAGCCTGAGTGTCTCTGCCGTGACGCCACCACCCCCAACCCCCTCCTCTGAAGAGGAGGGGGCTTTGGTGCCATTCTCCCCCTCCTCTTCAAAGGAGGGGGCCGGGGGGTGGTGAAGTCCCTTGTCGGAACTCACACCCCCTCCAGCAACCGGTCCGCCTGCGCGCGGGCCTCGGGCGTCACCTCGGCGCCGGAGAGCATCCGCGCGATTTCCTCCTGCCGCCCGGCGTGGTCGAGCAGCACGACGGATGTCTTCGTCACCGTCCCCGAGGAGGCCTTGGCGATGAGGTAGTGCTGCGAGCCGCGCGCCGCGACTTGCGGCGAGTGGGTCACCGCCAGCAATTGCCCCTCCTGCGAGGCCAGCCGGGCGAGGCGCTCGCCAATCGCGGAAGCCACCGCACCGCCCACCCCGCGGTCGATTTCATCAAAAATGATCGTCGCCGCCCCGCCCTTTTCGGCAAGCGCCACCTTCAGGGCGAGGATGAAGCGCGACAGCTCGCCCCCCGACGCAATCTTGGCCAGCGGTGCAAAATCCGCGCCGGGGTTGGTCGAGATGAGAAACTCCACCGCATCCATGCCCGACGCCGCCCAGCGCTCCTCGGGGAGCGGGGTCACCTGCGTGCGGAATTTCGCCGCGTCGAGCTTCAGCGGCGCGAGCTCGGCCGCCACCGCTGCGTCGAGCCGCTCTGCCCCCGCGACCCGCGCGGCGTGGGCCTTGCCGGCGGCCTCGACATAGGCGAGGCGCGCTTCCTTGGCCGCGGCTTCCAAAGCATCGAGCTGCGCCTCCCCGCCCTCGATCGCGTCGAGGCGGGCGCGCATGGTGCGCATCAATTCAGGCAGATCATCGACCTCGCAGCGGTGCTTGCGGGCCGCGGCGCGCAGATCGAACAGGCGGGTTTCGGCGCGTTCGAGCGCCATCGGATCGTGGACCAGCGCCTCGGCCGCGAGCCGCAGCTTGTCCTCGGCCTCGCTCGCCTCGATCACCGCGCGATCGAGCGCGGCGAGCGCTTCGGCCAGCAGCGGATGCTGTTCGGCGATGCGATCCAGCCGCCGCGCCGCCACCCGCAGCGCCGCGAGCGGCGAATCCGAACCCTCCCACAGGTGCCGCAGGTCCTCGAGATCGCCCGAGAGTTTCTCGCCCTTCTGCATATCGGCGCGGGTCAGCGCGAGGCGCTCCTCCTCGCCCGCGACCGGCTCCAGAGCCGACAATTCGGCAAGGTGGGCGATGAGTAAATCCTGATCGGCCTTGGCCTGCTCCACCGCGTTGCGCGCCTCGGAAAGCTGCGCCTCGGCGCGGGCCCAGTCGGCATAGGTGCGTTCGAGACCCGCAACGTCCGTCCCGGCATAGCGGTCGAGCAGCATCCGGTGCCCGCGCGGGTTCACCAGCCCGCGATCATCGTGCTGGCCGTGGAGTTCGACCAGCGCCGGGGCGAGTTCACGCAGCAGCGCGACGCTCGCGGGCTGATCGTTGATGAAGGCCTTCGAGCCCCCGTCGGCCCGCACCTGACGGCGGATCATCAGCGGCTCGCCCGGCTCGAGCGCGATCTCGGCCTCGTCCAGAGCGGCGGCCACGACAGGCGGCAGGGCGGCGAATTCGAAACTGGCGGTGACGCTCGCCCGCTCCTCGCCCGCGCGCACCAGCGACGTCTCCGCCCGGTCTCCCAGCACGAGGCCCAACGCGTCGAGCAGGATCGACTTGCCCGCCCCCGTCTCCCCCGTCAGCACGCCGAGCCCGCGCGCGAAATCGAGATCGAGCGCTTCGATAAGGACGATATTGCGGATCGAGAGACGGGTGAGCATGGCCGTCCAAGCGGATAGCGCAGCCATCGGGCCGCGTCACGCGGGAAGGCTGGCCCAATCCCCAAGCCGCAAGCGCCCCGGAGTGCCTGCCTTTCACGGTCCGTCTTGACCTTGGCGCGATTTGCGCGCCAATCGCTGCACCGGGAGCGCCGATCGGGCTCCCGCTCCCTTGCGCGCGGCACCGGCACTGCGCCGGCCGCTGCGCGCGAGGGCAGGATGCAGGTGGTCGCGATGGGGCAGGACGGTTCCGTTTCCGAACAATCCGGCGGCGTGTTGCCGTGGATCGCGCGCGTCCAGATTGCCGACTTCGGCCCGCTCACCCGGCTGGCCGGAACCCTCGCCATCTTCGCGGCCGCCTGGGGCCTCAGGGTGCTGGTCGATCCGGCGCTGCCGCCGGGCTTTCCGTATGTCACCTTCTTCCCCGCCGTCATCCTCACCGCCTTCCTGTTCGGCCTGCGCGCGGGGATACTATCGGGAGCGCTGTGCGGTCTGGTGGCGTGGTATTATTTCATCTCGCCGGGCCGCAGCTTCCAGCTTGCCGGAGCCGAGGTCGCGCTCGGGCTCTACGTCTTCGTGGTCGCGACCGATCTGGCCCTGATCCACGGGATGCGCGTCGCCAACCGGGCCCTGCGCGCCCAGCGGCAGACCAGCCTCGATCTGGCCGCGGAAAAGGCGCAGCAGGCCGAAGAGCTGCGCCAGGCGCTGGACGCGCTGCGCGAGAGCGAGATCAAGACCCACCTTGCGACCCAGACCGCCGGGATCGGCATCTGGCAATGGCACAAGCCGAGCGGGACGATCCACTGGGACGACACCATGTTCGCCCTCTACGGCATCGCCCCGACGCCTGACGGCACGCTCCCTCTCGACGAATATCTCGCCCGGCTGCACCCCGATGACGTGCCCGCGCCCGACAGCATCCGGGAAATGGAAGCGCGGCGCGACGGGACCGTGGTCAACGAATTCCGCATCCGCCGCGGCGACGACGGGCGCGAGCGGCATCTGCGCGCGGTCGAAGTGGTGCGCACCGGCCCTGACGGCAGCGCGGGCGACTGGGTGGTCGGCACAAATCTCGACATCACCGAGCAGAAGGACCGCGAAAGCCACATCCGGCTGCTGCTGGGCGAGGTCAACCACCGCGCCAAGAACCTGCTCGCGGTGGTGCTCTCGGTCGCGCGGCGCACCAGCGGGGCCGATCACGAGACGTTCCTGACGAACTTCGCCGCGCGCATCCAGTCGCTCGCCGCCGGGCAGGACCTCTTGGTCAAGAACGCGTGGCGCGGGGTCGGGCTGCAGGCGCTGGTGGCCGCGCAGCTGGCGCATTACAAGGACCTGATCGGCAGCCGCATCCTGATCGCGGGCGAGGATATCGCGCTGGCCGCGCCCGCGGTGCAGACGCTCGGCATGGCGCTCCACGAACTCGTCACCAATGCCGCCAAGCATGGCGCGCTGTCGCAGGACGGGGGGGAGGTGCAGCTGGCATGGGCGCGCAAGGGGAGCGACTTCACCATGACCTGGAACGAAAGCGGCGGACCGCCCGTCACGCCGCCCTCCGCGAGCGGTTTCGGCTGGGTGGTGATCGGCGACATGGTGCGCAATGCGCTCGACGCCGAGGTCGAGAGCCGCTTCGATCCGGAAGGGTTCGCATGGGCGATGGAATGCCCGCTCGCCAGCATCATCGAGACCGGTGATCCCGAGCCCGCTTTGCGCTAGGAGGCCTCCATGAGCGCGCGCATCCTGATCGTGGAGGACGAATATTTCATCGCGCAGGAAATCGCCGAGGCGCTGGAGAGCGCCGGGATGACCGTGCTCGGCCCCTGCCCCAAACTCGGCGCCGCGCTCGAGCTGCTGGCCGGGGACGACCCCTGCGATGCCGCCGTGCTCGACGCAAGCCTGCGCGGGGTGAGCAGCCTGCCGGTGTGCGAGGCGCTCGCCGCGCGCGGCATTCCCTTCGTGGTGGTGACCGGGTTCAGCGCCGGCCAGCTCCCCCCCGCGATGGCCGCCGCCCCGGTGCTGACCAAGCCGCTCGATCCGGCAAGCCTCGTGCGCGTGCTGCGCGCGGCGATGGCGGGGGAGTGAGCAGGCGCGCCTTCAGATCTGCAACTGGCTCCCCAGCTCGACCACGCGGTTGGTGGGCAGCTTGAAGCTCTCCATCGCGCTCTCCGAACTCTGCGACATCCACGCGAACAGCCCCTCGCGCCAGCGCGCCATGCCGGGGTGATCGGCGCTCGGGATCAGCTTCTGGCGGCCGAGGAAATAGCTCGTCGCCATCGGATCGAAGGGCCCGCAGGCGGTCTCGAGCGCGGCGAGATCGCGCGGAATGTCGATATCCTCCATGAAGCCGTAACGCAGGATCACGCGGTAGAAGCCCTCGCCCTCGTCCTGCACCACCGCGCGGGTGGCGGCAGCGACCTGCGGCACTTCCTCGACCTTGACCGTCACGATCAGCACCCGCGCGTGAAGCACCTGGTTGTGCTTCAGGTTGTGCAGCAGTGCCGAGGGCACGCCAACTTCCGAGGCCGAGAGATAGACCGCGGTGTTCCTCACCCGGTGCACCGATCCCGCGATCGAGGCGATGAACTGCGGCAGGGCCAGATCGCCCTCGGCCATCGCCGAGCGCATGATCCTCCGGCCCGTCGCCCAGGTCGTCAGCAGCGTGAACAGCACCCCCGCCACCGCCAGCGGGAACCAGCCGCCATCGGGGATCTTGGCGATGTTCGAGGCGAAGTAGATCCCGTCAACCAATGCGAACAGCGCGATCGTCGCGCCCGCAAGCAGCTTGTTCCAGCGCCACACGCGGAAGACGAGGAAGGCGAGCATCATCGTCGTGATGATCATCGTCCCGATTACCGAGATGCCATAGGCCGAGGCGAGCCGGGTCGATTCGCGGAAGCCCAGCACCAGCACCAGCACCATGGCGAGCAGGCCCCAGTTGACCGCCGGAATATAGATCTGCCCCGCCGCCTTCGCGCTGGTCTGGAGCGTCCTGAAGCGCGGCAGGAAACCGAGCTGCACCGCCTGATGCGTGACCGAGAAAGCACCCGAAATCACCGCCTGACTGGCGATGATCGTCGCCGCGGTGGCGATCAGCACCAGCGGCAGGCGCGCCCATTCGGGAGCCATCAGATAGAAGGGGTTCTCTGCCGCTTGCGGGTTCGCCAGCAGCAGCGCGCCCTGCCCCATGTAGTTGAGCATCAGGCAGGGGTAAGCGACTCCGAGCCAGCTGAACGCCACCGCGCGCCGCCCGAAATGCCCCATGTCGGCATAGAGCGTCTCGGCCCCCGTCACCGCGAGGAACACCGAGCCCATCGCGAGGAAGGCGGTGCGCGGGTCGTAGGCGAAGAAGGCGGCGGCGTGGTAGGGATTGAGAATGCCGAGGATCTCGGGCCGCGCGGCGATGTTGACGATGCCGAGCGTGGCCAGCGTCGCGAAATAGACCAGCACCACGGGGCCGAACAGCGCGCCGACCTTGGCCGTGCCGCGGCTCTGGATCAGGAAAAGGCCGATCAGGATCACCACCGCAATCGGCAATACCAGCGCCTCCAATGCGGGATTGACGATGGTCAGCCCCTCGACCGCCGAGAGCACCGAGATCGCCGGGGTCAGCATCGCATCGCCGTAGAACAGCGACGCGGCGAGCACGCCCAGCGTGACCAGCACCGCGGTGGTCCGCCTGCCCGCGACATGGCGCGAAAGCAGCGCGAGCAGCGCGAAGGAGCCGCCCTCGCCCTTGTTGTCGGCGCGCATCGCGACGAGGACATATTTGACCGTCACGATCAGCATCAGCGACCAGAAGATCAGGCTCAGCACGCCGAAGACGTGCAGCCGGTCGACGCTCAGGGGATGCGGCCCGACGAAGCTTTCCTTCAATGCATAGAGCGGGGAGGTGCCGATATCGCCATAGACCACCCCGATTGCGCCCAGCATCAGCAGGGGCAGGGGATCGCGGGGGCCATGATGGGGGGTGGCGGCGGAGGCGGCCAGAGCCGCGGGGGATGCTGTGTTCATGCGCCTTCATGTGCGCCCGAAGCGCATAAAGATTCCATGTGGATTGCAGGTCGCCGGGAGTGGAATGGCTTGGCGCGCGGGCCTTTGCGGCGCATCTTGCGGGGCATGACAGACCCTGCCTCAACTCCGCTTTCAGCCACTCCCGGCACCGGCGCGCGCGCGCTCGGCTTTGCACTCGGCCTGCTGCTGACACTGCTCGCGACGCTTGCGGGCCTGCTGATCGCACCCGGATGGGGCGCCGCGCCGATTGTGCTGCTCTATCTCCCGCCCGTGCTGCTGACCGCGCGCTATGCCGGGCTGTGGCCTTCGCTCGGCGTATCGCTGCTGGCGACGCTCGCCTTCAATTTCTTCTTCACCGAGCCTTACCACACGCTCCAGATCACCAGCGCGGCGGACATCCTCACCGTGGCCGCGCTGTTTCTGGTTGCGGTCGTGACGAGCCAGCTGGCGAGCGCGATGCGCACCCAGACCCAGCTCGCCGCCGCGAGCGCCGCGCGCAACGCCACCATCGCCGGCCTCGCTCGCCGCCTGATCCCCTGCACCGACCGCGAGAGCATCGCCGAGGTCGTCACCGAAGACCTCGCGCGGCTGTTCGATTGCCATGTGGTCTTCGCCGCCAATGAAGACCCGCCGCAGGTGCTCGCCGACCTGCCCGCCAGCCCGACGCTCGCGCCCAATGATCACGCCGCGCTTGCCGCTGCCATCGAAGAGCGGCGCGTCACGGGGCGCGGGATCGCCCATGTCAGCCCGACCGACTGGCAGTTCCACCCCGTGGTGGGCGCGGGCAAGACCCACGCCGCGGTCGGGCTAGCGCGGCCCGATGGGCGCTCGCCGGTGAGCGAGACGACGCGCGAATTGCTCGGCAACCTGCTCGATCAGGCGGCCCTCGCGCTCGAACGCGCGCGGCTCGAGGCCGAGGCCGCGGCGGGAATCGCCGCGAAGGAGCGTGACCGGATGCGCGCGGTGCTGCTCGCCTCGATCGGCGAGGACGTGAAGCCGCGCCTCCACGCGATCCAGACGGCGGCGAAGACCCTGCGGCGCACTCCGGGCGACAAGGATGCGGCGGGCGCGGTCGCGAGCGAGGCGGCGATGCTCCAGCGCTATGTCGACAATCTCGTCGACCTCTCGCCCGGCGAGGATCAGGAGCCGATCATCTGCGGTCCGCTGACAATCGACCTGTTCCGCCACCGCGTTTCGCGCGCGGGCGAGGAGGTGCACCTTACGCCCAAGGAATTCGCGGTGCTGGCCGAACTCGCCCGCCACGCCGGCCGCGTCCTCACTCATCGCCACCTGCTGCGCGCCGTGTGGGGCCCGGCGCACGAGGACAGCATCGACTACCTGAGAGTCGCAATCCGCGCGCTGCGGCAGAAGCTGGAGGAGGATCCGGCGGCCCCGACGCTGATCCTCAACGAACCGGCGCTAGGCTATCGGCTGGCGGGGGCGGGACGGACGGAATAGCCGCCGCACCCGCGGGCCAGAGCGCCATCGGCAAGATCACAGGCAACGGGAGCGCAGCGCCCCGGCCTACCCCGTCGCCACAAAGCTCCGCACCTCCGCCAGCACCCGTTCGGGCGCCTCGAGTTCGGGTGTATGGCCGAGGTCATCGAAAGTCACCGTCCGCACGCCTTCATACAGCCGCGCCAGCGAATGTTCGTTGCGCGCCGGGTGCGAGCGATCGGATGCGCCCCACATCGAAAGGATAGGCTGGGGCGGTCGGGGCAACTCGTCCCGCTGGCTCATGTAGATCTGGTAGGCGCTTGCCAGCGACCACATCGCGCCCTCGGCAAAGGAACGCTCGGCACAGGCGCAGAAATGCGGGATCTGCTTCTTGCGTCCGACCGACAGGCCGTACCATTGCGGCATGCGCTTCGGCGCCATCCGGGCCATCGCGATCTGGCCGAGGACCGGCTTTGCGAGAATGCCCTTGGGATCGCGCCCTGCCTTCCAGATCGCAAAGGCCTCGGTGCCGCCGGCCTGTATCAGCGCGAGGTGCGAGGCAAGTTCCGGCATTCGCGCTGCAATGTCGAGCGCGGCGAGGCTGGCGGCGCAGGAGAAGGCAAAGATGCTCCCCTCGCCCGCTACCGCGCGCAGGAAACCGGCAAGGTCATCGTTGGTCTCGCGAAAGCCGAAGCCATAATCCCCCGTTGCGGCGGAAAAGCCCATCGCGGGCAGCTCGACGGCGATCACCCGGAATTGGCGCTCGAAGACCGCGACCAGCGGCCCGTAGACCTCAATCGTCATCGGCGGATCGCAGGTGAACACGATCGTCGGGCCGCTGCCCGCCTCGAGGTAGCGGTATTGCACCTTGGCGGTGCGATGGAACTTGACCTGCGGCGTCGCTTTCGCGGGCCAGCCGGACCGGAACCGCGCCATCTTCGCGGCGCCGCCCCGTGTGTCGAGCCGCGCGCCCAGGCGGGTGAGGAAGCCGCTCATGCCGACCTCTGCGCCCGGGCGGCGCGCCCGAGGAAGTGCGATGCGACCAGCAAAACCACTGCAATCGCGAGATGCCGCCCGACAATCGCCGCACCGGCACCCGCGCTTGCGGCGAGCCAGGCATCTCCCAATGGCATCACCAGCGCGGCCAGCGCCATCCAGCGCAGCGCCGCAAAGTCACCGCGCGCCAGCAGCACCGCGGTGAGCAAGGCGATGAAACCCGCGCGCAGACCATAGACCTGCACCCAGGCAAGCGCGCTCGGCTCATCGACAGGCAGCCCCATGTAGGTGGCGAAGCCTTGCGGATCGATCAGCGCGCGGACCGCGTTGAGCCCTTGCAAGGCAGCAATTGCGAGCGCGAGCCAGAAGCCCGCTGTACGCGTGCCACGAAAAGCGTCTGCGTGAGTGGCCACCATCGTCTCCATCCTTGTCATGGCGGACGGATAGTCGATTGCCAGTCGGGCAGCAGCTTGCGATATGGCAAAGCGGTTTTCCGTTAGTGCAAAGGAACGAGCTCTTGCCTCTCGATCCACAAGACCTCGAAGACCTTCTCGCGATCCGCGATACAGGCACCCTCAGCGCGGCTGCGAAGGCGCGTGGGGTGGCCATATCGACCGTGTCGCGGCGGATCGAGACTTTGGAGGCTTCGCTCGGGCTGCAACTTGTCGATCGGCGCACCGATGGCGTGCGGTTGACCGGCGCCGGTCTTGCCATTGCCGAAGCCGCTTCCCCCATTGCCGAGCAGATGCGCCGCGTCGAGCGGGTGGCGGAAAGCCTCAGGCAGGGGAGCAAGACCATGCCGGTGCGCATCTCGGCGACCGAATTCGTGATCTCCGACGTCCTCGCCCCGGCGCTCGCGCAGCTGTGGGAGATGGGCGCGGACTTCCCGCTTCACCTGCAATCGCAAGCCGACGTGGTGAGCCTCGCCGGCCGCGACGCCGACCTTGCGATCCGCATGGTCAGGCCCGAGGGCGCAAGCCTCTATGCCCGCAGGCTCGCCGACATCCGGCTCGGGCTCTTCGCGTCGGCCGATTACCTTGCGGGCCGCGAGCCTGCGGCGATCGACCTCAGGGCCGAGCGCCTGCTGATCTATGACGACAGCTATGGTCGTCTGCCCGAGCTCGATTGGGTGACGCGCCACGGGCTTTCGGATGCGGTAGCGATGCGGACGGGCAGCACGCGCGGATTGCTGGCCGCAGCATTGGCGGGCGCGGGTGTCGCGCTGTTGCCGGTGCCCTTCGCTGTTCGGGCGGGCACGTTGACCGAGATTCCGCCGCCTTCGGCCCTGCCGAGCCGCCAGCCGTGGCTGATCGTCCACCGCGACTTGCGGCGGATCCCGGCGATCAGGCTTGCGCAGAGGTGGGTGGTGAAAGCGTTCGCCGGCCTGCCCTGAGGGCCGCCGAAGAGCGGCGGGCGAAGGATTACGACGCCGTGACGCCCTCGGCGTTCTTGTTCACCAGCTTGAAGGCGCGCTCGTACCATTCGCTGCCGGGGTAGTTCGCGCCCAGCACCGCGGCGTACTTCACCGCTTCGGTCGGCACGCCCAGGGCAAGGCTGCTCTCGCACAGGCGGTAGAGCGCCTCGGGGGTGTGGCTGGTGGTGTCGAACTTCTCGACCACGTTGCGGAACCGCATGTCGGCGGCAAGCCACAGGCCCATGCGTTGGTAGTGGCGCCCGATCTCCATCTCCTTGCCCGCAAGGTGATCGGCGACAAGGTCAAGCTTCAGCCGCGCGTCGGCGGCGTATTCGCTCTGCGGGAAGCGCCGGTTGACCTCGCGCAGCGCAGTTTGCGCCTGCTCGGTGATCTTCTGGTCGCGGTTCACGTCGCTGATCTGCTCGTAATAGGAGAGCGCGATCAGGTAGTAGGCGTAAGGCGCGTCCTTGTTCCCCGGGTGGATCGACAGGAACCGCTGCGCGTTCTGGATCGCCTTGTTGTAATCGCGCGCGATGTAGTAGCTGAAGGCGCTCATCAGCTGCGCGCGGCGGGCCCAGGGCGAATAGGGGTGCTGGCGCTCCACCTCGTCGAACAGCGCCGCGGCCTGGAGCGTGTTCCCCCGGTCGAGCCGCCGCTGCGCCTCGGCATAGAGCGATTCGACATCGCGCGCGACATAGGCGACGTCCTTCTCCCCCCCGCCCCCGGCACAGGCCGAAAGGCCCGCAAGAGTGAAAGCGGCGAGCGCGGCCTGCGCGACACGAGTGGGGAGCTTGATCGACATGCCCGCTCCTATAACGAGGCCCGCCCTGAACGCCAAGTGAAGGCTGACGCCCTGTGCGCAAGTCGCCAGACTTGCAAACAAGAGGCGGCAAGCCCGGCCGGCGGGCGGCGTCAGCCGACCCGTTCGACGACGCGGCTCTGCCGCGGCGCGCCCTCCCGCACATTTTCCTACACGCGCGAAATGTGTTTCCCTCCCTCCATGACCCGCCGCAAAGACCCCCGCTCCGCCCGGCTCCCCGTGTCCGCAGGAGAGCTCCCCGCCTTCACCCCCGTCCCCCGCCAGTACCAGCGCCACGACGGCTGGACCCCCGAGCGCCAGCGCGGCTTCATCGAAGCGCTCGCCGACACCGGCTCGGTCGAGGCCGCCGCCCGCGCGGTCGACATGAGCAGCGTCGGCGCCTACCACCTGCGCCGCCAGCCCGGCGCCGAGGAATTCCGCGCCGCCTGGGAAGCCGCCCTCGCGCTCGGCATCCAGCGGATCGAGGACGTCGCCATGGACCGCGCCCTCAACGGCACCGAGGAGCCGGTCTATTCCTACGGCAAGCTCATCGGCACCCGCATCAAGCACAATGACCGGCTCCTGATGTTCATGCTGCGCAACCGCGCGCCCGAGCGCTTTGCCGCGGGCGGCGGGCCGAGAGGCCTCAACGCGGTCAGCCAGATGCAGCTCGACCGATTGAAGAAGCAGTGGCGCAAGGAGTGGGAGGCCGAGCGGCCCAATGTCTCCGCCGCCGAGGTGCGCGCGAGCATCGACCGCAAGATCATGGAGATCCGCCGCCGCATCGAACGCGAACGCCCCGAGCGCCGCGCCGTCCTCAGCGAGGAAACCCTCGCCGCCTTCGCCCGCTTCGCCGAGCTGCGCGACCGCGACCTCGCCGCGGCTAACGCCGACGAACGCACGCGCCGGATCGCGGGCGGCGATATCAACACCCCCACCAACTATTACGACCCGGTCGAGCCTCCTGCCCTCCCCGCGCCGGTGCGCGAGGCGGAGGAGGAGCCGCCGCAGCACCCGCCCGAAGGGTGGAGCTACGGCAAACCCAAGCCCGCGCCGCCGCCTAAGACCACATGGACGCTGAAGGATGACAACTTCGACCCCTGAGAGGCGAGGCGCACTGATCCTCCCCTTCAGGGGAGGGGGACCACCAAAGGTGGTGGAGGGGCAGGTGAAGGTGAAGGCGCGCAGCGCAGTCGTTTGCCCAGCAAACGGCAAGCTGGAAGCCGGCGCGCGTCAGCGCATCACCCGCCCCGGCCGGCGGGGCGGCCCGAAGCGCAGCGAGGGGTGAACCCGTTCGGAAGCGAAGCTGGCCGAAGGCCACCTCATGGCCACGGCTTTGCCGCGGCTGCTAAACACCCTATAGCGCTGCATACTTTCGTTTAGCCAAAAGCTTGAATGCGCTACTCAGTTGTGGAAGCTGCCGGAAGGCAGCGTTGCAACGCATTGACGGTGCGAGCACAATGTTAGCCACGATGGCCGCAAACGTTGCTCAATCTTTTCTCGTTGGCATTCGACGCCGTTGGCTCTTGGGACTTTCTCGAGCGCTCAGCGCAGTCGGCGGCGTCTGGCTCCTTACGGAAATAGGACAGGTCATTTCCGATGACCTTGCCTCATGGCTGAAGAACAACGGTCAGACCTTCTTTGCTTTGGTCTTTTTAGCTGCGCTACTCGGCTTCTTAAGTTACGTTTATGAACCGCGGAAAATCACGTTCAAGATACCGACGATCGACAGCTATATAACTATAAAATTTGGCGACATATTCGCAGAGGATGCGAATTGGCTGTTTTCAGTAAATGAATTCTTTGACAGTCGGCTCGGAGATGTAATATCTTCACGATCTGTACATGGCCAATTTATCACGAAGATTTTCGCCGGCGACGAAATTCGGTTCCGCGCCGCTGTAGACACTTCGCTTCGCGGGACGAATGGAACCGATATCCCTAGACCTGGCTTGCCAAGCACTGCTTACAAGATTGGTACTACTGCGATACTTCAGAACGGTAGCCGCAGAGCATTTCTTGTTGCCTTGTCAAAGACTGATTTAAGAACGCATAAGGCATACGCCGACGTACCGATGCTTTGGGATGCGATGACTGGAGGCCTTGAGAGTGTCTTGCATCATGGCTCAGGAGACCCTCTAGCTATGCCCCTTATGGGCAACGGCCTATCAGGGATAAACGTTGATCCTCAACATCTTCTGAGGCTTATCACATTAAGGCTGGTCGACTACGGAAGAAAATATGGCATTCCGAAGCAGGTACGCATCATCGTACATGATGACTGCTTTGAACACATTGATCTGCGTGAAATCAAAAGAGACTGGATGACGCGATAATGGTTTATCGAAACGGCACCTACATCGCTTTCCACGCCGAGGGGAAAACAGACCCCACAGCATCAGACATAAGATACTATCGAATGCTAAAGGCGTGGCATGAGAACGACGAAATTGAGTTTAAGTTCGTAAATAGTCACGAAAAGGTGGCAGCAGTTAGGGATACAAGTCGAGCAGAGACAGTAAAAAGAAGCCTCAGAGCTCGACTAGACTCTTCAAAGAATATGGTTCTTATTGTCGGATCGACAACAAAGAATGATAGAGACTTCGTTCCGTATGAGATTTCTTATGCAGTGGATAATTGTAAAATTCCAATCATTGCAACGTATCCTGGCGAAGGTGTAATAAGGAACCCAAAAGCCTTGTCTCAGCTTTGGCCCGCCGCGCTGAAAGAAAGGATCGAAAACGGCACCGCAAGTGTCATACATATCCCTTTCAACAGAAAGGCACTAGATGCGGCGATGGCACAATTTGGCCCAAATAACCTTCCTAATGGCGGAGGACTGGGTTACTACGACGACAATGCTTATCGGCAATTCGGGCTCCTATGAGGCCTTATTGTCCATCTCTAAGCCGCACATGACGCCGCCTCTACCAAAAAGGATCAGCCGCGGCCACGAGGTGGCCTTCGGCCAGCTTCGCTTCCAAATGGCCTAACCCGCAGCCGCCCGCAGCCTAGAGTACACTCTCTTGCTTCTAGTTTGATCCCCCTCCCGCTTGCGGGAGGGGTTAGGGGTGGGAGCGAGCGCAGCGAGCCACTTTAGGACAGGCCCACCCCCTGCCCCTCCCGCAAGCGGGAGGGGTGAAAGTCACTCCTCACCCATTCTGAGAGCAGCGATAAAGGCTTCCTGAGGAATACTGACGTTGCCATACTCCCGCATCCGCGCCTTCCCCTTCTTCTGCTTCTCGAGCAGCTTCTTCTTCCGGGTAATGTCCCCGCCATAGCACTTGGCGGTCACGTCCTTGCGCAGGGCGGCGATGGTCTCGCGGGCGATCACCTTGCCGCCGATCGCGGCCTGGATCGGGATCTTGAACAGGTGGCGGGGGATGAGGTCCTTGAGGCGTTCGCACATGCCGCGTCCCCGCTCCTCTGCGTTCGCACGGTGGACGATCAACGACAAGGCATCCACGGGCTCGTTATTTACAAGAATATTCATCTTCACGAGGTCGCCCTCGCGGGTGCCGATCTGCTCGTAGTCGAAGCTGGCGTAGCCGCGCGAGATCGACTTCAGGCGGTCGTAGAAGTCGAACACCACTTCGTTCAATGGCAGCTCGTAGCTCACCTGCGCGCGGCCGCCGACATAGGTGAGTTCGGTCTGGATGCCGCGGCGGTCCTGGCACAGTTTGAGGATCGCGCCGAGGTATTCGTCGGGGGTGTAGATCACCGCCTTGATCCACGGCTCCTCGATCGACTCGATGCGGTTGGTGTCGGGCCAGTCGGCGGGGTTGTGGATGTCGATGGTCTTGGCGTCCTCGGTCTTCGAATGGCCGAGGTGGATGCGGTAGACGACGCTGGGCGCGGTGGTGATGAGGTCGAGGTCGTATTCGCGGCTGAGGCGTTCCTGGATGATCTCGAGGTGGAGGAGGCCGAGGAAGCCGCAGCGGAAGCCGAAGCCCAGCGCCGCGGAGGACTCCATCTCGAAGGAGAAGCTCGCATCGTTGAGGCGCAGCTTGGCGATGCTTTCGCGCAGCTTCTCGAAGTCGGCAGCGTCGACCGGGAAGAGGCCGCAGAAGACCACGGGCTGGACTTCCTTGTAGCCCGGCAGCGCCTCGGTCGCCCCGCCCTTGACCGTGGTGATGGTGTCGCCGACGCGGGCCTGTTCGACTTCCTTGATCTGCGCGGTGATGAAGCCGATCTCGCCGGGCCCGAGCTCGGCAAGGTCGGTGCGCTTGGGGGTGAAGCAGCCGACGCGGTCGACGAGGTGCTGGGTGCCGCCCTGCATGAACTTGATCTGGAGGCCCTTGGTGAGCTTGCCGTCGATCACGCGCACGAGGATGACGACGCCGAGATAGGGGTCGTACCAGGAGTCGACGAGGCTGGCCTTGAGCGGGGCTTCGGTGGTGCCCTTGGGGGCCGGGATCTTGGCGACGACGGCTTCGAGCACTTCCTCGATGCCGATGCCCGACTTGGCGGAGGCGAGGACGGCCTCGGAGGCGTCCAATCCGATGATGTCCTCGATCTCGGCGCGGACCTTGTCGGGCTCGGCGGCGGGGAGGTCGATCTTGTTGATGACGGGGACGATTTCGTGATCGTGCTCGATCGACTGGTAGACGTTGGCGAGGGTCTGGGCCTCGACCCCCTGCGCGGCGTCGACGACGAGCAGCGCGCCCTCGCAGGCGGCGAGGCTGCGCGAGACCTCGTAGGCGAAGTCGACGTGGCCGGGGGTGTCCATCAGGTTGAGCTGGTAAGTTTCGCCGTTCTTGGCGGTGTAGTTGAGGCGCACGGTCTGCGCCTTGATGGTGATGCCGCGCTCCTTCTCGATGTCCATGTTATCAAGGACTTGCTCGGACATCTCGCGCGCGGTGAGGCCCCCGGTGAATTGGATCAGCCGGTCAGCCAGCGTCGACTTGCCATGGTCGATGTGCGCGATGATGGAGAAATTGCGGATATGGGAGAGGTCAGTCATCGCCGCGCGATGTAGCGCCCGGTCACCGCCTTGTCATTCGCCAAAAACGCAACTGCCCCAAGGGCCTCAGACCGCCTCGCCGCGCAGGGGAAGCGCGTAGCCGAACTTGGGCACGGCCGAGCCCTGTGCCAGCCCCATGAACTTGCCCGGGGCAAGCGGCGCGAGCGGGGCGCCGGCTGCGGCGAGTGCGTAGGGCGAGACGCGGTTGCGGGTGCACAGGCCGCCCGAGCCGTCCTCGATCAGCGACTGCTCGAACTCCAGCCCCTGCACGTCGCCGTTGGAGCGCGTCACTGTCGCCACCGCGAGCTGGCCGCCGCCGAGGTCGACCACGAATTGCGTGCCCTTGGGCACATTCGCCAACCCCTCGATCAGCGCGCCCGACTTGGAGAGGTTGCGCAGCGTCACCTCGTAGGCGTAGTCGTCGTGGATCACCTGGATCTTGCGGAACACCGTGCGGCGGCGTGCGCGGCGGGTGCGTTCGGAGCCCGGGTCGATCTTCCAGCTGCCGCCTGCCATCTCGGCGATCACCGCTTCGGCTTCGGCCGGTTCGCTGAAGATCGGGCCCTGGAGATAACGCAAGCCGCATTCGGTGAGCGCCGCGAGTAGTCCCGCGCTCTCGATCCCGCCCGCCATCGTGTCCATCTGCAGCGCGCCTGCCAGCGCGACGATCGCGCGCACAAGGCCCATCTCGCGCGCATCGTGGCGCTCGGCCTCGGCGACCAGCTTCTGGTCGATCTTGATCGCATCGAAAGGCGCGCGGCGCAGGTACGCGAGCGAGGAATAGCCGCTGCCGAACTCGTCCAGCGTCAGCCGCACCCCGAGCCGGAACAGCGCGGCGAGCGTGCGGTCGACCACGCTCGCATCGCCGAAGAACACCGCCTCGCTGATCTCGAGCTCGAGCCGTCCGGGCGCGAGGCCTGCGCCATCCAGCGCCTCGCCGACCAGCGCCACGAAATCGTCGGCGAGCAGCAGCGGCACGGGGACATTGACCGCCAGCCGCACGCTCTCGGGCCAGTCGGCCGCCGCGGCGCAGGCCGCGCGCACCGCCCAGCGGCCGACATCGGCGGTCAGCGCCGAGCCCTCGATGATCTGCGCGAATTCCTCCTCGTCGATCACGCCGCGCGCGGAGTGGTTCCAGCACACATGCGCCTCGAGCGAGGCGACCGTGCCGCCGCTCGCCTCGACGATGGGCTCAAAGCGCAGGAACAGCTGCTCCTCGCGCAGCGCCGTGCCGAGGTCCTGCTCCAGCCGGCGGCGGAAGATCGTCTCGTTCTCGAGCTCGCCCGAGAAGAAGCGGTACTGCGCGCGCCCGCCGTTCTTGGCGGCGTAGAGCGCAAGGTCGGCCGCTCGCACGATGTCCTCGCGGGTCATGCCGTCATGCGGGGCGATCGCGATCCCGACCGAGGCGCCGATCACGCAGCGGCCCTCCTCGAGACTGTAGGGCTGGCGCAGCATGGCGATGATCTTGGCCGCCAGCTCGGCCAGCTCGCCGCGGTCGTCGATATCGGGGAGCAGCACCTGGAACTCGTCGCCACCCAGCCGACCGATCTCGCATTCGCGGTCGATCGCGCGGGTCAGACGGCTTGCCACCTGCTTGAGCAGCTCGTCACCCGCCGCATGGCCGAGCGTGTCGTTGACATGCTTGAAGCGGTCGCAATCGATCATCATCACCGCGCAGTTGCGGCGCGCGGCCTTGAAGGCGGTGAGCGTCGCCTCGATGTGGCTCGCCATGCGGTGGCGGTTGCTGAGGCCGGTGAGCGAATCGAACCGCGCGAGGCGGGCGGTTTCCTCCTCGCGGGTATATTCCTCGGTGATGTCAGCCCCGGTGCCGCGGAAGCCCTGGAACTTGCCGGTCAGGCTCATGATCGGCTGACCGGACAGGCGCAGCACGGCGCCTTGGGGCCGCCGCGTCGCGCGCACCGCCATGCCCGCAAAGGCCTTGTGCGCGCCGAGCATCAGCGAGAGCGTCTTGCCCCGCCCGTCGCTTTCGGCCGCGGTGAAGATCGCCGCGAGCGGCTGGCCGATCAGCGCGTCGAGCGGCAGGTCGAGCCGCGCGGCGATGGCGGCGGAGAGATAGGTGAGGTTGCCGGCCGCATCGCTCGCCCAGAACCAGCCCAGCCCCGATTGCTCGAGATCGTCGAGCATGGCGAGGCGCTCGCCATCGGACAGCGCCGATACCGGGCCACGCGATCCGCCTCGACCGCTGCGGGATGACAAGAGACCCTTCAGGGACATCTCGCGGGCAAACCTCCAGACCTCGGGCGCGCAAGGGGGAGACCTGCCGCCGGAGTGTGTTTGCCAGTTCTAAAGTCCGATGGTTACTTTTGGCCTAATGCGCCTGCCGAAGAGCCCCGCCTACCAGGCCGCGGCGGCCTGTCCCGGCGCGCCCTTGAGAACGGCGAAGGTGCCGTCGGCGCGGCGGCGCAGAGGCTGGTGGAATTCGATCCCGACGCGGTTCTCGCGCGACCAGCGGACCTGTGCGGTGACGGTCTTGTCGGCGGAGAATTCGACCCGCATTGCCGTGCCCACGGGCATGTTCCACAGGCCTTCGATCATCGCCCCGCTTTCGGAGATGTTGCGCAGCGTCGCATTGAGGCGGTTGCCGCTGTAGACCACGATCACCTTGCGCAGCAGGTTCTGGCGCGGGGCGCGGGCGCATTGCGGCCCGTCGGCCTGCGCCACCAGATCGCCCGAGACCAGCGCGGTCGCGTCCGCAGCGTTCATCGGCTTGTAGTAGATATAGCCCTGAACGTGGCTGCACCCGAGCAGGCGCACCAGTTCGAGCTCGTCCAGCGTCTCCACGCCCTCTGCCGTGGTGTCCATGTGCAGCGCTTCGGCGAGGCTGGTGATCGAGGCGATGATCGCGCCGTTGCGGCTGCCCTCTTCGGTGGCGCCCTGCACGAAGCTGCGGTCGATCTTGATCTTGTCGAAGGGCGCCTTCTTCAGATAGCCGAGCGAGGAATAGCCCGTGCCGAAATCGTCGAGCGCGAGGCGCACGCCGACCCGCTTCAGCGCCTTGAACATCGCATCCGTGCCCGAACTGTCGTTGAGGAACACGCTCTCGGTGATTTCCAGCTCGAGCCGCGAGGGCGCGACGCCGCTGTGGGCGAGCGCATTGGCGACGATGGTCGGCAGGTCGGGGTTGGCGAATTGCAGCGCCGAAACGTTGACCGCGCATCGGATCGAGCGCGGCCAGCGGGCCAGGTCGGCGCAGGCCGTGCGCAGCGCCCATTGGCCGATGCGGTCGATGAGGCCCGCATCCTCGGCGATGGGGACGAACTTGGCCGGGCTGATCCACCCGCGCTTGGGGTGGTTCCAGCGCATCAGCGCCTCGAAGCCGACGATCTTCTCGTTCGCGGCATAGACGACCGGCTGGTAGTAGAGCTGGAGCTCGCCCTTGGCGATCGCCTCGCGCAGGTCCTGTTCGAGCTCGGCGCGCTCTTCGGCCGCGGCGTGGAGATCCTCGGCATAGAAGCGGTAGACCCCGCGCCCGGCATCCTTGGCGGCATAGAGCGCAAGGTCGACGTTGCGGATCAGCTCGTCGCTGTTCGAGCCGTGCTCGGGCGCGAGCGCGATGCCGACCGAGGCGCCGATCACCACGCTCTGGCCCTGGATCGAATAGGGCTGCGAGAGCGAGTTGATGATCGCGGCCGCCATGTGGCCGAGCGTGTGGCGGTCCTGGTGGCCGGGGACGATCACCTGGAACTCGTCGCCGCCCAGACGTCCGCAGCGACCGTGGCCGTCGATCGCGCGCTCGAGCCGCTGGGCGACCTGCTTGAGCAGCGCATCGCCCGCCGGGTGGCCGAGGGTATCGTTGACGTGCTTGAAACGGTCGAGATCGAGCATCAGCACCGCGCAGGCGCGCTCGCGACCGCTGGGGGCGGCGAGGATCTGCTCCAGCGCCTGGCTCATCTGCACGCGGTTGGCGAGACCGGTGAGCGAATCATAGTGCGCAAGGCGCGAGACCTGCTGTTCGGAGCGGCGCTTCTCGGTGAGGTCGGTGCCGTGGCCGCGGAAGCCGCAGAAGTTCTTGTAGCTGTCATAGACCGGACGGCCCGCAAGCGCCCACCAGCGCTCGTCGCCCGTGGTCGCGGCGCGCACTTCCACGTCATGGAAGGCCGAGCGCGCCGAGAGGTGGAAGGCGAGCGTGCGCTCGGCATCGGCGGCGCCTTGCGTGGGATCGACGATTTCGGACAGCGGGCAGCCGACGACCTGATCGCTGGTCTTGCCGAGCACGGTCGCGGCCTTGGGGGAGATGTAGGTGATGAGGCCGCGGCGGTCGGTTTCCCAGAACCAGCCCTGCCCGGTTTCCTCGAAGCTGCGCAGGATGTCCTCGGCGCGCGCCGCGACCCGCTCGCGCGCCTCGCGGGCAAGGCGGCGCTTCTGCGCGGCCTTCCATTCGAGCCGGGCGATCAGCGACAGAGTCAGCGCGGCGGCGAAGACCGCGGCAAAGGTGACGTTTTCGGGCACCAGCACGGCAAACCCGGTCCAGCTCGCGATCTTGGCGCAGAACAGCGAGATGATGCGCATGTCGAACAGCGCGGCGGCGGCGGCGTTGATGCAGACGAGCGTCGCAATCCCCCATTGCCACGGCAGGCCCTCGCCCACCCACAGCGCCAGCGCTAGCCCCGCGCAGCCCATGGGCAGCACGATGCCGATGAAGACGATCCCGAGCCTGACCACGCTCAAGGCCTCGGAGCGGCGCTCGATCGCGGCGAACAGCGATCCGCAGGCGAACAGCGTCGCCGAGGCCAGCGCGAAGGTCATGGTGGTGGTCGAGGGCAGGCCCTGGAACACGCCTGCCGCCAGCGCATAGGCGGCGACGAGGAACAGCGTCATGCCGCCGGCCTGGCGGGGGAGGAAGAAGCTCTGTTCGCTGGCGGGCTCGTCGATCGCCTGCTGCAAGCCGCCCGCACGTTCGGTCTGCAGCCGCTCGGCCCCGCGCCGCTCGCCGCGCGCGCGGTTTTCGGCCACGTCTGCCTCGCCCGAGGCAGCCCGCGCCTTGGCGGCCGCGCGCAGATCGCGCCCCGCTACGGGCGGGCGTGGATTGTCGGTTACGAGTTTGCGGAAAGGTTCCCCGGCCATGGGCCTGCCTTGCCTCAGGATGGCCTAGAAAATCGTTAATCGGGATACTTAATTCTTGAACCAATGCGCCCCGTTTGGCGCGCGCCGGCCCCTTGCAGATGCTTGCAACTTGGGGCCCGAGGCTGCATTCTGCCAATCGACGACCGCGTTAACGCAAAGCCGTATCAAGCGGCACACGCAGGGTCGAACCAGAGGGGATTTCATGGCACGACGCGAAGTAAAGCTCGAGAACGAGGCAGCCCAGTCCACCAACGCCCTGGGGCCGCTGATCGGGGTGGCGCGCGAGGACTTCGTCAGCGCGGTCGCGCTGCTGCTGCGCGAGACTGCATCGGACCCCTCGCGCTTCCTGCGCCACGGCACCGCGATGGCGCAGGACATGGTCAAGATCATGACCGGCAAGAGCGAACTCGCGCCCGATCCCAAGGACAAGCGGTTCATGGACCCCGCGTGGCAATACAACCCCTTCTTCCGCGCCGGCGCGCAATATTACCTCGCGGTGCAGAAGGGGATGAAGAACTGGCTCGAGGAACTGGAACTCGACGAACTGGAGCGTAACCGGGCGAACTTCATCGCCAACATCATCCTCGATGGCCTTGCCCCCACCAACTCGCTGATCGGCAATCCGACCGCGCAGAAGCAGATCATCAATTCGGGCGGCCTCAGCCTCATCAAGGGGCTGCAGAACGCCTATAACGACCTCGTCCACAACAAGGGCATGGTCAGCCAGGTCGACAAGCGGCCCTTCAAGATCGGCAAGAACATCGCCACCTCCAAGGGCAACGTGGTCTACCGCGACGAGATCATGGAACTGCTGCAATATGCGCCGACCACCGAGGAAGTGCATGAAATTCCTCAGCTGACCGTCCCGCCGCAGATCAACAAGATGTACATCAACGACCTCTCGCCCGATAAGTCGGTGATCAAGTGGCAGGTCGACAACGGCATCCAGACCTTCGTCATCTCGTGGCGCAATCCCACCAAGGAACAGGGCAAGTGGGGCATGGCCGATTACATCGCGGCCTGCGAGAAGGCGCTGGAGGTGGTGTCCTCGATCACCGGCTCGAAGAAGGTGAACGTCTCGGCCGGGTGCTCGGGCGGGCAGACCGCCTCGGTGCTGGCCTCGAAGCTCGCCGCGACCAACAACCCGATCCTCGGCTCGCTGACGCTGATGGTCTGCGTGCTCCACCCCAAGCCGACCGATATCGAGGCCGGATCGCTGGTCAGCGAGAACGGGATGCAGCTCGCCCGCCAGCGCGCGATGAAGCAGGGCGTGATCAAGGCCGACGACCTTGCCCGCGGCTTCGCGTGGCTGCGGCCCAACGACCTCATCTGGAACTACGTCATCAACAACTACCTGCTGGGGCAGGACCCGCCGGCCTTCGACGTGCTGTTCTGGAACGCCGACGCGACCAATCTCTCCTCGAGCCTGATGGGCGACTTCCTCACGCTGTTCGAAACCCTCGCCTTCACCAAGAAGGGCGAGGTCGAGATGGCCGGGCACAAGGTCGACCTTTCCAAGGTGACCGCCGACCTCTTCATCCTCGGCGGGGTGACCGATCACATCACGCCGTGGAAGGCGACCTATCGTTCGACCCAGCTGTTCGGATCGAAGGACGTGACCTACGTGCTCTCGCAGAGCGGCCACATGCAGGCGATCCTCAACCCGCCGGGCAACCCCAAGGCGAAGTATTTCGTGCAGGCAAAGCCGGGCAAGCTCCCCGAGACCGCCGACGAGTGGTTGCAGGGCACGCAGGAGGTCGCGGGCAGCTGGTGGCCACTGTGGATGGAGTGGGTGCAGAAGCGCTCGGGCAAGAAGAAGCCGGCCCCCGCGAGCCTCGGCAATGCCACCTATGCGCCGATGGAAGCCGCGCCGGGACTCTACGTCGTCGAAGAAGTCTGATACAGGGAACCCGCGTCAGGGGCGTTCCGCGAGCCGGAACGATGGCGCAAAAGCTTGTGGGCGCGCGCGCTATGGGATCGGCGTGCGCGCCCAACCCGCCCCTCTTTCGGGGGGTATGAAAGGACGTGACTACGTGACCAATCCCATGGACGACGCGGTCGTCTCGATGGAGCAAGTGGGCGGCCGGACGCTACGGACTGCTGCCTGGCGGCTCGATATGCCTTCCGACCATCTGCCGGTTCTGTTCTTCAACGGCATCGGTGCGAACATCGAGGCGGTGGCCCCGCTGGCAGCCGCCCTGCCCGAGCGCGGCTTCATCATGTTCGATATGCCGGGTGTGGGCGAATCGCCCGATCCGCTGGTGCCCTACAACCCCTTCACCATGAGCTGGACAGCCTCGCAGCTGCTGGCGAAATATGGCCTCGAGCAGGTCGACGTGATGGGCGTGTCGTGGGGCGGCGCGATGGCGCAGCACTTCGCGCTCCAGCACCCCGGGCTGACGCGCCGCCTGACGCTGATCGCGACCACGCCGGGAATGCTGATGGTGCCGGGCAACCCCGCCGCCTTCACCAAGATGGCCGACCCGCGCCGCTATGTGGACCCCGAGTTCATGGCGAAGCACTTCAAGACGCTCTACGGCGGCATGGTCGAAAGCGCCGGCGAGGATCACAAGGCGAGCCATATCAGCCGGTTGAAGCCCCCTTCCCCGCGCGGCTACGTCTACCAGCTGATGTGCATGCTCGGCTGGACGAGCCTCCCTGCGCTCCCCTTCATGAACAAGGAAACGCTGATCATGATGGGTGACGAGGACCAGATCGTCCCGCTCATCAACGGCAAGATCCTTGCCGCGATGATCCCCAATTCGCGGATGATCACCTTCGAAGGCGGCGGGCACCTGTTCCTTCTGACCCACGCCGACGAAAGCGTCGCGGCCATCCGCGAGTTTCTCGACGCGCCCGATACCGAGCGCGAGGCGAAACGCGCGGCGGCCTAGCCCGCGCTGGACACCTCGGGCCGATTGCGACAATCTCCCTGCCAAAAGGGAGAGAGACATGGCGCAATACGACCTCATCATCCGCGGCGGCACGATCGTCGACGGCACCGGGGCCCCGGCCTTCACCGGGGATGTCGCGGTGAAGGACGGGCTGATCGCGGCGGTGGGCCGTGTGACGGGGAGCGCCGCCGAGGAGATCGACGCCGCCGGCAAGGTCGTCGCCCCGGGCTTCGTCGACATCCACACCCATTATGACGGGCAGGCCACCTGGGATCAGGAGATGGCCCCCTCCAGCTGGCACGGCGTCACCACGGTCGTGATGGGCAATTGCGGCGTCGGCTTCGCCCCCGCGCGGCCCGACCGCCACGAGTGGCTCATCAGCCTGATGGAGGGGGTCGAGGACATCCCCGGCACCGCTCTCGCCGAGGGGATGACCTGGGACTGGGAAACCTTCCCCGAGTATCTCGATGCATTGGAAAAGCTGCCGAGGACAGTCGATGTCGGCACCCACGTCCCCCACGGCGCGGTGCGCGCCTATGTGCTGGGGGACCGCGAGCAGCCCGGCGCGGTGCCGACGGCCGAGGACATCGCCGCAATGTCGGCAATCGTCGAGGAAGGCGTGCGCGCGGGCGCGCTCGGCTTCTCGACCTCGCGCACTGTGCTGCACAAATCGGTCGACGGCGAGCTGGTGCCCGGCACCACAGCCACAGCGGAAGAGCTGATCGCGATCGGCAAGGCGATGGGCCGCGCGCGCGCTGCGGGCGGCTATGCCGTGTTCGAAATGGCGAGCGACTTGAAGCGCGAGTGGAACGAGTTCCAATGGATGGGCCAGCTCAGCCGCGAGGCCGGCATCCCCGTCACCTTCGCCGCGCTGCAATCCATCGCCAAGGAACTGCCGCTCGACGAGCAGATCGCCGAGATGCGCGCGCAGAACGACAACGGCGCCAACATCGTCGCCCAGATCGCGCTGCGCGGCAACGGGATCATCATGGCGTGGCAGGGCACCGTCCACCCCTTCCGCTTCCGTCCGAGCTGGATGGCGATTGCCGATCTGCCGTGGGAAGAACAGCGCGCGAAGCTGCTCGATCCGGCGTTCAAGGCGCAAATGCTCGCCGAACCCAACGACTACACCGACGCGCCCAAGGACATTGGCGGCGTGGTGATGGCGATCAGCATGGGCTGGAGCCTGCAATACGAAATGGACCCCGATTTCGACTACGAACCCGCCGCCGACGCCAGCATCAACGCCCGCGCCGCAGCCGCCGGGGTCGCCCCGCAGGAATATGCCTATGACCTGCTGTGCCGGGATGAGGGCAAGGGGTTCATTTACCTGCCGATCCTCAACTATGCCGACGGCAATCTCGATTTTCTGCACCCGCTCCAGCACGCTGACGACACGGTGAATTCGCTGTCGGACGGCGGCGCGCATTGCGGGACGATCTGCGACGCGGCCTCGCCGACCTTCATGCTCGAACACTGGGTGAAGTCTCGCCGCCGCGGCGCGACGATCACGCTCGAACAGGCGATCAAGCGCCAGTGCCGCGATACGGCGCGGCTCTACGGCCTTGAGGATCGCGGGGTGATCGCGCCGGGCTATCTCGCCGACCTCAACGTGATCGACATGGACAGGCTGAAGCTCGGCAAGCCGTGGCTCGCCTTCGACCTTCCGGCAGGCGGCAAGCGGCTGCTGCAGAAGGCCGAGGGCTACGTCGCCACGATCAAGAGCGGCACCGTCACCTTCCGCGACGGGCGGTGGACGGGCGCGACCCCCGGGGGCCTCATCCGCGGGCCGCAGCGCGTCGAACTGGCCGAAGCGGCGGAGTAATCCGCCGCCTCAGGGCTCGATCACGATCCCTTTGGCCGGGTCGATCTGGCCTGCGACCATCGTGGTGAACACGGTGCGCGCGGCCTCCAAGCCCTTGTGGCGCGCGATCGCAATGGTGCCCTCGGCCGCCTTCAGGAATTCGTGCCAGGCGGCCGCGACCAGCTTGCCGCCTTCTTCGGCCCCGTGCGCCTTGAAGAAGGCGACCGCGTGGTCGGGGGCGAAGAACAAGGCGGGCTTGGGGCCCGGCAGCGGCTCGTTCTTGCCGAAGACGCTGCGCGCCTCGATATGGGTCGCGCCGACCAGCGCGGAATGCGCCAAGGCATCCTCGAAATGGCGATGGATGTTCGCCAGCAACTCAGCGTTCCCGGCGAAGTCCACGCTGACGCTGCGCAGCACGGGGACGCGCCCCAAATCGTCATACGCGACGACCTCATCGTAAAGCCCGCTCGCCTCGACGAAGGCGACATTGCCCTTGGAGGTCAGCCCGATGCGCCGGATCCCTGGCGAGGATTGCCGCGCCACACTCGCCAGCCCCATCGCGGTCTTGGAGGAGGCGCTGGTGACCACCAGCTGCTCCGCCCCGAACCAGTCCTGCCCGCGCAGGAAATATTCGATCAGGAACCCGGTGCGGAACAGCGGGCCGAAGATCATCCGCTCCGCCTCGCGCAGCGGATCATGCTCGGGATCGGCGGCGAGGCGCGTGTAGCTGTTGTAGACCGGGCTCATCGGTTGGCGGTGCGCGGCCATATCCGAAAAGCCCCCGGCGCTCACCCGTCCGGGGAGCACATCGAGATGGCTCGCCATCGGCAGATAGCCATAGACCCGCTCGCCCACCGCGATCCCGGGGTGGCGGCTGTCGATCACCCGCGCATGGCCCCACATCGGCACGATGCCCATGCCGTCGGGTGCGGGGAAGAAGTCCCAGTACCGGAACCCGTCGCCCACCACCGCATAGGTGACGTTGTTGGCCGTGACCGAGAAGCTCTCGACCTGAAGCCGCACCTCGCCATCGCCGAGCGGCGCCAGCGGCACTTCGGCCAGCGCGGCATCGGTAAGCGCGCCCTTGCGCACATGGACTTCAACGGCGTTCATCGCCTTTCCCCTCCCTTATGTGGCGGGGATCACACCCGCATCGGCATCAGCACATAGAGCGCGCGGGCCTTTTCGTTCTCGCGGATCAGCGTCGGCGCGCCGGCGTCGGCGAGGTGGAGTTCCACCATGTCGCTGTCGATCTGGCCGAGGATGTCCTTGAGATAATTGGCGTTGAACCCGATCTCGAGGCCCTCGGCGCGGTATTCGGCCGCCAGTTCCTCGGCCGCGGTGCCGTTGTCGGGCGAGGTGACCGAGAGCGTCACGCGGTCGTTGTCGAGCCCGATCTTGACCGCGCGGGTCTTCTCGGTGGCGATTGTCGCGACGCGGTCGACGCCTGAGAAGAACAGCTTGGGATCGACCTTCAGCAGCTTGTCATTGGCGGTCGGGATCACGCGGCTGTAATCGGGGAAAGTCCCGTCGATCAGCTTGGAGGTGAGTACCACCCCACCCTCACCGCCCAGCGTGAAGCGGATCTTGCTGGCCGAAAGGTCGATCAGCACATTGCCGTCCAGCGCCTCTTCGAGCAGCTTCCTGAGCTCGCCCACGGCCTTGCGCGGCACGATCACGTCGGGCATCCCGGCAGCACCTTCGGGGCGCGGCAAGGTGAAGCGCGCGAGGCGGTGGCCGTCGGTCGCGGCGGCCTTGAGCAGCGGCTCGTCCTCGTCGGTGACGTGAAGGAAGATGCCGTTGAGGTAATAGCGCGTTTCCTCGGTCGAGATCGCAAAGCGCGTGCGGTCGATCAGCTCGGCGAGCATCCGCGCGGGCAGTTCGAAACTGGTCGGCAGGTCGCCCTCGACGATCACGGGGAAGTCGTCACGCGGCAGGGTCGGCAGCTTGAAGTTCGAGCGGCCGGCCTTGACCTCCAGACGGTTCTCGCTGGTGGTGAGGCTGACCTGGCTCCCCTCGGGCAGCTTCCTTGCGATGTCGAACAGCAGGTGCGCCGAAACCGTGATCGCGCCGGGCTGGTCGACCGAGGAGGCGCTCATGGTCTCGACCACCTGGAGATCGAGGTCGGTCGCCATCACCCGCACGCTTCCGCCCGCGTCGGCATCGATCAGGACGTTGGAAAGGATGGGGATGGTGTTGCGGCGCTCCACCACGGATTGAACATGGGAAAGGCACCGCAGCAGCGTCGCGCGTTCGATCGTGGCCTTCATCGCTTGTCCCTTATCGGTCCTGTGTCTTGCGCGGGAGCCGAAGGAATCGCCTCCAAGCGCCGAAAGTTGCGCAAAACCTTAGCGAAGGCGGCGCGGCGGGCAAGTTGGCGGGATTGCGAGGGGGTATTGGGCTGGGGATAAGGGGGCGCGGGGGCGCTTAGCGGGCAGGCTGGGTGCGCGGCTTGGCCAACTCGATCACGCCCGAGACGTAGATATGCACCAGCACGTCGATCAGGCCGCTCTCCTCGTTGTCATCGCCAAGATCGAGGGCGAGACCCGCAGGGGGCGCTTGGCGCAGCAGCGCGAAGGTCGCTGCGCTCGCACGGGCCGCGTCGCCCTCTGAGCCGGGCAGCACGGAGGCGACCGCACCCTTCAGCCACGCGGTATCGACCCCGCGCTCTGCCAGACGGCGCGCCGCTTCATCGCGCGAAGCCTTGGCTGCAACCAAGGCGCCGACAACTTTGGCGCTACTGCTAGGCGTGCCATGCTCGAGCGTGCAATCCTTGCCGATTGCGACGAATTCTTTCGTGGGAAACTCGCGCGCCTCGCCAAACCCCGTCTCGCCGAGGATCATGTCGACGAAGCGCCCGGCCAATTCCGCATCGGTACGCTGTTCAACGCATATTTCGGTCGGATGGGTGAAGCCGAGTTCGCTCTCGGCCGCGGCGGGCGCGGCGGCGAGCGCGAGGGCTGCGGGAAGGAGCAGCCGCGACCGCCTCACAGCATCGCCATCCCGCCGTTCACGTGCAGCGTCTCGCCCGTCATGTAGGCCGCCTCGCGGCTGGCGAGGAAGGCGACTGCGGCACCGATCTCGGCGCCCTCGCCCATGCGGCCCATCGGGATGCGGCCATTGATCGCGGCTTGCTGCTTTTCGTCGAGGGCGGCGGTCATCGCGGTGCGGATGAAGCCGGGGGCGACGCAGTTCGCCGTGATTCCGCGGCTGGCCACTTCCTGCGCGAAGGCCTTGGTCATGCCGGTGAGGCCTGCCTTGGCCGCGCAATAGTTCATCTGCCCCGGATTGCCCGTCGCGCCCACCACGCTGGTGATGTTCACGATCCGGCCGAAGCGCGCCTTCATCATCGGCTTGGCCGCCGCGCGCATCAGGCGGAAGGCGGCTTCGAGGTTGATGCGGATCACCTGATCCCACTCCTCGTCCTTCATCCGCATCCCCAGATTGTCGCGGGTGATGCCGGCGTTGTTGACGAGGATGTCGACCGAACCGAGCGTATCCAGCATCGCCGGGATCAGCTCCTCGACCTGGGTCTGGTTGCCCAGATCGCAGGTGATCTCGACATGGCCGTCATGATTATGCGGGTAGGCCTCGTTCAATTCGTCGCGAAAGGCGCGCAGCTTGGCCGCGTTCGAGCCCGACAGCGCCAGACGCGCGCCCTGCGCGGCGAGCGCGTGGGCAATCGCCGAGCCGATCCCGCCCGATGCGCCGGTGACCAGCGCGTTCATGCCTTGAAGTGAAAACATCGTCGCATCCTTGCCCGCAATTCAAGCCGCCCCTCTGCGCTGCCCGCGCGCGAGGGTCAACGCCGGACCGCTAGCTTCACGGGGCAAAACTCGCCCGCCGCCGCTCGGTGATGGAGCTGCCGGAGAGCGTGCCTTCGACCAGCTCGTAACCCATCAGCGCGAACACCCGCCCGCCGGTGAAGATCGGGCGGGCATTGCCATACCAGTCGACACAGGAGGCCTTGCAATTGTCGCTCTGCGAAAGTCTGGGCGCGGCGGCGAGTTCGCCGAGCGGGGAGAGCTTGCGCGATGCGCGCCGCAAGAAGGCAATCGCCGAGCCCGAGCCGAGGAATTCCTCGCCATCGCGCATGCTTTCGCGGTTGACGGGAAGGCCGAGCACGCCCGAGGCGCCGTCCGCGCTGCCGGGATCGGGGCGGAAGAAGAAGGCCTGGCTGCGCGTCTCGCCCTCGCCCGCAGCGGCGAGGATGTGGACGTCCTCGAGCTTGGCGGTACTCCCCAGCGACAATGCCGAGAAACCGAGCCCGTCGCCGCGCGCCGGGCCGATGGCGATGGCATCCTGGCCCATGCGGTCGAAGCGGGTGATGCCGTGGGGGACTGCGACCTCCTGCACCGCCCCGCCGCCGAGCGGGACGGCATAGACCGTGCCCGTCTCCTCCTCGCTGCCATAATCGCCCGCCGCATAGAGCACGTAGTCGCCCACGAAGCGGTTCTGGAAGCGCCAGCCCTCGGGCTCGGGCAGTGTGCGGTAGTCGTCGCGCGCGAGGCTGCCCTTGCCGTTGCCGAAGAGCGCGAAGGGCACGCTCGCGAGCGCGACGCTGCCGCCGCTGACCTCGCCCTCCCACATGCCCTCGCCCTCACCCTCGCCGCGCAGCAGCACGCGCAGCACGCCCGCGCGCGCATCCTCGGCGAAGGAGAACTGGTCGACCGGCGCCCCGCTCACCTGCACCGCGCCCGCCGCGCCGCCCGCGAGCGGGATGCGGTAGAGCTGGCCGGGGAGGCCCCGCCCCTCTTCGCTGGAGGGATCATCGGTCATGCCCGTCCAGACATAGACCGCCTCTGCCGAGACGTAGAAAGCATGGCTCCACGTCCCCGCAATGGCGCTGGCGCGGCATTCGAAACCGGCGGAAAGCTTGCAGCGGGTGACGGTGTGGAGCGTGTCGAGCAGGTAGCGGCCGGAGCGGTAGGGCTCGGCCACCATGAAGTCCTGCGGCTTCACCAGCGGCAAGGGCTTGGCATAGGGGCTGCGCTTGCGGATCGCGGGCAGGCTGTCCTCGAGCTTGGCCCAGTTGGCGTAGACCGGGGTGTAGACCACCAGCTCGTCGCCGATCAGCCGCGAGGCGTAGTTGGAGGAGGAATAGTAATCGCCCGAGCGCATGTAATGCGTATCGCGGTAGGCTAGCTTGCCGTCCTCGGCGATGTCGAAGCGGTTGATCTCGGTCCCTTCGGAACCGTAGGAATAGCCGATCACGATCACCTGCCGGTCATGGATCAGCATCTCGTCATACCAGGTCTCGTCGGGATCCTTCTTGCCCGGCGGGAAGGCGTCGATCATCCCGGCGGGCGCAAGCGCGTCGCCGCCGATGCGGATCGTGAAGAGCCGCCCGCGGCGCAGGACGACGAGATAGTCGCCCGCCTGCTTGACGATCCCGCCCTCGTCGACGCCGGCTTCCTGGGTGTTGGTGATGCTTTCGGCGCCGGGCGGCGGGGGTTCGTTTGCGGCGTCGGTGGCGACTGGGTCAATCGCGGGCGGCGCTGCCATGGAATACATGACGGTATCAGCGACCGCTTCCTGCTGTTTCCGCTCGAGCCGCGCCATCTTGCGGGTGAAGGCATCGAGCGCGGCCTTGTTGGCAAAGCCGCTCAGGCCCGCGCCGCTCGCGGGGGCTGCGGCGTTCTCTTGAGCGCCCGAGGGTGCGCTGAAGCCGACGGCGGCCATCAGCACCGCCACCAGCGCCAGCAGCACCCCTAGCGAAAGCGCCTGACCTGAGCGGGCTTGCACCGTGTCCATGTCTCTCTCCCCGTGACCGGCCTTGCGCCGGGTGAGAGCGAGATTATCGCATCACAGGCTTTTGGCAAAGGCCTCAAGGTCTTGCATGGTCACGAGGCTGGTGACTTCAGCCTCCTTGTCGGTGCGGCCGACCATCGGGCCGACAACCTTGCCGCCGAGTTCGACGAAACTCTCGACCCCGTCCGCGCGCATCGCCAGCACGCTTTCGCGCCAGCGGACGCGGCCGGTGACCTGCTCCACCAGCAGCGCGCGGGCCTCGTCGGGGTCGGTGACGGGCGCGGCGGTGACATTGGCGTAGAGCGGCAGTGCCATCGCACCCGGAGGGGTGGCGGCGAGCGCGTGGGCCATCTTCTCGGCCGCGGGGGCCATCAGCGAGGAGTGGAAGGGCGCCGAGACATTGAGGATCATGCCGCGCTTGATCCCGTGCTCCTTGGTCAGCGCCACCGCGCGCTCGATTGCGGCGGTGTGGCCCGAGATCACGACCTGCGAGGGGTCGTTGTCGTTGGCGACCTCGCACACCTCACCCTGCGCGGCGGCTTCGGCCAGCGCCTTGGCCTGCTCGATGTCGGCGCCCAGCAGCACCGCCATGGTCCCCTCGCCCACCGGCACCGCCGCCTGCATCGCCCATCCGCGCAGTTTCAGCAGGCGCGCGGTGTTGGTCAGGCTGAACGCACCGATGCTGGCGAGCGCGGTGTATTCGCCGAGCGAATGGCCCGCGACGCAGTTCGCCGTCTCGAGCAGCTTCACGCCGAAATCGCGCTCCAGCACGCGCAGGGTAGCGATGGCATTGGCCATGATCGCGGGCTGGGCGTTCTCGGTGAGGGTGAGGCGATCCTCGGGGCCCTCGCGCATCAGGGCAAACAGGTTCTGCCGCAGCGCCTCGTCAACCTCGCCGAAGACGTCGCGGGCGGCTTCGCTGGCGGCGGCCAGCTCCACCCCCATGCCGACCTTCTGGCTGCCCTGCCCCGGAAAGATGAACGCGCGCATGTCTGACCCCATCCGTTGTGAATTGGGGCGCGCCGTTACGTCCGCGCGGGCGGGCTGGCAAGGCCGAAGGGCACAACCCTGTTGGCAGAAGTGTGCCCGATCTCGGCCCGGCCGAGGTAGGGCACGCCCATCCGGTCGCACCAGAAGCGCGCGATATCCTCTTCATTCTGGCCGAATTCGACGTAGTTTTCCGGCACATCGGTGACATAGCCGAGCCTCAGGCCAGCAAGCCGCGGCAGGGTTCCGGCAAGGTGGAAGAACAGGCGGTCGACCGAATACATGTGTTCGGACACTTCCTCGACCATCAGCACATGGCCAGTAAGGTCGGGCATCATCGGCGTGCCTGCGATCATCGCCAGCGTGATGAGGTTGAAGGCGGCCGCGGGCGTCACCCCGTCGAGGCTCGGCTCCAGCCCGCTGGTGTCGCCCTCGAGCCAGCGCAGCACGCGCCTGATGGCCTCCTTGCCCCCTTCCGAGCGCGCGCTCACCGGCATGTGGCCGTGGACGCTCTGCCCGATGCGTTCGCGGTAGAGCGCGGCGAGCAGGTAACCGGCATCCGAAAAGCCGATATAGGTCTTGGTCCGCGCCGCGCGGTTCATCTGCGCCACCGCGGCTTGCGCGATGCGGTTCGAGCCGTAGCCGCCCTTGGCGAACCACACGACATCGAAGGCCGGATCATTGGCGAATTCGAGCAGCGCGGAGAGCCGCCTCAGATCATCGCCCGCAAAGTGCCCCGCCCGCTCGAAGCACTGGTCGTGGAAGGTGACGCGGTGGCCCGGGAACTCGGCCGCCACCAGCGCCTCGAGCGCATCGCTCTGTTCGCGGGTGATCGGCGTTGCGGGCGCACAAATGGCGATATTCGTCATGGAGCGCAGCCTATGGCGCTTGTCAGGGGGCGTGCAAGCCAATAACCAAGCCTCATATGGATAACACGGCCTCGTCGGAGCCGCTTGCAGGGCGGCCGCTGTTCTTTTGCGGCATCGGCGGGTCCGGGATGCTCCCTCTCGCCCAGATCGCGCACGGGCTGGGCCACCCGGTCGCGGGCTCCGACCGCAGCCGCGATCAGGGCCGGCCCCCCGAGAAGTTCGCATGGATGGAAGCGAACGGCTTTACCCTGTTTCCGCAGGACGGCAGCGGGGTGACTTCGGCAGAGCAAGTGCTCGTCGCCTCGGCCGCGATCGAGGACACCGTCCCCGAAGTCGCCCGCGCCAAGGCACTGGGCTGCGCGCGCCTGAGCCGCGCCGAATTGCTCTCGCGCCTGTTCAACGCCGCCGATTTCTCGGTCGCGGTGGGCGGCACCTCGGGCAAGTCGACCGTGACGGGCATGATCGCCTGGATCCTCGCCGAGGCGGGGCACGATCCCACGGTGATGAACGGGGCGGTGATGAAGAACTTCGTCTCCCCCGCCAACCCCTTCGCCTCGGCGCGGATCGGGAGCGCGGGGGTGTTCGTCAGCGAAGTCGACGAAAGCGACGGGTCGATCGCGCTCTACCGCCCGACGGTGGGCGTGCTGCTCAATGTCAGCCTCGATCACAAGAGCATCGAGGAATTGCGGGTGCTGTTCGGGGACTTCGTCGGCACGTCGGGGACGGCGGTGATCAACCTCGATTCCGTGGAGGCCGGCTATCTGCTCCCCCGCGCTGCCCGCAAGGTGACCTTCGGGATCAGGGCCAAGGGTGCCGACATTTCGGTCGAGCCGGATTCGATCGACATGAGCGAACTGGGCATCCGCGCGGCGGTGGTCGACAACCGGCGGCGCGAGATGTTCCCGCTGATCCTGCCGATGCCGGGGATGCACAACCTCTCCAATGCGCTCGCGGCGATCGCGGCGGCGAGCGCGGCGGGGATCGGTGTGGGCCACGCGGCCTATGCCCTGCGCGGCTTCAAGGGCCTCGCGCGGCGCTTCGACGTGATCGGCACCTCGCCGGGCGGCATCAGCGTGATCGACGACTTCGGCCACAACCCCGAGAAATGCGCCGCCACCCTGCGCACCCTCAAGGTCACCCCCGGCAAGGTGATCGCCTTCTTCCAGCCCCACGGCTACGGCCCCTTGCGCCAGATGGGCGAGGAGCTCGCGCAGACCTTCGCGCGCGAGCTCGGCCCCGATGACATCACGATCATGTGCGATCCGGTCTATTTCGGCGGTTCGGTGGACCGTTCGGTGGGCACCGAGCGGATCGTCGATCTGGTCAACGCGGCAGGCGGCAAGGCCGAACACATCGCATCGCGCGAGGCCTGCGGAGAGCGCATCCTCGCCCTCGCCCGGCCCGGGGACCGGATCGCGGTGATGGGCGCGCGTGACGACACGCTGACGGAGTTCGCGCGATCGATCCTCGCCCGCCTTCGCTGAGCCTCCACGCCCGCGCGCGGGCCCATGCGTGGCGGATGCTGGGGGTGCTGGCGCTGGCGGTGCTGCTGGTGCTGGCGACCGACCGGCTTTACGGTCACTCGACCCTCGCCTTCGCTGCGGCGATCGTCATGCTACTGATCGCCAATGCGCCGATGCTGCGGTTCAATTGCCCGCGATGCGGCAAGAACGCCTTCTTTCGCGGGCCTTTCGTCGTCCCTTGGCCCAACCGCTTATGCACCCGCTGCGGCGAGGATCTGGCGGCCAGCCCCCCTTCGCAAAATCGCTGATGGGCGCGCGGCTTGCGGCAGGTTAGCCTCGCATCCATGCAACCCCGCGACTTCTCGCTCGACACGCTGCTGGCGAACTGCGCGCAGCGTCATGGCCACCGGCTTGCGACCGTTGACGGAACCCAGCGCCTCACATGGGCCGAGCTTGATGCACGGGTGACCAACCTCGCCCGCTGGATGCTCGCGCGCGGTATCGCGCCGGGCGACCGGGTTGCGCTGCTGCTGACCGACGGCGCGCCGTTCCTCACGATCCTGCTGGCCGCAGGCCGGATCGGGGCGATCGCGGTGCTGCTCAATTGGCGCCTCGCCCCGGCGGAACTGGCGTGGATCTGCGGCAATGCCGAGCCCGCTATGACCTTCGCTTCCCCGCGTTTTTTCGAGCTTTTACAAGGCGCTGAGGCAGGAGAAGTGCATCAAGTTGATGAAAGTCATGCAGGGGACGGATTTTTCGAGACTGTTGTAGGAACCACCCTCGGGCCGATCCAACACACTTATGATTTCGGGCTCAACTTGCCGCCTGATCGTCCGCTTTACATGATGTACACCAGCGGCACGACCGGGCGACCCAAGGGCTGCCTTCAGGCAGGGAGCGCGGTCGCCGCGAGCGCGCTCGGCTTCGCACAGCATCGCCGCTTCACCGCCGACGAGGTGCTGCTCTCGGTCAATCCGCTGTTCCATGTGGTGGGGATGCAGCAGGTCGCCGCGATGCTCGCCTGCGGAGGCACATCGGTGTTCGCGGGCCGCGATGATGACAGCGCCGCGATCCTCGAGCTGCTCCACCGCGAGGGCTGCACCACCACCAGCGCCTTTCCCACCATCAGCTTCCCTTGGCAGGCGATGAACCCCGTGCGCGCGGGCCGGATGCCGCTCACCAATTACACCGGCGGGGCGGGCATGGGGCGGCCGCAGATGTATGAATTCATCGAGAAGGAGTGGGACGCCCGCGTCGTCGGCGGCTACGGCCAGACCGAGATCTGCGGCTTTGCGACCTTCATCGACTACCCGCAAATGCTCGAGGCCCCGCGCTCGATCGGCTGGACGCTGCCGCATGTCACGATGACCGTGCTCGATCCCGAGGGCAACCACCTACCCTCCGGCGAAGAGGGTGAACTGTGCCTGCGCGGCCCCTCGGTCATGCTCGGCTATTGGCGCAATCCCGAGGCCTCCGAGGCTGCCCTAGGCCACGGCTGGCTGCGCACCGGCGACCTCGGCACGATGGATGAACGCGGGCGCGGCTATCTGCTGGGCCGCGCCAAGGAGCTGATCAAGACCGGCGGCGAGAACGTCTACCCCGCCGAGGTCGACGCCATCTTCGCCGCCATGCCCGAGGTCGCGGACGCAGGCTGCTGCGGCGTGCCCGACCGGCAATGGGGCGAGGCGGTCAAGGCCTTCGTGGTGCTGAAGCCCGGGCAGACCCTCACCCGCGAGGAAATCACCGCCCGCTTCAAGGGCCAGATCGCGGGTTACAAGCGCCCGCGCTATATCGAATTCGTCGAAACCTTGCCGCGCGATCCGATCGGCAAGCTGCTGCGCCGCGAACTCTCGGCACGCCCCGTCAGCCCCGACCAGGCCGCCTGACCCCCGTGACTTTCCCCTAGGGATGCTGCCGAGGGGCACGCCTCACCCCGGCTTAGCGGGCCTTGCATAACCTGCAAGTATCGCAAGACTTCGGGAAGCCGGCCCCACCACCCCGGCGCGGTCTTGCATCGAGGGCAAGGCCATGCAGCACCCGACGGCCCCTGCAAAAACTCCGCTGGCGCTGCGGCGCTGCATCCTGCTGCTCGCGGCGAGCACCCTGCCCGCAACCCCCTTGCACGCCGAGGATGGCGAGGATGCAGAGAATGCACCCGCCTTCACGCTCGAGGGCGAATATGTGCTCGACATCGTCGGCGTGGCGCAAGGCGAGCGCAGCGGCGTGCGCCATGTCGATCTGCTGACGCTGACCGGCACGCTCGATCTCTCGGCGGCGGCGGGGTGGCAGGGCACCGAGCTGGTCGGCGAGGTGATCGCGGGCACGGGCCGCGAGCCCAATATGCTGGCGGGCACGCTCCAGGGCATCGACAATGCCGAGGTCGCGCAGAACCGCGTCAAGCTCTACCAGTTCTACCTGTCGAAACAGTTCGCCGATGCGCCGCTGCGGGTGGCGGCGGGGTTCATCGACCTCAATGCCGAATTCTACAGCAACGACGCAGCCGGACTGCTGATCGCGCCCGCCTTCGGGATCGGCAGCGAGCTGGCGGCGACCGGCCCCAATGGCCCCGCGATCTTCCCCTCGACCGCGCTGACGCTGATGGTCCATGTCGAGCCCACCCCCGAGACTTACGCCAGCCTCGCGCTGGTCAACGCCGAAAGCGGCGTGCTGGGCGACAAGGGCGGCATTCCGGCAATGCTTCGCGAGGGGGCGCTGATGATCGGCGAGGCGGGGTTCACGCGTTTCGGCAAGCTGGCGCTGGGGGCGTGGACCTATACAAACCGGCAGGACGATTTGCGGCTGCTCGATCCCGCAGGCGACCCGCTGCGCCAGCGCGCACAGGGGGGCTATCTGCTGCTCGAAGTGCCCATCGGCACGGCGACACAGGCCGCCGAGCCCGACACCCCAGCGGCCAGCCTGTTCCTGCGCGCCGGGATCTCGGACGGCGACACCACGCCCTATTCGGGCGGCTGGCAGGCGGGCGTGCTGGTCAATGCCCCCTTCCCCGGACGGCCCGACGGCCAGTTCTCCGCAGGCGCCAATCAGGCCTACCTCACCGACAAATTCCGCCGCAACGAGGCCGACGCCGGCATCACCCGTGGCCGCACCGAAACCGGCTTCGAGCTCACCTATGCCGACCGCCTCGCCCCGTGGCTGACGCTCCAGCTCGACGGGCAATATGTCGTGAGCTCCGACCACACGCCGGGCGCGCGCGACGGCGTGATCTTCGCCCTGCGCTTCATCCTCACCGGCGCCGCGAGCCGGTAAGCCTGCCCCAGCCATTCTTCCGGGAATCCCCCAGCATGACGATCAAGACTCGCGCCCTCATCCTTGCCGCCGTGCTGCTCGGCCTGACGCTGGTGCAGACCGCCGCCACCGCATGGCGCGACCACGCCCGGATGCAGAGCGATGCCGCCGGCGAGCAGCTGGTGGGGATGCTGCGCAACCACATGGTGGGCGACATGATGCACGATGCGGTGCGCGGCGCGGTCTATGCCGCGCTCTATGGCGCTGCGACCGGCAACGCCGCGCAGGTCGCCTCGGCGCGCAAGGACCTGGCCGAATACGCCGCCAATTACCGCCAGATCATGGCCGAGAACCGCAAGGATGCGGACGCGGCCGGGCAGGAGAAGATGATCGCGCTGCTCGCCAAGACCGATGCCGATGTCGAGGCCTATCTCGGGATCGCCAGAAAGATGGTCGAAGCCGCCGCCCGCGACCGCGCGCAAGCCGAGGCGCTGTTCCCCGAATTCAACGCCAAGTTCGACGCGCTCGAGGAATCGATGGAGGCGATCGGCCTCGTGTTCGAGGACCTGCTCGCGCAGGAAAACGCGGCGGCGCAATCGAGCAGCTGGATCATGCTGGTGTTCTTCGCCCTGCTCTCGCTCGCGGTGCTGGCATGGACGCTGGTGATGGTGAGGAAGGCGATCGTCGCGCGCCTGTCGCTGCTGGCCGAGCGGCTCGGGACGCTCGCCGCCGGGGACTACACCGCGCCCGTGCCCGAGGCCGAAACCACCGACGAGATCGGCGACATTGCGCGCGCCGCCGAGGTGTTCCGCGCGGCGGCTCTGGCCAAGCAGGCCTACGACATCGAGCAGGAAAAGATCGTTAACGCGATGGCCGGAGGGCTCAAGGCGCTCGCCGCACGCGATCTCACCTGCCGCATCGACACGCCCTTCTGCCGCGAATACGAGTCCCTGCGCGAAAACTTCAACCGCACCGCGCAGGAGCTGGCAGGGGTGATCCGCGAGGTGGTGAGCGCCGCCGATGGCGTGACGGTCGGCGCGGGCGAGATCCACGCGGCCTCGGACGATCTGGCCAAGCGCAACGAATTGCAGGCCGCGCGGGTCGAGCAGACCACCAGCGCGATGGGCGAGATCGCGAGCGGGGTGCAGGGCACCGCCGCCAGCGCCCGCGATGCCGAGAAGGCCGTCGGCGAGGCGCAGACCGAAGTCGCCACCGGCGGCGCGGTGGTGCGCGACGCGATGGCGACGATGAGCGCGATCGAGCAGTCGAGCCACGAGGTCGCACAGATCATCACCCTGATCGAGGGGATCGCCTTCCAGACCAACCTGCTGGCATTGAACGCCGGGGTCGAGGCGGCGCGCGCGGGCGAATCCGGCAAGGGCTTCGCGGTCGTCGCCAACGAGGTCCGCGCTCTCGCCCAGCGCTCGGCCGAGGCGGCGAGCGACATCACCGCGCTGATCACCGCGAGCGCCGGCCATGTCGAGCGCGGGGTCGCGCTGGTCGGACGCACGGGCGAGGCCTTCGAGGCCATCCTCGCCCACGTCGCGCGCACCAGCGAACACATCGCCCGCATCGCCGAGGCCTCGTCGGTGCAGGCGGACAGCCTCCAGCAGGTCAGCACCGCTGCGCGCGAGATGGACCGCATGACCCAGCAGAACGCCGCGATGGTCGAGCAGGCAACCGCCGCGGCGAGCGGCCTCACGCGGCAGGCGCAGGGCCTCGCAGCGCTGGTGGCGGACTTCCGGCTCGAGGCGGGCGGCCCTGCGTGGGCGGATGAAGCCCGCCGCGCGGCCTAGAGCGCCTTGCGGCCCTCTTCCTCACGCGCAAAGGCGCGGCTGTAGGCGGGGCGCGCCGTCAATCGCTCGCGATAGGCCTTGAGGCTATCGGGCACGCCCTCGTCCAGCCCGACGCTCTGGGCGAGGATCAGCGCGTAGCCGACGCAGATGTCGGCGACGGTGAAGCGGTCGGCGCACAGGTATTCGCGTGCGTGCAGACGCTCCTCCACCTTCACCAACCGCTTGTGGAACCACTTGGCATAGGCGTGGCCGGCCTCCTGCAAGCCCTTGTCCTTCTCGAACAGGCAGAAGCGCATGTAGACCGTCTGCGGGAAGGTGATCGTCGCGTCGGCGTGGTAGGTGAAGTCGAGGTATTCGCCGTAATCCCGCTCACCCGGAGCCACCGCGAGGTCGGTGGTGCCATCGCGGGTGGCGAGATAATGCGCGATGGCGCAGCTTTCGGTCAGCTTCGTCTCGCCATCGACCAGCATCGGCACAGTGCCGAGCGGGTTGATCGCCAGATAGTCGGGCGCGAGGTAGCGTGGCGGGAACGGCAGGATCCGAAGGTCGATCTCGACCCCCGCCTCCTCCGCTGCCCAGGTCGCGCGAAGGCCGCGCGAGCGCGCGCAGGTGTAGAGAATGGGTGTGGTCATGGGGCGGGAGGCTTAGTGTGCCTTGTCCGCGCCCACACCCAGCACTTTGTGCAGGACAAAGGCGATGATGCTCCCGAGGATCAGGCCGAAGATCGCCGACAGCGTCGTCGCCGTCAGCCACCCGAGCACCCCGCCCGCTGCCTCATGCACCGCGTGCTCGGCGCCGTGGATGGGTGCGTAGAACCAGTCGATCCCGAGCTTGTGCAGGCTATCGACCACGATGTGCCCGCCGACCCACAGCATCGCCGCCGTTCCGATCAGCGACAGTGCCACCAGCAGCTTGGGCACGAAGCGCAGCAGGAACCGCCCGAAGGCCTGCGCGCCCGCGCTCGCTTTCTTGGTCAGGTGCAGGCCGATATCGTCGAGCTTCACGATCAGCCCGACCGCGCCGTAGACCGCGACCGTCACCGCCACCGCCACCAGCGCCAGCACCGCCCCGCGCATGACGAGGCTCTCGTCGGCGACTTCGGCGAGCGCGATCGCCATGATCTCGGCCGAAAGGATGAAGTCGGTGCGGATCGCCCCGGTGACGCGCTCGTTCTCGAAGGCGACGGGATCGGTGATCTCGTCCTCCAGTGTCTCGCCATGCTTGGCGAAACCGAGCTTTTCCATCACCTTCTCCGCGCCCTCATAGCACAGGAAGGCCCCGCCCACGATCAGCAGGTAGGTGATGGCGGCCGGCAGGAACTCCGAGAGCAGCAGCGCGCCGGGGAGCAGGAAGACCAGCTTGTTCTTGAGGCTGCCCTTGGTGATCTTCCAGATGATCGGCAACTCGCGCGCCGGGGAGAGGCCGGTGACATAGCTCGGCGTCACCGCCGCATCGTCGATCACCACGCCCGCGGTCTTGGTGCCCGCCCGCCCCGCGGCGACCGCGACGTCATCGATCGAGGCCGAAGCCGCCTTGGCAATCACCGAAATATCGTCGAGCAGCGCGACCAGTCCTGAAGGCACAGGCAATTCCCCCTTTGCGATTCGTGCAATAAACCCCGCGCCTGCCCGTCCGGTTCCCTGCGGACAAGACTTGCAATTGCCGGGCAAAGCTGTAAGGGGCCGCGCTTCGCTTGGGATGCGCCCTTGCGGATATGGAAGAAAGCCGGAGGGGCCCCGTTCATTCGGAACGGATCAGCCAGCGATCGGCAGGAAGTAGAAAGGACGCAAGATGGCGCTCTACGAGCACGTCTTTCTTGCGCGTCAGGATCTGAGTCAGGCTCAGGTTGACGCGCTGGCGGCGCAAGCCACCGAAATCGTCGAGGCCGGCAACGGCAAGGTCACCAAGACCGAAACCTGGGGCCTCAAGTCGCTCGCCTACAAGATCGAGCGCAACCGCAAGGCGCACTTCGTGCTGCTCAACATCGACGCCCCCGGCTCGGTGGTCGCCGAGCTCGAGCGCCAGACCCGCATCAACGAAGACATCATCCGCTACATGACCATCCGCGTGGAAGAGCACGAGGAAGGCCCCAGCGTGATGATGCGCAAGAACGAACGCGAGCGGAAGCGCCGCGAAACCCGTGAGGAGCGCGACTGATGGCCCGCCCGTTTTTCCGCCGCCGCAAGTCCTGCCCCTTCGCGGCCAAGGACGCCCCCAAGATCGATTACAAGGACGTGCGCCTGCTGCAGGGCTTCATGTCCGAGCGTGGCAAGATCGTGCCGTCGCGCATCACCGCCGTCTCGGCGAAGAAGCAGCGTGAACTGGCCCAGGCGATCAAGCGCGCGCGCCAGATCGGCCTGCTGCCCTTCATCGTGAAGTAAGAGGAGAAAGAGACATGGATATCATTCTCCTTGAGCGCATCGAGAAGCTCGGTTCGATCGGTGACGTGGTCACCGTGAAGGACGGCTATGCGCGCAACTTCCTGCTGCCGCAGAAGAAGGCTCTTCGCGCCAACGACGCCAACCGCAAGGTGTTCGAAGCCAACCGCGAACGCCTCGAGAAGGAAAACGCCGAACGTCGCACCGTCGCTGAAGCGCAGGGCGACAAGGTCGCGGGCGCCGAAGTGGTGCTGATCCGCGCCGCCTCGAACGCCGGCCAACTCTATGGTTCGGTCAGCGTGCGCGACATCGTCGCCGGGCTCGCCGAACAGGGCCACTCGGTCGACAAGCGCATGGTCATCCTCGGCGCGCCGATCAAGACCATCGGCATGCACGACGTGACCATCGCCCTCCACCCCGAAGTGCGCGTGACCGTGAAGGCCAACGTTGCCCGCTCGGACGACGAAGCCAAGCTTCAGAGCGAAGGCGTCGACGTGCTCGCGCAGATGTTCGCCGACGAACAGCGCGAGATCGAGGAACAGGCCGAAGCGACCCGCATCGACACCAGCCTCGAACCGGGCGAAATCCCGGCCGAACTGCTCGAAGGCGGCGAGGACGCGTAAGCTTCCCGCACCTTCAAGGCGCAAGATACAGGGCGCGAAGATCACCTCGATCTTCGCGCCCTTCTTGTAAACAGCCTCCGCACAGGCAAAAGTGCCATACAACGATAACAACAAAGGAGCAGAGACAACTGCCATGATCGACATTCCCGCCATCCTCGCCGAACTCCAGCGGCATTACGACGACGCGGTGCGCACCCTGCGTGAAGACGTCATCGCCTTCGGGCGCGACGGCACCCTGCCCGCCCCCGCCAAGCGCGCCGACGGCTCCTATGCCTATCCGCAGATCACGCTGCGCTACAACGGCGTGGGCGGCCAGCGCGACCGCAGCCGCGCCTTCGGGCGGCTCGAAACGCCGGGCACCTACACCACCACCGTCACCCACCCCGAACTCTTCACCCAGTATCTCACCGAACAGCTCGCGCTGATCGTCAGCGAATACGAGGTCGAGGTCACCGTCACCCGCTCGCGGCAGGAAATCCCCTTCCCCTATGTGCTCGATGGCGAGGCCGGGGCGGCGATGGTGGGGATCGCCCCGCAGGATATCGCGGCGCATTTCCCCTCGACCGACCTTGCCCTGATCGGCGACGAATTGGCGGACGGGATCGAGATCGACGGCGATCACGACATGCCGCTCTCGCTGTTCGATGGCCTGCGCACCGATTACTCGCTCGCGCGCCTCAAGCACTACACCGGCAGCGAGGTCAGCGACTTTCAGGACTTCATCCTGTTCACCAACTATCACCGCTATGTCGATGAATTCGTGAACTGGGGCGCCGCACAGATCGGCAAGGATGGCTATGTCGCGCTGACCGGCGCGGCCGGGCTCGACATCCGCGAGCCGACCACCCACGCGCAGGACCAGCTCAACGACACCGCCTGGCGCCGCCACCAGATGCCCGCCTATCACCTGATCCGCGAGGACGGGCGCGGGATCACGTTGGTCAACATCGGCGTCGGCCCCTCCAACGCCAAGACGATCTGCGATCACCTCGCGGTGCTGCGCCCCCATGCATGGCTGATGATCGGCCACTGCGGCGGGCTGCGCTCGACCCAGAAGATCGGCGACTTCGTGCTCGCCCACGCCTATCTTCGCGACGATCACGTGCTCGATCCGGTGCTGCCGCCCGAAGTGCCGATCCCGCCGATTGCAGAAGTGCAGCAGGCGATGGCCTTCGCTGCCGAGAAGGTCGCGGGCGTGCAGGGCGCGAACCTCAAGCAGCGGATGCGCACCGGCACGGTCGTCACCACCGATGATCGCAACTGGGAGCTGCGCTATTCCTCATCGGCCAAGCGCTTCTCGCAGAGCCGCGCGATCGCGATCGACATGGAGAGCGCCACAATCGCCACGCAGGGCTACCGCTTCCGCGTGCCCTACGGCACGCTGCTGTGCGTCTCGGACAAGCCGCTCCACGGCGAGATCAAGCTGCCGGGGCAGGCGAACAAGTTCTACGAGGAAGCCATCGCGGCGCACCTGCAGATGGGCATCGTCGCCTGCGCCATGCTGCGCGACGAGGGCGACCGGCTCCACTCGCGCAAGCTGCGCGCGTTTAACGAACCGCCGTTCCGGTGAGAAAAGGGCGGCGGGCCCCCACGCCGCCCCTATTCACGACCCCGCCCTTGGGCAGGGACGGGCCTTACAGCTCGTCCCGGTCGCCCGAGAGCTCGATTTCCTTGTCGTCCGCGGTCTCGGCGGCGATATCGAGCAGGCTCGACAGCTCCTTCGACGTGGCGCTGTCGAGCACCTTGATGACGAAATAGAGCACGTCGCCGCGGATTTCCCAGCTGCCCATCTTCATCTGGCCCGAGGCCGAAAGCAGCTCGAGCGCGGCCTTGCCGTTGATCCCGTCCTTCTCGACCCGGCCCGCGGGCGCGAACACTTCGCGGATGGTCAGGCCCGACACGGTCTGGGTCGTGCCCGAGACGAACACCAGCTGGGTGCGCCCTTCCTTCGTATAGTTGTAGGTGAGCTTGTAGTCGCCATCGTCGTCGACCTCGTATTTGAGGCCCGCGCTGTCGAGGCGGCGTTCGACGCTGGCATCCTCGGCAGCGGCCGGAACCGCGGTGGCGGCGGCGAGGCCTGCAAGGACAGACAGCGACAAGAGACGGCGAATGGTCATGAAAATCCCTCCATTGGTGACCCCGATGCTCGCCATAGCCGATTCGCACGCCCTCTGGCTTGGATTAATTGGTCAGGTGCGGCGCGAATTGCGGACGGGTGACGCAGGCGCGCGCCTCGGCTAGCCTCGCGGCCCCAGCACCGGACAGGAGAGCCGCCCGTGACACATCCCACATTGTCCCGCTCGATCGCCGGGCGCTGCGCGATCATTACCGGCGCGGGCAGCGGGATGGGGCGGGCGACTGCGCTGCTCTTCGCCGCCGAGGGCGCGCGCGTCGTCGTGGTCGACCGCGACGGCGCGGCGGCGGAGGCGGTGGCGGCGCAATGCGGCGCCGATGCACGCGCCTATGCGCTCGACGTCGCCGACGGCGACGCGATTGCGGCCACGGTGGAGCGCATCGGCGCGGACTTCGGGGGCATCGACATTCTGGTGAACAATGCCGGCGTCTCGAGCTTCTGCGCGCTCGACGACCCCGCCTACGAGGAGGTCTGGGCCCGCGCGCTCGGCGTGATGCTGACCGCCCACCAGCGCATGGTGCGCGCCTGCCTGCCTTTCCTGCGGCAGAGCGACGCGCCCCGGATCGTCAACATCGCCTCGACCGAGGGACTCGGCGCGACTCCGGGCGATACGCCCTATGTCGCCGCCAAGACCGGGGTGATCGGCCTGACGCGCGGCCTCGCGGTCGACCTCGGCCCCGAGGGGATCACCGTCAACTGCATCTGCCCCGGCCCGATCCGCACCGCGATGACCGATGCCGTGTCCGAGGAGCACAAGACGATCTTCGCCAAGCGCCGCACCGCGCTCAGGCGCTACGGCGAGCCCGAGGAGGTCGCGCACATCACCCTCTCGCTGGTGCTCCCGGCGGCAAGCTACATCACCGGGGCGGCGATCCCGGTCGACGGCGGGCTGATGGCGCGCAACGCGTGAGGCGGTTCAGGCGAGGCCAAGCAGAGCAAGACTATCGTCCCACAGCTTCGCCGCTGCCGCATCGTCCTGCGCGAGCGCGGAAGGCTCGATCCGCACGAGGGCAGGATTGCGCACCGACCAGTAGCTGCCCTGCTCGCGTCGATAGGCCGGTGCGGTTGCGAGGTCGGCGAGAAAGCCGCCCGAAAGAGCCACCGTGCTGCTCCGGTCGCCCGCCATCAGCCGCGGCACCACGAGGCTCGCAATCGCGGCAATCACTCGCCCGTTGGCGCGGCCAAGCCCGGTCCACGGCACATATCCCGGGTCGTAAGCCATCACCGAAAGATCGGACCGTAACCGGGCGAGGTGCCGCGCCGTCATGATGTTGGCGAGCTTGGACGAGGAATAGGCGCGGAACGCCTGCTTGCGCGCGGACTGCGGGAGCGCGGGATCGGTCTCGGGAAAGGCCAGACGGCGTGCATCGGCATGGTCGGGCGGCGTAACCGGGGTCTTCTCCGCCGGATCATGCGTGCCGCTCCCGGTCAGCACCACCCGCGCACCGGCAGGCAGCCAATCCAGCAGTCGTGCCAGCAATTGCACATGGGCGAGGTGATTGACGAAGAACGTCTTCTCCATTCCGTTCGCCATGCGCCCGGGCTTCGCCAGTTGCAGGCCCGCATTAAGCACCAGAGCGTCGACGGTATCGCCGCTCCGGACGGCCGCCGCGAAGGCATCGACCGTGGCAAGATCCTCGAGATCAAGCGGCAGGACGCGCGTTTGCGCGGTGTCCGGAAAGGGGGTGCGGGCACCAAGCGTGAGGCGGTGCCCCGCCTGGGCCATGCGCGCCGCCGCCTCGGCGCCGAAGCCGGATGTTCCGCCGGTCATCACGATATGCATGGAGAGGGCCTCGCATCATTTATTGATTGGTCAACCAACCAAATACTGTACCCACGTGCATCGCGCAAGAACCTTCGCGTGGATCGGATGGAAATTCAGACGGTCGCGCGAACCGCGGCGGCGAAACGGGACAGGGCGCCTTCCATCGGGAAACCGGGTCGCGATAGCCACGACAGCATCAGCCCCTCGAACGCCGCCTTGATCATCCGCGCGCCGGCTTCATCCTCGGCCACGGGAACGCTGCGCCCCCCGTGTCGCGCCAGCACCTGCGCAAGCCGCGCCGCAATGGCCGCATCGCCGCCAGCCAGACGCTCGGCCATAGCGGGCTCGTTGATTGCGCGCACCGCCAGCGCGAGGCGCAGCGCGAACAGCGGGCGGTGGGCATCGAGGGCGCCCGCGGCAAAGGTCAGGTAGGCATCGAACAGCGCCGCAGGTTCGTGTCCCGCGATCAGTTCATCGAGCGCGGCGACATATTCCGCCCCCGCGCGCTCGACCGCGGCGAACAGCAGCTCGTCCTTGCTGGCGAAGTGGTAGTGGAGCAGCCCCGCCGTCACCCCGGCCTCCTGAGCGATTGCCTTGACGTTGGCCTCGCCAAGCCCGTCGCGCGCGACAACCACCAAGGCGGCGTCGATCAGCCGGTTGCGGGTGTCAGCGGCCCGGGAGGGGTTGGTGGCAGCGCCCATCCTTCTGCCTTAGCGCGAAGCGACGCACTTGGCCAAGCCTACCCCCGCCCCTTGGTCTTGGTCGTCCCGCCGGCATTGGCGGCGATGAAGTCGATGATCTGGCCGGCGATGTCCTTGCCCGTCGCGCTCTCGATCCCTTCGAGGCCGGGGGAGGAATTGACCTCCATGATGACGGGGCCGTGATTGCTCCGCAGCATGTCGACCCCGCACACGTTCAGCCCCATGCGCTTGGCCGCGCGCACCGCGGTCGAGCGCTCCTCTGGGGTGATCTTGATCACCCTGGCGCTGCCGCCGCGGTGGAGGTTGGAGCGGAACTCGTCCGCAGCGCCGGTGCGCTGCATCGCCGCGACCACCTTGCCGCCCACCACCAGCGCGCGGATGTCGGTGCCGCCCGCTTCCTTGATGAACTCCTGTACGAGGATGTTGACGTTGGCCCCGCGGAAGGCCTCGATCACCGACTTGGCGCTGCTCATGGTCTCGGCGAGCACCACGCCGATCCCTTGCGTGCCCTCGATCAGCTTGATCACCACCGGCGGGCCCTTGACCGCCTTGATGATCTCCTCGGCCGCCTTGGGATCATTGGCATAGGCGGTGAGCGGCAGGCCGAGCCCGTGCTTGGCGAGGATCTGAAGGCTGCGCAGCTTGTCGCGGCTGCGCCCGATCGCGACGCTCTCGTTCAAGGACCAGATGCCCGCCATCTCGAACTGCCGCAGGATCGCAAGGCCGTAGTTGGTGATCGAGGCGCCGATGCGCGGGATCACCGCGTCATAGGCGGCAATCGGCGCGCCGTTGTAGAACACCTGCGGGCGATGGCTGGCGATGTGCACCGTGCAGCGCAGCGTGTTGAGGATGTCGAGCGTGTGCCCCCGCGCCTCGGCGGCCTCCTTCAGCCTCCGGTGCGAGTAGAGGTTGGCATTGCGCGCCAGCATCGCGATTTTCATGGAATACCTTTCAAGACCGGCAGGTTACCGGCGGACGCGCCCCATATGCGCAATCGCGGGTGATTGCAGCCACGAATGACCACTATCCACGACCATCCGCCTTCTGAGCGCGGTGCGCCCGATCAGCATGGGAAATTGCATCTGGGACCTGTCCGCCAGGCTGATCTCCGCCCGGAAGGTGAGATTACCGATGGAGAGCGGCGTCTTTATGACAAAGCGGGTCTGCTGGTCGCCGTTGGACGAGGTGATGCCGCGCACGTCGACATGGATCGCCTCGCAGAAATGCCGCTCCCCGCCCCAGTCGACCGCGAAGCGCACGAAACGCTCGCCGCCGCGCTCGAACTCCTCGACCTCGCGGGCATGGAGCGAGGAGGTGCGCGCGCCGGTGTCGATTTTGGCGGGGATGCCGGTGAGGCCCAGATCGGGCAGGCTCACCAGCTCGCGCCAGCCCACGACGAGAGGCGGGCCTGCGCGCGGTCTGTCCTGCCTCGCCACCCCCGGCGCCCCCGCCTGCGCTGCCTACCAGCCCGCGGTCTCGCCCTTGTTCTGCTCTTTCAGCCACTTCATCAGCGGCGCGAAATATTCGAGCATCGGCTTGGCGCTCATCTCGCGGGTGCCGGTGAAGGCTTCGAGCGCATCGGGCCAGGGCTTGGACGCGCCCATCTCGAGCATTGTGCCGAGCTTCGCGCCGACCTCCTTGTTGCCGTAGAACGAGCAGCGGTGGAGCGGGCCCTTCCAGCCGGCCTGATCGCAGGCGGCCTTGTAGAACTGGAACTGGAGGATGCGCGCGAGGAAGTAGCGCGCATAGGGCGTGTTGCCCGGGATGTGATACTTGCCGCCCGGATCGAAGGCATCCGCCGGGCGGTCGGCCGGGGGGACGATCCCCTGATAGTCGCGCTTCAGATCGACCCATGCGGTATTGTATTCGGCCGGGCTGATCGAGCCGTCGAACACGCCCCAGCGCCACTTGTCGACCAGCAGGCCGAAGGGGAGGAAGGCGACCTTGTCCATCGCCTGACGCAGCAGCAGGCCGGTGTCCTTGTCGGCGCTCGGCACCTTGGCGCGGTCGAGCAGCCCGATCTGGACGAGATATTCGGGCGTGATCGACAGCGCGATGAAATCCCCGATCGCCTCGTGGAAGCCGTCATTGGCGCCGTTGAGATAGAGATAGGGCTGCGCCTTGTAGGCGCGCTGGTAGTAGTTGTGCCCGAGCTCGTGGTGGATCGTGACGAAGTCGCCCGCGTTCACCTTGATGCACATCTTGATGCGGATATCGTCCTTGTTGTCGATATCCCACGCGCTGGCGTGGCACACCACCTCGCGGTCGGCAGGCTTGGTGAACTGGCTGCGCTGGTAGAAGGTCTCCGGCAGCGGAGCGAAGCCCAGCGAGGAATAGAAGCCCTCGCCGATCTTCACCATCTCAAGCGGGCCCTTGCCCTGCGCCTCGAGCAGCGCGCCGATGTCATAGCCGACATCGCCCGATCCCGGCGGCGCGACGAGCTCGTAGATATTGCCCCATTCCTGCGCCCACATATTGCCGAGGAGGTCGGCGCGGATCGGGCCGGTGCGCGGCTGCACCGCGTCGCCGTATTTCTCGTTGAGCTTGGCACGGACGTAGGTGTGGAGCGCGATGTAGAGCGGCTTGGTCTCTTCCCACAACCGCTCGGTCATGGCGGTGAATTCCTGCGGGCTCATGTCATAGCCCGAACGCCACATCGCCCCGACATTGTCGAAGCCCAGCTCGCGCGCGCCTTCGTTGGCGATGCCGACCATCTTGGCGTAGTCGTCCTTCATCGGCGCGCCGACATTGTCGTGCCAGCTGACCCACATTTCCTTCAATTCCTCGGGCGTGCGCGCGGGGTTGCCCATCTCGGCCTCGATGTCGCTGCCGTTGATCGGCTGGCCGTTCAGCGTGCCCTTGCCCTTGCCGTACTGGCTGTTGAGGCGGGTCGCGATCTCGCTGAGTTCGCTCGCCGCGCCCGGGGTGGTCGGCGCGGGCAGGACGAGGCCGTTGCGCATGATGTCGAGCTTGCGCTTCAGCTCGGCCGAGAGCCCGGGGACTTCGGCATAGCGGGCCGAGAGCAGCGCGTATTCGACGCTCTTCTCGGTGCCGATGGCGTTGATCCGCGCGGCCATCGCGTCGGTGTCTTCGGTGATGTAGGTGTTGTTGACCCAGTTCACCTGAGACGCCTCGACCGAGTAGGCGAACAGGTCCTTCTCGGCAGCGGCGACGAATTGCGCGGCGCCCTCGGGCGTCAGCGGAAAGGGCGCTTCGGGGGCGGCGGCAGCGGCTTCGGGCGCGGCGCTATCGGCAAGGGCCGGCGCGGCAAGAGCGATGGCGAGCGCGGCAACGGCGCCCTTCAGCAGGGGGGCGGCAGATTTCATTGCGAGGGTTTCCCGTCCGTCATGTGACAATGGCGGGGGGTTTGAACCCGCTCGGGCGCGGAATCAAGCCGCGAGGAACTCCGCAATCGCCGAGCCGAGTTCCGGCTTCGTCACGCTGCCCATATGCGTGCCGGGGACTTCGATGTAGCGCGCATCGGGCAGCAGCGCGGCGAGATCCTCGGCCGAGCCGTTGTCGCGGTCCTCGTCGCCGCAGATCACCGCGGTAGGCATGGTGAGGTTGGCGAGCATCGCGAGGTCGAAATCGTCCATCGCGTCCAGCAGCAGGCGCGCGGCGGTGCGGTCGACGCCCTGGGACTTCAGGAAGGTGCGCGCGGCATAGGCCGGATCGCCGGGGCGGATGGTGTCGAATTCGTCGATCACTCGCTTGAAGAAATCCGCCCGCCGCGCCCATCCGGCCAGCCCCTCGACCCCCATGCCGCAGACGGCGAGGCGGCGCGGTTCGAGCACCCCGTGGGCGACGGTGTGGACCGCGGTGCGCGCGCCCAATGAGAAGCCGACGAGGTCGAAGGTGCCGGGCTCCAGCGCGAAATGCTCGGCCAGCGCAGCGACATCGCGCACCAGCAAGCCCGGGGTATAGGAGGCGGCGTCGCGCGGCGCATCGCTCTCACCGTGCACCCGGAAATCGAGCATGATCGCCCGGAACCCTGCCTCGGCAAGCCGGGTCGCATGGCCCCACTTGATCCAGTTCATCTGCGACGAGGAGAACAGCCCGTGGAGCAGCACCACCGGGCGGCCCTCTCCGTGGGTGTGGACCGCAAGCCCGGTGCCGTCGAAACTGGCGAAGCGTTCAAGCTGCACGGCGCGCGAGCCCCTTCTGCTCCATCCGCCACTGGGCCATGGCGATGCGGTCCTGCCCGAAGAAGGGTTCGCCCTCGAATACCAAGGTCGGCACGCCCCAGTGCCCCGCCGCCTCGAGCGCGGCCTGGTTGCCGGCAATCTCCGCGTCGAGCGCCGCCGCATCATCAGCCGCCTCGGCTGCGAGCGCCGCGTGATCGAGCCCCGCGCGCGCCGCCGCTTCGGCGAGGTGATCGCCCTCGTGCCAATTATCGACCGTGCCCGACCAGATCACCGTCGCCACCTCGTGCGCGAAGGCCAGCCCCCGCCCCGCGCGCTCGGCCGCCTGCCCCATGCGGCACAGGCGGTGGATATGGGGCTGCTCGGCCGCGATCTCGCGCGTGGCGAGGTTCTGCACCACCGGATCGGGGCGCGGCCAGCGATAGGGGAGCCCGAGCATCTGCGCCGAGCGCGCGGCGTCGATGAAGATGTAGCGCCCGACATTGGGGTTGCCGGTGAACAGCAGCGAGGGATCGCGGATCGCGATCGGCAGCACCGTGCGCAGGGCGATCGCGAGGTCATACTCCTCGCACATCTGCCGGTATCGCCCGATGGCGAGGTAGGAAAAAGGCGAGCGGAAGCTGAAGAAGAGGTCGGCGCGTAACGTCATGCTCGCCTTGCTAGCCCGCTTCCCGGCCCGCCGCCAGTCTGCTTGAAAATGATAAGCCCACTTATTATAAGCCCACGCATGAGCATCGAGACCGGATACCGACTCGCCGACAATTCGCGTCAGCTGCGCCGCCTGTTCGACGAGCGGGTGCGCGGCCTCGGCCTGACCGGCCCGCAGGCGCGGCTGCTGCTCTCGCTCGAGCGCTACCCGGATCAGAACCAGGCCTTCTATGCCGAGCGGCTGGAGATCGAGCCGATCACCCTCACCCGCATCGTCGACCGGCTGGAGGATGCCGGGTGGATCGAACGCCAGGCCGACCCGGCTGATCGCCGCGCGCGCATCCTTCATCTCACCGACAAGAGCCGCGGCATCGTCACCCGCCTGCGTGCGAGTGCGGAAGGCTTGTTCGGCGAAGTGCTAGAAGGCTTCGATCCCGCCGAGCGCGCGCTGTTTGCCGCGATGCTTGATCGCATTGCCGCCAACCTCGCAGCCGCCCGCCAGCCCCAACCCGAGGCCCTTCATGGCTGAAGCCGATCCCGCCCGCGCGCCTGACGCCGCCAGCGCGACCCCGCTCGCCGACGCCAAGCCGCGCCGCCCGTGGCTCCGCTGGGGGCTGATGCTGATCGTCCCGCTCGCGCTGGCGCTCGGCGCCTTGCTCTACTGGCAGAGCCTTCAGGGCAAGGTCTCGACCGACAATGCCTATATCAAGCAGGACATGGTCTCGGTCAGCGCAGAAGTCGGCGGGCCGATCGCCGAGGTGCTGGTCAAGGACGGCGACGATGTGCAGGCGGGGCAACTGCTGTTCCGGATCGATCCAGAACCCTTCCGCTTGCAGATCGCCGAGGCCAATGCCGCGATTGCGGGCGCGCAGGCGAATGTCATCGCGCTCAGCAATTCCCCCGATCTCACCGGCACCGACATCGCCGCCGCGCGCAGCGACGTCGGCTTTGCCGAGGCGCGGTTCGAACGCGTCAAGGCGCTGCGCGACCGCGGCTTTTCCACCAAGGCCGATTTCGAGGCGGCCGAGCAGGCGGTGATCCAGGCGAAGGAGCGCGTGCGCCAGGCCGAGGACCGCCAGCGCGAGGCCCGCGCGCGGCTTGCGAGCGGCGCGGCGGTCCCCGGCAAGAACCCGCAGGTTGCCGCCGCCGAGGCGAGCCGCGCCACCGCCCAGCTCTCGCTGCGCCGCACCGAAGTGCGAAGCCCCGCTGCCGGCCGCATCGCGCAGGCCGACCGCTTGCAGGTTGGCCAGCAGGTCGTCCCCAACCTGCCGGTGCTGACGCTGGTTCGATCCAATTCGACCTATATCGAGGCGAATTTCAAGGAGACCGACCTTGCCGACATGGCCGTGGGGCAGCGCGCCGAGATCCGCTTCGATGCCTATCCCGATCTCGTCCTGAAGGGCCGGGTTGCCAGCATCGGTGCGGGCACAGGGGCGGAATTCTCGGTGCTCCCGGCACAGAACGCGACCGGCAACTGGGTCAAGGTCACCCAGCGCGTGCCGGTGCGCATCGCGATCGAGGGCCAGAGCCCGCGCCGGTTGATCGCCGGGCTCTCGACCGAGGTGACGGTGTTCACCGACGAGGGCAAGCAGCGCTGACATGGCAAGCGCCGCCGCGCCTGCCGCGGGCGAGCGCCCCGCCCCGCCCGCCGCGCCGCGGCCGGATGTCGCCGAGCTGGAAAGCCGCAACTATCCGCTGATGATCGTCGGCGTGATGGCAGCCTCGCTGCTCCAGATCCTCGACACCACCATCGCCAATGTCGCCCTCCCCCACATGCAATCCTCGCTCGGGGCGACGGTCGATACTGTGACCTGGGTGCTGACGAGCTACATCATCGCCTCGGCGGTCGCGCTGCCGCTGACCGGGTGGCTCGCCGACCGGATCGGTGCTCGGCTCTTGTTCATCGGCTCGGTCGCCGGGTTCATCCTCGCCTCGATGCTGTGCGGGATCGCCCAGAACCTCGAGGAGATGGTCGCCTTCCGCGCGCTTCAGGGCGTGGCCGGGGCGTTCATTGCGCCGCTCAGCCAGTCCTTCATGCTCGATGCCACCCGCCCCTCGCGCCATCCGCAGATCATGGCGGTGTGGGGGATGGGAATCATGATCGGCCCGATCCTCGGCCCCATCCTCGGCGGCTGGCTGACCGAGACCGCCAACTGGCGCTGGGTGTTCTTCGTGAACCTGCCGGTGGGCCTCGGCTCGCTGGCGATCCTGATCGCCTACTTGCCCAAGCGGCCCAAGCGCGAGCGCCGCTTCGACCTTGCGGGCTTCATGCTGCTCGCCGTCGCGCTCGCCGCGTTCCAGCTGCTGCTCGACCGCGGGCAGCAGGAAGACTGGCTCGCCTCGGGAGAAATCTGGATCTACCTGCTGCTCACCCTCTCGGCGACGTGGATGGTGGTGATCCACTTCGCCACCGCGCGCGCGCCGATGTTCGAGCGCAAGCTCTTCGCCGACCGCAACTTCGCCATCGCGCTCGCCTTCATGATCGTGATCGGGATCGTGATGTTCGCGGTGATGGCGCTGCTGCCGCCGATGCTCCAGAACCTGTTCGGCTACGGGGTGATCGACACCGGCATCGTGCTGATGCCGCGCGGGGTGGGCATTCTGGTCTCAATGCAGGTCTCGGGCCTGCTGATGCGCCGCGGGGTCGATGCGCGCCCCGTTGTGGCGAGCGGCTTCCTGATCTGCGCGGTCTCGCTGTGGCAGATGGCGCACTGGTCGCTCGCGGTCGACGAAATGCACGTGATCGTCAGCGGGTTGTTGCAGGGGCTCGGCATGGGGCTCGTCTTCATACCCTTGCAGGTGAGCGCCTTCGCCACCCTCAGCCCCGCTCTGCGCACCGACGGGTCGAGCCTGCTCAACCTGTTCCGCTCGCTGGGCGCATCGGCAGGGATCGCGTGGATGACCGTGCTGCTCGCGCGCAACATCCAGACCAGCCACGCCGACCTCGGCGCCAACATCACCGCCGCGACCGGGAGCCTCGTCGACTTCTCGGCGACCGACCGCTTCCAGGCGCTGGGCGACACCGCGATCACGCTAATGGACGCCGAGGTGAACCGCCAGGCGGCGATGATCGCTTATGTCGACGATTTCTGGCTGATGATGTGGATCACGCTCGCCGCCGCGCCGCTGGCGCTGCTGATGAGGAAGAACGCGCGACCTGCCGGGCCGGTGGTGCTGTCGGAATGATCAGCGGAAGAAGCACTGGGTTCCGGCATGGAGCATCTCCACCCGGTCCCCGGTGATGAAACCGCCCAGCGTTTCGCCCAGCCTGAATTCCTCGCCAAGCGTGCTGCCTTCGACCTTGGCAAAGCCGGGCGCGGCCTCGACCGCCGCGCGCGGAGCACCAAGTTGGACCGTGCCCGCAAGGCTGACGGTGCCGCTCGCGGCCTTGTCGCCATCCTGCGGCAGGTGCCAGTTCCATCCCACCAGCTTGCCCTCCTGGAAATGGGCGGTGAGCCCGCCGGCATAGTCAGTGAAGGCCATCTTGCCCGCCCCGCATTCGGGGTTCTCGCCGCTGCGCAGCTGCGGGCCCAGCGCCTTGGCGAGCGCGGCCTCGACCTCGCTCTGCCCGGCAGCGAAGAAGAAGCTTTCCGCGCCCGCGCTGAGCCCGTCGCCGCGCAAGGTCACCGCGTTGGCGGCCACCGGGGCCTCGCCCGCCCCGGTTGCGTCAGCATCGGGCGCAGCGCCGCTATCGCAAGCCGCCAGTGCCAGAGCGCCCGCGAGCGCGAGGAAAACCCGGAGCTTGATCATTGCGAATTCCCTTTCCACCAGCGCGCGCCCCGCACGAGCGGAGCGACCAGCACGGCACCGAGCCCAGCTAGCGCCATATCCTTCTGCGCGTCAAACATGTCGCCCTGCTCGCCGTTGTAAGCTCCCGCGTCTTCCGGCGCGAGCGCGAGCGTCAGGCTCCATTCGAAAATTTCGTAAAGCCCGCCCACCGCGAGCACGAAGGTGATCGCGAACACCAGCGCCATACGCGACGACAGCCCCCAGTAGCGCACCCCGCTCTCGACCATCGGCGCCATCGCCAGCGCGCCGAAGGCGAAGTGGACGAGACGGTCGAAGTGATTGCGCTCGGTGGCCAGCGCCGGAACCCATGCATCATAGGGCACGAAGCTGTAGGACCAGCGGGCGGCAACGAGGTGCAGCAGCACAAAGGCGGCGATGCTGGCGGCCGAGGCATTGCTGATCGGCGCGCGGGCCAGTGCGCGCCAGGCGAAGGGCAGCCCCGCCGCGACGGGGCCGACCTGAAGCCAGGTGTTGGAGGGATAAAGCGCACCCAACGCACTCAGCGGAATGCCCAGCGCCACCGCTGCCAGCATCCAGCCTTGCGCTTTCGCCAGCCGCGGCATGGGCGCGCCGCTCAGCCCTTCTTCAAGTGGCGGCGGCCCAGCAGTTCGGCGATCTGCACCGCGTTCAGGGCCGCGCCCTTCCTCAGGTTATCCGAGACCACCCACATGGTGAGCCCGTTCTCCACGGTCGGGTCCTCGCGCACCCGGCTGACGAAGGTCGCCGCATCGCCGACGCATTCGACGGGGGTGATGTAGCCGCCATCCTCGCGCTTATCGATCAGCATCACGCCGGGGGCTTCGCGCAGGATGTCCATCGCGGCTTCGGCGCTGAGTTCGTTCTCGAACTCGATGTTGACCGCTTCGGAGTGGCCGACGAACACCGGCACGCGCACGCAGGTGGCGTTCAACTTGATGCGGGGATCGAGGATCTTCTTGGTCTCGACCACCATCTTCCATTCTTCCTTGGTCGACCCGTCGTCGAGGAAGCTGTCGATGTGGGGGATGACGTTGAAGGCGATCTGCTTGGTGAACTTCTGCGGCTCCACGGGATCGCCGACGAAGATTGCGCGGCTCTGGGTGAAGAGCTCGTCCATCCCCGCCTTGCCCGCGCCCGAGACCGACTGGTAGGTCGAGACCACCACGCGCTTGATCGTCGCGGCATCGTGCAGCGGTTTCAGCGCCACTACCAGCTGCGCGGTCGAGCAGTTGGGATTGGCGATGATGTTCTTCGCGGTGTAGCCGTCGATCGCGTCGGGGTTCACTTCCGGAACGACCAGCGGCACGTCCGGGTCCATGCGGTAGAGCGACGAGTTGTCGATCACGATGCACCCGGCAGCGGCTGCCTTGGGGGCATATTCCTTGGCCGGGCCCGAGCCTGCGGCGAAGAGGGCGATGTCCCATCCGGCGAAGTCGAAATGCTCAATGTTCCTGCACTTGAGCATCTTGCCGGTGTCGCCGAACTCGACTTCGCTGCCCGTGGAGCGCGGCGAGGCGACCGCGGCGACCTCGTCGCACGGAAACTCGCGTTCGGCCAAGACCTGCATCATCTCGCGCCCGACATTGCCGGTCGCGCCGACCACTGCCACCCGGTAACCCACTTGCGCATTCTCCTGTGATTTCGCAGCCGCGAGATAGCGTGCGTTGCGGCATGCGCAACATCATTCGTCTTTGCGCAGACCTATTCCTACTTCGGCGGCGTCACCCCGTGCGCCTCGAGGAAGCGGAAGATGGCGTTCCACACATGCGGGCCGATCTTCGGGCCGGAGACGCGGTGGGTGTAGCCGGGGTAGAGCATCATCTCGAAGGGGGTGTTGCTCTCCTGCAGGACGCTGATGAGTTCCGAGGAATTCTCGAAGATCACGTTGTCGTCGGCCATGCCGTGGATCAGCAGCAGGGGATCGGCGATCCTGGTCGCGTCGGGGATGGCGCTGGCTTTCTCGTAAGCCTCGGGCACCTCGCGGGGATCGCCCATGTAGCGTTCGGTGTAGTGGGTGTCATACAGCTCCCACCGCGTCACCGGCGCGCCCGAGATGCCTGCGGCATATAGGCCCGGATCGGCCTCGAGCATCTTCAGCGTCATGTAGCCGCCGTAGGACCAGCCATAGGTGGCGATCTTGGCCGGGTCGACGAAGTCGAGGCTCTTCAGCCACTCCGCGCCCGCCTTCTGGTCGCGCACCTCGACGCCGCCCATGGCGCGATAGATCGGCTGTTCGAAGTCAACGCCCCGGTTGGCCGATCCGCGATTGTCGAGCTGGAAGAAGATGTAGCCCCTGTCGACCACCGCCTGCGCGAGCGCCCCGCCCCAGCCCTTGGTCACCATCTGCGGACCCGGCCCGCCATAGTGCTGGAAGAAGACCGGATAGCGCTTGCCCTTCTCCATCCTGGGCTTGAGCATCATCCAGTGGAGCGGCGTCCCGTCCTCGGCAGCGATGGTGCCGAATTCGGGGGTGACATGGCTGGCGAGGAAGGGCGCGTAGGGGTGATCGCCCTCGACCCGGTTCTCCTCGATCCACGCGACCTGCTTGCCATCGGGCATGGCGAGATAGGACTGCGGCGGCTGGTTCGGGCCCGAGCGCGAGACGTAGAGCAGCCGCCCTGCCCCATCCATGCTCGCAGAATTGGTGAAAGCGGGGTCGGTGAGCAGCTCGGGCTCGCCGGTGCCATCGAGCTTGGCGCGATAGATCTGCTGGGTCAGCACATCGGCCGACGCCTGATAGGTGAAAGTGCCCGCCGCCTCGTCGACCCCGACAAGGCTGGTGGTGGGCGAGGTGCCGCGGGTGAGCTGCTGCCACTGCCATCCCGTGAAGGGTGTCTGACCGTCATGCGTGTCCAGCGGCTTGAAGGCACCCCGGTAGAAATGCCCGTAGCCGTCCCGTTCGGACCACCACAGCAGGCTGCCGTCCTTGAGGAAGCGGTAGTTGTCCGAGAGGTTCACCCAGTAATCGGACCGCGCGGCGGCTTCGGTGAACAGCACGCGCGAAGTGCCCGTGGCAGGATCGACTACCAGCATGTCGATCCTGGTTTGTGCGCGATCCTGCCGCTGGACGTAGATCGCCGAGGCATCCGGCGCCCAGTCGACGCGGGCGACGTAGATGTCGAGATTGGCGCCGAGGTCGACCTTCACCTGCCCCGAGCCATCGGGGTTCATCACGAACAGCTCGACCACGGCGTTGTCGGTGCCCGCGGCGGGATAGCGCTGGTCGAACACCTTGGTGCCCTTCGCCCCGATCGCCGCGCGGGTGACGACGCCGACCGCTCCCTCGTCGGTGCGCTGGACGACGATGCGCTTGTCGTCGGGGCTCCACCAATAGCCTTGCAGGCGCGCCATTTCCTCCTGCGCGACGAATTCGGCCTCGCCCCAGCGGATCGTCTCGGCCTCGCCTGCGGGGGTGATGGGTTGCGCTTCCCCGCCCACCGGCCCGACCCACAGCCGCCGGTCGCGCACGAAGCTGACATAGGCGGCCTTGGGCGAGAGGCCGGGGTTCAGCTCGGTGCCCTCGGTATCGGTCAGGCGGGTGACCGTGCCGTCGAGCTTCGCCAGAAACAGGTCGCCATCGAGCGGCACCAGCACGCCCGCGCCGTCGCTCGCCCACTGGTAGGCGATGATGCCCTTGAGGCTGCCGACCCGCGCGCGCTCGCGTTGCATCTTTTCGTCTTCGGACAGTTCGCGCCCGCTGCCGAGCTTTTCGGAGTCCACCAGCATCCGCCATTCGCGGGTCTCGATGTCGTAGCCCCACAGGTCGTAGCGGTCGCGATCATCGGCGCGGTTACGCAGCAGGGTGAGATAGCGCCCGTCGGGCGACAACTTCACCTGGCGCGGCACGGGGCCATCGAGACCGGGGGAGGCGAAGACGCGTTCGAAGCTGAGGGTGGGGGCAACTTCAGCCATTGTGGTCGTCTCCGCCAGCGCCGGCGTAGTCAGACAGGTTGAAAGACCAAGAGCAACCGCAGCAAGAACCGAACGCATCCAAAGCTCACCTCGTCATTGCACACCGCCGGAAGGGCAGCGCGCCAATGCTCCTCGCAATGACGACGATGCTTGGCAAGAGGCGCAAACGAAAAGGGCGGCCCCTTGCGGAGCCGCCCTTCGCAATTCGCTGGCCGAAGAGCCTTACGCCTTGGGCGCGGAGGCCTTGCGCTCGACGATACGCGCGCTCTTGCCGGTGCGGCCGCGCAGGTAATAGAGCTTGGCGCGACGCACCACGCCGCGGCGGACCACGGTGATGCTCTCGACGATCGGCGAGTAGAGCGGGAAGACGCGCTCGACGCCTTCGCCGAAGCTCATCTTGCGCACGGTGAAGTTCGAACCCATGCCGCGGTTCGAGCGGGCGATCACGACGCCTTCATAGGCCTGGATACGCTCGCGGTTGCCTTCCTTCACCTTCACGCCGACGCGGACGGTGTCGCCTGCGCGGAATTCGGGGATGTCCTTGCCGGACTTGGCGATTTCTTCGGCTTCAATCTGCTGGATCAGGTTCACTGGTCCGGTTCCTTGGTTTTGCGCCGCGCGCCAGAGGCAGACTGGACCCGAGCGCCCTCATGGCGCTCCCACAAGTCCGGCCTGCGTGACCGTGTGTCGTTCTCGCTTTGCAGCTTGCGCCACGCCGCGATCTTCGCATGATCCCCCGATCGCAGCACTTCGGGGATCATGCGCCCTTCCCATTCAACAGGTCGGGTGTAGTGCGGGTATTCGAGGAGGCCGTTTTCGTACGACTCCTCCTCCCCGCTGGAGGTCGCGCCCATTACGCCGGGAATGAGGCGAATGCAAGCGTCAAGGAGGGTGAGCGCCGCCATCTCGCCGCCGGAGAGGACGATGTCGGCAAGGGAGACCTGCTCGATCTGGGGGCGGGCCTCGAACAGACGCTCGTCGAACCCCTCGAAGCGGCCACACAGGATGACGACGCCGGGGCCTGCCGCGAGTTCGCGGATGCGCGCTTGCGTGATGGGTTTCCCGCGCGGGGTCATGGCGAGGGTGGGGCGTCCGGCGACCGGAGCACTGTCGAGCGCCCGCGCCAGCACATCGCACTTCAGCACCATTCCCGCCCCGCCGCCCGCGGGGGTATCGTCGACGGTGCGGTGCTTGTCGGTGGCGAAGTCGCGGATCTGCACCGTCTCGCAGGCCCACTTGGCCTCGGCCAGCGCGCGCCCCGCGATCGAATGCCCGAGCGGCCCGGGGAACATCTCCGGGTAGAGCGTGAGGATGGTGGCGGCGAAGGTCATTCAGTCGAACACGGATGGATCGGGTTTTGCTGGCCTGCGCTTAATCATGATCAGCGATACCGCAAGCGCCAGAACTGCCCAAACCGCTCCTCCCAGCACAGCCTCGTTCACCGAATCAGAAAAGGCCTCAACCGCGTTGGGCGGGGCCGCGCCGTTTATCGCTTCATACTTCCCGATTTCTACCAAGCTCTGGTAAATCGAGTAGATCACGTAAAGGCCGGGAAGCACGATCACCAAAAAGGCGATGGTCAGCCAGTTTGGAATGCGCGGAAGCAGCCGCTTCGTCGCAACAAGAATGGTCAACGTGATCGCGAGCGACATTAAGACGACCAAAATCATTGATTACGCCCCCACGTCACCCCGTCCTTCGCCCGCGTATCCACCGTCAGCTCGAACACATCCGGCCGCGCATAATGCCCGTCGGTATCGAGGTTCGTCAGCCCCTCGGACACTTCTGCAAGGTCAAGTTCGGCGAAGAGCGTCTCCTCCCCCTCGCCCGCCTGCGCGATCACACGGGTGTCGGGGGCGGCAATCAGCGAGCCGCCACGGTTTAGGACTTCGGCGGGGATCGCTTCGAACAATTCGCGCGCCGCGCCGTCACCGCCCACCCGCGCCAGCCCGTCGAACAGATCGTCCCGCGTCTGCACCAGCCCCGCCGCCAGCACGAAGCAGCGCCCTTCCATCGCATAGTGCCTTGAGGCAATCTGGTGGCTCTCGCGCACCGTCGGCCAGGCGGCGATGTGCACATCCTCGCCCAAATTGTGCATCGCCGCGCGCGCCAAGGGCATCCAGTGCTCCCAGCAAATCAGCGTGCCGATCCGGCCCCATTCCGCCTGATGCACCCCCAGTGTCGAGCCGTCGCCGCGCGCCCAGATCAGGCGCTCCCCGTGGGTCGGCACCAGTTTGCGGTGATCGAGCACCGGCAGGCCGGGGCGAAAAGTCAGCTGATTATTGACGAGGCTCCGCCGCACCCGTTCATGCGCGCCGATGGAGATCACCGCCCCGCTCGCGTCGGCCAGTTCCTGCAAGGGCAAGAGCCGCTCGTCACCCGGCACCACCGCCTGCTCGAGCATGATCCGGTGCAGCGCCTTGCTCCCCGGATGATCCCACAGCGCCGCTCCCGGGGCCTCGTCGAGCCACAGCGGATAGCCGCCCAGAAAGGTTTCTCCGAAAGCGACCACCTTCGCGCCGCTCTCCACCGCCGCGCGGGCGAGGGCCACGGCCTTGTCGATCCCGCCCTGGAAATCGAGCGGGACAGGCGCGGCCTGGACAACGGCGACAGGAAGCTTGGTCATGCCCGCCACTTACGCGCGGGGACTAGCCTCCGCAACCGCCGCAGCCGCCCCCGCCGCAGCCCGATCCGCCGTCGCCGCTGCTGCTGTCGCCGCCGCCGCAACCTCCCCCGCCATCGCCCTGGGTATTGCGCAGCGCGTGGACCGGCTCCCACGGGGTGCCGATCAGCACCGTGGTCCCGAACAGCGCGACCGCCATCGCCGCCTCGTCCGGCATGGGCGCGCGCGAGGAGCGGTCGTTCTTCTCGCACAGATCGCGTAGCGCATCGATCCCGGCCTGCGTGCGCGGGTCGACGGTGACGAAGCGGATCAGCGCGAGCGCGAAGGTCACGATCAGCAGGAACACCAGAAAGCCGGTCGGCTCCCCCATCGCATCGCCCGCCCGCTCGCGGTAGAGCCCGAGCAGGAACAGCGCGGCAAAGGGGGTCACCGAAAGCCAGCGCAGCCGCGTGTAATCGGCATCACGCATCAGCAGCCCCGCGCGCTGGAGGCGCGCCGCGACCATATCGGCATGGGCGTCGAGCGCCTTCTTCGCATCGGCGCGCGAGAGTTGTTCGCCCGCGCCCAGCAGCGCCTTTGCCGCAGGCGAGACCGCCGCATCGCAGCGGGTCACGGCAAGCTTGCCCTTCGTGCCGCCCACCAGACCGCCGTGGACATAGAGCTCGGCCAGCGCCGAATCGGCGAGCCGCGATGGCCCGCCGGCGAGCACGGCAATACTGTCGCAGTCGGTGAGGCTGGCGCGGCGACCGGGTTCGCGCAGAAGGCCGGGCATCCGCCACGCGCTGATGCCGGCAAAGACCAGCAAGACGCTGTAGAACAGCAGGAAATCGCTGCCCGTCCAGGACGAGAACAGCTCCATCAGATTATCCTTCCCGCAAGCCATCCCCCCGCGACAAGGAAGAGGGCCAGTGCCAGCGCGACCCGGCGTTTGAGAACAATATCATGCCAAAGGTTAACGCGCACTCCCCGCGGGTCGACGGCAAAACGCCGATGCGCGCCCGGCCAGATGTCGGCGGGGGGCGCGTGGCCGAAGGCGCTCTCGTAGGCGGCGAGGGTTGCGGCATATTGGCGGTAATAGCGGTCGCGCTCCACCGTGCCGCCCGCCGTCGGACCATGGTGAAGATCGCGCCCGAGCACGCGGGGGCAGAAGCTCTGCCAGTAATCGCGGCTGTAGGTGAGGTGGAGGTGCCAGGCCTGATCGACCGCGTCGGACGGGGTCACCTCGTGGCCGGCGGTCATCGCGAGATAGCAGAAGCGCTTGTACTCGCCGATCACGCGCTCGGCGTGGGCGGAGCTCCAGCGGTTCTCGCGGGCGAGGCGGGCGGTGAAGGAGAGCGATGCGTCCGCCGGGCCGATGTGGTGGTCGGCGATACGCTGCCAGAGAGTCTCGTCGAAGGGCGAACTCACGCCTTCAATTATCGGCGAAATCCGCGGCTATCACAAGCCGTTTGTCGTCCCACTCGATCACTGCGGCGGGGATCATCGGCACCATGAAGGTCTTGGGGCCCTTTTGGGGGGCGGGCTCGAGGGCGATCTCGATGATGTCGGTCGCGCCGAAGTTCTCGATCGCGAGCACGCTGCCTATCGGGTCTCCCGCGTCGGTGACGACCGGAAGGCCGAGGAGGTCGGCGTGGTAGAATTCGCCCTCGGCGAGTGGCGGCAGCGCCGCGCGGGGCACGGTCAGCACCGTGCCGCGCAACTTTTCCGCATCGGCGCGCGTGGTGCTTTCGGCGAGGCGCGCGATGGCCCCGCCCTTCCCGTCCTCGCGGATCTTCACAAGGGTGAGCGCGCCGTCATTGAAGCTCTTCTGCTTGGCTAGGGTCGCGATGCCCTCGCCGAACAGCTTCAGACGCACCTCGCCCGCCACCCCGTGCGCGCCGGCGATGGCGGCAAGGGTGATCGAGGCACGCTCAGACATAAGCCCCTCCCGCTTGCGGGAGGGGTTTGGGGTGGGCCCGGTCAGGCGCGTAAACATGCTTCGCGCCCACCCCCGGCCCCTCCCGCAAGCGGGAGGGGAGGTTTGGCATCAGCCTTCGGCCTGCTCTTCAGCGGCGGCTTCTTCAGCCGGGGCCTCTTCGGCGGCAGCTTCTTCAGCAGCGGGCGCTTCCTCGGCAGGAGCTTCTTCGGCCGGAGCCGGGGCAGCAGCAGCGGCCTTGGCTTCTTCCTCGGCAGCGCGCGCGGCTTCTTCGGCCTCGGCGATCTTGGCGGCACGCTCTTCGGCGCGCTCCTTGGCCTTCTCGCCCGGCTCACCCTTCTTGGGGTTGTTGCGGGCCGCACGCTCCTTGATGCCGGCGGCATCGAGGAAGCGGGCAACGCGGTCGGTCGGCTGCGCGCCGACGCCGAGCCAGTAGCGGGCGCGGTCTTCGACCAGCTTCACGCGGTCGGCCGAATCCTTGGCGAGCAGCGGGTTGTAGGTCCCGATCTGCTCGAGATACTTGCCGTCGCGGGGCGAGCGGCTGTTGGCGACGACGATGCGGTAATAGGGACGCTTCTTGGCACCGCCGCGCGAGAGCCGGATGGAAATCGACATGAGTTGTTACCTTTCGAGAGAATTGAACTTTTGAACTGAACTGACTGACTTGAAACTATTTCTTGAACCGAGGAGGCCCGCCGAGGCCGGGAAGGCCGCCCATCGGGCCGGGGCCGCCAAGGCCGGGAAGACCGCCAGCGCCGCCGCCCATCGGGCCGCCCATACCGCCCATGCCGCCGCCGCCGAACATCGCGGCGAGGCCCTTGAGGCCGCCCATCTTCTTGATCTGCTTCATCGCGCGGGCCATTTCCTGGTGCATCTTGAGCACCTTGTTGACCGTCTGCACGTCGGTCCCGCTGCCCGCCGCGACGCGCTTCTTGCGCTTGGCGTTCATCAGGTCGGGGTTGGCGCGTTCCTTGGCGGTCATCGAGGAAATGATCGCCTCCATGTGGACCAGCACCTTGTCGTCCATGCCGGAGTTGGCCATCGCCGCCTTGGCCTTCTTCATGCCGGGCATGAGGCCTGCGAGCATCCCGATCCCGCCCATGTTGCGCATCTGCTTCAGCTGCATGGCGAGATCGTCGAGGTCGAATTTGCCCTTCTCGAGGTTGCGCGCCATTTTCTCGGCGTCGGCTTCCTTGATCGTCGCGGCGGCCTTCTCGACGAGGCTGACGACGTCGCCCATGCCGAGGATGCGGTCGGCGACCGAACCGGGGCGGAAGGGTTCGATCGCGTCGAGCTTTTCGCCGGTGCCCGCAAACTTGATCGGCTTGCCGGTGACCGCGCGCATCGAGAGCGCCGCGCCGCCGCGGGCATCGCCGTCCATGCGGGTGAGGACCACGCCGGTCAGCGGCACCTCGTTGGTGAAGCTCTGCGCGACGTTGACCGCGTCCTGACCGGTCAGGCTGTCGACCACCAGCAGCACTTCGTTCGGCGCCGAAACGCCGGCGACGGCCTTCATCTCGGCCATCAGCGCGTCGTCGACATGCAGGCGGCCCGCGGTGTCGAGCAGCAGCACGTCGAAGTTCTGCAAGCGCGCGGCTTCCATCGCCCGGCGCGCGATGTCGACCGGCTGCTGGCCGGCGATGATCGGCAGGGTTGCGACATCGACCTGCCCGCCCAGCACCGCCAGCTGCTCCTGCGCGGCCGGACGGTTAACGTCGAGCGAGGCCATCAGCGCCTTCTTGCCGTGGCGTTCGCGGATCAGCTTGGCGAGCTTGGCGGTGGTGGTGGTCTTGCCCGAGCCCTGGAGGCCGACCATCATGATCACGACCGGCGGCTTGGCGTCGAGCTTGAGGCCTTCGACCTCCATCCCGCCCAGCGTTTCGACCAGTTCGTCATGGACGATCTTGATGACCATCTGGCCGGGCGTGACCGACTTCAGGACATCCTGCCCGACGGCCTTCTCGGTGACGGCATCGATGAAGCGGCGGGCGACGGGCAGCGCGACGTCGGCTTCGAGCAGAGCGATGCGCACCTCGCGCATGGCATCGCGCACGTCCTGCTCGCGCAGCGCGCCGCGGCCCTTCAGCTTGTCGAATACGCCTCCCAGACGGTCAGACAGCGTGTCGAACATCGCTCACTTCTCCTGCCGGGAGCCGAAACGCCCGGAAAATGCGAAAAACGCCGGCGGACGAAACCTCGTCGGCCAGCGTTGCGAAGGGTGTCCCCATGGGGGAGCGAACTCTCCGACTTTGATCAGTGGTGACTGGTGGAGCCTAGCGGGATCGAACCGCTGACCTCAACACTGCCAGTGTTGCGCTCTCCCAGCTGAGCTAAGGCCCCGAGCCAGTCATCATGCAGAGCAGAGCGGGTGCCCTGTCTGCGGGAGGCGGCCATTATAAGGGCCGCCCTCCCCTTGCAAGTGAAATTTGATCGACCCGGACTAAAATCCGAACACCGAACCGGAGGCGCTGGCTTCGGTCGCACCGCGACCGCAAGGCCGACCGGCCGCCCGCAGGTGCTCAGGCCCGCAGGGCCTGAAACAGCACCGAGGAAGGGGCCGCGGAGGCGGCCCCGCAATCAATCAACTTTCGTCGTCTTCGTCATCGCCCGAAGTGGCAACGCCGAGATCGTCGTCACCGCCGAGGTCGACGTCGTTGTCGGGCGAATCGCCGTCCTCGTCGATGTCCTCGATGTCCTCGAGATCGCCGAGATCATCGTCGCCGCCCAGATCGGCATCGGCTTCGACATCGACCTTCTTCTCGGCTTCCTCGAAGGGAATCGGCTGCTTGGACTTGAGCACCGGCTCGGGCGTCCAGGTCTCGCCGCATTCGATGCAGGAGACCGGGTCTTCCTTGCCGAGATCGTAAAAGCGCGTGCCGCACTTCGGGCAGGTACGCTTGGTTCCCCATTCGGGCTTGGCCATTGTCATTCCTCAATTCGAACCCGCCCCTTGGCCGGAGCGGAGACATAAGCTGCAAAAATCGTAGGGCGCTTGGGCGCAAAAATTGGGCGCGGCAAGCGCTTTATCAAGAGCCCGGGCCGCGGCGCGCGGCGCGCCTTGCCAGAAGCGCGGGGCGCTGTCAAAGACCGCGGCCTTATGACGAGCCACACCTTCGCCCCCCTCGGCCCCCTGACAGGCAGCATCCGCGTTCCCGGCGACAAGTCGATCAGCCACCGTTCGCTGATGTTCGCGGGCCTTGCCGTGGGCCGCAGCCGGATCACCGGGCTGCTCGAGGGCGAGGACGTGCTGGCGACAGCCGCCGCCATGCGCGCTTTCGGAGCGCAGATCGCGCGCGAGGAGGATGGCAGCTGGGTGGTCGACGGCGTCGGCGTGGGCAGCCTGCTCGAGCCGAACCAGGCGCTCGACATGGGCAATTCGGGCACCTCGACGCGGCTGCTGATGGGCCTTGTGGCGAGCCATGCGATCACCGCCACCTTCACGGGCGACGCCAGCCTGTCGGGCCGCCCGATGAAGCGGGTGATCGACCCGCTCAGCCAGATGGGCGCCAGCTTCGAGGCCAGCGCAGGCGGCACTCTCCCGCTGATGCTGCGCGGCGCTTCGCCTGCCGTGCCGATCATCTACCGCCTCCCCGTGGCGAGCGCGCAGGTGAAGAGCGCGGTGCTGCTCGCCGGCCTCAACACCCCCGGCATCACCCGCGTGATCGAACCCGTCCCCACCCGCGACCACACCGAGCGGATGCTGACCGGCTTCGGCGCGAAGCTCGAAGTGGGCGTGGAGAATGGCGAGACCGTGATCGCCATCCACGGCGAGGCGGAACTCGCTCCGATGGACGTGACCGTCCCCGGCGATCCCTCCTCCGCGGCCTTCTTCATGGTCGCCGCGACGCTGGTGCCGCGGAGTGACCTCACCATCATGAACGTCGGCCTCAACCCGACCCGCGCCGGGCTGCTCCATGTGCTGCGCCAGATGGGCGCGGATATCGAGGAGGTGAACCCCCGCGAAGTCGGCGGCGAGCCTGTCGCCGATCTGCGCGTCCGCCACGCCCAACTCTCCGGCGTCGAAGTCGACCCGGACATCGCGCCCGCCATGATCGACGAATTCCCGGTGCTGTTCGTCGCCGCCGCGCTGGCGAGCGGCACCACCCGCACCACCGGCCTCGAGGAACTGCGCGTCAAGGAAAGCGACCGCCTCGCCGCGATGGCCGCCGCGCTCACCGCCGCGGGCGCGCGGGTGGAAGAGCACGCGGACGGCCTCACCATCCACGGCACTGGCGGCGAGCCGCTGCGGGGCACCGACAATGCCCGCGTCAAGTCGCTGCTCGACCACCGCATCGCCATGAGCATGGCGGTCGCGGGCCTCGTCAGCGAGGGCGGCGTGGAGGTCGACGACATCTCCCCTATCAACACCAGCTTCCCGACTTTCATGGGGCTGCTCGAAGAGGCGGCGGCGGCGTGAACACCCCGCTCGACTGGCCGAGCATCATCGGCCTTTGCGGCACCGCCTGTATCATCGGCGCCTATGCCTATCTGACGCTCGCCAAGGCGACCAACCCCTTCCTCCTCCACGGCACCAACCTTCTCGGCGCGGCGCTGCTCACCGTGTCCCTGATCTACCACACCAACTGGGCGAGCCTCGTGCTCGAATTCTTCTGGGCCTCGATCGCGATCATCGGACTGGTGCGGGCGTGGCGGGGGCGCAATACCGAGGGAGAACAGCCATGATGCACAAACCGCTCTTTGCCGCCGCCCTCGCCCTGTTGCCGCTCGCCGCGCAGGCGCAGACGGCTGCCCTGCCCACCGACCCCGCCGCAGACTGGTCGGTCGCCACCTCCGAGCACCGTATCGCGGTGGAAGGCGGCAAGGTCTGGGTGCGGGTCAATGGCGTGATCGGGCAAGGCGAAACGCCGGTCATCCTCATCCACGGCGGCCCCGGCGGCACGCATCTCGGTTTCGGCACCCTGCTGAGCCTTGCCGACCAGCGCCCGGTGATCCTCTACGACCAGCTCGACAGCGGGATGTCGGACCATCCGGGCGACCCCGCCAACTGGAAACCTGCGCGCTTCGTCGCCGAGCTCGAGGCGATCCGCAAGGCGCTGGGGGTCGAGCGCTGGCATGTGATCGGCCATTCCTGGGGCTCGGCCCTCGCCCTGGAATATGCCGCTGCCTATCCCGAGCACACCGCCTCGGCGGTGCTGAGCGGCACCTTCCTCTCCACCTCGCACTGGATCACCGGCACCAACCTGCTGATCCGCGACCTGCCCGACGATGTCGCCGCAACGATCCGCGCCTGCGAGGGCCCGACCCCGCCCGCCATCGAGGTCTGCGAGCCCGCCACCGCCGCCTTCTACGACGCCTATAACGGCCGCCCCGACCGCCCCGCGCCGACTTCCGTGATGCTCGCCTATCGCCAGCGCTATGGCGGCAAGGGGTTCAACCCGGAACTCTACAACACGATGTGGGGCCCGACCGAATTCCGCGCCTCGGGCTCGCTTGCGGGCTATGACGTTTCGGGCCTGCTGGCGCGGGTGGATGGAGCCAAGGTGATGTTCGTCATCGGCCAGTATGACGAGGCGCGGATCGACACGGTGCAGGATTTCCTCGCGCTCACGCCGGGAGCGGAACTCGCGGTCGTCCCCGGCGGCAGCCACGCCTTCATCGCCGAGCGCCCCGAGGTCGCCGAGGCGATCTTCCGTGACTGGATGAACCGCAAGGACGCCGCCGCGCCCGGTCACTGAGCCTTTTGGCAGAGCCCCGGCTGCGCGCCCATCGTCGGCGGCATCGCGCCCTTCGTCCAGTGCAGGCGGCTGAGGCCCTGCATGTCGGTGGTAACCGAAAGCATCAGGGTGTTGCCGTCCTTGCGCGCCATCACCTGGCACAGGCGAGCGCTGCGCGGCGGGACTTCGGGGAGCGGGACATCGAGGTGCATCGGGCGCACTTCCCACCCCGCCGCCGCGAGCCTTGCGGCATAGGCCGCCTGCAATGCTGCCGCATCCTCGAAGCCGCCGAGCTCGGCATAGCCCGTCTCCGGCTGGCCGGCACCGGGACCGAAATGGGCCCGCACTGTGAGGCCTGCACCCTCGGGCCGGAGCGCCCATTGCGGCCAGAAGCTTTTGGGCCCGATCTCGGCCTGCTGCACCGAGCCGTCGGCATTGGTCGCGGTGAAAGGCGCAGCGCCCGTCTCCATGTCCCACAGCAGCCTTGCCGCCGGCCATGCCCCGCCGAGCGCCCCCGCAGCAATGATCAGCCCCATCACCCAGCGCATCGCCCGGCCCTCCTGTAGCGCCGCACCGCAATAGTCCGCCCGCGGTGAAGGAGGGGTAAACCGCGCGCCCCGACGCTTGCCAAGCGCCGTCCGCGCTGCCACGGCGCTCGGCCATGATCATCGCAGTCGACGGCCCCACCGCGAGCGGCAAGGGCACCATTGCCAAGGCGCTCGCAGGCCATTTCGGGCTGCCGCATCTCGATACCGGGCTGCTCTACCGCGCAGTCGGGCGGCAGGTGATGCTGGCGGGGGGCAATCCCGACGATCCGCACGCGGCGCTCGCCGCCTGTGACTTCCCCGAGGCGATGCTGGAGGACGAATTCCTGCGCTCCGAAGAGGTGGGCGGCTATGCGAGCCGCGTCTCGGTCCACCCCGATGTGCGCCGCGCGCTGTTCGAACGCCAGCGCGCCTTTGCGCTGCAAGAGGGCGGCGCGGTGCTCGACGGGCGCGACATCGGCACGGTGATCGCGCCCGAGGCGCAGGTGAAGCTGTTCGTCACCGCCTCCGTGGCGGAGCGCGCGCGGCGTCGCTGGCTGGAGATGCAATCGCGCGGGATCGCGGTGGAGCTTGCGGCCATCGAAGCCGACATTGCTGCCCGCGACGTGCGCGACACGGGCCGCAAGGACGCGCCGCTGATGGCCGCTGCCGATGCCGTGGTGCTCGACACCACCCTTCTCGGTCGTGACGCTGCCATTGAGGCCGCAATCAAGACTGTGGAAGGCCATCGACCCTGATCTGCATCTGGCGGCTTGCGCAGGGATAGAGCGCCTTCTATAACGCGTTATATATCGCGTTATAGAGAGCATCATGGCAGATGTCGTCGCCCAGATGGGCCCCGCCTTCCTCGGCAGCAGGTTGAAGCGTCTGGGTGAGCAGATGCAGGCAAGTGCAGCGACTGTGATCGCCGGGACGGGATTGCCGTTACAGCCCGGCCAGATGGCAATCCTTGCGGCGCTTCGTACCGGGCCGATGGCGGTGGGACAGTTGGCCGAGACCTGCGGCACAAGCCAACCGGGCGTCACTCGCGCGCTCGGGCAGCTGCGAAGCTTGGGCATGGTGACTGACACCAAAGGCGAGGACCAGCGGTCGCGCTGCGTGGCGCTGTCGCCGAAAGGACGCGATGCCGTGGGCATTATCGCCAGCGAGGTGTGGCCGCGTGTAGGGATGGCAGCGCAGCAAATTCTCGCGCAGCTGGACAGCGACTTCCTTCGCCAGCTGACGCGGATCGAAGCTGCATTGGCCGAAGCATCGATTGCCGAACGCGCGGCGGCGCAGGATCCGGGCCCGCTCACGCTGCACGAGTTCTCCGATAGCCTCGCCCATCACTTCCACGACATCAACGCCGAATGGATCGAGGCGATGTTCCGGCTGGAACCGACCGACCGCGAGGTGCTGGAGAACCCCCGCGCGCGAATTGTCGACCCTGGCGGGTGCATCCTCTTCGTCGAAGCGCCCGGTCTCGGGGTGGTGGGCACATGTGCCTTGCAGAAGACCGGGCCGGGGTCGTTTGAGCTGACCAAGATGGGCGTGCGCGAAACGGCGCGTGGGCTCAAGGCCGGGGAGTTCCTGCTTGAGGCGGTGATCGCGCGCGCGCAAACGATTGGTGCGACCAAGCTCTATCTCCTGACCAACCACATCTGCGAGGCGGCGATCCATCTCTATGAAAAGGTCGGCTTCGTCCACGACGCGCAGATCATGGCAGACTACGGGGCTCGCTACGAACGCTGCGACGTGGCGATGCTCTACAGGGGCCGATAGCTAGCCCCCGTCCCGCCATTTTCCTTGCATTTTGCGCATTCCTCGCCTAGGCGCGCCTCCGTTCTGCCCAATCATCGCTGGTTGTAAGGAACCTTCGCACAGGCATGGGGCCTTGCGGAGAAGTCTGCCTCTTGCCCCGCCAGCCCGCGCAATGGTGCACGGGAAGCGGAGAAAGACCCCGGAAAAACCGGTGGCCGGTAGCACAACGAAACAGGACGTTACGTCACTATGGCAAGTCAAATGCCCACTCGCGCCGATTTCGAGGCGCTCCTCAACGAACAGCTCGGCGGCGCCGGCGACGAAGGCTTCGAAGGCCGCGTCGTCAAGGGCACCGTCACCGCGATCGAGAACGGCTTTGCCGTGATCGACGTCGGCCTCAAGAGCGAAGGCCGCATCTCCCTCAAGGAATTCGCCCGCGGCGATGACGACCACGGCCTGACCGTCGGCGGCGAAGTCGAAGTCTTCGTCGACCGCGTCGAGAACGCCGATGGCGAAGCCATGCTCTCGCGTGACCGCGCCCGCCGCGAAGCCGCGTGGGACAAGCTGGAAAGCGAATTCGGCGAAGGCAAGCGCGTCGAAGGCCGCATCTTCGGCCGCGTCAAGGGCGGCTTCACCGTCGACCTCGACGGCGCCGTGGCCTTCCTCCCCGGCTCGCAGGTCGACATCCGCCCCGTGCGCGACGTCACCCCGCTGATGGACGTGCCGCAGCCCTTCCAGATCCTCAAGATGGACCGCCGCCGCGGCAACATCGTCGTCTCGCGCCGTGCGGTGCTCGAGGAAACCCGCGCCGAACAGCGCAGCGAGCTCATCAATGACCTGGTCGAAGGCCAGATCATCGACGGCGTGGTCAAGAACATCACCGATTACGGCGCCTTCGTCGACCTCGGCGGGATCGACGGCCTGCTGCATGTCACCGACATGAGCTACAAGCGCGTCAACCACCCGAGCGAAGTGATCGCCATCGGCGACACCGTGACCGTGCAGATCGTGCGCATCAATGCCGAAACGCAGCGCATCAGCCTCGGCATGAAGCAGCTCGAAAGCGATCCGTGGGATGGCGTTGCCGCCAAGTATCCGGTCGGCATGAAGCTCACCGGCCAGGTCACCAACATCACCGAATACGGCGCCTTCGTGGAGCTGGAAGCCGGGATCGAGGGCCTCGTCCACGTCAGCGAAATGAGCTGGACCAAGAAGAACGTCCACCCCGGCAAGATCGTCTCGACCTCGCAGGAAGTCGATGTGATGGTGCTCGAGGTCGACAGCGACAAGCGCCGCATCAGCCTCGGCCTCAAGCAGGCCCAGCGCAACCCGTGGGACGAGTTCGCCGAGAAGCACCCGGTCGGCAGCGAAGTCGAAGGCGAAGTCAAGAACGCCACCGAATTCGGCCTGTTCATCGGTCTCGATGGCGACGTGGACGGCATGGTCCACATGTCGGACATCGCCTGGGGCATCTCGGGCGAAGACGCGCTGGCGCTCCACCGCAAGGGCGAGATGGTCAAGGCCATCGTGCTCGACGTGGACGTCGAGAAGGAGCGCATCAGTCTCGGCATGAAGCAGCTCGAAAAGGGCGCGCCTTCGGCTGAAGCGGCCTCGACCGGCTCGAGCCTGCGCAAGAACCAGACCGTCACCGTCACCGTGCTCGAAGTGCGCGACGGCGGCCTCGAAGTGCAGGTCGGCGAAGACGGCGCGACCGGCTTCATCAAGCGCAGCGACCTCGGCCGCGACCGCGACGAACAGCGCCCCGACCGCTTCCAGGTTGGCAGCAAGGTCGACGCGATGGTGATCGGCTTCGACCGTTCGAAGAAGCCCAACTTCTCGATCAAGGCGCGTCAGATCGCCGAAGAGAAGGAAGCGGTTGCACAGTTCGGCTCGTCGGATTCGGGCGCTTCGCTCGGCGACATCCTCGGCGCGGCCCTCAAGAAGGGCAGCGAGTAATTGGAGCGCGCTCGCCCCTCCGGGCGGGCGCCTTCGGTTGATCCGAGTTGGAATTGAGGCCCGCCTGCTCACCTGAGCAGGCGGGCCTTTCCTATTGGGGATCGGAGGCGTAAACCCGTCCCCATGATCCACGTTCACCAGTTCCCCTGCCTTAGCGACAATTACGGCTATCTCGTCCACGATACCGAGAGCCACGAAACCGTCGCCATCGATACGCCCGACGCCAAGGCCTACCTGCTTGAGGCGGAGCTGAAGGGCTGGACGATCACCCAGATCTGGAACACCCACTGGCACCCCGATCATGCGGGCGGCAATGCCGCGATCCAGGAGGCGACCGGCTGCACAATCACCGGGCCGGCGGAGGTCGCGGGCAAGTTCCCGCTCGATACCACCGTCGCCCACGGCGATGTGGTGACGATCGGCGAGACCGAGGCCCATGTGATCGACGTCTCGGGCCACACCAACGGCCATATCGCCTTCCACCTGCCCGAGGCCGGCATCGCCTTCGTCGGCGATTCGGTCTTCGCGCTGGGCTGCGGGCGGATGTTTGAGGGTGCGCCGCAGCAATTCTGGGACAGCCTCAGCCGCATCAAGGCCCTGCCGCCCGAGACCCTGCTCTACTGCGCGCACGAATACACCGCATCGAACGCGCGGTTCGCGCTCCACGCCGATCCTGAAAACCTCGCGCTCCAGGACTACGCAGACGAGATCGCGGCCAAGCGCGCCAAGGGCGAATGGACCGTCCCCACCACCCTGCGCCGCGAGCTCGCCACGAACCCCTTCCTGCGCGCCGACGATCCTGCGCTGATGGCGAACTGGGGCGGCGGCACCCCGGCCGAGACCTTCGCGGCCCTGCGCGCCGCCAAGGACAGCTTCTGAGCCATGCAGGCCCTCAGGGTCGAGCATCTCTCGGACGACCTGTCGGGCGTGGCGCTCGCCGATGTGGCCGAGCCGGAACGCGGTGCGGGTGAGGTGAAGGTGCGGGTGGCCGCGGCCTCGCTCAACTTCCCCGACCTGCTGATGACGCAGGGAGGCTACCAGTTCAAGCCCGAGGTCCCCTTCACCAGCGGCCTCGAATTCGCGGGCGAAGTGCTGGAAGCGGACCCAGCCAGCGGATTCGCGCCCGGCCACAAGGTCATGGGCGGCAACAAGACCGGGGCCTTCGCCGAGATTGCCTGCGTGCCTGCCGGCAAGCTCTCCGCCATGCCAGCAGGAATGGACTTCGCTGCTGCCGCCGCGATGGGCGCTGCCTATTCGACCGCATTCACCGGGCTGGTCGAGCTGGGCGGCCTCGAGGAGGGCCAGTGGGTGCTGGTCCACGGCGCGAGCGGCGGGGTGGGGCTTGCCGCCTGCGACCTGGCGCGGGCGCTGGGGGCGCGGGTGATCGCCACCACCGGCTCGCCCGCCAAGGCCGAAAGGATCGCCGCCCTCGCCCGCCCCGAGGCCGTGATCACGTCCGAGGGGCGCTTCCGCGAGGAGGTCGCGCAGCTCACAGGCGGAGCACTCGCCGACATCGTGTTCGACCCCGTGGGCGGCGACGTGTTCGACGAATCGACGCGCTGCGTCGCTTTCGGCGGCAAGCTGGTGGTGGTCGGCTTCACCAGCGGGCGGATCGCGGAGGTCTCGACCAACATCCCGCTGATCAAGGGCTTCAGCATCATCGGCCTGCGCGCCGGAGAATATGCCCGCCGCTTCCCCGAGCGGGGCGCGGCGATCACCCGCGCCATCGCCCGCCTCGCCGAAGCGGGCGCGATCAGCCCCGCGATCGACCGCACCCTCCCCCTCTCGCGCTGGCGCGAGGGGCTAGAGGCGATGGCGCGGCGCGAACTGGTGGGCAAAGTGGTGTTCGTGCCGGGCGCGTAAGGCGCAAGCGAAAAGGGCGGCCCCGAAGGACCGCCCCTGCGATATTCGTCGGCTGGCACCGCTCAGAGCGAGGCAATCACCTCGTCGGCGAGCTTCTTGTCGGCCGCGCCGTCATGCGCCTTGGCGATCAGCGCCTTCGACGCGGCAGCAGCGGCGGTGACCGCGCGGGCCTTGACCTCGGCGATCGCGGCGCGCTCGGCAGCGGCGATCTTGTCTTCGGCCATCTTCTGGCGGCGGGCGACCATCACTTCGCTGTCGGCCTCGGCCTTGGCGAGGATCGCGTCGGCCTCCTGACGGGCGCCTGCGAGCATCGCCTCGGCGTCCTTCTCGGCGCCCGCGATCTTGGCGGCATACTCGGCGCGCAGGGCCTCGGCCTCGGCGCGCAGGGTCTTGGCTTCATCGAGCGCGGCGCGGATCGCGGCGATCTTGGCGTCGAGCCCGCCGGTGATCACGCCGGGGACCTTCTTCCACAGGAACACGCCGATCAGCACCGCCATCGCCAGCGCGACCCACTGGTAGGTGTCGAGCCCGAAGACGCTGGGTTCGGCGTGGTGCGCGCCCTCGGCACCGCCGGCGAGCAGGGTCAGGATGTCAGCCATGCGCCATCACCTTCTTGACCGCAGCCTTGGCGGTCGCGGGTTTGATATCGGCCCCGGCGACGCGGGCGACGATGTCGCGCGCGACGTCGGCGGCAACGCCCTCGACCTCGGCCATGGCGCTGCTGCGCGCGGCCTCGATCGCGGCTTCGGCCTCGGCGAGCTGGGTGTCGAGCTTGCCCTGCGCCTTGGCGAGCTTGGCGGCGGTGGCGGCGGCCGCCTTGGCCTTGGCCTCGCCGATCAGCGCCTGCGCCGCGGCGCGATTGGCGTTCTCGCGGGTGCGCCAGGCCTCTTCCTCGGCGGTCGCCGCATCGCGCGCAGCCTGAGCCGCGGCGAGGTCGCCGGCGATCTGGTTGTCACGCATCTCCACCGTGCCGAGGATCTTGGGCACCATCCCGAGGCCGACGACCACGAAGGTGAGGCCGAAGAACACCAGCAGCCAGAAGACCTGGCTGGTCAGGGTTTCGGAGAGTTGATCGATCTGAGGCATGATGGACCTTTGGCCGGAACGCAGATGTGATCGGCCCCGCCGGGCAAGAGGCACAGCCCCCACCCGGCGCGGGCGCGGTCTCGTCTTAGCTGAAGATCAGCAGGACGGCGATCACGAAGGCCAGCAGGCCGAGAAGTTCGGCAGCCGCGAAGCCGATGAACAGGCGGCCCTGCTGACCGTCGGCGGCACCCGGGTTGCGCAGCGCGCCTTCGAGGAACGAGGCAAACACGTTGCCCACGCCGAGCGCGGCGAGGCCAGCGCCGATCGCCGCGAGACCGGCACCGAGAAGAGCTGCAGCTTGTGCGTCCATGGTATTAAACTCCGTTGAAATTCTGTGTGTTGTCGTGGGTAGTGAAGAGCGCCTGCGAAGGCCCTCAGTGAAGGTTTTCCGCGTCGTTGATGTAGAGCGAGGTCAAGAGCGCGAAGACATAGGCCTGAATGCCGGCCACGAGGATCTCGAGCGCGCTGATCGCGACCATCAGCACGAAGCTCGGCAGGCCGACCAGCACGCCGAGGCCGAGGCCTGCGCCGCCGCCGGCGATGACGAAGCTCGCCAGCACCTTGAGGAGGACGTGGCCAGCCATCATCGCGACGAACAGTCGCAGCGCGAGGCTGAAGGGGCGGACCATGAAGCTGACGAGCTCGATCAGGCTGATAGGCGCGGCGAGGAACACCGGGGTGTTCGCGGGCCAGAACAGCGAGAAGAAGTGGAAGCCATGCTTCCAGAAGCCGACGATCAGCACGATCGAGAAGCTCATGATCGCCAGCACGCCGGTCGCGGTGAAGTGGCTGGTGAAGGTGAAGGCGTGGATGCCCGGGATCAGCCCCACCGGCACGAGGCCGAGCAGGTTGCCGAACAGGATGAACATGAACAGCGTGAAGATGTAGGGCACGTACTTGCGCCCCGCCTTGCCGACGTTCGCCTCGAGCAGGTCGTCGATGAAGCCGGTCATGGTCTCGACCGCCATCTGCCAGCGGCCCGGCACCAGCTGGCGCTTCATGCCGCCCGCGACGAACACCCAGACGAGGACGGCGGTGATCGCCATCCACAGCGCGGAGTTGGTGAACGCGATGTTGATACCGTCGCCCAGTTGCCAATCGGACCCCAGCAGGGGTTCGATGGTGAACTGCTTCATCGGATCGACCTTGCCTTCTTCGGCTGCCACGATCGAACAATCCCCAAATGGTTACATCAAACGCGCCCCTCGGGGGACCTCGGCCGGATCAGGCGGGGTCTATCCCTCGCGTGTCCCGCCTTCGGCCTCGTCTTCGGGGCGCGTATTCGCGCTCAGAATAATGCTTCTGAAAGCCGATGCCGTTCCGAGGAACAGCCCGCCTAACAGGCCCCAGGGCGCGGAGTTGGCCAATGCGTCAATCGCAAAGCCGATCACCAGGCCGCCGACGATCCCTCCCAGAAGGCTGGCCAGAGCGCGGTTGCCGCTGCGGTAATTCGCATCGACGCCCTGCACCTGCGGCCGGTTGCGCTGCTCTTCGCGCTCGCGTGCGGCCTTGAGCCGCGCTTCGAGCGCGTCGATCCGCGCATCCTCGTGAATGGGTTCTCGGGCGGGTTTCTCGTCGCTCATGCCATCGCCTCTAAACGCAAGGCCAAGCCACATGCAACAAGGTGCCCGCCGAGGGCGCCGCCCCCTTAGAAGGGGGCTCAATACGTGTCAACATCGGCGGGCCGGACTTTTGTGCAACTGCACAAAAGTCAGGGGCACTTGGGGTGCCGGATCGGAGGCTCGGCGGTGCGGGTCTGCCACGAGCCGTCGGGGGCCTGGTATTTTTCCCCCGGCTGGGTCTTGAGGATCTGCTGGCAGCCGATCGTCAGCGCATATTCCTCGATCGTCGCATTCTTGGCCTGCGCGCGCTCGGCATAGACGGCGCGGCGCTTGATGTTGATGTCGTCGACGATGCGGCGCAGTTCGGTGGTTTCCGCACCGACGATGCCGACATAGCCGTCGACCTTCTCGCCGATCTTGCCCGCCGCGCGCGCGGCATCGAAGGCAGGGTCGCGCTGCGCCAGCGCGGGCGCGGCGAGGACGGCGATGGCCGCCAGCGCGGCCAGACTTGCGGATTTGGCATTCAGCATCAGCGTTTCTCCAGACCGCCGAGCATCTGTCAGAAGATGTCCGGGTTCTCTTCAATCGTGTTGGCCGCGTCCTCCGCGAGCCGGTAGATCACTTCCTGCCGGATGTTGATGTTGAGCTCGATCACGATCGGCTTCTCGGGCGCGGCGATGTTGATGCATCCCCCCAGACCCGCCGAAAGGATCGCCGCCCCGGCCATCATCATCCGGTGTCGTCCTGTCATTGCTCGCCCCATCTGCGCCCCGTGTCCCCGGCCTTGGCCCTTGCCCTGACCTGCGGATGTGGCAGCGCGCTCCGGCGCGGTCAATTCGTGATGCATCATCGCTTGTCTTCGCTTTCGGCAGGTTGAACGGGCGCTTTAGGCCCCGGCAAGGTGGGACGGGCGGGATTGGCGGGCACGAAGCGGCCGTTCTCGGCCTTCAGCAGCCCGCGATCGACCGGTGTGCCGAGGACGTCGATGTCCCACAGCGAGCGCACCATGGTCGAGAGCTGGTAGAAATTCTCCGAGCGCACGTTGACCCTGAACTGGATCGGCAGCTTGGCGAGGCGGCGCGTGACGAAGTTGCTGCTGGTGCCCGCGCCTTGGCGCACGCCGTCGAATTCGAAGCTGGTGACGATCTCGCCGTCGAGCTGCCCGCCCAGCCCCACGCGCATCTTGCGATAATCGAGCGAACGCAGCGCCGAGAAGGCGTAGTTGCCCATCGTGCCGAGGTTCTCGTAGCTGAGCTCGCCGATATAGGCGACATTGCCCCCGCCCTCGCGCGCGATCAGCACGCCGTTGTCGATCCGCCCGCGTCCGTCCTTGTCGAACACGATCGGGACGGTGCCATCGAAGATGCCGGTGGCCGAGAGGTTGCTGAGTTCCATCTGCGCGACGAACTTGGCGGCATCGAGCCCGGTGATCTCGAAGACGTAGCGGCGTTCCTCGGGCTGGCTGAAGTCCATCACCAGCGGGCGCATGGTGAGGGTGCCGCCCATGAAGGGGAAGCGCGCGTCCTCGAGAGAGAGGAGCGTGCCGTCCTTGACCTCGAACTGCACCGTGCCCGCCAGCACCTCGACCCCGGGGTTGATCGCGGCGATGCTCACGCGCTGGTCGGGCGCGGTGGTGAGGTTGAGGAGGTCGGTGAAGACCACCTCGCCCTTCAATCCGCGCACGGGGCCGAAGGCGGCGGCGAAATCGAGGCCGGTGGTGGCGAAGGTGCCCGAGCTCGTCAGGGTCTCGCCCCGCCAGTCGATCCGCCCTGTGCCGGTCACCGTGCCCTCGGCCAGCGCGACCACGCCCTTGGCGAGGCCCGAGAGGTCCTCGGGCTGGAAGCCCTTGTCGAACACCAGCGCGGGAACGGCGAGACGGGCGCTGCCGGCGGCGGTATCGAGATCGTGGGTGATCGCCACGGTGGCGACCGCGCGGCCCGATTCGCGGTGGGCGAGCCGCGCGTCGGCGGTGATGCGGTTGTCCGCGAGCCGCAGCGTCGCGCCATTGGCGACGAGCGGGGTGAAGCGGGGTTCGGGGTTCTCGGCAGTCGGGCGATCGGACAGGGTGAAGCTGGCGCCGGTGAGGCTGAGGACGCCCTCGGCGAAGGACCAACCCCCGGCGATGGCATCGAGATCGAAGGGCACCGCGGCGAGCCTTGCCGCGCCCCCCGCGAAGTCGCCGGTGATGGCCTCGCCGAAGCGGCCGGTGAGGGTCGCGGCCGAGAGGCGCACCTCGCTGTCCCCCTCGCCGATGCGCGCGGCAAGGCCCTCGAGAGCGAAGGGCTGGGGGTAGCGCAGGCTGACGCCTGTCGCGGCAAGGCTCGCCGGGGATTCGCCGAGCGTGCCCTCGAGCTTGAGCGCCCCGGTGCGCGCGGCAAGGCGCAGGTCGCGGCCATAGGTCAGCATGGGAGCGCGGCCCTCGGGGCACAGGGTCACCTGCTGCCCCGCCAGCGCCAGGCCCGAGAGCGCCAGCTTGCCGAAGCGCAGCGGGGTGCAGCGCGTGCCCACCGCCAGCCCCGCGCGTGGCGACCACGTGCCCTCGAGCGGCAGGTCGAGATCATTGACCCCGCCCCCGGGCAAATCGCCGCTCGCCTTGACGAGGCCCTCGAAGGCGAGCGCCCCGCCCGCGCCGCTGCGCAGCGTCAGGCGCGGGATCGCGAGGCGGTTTGCCCCGGCGGCGTAATCGGCCATGGCGAGCCGCGCGCTCCAGCCGCCAGCCTCCTGCGCAATCCGTCCGTTGATCGACGGCAGGCCCTCGCCGCCCGCGAGCAGATTGCCAGCGAGGCCGGTTACGCCCTGCGCGCCGAGCTTGGCATTGACCCGCGAGAGCGCCAGCACCCGCGTGCCGCTTGCGCTGGCGAGGCTGGCCTCGGGAATAATGAGCGAGACATCGCCCCCGCGATGACGGATGATGGCATCGCCGCGCAGGCTCGCCCCGGCAAGCGCCGCGCCCAGCGCCGTGCGGGTGCGGGCGACTAGCGGCGCGACCAGCGTGCCCGCCGCGCCGCGCTCGATCGCGGCAAGGCTCGCGGCGAGATCCTTGGCAGGCGCCAGCCCCGCGCCGCGCAAGCTCCCCTCCCACTGCCCGCTCGACCCGTCCACCGCACCGCGCCAGTCGCCGGTCGCCGCGAGCCGCGCGAGGCGGCCCTGCGGCGCGGCAAGGCCGGTGAGCGCCAGATCGTGCCCGAAGGCAAGGCGGCCCTCAGACCAGTCCAGCTCGGCGCTTCCGCCCAGCCCTGCCGCGCTCACATCGGCAAGGCGCGCGCCGCCACCGGTCACGCGGAAATCGGCGCTCGCCGCGTCGAAGGCGGGGGCGAGGCTCGCCCTGGTGCCGATATCGGCGCGCGCCAGTGTCGCCCCCCCGCAGGCAAGATCGGCAATCCGCAGCGGACCATCGAAGGTAGGCGCGCCGGCCTCGGTTGTGAGGCTGCCGTAAAGCGTCGCGCTCCCGGCGCGGCAATCGGCGGTGCCGATCCCCGGCGCGGTGGCGGCGAGCACCCCGGCAAAGCCGTCATCGAGCCGCCCCTTGCCCTCGAGCTTGAACCCGGCGCGCCCGAAATCGCTTGTCAGCAATCCGCGCGCGTCGGTCAGCACCACGTCGATCGCGGGCAGCGCGGGCGGCTCGGCGGAGCCGGTGAAGAGCAGCGGATCGAGCTTGCCGAGGCTCAGCTTGCCGCCCCGGTAGCTCGCGAAAACCCGCGCGCCCTCCACCGTCACGCGGCGCAGGGTCGGCCCGCTCCAGCCCACGCCGGTCTCGATCACCATACGTTTGACGGTGAGATCGGGCCGCGCGGGATCGCCGATCACGACGTTTTCGATCACCTGCTGCTGCGGCGTGAGGCTGACGATGTCGTAAGTCGCCGGCACCCCGCGCGCGCCCAGATAGTCGTCGATCACGTCGCGGGCGATTCGCTCGCGGCTCAGCCACGCGGCCCCGCCACCCACCAGCGCGAGCGCGGCGACACCCAGCAGCACGGGATTGCGCCAGCGGCGGCGCGGCCGCGCGCGCCCGCTCCCGCCGTCCTGCGGCTCCTCCACCGTCTCCGCCTCAGCCTGCCGCATCGTCTCCAACTCTTGCGCGTATCCCCTTCCAAAGGCAATGAGACACACTGTGACACACGCTTTTCCGGGGGGCCGCATTGCCGGAAGCTGAAGACAGTTTCGAATTCCTCGACGAGGCGGTGCCCGATTGGGACCCGAAGAAGGCCGCAGGCGAAGGCCACCGCGCCCGGCTGCGCGACCGGCTGCTGACCGGCGGGGCCGAGGCGCTGGCGGATTACGAGGTGCTTGAATACCTGCTCTTCGCCGCGATCCCGCGCGGCAATACCAAGCCGATGGCGAAGGCGCTGCTGGCGCAGTTCGGCAGCCTTGCAGGGGTGATGAACGCCGATCCCAAGGCCTTGCAGCGGGTGAAGGGCGTCGGCGAGAACTCGGCCGCCGCGCTGAAGGCCGTCGCCACCGCCGCGCGGCGCATGGCGCGCGGCGAGATCATGGGAAAGCCGGTGCTCGGCAGCTGGCAGGCGCTGATCGACTACCTCACCACCGACATGGCGCACCTCACTATCGAGCGGGTGCGGGTGCTCTATCTCGACACCAAGAACCGCCTGATCGAGGATCACCATGTGGGTGACGGCTCCATCGACGAGGCCGCGATCCACCCGCGCGAGGTGATCCGCCGGGCGATGGACGTGGGCGCCTCCGCCATGATCCTCGTCCACAACCACCCGAGCGGCTCGCCCGAACCCAGCCGCGCCGACATCCAGATCACCCAGCGCATCGCCGAGGCCGGGCGGCACATGGGCGTCACCGTCCACGATCACGTCATCATCGGGCGCGAGGGGCACACCAGTCTCAGGGCCAAGGGCCTGATCTGATGCAGCCAGCGCCCGCGCCGGGACCCGCTTCCGGCGGTCACCGGCCCGAGATCGACGGTCTGCGCGCGCTCGCGATCGCGCCGGTGGTGGTGCACCATGCCGCCCCGACGCTGCTGCCCGGCGGCTTTGCCGGGGTCGACGTGTTCTTCGTGATCAGCGGCTGTCTCATCACCGGCATCATTGCCGGCGAGCTGGCGAGCGGGCGCTTCACCTTGCGCGGTTTCTGGGAGCGGCGCGCGCGGCGGATCATCCCGGCGCTGGTCGCGATGCTGGCGGTGACGGCGGGCGCGGCCTGGGCAATCCTGACGCCCGAGGACTTCCTCCAGTTCGCCAAGGCGTTGCTCGCGGCATCGCTGTTCGCCTCGAACCTCCATTTCGCCCGCGACACCGGCTATTTCGATGCGGGCGAAGGCGCCCTGCCCCTGCTCCACACCTGGACGCTGGGGGTGGAGGAGCAGTTCTACCTGCTGTTCCCGCTGGTGATGCTGGGCGCATGGCGCTGGAACCGGAGCGCGCTGCTGCCGGTCGCCGCGCTGCTGGGGGCGGCGAGCCTTGCGGCCGCGCTGTGGCTCGCCCCGCGCTGGCCGCTTGCGACATTCTACCTCCTGCCGACCCGGATGTGGGAGCTGATGCTGGGCGCGGTCTGCGCGCTGCTGCCGCGCGCGCCGCGTGCCGACGGGCGGCTGGCGATGGCGGGGCTGGCGGCGATCATCGCAGGCTTTGCGCTGATCGACCCCGATGCCCCCGCACCCGGCGTGCTGTTCCTGCTGCCGACGCTGGGCACCGCGCTGGTGCTGCTGTTCTGCGGCCCCGCGACCGCCGCAGGCCGGTTGCTCTCCGCGCCCCCGCTGGTGGGGCTGGGGCTGATCTCATTCGGCCTTTACCTGTGGCACCAGCCGGTGCTGGCGCTGGCGCAATATGTGCATTTCGGCCCGCTGCCGGTCTGGGCGCTGGTGGCGGCGGTGGGCGTGTCGGTCGCGCTGGCGAGCGCATCGTGGCGCTGGATCGAACAGCCGGTGCGCCAGCGCCGCTGGCTGGCCGCCCCGGCGCTGCTGGCGGGGGCCTGTGCCGCTGCGCTGGCGCTCCCGCTCGGGGTCGGCGTGGCAGGATATGCCCGCGCGCTTCTTCCCCGCTCGGGAGCCGAGGCCGCGGCGCTTGACGGGCTGCGGCCGCGCGGCGCGCTCGATCCCGAGGTGATCCCGGCCACCGGCGCGCTCGGTTTCGTGCTCTATGGCGATAGCCACGCGGGCCAGTATTTCCCCGACGCCACGGGCCGCTTCGGCGCGGGGGCGCTGATATCGGAGAATGGCTGCCTTGCCGCCGAGGGGATCACCAACTGGAGCGCGCCCGGTGCCAAGCAGCGCGTCTGCGCCGGCCTGCCTGACCGCCTGGTCGAACTGGTGCGCACCCGCCGGATCGGCACGGTGATCTGGGCGCAGCGCTGGGACCGCGAGCTTTACGACGCGAAGTCGGGCAAGGCGCTTGGCCGCAGTTCGGGGCAGGCTGCGCCCGCGCTGGCGGCGGCCATCACCCGCACCATCGACCGCCTGCCGCCGGGCACGCGGGTGATCCTCGTCGGCAATTCGCCCACCGCATGGGCGGCAGGCCCGATCATGCAGCAGGGCTGGCTGCGCTGCCGCGCCTATCTCGGCGAGCCCTGCCCCGACAGCTACCCCGCCACCCTCGCCGAAGGGCGCGCGGTCAATCCGCTGCTGCGCGAACTGGCCATGCGCGATCCGCGCGTCACCTATGTCGATGCCGCCGCCCCGCTGTGCAGCGAGGAACGCTGCTGGCTGATCCAGAATGGCCGCCTCAATTACTGGGACGGCAGCCACATGACCCGCGCCGCCGCCGGGCGCGTGATGGGGCAGATCGCTCCGGCCGATCTTGCCTTGCCCGCCCCCCTTCCCTAGGCGCTCGCCGGAACAGCCGAACCGGAGTCGAACATGGTCCCCCGCTACGCCCGCCCCGCGATGACCGCCCTGTGGGAGCCGGAAGCGAAATATCGCATCTGGTTCGAGATCGAGGCGCACGCGACGCAGAAGCTCGCCGACCTCGGCGTTGTGCCCCAGTCGGCGGCCAAGGCTCTGTGGGACTGGTGGGCGACGAACCCGAAAATCGACGTCGAAGCCATCGACGCGATCGAGGCCGTGACGAAGCATGACGTGATCGCCTTCCTCGACTGGGTAGCGCGCGAAGTGGGCGAGGAAGCGCGCTTCATGCACCAGGGCATGACCAGCTCCGACGTGCTCGATACGACGCTGTCGGTGCAGCTGGCGCGGGCGAGCGACATCCTGCTCGCCGATCTCGATGCGCTGCTGGCCGCGATCAGGACGCGCGCGGAAGAGCACAAATACACCCCCACCATCGGCCGCAGCCACGGCATCCATGCCGAGCCGGTGACCTTCGGCCTGAAGCTCGCCGAAGCCTATGCCGAGTTCGCCCGCTGCCGGACCCGTCTGGTCGCCGCGCGCGCCGAGATCGCGACCTGCGCGATCTCGGGCGCGGTCGGGACTTTCGCGAATGTCGATCCGGCGGTCGAGGCCTATGTGGCGGAGAAGCTGGGCCTCGCGATCGAGCCGGTCTCCACGCAGGTGATCCCGCGCGATCGCCACGCGATGTATTTCGCCACCCTCGGCGTGATCGCCAGCAGCATCGAGCGCCTCGCGACCGAAATCCGCCACTTGCAGCGCACCGAAGTTCTGGAAGCCGAGGAATATTTCTCCCCCGGCCAGAAGGGCTCCTCAGCGATGCCGCACAAGCGCAATCCGGTGCTGACCGAGAACCTCACCGGCCTCGCCCGCGTTGTGCGCAGCGCCGTCACCCCGGCGCTCGAGAACGTCGCGCTGTGGCACGAGCGCGACATCTCGCACTCCTCGGTCGAGCGCTATATCGGCCCGGATGCGACCATCACGCTGGACTTCGCTCTCGCCCGCCTGACCGGCGTGGTCGAGAAGCTGCTGGTCTATCCGGCGCGCATGGAGAAGAACATGAACCGCATGGGCGGGCTGATCCATTCGCAGCGCGTGCTGCTGGCGCTGACGCAGGCGGGGCTGACCCGCGACGAGAGCTACCGCCTCGTCCAGAGGAACGCGATGAAGGTGTGGGAATCGGACGGCGCGCTGTCGCTGCTCGATCTGCTCAAGGCCGACCCCGAGGTAACCGCTGCGCTCACGCCGGAGCAGCTCGAGGAGAAGTTCGACCTCGGCTACCACTTCAAGCACGTCGACACGATCTTCGCGCGGGTGTTCGGTTGAGCCGCGCGGCGCTGGACTCGTAAGCCGAATGGCTTAGGTTCGGCGGCTTCGGGGGCCAAAGGGAGCAATAACCTTCGTGAAAGTCCTTCGCACTATCATCTGGGTTCTGGCCGCGCTCGGCTTTCTGGTGTTCGCCATCTACAACTGGCAGCCGGTCGAACTGCGGCTTTGGCAGAACCTCGTGCTTGAGACCAAGGTTCCGGTGCTGGCGCTGCTCGCCTTCACCGCCGGGTTCCTGCCGATGTGGGCGGTGCACCGCAGCGTGGTGTGGAGCCTGAACCGCCGCCTGCGCACGCTCGAGAATTCCTTGAAGAACACCGCCATGGCCCACCGCGCCGACACGGGCGCGGCACCGGTCACCCCGCCGCTGGCGGACAGCCCTGTGGACAAGCCCGGGAAAAGCGGGGGAGAAGGCGCCGAGCCCTTCGACATTTCAGACGCAGACGCCGGTTCGGCAGGCGATGGCGGGAGCGGCGGCGAATGAGCAATCCGATCTATCTGGCGCTGGACGTGCCGCAGCTCGAACCCGCCAAGGCGCTGGTCGAGAAGGTCAAGGCGCATATCGGCGGGGTCAAACTCGGCCTCGAATTCTTCTGCGCCCACGGCGCGCACGGCGTGCACGAGATCGCCCACTGCGGGCTGCCGATCTTCCTCGACCTCAAGTTCCACGACATCCCCAACACCGTCGCCGCCGCGATGCAGGCGATCCATGTCTACGAACCTGCGATCGTCACCGTCCATGCCAGCGGCGGACGCGCGATGATGGAGGACGCCAAGGCCGCTGCCGCCGCGGGCACCAAGGTGGTCGCGGTGACGATGCTCACCAGCCTCGATGCGAACGACCTCACCGCGACCGGCGTCTATGGCAGCGCCGAGACGCAGGTGATGCGCCTTGCCGAGCTCGCCCATGCGGCGGGGCTCGACGGGATCGTGTGCTCGGGGCAGGAAGTGGGCATGGTCAGGAAGGCATGGAAGGACGGCTTCTTCGTCGTGCCCGGCCTGCGCCCCGCCGGAAACGGCACCGGCGACCAGAAGCGCGTCGTCACCCCCCGCGCCGCGCGCGACAACGGCGCGAGCGTCCTCGTCATCGGTCGCCCGATCAGCCGCGCGGAAGACCCGGCAGCAGCGGCGCGGGCGATCGAGGCGACGCTTTAGGGGGTGGCCCGGGTGGCGGACGCGGCGACCCCAAACCTGCCCGCCCGCGATTTCGGCGCGACGGCGGCGTTCTACGCCAAGCTCGGCTTCGAGGAGGATTACCGCTCCGATGGGTGGATGATCCTCTCGCGCGGCGACCTGACGCTCGAATTCTTCCCCTACCCCGATCTCGATCCCTTCCAGTCGTCCTTCAGCTGCTGCTTAAGGCTCGACGATTTGGGCGCGATGATGGCGCTGGTCGAAGCCAGCGGCGTGCCCGATGCGCGCCGCGGCATCCCGCGCTATCACCCCGCCGCGCCCGATCCGAGCGGGCTCACCATCGCCTATCTGATCGACCCCGACGGAACGCTGCTGCGCCTGATCCAGAACGACTGACCATGACCGACACGCTCGCCATCGCCGCCGCCACCCCTGCCGACGCGCCCGCATTGAAGGACCTGCTCGAAGCCGCCTATCGCGGCGATTCGGCGCGTCAGGGATGGAACCACGAGGCCGACATCCTCGACGATGAACGCATCGGCATCGAAGAGCTCGACGCGCTGCTCGCCGATCCGGCGGTGACGATCCTCACCGCGCGCGATGCCGAAGCGCTGATCGGCTGCGTCGCGGTGACGCGCAAGGACGACGCGCTCGGCTATCTCGGGATGCTCTGCGTCTTGCCGACCCTCCAGTCGGGTGGCTTGGGCCGCAAGCTGCTCGATGCGGCGGAGGACCACGGCCGCGCTATCGGCATCGCCCGCATGGAGATGACCGTGATCGACAGCCGCGAGAGCCTGATCGGGTGGTATGTCCGGCGCGGCTATGCCTTCACCGGTGAGACCCGACCTTTTCACGAACTGCGCCCGGCCGATGCCGCAACCGGCCCGCAGATCACCTTCGTGGTGCTGGAAAAGGCGCTCTAGCCCGCGGTCTCCTCGGTCAGCTTCTTCATGTCCTCGGGGCTGAGGTCGAGCAGCGGCGAGGTGACGTTCCAGTTGAGCAGCTCCATGTCCTTGCCCGAGCCGGTAAAGACATAGGTCTCGGTCGCCTCGCCGCGTTCGAAGCGGGTCTGCATCACGATCGTGGTGGTGGTGGTGCCGTTGTTGAAGCCGGTGTTGAAGCCCGTTTGCTTGGTCGATTCGATCTTGCCGAGCCGCTTTGCGAACAGCGTCATCAGCCCCTCGACCTGTTCTTCGGTCACGACCTTGCGGAATTCCGCCCCGCTTGCCTCGCGGAAGCCCCTGGCATCGCCCGCGCCGTAGAGCGCGTGGAACTTGTCGATCTGGCCGCGCGCATCCTCGACCTGCGCGCCCGGATTGCAGGCGGCGAGCGCGAGGGCGAAGGCGGCGGCGAGGAACATGCGGAATTTCATGGGCGACCCCTTCCCTGTTGTGCCCGCGAGACTGCCGCGCTGTGCCCGCGCGATCAAGCACTTCGCGCTTCACGCCGCGCGCGCGGCGGCGTAAGGCCCGCCGCATGGCTGGCACGCTCGTCAAGATCTGCGGGTTGAAGACCCCGGAAACCCTCGCCGCGGCGGTCGGCGCGGGGGCGAGTCATGTCGGCTTTGTCCATTTTGCCAAGAGCCCGCGCCATCTCGGCCTTGCCGAAGCAGCGGCGCTGCGGCGGCAGGTGCCGGGGCACGTCAAGGCGGTGCTGCTGCTGGTGAACCCCGATGCCGCACTGCTGGCCGAGGCGGTGCGCACCATCGCGCCCGACGTCGTCCAGTTCCACGGCGCCGAGACCCCCGACACCCTCGCCCGCTTCCGCGCCGAGACGGGACGCGAGGCATGGCGCGCGCTGGCCGTGCGTGATGCCGAGAGCCTCGCCAAGGTCGCGGCCTTCCGCGGTGCGGCAGACCGCGTGCTGCTCGATGCCCCCGCAAGCGCGCTGCCCGGCGGCAATGGCACGGCCTTCGACTGGAGCCTGCTCTCCGGCTGGCACGCCCCGCTCGCCTGGGGCCTTGCGGGCGGGCTCACCCCCGCCAATGTCGCCGAGGCCATCCGCCTTACCGGCGCGCCCTTGGTCGACACCTCCTCCGGTGTCGAGCGCGGCCCGGGCATCAAGGACGTGGACAAGATCGCCGCCTTCTGCAAAGCCGCGCGGCTATGAACACGCCCCTCAACTCCTTCCGCAACCTGCCGGACGAACGCGGCCATTTCGGCCAGTTCGGCGGGCGCTATGTCGCCGAGACGCTGATGCCGCTGGTGCTCGATCTCGAGCGCGAATATCGCAAGGCGCAAGCCGACCCGGCGTTTCAGGCGGAGTTCGACGATCTGCTCGAGCACTACGTTGGCCGCCCGAGCCCGCTCTATTTCGCGCCGCGCCTCACGGAAGAACTCGGCGGCGCGCAGGTGTGGTTCAAGCGCGACGAGCTCAATCACACCGGCGCGCACAAGATCAACAACTGCATCGGCCAGATCCTGCTCGCGATCCGGATGGGCAAGACCCGCATCATCGCCGAGACCGGCGCGGGCCAGCACGGGGTGGCGACCGCGACGGTCTGCGCGCGCTTTGGCCTGCCATGTGTGATCTACATGGGCGCCGAGGACGTGAAGCGCCAGTCGCCCAATGTGTTCCGCATGAAGCTGCTGGGCGCCGAGGTGATCCCCGTCACCAGCGGCGGGGCGACCTTGAAGGACGCGATGAACGAGGGCCTGCGCGACTGGGTCGCCAATGTCCACGACACCTTCTACATCATCGGCACCGCGGCAGGCCCGCACCCCTACCCCGAGATGGTCCGCAACTTCCAGAGCGTGATCGGCAAGGAAGCCCGCGCCCAGATGCTCGCGCGGACGGGACGCCTGCCCGATCTGCTGGTCGCGGCGATCGGCGGCGGGTCGAACGCGCTGGGGCTGTTCCATCCCTTCCTCGATGACCCGAGCGTGAAGATGCTCGGCGTCGAAGCGGCAGGCCACGGCCTTGATGGCGACGAACACGCCGCGAGCCTCCTCGGCGGCTCCCCCGGCGTGCTCCACGGCAACCGCACCTATCTGTTGCAGGACGCGGACGGTCAGATCACCGAGGGCCACTCGATCAGCGCCGGTCTCGATTACCCCGGGATCGGGCCGGAGCACGCGTGGCTCAAGGAGAGCGGCCGCGTCGATTACACCGCCGTCACCGACGAGGAGGCGCTGGACGCCTTCCAGCTGCTCTGCGCGACCGAGGGGATCATCCCCGCGCTGGAGCCTTCGCACGCGATTGCGGCGGTGAAGAAGGTCGCGCCGACCATGCCCAAGGACAGCATCATCCTCGCCAACCTGTGCGGTCGCGGCGACAAGGACATCTTCACGGTCGCGGAGCGTCTGGGGGTGGAGCTTTGAAGCGACTTGGGGACATCGGCACAATCCTGTTTTTCCTGGGATGGGTGCCGGCCCTGATCCTGCGCTATGCACTGCCTCAGCCATCGGCGGCTTTCTTCGTTCCGGCAGCCATTGCCGGGACTGGTGCGCTCATGGTTGTGGTCAGCGGTGCAGCCCGCTTGATGACGGGGGCTGTCCAGATTCGTCCGTTGGAGGCGATGAAGCGCGCGCCTCTTCTGATCGCTTTCATGGTCGCCACGACCTTGCTGGCTCGCCTCGCCCTTCCATCGTCCTTCTCGGCGATGGAGAGCGTCGGACTTGCAGCCGTCACGGCGATTGTGCTCAGTTTCTATGTCACCGCCTATCGAAAGCGCATATGACCCGCCGTAACCGCTTCCAGTGGGCAGGCGTGCTCGCCACCCTTGCAGCATGGGGCTGCTTTCAAGGCATGGAGACCCTGCCGCTTTATTCCGCCCCGTCCGAAGCGCTGTTCTACGGCGGCTATGCCCTCGTCGCCCTCGCCCTCTTCCTGTTCTTCAAAGCCTATCGCGAGCCGAAATGACCCGCCTCACCACCACCTTCGCCCAGCCCCGCCCCGCGCTCGTCTGCTTCATCACCGCAGGCGACGGCGACACGGCGGCCAATCTCGACGCGCTGGTGGAAGCCGGGGCGGATGTGATCGAGCTGGGCATGCCCTTCACCGATCCGATGGCCGATGGCCCCGCGATCCAGAGCGCCAATCTGCGCTCGCTGGGCGCGGGCACCACGACGGCGGACGTGCTGCGCTACGCCACCGACTTCCGCGCGCGGCACCCGAACGTGCCGCTGGTGCTGATGGGCTATGCCAACCCGATGGTGCGCCGCGGCCCCGAGTGGTTCGCCGAGGCGGCCGCAGCGGCAGGCGTCGACGGCGTCATCTGCGTCGACATTCCGCCCGAGGAGGACGACGCGCTCGGCCCGGCCCTGCGCGCGAAAGGCATCGCCCCGATCCGCCTCGCCACCCCCACCACCGACGCCGCGCGCCTGCCGCAGGTGCTCGAGGGGAGCGAGGGCTTCCTCTATTACGTCTCGGTTGCCGGGATCACCGGCAAGCAGCAGGCGCAGATCGCCTCGATCGAAGAGAACGTCGCGCGCATCAAGCAATCGACCGCCATCCCGGTCGCGGTCGGCTTCGGGGTGCGCACGCCCGAGCAGGCGGCGGAAATCGCCAAGGTCGCCGACGGCGTGGTGGTCGGCTCCGCGCTGGTGGAGATCTGCGGCCAGTATGGGGCCGAGGCTCCGCAGCACCTCAAGACCCTGACCAAGGCGCTCGCAGAGGCGGTGCATTCGGCCCGCTGAGGGAACTGCAACGCCATCCTGTGGATTGCTCTACTGCCCGCACATCTCGCAATAACGGGGAAACCCGGCTAAGGACTTACCCATGAACTGGTTCAACCGCGTCCGCAATTCGCTGGGCTTCTCCCAGGAGAAGAAGACCACCGAGAAAGACCTGTGGGTCAAGTGCCCCTCGTGTCAGGAGATGCTGTTCGTCGCCGATTACGAGGCGAACCTCAGCGTCTGCCCCAAGTGCGAGCATCACGGCCGTATCGGCGCCGACGCGCGGCTTGCGCTGCTGCTTGACGAAGGCTTCGAGGTGCTTCCCCTCCCCAAGGTCACCGAAGACCCGCTCCAGTTCAAGGACACCAAGAAATACACTGACCGCTTGAAGGCCGCACGCGCCGCGAACCCGCATGAGGATGCCTTCGTGGTCGGATCGGGCTTCATCGACGCGCAGCCGGCGGTGGTCGGCGTGCAGGACTTCAGCTTCATGGGCGGCTCGATGGGGATGGCCGTGGGACAGGCCTTCTGCAACGGCGCGCAGAAGGCGCTTGATCGCAAGTGCGCCTATGTCGTGGTGACGGCGGCGGGCGGCGCGCGGATGCAGGAGGGGATTCTCTCCCTGATGCAGATGCCCCGCGCGACCGTGATGACACGGCGGCTGAAGCAGGCCGGGTTGCCCTATATCGTGATCCTCTCCGACCCCACCACCGGCGGCGTCACCGCGAGCTACGCCATGCTCGGCGACATCCACATCGCCGAGCCCGGCGCGCTGATCGGCTTTGCCGGCCAGCGCGTGATCCAGGACACGATCCGCGAGCAGCTCCCCGAAGGCTTCCAGCGCGCCGAATATCTCCACAAGCACGGCATGGTCGACATGGTTGTGCCCCGCCACGAGCTGAAGGCGACGCTGGCGAGCGTGCTGGATTACCTGGCGCCTGTGAAGGCGGCGTAAGCTCTCCCCTCCCGCCTGCGGGAGGGGCCGGGAGTGGGCATGAGAGACTTCGGCAAATCCGACGACCCGCGCGTCCAGGCCCAGCTTGACCGCCTCGCCGCGCTGAGCCTGCCGCAGGGGCGCCTCGGGCTGGAGACGATCCGCGCCCTGATGGAGCGCCTCGGCAACCCCCACCGCAAGCTGCCGCCAGTGTTCCATGTCGCGGGCACCAACGGCAAGGGCTCCACCTGCGCCTTCCTGCGCGCGATGCTGGAGGCGCAAGGCTACAAAGTTCACGTCACCACCTCCCCCCACCTTGTGCGCTACAACGAGCGCATCCGGCTGGCGGGCGAGCTGATCTCGGACGAGATGCTGGCGGACGTCCTCGAAGAAGTGCTCGACGCGGGCGAGGACCTCGGCCCCAGCTTCTTCGAAGTCACCATCGCCGCCGCCTTCCTCGCCTTCAGCCGCACGCCTGCGGACGTCTGCGTGGTCGAAGTCGGCATGGGCGGGCGCTTCGATGCGACCAATGTGCTTGAGCCCGAGGCGCTCGCCGCCTGCGGGATCGCCGCGCTCGGCCTCGACCACGAACGCTTCCTCCTCGCGCCCGAGGACGGCGTGCCGACCGAGCCGATGGCGCGGATCGCCTTCGAGAAGGCCGGAATCGCCAAGCGCAGCGTGCCGCTGGTGACGATGCACGAGACCTATCCACCCGAGGCGCAAGCGGCGATCCGCGCCGTTGCGGACCGCGCCGGGGCGAAACTGCTTGAGGGCTTCGCCAATAGCTATGTCACCGGCGACGAGGTCCACTACCTGCCGGATTGGGACAACACCCTGACTCTTCGCCCCGCGTTGCCGGGCGAGCATCAAGCGGCGAACCTCGCCCTCGCCCTGTCGATGCTGCTGGTGCAGGACCGGGTGGCGATCTCGCCCGAGGCCATTGCTGCGGGCGCCAGCGCCGCCCGCTGGCCCGCCCGGATGCAGCGTCTCGGCGAGGGCCCGCTGACCGCACTCGTCAGCCAGACGGTCTGGCTCGACGGCGGGCACAACCCCAGCGCGGGCGCTGCCATCGCCGCGCATTTCGATGGGCCGCTTCACCTCGTCATCGGCATGATCGAAGGCAAGGACCCGCGCGCGATCATCGATCCGCTGGCGGGCCGCATCCGCTCGCTGACCGTGGTGCCGGTGCCCGGGCACGACCATCACCCGGTCAGCGCCTTCGGCCCCGATGCGCGGGCCGCCGCCAATATCGAGGACGCGCTGCTGCACATCCCCGGCGACGATTATCCCATCCTCATCGCAGGCTCGCTCTACCTCGCGGGCGAGGTGCTGCGGCTCAATGACGAGTTGCCGGACTGATACCACTCAGAGCATTTTCCTACACCGCAAGGGCGCGGTAGAAGCGACGCTGCTCTTTCGCATCGTAGCCCCCCCCAGAAAGCGCGCCCGGAACGCGATCAACGCCGCGCGATGTGTGAACTTCGCATTTGTGGAGCAACCCACGGGAAATAGAGCCGAATTCCTGTAGGATTGCGCAATTTGCAATGTGAACTTCGTGAACTTCGTCTCGCGCTCAGCCCTCGCCGCTCTCCGTCCCCGCTGTCCCGATCGAGGCGTCGATCAACCCGGCGCGCATCATCAGCCAGAACAGGACGATCCCCGGCAGCGCCGCGGCCGTGGTGAAGAGGTAGAAGTTGACGTAGCCGAAGCTCTCCACCAGCGCGCCCGCGGTGGTGCCGGTCAGCACCCGGCCGACAATGCTCGCCGCCGCCGAGATCAGCGCATATTGCGAGGCGGTGAAGCGCAGGTCGGTCAGCGCGGCGAAATAGGCGACCACCGTCACCCCCCCGATGCCGCTCGCGACATTCTCGAACAGGAAGGTCGCGGCAAGGCCCGCATTGGTCTTGTCCGCCAGCGCCAGCAGCGCGAAGCTGAAGTTGGAGACGCCCATCAGGACGAGGCTCAGCAGCACCGATCGCTTCATCCCGAGCCTTGTGTAGAGCACCCCGCCGATGAAGATCCCGATCAGGAAGGCCCAGAAGCCCACGCCCACATCGTAGAGCGCGATCTCGTCATTGGTGTAGCCCTTGTCGTCGAGCAGCAGGCGCACGGTGAGGTTCGCGAGCGTGTCGCCGATCTTGTGGAGCAGGATGAACAGCAGGACGAGCAGCGCGCCCTTCCTCATGAAGAACTCGGTGAAGGGCCCGTAGACTGCGCGCAGGGCCTCGCCCAGCCCCTTGGCGCGGGTCACGACGCGGCGGCGGGCGGGCTCGCCGAGCACCAGCGCGGTGAGCATCGCGGGCAGCGCGAAGGCGGCGCAGGCCATGTAGGCCACCTCCCACCCCGCGCGCGCCGCCACCACGAGCGCCAAGGCGCCCGCACCCGCCGAGCCGATCCGCCAGCCATATTGCGTCATGCCCGACCCGACGCCGAGCTGCTCGGGCTTCAGGGTCTCGATCCGGTAGGCGTCGATCACGATGTCGAAGGTCGCCCCCGCGATGCCGACGAGGATCGCCGAGGTCGCCACCCAGCCGATATTCGCGGCAGGGTCCACGAGGGCGAGGTTGACCACCGCCGCGATCACCGCAAGCCCGGTCAGCAGCATCCACGAGACCCGCTGGCCGAGCGCGCCGATCACGGGCAGGCGCACCCCGTCGATGATCCACGCCCACAGGAACTTGAAGTTGTAGGCGAGGAACACCAGCGTGAAGGCGGTTACGGTCTTCTTGTCGATCCCGTCCTGCGCGAGGCGGCTGGTGAGCGTCGCGCCGATCAGCGCATAGGGAAAGCCCGAGGACACGCCAAGGAAGAAGGCGGCGAGCGATTCCTTCTCGAGGTAGGGCTTGATCGCGCCCACCCAGCCCTGCTGCGGGGCGGCTGCGGTCTCGTCCATGCGCACTTGTCCTTTTGCTTGATCCCGATGTCTGGCACACTCAGCACGGACGAGAGGATGAGAAAAGAGCGATGAACGCTGCCACAACAGATTTACCCCGATTGTCGCCCACACCCGGCCAGCTCGCTCTCGCCGAGGCGATTCGGGAGGGCCGCGCCAAGGTCGCGGGTGGGATCCAGATGGTGTCGGCAAAGAACTACACCTGCCCCGACCACTTCGCGCGCGAGAAGGCGGCACTGTTCGATCGCCTGCCGCAGGTGATCTGCCCCTCCGCGCTGCTGCCCGAGCCCGGCATGGCGGTGCCGCACGACGCGACGGGACGTCCGCTGCTGATCACCCGCGACGCCGAGGGCAAGGCCCACGTCTTTCTCAACGTCTGCCGCCATCGCGGCACGCGGCTGGTCGAGGGCAGCGAAGTCCAGTGCGCCAAGCGGCTGGTGTGCCCCTATCACGCCTGGACTTACCGGCTGGATGGCGGATTGCTCGCCCTGCCCCGGCCCGAGACCTTTCCGGGGCTCGACAAGGCGGATTACGGACTCGTCGAGCTGCCCAGTCTTGAGGCAGGCGGCCTGATTTGGTTTGCACCCGCGCAAGGTGCGGACTTCAGCGCTGCACAGGAATTGGGCAGCGACTTCGACGCCTTCGGCCTTGCGGGCGCGCACCTGTTCCGGCGCAAGCTCCACACGGTCAAGGGCAACTGGAAGCTCATCATGGATGCCTTCCTCGAGAGCTACCACGTCACCCGCCTCCACGCTGCGACCATCGGCCCCTTCTTCAAGGACGGGATCACCGCAGGCGACCAGATCGGTCCGCACCAGCGCTCCGCGGTCGGGCGGCTCGAGGAGATGGAGGGCGTCGACCTCACCGACATGGCGAGCCTCAGGCGAGTGGTGACCTTCGCCTACCAGCTGCTCCCCGCGACGGTGATCGTGCCCAGCCCCGATTACGTCAACGTGATGGTGCTCATGCCGCAAGCAGCGGATCTGACGCTGGTCGAGGACTTCATGCTGATCCCCGAGGCACCCGCCACCGAAAAGGCGCTGGCGCATTGGGAGAAGAGCTGGAATCTGCTCGACGGGGGCGTCTTCGCCTCCGAGGACTTCCGCGCGGCGGAGCTCGGCCAGCAGGGGCTTTCATCCGGCGCGGTGGAGCACATCACCCTCGGCACGCTCGAAGGCGGGATCGCGCGGTTCGACCAGATCGTGAGCGAAGCCTTGCGGGCGGCGGGCTGAGGCCCTAGGCGCGGCCCCCATGCCCACCCAGCCCCCCCGCTCCGAAAACCGCCCCGAGGGCGACCGTATCGCCAAGCTGCTCGCCCGCGCCGGTGTCGCCAGCCGCCGCGAGGTCGAGCGGATGATCGCCGAGGGGCGCGTGGCGCTCGACGGCAAGGTGCTGGAGACGCCCGCGACGATCCTGTCGAGCCTCAGGGGCGTGACGGTCGACGGCAAGCCGGTCGGCGCGGCCGAGGCGACCCGGCTGTTCGCTTTCCACAAGCCCACCGGCCTCATCACCGCCGAGCGCGATCCGGCGGGGCGCCCGACGATCTACACCGCGCTCAGGAACGCCTTGCCCAAGAATGCCGGACGGGTGATGCCGGTCGGGCGGCTCGACCTCAACACCGAGGGGCTGCTGCTGCTCACCAATGACGGCGCGGTCAAGCGGACGCTCGAACTGCCCGCCAGCCGCGTGCCGCGCACCTATCGCGCCCGCGCTTTCGGCGATGTGTCGCAGCAGCAACTGGAAGAGCTGATCGAGGGCGTCGAGATCGACGGGATGCGCTACGGCTCGATCGACGCCAATCTCGAACGCTCGAGCGGGCGCAATCTGTGGATCGAGATGACCATCACCGAGGGCAAGAACCGCGAGGTGCGCCGGGTGCTCGAACATCTGGGATTGCAGGTGAACCGGCTGATCCGGGTCGGCTACGGCCCGTTCAATCTCGGCGATCTGCCGCGGGGCCAGGCGGTGGAGCTGACGGGCAAGCCGGTCGACCGCTTCCTGGCGGAGCTGGCGAAAGGCCCGCTCAAGTGAGGATCATCGCCGGGGAATGGCGCGGGCGCAAACTCGCCGCGCCGAAGGGTGACGGCACGCGGCCCACGGCTGACCGCGCGCGCGAGACGCTGTTCGCGATGCTGACCAGCCGGCTTGGCGATTTCGAGGGATTGCAGGTCGCCGACCTCTTCGCAGGCTCTGGCGCATTGGGATTGGAGGCCCTGTCGCGCGGGGCGGAAAGCTGCCTGTTCGTCGAGCAGGACCGCGTGGCGGTCGATGTGATCCGCGCCAATGTCGCAGCGCTTGGCGCTGGCATGCGGGCGCGGGTCGAGGCGGGGTCGGTGATGGCGCTGCGTGCGGTCGCAAAGCCGCTCGACCTGATCCTCGCCGATCCGCCCTACCGTTCAGGCGCGGGCGAGGTTGCGCTCGACAGGCTGCTGCGCCTCGGCTGGATCGGCCCCGAGACTTGGATCGCGCTCGAGACCGCGTTCAACGAGGACGTCGCGATCAAGGGGCTGGTGACCGAGAGCGAACGCAAGGTCGGCAAGGGGAAGCTCCACCTCTTGCGGCTGGATGCTTCCCCCGACCTCGATCCCGATCAGGCCGCTTAACCGCGCGGCGGGGTGACCCGGGATTCGATCTGCGCCCACGTCGATTCGCGCTGCGCCTCGGGCATCTTGCTGAGCGTGACCTTGTCGCTGTCCGACAGGGCCCAGAAGATCTCCTGACGCTGCGGATTGAGCGACCAGAAATAGGTCTGGGTCTCGGCCGGCCAGGCCTTGTAACCGGCCTGACGGTCGGCGGGCCAAGACTGCATCATCGCATCCTGATCGGTCGTCGGCGTGGCGGTGGTGGTCGCCGGTGCGTCAGGCGTGTTGGTGGGCGTGTTCTTGTCCCACTCCTGCTCGGTTGACGGTGTGGTGTCCGGCATCGAGGGCGGCGTGGTCTCGGTGGGCGTGGTCTGGGTGGACTCGCCCGGAGCCGTATCCGGCATCTGCTCCTGCGCGCCGGCCAGCGTGCCGGTCATGGCGAGGGCCAGGGCCGAAGCGGCCGTGGCGAGGGTTTTGAAAGACTTGTGCATGGGTAACTCCATCATTGACTGACCCAAGCACGACGAACGCGAAACGTGTGTCCCGGCCGCATGACCCCTCACGAACCGGACCTCTTCAATATGGGGCCCACCCGCGGCGGAGCAATCGCACGCCGCCCTGTGCGTCCCGCCCGCGCCCCGCCCGGGCGGCAAATGTGACGAAAAAGCGGCAGGCCGAATTTCAGCCTGTCGCAAGCCTGTGAGCGCCTGCGTCTCGCGGCTTGCTCCCCGCGCAATTGTTCCCTACCTGTTCGCATGAGACAATGAGCAACCCCCTGCCCTCCCCCGCTGCTCCGCCCGAGTCGGTGCCTGCCTATGCCGCGCGGCTGAACCCGCCGCAGCGCGCTGCCGTCCTCGCCACGGAAGGCCCGGTGCTGATGCTCGCAGGCGCGGGCACCGGCAAGACCGCCGCGCTCACGGCGCGCCTTGCGCATCTGGTGGCGACGGGGCGCGCTTACCCTTCGCAGATCCTGTGCGTCACCTTCACCAACAAGGCCGCGCGCGAGATGAAGGAGCGTGTGACGCATCACCTTGGCCCGCAGGCCGAGGGGCTGCCGTGGCTCGGCACATTCCACTCGATCTGCGCCAAGATGCTGCGCCGCCATGCGGAGCTTGTCGGGCTCCAGCACAATTACACGATCATCGACACCGACGATCAGCTGCGCCTGCTCAAGCAGCTCATCACCGAGGCCGAACTTGACGAGAAGCGCTGGCCCGCGCGCCAGCTTGCCGGCCTGATCGACCGCTGGAAAAACCGCGGCCTCGGCCCCGCCGATCTCGATGCGGTGGAGAACGAGGCCTACGCCAATGGCAAGGGCACCGCGCTCTACACCCGCTATCAGGAGCGGCTGAAGCAATTGAACGCCTGCGATTTCGGCGATCTGATGCTGCACATGGTGACGATCCTCAAGACGCACCACGACATCCTCGCCGATTACCAGCGCCGCTTCCGCTACATCATGGTGGACGAATATCAGGACACCAATGCGGTCCAGTATCTGTGGCTGCGCTTGCTCGCGCAGGGGCACAAGAACATCTGCGTGGTGGGGGATGACGACCAGTCGATCTATTCCTGGCGCGGGGCGGAGGTCGCCAATATCCTCAGGTTCGAGAAGGATTTCCCGGGCGCGGAAGTGATCCGGCTGGAACAGAACTACCGCTCCACCCCCCATATCCTCGGCGCGGCTTCGGGCCTCATCCGCGAGAACAGCCAGCGCCACGACAAGACCCTGTGGACCGAGGTCAATGGCGGCGAGAAGGTCAAGGTCATCGGCGTATGGGACGCGCCCGAGGAAGCGCGCCGCGTCGGCGAGGCGATCGAGCGCTTGGAGCGCGAAGGCGCCGGACTCGATCAGGTCGCCATCCTCGTGCGTGCGCAGTACCAGACGCGCGAGTTCGAGGACCGCTTCATCCAGATCGGCATCGCCTACCGCATCATCGGGGGCTTCCGCTTCTACGAGCGTGCCGAGATCCGCGATGCGCTCGCCTATCTGCGCCTGATCGCGCAGCCGCAGGACGATCTGGCGTTTGAGCGGATTCACAACCAGCCCAAGCGCGGCCTAGGGGCCAAGGCGCTGGAGGCGATGCACTCCCACGCGCGCCGCACCGGCCTGCCGCTGGCAGCGGCCGCGCTGCAACTGGCCGACAGCGACGAGCTGCCCAAGCGCGCCGCGATCACCATCGGCGGGCTGATGCGCCAGTTCCTGCACTGGCGCGAGCAGGCCGAGACGCTCTCGCCCGCCGATCTCCTCCGGCTGGTGATGGAAGAGAGCGGCTACAACGCCATGCTCGCCGCCGACCGCTCGCCCGAAAGCGCGGGGCGCGCGGAGAACCTCTCGGAACTCGCGCGCGCGATGGAGGAATACCTCACCCTCGGCGATTTCCTCGAGCACGTCAGCCTCGTCATGGACAATGACCGCGCTAACGAGGGCGAGACGGTGACGATCATGACGATCCACGCCGCCAAGGGCCTCGAGTTCGACAATGTCTTCTGCGTCGGCTGGGAGGAAGGCGTCTTCCCCTCGCAGCGCGCGATCGACGAGGGGGGGCTGGCGTCACTCGAAGAGGAACGCCGCCTCGCCTACGTGGCGATCACCCGCGCGCGGCGGCATTGCACCATTCTCCACGCGGCCAACCGCCGGATCTACGGCCAGTGGACCAGCAGCATCCCCTCGCGCTTCATCGACGAACTGCCGGCGGAGCATATCGAGAGCGAGACCACGCTCACCGGCGGCGCATCGCTGTGGCGGGCGAACTGGAGCGAGCAGGAGGATCCCTTCGCCCACGTCGCGCAAAATCGCCCTGACCGCGCCCAGCAGCGCGGCCCCGGCTGGCAGCGCGCCATCGCCAGCGGTTACGACTCGCGACCCGCACGCATCCCCGAAAGCACGCGGTCAGCGGCCAGCTTCGCCGCCCCGGCACGCTCCGACATCGCCATCGGTGCGATGGTCACCCACACCAAGTTTGGCACGGGCTGCGTGATCGATCAGGAAGGCAACAAGCTCACCATCCTGTTCGAGGAGGCGGGCGAGAAGCGGGTGCTGGATTCGTTCGTGACGGTAGTGGGCTGACCTCAGCCCGCAGGCTGCTCGGTCGGCTGGGCTTCGGGCTTTTTCCAGTAGCGCGCCTCGAACGGCCGGGCGAGTTCGCCCCAGGCGTCGCGCGTGCCCTCGGCGATGCCGGTCTCGCAGTTCACGTAAGGAGCCGGGTCGACATAGGTGCCGAACACCTTGTCCCACAGCGTCAGCATGTTGCCGAAATTGCTGCCCATCAGTTCCTCGTCGCGGATGTGGTGCAGGCGGTGCGCGGCGGGCGAGATGAGCACCTTGCCGAAGATCCCCAGCGTCCAGGGCACGTCGGCATGGATGAAATAGCCCCACCAGCTGCGGATGAGCAGGCCGACGCCGATCGCCCAGTAGGGCAACCCGAGCAGGATCACCACTAGATTGTCGATCAGCAGCGCCAGCGCCTCGCCGAAGGGGTGCTTGCGGCGCACGCTCAGCCAGTTCATCGCCTCGTCGGCGTGGTGCGTGGCGTGGACCGGCCACAGCATCGGCACATGCTCGAGCCGGTGGCGCCAATAGGCGGCGAATTCCATGAAGGCGATGCCGGCGATGATCGGGACCACCCCGGGCAGCCCCTCCCAGAAACGCACAAGCACCTCGGCGCGCGGCAGCAGCGAGTGGCCGGTGAGGATCGGCACCGCGATCAGCGGCACCACCACCAGCGCATTGACAGCCAGAAGGATGATATTGGTGACGATCTCGGGCCGCGCGCGCTTGATGTGGTCAACCACCGCGTGGCGCTTGGTGACATAGGCGAGCACGCCGAACACCACCGCCAGCGAGGCGAGATTGGCGAACTCCGTGCGCAAGGTTTCGAGAATGGTGTCGATCACAGCGGCGGATTACGCCCGGATCGTCCAAGAAATGGTTAAGCACGCAGGCGCGGCAGACCGCTCAGGTCCATACCAGCGAGAGCGGATAGAGCGCGATCAGCCAGCAGATGCAGCCCAGCACGATCCCCCGCTCGCGCGCGAAGATCGCGACAAGCGTCGCCGGGATCAGCGACCAGGTGATGACGATCTGGCGCGCGCCGAAGAGGTTGCCGGTGCCGACGATGCTCGCCACCCACGCGATCAGCGCCATGTTGCACACCAGCACGCCTGCCAGCACGAAGCGGTAATTGGCCGCGAAATGGGCCTCGTGATCCTCCTCCGGACTGGCGGGGAAGATCAGCGATGCGGCGACGAAATAGATGCCGGTGACGATGAAGCCGGCGAACATCACCGGCCAGCTTGCGGTCACGAACTGGCGCATCTGCCAGCCATAGACCCAGAAGGTCACGACATCGCAGGCGACCAGAATGCCGAGCAGCGCGGTCGACCAGCCGATCCGCGTGTGCTTGCGCGATTTGAGCGCCCGGGCGAGCCCCGCAAGGGCCTCGGTCAGGGCAAGGCCGAGCAGCAGTCCGAACAGCGTGACGGCGTAATCGAACTCCTCCATCGCGGAAGGGTTCAGCCGAAGCCGATGTCGAGGAAGCCTGGACGCGGGCCGTTCCATTCGCCGGCGGGTACGGGCGCGTCATCCTCGTGATAACGCCGCGGCTTGCGCTCGGCGGCGACACGTTCGGTGCGCTCGGGCCGTTCGCGGCGGGGGCGCTCTTCGCGGACTTCCTCGCGCGGGGGGCGTTCCTTGCGGGGGCGCTCGTCCCGCTCGGAGCGGTCCTCGCGGGCGCGGCGGGGCCTGCGTTCCTCGCGGGCCTCGGGCTCTTCGACCTCGGCCACCTTGGCGGCTTCGGCTTTGGCGAGAATCTCGGAGAGGTCGACGCGCAGGTCTTCCTTGCCGAACACCTTGATCGCCGCGCCGGTCAGCTTCTCGACGTTGGAAATGGCTTCGGCGTCTTCTTCCGCAACGAAGGTGAAAGCCCGCCCCTTGGCGCCGGCGCGGCCCGTGCGGCCGATGCGGTGGACGTAATCGTCCGGGTGCCAGGGCGTGTCGAAGTTGAAGACGTGGGACACGCCCTTGATGTCGAGCCCGCGCGCGGCGACGTCGGAGGCGACGAGGATATTGACGTCGCCCGCCTTGAAGCGCTCGAGCTCCTTGATCCGGCTCGACTGATCCATGTCGCCGTGAATCTCGGCCGAGCGGAAACCGTGGCGCTGGAGGCTCTGGTTCAGCTCGCGCACCGTGGTCTTGCGGTTGGCGAAGATGATCGCGTTCTCGACCAGATCGTTCTCGAGGAACCAGCGCAGGGTCTCGCGCTTCTGCTTCGACTTCACCGGCACCTTGAAGGCGGTGATGTCCTTGTTGGTGGTCGCCGCGCGCGCGGTTTCGATGCGCTTGGGGTTGTTGAGGAATTTCTTGGCCAGCTTCTCGATTGGCGCGGGCATGGTGGCCGAGAACAGCATGGTCTGGCGGGTTTCGGGAAGCTTGGAGCAGATGAATTCGATATCGGGGATGAACCCCATGTCGAGCATCCGGTCGGCCTCGTCGATCACCAGCAGCTCGCAGCCGTTGAGCATGATCTTGCCGCGCTCGAACAGGTCCATGAGGCGGCCCGGGGTGGCGATCAGCACGTCGACCCCGTCGCTCAAGGCCTTCAGCTGATCGCCCATCTGCACGCCGCCGATCAGCAGCGCCATCTTGAGATCGTGGTTCTTGCCGTATTTCTCGAAGTTCTCGGCGACCTGCGCGGCAAGCTCGCGCGTCGGCTCGAGGATCAGCGAGCGCGGCATCAGCGCGCGGCGGCGGCCGGCGGCCATCACGTCGATCATGGGGAGCACGAAGCTCGCGGTCTTGCCCGTCCCCGTCTGGGCGATGCCGATGAGGTCCTTCATCATCAGCACGGTCGGGATCGCCTGCGCCTGGATCGCGGTCGGCGTGGTATAGCCCGCGTCTTCCACGGCTTTGAGCAATTCGGGCGAAAGGCCGAGATCGGCGAAGGTCATGCGGTGTGTGGTGTCCGAGAATGGCGGGCAGACGTGCTGCCGGGATTGGTGGCCCAGACGCAAACCCCCCGGCGGCGTCAGGCTGGGGCGCCTTTCCCGCAAATGCGGGCAAAAGTCAAGGAAACGCGCCCGTCATCCGGCGCGGATCAGCCGCGCACTTCGACGAGCTGCCGCATGGTCTCGATCTCGCAGCGCGCCCCGGTGCGCGATTGCAGCTTGTCGCGGCTGACGCAGAGCTGCCCGTCCTTGTTCCTCTCGACATAGAATCCGGCATAGAAGTCGCGGGCGCGGCACGCCTTTTCGAGACCGACCGAGATCATCTTGCGATCGCGCAGAAAGAGCACCAGCCGGTTGCCGCTCCCCGTCTGCACTCCGGCGATGGAGCCGAGGCCGAGGCATTTTTCCTTGCCCCGCTCCTCGTAGCGCGGGGGCGCGGCGCGGGGCGGGAGATCGGCATTGAGGCTCTGGCGGACGGCCCCTGTCGCAGGCGCGATGCGGATCGTCACCCGCTGCTCGATCCGGACCTGGTTGGCCGAGGACGACTGCCGCAGCGCGCGGAGCGGGTTGATCTCGCGCGGGCCCTCTTCAACCGCAGGCGCGTCCGATTGCGGCGCCGATGCCTCTCCGGCGGGCGCGGGCGGATCGGCCACGTCCACCGCTTCGGCCACCAGCGGCAGCATCAGCGCAAGCGGCGCTGCGAAGGCGAACAGGCTGTGCATGGGCGAGGAAAATTCTCTCCTTGCGGGTGCGGATCAGGCAGGCTGGCCGGGCGCGCCGCAGCGCGGGGCCGGGTGGCCTCATCTAGCAGCAGCGTTTGAACCATGGCTTAACTGGCGCGCGAGCATTCCGCGAAAGGATTGGCAATTTCCTCGGCCACTGTGGCATGGAGGCAACAATGAATCACCTCGCTTCTCCCCCCCGCCCCGCCCCTTCCGCCGAGACCTTCATCGCCGAGGCGCGCGCGCTGCTGGGCGAGCGCGGCTTCACCACCGACCCCGAGCGGATCGACACCTGGCTGACCGACTGGCGCGGGCGCTATACCGGCCGTGCGCTGGCGCTGGCCGCCCCCGCATCGACCGCCGAGGTCGCCGCGCTGGTCAGGCTATGCGCCGCCCACGGCGTGCCGATCGTCCCGCAGGGCGGCAATAGCGGGATGGCCGGCGGCGCGACGCCCGATGCCACCGGCACCGCGATCATCCTCTCGCTGCGGCGCATGAACGCGATCCGCAGCGTCTCGGCCGAAAGCGGTCAGGCGGTGTGCGAGGCGGGGGTGATCCTCCAGACCCTGCACGAGGCCGCCGAGGCCGCTGCCTTGCGCTTCCCGCTGACGCTGGGTGGCAAGGGCTCGGCGACGATCGGCGGGCTGATCTCGACCAACGCGGGCGGCACGCAGGTGCTGCGCCACGGGACGATGCGCGCACAGGTGCTCGGGCTCGAAGCGGTGCTGGCCACCGGCGAGGTGCTCGACCTGATGACCCCGCTCAAGAAGGACAACCGCGGCTTTGACCTCAAGCAATTGCTGATCGGCTCGGAAGGCACGCTCGGCATCGTCACCGCGGCGACGCTGCGGCTGCTGCCCGCCGCTACGGGCCGCGCCACGGCATGGGTCGGCCTTGGCGGGATCGTCGAGGCGCGGACGCTGCTGCGGCAGATGGAGCGCGCACTGGGCGATGCGCTTGAAGGCTTCGAGGTGGTGCCTGCCCATTGTCTCGATTCGGTGCTCGCCCATGAACCCGCCGCCCGCGCGCCCCTAGCCGAGCGCCATGCGTGGAACGCTCTGATCGAATGCGTCTCGCCTTCTCAGGACAGCGCCGTCTTGCGCGAGGCACTCGAAGCCGCCCTCGCCGCGGCTTTCGAGGAGGAGCTGATCGCCGACGCGGTGATCGCCGCCAACGACACCCAGGCCGAGGCCTTCTGGGGTTTGCGCGAAGGCATCTCGGCAGCCGAGCGCGCGCTCGGCCCGGCGATGCAGCACGACATCTCGGTGCCGGTCGAGGCCATGCCCGAATTCATCCTTGCCGCCGTTCCGCAAGTCGAAGCCGCCTTCCCCGGCACCCGCGCGGTCGCCTTCGGGCATCTGGGCGACGGCAATGTCCACTTCCATGTCCTCGCCCCAGCCGGCGCGGTGCGGGGCGTGTGGGAGGAGGCGGATGGCAAGGCGGTGAGCGCGCGGGTGCATGATCTGGTGACGCAGTGGGGCGGCTCGATCAGCGCCGAACACGGCATCGGCCAGATGAAGGTCGACGAGCTTGCCCGGCTGCACGATCCGGTCGCGCTCGCGGTGATGGCGCGGGTCAAGGCGGCGCTCGATCCCGCCGGGCTGCTCAATCCGGGGAAACTCGTTCGCCCGCCCCGCCCCGCCTGATCGCCGCCGCTTGCGCGGGGCAACGCAAGGCCCTAAGGGCGGCGCTTTCGGCGGGGGACGACTATTTTCCGCTGAGGGGATCATCCACTACCGTTTCTCGGAGAATTCGTCATGGCCAGCGCGCCGCAACCCCAACTTCCGCTGTTCTACAAGGACCTTCTGCCGCTCAACAACCGCGACCATGTCGAATGGAAGGCCGGAACCCTCGAGAGCGCCGAATACCTCGCCTCGACCCATGCGATCCCGCTGACCTCGGACGAATTCGTCGACGCCCAGCGCAACTTCCCGATCGTCTTCACCTCGGGTGACAGCCCGCTGCCGATCGCGCTGTTCGGCCTCAACGAGGGCGTGAACACCTTCGTGGGCGACGACAACAAGATCAACGAGCCGATCTACCTGCCCGCCTATGCGCGCCGCTATCCCTTCATCCTCGCCAAGCTCCAGCCCGGCAGCGACGACATGTCGCTGTGCTTCGACCCGAGCACCGGCCTGCTTGGCAAGTTCGAAGAGGGTCTCGCCCTGTTCAACGCCGACGGCACGCCGACCGAATATACCAACGGCGTGCTCGATTTCTGCCGCCGCTTCGAGGAAGCCGGCCAGCGCACCAAGCTGTTCATGGACGAGCTCGCCAAGCTCGACATCCTGATGGACGGCGAAATCGCGATCACCCGCGGCGACATGCCCGACAAGCCCTTCATCTATCGCGGCTTCCGCATGGTGGACGAAAACAAGCTGCGCGAGCTTCCCGCCGCCACGCTCGAGGAACTCGCCAAGAACGGCATGCTGATGCTGATCTACGCGCACCTCTTCTCGCTGAACCTGATGCGCACGATCTTCGAGCGGCAGCTCGCCCAGGGCAAGATCCCGATGACCGCCGACGGCTCGCCCGCTCCGGCGCTGAACTGATCTGGTTGCAATGAGTTAAAGCGGGCGGGTGGACTTCGGTTCGCCCGCCCGTTTTGCATTTGGGGGGGATTACTCGGCAGCCTGCCGCAGCCCCTCGGCGCCGCCCAGCAGCGCCGCTTCCGCGCCCAGCTCGCGCACCAGATCGGCGAGCATCGCCGCGATGGCGGGCAGCCCCGCGCCGGGCTCGGCCAGATGCCGGTCGAGATAGGCGGCACGGCACACTTCGATCTGCACCGCATGGACACGGCTGCGCGGCGCGCCGTGGCGGTCGAGCACATAGCCGCCCGAATAGGGCCGGTTGAGCGCCGCGGGGACGCCGCGCGCCTCCAGATGCGACAGCCCGCGCGCGACCAAGGCATTGTGGCACGAGGCGCCGAAGCGGTCGCCCAGCACCACCACCGGTGCACGCGCCTCGCCCTCGCCGGCCCGCAGCGGCGGCATGGAATGGAGGTCGACCAGCAGCGCCGCGCCCCACTCGGCGCAGATCCGCGTCAGCGCCTCCTCGAGTGCGGTGTGATAGGCGCGGTGGATGCCTTCGATCCGCGCGGCGAGCTCCGCAGGTGCGAGCCGCCCGCGCCAGATCTCGCCCGATCCCGGCAGCCGCCGCGGCACGAGGCCCAGCCCGCTCCTCGCCCGCGCATTGCTGCGCTGGCCGGGCTCGGGTGCGGGCATGTCGGCCGGGCGCCCGCCCTCGATCATGTCCCAGTCGATATCGTCCTCGGCGCGGTTGAGATCGAGCAGCGCGCGCGGCGCATGGGCGACCAGCAGCGCCGCCCCGGTCTCGCGCGCGATGGCGACGCCGAGCCGGTCGACATGGCGATCCTCGAGCCGGAGCTGCGCCAGCCCCGCATCGCGCATCCGCGCGGTGACCGCGGGCGGATAGGCGCGCCCCGCGTGCGGCACCGCGACCAGCACCGGCAGGCGCAGCCGCGGCGGCATGGTCAAAGTGAAGGCGGGCGCCGCCGCGAGCCCCGGCACCGTGCCGCCGCTGGAGGCGGTGCGCTGGGCCGCGGGGCCCGGCCGGGAGGGGCGCTCGGGGGTGGACATGGATGCCCCTTGCTGACGGGTTTGCGCGGGCCTGTCAAAGCCTGATCGGCCCGTCCCGGCTGCAACTCGCACGCCTGCGGAAGGCCCGGTGCAACACGGACAAAGATTTCTTAAGCGGCTTCTGCTAACACCCGCGCATGACAGCGACACGCACCCCCCGCATCCTCCTCGCCGAAGACGAGGCTGCGATGCGCGCCTATCTCGAACGGGCGCTGACCAATGCCGGCTACGAGGTGAGCGCAGTCGATCGCGGGACCGATGCCGTGCCGCTGCTGGAAACGGGCGATTTCGACCTGCTGCTTTCGGACATCGTCATGCCCGAGATGGACGGGATCGAGCTCGCCCAGCGCTGCGCCGAGATTTCCCCGCGCACCAAGGTGATGTTCATCACCGGCTTTGCCGCGGTCTCGCTGCGCGCCAGCCGCGAGCAGCCCGCCGCCAAGGTTCTCTCCAAGCCCTTCCACCTGCGCGATCTGGTGCTGGAGGTGGAGCGTGTGTTCGAGGAAGCGGACGCCGCGCGTATGTGACGATTTGCGCGGCTCGAATCGCTTGCACCTTCCAAAGGGCTGCGATAAAGGGCCGCTCCGCTTCTCCCCCGGGAGGGCGCACATCCGATGGTGTGGGCGTATAGCTCAGTGGTAGAGCACTATGTTGACATCGTAGGGGTCGCAAGTTCAATCCTTGCTACGCCCACCATCGGCTGAGACGAGAACGCCCGCCCTTTCCGGCGGGCTTTTTTGTGCCTGCTCCCCGCTGCAACGGCTGTTGCGTTTCATTCGCAGCCCCCGCGCTTGCAAGCCCCCGCGCCTCTGCTAAAGCCGCGGCGGGATCTATGGGCCTCGGACGGGCCCGCACTTTTCCTGTCGATCACACCTAGCCTCGCATCAGACGGGGCAAGAAGGATAGGGCAACACGCATGAACAAGATCAAAGTCGCCAACCCCGTCGTCGAACTCGATGGCGACGAGATGACGCGCATCATCTGGCAGTGGATCCGCGAAAGGCTGATCCTGCCCTACCTCGACATCGATCTGAAGTATTACGACCTCTCGATCGAGAACCGCGACGCGACCGACGATCAGGTCACCGTCGATTCCGCCAATGCGATCAAGCAGTATGGCGTCGGCGTGAAGTGCGCGACCATCACTCCGGACGAGCAGCGCGTCGAGGAATTCGGCCTCAAGAAGATGTGGAAGTCGCCGAACGGCACGATCCGCAACATCCTGGGCGGCGTGGTCTTCCGCGAGCCGATCGTGATCGACAACGTGCCGCGCCTCGTGCCGGGCTGGACCGATCCGATCGTGGTCGGCCGTCACGCTTTCGGCGACCAGTACAAGGCGACCGACACGCTGATCCCCGGCCCCGGCAAGCTGCGGCTGGTGTGGGACGGCGAGAACGGCGAGAAGATCGATCTCGACGTGTTCGACTTCCCCAGCAGCGGCGTCGCGATGGCGATGTACAACCTCGACGATTCGATCCGCGACTTCGCCCGCGCGAGCTTCAATTACGGTTTAAACCTCGGCTGGCCGGTGTACCTCTCGACCAAGAACACGATCATGAAGGCCTATGACGGGCGCTTCAAGGACCTGTTCCAGGAAGTGTTCGACACCGAGGGCTTCGCCGAGAAGTTCAAGGAAAAGGGCATGGTCTACGAACACCGCCTGATCGACGATATGGTCGCCTCGGCACTCAAGTGGTCGGGCAAGTTCGTGTGGGCGTGCAAGAACTACGACGGCGACGTGCAGTCGGACACCGTGGCGCAGGGCTTCGGCTCGCTGGGCCTGATGACCTCGGTGCTGCTCTCGCCCGACGGCAAGACCGTGGAGGCGGAAGCCGCCCACGGCACCGTCACCCGCCACTATCGCCAGCACCAGCAGGGCAAGGCGACCTCGACCAACCCGATCGCCTCGATCTTCGCCTGGACCCGCGGCCTCATGTACCGTGGCAAGTTCGACGGCACGCCCGAAGTGGTGAAGTTCGCCGAAACGCTCGAGCGCGTCTGCGTCCAGACGGTCGAGAAGGGCTACATGACCAAGGACCTCGCGCTGCTGATCGGCCCGGGCCAGGCATGGCAGACCACCGAGCAGTTCTTCGAGACGATCGTGCAGAACCTCGAGAAGGAAATGGCCTCCTGGGCCTGATCGCGAAACTGATGGGCGGGCGTGCCGGTCTGATGATCGGCGCGCCCGTCCTGCTGCTGGCCTCGCCCTTGATGGCGCCGCAGCTTCTGGCCTTCCCCCATTATGCGCAGGCCGGGGACAGTCAGATCTGGTCGGAGACCCCGATCGATCAGGCTGCGCTCGAAAAGGTCATGGCCCGCGCCGAAACACTGGTGTCCGCCAGCCCGATTGCGCGCGAGCATGAGCCGCGCCGCATCTTCCTCACCGATGACAGCTGGCGCTGGCTGTGGCTGGCGAATATCTATCGCGGCACCTTTGCCCTGACGCGCCTTGGCGGGCAGAACCTGATCGTCAACCGGGCTGACTTGGCCGCTGATCGCATCACCAACAACCGAACCGTCGGTGGCTCGCGCAAGCTTTCCTCTGTGATCGCGCATGAGATGACCCACGGCGTGCTGCTCAACCATTTCGGTGTGGTCGCGATGATAGGGCAGCCGCGCTGGCGGGTCGAAGGCTATTGCGACCATATCGCGCAGGAAAGCGCCCTGTCGGACGCGGACGTTGCCCGCATCGAGGCGCGCGGGGAAAAGCATCCCGCGCTGCTCTATTACCACGGTCGCAAACGCGTCGAGTCCGCACTCGCAGCCAATGGCGGATCGGTCGACGCGCTCTTTGCGCAGGACTGACCTCATCCTCCGACACAACGGGTGACAGCACCGCCCCTGCCCGTTAAGCCTTGGGCATGGCTGGCGAACTGACCCTTTCCCCCGTCCTTTCGGACGCGCTGGTGATTCTCGGCGCTGCGGGCGTCGTCATTCCGGTCTTCGCCCGCTTCCGCATCACCCCGATCATCGGCTTCATCCTGATCGGCGTTCTGGTCGGCCCTTCAGGCCTTGGTTCGCTCGTCGATGAGCATCCCTGGCTATATTACATAACCATCACCAACGTGGTGAGACTGGTTCCCTTCGCGGATTTCGGCATCATCCTGCTGCTGTTCGCGATCGGGCTGGAGCTCAGCTTCAACCGCCTGTGGGAGATGCGCAAGCTCGTGTTCGGGCTCGGCGCGCTCGAAGTGCTGCTCAGCGGCGGGGCGTTGGCGCTGTTCATGGCGCTGGCGGGCGACATGAACGTCGCCGCCGCGCTGGCGCTGGGCTTCGCGCTCGCCTTTTCCTCGACCGCGATCGTCCTGCCGATTTCAGGCACCCGCTCCCCCGTCGGGCGCGCGGCGCTTTCGATGCTGCTGTTCGAGGACATCATCATCGTCCCGATCATCTTCGTGCTCGGCGCCCTCGCTCCCAATGCTGCCGACGAAGGCTGGGCGGGCATGGGGCGCACCCTGTGGCAGGGCGGCCTCGTGATCGCGGTGCTGCTGGTCGCGGGCCGCTTTGTCCTCCCCCGCCTGTTCGCGCAGGCCGCGCGCACCAAGAGCCCCGAACTGTTCCTCTCCGCCTCGCTGCTGGTGGTGATCGGCGCGAGCCTCGCGACCGCGCTGGTCGGCCTCTCGCCCATCGTCGGCGCGCTGATCGCGGGGCTGCTGATCGCCGAGACCGAGTATCATACCGAGGTCGAGCAGATCATGGCGCCCTTCAAGGGCCTCGCGCTGGGCGTGTTCCTGATCACCGTCGGCATGAGCATCAACCTCGTCGAGATCGCCGGCCAGATCGGCACCATCGCGCTGGCGGTGACGGGGGTGGTGGTGTTCAAGGCGCTGGTGACCGGCGTGCTGCTGCGCCTCATGGGCGCGCGGCGCAGCACTGCGGCCGAGACCGGCCTGCTGATGGCCTCGCCGTCCGAGACCACGCTGATCGTGCTCGCCGCAGCGACGAGCGCGCTGGTGCTCGATGCCGAGACCGCGCGTTTCTGGCAGACCGTCACCGCGATCGGCCTCACCATAACGCCGCTCCTCGCCAAGCTCGGCGCGGTGGTCGCGCGGCGGGTCGACGGGACGGTGCACGAGCCCGAGGAGGACGATACCGACAGCGCGCGCACCATCATCGTCGGCGGGGGCCGCGTCGGCCGCCTCGTCGCCGACATGATGCGCGCCCATGCCAAGCCCTATGTGATGATCGATTCCAACCCCGATCTGATCGATACGGCAAAGCGCGACGGCTACCGCGCAACCTTCGGCGATGCGGCGCGGGGCGACACGCTCGCGCGGCTCGGCGTGGAAACCGCGCCTGCGGTGGTGCTGACGATGGACGAGCCGATCCTCGCCCAGCGCCTTGTCGCCAAGCTGCGCCAGACCTATCCCGATCTCCTGATCGTCGCCCGCGCCCGCGATCCCGATCACGCCGCGGCGATGTATCGCGCCGGCGCGAGCCACGCCGTGCCCGAGACTTTGGAAGCCTCGCTCCAGCTGTCGGAAGCCGTGCTGGTCGACATCGGCGTCGCGATGGGCCCGGTGATCGCCTCGATCCACGCCAAGCGCGACGAGTTCCGCGAGCAGCTCGAACGCGATGGGGGGCTGAGCGAGAAGCCCAAGCTGAAGACCGCCAGCCTGCGCGAGCGCGAGGCCTGATCATTGCGGCCACGGCAGCCGCTTCAAGTGCACACGCAGCCCGGAATCGCCCTCGACCGTCTCGCTCTCGCCTTCTGCCAATTGCACCGGCACGTTGATGAACGCGATCGCGCTGCGCAACTCGCCGCACTGGGGCAAGCGGTGCTCCCAATAGGTGCGCAGCCAGAAGCCGTACGCCTCCCCATAGTCGACGCTCGACAGCGTCAGCACGAGGGCGCTGTTGCGCGACACCTTGCGGCGTTCTTCGTAACTGCACGCGGGGTTGATGTCCCGCAGATCGGTCTCGATCCGCGCGCCCTCGTATTCCGACAGGTAGAGCTCGCCCGCCCAGATCAGCCGCTCCCCGCCCGTGACCTTCACCTCGAAGCGGAAGTTCTGGAGCGGTGTGTCGCGCCGGTTCTTCTCGGTGAACCAGTAGATATTCGGAAATTCGCGCGGCCTGTCTTCTTCGTTCGGGCGATAGCCTTGCGCCGATGCAGCCGCCGGCGCGAAGGCCAGCAAACCTGCCAGGACGACGCAGAAGAACCGCTCAAGGAAAGCGCGTAAGTTCGACACGCAGCCCCCTCTCGCCCTCGATCACCCGGGTCTGCTTCTCCGCGAGCTCGACTTCCACCCGCATACCGGTCGCACGCGTGCCCTCCTCCGCACAGGGCTCGGCGGGGTACGTCCAATTGGCCTCGACGCTGTAGAGATAGGGACGCTCCCGCTGTCCGGGGCGGATGGTCAGGTCGATCGTGTGGCGCCGCTCCTTGAAGCGGTCATTGTCGCGCGGACAAGCGGCATCCATGTCCTGCACATGGGTGCGCACATAGGCGTGGCCGAAATCCGTCATCGCCAGATAGCCCGCCCACATCTCGCGCGCGCCGACAAACACCCGGGCGTGGATCGTATAGGGCGGGACCGGCGGCGGCTCTTCGGTGGCGAGTTCCGCACCGGGGGGAACGGTCATCACCGCAGCAGGCGGCGAGCGCGTCTCCTGCGCGGCGAGCGGCGTGGTCAGGGCAAGGCAAGCAGCCGCGAGCCACGCGCTCAGCCAGCGCCGATCATGCGTCATTGTCACCGTCCATTGTCCTTGCAGGAGAGCGAATCTCTTGCTCGGAAAATGGCGCGATTTCGTTACGAATCGCTGAAGTTCAAAGGCTTGGGCCGCAGCGGCCTCAGGCCATCGCCGCCTTGACCGCCGCCAGTGCCTCGGCCGCCTTGCTGCCGTCGGGGCCCCCGCCCTGCGCCATGTCGGGCCGCCCGCCGCCGCCCTTGCCGCCGAGCGCTTCCACGCCAGCGCGCACCAGATCGACCGCGCTGAAGCGGGACGTGAGGTCGTCGGTCACCGCAGCCGCGATGCTCGCCTTGCCATCATTGACCGCGATCACCGCCGCCACGCCGCTGCCCATGCGCTGCTTGGCTGCATCGAGCAGCGGGCGCAGTTCCTTGGGGTCGAGCCCCTCGAGCACCTGCCCGCTGAAGGTGACGCCCGCGACGGTCTCGTCAGCGGTGGCCGCACCGCCGCTGCCGCCGCCACCCAGCGCGAGGGCCTTCTTGGCCTCGGCGAGTTCCTTTTCGAGCCGCTTGCGCTCGTCGAGCAGCGCGGCAAGCCTTGCGGGGACTTCCTCAGGGGTGGCGCGGATGACGCTGGCGGCGCTCTTGAGCGCTTCCTCGCGGCCGACAAGCCACTGGCGCGCGCCCTCGCCGGTCATCGCCTCGATCCGGCGCACGCCCGAGGAGACCGCGCTTTCCGAGACGATGCGGAAGATGCCGATGTCGCCCGTGGCGCGCACATGGGTGCCGCCGCACAGCTCGACCGAGTAGTTGCGCCCTTCCTTGCCCGACCGGCCCATGGCCAGCACGCGGACCTCATCGCCATACTTCTCGCCGAACAGCGCGAGCGCGCCCGCGGCGACCGCGTCGTCGGGGGTCATCAGGCGGGTGCTGACGGTCTCGTTGGCCCGGATCTCGGCGTTCACCTCGGCTTCGATCGCGGCGATGTCCTCGGCGTTAAGCGCGACCGGGTGCGAGAAGTCGAACCTGAGGCGATCCTCGGCGACCATGCTGCCCTTCTGCGTCACATGCCCGCCGAGGCGGTTGCGCAGCGCGGCGTGGACGAGGTGGGTCGCCGAGTGGTTGGCGCGAATGCGGTCGCGGCGCTCGGCATCGACCTTCAGCTCGACCGTATCGCCGACGCTGACCGCGCCCTCTTCGATCCGCACCTGATGCGCGTGGAGGCGCCCGAGCGGCTTCGAGGTGTCGGTGACCACCGCGCGCAGCCCGCCGAGGCTGGCGATGGTGCCCGCATCGCCCGTCTGGCCGCCGCTTTCGCCATAAAAAGGCGTCTGGTTGGTGAGGATCACGACCTCGTCGCCCGCCGCGGCGCTGGCGACTTCGGCTCCGCCCTTGACGATGGCGACCACCTTGCCCTCGCCGCTGGTCGAGGCGTAGCCGGTGAACTCGGTCGCGCCTTCGCGTTCGGCGATGTCGAACCAGACCTCGCCCGAGGCCGCTTCGCCCGAGCCCTTCCACGCGGCGCGCGCGGCAGCCTTCTGGCGGGCCATCGCGGCATCGAAGCCTTCGCGGTCGACCCCGATGCCGCGGGCGCGCAGGGCGTCCTCGGTAAGGTCATAGGGGAAGCCGTAGGTGTCGTAGAGGCGGAAGGCGACCTCGCCGTCGAGCTCGCCGCCGGTCGCAAGGTCGCCGGTCGCCTCGTCGAGGAGCTTCAGCCCCTTGTCGAGCGTGCGGCGGAACTGGGTTTCCTCGCGCTCGAGCACCTCGGCGATCAGCGCCTGCCCGCGCACTAGTTCAGGGTAGGCCTGCCCCATCTCGGTGACGAGCGCGGGGACGAGGCGGTGCATCAGCGGTTCGGCAGCGCCGAGGAGGTGCGCGTGGCGCATCGCGCGGCGCATGATCCGCCGGAGGACATAGCCGCGGCCCTCGTTCGAAGGGAGCACGCCGTCGGCCATCAGGAAGCTGGTCGAGCGCAGGTGGTCGGCGATCACGCGGTGCGAGGCCGCATGGTCACCCGCCGCTGCGACGCCGGTGAGGCTTTCGGAGGCCGCGATCAGCGCCTTGAAGGTGTCGGTGTCGTAATTGTCGTGCACGCCCTGGAGCACGGCGGCGACGCGCTCGATCCCCATGCCGGTGTCGATCGAGGGCTTGGGCAGGTCGCGGCGGGTGCCATCGGCCTGCTGCTCGTATTGCATGAACACGAGGTTCCAGATCTCGACGAAGCGGTCGCCATCTTCGTCCGGGCTGCCCGGAGGGCCGCCGAAGATGTGGTCGCCGTGGTCGTAGAAGATCTCCGAGCACGGCCCGCAGGGGCCGGTGTCGCCCATCGACCAGAAATTGTCCGAGGTCGGGATGCGGATGATGCGGTCCTCGGGCAGGCCCGCGATCTTCTTCCACAGGTCGAAGGCCTCGTCGTCGGTGTGGTAGACCGTGACGGTGAGCCTGTCCTTGGGGAGGCCCCATTCCTTGGTCAGCAGCGTCCAGGCGTGGGTGATCGCCTGTTCCTTGAAATAGTCGCCGAAGGAGAAATTCCCCAGCATCTCGAAGAAGGTGTGGTGGCGCGCGGTGTAGCCGACATTGTCGAGATCATTGTGCTTGCCCCCGGCGCGAACGCATTTCTGCGAGGAGGCCGCGCGGGGGCTGGCCGGGGTCTCGAGGCCGGTGAAGACGTTCTTGAACGGCACCATCCCGGCATTGACGAACATCAGCGTGGGATCGTTGTAGGGCACGAGCGGCGCGCTCGGCGTGGCGGCGTGGCCATTCCGGCTGAAATACTCGAGAAAGGAGCGGCGGATTTCGTTGGTCGACGTCATGGCCGTGCAGTTAGGCAAAGCGGCGCACTAACGCAATGGAGCGCGCGCAATCGGACTTTGGGGGCACAGAACGCGAAAGGCCGGTGCGTGCCTGGGGAGAGCACGCACCGGCGTTCCGCTTGTCCGGGCGCTGGTGGGGACAGCCGGGCCGGAGCGGGACACTCCGGGAGCCAGCCATGCGCCCGCTTGGGAATCACATGTCCGAGTCCGCGTCCGGCCCGGTCATCATCTCCCCGGCGACCTGATCGGTGCGGCTGCGGATCGCAGCTTCCAACCGGTCGCAAACTTCAGGATTTTCCTTGAGGTAGGTCTTGGCGTTCTCGCGGCCCTGACCGATGCGGATCGAATCGTAGGAGAACCAGCTCCCCGACTTCTCCACGAGGCCCGCCTTGACCCCGAGATCGAGGATCTCGCCGATCTTGGAGATGCCCTCGCCATACATGATGTCAAACTCGACCTGCTTGAAGGGCGGCGCGACCTTGTTCTTGACCACCTTCACCCGCGTGGTGTTGCCGGTGATCTCGTCACGCTCCTTGATCTGGCCGGTGCGGCGGATGTCGAGGCGGACCGAGGCATAGAACTTGAGCGCATTGCCGCCGGTGGTGGTTTCCGGGTTGCCGTACATCACCCCGATCTTCATGCGCAGCTGGTTGATGAAGATCACCATGCAGCGCGAGCGGCTGATCGAGCCGGTGAGCTTGCGCAAGCTCTGGCTCATCAGGCGCGCCTGAAGGCCGACGTGGCTGTCACCCATCTCGCCTTCGATTTCCGCACGCGGCACCAGCGCCGCGACCGAATCGACTACCAGAACGTCGATCGCGTTCGAGCGCACCAGCGTGTCGACGATCTCGAGCGCCTGTTCGCCGGTGTCGGGCTGCGAGACGATCAGCTCGTCAATGTCCACACCCAGCTTGCGGGCATAAACCGGATCGAGCGCGTGTTCGGCGTCGACGAAAGCTGCGGTGCCGCCCGCCTTCTGTGCTTCAGCGATGACGTGCAGCGCCAGCGTGGTCTTGCCCGAGCTTTCCGGGCCATAGACTTCGATCACGCGGCCGCGCGGCAGGCCGCCGATGCCGAGCGCGATATCGAGGCCCAGCGATCCGGTCGAAATCGCTTCGACCTGCATCGCTTCCTTCGAGCCCAGCTTCATCGCCGAACCCTTCCCGAAAGCACGATCGATCTGTGCAAGCGCTGCTTCCAGAGCCTTTTGACGGTCCACGGCCTTCTTGTCCTCTTCCACCAATTTCAATTGGGTAGCCATCGCACGCGCTCCTTCGCTTGCCTAGGGGCATTACGGAGTTTTCCGCCGCCCTTGGGAGCCCATGTATCGCATTTGTTCTCATGGAACAAGTAGGGAACGGAAAATTTTTTCGGGGGGCCGCAAGCCCCTTCCCTAATCGCTCACCTTGTCGCGCAGGCGCCAGTCGAAGGTCTTCTCGCTGTTGGCGGGCAGCGTGACCTCGACCGTCTGGTAGCCGTTCTTGAGCACCGGCTTCATGCGCGGGAAGCGGATGTCGTAGCCCCCGGCCCAGGCCAGTTGCAGGCGCACGGTCACGGGGTGCGGGTTGGCGTTGGTGAGGACGCTGCGCATCGCGGTCCACTTGCGGCCCTGCTCGCGCCCCGTGCGACTGACCGCAGCGCAGCGGGCGAAGACCTGCTGGCTCTGGGGCAGATCGAGCTCGATATCCTGCCCGCGGGCGTAATCGCGCAAGCTCGTGGTCGCCCCCAGCCGCTCGCCGCCGGAGGTGGGCTCGTAGAGCGTCATCGCCCCCTGCGGCAGCGCGACGCCGAGGCCCTTCTTGTCCTCGTTCTTCGTCACCAGCAGGACGCTGGCGGGCCAGGGATCGTCCTCGGCCCCGATCCACGCGTCGGGGTTGCAACCCACCTGATAGAGCAGCCGCGCCTTGACCGCGTCCTTGTTGAGGAAGGCGACCTGCTTCATCCCCTTGGCCGAGACGTCGGCGCGGCCGGGCACGCGGAACAACTTGAGGTCGCCGAGATTCTCTTCCTCGGCCGTCACCACCGAGACCGCGAGCGGCACGTCCTGCATGTCCGCGCGCAGCCTTGCGCCGGTCACCACGATCGCCTCCATCGCCATCGGCGGAGGGGGCGGTGCCGGCGGGGGCGGCGGCGGAGGCGGCGCGTACATCCCCGGCTCTACGCCGTCGGAGGTGCTGCCCAGCGGGTAGCAGGTCAGATAGAGCCCTTCGGCCACCGGCGGATCAGCGAGGCCCTGGTAATCGCTCTCCACATTGAGCCGCCCGGCGATGATCTGGAGCCGCGCATTGTCGAAGCTCTGGCCGTTGTCGTTGACGAGGGTGAGCCAGCTCAGGAGGCCCATCTCGAACTCCTCGCCCGAGGGCTTGCCGCTCATCCGGCCGACGTAATCGGCCTGCCAGTCGAAGCCCCAGGCAAGGTAGGTGAGGGTCACGTCAAAGGTGCCCCCCTCGGGAGAGCGGGTATCGACCGAGAACACCGGCTGGGCGGAAAGCCCGGCGGGGATGCGGCCATAGGTCAGGGTCTCTGGCAGGCCTGAGCACTGCACCGCCTCGAAGCCCTGCCCGGTCTGGAGCACCAAGCCCCCGTCGGCACGGGTGCGCACCACGGCGGTCTCGCTCACCTGCTGGCCGGTCGCGGGGTTCATCCGCGTGATCGTCACCCGGTTGCCGAGGGTGCCATCCACCAGCGCCGCGGGCGAGAGGAGCTGGGCATTGCGATTCTTCTCGATCGTCCCGCCGGGGAGCCCCGTGACGATCGCCGAGACGCCGACCATGCCCTCGGCGACGCCCTCGAAACGGATGGTCGATTCGCCCTTGGGCAGGGTCACCCGCCGCGTCTCCGAGATCATCGCGAGGCCGCCCGGATACTCGGCGTCGAGCTCCTCGCCCTCGCCGCGATCAGGGTCGCGGTAGATGGTGACGGCGATATCCGATGGCGCGGCGGCATCGACCACCTCGCGCGCCCACAGCGGGGCGGCGAGCGCCAGGCCCACGCCGGCGAGCAGGATCGCGGCAGAGCGCATGGCCCGCGCCTCAGTAGCGGGTTTCGTAGGTCACGCGGATCACCCGCTCGCCCTCGGCGGGGACGGGAATGGTGTAGCGCCGCCGGTCGGCGTTGAGCTGCACGCCGGGCAAGTCCTCGGCGGTGACGCGGAAATCGTCCGACCACCAGTTGTTGCCGAGCCCGCTCTGGGTGAGCTGCACCTCTACGCCCTCAGCCTTGGCGTTGGTAAGGGTGTAGCGCATGACGGTGCGGTAATAGGTCTTGGGCCGCTCGAGCGTGCCTTCCTCGACCACCCGGCCATCCTTGACCACCCGCCAGCGGGCGCTCTTTTCCCATTCGGCGGCGGTGATGGTCTCGCGGCTTTCGACCTCGGCCTTGACGGTGATGTCGAAGGCCTCGCCCGTCACCAGCGAGAGGTCGCTGCCCATCGGGGTGTGGCCGATGCCCTTCTCGCCGATGAACTGCGGGGTGCCCTCGCGGTCGCGCTGGTAGAAGCGCACCGTGCCGGCGGGGAGCGCGTCGCCCAGCCCCTGCGCCTTCGACGTCGAGAAAGCGATGCGGCTTTCGACGTTGATGGGCTGCTCGTCGTTCTGGCGGAAGTAGATTTCCCGCGAGTAGATCTTCTTCGCCGGGACCGCCTGCACGTCGAGGAAGCTGACCTGCTTGGTCTGGGCATTGGCGATCGTGGTGCGCCCGCTGATGGGATAGAGGTAGAAATCGCCGAGCCGTTCGCGCGAGGCAGCCTCGGTTCCGGCGCGGACCATGCCGCGATCGCGATAGCCGCCGCGCCCGCCGCCATTGGGATCGCCCGCGACCAGCACGGTGTCGGCATTGTGGAAGGTGGTGCCGGTGTTGTTGGTGAGCGTCACCCAGCCCTGCATGTCGATGGTACCGGCGCTCTCGTTATAGAGCGCGACATAGTCGGCGTTCCACCCGAGCCCGCCGGTCAGATAGCGCAGTTGGACGGGCCGCGTGCCGGCGCGGGTCGAATCGAGATTGACCGAAAGAGTGGGGCGCGCGCGCAGGCCCGGGGGAACGCGGTCGAAGATCACGCGCACCGGCAGGCCGTCGTCACGCAACACCTCGATCCGGTCGCCGATCTGGATCACGGTGCCGCCAGCGACCGAGAGCACCTTGGCGCGCTCGCGGGTCTCGGTGCCGGTGGCGGGGTTGGTGCGAAGGAGCGTGACGGTCTGGCCGATCGCCTTTTCCATCAGCTTGGAGGGGGTGAGCAGGTCGTAGTCGAAATTCTGCTCGATGATCGTGGTGTTCGCGGCGGCAAAGCTGAGGGTCTGGGGACGGATCTGGGCCGAGACATCGGGGAACTCGACCCGGCTCTTGCCTTGGGCGATGGGGAGCTGGCGCACGTCCTGCACGAGCGCGAGGTTGGAATTATAGATGGTGATCGCGACATCGCCCTGAGCGGTTTCAGCCGGGGCAGCGGCCTCGCCCGCCGGTGCGCTCTGCGCCGCGGCGCCCGCTGCCAGAACCGCAGCACCGATGGTGCACGCGCCGATAATCGCACGGTTGATCATTCCAGTCCCCTCCACTCGTTATGGGCGAGGATGAACGATTATGCGGCTTTATCCAAGGTGAACGGTGTGCGCAGCGGTGCAGAAATCGGCTGCGGCTCACGCCCCCGCCGTCGCCCGCGCCTCGCGCAGTACCGCGCCGACCTTGTCGCCGATCGCCGCGACGCTGAAGGGCTTGGCGATGAAGTGCATGTCGGGGATGTCGATGTCGCGCCGCAGCTGCTCCTCGGCATAGCCCGACATAAACAGCACCGGCAGATTGGGCAGCCGCGCCCGGATCGCGCGGACCATCGCGGGGCCGTCCATCCCGGGCATCACCACGTCGCTGACGACGATATCGAACTGCACCGACCCTTCGGTGATCGCCGCAAGCCCCTCCTCGCCGTTGGCGCAAGGGGTGACCTCGTAGCCCGCGCGGGTGAGCGCGCGCTCGGCGACGGTGCGGACCATGTCCTCGTCCTCGACCAGCAGCACCTTGCCGCCCGCCGACCAGTCGGACGAGACGATCTCCTGCACCGGACGCCGCCTGGTGACCTCGCCGCGATGGACGGGGAAATAGACCGTGAAGCGCGCACCGACCGGGTGCCCGCCCTTGTCGGTGATGTTGTCGGCGAAGATGAACCCGCCCGATTGCTTGACGATCCCGTAGGCGGTCGAGAGGCCGAGGCCGGTGCCCTTGCCCTGCTCCTTGGTGGTGAAGAAGGGCTCGAACAGCTTGGGCAACACATGCGGGGGGATGCCGCCGCCGGTATCCTGGACGATCAGGACGGTGTAGTCGGCGGCCGGCAGGACTTCGGAGCCGAGCTGGATCACCTGCTTGGCCTGCAAGCTGCGGGTGAAGAGCGAGATCCGCCCCACCCCCTGCCCGCGCGACTGGATCGCATCGCGGGCATTGACCGCGAGGTTCATGATCACCTGCTCGAGCTGCTGCGGATCGGCGCGGACGGGTCCGAGGTTGCGATCGTGCTGGACGTAGTAGGTGATCTTCTCGCCTAGCAGCCGCTTGATCAGCGGGCTGACCTCGCTGACCACGTCGGGCAGCTGGATGATCTCGGGCCGCAGCGTCTGCTGGCGCGAGAAGGCGAGCAGCTGGCGGGTCAGCGAGGCGGCGCGGTTGGAATTGGCGCGGATCTGCTGAATGTCGTCATAGTCGCTGTCGCCCGGGATATGGCGCAGCAGCATGAGGTCGCAGGTGCCGATGATCGCGGTCAGCACATTGTTGAAATCATGCGCGACCCCGCCCGCCAGTTGCCCGACCGCCTGCATCTTGGTCGCCTGCGCGACCTGCCGCCGGAGCTGGTTCTCCTGGGAGGTATCGGCAAGGCTCAGCAGCACCGCCGCCTCGCCCAGCCCGCGCACCCCGGCAAGGCCGAGGCTGACCGGCTCCTCGGGCGAGTTCGTCAGCCGCACCGCGACATCGCCGCTGGTTGCAGGCCCGCGCCCATGACGGCGCACCGCGTCCGACAGTGCGGCCTTGTCCTCGCGGGTGACGAGATCGGTCGGGAAAGCGGGCAGCCCCCGCCCCTCGCGGCCCACGCTGCGCAGGAAAGCCTCGTTGGCGAAGAGGAATCGCCCATCGCGGTCGGTCATGGCGAGGCCGAGCGGCAGCTGCGCGAGCAGCGCGTCCAATTGCGCGACGCCCGCCTGGCTGGCCCCGTCCCAGCCCGAGCCGATGCCCACACCCGAATCGATCAGCAGCATCAGCGAGGTCGCCTCGTCGGGCCCCGCCGCCGTCACGCGCTCCTCGGGATTGACCAGCGGCACGTCGACCAGCGTCTGCGGCGTCCCCCCGCGGCCCTCGCGCGCGAAGAAGATGCGGTCGCGCTCGTCGGAGCGCAGGAAGCTGACGAAGTCCTGCCCGACAAGGCTCGCGCGTTCATCGCCTGCGGCGCGTTCGGCGAACCCGGCGCTGACCGCGCGGATCACGCCGTCCGCGGTGGTGATCGCGCTCTCGATCCCCGCGCGGCTCAGCATCTTGCCGAAAGGTCCGGCAAGGTCGAGCGCCTGCAGGCTCTCCCCGCCGGAACGCGCGAGCGGCTTCAGCCGCCAGATCAGGTGATCCTCGCCGCGCCCGGCGCGGGTCGCGGTGATTTGCCAGCGGGTCTCGTCCGAAGCCTCGACCTCCTCGAGGCTCGACGTTCCGTCGCGCCAGGCATTGCGCGCGAGCAGCGTCACCGCCTCCAATGCCGCACGCTCCATCGGCAGCGCGGGCGGGGCCGCGCCCGCGCCGAAGCTGTCGAGGAAGAACAGGTTGGCGCAGACCATGCGGTTGGCGCGGTCGGTGATCGCGATCGCCTCGCCCGCGCGCTCGATCGCGGCGACGGTGACGCTCCAGTCGGGCGCGGCAAGGCTGCGCTCCTCGGCAGGGCCGCGCACCCGGTCGAGCAGCACCACGCCGCCCAGCAGCACGCCCGCAGCCAGCACGAAGGCGAGCGCGACGATGGCGCTGCCGGTCGCAAACCACAGCACCGCCGCGCTCGCGACCACCCCGCCGCCGAGCCCTGCAAGCAGGCTCGCAGGCGGCAGCCCGGCCGCGCCTTCAGCCTCGTCAGCGAGGATCGGACTGGTAGATTCTTTGCCGGTGCGGCGGGACACGAGAGGCAGGCTCCTGAGGCTGGCTGGAGGCGGAACGGAAGGCGGCGGAAACCGCTCTCCTACCGCGCCCCGAGCCGCTGGTCGAGCCGCGCTTCCATCGCCTTCAACCGTCTGGCGCGCTTGCGGGACACCACGGCGCGCCACACCCAGCCCGTCACCAGCCAGCCGACCAGCGGGGTGCAGAGCGAGAGCACGAGATAGCCGAGGATGGTCGCAGCGCCGACCTCGTAGGCCATCGTCAACCACGCCCAGGCGCCGCTATCGGCCTGCGATGCGGCGATGCTCGCACTGGCGGCATCGAAGCGCAGGAAGAACTCGCCGATGCGGTTGGCGATCACCAGCCAGAAGGGCAGCGTGAAGGGGTTGGTGACGAAGGTCACCAGCGCGGCGAGCGGCACATTGGCGCGCGTCGGCAGGGCGAGGAAGGCGGAGAGGAAGATCTGCCCGATGGGAATGATGAAGGCCGCGAACAGCCCGAGCGCCACTCCGCGCGGCACCGAGCGGCGGGTGAAGCGCCACAGTTCGGGCGAGAGGAAGCGGTGGGCGATGGGCGCAAGATACTTGTTCTGCGCCATCTCCTCGCGCGTGGGCGTGTTCTTGCGGATCACGTCCGTCGCCCAGGCCTTGGCACGCGGGGCCAGACGGGCCTTGGCAGGCGGCGGCACGCTCATGCGCGGGGGCTTTCGCAGGCGGGAAGGTTCGGCGCGGGGGACATGACATGCATATGGGTAGCAAACGGGAGGTGACCAGTGGGTGAATCTGCGGCCCTCGTTAAAACTCCTAACCGCGCTCGCGCATCAGGCGCGCCTTGTCGCGTTTCCAGTCGCGCTCCTTGATGCTGGCGCGCTTGTCGTGCGTCTGCTTGCCCTTGGCGAGCGCGAGCTCGACCTTCGCGCGGCCGGTGCGGTTGAAGTAGATCGACAGCGGCACCAGCGTCATGCCCTTGCGCTCGACCGCCCCGAACAACCGCTCGATCTCGCGTTCGTGGAGCAGCAGCTTACGCGGGCGGCGCGGTTCGTGGTTGAGGCGGTTGCCGTGCGAGTATTCGGGGATGTTGGCATTGACCAGCCACACCTGCCCGTCGCGCACTTCGGCATAGCTTTCGGCAATGCTCGCCTCGCCCGCCCGCAATGCCTTCACCTCGGTGCCCGACAGCGCGAGCCCGGCCTCGTAGGTGTCCTCGACATAGTAATCGAACCGCGCCCGGCGGTTCTCGGCGACGATCTTCACTTTGTCGAAGGTGACGGGTTTGGGGCGTGCCATAAGGGGGGGCGATGTAGGCGCGGATCGGGCAAAAAGCGAGGCCCTTTGCGCTTCGACGCGTCGCAGGGTAGCATCGGCTCGGGGCAACACGGGGAACAGCGCGCAATGACCACGCCGCAGCCTTTCATCATCGCAGGCGAGAGCATCGCGCCCGGCGCCCAAGCCGACGTCGCCTTCCCGATCACCACCATGGCCACCGGCACCACCTCCAGCCTCGCGGTGCGGGTGATCCACGGCGCCAAGGCAGGCCCGGCGGTGTTCGTGAGCGCGGCGATCCACGGCGACGAGATCATCGGCACCGCCGTCATCCAGCGCCTCGCGCAAGCGCTCAAGCCCGAGGCGCTGGCGGGGACGGTGCTGCTGGTGCCGGTCGCCAACATCTTCGGCTTTCTCAGCGGTTCGCGCTACCTGCCCGACCGGCGCGACCTCAACCGCAGCTTCCCCGGTAGCGCCGGGGGATCGCTCGCAGGCCAGCTCGCGCATATCTTCTACCGCGAGGTCGTCGCCCGGTGCCAGCTCGGTATCGACATCCACTCGGCCGCGATCCACCGCTACAACCTCCCCCAGATCCGCATCGCCGCGGGCAACCGCAATCTCGTCGAGCTCGCGATGGCCTTCGGTGCCCCCGTCATCATCGAGAGCCCATTGCGCGACGGCTCCTTGCGCGATCTTGCCCAGCAGAAGGGGGTCGACATGCTGCTGATGGAGGCAGGCGAGGCGCTGCGGTTTGACCGCCTCTCGATCGAGACCGGCGTCGAGGGTGTCACCCGCGTCCTCGCCCATCTCGGCATGGTCGAGGCCGACGATGGCCTCACCACCGTCGGCATCCCCGCCCGCGCCAACCGCACCACCTGGGTGAGAGCCCCGCGCGGCGGGGTGATGCAGGCAGTCTGCGCCTCGGGCGATCCGGTGAGGAAGGGCGACGTGCTCGCCACCGTCGCCGGGCTGTTCGGCGAGGAGGCCGAGGCGCTCGTCAGCCCGGTCGACGGGATCGTCATCGGCCACGCCACCCTGCCCGTGGTTCACCAGGGCGACGCGCTGTTCCACATCGCCGCGATCGACCACCCCGAACGCGTCGGCGCGCAGATCGACTCGATCACCGAGGCGATCCTCGCAAGCGAACCGCAAGGCAGCGCGCAGGGGATGCTCGACGAGGACGAGGTGGTTTAGATCAAGTCGTGCTTCTTCATCAAAGCTTCAATGCGAGGCACCATGGCAGAACCGATGTTCGGTTTAGTCACCCACCCCATGATTATTGGCCTACCGTGTTCTTGCATGAGGTGGCTGATGTTCTGCATCCGATAGACGATGGCGGTTCTGTTTCGTCCTGGTGCTGCCTTCAGCCCACGGGCAATGAATACATCTTTCGATATGTTCTTTTTCGTGCCGCCTCGCGCAACCATATCTGCATAGATTTCTACGCAGCACTCAAGTTCTTCGTCCGTCCAGGGTTCATCATGTTTCGAGGCCATCATCGTCTCGCAAGCAAAGGGTTTGCCTACGAAACTATACAGTTAGGACGCCTGCGCTGACCAGCGCCTCGTCCACAGCCTTCTTCGCCTCGTCCGAACACTCGACCAGCGGCAGGCGCACCTCTGGCTCGATCCAGTCGTGCACGCGGGAGAGCGCATATTTCACCGGCGCAGGGGAGGCGTCCGAGAACATCGCATAGTGCAGCGGGAACAGGCGGTCGTTCAATTGCCGTGCCTTCTTCAGCTCGTTCGCGGCAATCGCCTCGTGGAACTCGGCGCACAGCTTGGGCGCGACATTCGCCGTCACCGAGATGCACCCGCGCCCGCCTGCCGCCGCGTGGGGCAGCCACAGCTCGTCATTGCCCGACAATTGGCAGAACTCGCGCCCGATCCCCATGCGGTGGTCGGCGACGCGGCTGAGGTCGCCGCTGGCGTCCTTGATGGCGATGATCTTCTCTGGGTACTTGCGCACCAGCTCGACCACGGTGTCATCCAGAATGTCGGTCACTGTGCGCCCGGGCACGTTGTAGAGCACGATCGGCAGCTCGCAGTTTTCGGCGAGGTAGCTGAAATGGGCGATCAGCCCGCGCTGGCTCGGGCGGTTGTAATAGGGGGCGACGCAAAGCCCCGCTGCCGCGCCCGCCTTCTTGGCGAAGGTCATGTGGAGCTGGGCGTTGCGCGTATCGTTCGACCCGCAACCCGCGATCACCGGCACGCGGCCCGCGGCCTGCTCGATGCACACCTCGATCACGCGGTGGTGCTCGGCGTTGGAGAGGGTCGAGGCCTCCCCCGTCGTCCCGCACGGCACCAGCGCAGCAGAGCCGTTCTCGATCTGCCAATCGACCAGACGGCGGAAGGCAACCTCGTCGAACGCCCCACCGCGAAAAGGAGTCACAAGAGCGGGTATCGATCCGCTGAACATTGCCTTTGTCCTGCCTTCATCTCTAGATACGGGAATACAGGGGTTCCTCCCCCCGTTACCCTTCACGTTCACCGCCTGATAAGGAGCCGGTAGGCACTATGTCCAGCATGGGCTGCAAGTTGTTGAATACCCGTCGGATATATGCTGCGATTCTCGGTGCTTCCGCGCTGGCGGGGGCGGCTGTGCCGGCCGCCGCGCAGGACTGGAGCGGCGGGCAGGATCTGGTCGCCCGTCAGCCGGGTGCGGTCGATGCCGCGATCGCACGCTGGGAGACGTTGCAGGCGAGCCGCACCCACGCCTTTGCCGACTATGCCGGTTTCGTGCTCGCCTACCCCACTTTCCCCAAGACCGACATCCTGCGCCTGCGCGCCGAGGCCGCGCTCGAGAACGAGGCGCCCTCCCAGGCCGAGGTGCTGCGCTTCTTCGACGCCCATCCCCCGCTCACCAACCCCGCCCGTGCGCGCTATGCCCTCGCGCTCGCCGCGATGCAGCGCCCCGAGGCGCTGGAGGTGGCGAGGAAGGCGTGGCGCGGCGGGCAGATGGCCGATCCGGTCGAGCTCTATCTGGCCGGGCTCTACGGCGCGCAGTTCACGTCTGAGGATCACGCGGTGCGGGTCGATGCGCTGCTGTGGCAGGGCAAGCCCGATGCCGCCTCGCGCATGGTGGTGAACCTGCCCGAGGAGGTGCGCGCGATGGCGCTCGCGCGGATCGCGCTGCTGCGCGGGACCCGGCCCGAGGCGGCGGGGATCGCCGTTCCCTCAGGGGCCGAGGCCGATCCGGGCTATGTCTTCAATCTCGTCAAGATGCTGCGCGCGAGCGGGCAGAATTACGAAGCCGCGCGGGTCTTCACCAGCCGCCCTGCCTTCGTGCGCCCGGCGCTCGACCCGGAGGCCTTCGTCGGCCAGCTGCTCGGGCTTGCCGAGGATCTCGGCCCCTCCGAGGCGGCGCAGATCGCGGCGCGCAGTGGCGATCTCTTCGCGCCCGACACCGACCTGTCGCAGACCAGCTTCACCTTGCGCGACCGCCTGACCGACCTGATGTGGAAGGGCGGCACCAATGCGCTCTGGCGGCTGGGTGACGGCACCACCGCCGCGCCGCTCTTCGCGCGCTATGGCGATGCCGCCAAGACCCCGCTGACCAAGGCCAAGGGCTATTACTGGGCAGGCCGCGCGGCACAGCAGGCGGGCGATTCCGCGGGCGCGACGCGCTGGTTCGAAATGGCCGCGCGCTGGCCGGATTATTACTATGGCCAGCTGGCCTTGAGCGCGCTCGGCCGCCCGATGCCCGCCTTCGCCGCCCTCCCCCAGCCGCGCATGGAAGCCTCCGCGCGCGCCGAATTCGAAGCGCGCCCCGTCGTCCAGGCGATCCGCGTGCTGGCGAAGAACCGCCGCGACTGGCGCACCGAGCGCCGCTTTTTCGAAGCCCTCGGAGACGAGTGCGACACGCCCAATGAAATGCTTATGGCGGGGATGCTCGCCAAGGAAGTCGGGCTCGACGAGATGGCGGTCGTCCTCGGCCTCAAGATGGGCGAGGTCGGGGTCGCGGGGCTGGAGCGGATCGGTTTTCCCACTGTCGCCACGCCGCCCGCCGTCAATGACTGGGTGATGGTCCACGCCATCGGCCGGCAGGAAAGCGAGTTCGACCGCACGCGTGAAAGCCATGCGGGTGCGCGCGGGATCATGCAGCTGATGCCGGGCACCGCGCGCGAGCAGGCGGGTAAGCTGGGGGTGCAATATCTCTCGGCCGATCTGACCGGATCGCCCGCCTATAATATCCAGCTGGGCGATGCCTATTTCGCGCGGATGCTCGCCTATTATGGCGGCTCCTACCCGCTGGCGATCGGGGCCTATAATGCCGGGCCGGGCCGGGTGAACCAGTGGCTCCGCCTCAACGGCGACCCGCGCACCGGGGCGATCGGCTGGGCGGAATGGATCGAGAAGATCCCCGCCAATTTCGAGACCCGCTATTACATCATGCGCGTGATCGGCAATGCGGTGACCTATTCGCACATGTATCCCGAGCAGGCGGGGCTGCCGCGCACCGTCGACTCGTTCTTGCGCTGAGGCTGCTCGTGAAGCCAGCGGGGCCTCCGATCACGCCTCAGGGGATGGCGGCCTTGAAGGCACGCTATGACCACCTGCTCGGCACCGAGCGCCCGGCGATTGTCGAGATCGTCAGCTGGGCGGCGGGCAACGGCGACCGCAGCGAGAACGGCGACTATCTCTACGGCCGCAAGAAGATGCGCGAGATCGACCGCGAGCTGGCGCATCTGGCGCGGCGGATGAAGGTGCTGCGGGTGGTCGATCCCGCCGCACAGGTCGACCGCGCCCGCGTGTTCTTCGGCGCGAAGGTCACCATCGCGGACGAGGACGACAACCACCAGACCGTGACGCTGGTGGGCGACGATGAACAGGACGCAGGCGCAGGCCGCATCGGCTGGAACTCCCCGATGGCGCGCGCGCTGCGGGGGGCCTCTGTGGGCGATGTGCGGGTGGTGGCCCTTCCCTCGGGCACCCGCGAGTGGGAAGTCATGGCAATCGCTTACGACTGAGGCGCGCGGGCGAGATATTGCGGGGGCACATGGTCGGTCAGCCACACCCCGTTGCTCGACAATGCGAAAGCATGACCGTCCGCTACCATCGCCGCGGCATCGACCGTCAGGATCACCGCCTCCCCCCGCCGCGCGCCGACCTTGCCCGCCGTTTCAATGTCGGCGGAGAGGTGGACGTGGTGGCGCTGCTGCTTCGTCAGCCCCTCGCGTCCGATCGCTTCAAGGAACCGCTCCACGGTGCCGTGATAGAGCACCGGCGGGGGCGTTGCCGCTTCCCAGCTCCCAGCGACCGCGACCGAGTGCCCCTGCCGCGCGCGGATGCGCTCGCCAACGGGCGACAGCTCGAAGCGGCGCTTGCCGTTCTCCTCCACGACTGCGCGCAGCAGCACTTCGGAGGTCTCCAGCCCCTCGCGCGCCAGAGCCGCAAGCACGCCTGCGACCGGGGCCCAGCCTGCCGCGTCGAGCGTCAGCCCACCCTTCTCCGGCGCGTGGCGGAGCCAGTAGGACAGGGCCCGCGAGCGCTTGGCGTGTTCCTTCGACATGCGGCAAGCTGTTGCAAATTCGCCGTCCTTGGGCAATCGCAGGATCGATGTTCGCGCGCCTGCCGGTTCTCGCCCTCCTCGCCCTCGCCGCCGCGCCGCTCGCCGCGCGCGAGAGCCTTGGCGTCTATGACAGCTGGGCGGCGTTCCGCGATGCCTCTCCGGCGCGCTGCTATGCGATTGCCAAGGCGCAAGCGAAGACCGCTGCGCCCGCCTATGCCACCGTCTCGCTGTGGCCGGGCAAGGGCGTGCGCGGTGCCGTGCATCTGGTGCTGAGCCGCGAGGTCGCCGACAAGGCCCGCCTTCGGCTCACCTTGGGCGACAAGCGCTTCGATCTCGTCGCCAAGGGCCGCAACGCCTGGGCGGCGGACGCGCGAGGGGATGCGGCGATTGTCGCGGCGATGCGCTCGGCGAGCCGCATGAGCGTCTCGGGCGGCGGCTTCACCGACCGCTACACGCTTGAAGGCGCGGCGACGGCTATCGACGCGGCGACCGTGGGGTGTGCCAAGCGCTGACTCGCCAAACCGGCGAAGGGGCATTATATGCGCAGCCCTCATGGCCGATACCGCACTCATGACCATCCCGGGCCTCGTCGACCCGGTGCCCGCCGCGCGCGACATCACGCCGCGCGCTGACGGGCGTGTCGACCTCATCGGCCTGCCTCGCCCGCGCATCCGCGAAATCTTCGAAGAGGCGGGGCTCGACGCCAAGCAGGCCAAGCTGCGCGCCAAGCAGGTGTTCCACTGGCTCTATCATCGCGGCGTCACCGATTTCGAGGCGATGACCGACATCGCCAAGCCGATGCGCCCGTGGCTGGCGACACGCTTCGTGATCGGCCGCCCCGATGTGGTCGAGGCGCAGCATTCGGTCGACGGCACCCGCAAGTGGCTGCTGCGCACGGCTGACGGCCACGATTTCGAAATGGTGTTCATCCCCGACGAGACGCGCGGCACCTTGTGCGTCTCCTCGCAGGTCGGCTGCACCCTCACCTGTTCTTTCTGCCACACCGGCACGATGAAGCTCGTCCGCAACCTCACCCCCGGCGAGATCGTCGGTCAGGTGATGCTAGCGCGCGATGCGCTCGGCGAATGGCCGCGCGGGACGATGGTCTCCGACGCCGACGTGATCGACGAGGACGATGAAGCGGGCCACTACACCGCCGATGGCCGCCTGCTCACCAACATCGTGATGATGGGCATGGGCGAGCCGCTCTACAATTTCGATCACGTGCGCGATGCGCTCAAGCTGGTGATGGATGGCGACGGCCTTGCCCTCTCCAAGCGGCGCATCACGCTGTCGACCAGCGGCGTCATCCCGATGATGGAGCGCTGCGGCGAGGAGATCGGGGTGAACCTCGCGGTATCCCTGCACGGCGTGCGCAAGGAGGTGCGCGACGAGCTGGTGCCGCTCAACAAGAAATACGGCATCGACGACCTGCTGCAGGCCTGCGCCGACTACCCCGGCGCCTCCAACGCACGGCGCATCACCTTCGAATACGTCATGATCAAGGACAAGAACGACAGCGACGATGACGCGCGCGAGCTTGTCCGGCTGCTGCGCGAATACAACCTCCCCGCCAAGGTGAACCTGATCCCCTTCAACCCCTGGCCCGGCGCGGGCTACGAGACCTCGGCGCCGGAACGCATCCGGCGCTTCTCCGAGATCGTCTTCGAGGGCGGCTTCTCCGCTCCCGTCCGCACCCCGCGCGGGCGCGACATCGATGCGGCTTGCGGGCAATTGAAGACCGCGGCCGAGAAGAAGTCCCGCGCCCAGCGCGACCGTGAAGCCGCCGCTGCTGCCGCCGCGCTCGATTGACGCTGCGCAGCGCGGGGCGTAACCTTCGCGCGTTCCTTGGGGAGGATCCTAGTGGCATCTCGCGCATCCCGGCTCGCGCTCGCCTTCGGCGCGCTGGCACTCGTCACCGCCACCCTGCCCGCGCAGGCGCAGTTCAGCGGCATCCTCGGCAGCGGCAAGCGCGGCGCGGACAAGGCCGACGCCTGCGGCAAGGGCAAGAAGGGCGACAAGGGGCGCGGCGTGCTCGGCGGTATTCTCGGCGGCGCGGTCGACGAGGTGACGCGCAGCGCGCGCCTGCCCTCCTTTGTGCCGGTGCCCAGCTTCTCCGACCAGATCACCGAAAGCATCGCCTGCAAGCTCGATCCCGAGGAGCAGAAACAGGCCGCCGAAGCCACGCTCGAGGCGACGCGTGCCGCCGATGGCGGAGCCCAGCCCGAAGTCGGCGCGAGCGCGCAGTGGACCTCGGCCAGCCGCGAGAATGTCAGCGGCACCTCGACCGTCACCGCCCGTGACAACGCGGCGGACGGCGCGCGCGACTGCATCACCGTCACCGATGTCGTCATCATCGAGGGCGAGGAAACCCGCGCCGAGAAACGCATGTGCCGCGCGCCGAGCTCTGCGCGCTATTCGATCGTCGCGTGATGCGCGTCGCGGGTGCCCTTGCGGCCTTGGCGCTGCTGACAGGCGCCGCGCCGGCGATGGACCCGGACAACCCGACCTGCCCCGCCGCGCCCGACTTCGGCCCGGCCACCAAGATGACCCTCACCCCGGCCGACAAGGGCGGCAAGCGCGTGCTGCTTGCCGAAGGGATGGTCGATGCAACCCTCCCCGCGCGCCTCAAGGCCGCGATCGAGGCCGACGAGAAGATCGAGGAAGTCTGGCTGCGCAGCAGCGGCGGCAATGCCCGCGCCGGGAACGAGGCGGGCAGGGTGATCCGCTCCTATCGTGGGATGCTCACCCGCATCCCTACCGGCTGGGCGTGCTTTTCGGCCTGCAACTTCGTGTTCATGGGCGGCGACCGGCGGGTGGTCGACGAAGGCGGCGTGTTCATGGTCCACATGTTCACCCACACCGGCGACCGCGCGCTGATCGACGAGGTGGTGATCGAGGGCAGCAAGGCGACCACCGAACTGATCGGCAGCATCGAACAATCCTCCGCGCTGCTGGCGAGCGAGGACAATGACTTCCTGATCCGCATGGGGATCAGCCGCAAGCTGCTCACCGACATCATGTATCGCCAGCAGGCGGTGAAGAGCGAGGACAACCCCTCGACCCGCTACTGCCTCAGCCAGGCCGAGGTGCGGCAATACAACGTGATGCCGGAAGAAAAGTCCGCGCCGTGACAGCCGCGTGAGCACCGATCCCGACACCATCGCCTTCTATCAGGCCCGCGCGCCGCATTACGTGCTGAAGTTCGGACAGGCGCACAGCTATCAGCTCGACCCCTTCCTCGACCGGCTGCCGGCCGGTGGCTGCGTGCTCGAACTGGGCTGCGGCGGGGGACAGGATGCGGCGCGGATCGCCGCGCGCGGGTTCAGCGTCGATGCGACCGACGCGACCCCCGCCATGGTCGCCAAGGCCAACGAGCGCTGGGGCGTGGGCGCGCGGGTGATGGCTTTCGGCGAGCTCGCGGCCGAAGCGGCCTATGACGGCGTCTGGGCCCATGCGAGCCTGCTCCACGCCCCGCGCGCCGCGCTCCCCGACATCCTCGCCCGCATCGACCGCGCGCTGCGGCCCGGCGGCTGGTTCTTCGCCAGCTACAAGCTGGGCGAGGCCGAGGGGCGCGATGCGCTCGGGCGCTTCTACAACTTCCCCCCGGCCGACTGGCTTGCCGCGCAATACGAAGCCGTGCAGGGCTGGGAAATTGCCGAGAGCCGACAATACACCGCCAGCGGGTTCGACAATGTCACCCGCGACTGGATCGACCTGATTGCGAGGAAAGCATGACCCGCTGGACCATCGAGGCCGTCTGTGCCGGCACCGCCCGCCCCTTCCTCGGCGCCGAGACCAGCGCAATCCAGAAGCGCCCGCAGGAGGGCCCGGTCCAGATCCATGCCGAGGGCCTCGCCCCCGACGAGCAGGCCGACCGCCGGGTGCATGGCGGGCCGGAGATGGCGCTCCACCTCTATCCGCTCGATCACCATGACTGGTGGCGTGGGGCAATCGGCGATCACCCGGCGCTGGACGAACCCGGCGGCTTCGGCTCCAACCTCGGCTTGCGCGGGCTGACCGAGGAGCACGTCCACATCGGCGACCGCTTCCGCTGTGGAACCGCGCTGATCGAGGTCAGCCAGCCGCGCCAGCCGTGCTGGAAGATCGAGCACCGCTTCGGCCACAAGGGCATGGTCGCCGCGATCATCACATCCGGGCGCGCGGGCTGGTATTTCCGGGTGATCGAGCCGGGCGAGGTCGCCGCGGGCGACTCGCTCGAGCGCGTATCGCTCGGCGCGCAGGATTGGAGCATCGCGCGGGTGTTCCGCGCGCTGGTGACCGGCAAGGCCACACGCTCAGAGCTGGCCGAACTCGCCGCGCTCGATACGCTGACACCGCGCCTGCGCGAGCGCGCTGCAGCCAAGCTTGCGTGAAGCACGGTTCATCGGAAAAGCTCTCCAGCTGAACAAATCCTGCTGTTTCCTGAAACGCTCGTTCAGCCAGCGTTCGCGTTAGCTGAACGAAAAGGGGGTCGCTCCACAGCGGAGCCGCCACAAGGACACAGACCATGAAACACCTCGCCCTGCTTGCCGCCGCTGGTTCGATGGCTGCCTTCGCCGCTCCGGTGCAGGCTGCCGAGCTGCCCGGTGCCCCCTCGCCGCTGTTCGCCAGCTACAACGCCGCTCCCGCCTATGCCCCCGTCGCCGCCTATGGCGATGACGACTGGCGCGATGACCGCCGCGACTGGCGCCGCGATGGCCGCGACTGGCGCCGCGATCGCCGCGAGTGGCGCGATGATCGCCGCGACTGGGAGCGCGAACGCCGCCTGAGCCGCCGCGACCGCGTGTGGCGCGGCGAGGATGGCCGCTACTACTGCCGCCGCGACAACGGCACCACCGGCCTCGTGGTCGGCGCGATCGGCGGGGCCCTTCTGGGCCGCACCATCGACCGCTGGGGCGACCGCTCGGCCGGTACCCTGCTCGGCGCGATCGGCGGCGGTCTGCTCGGCCGCGAGATCGACCGCGGCGAAGCGCGCTGCCGCTAAGCCGGGCTGATCAGGGGCGGGCGTCCACCTTGCCGGACGCCCGCTCCGCCGCCGCCCCCTTCCCCCGCTGGCGGGGCAATGCCAGCCAACACCACTGAAAGCAGGCAAACCGAAAGGAGAACTGCCGTGAAGAAAGTCGCACTCATCCTCGCCGCCGGAGCCATGACGCTGCCGATGGCAATCCCCGCCCAGGCCGCGCCGCTGGCGCGCCCTGCACCGAGCGCCCCGTCCGCCTTTGCGGGGATCGAGGCCAGCTCGCTGCCGGGAGACAACACTGCCGAGCACCGCAAGCGCAAGCGTCACCCGGTCTACGATTCGCGCGGGCGCTATTACGAACCGCGCCGCCTGAGCCGCGGCGACCGGATCTGGCGCGACGGGGACCGCTACTATTGCCGCCGCGACAACGGGACCACGGGTCTCGTGATCGGTGCCGGCGTCGGCGCGCTGCTCGGCCGGACGGTCGACACCCGCGGTGACCGCACCGTCGGCACCCTGCTCGGCGCGATTGGCGGCGGCCTCATCGGCCGCGAAATCGACCGCGGGGAGCTGCGCTGCCGCTAAGCCTCTCAGGGGCGCGCGTCCCTCTCCCCGATTGAAGCGCGCGCGCCCCCCTGTTAGCGCTTCTGTCATGCCCCTCTCCCCCGACAGCAGCGCAACCACCCCTCGCCCCGCCGTTCTCGTGACCGGCGGGGCGACCCGTATCGGCGCCGCGATCTCGCGCCGCTTTGCCGCCGCGGGCTGGCACACGGTGATCCATCACCGGAGTTCCGCAGGCGAGGCCGAGGCACTCGCCGCCCAGCTCCCCAGCGCCGAGACGATCGCTTTCGACCTTGCCGACGAACAGGACGCGATTGCCGCCATCACCGAATTGGCCGCGCGCACACCCGGCTGGCGCTGCCTCGTCAATTCGGCCTCGGTTTTCGATTACGACCCTGTAACCGGATTGGACCCGGCAACGAACCGGGCGGCGATGCAGATCAACGCCCTCGCCCCCGCCGCCCTCGCGCAGGCCTTCATCGCGCTCACCGCGAGGGCGCAGGGCGTGCGCTGCGTGATCAACGTCACGGACATGAAAATTGAAAATACGAACCCCGATTTCTTCAGTTACACCATGTCCAAACACGCGCTGGCAGCCACCATCGGCATGCTGGCCAAGGGGAATTTCGAAGGGGACGTGCGCGCTTATGGCATCGCCCCGGGTGCCGTGCTGGCGAGCCACGACCAGCGCGAGGAGGAGACCGAGATTTCGCACCGGATGAACCTCCTCGCCCGCAAGACCGGGCCCGACGAGATCGCAGAAGCCGCGCTGTTCCTCGCCGGCGGCGCGCTCGCGAGCGGGCAGAGCCTGTTCATCGACAGCGGCCAGCACCTGATGGACCAGCCGCGCGACGTCATCTGGCTGGCCAGAGAACAACAGGCCTGAGGGGGATTTGATGGCCAAGAAGCATGCTCTGACAACCCGCCTGTGGCACTGGGTGAACGCGGTCGCGATCATCGTGCTGTTCATGACCGGCCTCAACATCTCGAACGCGCACCGCAACCTCTACTGGGGCCATTACGGCTTCGACCCGGCCGACGCGTGGCTCCACGTGATCCGCTTCCCGGGCTGGGCGACGATCCCGGGGCATTACAACCTCGCCCTTGCGCGCGACTGGCACATCACCATGGCGTGGCCCTTCGGCGTGGGCGTGCTGTTCATCTGGGTCGCGATGCTGTGGAACGGCCACTTCCGCCGCGACCTGATGACGAAGCCAAAGGACTGGACGCCCGGTGCAGTGATCGCCTCGATCAAGGCGCATTCGGGCGCGGGCGCGGGCGCGCATCACGGCTATAATCCGGTCCAGAAGATCCTCTACGGCGGCGTCTTCGGCGTGCTGCTGCCGTTGATCCTGCTGACGGGCCTCGCCATCAGCCCAGGCTCGGGCGGCTATGCGCCGTGGCTGATCGACCTGTTCGGCGGCCGCCAGAGCGCGCGCTCGCTGCACTTCATCGCCGCATGGGGCATCTTCGGCTTCTTCGTGATCCACATCCTGCTGGCGCTGACCGACTGGCGGCTGATCCTCGAGATGTTCACCGGCGGCAAGCGTCCCGCCGAAGGCGCAGCCGAGGCGCCCCCTCCGGCCCCGCCCGTCCCTGCCGCCACCGACGAAGGAGTGCCCGCCCATGGTTGACCTGCCGCGCCGCTCGCTGCTTGCCGGGATGGCCGCCCTCGGCGCCTCGGCCTGCGCCAAGATCAACGACAGCGAGACCACCCAGGAGGTGTTCAAGGCCGCCGAGGACGGCCACCGCCTCCTCCACCGCGCGCTCGCGGGCAAGCAGGGGCTCGCCAAGGAATTCACCCGCGACCAGCGCTCGCCCACCTTCCGCGGCAATGGCTCGGTGACGGTCGCCGATCCCTTCTATCAGGAGCAGCTCGCCAAGGGCTTTCCCGACTGGAAGCTGGAAGTGAAGGGGCTGGTCGAAAAGCCGCTCGCATTGAGCCTCGCCGACATGAAGGGGATGCCCCAGCGCACCCAGATCACCCGCCACGACTGCGTCGAGGGCTGGAGCGCGATCGGCGAATGGCAGGGGGTGCAGCTGGGCCACCTGCTCGACATGGCGAAGGTGAAGAAGGAGGCGAAGTTCATCGTCTTCCGCTGCGCCGACCTCTACCGCGGCACGCCCTATTACGAGAGCATCGACATGGTCGACGCCTATCACCCGCAGACCATCATCGCCCACGCGCTGAACGGCGAGCCGCTGCCCGAGAAGAACGGCGCGCCCTACCGGATGCGGATCGAGCGGCAGCTGGGCTACAAGCAGGCAAAGTATCTGCAGGCGATCGAGGCGGTCACCAGCTTCGAGCAGATCGGCCAGGGCGGCGGCGGCCTGTGGGAGGATCTGGCCGGCTACCAGTGGTACGCTGGCGTTTGAGACCCTAGGGCAGGTCGCGCAGCGAGACCGCCCAGCCGTCCGCGATCATCTCTTCGAGCACGCCAAGATCGATGTCGGCGAGCTTGTTCACATAGATGCAGCTGGCCCCCTGGCTGAACTTCCCCAACCGCCCCAGCGCCTCCGCGCGGCGCGCCTCGTCCTCGGGTGCGGCGCATCCGGCGGACAGGTAGAGCGAATGCTTGGCCTTGCGCGGCGAGAAGCCAATCCTGAGCGAATGCACCCTGCGCCCGCTATCATAGGTTGTGGAATATTCGCCGTAGCCGATGATCGTCGGCCCCCACATCCGGGGCGTCGCGCCGGTCACCTTGCGGAACAGCGCGTCGAGCACGCGAGCATCCTCGCGCTTGGCGGGCGGCTCGACGTCCTCGATGAACGTCTCGACCGCAACATCGGTGATCGTCGTCTTCCCGTCGCCCATCTCTCGCCCTTCCGAACCGATGATTTTGCGAAAGCCCCCATCCCGGCTTAGCCTAACCTCTCAAGCATCCTAGAAAGAAGCACCATGAGCAAGCCTCTCCTCGACCGTTTCCTGTCCCGGGCCGTCAAGCAGGGCCGCCTCGGCATCGTCTTTGCCGACGGCTCTGCCAGCACCTATGGCACGAGCGCGGAGGGCTTCCCCGAAATCGTCCTGCGCTTCACCGACAATGCGGTCCCCCGTGACATCATCCTCGACCCGCGCCTTGGCGCGGCGGAGGCCTTCATCGACGGGCGGCTGCTGATCGAGGAGGGCGACGTGATGGGCCTCGTCAGCCTCCTCAGAATGAACGACCGCTGGGAGCGCGGCGGCAACAACCTGCGCCCCAAGCGCTTGAAGCGCCTGCTCAACAAGGCGAGTTTCGCGGCCGAGCAGTTCAACAACCGCGTCGGCTCGAAGAAGAACGTCGCGCACCACTACGACATCGGCAATGATCTGTATGCGCTGATGCTCGATCCCGAGCATTGGCAGTATTCCTGCGCCTACTGGGCCGAGGGCGTGACCACGCTGGGCGCGGCGCAGGAAGCGAAGCTGAAGCATATCGCGCGCAAGCTGCACCTCGAACCCGGGCAGGACGTGCTCGACATCGGCTGCGGGTGGGGCGGGATGGCGATCCACCTGGCGCGCGAGCACAACGTCCATGTCACCGGCATCACCCTGTCCGAGGAACAGGCCGCCCTCGCCCGCAAGCGCGTGCGCGAGGCTGGGGTGGCGGACCGGGTGACGATCCTGCTCGAGGATTACCGCGACACCGCCGCTTCGGGCCGCAAGTTCGACCGGATCGTCTCGGTCGGGATGTTCGAGCATGTCGGCCGCGCGCAGTTCGAGACCTTTTTCGAATCCTGCGCAAGGATGCTGGAGGCGGACGGGGTGATGCTGCTCCACACCATCGGCCGCTTCGGCAGCCCGGGCACCACCGATGCCTTCACCCGCAAATACATCTTCCCCGGCGGCTATATCCCGGCCTTGTCGGAGACGCTGGCAGCCTCCGAGAAATTCCGCCTGATCGCGACCGATATCGAGACCCTGCGCCTCCACTACGCCCACACGATCCGCGCGTGGTATGCCAAGTGCATGGAGCACCGCGAGCAGATCATCGCCCTCTATGACGAGAAGTTCTTCCGGATGTGGACCTTCTACCTCGCAGGCGCGGCGACGGTGTTCGAGCACGGGGGCATGGGCAATTACCAGATCCAGTACGTCCGCAGCCGCCGCGCGCTGCCGATCACGCGGGACTATCTGATCGGGAGCTAGCCCATCTCGGCCGCGCCGGGGCGCTGGCGCGGGCGGTAGACTGGCCCGAAGCCCATCAGCGCCGCGCCTGCCAGCGGGAGCGCGATCACCCACCAGCGGATGCCGGAGAGCGAATCCGGGCTGGTGATGGTCAGCCCCGCGGTCGCGCCCAGCCCCGCACAGATCGCCAGCACGCCGACGACGGCGCGCAGGCGCGGCACGGTGCGCCCGCCGCGCACGGGGCCGAAGCTCCTCTCGTGGCGCGCGAAGATGCCGATCAGCGGGAGTAGCGCAAGGATGTAGACCGCGATCCAGATCGGGCGCGTCACCCACCACTCGCCCGTCCCCGGCACCGGGCCGAGGCCCCAGCCGCCAAGGAGCAGCCAGTCCACGGTCATCACCAGCACGAAGGCGGTGAGGTGCCACAGGTAGACGGTCATGATCATCCCGTTCATAAGCACGGTCGCGGCCCAGACGGTCACGTTCTCGAGCATCCGCCGCCCCGCGCGCTCCAAAGCCAGCACCAGCCCCACCTGCACGCCCCCCAGCGCGAACAGCGCGAGCGTCGGCGGGAGCGAGTTGGAGAAGCCTCCCGGCGCGGAGACCATCGAGACGGGGTAGAAGCCGAAGACGGTGATCTTCACGAGGATCGCCAGCGACACCGCGAAGAAGCCCCAGGCGAACCACGCCTTCTCGAACTTCCCCGCCCGCCATGCGAAACCGAGCTGATGGATGGCGAGGAACACCCAGAGGAAATTGGTGAAGTTGACGTAGGGGACCTTCGCGGTGAAGGTCAGCCAGTCGGTCAGCATGGCAAGCGGCACGAACAGGGCGACGCTGACCCACCCCAGCCTGTCCCACAGCCTTTGCGCGAGCGGTGTGAAGGCGGTCACCAGCAGATAGACCGCGAGGAACCACACCGGGATCAGCGCCGCCTCGGTCGCCATGCGGATCTGGGCGCGCGGCAGGCCGACCTGGGTCATCACCACCGCGAGCCCCGCCCACAGCAAGAGCACCGGGAAGGTCGGGGTGATGAGGCGCTGCACCCGGCTCGCCAGCCAGTCGCGATAGACGCCGGGCTGGTCGGGCGCGGCCTTGGCGGTGGTCGCCCGCCAGCTCACCTGGTTAGCATAGCCGCCGACGAGGAAGAACACCGGCATCACCTGAAAGCCCCATGTGAGCCAATGCGCCCATTCGGAGATCGACAGCAGATCGCCGCGCCTGAGCTCGCCCGACGCGTCGATATAGAGCCCGGCCATCAGCCAGTGGCCGAACACTACCGCCATGATCGACACCGCGCGCAGAAAATCGACCCAGCGGTTGCGCTCGGGCGGGGTCATCACCGCCAGCTCGCGCGCCTTGCTCCACATTTGCAGCATTTTCAGACCCCTGTTCGCCCCGCACGGGGGCTGCCATCACGGATATTGTCTAACAGGTAATTCCTACCGCACGATTGCCAAGAGCGGCACAGCCGACCGCCCGGCGCATCTCAGTCCGCCAGCCCTGCCGCAATCGCCTGCACCAGCGCCGCCATGCAGGCGCGCACTTCGCGAGGGCCCACGACGCGGCATTCCGCCCCCAGCGACAGCAGCAGGCGCGCGGCCTGATCGGGGGTTTCGTAGGGCAAGGCGACCACCAGACCCTCGGGCGTTTCGCGCCCCGCCGCGACCGCCTCTGCGGCATAGTGCCCCGCCTCGGCCAGCCGCGCCGCGCCGGTCGGTGTCAGCACCACCCTGCACGCGTGCGGCCGCAACCGCGCCTCGAACTCGCGCAAGGACTGCGCCCACCACTCGGCGAGGTCGAAGTCATGCGGGCGATCGAAGCTCTCCTGTGACACCGCCAGCGCCGACATTGCCGCCACCGCGAAAGTCGTCGGCCCCTGCCCGGCGGCGGCGACAAGATAGTAGCGCCCGCCCTTCAGCACGATTCCGAGCGGATCGACACGCCACGATCGCGCGCGCGTCCAGCTGCGGTAAGCGAAGGTCACCGGCCGCGTATCGAGGATCGCGCGGGCGAGCTGCGGCAGGTGCGGCAGGGCGGCGGCGCTGCGATACCAGTCGTCGGTGTCGAGATGGAAGCGCTCGGCCAGCCTGACCGCACGGGTTCGCGCCGGGCCCGACAGGCGCAACAGCAGCTTATCGCGGGCGATGCCGGCCATCGTGCCCAGCCCCAGCGCCGCCGCCGGACCACTGAGGCCGAGCAGCAGCATCGCCTCGGCCTCGTCGGCGAGCAGACCCGTGTGCCGCTCGCTCGGCACGTCGAGCAGCCGGAAACCCCCGCCCGGCCCCGCATCGCCATAGACCGGAAAGCCCGCCACGCTCAGCGCGTCGATATCGCGATAGATCGTGCGCACCGAGACCTCGTGCGCCTCGGCCAGCTCGCGCGCGGTCGCGGTGCCGCGCGCCTGCAGGCGGGAGAGGATGGCGATCATGCGGGCGGTCTTCATCGCCGCGGGCCTAGCAGAAAATCGCTGACAGCGGATGTCAGCATTGGCCTGCTACCAGCCGCTCTCCCACAGCGAGGCCTCGACCCATGCCCTTCCACCGCCGCAGCTTTCTCCAATCCTCTGCAGGAGCCCTGATCGCCATGACCAACGCGCCAATCCTTGCCGCCCCCGCGACCACCGCAACCCTGCCGCCCCCGCCGCCCGGCAAGCCCGGCGACTTCGATTTCCTCACCGGCGAATGGCGCATCCACAACCGCTTCCGCGAGAACGGCACCTGGATCGAATTCCCCGGCGAGGCGACGGTCGTGCCGGTGATGGGCGGGGTCGGCAGCGTGGAGGACCTGCGCATCCCGGCGCGCGGCTTCTTCGGCATGGGCCTGCGCCTGCTCGATGCAGAGAGCCGCATCTGGTCGGATCACTTCGTCAACAAGCTCTCCGGCGCGGTCAGCGTGCCCGGCCAGACCGGCGGCTTCGCGAACGGCGTGGGCACGTTCCTGAGCGAAGACCGCGAAGGCGATACGGTCGTCTGGTATCGCGGCGTGTGGGACCGGATCACGCCGACCTCGTGCCGCTGGTTTCAGGGCACCTCGCGCGATCTCGGGGCGACATGGGACGACAGCTGGTTCATGGACTGGACGCGCGCCTGAGGCACCTTCGGGGGTGGCACTGGCGGGCAATGCCTGCTAGCGGCGCGCCGTCATTCCCAAGGAAGCCTCGCCCATGTCCCAGAAAGTCGTCCTCGCCTATTCCGGCGGTCTCGATACCAGCGTCATCGCCAAGTGGCTGAGCGTCGAGCGGGGCCTCGAGGTGGTGACCTTCACCGCCGACTTGGGGCAAGGCGAGGAAATCGAGCCCGCGCGCGCCAAGGCGAAAGCGATGGGCATCCCCGACGATCACATCTTCATCGAGGATGTGCGCGAGGAATTCGTGCGCGATTTCGTCTTCCCGATGATGCGCGCCAATGCCCGTTACGAGGGCGATTACCTGCTGGGCACCTCGATCGCGCGGCCGCTGATCTCCAAGCGCCTCGTCGAGATCGCGCACCAGACCGGCGCCGATTTCATCGCCCACGGGGCGACCGGCAAGGGCAATGATCAGGTGCGCTTCGAACTCAGCGCCTATGCGCTCGATCCCGACATCAAGGTGATCGCCCCGTGGCGCGAATGGGACCTCACCAGCCGCACCGCGCTGATCGCCTGGGCCGAGGCGCACCAGATCCAGGTGCCCAAGGACAAGCGCGGGGACAGCCCCTTCTCGACCGACGCGAACCTGCTCCACACCTCGTCCGAGGGCAAGGTGCTCGAGGACCCGTGGGAGGAAACCCCCGACTACGTCTACAGCCGCACGGTCAATCCCGAGGATGCACCCGACCAGCCGGAATATATCACCGTCGACTTCGAGAAGGGTGACGGCGTTGCCCTGAACGGCGAGGCGATGTCACCCGCCACACTGCTGGCCGCGCTTAACGACCTCGGCCGCAAGCACGGCATCGGCCGCCTCGACCTCGTCGAGAACCGCTTCGTCGGCATGAAGAGCCGCGGGATGTACGAGACCCCCGGCGGCGAGATCTACGCCCGCGCGCACCGCGGGATCGAGCAGATCACGCTGGATCGCGGTGCCGCGCATCTCAAGGACGAGCTGATGCCGAAATATGCCGAGCTCATCTACAACGGCTTCTGGTTCAGCCCCGAGCGCGAGATGCTGCAGGCGGCGATCGACCACAGCCAGGACAAGGTCACCGGCACGGTGCGCCTGAAGCTCTACAAGGGGCTGGCGAGCGTGGTCGGTCGCAAGTCGCCCTACTCGCTCTATTCGGAAGCCCACGTCACCTTCGAGGACGACGCCGGGGCCTATGACCAGAAGGACGCCGAGGGCTTCATCAAGCTGAACGGCCTGCGCCTGCGCCTGCTTTCGCGCCGCAACCGCGACGCCTGATCCGCGCTGTCCGACAGGGGAAAACCGAGTCGCGGCGCTCGCCGGAGCGGCTCGGGGCCTATAACGTGACCGTTTGAAGGCGGTTTCGTTCCCGCTTTTTGCGCGCGCGGCGACAATTGCGGCGAAGCGTTGACTTATCCACTCTCGTCCACAGGCCTTATTGCCTGAAGTGGAAAACTCGCCGTCCGGAATGTTGTCAGAACGCCGATTCAGGCGCACTTTGAACCTGTCTTCGGGACACGAAGCGACGGGAACGGGAGGCCGCAAGGCCTTGAAATTACCGGAGATTTTATCCCGAGGGTGGCGGTGACATCTGTCCACGCGCCGATCTGGAGACGGCATGCAGGAGGCCTCGGCCAAAGGCAAGTCGGCTCAATTCAAGGGTCGGAGCGACGCGGTGACACCGGACAGGCCAAGAACCTGGCCCGAAGGCAGGCGCAGCGGGACGGCGAAAGCCCCCAGCCGTGGCGACTGGCGGAAGGTAAAGGGACGCGGCCTCGGCGGAAGCGAAGGCGCGGCGGCGACACGTGGGAAGGCTCAGGCCCGACGACGGACGCGAAAGCCAGCCGGAGCGAAAGCCGGATGCCGGCGCGAGCGCCGGTGACAAATCTCTGGCAAGGCCGGCCGCAAGGCAAGGCGAGCGAGAGGCTAGACATCGGGCGCCAAGCATGGCCCGCAAAGTGAAGGACGCCGAAGGTTCGCCGGAGGCATCGGAAGCGGAGCGGTCATCCACACGCCGGTGAGAGTGGGGTCGGCAGCAATGCCGGCCCCATTTGCATTGCGGGTCTGGCTAGGCTGCGGCCCTCGTCCGCGCGCGGATTTCGCGAGTCGCCCAAGCGGAAATACGTAATTCCGGCCCTGCACCACCCGGCTCTCCACAACGGTTCATCGCGTTTGGCGGGCAACTCGCGGCCCAGCCGAAGCGACGGGACGACGAAATCCTAACCTGGTTTGCCTTCATGCAGCGCGGCCCTGTATCGGCCCCGCCATGCGGACGGGAATTCGCATACATGGCCAAGACGCCCCCCGCTTCGCCTCGCGCGGAGCGCCTGCGTGGATCGCGGCGATGCTGCTCGGCCTCGCCCCGCTCGCCGCTTCTTCCGCCGCCGCGCCCGATACGCCCGCACCGATCGAAGCCGCCTCGAGCAGCGCCGTGGTCGAGCTCGTCCCGCTCCAGCCGGAGGCCGAGGTCACCGCTCCGGTTATCACCGAAGAGGCCCCCGCCCCCTCGGCCCCGCAGGAAACCGTGATGGGCCGCGGCAGCGCCTCCTACTACGCCGCCAAGTTCGACGGCCGCCGCACCGCCAGCGGCGAGCGGTTCGACAACGCCGCGATGACCGCCGCGCACCGCACCCTGCCCTTCGGCACCCTCGTGCGCGTCACCAACCTCGCCAACGGGCGCAGCGTGATCGTGCGCATCAATGATCGCGGCCCCTTCAGCGCGGGCCGGATGATCGACGTCAGCCGCGCCGCCGCCGACGAACTCGGCCTCGTCGCGCGCGGGCACGGCATGGTCGAGCTCGCGGTGATCGCCGACTGATCCGCTCACGGGTTGGCCGAGTAGGTCATCCCGAGCGAGGACGTGTCGCCCCTGACCACCAGCTTCATGCGCGCCATCCGGCTGTCCGAGGTGTTGCGCAGCAGCGCCTGCTCGCCCGCCCCGAACGCCGCATCGACATTGGCGCCCGGCTCGACCCGGCCCTTGACCACCGCCGCGCCCCCGCTCTCTCCGGCACCCTTCGCTAGCACCACAACCGCGACCGGGCCGGTGTTCCGCCCGGTGACCGTGAAGCCCCCCGGCTGGCCGCCGCCCAGCTCGAAGGTCTTGCCCGCCTCGATCTGGAGGTTCGAGTTGATCTCGCCCGCGCTGACCGCGGTGCCGGCAAAGGCCAGCGCCACGGCAGCAGCCGGCAAGCGGGGGGCGAATGCAGGTTTCATGGGCACCGTCGGCACTCCTTGTTCATCTCCCGGCCCGCCCCGAGCTACCGCACCCGGGCCCGCGCGGATGCACCTTGGCTGACGATTGTGCGCCCCCCCCTCTTGCACACACATCCGGCCCCGCTAACCAGAGCCTCCCGATCCATGGCGGCAGCAAGGGGGCAGCGCCATCACACTCGTTCTCATCCTCGCCTATGTCGCACTCCAGATCGCGCTCGCCGTATGGGTCGGGCGCGGGGCGCGGTCCGACACCGACTACCTCGTCGCCGGGCGAAGCCTCTCGGCGGGCGCGGTGGGCATGTCGATCTTCGCCACCTGGTTCGCCGCCGAAAGCCTGATCGCCACCTCCTCCGAGGTCGCCGCGCAGGGCCTCGCCGGAGCCCGGGCCGAGCCCCTGGCCTATGCCGCCGGCCTCGTCGCGGTGGCGCTGTTCTTCGCCCACCGCCTGCGCAGCGGAGGCTTCATCACCCTAGCCGACTTCCTGCGCGACCGCTTCGGCGGAGCGACCGAGGGCCTTGCCGCCGCCGTCATCGCGCTCTCCGCCACCACCTGGTCCGCCGCCCAGCTCTTCGCCTTCGCCGCCATCATCGACACGGCGTCGGGCATCGGCTTCGTCCCCGCGCTCCTCGGCGCGACGCTGCTGGTGATGACCTACACCCTGTTCGGCGGCCTTGCGGGTGACGTCATCACCGACATCCTCCAGGGCATCGTCATCCTCGTCGCCATCGCCATCCTCTTCGCCCTCATGACCGTCGCCGCGGGAGGCCCCGCCGCCATGTGGGCCGCCCTCCCCCCCGCCGCGCTCAGCCCCGCCGCCCCGCCCGGCGAGAGCTGGGCCGACACCGCCGAGCTCTGGCTCATCCCCATCATCGGCACCATGGTGAGCCAGGAGGCCATCTCGCGCACGCTGGCCGCCCGCACCCCCGAGGCCGCCCGCACCGGCGCGCTGCTGGGCGCCGGGGTCTACCTTGCCGCGGGCCTCGTCCCCGTCGCCTTCGGCCTCTTCGCCCCCCAGCTCAGCCTGCCGCTCGGTGAGGGCGAGGCCTTCCTCCCCTCCCTCGCCAAGGCGCTCTTCCCCGGCTGGCTGCTGATCGTCTTCACCGGAGCGCTCGTCTCGGCGATCCTCTCCTCGGTCGACTCCGCGCTGCTCGCGGCCTCGGCGGTCATCACCGAGAGCGGGTACCGCCGCCTCAACCCCGCCGCATCGGACCGCCAGCTGCTGCGCGCCGCCCGCACCGCCACCGTCGCCGCTGCCGCGCTCGCCGCGGGGCTGGCGCTCACGGGCGAGACCCTGCGCGAGCTCGTGCTCGATGCCGGCGCGATCGGCGCGGTGCTCGCGGTGCCCATCATCGCCGGGCTCGCCGGGTCACGCGCACGCCACGCCGCGCTCGCCGCGGTGGTGGTGCAGATGGCCGCGCTGGTGCTGCTCGACTGGGTCCTCGGGCTCCCCGGCGCCTTCCTGTGGATGCTGGCGAGCGGCACGCTCACCTTCGCCGCGCTGGCTCTGTGGGAGCGCCGCCGCGCGCCTCCGGGCGCGGCTGTTGGAGACACATGAGACACTGTCCAGGGCCGGAAAACCGCGCCCCCCGTCAGCCCTCCTGCCCAGCCTCCTCCGACGCCTCCTCCGACGCCTCTTCTTCCGCCTCGCCCTCCCATTCGAGCGTCACGCCGCCCGTCCGCAGCGCCTCGACCCGCTCGTCGAAATCGCGCACCGCCACGCGCACGCCCTGCGTGTCCTCCACCCGGTCGAGCCGCCCGAGATGCGCGAGCAGCAGCCGCGAGTCATAGCGGGTGCGCGTGGCGATCTCCTCGCCATGATAGAAGACCACCTCGGGGACGCCATTCAGCGCCCGGTCGGCGAGCACCTCTTCGACCTGCGGCCGGGCCAGCACCAGCGCGGCATCCCACATCCGCCGGAATTCGGGGCTCGCGCGCCGCATCCGGTAGAGATGCCCCCGGCTCACCCCCGCCTGCGCCGCCGCCGCCCGCACATTGCCCCACTGCGCCAGCACCTCGACAAACTTCGCCTGCGCCTCGGGCGCGACATCGGGCACGAGCGTGGCGGGATCGACGATGTGGGTGGACGGCGCGGACGTGGCGGGTGCGGACATGGGGTGGGCCTCCGATGCTGAATGTCAGGAGTGACGGAGGCTATCAGAGGCAAATAGCTGTAGGAAAATGATAAAAGTCCAACAGGTGGAGGGGCACGCGAGGCTGATCCGAACAGTTACCGCCGAACAGGCCCACCCCTAGCCCCTCCCGCAGCGGGAGGGGGACTGGTTGGCGCTGATACTCCCCTCCCGCTTGCGGGAGGGGTCGGGGGTGGGCGCGCGCAGCGCTGGGCCGGAAGGCCCACCCCGCTGCGGCTAACCGGCAAGCCGGTAAGCCTCGCTCCCCTCCTGCCTGCGGAAGGGGCGAAAAACCCTCACCCCCGCCAGCGCGCCCCCCTGAGCACCCGCTCATTGGCCAGGATCTCGGCCTTGCGCGCGTCGCTCATCGGAGGATTCCCCCCGACCCGCCCCGCCGCCAGATGCCCGAGCCACTCCGCCACAAACGCCCGCTCGCCGGGATCGAACATGACCGACGGCCCGCACGGCAGCTTGCGCGTGTTGTCATAGGAGGGCGGAGCGAAGGCTGCCTGATTGATGCGGTCCATAAGCAAGAGGCTCCCAGCAAGCGGCGGAATGGCCGCGAGAGCGCCGGGCCTGCCGGCTATCCCCCGCGCAGAGCGCCCGAGGCCCCTGCCCTCCCCCTCAAACGGACAAGCCGAGGGGCTGGCGGGGCGAAGGGCAAGGCGGGAGCGAGATGCACAGTGCCGACGCTTGGGTGGGAGGGTATGCTTGGAGTGGGGGTGTAGGAAAGGAGGGAGTTATAGGGCTGACAAACTCATGCGTCACGCCGTCGCGTCGATAATCCCCTGCACCGCACGTTTGGCGCCATCAAATAGCTCGATCAACCTTCTGTCCGATAGCTGGATGGCATCCCCATGGGCTGCCCTATTTCGGAGAGAGTAGGCTGAATTAACTAGCTCAACCACATCATCATTGGCATCCATGAAGTCTTGAAAATTTCTAGCCCACCTTGTGTCAAATCTTTCAAGAAAGCTCTTTATTACAGAGCATCGAAAATTTGTGCCCTTCTTGAAGTAAGATTTAACGAAGTCAATCAGCCTGGGGTGCGCTCTCTTTTCGATCCTAGTTAGAACAATGACTTCCATAGAACGCTCAATGTATCCACATAACTGAACCACACTATGCACTCTCATAGCAGCTCTAACGTCTTCTGGAATTTCATTACCCGAACATCGGGTGATGAAATTTCCTAGACTTAACTCCCGACTATCGATCGAAAGCCGCATCTTTCCCTAAACCCCAAATTTCTCAGCTGCCAGTTTCTGCCTCGTGCGAACCGCTTCCTCGTCAGAAGTCGCCCGCTCACTTACCCTCACAAACTCTTTGTCAGCCAACAGCGCAGCATACGAAGCTCTAATCTCGTCGGCAGAGATAGGTCGGTGCAATAGCGCTTTTGCAACGACTGGCATAACGGCATCAAAAACCGCTGCGTTCAACGGTCGATTGGGCCTGAATGCAGCAGGGCCGAGCGCCTCCCATATAGCGTCAGACGCGGAACAAAAGACGTCAGTCATACCTGCAAGTTCGCGCTGGCTGAGCTTGTTATACCTCGATGCACTGTCATTCAGGAATTTCGCCATAGGCTTTTGATAATCAGCACCATTCCTCAACATTGCAAAAAAGCGAATTATAAGTTCCTCGTCTTTTGCACGTTTATTTGGTGGTCCACCGAATAAATTTCTCCAAGACTCGCGGAGGTTAATTTCTTTTACCATCTGAGTAAATGGACCTTCCGCAATACAATTCCTGATTTCTTGTGGAGAAAGGCGAATCCCTCCAGAATTAATTCTCTCAAAAACATAATATATACTGTCGAGAGCGTCTTCAGGTGTATCTTGACGAAAAATAATCGCGTGAACGATCGAGTCGTCTATTTTGAGCTGATCCGATGGATCTAAATCTTCGTAGGTTTTACCATTCCAAGGATCCATAACGCCGACTAAGCGGAACTTCTTTTCTCCAAAAGTTCCATCATAAAAAGCCTGCAAAGTCCTAAGTCTTTGCTGCCCATCAATTACCAAATGGTGATTTGTATCCGACTCTTTATACAAGAAAATACTTGGAATCGGAAGGCCCATAAGCAGCGACTCAATAAACCGCGATGCGTGACGCTGAGACCAGACAAAATTTCGCTGAAATGAAGGAATCTTGAAGGCACCGCCACGCATTCTTTTTACAAGCGAATCAACGGTATAGTCTGCACCATAGCTTGTTATTTTAAACTGCCGGACTTGCTGGTCTTCAAGTAGACTTTCGTCCTCAATACCTTCTTCTAGAGAAATGGCATACTCGTCATTTGCAGAGACAACAAAGTTCTCGCTCTCGGTCGCCGGTTCGGTCACGCTAAAAATCCCTGAAAGACGAAAAGTATTTTAGTCGTCATATCGGAAGTTCTATGTTGAGGTACGACAAGGCGCAAGACCCATGTTTTTCGCGGAAAAATTGATGCGCCGCAACACAATATGATCTCGAGGGTCGCCGTCCCCTCCACCACGTTGGGTGGTCCCCCTCCCCTCGCGGGGGAGAATGGTTCGCCTCGTGCCCACCCCCAGCCCCTCCCGCAAGCGGGAGGGGGGCTTGGATTACTTCGCCAACAACGGCGCCAGATACTGCCCCGTAAAGCTCCGCGGCTCCTTCACCACCTTCTCCGGAGTCCCCTCCGCCACAATCTCCCCGCCGCGCACCCCGCCCTCGGGGCCGAGGTCGATGATCCAGTCGGCGGTCTTGATCACGTCGAGGTTGTGCTCGATCACCACCACCGAGTTGCCCTGCTCCACCAGCCGGTGCAGCACTTCGAGCAGCTTGCGCACGTCCTCGAAATGCAGGCCCGTGGTCGGCTCGTCGAGGATGTAGAGCGTCTGCCCGGTCGAGCGGCGGGCGAGTTCCTTTGCCAGCTTCACCCGTTGCGCCTCGCCGCCCGATAAAGTCGTCGCCTGCTGGCCGACTTTTACGTAGCCGAGGCCCACCTCGTTCAGCATCCGCATCTTCTCGCGGATCGGGGGGACGGCCTTGAAGAACTCCTCGGCGTCCTCGATCGTCATGTCGAGCACGTCGGCGATCGAGTGGCCCTTGAACTTCACCTCGAGCGTCTCGCGGTTGTAGCGCTTGCCGTGGCATTCCTCGCAGGTGACGTAGACGTCGGGGAGGAAGTGCATCTCGATCTTGATGAGGCCGTCGCCCTGGCACTTCTCGCAGCGGCCGCCCTTGACGTTGAAGGAAAAGCGCCCGGGCTTGTAGCCGCGCGCGAGGCTTTCGGGGAGGCCGGCGAACCAGTCGCGGATCTGGGTGAAGGCGCCGGTGTAGGTGGCGGGGTTGGAGCGCGGGGTGCGGCCGATGGGGGACTGGTCGATCTCGATGACCTTGTCGCAATATTCGAGCCCGGTGATGGCATCGTGCGCCCCCGCGATGACCCGCGCGCCGTTGAGGACGCGGGAGGCTCCCGCCTGCAGGGTGTCGATGGTGAGCGAGGACTTGCCGCTCCCGCTGACGCCGGTGATGCAGCAGAAGGTGCCGAGCGGGATTTTTGCCGTCACCCCCTTGAGGTTGTTCGCCCGCGCGTTCTTGACGACGATGTGGTGCCCGTTGCCCTTGCGGCGCTTGGCCGGCACCTCGATCTTGCGCTTGCCGGTAAGGTAGTCCGCGGTGAGCGAGCCCTTGGCCTTGAGGATCTGCTTGAGCGTCCCCTCCGCGACCACCTCGCCGCCATGCACCCCCGCGCCCGGGCCGAGGTCGACGATATGGTCGGCGGCGCGGATCGCATCCTCGTCATGCTCGACGACGATCACCGTGTTGCCGAGATCGCGCAGGCGTTTGAGGGTCTCGAGCAGCCGGTCATTGTCGCGCTGGTGGAGGCCGATGCTGGGTTCATCCAGCACATAGAGCACGCCCGAAAGCCCGCTGCCGATCTGCGATGCCAGCCGGATGCGCTGGCTCTCGCCGCCCGAGAGGGTGCCGGAGGTGCGGTCGAGGTTGAGGTAGTCGAGCCCGACATTGTCGAGGAAGCCCAGCCGCTCGTTGATCTCCTTGAGGATGGCCTTGGCGATCTGCGACTGCTGCGGGGTGAGATACTGGTCGAGATCGAGGAACCACGCCTTGGCATCGGCGACACTCATCTGCACCGGGGTGGCGATGTCGGTCGGCCCGTCGGCACCCGGGATCTTCACCGAGAGCGCCTTCTCGTTCAATCGCTTGCCCCCGCAAGTCTCGCAGGCCTGCGCGGTCTGATACTTGGCGAGCTCCTCCTGCATCCACGCGCTTTCGGTCTGCATCATGCGGCGGTTGAGGTTGCCGATCACCCCCTCGAACGGCTTGTGGACGGTGTATTCGCGGCGGCCGTCCTTGAAGGTCAGCGGCACCGGCAGCCCGCCCGTGCCGTGGAGGATGATGAGCTTCTGCTCGGGCGCGAGGTCCTTCCACGGGGTGGTGAGGTCGAAGCCATAGGCCTTCGCCAGCGAAGCCAGCACCTGCATGTAATAGGGGCTCGGCGGGTTGGACTTGGCCCACGGCACCACTGCGCCCTGCTTCAGCGTCAGCGCCTCGTTGGGGACGACCAGCTGCGGGTCGAACAGCATCTTCTCGCCGATCCCGTCGCACGCCGGGCACGCACCCTGGGGGGCGTTGAAGGAGAACAGGCGCGGCTCGATTTCCTCGATCGTAAAGCCGCTGACCGGGCAGGCGAACTTTTCGCTGAAGACGATGCGGTTGGGCGGCAGGCCTGCGCCCTTCATCGCGCCGCCCTTGCCCTCGTCCTCGCGGCCGGGAACCACCCCGTCGGCGAGTTCGACATAGGCGAGCCCCTCGGCGAGCTTCAGCGCCTGCTCGAAGGAATCCGCCAGCCGCGTCTCGATCCCCTCGCGCACCGCGATCCGGTCGACCACAACCTCGATGTCATGCTTGAACTTCTTGTCGAGCGCCGGGGCCTCCTCGATGGGGTAAATCTCCCCGTCGATCCGCACCCGGGTGAAGCCCGCGCGCTGCCACTCGGCGATTTCCTTGCGGTATTCGCCCTTGCGCCCGCGCACCACGGGGGCGAGCAGATAGGCGCGCGTGCCTTCGGGGAGCGCCATCACCCGGTCGACCATCTGGCTGACGGTCTGGGCGCTGATCGGCTCGCCAGTCGTCGGCGAATAGGGCGTCCCCACCCGCGCCCACAAGAGGCGCATGTAGTCGTAGATCTCGGTCACCGTCGCGACCGTGGAGCGCGGGTTGCGGCTCGTCGTCTTCTGCTCGATGGAAATGGCAGGCGAGAGCCCGTCGATATGCTCGACATCGGGCTTCTGCATCATCTCGAGGAACTGGCGCGCATAGGCGGAGAGCGACTCCACATAGCGCCGCTGCCCCTCGGCATAGATCGTGTCGAAGGCGAGGCTGGACTTGCCGCTCCCCGAAAGCCCGGTGACCACGATCAGCGCATCGCGCGGCAGATCGATGTCGATACCCTTGAGGTTATGTTCGCGCGCACCGCGCACGGAGATCTTGGTGAGGCTCATGGAAGAGGTTTGTTCCGGAGATGTTCGCGTGGGTCAAGGGGGCGCGGAGAGGCGGCGCGGCGCTCATCCCCAGATGGAGACAGGCACGCGCGTATGCAACGGGCGATCGTCCGATTGGTGCCCGCCAATCCGGGCACAGCCACTCACCGCGCCCGATCCCTGCGCTTGATCACGCGTCGGTCAGCCCCGCCGGGCCGGGCGCAAACGATCAGCTGGTGCGATAGACCGAGACCGGAATTTCGACACCCAGCGCCGTGGCCGTTCCGTCGAACAGGAAGGTCGCATGCGCCGGTGCAGGCGCGGGAATCCCGCCCGCCTTCGGCACGAATGCCAGAGACTGCAAGGGCGGGAATTCGGCGTTGTCATAGGTCGCAACCGACCATCCGCCCAAGGCCTCGATCTTGATGATCGTGCCATAGGCCTGTTCTTCCGCCTCGCAAGCGGTCTCGAGCTTGCCCAGCGTGAGCGAGCCTTTGTATTTGCGTTCCTTTGTCGCCATTGCCCGGCCCCCTCGCTGTGATGGCTCTACGGATCAGTTTGCGCCGATGGATTCCAGCAGCGCGCGTTTGGCCGTATTGCCGCAATAATCCGTGGCAAACCCGTCCAGCAGCACGGATGTACGATCGTCCCCCGGAGCGAACTGGATATCCATCGCACTGGCTGCCGCCTGGAGGTTGGCTTCACCCTTGGTGATGAACTGCCGGAAGGTCTGGATCAGCGCGCCATCATCCGCGTTGATGTCCTCGCACGCCGCCGGGATGCCATCGAGCCGGGCCTGCGCCTGCTCGCGCGCCACATCGGCACTGCGGGTGATGCTGCTGAATGCCCGGTTGAGGCTGCCCGCTTCAACCAGCAGATTGAGGTCGTCGAAGGCATCGTTGAGCGTATATTCGTTTGCCGGCAGGCGGCGCTTGCGGGCGATGTCGGCCTTGATCCGTGTCCGCTCGGCATCCATCGAGGCCACCAGCGCGGTAATGGTCCGGTCATAGAACAGCCGCTTGTCGATGCTGGCGCGCGCGCCTGCGGCGACGGTGGAGGCAGCCGACAGCTCTTCCACCGCTTCCTGCTTTACCAGTCCGGTAGCCGCCGAAAGGCCAAGCTGCAACAGATCGAAACCAAGCGCCGTGCCGCGATCGCCCGAATAGAGCTGGTCGACGAACACGGCATATTTCCCGTCGATCTTCTGGCTATAGGCCCGGATGACGATGTCGCGATAATCCTGCTTGCTGAGGCCGCCGCGAAGCGTGGCATCGTTGCTTGCGAAGCGCGTCAGGGCGGTCGTCATCGGCACCAGCGCTTCGGTGGGGCGAAGCTCGGGCACGGCATCCTGTGTGCCTCTGATCGTCATGCAGCCTTGCAGCCCCAGCGCGGCAAGGCCCAGAGCAACCCAGCGCAGGAACGGCGAGCCGCGCATCACGGTGCCTCCCCGCAGCTCATCGCCTGGGCGAAATTGCCCCACAGCATGGTCGCGATCTTCTGGCGGCGGTCGTAGGTCACGCTCGCCGTGCCCTGCCCTCCTGACAGCCGCGCGTGGAGGATCACCAGATCGCCGCGCGTTCGCACCAGATCGAGCGGGCCCGACCAGCAGCCCGTGTAGGCGCAAACCTCCAGCCGGTTGCCGCTGCGCGAGACCGACATGGGGGTGAAGCTGGCCGTTTCGACCTCGCACGCCGCACCGTTGCAGGAAATCTGCGCCTGGCGGTTGGCACAGGTGAAATCGCCCGGCCCTGCCGCGACTGCTGCGGCAGGCACGGCAAGGGCGGCGAGAGAAATGACGAGATGACGCATTGCAGCTCTCTCCGTCTCAGACAGTGTAGCTGATGGCGGCGTAGAAGCTGCGCGCATGGCCCGCGATCAGATCGGCCCGGTCCAGCCCGTTGATCACTCGCCGCGCGTTGCGCCAGTCCGCCAGATCGCCATCGAAGTATCGACCGAGCTTCCGGCCGGTGAAGGTGCCCAGCAGCGAGCCTTCGACCAGAATCCGGGTCGCCACCGCCGCATCGAGCGCGAGATCGGGGTTGCCGACAAGGTCCTGCCCCAGCCGCGTGCTCCAGTCGGCATAGTTGCGCCGGCCCGTCAGCTGCACAAAGCCGCGCCCAGCATAGCGCGCGCCGTCGCCGACCTGGGTATTGCCGAGCGAGCGGGCCAGCCCCGGGTTCTGCCCCTCGGGCCCGTAGCGGCGGTTGAAATAGGCCGTGCTGCCATATTCGTGGATCGGCTGCATCTTCTTGTCGGTCTCGTGATAGGCCGTGCCCAGCAGATAGGCGAGCTTGCGGTCATCATCGCCGGCATGCTTGCTTTCCCAGTAATCGAGGATGGCCAGCAGCCCCTCAACCTGCTTCTGGGTCAGACTGCCGCCGAACAGATGCAGGCGCGCAAAATCGAAAAAAAACTTGCGATTGATCCCAGCCATTTCAGCGACCCCCTCCCAATGCCCAACTCGTGATAACCTATAGTTCCCTGCGCGCATCAGCTTGCTGATTTACGACAAACGTCGAGGGTGAGGTGAATTCAGCCCCATAAACTGCGCATTGCGCGGCAGAATGATGGCGAGACTGTCGGAATTTTGCTCTCGCCTCCCCCGCACACCCCGGCACGCGGGCGCAAACGTGATTTACAAAGAGTTGCAAAAGGCGCATTTTCCCCGCTGCCCATCGACGGGATCACAGCGAAGGGCATGCGCCGCGGGGGACCGGTGCGCGGGGAGCGTCCGGCAGAATCGACAAGACTCCCACCCGGCAGAGGGATTGCAAGTGCATCGCGCGGCAGGCCCGGGAAACCCTTGCGGGCCGCCATGCGCCGTCAGTCGCACGCAAGGGTGGGGGAAAAGCCATGACCACTGATACCGACACGATGGATCGCCAGATCACCATGCTCTGCACGCCGACGCTGGTGTGGAACGCCGACGGCTCGATCGGGGCGACGATTGCCTTCACGCAGACCAATGGCGTGCCCGCCGCCATGAACGGGCGGATCGGCAGCGACGGCAGCATCGATCTCACCGCCATGCCCAATGACCCGGCCTACAACGACAATATCGACATCACGATCATGCTCGATACCAGCCGGATGGTGACGCAGGACGGCAGCCAGCCGGTCGCGGGGCGCTGGGCGCTGCCGGACGAGTTCTCGGGCAGCGGCCCGGTCACCGGCTACGGCTGGTTCTGCGGCACCGACGCCAACGGCAATTACAGCGCCTCGGTGCCGATCACGATCCCCGACATGAGCTTCGTGCGGGTGAGCGACACCGAACTGGTGATCGACGACGACACTCCCGACAACGCGCCAGCCTACGCCTATGCGATGGGCCTCGTCCTGCCGGGCTACAGCAATTACTACATGACGATCGACCCGCGGATCACGACGAAGACGACCAATACCTCGTCCTTCATGTTGAACGATAAGTCCTCGTGCTGAGCGCGACACGCGGCGGCTGAGGATCGCGATGGTCCGTGGCGCAGGGGGTGCCGGGCACAACCGTCCCGGCATCCGCCCCCGCAGGGGCCCCCGGCAATGATGCGCGGCCCGCCCGGGAGCCCTTGCGGGCGAGGCCACGCAGCCAATGGCAACAAGGGACGGGGGAGAAGCAATGAACTCTGACATACTTTTTGCGCAAGCTGCCAGCACGACGAAGGACCGGTCCATCGTCCTGACGTGCAGGCCCAAGCTCACATTCGTCCAAGTCACGCCGAGTCTGGAAATCCAGGCGCCGAACATCGTGTTCGAACAGACGCTTGGCCACCCCACGGGAATGGAGGGGCGCGTGGATGAGCACGGGGATATCAACCTCACCGACATGCCGTTCAACGCCGAATACACCGACAATGTCGACATCACGATCAATCTCGACTCCAGTCTGCTTTTCGACCCGAACGGAAACCGGGTGACCGGACGCTGGGCGTTCGTCGATGAATCGTCGGGTCAGGGCGAGACCGGGTTCGGGTGGTTTTGCGGCACGGATGCGGCAGGCAAATATTCCACCAAGATCCCGATCCCGATCGACGGCATGCGCATCGAACGGCTGAACGACATGCAGTTGCGGATCAACGACGACACGCCCAAGGCCACGCCGGAATATGCCTATGCCATCGCGCTGGTCCTGCCGGCCTACAACAATTACTACATCACCATCGATCCGCGCATCACGACCAAGACCACCAACACCTCATCCTGACCGGGGCGGCAGGTCATGGCGCCGTAAGCGGCCCTATTTTTCGCGCAGATAGGCGGGGTGGCGATAGCCCCGCCTGTCGAGCGCTGCGGCCAGTTGCGATGCCTCGCCCCCCCGGCCCAGCCGCTTGAGCAGCACGAACCGCTCGTCATCGGCAGCGGCAAATGCGGGTGCGCCGGCGAGCGCATCGGCCCACAGGGCCTGCGCGGCCTGGCTCGCTCCGAGCCGGGCCTCGATTTCGCCCGCAAGCAGGCCTGCGACCATGCGATCGAGACTGTTTCTGTCGGTCAGCACGATCGCCTCGCGGATCAGCCCGCGCCCTTCGCTCGCCTGCCCGCTGGCAAGCGCGAGCCGGGCGCGGCTGACCAGCAGCCGGTGACGCACCCCCTTCGACCATTCGGCATTGTCCGGGTCTCTTGCAATCATGCGGCCGAGTAGCGCGGTGGCGTTTTCCAGCAGCGTCCGGCTTTCGGCGAGACGCTTGGCGTAGATCAGGGTCGTGGCCTTGTCGAGCAGGCCGCCGACCTCGGTCTGCTGCCATTCGGTATTGTCCGGCTCGATCCGGCGCAGAGCGGCATTGACCGCGACTCCCCGGTCGTGGGAGCGCAGCGCCGCGTCGATCTCGCCCGATTGCAGCTGCGCGCGCGCCAGAAATTGCAGCGCCACGGCGAGCCGGTTCTGAGCCACGGCATTGGCCGGATCGCGGCGCAGCACTTCCTCGTAGATCGCGATCTCGCGGGCATGCAGCGCGCGCGCCTCGGCGAGCTTGCCGAGCTTCTCCTTGGCGACGCCGAGCCAGTTCGCCGCATTGCCGATCTCGACCTGCCGGTCGGCATCGAAGGCGCGGCCCTTGGCGCTCGCCTCGGCCATCCTGAGCGAATTGGCAAATGCCGGCTCCGCCTCGGCGATGCGACCCTGTGCGTCAAACATCACCCCGAGATTGCTCTCGGCGTAGCTGCTCTCCATCTGCCATTCGGGGTTCTTCGGATCGATCGCCAGCAGCGCGTCGGCGAGGCGCTTGTATTCGCGGTATTGCGCCTCGGCATTCTTCAGCTCGCCGCGGTTATAGGCGATGTAGCCGACCCAGAACACGCTCTGCGCGTGGTCGTAAATCCGCTGCGGGTTGTCGGGATCGCGGGCGAGCTGCTCGGCGGTCGAGGCGGCGGCTTCGGTGAAGGCTTTCAACGCCTCGCCGCTGTCGCCGCGCAGGTTGGAAAGCTCGCCCACCAGCAGCAGCGCCCGCGCGCGGCGGCCCAGCGCATCGGCGTCGAGATCGGCGAGCTTCTGCTTGGCGTAGTAATCGAGCGCCCGCGTGCCGACCACGTCGAGCGCGTCGAGCCGTCCCACCGGTTCGAGCTTGGCGCGCAGGTCGGTGAGCATGAATTCGACGAGGCCGTCGGCCTGGTTGCGCTGGAACTCGGCCTCCTTGCGCGCTTCGACTGCGAACCAGGTCAGCGTCGCCATCACGGCCGTGAGGCTGAGCGAGGCCGCCACCACCGCGCGGGTGCGAAGCGTGCGGCGGCGCTCGTCGCGGCGGACCAGCTCGTCGAGGCCGACGCCGAGCATCGCCGCGGCGAGCTTCAATCGCGCGATGCGCTTGCCGTCTCCGCTCTCGCGCGCATCCGCGGCGAGCGGGGTGTCGAGCGGCGTGTCGGTGACATTGCCCTCGGCATCGACCAGATGGGTCAGCGCCCTCGGGAAGCATTCGTTGTCGGGATCGCCCGGCTCGCCGCCGACGATCAGCGCGAGCACTTTCGCAGGGTCGCGGTGCGCCTTGAACCAGGCGATCTCGCGGTTGACCCACTTGGACTTGGCCGAGGTGGCCGAGCAGATCACGATCAGGAACTCGCTCGACGCCAGCGCCGCCTCGACCGCCGCGCCGATGCTGCTGCCTGCGGCCTCCTCCTCGCGGTCCTTGAACAACGGGTGGAGCCGCGCAGGCACCGGGCCGAGCGCGCGTTCCTCGCCCACCAGCGCGCGCGGGGTGCGGTAGGTTTCGAGTCCGTGCTGGAGCCACTTGCCCCACTTGGCATCGGCCCAGCTGTAGCTGATGAACGCCTTGTAGCGGAACGTGCCCCCCGGATCGCTCATGCCGAACCCCCACGCTTGTCCCCGCGCGGGAGCTGTCGCCCCCTCCCCCGCGGCAAGGCCGGAGCCAAGGCTAGGACGAAAGGCGGCAATAGGCAAACATACGTGGGTCGGTACGGAAAATCGGGCGCGGCCTGGGTTCAGGCAAGCTTTGCCAAACGCGCATGGGGCGAGCGCAAAACGGCTGTTTTCCAAGGTTTTGACCCGGAATCGCGCGCCCCTACAGAAAATCTGAAGGCGTCAACGGGCCGATATTGTGTCAGATAAAAGTCCTCCCCGCAGAGCTGGCCGGGTCCCTTCGAGGGTCGCAACCTGGCCCCTTCTGCGGGTGTGCAGCGGCAGGCCGAACACCGGCGGGCGGAGCTACCCCAAGGGCTTCCCCGCCGCATCGAAGCCTCAAGCGCCCGAAACTAGCCCCCGCCGCCCCGGCTCGCCCAGCCATTGCGCGCTCACCCCCCACACGCGCGCGATGACCTCTCCAGCAAGCGCGTCGGCGGGGGGCCCTTCTTGCGCCAGCCGCCCCTCGTGGAGCACCAGCACGTGATCGGCGTGGTTCATCGCCAGCGCGAGATCGTGGAGCACGATGGCCACCCCCTGCCCGGCGCGCGCGCAGGCCTTGAGATGGGCGATCAGCGCCAGCTGGTGCGCGAGGTCGAGCGCGGCGAGCGGCTCGTCGGCGAGGATCCAGCGAGGGTTCCCGGCCAGCACCCGCGCCAGCAGCACCCGCGCCCGCTCGCCGCCGGAGAGGCGGCTGACGGGGCGGGTGCGCAGGGTTTCGAGGTCGAGCGCGGCCAAGGCGGCTTCGATTGCGGCTGTCCCCCGATCGCGCCACGGCAGGCGGCCGAGCGCGACGAGGCTCTCGACGCTCACGTCCCAGGCGATGTCGGGGCTTTGCGGCAGGTAGCCGATGGCTTGCGCGCGCCCTCGCGGGGTAAGCGCGGCGAGCGGGGTGCCGTCCAGCGTCACCGCTCCGCCTGAAGGCTCGAGCAGGCCCGCCAACGCCAGCAGCAGCGAGGACTTGCCCGCGCCGTTGGGGCCGACGATGGCGGTGATCTTGCCCGGGGCAAGCGCGGCGGTGAGGCCCTCGACCACGCTCCGACCGCCGCGGGTCAGATTCAGGTTCTCCGCCGCCAAGGTCATAGCCGCCCCCGCCGCATCTGAACCAGCAGCCAGCCGAAGAACGGCGCCCCGATCAGCGAAAGCGCGATGCCGAGCCTGAGTTCGGTCACCAGCGGCAGAATACGGACAATGCTGTCCGCCGCGAGCACCAGACAGGCGCCCGCCAGCGCGGAGGGCAGCAGCAGGCTCGAAGGCAGCCGGTCGGTCAGCGGGCGCACCAGATGGGGCACGACAAGGCCGACGAAGCCGATGATCCCCGCCACCGCCACGCCTGCGCCCACCGTCAGCCCGATCCCGATCACCAGCAGCACCAGCAACCGCCGCGGCTCCACCCCGAGCGAGCGCGCTGCCGCCTCGCCCAGCGTCAGCGCGTCGAGGCTCCGCGCCGCCAGCGCCAGCACGCCGATGCCTGCGAGGGTCAGCGGCGCGGCGATCCAGACCTCGCGCCACGAACGGTCGGTGAGCGCGCCGTTGAGCCACAGCACGATCTCGGAGAGCGCGAAGGCATTGGGCGCGAGGGTGATGGCGAGCGCGGTCAGCGCGCCCGCGAGGCTCGCCAGCATCAGCCCGGCGAGGGTGAAGAGCGCGATTCCGCCGCCCGCGCCCTCGGCACCGTCAGACGCGGTGCGTCCCGCGATCAGCGCAAGCCCCGCCATGCCGAGCGCCGCCCCGCCGAGCGCCATGACGGGTAGGCTCCAAGCGGCGACGGCGGGCGGGAGCAGCGGGGCCAGCCAGAAACTCGCCACCGCGCCCAGCGCGGCCATCGGCGCGATCCCGAAGAGGCCGGGGTCGGCGAGCGGATTGCGCAGATAGCCCTGCATCGCTGCGCCCCCCGCCCCGAGCCCTGCGCCGATCACCACCGCCAGCACCGCGCGCGGCAGGCGCAGCTCGGCGAGGATCAGCGCAGCGTTGTGCGGGCCATCGCCGAAGGGCGAAATCCACACGCGGCCCGCCAGCAGCGAGAGCGGCAGCAGCACCGCCAGCAGCGCGGCGAAGACTAAGCTCGCGCGGTTCATGGCATCCGCTCCGCTTCGGCGCGGATTTGCGCGAGGCGCTCCCGCGCACGCAAAATGGTCGGGCCGCCGCAATAGATCAGCGAGGGGTCGAAGGACGCCACATGGGTGCGGTAAAGCCCGCCCGCCAGCATCGGATGGCGCTGCCCCGCCGCGTCGCCCGCGACGAGCAGCACCTGCGGCGGATCGGCGAGCACGCTCTCGAGGCTCACCCGGTCGGCCTGGCCGAGGCCCCGGCGCGCGGCGTCGCTCGCAAAACCGGCCTCGCGCAGCAGCTCGGCGACGAGGGTCTGCTCGCCCGCGACAATCTCGCCCGGCTGCCACAGCAGCGCGTCGATGGGCGCGCCCGGCGGCCTTGCGGGGGCAGCGATGCGCGCGGCAAGCGCCTCGCCCTCGCTTGCGCGCCCCGCCAGCGCGGCGACGGCGCGGACCTGCTCGGCGCTCTCGGCGATGCTCGTCGGGCTGCCGAAGGTCTCGACCCGCAGCCCCGCACGCTCCAGAGCGCTGCGGGTCGGCTGGGGGAGGAAGATCGAGGCGAGCACCAGATCGGGCCTTGCAGCGATCACCTCCTCGGCGGTGCCTCCGGTGACGCCGTAGCGCGCGGCGGTGTCGGGCGGGATCGAGCTAGAGGACGGATCGCGCGAATAGTGCGAAAGGGCCAGCACCTGCTCGGGCGGCGCGAGCTCGACGAGGATCGCATCGAGGCAGGGGTTGAGGCTCAGGATGGTGGGATGCGCGGTGTCTTTCGGAGGCACCGGCGCGGCAGGCGCGCAGGCGGCAAGCGCCAGCAAGAGCGCGCCCGCGCATCGGCCCCTAAGCCCCGTCGTGATGCGATCCCGCGCCATATCCCGTGACGACAGGCGATAGGGCGGCAGGCCTTCGCGCGCAACGCCTTAACCCGCACTCCCTGAGTGTCCGGAAACGGGACGCCGACCCGCCCCGCGCTCGCCCCGTCGCGTGCCCGCGCGTAAGCGGAGCCGACCATGGCCCGCCAGCGCACATTCTTCGTCGATACCTCGGGCAATGTCGTCCCGCGCGCGCGGCGAGGCTGGGCGCTGCCGCCGATCGGCCGCTTCTCCAAGACCGCGAAGAAGCGCCTCGCGGTGCTGCTCGCCGCGATCACTGTCCCGGCGATGGCCGCCACCGGCAATGTCGGCCAGCTGCCCGGCCCTGCGGTCGAAAGCTCCGCCGCGCTCGCCACCCGTCAGGCCGCCGAGGCCGCGCTGCCCTTCGAGCGGCCTGGCATGAGCTTCCCCGGCTCGGCCTATTTCTACATGGCCGACCCCGCCGGCACCGCCCTCGTCGCGCTGCCGACCGACGATCCGCTCGCGACCGGCGCGGAAAGCGGGCGCGAGCTGGGCGCGCTGATCGATGTCGGCGCGGCGGCCAAGCCCTTTTACATGCCCGGCACCGGCATCTCCCATCTGCGCGCCTCGGAATGCCTCGCGCAGGCCGTGTGGTACGAGGCCGCGAACGAGAGCGAGGCCGGGCAGCGCGCGGTGGCGCAGGTGGTGCTCAACCGCGTCGCCCACCCGTCCTGGCCCAATTCGGTGTGCGGGGTGGTTTACCAGGGCTCGGAGCGCTCGACCGGGTGCCAGTTCACCTTCACCTGCGACGGCAGCCTCGCGCGGCGGCCTTCCGGCATGAGCTGGGCGCGGGCGCAGCGCATCGCGGATGAAGCGCTGAACGGCAGCGTCTATGCGCCGGTGGGCCTCGCGACGCATTACCACACGCTCTGGGTCAATCCCTATTGGGCCTCGAGCCTCGACCACATCGGCACGATCGGCGCGCACCGCTTCTACCGCACCCGCGGGGCGAGCGGATCGGCGGCGGCGTTCCGGGGCGGCTATGCCGGGTTCGAGCCGGTCGTGAGCGGGCGCACCACGCCGCCGCCGCCGGGCGCCGGGCCGATCGTTCCGGCGGGTCCGCCGGTCGCGATCGCGCCGGTGATCGGCAATGATCTGGCCCCCGCCCCAGTCCCCGCCCCCAAGCCGGGCGCTGCCACGGCGCCTGCGGCACCCAGCGAGCCCGTCTCCGGCACCGGCTCGGTCAAGCCCGAATATGCCCGCGCCGGGCAGTGGAAGGCCCAGCCCGGCCCCGGGAAAACGCCCGCCCCATAAGGCGGGAGGGCATGGTTAAGCCCCGCGAAACCCTGTTGTCACACCAAGCCTTAGGCCCGCGCGGCTAAAGCTTTGTGACCCGCCCGCGTCACTTTGTTGCGCTGGCCAACAAGCAGGAAACCCGCTCAATGTCCGTCCGGTTCGCCTCCGCCAATCACCCTGCCCGGCGTCTGGGCTGGCGCGCTGCGGGGCGCGGGCTGATCGCTCCGGTGCTGGCGCGCGCGGCGAACGACAACTTGCAGCTTGGGCGCTGCCCGGGGAGCGAACTCGCCCCGGCGGGGGTGGCCTTCGATCCGCTGCTGACCGACGCCCTGCGCCATTTCGCGGTGCACGGGCTGGCCGCTGCCGAAGTCGCGGTCGATCTGGCGGCCGAGGCGCGCACACGCGGCGATGCGAATGGACAAGACCGCTGGCTCGCGATCACGCAGATGTTCGATCGCCGGCTGGCAGAGCGCGCGAGCCGGGTGCTCGAGCCCGCTTGACGCGCGCGGGGCCCCTTCCCTTACGGTAGCAGCGCTACGCAGTTCCCCTGAGGGGTTGAACCGAGGCATTATTGCAATTGCGAACTGTTTGCAAAGATAGTTGCCATTTACGACCTTTTGACGGTTGCAATCCCCTTTTCAGCGGCCTACCGCGCCTCTTGTAACGGGTGCCCGGTCGCTTGGGACGGGGGCCGGCACCGGCGCCAGGCTTGTTCACGCGCGCTTCATCGCTTCGTCCCGAGGATCAGGGAAGGAAGTCCTAGCAATGGCCCGCAAGAAGATCGCCCTCGTCGGCGCCGGCAATATCGGCGGCACGCTCGCACACCTCGCAGCACTCAAGGGCCTGGGCGACATCGTCCTGTTCGACGTGGCCGAGGGCATTCCGCAGGGCAAGGCGCTGGACCTCTCGCAGTGCGGTCCGGTCGAGGGCTTCGATGCCTCCATCACCGGCTCTAACGACTATGCCGACATCGCCGGCGCCGACGTGGTGATCGTCACCGCGGGCGTCGCGCGCAAGCCCGGCATGAGCCGCGATGACCTCCTCGGCATCAACCTCAAGGTGATGAAGGCGGTCGGCGAAGGCATCCGCGACAACTGCCCCGACGCCTTCGTGATCTGCATCACCAACCCGCTCGACGCGATGGTCTGGGCGCTGCGCGAGTTCTCGGGCCTCCCCGCCAACAAGGTCGTCGGCATGGCCGGCGTGCTGGACTCGGCGCGCTTCGCCACCTTCCTCGCGTGGGAATTCGGCGTCAGCGTCAAGGACGTGAACGCCTTCGTGCTCGGCGGCCACGGCGACACGATGGTGCCGGTGCTGTCCTACTCGACCATCAACGGCATTCCGGTTGCCGACATGGCGAAGATCAAGGGCATCTCCGAAGCGCGCCTCGGCGAGATCGTCCAGCGCACCCGCTCGGGCGGCGGCGAGATCGTCGCGCTGCTCAAGACCGGCTCGGCCTTCTACGCGCCCGCCACCAGCGCCATTTCGATGGCCGAAGCCTATCTCTACGACCAGAAGCGCATCCTGCCCTGCGCGGTGCAGGTTGACGGCAAGTACGGCGTCGACGGGCTCTATGTCGGCGTGCCGGTGGTGATCGGCGCAGGCGGCGCGGAAGAGGTGATCGAGATCAACCTCACTGACGAAGAGAAGGCCAACCTCCAGGTCAGCGTCGACGCGGTCAAGGAACTGCTCGAAGCGTGCAAGGCGCTGGATGGCTCGCTGGCCTCATGACGACTTCAGATCACGAGTTCCTGGAAATTCGTAGCCACTGGATTTATAACGCAAAGCCGGTTTGCGGGAGCAGCAGTGAAGAGCAGATTGCCTGGCTTTCTGAGCATGCTGATCCGCCACTTTTGCATCACTCAGTCATCCATTGGAACTGGGATTGGGGCACCGAGGTACTTTTTTGGATGATGTTAAGGCCAGGACCGCACCTGTCGGCCGTTAGTTTCCAGTTGGCAGGATGGGTTACTGGTGATTCTCTTAATCCGGATTTCGCCAAATATTTGGGCAATGACGACATAAACGTGTTCACACAAATTGCGGCCAAGATTCGAAGGAATGAGTATCCCAATCAATGGGGCCTAGGCTTTCAAAGCATGTCTGGCCGATCCAAGGCAGACTACGAGCGGTATTTATCGCGTCATACCAGGACGGAAGATTGGTCCTTGCCAACTGAGGCCTTCGGTCCATTCAATGATTTTTTGCCTAAATCTACAGTGGAATTCAGTTTCAGTGATGAGCACGGCGGCAACATCATGCCTACTGTTGAGAAATGGGGTGTCGACCATTTCGGAAAATCTGCCGGTTGGTGCAGTGACTAGATAGCCGCGTGTCCGAGATTAAATAAAGGAATTATCGAATGAGCATCCTCGTAAACAAAGACACCAAGGTCATCACCCAGGGGATGACCGGCAACACCGGCACCTTCCACACCCAGGCCGCGCTCGATTACGGGACGCAGATGGTTGCGGGCGTGACCCCTGGCAAGGGCGGCACCACCCATATCGGCCTGCCGCAGTATGACACCGTGCGCGAGGCCAAGGCCGCGACCGGGGCGACCGCCTCGTGCATCTACGTGCCGCCGCCGTTCGCTGCCGATGCGATCTGCGAGGCGATCGATGCCGAGATCGAACTCATCATCTGCATCACCGAAGGCATCCCGGTGCTCGACATGGTCCGCGCCAAGCGCGCGCTCGCGGGCTCGAAGTCGCGGCTGATCGGCCCCAACTGCCCCGGCGTGCTGACGCCGAACGAGTGCAAGATCGGCATCATGCCGGCCAACATCTTCAAGAAGGGCTCGGTCGGCATCGTCAGCCGCTCGGGCACGCTCACCTATGAAGCCGTGCACCAGACCACGATGGCGGGCCTCGGCCAGACCACTGCGGTCGGCATCGGCGGCGACCCGGTCAACGGCACGAACTTCATCGACGTGCTCGACCTGTTCCTCGACGATCCGGAAACCGAGAGCATCATCATGATCGGCGAAATCGGCGGCAGCGCGGAAGAAGAAGCCGCCGCCTTCATCAAGGCCGAAGCCGCCAAGGGCCGCAAGAAGCCGATGGTCGGCTTCATCGCCGGGCGCACCGCCCCTCCGGGCCGCCGCATGGGCCACGCCGGCGCCATCGTCTCGGGCGGCCAGGGCGGCGCCGAGGACAAGATCGCGGCGATGGAAGATGCCGGCATCCGCGTCTCGCCCTCGCCCTCGCTGCTCGGCGAGACGCTGGCCGCGATGCTGAAAGAAAACGCCTGAGTTAACGACTACCGGTCCCCCGCGCCCTAACGCGGGGGATCATCCTTCCTCCTCCCCAGGAGTCCCCCCGATGGGCAACGAACCGCAGAACTTCCTCCCCGCCTTCACCGATCAGGAAGGCCCGCAGCCCGGCCCCTCGTGGGCGAAGCGCGGCTGGCTCGACACTCTGGCCGATAGCGGCGCGGACCTGACCGCGGCGATGGACCCGACCGAGATGAAGCTCGCGGTCGCCAAGGCGGCGAAGGACGCGGGCAAGGCCTCCGATCCGGCAGCGGTCGAAAAGGCCGCCAAGCTCTCGATCGCGGCGATGACGCTGGTGCGCCTTTACCGTGTGCGCGGGCACATGGCGGCGGACCTCGATCCGCTCGGCCTCAGCAACCGCGAGGGCCCTGCTGACCTCACGCTCGAATGGCACGGCCTTGCGGGCAAAGAGAACGAGGACGTCTATGTCGGCGGCGTGCTCGGCATGGAGTGGACCACGGTGGGCAAGCTCCACCAGCGCCTGCGCGAAGTGTACTGCGGCAAGGTCGGCCTCGAATACATGCACATCGCCGACACCGAGGAACGCCGCTTCCTTCAGGACAAGTTCGAAAAGCCGGGTGAGACGATCCAGTTCACCCCCGAAGGCAAGAAGGCGATCCTCGCCGCCGTGCTGCGCGGGGAAGGCTACGAGGAATTCCTCGCCAAGAAGTATGTCGGCACCAAGCGCTTCGGCCTCGATGGCGGGGAATCGATGATCCCGGCATTGGAAGCCGTCATCAAGCACGGCGGCAGCGCGGGCGTGCGCGAGATCATCTACGGCATGGCCCACCGCGGGCGTCTGAACGTGCTCGCCAACGTGATGGCCAAGCCCTACCGCGTGATCTTCCACGAATTCTCCGGCGGCTCGGCCAACCCCGATGACGTGGGCGGCAGCGGCGACGTGAAGTATCACCTCGGCACCTCGACCGACCGCGAGTTCGACGGGATCTCGGTGCACATGAGCCTCGTGCCCAACCCCTCGCACCTTGAAACGGTGAACCCGGTGGTGCTGGGCAAAACCCGCGCGCAGCAGGCGATCCGCGATGACCTGAAGAAGAAGGACCAGGTGCTCCCCGTGCTGATCCACGGCGACGCCGCCTTCGCGGGGCAGGGCGTGGTGTGGGAGAGCCTCTCGCTCTCGGGCGTGCCCGGCTACGACACCGGCGGCTGCGTCCACTTCATCATCAACAACCAGATCGGCTTCACCACCTCGCCCAAGTTCGCGCGCTCCTCGCCCTACCCGAGCGACGTCGCCAAGGGCGTGATGGCGCCGATCCTCCACGTCAACGGCGACGATCCCGAGGCGGTGACCTTCGCCTGCAAGCTCGCGGTCGAATACCGCCAGACCTTCCACCGCGATGTCGTGATCGACATGTGGTGCTACCGCCGCTTCGGCCACAACGAGGGTGACGAGCCCAAGTTCACCCAGCCGGTGATGTATGGCAAGATCGGCCAGCATCCCAAGGTCAGCGTGTCATACGAAGCGCGCCTGATCCGCGAGGGGGTGGTCGAGCCCGGCACGCGCGAGAAGATCGCGGCCGAATTCACCGCGCTGCTCGAAGCCGAGTTCGAAGCCGGCAAGAGCTACAAGGCCAACGAAGCCGACTGGTTCGGCGGCCGCTGGGCCGGGCTCAACAAGCCCGCTGACCCGGAGACCGCGCGCCGCTCGGTCGAGACCGCGATCGAGCCCAAGACCTTCGACGCGCTCGGCCGGGTGCTGACCGAAGTCCCCGCCGATCTCGAGATCCACAAGACGCTCGACCGCGTGCTCGCCGCCAAGCGCGAGATGTTCGCTTCCGGCGAGGGCTTCGACTGGGCGACCGCCGAGGCATTGGCTTTCGGCAGCCTCGTGATGGAAGGCTACGGGGTGCGCCTGTCGGGGCAGGATTCGGGCCGCGGCACCTTCTCGCAGCGTCATGCGGTGTGGGTCGACCAGAAGTCGGAACGCAAATACGTGCCGCTCAGCACGCTGCCCCACGGCAAGTTCGAGGTGCACGATTCGACGCTCTCCGAATACGGCGTGCTCGGCTTCGAGTATGGTTTCGCGATGGCCGATCCCAAGAGCCTCGTGCTGTGGGAAGGCCAGTTCGGCGACTTCGCCAACGGCGCGCAGATCATGATCGACCAGTATATCGCCAGCGGCGAGAGCAAGTGGCTGCGCGCCAACGGCCTCGTGATGCTGCTGCCGCATGGTTATGAAGGTCAGGGCCCGGAACACTCCTCGGCGCGGCTCGAGCGCTTCTTGCAGCTGTGCGCCGACGACAACATGTGCGTGTGCAACGTCACCGTGCCGGCCAACTACTTCCACCTGCTGCGCCGCCAGATGCTCCGCAGCTTCAGGAAGCCGCTCGTCATCATGAGCCCCAAGTCGCTGCTGCGCCACCCGCTGGCCAAGAGCGCCAAGGCGGACTTCCTCGGCGACCGGCAGTTCCGGCGGATCATGTCGGACACCAAGACCATCGCTGACGACAAGGTCAAGCGGCTGGTGCTGTGTTCGGGCAAGGTCGCCTATGACCTGATCGAAGCGCGCGATGCGGCGGGGATCGAGGACATCTCGATCGTGCGCATCGAGCAGCTCTTCCCCTTCCCCGGCGATCCGCTGGCGCTCCGGTTGGAGCGCATGACGAACCTCAAGGAGGTCGTGTGGTGCCAGGAAGAGCCGCGCAACAACGGCGCGTGGTTCTTCGTCAACGAGCGGATCGAAGAATCGCTGACCAAGGCGGGCCATGCCGGAATGCGGCCGATCTATGCCGGGCGCGACGCCTCGGCCTCGCCCGCGACGGGCCTCGCCAGCCGCCACAAGGCCCAGCAGGAGGCGCTCGTCGCCGCTGCGCTGGGGCTCTGACGGCCGCACCCTTTCTTCACACCGATATTCAGATTTACGCAGGAACCCGTTCCAATGGCTACCGAAATCAAAGTCCCCGTCCTCGGCGAATCCGTCACCGAAGGCACGATTGCCGAATGGCTCAAGCAGCCCGGCGAAGCGGTTGCGGTCGATGAACCCATCGCCAGCCTCGAGACCGACAAGGTCGCCGTCGACGTGCCCTCGCCTGTCGCAGGGGTCATGTCGCAGCACGTGGTCGCGGTGGGCGACACCGTGGAAGTCGGCGCGGTGATCGCGATCATCGAGGACGGTGCGAGCGCGCCTGCCCCGGCCCCCGCCGCCGCGAAGGCTGACGCGGCCCCCGCCCCGGCGGCTTCGGAAGAACTGCTCACCCCCGCCCAGACCATGTCGCCCGCGGTGCGCCGCGCGGTGCTCGAACACGGGGTCGACCCCTCGACCATTAAGGGCACCGGCAAGGATGGCCGCCTGACCAAGGAAGACGTCCTCGCCGCCGCCGAAGCCAAGGCCAAGGGCCCCGCGCCTGCCCCTGCCCCGACCCCTGCCCCCGCTCCCGCCGCCCCCGTGGCGACCGGCGGCGCGCGCGGTGAAGAGCGGGTCAAGATGACCCGCATGCGCCAGACCATCGCCAAGCGGCTGAAGAGCGCGCAGGACACCGCAGCGCTCCTCACCACCTTCAACGATGTCGACATGAGCGCGGTCATCGAAGCGCGCGACAAGTACAAGGACCTCTTCGCCAAGAAGCACGACATCCGCCTCGGCTTCATGGGCTTCTTCGCCAAGGCCGCCTGCCTCGCGCTGAAGGACGTCCCCGCGGTCAACGCCTATATCGACGGCGACGAGATCATCTACCACGACTATGTCGACATCTCGGTCGCGGTCAGCGCGCCGAACGGCCTCGTCGTCCCCGTGATCCGTGACGCCGACAAGAAGGGCTTTGCCCGGATCGAGCAGGACATCGCCGATTTCGGCGCGCGCGCGAAGGCGGGCACGCTGACGATGGAAGACATGACCGGCGGTACCTTCACCATCTCGAACGGCGGCGTGTTCGGAAGTCTGATGAGCACCCCGATCATCAACCCGCCGCAGAGCGCGGTGCTGGGCCTCCACCGCATCGAGGATCGTCCGGTGGTCCGCAATGGCCAGATCGTGATCCGCCCGATGATGTATCTCGCGCTCTCCTACGACCACCGCCTGATCGACGGGCGCGAGGCGGTGACCGCATTGAAGATCATCAAGGAAGCGATCGAGGATCCCACCCGGATGCTGATCGACCTTTAAGTTTGACCGTCACCCCAGCGAAAGCTGGGGCCTAGGGCGGCACGGCTTGCCCTTTGACGCTCAAGACCCCAGCTTTGGCCGGGGCGACGGAGAAAATAATGGCTGACCATTCCTACGATTACGACGTCCTTGTCATCGGTGCCGGCCCCGGCGGTTATGTCGCGGCGATCCGCGCGGCGCAGCTCGGGCTGAAGACGGCTTGCGTGGAATCGCGCGCGACGCTGGGCGGCACCTGCCTCAATGTCGGGTGCATCCCCTCTAAGGCGCTGCTCCACGGATCGGAGCTGTTCGACGAGGCGAAGAACGGCCATTTCGCCACCTGGGGCATCACCGCGACCCCGACTTTGGACCTCGGCAAGATGATGGCCGAGAAGACAAAGGCCGTGGGCGAGCTCACCGGCGGAATCGAGTTCCTGTTCAAGAAGAACAAGGTCACCTGGCTCAAGGGCCATGCGGCGTTCGAAGACGCGCACACCGTCAGCGTCGCGGCCGAAAAGGTCACCGCCAAGGACATCGTCATCGCCACCGGCTCTTCCGTCATGCCGCTCCCCGGCGTGCCGGTCGACAACGCCGCGAAGCGGATCGTCGACAGCACCGGCGCGCTCGATCTCGATGAAGTGCCCGAGCACCTCGTGGTGATCGGCGGCGGGGTGATCGGGCTGGAGCTGGGCTCGGTCTGGCGGCGTCTCGGCGCCAAGGTCACCGTGATCGAGTTCCTCGACCAGCTGCTCCCCGGCATGGACGGCGAGGTGCGCAAGGAAGCGCAGAAAATCTTCAAGAAGCAGGGCATGGCGATGATGCTCGGCCAGAAGGTCACCGGCGCGAAGGTAGACGGCAAGACCGTCACCCTCACCGTCGAACCCGCTGCGGGCGGCGAAGCCACGAGCGTCACCGCCAGCCACGTGCTGGTCGCAATCGGCCGCCGCGCCAACACCGATGGCCTCGCGCTCGAAAAGGCGGGCCTCAGCGTCAACAACCGCGGCCAGATCGAGATCGATCACGATTTCGCCACCGCCGTCCCCGGCATCTGGGCGATCGGCGACGTCGTTCCCGGCCCGATGCTCGCCCACAAGGCCGAGGACGAGGGCATTGCGGTCGCCGAGAACATTGCGGGCCTCACCGGCATCGTGAACCACGATGTGATCCCGAGCGTCGTCTATACTGCGCCGGAAATCGCGGGCGTCGGCATCACCGAGGAACAGGCCAAGGAGCGCGGCCTCGCGGTCAAGGTCGGCAAGTTCCCGATGATGGCCAACAGCCGCGCCAAGGCCAACCGCGACACCGACGGCTTCGTCAAGGTGATCGCGGACGCCGCGACCGACCGCGTGGTCGGCGTGTGGATGATCAACAGCCTCGCAGGCACGATGATCGCACAGGCAGCGCAGGCGATGGAATTCGGCGCGACCTCGGAAGACATCGCCTACACCTGCCACGCCCACCCCACCCACGCCGAGGCCTTCAAGGAAGCGGCGATGGCGGTGACGGGCAAGCCGATCCACATGTGATGCGAGCAAGGTGAGCGCGCCTTTCGCGGATCGCTGGCGCCTCGTTCTGCCCCTGGCCGTGCCCGCGCTCGGCGGGCTCGCCTACCTCGCCGCTTTCGGTGCGCCCTTGCGGCTGATCGCGATCAACGCGGGCGCGCTGGTGGCGGGAGCCCTGTGGGCGGCCTTCGGGCGACTGCCGTCGGGGCCGAAAGCGCGCCTCGGCCTTGCGGCCCTCGGCGCGGCGCTCCTCTTCCTCCCCGTGCTGATCGGCCCCGAGGTGGGCGGGGTGAGCCGCTGGCTTCCCGCAGGGCCGGTGCTGCTGCATTCAGGCGCGCTGCTGCTGCCGCTGGTGGTGGTGCTCGCGTCGCAAAGCCCCCGCGCGGGCCCGCCGCTGCTTGGCGCGGCGATCGTAGCGCTCGCGCTCCAACCCGATGCCGCCATGCTCGCAGGGCTGGCGGCGGCGAGCGCGGTGTTCGCGATCACCCACCGCTCGGTCGGCTTCACCATGGTAGCCCTCGCCGCCTTGGGCCTTGCGGCGGTGAACTTCGGCCGCGGGACGCTCGAACCGCAGCTTTTCACCGAGGGCGTCCTCGCGCAGATCTGGTACGCCGCCCCGCCCGCGGCGCTGCTGCTGGGCGCGCTGCTGTTCCTCGCCGCGCCTGCGCTGCTGCTGCACGCCGCCCCTCTGCCCCGGACCGAGGCCACCGCGCTCGCCGCGCTGCTGGTGACGCTCGGCGTCATGGCCTGCCTTGCCCCCTTCCCCTTCCCGCTGATCGGCTACGGCGCCTCGCCGATCCTCGGCCTCGCCCTCGCCCTGAGCGCGGCGGGGACAGCGCGGCACGCGTGAATTGATCCCTCCGGCCGCATTGCCTAGACCTCCCTTCAAGGGGAGAATTCACGCATGGCCTATCCGCAATTGACCGACAAAGCCGGCGCGCTGGCGACCGCGCTCGCGATTCGCACGCGCAAGCTCAGTGTCGCCGAGGCGGTCGATGCCGCGATCACCCGCGCCGGCCGCCTCGATGCCGAGATCGACGCCATCGCCGTCCCCGATTTCGGGCGCGCCTGCGAGACCGCGCGGGCGATGGACAATGCCCCGCGGCCGCTCGGCCAGCCGCTGTTCGGCGTGCCGATGACGATCAAGGAAAGCTTCGACGTCGCCGGGCTCCCCACCACCTGGGGGCACCCGCAGTTCAAGGACCAGGTCGCCCCCAGGGACGCGCTGCTGGTGCGGCGGCTGAAGGCGGCGGGGGCGATCATCATCGGCAAGACCAACGTGCCGGTCGATCTCACCGACTGGCAGAGTTTCAACCCGGTCTATGGCCGCACCAGCAACCCGCACAACCATGATCGCTCCCCCGGCGGCTCTTCGGGCGGGAGCGCGGCTGCCGTGGCGAGCGGCATGGTGCCGTGCGATTACGGCACCGATATCGGCGGATCGGTGCGCGTGCCGGCGCATTTCTGCGGGGTGTGGGGGCACAAGACCACCTGGGGCCTCGTCCCCAAGCACGGCCATGACTTTCCCGGCCAGTCGCGGCGCGAGGGCTTCCTCGCCGCAGCCGACGGCCCGCTGAGCATCGCCGGGCCGCTGGCGCGCAACCCGCAGGACCTTGCCGTGCTGGTCGAAGTCGGGGCCGAAGTCCCGCTGCGCCGCCGGACCAAGCCGCTAGCCGAATGCCGCCTGCTGGCGATCACGTCGCTCCCCGGCGCGCCGGTCGATGGATCCGTGCTGGGGCCGACCGAGGCGGCGCTGGAGACCCTCGCCCGCGCCGGGGTGCGGATTGATCGGGCGAGCGATCTGCTGCCCGATCAGGCGCGGCATTATCGCAGCTATCTCAAGATGATGAACATCGCCATGTCAGGCGGCGCGCCCGCCCCCGACGGCACCCGCGCCACCGCCTCGGACTGGTTCGCGCTGATGAACGCGCAGGCCGCCTGCATCGCCGAGTGGGAGGCCCTGTTCGAAACCTACGACTTCGTCCTCGCGCCGCCCGCCCCGGTGCTGGCGGTGCCGCACAGCGAGCAGGCGGTGTTCCGGGGCAAGCTTATGATCGATGGCAAGGAGGAGCCGGGCAGCTGCGGGCTTGTGTGGTCGGGGATGGCAACCTTCCCCGGCTTGCCCTCGACCGTGCTGCCCATCGGCTCCGGCAACTATCTCGGCGCCGAGCTCCCTTGCGGGATGCAGGTCATCGGCCCGCGCTGGAGCGACCTCGATTGCATCGCGGCGGCCGAGGCGATCGGGAACATCTTGCACAGCTAGGCGGGCTTCGTCATGGCGCGAGGATGAAGCTTCTCTCCATGCGCACGCTTGCCCGTTGGCACATCTGGCTCGGCTGGCTGGTCGGCGTGCCGATCGCCATGTGGCTGGCGACCGGCCTGTTCATGGTCTCGCGCCCGATCGAAGAGGTGCGCGGCGAGCATCTGCGGGTGAAGGCCGATCCTGTCCCGCTGGCGCTACCGGGAAGCACGCTGGCCGGGCCGGGCACCGCGCTCAGGGAGATGCGCGTCGTCATGCAGGATGGCCGCGCGGTGGCGATCCTCACGGGCCTCAAGGGTGAGACGCGGCGGGTCGACTTCGCAACCGGTGCCGCGATCCCGCCGCTCGATGCCGCCGCCGCACGCGCGCTGGTCGCCGCGCGGATCACAGGGGGCGACAAGGCGGCACGCGTCACGCTCTTCCCCGCCGACAAGACGCCCTTCGATTTCCGCCGCCCGGTCGCGGTGTGGCAAGTCCAGCTCGCCGATGGCACCAATGTATATGTCGGGCGCGACACTGGCGAGATCGAGGCGGTGCGCACGCGCTGGTGGCGCGCCTTCGATTTTGCCTGGGGCCTGCACATCATGGACCTCTCGGAGCGCGAGGATACCAGCCACCCTGTGCTGATCCTCTTCGCCGCCCTCTCGCTCACCGGAGCGCTGATCGGCTGCGTGCTGATGTTCCGCCGACGCAAGGCGCGGCCTTCCGCCGCATGACCCCCACCGTCCTCACCCCGATCCTCGACCTGCTCGACCTTGCCGGCATCGCGCTCTTCGCGCTGTCGGGTGCGGTGCTGGCAGCGCGGCTCAAGCAGACCTTCGTCACCATGGCCTTCTTCGCGCTGGTGACAGGCGTCGGCGGCGGGACGGTGCGCGACCTATTGATCCGCGCGCCGGTGTTCTGGATCGACGATCCCTGGGTCGCCGCCGTGTGCCTCGGCACGGCGCTGATCGCGTGGTTCACGCCGGTGCGCTGGTGGGAGGGCAAGGGCTTCGCCTATGCCGACGGCGCGGGGCTCGCCGCCTATGCCGTGCTCGGCAGCGCCAAGGCCCTCGCCTACGGCATCCCGCCGATCCCCGCCGCGCTGATGGGCGTCATCACCGGCTGCGTCGGCGGGATCATCCGCGACGTGGTCGCAGGCCGCCCCTCGATCATCATGAGCCCCGAGCTCTACGTCACCCCCGCCGCGCTCACCTCGGCGCTGAGCGTTGCGGGGATGCTCGCCGCGCCCCATCTGGGGCTGCCCGGCGAGATCACCTGGGGCTTCGCCTTCGCCTGCGGCTTTGCGCTGCGGAGCGCCGCGATCCGCTGGGAATGGGGCCTGCCGAGCTATGACGGCGAGCGCGGCGGCGGGGGTTAGCCGCCGCTCACCTCTTCCAGCGTTTCGGGGATGACCTCACCCGGGATCGGTCCGCCGGGATAGGCGGGCAGAGCGGCGGCGGAAGCGGCAGGCGCGCGGGCCGGAGCGACGGCGAGGCCGCCGCGCACCGCGGTCTCCTGCACCGCCATGTCGGGGCGCACCGTCCCGCCGAGCCCGGCGCGGGCGGCGGCATAGTCCTGTGCGTCCCACTGTCCGGCGGCGGGCTGTTCGGCAAAGGCCTGCGGCTCGCTCCAGTCCGCGCCCGCGCTGCTGACGCCGAAGGTGCCGTCGTAATCAACCGTGTCGATCCGCCCGTCATTGCCGATCCGGCAGCGGAACTGCGCGCCGTTGAAGATCGAGCCGGTCACCTGCCAGCCGCTCGCCGTGCGCTCGACGTTGTCGACCGTGTCGACCCGCACATCGCGCTCGATCCGGTCGAGACACATGTCGACCGCATTGTCGAGGCCGGCCGAGCCCGAGCGGCGCGCATCGCGGCGCTGGTCGCGGCGGTCCCAATCGGCATCGCGGTCGCGGTAACGCGGGTCGCGGTCGATCACCACGACCTCGCGCTCGCGATCACGGCGGCGCTCCAAATCGGCGATGGCGAGCGCGCCGCCGATGATCGCGACGCCGATCAGCACGTCGCCCGCATCGACCCGGTTGCGCCGCCAACCGCGGCGGCCCCAGCCCCCGCCCCAACCCCTGCCCCAGCCGCAACCCCAGCGGCAGCCCCACTGCGCGGTGTCGGCAGCCGGGTCGAAGCGCGAAGGCGCGAAATAGGTCGATGTGGTGGTTTCAGGTGTCAGCGGCGCGGCCGCAGCGGGGGTGGCAAGAATGGTGGTGCCAGCCAGCGCGGCGGCGACGGCAGCCACGCGCAATTTCGGAGCCATGATGCTCGTTCCTCCTGTTCATGGTCCCGAACGCCCACCAACGTCCGGATGACCGGCAGGACTAACCGTGCCGAGCTTGCGCTGGGCTGAACCGCGCGGGGGCCCCGAACAAGAGCCGCCCCGCCACCGGGTGGACGATGGCGGGGCGGGGAGGATGCGCGCGGCGAAAAAGGCAGAACACCGCGCGCGAGGGGGTTTCGTGTCAGGGATCAGCGCAGGCCGCGGATCCCGTCGAAGTCGATGAAGGGCGCGCCCCGGCCGTCGACCCGGCAGGTGAAGCTGCCGCGGTCGTTGCGGCCCCAGCCGCCGCCGACGTCGATCCGGCCGCGGACGCGGAAGCCGTCACGGGTGCGGTCGATGTCGCGCACGTCGATCACGTCGGCATAGCGGTAGCCGCCAAAGCGCCGCGCCTGGTTCTCCGCGGCGCGCACGCAGCGGTCGACCGCCGCACGCGGGCCGATACCCCAGCGTCCACCGCGGTCCCAGCCGCCGCCGCGATCCCAGCGGTCGCCGCGGTAATCCCAGCGGTCGCGGTCGCGGTCACCGTCGAAGGCTCCCGCCAGCGCGGCGATCCCGCCGATCACCACGGCGCCGGCAATGATCTCGCCCGCGCTGATGCCGTCGCGGTCACGGCGGTCGTCGGCCATGGCGGGGGTGACGGAGCCGGCGGTCAGCGCGGTCGCAGCGACCGCACCGAGCGCGAGCCGGGCCATCGTGCCGGAGGCCAGCCGGTTGGTCTTGGTGGTCATCGAAGCATTCCTCTTTGGCGACCCGCTGGCGGAATTGCCGGGGCGTCGAGGACCTTTTGCGCGATTCGGCGTGAGGCTTGCCTGAATCGGGATGACAGGTGTTGTTAATTTTAGAAGCGCTTTAGATGAACGGTTCGTCGCAAGTTGACACACCCGCAAGAGCGGCGTGTGCATGGACTATGTCAACTTACTCGGCCGCAAGCGCCGCCAGCACGTCGCGGGTGAAGGCGGCGATGTCGAATCCGGAGCCCGCCGGATCCTCCCCCCGCCGCACGATCACCACCTGCCGCGAGGGGACGATCACCACATATTGCCCGCGATTGCCGATCGCGGCGAAGGTGTCGGGCGGCACGCCCTCCTCCTTGTTCAGCAGCCAGAACCCCGCGCCATAGCCGAAGGTGCCGGTGGGCGGCTGAGGGCCGCTAGGGGTGGTGACATACTTCACCCAGCCCTCGGGCAGGATGCGCTCGCCCGAAGGCAGCTTGCCGTCGTTGAGGTAAAGCTGGCCCAGCTTCGCCAGATCGTCGGCCGTCGCCCAGACCTGCGAGGAGAGGATGTAATCGCCCCGCCAGTCGGTCTCGGCGACGGTTCCCTCCATGCCGAGCCTGGCGAAGAGTTCGGCGGGAGGGTGCGCGGCGAAGGTGCCCTTGATCGCGGCGACGGCGGCGAGCGTGTCGTTGTTGGCATAGCGATAGGTGCTCCCCGGCGGGCTCACCAGCGGCCAGTCGAGCGCCACTTCATCGACGGTGGCCCCGCCATAATAGAGCGGATCGGTGCGATTGCCCGGCCTGTCGGAATAGCGCCCGGAAGCCATGCGCAAGAGGTGGTCGATGGTGATCGCGCGGCGTGGATCATTCTCCGCGAGGCCAAGCCCCGCCGAGGCATTGACGTCCACTTCCCCGCGATAGACCGCCGCGCCGATCAGCGTCGCCGCGATACTCTTGGCGACCGAGAAGGTGCGCTGCGGGGTCCGGTCGTCGAAGCCGCTCTTGTAGCGAGCCCTTCCCTCGGTCCGTCTGCCCTCGCGGTCGTAGCGGTTGACCAGCACGGCGGTGCTGCGTCCCTTGCCGTAGCCCTCCCCGAATGCCACTTCGAACGCCCTGTCCAGCGCGGTCGGCGGCGGCGGCTTCCAGACTTCGATCATGGGCAGCTCGACCGTGCCGAGGACTTTGGGTTCGAAGCGCGGCGCAACCTTGACCGGCGGGCGCGGGTCGCCTGCGCCGTCGTCCGAACCGATGGGCGCAAGCGCGCATCCGTTTCCCGGACCGCCGTAGATCGCGATCCTTGCAGGCATGTCCTCCGCCCAGCTGACTGCGACACGCGCAATGAGGCCGTCGGGACTGCGGATGATGGTGAACGGCAGGTCGGCGATCACTGATGCCTGCGGAGCCTGGATGCCGGTAAGCTCCCACTGCATCACGCTCTCGGGCGTGCGCGCGGCACCATTGGCCTCGGCGCTGGTGATCGCCCCGCACAGCATCAGCGCCTTGTAGCCCGCCGCGAGCGCGCGGTCGTAGCGTGCGTCGAGCGCCTCCTGCTGGTTCTGGGCGGCGGCGGGGACAGCGGCGAGGAGCAGCGCTGTCGCTGCAAGGGTCTGGCGGATCATGGCGCGCAGCCTATCGGCGGCAGCGCAAAAGGAAAGGGCCGGAAGCGTTCCCGCCCCGGCCCTTGCCTTGTCTCGTGGAAGCCGCGGCTTACGCGTCTTCGTATTCTTCTTCCGAGGCGACCGGGCCCGAGTCCTGCCCGTGGGCGCTCTCGTCGCGGTCGACCAGTTCGATGATCGCCATCTGCACCGCGTCACCGGCGCGGACACCGGCGCGCAGCACGCGGGTGTAGCCGCCTTCGCGGTCGGCATAGCGCTCGGCGAGCACTTCGAAGAGCTTCTTGAGCTGCGCCTCGTCGCCCAGACGGCTCATCGCCAGACGACGGTTCGACAACCCGCCACGCTTCGCCAGCGTGATCAGCTTTTCGATGTAGGGGCGCAGTTCCTTGGCCTTGGGCAGCGTGGTCTTGATCTGCTCGTGCTTGATCAGCGCGGCGGCCATGTTGCGGAACAAGGCGTTGCGGTGACCCGTGCGACGGCCCAGCTTGCGGCCCGAAATACCATGACGCATTCTCATTACTCCGTTCGAAAAGGGCCCGTGTCAGGTAGCCCAGTGCTGGTGGCCGTCAGGGCTGCCACCTTCGCCCATGTGGTGAGCCCCTGCTTTCGCAGGGGCTCCCGAAATGCTTACCCGAGAAGTTCCTGTTCCAACTTCTTTGCCATTTCCTCGATGTTCTCAGGCGGCCAGCCCGGGATATCCATGCCCAGACGCAGGCCCATGCTCGAGAGCACTTCCTTGATCTCGTTGAGCGACTTGCGGCCGAAGTTCGGCGTGCGCAGCATCTCGGCTTCGGTCTTCTGGACCAGATCGCCGATGTAGATGATGTTGTCGTTCTTGAGGCAGTTGGCCGAACGCACCGACAGCTCGAGCTCGTCCACCTTCTTGAGGAGGTAGCGGTTGAGCTGGTTGGCGTCGCTCTCTTCCGGCTGCACCGCGTGGCCGATCATCTGGCCGACCGGCTGCGGGATGCCGTCCTCGAAGTGGACGAACAGCGTCAGCTGGTCCTGAAGGATGCGCGCGGCATAGGCCACGGCGTCTTCCGGGGTGACGGTGCCATCGGTCTCGACGGTCAGCGAGAGCTTGTCGTAATCGAGCTCCTGCCCGACGCGGGCGTTCTCGACCTTGTAGCTCACCTGACGCACGGGCGAGTAGAGCGAGTCGACCGGGATCAGCCCGATCGGCGCGTCAGCCGGACGGTTGGCGACGGCAGGCGAGTAGCCCTTGCCGGTGTCGGCGGTGAGCTCCATGTTGAGCGTCGCGCCTTCATCGAGGTGGCAGATCACCAGATCCTTGTTCATCACCTCGATATCGCCGGTCACGGCGATGTCGCCGGCGCGGACTTCGCCCGGGCCGGTGGCCGAAAGCTGGAGCCGCTTGGGGCCCTCGCCTTCCATCTTGAGCGCGATCTGCTTGACGTTCAGCACGATGTCGGTGACGTCCTCACGCACGCCCGCGAGCGACGAGAATTCGTGCAGCACGTTCTCGATCTTGATCGAGGTGATCGCGGCGCCCTGCAGGCTCGAAAGCAGCACCCGGCGCAGCGCGTTGCCGAGCGTCAGGCCGAAGCCCCGCTCGAGCGGTTCGGCCACGAAAGTCGCCTTGCGCTGACGATCGCCGCCATCCTTGATTTCCAGGGAGTTGGGTTTCTTGAGTTCCTGCCAGTTCTTGGTGTTGACGGACATGGATTTCCCCTAATTCGCCTTGTGGGCGGTTCAAATTTGGGCGGGCCGGATGGGGCGCGGCGGCGCGGCATCAGACCCGTTCGGACGGCGGAGACGACACGCGCCCCCGCCAGCCCGGCGGATCAGACGCGGCGACGCTTGGAGGGACGGACCCCGTTGTGCGGGATCGGGGTGACGTCGCGGATCGAGGTAATGTTGAAGCCGACGGCTGCAAGACCCCGGAGCGCGCTTTCACGACCCGAACCCGGGCCCTTGACCTCGACTTCGAGGGTGCGCACGCCATGTTCGGCGGCCTTCTTGCCGGCATCGTCAGCGGCGACCTGCGCGGCGTAGGGAGTCGACTTGCGGCTGCCCTTGAAGCCCATCATCCCGGCCGACGACCACGAGATGGCATTGCCCTGCGCGTCGGTGATGGTGATCATGGTGTTGTTGAAGCTGGCGTTGATATGCGCAACGCCGCTAGTGATGTTCTTCTTGTCACGGCGCCGGATACGGCCTGGTTCGCGTGCCATTTTCTATATTCCTCTAGCTCGTCAGAAGGAAAAAGCGGGAGCCCGAAGGCCCGGCTTACTTCTTCTTGCCCGCGATGGGCTTGGCCTTGCCCTTGCGGGTGCGGGCGTTGGTGTGGGTGCGCTGGCCGCGGACGGGCAGGCCCGAACGGTGACGCAGGCCGCGATAGGCACGCAGGTCCATCAGGCGCTTGATGTTCATCGCGGTGTTGCGACGCAGATCGCCTTCCACGGTGAAATCGGCGTCGATGGTTTCGCGGATGCGAAGGATCTCTTCGTCCGAGAGGTCCTGCACGCGCGCGGTGTGCGCGATGCCGAGCTTGTCAGCGATCTGGACGGCGGTGGTACGACCGATACCGTGAATATAGGTCAGCGCGATGATCACGCGCTTGTTGGTGGGGATATTGACCCCGGCAATACGAGCCACTTATTTCTCCATGCTCCACAGGGGCTTGCGGGCCTTGAGGGGCCACCCCTATCTCAACGCGACATTCACTCCCATGTCCGCCTGCCGGGCGCGGGTGCGCAAACGGCAAAAAGTCCGGTCGGCACGCGCAAGGGCGATGCCTGCCGAACTTGCTTCGAACATGTCGAATGAGCGGCGCGCATAGGCTGATTCGCGCCCAGCGTCAACCGCCTGGCTTGGAAAGCTTGCGATGGCGCAAACCAGCCGGTGCATCAAGCAGATAGCGCGGCGCCCTGCCCGGCGCTCAGGCCCCCGGCTTGTCGTCGAGATCGCTGAAGGCGTCGTCGACGGTCGTGGGCTTGGGGGTCGGCTTGGGCGCGGGCTTCGGAGCGGTGGCCGAGGGCGTCGCTGCGGGCTTGGCGGCCGATGCAGCGGGCGCGGCGGCGGACTTCGGGGCGGTCGCTGCCGGAGCCGTGCCCGGCTTGGGAGCGCTCGCGGCGGGAGCTGCCGCAGGCTTGGCCGCGCCCGGCGCAGGCGCTGCCGCGGGCTTGGGTGCGACGGCGCTCGCAGCGGGCTTGGCCGAGGGCTGCGCGGGCGCGGTGCTGGCAGGCTTGGCTGCCGCTGGCGGCGCCACTGCGGCGGGAGCATCCGCCGGTTCCGGCGCGGGCGCGG